>PJFB01000001.1 GCA_003574895.1 Geobacter sp.
CTTCTAGCAGTGCCCTTCCTTTTTCTAATTCAATAGATCCACCTTCGCCATTTAGTAGCATCATCGCGAGGTCAAAGTCTGATGTTAGGTCGCCCGCCTTGGCAGCACGTGCGTACCACTTTCTTGCTCGCTGCTCATTCTTTTTCACTCCGTCTCCCAGAGCATAGGAGGCTGCAACAAAACGCATCCAAACCCAGTTTCTTGTAAAGTGAGCGCGTACCCAATTTTTCAAGAATTCAGAAGTCATATTTCATTTTTCTCGTTTAACGGCTGGGCAGAACACCTGACGGCCTTTCGGTCAGGTGCTTCTGTCTGGTTATACCTCGCCTCTTTTCTCCGGGGCGAGTACGGGAGGAGGTGAAAAAATGACAAATTCTACGGCTCAAGCAAAACACCTGGAAGGCAGGAGTTATGTTTTTAGCGATTCTGAAAAACTCCAAGAGCTCCAGTTTATGAGAGATGGGGAACTTATTTTGGATTCCGAATCATCTTCACTTCTACGCCGTCTGGGTATTCCGGTATCACAAGGATTAACTCAGCCTTCTCATAATGGCCACCATTTGCCACAAACAGACGGGCTTTAACGGCAAACATGGGGTGGCTGTTATCCTCCTTGCGAAGCTCATCAAATACTATTCCGTCTCCTGTTATGGGTATTTGAGTTTCGTTTAGATACGCCGGGGGTGTCCCGATAATTCCGCGTTCGTGAAGATCTTCGGGGAAGTTCAATTTGATTTTAAACTCGGTATTGGTTGGCATATTTTTCTCCTTTTTGGGTAATGGTGCCCACTACGGAGCACTCTGTAATGCTTTTAACCGGGCCTCAAGCCCGCAAGTAATTTGGTCTTTAAATTCTTGGTATAACGGTCGGGCGGTGACCCGGCGCAGGTTTATCCCGCTCGGGTCCACTGGCCTCGTTGGAACCGTTAATCTAACCGATGCCTAGAAACTTGTTTATCTCGTTGCCAATCTCAACAATCATCTCTAATAACGATTTAACATCACTGTCGAGAAAGTCATTTGACCAAGTCGCCTCATATTCTCGTTCGTCGTATCTAAAGGCTGACAATTTCAGGCCATGTAATGACTTTTCTGCGAAAGAAACTGAGTAGGCCGCAGGGACGAGGCTCCGGTGCTTGGTTACGTTCACATAATCGCTCACAAACACAAATTGTTTTGAAGATAGAAATTTATCAATTTTAGCAGTCAGTTCGGGAGCTAGAGCTGCCTTTTTCATCTCATCATTTATTACTCCCAGATATCTTCTTCTTTGGTTGATTGGTTTAGGCAAAGCCTTGTCTAGGTTCAAACTCACATATACAACTTGCCCCAGAATGTCGGACATAGAGTGAAGAGATTGGGCGCACGCAATTAGATTTGCCTCTGAAGCAAATTGCATTTTGAAAAATTCTTTTCCTTTTTCGCTTCCAGTGGCTTGTTCAAAAATCAACCCAATGATTTCAGTAGGATCAATTTCTTGGAGATCACTTATCGCTTCTTTTGACTTATCCGAATGGTATCTCACAATGTTAAGCTTCCACATCAAAGAAAATAAAGTTTCAGCTGCTATAGTCCTTTGGGGTTTTCCTTGATCTTTCTCAACAAAATCAGCAAGTGCCTTCATGTTCCAAGTCATAACTTTTCCTTTATTGTGCCAACTCGTATTTGACCGGAATACGGTCATCTTCCATTCAAAAACGATTCTATTAAATAAATATCAGAAAAATATTGACGCAACTATTCAATAAATTATATTTATTTAACTGAATAACATTCCTTTAGCTCCTGTTGACCGGAATACGGTCAACACTCCATGGTGAGTTCCCTTGTCCTATTAAACAGAGGCCGATGATTCGTGCAAGTCTAAAAAATCTCAAATAAGTTTGCACTATATAACCCCAAATTGATTCCTGTCAAAGGAGAATGCATGATCACTATTCCAAATGAAGTCTTTACGAAATACATAGCATATCTCATCAAAACCGGGGTGCCTGTCGCCTCTCATGCTGAGTATAAAAAATGGCTGCGATACTATCTCGATTTTTGCGACAAATATCCGGTTCCAGAGGCAAAGTCCGAGCGGATCCGCCTTTTTACCGTAAAACTACAGGATAAAAAACAATCACCGTCACAGAGGCAGCGAGCGGCAAATGCGGTGTCACTTTACTTGCAGATGGAAAAGCGTGAAACAGGAGTGCAAAAGGAAAGCGCATCTCCATCTTATGTCAAAGAAACAGGTGGTCATGCCGGAGTAAACCAAGAACCGTCATCAGCTGCATCAATTGTCGAGCAAACACAACCTGATCTTCAGCCTGTTCCGCAAAACACGCCCTACCTTTTCAGAAAGATAGCGCGCACTTCAAATTTCAACGAAGCGGGATACCAGGAAAAATCAGATTCGCCTGAATGGGACGCGGTTCTGAGCAAGATGGCCGGGGAAATAAAAGTCCGGCACTATTCGCGTAAGACACTAAAAACCTACGCAAACTGGTCAAGGCGTTTTCAGTATTTTCTGAAACATAAACCACCGCAAGATGTGACAAAAAATGATGTAAGAGAATATCTGACGTATCTGGCTGTAAAGGGAAAGGTCGCCGCATCAACTCAAAACCAGGCATTCAATTCACTTCTATTTCTTTTTGCCCACGGCCTGAAAAGAGAATTAGGTGAACTGCGTGATGTGCCGCGTGCGAAAAAATCGCTCTATATTCCGATGGTGCTTTCCCGGGCAGAGATCGACGCTATTTTGCGGCAACTCTCCTATCCGTTCAATCTTGTTGTCAAAGTCCTGTTTGGCTGTGGATTACGTCTGTTTGAATGTCTGCAAATACGAGTGGCTGATTTCAATTTTGATGCCGGCAAGCTTTTGGTGCATGGCAAGGGAAAGAAAGACCGGACGGTGCCGATCCCGGAATCAATTACTGCGGAATTGAGAGATCAGCTGGTTGTGGTTGGGGAGCTACACGAGAAAGATCTGGCTGCGGGGTATGACGGGGTGTTTCTGGATGACGATTTGGAAAAGAAATATCCCAAAGCGCCAAAGGAATTTATGTATCAATGGTTCTTTCCGCAGAAACCACTGACGACCGTGGTGGAAACAGGGGAACTGCGGCGCTATCACATACACGAATCCGAATTTCAGGAAGCGCTTTACTATGCGGTCCGTCGGGCGAAGATCCCTAAAAAGGTAACAGCCCATACCTTCCGCCATTCCTTCGCCACCCACCTTCTGCAGGCAGGCTACGACATCCGCGTGATTCAGACCCTGCTTGGCCATGCCAGCCTGAAAACAACCATGATCTATACCCACTGCGTGCCGGTCAGGACGGTGAAGGAACCGAAAAGCCCGCTGGATTTTTGATCTGTACAATCAGCCCACCAAGCTGCCACTTTGGGGTGGTGGGGTGCCAACCAATGTGAAAATCAAAGTGTCGGGGTGAACTGTGAACTCTGTACTCAAATACGGAATTAGTGTTATATATAAATTAAAAACAGCCCACGGAGTTGACCTTGATTTATGACACTGACGCGTTGACAGCAAAAGTTCGGGAAGAAGGGAAATTCATAAGTAAAATCCTTTCTTCGGTGGAGCAGGTGATCGTTGGTCAGCGTAATCTGGTGGAGCGGATTCTGATCGCCCTGCTTGCCAACGGGCACATCCTGATCGAAGGTGTGCCTGGCCTTGCCAAGACAACAGCGGTCAAGACGCTGGCGGGATTGATCGATGCCAGTTTCCAGCGAATCCAGTTCACTCCCGACCTGCTCCCTGCCGACCTTGTCGGCACTTTGATCTACAACCCGCGCGAGGGGGTGTTCACTACCAGAAAGGGACCGATCTTTGCGAACATAGTCCTGGCGGACGAGGTCAACCGGTCGCCGGCAAAGGTCCACAGCGCCCTGCTCGAAGCGATGGAGGAACGCCAGGTGACCATAGGCGAGTCAACCCATGAGCTCGATGGCCTGTTCATGGTCATGGCCACGCAAAATCCCATTGAGCAGGAAGGGACATATCCCCTGCCCGAGGCCCAGCTGGATCGTTTCATGATGAAAACCTCCATCACCTATCCGTCTTGGGACGAAGAGCGGGAAATCATTCGCCGCTCTGCACACTCTTCTCCTGGCGCCGAAATCGCACCGCTGATCCATCCTTCTGACATCCTGCGGATGCGGTCGGTCGTAGATGCAATCTACCTGGACGAGAAGATCGAGCAGTACATCCTGGACATCGTCTTTGCCACCCGCACCCCTTCCCGCTGTGGGCTTGAGCAGATTGCCCATTATATTGAATTCGGCGCCTCGCCGCGAGCGAGCATCTATCTGGCCATTGCATCCCGCGCCCATGCCTTTATCCGCAATCGGACCTACGTCGTTCCCCAGGACATCAAGGATATTGCCGGCGATATTCTGCGTCACCGAATCATAACCACCTACGAAGCCGATGTGGATGGTGTCACGACAGATCACCTGATCGCCGAGATCCTGGCAAACGTCAGGGTGCCTTAGCCATGCCCGCACCAGAACCCCCACTTGTCAACGGCAACCGGGCAGTACGCCGCCTTCAGATCAAGGCCTCCCGCCTTGCCACCGCAGTATTTGCCGGAGAATACCGTAGCGCCTTTCGTGGGCGAGGCATTGAATTCGACGAAGTGCGGGAATATCTGCCTGGCGATGATATCCGCTCCATAGACTGGAACGTCACCGCCCGCCAGGGTCGCCCCTATATCAAGCGTTTTGTTGAAGAGCGGGAACTGACGCTTGTCATGCTGCTGGATCGTTCACCATCGATGGATTTTGGCACAATCCGGTCAACCAAACAGGAAGCCGCTGCGGAGGCCTGTGCCCTCCTGGCTTTTGCGGCAGCCCGCTCCCACGATAAAGTCGGGCTATTGTCCATGGGTGACGGCAGCCTCCATTATCTCCGTCCGGGAAAGGGAAAGCGTCACTCCCTGCGCCTCGTGAGGGAAGCCCTGGCAGGGGGGCTGGGCGTGCCTGCTGGGGACGGGTTGGGGCAGGCGCTCGACTATTTGGGTCGTCTGCTCAAAAGTAGTGCGGTTGTCTGCATATTTTCAGACTTCAACGAGCCGTTTTCGTATGATTCTCTTGCACTCCTGGCGGCCCGACATGATGTTGTCGCAGCCGTTGTAAGCGATCCGGCGGAACGTGAGCTGCCGGATTCAGGGCTGGTGGTGCTGGCCGATCCGGAAACAGGCTCCAGGGTGTGTCTCGACGCCAGCGACTTGACAACGCGTGCAAAATTCCGGGAACTGTCCGAAAAAAAACGGCTTGAACGGAAACGCAACATTTCACGGTCAGGTGCCGGATATTTTGAGCTGGGTACCCAGGTTTCACCCCTGCACGCGCTGATCGGGTATTTCCGGGACAGATGCCGGGGGAGGCGGCCATGACAAGCCTGTTGCAGGCGATCGGGGTGCTGCTCATCCTTCTCGTCGCCGCAATATCACCAGTGGCAGCTTCAGCTGGGGCTGCAGACGAGCTCTACGATATAAGGGGGCCTGTTCGCCCATCCGGTTTCCCTCCATATGCCGTCTCCGCCACCATCGCATTACTGGCAGCGGGAGTGACGGTCTCAAGTGTAGTTGCAGGCAAGCGGAGGAAGACATTGCCCGAGCCCGAGTCAGGCCCCGCCTCTTGTCGTGATGAGCTGCTCTTACTCCGTGAAGCCTATCTAAAAGGAGAACTGCCCGACCAAGAGCTGTTCGACCGTCTCTCCTTGCTGCTTCGCTCCATTTCCCCGGCGGCCAACAGTTATTCGCTGACACACTTGGAGTTGTTCGCAGCGGCAAGATGTGCTCTTCCTGAGGATTTTCTTGATTGCACGGAAGAATTGTTTGAGCTTTGCGACAGGGTCCGCTTTGGCGGCCGCAGTCCGGGGCAGGGTGTTGCGGCCAAGGCAATTGACGATGCCTTGAAAGTCGTCTGTAAGCTGTCGGAGATTGATCAGTGACATTTCAATATCCCCAATTGCTCTGGCTGCTGTTAATCCCGCTCATCTATGTGGTTGCGGGGAGAGGGAGACGCTCCCGGGCCATCAGGTTTCCCGGCGCAGGGGGCCTGCGAGCAATCCCGGGTTCCGCACGAACGAGGCTTGCCCGACTCATACCGTGGCTCAAAGTGTCGGCAATTATGGTTGCCGTTGTCGCCCTTGCACGCCCGCAGTTGATAAACACCAACACAACCGTTGTCTCCAAAGGGATTGATATGGCCATTGCCATGGACCTGTCATCCAGCATGCTGGCCGTTGACCGTGGCGCTGGCGACGGCACTGGAAACCGGTTGTCTGTTGCCAAACAAGTGGTAAGTGATTTCATAGCAAAAAGAGGGGGCGACCGGCTGGCCGTTGTAGCCTTTGCCGCCCGGGCCTATCCGGTTGCTCCGCTGAGCCTAGACCATGCCTGGCTTGCTTCCGCAATAGAGCGCCTTGAAGTCGGCACCGTCGAAGACGGGACCGCCCTCGGTGACGGATTGCTGGCGGCAATCAACCGTCTCCGTTCGTCTCCGGCCGCAAGCCGCACCGTGATCCTCGTTACCGACGGCAGAGCCAACGCGGGCATTGTGAAGCCGCCGGCCGCGGCCGCCATTGCCGCCGCGCTTGGCATCAAGGTTTACACGATAGGCATAGGCGGGAATGAAGGCGCGCTCTTTCCGGTTGAAGACCCGTTGGGCGGCCTGGTTTGGCGGCGGGTGAGCGCCGATCTGGATGAACCGGTGCTCAAGGAGATTGCTGCCGCCACCGGCGGGAAGTATTTCAGGGCAGATAACAAGACGTCGTTGAGGACGGTGTTTCAAGAGGTCGACCGCCTGGAAAAGGTCAAGATAGAAGAGACGAACAGACGGAGTGTCCGGGAATTGTTTCCCGGTCTTCTCTTGACCGCGTTCTTTCTTGCGATGATGGAACAGATGCTGCTTGCCGTCAGGCTTGGGAGGTTGCCCTGAAATGGATTTTGCCGCTCCGGCATACGGGCTGCTCGCGCTTCCGGTGATAGTGATCCTGCTTCTCAGGTTGCGGGGTGAGCGCAAAAGGGATGAGGACATGCGGCATTTTGCCGCGCCGCACCTCCTGCCAAGATTGACCGGTTTGAGGCCCGGTATCGTCAGCAGATTGTCGCTGTCGGCTGCGATTTTACTGCTCTTAATAGCAGCGCTCATGCGTCCGCAATGGGGGTTGCTTGAGCAGGAACGCACAAGCGCGGGGTTCGACGTAATCTTTGCCATCGATCTTTCGCGCAGCATGCTTGCGGACGACCTTTCTCCATCGCGGCTGGCTATTGCCAAAAGGGCTGTTGGCATGGCCCTGGATTCCCTGGCCGCCGACAGGGTGGGCATTATCGGGTTTGCCGGGACCGCTTTCACGCTCTGTCCGCCCACTTCGGACCACGACATGGTAAACAAGGTGCTCGGCGACCTGGGGACTGGCACCCTGCCCAAAGGAGGCAGTTCCCTGGCTTCTGCCCTCGAAGAGGCCGGCAGGGCTTTCCGTGGGACTGCGGCGGGCGGCAGGCTTCTGGTGCTGTTGAGTGACGGAGAAGACCACGGCGGTGATATGGACCGGGCAATTGCCGGGCTCCGACAGGAGGGGGTTGCCGTTATGGCCGTGCTGACCGGCACACCTGCGGGGGGGCTGATGGTGCTGCCTGACGGCAGTTACGTCAAGGACCGGCAGGGAGCAGTCGTAATGAGCAGGGCTGACATTTCATCCCTCAAGCTGATCGACCCATCGGCAACTGTGATTTCCGCGGACCGCCCCGATCTGGAAGGGCGTATATCCGCAAGTCGTGCCGTGTTGCACGCAAGTGTTCACAAGGAGGTGCGGCACCGGTCTGCGGAGCGTTATTATGTCCCTCTTGCCGCCGCCTTGGCCATCTGGTGCCTGGGCCTGCTCCTGCCGGGCGGAAGGTTTGAGTCATGAACCGTTTTCTGCTTGCAGTGCTGGTATGTGGTGTTCTGGCCGCTGCGATCTTGTACGATTACCCCAATTGGCTGGCACGCCGGGCCGACCGGATGTTCACCACCGGCAACCTGACAGCGGCACTTGTTGACTGGTCTTCCTTGGGAAGGTTGCCGGGGCGTAAGGAAACGGCGCTGTTCAACAGCGGCGTGGCAGCATACCGTATGGGCAATTACTCTGCGGCTGCGGCTTTTTTTCAAGCCGGCTCCGCTACGGGCGACAGCCGCCTGCGGGGCAAGGCGCTTTACAATCTGGGCACAACCAGCATTCGACTTGCCGCCGCACTGGGAACAAGGGGGGGGGACGCTGTGGCTGAACGTCAGTTGAAAAATGCGGTGAGGGAACTGCAGGCATCCCTGGAGCTTGATAGATCCGATGATGCGGCACTGCGCAATTTGCAGGTTGCCAGGGCACGTCTTGCCATGTCACTGAAGCAGAAAGGGACAAAGAATATAGCCCAAAATCAGGGTGCGCGAGCGCAGCGGAATCCAACAGACACCGATGGAGAAAAGCGCAAGGACCCGAAGGAGCCCGGCAAGGATGTTGCAAAACCGGGAAAGGCGACCGACATGGACCGGGAAGGAGGCAAAAAACGCCGTGCGCCGCTGGACAGGAACCAGGCGCTGCGCATGCTGGACGAGGCAAGGGGAAGGGAAGCGCTTCGCTCCGCAACAACCTTCCCGGGAATCGGCAAAAATCCGTCCCCCCCTGAAAAGGACTGGTGAGATGACAGAAACGGTGACTTACATAGCCTCTTGCCTGTCAGGCAGCAGGTATCTGCCGATCCATTTTTTCCTATACATGGCTGTTGCTTTGCCTGCCTTTGCCGACGAAGCTCCGGAGGGTTTGACGCTGAACCTGAACCTTGCCGCGGAGCGGGTCTACCAGGGCGAGTCCATACCGGTAACAGTCACGTTGCGGAACACCGGCCTCAAGGTGCGCAACGTGGGGTACCCGCGTATTGCCATGCACGGCCTGTCGCCTGTTTCGCTGGGAACCGTGGAACAACAAGGAAAGAGTGATGACGGTACTTCCCTTTACAGGTTCACCGGCAAGGTGACCCCCGGTAAAGCCGGGACCTTCACGGTCGGCCCTGCCCACATCGAGTGCGAGGTCATGGAAACGGCACAGGGAGGTGCCGCTTTCTTCGGCGGGTTGGAACCGCGCAAGGTCTCGCTGGCTTCAGCCCCTGTCACCCTGATCGTGGCGTCACTACCAGTAACCGGCCGGCCAGCTTCCTTCAGCGGGGCGGTGGGCCGGTTTTCGCTCTCGGTTACGACAATCCCAGCCAGGGCCACTGTTGGAGAACCGGTTATTGTCACCACATCGATCCGAGGCGCAGGTTCGATGACCGATGCCGCTTGCCCCGTACTTGCCGGCTCCAATATGCAGAGTTTCCCCGTGCGGGCCATGCGGAGCACTGCACAGCTTACCTGCGAACAGGTAATCATACCATCGAAAGTCGTCCGGTTCCCGCCCGTTGTCTGGAGTTATTTCGATCCTGATGCAGAAGCATACCATGTGTTGCGGGTGAATGTTCCCAGTCAGGTTGTTGAGCGGTCCAATATCCATGCAGCCCAAAACACCGCAGTAGCCGCCACTGTCCCAGCCAAGCGGGAGCAGGAGCCTTTGCAAAGTTATTTTATTGCACTCATGGCCGGATTGTTACTGGTGCCGGTATTGGCGGTGTTGATTGGGCGCCATCGCCAGTCAACTGCCGTTAAAACGACAATCGAGCTTTCCAGCGATCTCCGGAGAATGTTGCAAGCTGCGGAAGCAGCTTCTGTCAAAGGGGACGTCGAGCTTTTCTACAATATCGTCTTTGAGATCATACAGAATAGTGTCGAAAAACCTAACACTTTGTTGCCGGTCAAATCACGTTTGTTTATAAATAGATCCGTTTTACCTCAAATTAACGAAAATCATAATAATAACGCGGAAATATATGCACTAGCCGCAGCATGTGACAAAGTCCGTTATGGCCGTGATATGCCCGATAGTATTTCCATGGCGGCTGACCTCGAAAGACTCAAACAAATCCTCTCCGGAATGTCTTGAATTCCCCTCCCCAAAAATTGCCGAGATAAAGTTGTCAATAACTTATTGATATTACTTGATCATAGCCATGAACCAGGAAACTGAATTTAGTTGGTTAATGGACTCGGAAACGGTGTTTGTCGAAAATGTTTACTCTTTCTAAAATATGGCATTCGCTTCAAATGCAGTATGCTGAAAATACTAATGTTATTGGTATGGTACATAAATTGCTGTGGTTTGTTGAATCTAATTAACCGCATGTAACTTGGTGTATTGCTGCTGCTTTCATTTTTGTGAATTCATGGAGGTATAGCCATGAGGCCATTTAGCCGATCTAGATGTCTAGTTGCATTAAGCTCGACAGTGTTGCTGTTTGTCTGCCTTTCATTCTCTCTCCCTGTGTTCGCCGATGTCTGGACACATGCCTGTGGTGATGATCCGTTCAATGTAAAAACGGTGTTCGATAAAAGCGAATTCATCTGCGTTGCCGGCACCGGCATCGGTGGTGGAGCCGTGGCACCCGACTGCGGTTTCTTCCCCTGTGCCGACATCTATGTGATGACGAACCGGACCTGGGCCGGCGGAGAGGCTCTTGCCGATGTCATGGGCTCTGAAAACCGTGTATGGGCTGAACAATTAGGCGGGGGATTTGGGCTGCTGAGCGACATTATGATTGTCACTCCGGCAAAGGCCATGGTCGGCGACTACGATATCATCCTCGACAACAACCTGAGCGCAAAGTTTGATGGCAACGACGAGGTGAACGACATCGGTACCGGTATTGCCTTCAGGATCATTGACCTGGGCCATCCTCCGGTAGACGTCTCGGCCATCAAGAATGCGGCCAAAGGGATGTCTCAAGGTGCTTCCAATGCCATAGCCCAGTGGAATGCCGGCTGCAACGCCCTTGATGCACTCGGAATCGGGCTCAGCCTGATGTCGGGTGATTATATCGGCGCTGCGTTCGGCATACTGGGCAACATCACTGGTATTCCCACCGATTACAACGGCGCGGTTATCAGCAAGGCCACGGAGCTGATCGGCGGTTTCAATCCCAATAGCACACCGCAGAAGGCCACCGGTATATATGGTAACTTGGCCAAACACTGGTACGACCTCTACGAAGATCCGCCCGATGCCAATTACACTGAATTCGCGACCGTGAATTTTTCTGCCCTGAATGCGGAGCTGGCAGCCAGCTCCGTTGCCGGATCATATCCTTTCCTGGCCAAAGGAAGCGATCCACGTGAGGCGGCGCTCATCCGGGTCGCCAATCGCTCCGTCGAGCAGGCTGCGCTGGTCAAGGCCCTCCGTCAGTCCTATGAAAAATATCAAGGCGCAGTTGCCGTTTCCAATTACGAATACGCCTATCGCCAGATCGAGCAGGCGAGGCAGTACGGACAATGGCTGGCCGCAAATATGGATGCTTTCAAAAATGATATCCAGTATCTGAAGAGCGTGCTGGTCGCCTATGGTGTCGCTGATAAAGTATATAAGGCCAGCGATCTGCAGGCGCTCAAAGACCGGGTAACCGCTTCCGGCCTTACCATGGAAGAAGTTGTTTCCCTGAAAAACGTCGGTTTCAGCGACGAGCGCATCACGCTTCTTACCCAGCTGATCAAGGCGCTCAATGTCCCAGTCGCCGATTTTACCATGTCTGAATCCATCGATGCACTGTCGGCCCAGGTCGACACGGCCCTCCCCGGTATCCAGACGTTCAATGCCAATGCCCTTGCCACCATGACCAATCTGGTGACTGAATTCACTCCGCATCATCCGCTCGTGAACGCGGGTGGCCCCTATACCGGCACGACCGGCAGCCAGATCTTGCTCAATGGCAGCGGTTCGTCCGATCCAGATGTGGGTGACACCCTAACCTACGCTTGGGACCTGGATGGCGACGGGCTGTTCGACGACGCAGCCGGCGCCACTGTCCTCCATACTTGGACAACCCCGATCAAAACCCTGATCGGCTTGCAGGTCACCGATTCAACCGGCCGGAGCTCCATCGGCTATGCACAGGCGATCATCTCGGCAGGAAATACCCCGCCGGTCATAACTGCCTTCACACCATCGGCAACGAGTCTGAGTGCAAGCGTCCACCAACCGCTGACATTCACCGTTGCGGCCACCGATCCCGACAATGACCCCCTGACCTATGAGTGGACCCTGGATGGCTCGCCTGTGGGAACTGGCACCAGCTACACCCTGACTCCCGGTTCGACGGACAGCGGGACGAGGCTGGTGCTGGTGACGGTGCGGGATAACAATACAGCAAGCCAGGACACGGTTGAAGGTCGGATAGTCAGGATTTACTCTGATGTGGATGGCGACAACTACGACTCATCCGTAGATTGTAATGATAACGACGCCACGGTCCACCCGGGTGCGATTGAAATCCTTAACAACGGCAAGGACGATGATTGTAACCCGGCAACCGCTGATTTTGTCTGCAACGGACTTCCTCCGTCCACTTTCTATCGTGATGCCGATGGCGACAGTTATGGCAATCCTCTGCTGAGCGTTCAGGACTGCACCGCTCCAGCGGGTTATGTTGCCGACAATACCGATTGCAATGATGCTGATCTGAACATCCATCCAGGCGCTTCCGAGGTCTGCAACGGCAAGGACGACAACTGCAACGGGCAGATCGATGAAGGAGTGAGCACCACGTTTTATTTGGACGCGGACAATGACGGCTATGGCAATCTCCTTGCCCCGCTCCAGGCTTGTTCTGCGCCGGCTGGGTATGTGACGAATGGCGCCGATTGCAACGATTCCAATTTTTCAGTAAATCCGGGTGCTACAGAAATTATGTACGACGGCATCGACAACGACTGCAACCCGTTGACCTTCGATACAGTCGATGCCGATGGTGATGGTTATCCGAGCAGCCTTGACTGTAACGATAGTGACCCTCTGGTCAACCCAGGCCGCCGTGAAGTGATTCACAACGGCAAGGATGACGATTGTAATCCCGCAACCATGGACAACTGGTCGAAGAGTTTTGTTCTCGGTATTGATGATGCTTCCTGGATCTATTATGCCAAGAGTGCCGGTGATGGTACTTTCAGCAATTACCGGACCCTGGATTATCTGGGTAGTGGGACATCGCGGGGCATTACCATCGAAGATTTCAACGGGGATGGTTTCCTGGATTTCATTGCCGGACGCGGCAATGGGGAAATGTATCTCTTCACTAATGATGGCAACGACAATTTCACCAACAACGGTGTTGTCGGCATCCATCCGAATTCCGGCGGCTATATCATGGATATGGCGGCCGGAGACTTCAATAATGATGGTTTGACTGATTTTATCGCCAACGGCAATACCAATGTTAGTGCCCTGTTTCTCAATGACGGTAAAGGCGGTTTTACCCGCTCGACCATCACACTCCCCAATACCGGACGAGGACTTGACGTAGCGGATTTCGACGGTGACGGCAACCTCGATTTTGCGGCCTCCTTTTACGGGACCAACAATGTCTGGGTTTACCGCGGCAACGGTGCCGGGGGCTTCACCGGAGCCTCGATCGGCACCGCCACAACCTCGGCAAACGACAATTATGCCCTGGCTGCCGCGGACTTCGACAACGACGGCAAGACGGACATCATCGTCGGCGGCAGCTCCAACGGCGACACCTATTTCTTCAAAGGTAACGGCGACGGCAGCTTCGCGGCTGGTGTTCTGGTGCCGACCCTGGATACTGACAACTACCACAATTCGATAGATGCCTACGACCTGAACAATGACGGCTACGTGGACATCGTCATGGGGAACTACGGCTCCAACAACAAGCTCTGGTTCTATCCCGGCAAGGGCGACGGCACCTTCGGTACCCGGGCCGCGATCAGCCCCTTATCCACTCGGTCTAGCCTGCTGGCGGTCTCGGCGCCGCCAGTTGCCACGAAAGCGGCTGGCGCCCCCTTCGCGGTTGTTTCGCCGAAGAGTCAGGCAGTGGCTATCGGCTCGCCGGCAGCGCTCAATGGACTCTTCTCCTATGATCCCGACGGTGTCATTTCCAGTTATGCCTGGAAATTCGGGGACGGAGGGACCGCTACCGATGCGACGGTCTCCCACCCCTTCGTTGCCGAAGGGCGATACCTGACCAGTCTGGTGGTGACTGACGGCACCGGCCGCGCCGGCACGGATGTCGCGGTCGTGAAAGCGCTCGGCGCGCCGCCGGTGGCAAATGCTGGCGGACCCTACTCGGTCGGTGAGGCCCAGGCGAACAGCGGCCGTTATTCGGTTTCCCTCAACGGCTCCGCTTCCACCGATGATGGCGGCATCGTGAGCTATGAGTGGGATTTCGGCGATGGCTTCACCGACAACTTCGATGACGGCAACGCCCTTGGCTGGAGCCAGCTCCAGGGGACGTGGGCCGTGGATGGCGGCAGCTACCGCCAGACCAATGCCAGTATCGACAGGTCGGATACGTTTGTTGGCAACCTCAAGTCGGGTGACTACACTGTCGAGGCGGACATCATGCTCCTGGCCGGTTCCGGTCAGGAGGCGCAGTTACTGTTCCGAGGGCTCGACCAGAACAACCACTACGAACTGATCTTCCGGGGACGGGGCTACAACGACATGCTTTTCTACCGTGTGCTCAACGGTGGATCGTCAAACCTTGCCTCGGTGGGGCTCGGGTTCGTCCCGCAGTTGAATACATGGTATCACCTCAAGGTTGAGGCATACGGCAGCTCCTTCAGGTGCTACCTGAACGGTTCGCTCATGCTGGTTGTAAACGATACAAACCTGCCGAACGGTAAGGTCGGTTTCTCCACATACTATTCGGATGCCAGGTTCGACAATTTAGTGGTCTCTTCGCTGGGAACCGGAGCGAACCCGACCCATCTCTATGCCGAGGGAAGCTATACGGCAACCCTCAAGGTCACCGACAAGGCCGGGCAGACCGCCATGGCCACCGCTTCGGTAACCGCCAGCAAGGGGACCCCGCCGGTGGCGGATGCCGGCGGACCGTACCTGCTCGATGAAACGATTGCCAGTCAGAATACCTGGACGGTCACCCTGGATGGTTCCGCCTCCGTCGACGATAGCGGCATCCAATCCTACTCGTGGGACTTCGGTGACGGCAGCGCCCTTGGTACGGTTCAAAAACCAACCCATACTTATACCGGAGCCGGCACCTTCAACGTCACCCTGACCGTTACCGACAGGGCCGGCCAGACCAGTGCGGCGAAAAGCATTGTTACCACCAGTGGCAATGCGTTGCCGGTGGCAAATCCCGGCGGACCATACAATGTGAACGAAGACCAGGTCGTCAATAAGCACTGGACGATCAATGTGGATGCTTCTGCTTCGACGGATGATGTGGGGATCTGGAAATACGAGTGGAATTTCGGCGACGGCACGCCAGTGGTGACGACCAGGACCGCTACCCATACATATGCCGTTCCCGGCACCTATACGGTAGCCCTCAAGGTTACTGACCATGCCAACCAGACCCATACCGCCACAACGACGGCATCGGTGGTGACGACCGGCGCACCGACTGCCAATGCCGGCGGACCCTATGTCACCGAGCCGAACACGCCGGTTGTCTTCGACGGCACGGCGTCCACCGACAATACCGGCATCTTCTCCTACGCGTGGAACTTCGGTGACGGCACCACCGGCAAAGGGGCGCAACCGATCCATACCTATTCTTCGACGGGCAGCTATCCCATCACCCTGACGGTGCAGGATGCAGCACTGCAGACCGCAACCGCAACCGCGACGGTAACGGTGGCGGTTGGAAATTCGCCGGTTGCCAATGCCGGTGGTCCGTACACTGCCAATGTGGGTGCGCCGTTCCGCCTCAACGGTTCGGCATCGACGGACGATTACGGCATCGCTTCCTTCCAGTGGACTGTCGGCTCTTCCAGCGTCCTGATCGAGGACGCCTTTACCGGCACGGTCATCGATACGGCGAAATGGCTCTTCCCCACCTCCGGGGTAACCCAGAACAATGCTGTCACCCTGACCGGAAGCAGCGGCTGGGGGTCTCGCTACCTGTTCAGCAATACCGATTTCACCCTTGACGGGACAGCCGTCCTGGCGGGCCAGATCACGCAAACCGCTGGCGGCTACCTGATGTTCGGTTTCAAGAATACCACCACCAACTTCAGCTATGAACAGATGCCGTATGCCCTCTATTTTAACAACGGCGGGCTGTATGTCTACGAAAACGGCTCCAGCCGCGGCCAGTTCGGTTCCTATGCCTCCAACACCGCCTACGATGCAAGGATCGAGCTGAAGACCTCAGTAACTGGTGGGGTCAATGGGGCGCGCTATTACTACAAGCCTGCGTCCTCAACGGTCTGGACTCTGCTGTACGACTCTTCTTTTGTCCCCTCGTCCATGTCGTTCAAGGTAGGGGCTTCCTATTACAGCGGTACCTTTGTCATCGACAACATCGTTCTCTCTGCCGGCATCCAGACGCTGTCGGGTGAAAAGCCGATCATCATACCGATTGCTGCCGGCACCTACCCCGTGCAACTGACCGTTACCGACGGTGCGGGACAGAGCAGTACGGCATCATCCACCTTGACCGTAAGCAGCGATCCGCTGGTTATCACCGCTCCCTGGCAGTTCTCCGGTGGCATTGAAGTGCCCCATGACACTTGGAGCGGCGAAGAGGTGATCCTCAAGGCGGTGGTGAAGTCAGGCAAGGCGCCGATCACCTATGTCTGGGACTTCGGTGACGGCACCTCTTCCACTCCGGCAACGGTGACCGACAGCTACAATCTCTCTGTAAAGCATACCTACAACGCAACTGACGGAACACCTATCACGGCTCGTATAACCGTAACCGATGCCGACGGCAAGAGCTCTTCTGATCTCTACCCGATCATCATCCGCACCAAAACTCTCAGCGTCGAGGTCAACAAGGCGATCGACGATGCCCTCTGGTATGTGCATACAACGCAAAACCGTACCAACGGCAGCTGGCAGAGCAGCGGCTATACCAACGGATACTATTCTTCGCCAACCGCTTCTGCCATCCATTCCATGGAGATCAACGGACATCTTGAAGTGGGTGATTTCAGCAATGATCCCTATGTGGAGGATGTCTGGCAGGGGATGAAGTATGTTCTGACCACACTCAACACGGTTGCCATAGGCGATCAGGCATACGGCGATCCCGATGTTAATGGCAATGGCTACGGCATCCAGGTCAATTCCGGCAGCTCCATTTACGAAGGCGGCCAGGTTATGATGGCCCTGGTGGCTTCCGGCACACCAAACCTGAAGGCATCGACTGGTGGTTCCGGCATTATCGGCAGGAGCTACCGCGAGATCGTCGAGGATATGGCCGAGATGTACTACTGGGGCCAGGGAGACGACGTGTCGGGCTATGGTGCCGGCGGCTGGCGTTACAGCTGGCAGGGGCAGGCGGACAATTCCGCCAGCCAGTGGGCGGCGCTCGGTTTCGAGGCTGCAGAGGAGCAGGCATGGATCAAGGTTCCCCAGTGGGTCCGTGACCGTAACATAATCTGGCTTGCCTACAGCAGAAGCAGCGACGGCAATGGCTATGGCTATACCAGCGCAGGCAACGATGTTGCCACCACGCCGTCGGGTTTGGCCCAGGTGGCGTTCGACAAGATCCCGACAACCGACATGCGCTGGAAACAGGTGGAAAACTTCCTCGCCTCGTACTGGGACAGATGGTACAACGGCTCGGGCAATTACTATGCGCTTTATGCCCTTGCCAAGGCCATGCGCACCGCCAAGCCGAAGGAGATAACGATCCTCGGCGAAGGGACAACCAACGCTATCGACTGGTACAATGACCCGACCCGCGGGTTGGCCCGCACCATCGTCAACCAGCAGGACGCCAACGGCATGTTCACCGGAGGGAGAACCGATACCGGTACCCACTGGGTGGAAGGCGCATTCCGCACTGCCTGGGGGGTCATCATCCTGACCAAAACCCTGTTCGTGCTGCCGCCGGTGGCGGTTGCCGGTGAAAACAAGGTCTGGGGGATCGACTGGCCGCTGACGCTCGACGGCTCCAAGTCTTACCACCTCGATCCGTTCCGGAAGATTGTCAAGTACGAATGGGACATCAACGGCGACGGAATCTACGAGTACAGCAGCGATCAGCCAACCGCAACCCACACCTATACCGAGTTGGGGACCTACAAGGTTACCCTCCGGGTAACCGACAACAACGATCCGCCCAAGTACGACACCAACTCGATCACGGTCGTGGTTGCTGTGCCGCCGCATCCGCCGGTGGCCAATCCGGGAGGGCCCTATGTCGGTTTTGTCGGCATACCGTTGCAGCTTGACGGCAGCAAATCATACGACATCGACCCGACCGACTTCATAACCGCTTATGAATGGGAGCTGGACGGCGTCTATCCGTACAACTTCTCCGACGCCACCGGGGCCACGCCGACCTTTACCTGGGATGCCCCAGGTACGTACAACATCGGCCTCAAGGTGTCTGACAATGGCGTTTTGAGCCCCAACAACGAGAAGCTCTCCGATACCAAATGGACGACGGTAATTATCAAGCAGAACAACCAGCCCGTGGCCAATGCCGGCGGTCCTTACACCGTCAGTGAAGGGGGGACGATCGAACTCGATGGGAGTGCGTCATCCGATCCGGACGGCAACGCACTTAGCTATGCCTGGGATCTGGATAACGACGGCACCTTTGAAACCACAGGGATGAAACCAGCCTTCAGCCGTCCCGACAACGGCACCTTCACGGTTCGCCTCAAAGTGTCCGACGGCGGCCTCGAATCGGTTGCCACAGCCACGGTGGAAGTGCTGAACGTGGCGCCTTTGGTCAGTCCGCCGGCTCCAGCAATCATTACCGAAGGAAGTACCTATCTTGCCTCAGGCTCCTTCAGTGATCCGGGTGCGGATACCTGGGCCGCCACCGTCGATTACGGCGATGGTACCGGCGTCCAGCCGCTGACGCTTTCCGGCAAGAACTTCAGCCTGAATCATCTTTATCCGCAGAATGGCGTCTATCCGGTGACCATTGTAGTTATCGACAAGGATGGCGCCACTGGTTCGGCAACCGTTCAGGTGACGGCAACGAACGTTGCACCGCTGGTCAATGCCGGTCCTGACGTGACACTCAACAATACCCGTTCCTTTGCCGGTAGCGGCTCGTTCACCGATCCTGGCGCCGACACCTGGACCGCCACCGTGGACTACGGCGACGGCACCGGGCCGCAGCCGCTCCTGCTCAATCCCGATAAGACCTTTGCCTTTGCCCATACCTATGCAGCCAACGGCGCCTTCACCGTAACGGTGACGGTGAGCGACGGGGACGGCGGCCAAGGAACGGATACCGTGGCTGTGCTGGTCAACAACGCTGCCCCGGTCGTTAATGCCGGACCCGATGCCTCGCTGCTTGAAGGAGGCGCGTTCAACAGCGGCGGCTTGTTTACCGACAGCAGTTCGACCAGTTGGACCGCTACGGTGGATTACGGTGACGGAAGCGGTCCCCAGCCGCTGACGCTCAAGGCCGATAAGACTTTTGATCTGCAGCATGTGTATGGCCAGAACGGGGTCTACACGGTGACCGTTTTCGTGACTGACGATGAAAACGGTACAGGGGTTGACACCGCTATAGTGACAGTGGGGAATGTGGCGCCAACGGTCAATGCCGGGCCGGACGCTGCCATCAATGCTGGCGGTACGTTCAGTTCAGACGGTTTCTTCAGCGATCCCGGGGCGGATACCTGGAGTGCAACTGTCGATTACGGAGACGGATCGGGCCTGCAACCGTTGGCGCTTAACCCGGATAAGACTTTCAGTCTCGGCCATGTCTATGACATACCGGGCAGCTTCCAGGTGACGGTGACGGTGAACGACGGTGATGGCGGCAGCGGCTCCGATACCGCCAACGTGACGGTTTCCCCGGTAATAATCGAACCGGTACAAACCATTTTCAACCTGAGCGTACGGACCAAGCTCAACAAGGCGGACCTCGTCTGGACCTGTGTGCCAGGAAACGTTACCTACAACATCTATCGAGGGACAACCAGTGGCGGACCGTATGCTCTCGTTCAGTCGGGATATACATCGTCATACTGCACCTATGCTGACTTCAACTTGACGCTCGGTACAAAGTATTTCTGGCGAGTGACGTCGGTCGATCAGGCCGGGACGGAATCGCTTTATTCCAATGAGGTTTCAGCAACGCCGCTAAGCAGGTAATTTTTATTAACTCGGACACCTGCTTGACAGGGTCCGCGAAACAGGAAGGTGACCCATGAAGACACTTCGATTCATTCTCACAACCGCTCTGATCCTCTGCACAAGCACACTTGCCTCAGCCGTAACCTTTTCGATATATGAGGGAATTGTCTATGATAACGGAGCGGCGTCCTGGTTCGCTGATCCTCTTGCCACTCCACCGACAAATTATGATTTCACGACGCCTCAGTCATGGACTGCCACTTTCAATACGCCAGGCACATATGCCTATGGAATATTTGTCGATACCGAAATATCGGAAACCGATAATACATTTTTCAACGAACAGGGACTTGTAGGATCAACTGCACCTGACTCCCGTCTCTCTTGGCAGATTGACGACCCATGGTACGGAACCATTTATGGCAATTTCTTTAACAACGCCCTCACTAATTCCAACGATGTTGCGTCAGCTCCGAACGACGTCTCGATGGCTCTCATCTGGAACTTTACCCTGGCAGACGGAGAAGCGGTTAAACTGGATTTCTTCCTTTCTTCAATAGTGCCAACGTCCGGATTTTATCTTGCTGATGCTGACCCTTTATCAAATGAATCTCTCTATTTTTCTACAGCGTTGACCCCAATGGGCAATGAAACCACCCCTGTCCCCGAACCCTCGACCCTAGTCCTGCTCGGTTCTGCCCTGGCTGGCCTTGGCCTATATGCGAGGAAACGACGTGTAAACTGATCTTCAAACTTGTTCGTTTTGTAACGCGAAACCGATGGATCGGGCTCCAAAAAGGCGGGTGAGATGCGCTCCGTCTTTTTGGAGCCCTTTTGACAATTGCCTTCATTGTGCAACAATGATACGTTTTTATATCCGTACCGGAGGACCTGCCATGACAAAACCCATTGCTCTCCTGCTGCTGGCCGCGATCATCGGCTTGGCGACCCCGTCACACTCTGAATCCCCACCCGCGGTTGCTGCGCCGCCACCGCCAGGCATGATGCCAACACCGCAGATTCCCGGCGAGTTGCCGGACCGCCACACCTTCCGTGTCTCTCCTGTGGAGCAGGTGAGCCCCGGCCTCTACCGGGTAGGCGAGATTCTGATCAACAAGAAGGAGCGGACCGTCTCCTTCCCGGCTGAAGTCAATATGGATAAGGGATTGCTGGAGTACGTCCTGGTGCGGAGCGGCGGCAAGACCCACGAGAGCCTGCTGCGAACGAGGGTTGAGCCTTACAACCTGCAGGTTGCCTGTCTGCTCCTCGGAATCGAAGGGACTTCGGTGCCGCTGGCTTACCAAGGCGCGCCGGAAACCCCGAAGGGTGACCCGGTTGCGCTTATCCTCAATCTGCAGACTGGCGCCCCGAGCAGGCCCGAGCAGTGGATGGTCAAAACCGTTGACGGCACCAACCATGACCTCCGGAATATGAGCTGGGTCTTCACAGGTTCCCTGGTTTCAAACGGCCGTTTCGCTGCCCAGGCGGAAGGTTCGATCATCGCGGTGTACCACGACCCCGCTGCCATGATTGACAATGCTTCGCCAGGCGGTGAAAGTGACGAGATTTGGTTTGTAAATGAAAAGAGCGTGCCTCCGGTTGGAACACCGGTCACCATTACCATCAAGTCGTTGAAATGATTTCCAGAAGGAGGCTGCAATGAAGAGGTTAACTTTGTTGACGGTTGCTGTGCTGTTGCTCGTTCTTCCGGTTTCGGCCATTGCCGCGGACAAAATAGTAGCCAAATCAAAACCGGATGTTTCCCTCAGGCTGGAGTTGGAGAACTCCATCGGCAAGGGGCTTACCTGGCTTGCCGGCAAACAGAATCCAGCCGGTTACTGGGCCCAGGCAGAGTATCCGGCACTCTCTGCCCTTGCCCTGACGGCCTTCCAGGGCGACCCTTCGGGCTTCTATAAGCGCAAGTACGAGCAGAACATCAGGAGCGGCTACGACTATCTGTTGAAAAACGCCAAGCCGGACGGCGGTATCTATGGCAAGGATCTGGCCAACTACAACACATCCATCTCCATGATGGCCTTGCTGGTTGCCAACAACCCTGCCTATGAACCGACTTTGAAAAAGGCCCGCAAGTTCCTTGTCGGACTGCAGGATGATTTCGGTGAAAAGGGGATGGGGGACGACCCGTTGGATGGCGGTATCGGCTACGGCGGCAGCTATAAGCACTCAGACCTTGCCAACACCAGTTTTGCCCTTGAAGCGCTGTATTATACCCGCTTTCTCAAAAGCGACGTTGCCAACGATCCCGATGCCAAGGATCTGAACTGGAAGGCTGCGCAACAGTTCATCAGCCGCTGCCAGAACCTGCCCGGGTCCAATGATCAGAAATGGGCCAGCGATGATCCGGCCAACAAAGGTGGCTTCGTTTATTTCCCGGAAAACAGCAAGGCCGGCGAGCAGAATCTGGCCAATGGCAAAACCGCGCTCCGCTCCTATGGCAGTATGAGTTATGCGGGATTGTTGAGCTTTATCTACGCCCAGGTTGACAAGAACGATCCACGGGTAAAGGCCGTCATTGACTGGCTCTCCAAAAACTATACCCTGGATGAAAATCCGGGAATGGGCCAGGAGGGGCTTTATTACTACTATCACACCATGGCCAAGGCGCTTTCCAGCGCCGGCGTCGAAACCCTGACCCTCAAGGATGGTACGAAGGTCAACTGGCGCCAGAATCTGGCCAAACGGCTTCTCAACCTCCAAAACGCCGACGGTTCATGGGTTAATGCCAATGGCCGCTGGTGGGAAAAAGACCCGCATCTGGTCACATCCTATGCAACAATAACTCTGGAGATCATTCATCGGGGACTTTAAACGGATGATTTACCGGCAGGCGGTCAGATGACAATGCACACGATTCAGCAAACGTTCAAGGTCAGCTATTCCTACCCGGTGATTTTCACCAGGGGCCTGTTTGCCCATGACAACGTGGTGTTGGCAAATTTGCTGCGAGGCAGCGGCAGGGAGTCCAACCGGGCGCTGGTGGTAATCGACAGCGAAGTCGCGCGGCTTACGCCCGGGCTTTTGGAATTGATCGGGAACTATGCGCAAATCCACTCTCCAGTGATAGAATTTGTTGCGCCGCCGTTTCTGGTCAGGGGCGGTGAGATCTGCAAGCATGAACCTCTGGAAGTGGATCGGATTCACTACCTTGTCGAGCGGCATCGTCTCTGCCGGCATTCCTTCATCATTGCCATCGGTGGCGGCGCGGTGCTGGATGCGGCCGGTTACGCCGCGGCAACCGCCCATCGGGGCATCCGGCTTATCAGGCTGCCGACCACGGTGCTTGCCCAAAACGATGCCGGGGTGGGGGTCAAGAACGGGATCAACGCCTTTGGCAGAAAAAACTTTCTCGGGACCTTTGCGCCGCCCTTTGCTGTTATCAATGATCTGGATTTCCTGAAGACCCTTGATGAACGGGACCTGCGCTCCGGCATTGCCGAAGCGGTCAAGGTTGGCCTGATCCGCGATCGTGAGTTTTTTGACTCACTGTACGCCGAACGGGCGGAACTCGCCGATTTTTCGCCTGTTGCAATGGAGAGGATGATTGTCCGCTGTGCCGAGCTTCACCTGGAGCACATTGCCGGCGCCGGAGATCCGTTCGAGTGCGGTTCATCCCGTCCCCTCGATTTCGGACACTGGAACGCCCACAAGCTTGAGGAACTCACCGGCAGCGAACTGCGGCATGGAGAAGCGGTGGCCATCGGCATAGCCCTTGACTCTCTCTATTCCAGGAATAAAGGTTTGCTTAACGAACTGGATCTACACCGGATCCTGACCATGCTGGAGGATATTGGCTTCGCATTGTACCACCCGGCGCTTTCCTGGCTGGATGTAGGCAAGGCGTTACAGGAATTTCAGGAACACCTGGGAGGCGGACTCTCGATCCCCCTGCTCAAAGGCATCGGGACAAGGATCGAGGCCCACGAAATAGACATTCAACTGATGAAACGCTGCATAGGAATACTGGCCGAAAGGTCCGCACTGAAGCGGGCTCCCAGTTTAGGGAGAAAACGACCCCACTTGAAACCGGAGAAAAGAAATGGCGCCCCCATACCAAAAAATGACAGCAAGTGAAATCCTGGACCTCTACTTTATCGAAAACAGGGCGCGACTTCTGGATATCGCCTCATTTCTCGACCGGATCGACAGGTATGAAGGGGCTGACGAGGCAAAGGCGGATTTTCGCTACCAGGCATTCGTCGATGCCATCGATATTCTCAAAAGTTCCGTCCGGGAAAGGACTGCTGCCATTCAGCAATCATTCAGCGATCAGACGACCGAGCCGCTGGATAGCGCAGTCGGATTGAAGGCCTTCGGCGCCTGGGAAGGGGGCAAGCGATGAAGGCAATAGATCCCCACATCCATATGGTGTCCAGGACCACCGACGATTATCTGAAGCTCGCGATCAGCGGCATCCACACCGTGACCGAACCGGCTTTCTGGGCTGGATTCGATCGGAGTTCTGCGGACAGTTTTCGCGATTATTTCCATCACCTGACAGTAACCGAGCCTGCCAGGGCAGCGCGGTTCGGTGTCAGGCACTTCTGCTGGATCGGCCTCAACTCCAAGGAAGCGGAAAACCTGGCAATTGCCGAAGATGTGCTGGCCATCATGCCCGAATTTCTCGATGCGGCAACGGCCATCGGCATTGGTGAGGTTGGGCTCAACAAGAACAGCCGCAATGAGATCAAGGTGCTGGAGCGGCAGCTGGAATTGGCCGTCAGCAGGAATGAATTGCTCCTGATCCATACGCCGCACCTGGAAGACAAGCTGAAGGGCACTCGGATCATCATGGAGATGATCCTCTCTGAGCCGAGGCTTGACCCCTCCAGGGTACTCATCGATCACGCCGAGGAGCATACCATCAAGGAAATCAAAGATAATGGTTTCTGGTTCGGGCTCACCCTGTATCCGAACTCAAAGGGGAGCCCGGAAAGGGCCATAGACGCCGTGGAGATTCACGGCACGGAGCGTATCTGCATCAATTCGTCCGCTGACTGGAGCGTCAGCGATCCCCTGTCCGTACTGAAGTGCGCCAACGAGATGCGGCGCCGGGGACACCCGGAAGAAGCCATTAACAAGGTATTTTACGACAATCCCAGGACCTTTCTCAGCCAATGTCCGAAATTTCAGGTCGGTTAATCACCTACTGCACCAACATCCACCCCGGCGAATCATGGGAAGAAATCTTCGCCGCGCTCAAGCGGCATATCCCCATCGTCAAGGCCGCGGTTTCACCCGGCCACCGGTTTCCCATCGGCCTGCGTCTTTCCGATCGCGCGGCAAGGGAGTTGACCCTCGAAAAACGCCGGGCCTTCAAGGCGTGGCTGGAGGAGCAGGAGTGCTTTGTTCCCACCATCAACGGCTTCCCCTTTGGCGCCTTCCACCTTGAACGCATCAAAGAGAAGGTCTATCTGCCCGACTGGCGGAGCCGTGAACGGACCGACTATACGATCCGCCTTGCCCTCCTTCTTGCCGACTGGCTTCCGGACGGGATGTCCGGCTCCATCTCCACCGTGCCGCTTGGCTTCAAGAAAATGGTCGGCCCAACCGATTATCCCGAAATCCGCCAACAAGTGCGGTCGGTTTTGGCCCTTCTGCGCGGCATCTTCGAAGAACATGGTAAATTGATCATGCTGGCCCTTGAGCCCGAGCCGGGGTGCCTCCTTGAGACTACCGGGGAGGTCTGTCGATTTTTCGATTCGCTCAACCTGCAGTCAGGGCTTATGAGACATCTGGGCATCTGCTACGATTGTTGCCACCAAGCCGTGGAGTTCGAAAATCCGGCCGACTCCCTGAATCGTCTTGCCTTGGCAGGCATACCGATCGCAAAGGTGCAGGTCTCTTCCGCCATTCAGTACCATGGAGCGGATGTTGCCAGATTGAATGACCTCAATGAGCCATGCTACCTCCACCAGGTTGTCGTGCGGCGGCGTGAGGGCGAACTGCTCAGGTATGCGGACCTGCCGGAGGCGTTGTCCGTCCATACGCCGGATCATGGGGATGAGTGGAGGTGTCACTTCCATGTTCCGGTCTTTCACTTGCGCACGAAATGGACAGGTACGACCCAGGGCTTCCTGACCGGCGTTCTTCCGTTGGTGGCGAAAAACACGTTGTTGGAAGTTGAGACCTACACCTGGGATGTCCTTCCTGACGATCTGCGTTGCGGGTCCGTGACCGACTCGATCATCAGGGAAATAGAGTGGCTGAAGGAGCATGTGCATGCATAGAACCGTTGTTCTTAACGTCGTCGGGCTTTCCCACTCGCTTCTCGGCACCCCGTTGACGCCAAACCTCAATGCGTGCCTGCCGAACAGCGTGCCTATCCACGCCATGATGCCGGCAGTCACCTGCTCGGTGCAGTCAACCTACCTGACCGGAAGGATGCCCGCTGAGCATGGTGTTGTCGGTAACGGCTGGTACTTTCGTGACCTGGGGGAGGTTCTTTTCTGGCGCCAGTCGAACCAACTGGTGCAGGGCGCAAAGGTCTGGAACGAGGCTAGGCTTAGAAATCCGGGTTTTACCGTGGCCAACACCTTCTGGTGGTACGCAATGAACAGCGATACCGATTGGACCGTCACTCCGCGTCCCCTCTACTGTGCCGACGGCAAAAAACTCCCCGACTGCTACACGGTTCCCTTGGGGCTTCGCGACCGCTTTAACCGTGAATTCGGCCAGTTTCCCCTGTTCAAATTCTGGGGACCGGCGACCTCCATAGAGTCCAGTGCATGGATCGGCAAGGCTGCCATGGCCATAGAGAAGGAAAATCAGCCAACATTGCAACTGGTTTATCTCCCGCACCTGGATTACTGTCTGCAAAAGCTGGGCCCCAATGGGGATATCGGCAATGATCTGAGCGAGATCGATGCCCTTTGCGGCAGGCTGATGGATTTTTTCAGGGGCAGGGGATGCCGGGTGGTGGTCCTGTCCGAGTATGGTATTACCCAGGTGTCGCGACCCATTCACCCGAACCGCCTGCTCAGGGAAGGTGGGTTTGTTTCAATAAAGCCGGATCTTGGGAGAGAGTATCTTGAACCTTACACCAGTCGCGCCTTTGCCGTTGCCGATCATCAGGTGGCCCACGTCTACATACGCGACAAACGGGATATCCCGGCCGTGCGGGAATTGTTTGCCAAAGTACCAGGCGTGGAACAGGTTCTGGGGGAGGAGGGAAAACGGGAAGCGGGGCTGAATCATGATCGATCTGGCGAATTGGTGCTGGTTGCTGCTGCAGACAGCTGGTTTACCTATTATTGGTGGGAAAACGACGCCAAAGCACCTGACTATGCCCGGACAGTAAATATCCACGCCAAGCCCGGATATGATCCCTGTGAACTGTTCCTGGATCCCGGGATTCTCTGCCCGAAAGTCAAAATCGGTTGGACCCTGGCAAAGAAAATTCTCGGGTTCCGCTACCTGATGGATGTTGTTCCGTTGGATGCAACCCTGGTAAAGGGGTCCCACGGCCGGCTTTCCGGCGATCCCGATACTGGAGCGCTCTTTATGACCAGCGAACCCGATTGTCTGGACAAGGACTCAGTCAAGGCTACGGATGTTTATTGGCTGCTGCTCGATCATCTCTTCAAGGGGTAACCATGGGGATTGCAGAATCTGTCAAAGGTTATCTCGAACTATGCAGGATCAGCAATCTGCCGAGCATCTGGACCAATGTCCTCTGCGCCGTTGTTCTGGCAACAGGCCGGTTCTCCTGGGAAGCGTACCTGTTGCCTGCTCTGTCCTTGTCATGTTACTATCTGGCAGGCATGTGTCTGAACGACGTCTGCGATGCGGCATACGATGGCCTGCACCGCCCTTTACGCCCCATTCCCTCGGGCAGGGTTTCGCGCATCGGTGCCCGGATCCTGATCTTCGCCCTTTTTGCAACCGGAACGGCAGCGATTTTGGGGGTCCCTTTCAGGCAGGGATCATATGCCGCACTCCCTCTCATTGTTCTGATCGTTTGGTATGACTTTGCCCACAAGAATAATCCCTTCAGCGTCCTGTTGATGGCTTCATGCCGTTTTCTGGTCTTTGCGGTTGCCGCCCTTGCAACCACCGGCAGCATGCCGGCGTTGGTACTGCTCGCCGGCTTGCTCCAATTCATCTATGTAGTTTGTCTCAGCCTTGTTGCCAGGTACGAAAACAACAGAACAACTCCATTTCCGCTCCCGGTCATTCCCCTGATGCTGGCCGGAATTCCCCTGCTGGACGGCATTATGCTTGCCTTCCTTGTGCAGCCGGCCTGGTTGGTGGCGGGGGGAGGTGGAGCGCTGCTGATGCTGGCGGGTCAGAAGTACTTCAGGGGGGATTGAGATTTTTTGTAGAAGTTCTGAGCCGTTTCAACTCATCGCTCAGCCAGGGCAAGTCTGATACCCAGCGAGGCAAAGACGCCGGCAGTCAGATAATCGAAGTACCTGGCAATTCTTGGCCGCCCCAGGATGAAGCTGCCGATGCTGCCGGAAAAATAGCCGATCAAGGAAAAGATGACTATCGCCTGCACCATGAAGATGAACCCCAGCAACAACATCCAGAGCGGAAAATAACCGGTATCCGGGCTTACGAACTGCGGCAGGAACGCCAGGAAGAACATCGCCACCTTCGGGTTCAGCACGTTCATGATGAAACCCCGCTTGAACAGAGCCTTTGCACTGCGGTCGTCGGCAACCGCAAGCTTGATGCCTGACCGGTTTCTCAGCGTCTTGTATGCCAGATACAGCAGGTAAGCGGCCCCGGCGAACTTTACCGCATTGAAGGCAACCACCGACGAATAGAACACCGCCGAGATCCCAAAGGCCGCGGCCGTGGTGTGCACACTGATCCCGCTGCACATGCCCAGGGCAGTGACAATGGCCGGTTTCCTCCCCCGGGCTATTCCCTGGGTTATGACGAAGATGTTGTCAGGACCCGGGGCCAGGGTAAGTGCAATGGATGCGCCCAGGAAGTAAAGCAATGTTGATGTTGTCATAAGGGTTCCTTTTGTGACCGGCTGCAATATCGGAACTACCGTAACCGGTCGAACAGATACTCCAGTCCGTTTACCTTTATTTCATGGACAGCCCGCAGCATGTTCCCCAGCTTTCCTTCAGGAAATCCCTGGCCGGCAAACCAGACCACGTACGGCTCCGGAAGGTCGATCAGGCGCTGCCCCTGATATTTGCCAAATGGCATCCGCATGGCGGCCAGTTCCAGCAGTTGTTGGTGGTCATAGGAAGGATATTGTTCCATTGTTCCCTTTGTGTGGCTCGGAGTTTGATTTCCCGTGTCCAGCACCATCTATGTATTGCCCGGTCCCGGAATGGATTGATTGCCTGTTCTTGCTTGATATCAGTACGAAGCAACCATTCTCCCGCGCCGCAGGCAGAGTGCGAGAACATGGAACGCGAGATCCAGGTTTGTTTCCGGGTTCAGGGCCGGACCGAGCAAACGGACCTGCCCTGGCCGATTGAGCAAGCGGTCGTCATGGTCTGCCGCCGGACAGAGCCGTAGCAGCTCGCTCTTCAGGTGGGCGAAGTTTAATTCGCGTGACAGTTTCATGGCCGTACCCAGGCCATCGTAGGCCAAGCCGTTCTGGGCAAAGACGACGGGGGGGGCGCTTACCGGCATAAAGGCAGAGGATGTTTTCACGCGTCTCCGTGCTCACTTCCTCCTGGCGTTCGATTGTCTTGGTCAACGGTATCCCGCCGGAAAGTATGGTTCGGCCGAGGCTGAACTTGCGCTCCGTAACCGTTTTAAATTCCGATTGACCGACTATGCGGGTGCCTGGCAGGAGCAGGTCGATATCGTCATAGGCAATATCGGTGCTTTGCCCGGCGCTCGCCTCTATAAGCAAGGACCGCTCTTTCAATTCAAAGCGTCGTACTAAGGAACGGCCAGTCTGGCCGCGAACCTCGTCGGCGTCAACAACCAATGTTGCCACTCCGCTCTGGTTCAGCTTTGCCGCCATGGCTCGGGCCGATTGCTGATCGGCAAAATTGGCGACCACTGATGGTCCGCCGCCAATCATGCGTTGCCGCATTTCGTATGGCATTACGCCAAGGGTAGCGGCGAGAGATTGAACCAAATCAGCAGTCTCTTCCTGCCAGCCATGAATGACGACCACATGCATAACGACCTTCCAAGGTCAAACAGGTGATAAAATATGAGCTATTAATGCCACAGGTAGGCTTCATGTTCAACTATTCAAGTTGCCTGTTCATACTACGGCTAAAACATCAAAAAACGGTGAGTAAAAAGTCGAGAGCAGTAATATTGCAAGGTGTTTCGAAGGGGGGAGTCATCTGTCCGTGGATATGCTGATGTCGCCGTACCAGGCCGTGGCATCGGAGCCGGTATTGTCGGTGTCGGTCATGATGGCGATGGCGCCGATCTCGTGGGGTTCCTCACCGAACAGGCGGCGGTAATCGGCAAGGATGTCGCGTTCTTCGCTAAGCCACTGTCCTGCCAGTTTCGGCCCTGATTCCACGGCCAGCATCATGGCATTACTTGTATAGGCATTGGGAACGGCTTTGTCCTTGGGGAGCCAGTTGGCCCAGATGTAGTTAATGGCCTTGGTCTGCCAGAAGAATCGTCCTGGGAAAATCACATAGACGCGGGCTGCGTAGTCATCGCCGGCCTTGGTTGTTTCGTCTCCCTTTTCAACTATATGAGCAATCTTCCATGACCAGCGCAGGTAATGATAACGGACAGGGTCAAGCTTTACCTTTTTGACCAATCCGGATGCTGTGCCCTTGCTGTGCGCCTGGATCACGATCCGGCCATTATCCTGTATGGGGTGGTAATCGGTTTTGCCCTTGAATACCTTGCTTTGCCAGCCTGATAATCCCTCGGCAGCAAAACGGCTGATTTGCAATTCCTCGGCCATGGCAGCGGAATTGAAGGAGGTGATAATAAATATAATTAGAGAAAATTGCCACATAGGTAATAAATAGCATCATAATCTGTTGAAAGGCAAATAAGTATTCTGTATTTTGGCGATGGTTAATATCGATATTTTCAATAGGAGTCGATACCCATGACACTGAAGCAGATTGAGGTGTTCCTGGCGGTGGCGGACACGCACAGTTTTTCAAAAGGCGCCGAACAGAGCTGCATCACCCAGTCAACCGCCAGTCAGCATATCCAGTCACTGGAGGAGGAGTTGGGCATACGGCTTTTCGACCGGGGCCGCAATGGTGTCCTGCTGACCGAGGCTGGCAAGCTTTTTTACGAGCGGGCCAGGCGGATACGGATCGAGTGCGATGAGTCCGTCTCGGCGGTCCGGCGGTTCCTGGGAATGGAGGATGTGGTGCTGCGGGTCGGTGCCAGCAATATCCCCGGCACCAACCTGATACCCGCCGCGTTGGGCAGGTTTCTGGAGGAATGTCCAAAAGTGCGGCTTGAGGTTTTGCAGGGTGATAGCAGGTCGGTTGTCCAGCAATTGATTAATGAGGAGATTGAACTGGGGTTTATCGGTGGCCGCTACGACAGCGATCTTGTCGATTTCGAGCAGATGGGCGAGGATTCCATTGTTTGCGCAGTGGCTCCTGCCTGCCTCCAATTCGGAAAATACAGCCTGAGCCAGGAAGAGTTGTGCAAGGTCCCGCTGGTGGTACGGGAACAGGGGTCAGGTACCCAGCAGGCCGTAATGGAGGCCTTGGCCGATACCTGGATCAGGAAGGATGCGTTGCGTATCGTTGCGGTACTCGGCAGCAATGAGGCAGTCAAGCGCGCTATTCTGGGAGGAATCGGCTACGCGTTTGTCTCCAGCATGTCGGTGGCAGAGGAAATTGCCAATGGCCAATTGGTAACCATCAGGGTTCCCGGTCTCTCCATAACAAGGAAATTTTACGCCGCCCGCCGTAGCGGACGGGAACTTTCACCGGCCGCAGCTGCCTTCAGGTCGCTGATGTTGAATATGTGGCACCCGAATGGGTTAAAACGATAGATGTTATTGCTATTGTAAATACCAGCAAAATAACAAGGTGTTAAGGCTGTATATTTGGTTTATTGGAAATCGTCTTTTATGAAGTAAACAACCGGTTTGTTGAACAGACCCGGCTTTTGCCGTGCATCGATCGGTTCGGGGGGGGTGACAAAGGTCTTGGCCCGTTCGATGTCGTCGACCGCGAACAGGATAAAGACCTCATTGGGATCCTCGATGCCGCGCCAGTGAAGCTCCACCTTTAGGCCGGCATTTTGTTGCGCCAGGGAATTGGAGTCAAAAATCAGTTTCCAATGATCATAATCAGCTACTTTGTGTCTACAAAGCATGTATGTCATATCCCTCTCCTTTCCGTGTCACATGACGATTGATTACCGATCTGCCCGAAAGGCCATAAATCTCCGGGTATTACCGCTGTAATCTACTTGATGCACACCCTCCGCACTTCCCTAAGGTCAGTCAGGCCTTGCAAACATTTCAAAATACCGTCCTGTTTGAGTGTTGTCATGCCATCCTTGATGGCCTGCTGTCTGATGGTTTCTATCTCTGCTTTGCGTTTGACCAGTGCCTTCATCGGATCGGTCCCTTCCAGAAGCTCATGCAGGCCGAGCCGCCCCTTATAGCCGGAGTCGCCGCATTTGGGGCATCCCACGGCCTTGCTGAGCGTGATGGTGGAAGGGTCGATGCCGGTTTTTTTGAAATCCTCCAGACCGAATTCGAGAATGATTTCCTCCAGCTCCTTCCGGCTTGGCGCAAATTCCTGCTTGCAGTCCGGGCAGAGCCGTCGCGCCAGGCGCTGGGCCAGGATACAAAGGATGGCGTCGGAAAAGCTGAAAGGGTCCAGATCCATATCCAGCAGACGGGTTACCGTTTCCGGGGCCGAATTGGTGTGCAGGGTGGAGAACACCAGGTGGCCGGTCAGGGATGCTTCAACGCCGATTTCGGCGGTTTCCTGGTCGCGCATCTCTCCGACCATGATCACGTCCGGGTCGGCGCGCAGGAAGGAACGCAGGGCAGCGGCAAAGGTGAACCCGATCTTCGGATGCACCTGCACCTGTCGCAGACCCCTCTGGGTAATCTCCACCGGGTCTTCGGCGGTCCAGATCTTGGTCTCAGGCGTGTTGATGCGTGCCACGGCCGAATGCAGCGTGGTGGTTTTGCCCGAGCCGGTGGGACCCACCACAAGGATCAGGCCGTAGGGTTGGTTGACGCATTGCTCCAGTACCCTGGCGTTTCTTTCGGTCAACCCCAGCTTGTCAAAGGGGATCGGCTCGCCGCTGGCCAGGACGCGCATGACCACGTCTTCCAGTTGGCCGGCCGTGGGAACGGTGGCCACGCGCAATTCCACGTTCAACGGCCCGAACTTCTTGAAGTCGATCTTGCCGTCCTGGGGCTTGCGGCGTTCGGAGATGTCCAGGCCGCACATGATCTTGATGCGCGAGGGAATGGCGTATTTGTACTTATAGGGAATCCTCTGGTAAATCTTGCAGCGGCCGTCCACGCGCATCCTGACCTGGACGTCGTCCTTGCCGGGATACGGCTCGATATGGATATCGGAGACCTTGTTCTGCACGGCATCCATGATGATCTTGTTGACCAGTTGGACAATGACGCTGTCCTGCTCGGAAACCTTCTGGGACTCGGATTCGATCTCCGGCTCATCGCCGGCGTCCAGCTTGCTGATAAGCTCGTTGATGCTGCCTATGGAGCCCGCTGTTCCGCCCTGGTGGTAAAAGAGGTTGATGTAGCTTTGGATATCCTCCCGGAAGGCGCCGATATAGCTGATGCGCTTGTATTCGGGATAGACGAACTTGATCGTCTCGTGGCGTGCCAGGTCCGTGGGGTCGTCCATAAGGATGTGCAGGATGCCGTTCTCGATCTTGAAGGGCAACCACCACTCCTTGAGCAACCGCTCTACCTTGACCCGTTTGAGCAGTTCTTCGTCCAGCGGCGGCGCAGCTCCGTCGTAGCCGATGAACTCGCTGCCGAAATAGAAGGAAAGGTTCTTGGCCATCTCTTCCCTGGCCACCTTGAAATCCCGCATCAGTACATTGTCTAGTCCGATCTTGGCTACATCTGGGTGGCTGGCGGCTTTTTCCAGCACCTTGTCGTCGATCAGATTCTTGTCCAGCAGGTAGTTATAGCGCGATTTCTGGCGAATGACCTTGCTGGTGACCGAAAGGCGGTAAATGTTGTGCACGGCAATCGAGAGCGACGTGGATAGTTCCATGGCATAGCTGATGTCCATGTCCGTGAATGGTTCGCCGCTCTTGTGGTTGATGATCTGGACAACGCCGATCAGGGTCTGCTGGAATTTCATCGGTACGCAAAGCACCTGCTTTGTATGAAAACCGGTTTTATTGTCCCAGGAGGAGTCGAACTTCAGGTTGCTGCCGATCATCCGCAGCTCGTGGGCGTCATAGGCATCCTTGATGTTGATCACGGTACCGGTGATGGCGCAGTAACCGGCAAGGCTGGCATCGCTGATCGGTACCACGATCTGCTGCACTTCGTTGCCGCTCTTTACTTTGGATATCAGCAGATTGCGTTTGCTGTCCGCAAGGTAGATGGTGATGCGCTCGGCATCGAACAGTTCGGCTATGCTGTCTTTGATATGGATGAGAATGGTATTGAGGTTGTCTGCCGAATGGATCTCGTTGATTTTGTCCATCAGGCGTTTGCGATATTCCAGCTGCAGCCTAAGGTCTGTTGATTCCTGTGGCATGGCATCGTCCTCTGGGCATGATGAAAATGCGACTAACATTATCAGATTTGCTGCATTTAACAAGTGTAAATAGTTCCGAATGCATCAGGTAGTTACAAGTTCGGATGGGCGTCGATATTCCGTTTGACTCTGATTAAATTACTGTTAAAATTGCGGCCGTTATTTGAGGCTTACACTGGGAGGTGACGTCATGAATAGTTTTCTAGGTTGCCTGTTGGTCCTTTTGTTGACCCCGGTCTTGGCATCGGCAGGTCAGGTGGGCAAGATTACCGGCATGAAGGGGACTGCCCAGATCAGGGCCCAAAACAATATCCCTTATGGGCCTCTCAAAAAGGGGGCTGTTGTCAGCGAGGGGAACTGGATCAAGACCGGTGCCGATGGTTGGGTGGAGTTGACCCTGGATGACAAGAGCAGGTTCACCTTGTCAAACAACACCGAATTCGAGGTCACCAGCTTCCTGTTTGGCAAGAACAGGCGTGAAGGCACCTTCAGTCTGGCCCATGGCAAGCTGCGGGCTTCGGTGGTCAAGCTGGCGGGCCGACAGAGCGGCATGACCGTCAAGAGCGGCACGGCGGTGGCCGGAATCAAGGGGACCGAGTTTCTGATGCTCTCCGAGGGGCCGGCCAACGTCTTCTTCGGCAACGAGGGGACGGTTGCCGTATCCGGAGACTTTAAAGGGCCCAAACAACCATTGACCGCAAATACCATGACCCAGAATACCCGCGCTATGACCCCGGTGGAGCCGCTCAAGGTGGAAGCCGGAACACCGGTTGCCGAAGCCCGGGATATCTTCGAAAAGATCACCGCCGCCGAACCGCCGGCCGAATGGACCGATTCCGGAAAAATCTCCGACATCATTGCCAGGTGGAATATCAACAATGGCCATTACCTGGCTGATTCGGGCAAATACAACGACTCCCTGCAGGTTTTCCAGATCGCCCTTGACCTGACCAGGATTGCCGAGATCCGCGCCGATGCCCATATGGAGCGGGGCGCTGTCTATGCGCGCTTTCTCAATAATCCGGAGCTGGCCCTGGCCGAGTACCTGCTGGTGATGGAAGAGTACCCGCGGCTGCCCCAGGCTGAAACCGCGTTGTTCAGCGCCGGTCAGACCCTGGCGGAGATGGGGTTCGCCGACCAGGCCCGCACCAGGTTCAACCAGTACCTTAAGGATTATCCCAACGGGCGGCATCGAGGTAATGTGGAAACCCTGCTGCAAAATCTGGGGAAATAGCGACTGATAAATGGGGGGGAGCGGCAACGCATCCCCTTTCCCATTAGTACCAATCTTTCGCTACTGTCATTCCGGCAGGCTTTAAGCCGGAATCCAGATTGCAAACTGATTGAAAAAAACTGGATCCCCGATAGAACCATTCGGGGATGACACCTTATGGCGGGAGATCAGTACCAATCAGATTCCCTTTTTGCATTTTTGCATCCGAGGTCCCACTCCCATGAAAAAACGGCTTGTCTTTGTCCTGTTCGGCCTGGTCGCGGCATTCTGCACCTTTATGCTCTACAAACAGGCGTCACCGGTATTGCAGCAACTCGACCTGCGCATGAAGGATGCCCGATTCCGGGTGCGGGGATATGTAAAGCCGGACAAGGACGTGGTGGTCGTGGCCATCGACCACAAGAGCATCAAGGAGATGGGGCGCTGGCCCTGGTCCCGGGAAGTGACCGCCAGGCTGATCGAGAACCTGGGAGTCTATTACGGCACCAAGGTCACGGCCCTGGATATTGTCTTCTCCGAGCCGCAAAACGCCAAGGCCGACCAAGCCCTGGCAAATGCCGTGAAAAAGTCCGGCAACGTGATCATGGGTTATTTCTTCCGCGGGGAGCAGGGCGAAATCCCGGCTGCAGCGCTTGCCCAACTGGAGAACGCCAAGGTCAAGCTCATCAAGATTGCCGAAGGCGTGGAAAGCATACCCATCCCGGAATTTGCCGGTCTCGATCCGAATATTCCTACCGTTGGCGAGGGAGCGCTGGATTTCGGCTTTTTCAATGCCCGACCCGATGCCGACGGTCTTTATCGCCGCTCGATCCTGCTTCTGCTTTACAACGGCGATATTTATCCTTCCCTGGCCATGAAGGCCCTGAGCCACTATCTCGGCTCCGATATCATGCTGGACGTCAGACAATGGGGGGTCGATGGACTGCAGATCGGCCCGTTGCGTATCCCCTCCCGTGAAGACGGCACCATGGCGCTCAATTTTTACGGCCCCACCGGCAGTTTTACTACCGTATCGGCCGCTGATGTCATCAACAGGCGGCTGCCGGCCGATGCCTTGAAAGGCAAGATCGCCTTTGTGGGGGCAACGGAGGTCGGCATCTACGATCTGCGGCCAACGCCATTCGACGCTACCCTGCCGGGAATCGAGATCCATGCCACCATGGCTGCCAATGCCCTGGAGAAACGTTTCCTCAGGTACGACAGCATTACCCAGGAGATGGAGATCGCCTGCATCATCCTGGTGCCGCTCCTGTTGGGTTGCCTGCTGGCCCTGGCGCCTGGCACCTTTGCCGGCCTCGGCGTGCTAACGGCGGTGACTCTGGCATTCGGCGGCTTCAATTACGCCATGTTTAACTTGGCCTGCCGGGACATGACCCTCATTTATCCCTTGCTGGGAATTGCCCTGACCTATCTGGGGAGCGAGGCCTGGCGCAACCTGGTGGTGGAGCGCAAGGGGCGCCACCTCAAGAAGGCCTTTTCCAGCTATGTTTCGCCCGATCTGGTCAGGCAGATCGAGAAGGATCCGGATAAGCTGGTGCTGGGGGGAGAGCAGCGCGAGCTGACGATCCTTTTCTCAGACATCCGGGGATTTACCACGGTCTCGGAAAGCCTGACCCCGCCGGAACTGGTCAAGCTTTTGAACGAGTACCTGAGCCCCATGACCCGCATCGTGCTGGAGGAACAGGGCACCCTGGACAAGTTCATCGGCGATGCGGTCATGGCCATTTTCAATGCGCCGCTGGATGTGCCGGGACATGCCGCACATGCCTGTACGGCGGCGGTGCGCATGATGGAGAAGCTGCACGATTTGAACAAGGGTTTTGCGGACAGGGGGATGAACACTCTGGACATCGGCATCGGCATCAATACCGGCCCGGCCGTTGTCGGCAACATGGGGGCCGATATCCGCTTCGATTACACCGCCATCGGAGACTCCGTCAATCTGGCCTCGCGCCTGGAAGGTCTCAACAAATATTACGGCTCCCACGTCCTGGTCAGCGAGGACACCCGCAGTCAGGTGAGAGACAGCCGCTTCATCTTCCGCGAGGTGGACCGGGTGCGGGTCAAGGGGAAATTGCAGCCCATCGTGATGTATGAACTGATGATCGCCAATACCGATATCCTGCCCCGCTTCGAAGAGGGGTTGGCAAGGTATCGCTCACAGGAATTTTCCGCTGCCAAGGCGATTTTCGACGATCTGGCATCGGCCTACGGCGATGGGCCGTCACGTCTTTACGCCGGCCGGTGTGCCGAATATCTGGCCAGTCCGCCGCCGGCAGACTGGGACGGGATTTATATTGCCAAGAGCAAGTAGCTGGTCCCACTGCTCCTTGACTTTACGTAACCGCTGTTACAAGATGCTGGGCAATTGTCTCGATATAAATATCAGTCGAAAAGGGGGGGATGATGAAGCTACGGGTTTTGGGAAGCGCCGGCGCGGAATTTCCCGATTTCAGGCCGCCTGCCTTTCTGATCGACGATCACCTGCTGCTGGATGCCGGCACAATCGGCTCGGTGTTGACCGAAGAGGAGCAGTGGCAGATCCAGAACATTTTCATAACCCACTCGCATCTCGACCATATTCGTGGCATACCGGCCCTGGCCGATAATATCATCATCAAAAACCTGCGGCACACGGTTATGGTCTACAGTTCCGTAGATGTCGTCAAGGCGATGCGGGAACACCTGTTCAATAACGTTATCTGGCCCGATTTTACCAAAATCCCCACCCCGGAACGCCCTGTGCTCACCTTTGCCACCATAGGCATGGAACAGGGGGTCACTGTTGCCGGGTACGACATCATGGCGGTCGCAGTCAACCACACCGTGCCGGCTGCCGGCTATATAGTCAGCAAAGGGGGCAAAACTCTGGCCTATAGCGGCGATACCGGGCCGACGGAAGATTTCTGGCGTTATGTTTCAGGCGCGGACGCTCTGATCGTAGAAGTCTCGTTTCCAAACAACATGGAGCCGCTGGCGCTGCTTACCAAGCACCTTACCTGCTCGATGTTGAGTGTTGAGTTGGAAAAGATTGCGACGCTGCCGCGCAGTATCCTCGTAACCCATCCCAAGCCGCAGTATTACGACATCATCAAAAAAGAGATCGACTGCCTCGGCTTGCCAGGAATCGAACTCCTCCATGACGGCGCTGTTTATGAATTTTGAGTGAATCATGTTCGTTTTTCTGGGACGCTGGGCCATAACCCGTTTAAGAATGGGCTTAAAGGTCATCATGACCATTATCCAGGCCTTCAGGGATTATTTCGCATCTTTTCGGCAGGGCAGGGCAGCCATTCGCATGGTGTTTCTCAAGCAGGTCTACTTTACCGGTTGGGAAGGCGCCAATATCATAGTGATCATTGCGGTCATCCTCGGCACGGTGATTATCGCCCAGGTCGTCAGCCTGGTGGGGGATAACGGATCATTGACCGGCAAGATACTAGTCTGGGTCGTTTTGCGGGAATTGGCCCCGCTTCTGACCGCAGTGATCGTAATTGCCCGCAGCGGTACGGCCATTGCCGCCGAGTTGGGCACGATGAAAATAAACGGCGAGATCGAAGCCCTGGAACTGCTCGGCATACCGACGGAAAGATATCTGATTATGCCCCGGGTCATGGGGGTCACCACTTCGGTCGTCATCCTGACGCTCTATTTCGTGCTGACCGCATTTATCGCCAGCTTCCTGGTGGCCTCCGTAGGTTGGCACATTCCCTACGACCAGTTCATCCAGGGCATTCTCTCCTCGCTGGGAATCAAGGAGATATTGGTTCTGCTGACCAAGAGCCTGTTCTTCGGGATGTTCGTGTCGGCCACCTGTTGCTGCTACGGCCTGGGTGTCGGTCGCAGCGCCACCGAGGTGCCACAGGCCGCCACCAGGGCGGTCATGACCAGCCTGATCACGGTTTTCCTCCTGGATGGACTGATTACCTATCTCTCGTCGCTATCCTATTTCTGATGCCACGTTTTACAGGTTGATGAAATGCTCTGTAAATTTTACTGAAAATTTATTCAGGCTTGATAAAACAAGCTGTTTACACTATATTGTTGCTTTCATAACACCATATTTTTTGCCGCATAAAGGGAGGTTAAATGTACAGCGAAGCGGGCAAGACCAAGTTTCAGGTTGATCTGCGCAGGCATCTGCGCGATCAGAATATCAGCGATAATCTGGTGCATCTGATCTGCGAAGTGGCCGAGGCGAGTAAATACGTGATCAACGCGGTTCGAACCGGTGACCTGGGCGTGGCAGGTACCTCAAACCTTTACGGCGAGGAGCAGTTGGCCCTTGATGTCCTTTCCGACCGCATCATGCGCAAGCGGATGATACATTCGGGCGTGGTCTGCAACATCGCCTCCGAAGAGATGGAAGAGATCTACCAGGTAACCAGCAATCCCCAGGGGATGTTCTCGGTGGCCTACGACCCTCTGGACGGTTCCTCACTGGTGGATGTGAACCTGGCCGTTGGCACCATCGTGGGCATCTATCAGGGGTGCGACCTGCTCCAGCCCGGCAGAAAGATGGTCGGCGCCATGTACATTCTGTACGGTCCCCGGGTTTCCATGGTCTACTCGGTGGGCAAGGGCGTGTACGAATTCACCATGAACCAGTTGATGGAGTACACCCTGACTCGCGAGAACGTTCAGATGCAACCATCCGGCGACATCTACTCACCCGGCGGCCTGCGCAAAAAATATTCCGATGCCAACGAGCGCTTCATCCGCCACCTTGAGGAAAAAGGGTCCAAGCTCCGCTATTCCGGAGGCTTCGTGCCAGACATCAACCAAGTGTTGATGAAGGGAAAGGGGATATTCATGTATCCCGCCCTGATGGATACTCCCAATGGCAAGCTGCGTCTCTTGTTTGAACTGAATCCCATGGCTTTCCTGATAGAACAGGCCGGTGGTTCGGCAACCAATGGGAAAACTCCTATTCTGGATCTCGTTCCCGAGGGACTGGACCAGCGTAGTCCCATCTATATCGGTTGCCGCGAAGACGTGGATAAGGCCCGGGATTTTTTGAACGGTGATTGTTGATTCAGGTGGAGGAATGACCGGTGGAAGATGAGAACAACATCCCGGTGACCGCACCGGTCCGACGTTTGTGCAATGAAATACAGCTTTTTGATCTATGTGACCTGGAGTCGTGCAATTACAAAGAGGGGCGCTTCTGTACCAACCAGGAACTGATCGAGCGCTTTGAAAATATTTCCGAAGACGATGCCCGCCAAGTTGACCGCTATCAGGATGGGGAAGATGATGCTGTCGATGGCGATGATGAATCGGACTTTGGGGATGGCCTGGATGTTGATGGCTACGACGATGAGGGGGGCTGGGAGGACGAATAGCCATGACGGACCGTGGCAGTTACCGTGGCGGATTGGCGGTATCTGCCGTTTATGGTCCGAAGCTGCTGGATAACAATAAAAGGCTGCCTGAAATGGCAGCCTTTTTAATATGTTACGCCATGTTTTTGTAAGTAATGCTTTTAGGGCTATCTTACCGCTATCCTCTCAGAGATGAACTTGCCGCTCACCACGAGCAGCGGGCCGTTGATGGTGGTCACAGTACCGTTGTTCTGGAAACTTGCATCGTTGCCGCCTCTGATGGTTATGATTTTCCCCTGGTTGAACGTCAGGCTTTCCGGGAATTCAATCCCCCAGGCATCGATGGTGTTCGGCGAAGCCACGTCAACACAGGCAGCGGTCAGGGTCGGGTAGTAGGAATACCCCGATAGCCCGGCCCGTACCGGATACGCCACAGTACTGGATGCAACGGCATTGTTGTTGGTGGGGTTGGGGTCAACGGTCTGTGCAGTGGCAGTGACGACATTGGTGATGATACTGTTGTTGGCCGCCCCGGCTCCGACTTGGACCGAAACCAGGAAGATGGCTGATTCGCCCGACGCGACCGCAGACTTGGTACAGGATATGGTCCCGGCGCCGCCTACGGCCGGTGTGCTGATATTCCAGCCGCTGCCGCCTCCCATGGAGATCGACGTAAAGAGCGTATTGGGCGGGAGCGTGTCGGATATGCTTACATTCTGGGCGTCATTTGGCCCATTGTTGGTCAGGGTGATGGTATAGGTCAGGGAGTTCAGCGGCACGGCAATTGTCGGGACGGCATTGGCAATGGCCAGGTCAGCTGCTGTTGCCACGTTGACCGTGGCAGATGCGCTGTTTCCGGTCCCGCCGTTTGCCGAGGTCACGGTAACGCTGTTGTCCTTTTGACCGGCAGTTGTCCCCTGTACTGCCACTGACACGGTGCAGGAGGCGGCTGGTGCCAGGTCGGCGCCGGCCAGGGTTACTGCCGACGAACCGGCAGGTGCAGTAATTGTTCCGCCGCAGTTGCTGCTCAGGTTGGGGACCGGTGCGACGATCAGCCCCTCCGGCAGGTTGTCGGTGAAGGCGACGCCGCTCAGTGTCGCTGCAGTGTTAGGATTTTCGACAGTAAAGGTCAGTGATGTGGTCCCGTCCAGCGGGATGTCGGCTGCGCCGAAGGCCGTGGCTATTGCCGGGGGCCAATGGACTTCGTTGCCGATGGTGATGGTGGCGAAGTCCAGATTCAAAACCTTGTTCATGGTGATATCGAACTGCAGTTGGGTGACGCTGGTGAAATCGCTCAGGTTGGCGCCTAGATCGGACAGTTTGAAGGTGCTAGAATTTCCGGGAACCACGGTTACGCTCACAGGAGTCCCAACGCTTCTGGTTGCCGTAATCTTGAGGCTTGTAATGTTGTCGGGGCCTGGATCAACGATAAATCCCATGTCGTTCAGATCGAATGAGCGCAGATTTACGCCGTCAGCCTTGATGATGATGCCGGTGACCGTTGGGTCGCCGCTGGTGTAATAGATGGCGGTCAGGTGCGAGGGATCGTTTATAAACGAGCTGCTGACAAGGTAGCGGTTTCCCTGGGGTTTGAAGCCGTTGCTGGCAGCGCCGAGGCTGGCGAAGTCGTAGGTGCTGGCGGCAAAGACAGCAGTTTGCCCAAAGAGTGCCAGGCAGCCCGCAATGGTTACCGCCCGTATCAGTTTCCTGAAGTTGGTCCACTGATCGATCATGCTCATATGTTCACGCCCCTTGATCCACGTGCTAAGACAAACCTGCTCCCAACAGATGTCGAGAACAGGTTTGTAGTGTCACGGCCAATTGTGAACTTGTTTTGCTGGCTGGTCAAGCTGTTGCTCTGCGGCGAGAGAGTATTGCAAGGGCAACAAAGCCAATTCCCAAAAGGGCCAGGGTGGCGGGTTCGGGTACCGGCATTGCGTCGCTGGCCTCAAGTGTCGATTTATTGAAGGAGAAACCACCTGCGATACTTGTGATGGTTACATCAAGTATGCCATCCTGGCGAAATGACATGAGACCCAACAGGGAAATATCCAATAAATTGTCATCATAATTGAAATGATACGTTCCTGCATCAAAATCGAAATCAGTGATTTTGGCCTTGGCTTTATATATGCCATTGTCAATATCAATGGTGAGCGTCGCCGAATTCACCACGTCAAAACCTTTGATAAACCCATTAGTTGACAAATCATGGGTGATGCTTGTCGATTCACCGGCGTTTAAAAAAATATCCGCCGGATCCTGGATGTTTGTCCAGGTGGTGGCAGAAGCAACTCCGGTAATTGCCCAGAAAGCAACCATAATAATAGTTGATATAATGTTTCGCATGGGCTTATCTCCGCTAGTAATAGTATTTGCTGTTTTACGTTAAATAACGTACAGCATTTACTGTGCCAAAGTATAAACTACTGATTTTGCTGGTTACTAGGTGAGGGGGTAGTGGTAAAATAGAGCAGTGTAAAGAATTCCGGCAGCAGATTGCCCTTGCTTTGGATGTCAATTGTCGTGTTTTGAGAGCTGTTCAGGAGGGTAGGGCAATAGCTACGGATAATCAGCGAGGTTTGTCACATGGGCTGTATGGCGAGGCGGGTATCCGTGAAACACATGTCGTTCACGGTCAAGCGCGCACCAAGAGTTGTGGGTTGGCCTTGGTGTGGATGCCGGCTTACATGAACCGTTTCCCGGCGCACTCTTCCCACTGGCCGCGGGAGATAGACAGGAAGATGTCCGCGATTTCAGGGTCGAATTGGGAGCCGCGGTATTTTTTGACTTCGCTGTGGACGGCTTCGAAGGGGAGGGCATGTCGATAGGGACGATCCGAGGTCATGGCGTCCAGGGTGTCCACCAGTCCGAAGATACGGGAGCCGATGGGAATCTGGTCCCCTTTGAGCCTGTTGGGATAGCCTTCGCCGTCGTAGCGTTCGTGGTGGGTTAGGATGATTTCGGCCGGGCCTTTGAGAAAGCTGATCTCGGACATGATGTCATAGCCGATCTGGGGATGGCGGTGCATTTCCAGCCACTCATGCTCATTCAGCTTGCTCGGTTTGAGCAGGATGTTGTCGGTGATGCCGATCTTGCCGATATCGTGCAGTAACGCGCCCTTGGCCAACTGTTCCAGGTCCTTGCCCTTGATGCCGATCCTGCCGGCCATGAAGGTCGAATAGTTCATCACCCGCTCGGAATGGGAACCGACCTCTTTTTCGCGGGCGTCAAGGGCCTTGACCAGTGCCGTGAGGGTGCTGTCGTAAGCCGTGTGCAGTTCACTCATGGTCCGGCGAAGTTGCTCGGTCTGTTGCATGACCTTGAATTCCAGGCTTACCTGATAGTTCTTCTTTTCTATGGCAAGGCTGCGCTTCATGATCAGGTTTCTGACGGTCAGGATAACCCTGCTGATGCCGAACGGTTTGGTGATATAATCATCAGCCCCGAGATGGATGCATTCCATGGCGGTATTCATGTCGGAGAGGCCGGTGATCATAAGGACGGCGATCTCGGGATCGACCTGTTTGAGGTCTCTGAGAAGTTCGACGCCGCTTCTCCCGGGCATCATGATGTCCGAAATCACCAGATCGACCCTGTGTTCGCTCAACATGGCAAAGGCTTCATCTACGTTTGCTGCCTGAAGGCAGACGTAATCCTCCTGGTTTAGGGCAGAAGAGAGCAGGTCTCGGATCATTTCCTCGTCATCAACTATAAGGATGTGTTCATTCATGCGTATCTCCGTGGAATCAGACCCCATCCCCTGCCGGAAGCAATTGATAACCGGGTGCGGAGGTTGAGTGGTTTCATGACTATATGCAAGCCGGTATTCTTGATTGCTGTGACAAGGCACTTCTCTTCGCTGCCAATCCTAAAGTCTACCTGTTTCATCCCGCTGTGCAAACATGCAGTCGAAATAATTGGAATCTACCACTCAATAAGCCGGTTTTCAAGAAACATATATATATGATATACATTTAATGGCTGAAATAGGCAACGAAAGGCACGGGAGCTTTTATTCACCGCGCGGAATCACCGAATCCCGATCTCTTCCGGAGGCATAATGTTTAAACATTTTTTCCTGGTTTTTGCGGTAATTTGCCTGTTTGCGACGCCGGCCCGGACAGCCGTGACAAGTCAGCCCGTTTTTACCCAGAAAGATCTTGCCAGGATGATAGTGGATCAATTCGGCTGGGCCGCCGGTTTGCCCAAGGAACCTGCCGACAGGGATTACCTGGTCATACTGAATGGCCGCAGGACCTTCCACTATGAAGCGGAAGCCACCTATAACCGTAAAACCGACAGAGTGACCGTGCCCGAATACAATCTTTACGGGCAGTTCACCGGCAAGGGCTGGCTGCTTGGGGTTTCCGAAAAAACAGCTGTTAATTTTTCGGCTTTTCTTCCTATTGGCGGAGAGTACACGCTGAAAGCGGTCATCAAGGGAAACGGCTTTGTCTGGAAGTTTGGTGACCAGGAGTTCCGGGCCAGCTCGGCTTCAGGTGATTTCAAAGAGGTCTTGATCGGCAAGGTAAAGGTTACGCCGGGAATATTCCAGTTTCATGTAATCATGCCGCCCGAGGGGGCCATTGATTCATACACCCTTGTCGCCCCGGATTATGCCCCGCTGCAACCCCTGGTCGGCTGGCGGTTTCGCGAACCTCTGACCGCGGGGTGCCTGGCTGAGGTGGCGGTGTCAATGATGAACCTTTATGACCGCCTGCCCGAGTCCACGACAAATGTCCCAGCCCGGCTCGCTGCCGTGGACGCGGCGCTTCCCAACCGGGATGCGTCAGCGACCGACATCAACTATCTCGGTTCATTCAGGTCCCGTGCCTGGTTGCGGACCGATTTCCGGGGTGCCGCGATTCAGATACCGGTCAAGGCGGCAGAGGCGGGTTACTATGGTATTACTGCCAACGTGATGGGACAAAGGATCGAAGGGGATGTCAATGGCTACGATTTTTCCGTGACGGGCAAACCATATCTTGCCATGACCAGTCTTGGTCTATATCGTCTCGAGTCAGGCGAGAACATGCTGACGTTAAGACTCCCGCCCCAAGGGGGCGTAGATTTTATTCAGTTTACACACAAAGACTCTTCACCGGCCGCATTCATGAAGCTGGCCGGGATGAGCGGCGACCCCGGCCGTCTGCCCGGCGCGGACGAGGTTAAGGGGATTCTCAAGGCCATTTACCAGAAATATCCGGTCAGAAAGTAAAACGATGCTACGGCAGCGGCCACTGCTGATCCCATTTCTGGCGCTGGCCGCTGGCCTGACCGTTGCGGATGTTACCTCATTTCTGCTTCCCCTGCCCGTAGTGGCGGCTGTCCTGTTCTGTCTGGCGCTGTCCGCCTTCATCCGGAACCGTTTGCCGCTGGATCTGTTCACTTTCCTGTTCTTTTTCCTCTGGGGCCTTTACGCCTTGACCCCCTGGAAGTCTCCTCCGTTGCCTGCGGGCGAAATCAGCCGATATGCCGGCCCGGAAGCCTTAATCGTCGAGGGGATTGTGGCATCGCGACCAAGCACCACTCCGACCGGCAGCAGTTTTGTCATGGATGTGGAGAGCGTGCTGAGGGAGCGTTCGGCCGCCCCTTCCTGCGGTAACCTGATGATATTCGTGCCTGCCGGAGAGGCCGCCTTGGCTCGAGGCGACCGGGTCAGGTTGGCAACCCGCATAGTGGTCCCGCAAAAACTCGGTTTGCCGGGCGAATTCGATTATCCCCGCTATCTGTCGTATCAGGGAATCTCGGCCATTGGCAGGGTTGCTTCTGCCGACGAGATCGTGCTCATGCGAGGGGCTGCCGAGGATTCCCTGCTGCGCAGGATCGACCTGGTGGCAAAACGTCTCGGTGATTTCATCCGGACCGCGGTCCCGGATGGGGATGTATCCTCGGTGCTGACGGCCTTGCTGCTGGGCGACATGAAGCAAATCCCCAAGTCTTTGAACCAGGCCTACACCAATGCCGGCGTAAACCATATTCTGTCTATTTCAGGATTCCACGTCGGCATCATTGCCTACTTCATCGCAATGGTTGCGCTGTTCTGCGCCACCCGCTCGGAATTCCTGGCGCTCCGCTTCAACCTGCGCCGTTCCGTACTTCTCCTGGCGGTTCCGGTGATGGTTCTTTACCTGGTGCTGACCGGTACGGCTCCGGCCACGGCCCGCTCGGTCGTAATGCTGGTCACATTTGTCCTGGCCCTGTATATCGAACGGGAATCGGACCCGGTCAATGCCCTGCTGATCTCCGCATTCCTGTTGGTCGCCATCAATCCCCCCAGCCTGTTCGAGATTTCCTTTCAGCTTTCCTTCCTGGCGTTATGGGGGATCGTAATTGCCGTTCCAGCGGTGACAGAGCGCATCAAGAGCTTGGAAAAGCCATGGCAGCGCAACCTGATATCGTTTACTGCCGCATCGTGCGCCGCATCCATTGCCACTGCCGTGCCGGTGCTACTCTATTTCGACCAGGCTTCCCTGAACGGCATCCTTGCCAATTTCCTGATCGGGCCTTTGTTGGGTTACGGGGCCGTGTTGACAGGATTTTGCGCCTTGCCGTTCGTCTATATTTATGCCCCGCTGGCCAACTCCTTGCTCTGGCTGGCCGGCAAGCTGACTGCCATTGCCAATGCCCTGGTCATGGTGCTGGCTAAATTACCTCTGTTGCACTACCACGGTATTGGTCGCCTGGACCTGCTGGTGTTGGTGGCAGTCATGTTCGCCCTGACCTTCATCCGCTCTCGACGGATCAATATTGCCTTGTGTGCGATTTTACCGCTGGCCGCAGTCATCGCCCATATTGCCGCGCCGTCCCGGGAGGATGGCCGCCTGCATATCACCATGCTGAGCGTGGGGCAGGGCGAATCGCTCCTGTTGCGACTGCCCGACGGCACCACCATGCTGGTCGATGGCGGCGGCTACCTGCATGAAAACGGCAACGATTTTGGCGAACGCACCCTGGCGCCGGCCCTGTTCAAGCTGGGGGTGAAACGGATCGATCGCATGGTGCTCACCCACAGTCATCCCGACCATGTGGGGGGCCTGCCCTATGTGGCCCGCACGTTCCCGGTCGGCGAGTTTTGGGAGGCTGCGCCGGGTGGCGTGGGGGACCAGTATGACCAGCTCCGCGCCATCCTGGACGATAAAAAGGTGCCGAGACGGCTGCTGGCTGCCGGCGATGTGCTCAAACCCGGAGGTAATGTTGCCCTGGAGGTGCTCTGGCCCTTGCCGCCCGGTGCCGGCCCGACACGCGCAACCGATGAGGCCGCCCTCAATGACGAGTCCCTGGTTTTCCGGCTAGAGTACGGCAAGTTTGCCATGCTGTTCACAGCCGATGCCGGAGCAATTGTCGAGGAACGGTTGCTTGCGGACGGCGCCGATATCGCTGCCGCGGTTTTAAAGATTGGGCATCACGGCAGCCGTTACGCTACATCCGGGGCTTTTCTCGATCAGGTGTCGCCACGGGCGGCCCTGATTTCGGTCGGCAGCAACAACTTCGGGCTCCCCTCCGCCGCTACCCTCGGGCTCCTGCGCAGGCACGGGTTGACGACTTACCGCACCGACCGAGATGGCACCATAGAAGTGGTCAGCGACGGTTCAACTTGGAGTATGCTTACCCCTTGGCGGCCCTGAGCGCAAAAATCGGAACGGCATGGGTAAAGTCTGTTTGACACGGCTTGCACCCATGGGGTAATAATTAACAGCGCAATTATCACTGATTAGGCACGAGTGTTAAATGGAAAAGATCCTGATCGTCGAAGATGACCGTTTTTTCCGGGAAATGTTCTCCTATCTGCTCAACGGCGAGGGATATGAGGTGGATTGCGCCAGCTGTGGCGGCGAAGGGCTGAAGATGCTGTCCGAGCAGCATTACGGCCTTGTGATCACGGACATCTTGATGCCGGACATCAGCGGATTGGAAATTTTGTCCCATGTCCGCGAGTCCGATCCGACCATTGACGTTATCATGGTCACCGGCAACGCCAACATGGAATCCGCCATTTTCGCCCTAAAACATGGTGCCCGCGATTATTTGATCAAACCGGTAAATCCCGATGAATTCCGCCATTCGGTAAGACTTTGCCTGGAGCAGCGCCGTCTGCTCGACGAAAACCAAGAGCTCAAAAACATGGTCAACCTGTTCCAGTCCAGCCAGATGATCGCCGGCTGCCTGGAGCTTGACCGGGTATATCATCTGCTGGTGGATGCGGTTGCGCGGGAAATCGGCGTCAGCCGCGGCATTGGCCTGTTCCTGGCCGACGGCAAGCTCGATATCAAAGAGGTCAAGGGGTTGACGACCAGCGTTGCCGTAAGTTGCCGGGATGCCTTGTTGTCGGGCATTTCAAAACATTTGTCCCGTAACCATCTCATGACAATGATGCACTTCAACGATCCCATGCCTGGCGGGGAGCGGATCAGCGATACCGGCATCAAGGAAGCCTGTCTGATTTTCGTGCGCAGCAAGGGTGTGTTGCAGGGGGTCGTTGCCGTGTTCAACGATCCTGGGGCAAGCCTGCCCGACTTCCAGGCAAAGAAAAAGAACATTCTCTTTTTGCTGGAGCAATCCGCGCGGGCCTTTGAAAATGCTGATACCTATTCCCAGGCCAAGGACATGTTGTTCATAGACGACCTCTCCGGTCTGTTCAACCACCGTTATCTGGAGGTGGCATTGGAGCGTGAACTGAAGCGGGCCGAGCGTTACGCCTCCCATCTTGCCGTCATATTCCTGGATATAGACGCCTTCAAGCAGATCAACGATACCTACGGCCATCTGGTGGGCAGTCGGGTCCTCAAGGAGATGGGGGCGTTGCTGCTGAAATCGGTCCGCGAGGTAGATGTGGTCATCCGCTATGGCGGTGACGAATATACGATCATCCTGGTGGAGACCGGGTGCGAAATTGCCGGGACAGTTGCCGAACGTATCCGCAAACTGGTCGAGTCCCATGTGTTCCTGGGCTCGGAGGGATACAACATCAGATTGACCTGCAGCATCGGGTTCTCCTGCTGCCCGGAGGATACAATGTCCAAGCAGGAACTGCTGGAAATGGCCGACAAAGCCATGTATGTGGGCAAAGCCAGCGGCAAGAACAGCGTCAGGCGCTTCAAGATAACCGACCATTAGGGCAGAAGCAGGGTTGGCTGCTTTGCTGTAACTTATCGATGACGATTAAGATCAACAAAGGGCGAAGCGATACATGATTGCTTCGCCCCAACCATTTTTCAAGATACGAGGAGCACATGGCCATAACAGCAATCAAAGGTTTCAACGACATCCTGCCGACCGAATCGGGCCGTTGGCAGCATATAGAACAGACGGCACGGCGCGTTTTCGAGCTGAACGGATTCTCTGAGATCCGCGTGCCGGTCATGGAGAAGACCGAGTTGTTCTCACGTTCCATAGGCGATGCCACCGACATAGTCGAAAAGGAGATGTACACCTTCATCGACAAGGGCGAGAACAGCATTACCCTGCGGCCCGAGGGGACCGCCGGCGTCATGCGGGCCTTTATCGAGCACAAGCTTTATGCCCAGGACCCGGTTGCCAAGCTGTACTACCTTGGGCCGATGTTCCGTTACGAGCGTCCCCAGAAGGGGCGTTACCGTCAGTTCCACCAGATCGGCGCCGAGATTACCGGCGTCCATGACCCCCTGGCAGATGCCCAGGTACTCAATATGCTGGTTCAGTTTTTCCGCGCAACAGGTCTGGATGAGCCGCAATTGCAAATCAACTCCCTGGGCTGCCCGGAGTGCCGGCCAGGCTACCGCGCCGCATTGGTGGGATTTCTGGAGTCGCGTCTGGACCAGTTGTGCGAAGATTGCAAACGTCGCTTCAGCACCAATCCGCTGCGCGTTCTGGACTGCAAGGTGCCCGGATGCGTCGAGGCGACTATCGGGGCGCCTTCGGTGCTGGACCACCTCTGCGGCGGCTGCCAGGACCACTTTACCGGTGTGCAGGGCTACCTGGACTCGACCGCTACCCCTTACAGCATCAACCCCCGCATGGTCAGGGGATTGGACTACTACACCCGCACCACCTTCGAGATGGTCACGGGGCTGCTGGGCTCCCAGTCGGCCGTGGCCGCCGGCGGGCGCTACGATGGCCTGATCTCGCAATTGGGCGGCCCTGCCATCCCTGGCATCGGTTTTGCCATGGGATTGGAGCGGGTGGCGCTGCTGCTGGGCGCGCAGGAATTTTCCATCAGGCCGGACCTGTTCATTGCTACTTTGGGGGCTGGGGAGCGGTCCTTTGCCTTCCGCTTGATGCACGACCTTTTGCGGGCGGGGATTCGGGTGGAGATGGATTACGATGGCAAAAGCCTGAAGAGCCAGATGCGGCGGGCCGACAAACTCAAGGCGCGCTACAGCTTGGTCATCGGTGAGAACGAGGTGAACTCGGGCACTGGGGCCATGAAGCGGATGGAGGACGGCACACAGACCGAACTGCCCCTGAGGGCGGAGGATATCATGAGGGTGCTGAGCTGAAATGGGAAACGGCGGGGAAACCCGCCGTTTCATGTTCAATCATCTTTCTTGATTCTGACAACCTGGCTGACACCCGGCATGGCCTCGATTTCATGGTCGTCCAAAATGTCGGTATCGCCGATGACGCCGATGATTGTGCGGTTGGCGCCGGTTGACTGGTGGATATCGAAGTCGCGGGTGATCAGGTACTCCTTTATCTGGTCCAGCTCCTCTTCCGGCGCATGTTTCTTCATAATAATCAACACTCTGACTTGCCTCCTCTCATCTAATGCATCAACTTCAGATCCCTTCTCACCCGGTCTTGTTATTGGATAACTGTTCTCCCGGTTTTCGATGGAACAGGGGGTAATTGCCTTACAGGCCCTCGTCCGCATGGGACATGATGCGCTCCAGGCGGCGCGATTCATCCACCACCCTCTCGAACAGCCTGACAATGGCGCCGTCGTCCAGCGGCCCCGGGTTGTCTTCCTTCATGCGGGCAAAGATTCGTTTTTCCCGCGCCGGATCATAGACCGGCAGGTTCAGTTCCTTCTTGAAATGGCCTATCTCCAAGGCCAGGCGGGCGCGCTCGTTGAATATGCGCAGCAAAACATCATCCAGCAGGTCGATCCGTTTGCGTATCTCGGTGATGTCCAATGGGGGTCTCCATTAATGTAGGGTCAACTTTTGCGGTTGCCCTGTTTGGGCGGGCACTGGACCCGCCCCTACGGGTCAGAACTGCTTCTTGATGAAGGTGTCCTTTTTACAGTTGACATCATCCCGTTCCGGGTAGTCGATATTGTAATGCAGGCCCCGCGATTCCTTGCGCATCTGGGCACAGGTCACGATCATCTCGGCCACGGTAGCGATGTTGCGCAGCTCCACCTGGTCAGAGGTGATATTGAAGTTCCAGTAGTACTCATCGATCTCCGCCTGGATCAGCTTGATGCGATGCATGGCACGTTCCAGCCGCTTGTCGGTGCGGACGATGCCTACGTAGTTGGACATGAAGCGCCTGATCTCGTCCCAGTTCTGGGAGACGACAACCATCTCGTCGCTGTTGGTGGCTGTACCAGAATCCCATTCCGGGATGTCGCGCAGGTCGCTTTCCAGTGCTTTGATGGTTTCGGTGGCGTGCTTGAAGGCACGGCCGGCATAGACGGCCGCCTCAAGGAGCGAGTTGCTGGCCAGGCGATTGGCGCCGTGCAGGCCGGTGCAGGCCACTTCGCCGATGGCGTACAGACCCGGAAGATCTGTCTCGGCATTGGTGTTTACGGCAACCCCGCCGCAGAGGTAGTGGGCAGCCGGTACTACGGGCAGCCATTCCTTGGTCATGTCCAGGCCGAATTCCATGCAGGTCTGGTAGATGTTGGGGAAACGGGTACGTACAAAATCGGCCGGTTCGTGGGTGATGTCCAGGTAGACGCAGTCGTCGCCGCTGGTCTTCATCTCGTTGTCGATGGCCCGGGCAACTATGTCGCGGGGCGCCAGGTCCTTTAGTTTGTGGTACTTGGGCATGAAGGCCGTGCCGTCGCGCCTACGCAGGATTGCGCCTTCGCCGCGCACCGCCTCGGAGATCAGGAACGACTTGGCCTGAGGGTGGAAGAGGGTAGTGGGGTGAAACTGCATGAATTCCATATTGGCGATGGTGGCGCCGGCCCGGTAGGCCATGGCGACGCCGTCGCCGGAGGCCACGTCGGGATTGCAGGTGTAGAGATAGACTTTGCCGGCACCGCCGCTGGCCAGCAGTGTGACCTTAGAGGAGAAGGTCCTGACCCGGTTGCCGTTGATGTCCAATGCATAGGCGCCCAGGCAGCGGTTTTGCTTCATTGTACGGCGTCTGATTTTGGCATCGGTGATCAGGTCTATGGCGATGTGGTGTTCGTAGACCTGGATGTTGGGGTGCTGCTGCACCGCTTCCACCAGGGCGCGTTCGATCTCGCGGCCGGTGATATCCTCGGCATGCAGGATACGGCGGGCGCTGTGGCCACCTTCGCGGGTCAGGTCATAATCCTTGCCGTTTGTGGTGAATTTGACCCCCCACTCGATCAGGTTGCGGATGGTTTGCGGCCCCTCTTCAACCACCATCCTGACTACGTCCTCATGGCAGATACCGGCCCCTGCCACCAGCGTGTCTTCCACATGGGCGTCAAAAGAATCCTCATCCGAAAATACCGTGGCTATGCCCCCTTGAGCGTACTTGGTGGCTGACTCGGAGATGTCGCGCTTGGTTACTATGGCAACGCTGCCATGGTTTGCTGCCTGGAGGGCAAAGGAAAGTCCTGCAATACCACTGCCGATCACCAAAATATCACTTTCGATTCGCATTCTTAATGGTCCCTTCATTGTTTTGTATACAGAAGTTTCGGATTATTTACCCCGACGAAAGGTTTGTCAAGAGTAGAGGGGAGGTGAAATGCGAAAAATAAAGAAAACACATTATGGTATGCAAATCACGACCGATCATGTCCGTTGTGTTGGATTGTCGGACGGCTCGCACGAAAAAGCCCGCTTTGGGGCGGGCTTCGCTTTCGTTGCTTCGCAGCTCGATCAGGCCGCTTTCTGTCTGCCTGGGGCCCTATAGGTTTCGGCAAAGATCGTCGCGAACTCCTCAATGGATGTCGGCGTACTGTTGTTGGCGGTGCGGGGCCGCTTTACGGCAAAACGCCCCTCGTTCAAGGCCTTGTTCATCTCGATAAAGGATCTGCTCACGTCGGCGCTGATTCCCATCTCGCGATAGTCCCTGGCCGCCTCTTCGTAGTCGAGTTGCACGTAATTTAGTTCCGGCCTGCCAATCTCCCGACCGATAATGCTGAACGCCTCGCTGAGCGACAGGTCGCGCTGACCAAGCAGGTCGCGCAACGATTTGCCCCTGAAGTCCCGCTTGACCAGATGCTTGGCCACCACTGTGGCGATGTCGCGTGTTGCGATCATGGCGAACTTTTGGTCGGGTCGCACCGCCGAAGCAGCGAACCCTTTCTCCTTGATGAGCGGTATGTTCATCAGCAGGTTTTCCATGAAGTAGGTGCAGCGGAGATGAAGCACATTTACGCCATTCAGCCGGTTGAGCCGCTCTTCCTGGTCATGCAGCCCAGTTATCGGGCCGGTCCCGGCTGGCAGGTCGGCGCCCTGGCTGCTGAGATTTACTACGTACGTTGTCCAGGTGTTCCTGATTGCCGTGGCGATACTGGTCCCCACCTCGTTCTGGTAGGCACGAAAATCCTGGGCCGTATAGTCGGGGGGAATCATGGCGAATACTGCCGTGGCGCCACTGAAGGCACGGGTCAGGAACGCGCTGTCTTTCAGATTGCCCACTGCAGCCTCGGCCCCCCTGTCCACAAACCGCCTCAAACTGTCGGCGTTTCTGCCAATCACCCGCACCTTGTCTCCTCTGGCCAGCAGTATATCGGCTACTTGACTCCCTATGTTACCCGTTACTCCGGTTATGACATACATAATCTGCTCCTTTCGTCTCGGGGCTGCAGATGGATCATTGCCCCCCTGCATTCAGATGTCTCTTAAAATAGCAATAATTTCATGATTCAATTATACAGATAAACGGAAAAAATAGGGATAAATAAAATGTAAAAAAAGGCCCTGCTTTCTCATGGAATGCAGAGCCCTGTCTTGCTTGCTTCAATGTATTCAACGGCGTTGGCGCCGGCATCAGCGCAACACTAATTTGCCACCCTCCTCATCCACCTTGAGTGTTCCTCCTTCCGGAACGTTTCCGGCGATGATGGCCCGAGCTACCCGGGTCTCCAGTTCACGTTGCAGAAAGCGTTTCAGGGGGCGGGCACCGTAGACCGGGTCGTATCCGGTTTGGGCGATGAAGCGCTTGGCATTGTCGGTGATTTCAAGGGTTATGCGATGTTCTTTGAGGCGGTTTTTTAACTCTTCCGCCAGCAGGTCGGTGATCTTGACCACCTCATCCAGGTGCAGCGGCTTGAACAGCACGATATCATCCACCCGGTTGAGGAACTCGGGGCGGAAATTGGCCCGCAGTTCGCGCATCACCGCCTGGCGCGCCTCTTCACGGATATCCCCCTGGGGTGTGATCCCTTCGATCAGGTAGGGGGCACCGATGTTGGAGGTCATGATGATGACCGTGTTCTTGAAATTCACCGTCCGGCCATGGCTGTCGGTGACGCGGCCGTCATCCAGGATCTGCAGCAGGATGTTGAACACATCCGGATGGGCCTTTTCGATCTCGTCGAACAGCAGCACGCTGTACGGCTTGCGCCTGATCGCCTCGGAGAGTTGGCCGCCCTCTTCGTAGCCCACATAGCCGGGAGGCGCCCCGATCAGCCGGGATACGGCGAATTTTTCCATGTACTCGGACATGTCGATGCGCACCATGTTTTCCTCGGAATCGAACAGCGCCTCGGCCAGGGTACGGGCCAGTTCGGTCTTGCCCACACCGGTGGGCCCCAGGAAGATGAAGGAGCCGATGGGCCGGCGGGGGTCCTTGATGCCGGAGCGGGCCCTCAGGACGGCGTCGGCCACCAGTTGCACCGCCTCGTCCTGTCCCACGACCCGTTGATGGAGGATATTCTCAAGCCTGAGCAGTTTCTCCCGCTCGCCCTCCATGAGCCTGGTGACCGGGATGCCGGTCCAGTGGGCCACGATCTCGGCGATCTCGTCTTCCGTGACCTCCTCGCGTAGCAGCTTCTGCCCACCCTGCTTGGTTGTCAGGGCCGCCTCTTCGTTCTTCAGGGCCGTCTCCAACCCGGGCAGTTCCGAATATTTCAGCTTGGAGGCCTGCTCCAGGTTGTAGTCCCGCTCGGCCTGTTCGATCTCGCGCCTGGTCTTTTCGATCTGTTCCCGCAGGCCCTGGATGCGCTGGATGGCCAGTTTTTCGTTGTCGTACCTGGCTCGCATGACCGAACCCTTTTCCCGATCCACGGCCAGATCCTTGCGCAGCGCTTCCAATCTCTCCTTGCTGGCGGAATCCTTTTCCTTCTTCAGTGCCGCCTCCTCGATCTCCAACTGCATCACGCGGCGGCTGATGGTGTCAAGTTCCGACGGCAGCGAATCGATCTCGGTGCGCAGCATGGCGCAGGCCTCGTCCACCAGGTCGATGGCCTTGTCCGGCAGGAAGCGTTCGGTAATGTAGCGGTTGGAAAGGGTGGCAGCGGCCACCAGCGCGTTATCCTGGATCTTGACGCCGTGGTGCACCTCGAAACGCTCCCGCAGGCCGCGCAGGATCGAAACCGTATCCTCCACCGTGGGCTGTTCCACCAGCACCGGCTGGAAACGGCGCTCCAGGGCCGCGTCCTTCTCGATGTGCTGCCGGTACTCGTCCAGGGTGGTGGCGCCGATACAGTGCAACTCGCCCCTGGCCAGCATCGGCTTGAGCATGTTGCCGGCGTCCATGGAGCCTTCGGCCTTGCCGGCGCCCACAATGGTGTGCAGTTCGTCGATGAACAGGAGGATGCGGCCCTCGGCCTGCTTGATCTCGTTGAGCACCGCCTTGAGCCGTTCCTCGAACTCGCCGCGGTATTTGGCCCCGGCGATCAGCGCACCCATATCCAGGGCGAAGACGGTCTTGTCCTTCAAGCCCTCGGGCACGTCGCCGCGCACGATGCGCTGGGCCAGACCTTCCACGATGGCTGTCTTGCCCACGCCGGGCTCGCCGATGAGCACCGGGTTGTTCTTGGTCTTGCGGGAAAGAATGCGGATTACCCGGCGGATATCCTCATCGCGGCCGATGACCGGGTCCAGCTTGTCGCTGCGGGCCATCTTGACCAGATCGCGGCCGTACTTTTCCAAGGCCTCGTAGGTCACCTCTGGGTTTGCCGACGTCACCCGCTGGCTGCCCCGCACGTCGGTCAGAGTCTTGAGGAATCGTTCCCGGTCAATCCCGGCACCCTTGAGGATCTTGCCGGAAGGTGTCTTGTCTCCCTCGGCCAGAAGCGCCATCAGCAGGTGCTCCACCGAGACGTATTCATCCTTGAGCCGCTTTGCCTCCTGCTCGGCCGACACCAGGATGCGCGAAAGGCGCTGGGAGACATAGATCTTGCCAGGTTCAGCACCGGGGCCGGAAACGCGGGGACGTTTGTCCAGCTCTACCTCCACCTCTTTTTTGATGGTTTCGGGATGGGCATCCATACGCATCAGCAGGCCAGGCACCAAGCCATCGGACTGGTCCAGGAGCGCCCACAGCAGATGCTCGCCATCAACCTCCACGTGTCCATAGTTGACTGCCTTGCTTTGTGCCTCAGCGAATGCTTCCTGTGATTTTTGAGTCAGTCGATTGAAGTCCATGATTTTTCCCTCTGTAATTCATCTAACTACACTATTTAAGTAAGCACGCCCCGAGGTAATGTCAAGGAAGGCATGTGGGAGGATAATTTCCCGGCCTTGAGTAGTATCCATGTGCCGCATGGCTAAATTCGGCAGCCGCATTGACTCGGCGGCATTTGCAGGGTATAAATAAAAATAACTTTCATTTACATGGTGGTGAGCGGCATGGAACGGGAACAAGGGGCATTGATCCTCAGGCGCTTAGGCCTTAAAGCAACCCCGCGGCGGCTGGAGGTTATGCAGTGTCTTGTGGGGGAGCGGATGTACCTTTCGGCCGATGAGGTCTGGAATCGCATCAGGGTCAGGCTCGGCAGCATCGGGCTGCCCACAGTGTACCGCATCCTCGACGAGTTGGCCGAGGCCCGCGTCATCACCCGGATTTTCAGTGCCGACCGCAAGCAGTATTTTTTTATGTGCGCCAACCAGGAGCATCATCACCATTTTGTGTGCGATTCCTGCCGCAGGGTGGTTGATTTCGCCCAGTGCGGACTGGAAGGTCTGGCCGGTGAGATTGCAAGCTCCACCGGCGGCCGCGTATTGTCTCATATTCTTCAGGTAAACGGGCTGTGCGCCGAGTGTAGCCGCACAGAATCGGAGGTGGCGCGATGAAACGGTTCCCAATCGCAGCGTTGTTTTTGTTGTTCGCCATGATGCTGCTCTGTTCCGGTTGTAACCGGAGCCAACAGGTTTCTTCCGGAAAGCTGCAGGTGGTTACCACCCTGTTTCCGTTGTACGATTTTGCCCGTGCCATTGCCGGCACCAAGGGGGATGTGACCATGCTCCTGCCCCCAGGCGTCGAACCCCACAGCTTCGAGCCCAAGCCGGACGACATCGTGCGTATCAACAATGCCGGGCTTTTCATCTATACCAACCGCTACATGGAGCCGTGGGCCGTGACGATCCTCAAGGGGGTCTATCAAAACACGCTGAAGGTGGTGGATGCCGGCCAGGGTGTCACCTATCTGAAGGCTGGAGAAGGCCATGGGCATGAAAGTAACGCCGACCACGATGCCGAACACCATGCCGGCGGCATGGATCCCCACATCTGGCTGGATTTCGGCAATGCCCAGCTGATGGTGGCAAACATCCTGAACGGGTTCCTGGCCGCTGATCCGGCCAATGGCGAGTATTATCGCAAAAACGCCGCCGTCCTCAGCGCCGCACTGGCGGACCTGGACCAGCGTTACCGGAGCGGACTGGAATCCTGTGCCAGCAGAGAGATACTCCATGGCGGCCACTATGCCTTCGGATACCTGGCTCACCGATATGGCTTGAAATACCGCGCCATGACCGGTGTTTCATCGGAGTCCGAACCGTCTGCCGCAGGTATGGCGGCCATGGTGGAACGCATCAAGCGGGACAAGGCCCACTATATATTTGCCGAGGAACTCCTGTCGCCGCGCCTGACCGATACCCTGGCAAATGAAGCCGGCGTCGGCGTACTCAAGCTCAATGGGGCCCACAACGTTTCCAAGACGGATTTTCAACGTGGCGTGACTTTTATCGATTTGATGAATGAAAATCTGAAAAACCTGCAAAAGGGGTTGTCATGCCGAGCCCGGTAGTCAGAACGGAAAAACTTTGCTGCAGCTACCGTGTGGGGCGGGTATTGGAAGATGTCTCCATTACTATCGAAGCCGGCGATTATGTCGGTATTGTGGGTCCCAACGGCTCCGGCAAGAGTACCCTGGTACAGGCCCTGATCGGCTTGGTTCCGATCAGCGAAGGGTCGGCATCCATTTTTGACGTTCCATGCGGCCGTTTTGCCGGGTGGGGCCGAATCGGTTATCTGCCCCAGAGTCTTCACCTGGTGAATCCGGTGTTTCCGGCCACAGTGGCGGAGGTTGTCGGGCTTGGTCTTTTGTCGCAAAAGCGCTTTCCGCGCAAGCTGAAGCGCCAGGATCGGCAAAAGGTGCTTGAAACGCTGGAAAGTCTCGGCATTTGCGATCTCAGGGAAAAATTGATAGGCGAGCTTTCCGGCGGTCAGCAGCAACGGGTCCTGTTGGCCCGTGCTCTGGTGAACGAACCGGAACTGCTGATCCTGGACGAGCCCACAGCGGCCCTGGACCCCGAAACCAGGGAGCGTTTCTATGCCCTGATCGGCGAGATCAACCGTTCCCGCGGGGTGACCGTGCTGCTGGTTACCCACGATTCAGGGGCAATCGGCCAGCATGCCACCAAGATGCTTTATCTGGACAAGCGGGTCCTGTTTTACGGCAGTTTCGAGGAGTTCTGCTGCTCGAAAGATATGTCCGAAATGTTCGGAACCCACTCCCAGCACATTATCTGTCACAGGCATTGATATGAACCTTAACCTGTTAGAAATACTTTCCTATGGTTTTATCCAGCGGGCACTTCTGGCCGGGACCCTGATCGCGGTGCTTTGTTCGGTGCTGGGGGTGTTCCTGGTACTGCGGCGCATGTCGTTGATCGGTGACGGCCTGGCCCATGTCACCTTCGGCAGCACCGCCATAGCCCTGGCCCTGAAGCTCTATTCTGCGGCTTCGCTCCTGGTATCCCTGCCAATAGTGCTGCTGGCGTCGCTCGGCATTCTCAAGCTTACCGAAAAGGCGCGCCTGAGCGGCGATGCCGCCATCGGCATTGTTTCGTCTCTGGGGATCTCGGCCGGGATCATCCTGGCAAGTGTTGGGGGGGGATACAACGTCGATCTGTTGAGCTACCTTTTCGGCAATATCCTATCCATCAGCAGTGAGGAGGTTGCGATCGCAATCGGCCTGTTCTGCGTGGTGATGGTGTTGCTGGCGCTCTATTTCCAGGATCTGTTCGCCATTACCTTCAACGAGGAACTGGCCAAGGTTTCCGGCATCCGCACCAACACCATCAACGCCGTGCTGGTGCTTTTGACGGCCCTGTCCGTTGTCCTGGCCATGAAGCTGGTGGGGATCATGCTGATTTCGTCGCTATTGATACTGCCCGCCGCCTCGGCCCTGCAGCTTGCCCGCAGCTTTAAAGGGTGCGTGGCCATGGCCGCCATCCAGGGCTGTTGTTCGGTAGTCAGCGGCATCTTCATCTCCTTCTACACCAACCTTCCAACCAGCGCCACAGTCATGATGGTCAATTTTGCCTTTTTCGGCAGCGCCTATCTCATCCGGCGATTCCTTATCTCTGGAAACAACAACTGAGATCCTCGTGGCTTAGTTCTATGCTCCGTCAAAGGGAAGCATTTTGACTGTGTGCCTGATAAATGGTCACTCTGTGCGAACCATGCCGATATGTTCCACAAGAGAAATCCCTCAATCCTTGGGAGGCATTTTAACCACTGTAAACCAAAAGTCTTCCAGTGATCGCACAACCTTCAAAAATGCCTCGAAGCCGACCGGTTTTGAGATGTAGCAGCTTGCGCCAAGGTCGTAACATTTCAGAATATCGGAATCCGCTTCCGAGGTTGTCAATACCACAACCGGAATACTTCTCAACCGCTCATCAGCTTTTATTTCTTTCAGGGTCTCTCTGCCATCCATTCTCGGCAAGTTGAGGTCAAGCAGAATAATGTCCGGTCGAATTGAGTCGGCATACGGCTCTTCGTGTCTCAGAAAACGTAATGCCTTGATACCGTCATCAACGGTGTGCAAATGGACGAACATTTTTCCTGCCGCAAGACCCTCGCGGGTAAGTTCAACATCACCCGGGTCGTCTTCCACCAGCAGTATGTCCACAACCTTTTTCCCTCTCATGGGCGAGCTACCTCCTGTCTTCGTGGATTTCATGTGTCAATCATGGCATTACAGCGATTCAATCCGGTTTCTGCCATTATTCTTTGCCAAGTAAAGGGCTTTATCTGTTCGAGCAACTAAGGACTCGGAATTGTCATTTGAGTTGAACTGGGTTACTCCAAAACTGGCGGTTACATGCAGGCCATTGCCAAAATCATGGGCCTCGCATATGGAACGCAGCTTTTCAGACAATGCAGAGGCATGGCTCTGATCGCTTTTGGGAATGAGCACCATGAATTCTTCTCCACCCCAGCGGGCAAATATATCATGGGCCCTGATGTTGTCCGAAACCAGCTGGGCGACCTCTTTCAAAACATGATCACCCACATTGTGGCTGTAGGTGTCATTGACCAGTTTGAAGTGATCCAAGTCAAACATGATCAGTGATAATTCACAGTTGTATCTTCTGGCACGCTGCAGCTCCGCCTCCAGTAATTCATTAAACATAAGCCTGTTATAAATGCCGGTCAGATAGTCAATGCGGGCCTGACGCTCAAACAGGTCCCTGGTCTGTTTGAGCGCAATCTCCAGTTTTTTCCGTTCAACGGCATAAAACATGGATCGCTTCAGAATTCTGCCGTCAATATCGCCCTTTAAAAGATAATCCTGGGCGCCTGCCTTGACGGCCTCAATTGCAAAGGATTCATCGGAGTGGCCGGTCAGGACAATGATCGGTAAGCTAGGTGCGGCCTCCAGCAAGCGGGTTATAGTGGAAAGTCCGCTGCTGTCAGGCAGATTCATATCAAGCAAAATCATATTGCAATGATTCTGCCGCAGATAGTCCAAGCCTTCGGATAGTCGTTCGGTATTTACAAGGCAAGCTTTACATTCTTGTTGCTCAAGCATCTCTTCAATCAGCAGCGCGTCACCTGGATCATCCTCGATCAGCAAGATGGTCTGCAGAGAGTTGTTGTTCATGAAATCATCTCCAAATTTTGGGGTGTTGTAGGTATTGTGAAATAAAAGGTGGAGCCAGTCCCTGATGCAGACTCGACCCATATTTTCCCGCCGTGGCGTTCGACGATCTTCTGGCAGACCGCCAGGCCGATACCGGTACCGGGATATTCCGACCTGGTGTGCAGACGCTGGAAGATGGCAAAGATCCGCTCATAAAACTCCGGGGCAATCCCTATGCCATTATCCGCAACAGAGAAAAGCCATTCTTTGTGTTTCCGGACAGCGTTGATGGCTATTTTGGGAGGTGCGGCGCCACGATATTTAATGGCGTTGCCGATCAGATTCTGAAACAGTTGCCCAAGTTGGCTCTGATCGGACTGAATAACCGGCAGCGGCCCACAGACAACCTCGGCGGCACATTCCTTGATGGCCAGTTCCATGTCTTTTAAAACCCTAAAAACTACCACGGAAGTGTCGGTCTCCGCCAGCTCTCTGCTGCTGCGCATGATCCGCGAGTAGCTCAGCAAATCGTTGATCAAGCTGCGCATCCTAGTGGCACCATCAACTATGTACGCCATATAGGATTCAGCCTTTTCATCAAGGCTTTCTTTATAGCGGTTTGCAAGCAACTCGGTGAAACCGGCAATCTTGCGCAGCGGTTCCTGCAGGTCGTGGGAGGCAACATAGGCGAATTGCTCCAGATCACGATTGGAACGAGCCAGGTTTTCCTCGGTCTCCTTAATGGCGGATATATCACGGATTGATTCTATGGCCCCAATTCTGATTCCATCCGCATTGCGCAATGGTGCAACCACGGCCCAGACATGGGCACCTTTCCCATTAAACAGAGCAGGGCAGAATGTCTCTGCAAACAGACGTTCCCCCAATTTTGTGACGCCTTGGTATTTTGTTTTGATTTCATCGTCATCAACATCAATAAGGTCAAGCAACTGATTCCGGCGTTCACCATAAAATGGAATGGTGTAGGCATGGTCGCCCTGTCCCAGCATCTTCTCCTTGGGAACACCGCTCATCTCTTCCATGGCCCTGTTCCAGGCAATAACCTTTTTTTCCCGGTCTACAACAAAGGTTGCATCAGGTAAAAAATCAAATATGTCGGTCTGGAGCTGGCGAGACTCTCGTAGCGAGGCCTCAATTTCCTTACGTTTGGTAATGTCGCGGGAAGAAGCATAGAGAAGCTTTTTGCCATCAAGCTGGAAGCCACAGGCACTTACTTCAACATCGAAGATCGTCCCATTGCATCGGCGGTGCCTGGTTTCAAAGATTGCAGGAGTATCGATCAGCTCCCGAATTTTCGCGCCCAGCGACTCTTTTGGGATTTTGGCCTCCCAATCCGTGACGTTAAGGCTTGGTTCGTCCTCGGCTTTATAGCCCAGCATCTGTCGGAAGGCGGCATTCGATTCCACCAGGTTGCCATCCTGGTCAAGGATATGGATGCCGTCACTGGCCACTGACTGTAGTGTTTGATAGCGGATGCCCAGTTTGTGGCGTTCTTCCTCGTTGCGCTTGCGTTCCGTGATCTCCCATACGATATCACCGAGATAGGATATTAACTCGATATCCTGATCCACATAATCCGCTTGTTTGTTGCCTACTCCCAGAATTGCCACCACTAGGTCGGCACGGAAGATTGGTACGACCAGTTCTCGGATCACTGGAGCATGGCCTTCCGGCAGGCCTTTACGGTTGGGCAGCGAAGGGTAGTCGTTATGGATAACCGGCCGCCGCTGGCGGATACAGTCGGCCCAGACGCCAGCATCTTCGATTCGATAATGCAATCCATGTCCATCGCTGGTGCAAAATTCGTTGAGCGTGCGGGTAGACCAGGTTTGCAGGGCGATGGTTTGCTGGTCTGATTCGACAAAGTGGTAAAAACCGATTGGGCTGCTGCTTAGCCTACAGACTTCATCCAGTGTATGCGTGAACAGGTCATGCATATCGTGCTTTACCGCGTACTCCATCAGGCTCAGCCTCAGGTTAATCAGCTCCTGTGCACGCGCTGCCTGAAATGACAATCCCCGTTGGCGTCTCTGAAGTAGCACCAAGCCGGTTCCGGCAGAAAAGCTGATCAGCACAAATGCAAAAACCTGTTTGAGTGTGGCGAGGCGCCAGTGTTCATAGATGGCGGATTGGTCCCTGCTGCAAGCGACATAAAGCGATTTGTCCATTGTCAGTTTCTGTGGTTGGACAGTACGCAGTGCTATAACCCGTGCCGAGGTGTAACTGGGGGATTTTCCGGTAAAAACATTTTCGTTTTTCCCGCTATCCCGATGACGAGTGAAGAAGGTGCCCGGTAGCGACAATCTCTTTCCGGGTTGTCCATTCTGGTCCGGGACAATCATAAATCTAATGCCGTCACCATGGTTGATGGAGCTTAACATATCTGGCGCATAGAGAACTGAGTTCAGCAGCACATAAAAGTACTCCGGATCAAGTGCCGCAGTGACAACCCCGGAAAATTCTCCGTTTGGCGAGTGGATAACACGCGATAAATTGATAACGAAAGATCCAAGTACGGTCTTGAATGGTGGGGATATGTATAATTCGGAAGTATTGTTGTCTTTTTCGGGGGTAGAAAAATAATCACGGGCACGAAAGTTTCTGTTTAGTAATTCTTCCCGGCTAGAGGCTATTACATCCCCGTTCTGATCAAGAACCAACATGGAACGTACACCTGGCATGGAATTCGTCAATGCTTGCAAGCGAAGATTGGCTAACCTAGAGTGCTTGTTCCTGTGAAGGTACGGCATGTCCTTTATAACAGAGGTTAACGACAGGTTAGTAGCCACAATCTGTCGCTCAATGTTTAAGGCAATGACCCGGGCCTGAGTTTGCAGGCGTTGGTGCTCTTGATTGGTTGTATTGCGATGGTCGGCAAAGCTTTGGTAGCCAAACACGCTGGCAAGAACTGTCAAGCCAAGTATCAACATCAGCCATTGATTGCTGATGCTGTGCCCCAGTGTCACTTGATTAACATCTAGCTCGCTGATGGTGTGTTTCCCAGGTTTGCCACCCATTTAATATGCTCCGTTCCGGATTAAAAACATGCTGGTGTGTTTGTTGGGCAGGTCGAATACAATATAAAAACAGGTGCGAACATTTAGCCAGTAACAAAGTATGATGCGGATTAGTATGTGCAAATATTTTTACGTGGCAGAAACATTGAATCCGACAACCGCACAAAGCAGTTATCGGATTCAGTAAAGTTTGGCGCGCCCGGAGAGATTCGAACTCCCGACAACCTGGTTCGAAGCCAGGGACTCTATCCAGCTGAGCTACGGGCGCTTATGGAGAAGTGAGGTCGGCTCTACTGCAATGTCACGCTGATTGGCAGAGTAAAGCCGCTAAGTGAGTTGCCTAGTGTATCTATCACCGATACGGCTGTGGCTTGGGCTGGGAAGCTGGAAGTTGTTACTGTTGAGCCTGATGCGATAGACGCTGTGATGGTCATATATTCGCCATTCCCGAAACCTGTTGCGTTTATGATGGCAACAGATACCAGTCTTGTGTTTGGATCGTAAGATTGTGCCCCAAATGATCCGTTTGCCACGCCGGAGATGGTAACAACGCCACTGGCTATTTCACCTGTGGCAGGGTTGGTCGCAAGCGAAACCCCTGACGGTAGCGTAAAAGTGACCTGAATACCTCCTATGAGTGTGCCGGAGGGGATACCAAGGATGTTCAATTTCAGGATGGCAGTCGTTGGGGAAGTGGACACAGGGGTCGTTTCGCCGCCACCGCCACCGCCGCCGCACCCTGTCAGGGCAAACATCAAACCGGATATGATTGTTAGAAGGACGAATCTGCGTATCATCTGATATTTCCTATTAAAAGATATTAGGTTGAAAAGCTGTAAAAAAAACTTACAATATTTGAGTCGGTTTTAATGGTTTGGGCAAGATGTTAAGTTAGTTGGTATATCAACATGTTATTCGGTTTTGACTTGGATGAGCTATTAGCGTTTGTTTTTTTCGCAGGCATTGCAAAAGAGTAGCAGCTGTCTTTTACATATAATTATATTTTTTCAATTTCAACGTGTGTACCACGTATTGGTTTTTCTTACAATCACTTTGGGCTGAGTTCATGGTCACTGGAGTTAATTACACAACCCATGAACCGAATCAATAGAGGTGAAATCCGATCATGGGCAGGGAATAAGCCTACTGCCTTTGATATTAAATGTCAATCGAGGTGATGACGTATGAATTGCCCCAAATCATTGCCAATTTTACTTGTTGACGATGAAGCTCCGATCTTGAAAGCATCTGCCCTGATGTTGCAAAGCAGGGGGTTCACCAATATCATCAGCGTGCAGGACAGCCGTGAAGTAATGGCGTTACTGGCCTCGCAGCCAATTGCGGTTGTTGTTGTCGACATGTTCATGCCGGGTATTACCGGTCGAGAATTGCTGACCCGGATCAACGGCATGTACCCAGAAGTCTTGGTCATCATAATGACTTCACTGGAAGAAACCCAGACAGTTGTTGATTGCATGCGCAACGGGGCCTTCGATTATCTGGTCAAACCGGTTGATCCGGATCGCCTTGAGGCTACCTTGACCAGGGCACTGGATGTACGGGCGCTTTCCCGCGAGGTGACCACGCTCAAAGAGTACCTGTTGACCGACTGCCTGGCAAATCCCGAGGCCTTTGACGAAATCAAGACCCAGGACAAGCGGATGCGCGCCATATTTCAGTATGTTGAGGTAATCGCACCGTCGCGCCAGCCTGTCCTGATAACCGGTGAAACCGGAGTCGGCAAGGATTTGCTCTGCAAGGCCATTCACTCGGTTTGCCGTTGTAAGGGTGAACTGGTTGCGGTCAACGTGGCCGGCCTGGATGACGCCATGTTTTCCGATACGCTTTTCGGGCACAAGCGTGGGGCCTATACCGGTGCCGACCAAGCCCGCGATGGTTTGATCTCCCGGGCAGCGGGCGGAACCATTTTTCTGGACGAGATTGGTGATTTGAGCGATTCCTCGCAGATAAAGCTGCTGCGGCTGTTGCAGGAGCATGAGTATTATCCGGTCGGTTCAGATACCCCACGCAAAAGCGATGCCCGTGTTGTTGTCGCTACCAACAAGTCACTCAGGAATTTGATTGCGGATGGAAAATTCCGCAATGATCTCTATTATCGGCTCTGCACCCATCAGATAGAGATTCCGCCGTTACGGGATCGCCCCGATGATATCATGTTTCTGGTGGATCATTTCCTTCAGAAGGCTGCCGACACCTTGGGGCGCAATCGGCTTTACGCGCCGCCGGAATTGACTAAAATAATATGCGGATACAGTTTCCCGGGCAACGTCAGGGAGTTGGAAGCCATGGTTTATGATGCTGTCGTACGTGCCTCAGCGGGAGAAATGCCACTGGACGGCTTCAAGGAAGCGGTTGGCAACCTAAGTCTGCATGAAGGGCCCCATGCTTCGCTAAACGCGGAAAACAGGCGGCAACTCCTGCACTCTATCTTTGGAAAATTTCCCACTATCCGGCAGATGGAGGATTTAATGATTCAGGAAGCGATAAAAGAGGCAAAGGGAAATCAGGGCGCTGCCGCGAATATTCTGGGTATTACCCGCCAAACCCTGAACAAGAGGTTGGGCGAGATCAGAAAAGAGGAGGGCACCCGGTAGCATCCTATGCTGCCGAGTGACGTGTCATTTGCCGTAGCGCTTGATAAAGTTCCGCACTTGCCGGGCGGTTTCACTGGAAGGGTCAAGCACTAGATAGCGCCGCCATATTTCCAGCGCCCGCACCGTATCGTTAAGATCGAAAGCATGGACGTAACCAAGATTGTAGAGGCTCTCCAGGTTGCCGGGGTCAATGGAGATCACCTTTTCAAAGTTCTTCACTGCCTGCGCAATATTCCCCGATTGCCGGAACATGGCTCCCTGGTCATTCAGAACATCAATATTGTCCGCTTTCAGGGCCAGGGCGTGATCATATGCGTTAATGGCCTGTTCGGGCATATCGGCATCATAATAGGCGTTGCCCAATTCAATCCATGATTCCAGATTGCCCGGTTCTGTCTGAGTGCGTTGTTGTGCGATCGTAATTCGTTGCTGAACTTCTTGGGCAATCTGATCTGATAATGGTTCACCGGACTGGGGGTTTTCTATCGTTGTGTCTGCTGTGCCTTCTTCGTCGATAGGGTTTTCTTCCGGATCAGGGCAGACCTGCCGTGCTGTCAGGCCAAGTACCGAGCCTTCAATAATGGCATCGGGCTGGCCCCCTCCCTTGAGACGGTCCAACCTCTTGCCAGATGGTCCGATAATGTCGGTGAATTCCAGGACCGCGCTGTTTTCACCGCAATCCACCTTGTAAAACTCCCTGTGTAGTCGATAATTGCTTTTGCCGAACACTATTGCCGCTTCCCTGCGTTTCAATTCGTTAAGCGGAATATACCTGAGCCATACCGTCAGGCTGCCTTGGTCGCTTAATTGCACCGAAGCCGTATCGATGGCAACTTTATGGCTTTCGGTCCTGGCAATATTCTGCCACTGTGAAGCCTGGCCCGTGGCTGGGGCATTGCTTGCCAGCAGAATGGCGTAAAGCAATAACTTGAATGTGTGTGGATTAATTAAAGCGGCTGTCCTGGCTCCGATGCCTATCTGCATTGTCTTCTTCTCCCCTGTTTGGGCAGTTACACAAAACAGTAATGATGATGACATTTTAGTTATGCAAAGTTAAATTTCAATACAATTTGTTTTCCAAGTGTAATTATATGGGGATCGGCCCGTTCCGGCTTGACGCAAAAACCGATTTGAGGTAGTTTCCCGATGGGAAACTGTTAAGGGAAGAGGTTGAACGGTATGCGCGTGATAGCGGGGAGAGCACGGGGAACGCGGCTCGCTGCGCCACGGGGAATGAATACGCGGCCAACCGCCGATCGGGTCCGGGAAGCCCTTTTCAGCATAATTGAGAGTCGTTTCGGGCTGGATGACGCCCGTATTCTGGATATCTGTTCAGGCACCGGCAGCTTGGGAATAGAGGCCCTTAGCCGGGGGGGCGCAAGCTGCACTTTCATTGAGAGCGACAGAAACGCGATTGCAGCTTTGAGGCAAAATCTGCAGGCCACTCGCGTGACGGAACAATCCGAACTTCTGGCGATGGATGCCCACAAGGCCCTGCATCTCCTGGCTTCGCGCGGAGCGCACTTCGATGTAATCTTTTTTGATCCGCCTTATGATTCCAGATTGTATGCCACCGTTCCGGAAGCAGTCGGCGATCTCGGCATATTGGCTGCAGACGGTTTGTTAATAGTTGAATGCGCCGCAAGAAAACCCCTGTCCGACATCCTTGGAAGGTTAAGGAAGAACGACAGTCGCATTTATGGTGATACAACACTGGAGTTTTATGTATTGGAGGGAGAATGAAGAAGATCGCCGTCTATCCCGGCTCTTTCGATCCTATTACCTATGGTCACCTGGACATCATCCGTCGCACCCTGACTATTTTCGATGAAGTTATCGTGGCTGTTGCCCGCAACTCGATGAAGAACGCTCTCTTCACCACAGAGGAACGAGTGGCATTGATTCAGGAAGTTCTGAAAGATGAAAGCAGGGTCTCTGTTGACACTTTTGCCGGACTTCTGATAAATTACGTTTCTTCCAGAGGAGCTCACGTCATAATACGAGGACTGAGGGCCATATCCGATTTTGAGTACGAGTTTCAGATCGCCCAGATGAACAGTACTATCGGGCAGGAGATAGAAACGCTTTTCATGATGACATCCATCCAGTACGGTTACCTTTCGTCTTCTATCGTCAAGGAAGTTTGCTGCCTGAACGGTAATGTCGATGGGTTCGTACCCATGGAGGTCAAGACGGCCCTAAGGAATAAGTATGGTTTTGACAACGGCAATGAAACAATAATAAAACGCAGCTAACCAGATCAAGGAGGAAGGTAAGATGAAACTTGCAGACCGCGTAAACAAGATCCAGCCGTCACCAACCCTGGCTATAGATGCCAAAGCCAAGGCTCTCAAGGCACAGGGTGTCGATGTAGTGGGCTTCGGTGCCGGTGAACCGGATTTCGATACACCTGCAAATATTAAAGAAGCCGGCAAAAAGGCCATCGATGCCGGTTTTACCAAGTATATGCCTGTCGGGGGCGCCGATGACCTGAAGGACGCCATCATTGCCAAGATGAAAAAGGACCACGGCCTGGAGTACACCCGCGACGAGATCTCCGTTGCTTGCGGCGCCAAGCATAGCCTCTACAATATCTCCCAGGCGTTGATCCAGGAGGGTGACGAGGTCATCATTCCCGCACCATACTGGGTGTCCTATCCGGATCAGGTTGTGCTGGCAGGCGGCACGCCGGTATTTATCGAAACCGACGAAGCCACCGCCTTCAAGATCACCCCGCAGCAGTTGGAGCAGGCCATCACCAAAAACACCAAGGCATTGATCCTCAACTCCCCCTGCAATCCTACCGGGACCAGCTATACCATCGAGGAACTCAAGGCCATTGGCCAGGTCTGCCTCAAACACGATTTCCTGATCATATCCGACGACATCTATGAGCGACTGCTGTATGACGGACTGGTTTTCAGCAATATCGCCCAGGTTGTGCCAGAGTTGAAATCCCGTACCATTGTCGTCAACGGCGTCTCCAAGACCTTTGCCATGACCGGTTGGCGTATCGGTTATGCCTGCGGCCCCAAGGAGCTCATGGCTGCCATGACCAAGATGCAGTCCCAGTCAACCAGCAATGCGACCTCCATCGCGCAGAAGGCCTCCGTGGAAGCCCTGAACGGTCCCCAGGATGCGGTTGCCGCCATGGTGGTGGAGTTTGAAAAGCGCCGCAGCTACATCGTCGAGCGCCTTAACGCCATGCCCGGCGTAAAATGCTTCAAATCCACCGGGGCCTTCTATGTTTTCCCCAACTTCTCCGGTGTCTACGGCAAGAGCTTCAATGGCAAGGTGATCAGCAACTCCACCGATTTTGCCGCTTACCTGCTGGAGGAAGCAAAGGTTGCCCTGGTTCCCGGCGTGGCCTTTGGGGCTGATAACTACGCACGTCTCTCCTATGCCATCAGCATGGAAAATATTAAAAAAGGCATGGATCGCATCGAAGCAGCCATAAAAAATCTGGCCTAAAATCAAGCCGCCTGTTTGCGGAGGCGCAGCGCCGCCTCCGCAAACTTCCTGCATAAATCCGCATCAGGGGCGTAGACATGATCACACGAGACATGATTATTGCCGACATCATCGGAAAGCACCCCGAAACCTTACCCATTTTCAAACAATTCAATCTTGATTGCTATGAATGCCAGATCGCCGATCTGGAAACCATCGAACATGGTGCCGGCGTTCACAAGATTGGCATTGACGATCTCCTTGACGCTCTGAACAAATCACTGAAATGATCACGATCCGACGTACTAATCAGACAATTCATTGTTCCGGATGGCAAGCGAACCATGGGTGATTTTGATCAGTACGCCAATTTTTTTACATCCGGCATGAAGGTCGGCGTGGGTATTCCCATGCCGAATGCCGAGGTCTTCCGTGACTGGGCCTTGATCCACAATATCGAGGAAGACCTGGTTTCACTCCAGCTTTCCCGTGACCAGCTGCCGGTAAATGTTCATCTGCATGTGGGACAGATCCTTGAACTGCGGGGAGGGCAGGATGGCAGCGGCTACTCCTGCCGTGCTATTATCGTTACCGAGGGTGATGAACGCGAGATTCTGCTGCGCCTGATCGGCGAGATCATTACCGACGAACTCCGCGAATTCTATCGCATCGACGCCTTTCTCCCCATCAAATACTATATCCCCAATGAACAGCATCTCGAAATCCTGAAAGACGAATGGGAAGCGAGGCGCTGGAAACGTCAGGAAAAGGAGCTGGAGCGGAAGCTGCAGCGCTGGGATGGCGCCATTATCGGCACAAGCGCCAATCTGCCCCAAGAGCGGCACCAGGAGGCGCCGGTCGAGGAAGAAGCCGATGAAGCGTGGGATACCATAATACCGCTTGCCGCCAATATCAGCGGCGGCGGGATCCGCGTCATTACCCACCAGTACTATGAAACCGGGACCATATTGCTGTTGGAGATGCTGGTACCCGGCCCCCGCCGCATCGTTGATTCCGTGGTGCGTGTCGTGTTCGCCAGCCGCAACTATGCCGCGGGCAAGGACCAGGAGTACTACAACACCGCCATGAAGTACGTTTATATTGACGAGAGGGACCGGGATGCCATTATCAATCACATCTCAACGGTTCAGCTCAAACGGATTCGCCAACTGCGAGAGCGCTACCTGTTCCGTTCTGCAGCCGATGATGTCGAAGACGTGCTGCTCAGTTCCGGTAGAAGGTGGGTATTGATAGGCAGGAGAGCCGTCTTTACACTTCTATTCCTGGCAATTGTGTTAATTATGGTCCTTTATTTCAAACACTATTCGGTCCAGCACCCCAAGAACGAGATTGAAGAAACGTTCGAGGGCGGCATCAGGAGATACCTGAAAAAGCTTGGCAAGTAGAGTCGGATAACTAGACGCAGTGCACACAAAAAGCCGTGTCCATGAGCATGGCTTTTTGTATTTTGCCCGGCTGCCGATGATTCTCCCGAGTTGAATCCATGTCCACCCCGGAATACCGGAAATGGCTGGACAAACTGGCGGGAAGTGCGTTATCTAAAAATCCCAATTCTGATATTCGATCGGTTGAATCAGTAAAAAGAGGAGAATTTATGTTGAAAAGCATGACCGGTTACGGCAAGGGCGAAGTTGTTTCGGAGCGGGGACGGTTCACGGTGGAGATTCGGTCGGTCAACCACCGTTACGGAGAGATCTCGGTACGCATGCCGCGGGGTTTTCAGGCGCTGGAACAGGAAGTCAAACGTGCCATAGCCGCAATCCTCAAGCGTGGCAAAATCGATGCATCCGTCCAGTGGGAGGAGAACATAGCTGTTTCTGGCGTGCCCCAGGTCGATGCTGCCGTGGCCAGTGGCTATTATGAAGCGTTCAAAGGCCTGGCCGTTGAACTGGGGATCGCATCCGAGGTGCCGTTGTCGCTGATCATAACGCAGAAGGGGGTTCTCAAGGACACCGGGACAGCCATAGACGAAACCGAATATCTTCCCCAGTTGCTTGCCGCGGTCCAGGCTGCCGTGGCCGCCATTGACGGCATGCGCAGACGGGAAGGCGAGGCCTTGGCCAAAGATCTGCTGGAACGGCGCAAACAGGTGGCGGAATGGGCCGGGGAGATCGGAGCGCAATCTCCTCTGGTGGTGGCCGAATATCACCAGAAATTGAAAACCAGGCTGAATCAGTTGATGGAAGGGGTTGAGCTGGACAGCGCTCGCATGGCTCAGGAGTTGGCCCTGATGGCAGACCGTTGCGATATTACCGAGGAACTGGTGCGCCTCTCCAGCCACTTCAGCCAGTTCGACAGCGCGTTGCGTTTTACCGAGCCGGTTGGGCGCAAGCTGGATTTCCTGATGCAGGAGATGAACCGCGAGGTGAATACCATCGGTTCAAAATCGAGTGATGCCGGTATTACGACACTGGTGATCCAGATCAAGGCTGAGATGGAAAAAATGCGGGAACAGGTGCAGAACGTGGAGTAGTGTTATTGTGATTTGAATCGGGCCGGCATGCAATCTCTGGTGCCGGCCCGATGGTTCAAACGATCAAAAGTAATAACTGAAGTCCTTGATTTCGTAAGGCGATTCATTTAGGCATTCGATAAATACATCCACTAAAAAGGGATCGAATTGGGTCCCTTTCTGCTTTTGCAGTTCACGGATGGCGGCTTCTTTTGTCAGGGCCGGCCGGTAGGAGCGGGTGGAGCGCATGGCGTCGAAGGAATCGGTTATGCCGACGATGCGGGCATGAAGCGGGATATGTTCGCCCTTCAGACGGCCTGGATAACCGAGTCCATCCCAGCGCTCATGATGGTGCAGGATGGTCGGGACGATGTGGCTCAGGTTCTCTATGCCCACGATAAAAAGTGTTCCTTTGAGAGGGTGCTCGCGGATCAGGATCTCTTCCCTGGAGTTGAGGCTTTCCGGTTTGTTGAGCAGTTTTTCCTCGGTGCCGATCTTGCCGATGTCGTGGAGCACGGCCCCCAGGTAAAGGTCCCGCAATTCCGTTTCCCTGAGGTTAAGTTTTTTCCCGATGCTGAGAGAATATTCGCTGACCCGTTTCGCATGGCCCTGGATGTAGGAGTCCTTCATCTCCAGTGCCCCGACCAGGGCCTGGACGGTGCTGTTGAAGAGCCGCTCGTTCCAGATGTCGTGATCCTGCTGAAAATCGGTAACCAGCATGGCCTTGGCAATGGCTTCAGCCACACTTTTTCCTGAAAGGTTGGTTACGATTTCCAGAGCGAAGTTGAGCGCGCTGCCGGGTCCCTGGGCAGTAATGATGTTTCCGTCGGACACTATCTGCTTGTCTTCATAGATGGCGTTGCCCAGTTTGTCTTTGCAGGTTGGGTGGGAGGTGACTCGGGTACCGTTGAGGAGTCCGGATGCGGCCAGTATGATCGGTGCGGCGCAGATGGCGCCGATCTGTTTGCCGGCGGCATTGAAGTCCATCAAGAGCGCTTTGATGCGGATATCGCTGTTGAGGTTGTCGGTGCCGGGCTGTCCGCCGGGCAGGATGATCATGTCGAAACCATTGGCGGTACTTATGCGGTCGATGGTTTCGTCGGGAATTATGCCGATGTTCCGGGCGCTGCTCATCTGGCCTGGATGCAGCCCTGCCAGAACCACCTCGATCCCGGCCCTGCGCAGCACATCTGTAATAGCCATGACTTCGGTTTCCTCGAAGCCGTCGGCCAGCGGGATAAGCACCTTTGGCATAAGTCCTCCCTATTATGGGCTGAAACTGCGCTAATATTAACGCAATGACATGATAAATCAAGAAATTATGTGCGATTGACTCAAGTTCGGAGTGCTAATGGACAGCCAGTTGCCTGCTCAGCGTTTGCCCCCTGCCATATTCATGCTTTCGGGCCTGCGGCGCAGCAGCCACATGAATATCGGGCCGATCAGCGCGCCCAGGCCAACACTGGCAAAGGCCGCGCCCCATTCGCCGTTGATGCCGGGTAAAGGTTGCCAGCCGTGGAAGGTGTCCAGGGCCCAGCCGAAAACAGTGGGTGAAATCATTCCCATGGAGTAGCCGATCAGTGATTGCAGCCCCATGGCTGCCCCCAGGTAGCCGGGTGCCACCAGTTCGGTCAGGCCGGTGGAAAAGACGGGCGATTCCGCCACCACCAGGTAGCCGTAAACAAGGCCGGCAGCCAGGGTAAGCCAGAGGTTGGTGTTGATCAGCCAGCCGAAAGTGAAAGAGAGGAAGGCGCTGGCCAGCATGACTACGCTGATGGTGGTGGTCCGGCCGAAACGGTCCGAAAGGGTGCCCGTGATGGCGGTCGAAATGGCGCCGATGCCGATTAGCACGGCGGCGATGCCGGCGGCGATGCTGGTGGCGCGGCCAGTTTCAAAGCCCCAGCCGACCAGGGCCGAGCTGAAGAATGGCGCCAGCCAGCTTCTCATGCCGTACATTTCCCACATGTGGGAGCCATAGCCGAACATCATGAGTAGTGCGGGACGGTTTCTGATGATTTCTGCGCCGTAACCGGTACTGCCGGCGATGCGCCCCACCGGGCGGTAACCGCGGAAGACCGGCATGGAGATCAGGGTGCCGGTATAAACACCGACTGAGCAGAGCATGCAGGCAATGCGCCAGCCATACAGATCAGTCAACCAGCCGGTTAAGGCCAGCGAAAGCGAAGCTCCCAGCACCAGCGAGCCGACGTAGATCCCGATGGCCTTGCCGCGCTTGGCGGCATCGAAACGCTCTGCCACCAGCTTGAGGCCTGGCATGTAGGTGCCGCCCATGCCGATTCCGGTCAGGGCGCGCAAAAGCAGGCCGCTGGTAAAGTCATTTGCGAAGAATGAAAACAGCAGGTTGGCGGTCCCGGACCAGCAGGCAGCGATGATGAAGATCCGTTTGGTGCTGATCCGGTCGGTCAGGGTGGAAAGGATCACGCCTGATGTGATATAGCCAAGCTGATAGACCGAGAAGATAATGCCGGCCCTGGTGTTGCTCATGCCCCACTCGCTCCTCAGGATTGGGAGGATGGCGGAGTAGTTGATGAAGACCAGCATTATGAAGATCTGGCTGCAGCAAAGCAGCAGCAGCCAGAGCGCATCAGGATCTGCACGCCATTTTTTCATGGAAACAGGTCTGCGTCTCTGAATGCGCTTCCCTGGCGGTCTTTGGCCGATACGACCGGTTCTTTGGCCATGGGCCAGGAGATGGCCAGATCCGGGTCGTTCCAGGCAATGCAGCGCTCGTATTCGGGAGCCCAGAAATCGGTGGTCAGGTAGAGGAATTCGGCAATCTCCGAGGTTACGCAGAAACCGTGGGCAAAGCCGGGTGGTACCCACATCTGCGACTTGTTTTCCGCCGAAAGGTAAGTGCCGAACCATTGTCCGAAGGTGGCCGAACTCTTGCGTATATCCACGGCCACATCAAAGACTTCGCCGCTGATGACCCGCACCAGCTTGCCTTGGGGGTGCTGGATCTGGTAATGCAGGCCCCGCAGCACCCCTCCCTGTGAGCGGGAATGGTTGTGTTGAACAAAACGGACATCCAGGCTGGTCAGTTCGTGCCAGGTTCGCTCGTTGAAACTCTCGAAAAAGAAGCCCCGTTCATCGCCGAAGACCTTTGGTTCGATGAGGAAGACATCTGGTAGGCTGGTAGTGATGATTTTCATGGACACCCCTGTCTGAAAAAATGGTATTCATTTCTAACAAATAAGCGGCAAAGCCCGCAAGAGATACTTTTTGACAAGATTCTTTCCTGTTGTAGATTTTTTTGAAAAATTGGGTATGATTGAGCCATGATAAATTCAACGGTCCTAAACAACGGCGTGCGGGTAATTACCCAGCGTGTCGAACACATGCATACAGTTTCCATCGGTATCTGGGTGGCCAACGGCACGCGCCACGAAACCCAGGAGCTGAACGGAATTGCCCATTTTATCGAACACCTCCTTTTCAAGGGGACCAAGAGGCGCACCGCTCGGCAGATATCCCTGGAGATTGACTCCATGGGAGGAATTCTGAACGCTTTCACGGGCCATGAGTATGTCTGTTACTATGCCAAGGTGCTCGCCAAATTCCTGCCGCGCGTAACCGATCTCCTGACCGATATCTTTCTGCACTCCACCTTTCCGGCCGACGAGATAGAAAAGGAGCGCAAGGTTATTCTGCAGGAAATCAAGATGCGGGACGATAGCCCGGAAGAGTACATACACGACCGCTTCCATCAGAATTTCTGGAGCAGTCACGCCCTGGGGTACTCCATCCTTGGGTCGGAAGAGACGATCGCACCGCTTTCCAGGGACCAGATCGTCGATTACAAGACGAGCCGCTACCACCCCGAAGACATCATCATCTCGGCCGCCGGCAACATCAGGCACGAGGAACTGGTGGTGCTGATTGAATCTTCCTTCTCCAATATCGCCTCGGACTGGTCTCGTCGCAGGCATGAAGCCGCTGCCAAATGCAGTGGCCGCCAGGTCAATCTGAGCGAACGCGACCTGGAGCAGACGCTGATCTGCATGGGAACGCGCGCCCTGTCCCAGGACCACCCCGATCGCTATGCGCTGTTCCTGCTCAACACGATTTTGGGTGGGGGCATGAGCTCACGACTGTTTCAGGAAATTCGCGAGAAAAAAGGACTCGCGTATTCGGTTTATTCGTATGTCATATCCCATGCCGACGCAGGTGCGCTGGTGGTGTATGCCGGTACCGAGCAGGCCCATTGCCGCGAGGTGGTTGACATTGCCCTGGCTGAGATTGGCCGGATGAAACACGACTATGTGCAGCAGGATGAACTGGATTCGGCCCGCGAACAGCTGAAAGGCAAGATTCTCATGTCGCTTGAGAGCAGTGACAATCTTATGACCCGTCTCGCCAAGAATGAGATCTATTTACGCCGGAATCAATCTCTGGAAGAGATTTTGGCTGCCTTCGATGCCGTAAGTATCGAGGATGTCCAAAGGTTGAGCAACGAACTGTTTGACGGTGCCTGCCTGAACCTGGAGGTGATGGGCAGAGTCTCGCAACTGGACTTCAGCATTGATAGCCTGATAATGTGATTTTCCCCTGACCCGGCAACATAATCGTTATCAGGCACTTTGCTCTGCCGATTCACCAAAATGAAAAGACCCCCAACCGGGGGCTTTTCTTTTTGGTGGTTATTATGTTACTAACAAAACTTCCCATCGGCAACGCCGCCTGTTTGCCGATGGCCATATATGCCGAAAGGTTGCAAAATGAAACGCGAAGGACTGATCCTGATCATTTCCGCCCCATCCGGTGCGGGCAAAACCACTCTCTGCCGCGAGCTTCTGAAGCGCTATCCCTCCATACGGGAATCGATCAGCTTTACCACCCGGCAGCCGCGGCCGGGTGAGGTGCATGGCAAAGATTATTTCTTTGTCTCCCATGAGGAATTCCGGCGCATGATCGCGGAAGACGCCTTTGCCGAATGGGCCGAGGTGCATGGCAACCTGTACGGCACGGCGCTGCATACTCTGGACGAGGCCCGCAACGGTGGGGTCGACCTGGTGCTGGATATCGATTGTCAGGGTGCCCGCAAGCTCAAGGAACAGTTCGAAGGTGGCAATTATATCTTTATCCTGCCGCCCAGCATGGCCGAGTTGCGCCGCAGGCTGGAATCCCGTTCCTCCGATGCGCCGGAAGTGATCGAGAGCCGGATCATACGGGCAGTGGAAGAGATTCACGAGGCGCGCTGGTATGACTACATCATCATCAATGACCGCTTGGAAACCGCTTTCGAAGAACTGTCGGCGATTGTCATGGCTTGCAACCGGCGCACCTTCAGAATGCTTGACCATGTGTCGAAATTGTTTGATATTTGAAGTTAAATAGAGTAAAAATACCGCTCCAATTTATGTCCAGCGGGAAGGAGTTACAATATGGCAAGGGTAACGGTAGAAGATTGCCTCGATAAGGTGGAAAACCGGTTCCTCCTCGTAATGCTCGCATCCAAGCGGGTCAAGCAACTTTATAAAGGGGCCAAGCCTTTGATAGACCCGAAGAATAACCGGCTGGTAGTTACCTCGCTGCGCGAAATCGCTGCCGGCAAGGTCAGTTACGAGGTTGGCAAGAAACATCGCGCCAACTAGGTCACAACATCGGGTGAAAGCGCGGAGACAGGCGCTTTCACCCTTTTTTTATCCTGCCCCAGCAGCCCCAACCCAGCTCTCATCAGGCGATCGATAACGAATGATCAGGCTCAACGACATTCTTGACAAGGTAGCGCTGTACAACTCCGCGGCTGATTTGAATCTCATCCGCAAGGCCTACGTGTATTGCGCCAAGGTGCACCAGGGGCAGACCCGCCTTTCCGGGGAGCCGTACATCATCCATCCCATGGAGGTGGCCGGACTGCTGGCCGACCTCAAGCTGGACGTTCCCAGCATCATCACAGGTTTTCTCCACGATACCATCGAAGATACCCTGGCAACCTCGGAAGAGCTGACCGAGATGTTCGGCGAAGAGGTGACGGCGCTGGTGGACGGCGTCACCAAGATCAGCAAGATCCACTTCAAGACCAAGGCCGAGAGTCAGGCAGAGAATTTTCGCAAGATGCTGCTGGCCATGGCCAACGATATCCGCGTTATTCTGGTCAAGCTGGCCGACCGTCTCCACAACATGCGTACCCTCGAATTCCAGCCCGAACCCAAGCAGCGCAGCATTGCCCGTGAAACCATGGACATCTACGCCCCCATCGCCAACCGGCTGGGGATTTCCTGGGTCAAGGTGGAGCTGGAGGACCTTTCCTTCCGCTATCTCAATCCCGAAATCTACTTCGACCTGGTCCGCAAGATATCCCTCAAGAAGCAGGAGCGGGAGGCCTTCGTCGAAGAGGCCAAGGCCATCATAACCGCCAAGCTTGCAACCCAGGGCATTCCGGGCGAGGTCTCCGGTCGCAGCAAACACCTCTATTCCATCTACCGCAAGATGCAGAAGCGCAATGTGGAGTTCGAGGAGATCTACGATCTGATTGCCATCCGTATCCTGGTGGACGATGTGCGGGAGTGCTATGAGGTGCTGGGGGTGATCCATTCGGCCTGGAAACCCATACCTGGCCGTTTCAAGGACTATATCGCCATGCCCAAGGGTAACATGTACCAGTCGCTCCATACGACGGTCATAGGCCCCCACGGCGACCGCATGGAGGTACAGATCCGCACCCACGAGATGCACCGCGTGGCCGACGCGGGCATCGCGGCCCACTGGAAATACAAGGAGGGCAAGGGGTACGACGAGAAGGACGTCAAGCGCTTTGCCTGGCTACGCCAGCTCCTGGAATGGCAGCAGGAGTTGCAGGACTCCAAGGAATTCATGGACTCGGTCAAGGTGGAGCTCTTCCCCGAGGAGGTCTACGTCTTCACCCCCAAGGGGGACGTGAAAGGATTCCCCAAGGGGTCCACGCCGATCGATTTTGCCTATGCCGTGCATACGGACATCGGCCACCGCTGCGTGGGGGCCAAGGTCAACGGCAAGCTGGTGCCGCTCAAGTATGAACTGCAGAATGGCGACATCGTCGAGGTAATCACATCGCCCCATCATACCCCCAGCAAGGACTGGCTCAAGGTTGTCCGCAGCTCCCGGGCCCGCAACAAGATCCGGGCCTGGATCAAGACCGAGGAACGCAAGCGCAGCATAGTCCTGGGTCGCGAAATCTGCGAAAAGGACCTCCGCAAGTACTCGATCAACCTGCAGAAGATCCAGAAGTCCGGCGAGTTCAAGAAGGTCGCGGCAGAATTCGGTTTCGCCGGGGACGATGATCTGCTGGCAGCTGTCGGCTATGGCAAGATTTCCAGCGGACAGATCATTGGCCGGTTGATGCCTGATGAAAAGCTCCAGGTGCGAACCGACCGCAAGGAATCCAAATTAACCACAGTCATCAACAAGCTGAAGGGCAAGTCATCCAGCGCAGTGGAAATAAGTGGGATCGACGATGTGCTGGTGCGGTTCGGCAAGTGCTGTAATCCGGTTCCAGGGGATGAAATCGTCGGCTTCATAACCCGGGGTAAGGGTGTGACCGTGCATACCTCCGACTGTCAGTTTGCCCTGGACAGCGATCCGGAGCGACGCATCGATGTGGCCTGGAACAAGGTCAAGACAGCGGTGCTGCCGGTAAAGATCAGGGTTGTCTGCCATGACGTAAAAGGCATTCTGGCTGGCATCACCACTGCCATCACCAATTGCGAAGCCAATATTGCCAGCGCCCACATCCAGAGTACGATCGACAAACGTGGCGAAAATACCTTTGAGGTGAATGTCACTGACCGGGCTCATCTGCAGAAGGTGATGAATGCAATCATGAAGGTTAAAGGCGTGATCAACGTTGAGAGGTTAAAACAATAGAAAATGCGCCTTTTTCACAATCTCGGCGTTGCCCTTCGGAATTCCTTGTGCAGCGTACCATCCGGTACGCTGCCGCGTCATTCCTCGGGCGCTTTGACCTTGCAAAAAAATCACATTTTCAAAGGAGATAAGTTGTGAAAGTGATTTCAACAGACAAGGCCCCGGCCGCCATCGGCCCCTATTCCCAGGCAGTGCGGGCCAACGGGCTGCTCTTCTGTTCCGGTCAGATCGCCCTTGATCCTGTCACCGGAGAGTTGATTCAAGGTGACGTTGCGGTCCAGGCGGAGCGGGTCATGGAAAACATCGCCGCTGTCCTGGCGGAAGCCGGGGCAGGGTTTGCGGATGTGATCAAGACCACGATCTACCTGGTGGAGATGGGTGACTTTGCCGTGGTTAACGAGGTGTACGGCCGTTATTTCAGCAGCCACAAGCCTGCCCGCTCCACTGTGGCGGTCAAGAGCCTGCCCCGGGGGGCGCTGCTGGAGATAGAGGTTGTCGCCGGTGTCTAGATGTTGTTCAATTGGTGCTGTTCTAAGTGTTAAGAGAAAAACAAAAAGCCGCCGACACTTGCGTGCCGCGGCTTTAAAATCCCGAACAACGAGGCCTGAACCGTTGCTAGAGAGCCTTTGTTACGTGGCCGGAACGGATGCAACGGGTGCAGACCTTGATGGTCCTGACGCTGCCGTTCCTGACTGCCTTGACCTTCTGAAGGTTGGGGTACCAGACGGTGCGGGTCTTATTGTTGGCATGGCTTACGTTGTTGCCAAAGCTGGGGCCTTTACCGCATATTTCACAAATTCTTGACATATTGTTATTCCTCCCTTAATTACTGAAAAAAATTCTATAACAGTTTTGGGGCGTTGATGCAAGTTAAAAGTAAGGCGTGGCAATGAATTTAATCAAGGCGTTCCTGACATTGCTGGTAATTGTGCTGGCTGTAATTGCGATGCTTTTTATCGATTTTACCTATAAAACCTTTTCTTATCGCCAGAGTGAAATCAAGGCCGATGCCATCGTGGTGTTGGCTGGCGGCAAGGGGAGGGTGGAGGAAGGGATCCGGCTGTACCGGCAGCGAAAAGGGAACTGGCTGCTGTTTATCGGTGTTGATCCCTCGGTGCGTATGTCAGATCTTTATCGTCCCCAATCCGGGGACCCATCCCCCGACAGGGTCGTGCTGGAGAAGGCTTCCCGCAATACCCTGGAAAACGCCATTTTCGGCCGGGACGTTATCATGCGCCGGAACATCCGGTCCATCCTGCTGATTACCTCGCGCTACCATATGAAACGGGCCTCGATCCTGTTCCGCAACGCCCTGCCCAAGGATGTGGCCATCTACGCCTATCCGGTGGACAGCAAAAACCTGAAGGAGTCCTGGTGGAACCACGGCGGCAGCTTCCACCTCCTGTTTAGCGAGTTTTACAAATACTGCATGTTCCGGGCCTTTTTCGCGCTGGCCCCAGGCGAGCTGCGCGAAGGCACTCTGCCTATCACGTCCGGCAGCTGAGGCGCTTCCATAATCACCGAATATCTGCTACATTCACAACACATCTTCAAAATCAGCGAAAGGAAACATTGATGCGATACATCAGCACCCGCGGCGGCATCCAGCCCATACCCTTCAAGGATGCCGTCATGATGGGCCTGGCCACGGACGGCGGCCTACTCCTGCCCGAGTCGTATCCGCAAATTACCGCCGGGCAACTGGAGTCCTGGCGTAAGCTCTCATATCCCGAACTGGCCTTCCAGGTTATTTCCAGTTTTGTTGACGACATCCCAGCCAATGACCTCAAAGGACTCATCGACCGCTCCTATGCCACTTTCACCCATCCCGAGATTACCCCGGTGGTGTCGGCGGACGGGGTCTGCATCCTGGAGCTGTTCCACGGCGTGACCCTGGCGTTCAAGGACGTGGCCCTGCAGTTTCTGGGCAACATCTTCGAATACATCCTGGCCGAACGGCACGAGCACCTCAACATCATCGGCGCCACCTCCGGCGACACCGGCAGCGCCGCCATCCACGGCGTGCGCGGCAAAAAGGGGATCAACATCTTCATCCTGCACCCCCATGGCAAGACCTCGCCGGTGCAGGCCAGGCAGATGACCAGCGTTACCGATGCCAATGTCCACAATATCGCCATAGAAGGCACCTTCGACGACTGCCAGGACATGGTCAAGGCCCTGTTCAACGACCTGGAGTTCAAGGAGAAATACTCCCTGGGCGCGGTCAACTCCATCAACTGGGCCCGGGTTCTGGCCCAGGTGGTCTATTACTTCTATGCCTGGCTGCGGGTAACCGACACTGGCCCCAGGCCGGTCGGCTTTGCCGTGCCCACGGGCAACTTCGGCGACATCTTTGCCGGCTACGTAGCCAAGCGGATGGGGCTGCCGGTGGCAAAGCTCCTGCTGGCTACCAACGAGAACAACATCCTGACCCGTTTCATCAATCGCGGCGACTATTCCCTCAGCGCCGTGGTCTCAACCGTATCACCCTCCATGGACATCCAGGTGGCTTCCAACTTCGAGCGCTACCTGTTCCACCTCTACCACGAGGACCCGGCCCGGGTGCGGGCGGCCTTTGACGAACTGAAAGGGCAGGGGAGGATCACCTTCACACCGCAGGAACTCGATCAGGTGCGGCAGGATTTCTGCTCTACCTCGGTCGATCAGGCGCAAACGATCGAAACCATCGGAAATTTCCATAAAGAGACCGGCTACCTGTTGGACCCCCATTCCGCTGTCGGCGTCAAAGCCGCCTTGGACATGCTCCCGGCCGATATGGCCCGCGTCTGCCTGGCCACGGCCCATCCGGCCAAGTTCGGCGAGGTGGTGGAACAGGCCATCGGCGCTCCGCCGCCGGTGCCTTCTGCCATAGCCGCCCTGGACGGCATGCCGACCCGCTGCGAGGTCATGGCGGCCGATCTGGACAAGGTCCGGGAGTTTGTCATCCGCAACGTGGAGTAATCCCGATTCCATGTCAAGGACCTGCCTCCGGCTGCCCAGCGCATGGTAACGTACGCTGGGCAGCCCCACTCCCCGCCGCCTTGATCCCATCCCTGATCTGGAATCAGGCAAAGGCCCAGTTGCCGTCCGACCCCAGCCTGACAAAGGACTGTATGCCATGCCCAATGAATCAGCACTCCGCCTAGCTGTTTTTCTGGGGCTCTTCCTGTTGCTGGCGCTGGCTGAGCACATCTGGCCGCGCCGGCCGTTGACCGTCCCCAAGGGGCGACGTTGGCTGGCCAATATTGTCATGGTAGCCTTCGACACCGGGGTCACACGGCTGGTCGTGCCACTCATGCCGGTGGCCATGGCCGTGATGGCCCAAAACAAGGGGTGGGGGCTGCTGAATCAGGTGGCCATTCCCTACTGGGTAAAGCTGGCGCTAGCCTTGCTGTTCCTGGACCTGGTCATCTACCTGCAGCACCGCGCTTTTCACCGAGTCCCGCTTTTCTGGCGCTTCCACCGCATGCACCACACCGACATGGACCTGGACGTCTCAAGCAGCAATCGCTTTCACCCCGTCGAAATCCTGGTTTCAGCCGCGATCAAGCTGGCAGCGGTGCTCGTCAGCGGCGCCGCTCCCGAAGCGGTGGTGACCTTCGAGGTACTGCTCAACGCCAGCTCGCTCTTCACCCACACCAACCTCCGCATCCCGCTGGGGATAGACCGCCTGCTGCGCCTGGTCCTGGTCACCCCCGACATGCACCGCGTCCACCACTCGGTGATCCCCTCCGAAACGGACAGCAATTTCAGCTTCAACGCCTCCTGGTGGGATCGGCTGTTCGGCACCTACCGCGCCCAGCCCAGAAAGGGGCACGCAAACATGGTTATCGGGCTCAAAGAGTACCGCAGCCCGGAAAAACTCGGCTTCTGGGGGCTGCTGCTGGTACCGTTCCGCCAGCCTTACGGATGATCTCTGGCCCGGGCAGCAATTTCCGGTTGACAAATGGCCCTGTTCTTGGCATTTATACAAGCCCAACGCGGGAATAACTCAGTGGTAGAGTGTCAGCTTCCCAAGCTGAAGGTCGCGGGTTCGAATCCCGTTTCCCGCTCCAAGAGCCCTAAAAAGGCCGACAGCACTGTCGGCCTTTTCATTTTGCAGCGTCCTTTTACTGTGGTACATGGAGCTGTCATGCCCCACGTCATTGTCATAGCAGGACCCAACGGCGCAGGAAAATCGACTACCGCCCCTTCTATTCTCAAGGAAACCCTCGGCATAACCGAATTCGTTAACGCCGATACCATCGCTTCCGGGCTCTCGGCCTTCAATCCAGAAGGTGCTGCCTTTCAAGCTGGCCGGATTATGCTGGATCGCCTTCATACTCTTGCTGCAGAACAAAAGGACTTCGCCTTTGAAACCACCCTTGCGACCCGTAGTTATGTGCGCTGGCTCAAGGAACTGAAGAAACAAGGCTATATGGTTCATCTCTTTTTCTTCTGGCTACCGTCATCGGAGTTTGCCATTGCCCGTGTGGCCGAGCGAGTAAAGATGGGTGGGCACAACGTGCCGGAGGAGACAGTTCGTCGCCGCTACCATGCCGGGTTAAAGAATTTTTTTGAGTTATACAGAGAGTTGGCTGATTCCTGGTTCATGTTTGACAACAGCAAGCCGGGAGTGCCGACATTAATAGCCACATGCGGTCATGATGCCGGGTTTGTCAAGGAAGACGGAGTTGTATGGGAATGTATCGTGGAGAGGATGCCATGACAGCGCACTACAGGGACCATATCGTAGAGACACTGGCGGACAAGGAAAAGATCACGGCAGCAGTCGTATCAGCAGTTCGTGAGGCTGTTCTCAGGCATAAACAGGCGGGCAACCCTATCGTTGTTATGAAGGACGGGAAGATGGTATGGTTGCAGCCGGATGAAATCGAGCTTTAAAACGGCACTATGTTGTAATGTTGATGTGTTGAGGGAAGGGAAGTAAGTATGGCGTTCCCCGAATCCCCATTGCAGGCGTGTGGGGTTATGGAATAAGTATTATGTCCCCCGAATTTCCGAATAAGTATTATGTCCCCCGAATTTCCACGGATAAGTTCTACCCGGATTTCGTCTGCATGTTGAAAGATGGGCGGTATCTGGTCGTTGAATACAAGGGTGAAAATCTTTGGTCTAATGACGACTCACGGGAGAAACGAACTCTTGGCGAATTATGGGAACTACGAAGCGGCGGCAAGTGTCTTTTCATCATGCCGAAGGGGAAAGACCTGGGGGCGATAGTAAGCAAGCTGAAATAAGTTCTAAGCACAGTCGGTATTTAACGAACGCCATTAACAGGGGATACGCATGGAATATACTTTTACCACAAATGGCCGTGTTGTTTCCAACATGTTTGCAAGCTATACGAACACGTTCGTTGCTCTCTGTGAGTTGATAAACAATTCCCTTCAAGCCAAATCGAAGGTAATCAATATTACCATCAGCGAATCAGCCGATAAAAAGGCTTTGTTTCTTAAAAAAATTGATTCAATTGAAATAAAGGACAATGGCTGGGGAGTAAGCCAATCTGATTTCAAAAAGAAAATATTTGAGATAGGTACTGATGCCAAAGATGACGGACAAGGCATAGGCCGATTTGCTGCTTTCCAGATTGGTGAAGCTCTTACGATAGAAACAGTAGCAGAAGACAACGCGTTAAAAACATATACAAAAACCTTGCTAACTCTGAATGCTTCGATGCTTCAAGGTGAAGCAATTGAGAAAAAGAAGGTCAAGACCACACATACCCCCCTAGAAGGAACGCCGGAAACTTATTACCGGGTCAAAATATCCAACATCTACTCAGACGATGACACTAAAAAGGAAAAACGTAAAAAAACTCATAAAAGCCTGTATAGCGACAACATTGCAGAAGCTATATTTCTCCAATACCCTCTTGATATACTTCAAGATAAAGTTGCCTTTACTATCAATAGCAAACCGGTTGACAAGAACGATTACATCATTGGTGAAGCATGTGAACGAGACGAGTTGTTTACTGATTCCGATGGGGTTGAACATCCGACAAAACTCACATTCATAAGGTACAAGTCAGCCTCTAGCGGCGTGAAAGTTTTCCTTCGTGTTGATAACAGCGACATTAAAACGGTTGCACATTCATTCGACTATAAATGCGAACTTCCTGAGGCCGATTCATGGCTTGTTTACGTCGATGCCGACCTATTCAATAATAACAAAGACATATTCAGGAATTTACAAATTACGGATGTAGACCCGAATGCAAAACATCTTGTCCATTCAATCAAGGGATTTATTGACGGTTATTTCCATGAAACTTTCAAGGAGTATTTCGACTTTTCAAAAAAACTGCGTACCGATACATATTACCCTTATAGACAACATAACGCATCCTCCGGCAGCAAGGCGGTCGTTTTTAACCAGTTGGCTTACTTCATCGAGGAAGAACATCGGATACTATTTTCAAAAAGCGATATCCGTAAGGTTATTTATCCCCTAATCGACAAGGCAATCAGTCACGGTGAGCTTATTGCAATTATTGAACAGGTTCTTAATCTGAACGTTGACGCTATCAAAAAGTTCAAAACTCTGATTGAGAGGACCAAGTTGGAAGAGGTCATATTCTTTACGGATGAAATAGCCCGTAAGTCCCAGTTCCTTGATTTTCTGCACAAAATCGTATATGGGGAACCCGCTAAACGGGTCAAAGAGCGTAGTGTGCTTCATAAAATTGTTGAAAAACAGCTCTGGATTTTCGGGGAACATTACACCAATGCCCCGACATTATTTTCAGATAAAAATCTTGAAAACAACCTTACGAAACTGAGAGAGAAATGGTTTGGCTACGAGCTTTCAGCGGATGACGACAATATAGATGAAGTAGAAGACGAGAAAAACAGGGATATTACCGACCTGTTTTTCTTTAACGAGAGAATAGGTGACAATGGGAAACATGAGGTAATGATTGTTGAACTTAAACGACCTTCCTGCTTGATAAATCAAAAGGAGTTGAACCAAGTCGATAAGTACATGTTTGACATACAGAAGGTAGGTTGTTTTCCAACGGACGTTACTTTCAAGATTTATCTTATCAGTAGCAATATTAGTGAATTCGCAAAAACCAAAATTGGGATCGTTGATGATTCAAGACCTACTCTGTTTACGCATAGCAAAGACGGTAAAATTGAAATTCATGTCATGAAATGGGCAGATATACTTTCTAATAACCGACAAAAACTTTCTTACCTCGGAAATGTTTTAAATACAGAAGACGTTGATGCTACAGAAATGGTTAAAAAAGAATATCCAGCCCTTGACATGACCGGGATATTTAGCTCGATAACCAGCGGATAGGAACAATTTTAACCGACAAGGAAGACGGAGTTGTATGGGAATGTATCGTGGAGGGGATGCCATGACAGCGCACTACAGGGACCATATCGTAGAGACACTGGCGGACAAGGAAAAGATCACGGCAGCAGTCGTATCAGCAGTTCGTGCGGCTGTTCTCAGGCATAAACAGGCGGGCAACCCTATCGTTGTTATGAAGGACGGGAAGACTGTGTGGTTGCAGCCGGATGAAATCGAGCTTTAAAAGGGCACTGTGTTGTAATGTGATGCGTTGAGGGAAGGGAAGTACATATGGCGTCCCCCGAATTTCTCATGAATCGCGACTCTTATTGGGTTTTAAGTGTGCTATCATCATATTCAATTAAATTATATACGATCATATATTATTGTTGTACTTCGACATGGTTTCAGTGCAAATGTCGCTGATCGTACATATCAGAGCGACCGGATTGTCCTCAATTTATTCCCGTTTCCCCTCCAAAAAACCTGAAAAGACCGACAGCATTGTCGGCCTTTTCATTTTGCAGCGTCCTTTTACTGTGGTACATGGCGCTGTCACATCCGTCATGGCAGAACCAACGGCGCAGGAAAAATCAACTAACTAACGCACGCTAGGTCTTCGGCTCGGTCCGGTTGATCATGGTATTGAAGTTCAGGCCCAGCAACTCCCGCGCTTCGCGCATGGCGACGGTAAAGCCGCTTCTGACGGCATGGTGGATCGCGTTGGGTTCCCCTTCCTCGTCCCACGGCCACCCGGTGCGGACGATCATGATGAGCAGGGTCTCCAGCTCGTCGGCCTTGTGGTGCAGATCGGCGTACTCCATCTCCATCTCTGACAGGAGCGACGGGGCAACTCCCTTCTCCTGCAGCGCGGTTTTCAATCTGGCCAGTGCATTGGGCATGGCAACCTCCCGTTTATTTTTCCAGTCTCTGATCCTGCTGTAATGCGGATATCCGGTACAACCCCAAAATAAATCAGCCTCAGTACGGACGCAGCTGCTTGCCGCAGCCGATATGCCAGTGGAGGTGCTTGGAGGACTGGTACTCACCCAGGTTGGTGTAGACGCGGGCTGCCCCGCAGCGCTCCATGAAGTCGCGGGCGATCAGCTTGGCCGCCCGCATCAGTTCCAGGAGCAGGTCGTTGTCCGCCTCCTCCAGGGTGATGAGGGATTCGATGTGCTTTTTGGGGAGCAGCACGACATGGTTCTCCCAGATGGGATTCGAATGGTGAAAGGCGAAGACATGCTCGTTCTCGAGGTAAACAGAGACATCCAGCAGCCCTTTCAGAATCTTGTCGCAATAGAAGTCGCAGGCTGGGTCGGTCATTTTACTAATTCCTTAATGGTGTCAGAAGTTGTGGGGAAGCCAGGAAGTTTGTCATCCGTATTTACAGTCGCCATTCACGTCGATGTCCTGCCAGATATTCGAGAGCCGGCCAGATGTCTCGATAGGTAAACGGCTCGGTGACGTTCTTCCGGCTTATCTCAATACATAAACCCAAACACCCACAACGGCAACTTGTTCTTGAACTCTACCTCAATATCATCCGCCACAGTAACCAATGCGTACTTTGGTCAATAATTTGCGAATCTGGATTGAAAAATGACCCACTTCAGCGTACTGTTTGACCCACCTGTATGGAGTAGCCAATGGTGTACGGGCTACATTGGACGCCGATGCAGGTCAATGCTACACGCCGGTTCACGTCGCAGTAGCCTACCCATGACCAACCCCCAATTATACCTTTAAACGGTGGGTCAAGCCGTACTCCGATTCCGGGTCAGACGTCGAAGCCGATGCAAGGTCATGTATTGAAAGGATATCCACCACTTTTGCAAGGCTCTATGAACGGGCACTTGGCCAAAAAACCACGAGAAAAGAGAGAAATCATGTCAATAGTCACTGTCGTAGCGAAGCTGGTTGTCAAAGAGGATGCGGTACAGACCGTAAAGGCTGAATTATTAAAACTCATCGAACCGACCAGGCAGGAAAAGGGCTGCATCGAATACCGATTGCACCAGGATAACGCTGCCCCCAATATTTTCATCTTCTATGAGAACTGGGAGAACATGGCTTCTTTGGAGCAACATTTGAACACAACCCACTACAAAAACCACGTCGTCGCCGTTACTGGCTTGATAAGCGATAAGGTTGTGCATAAGATGACCTGCATTGCCTAAAGGCTGCCATGCTGGAGATGGGGTCAATGCGAATTGGACGTAACGCTTTGATAAACATAAACTAAAAATGATGGGGAGATAACATTTGAAAGTCACAGAAAAATCCTTGCGCGCTCGGTGCACTGAATTGAACTTGGGAGTATTGAAAGACACTACATTCGGAATCCGTTTTGAACGCTTGTCGGCCGGGTACAAGGTAGAGCTTCAGTACCGGGATGCAACGCCTCCACAGGTGCTCATCCAAGAGGCTACGGCATCTGAAGCCGCTGCAGCCATTGAAGGAGCAGTGGTCGGCGCCGTTGCGGTAAAATCAGCCGGGACCGGTACTCCGGAATACGTAACAAGAGAAACCTTTGTGCGTCAAGCCGGCGAGCGGTGCCCAAAATGTCAGACAAAAGATCTGAATATCGGTCACATATCTGTTGGCAAAGGCGAGATGGTCCAGATGTGCTCATGCGTCCGTTGCGGATTAACCTGGAAGAGTATCTATCGACTGGATGACTACGACTGTTCCTCGGCTACGGTGGTGCTTGAACCATGATGCAGATTATCGACGATCATCGCTGTTTTGTCTGCGGCAGGGAAAATCAGATCGGCCTGAAAGCCGAGTTTGCCCTTGATCCTGAAAGACGACGTGCGGAGACGCGGGTGTCCATAGGTGCTGAGTTTCAAGGCTGGCAGGGGATAACCCACGGGGGGATTGTTTCGGCACTGCTTGATGAGATATGTGCTCAAGCTTGCATGTGTTGCGGGCTCAGTGTAGTTACCGCGAGATAAAAATACGATATAAAGCACCAGTTCCGACAGGATCGGTGGTTACCGTTATTGGCGAAGTGGTTGGTGAACGCCGCCGTCTGGTTGATGCAAAGGGGTGGGTAGAACTTGACGGAAAAATCATGGCGGAGGCCGAGGTGGTCATGTACCGGACTGCACAGCTCTTGAAAACGTAGCAATCATCTCTCAACGTCCCGAAAAGCGCCCTTTCCTGACGGAAACTAAATTATTTTGTTGTTTCGGGGGCTAGGTTTCGCATCGTTATTGACCATTCCCAAGCCATTCCAAGGCCGCTCAGGTCAGCTTTTTGCTGATTTGGCGGCTTTTCCTGCTTTTAACGTTTTTATCTGCTTTATGTCTTAATACACCGGAAAAGGTGAGCCAACGATTTCTCTCGCCCGTTTGATAGTGCCCGCCTTCTACCCCTGTTTTCGAATCTATCCTCCGGTTGAATCCGTTGGGTTGGAGAAGGGTGCCGGTGTGTGGCATTTTTGCACGATAAATTTGACTGAAATCTGATCATTTTGCTCGCCGATTCAAAGCCTTGCAATAATTATATTTGTCGGAAATAATTACCAAGTTTTTATGAGTTGTGCTATATGTAATCGTTGGAAAGCTCTTTGTTATAAGCACTGGAATTTAGATCGTGGTGTCGGTTGCGCCGATGTGATCTTCGGATATGGCATAAGGCCGTAATGGGTACATAAAGCATGGCGGGTTTCAATGATGGGCGACTACATGTCTGTGGTTAGGGGGGGAAGGTGGGAAATAATATTTGTAAATTTATTGGCAGGTTGTCATTAGTTTCGCTCTTGTGCGTATTGTCAGGTAATTTCTGTTCCGCAGGCGCAACCGATATTTTGTATTTTTATAGCCTTGCCCTGCATAACGATCCTCAACTGCGCGGTTCCGAGTATGATCACCTGGCATCCCGCGAAACACTGCGCCAGGCATATGCTGGGCTGCTGCCCCAAATCTCTGCCGACGTGAGCTACACCTACACGTTTCAGGACATCTCCAACTCGGAGAATACGGTGTATGCGGTAGGGCAGACCGACTACAACACCCAGTCCTACGGCGTCAATCTGACCCAGCCCCTGTTCCGCTATTCCTCCTTCCTGACGGTAAGTCAGGCCAAGACCATACTGAAACGCTCCGACCTGGAGCTGGAAAAGGCCAAACAGGACTTGATAATGCGGCTTTCCGAGGCCTACATGGAGGTTCTGTCCTCCAAGGACAAGCTGGCCGCGGTCGTGGCCGAGGAAACGGCGCTGACATCCCATTACGAACTGGCCAAAGGAAGGGCCGATAAAGGCCTGGCGCCCATAACGGATCTCTATGACGCCGAGGCGCGGCTGGCGGCGGTAAAAGCGCAAAGGGTCGAGGCGGAGTACGTGGTCATCGACTCTTATCAGGCCCTTTCCGAGATGTGCGGCGTGGCGGTTGTAGATACCAAGAAGCTGAAAGACGAGATTCCGCTTACCCCTCCATTCCCCAACAGCGTAGATACCTGGATCGAAGCAGCCTCAAAACAAAACCTGGAACTGTTGATCCAGAAGGCCAAGGCGGAGATCGCCGACAAGGAGGTCGCCCGCCAGAAGGCCGCCTATTATCCCACCCTGGATTTCCAGGCCGATTATGCCTACAAGGACACGACCGGCACCATGTTCGGCGGCGGGAGCACCACCCAGAACTATGACCTGATGGTCAAACTCAATATCCCCATTTACGAAGGGGGGCTCACCACCTCCAAAAAGCGGGAAGCCGAAAGTCAGTATCAGAGCGCCCTCCAAGCGACGATCCGGCAGACACGCACCGCAGAGCGCAAGGTCCGCTCGACGTACGGCGGCGTCTTGAGCGCCACTAACAGAGTGGTGGCAATGAAGAAGTCAGTAGAAGCGCAACAGGTGGTTGTTGAGGCCAAGGAAGAAGGTTTCAAGGCGGGCCTGCTCGTTGGCCTGGCCGTGCTGGATGCCATGCAGGACCTGTACAAATACAAAAAAGAGTATTCGCTGGCCCGCAATGATTATCTCCTGAACACCATGCGGCTCAAATATACCGTCGGGACCTTGGGAGAAGACGACCTCAAGCAGATCAATGCGTTCTTGCAGTAGTGATATTGTAATCAGGCAGGTTAAGCCGGGGGTGGCTTATGAGTATGCTCCGATCATTTGCGAGATCGGTAACCAAGATCAAGGAAAGTTTGGCGAAGGAACATTCCGGCGGTAGCTCAGAGCCGCGGACCGTTCATTTCGAGACGCTTGAAAACCGGGTTCTGCTGTCAGGCGATGCGATCCTGCCGCCGCAACAGGCGCTTGCCCAGGCCGCCGCGGCGCTGCCGCCGCTGGTGGCCACCATCAACGGCCCCCTCACCCCGATCCCGGCCGCCCAGGTTGCGCCACTGGCGCCGACCGCATCCCCGGTGGTTCTGAACGCAGGTGTTTCGACATTGCCCAATGATCCGGCCCAGCCGGCGCTGGCCGTTACCGGTACCCCCACCGTTAATGCCAATGTTACTGCGCAACCGGCAACCCTGTTACCCCTGGACGGGAAGCCGGCGGCATCTGTTCTGCCCATGGCCCCTGATGTCAATACTGTTGCTACGTCGGTTGCCCCGACAGCGCCCGCCAGCGAATCGCAGCCCGCAATCGCGCCAATACCTCAACCGCAGGCGGCTACTCAGACAGCGACACTGCCGGTTTCTCTTCCTGTTCAACAGGCAACCCGACAGATAATCTTCGTGGATCCGGCGGTCACCGATTATTCGGCCCTGGTCCAGTCGATCATCTCTGCCCAATCTGCCACGGACAGCGCAGCGGCCCAAGCGCATGCCGCCACCAACGGGAATAACGGCTCACTGGAGGCCGGTCCATCTGCCGCCACGGACAACGGCTCGACCGCCACATCAACAGCCAACACGTCCGAACAACTCATGCTGGACCTGGATTATGCCAGCGCCAGACATGACGAAAGTCAAAGCGAACCCCAGATCGAGGTGTATGTCCTTGACCCCACCCAGGACGGCATCGACCAGATTACGGCCATCCTGGCGCAGAGCCAGGATGTGGGCGCGGTGCATATCATTTCCCACGGCGCCGCCGGTTTCATGCAGGTGGGCAGCAGCTATGTGTCCCAGGAAGAGCTGAACAGGAAGGCCAGTCAGCTCGCTTCCTGGAAACAGTACGTCGCGGCGGGCGGAGATGTCCTGCTCTATGGCTGCGATATTGCCGACGGCACTGCCGGCATTGACTTCGTCAAACGGCTGGGGGATATGACCGGCCTCGATGTGGCCGCCTCCACCGACGCTACCGGCAGCACCGCCCTGGGCGGCGACTGGACGCTTGAATACTCCACCGGCGTCATCGACGTCGCCCCGCTCTTCGTGGCCGATTACAGCTACCTGCTGCAGGATTTCGTCAGCACGTCTGCCAATGAGACCTTCACCGGCACCAGCGGTGGCGACACCTATATCTTCAGCGATGGCTGGGGCACCGACACCATTACCGATGCCGGCACTACCGGCACTGATACGATCGACTTCTCGCAGGTCACCAAAGACCTGACCATCACGATCCACAAAGACGGCACCGTGTCCGTCACGGACGGCACCAATGCCCTGAATGCCGTGGCCGGCATGGAAAGGGTGATAGCCGGCAAGGGGAATAACGTCTTTGTCTTCGAAGACGGCGCCATCTTCGGCGGCACCCTTGTGGGCGGCACCGGGGGCAGCAATACCCTCGATTATTCGGCGTACACCACCGGGATCGCCGTGAATTTCGGTGCCGGCACCGCCACCGGTACCAACGGCATCAGCAATATCGGGAATGTGATCGGCAGCCCCAAAAACGATACCCTTACGGGAGACAGCCACGACAACATCCTCAATGGCGGCGGCGGCAGCGACGCCATGACCGGTGGCGGCGGCACCGACACCGTCAACGGCGGCACGGGCGCGTACAGTTACATTTTCAACAGCAGTATGGGGCTGTCCACGGTTTCGGTAGCCACCCAGACGGACACCCTCGACCTTTCGGCCGTCACCAGGGACCTCACCTATACGATCCATGCCGACGGTTCGGTCACCGTAACCGACGGCGCCACGACCATCAAGACGGCAACCGGTGTGGAACGCATCATCGGCGGCGCGGCAAACGATACGTTTGTGTTTGATGCCGATGCCTTCTTCAGCGGCACCATTGCCGGCGGCAGCGGCACCAACACCCTGGATTTCTCTGCCCGTACCAATGAACGCGATCTTGCCGTCACCATCAAGGCCGACGGGTCGCTTACCGCAACGGACGGCATCATCAGGCTTTCTTCCGCCACCGGCATGAACCGGCTGATCGGCGGCAGCGGCAACAACAGCTATACCTTCGAAGACGGGGCCCTGTTTGCCGGCACCATCAACGGCGGCGCCGGGGGGACCAATACCCTTGACTACAGCGCCTATACGACGAGTCTGGTCGTCAATCTGGTCAACGGCACCGCCACCGGGACCGGCGGCATCAGCAATATCGCCAACGTGATCGGTGGTACCGGAGACGATCTGCTTGCCGGCGACGGGAACGCGAACGACCTCAGTGGCGGCGGCGGCAATGACACGTTCGTCGTTGCCCCCGGCTGGGGCAGCGACACGGTGGCCGACTACGGCGGCGGCACCGATGTCCTGGACATGTCGGCGGTCACGGCCGCTCTCACCTTCACCATCCATGCCGACGGCACCGTTTCGGTCACTGACGGGACCAACAGCATTGATTCCGCAGCAGGCCTGGAAAGGCTCATCGGCGGCAGCGGCACCAATACATTTGTCTTCGAGAACGGCGCGGTCTTTGCCGGCACCATCGATGGCGGCAGCGGCGGCAACAACACCCTCGACTACTCTGCCTACAACGTCAGTGTCTCGGTGGACCTGGGGGAGGGGACCGCCACCGGTACCGATGGCATCAGCAACATCCGCAACATTACCGGCGGTTCCAGTGACGACATCCTGGCCGGCGATGGCGGCGCCAACATCATCATCGGCAATGACGGCAATGACCTGATCTTCGGGGCTGGCGGCAGTGATGTCCTGTATGGCGGGGCCGGTGACGACACCTACCTGATGGCGACGGCCGGTGGCATTGTTGCGATCAACGAATACGTGGACGAGGGGAATGACACCCTCGACTACTCCGACTTTACGACGGATGTTGTCGCAAACCTCGCCACCGGGACAGCCACCGGTACGACGGGGATCAGCAATATCGAAAACCTGGCGGGGGGTGCCGGCAACGACACGCTGACCGGTGATACCGGTGCCAATACCATCTATGGCGGCGAAGGCAATGACATCATCGATGGCGCCGGCGGCACCAACACGCTCTATGGCGGCGGCGGGGCAGATACCTATGTCTTCTCCGGCAGTTGGGGCGTCAATACCATAGCCGACACCGGCGAAACCGGTGTCGATACCCTGGATTTCTCCCTGGTGGCCGATGCCCTGACGGTTAACCTGAACGAGGGCGGCACGGTCACGGCCACCGACGGCGGCGGCAATACCCTCGACAACGTGGAAAACATCGATCTGGTCATCGGGGGGAGCGGCACCTCCTCCTTCGTGTTTGCCGATAACGCCGAATTCGCCGGCGCCATAGACGGCGGCACCGGCACCAGCACCCTCGATTATTCGGCATATACCTCCGGCGTGACGGTCAACCTCGGTGACGGAACCGCCACGGGATTGCTGGGAGTCAGGAACATCAACAACCTTACGGGGGGCGCTGCCAGTGACAACCTGATCGGCGATGCCAAGAGCGGCATCATCGATGGCGGGGCCGGCGACGACTACCTGAGCGGCGGCGGCAACCGCAGCATCATCGGCGGCAGCGGCGTCGATACGCTTCTGGAGATCATTGACGCGGATCTGACGCTCACCAACAGCACCCTGACCATCCAACAGGGCGCAACCACAACGGTTGAGGCCATCTCCGGCATCGAAAAGGCCGATCTGATCGGCGGCGCCAATCCCAATATCATGGACGCCTCGGCCTTCACCGGTTTTACTGCGGAAACGCCGCTCTCCTTCCTGAACCATGAAGCGGGCGTCAATATTGCTGCCAACGACCTTACGATCAGATTGACCGACGGCACCGTGGTCACCGTTGATCTCAGCGGCGCCACCACGGTCGGCGACGTCCTCGTGAAGATCGCAGCCGCCGATACAAGGCTGACGGCAACCATCAATAGCACCGCTACCGGTATCGACCTGGCTGACAGCACCGGCGGCAGCGCCAATAGCCTGACGGCAATGTCGGTTTCGACCCTGGCCGCCGACCTGGGCCTCACTGCGGCCGGCAGCGGGAACACCCTCCATGGCAACGCCATCCCGGCCGGCAGCGTCACCCTTGACGGCGGCAGCACGGTCAGGCTGGCCGAACTGAATGGCGGCGCCGGGGTGCGCACCATCGACGAGAGCACCCTGAACCTGCTCGGCCTCGAGGATGTTACCCCCCTCGCGGTATTGAATAATGGCGACGGCGTGCGGACCGTGAGCGGCAACGATTTCCGGATCACCCTCACCGACGGCATAACCTTTGACGTGGATATCAATTCCGGCATGACGGTGCTGGATGTCTTCAACGCCGTCTGGGATGCCGCCGAGAGCGCGGCGCCGGGCCGGGTCAGCATCAGCCTGGGGTCCGACGGCGACTCCATTTATCTGCTGGACAACAATCCCAACGACAGTGACGGCAACCTCTCGGTGGCAGCCCTGAACGGTTCGTACGCCGCCGCCGACCTGGGCCTCCTGGTGAGCGGCAACGGCGGCTCCCTGTACGGCGACATCATCTCCGATGTCAGTAACGACATCCGCATCTTTCTGACCGACGGTTCCCAGGTCGATGTCGATCTGAGCGGGCTGGTGACGGTTAATGACGTGCTTGTCGCCATCAATGCGGCCGACGACCGGCTGGCGGCGACAATAAATGACGACGGCACCGGCTTGGATATCGGCGATACCGCCGGCGGCGCCGGGGCCGTGCGGATCGTGGCGCTGAACGGTTCCCTGGCCGGGGCGGATCTCGGCATTCTCGGAACAGCCGGCGATGCCGAAAAAGCGGTGATCCATGGCGCCGGCATCGTGACCGGGACCATCAGGCTCGATGGCCGCCTGGATGATGACACCCTCATCGGTTCCCGCGGCGACGACAGCTTTACCGGCGGTGGCGGCAGCGATGTGTATACCGGCGGTGGCGGCACCGACACCGTTTCCGTGACCCGTGACGCCGACTTCACCCTTGTCGACGGCTCGCTGACCATCACCAGGGGAAGCGTCACCGAGACCGATACCTTCACCGGTATCAGCAACTTCATTCTCACCGGCGGCGACAGTGCCAACATCATTGATGCCTCGGCGTACACCCTGGGCGATGTCACGATGTTCGGCATGGATGGCAATGACGTTCTCAAGGGTGGCTCAGGCAACGATTACATTATCGGCAGTTTCGGCGATGACCTGATATACGGCGGCGGGGGCGACGACAGCCTGTCCGGCGGCTCCGGCATCGATGTCATCGACGGCGGCGCAGGCACCAACACTCTGCTGGAGGCGGGAAACAACCGGTTCATCCTGACGGATGCCTCCCTCGACATGGCCGAAGGCACCAACGAGGTACAGACCATCAACCTGGGCAGCGGGGTCACCGGCGGCACCTTCACCCTTGCCTATGGCGGCTCCAGGACCGGCACGATCCAGTACAACGCCACTGCGGATGATGTGAAAGGGGCCCTGACGGCCCTGGCCGGCATTGGCGACGACAATGTGGATGTCGCCGGCGCCAACGGTGTCTGGACCGTTACCTTCAGGGGGAACCTGGGGGGCGAGAACGTTGCCCTGATGACCATCGACGGCACCGGGCTTGTCAACGGCGCTGCGACGGTAACCACGGCCACCGAAGGTGCGGTTAGGCTCAATACCCTGGCCAACATCCAGGTCGCCAGGCTCTATGGCAGCATCAACGACAACCTCATGGACGCCTCGGCCTTTACCGGCGGCTACGTGTACCTGGACGGCGGCCTCGGCAATGACACCCTGATCGGCGGCAGCGGCGACGACACCCTGATCGGCGGTGACGGCGACGACCTGCTCACCGGTAACGGCGGCAATGATACGATCATCGGCGGCAGCGGCCTGGATACCGTTGTCGAGACCAGGGACGCCAATTTCACGCTGACCAATACCCAATTGACCATAGGCACCGAGGTGGATACCCTCTCGGGCATCGAAAAGGGCATGCTGACCGGCGGTGCCGGCGACAACACCCTCGATGCCACGGTTTTCACCGGCATTGGCCTGGAAACACCGCTCTGGTTCCTGAATAACGGCAATGGCGTCGGCACGGATACGGGCAATAAGGACATACGCATTACCCTCTCCAACGGCGATACCGTGGATGTTGAGCTTGACCCGGCATTGGCCGACGACTCGCCGACGATCAAGGATGTCCTGGATGCCATCATCGCCGCCGACAGCCGCCTCAATGCCACCCTGAACGCCGCCAGCACGGCCATTGTCATTACCGACACGGCCGGCGGCAGCCAGAACCTGACGGTGGCCGACATCAACAGCTCGACGGCGGCGGCCGATCTCGGCATCGCCGGTACCGGCGTCGGCGCCACCCTGACGGGCACCCCCCGGGTGGCAGGCAACGTCACCCTGGACGGCGGCGCCGGTAATGACACCCTGAGGGGGAGCAGCGGCGACGACCGTCTCACCGGCGGTTCCGGCAACGATACCATCACCGGCGGTGGCGGCACCGATACCCTGGTGGAGTCCCGCGACGCCGACTTTATCCTGACCAATACCCAGTTGACGATCGGCGCGTCGGAAACGGATAGCCTCACCGGCATCACCAGTGCGGAGCTTACCGGCGGTCTGAGCGCCAATACGATCGACGCCTCCGCCTTCTCCCTCGGCCCGGTGACCCTCATCGGCAACGGCGGCAAAGACATCCTCAAGGGCGGGGCCTATGGTCATAACAAGCTGGTCATGGATGTCTCCAACCTGACCACCGGCGACAAGGTGACCATAAACCCCGGCGGCGGCACCGATAACCGGGTGGTCATCAAGGGGTTGACGGACATCAACTCATCGGGCCTCGACTGGATCGCCTGGTCACCGGCCGGGGCGACCGCGGCCATTGAATTCGATGCCGGCGCCTATGCCAATGTGCAGGATCTGTATGCGCCGGGCCAGGATATCATCATCACCGCCGATACCGTGAACATCCTGGGGCGCACCATCAATACCGGCGTTTCGGCCTATACCCCGAACCTGTCCAAGGCCGGCAGCATCACGATCAACGGTGATAACATCACGATCGACCAGGGTGCACAGCTCCTGGCCAATGCGTCACCAGGGGGAACCGACGGCGCCATCAACATCCTTGCCATCAACGATTCAGCCACGTTCTCCACCGGGTTTGTCAATATCGATGCCCACAGCTCCACGATCACCATCGGTAACGCCACGATCAGCGGCGGCGACGTCATGATCAAGGCCCAGACCGCCAGCAAGAAGTACCTGAAGGAAGGCGACTTCAAAAACTACGATCTGGGGCTGTTTGACGTCACCCCGGCCATGCAGACCAAACTGACCAACACCATCCTGGGCGGTCTCGAGGGGCTGTCCTTCATGGGCTCCTTTGTCTCGGCCGCCCCGGAATCCCGCATCACCATCGGCGAGTCCGCGATCATTCACGCCGCCAATTTCACCGCCTATAGCAACGCTACCACCGATGTGAAAGCCAAGCCGACTGCTGCCTTCCTGGTCGGGTTTGCCGGTGCGGTCGTCAACTCGACCGCTGTCACCACCGTGGCCGGCGACATCACTGCCACCGGCGATGTGACGATTCGCGCCTCCGTGGACAATTCGGTCAACGTTTTTTCCAAGCCGTCCGGCACCAAGGGGATCTCCATTGCCGCGGCCCTGAGCATCATCTGCTCCGAGGCGACGGCCCAGCTGACCGACCAGGGACGCCTGACCGTCGGCGGCGACCTCTACATCCAGGGGGACACGATCATCAGGAGCAGGACCGAGGCGTGGTCGCAAAGCTCTCCTGAAGACGGAATGGCCGGCGTCGCGGTGGCCATCGGCCTCGAAGACACCACTACCAATGCGTATCTGGACGGTGTTGCCCATGTGACCGGCAATGTCACGGTCCACGCCGAGCAGAAGACCGACTGGCTGCAGGTGAAACGAACCGTTTTTCTCATGGGCTCGCTGCCGACCTCCTACATGGGGACGTCCGCGTCCGTGGCCGTGGGGGAAGAAGGTTCCGGCGAACTGCTCATGGATTTCAGCGATACCATGACCGGCAAGATAGCCGCCCCCTTCAAGGCGGGTGGTGAGAAGCTCTGGACCAAGATAAAGGGCCCCAGCCTGGTCAGCTCGATTACCAAGTACCCGACAAAGGCCTTTACGGCCATCAAAAACAAGATTTCCCCTCCGGACAATCCCGAAGATCCCACCAAGCCGGACAAGTTTGAGCTTGGCGCCGCCGTAACCGTCACCCTGGACGACAACACCGCCACCGCCAGGATCGGCGACGGCAACAAGCTGGATCACGGCGGCGCTAATGCCGAGGTCACGGCTGGTGGCGCCGTTGCGGTCACCGCACTGGTTGACAACAAGCCGAAGCTGCTGGCCTCCTGTTCGACCACCGACGACTTGAAGGCACGCAATGCCAAAAATCTGAAAGACGCGCTGGACGAGAAGAAGATAAAAACCAAGGACGAGTTCAAGGAAAAGAAAGCCACCACGGCCGGCCTCGCCTTTGCCGTGCAGGTCGGCCTCTTCAACAACTCGGCCGATGCCCATATTGCCGGCGATGCAGTGGTCAACACCAGGAGCACCCTCACCGTCGATGCCCAGTCGCTGAACCAGATCGACCCCATGAGCCTCTGGGGGGCCAACCTGATCGCCCCGCTGCTTTCGGACAATACGTCGCCGAGCTATACCACCCAGGATGGTGTGCAGGATATCTACGCCGGCGATACCGTCGACGTGTCGAGCGGGTTCACCGGCACAGGGGATATGGGCACCAGGTACGAATACCTCGACCAGGGGTACCTGAGCGCTGACACCATCGACCTGGGCACCGCGGATTTCACCGATACCACGAAATGGAAGAAGCTCGGCGCGCCCGCCTCACTGGTCAGGGATGCCATGTATGAGCAGTTGTCCTACTACCTCACCTCCGATTCGGGTCTGATCTCCGGTTTTGCCAATACCTGGTCACAGGCCAAGACCAGCGGCCAGAAGAACCAGCTGGCCGGGGCGGTCACGGTCCTGTTGCTGAATCACACCGCCGATGCCCGCATCATGCAGGGGGCCCGGATCAACCAGGACGGCACCTTCCGGACCGGGGCGCAGGATGTCGTGGTATCCGCCACCAGCATCAACGAAACGGTCAGCATCGCCGGCAACCTGACCTTGCCGGGGGTCGGCGGCAAGCCCAAGACCTATGAGGTGCAGTTCACGGCGCCGGCGGGCGGGACCTCCGGCGGCCAGACGGCGGCGGGCGGGGCCGTGCTCTGCCTTGGCGATTTCAGCTCGGTTACCGCCAAGATCGAAGACGGCGTGAATATCTATGCCGACAGCCTCAAGGTCGATGCGGAAAATCTGACCCTGAGCATCGGGCTCGGCGCCACCGGCGGCACGGCCAGCAGCAAGGCGATAAACGGGGCCTTTACGGTCAATTTTGCGGTCAATTCCACCCTGGCCCAGATCGATAACGGTGCCACCGTCGTGATCGGCGATACCCCGGCAATCGCCGGCACCACCACCCAGGGGAGCGCCGATGCCGGCGGGACCAACGAAGTACAGACCATCACCCTCAACCAGTCGGTGACGGGCGGCACCTTCACCCTCTCCTTTGGCGGCCAGACCACATCGGCCATCAATTATGACGCCACGGCCGCAGAGGTCAGCGATGCCCTGTCAGGCCTGTCCACCATCGGCAGCGGCAATGTTGCTGTGACCGGTTCCGCCGGCGACTGGACCGTCACCTTCCAGGGGGCCCTGGCCAACACCGATGTGGCGGACATTGTCGCCGACGGCAGCGCCCTTGTCCATGACGGCATTATCGTTACTGCCAACGACAAGACCTATCTGATTACCGTGGCGGGCAGCGTGGCCGTGTCCGACGAGACGTCGGCCGGGCTCTCCGCCGGGTTGAACGTCGTTGTGCGCAATACCCAGGCAGTGATCGGCAACCTGTCCGATGAAGATACCGTCGGCACCCTGGGCTCCATCACGTCCGGGGGGGATATCCGGGTCGATGCCCTGAACGGCGGTTTCATCGGCAACTTCGCCGTTGCCGGTGCCAAGGCGTCCAGCAGCCCAACCAAGTCTGACACCAAGCCGAAGAACTGGAACCCGGGCACGGGCGGCACCCAGGGCTCCACCGGCACCAAACAGAGCAACCAGGATCTGGCCGACTGGCAGACGAAGATGCAGAGCGTCCTGAAGGACATGGTGAAAACCAAGGGGCTGGATGCCAAGGTCAGCGAGGCAGTGACCTCGGCTACCAAGTCTACGGAAACGACCAAGTCGTCCCTGGCGTTTTCCGGCTCGGCCACCATCAACGTCGTCAACGACAATGCCCGGGCCTACCTGTATCAGACCGGTGCGCTCCAGTTGTCAACGGCAGCCCTCTACGTCGATGCGCAGAATAACGCTATCGTTGCTTCCCTGGCCGGCGGCGTGGCCTATGCCAGCACCAGCGGCGACGCTTCTACCAAAGGCATCGCCGGCGCCTTTGCCATCAATGTCCTTACCGGCGCCACCGAGGCCTTCGTGGATGGCGTCGCCAGCCTGAATGCCCATTCACTCGATATCGAAGCGGCGCATAGCGGCTGGAATGTCTCCCTGGCAGCGGGTCTTGCCGGCGCAACCGGCAAGGATGGTATTGCCATCGGCGGCTCGGTCGGCGTCAATGTCTCCCTGTTCAGCGTCGAGGCCGATCTGCGCAATATTGCCGGCGCCGTGACCATAGAGGACAAGGTAAAGCTGAATGCCGTTGACAGCGTCAACCAGATCGCTATCGGCGGGTCGGGCGGTTTTGGCGGCAAGGCCGGAGTCGGCATCGCCATTGGGTTCTCCTATAACCAGAATATTGTCCGCTCACAGATATCGGCGCTGACGAACTTCAAACATACCGGCAATGTGGATGTCGATGCCACCAGCAACGGTCTCATCGTTGCCGTTACCGGCTCGGTGGGGGTCGGTACCGGCGACAAGGGCAAAGGTGGGGCCGGCACCGTCACGGTCAACGTGGTCAACAACACCACCGAGGCGAATATCCTCAATACAACCACGAACATCGCCTCAACGGGCAATGTGCATGTCCAGGCCCTGGACAACACGTCCATCTACTCCTTTGCCGGGGCCTTTGCCGCCGGCAAGTCCGCCGGTCTGGGGGGCGCGGTGGCGGTCAACTACCTGGGGAGCACCGTGCGTTCCGCCATCGAAGGATCAACGCTGCATACCACGGGTTCCTTCAGCAGCAGCGCCACGGAGAGCGGCACCATCGTCACCCTGGCTGCGGCTGGGGCCGGCTCCAAGAGTACGGCATTCTCCGGTTCGGTTGCCGTCAATATCCTCAACAATACCATTGACGCCCACATTTCCAAAAATAGTCAGGTCATCACCACTGGTGCAATATCGCTCACAGCGAATGACAGGGATGTAAGCGTGGCCCTTGCGGGGGGCGTGGCCATCTCCACCGGCGGCAATGCGATCGGCGCTGCCATCGGCGTCAACGTGGTCCTGAACCGGACAACGGCGGCCGTTGATGCCTCGAAGCTCGAATCAACCAGCTCCACCATCGATGTTACGGCCACTGGTGAGGAAACGCTCGTCGGTGTTACGCTGGGCGGGGCAGGGGGCAAACAGTTTGCCCTGGGTGCCTCCTTCTCGGCGGATGTGGAGATCAGCACGGCGGAGGCAAAGGTTTCAGGGGGCTCCGATCTGGATGCTGCCGGCGATATCGACATTACCGCTTCCGATAACACCACGGTTGTCGTGGTGGCCGGCGGCTTTGCCGGGTCCAAACAGACCGCCATCGGGCTGTCGGCTTCGGCCGTGTACGAAGAAAATACGATCCGGGCCAACATTGACGGATCAACGGTTACTTCATCGGGCGGTGCCATTGCCCTGAATGCCGGCATTGCCCCGCCGGCCACGGCGGCTGACCCCTCGCAGCTGGCCCTTGGCACCTCCGGCATTGATATGCCGTCATTCGGCAGCTCTCAGGTCGTCAACCTTACCTTTGCCGGTGCCGGCGGCGGCAAGGTGGCGGCCGGTGCCGCTGCGTCCGTCAACATCATCAGGAATACCCTGGAAGCCAGCATCACCAACGCTACGGCCACCGATGCCATCCAGGCCACGGGGGTCACCCTGTCGGCCATAGATTCGTCGGTCATCGACGCCATCGCACTCGGGGCTGCGGGTGCCGGCAAGGTCGGTGTCGGCGTTGCTGCTGCGGCCAATGTCATCCAGAACGACATCAAGACCCGCATCGACAACTCCAAGGTCACGTCAACCGGTTCGGTCACCATGACCTCACAGTCGTCCTCCATCATCCGGTCCCTCGGCATGGGTGTGTCGGGGTCCGGCAACGTTGCGGTATCGGCCTCCGCCCTGGGCAATGGCGTGGCCAACACGGTCACCTCGACCATTTCCGGTTCCTCCCTGGTCAAGGCTGCCGGCGACGTGGTCATCAATGCCCTGGATATCGCGCCAAGCGTTCTCCCCTCGTGGATGTTATCCGCCGACAAACAGCAGGAGCTTGATGACATGCTGAGCGGCTCCCCCATCGACCTGACCGCCAACATCCTGGCGTTGAACGTCAGCGTGGCCGGCTCCGGCAAGGTGGCGGTGGGCGTGGCCCTGACCGGAAATGTCGTCCATAATACGGTCAAGGCCGACATCATCGATGCCGTCGTACTTGCCGGCGTGAACGCCACCACCCATGCCATTGAGCTTACCGATGCCGATGTCTACCTGAACGCCCTCTCCAAGACGGGCATCACCGCGATCACCGTGGGTGTCGGCGCCTCGGGCAAGGTGGCGGTCCAGGCCACCGGTTTCGGCAATGTGATCACCAACACCGTCGATGCCTCGATCTCCGGCACGGCGGCCCAGGTCAGGTCCGGTGGCAATACCGGCCTGTCCGCCATGGACCAGTCCCACATCAGCTCAGTGGGGCTCAGTGTTGCGGCATCCGGCAACGCCTCGGTCTCCGCCATTGTGGGCGCCAACGTCATCACCAACACGGTCGATGCCGAGATATCCGGAGCTACGGTAGCGAGCGGTGCTGCACTGGATCTGGCTGCCGAATCCCAGTCCACCATCTTCGGTTTCACGGGCGGTGTGGCCGGCTCGGGCTCGGTCGGGGTGGTGGTTTTCCTGGCCGGTAACGTGGTGACCAACACGACCGAGGCGCTCATCACCGATGCCGCCGATGTGGACGCCACCGGCGCCGTGACCGTATCGGCCCAGGACAGCTCCATCATCGACGCCTTTTCCTTCGGCGTGGCAGGCAGCGGTTCCGTTGCCGTTTGCGTCGGGCTGTCGGCCAATGTCATCGCCAATACAATAACCTCGACCATCAGCGGTGCCTCCACCCTGGATACGCAGTCCACCCTCGACCTGACAGCCCAGTCCGCTGAAATCATCCGTACCGTGTCGGTTGGCGTGTCCGGCTCAGGCTCCGTTGCCGTCCAGGTCACGGCCATGGGCAACGTGATCAGCAACCGGGTGATCGCCGCCATCGACGGCTCCACCGTCAATGCCGCAGGGGATGTGACGATCACGGCCCAGGATGTGGCGCCCAGCGTACTGACCCCCTGGAACCTGGGGAGCGCAGACAATCAAAGCACAATTGACAAGGCCCTGGACGGTTCCCCCATCGACCCGGCAGCCAACATCCTGGCGGTCAACATCAGCGTGGCCGGTTCCGGTTCCGTGGCGGTCAACGGCGCCTTTACCGGCAACGTGATCGCCAATACCATCGAAGCGGAGATCCTGAACAACGCCCGGGTCACCACCACCAACAACGGCAAGGTCGATCTTGAGGCCACGTCGAAGGCCGGCATCATCGGCGTCACCGTCGGTGTGGCCGGGTCCGGCACGGTGGCGGTCAATGCCACCGGTTTCGGCAACGTGATCGCCAATACCATCGATGCCTCGATCCTGGGCGGCTCGACGGTTACGGCGGCAGGCCTGGTGAATCAGTCGGCAAAAGATCAGTCCGGCATCCGCTCCCTTGCCCTCAGCGTGGCCGGTTCCGGCACGGTGTCCGTGGGCGCCCTGATCGGCGCCAATGTCATCGCCAATTCCATCACCGCCCTGGTGTCCGGTTCCACGGTCTCCAGCGGCTCGACCCTGGACCTTGCCGCCGAATCCTCAGCCACTGTCTTCAGCTTCTCCACCGGCGTGGCCGGCTCCGGTTCGGTGTCCGTCATCGTTTCCCTCTCGGCCAATGTCATCGCCAACACCATCGAGGCTGGTGTTATCAAGGAAGGGACAATCGCGTCCGACGTCGATGCCACCGGTGCCGTCAGCATCTCGGCCCAGGACAGCTCCATCATCGACGCCATCGCCTTCGGCGTGGCCGGCAGCGGTTCCGTTGCGGTCGGTGTGGGCCTGTCGTCCAACGTCATTGCCGATACGATCACCGCCACCATCAGCGATGGGGCTACCCTTGACACCCAGTCCACCCTCTCCCTGACCGCCCAGTCCGTCGAGATCATCAGGGCGCTGGCACTGGGCGTTTCCGGGTCCGGCTCCGTTGCCGTGCAGGTCACGGCCATGGGCAACGTGATCAGCAACCGGGTGATCGCCGCCATCGACGGCTCCACCGTCAATGCAGCTGGGGATGTGACGATCACGGCCCAGGATGTGGCGCCCAGCGTGCTGACCCCCTGGAACCTGGGGAGCACGAAGAACCAGGATGATGTGGCTGCGGCCCTGGACGGTTCTCCTATCGACCCGGCAGCCAATATCCTGGCGGTCAACATCAGCGTGGCAGCTTCCGGCACCGTAGCGGTCAATGCAGCCTTTACCGGCAACGTGATTGCCAATACCATCGAGGCCGAGATCCTGAACAACGCCCGGGTCACCACCACCAATAACGGCAAGGTCGATCTTGATGCCACGTCGAAGGCCGGCATCATCGGCGTCACCGTCGGTGTGGCCGGGTCCGGCACGGTGGCGGTCAATGCCACCGGATTCGGTAACGTGATCGCCAATACCATCGATGCCTCGATCCTGGGCGGTTCGACGGTTACGGCGGCCGGCCTGGTGAATCAGTCGGCAAAAGATCAGTCCGGTATCCGTTCCCTTGCCCTCAGCGTGGCTGGTTCCGGTGCCGTGTCCGTGGGCGCCCTGATCGGTGCCAATGTCATCGCCAATTCCATCACCGCCCTGGTGTCCGGTTCCACGGTCTCCAGCGGCTCGACCCTGGACCTTGCCGCCGAATCCTCAGCCAGTGTCCTCAGTTTCTCCACCGGCGTGGCCGGCTCCGGCGCGGTTTCGGTGCTGGTCTCCCTGGCAGCCAACGTCGTCACCAATACTGTCGAGGCTGGAGTTATCAATGATGGGGCAACCGCCTCCGACGTCGATGCCGTCGGCGCAGTCAGCGTCTCAGCCAAGGATTCCTCCACCGTGGACTCCATGGCCATCGGCGTCTCCGGCACCGGCGGCGTTGCGGTGGGGGTGGCGCTCTCCACCAACATCATCACCAACACCGTCACGGCAACCATCAGCGGCTCAACCCTTGATACCCAGGGAACCTTGGGCCTGTCAGCCCTCTCCCAGGAGGTCATCCGGACCGTTGCCGTGGGCGTATCGGGATCGGGCGGGGTCGCGGTGCAGATGACGGCCCTGGGGAATATCATCGCCAACACCGTGACCGCCACCATTGACGACGCCACGGTCACGGCTGCCGGCGACGTCTCCCTGGCGGCCCAGGACCTGGCGCCCAGTGTCATTCCGGACTGGATACTCGTACCGAAAGTCACCATCGACGTTGCGGCCTCCGGCGTGGTGGATACGGCCGACGATTCGATCAAGGTCGGGGCAAACCGGTGGCGCACCGGCGATACCATTGTGTACGATAATGGCGGCGGTACGGACATCGGCGGCCTGACGTCGGGCACGACCTACTTTGCCATTGCCGTGGACAACGATCCGACAAGGATTAGGCTGGCGGCCACTGCCGACGATGCGAAAAACGGCAACGCCATCAATCTCACTTCCACCGGCATCGGCGCCCAGACCTTTGTCAACGAAACCCTGGGCGGCTCCCTCGATCTCACCGCCAATATCCTTTCCCTGAACGTCAGCGTGGCCGGCACCGGCGGCGTTGCGGTCAACGGCGCCTTCACCGGCAACGTGATTGCCAATACCATCAGGTCCGGCATCAGCAATGCCACCGTCACCACCACGAACAGCGGCAAGGTGGCCCTCAACACGAAATCCTCCGCGGCCATCGTCTCCGCCACCATCGGGGTGGCCGGCTCCGGTGCTGTAGCGGTCAATGCCACCGGTTTCGGCAATGTGATCGCCAATACGGTCGATGCCTCCATCACGGGCGGCTCCCATGTGCAGGCTGCCGGAGCGGTGGCCCAGTCGGCCACCGACCAGTCGAAGATCTACTCCCTTGCCGTCAGCGTGGCCGGTACCGGCGGCGTCGCCGTGGGCGCCCTGATCGGCGCCAACGTCATTACCGACACCATAACGGCCCAGATAGCGGGCTCGACGGTGTCGAGCGGTTCGACCCTGGATCTTGCCGCCGAATCAGCGGCCAGTATCATGGGGCTCACCACCGGTGTGGCCGGCTCCGGGGCCGGGGCCGGGGTACTCTCCCTTTCCGCCAACGTCATCAGCACCACCGTCAAGGCCGGCATCGTCAAGGAGGAGGCAACCGCCTCCGATGTCGATGCCACCGGCGGCGTCACCATATCGGCCAAGGACCGGGCCACCATCGATGCCCTGGCTATCGGCGTGTCCGGCACCGGCGGCGGCGCGGTGGGGCTGGCCCTGTCGGCCAACGTCATCACCAATACGATCCAGGCCGCCATCAGCGGCTCGACCCTGGATACCCAGTCAACACTGACCATGACCGCCGAGTCTTCCGAGATCATCCGGGCCGCGGCCATCGGCGTCTCCGGTTCGGGCGGCTTTGCCGTGCAGCTGACGGCTATGGGGAATGTCATCGCCAACACGGTGACCGCGACCATTGCCGATTCCGCCACGGTCAAGACCGGCGATGATGTCACCATCACGGCCAAGGACGTGGCGCCGTCGATCATACCTGCCTGGCTGCTGCCGGCAGGTGCCCAGACGACCCTGGACAATGCCATGGCCGATTCACCGGTCAAGGATCTGACCCATACCAATATCCTGGCGGTCATGGTCGGCGTGGCCGGCACCGGCGGGGTGGCGGTCAACGGGGTCTTCTCGGGCAACAGCATCACCAATACGATCACGGCCACGGTCGATCACTCGACCCTGCTGGCCGGGGTCAATGCTGCCGGCACCGTGACCAACGCCAATGCCGACATCTCCCTCGGAACCGAATCCAGCTCGGGGATCATCTCGCTCACCGTCGGCGTGGCCGGATCGGGCGGCGCCTCGATCAATGCCACCGGTTTCGGCAACGGGATCGCCAACACGGTTGCCGCCAATATCACGGCCTCCATCGTCAAGTCAGGCGGCATGGTGGCCCTTGACGCCGATGACGCCGCAGACATCAAGGCGCTGGGGATCGGCGTGGCCGGATCGGGCAGCGATGCGTACGGCGTGCTGGCCGCAGTCAACGTCATTACCGACAGGGTCACGGCCAACATCAGCAGCTCCTCCGTCACCAGCGGTGCGGCGCTGTCCCAGTCCGCCACATCCGATGCCGCCATGTTCTCGGCGGTCTGCGGCGTTGCTGCCGCGGGCATGAGCGCCGGCAACCTGGTGCTGGCAGGCAATGTGGTCACCGATACCACCGAGGCGAAGATCACCGATTCGTCGACGGTCTACAGCACCGGTGCGCTCACCCAGAGCGCCACCAACACCACCAGTATCGACGGCATCGCCTTCGGCCTGGCCGCATCGGCCCTCGGCGCCGCTGGCGGCGCTTTGGCTGCCAATGTTATCGTCAACAGCACCAACACCGGCATCAGCGATTCCACCTTGACGACCCTGTCGTCCCTCTCCATGACCGCACTCTCCTCGTCGGTCATCCGGGCCCTGAACCTGGGCGTGGCCGCCTCGGGCGGCTTTGCCATGCAGCTGACAGTCCTGGGTAACGACATCACCAACACGACCACCGCCAACATCACCACATCTACGGTATCGGCCAACGGCGCCATGACCCTGTCGGCCATTGATAGCGCGCCCGGCGCCGTGCCGGCCATGCTCCTGACCAGCGATCAGCAGGCCAAACTCACTGCTGCGCTCGAGGATTCGCCGTTCAAGGATTTCGCCCATACCAACATCCTGGCCCTCAACATCAGCGTTGCCGCCTCAGGCTCCATGGCATTCAACGCCTCCCTCATGGGGAACAGCATCATCGATACCGTGCAGGCCGACATCGTCAATTCCACGGTTACCAAGAGCCTCAGCCTGACCCAGACCGCCACCTCCAGCGCCGGCATCATGGCCCTCTCCGCCGGGGTGGGGGTTGCCGGCGACGTTGCGGCCAACATCACCGGTTTCGGCAACTTCATCAAGAACACCGTCGATGCCTCCATAACGGGCGGTTCCACGGTCCATACCACCAACAGCTCCACGCAAACCGCCACCGACAGTTCCAGTATCGACTCCATCGGCCTGGGGCTGGCCGGCTCCGGTATTGCCGCCATCAATGGCGTGGTCGGTTATAACCGTATTCAGGATTCCATCACGGCCCAGGTCATCGGCTCCACCCTGACAAGCGATGGCGCCGTTTCGCTCTCGGCATCATCCGATGCCTCCATCAAGAGCTTTGTGGGCGGCGTGGCCGCTTCGGGTCTTGTGGCGGCACAGCTTTCCCTGACCCTCAACGACATCAGTAACACCATCGCAGCCTCCATCATAAACAATGGTACAATCCGCTCCACGGTGCATGCCGGCGGCAACTTCTCCCTCTCCGCTACCGACAGCTCCACCATGGATTCGGTGGCGATCGGCCTTTCTGCTTCCGGTTTTGCGGCCGGAGGGGCAGCGGTATCGAAGAACACCATCGCCAATACGGTGACAACGGCCATCACCTTGTCTGACGCCACGTCAGGCGCCGATGCTGCGCTCACCGCCACCTCGTCGGACATCATTCGCTCCTATGCCATCGGCGTGGCAGGCTCGGGTCTGGGGGCGCTCAATGCCTCCCTCACCCTGAATGATCTGGGGAATACGGTTTCTTCGACCATCGTCAACGGAACCCTCACCGCCACGGGCAGCGCATCCCTGACAGCCTTGGACATCGCACCGGCAGTTGTCCCGGATTTCAACTCGGCCGTTGCCGCACCCGCTGCTATCGTCAACAAGCTGACCGCCGCGATTAACGGCACGTCTGTGAATCCGAACGCCAATATCGTCTCCTTTGCCGGCAGCATCTCCGTCGCCGGTGTGGCGGCCCTTGGTGCAGCGGTTGCGAACAATACCATTCACAACACAGTCACGGCGGAGATCGTTGACTCAACGGTAACCGCCACCAACGGCGCCATCTCTATCACCGCCGATTCCACGGCTGCCATCTCCTCACTTGCAGCAGGTTTCGGTGTTTCAGCCGGTGTGGCGGCCAATGCCTCGGTAGTGAACAATGAAATCACCAGCACCGTCACCGCCGACATCCGGGGGAATTCCACTGTCTCCGCCGGCGGCAATGTTACGCTGAAGGCGACGGGCAAGGCAGCCATAGATGCGGTCACGTTCAGCCTTTCCGGTGGGTTAGCAGCCGTTGGCGGATCGGTTCTCGTGAACACGATCGACACCAAAACCCAGGCCTATGTGGCCGGCACCTCCGCCGCCGCACCGGTGACGATCAATAATGCCAAGACGCTCTCCCTGAGCGCCGATACCACCTACGACGTGGCCGGCCGGAGCATCGGTGCCACGGGCGGGCTCGTCGCCGGCGGCGCCTCAGTAACCGACACCACGGTCTCCGGCACCACATCGGCCTACATCGGCGATTATGCTGTAATCGGCAAGAACGGTTCCGTGGATGACGTCGAGATTTCGGCAAGCTCCACAATCACCGTCTCATCCGAGGCCGATGGCCTTTCCGCCGGTATCGGCAGCGGTACCGGCAATGAGGCGACTGCGACCATCGATCCACTGGTGGCTGCCTATATCGGTAAGGCTGATATCAGGACTACGAATGATGTCACCCTGAACGCCGATGCCACGGTAACCGCCGAGACGGATGCGAAGGGGATCAGCGTGGGCGCCCTCAGTGTGGGCGTCTCCCTGGCCACGTCCGAAATCAAGCCGACGGTGAAGACCTATATCGACGAGGGCGCTTCCGTGATGGGGCGCAACCTCACTATGACCTCCCATGCCGACAATACCGCCGATGCCTACGGCAATGCCTCCGGCGGCGGACTCATCGGCGGCAACGGCACTGATATCGATGCCATTGTCACTCCGACCATCATGGCCTTTGTGGGCGATGGCGCGGCACTGGCACTGACCGGCATCCTGACGGTCGCCTCCAAGTCGGAGGAAGAGGCCAAGGCCAAGGCCGAAGGGCTGACCGTGGGCATCGTCGGCGTCGGCGTGGTACTCTCCAACGCTAAGGTCAGGCCCGATATCGACACCTACATCGGTAATGCCCAGATCAGCGCCTACGGCATCAGCCTGCAGACGCTGCACAACTACGACGACAACGGGGCAGTTATTGACAAGGGGGCCGACGCAACGGCCTATGCGCCGGGCGGCGGGCTGATCGCCGCCAACGGTGCGGTGGCCACCGCAACCTCGGATGCCCAGCTGGATACCCGGGTCAATGCCGGCGCCAGGCTGACGGCGGGGAGCGACATCTCCCTCCTGTCCCAGGCCGACAACACGGCCACGGCGGACTCCGAAGGGCTGACCGTGGGCGCGCTCGCCATCGGTGCGGTTTCCGCCACTGCCGCCAGCAAGGGGAGCACCCTGGCCCATATGGATGCCGTCCAGGCCACGGCCGGCCATAACCTGTCCATCGTTGCCGACGGCTCCAATGCCGCCCAGGCCACGGTAAAATCCGCCACGGGCGGTATCCTCGCCATTGGCGGCGAGAACGCTGCCACGGCCACCATTACCCCGACGATCAGCGCCTATGCCACCGGCTCGACCCTGAAGGCCGGTAACGATCTGACCGTCAACGCCCATGGCACTGTTGCCGCCGCTGCCGATGCCCGTGGCATCAGCGCCGGCGCGCTTGCCGTGGGGGTCAGCAGGGCGACCTCGACGGTAACCCCCACCATCAGCGCCTACATCGGCGGCGGCTCGAAAACCATCAGCGCCTCCACCCTGTCGGTGCTGGCTTCCCTGTCGGTCCCCACCAATGGTTACTCCGCCCAATCGTTCGCCACCGGAAGCTCCGGTGCCCTGATCGGCGTCAGCGCCACCTCCAGCTCGGCCACGACCGGCGGCACGGTCACCGGCTATGTGGCCGACAACACGGTCCTCTCGGTTTCCAACTCCATCGCCGTGAATGCCACGGGTGACAGCAAGCAGCAGGCCAGGACCGACAGCAGCAACTACGGCTTCATTGCCGCCGGGTCAAACGACAGCTATGCGACCTCCACGCTCGTCACCGACTCCTATCTGGGCAACGGCGTGACCATCAGCGCCGGCGATCCCATCGGCGGCCTCGTGGACGGACAGCTCTATTACGTCGTGGTGGACAACATCCGTGCCTTCATCCCGGCATCCGCCATCAGCGGCAACTGGATCGACCTGGGCGCCGACAACGGCCTGAAGAGCGGCGACATGATCTCCTACAACACCGGCGTATCGACCAACAGCGCGGTGGGCGGGCTGACCAATACCGGTACCTACTACGTTGAGGTGGACAGCAGCAATCCGAACAGGATCCGTCTGTACGACTTCAGCACGACCAATGTGGACACGACCGATCCGAACTCAGTCAAGTTCTACGTCAGGAATGCCGACGGCTCCAGTGGCGGTGTCGCGTCCGCCATCACCCTGAACGCAGCCGCGGCCACCGGCACCGGCCACCGGTTCACCATTCTGAACCCGACCAGGGTCAAACTGGCCACATCCTACTCCAACGCCACCTCTTCCCTGCTGTCGCCCACCACGATCGATCTTACGGACCCGGCGGTCCTGGGGGGAAGCCAGACCCTGACCCCCACATCGGTCTACAATCCGACCCCCTTGAGCTTCGATCCGGCCACGGCGCTGCACGCTGCCAGTAACGCCATCGACCTGGGGGCATCGAACGGCCTGGCTACCGGCGATACGGTCGTCTACCACAAAGGGAACGGCCCGGCACTCCTGGTCACCGCCTCCGGCACCGATTACAACTTTGCCGGCGCAGTCTCCGGCAGCGGCGGCCTGGTGTCGGGCAATGCCTCGTCATCCACCGTGATCTCGACCAGCACCACCCGCGCCCATATCGGCACCGACGGCAGCAGTGCCGCTGACATCCTGAACGTATCGAGCCTGAAGATCGCCTCCAGCCATACGGCACTGTTCGACAGCCAGACCAATTCCATGTCGGCCGGCGGGCTGAACGTGAGCGGCGCCTCGGCCAGGAACACCGACACCAGCACGGTGGAGGCGAAGCTGGGGGGCAATGCAGCTGTCACCACCCTCGATTTCCAGATCACCAGCGTCAACACGGCCCGCAAGAACCTCCTGGGAGCCGATCAGTACAACGTCCAGGCAGGGCAGGGTGGCGTGGCGAACGGCATGGCCGGCGAGAGCGTCACCACCATCACCAACAATACCTACGCCACCGTGGGCGACGGCGCCAGGGTCACGGTGACCGGCGACATCCTCAATCCGGGCAATTTCCTGCTCTCCACCTATAACGACGTGGAAGGGTACGACGACGTCAAGCTGGACTCCGGCGGTTTGATCAACTGCGCCGGCGCCACCAGCCACATCATCGCCAATGAGAATGCCTATTCCCAGATCGGCAACAACGCCACGATCAGCACCGTCGGCACCGTGGACCTCCAGTCCCGGACCCGCGGCGTGCTCACGGTGGAACCCCAGGTCCATACCTACGGCCTGGCTTCGGCCGGTGCCGTGGATGGCCAGGCCATCGTCAACGAGATCGATCAGGCCAACGTGGGGACCAATACCGTCATCGACGCCAAGGGGAACATCAATCTCCTGGCCGGCCGGGACCGGGACGGCGTGCGCAACACCTTCCTGATCACCTCCCGTGGCGACGAACTGAATGCCTCGGTCATCCCGATCAGCAGCCTGAAGTCCGATGGCGAGGTGTTCGAGTACAATACCATCTCCATCGGCCTCGGCTCCACCCTCCTGGCGGGCCGCGACGCCGCGCTCCTGGCGGAGCAGAACAGCCCCACGACCATCAAGGCCTCGGGCGCCGGCAAGAGCTGGCTCTCGGCCATTGCCGACGGCATCAACGCCCTCACGGGGGGCGGTATTTCCGACGAACTGAAGGGTGGTACCTCGAAGGACGAGCGGCACACCTCGGTCGTCGTGAATGGCACTATCGAGGTCGGCACCCTCAAGAACCAGTCGATCCTCATTCCCAAGGATTTCGTCACCAATCCCGATGCCGTGGTCACCAGGACCGACGGCATGCCGGACCCGGTCTTGAGCACGGAATCCATTGCCAGCAACCTGATCAAGGAATGGAAGCACTGGCAGGACCTGCGGACCCTGTACGCGGGTGACGCCGCCGCCGTGGCCGCCTACACGGTGGAGATCAGCCGGGTCGAGGAGCAGATGAAGGCCATCGGCCTCTACGATGCGACCCACAATGTCTATCTCTCCTCCTATGCCGCCCCCTACGTCACCCTGTCCGACATCTGGGCCCAGGCGGGCATCATCAGGATCAACGGCGACGACCTGACCGGCAACGGTTCCCTCAAGGCCCCGGGCGACGTGACGATCACCATCGAGAACGACAGCCCGGCCAACCTGCGGCTCAACAGCATCACCATCCCGGACAACGGCGGCGGCGTCGTGATGTTCAACGGCGCCAGCATCACGAAACCGTCCGACGTCCTGAACAAGAGCGGCCAGATCCCCACGGGGCTCAGTTTCGATGTCACGGCCACCGGCAGCACCCCCCAGATCATCATCAAGAACACCTTCGATGCCGACAACCCGGTCAACAGTGGTAGTGCGACCTACAAGGACTTCACGTCACCCAGCGTCGAGATCGACGGCGATATCTCCAACGTGCTCGGTCTGGTGTCCATCACCTCGGCCGGCAGCATCTACTCCAATGCGAACATCACCGCCGGCGACCTGGAGATGATCACCGGTCAGGACTTCGTGCAGAGCTACATCGATGCGCTCTACACGGCCGGCAACAATCCGGGCACCACTTGGGCCGCCGCAGCCGACGCCGCCCGGGCCTCGGGGCTGTCGAGCTACACCACCACCAACGGCTCCGGCTCCAACACCGCCATCAACTCTGCCGTCAGTGCGGCCCTGAACGCGACGACCACCACCACGGTCAACCTGGAAGACTCCTCGACCAATCCGAACACCCTGAACGGCAAGGGGAACATCATTGCCGCCAACAATGTCTACATCAGCGCCAAGTACCTGAACATCGCCGGCACGGTGCAGAGCGGCATGCCGGTACGCACCGTGACCATCGACAACGTCGCGGACCTCGCCAGGATCGAAGCGGCGAAGACGATCTACACCCTGTACCGTCAGGGAGTCACCTACCTGACCAAGGCCTCGGCCGAATCCTACGGCCTCGACAGCGCCGTGTTCGGTAGCGGCTGGACTACCGACGTCATCGGCAGCACCTGGTACGGAACCCCCATCTACGGCACCACCGAGATGAAGCTCAGCCTTTCCGATTACATGGGCCAGGTCTACGGCCTGTCCACCGATGACTGGAAATCGTTCACCTTGCCGCTCACCGGCACCAACAACATCAAGGTCAACTTCAACGTCGAAAAGAACCGCCTCGAAGTCTGGTCCGCCAAGGTCCAGGGGGGCTACATGGAGCTGTTCGGTCAGATCGTCAGCACCGGCGGCGGCCAGCTCAACGTCATGGACGGCTACGGCAGCGTGACGGTCAAGAACCAGACCGGCTACGATGTGGTGGTCAACCAGCTCGACGCAGGGGAGGGCGTGAACGGCGAGCTGAAGATCATCGATACCTCGTTCAAGGACAGCACCGGCGCCCTGCGGGTTACGGAGTACTACCGTGAGAACGGCGTCGTCAAGACCAAGACCTACTATCAGGCCACGGTCCTGGATCCGGTGACGAAACAGTATGTGGTTCAGGAAAAAGACGTGACCTACGGCTCCGGGACCGGGGCCCGTTCCGGCGTCTACGACACCCAGAGCGGCATGCGCTATTACTGGGCAACGGGCCAGAATTACCAGGTCAAGACGGTTACGACCTACGCCAGTTCCGACTGGCTCGGAATCGACGCCCTTGCCGCTGATCCGGGCAATATCGTGGACGGCCCCCACCGGGAGAACATCGACCCCAAACCGATCAGGGAGCCGGGCGAGTATGTGGCCCAGTCCACGGATACCAGCGATTACTCCTACAACCACTATGTCATCAATACCAGCGGCGACTCGAAGTCCGAACGGACCTGGAGCACCTCAACCTGGTACGGCAAGAACACCTATTACGATGAAGTCACCGTCGTCAACGGCAAGAAGGATATCTGGGCCAACAGCATCCGGGCCGACCGGCAGATCGGCATCAGCTTCATCGGTTTCGACGCTGGCGATTCCAGGGTCGGGGTCACTGTCGAGAGCGGTGGCGCCATCCTGCTCAACGGTTCCATCAACGACCCGTCCGGCAGCACCAAACTGACCGCAGGCGGCCAGATCGCCCTGATCAACGAGGATGCCGTCATCGGCGGCGGCAGCATCGCCTTGTCCGCAGGCACCGGTATCGGCGTCGGCACGACCCTGAATACCGAAGTGACCAACAGCGGCACCGGCACCCTGAGCGCCATCACCACCACGGGTGATATCCGCATCAGCGAACTGACCGGCGACCTGAAGCTCGGCATGGTCACCACCTCCACCAGCAACGGGGATGTGGCCCTGAGCGCCAGGGGCACTATCTACGGCGCCAGCAGCGACACCCTGATCAGCGGCGGGGCCATCACCCTCACCTCGCTGTATGGCGGCATCGGCACCCTGGGGACCGGCGGCACGGCGGACTCGTTGGGATCGGGCGCCCAGGCCCTCAGGATCGACAGCGGCACCAATGCCGCCCGGGATGTGGTGACGGCCACGGCCTCCCAGAGCGTCTATCTCAAGGAAACCAGCGGCGATATGAACCTGTACAAGGCGCAAAGCGGCGCCGACGTCAGGATCGAGGTGACAAACGGCAGCCTGATCGATGCCAACACCACCGCCACCCGCGACGACCGCACCACCGAGCAGTTGCTGGCGCTCTGGACCCGGATGCAGGCAACGGAGGATACGGCCGGCCTGAGCATCATTGCCACCATCACCGCCTACCAGAATACCAAGACCCAGGAATACCAGACCTACTGGCGATATCGCGCCCAGCAGGAGGCCCAGACCGGCAATAGTGCGTTCGACCCCACCTACCAGGTCACCCTGTCCGCCGCGGAAGAGGCGGCCTACAGCGCCTATTACGGTTCCGCCTGGGATGCGACCCTCAAGACGACCCTGGAGAACGAACGGACCGCCCAGTACCGCGCATTGCACCGAACCTACGGCAACGTCACAGCCGCCTTTGACCCCAACTGGGCCTACAGTGTGGACGATCCGGCGCTGCACCAGACCTTCGGCAGCGCCGCGGTATCCGGCAACACCATCGCCATCGGCAGCAATGTCTTCACCACGGGGCAGGCCGTGACCTACCACAGCGGCACTGGCGGCTCCATAGCCGGGCTGGTGGACGGATACAACTACTATGTCGTCAAGGATGCGAACGACCCCGACAAGATCATGCTGGCGACCACGGCTGCCAACGCGGAAGCGAATACGCCGATCGTCATTACCCTGGGCGCCGTGGCCGGCACCGGGAACTGGTTCTCGGACGGCGACGTGCTGAAACAGCGCGCGGCCTGGAGCGAGAGCATGCTGAAGAACTCGGTCAGCGCCAGCATTCTCCAGCCCAAATTGGTTACCTCCACCGGTTCGGATATCGAAGACCCCAATATTGTGGGCCACAGTATCTACGTTTCCACCTCCGCTGACATCGGGACCATCAAGGGCGATCCGGTCAAGTTCACCCTGCCGCTCAACAATGCGCTGACCGATGAGCAGAAGGTGATCCTGGCAGCGGCTGAACGCAAGGACGTGACCTATTTCAATGCCGCAGGCGATGACATTACCGACAACGTCACCGGTCCGAACCCCACGGAAACTATTGCCTGGCTCATGGTCAACCCGGTTGACGACATTAATGTCTCTGCGACGGGTGTCGTCGATCTCCAGGCAGGGGGCAAGGCCAATATCGGCTCCGAGGGACCCTTGGCCATCGATCACATCACGGCGGCCGGCGAAGTCAGGGTCAAGGGTAAGAGCGGCCTGAGCGACGCCAGAACCGCTGCCACCGGCCTGGCCCTGGCCAATATCACCGGCGGCGACATCATCCTGGAAGGGGGCGGCGGCGGTATAGGTGACAGCTCCACGCCGCTGGATATCGTGCTGACCGGCTCCAGGGGGCTGACCGCCAGGGCGGGCGGCGACATCTACATCAATGCCGAGAGCAACCTGCAGCTGATGGAGGTCTCCTCCGCCGGCGGCCTCGTGAACCTGGTCAGCAGCGGTTCCATTGCCGATGCCTACGGTGACGGCACCGTGCTGGCGGACATGGCCAAGGTCATCACCGCGTCATCGATCTACCTCCAGGCGGCCGGCGCCATCGGCACCGCCACCAACTACATCGAGACCCAGTCGGGCAGCATCACGGCCCGGGCCGGCGGCAACATCTACCTGTATGAAAATTCCAACCACGCCATGGTCGTCGATACGGTGACCTCCACCGGCGGCGGTGTCTTCCTCAAGGCCAACTTCGGCATCGTGCGCCAGGATGACGCCACCCTGCACACCAACGTCACCGGCACCATCGTCGACCTCACCTCCCTGGGCAGCACCATCGGCGAATCCGGCGGCCATGCCCTGTTCGTCAATACCACGAGCGCAACCCCAGGCTTGGGGCTGAGCACCTCCAGCTTCGGCGGCACCTACATCGAGGCCCTGGACGGCAGTCTGTACCTGAACAGCGTGGCGGCCAACAACGGCGGCGACGCCTTCATCACTGCCATCAACGGGGCCATCCTGAATGCCAGGAACGACGGCGGCTCCAATGTCGTTGCCGGCCATACCCGCCTGTTTGCCAAGGGTGATGTGGGCACCGCCGGCAACAAGCTCTTCTCCCAGATCAGCAGGCTGGAGGGGCAGTCCACAACCGGTTCCGTCTATATCCAGAATACCGGGGACATGACCGTTGACGGCGAAGGCGTCACTGCCTTTAAGGCAACGTCCATTACCAATCTGTGTACGATCACCATCGACAGTTACGTGTCAGGCAGCACGGTCACTATCGCCACCGATGATACCGATGACGACAGCCTGCTGATCACCGACACCGCCGTCATCGGCGCCACCGGGACCGTGACGCTCCATGGCGGGGACCTGGTCCGGATCGCCCAGGGAGCCCTGGTCGAATCGACGGGCAGCACCATTACCGTTTCCGGAGCGGATGATGACGGCACCGGGACCCTGTTTGAACTGTACGGCACCCTCAGTGCTGCGGCGGTGACCATTGACGGCAGTAACCATGCCGATACCATCGTGCTCACCAACACCACCAGCCCGACCACCATCAACGCCGCAGACGGAGACGACCTCATCTACATCGGCAGCAACGCCACCCCGGCCGGCAATACCGGCGGTACGGTCGCCACCATCACGGCCCCCCTGACCATCAACGGCGATGGCGGCAGCGATACGGTCGTCATCGACGATACGGCGGATGACGCTGTCAACGCACTGCTGCTGACCAATACGACCATCACCGGCATCAGCCCGGCAGTCATCACCTACGGCACGCTGGAAGACCTGAACATCAACATGGGGAACGCCGGCAATACCGTAACGGTCCGGAGCACCCAGGCCGGAACGGGCACAACCATCCGCACCGGGAGCGGTGCGGATACCGTCTATGCCGGCAGCACCGACGACAACGGCACGAGCACGCTGAACGACCTGCTGGGACCGCTGGCCTTCGACGGCCAGGGGGGCAGCGACCTCCTCAGGCTCAACGACATGGGGGACGCCTCCGACAATACCGGCACCCTTTCGGCGAACGCCATCACCGGCCTGGGCACGGCCGGGGTCGCCTATCAGGGGATCGAGACCGTGACGGTGGACCTGGGGAGCGGCAGCGACCGGTTCTCCATCCAGAGCACCAACGGCGCGACGCTGACCTATGTCAATGCCAATGCCGGCGACGATCAGGTGACGGTGGGGGATGCCGCCCATTCCCTCGCGGCCACTGCCGGTTTGCTCACCATCACCGGCGGTACTGGTGCCGATGGTCTGGTGATCGACAACTCCGCCGCGACCTCTTCCCAGAGCGGCACCTTGACCTCCGCGCTCCTGACCGGCTTCGGCCTGGGCAGCGCCATTGATTATCAGCAATTCGAAAACTTCGGCCTCACCCTCGGCACCGGCGACGATACCCTGTACGTGGCCTCCACCATCGACGGGACCAATGTCATCAACCTGAACGACGGCAACGATGTGGTCAACATCGATACCGTCGGCGGCAGCGTAACGCCGGTGAAGAGCGGCAGCCTCACGGTCTGGGGCGGCGCCGGCAATGACACCTTCCGGGTGAACTACGATGCCGCCGGTAAACAGACCTTCCTGAACGGCATCCACGGCGAGCTGACCCTCCACGGCGAAGGGGGGAGCGATACCTATGAGGTGGGGCTGTCCGGCGGCGGTTCCTCCATCATCAATGTTCAGGACATGTCGCCGGCCAATGACCTGGGCGTCAATGCCCTCAATGTCTACGGCACCAATCTGGCGGACTACTTCCTTTTCCGTCCCAATGCCATTTCGTCCATCGAACTGGACCAGGACCGGCAGCCGAAGGCGGGCGGCGGCATCGAGCGCGTGAACTACGATGCGTTCCTCAATGGCGGTATCAAGATCTACGGCCGGAATGGCGACGACACCTTTGTCTTCGACGACACGACCGCGCCGCTGACCGTCTATGGCGATGCGGGCAACGACACCTTCCAGGTGGGGCAGATGTTCAAGTCGGAGCGGGATGCCGCGGCCGGCCTGGCGCCTGAGGACCAGTTCAGCACCATCGCCACGACCCAGGGGTATCTGAGCAACGGCGTGAGCGAGGCCACCACCCTCTACGGCGGCACCGGCGACGATACGTTCAACGTCTACCACACGGCGGCGGAGCTGTTCCTGTACGGCGAGGCAGATGACGATACCTTCCGGGTCCGGGCCTTTGTCAAGATCGACCCGGCCGACCCCAAAAAGCCGTTCACCAACATCAACGGCGGCCAGGGGGCCGACTTCATCCAGTATACGGTCAATGCCCCGGTCAACATCGAGGGGGGCGACGGTTTCGACACCCTGACCGTGGTGGGCACGGAATTCGGCGACGACTTCGTCATCACGGACCAGGGGATCTTCGGGGCCGGCCTGCCGATCAGCTACAACGGGCTTGAGAAGATCATCGTAGACGGCATGGAGGGGAACGACACCTTCTTCATCCTCAGCACGCCGGCCAATGTCCAGCTTGAGGTGGATGGCGGCCTTGGCAGCGATACCTTCAACCTGGACGGTGGCACTGACGGTGCCCCCATCACGGTTGTCGGCAAGAACCTGAACGGCCACAGCGGCCTGATCGCCGATGCCATCAACAATGCCCTGTCATCGGCGGACTACCAGAATATCTTCGTGCAGGACGTGTCCGCCATAGTGGCGGACAGTGACTCGGCGGGCGTTGTGATCACGCCCCTCGACGATGTCATGACCATCGGCGAAGGGAATGGCACCATCAGGTACAGTGTCGTACTGACGCGGCAGCCCGAGGAGGAGGTCAAGGTAACCGCCACGCCGACCAAGCCCAAGGAGGCGGACATCAAGGCGGGCGGCGAAGGCGTACTGCTGAACGGCCAGGCGGACGGCGTCACCCTGCTGTTCGACCGCAACAACTGGTGGGTGCCGCAGGTGGTCACCATCACGGCCCCAGACGATGCCCTGGCGGAAGGGCTGAAATCGTACGTCATCCAGCACAGCGTCATCCAGGGGGGCAGCCCCAGCGATGGCGGTGCCTATGACAGTGTCAAGGTTTCGTCGGTGGTTGCCACGGTGGTGGATAACGATGTCGCCGGGGTGCTGATCACCCAGAGCGAAGGGAGCACGGTAGTCGCCGAGAACTCCACCAAGGTCGCCAACAACGGCACAACTGCGGATGACTCCTACTCGGTGGTGCTGACACGGAAGCCGGACGGCGCGGTCCAGATCGTGCTGCACGAAGTGAATGGCCAGTTGCTGCTTGACGGCAAGCTGGCTACCGATGCCGCTTCCGCCACGGACCCCGTGATCCTGACCTTCACCGAGGCCAACTGGGACATCCCGCAGGTCGTGACCGTGCATGCGGTGGCCGATGGCGTCACCGAAGGGGTCCACTACACCACCATCACCCACGAGGTGACGGCGGCCACCCTTGACAACTACTATGCCCTGACCATGGCAGATGTCCTGAACGGACTGGCGGACAAGGTGCGGGGTGAAGTGACCCAGGATTATACCACCACCGTGAATACGGCAACCAACACCCTGACGGTTTCGGGAGCCGGCTTCACCGCTTCCGGCCTGTTCAATGCCGATTCCCTGGCTGATCCGTCGGCGCTGGTCCTGAGCAACGCCGTGGCCAGCACCACCCACTGGGTAGAAGCAACCGTCGCCCTTTCGGGCAGTCCGGTTGCCGGCGAAACCTGGCAGATGACGCTGAACGGCAAGGAGATCGGCGTCAAGGTCGAGGCGGGCAACTCCCTGGAGTACATTGCCCAGGCCCTGGCGCTGCAGATCGGGGTGCGGGGCTACACCGCCACGGCGAACGGCGATATCATCACCGTCCAGGCAGCCAATGGCGGGGCCTTTACCGCGGCCTTCTCCATCCTGGACCAGACCGGGGCCGGGACGGCGGACATCTCCGGTACCCATGCCCTTTCCAGTATTGACATTGCCCTGGGCAGCACGGTTTCCCTCGGCAATATCTGGACCCTGACCCTGAATGGCACGGAATACGTCTATACCGCCGGCAGAAACGGCGAGTCCGGCACCATCGACTCCGTGGACGTCAAGATCATCGACGACACCCCCGGCGTCCTGGTAACACAGACTGGCGGTGACACCAAGGTCACCGAACCGACCGACTACTCGATCATCACCCTCGGCCAGGTCACCGACGGCATCGACGGCTCCACCTTCGACGCCAATGTGGGCCAGTCCATCCTTACGGAAACCACCTCGACACACGACACCATCGACACGGCCCAGGATCTGGAGGCTGGCAAGTGGAGCCTGAACAGCGACGCGGAAATCGCCAACTCCACGGCGATCCAGCATATCTCCGTGGATGCCAAGGGCGACAACACCGTGGATTACTACAAGTTCACCGTGACCCAGGACATGATCGATAAGGCCGGCGGCACGGTAACGGCCACCTTCGACGTCGACCATGGCTATGAACCGGGCGACGCCATCCTGTGGGCCAGCCAGTTGAGCCTGTACAACAGTTCCGGCAGCCTGCTCGCCATGGGGCCGGGATATTCGGATCCCAACAGCGCCGGCGGTACCGGCAGCACCACCTGGTTCGACGACTATCTCACCTATGACATCACGGCAGCGGGGACCTACGCCCTGAAGGTGGACAATGCGCTCGGGTGGTTGACCTACTGGCAGACCGGTTACTCCAGTGGCATCCCCCAGGGGGCTGACTATCTGCTGCAGGTTTCGGTGAAGGGGCACAGCATCAGCAACTTCCTGTTCACCCCCAGCCCAATCCTGGAAAATGAGTCGGCCAACAACACGGCCCAGAACATCGACGACTCCGTCAACTGGACCACCTACTACGACCCAACCATCGGTGACACCGATCTGGGGGGCAACATCGATTCCAGCATCCCCTACGCCAAGATCATCGGCGGTGGTGACGGCACGTGGGACGTCTACCAGTTCGACGTGACACAGGACATGCTGACGCCCCCGTCCAACAACATCATCGGCGGCACCCCGGCAACGGGCTCCTATTACACCGCTGCCGACATCGTCTTCAACGGTACGGTCTCGGTCGGCGACACATGGACCCTGTCGCTTGATGGCGTGTCGTACACCTATACGGCCGCCTCCACCAGCCTGGCGGATGTGGTGAACGGCCTCAAGGGGCTTTTGCCCCAGCATGATGCCGCCGACAGCACCACCGACAACTACTACGATCTCTCCATCAAGGATACCAATGCCACCGGCGATACCCTGGCCATCAGTCTGGCCAACGGGTTCAGGTTCGACGGTCTTACCCAGCTGTCGGCAAACTGCGCCACCGTGACCAGGAGCGTGACCACCAACGGTGTGGCCTTCGTAAACGCCGATGTCGCCCTGGGCGGCACGGTAGGGGCCAACGAGACCTGGTCGCTCAATGTCGATGGCGACATCTATGAGTCCACCCTGACGACAGTTGGGGATATAGCCGGTGACCTGGCAACCAAGATCAATAACGCCGGCAAGCAGTACACCGCCACGGTCGCCGGGAACACCATCAGCATCAACGGCAACGGCGGCACCTTCACCCTCAGCTTCTCCGATGTGGGGCTCAGTCCCCAGGCAAGCTGCACCATCACCGGGACCCCCGATCAGGCCAGCCTGGCCGCCATCACCTGGACCGTCACCGACATCGACCTGTCCGGCGATCCGGTCAAGAACGAGACCTGGCGGGTCACCCTGGGCGGCGTGAACTTCGATTCAGCCAAGGTGCAGAACGGCGATACCATTGATGACGTCGGGGCCGACCTGGCAGGCAAGATCAACGCAAACCCGAACTACACGGCAAGCTACAACACCACAACGCATACCATTACCATTGGCCTGGAAGCGGGTAACACAACGCCCTTTACGGCAGCGTTCACCATCGTCCAGGGGACCGATGGCACCATCGCCGACTACACGAACCTTGCGACCCAGCGCATTACCCTGGCAGGCACCGGCATGGCCGGTGAAACCTGGCACCTGTTCGTGGACGGCACCGAGCGGGCAAGCCATGTGGTAGCGGCTGGCGGCGAGTCCCTCGACAGCATCGCCTCGGCCCTTGCCGCAACGGCCAATGGGACAGCCACGGACAACTACACCGCCGCAGCAGACGGCGCGACCATCGTCATCGGGAAACTGGGCGCCACGAGCTTCACCAGTCCCGTGAGCATCACCGTCACCCCGGTGGGGACGGCGACTACCGCAACAGCCGCCAATGCCCACTACCTGGCCCTGGACGGTACGGTCGTCGCTGGCCAGACCTGGGCCGTGACCCTCAATGACGGTTCCGGAAACGCGGACCGCACGGCATCGTACACCGTAGCCGCCGTGGTTCCCCTGAGCGATATCGTCTCTTCGCTGGCCTCGCAACTGACCGGCGCCGGGACGACCAACACCGACCGGCAGTACGTGGCGGTGGCCGACGGCGCGGGCATTTCGGTTTACACGGCAAGCGATACGGTACTCACCATCGTGTCCAGTGTCACACCGGCCGGCAGCGTGTCGGTCGTGACGGACGTCCGGGCTCACATCGCCACCTTGGGCGGGATGGTTGCCGTTGGCCAACGCTGGACGGTGACGGTGGAGACATCCGGCGGGGTTCTGGAGAGAACCGCATCCTATGATGTGACCTCCGGCGTCTCCCTGGATACCATTGCCCAGTCGCTGGCATCGACCCTGGGCGGCACCGGCGCATCGAGCGCCGACACCTACCGGGCCGCCGTGGACGGCACAGCCATCATCATCAGCAACGAGAACGGCCATACCTTTGTCGTCAACCGGAGCGTCACACCGATACCGGCCGAGACCCAGTCGGTGGCCTCCGCATTCCTGGTAGATATCTCCACCAGCGACGGCCTGGCGCCCCAGGACGGCACCAAGTTCAGCTTTGATATCGATTACGAGACTCATACGGATATCAACAACATCTCCGTGACCGTCAACACCGCCTCCGGTCCGGCCACCCTGGCCGCTGTCGCCGATGCGCTGCTGGCGCAGATCAATAACGTGACCGGGACAAGATCGGGAAGCACCTACTTTGCCTCCAGGGTCGGCACTTCGATCCTGATCAGGACGTCCTGCGACGCTTCCGTGTCCCTTGTCAATCTTAGCGCCGACAACAACGGGGCAATCGCGGAGTCGTCCACCACGCCGACGGCGGCGGATGTCACCCTGGGCGGCACGGTTGCCATCGGCCAGACCTGGGCCGTGGAGCTCAAGGACAGCACGGGCACCCGGGACCGCTACGCCGAATACAACGTGACCGATGTCACCGGTGTGGTCAGCCTTGCCACGATTGCGTCATCGCTGGCAACCTCCCTGGCAGGCGCAGGTTCAAACACCGCAACCAACATCTATCATGCAGATGTGGACGGTGCCACGGTCGTCATCACCAATGAGTCGGGCGGCACATTCACGGTGAACCTCGGCCTCGTGGCTCCCAATGCCACCGGCACCGTTGCCGATGCCACGGCCACGGCAGTGCGGGACATTACCCTTGGCGGTTCAGTGGCCGACGGCCAGAAATGGACCATCACCCTGACGGACGCGGCCAGCGGTTTGGTCGACAGGACCGCTTCGTACAGTGTTACCGGCGCCATGACCACGGAGCCGATCGCCACTGCCCTGGCCAGTGCACTCGACGGCACCGGTACCGCCAGCGGCGCCGCCTATACCGCCGTTGCCGACGGCAGTACCATCATAGTGGTCAAAAGCGGTGCGACCTCGTTCAACGTTTCCTACACCGTCACGCCGGAGATGGTCTCCGGCACGGCTGCGAGGAAGGATATCACCTTCACCGCAGGTTCCGGCAGGACCGGTGAGACCTGGACCATCGCCCTCTCCGCCACCGAGACGTCAACCCACACCTTTGATGCCGCCACCCAGACCCTCGACCAGTTTGCGGCGCTCTTTGCCGCCGACATCAACGGGTTCTCCGGCTACACCGCCACCATGTCCGGTTCGGACATCATCATCAGCCGGGCCGACGGTGGGGCCGTCACCCCCACCGTAACCGTAGCACCGGTAGGGACCGTGACCGGCCCAGCCACCGCGGCCAGCAGCGCCGCCGTCAGGCTCGGCGGCAGCCCCTCCGTTGGCGAGACCTGGACCATCGACATCGATGTTGCCGGCGCCACTGAGCACGCGGCCCATACGCTGCTTGATGCGGACATCAAGGCCACGGATACGCAGACCCTGGCCAACCTTGCAACGATCCTGGCTGGCCAGCTCAACCTCTCGGGCAATTACCTGGTTGCCGTGGACAACAACACCCTGGTCATCACCAGCGTCGCCGGAACGGTGAGCAGCGCCGACATACAGCTCGGCATCACCCCGCCGGCAACGGAGGGGAGCGCCCTGTTCAGCGGCACGCCGGAGGCGGACTGGGTACAGCAGGTCAGCTTGGCAACCATCGGCTCCCTGTCGGCCGGCGATAAATGGACGATCACCCTGGGCGGCACCGAGTATTCATTCAGCGCGCTCACCACCAGCATCGACGATGTCGCCACCGGCCTGGCCGGGAAGCTGCCGGCAAGCTACGCAGCAACGGCGTCGGGTAATGTTGTCAGTATCCACACTCCCCAGGGAGCGGCATCGCCGACCGTGGCCGTTGAGGAGCTGCGTGCCTCCGGCGCCATGGAAAACAGCACCCTCAGCAGCGAGGACCATTACCAGGTCGCGGAAGTTACTCTCGACCCGGGTGTCGAAATCCGATCCGGCGATGTCTGGTCCATGACCATCAACGGCAAGATCTTCACCTACCGGGTCCCCAAGACAGGTGTCTCCACGGTCAACCAGGTAGCCCAGAAGCTGCGCGACGTCATCAATGACAGCACCGACCCCAATGTCACCTTCAAGGTGACCGATGTGACCGGCGACACGCTGACCATTGCCGATAAAAATAACATTACCACCGGCCCGTCCCGCATGATCACGGTCAGCGCCAAGCGGGGCGAAGGGATTGTCCACGGGGTGTTCGACATCGACAACGCCAGCACCAACCAGGGGTATACGGCGGTGTATAATCCGATCACCGGCGGGACCGACTTCCATCCCTATGAGGAAACCACGGTCCTGATCCTGACCGATGTTGCCGGCACCGAGATAACGCGCAGCTACAGCTCTTCGCAGCTTGACCAGGGGAGCAGCTCCACCAGTGATCCGTTCCTTACCTACGATTTCTCCGTTGCCGGCAATTACCAGATCAAGGTCGGCAGCGTGAAGCACTATCTCGACGGCTATGCCGATACTGCTCCTGCCGGCGTCTCCCCCGGCATTTCCTACCAGTTGAACGTCTCCCTGTCGGAGCATGAGCGTAATCCTGATGTGATCGCCCTGATCGGCAAGCAGGTCCGGATCGTGAACGGCACCGGTATTGGCCAGGATGCGGTCATTACCAACTATGACCCCATGACCAATCGGTTCACCATCGACCAGACCTGGTTCGTGGTGCCGGATGCCACCAGCACCATCGAAATCGGCGGCAAATCCAACATAGATCCGACGGTCGATACCTATAGCGTCGTTCTGACCAGCGAACCGTCCGGTACGGTCGTCGTGGACGTCGTGCCGCAACAGACCCGCACCTACAATTCCGCCCTTGCCTTCGACGCCAGCGCCAACCATGGCGAAGCGGACATCGTGCAGGTACAGGTGGCAACCACCCGGGCCATGGTCCAATTGACCGGCACCCCGGTTGCGGGCGAGACCTGGGAGATAACCGTGGGCAACCTTCTTGCCTCGTATCTGGTGCAGGACGGCGATGATCTACAGACCATCGCCGACAGGTTGAATGCCTCCATCAACGGCAAGGACGACGGCTCCACTCTGTTCGCTTCGTCCGTTGACGCCTCTACCCCGGTTATCACCATAACTGCCAGCAACAGGTTCTATACGCAGTTTGCGGTGGACGCCGGCAGTGCCGGCAGCGCGGTCATCACGCCCCAGGTGGAGTTCACCGCTGCCAACTGGGATACACCCCAGACCGTGGAGGTCAAGGGGATTGCCGATCACATCGTCGACGGCAGCGATGCCCTGGTCTTTGCGGCCCCCAGCGAACGGGTCAACCAGATCCGCGGGCCGGTCATCATCAACGGCGGAGTCAAGATCAATGCCGATACCGCCCTGAACAACCCGTTCATGCTGCCCGGCGAAACCAACTGGCCCAAGGCGGACGGCGCCATTACCACCTTTGAGGCCTACACCGCCGCAGACGGCGTCACCTACGCCTCCCTCACGGACGACGCCGCTACCCATGTGGACCCCGATGCCCTGACCGGTGGGCAGAAACCGGGCTTCGACCCCCGCATGAACAGCTACCCCTATTCGTTCACCATCCTGGACGGCAACGGCAGGGGCACGGTGTACGAGGTCAAGGAGATCGTCGGCAACAGGGTCGTGTTCACCACCCTGTTCACGGATGTTGCCGAATCCCAGCAGCCATCGTCCGGGGACCACTACTTCTACGCCCCGGTCAACCGCAACTTCAACGTGGTCGAAAGCCAGCAGGTGGATACCCTCAACATCTTCAACGGCGACAGCCCAGCCAATGACACCGGCGTCCTGACGGCGGACCACATCTCCGGGCTCGGCATGGGACCCGATACCGTGATCGGCGGCAAGGCCATCGAAGGGGGCATCGCGTACAGCAACATCGAGGCCCTGAACATCAACCTCGGCTCCGGCGACGACACCCTGACCATAGAATCCACCTATCTGGGGGCTACCACCACCATCAGCACCGCCGGTGGCAACGATACGGTCAATGTGAAGACCATATCCGGTCATACCACCATCGATACCGGGGCCGGTGCAGACCTGATCACCGTCAGCAGCGACAACACCATCGTGGATCAGATCATGGCGCTATTGACCGTCAATGCCGGCGGCGATGCCGGCGATACGCTGACCATAGACGACAGCGGTGATGCCAAAGGCAATGCCGGGACGGTGACCGCTGCGACCGTCACCGGACTGGATATGCCGACCGTCGGCGAGGTACAGAGCATCTTTGTCCAGGCCGAGGCCGGCGTTTATGTCCTGCGTATCGACGGGTACGGTACCGATGCCGGTTACGCCGAGGAGTTCAGCGGCATGGGTGCGGCCATCACCCGTGGGGCCGCATATGCCGATGTCACCCTTACCTACGGCATGGCGGCGGCAGATGTGGCAACGGTCATGAACCGCCTCTTCAGCACGGTGTACACGGCTGACGCCGACAATGTCCGGGTTGCGGAATCCCGTAACCTGCAGGACGGCGATCTCCATACGATCCGCTACACCGTGACCTTTGTGGACCAACTGGCCGGCATGCAGATCCCGCAGTTCGTCTGGGTGGAGGCTGACAGCAGTCTGAGGCCGTTCAAGGATGCCTCGGCCCTGGTCCAGATCGCGACCGTAGAAAACGCCGTGCCCGCACCGGTGCTGGATTCCGTGCAGACCCTGACGGTTGACGGCACTGCCGGGACCTTCAGGATCGGCTTCCGCCTCGATGCCGCCAAGCCTGATGAAATCAGCTATACGGGCGATATCGCCGTCGGCGCTACTGCCGAGGAACTGCAGGCGGCGCTCTCCGCCCTGCTTGACCCGAACAATGCCTACTCGGACCGCCCCTGGACGAAGAACGTGGCGGTCCAGCAGTTCGGCACTGTCTACCAGATTACCTTCCAGGGCGAATGGAAAACCCTTACCATCGACAACGTGATCAACGGCACCGACGGCACAACCGCCGTGGCCACCCGCATGGACGGCATCAACTACTACGGCGTCGGGACCTTGAACATCATGCTCGGCTCCGGCAGTGACATCGTGAATGTCCAGTCCACCAGCGCCGTCACAAACATCGCCACCGGAGCCGGCGACGATCAGCTGTTCGTTTCGTCGACGGCCAATGTCAATGCTGCCACCGATGTTACCGGTTTCCTGTCCGGCAATGTGCTCACCTACACCGGCGGTAACGATCAGCCGGTTATGAACTACAATCTCGCCGAAGCCGCGACAACGGTGACGGTGACCATCCTGGATGGGACCGATACGGTCGTCCGGACCCTGACCCTCGGGGCCCAGGCAGCCGGCGATCACTCCCTGGTCTGGGATGGCAGGGATGACAACGGTACGGTGGTCGCTCCCGGAGCATACAGTTTCGCAGTGGCAGGCAGCCGCGCCGACAGTACCGCCTTTGCCGGAACCACCTGGATGGCCGGTACGCTTAACGGGATCACCGGCACCGTGAACATCGATGCCGGCAGTGGCACCAACCTCCTGATGGTGAGCGATGCCGGTTCACTGGTCGGCGATGCCATCACCATGACTGCAAACGGCATTACCGGCATCGCCCCGGCAGCCATCACCTATGACGCAACCGGCGGAACCTTTGCCGGTGGTATTTCCTTCTGGAGCGGCTATGGCAATGACACCGTCACGGTAGCCGGTACCCGCCGTGAAGACGATGACCTGGTCAACACGATCACGACCCTGAACACCGGCCTGGGGGACGATACCGTGACCGTCAGCCTGGTTGCCGGGACGGACGGCACCTTCGTCCTGAACACCCAGGGGCCATACGACCATGACGACACCGATCCGAATCGAACCGATGACGACACGGTGGACGCGTCCGCCTCCTCGTTGCCGCTGGTCATCTTCGGCGGCCAGGGCAACGACGCCATTACCGGCGGCAGCGGCGACGACATCATCTTCGGTGACCGGGGCCGGGTCGTCTCCTATGACGAGCTCGGCAATGGGGCCGTTGTCATTGGCAACGGCGGGCTCGGCGACATGACGGACGGGAAGTACCATGTCCTTGGGACGGTCAGCACGGTTGACCTGAATGTCGGCGGTGCCGACACGGTTGATGCCGGTCCGGGCAGCAATATCGTTCTGGGCGGCTTCGGTGATGACGTCATTGCCGCCCTGGGCGGCACCGATGTCAGCAACGTCGTTGTCGGCGACAACGGCGACCTGACCTTTGACAGCAAGGGCCAACTGGTTACCCTGGCCACCACCGACACCACGGCAGCCACCGGCGGCAACGACACCATCACCCTGGGCAACGGCACCAACATCGTGGCCGGCGGCATGGGCAACGATCAGATCACCGTCGGCAATGGCACCAACACCCTGCTGGGCGATAACGGTGCACTCACCTATGACACAACCGCCACGCCGTATCTCCATGATGTGGTCACCACCCGGACCGACCTGGGCGGTAATGACCGGATCACTGCGGGCGACGGTACCAACGTTGTCGTTGGCGGCATTGGCACCGACCAGATTACCGTCGGCAACGGTAACAACACCCTGCTTGGCGACAGCGGCGATATCCACTACAGCGCCGCCGATACCTTGGCTACGGTCACCGCTACGGCCCTGGGCGTGGGTGGCAGCGATACCATCAGTGCCGGCAACGGCACCAACATCGTCATGGGTGGGGCAGCCGGCGACAGCATCCAGGCCGGCCAAGGTGCCGACAGCGACAACACGATTGTCGGCGACAACGGCGACCTGACCTTTGACAGCAAGGGCCAGCTGATTACACTGGCCACCACCGACACCACTTCAGCCACAGGCGGCGACGACCAGATCACCCTGGGCAACGGCAGCAACATCGTGGCCGGCGGCATGGGCAGCGATACCATCCAGGTCGGCAACGGCGCCAACACGGTCCTGGGCGACAACGGCACCCTTACCTATGACACCAGCGCTACGCCGTATCTCCACGACGTGGTCACCACCCAGACCGACCTGGGCGGTAATGACACCATCCTTGCCGGTGACGGCAACAACGTGGTGGTTGGCGGCATTAGTACCGACACCCTAACCGTCGGCAACGGCACCAACACCCTCCTTGGTGACAGCGGCGATGTCCACTACAGCGCCGCCGATACCCTGGCCACGGTTATGGCTACGGCATTGGGCGTGGGTGGCAGCGACACCATCAGTGCCGGTAACGGCACCAACATCGTCATGGGCGGGGCAGCCGGCGACGGCATCCAGGCCGGCCAAGGTGCCGACAGCGACAACACGATTGTCGGCGACAACGGCGACCTGACCTTTGACAGCAAGGGCCAACTGGTTACCCTGGCCACCACCGACACCACGGCTGCTACCGGCGGCGACGACACCATCACCCTGGGCAATGGCAACAACATCGTGGCCGGCGGCATGGGCAGCGATACCATCCAGGTCGGCAACGGCGCCAACACGGTCCTGGGCGACAACGGCACCCTTACCTTTGACACCAGCGCTACGCCGTATCTCCACGACGTGGTCACCACCCAGACCGACCTGGGCGGCAATGACCGGATCACTGCGGGCAACGGTACCAACGTTGTCGTTGGCGGCATTGGTGCCGACACCGTCACCGTCGGCAACGGTAACAACACCCTATTTGGCGACAGCGGCGACATCCACTACAGCGCTGCCGATACCCTGGCTACCATCACTGCTACGGCATTGGGCGTGGGTGGCAGCGATACCATCACTGCCGGTAACGGCACCAATATCATCATGGGCGGGGCAGCCGGCGACGGCATCCAGGCCGGCCTGGGTGCCGACAGTGACAACACGATTGTCGGCGATAACGGCGACCTGATATTCGATGCCTTCGGTCAGTTGGTTACCCTGGCCACCACCGACACCACGGCAGCTACCGGCGACGACGACACCATCACCCTGGGCAACGGTAACAATATCGTGGCCGGCGGCATGGGCAATGACACAGTTACCACCGGTAATGGCACGAACGTCATCTTGGGTGACAACGGTTGTCTCACTTACGACACCACGGCCACACCGTACCTGCAGGACGTAACCACCACCCAGACCGACCTGGGCGGCAACGACACCATCCAGGCCGGCGACGGCACCAACGTGGTAGTCGGCGGCGTCGGCAGCGACCGGATCACCGTGGGCAACGGCACCAACGTTCTCCTGGGTGATAGCGGCGACATCCACTACAGCGCCGCCGGTATCCTGAATACCGTTATCGCCACGGCCCTTGGTGTGGGTGGCAGCGATACTATAAACGCCGGCAACGGCATGCATACTAACCTTATTATTGGCGGCGGCGCCGGCGATAATATCCAGGCAGGCCTTGGTGCCGCAAGCTACAACATTGTTCTGGGCGACAATGGCACCCTGGCCTTTGACACCCAAGGCCAACTGGCAACGCTCACCACCACGGACACCACCACTGCCACTGGTGGCGACGACAGGATCACCCTGGGCGACGGCATAAACATCGTAGCCGGCGGCATGGGCAATGACACGATCCTGGTTGGCACCGGCAGCAACACGATCCTGGGCGACAACGGCATTCTTGGCTATAACACCAGCGCCACTCCCTATCTGCAGGATGTGACCACCACCCAGACCGATTTGGGCGGCGACGATCAGCTCACTGCCGGCGACGGCGTGAATGTCATTGTCGGCGGCATGGGCAACGACACTGTCACAGTGGGCAATGGCACCAACCTTCTCCTGGGCGACAGCGGCGATGTCCACTACAGCGCTGCCGATACCCTGGCTACAGTTACTGCCACGGCCCTGGGCGTGGGCGGCATTGACCGGATCACGGCCGGTAACGGCACCAACACCATTATGGGTGGGGCCGCTGGCGACACCATCCAGATTGGACTTGGCATCGGATATATTCTCGGCGATAACGGTTTATTGACTTATAACCCCGCCGGTAAGCTGGTGTTGCTGTCAACTTCCGACAAGATGGCCAGTACCGGTGGCGACGACACCATAATTGCCGGCGATGACAATAAATTCATCCTTGGTGGTGTGGGCAACGACACTGTCACCACCGGCGCCGGCAACGACATCCTGTTCGGTGATAACGGCAACATTTACTTTAACGTGGACGGGACTCCTGTCGTGGCCCAGAGTTCCGAGCCGTCCCTTGGCGGCAATGATGTCGTGAGCGCCGGTGCCGGCGCCGACGTGATAATAGGTGGTTTTGCCTCCGACACTCTTGAGGGTGGTGTTGGCAACGATTATATTGTTGGCGATAACGGCAAGGTTGTCTGGTATCGCGACGGTTCCACCGTCATTGAGACGACAGATCCTCATGTTGGCAGCAATGACACACTTAATGGCGGTTCAGGCAATAACATCATGTTGGGTGGCGCCGGCAATAATCTGTTTTACGGCAAAATCGAAAATGACCTCATGATTGGCAAGTCCGCCCGTGTGACCGTGAAACATGACCAGGTCACGTCTCTGGAAGCTATCGGCGATTTTGGTCAAATCGACTTGTGGGCATATACCAGTGCCAGCCAGTTTGGCTCTCCTGCCAGGAATAAGATGGATAACAAGTCACTGGCCTTGCCGCTCATGGATACCATTGGCTATGGGAAACAGCAGGAGGCACAAGGTGCTGTGGAAATCGTTCCGGCCAAACCTGTCGGGTGGCAGGCGCCAATGGTGACATATCATCATAGCGATGCCATGATGACCCCGGCAGCCATTGAGTCCCTAATAGACTTTTTCCAACCGGTTGACCGGAATGATGACATGCCGGCAATACCCCAGGAACCTGCCGATGACGAAGCACTCGTAAATGGCGCTGTCATGACCATGAGTCTTGGCACTGACGAATCTGGTGGCGTGTTCTGTCAATTGGATGTAAAAACGCATGATGCAATGCACGGAAAGGTCTCAGGCCAAGCCAGACCTCTCGAAAGGTCGGGTAAGCCTGGAGTAAGTACCGACAAAGAGAATGAAGAAAAGGTTGACATGAGGTTGGGTGCTCTGGTAGCTGGTTATGCAGGATGGAATGTAAATACCTCAAAACCTTCTGAACGCAAAATTGTTCTTGATCGGAAATCGGTTTCTAAATTGGAGAGCCAGGAGCGTAATCGGCGTTTCCAAAAATGGTAGCAATCTGAAAGGCTGATATTGCCCGGAGCTTTGATGTTTTTTATAGTCAGATTTCCATGTCTGATTAAATTAATCAAGTAAGGAGAATGTGATGGCGCAAGAAGAGTCAGGTGTTGAAATTAAAAGACAGGAAACTCCGCCTCCGATTCATTGGGATGACTCCAAGATGGAAACCACCTACGCCAATGTGTGTAATGTCAATAGCACCCGCGAGGAAGTTTCGGTCCTTTTCGGCACCAATCAGACCATGAACGTGGATATCCAGAACGGCATCACCGTGGAATTGACGGATCGCATCATCCTGAACCCCTATGCTGCAAAACGCCTTTCCCTTGTGCTCAATAAAGTGATCAAGGACTATGAAGCAGTGTTCGGTGAACTCCCCATCGGTTAAGACGTATGCATGCCTGCCCACGGCAGAGGCCTTTCAGGTCAGCGGGGCTATGAAGTCATCACGGATGCAGGGCAAATATAACATTCGGAGGAAACGCAATGTCGCAGAAAACCAAGGCTGACGAGAAAAGTGTCGAAGAGGCAAAGGCCCGGACTGAGGCCCCCAAGATCAACTGGGATCAGTCCAAGATGAAAACCACCTATGCAAATGTCTGCAATGTCTCCAGCACCCGCGAAGAGGTGTCGGTCATGTTCGGCACCAACCAGACCATGAACCTGGGGCAGGGACAAATCGCCATCGAACTTACTGACCGCATCATTCTGAACCCCTATGCCGCCAAGCGCCTTGCCCATATTCTGAACGGCGTCATGCAGCAGTACGAAGCGACCTTCGGGGAACTTCCCATCGAAGCACGCTAAGAGCTGTATCAGATGAAACCCAACGTACCAAGGCCGTAATACATGTCTCACAAAAATCCCACTGAGCTGGACAGCGAACATATATCCGCGGGCATCTCTGCCCTCTGGTCCGAATTCAGGGATGCCCGCGGAGAAAATTACTATTTTTGCTGGCTGGCCCTCCAGTCGTTGTTGATCAAACATGCCGTGCAGGCTCTGCTCGTCTGGGGAGAGCCTGCGTCCGGTTCCTATTCCCCTGTTGCAAAATGGTCCGCAGGAAATTCCGATGTGGAGCGGCTCGCCGATATCTGCGAGAGCGCCCTGGAACAGCGATGCGGCCTGCTGGCGCCACTGGCGCCCCCCCCATCCGGGGATGCCTCGCCGCACCAGGGGGACGGGGTGGACGCCGGCGGGGGGCAATCCTATGCCATCGCCTACCCGGCTCTGATCGATGGGGAACTTCACGGCGTGGTTGCCTTTGAAGTCGCACCCGAATCCGAACGGGACCTGACCTCGGCCATGGAACAGCTGCAATGGGGCATCGCCTGGCTGGAGCTGAATGTGCGGCGCCAGCGCGTTGCCGAGGATGCCGGTGGGCTGGCGGAGATGAAAGGCGCATTCGATCTCCTGGCCGCTGTGCTGGCCGAGGAACAGTACGCCGATGCCGGCATGGTCTTTGTCACCGAGTTGGCGACGTTGCTGCAGTGTGACCGCGTCAGCCTGGGGTTCATGAAAAATAACACCATGAAGCTCCAGGCCATTTCCCACAGTTCCCAGTTCAGCAAAAACATGAACCTGGTCCGCTTCATCACGGCGGCCATGGAAGAATCGGTGCTGCAGCGGAGCGAATTGAGCTATCCGCCGACACCCGGCGACAAGACCCTGGTTACCAGGGACCACGAGGAGCTGTCGCGGCAGCAGGGGGGCGGCGCGATCCTCACGATCCCCCTTTACGGTAACGGGAAGTATTACGGGGCGATCACCATGGAGCGGCCGGCAGACGTGCCGTTTCTGGAACATGAAATCAAGATCTGCCGGGGCATGTTTGCCCTGGTGGCTCCGATCCTGGAGCTGAAGCGGCTCCATGACCGAGCGGTGATCTTCAAGCTGTCCGACTCCTTCGGGAAACAGTTCGGCCGTCTGTTCGGAGCAGGCTACGTCGGCCGGAAGCTGGCTGCGCTGGCACTGATCGGGGTGGCGGTTTTCTTCAGCGTTGCCACCGGTGATTACCGGATCACGGCCAATACGGTGCTGGAGCCATCCGTGCGCCGGTCCATCGTTTCCCCCTACAACAGCTATGTGAAGGATGCGCCGGTACGCCCCGGCGATGTCGTCAGACAGGGGATGGTCCTCTGTACCCTGGACGACAGGGATCTGCACCTGGAGCGGGTCAAGCTGATCAACCAGGAATCCCAGTACCAGCGCCAGCGCCAGGAGGCGATCGCTACCAACGACCGGGCCAAGGCGAACATCATCAGTTCCCAGCTGGACCAGGCGAGTGCCCAGCTGAATCTGATACGGAACCAGCTGAAGCGGACCAACCTCGTCGCCCCCTTCGACGGCATCGTCGTCAGCGGGGACCTGAGCCAGAGGATCGACGGTGCCGTGGAACAGGGCGAGGTCCTCTTCGAACTGGCGCCGCTCAAATCCTATCGCCTGATCCTCCAGGTCGATGAATTCCGCATTGCCGAGGTCCACGAGGGACAGACCGGCACCCTGGTACTGCCGGCCATTCCGGGGAAGAACTTCGATTTTACGGTGGGGAGGATCACCCCCATCTCTTCCCAGAAGGATGGCAAAAACTTTTTCCGGGTGGAGGCGAAGCTGGGGCAGGTGGATGACAGCCTGCGTCCCGGCATGGAAGGGGTCGGTAAGATCTCAGTTGACCGCCGCCGGCTGATCGCCATCTGGACCCGCTCGCTGACCGACTGGCTGCGGCTGAAGGTGTGGAACTGGTGGCCATAGCGAACCGACATACCGACCAGTCGCTGTACAGCCAGTCGTGGTATCGGGTGGGGGGCTTGAAACCCCGGCTGCGCAGCCACGTGCAGATCCACCGCCAGGTATTCCGGGACAAGGAATGGTTCGTCCTGCAGGATCACTTCACCGGCCGTTTCCACCGGATATCCCCGGAGGCATACTTCATCATCGGCCTCATGGACGGCAAGCGGACCATGGGGGATATCTGGGATGCCGCCTGTCTGCACCTGGGGGATGACATACCGACCCAGGACGAGGTGATCAACCTCCTGTCCCAGATCCACCAGTTCGACGGCCTTCAGTCGGACCTGCCGCCGGATATGGCTGACCTGAGCCAGCGGAACCTGCGGGAGAAACGCACCAAGCTGCTGGGCTACCTGGCATCACCCACGTCCCTCAAATTCCCTCTGTTCGATCCTGATGCCTTCCTGACGAAATCGCTCCCCCTGGTCCAGCCCCTCCTGGGGTGGTTCGGCCTGCTCTGCTGGCTCGCCCTTGTGGGGTACGGCCTGCTCCTGGCGGGTATCCACTGGGGTGAACTGACCGCGGATGTCACCGACAAGGTCTTGAGCCTGGAAAATATCTTCATCCTCTCCCTGGTCTATCCCGTCATCAAGATCCTGCACGAATTCGGCCACGCCTACACGGTGAAACGCTGGGGGGGCGAGGTGCACGACATGGGGATCATGCTCCTGGTCTTCATGCCGATCCCCTATGTGGATGCCACGTCATCCTATTCGTTCCGCAACAAATACCAGCGGATACTGGTGGGTGCTGCCGGCATCATGGTGGAGCTCCTCCTGGCGGCAGTGGCCTTGATCGTCTGGATCAACGTCGGCCCCGGCGCCGTGAGGTCCGTCGCCTATAACGTCATCATCATCGGCGGCGTCTCGACCCTGCTGATGAACGGCAATCCGCTGATCCGGTACGATGCCTACTACATCCTGTCGGATTTTCTGGAAATACCCAACCTGGGGGCGCGCAGCACCGAGTACCTGGGGTATTTCGTGAAGCGGCGGCTGCTCGGCATCCAGGAGCTGCCCACCACGGCCAGGAGCGCGGGCGAAGCCTTCTGGCTGACCGCTTACGGGATCGCCTCCTTCGTGTACCGCATCTTCATCATGACGGCCATCACGCTGTTCATTGCCGGCAAATTCTTCGTGGTGGGGACGGTCGTGGCCATCTGGACCGTCATCAGCTTCGTGGTGTTCCCCCTGGTGAAGCTGGGCCGGCACATGTCCTCGGACCCCCTGATGCGGCGCTACCGGACGCGCACCGTCGCGGCATGCACGATTGTTCTGGGCCTGGCCGTCGGAATCATCGTGGGGGTGCCCATCCCCACGTTCACGGTGGTCGAGGGGGTCGTCTGGGTACCGGAGGAATCCCAGGTGTTTGCCGGGGCAGACGGTTTTGTGGAGAAGATCCTCGCTCCTCCCAACTCCAGGGTGCGCCGCGGTGACCCCCTGATCCTCTGCGAGGCGCCCAAGCTGGACAAGGACGTGAATGTCCTCAGGGCCAACCTGCAGGAGGTCGAAGCGCGCTATCAGCTCAGCAGGGCCACCGACCGGGCCGCCACCGGGGTTCTTATGGACGAGTTGGAAAAGGCCCGGGCCGAACTGGCCCGTGCTCGGGAACGTTCACAGGGGTTGGTGATCCGCAGCCCCGCCGACGGGGTCTTTCTGCTCCCCCAGGCCGAAGACCTGCCGGGGCGCTATGTGAAAAAGGGGACACCCCTGGGGTATGCGGTCGATTTTTCCAAGCCGGTCGTGCGTATTGCCGTGGACCAGGACTATGTGGAGATGATCCGCCACAATACCCGGAAGGTGGAGGGGCGGCTGGCGGGAGATCTTGGGCGCATCATCCCGGCAACCGTGGTGCGCGACGTGCCTGCCGCTTCCAAGGAGCTGCCGAGCCTTGCGCTGAGCGTCAGCGGCGGGGGGACGATCGCCCTGGACCCCAATGAGAGCAAAAAGCCCCAGTCCTTTGTGCAGCACTTCATGTTCGATGTCGTCCTGCAGGGCACCACATTCAGCCGAGTGGGGGAGCGGGCCTTCATCCGCTTTGACCACTATCCCGAAACCCTTGCCATGCGCTGCTACCGCAATGTCCGTCGCGTGCTCATCAAGCGCTTTGATCTGTGATCCCCGATGCCGATCCCACGCTGCATAAAGACCGTTCCATGTTGAGCACGCTGTTAAACCATCCACCCCCGACCCACGATCTCCGCCCCGAAAAGACGGATTACCGGCCCACTGCCCTGGAAGGGGCCGTCAGGGCCGTGACCGGGCCGGTCGAGCGGTTCGTCCGGACCCAAATTGCCGGCCTGGAGAAGATCGTCCCCCTGGTCGAACAGCATGCTGCCCGGCTGGAGGGGGCGAGCGATGCCCAGCTGCGCGAGGAGGCAAGCCGGCTCGGCTTCGAACTGCGGCGCGGCGGGTTCCGCCCTGACCTGGTGGGCACTGTCTTTGCCGTGGTGCGGGAGGTTGCCGGCAGGACCGTGGGCAAGCGCCACTACGACGTCCAGCTCATGGGGGGCTGGGCCCTGCTCAAGGGGATGATCGCCGAGATGGAGACCGGGGAGGGGAAGACCCTCACCGCCACCCTGGCGGCCACGACCGCTGCCCTGGCCGGGGTGCCGGTCCATGTGCTCACGGTCAACGACTACCTGACCGCCAGGGATGCCGAGGAGATGGGGCCGGTCTACCGTGCCCTGGGGCTGAGCGTGGGGTGCGTCACCCACGAGGTCCCCGTGGAGAACCGGCGGGCCCAGTACCTGAACGACATCACCTACTGCACCAACAAGGACATTGTCTTTGATTACCTCCGCGACCGACTGACCCTGGGGGAACTGGGAGGGGCGCCGCTGCGGCTTCGGGCCGAATCGCTCTATGCCCGGGAGGCGCGGGAGAAACGCCTGCTATTGCGGGGACTCTACTATGCGATCACCGACGAGGCCGACAGCCTGCTGATCGACGAGTCGCGCACCCCGCTGATCATCTCCGGTTCGGTGGTGGGGCGGGAAGAGATCCAGTTCATGGAGGCTGCCCTGGCCTTTGCCGGGGGACTGGCCATTGACACCGACTTTCTCATCGACAACAACACCCGGCAGATCAGGATCACCGAGAAGGGGGAAAAACGGATCAATGCCCTGGTCCTCCCGCCGGAAACCCCCTGGACCAGCACCATCAGGAAACACGAGATGATCCGTCGTGCCATCTCGGCGCTGCATCTCTTCCACCTGGACAAGGAATACCTGGTCCGCGACGGCAAGGTGCAGATCATCGATGTCTTCACCGGCCGCGTCATGCCGGACCGCTCCTGGGAACAGGGGTTGCAGCAGCTCATCGAAATCAAGGAAGGGTGCGAGGTAACGAAACAGCAGGAAACCGTAGCCCGCATCAGTTACCAGAAGTTCTTCCGCCGCTACCTCCACCTGGCGGGCATGACCGGCACCGCCAAGGAGGTGACCGGGGAATTCTGGTCCGTCTACGGCCTGCCGGTGGTGCGCATCCGGACCCACCGGCCGCTGCGGCGTCACTACCTTGCCGGCCGGATCTTCACCACCATGGCGCAGAAAGAGCAGCATCTGCTGGAGCGGGTGCGTGTTATCCACGGCACCGGGCAGCCGATCCTCATTGGCACCGGCTCCGTGGCTGCGTCGGAAAAGGTGAGCGGCCTGCTGAGCGGGGCCGGGCTGCCCCATACGGTCCTGAATGCGAAAAACGACCACGAAGAGGCCCAGATCGTCGCCCTGGCCGGCGAGCGGGGCGCCATCACCATTGCCACCAACATGGCCGGCCGCGGCACCGACATCAAGCTGGCCCCGGGGGTGACGGAGCTGAACGGCCTCCATGTCATCCTGACCGAACGGCACGAGGCAGCGCGGATCGACCGGCAGCTGGCCGGGCGCTGCGCCCGCCAGGGAGACCCGGGCAGTTTCGAGGCGATCCTCTCCCTGGACGACGCCCTGCTGGAAAACGGGCGGGGGGGGATTCCCGAATGGGTGGCCCGCCGCTTTGCCCTGCCGGGGTCTAATCTATGGAATATCATGGCGAATTATGCCATTATGCATGCCCAGAAAAAGATGGAACGTTTCCATGGCCGCATGAGGCGCGACCTGTTCAAAAACGATGTGCAGACGAAGAAAATCATGTCCTTTGCAAGGGGTGAAGAGTGATTGGCAATGTACGGGTAAAGGGGACAATGACGATGGTGCGGTTCCTGGTGGTCCTGGCCGGCTGGGCACTGCTCGGCACCGGGACGGCCCGGGCGACCGACGACTTCGAGGGGTTGATCTATCCCAGCGAGATCGTCAAGCTGAGCAGCCAGACGCCGGGTATTATCGAAGAGATCCCGGTCGAGCGGGGCGACGTGGTCAAAAAAGGGGAGGTCCTGGCCAGGCTGAAGTCCGGCATGGAGCGGGTCGCCGTGGAGCTGGCCCGGGCCAATGTCGAGTTCCAGAAGCGCAAGACGGCCAGGAATGCCGAGCTGGCGGAGAAGAAGCTCATTTCGGCCAGTGAAAATGATGAACTGAAGACCGACCTGAAAAAGGCCGAGCTGCAACTGGAAGAGGCCCAGGAAAAGCTGAAACTGCGGTCAATTGTGAGCACCATCGACGGCGTCGTGGCCGAGCGGCTCATGGCCCCGGGCGATTACGTGGGCGAAGCCGCCATCCTCAAGCTGGCCCGGCTGGACCCCCTCAAGGTGGAGGTCATCGTGCCGGCCCGCCGCTACGGGTTCATCAGGACCGGCATGAGGGCCGAAGTCCGGCCGGAGTCGCCGGTGGGCGGTGTCTATATCGGCAAGGTTACCATTGTGGACAAGGTCATCGATGCAGCCAGCAGCACCTACATTGTCAGGGTGGATTTCCCGAATCATGGGCTCAAGGTGCCGTCCGGGCTGAAGTGCCGGGTGCGGTTCGTGAAGTAGGTGCTCCAGCCGGCGGTCAGGCCGGTTTCACCGCCGTAATCAGGAAAAAAGGCGTTTCGAGATCTATCCATGTGATGTCGATCTCCCGGAATCCCCATGCGGCCAGCGACTTCCGGTACATGTCCGGGCCCCGGAAGGTGTGGGCGAAGAGCAGGATCGGAATGAGGGAGTAGGGGAGGCCAGTTTTGGCGATATCAAGGGGGCCCCGCTCGAAGATCAGCAGCGTCCCCCCCGGCCGTACCGCCCCGGCGGCCTTGTGCAGTAACAGTTGCGTTTCCTGGTCCGGCCAGTCATGGAGCACAGATTTCAGGGTCACCAGATCGAAGTCTCCCGGCAGGTCGTCCGAGAGGGCATCTCCCTTTATAAACCGGATTCTGCTCGCCTCGGGTTCACCGGAAACATGGGCTTGCCCGATGTTGCAGACAAGCGGCAGGTCGAATACGGTCGCCTTCAGCCACTGATGGCGCCGGCACGCCTGCAGGGCAAACTCGCCGCTGTTCCCGCCGATATCGAGCATGCGCCGGTAGTTGCGGAACTCATGGTGCTTGAAGCAGACGCCGGCCTCGAAGCGGGTCAGCATGGTGGTAATCCGCACCCAACGCTGGGCCAACTCAAGGTTCTCCCTGCTTGCGTCAAAACACCTGCCGTAGCTGAAGAGCCGGAACATGGAGGCACGCTGCATGAATCCCTGGGGATCGGCAACGAGCTGGGAAAAATATTCGATGAAATCGTGGGCCGCAATGTGGGCGAAATCGAGTTTGGCCAGCAGCAGGTCGCGATAGTCCAGGGCCTCCTTGAATTCTGCCGTCAGCCTGATGGTCCCGTTTGTCCGCGCGATGACATTATTGGTGGCAAGGAGTTCCAGCAACATGTCCAAGCCATTCTTGGGGCAACGGATGTCCCGGGCCAGTGCCTCCGGGGGAGCCGGACGCTTCTGTAGCAGGGCGTCGATCAGCCCGATCTCAAAGGCGGTGGTCAGGGTCCGGGCGTCGACCATGCCTTTGATGAATCCATCCACGCACAGGTACCCCAACTCCTTCTCCATGTCCTGCTTCTGTCCCATGTCAAAATGTCCCGTAGTAGCCGCTTTTCAGAATTTTAAGCCCGTCCCGCTCCATCCGGTAGTCAATGCCCACATCATAGAGCAGGTGATCCAGTTTCGCGCGGTTCGACTGTATAAAATCCCTGATATTGTCCGGATAGTCAAGTCGGTTGAGGAACCAGAGCAACTGATCGACGGTGATGCCGGAAAAATAGATGCAATCGTTGTGCTGCTTGTTGGCCAGGCAGATGGTCCCGCAGTCGGCCAGCTCCGGCATCAGGATGTCATGGATATCGATCTGCCGCGGTTCGATGTAGGCCGAGCAGCAGATCTTGCCGACGATCTCCTCCCGGTGCTGTCGGGGATCGAAAAAGAAATAGAGGTTGTCCAGCTTCCGCCCCTCGCGGGTCAGGGCGTAGCTGATCCCCGATGACACCGTGCTGCCGGGGTTGCCGAGGTACAGGTTGATTTTGTCCAGGTCCCGGGCGCCGGTGACCAGCCGCTGGTCGATATCGATGGAAAACATGAAATAGTGCAGATATTCGTTGACGGCCAGCCCGCAGGGGACCAGGGGGGCGATGGCCTGCAGCAGCCGGGTGACGGACCGCTCCCGGTCCCGGCGCCGATAATCGTAGAAATAGAATTCCCAGGACATGGCCGTACCGTTCCATTTGGTCCCCCAGACCGTATTGAGGGGGCCGAAGGCCTCCCTGATGCGCTGCACGATCAGGTAGACAGCTCTGTCGAGGCCGGCATGGTCGAAGGTCTGGTAGAGCAGGGTCGCTGCCCTGAATTTACCGGCAGGGGAGGTGGGGGGCTCGTACTCCCAGAGGCAGTAGTTGTAGTACCGGTCCCCGGTGGCCGTGAATTCGTATGGTATTGAACGGTCATGCATTGATACGACTCCGGTCATTATTTGTCCTGATTAGCGCCAATTTTCCGCCAAATAAATTTCCCTCCCCTTCAAGGGGAGGGTTAGGGTGGGGATGGGGTAACTCTGGCACCGGCCCCCCATCCCCCTCCTGGCCTCCCCCTTGAAGGGGGAGGAACTCATTGAGCGGAAGATAAGCGCTAACCAGGTTCTTCATTGAAAAGGGGTAAGCCGGTCCCGCTCATCGCCGAACCGGGCGATATAGGCGCTGGACAGCCCCCAGCACTCCCTGGCGCCACACCGATCCTTGTACACGCAGGTGCCGAAGCCGTTGGCGGCAAATTCGCACCAGAAGCGGTCATGGATCAGGTTCAGCGGGAAGGCGTTGTCGAAAAAACATGGTGGACCAGGCGTGATGCATTCCGGAAAGGCCTTGAACACGATCGGTTTGCCGGCCCCTGTGCCGGCTGCCGCGATGTCGGGCAACAGGGCGGCCAGGTCCGCCAGGCTTACCAGGAGTTGCCGGCTGTCCCTGGGCTCCATGGGAAAGAGGTTCCAGATGTTGATCTCGCTTACCGGAGCAGCGCAGAGCTCGCGGACAAGGGGGACGATGTGGCGGTAGTTGAGTGCCGTCAGGACCGTGTTGGAGATGACGGTGACCCCGCACGCCTCCAGGTTGGCAATGCCGGCCATGGTTTCCCGGTATGAGCCCGGTACGCGGGTTACGGCGTCGTGGACCTCCCCGGGGCCATGGACGCTGACGAAACATTCATTGACCCCGGCGGCGACCAGGCGCTGGAGGAACGTCTGGTCGGCCAGTTTTCTGCCGTTGGTCTGGATCTGGATCTTTTTGAAGAACCGGCAGGATGCCGCGTAGCGGACATAGTCTTCCAACTGGTCGAAGGTTGTGATTTCGGCGCCGGAAAGGATCAGGCCGTCGCGGCTGCCATCGGCCACCAGGGCGTTGACCAGCCCCCTGAAGGTAGCGAAATCCACGTTCGGCATCTGCCCCTTGACCCGGGACAGCATGCAGATGCTGCAGTCGTTGTTGCAGGCATACCAGACCGGGATGACCGCATACCTGCCCAGATCCATGGGGTGATAGGGTAAAGGCACCATAGCTCCTAGGGGAGGGTGGCCCGGACGAATGCCGCTGCCTGCTGTGCCATTCGTTCCGGGGCGTCCCGGCCGTCGAGCCGCAGGTCGGCATGGGGGGCGATGCGCTCCCGCTGCACGGCCAGCACATCGCCGATGAACAGCTGGTAGTTGTCCAGATAGTTGTGCAGCCAGGCCAGGCTGCTTCGGTAGTCGTTGCCGACCGGCCTTGCCAGGAAATCCCCCGTGTACTCCCTGAGTTTGCGGGTAAGAGCTAGGTCGGCGGGGAGATCGATCCAAAGCACCAGGTCGATGAACGGGGCGGTTTCGCCATGCTCCTTGCCCAGGGGCATTTCAAAGATGATGTATTTCCGGGGGTGCAGGGTGGCCCCGGTGGCCGGATGCACGATGGACTCCCCCTGTTTCAGCCGGGCAAGGTCGTCGGCCAGCCCCGGGATGACGAAGGAGTTGATATCGGCCCCCTGCTGCAGCCATTGCACCAGGTCCCCGGCGGGATTGTGGGTGATCCTCTCGTAATCGTCGAAATAGAGGGTGGCGGCATCGTCCAGGCATTGGGCCAGGACCCGGGTCAGGGAGGTCTTGCCGGAACCGACCGGTCCCGCTATGGCGATGATATGGGGCATCGTATGCTCCTCAACTGGAGATGGGTGTGTCAGGCAACCGGCACCACGAAGGCCGGCAGTTCGCCATTTTCGATCAGTGTTCCCAGGTGGCCGGATTTGCGCGCCAGTTCCTGCTCCGTGCACTTCGGTACCACCCCGGCCGCCAGCGTAGCGCTGTTTTCGCCATACCCGATAAAGACACAATGATCGAAATAGCGGGCCAAGGCAATACTTTGCTCGAAATCTGCCCATGTTTCACTGGGAAAATTGTAGATGAAGTGCGAATAGATGAAGGTTTCCGGGGCAAGGGCCCTGATGCGCCCGACGGCTGCGGTCAGTTCTGCCGGATCGTACGAGCGGTTCATGAGCTCCAGGATCCGCGGCGATGCCGACTGGGCGGGGAGGCAGACGTAGGAAATGCGCCTCTGGGCGAAAAAGGGTTCCAGCTGTCCGGCAAAGCGGAGGTAGAGGCCGGGAAAGACCGTGAAGAGCTTGAAACGGATATCCGGCACCGTCCGGCAGAGCAGGGTCAGCAGTTCCGGCAGGGTCGTGCCGCGGTCAAAACCATACGAGCCGCAATCGTCGGCCAGCAGCGTCACGGTACGCTCGCCCCTGCTATGCAGGGCCGCCACCTCGGCTGCGATCTCTTCCGGAGAACGGCTCGTTATCCCACCTTTGGCCTTTTTGATGTTGCAGTAGCTGCAGTCGTTGCTGCACCCCTGGGCGATCATGACATAACAGTCGGCCGGCCCCATGAGCGGCTGGTAGGGAATGTGGCCATGGAGCCGGTTGGTGCTGATCGTGGCAAAGGGATGCCGGGCCCGGATCAGGTCGTCGAGCCGTGAGCTTTCGGCAAAGGGGACGATCCTGAGCGTTACATCGAGCCGGGCGGCAGCTGCCAGCAGTCGCTCCGGGAAGGCCGCCAGGCAGCCGAATACGACGAAGCCGGCGCCAGGGTTTGCGGCCATCCGCTCCAGGATGATCCCTTCGCAGCGGCCCCGCATTCGGTCCGTCACGGCGCAGCCGCCAAAAAAGAAGAGGTCTGCTTCGTCCGGTGCGTCGACCACCCTATGGCCGTTCATCCCGAAATAGACCCTGACCCGGGAAAGAAAGAGGGTATTGTGCTCGCACATGTTGTGCAGGTTGCCGATGTGGACCTTCATGGCTGTTCCCCCCGATGTGCCCAGAGGAGCCTGATCCGCTCCAGTCCCCTGCCGAAGCAGGCGGCCGCGTTGTCAAGAGGGGGGGCGCCCCGTGAAAAACCATACACCCGCTCGATCCCCGTGCCGGGGATAACCCGGGCAACCAGGTCGTGGACCTTGGCCATGCCTGCCATGGGGACATAGAGATAGATGGGAATCCCCTGTACGCCCCACGTCGCCGCCCCGGCAACGGTCCGCTCCAGTTCGCTGGCCATTTGAGTGGCATCCGTTCCGGGCGGGTTCCAGAGCGGTGCCAGGACTTTTATGGCCCGCAGGGGATGGGATGCGAGCTGACGGGCAAATGCGGGGTCGGAAGGGAACGACCGGCAGGTGGACCAGAGGATGATGCCCCTGTCCTTCGGGGTCAGCGCGAGGATCTCGAACAGATCCGGCCGCAGAACGGCATCGCCGCCATAAAGCTCTACGGTACGATATTCCGGTGCCATTTGTTCCAGCTCCCGGGCAATCTCTGCCAGAGGCCGCCGGGCAGTGTCTGTGGCCGGCGAGCAGTCCGGGCAGGCAAGGGGGCAGGGGGCGCCGATGTCGATCAGGTTGTGCGTCGCAATGGGATGGTACGGCTTATCCAGGCCCAGCGGCCGGATATGGGCGTCGATATACGCCTCATTCCGCATGGGGCAGTGGTCGCCCCCCAGCCGCACCAGCGGGTGGGACTGCATCCGCTCGAAGATGTCGACGACGGGTTCCCTGGTGGCATCCCCGAAGACGAGTGGCAGATAGGGGCAGGGGGCAACCCAGCCGTTGCTCATGATGTGGCAGAACACATGCTTTGCCGTGCAGGCATTGGTCTCGCCGAGTTTGGTGCCGGGCGTATGCACGTAGACGAAATCATGGAATTGGGGTGCAACATGGGAAAAGAGGTCCTGTTCTCCTCCCGCGGCCAGGGGGGTGTCCCCGGTGCGGCTCGACTGGCCGACGAAGCGCGGCAGCAGGAGCCGGACCATCTGGGCTCCGTGTTCCTGCACGAATTGAAGGTACCGGTTGATGTCGCCGCTCAGGAAAAACTCCTCGGAGTTGGGCACCACCGAGACGTGGGTGGCCATGGTGCTCCGGGCACCCAGCTCCAGGGCTCGGACCGCCCGGTCAAAGCTCCCTGGTTTCCCGCGTCGGGTATCGTGCCGGTCGGCCCGGTAATCGTCCAGGCTCAGGTATATCTGGTCCAGGCCTGCCGCTTCCAGGCGTGCCATGAGATCCCGGTCAAGCAGATAGCCGTTTGATTCGAGGGAGACGGCGAAACCGTAGGACTTGGCCAGTGAGATGATCTGGCAGAGATCCGGGCGCAGGGTCGGCTCGCCGCCGAACAGGTCGATGACCAGGCAGCCGGCCAGCCTCAGGTCCTGGAAGATGGCGTCGATCCGTTCCAGCGGCAGTTCTCCGCCAATAGCATCGCGGAGACCGGAAACGCCGCAATGTTCACAGTGGCACTGGCATCTGTTGGTGAGTGTCAGTTGGACGATCTTGAGCAGGGGCAGCGGCATATCACCCCTCGAGATGGCGGCTGTGGTCGGCAGGATCAGTCACGGATGAACTCCAACGCTTGGATATCCGCAGCGTGGCTGCAGACGCCGGATGGGGAGTGGTGCGATCGGGCCGGATGTCTGCGGTCAGCGCCATTGGACGCCGTAATAGAGGGTGAGGAAATCCTCGCCGTGGCGGTCGATCCCCCCCGATAGGTGGCCGAAGGCCTTGTCCCGGATCGGGGTGTTGACGGCGGCGAACCGGTCGCCCGGGATGTCGTAATACTTGAGGATGTCCGTCATGAGGGGCGTGATCTCGCCCATCAGCAGGTTGGCCTCGTAAAGCTTGATGTCGAAGGAGAGACGCGGGTTGCCCTCTTCGCTGACCTCGATGTAGAGGAACTTGTGCTCCGGCATCCTGTCGGCGGCGGTCCCCATGACCTGCGCCGTGAACCGCAGGGCCTGCTCGTGACGGGGTTCGCTGAAGATCTGCCCGATCCGCTCGATGATCCCCTCGTTGGACAGGAAGGGATAACAGGTGTAGCGGGACAGGGCGCAGGTGGTGTTGTCGTCGGCCGACCATTTGAACCCCAGGTGCAGCAGGAACGGATCGGTCATGGTCTGGGTGCCCACCGGCCCGAACTTCAGGTTGATGTCGAATTCGAGATACACCTTGTACAAGCGGCCCTCCTGGTTCTCCTCGAAGCCGAAGTGCACGCATTTCGACATGGGGAGCAGTTCCCGGCAATGGGTCAGGAAATGGGGCGGCATGTTCAGCTGCTGGCAGATGGCGAGGACTGCGGGCTCCGGGTCCTTCAGGGCGCTCTTGCTGATGCCGAACAGGAACCGGTTTTGCAGGATCGAACCTCGGGACAGCTTGTAGGATCGTTCATGGGCGTAATCGGTGTTCAGTCCTTCGATCAGCCGCATCAGCCGAATGGCCTGCTCTGCGCCACTCTGGTCGCCGCCGTCCGGGTCCCCCACGTACAGGATCGACTCCGGCGCGCCGGTCAAGCAAGGTGCCGATTCCCCGGTCACACTGCCGTGGGCTGCCTCGTATTCGGCAATTTTTTTAGCCAGCAGGATGGCGATGCGTTTCGCGGTGTAGGGGGAAAGGATGATCCGTGAGGAGAGCAGGGCGGAGAGGGCATTTGTCGTGCTGTCGACCGACCGGACCGTGCCGAAACAGAGGGTCACCTCTTCTCTGGTGTTGGTAATGTTGAAGATATCGGGATGTTGCGTATCCATGTGGGAGTCATCAACCACATACTTCGTCAGTTTTGCATCTGAATAAGGCAATGTGGCATCTTTTTCAGTCATGTTTGCATAACCCTTTATGAAAATGCACTTATTCGAAATGCGGTATAAGAAGTTCTAACCAGCATCAAATTATCTGCTTACCATGTTGGTTGTCAAGGACAGTATGGCTGACTCGGTTTTCATGTACGAAGAATTGCTTGCCCAAGGAAACAGCCGGCGAAAATAATTATTAGTAACACCCGCGCTGAATGCCGGCTAGCCTTGATGATTCTGTCCGGGACCGGCAGTCCGACCTCCAACCACAACAAAATACCCTTGTGGCCAGCGTAAGTCATTTTCTGGCTGGGGTTATTATGCGTAAAAACTCTTCCGCATACAAGGTGTTACTATAGGTTACTTCGATCAGGACTTCATAAATAGTTTGGTGTCCAAGATGGATCGATCCATGGGCTGGGAGGTCACCATTTCAGACGGGAACCTGTACATAAATGTTGCAATTGAGACCTTAGAGATTGCTCTTCAAGTGCTGGTGGGAGAGAGCTGAAAAGTCAGGCGCATTATGTTGTGTAAAGACTCTTTACGTTTCATCTACCCCGCATCAATACTGGGTTTATAGGATATGGCTCAAAAAGTGTAAAGAAACTTTACGTTGTAATTTAACGCACAATTACAATATGTTATAACTATTATTAGAAAAAGTGTAAAGAACCTTTACACTTGCTATTATGTGAACGCCCTTTGCTTGTCTGCAATAACCATCCAGAACAACTTCAACAGCAATTATTGACTGAATTGCAGTAATCTGTAAATAAAAACAACAGTAATATTGAAGTGTTGCTGGTATGACGGTTGCGGGGTGATATAATTGGCACATTAAATGTATGTCTACAAGGTGTACTGTTGTATACAGCGGATAATTAAAAGAGAAACACTAATAGCGCATAACACTGTGGGGTGGATTATGTCTATGAACGCGATATCTGCAGATAAAACTGCTATTAATGTTGCGCCTTTGAGTACGCTGGCCACTAGTACTCTTGCTGGTTATGGCCAATCACCATCGAATCGAGTGAAATCAAGTGTTACTGATTCAAACCCCGATCAAAATGTTTCAACCGCTGTTAAGAAATCTTCCGTAATGGTTGCTGATGGTAAAAAGTCAAAAGCTGTCCGGGAGATGAGTCATGTTGTCGAGACATATAATTTACAAGGTGAAGTACGTATTAAATTTATGGATAGTAACAACCATGTGCTCTATCAAATTCCCTCTGTGATGGTCGCTAAAATTGAAGATCAAATGATGAAATCGAACTCAGCCGCTACTATAAGGGGGTAGAATATCCTACCTATTCACTGATGTAACTTCTGCAACAAATCAACCAGCATGTTCATTGAAATGGCCAGATCCTATGATCCGGCCATTTTTCATGACTGTTCTCCTGAAGTATCCCCCTATATGAATACCTGTCAATCTATCTGGAGATGACGGAAAAACTTACAGTTAAAAATACCGAGATCAACGTATAAATGTGGTGAATATGCCATATCATATTGATATTATTAAGGATATTGTTTGGGTGATGGTGGAAAGGCGATTATTATTTGTCATGATATCTTACAGTCGAGTTTTTGCGCTTTAATTGTAGTTATGTATGTCCTTGATATTTAATATAATTGTGTTTGATGATTAATAGTGTATTATTAGCTAGAATACATTAATTTAGGCGAAGGGGGTAGATTATGATCAAATCAATCGTCTTTTCGTTTGTGGCCACTTTTCTTTATATTGGACAGGCCTTGGCTACACCGATCATAGTAACACCCGGGTCACTTTCTTCGTCTACCGGCCTGATTACCTTTGACGATGTGCTGGGCGGGGTTTCCCCTGGGACCAATTATGATGGAATCCTTGTCTCTAACGCTGCCTCGTTTGCAGAGCGTTTTGTTGGGCAGACCATCACCCACAGCGGAGGTTCCGATATTCTCGGTGGAAACCCAGTCGGTCCACTGTCGCTGCAGGCTGGCGAACCATCTCGGAACCTGAACGTCTTCTTATACAACAATACGTCCAACGTGCTTGACGGACTTGGCCCGGCACGAGAAGAATTTCCTGTTGAAAATACCATCGGAGAGGGATCATTTGCCGTGTTGTTCCAGTATGATCAATCCCAGTTCGGTTTTGACCTTGTTGGCGGTAACGCTGGAAATGCTTATGTGTCTTTTTTTACGCGCAGTGGGACACTTATCGATGCCATTACGCTCTCTGGATTAAGTGACCAATCTTATGTCTTTTCCCGCGAGGGCGGTTACAGCGATATTGCCGGCATCTCTATTTATAATAACGATCCCGGTGGGATAGGAATTGATAATGTTCGCTTTTATGCGCCTGTCAGTGCTGTGCCGGAACCAGCAACATCATTGCTCTTGATTGCCGGCCTCGTTGGGGCAGGACTCCTGAGAATGAGAGTAAGGTATCCCGCTTGATTTGGCGTGAACGTAAATGGTCTTGCCTTTACTCTGCCCTGTCGAGTATTTCCCTCACCTTTCGTACCAGCTGTAGGGGCCTGAGCGGCTTGGAGAGGAAATCCATGCTGTTATCAAGTATGCCGCGCTGCTGGATGACATCTGCGGTATAGCCGCTGACAAAAATCGTCTTCACATCCGGCCTGATCTTCCTGATCTCGTCAAAAGCCTCTTTTCCGTTTACCACCGGCATGATGATGTCAAGCAGCACCAGTTCTACCCTGTCTCTGCTCTCGCGAAACTTGTTTATGGCGTCGTGGCCATCCTCGGCTGTAATTACATCGTAACCGAATTGCTTGAGGATGTTGGCGTAGAGTTCCCGCAGGGACGGGTCGTCGTCCGCAACCAGGATCGTCTCCGCGCCACCCTCGGTTATTTCGTCGGCGTTGTCGGTTTGCAGCAAGACGGCAGATCTAATCAACGGTAAACAGATATGAAATGCAGTCCCCCGGCCTTTTTCACTGTGGACATCGATATAGCCGTTGTGCTGCCTGACAATGCCATAAGCTATCGAAAGCCCCAAGCCGGTCCCTTTTCCGGTTTCCTTGGTGGTAAAAAACGGCTCGAACAGTTTTTTGCAGGTTTCCTCATCCATTCCTGACCCGGTGTCGGTAACGGTTATGAGCGCGTATTCACCAGGTTCGCCATAGCCATGGGCCCTGATGAAGTCGCTGTCCATCAGGAATATGCCGGTTTCTATGGTCAAAGTGCCCCCTTTGGGCATGGCATCCCGGGCATTGGCCGCCAGGTTCATCAGCACCTGTTCGATTTGGCCGCAGTCGGCTTTAACCGTCAATATGTCATGCTCAAGAACCGTGACCAATCTGATGTCCTCTCCGATGATCCGCTGGAGAAATTTTTCTATGTTTTTGATAGTCTTATTGATATCCAACGGTTGCGGATTGATGATCTGCTTCCTGCTGAAGGCCAGCAGGCTTCTGGTCAAATCCGCAGCTCTGTCCGCAGCTGCAAGGATGTGGTTGACATTTTCACGCTGGGGGTTGTCGCTATCCATGTGCATGGCAACGATGGTGCTGAAGCCGATGATTGCCGTAAGGATGTTGTTGAAGTCATGGGCAATGCCGCCGGCAAGCTGTCCGATGGCTTCCATCTTCTGGGACTGGAAAAGCTGATTTTCGAGATTTTTCTTTTCTGTGATGTTCCTGAAATACCAGACCCTGCCGTAATAGCGGTGGTCTGGCCCGATCATCGGTGCAGAGTAACGGTCGAAGGTGCTGCCGTCTGTCAGAACGACTTCATCCCTGTAGATGCCATCCCGGTGCTCATTGTGCTGCTGCAGTTGCTCAAGAAAATGCCCGAGGTCCGTGAATTTGCCGAGCATTGTCTGAAAGGCGATCTTATCGAAATTCGTCTCCAGAACCTCGGGCGGAAGCCCCCACATATCTACGAACCGCTGATTGAACATCAAGACCCGGTTGTATTCGTCAACCACCAGTATGCCGTCAAGTGAAGCTTCCTGCTGGGTCGTCAGCAGGAGATTCCTGAACTTCAGCTCCTCCTCGGCCAGTTTTCGTTCAGTGATGTCTGAAACGATCCCGTTATAGGTGAAGATGCGTCCTTCAAAATCATACCGCGGCACCTGGCAGTTCTGTATCCAGCGGATACAGCCGTCTTTACGGATGATGCGGTGTTCCAGGGTGGGAGGAGTGGCGCCGGCCAGGAGCAGATCGACATGTTTCAGGACCTCGGGCCGATCTTCTTCTGGCACCATGCGGAGCCAGAGCTCTGGATCGGCGTTGAAGTCATCGGGGGTGTAACCGGTTACAGATTCGCAGCCGGGACCGTGTGATGTGGCCACCATTTTGCCGTCCAGTATCAGTACCGTGTAGACATAATCGCTCACCGACTCCAGCAGGGAACGGTAGCGTGCCTCGCTTTCACGGAGCTCCTGTTCGGCCTGGCGATTTTTGTGTCTGACTTCGGCTTCGGCCATTTCACGCTCGATAGCCGGTGTCAGGCGTGTGAGATTCCCCTTGAAGACATAGTCGTGGGCCCCGGCCTTCATGATTTTTACGGCGGTCTCCTCTCCGATGTTTCCCGATACGATGATAAAGGGGATATCGAGTCCACTCTCCTTTAGTGTCTGCAAAGCTTCCAGACCGCTGAAACATGGCATGGAATAATCGGAGAGAACGACATCCCATTTCTCGGTATTGAGGGCTGTGAGCATGGCGTCCCTGGTTTCGAGCCTTGTGTGGTGCGTTTTGTATCCGCTTTTGTGCAATTCCCGCAACAGCAGCAGGGCATCGTTCTCCGAATCTTCCACAATCAATATTTTCAGCTCCCTCTCTATCATAGGCCCTCCAACCTCCTGGGCACTTCATTCAACAGCAGCCAGTACAGCCCAAGATTTTGGACCGCATTGCTGAACTGGATGAAATCGACCGGTTTGCGGATGTAGCTGTTGCAGCCCAACTTGTAGCTTTTGACAATATCCTGCTCCTCCTTGGAGGAAGTGAGAATTACGACAGGGACCAATTTTGTCCGCTCGTCGGCTCGCAGTCGCCGTAACACCTCCAGGCCGTCGATCTTGGGGAGCTTGAGGTCGAGCAGGATTATAGTCGGCGTGTCGCTGGTGTCCCGCCCCTCATGAATGCCGGTGCCGTGCAGGTAATCCAGCGCTTCAGCCCCGTCCCTGGCAACCACCAGTTCGTTCAGGATGTTGTTCTTCCTGATGGCGCGCTTTGTAAGCTCTTCGTCGTCGGGATTGTCCTCCACCAGCATGATCCATTTGTTGTCTGTCATGGTGCGCCTCCTGTTTCTCTCGGCAATGAGAAGTAAAATGTGGCTCCTTTATGTACCGCGCCTTCGGCCCAGGCTTCACCCCCGTGACGATGGACTATGCGTTGTACGATGGAAAGGCCGATGCCGGTCCCCTCGAATTCTTCGGCAGAGTGGAGCCTCTGGAACGGGTTAAATAATTTTTCGACGTACTTCATATCGAAACCGGCGCCGTTATCACGGACAAAAAAGGCATTCTTGCCATCTATGATGCCTGCCCCGAATTCTATCCTTGCTGTTTCGTTATGGGAGGTGAATTTCCAGGCATTGCCGATCAGGTTTTCCAGCACAAGCATTAACAGTTGCTTGTCTCCACGAACGATCAAGTCGTCCTGGACGCAGAACTCTACCCGGCGCCCTGGTTGTGCCTTTTGCAGACTCTCCGCAAGCGAATGAGCCATGGCGCTGAGATCCACCAACTCCCATTTCATCCCACCGCGCGTTATCCTGAAAAGTTTCAAGATGTCGTCGATCAGGTTTGCCATGCGCTGGCTTGCGGCGCGTACCCTGCCGAGGTAGCTCTTGCCTTGCTCATCCAGCTTTTCCGAGCAGTCCTCCAACAACGCCAGGCTGAAGCCGTCAATGGCCCGCAAGGGTGCCCGCAGATCATGGGAAACCGAGTATGAGAACGCCTCCAGTTCCTGGTTGGCCGCTTCCAGTTGGGCCGTGCGCTGTTGCACCCGTTGTTCCAGTTCGGTATTCAGGCTCCTGATTTCATCCTCGGCAAGTTTGTGTTCTGTTATGTCCGTACAGGTGCCGATCCATTCCCGTATGTCTCCATTGATTTCGGATACGGGCACACCCCTCACGGCAAAGAAGCGATACTTACCATCATAACGCCGCAGCCGATACTCGGTGTCATAAAGGGTCCGTGTCCTGACCGCGTTTGACCAGATTTCGGTGGTTCGCTGGCGATCATCCGGGTGCAGGGCGTTGCTCCATCCCAAACCTTTGATTTCCTCCTTGCTCTGGCCGGTAAAAACGCGCCACATCGGCATGTCTTCTGTCAATTCGCCAGTAGCGTCCGTGATCCAGATAATTTGCGTCGTGGCAAGAGCCAGTGAGCGAAAACGCTCCTCGCTTTTCCTTAGGGCCTCCTCGGACAGTTTGCGTTCGGTGATGTCCCGCATATAGTGCACACAGCCCAGTAGTTTTTTTCGCGGATCGTAAAGTGGCGATACAGTGACTACGAAATAGCCGCCGAGTCGCGATTCGTGCAATTCTACCGAATGGGAAAGGCCGTCGGCCAACAGCAGGGAATAGGGGCAGAATGACGGTCTTGTTTCGGTACCATGAACGGCTTGATAACAGGTCAACCCCTTTAAATCAGATTGATCAACGCCCAACATGTCGGTCATGGCCTTGTTGGTTTTGACGATCCGGCAATCTATGTCTAGGATCATGATCGGGTCGCTGATGGCGTTGAAGGTCAGTTCCCATTCGTCCTTTGCCTTGCTGAGCGCCTCTTCTGCCCGTTTCCGTTCGGCAATGTCCCGCCGCAAATCATCTTCCTTCACCAGCAGCTTTGCGTAAGGCAGTTTGATCGACGCAGTGAAGATGCCTTGGTATACGAGGTAGAAGGCGGCTACTTTGTAGAGATGGCCAATGACATTGAAGGTGTCGAAAACGCTTTTGTAGAGCGCAAAGACCAGTTCGCTGAAGATGCACAGGAGAAAAGCAGCCGGGTAGAAGACGAGTTGCTTGTCACCTGTTATTTTTACCCGCTTGCGGTATGCCAGGATGGCAAGGGCCAGCAGAAGGATGATCAGGTATTCGGATAACTTTTTAAATGGCGTAAGACCGACCCCTTCCACGAACGTGGCAGGGAGCCTGGTTGGCTGGAAGATGACGCCGATGAAGACCAGTGACGTGATTGTCAGGGATGCCGAGAGGAGAAAATGCTTGTTGAGCCAGCGCGAGCGACTGTCCGGAAAGATGTAGGCGCTGGCCAGAAAAGCCCCGGCAGAGAAAACCCTGACCGCTACCCAGAACTGGGTCGATTTGTTGGCAGAGTTGGGGGTTATGAAGGCCGGCATGCCGGCGTAGCCCAAAGTGTGCATGAAATCCATGAGACCGATGGCAAGGAAGGCCGTACTCAAGAATAACGCGTGGCGGTCACCGGACTGCTCATAGGTGTACCATCCCACGCTGAAGATGGCGAGAGACACCAATACGCTGAAAAATTCGGTGACATTGTGAAAGGTAAGGTAGGCTGCACTGTCCATGACCCGGTAGAGCCAGGGGCGGAAAATCTCCACTGTCAGGAACGGCAATAACGAAGCAATGAATATTCCCGCAAGGTTATAGCCGGGAGGCGATTTGCCAGTTGTCTTCTCCATGTTGCCCTCGGTTCCCAAGTCATGAAAACAGGAATAATCCGGAGGTGATTGCTGCCGGCTGAATGAGTCTACGGTTGGCACAGAATTTATGGTCCAGACACCATTCTTGAAAATATTTACACAATTGTAATGTGATTTCCCGGTATTACAAGCAGGCGTGATTTGCCAATGACGGTCAGGATGGGGAATTCCGAAACCGTGTCAGAGAAATTTTGGTGATGATGGGCAGAATATTAAAATATTGTTGACTCGGGTTTATTGAAGGCGTATTTGTCAGGTAACACGAAACTGAAAAGCGTGGCACCAAGTCCGGCGCCAGGAGGGAAAACATCATGCACATGGCGGATGCTTTGTTGACACCAGCAGTCGGCGGCACAATGTGGGCGGCTTCGGCCGGTACGATCGCCTATTGCTCCAATCGAGTCCGCAACGAACTGGATGACAAAAAGGTGCCGTTGATGGGCGTCTTGGGGGCGTTTCTTTTTGCTGCCCAAATGATCAATTTCACTATCCCGGCCACCGGTTCAAGCGGTCACCTGGGAGGCGGCCTGCTATTGACAATACTCCTTGGGCCCTATGCAGCTTACCTCACTATTTCATCGGTCCTGGTCGTTCAGGCGCTATTTTTCGCCGATGGAGGGCTATTGGCCTTGGGGTGCAATATCTTCAACATGGGTTTTATTCCCGCATTTGTCGTTTATCCGCTCATTTACAAGAGAATTATCGGTGCAAATCCTAGCCCGGCGCGTTTGACTGCCGCAACCATGGTCGCTGCGATTGTCGGGCTCCAGCTGGGACCGTTTTGTGTCGTGCTGGAAACTTGGTTCTCCGGCATTTCTTCCTTGCCTTTCTCCACGTTCGTACTGTTGATGCAGCCGATTCATCTGGCAATCGGGGCGGTGGAAGGAGTTGTCACGGCAGCAATCCTGTCTTTCGTTTTCAAGGCGCGGCCGGAAATTCTCCGGACAGCCCTTGAAGCGCGGCCCATAGGTAACCAGTCGGTGCGCAATGTTGTCTTGGCGTTTCTGGCTGCGGCGATCATTACCGGTGGCTTTGTATCGTGGTTTGCCTCGGAAAACCCGGACGGATTGGAGTGGGCCATTGCCAAGGTTACCGGGAAAGAGGAACTGAAGGGGTCCGGGTATTGGTTTTCGGATGTTTTGGGCTCCTTGCAGGAGAAGACGGCCTTTCTACCTGATTACAATTTCAAGAAACCGGCTGAACAAAATATGAGCCAGGATCAGCCTGTTGCCGGTTCCAGGGAGGGACAACCAACGGATGATGGCAGCAGGCTGGGTACCAGCGTTTCAGGTCTCCTCGGCACCTTTATGGTCCTTGTCCTGGCCTTGTGCGGCGGATATTTGCTGAAGAAGCGGAACCAGGCGGCAGGATAGAACTTTACAAAACATAGTGGCAGATGACGGGGAGGGTGTGGCAGGCTCTCCCCGTTTTTTTGAGAGGGTGAATGGCATCAATCGACGGAGCTTTACTGGATTTCAAGCGGCTGGATCAGTTGGCCATGGGGAACACGTCGCTCCATCGGCTGGACCCGCGGGCCAAGGTCCTTACCACCATCGTCTTTATCATTTCGGTCATTTCTTTCAATAAGTACGAGTTAAGCGCCCTGGCGCCATATTTCATCTTCCCCGTGGCCCTGGTAGCGCTGGGCGACCTCCCGCCACTGCTGATCGTCAAAAAAATCCTGCTTCTTTGTCCGTTTGTCCTCATGGTCGGGTTGTTCAATCCGGTCCTGGACCGCGCCGTTTTTTTCCACCTCGGGCCGGTCGGTATCACGGGCGGCATGATCTCGTTCACATCCATTGTGGCAAGGTCGGTTCTTACGGTGGGGGCGGCGATCATTCTCGTTTGCGTAACCGGATTCAGCGACATCTGCCGGGCAATGGAGCGGCTGGGCATGCCGCAGGTCTTTGCTGTTCAGCTCCATTTTCTCTACCGATATATCTTTGTCCTCATTGATGAGGGAGGGCGTGCTTCACGGGCACGGCAACTCCGTTGCTTTGGCAAGAAGGGCTTGGGTATGAAAACCTACGGTTCGATGCTGGGACATCTTTTGCTCAGGACCTGGATGCGGGCCGAGCGCATCCACATGGCAATGCTTGCAAGGGGGTTTACCGGCGAATTCCGCACCCGCCACGAGTATCGCTTCGGCGGTCGGGAGGCACTTTTTCTCCTTGGGTGGACCACTCTCTTCATCGTTTTTCGCTTCGTCAACATTTCGCGTCTGTTGGGCGCGTTTTTTACAGGGAACTTCCAATGAGCCATCATATTGTAGAGATCAAGGATGTCCACCACGTCTACCCTGACGGCACAGCAGCCCTGCGGGGGGTGTCTTTCCGCATAACCCATGGCGAATCAGTGGCGATCATCGGCGCCAACGGTGCCGGAAAATCGACTCTGCTGCTGCATCTGAATGGCTATCTGGTCCCAACTTCCGGAGAAATCCGTATCGGCGATACGCCGCTGACCAAAACAACCCTACCTGAAATCCGCCGTACCGTTGGGATGGTGTTTCAGGAGCCGGATGATCAGCTTTTCATGCCCACAGTCTACGACGACGTTGCCTTTGGTCCTTACAACCTGGGACTGCCTGGCCCGGAAGTCGAAAAGCGCGTTACAGGGGCTCTGGAACGGGTCGGGGCCGGTCATCTCGTGAACAAGCCGCCATATCACCTGTCAGGAGGCGAGAAAAAACGGGTGGCCATTGCCACGGTGCTCTCGATGTCGCCGGACATACTGGTAATGGACGAGCCGACCAGCGGCCTGGACCCTTTTGCAAGGCGCCAACTCATGGCTTTGTTGCATGATTTCAAACATACCAAAATATTTACCAGTCACGATCTGGACATGGTACTGGGACTTTGCGAGCGCACCATTGTGCTTCACAATGGCGAGGTCAGGGCTGACGGGCCTACCATGGACATTTTCCGCGATGACGAGCTCCTGGCGCAATGCCGTCTGGAGAAGCCATTTTCCATGCAGGGGTGCCCGGTCTGCGGGAAAGGGGCCTGACCGATTTCAATTGCGCACAACCATCATCAAACCGGCTTTTGGCCGGTTTTTTTTTGTACCAGTAATACCGCGAACCTGGTTCGGCGGCAATTGGTTGTGCGATTTAAGATTAATATTTTTTTTGTTTACAGGTAGACATTGTGTATTTAGATGATAAGGTAAATACTTAATAAATAAGTGTCAGGAGGCGTTATGAGAGATCTGAAAATCGGTATCAGGCTGGCTCTTGCTTTTGCGATTATGGTCGTGCTCATAGCAATTATGGCGCTTTTTTCCTACAACCAATTCAGCAAGATCGAGGCCCAGGTCGAGAGTCTGGCCAAGGCCAATTTCGCCAAATCACAGGCCACTGCCGATGCCATGGAAGCGATACAGAACGTGTGCCGTTCGGTTGCCCTGATCGTTGCGGTTCAAGACCCTGTTTTCCAGGCCAAGGAACGGGAGAATCTCAGTAAGTCGCGTAGCCAGTACCGTGAGGCACTTAGCAGGCTCGAGGCGTTGGAGAAACAACCTGAAGGAAAGGCTCAGATTGAGAATGTGAAGGCTGCGGTCAAAACGGCTGTAGCGGCCAATAACAACGCTCTCGCCCTGGTCGCGGAGGGAAAGCAGTCTGAAGCAGAGGCCGTGATAAAAGTTGAAGCAGGCCCTTCTGTCGAAGCGCTGCTCAAAAGCGTTGACGATATGTCCAACTATCAGAAAAAACGCGTGGATATCCGCTACGAAGAGGCGGTCGATGTCTATCATTCCGCCCAGATCGGTCTGATAATCTCATGTGTGGTCGCCATGATAATTGCCATTACCTGTGCTCTGTTAATAACCAGGAGCATCATCCTGCCGGTCAGGAGCATGCGTTCCATATTGCAGGATATTGCCCGTGGCGAGGGGGATTTGACCGTGCGTCTTGATGCCAATGCCAAGGACGAGTTGGGTGAAACTTGCCATTGGTTCAATGTTTTTGTGGAAAAGCTGCATGGGATTATCGAACAGATTGCCCGGACCACCGACCAGGTCGCCTCGGCATCAAGCCAGCTGCACTCGACATCCGAACAGATGGCAACCGGTGCGGAAGAAGTGGCGGCCCAGGCCGGTACTGTTGCCACGGCGGGTGAAGAGATGTCGGCCACCTCGGGCGACATTGCCCAAAATTGTCATATGGCCGCGGATGCAGCCGACACGGCCAATGATTCGGCAATTGCCGGTTCCCATGTTGTCCTGGATACGGTCAATTGCATGAACTCCATAGCCGATAAGGTTAAAGAGACTGCCAAATCGGTCGCCAGTCTTGGCAATCGTTCCGATCAGATCGGCGAGATTGTCGGCACAATCGAGGATATTGCCGACCAGACCAATCTGCTTGCGCTTAACGCGGCCATTGAGGCTGCCAGAGCCGGCGAGCAGGGGAGGGGGTTTGCCGTTGTTGCCGACGAGGTGCGGGCCCTGGCCGAACGGACCACCAAGGCGACACACGAAATCAGCAAGATGATCAAGACGATCCAACAGGAAACCAAAATGGCGGTGGTAGCCATGGAGAGCGGTGTAAAAGAAGTGGAACAAGGTACTGTCGAGGCTGGCAAGGCAGGTGATGCGCTTTCGAAAATTTTGGAAAATCTGGGGTCCTTGCAAACTCAGATCAGTCAGGTAGCCACCGCCGCCGAAGAACAGACCGCAACAACATCTGAGATCAGCAATAACATGCAGCAGATCACCGAAGTAGTCTCCAGTACCGCCCGGGGAGCCCAGGAATCGGCAATGGCGGCTAATCAGCTGTCCGAGTTGTCAAACAGCCTCCGCAACATAGTCAGCCAGTTCAAGCTGGCCTGAACAAATGCATAATTAGTTTCCATCCGGAAACTCCGGATGAGAAACTGCAGGTTTCCGATTCGGAGAGCGGGGATTTTTTCTTCTGGCAAGGAAATCAAGGGATTGCGCGGAGGCGTACATCGGTACGCCGCACAAGCAAGGCCGAAGATTGACGCCGCCAGGGGGAAAAAGCACCCTTTCCGGACGGAAACTAATTAACATTAGTCCCTTACGGGTTCAGTCGTTAAAAAAGTTGGGCGAAAATTCTGAAAAGCATTAATCACGCGACAACGCAACGACGCAACTAAAATCCTTGAACAAATCTTTTAAAACGTAGCATCGTAGCGTTGTTGCGCGAAACATGGATTTTGAGGTCCGGCATATCCTGTTTAGGTTGTCATGAATGGAAACCGGCGGCCGAACTCTTCGAGTGAGTGTTCAGCCGCCGGTAAAAGCAGGCAAGCATTACCTGTTGGACTCTTTGAGTTTGCGCTCAGGCAATGCCCTTCAACTCTTCAATCAGTCCCTCAAGAAAATCATAACCCTTTTGCCAGAAACCGCTTTCAGTGATATCGATACCAGCCAGACGGGCCGTGTCCGCCGGCGAGAGGGCGCCGCCCGACTCCAGCAGGCTCCGGTAAGCGGGCTTGAAGCTCTCCCCATCTTCGCGGTATTTCTGGAACAGCGCCAGTACCAGCAGCTCGGCAAAGGTGTAGGAGTAACAGTAGAAACGGGCGTGGATGAAGTGGCTGATGTAGCTCCAGCCCCAGCTATAGGCCGGGATCATCTCCACGGTGTCGCCGAACAGCTTGCCGTTCTCTTCCAGCCATATTGCGGCGATCCGGTCGTTGGACAGGAGGCCGTTCTTGCGTTCGGCATGCAGGCGCAGCTCGAACCTGGTCAACACGGTCTGGCGGAATGTTGTGGCGATGATGTCCTCGATTTTGGCGCACAGCAATGATTTGCGTATGGCCGGATCAGTCTCCTGGTCAAGCAGGTTGCGGGTCAGCAGCATTTCGCCAAAGACCGAGGCGGTTTCGGCCAAGGGGAGCGGGGCATGGTAATTGATCAGGCTCTGTTTCTGGGACAGCACGAAGTGCAGGCCGTGACCAGCCTCATGGGCAATGGTGGCCAGGTCGCGCAATGTGCCGGTGTAATTGAGCAGCAGGAATGGTGGCGCAACCGGGGAAATGCCCATGGCAAAGGCGCCTCCCGATTTGCCGGTACGCGGAAACACATCCACCCGGCGTTCCTCGAAAAAGGCGTTCACGATGCGGCCGAAATCGGGGTCGTAAGCACCGTAGGAGGCAACCACCATTTCGCGGGCCTCGTCAAAGGTATATTTTTTTTCTGCCTCGGCCACCGGAGCGTAGACGTCGCAGTTGCGCAGCTTGTCCATACCCAGCATGCGGGCCTTTAGCAGAAAATATTCCCTGGCAAGTCCGTAGTTGGCTTCGGTTACCGCCATCAGGTGCTCCACAGCCTCATCCGGGATCTCGTTGCCGATATTTGTGGGCTGGATCGGGCTGTCATAGCCGCGCAGTTCCATCTCCTGGCCATGATCCAGTGCCATGTTGTTGAAGACCGAGTTGAAGACTATGCCATTATCGCCGTGTTTCTCCAGGAAGGTGGTCATGGCCCGGAAACGGACATCGCCGGAGGTGTGGTGCAGGAGCCCCAGAAGCTCCTCGCCGGTAAACTCCTGCTCTTCGCCATCCAGCTCCATTCGATAGCTGAAAGAGGCGGACAGTTCGTCGAAGAGCTTGGTAAAGGCCCGGATACCGGTCAGGTTTTTGCGGGTCAACAGCCGCTCCTCGTTTTCTTTGAGTGTATAGGGGCGGAACTTGCGTATGCCTTGCAGAAAGTGGGTGTAGTTGCCTGCCTGGGGAAGGGCGCATAGCGCCTCGAACCGGTCGTCTGGAAGTTCCATCAACTCCAGGTCGAAGAACAGTAGTTGCTGGGAGAGGCGGCTTCCCAACTCGGAGCAGCGCTGGGCCAGGGCCCGGTTGGTCTCGTTGCCGGAGTCGGCGGCAAACAGCAGGTGGGCATAGGAGAAGGGTTTGGCCATGGTTACCTGCATTTCCTCGTATTCCAGCACGGCAGCAAGAATACCGGCGCTGTCCAGGCTGGAGATCTTCTCGAAATAGCGTTCACGGAATTTGGCGGCCAAGCCATCAAAGGAGTTGAGTTCCGCCTCCAGTTCAGGGGAGTCCGGTGCCGGATAGAGCAGGGCGGTGTTCCAGGTCAAGTCGGTTTGTGGCATGTTATCAGGTCTCCGTTTTTCAGTGGGTTGGGTGTGTGGTTAAATGTGTAGTAAGAGTACAACAGTGCTGATTTGGCGTCAAGGCAGAGCCTTTGCTTGGAATGTTTTTCACTATCGAACACCGGTTTTAGTTGAGAGTTGATAAACAACGATTCGATATATTACAGGTGGGCCTGTCAAAATGGCAAAAATCTTTGAAGTTATGAAGTATGGAAGTTGATTTTACTTAAAAATAGTTCCATATTTTGATACATTACTAAATAAAAACGACCCAACTTAATACTTATCAGAATGTGCATTGGAGGAAGTAAATGAATATTTTATTAAATATTTATCTTCACCTGAAAATTCGAACGCGTATCATTCTGCTTTGTATTTGCTACAGCTTTTGCATCGTCATTGCTGTTATTGTGGGGCGTTCCTATTCAACATTGACGGCATTTGTATCCACGTCTGTTTTTGTTCTGCTAGGGATATTCTTCAGCGGTTTGCTCTTTTGGACTGTCAATGATGCACTCCGACGCATCACAGGTTATCTGACCCTTATGGCCGAGGGAGATCTGACACAGCCCATAGCTGCAAAGCGCAATAACGAGATAAGCAGCATCATCCGCTCCATTGGCAGCCTTCAAGGGACCATGAGAGGGATTATTTCCCAAATAGTGCAGACATCGGAACAAGTAGCCATGGCATCACGGCAATTCAATACCAATGCCGATCAAATCGCCGCCGGAATGGGGGACGTCGCTGCCCAGACCGCTACCGTGGCCACAGCCAGTGAGGAAATGTCCGCCACTTCCGGCGAAATTGCACAAAACTGCCTCTCGGCTGCCGAAACATCCAACCGCGCCAGCGATACGGTTCGCTCAGGCGCTGGTGTGGTGCAGGACACCATTCAGGGCATGGAGCGCATTGCCCAGCAGGTCAACGCAGCAGCCAAGACGGTCGAGAACCTTGGGGCCCGTTCCGACCAGATCGGCCAGATTGTCGGCACTATCGAGGAGATAGCCGACCAAACCAATCTGCTGGCTTTGAACGCTGCAATCGAGGCTGCCCGTGCCGGTGAACAGGGACGTGGTTTTGCCGTGGTTGCCGATGAAGTCAGGGCGTTGGCCGAGCGGACCACCCGTGCCACTCGCGAGATCAGTGAGATGATCAAGGCCATCCAGAGCGAGACCAAATGGACCGTAACCGCCATGGAGGAAGGTGTTGCCGAAGTGGAGAAAGGCAGCGAATCCTCCATGAAATCCGGCCAGGCCCTGGAAATGATCCTGGAACAGATCAACGACGTCACCATGCAGGTCAACCAGATTGCCACTGCTGCCGAGCAGCAGACCGCCACCACCGGCGAGATAACCACCAACATCCAGCAAATTACCGATGTGATACAATCCACGGCAAAGGGCGCCACTGAAACCGCCGCAGCTTCGTCTCAACTTTCCAGAGAAGCCGAACACCTGAAGTCATTGGTGGAACAGTTCAAGTTGTAGCGCTGCAATATGTTTAAATGCGAACTGACGAAAAGGCCGTCCCGCTATGGGGCGGCCTTTTCGTTTCCTGCCATTTCATAGTCATTGGATCTGTGCCCAAACGCAAACCGGCGCCCGGAAGATTCCGCGCGCCGGCCGTGCTTAACTATGGAAAGAGTGTAGCCGTTATGCGCATTCCGAATAGCCGCAGACGTGGCAGACCGCGCAGCCACCCTCGTGCTCGACAATGCCGCCGCATTCCGGGCAGGCACCGCGCTCATGCTTGGCTGTTTCGGAATTGACATCATAGCCGCTGGCCACCATGTGGGCCTGAATCGCCTTGGCAACGGCATCGGCGCAGGAGAGTACGCGATTGTCGCCGAAGCCGGAGGGGCAGTGGCAGGAGATGCCCAAGAGCTGCTTGATCACTTGGCGGGCCTGAATGCCGCTGCGCCAGGCTAGGGACACCATGCGTCCGATGGCTTCGCTCTGGGAAGCGGCGCATCCCCCGGCCTTGCCCATGGTGGTAAACAGTTCGAACAACCCCGAACTGTCCTCGTTGACCGTTACATAGAGCGGCCCGCAGCCGGTCTGCATCTGGTAGGTCCAACCCTTGAGCGCTTTGGGGCGGTCGCGCTTGGTGGCTTTTTTGTCTTCTTCTACCGGTACGGCGGCAACCGCGGCTTGCTGCTCCTCCTTCTTACCGGTCGAGAGCACCTGCTCGTCGCGGGAGCCGTCGCGATAGATGGTCACACCCTTGCAGCCGGTCTCATAGGCCAGCATATAGACCTTTTCCACGTCGTCGATGGTGGCGCTATTGGGGAAGTTGACTGTCTTGCTGACAGCATTGTCGGTGTAGAGCTGAAAGGCGGATTGCATCTGGATATGGTCTTCAGGCTCGATATCGTGGGCGGTGACGAACACCTTGCGCACATCGGCCGGTACCTCCGGAATGTCTTGCACCGTGCCGTGCTCGGCGATCTTCTTCATCAGGGCCTCTGAGTAGAAGCCGCGTTCCTTGGCAATCTTCTCAAAGATCGGGTTGACTTCAACCAGCACGTTTTTGTCCATCACGGTACGGATGTAGGACACGGCAAACAACGGCTCGACCCCGGATGAAGCGTTGGAGATGATCGAAATGGTGCCGGTGGGGGCGATGGTAGTGACTGTGGCGTTACGCTGTGGCGGAGCGCCTTTCTTGTCGAAGATCGAGCCTTTGAAGTTGGGGAACGAGCCGCGTTGCTTGCCCAGTTCCTGGGATGCCAGGTGCCCTTCTTCATTGATGAACTTCATGATCTTCTTGCCCAGCTTGACCGCCTCGTCCGAGTTGTATGGGATTCCCAGCAGGATCAGCATATCGGCCCAGCCCATTACGCCCAGGCCGATCTTCCGGTTGGAGTGGGTCATGTCGTGGATCTGCTGCAGGGGATAGTTGTTGATCTCGATGACGTTGTCCAGAAAGTGGACCGAGTTGTTCACCACCTCTTTCAGCTTCTTCCAGTCGATGGCGCCGTCCTGCACGAATTTGCCCAGATTTATGGAGCCGAGGTTGCATGATTCGTATGGCAACAGCGGCTGCTCGCCGCAGGGGTTGGTGGATTCGATCTCGCCCACCAGCGGTGTCGGGTTGTCGCGATTCAGGCGGTCCAGAAAGATGATGCCCGGTTCGCCGTTTTCCCAGGCCTGCTTTACGATGCGCTGAAACACCTTGCGGGCATTGAGGGTGTTGCAGACCTTTTTGTCCCTGGGGTTGATCAGGTCGTATTCTTCATCACGCTCCACGGCCTGCATGAATTTTTCGGTCAGTCCGACGGAGATGTTGAAGTTGTTGAGCTGCTTCTGGTCGGCCTTGCACATGATGAAATCCATGATGTTGGGGTGATCGACCCGCAGGATACCCATATTGGCACCGCGCCGTGTGCCCCCTTGCTTGATGGTCTCGGTGGCGATATCGAAGACCCGCATGAAGGAGAGCGGCCCGCTGGAAATGCCGGTGGTGGAACTGACCACGTCGTTGGCCGGCCGCAGGCGCGAAAAGGAGAAGCCGGTGCCGCCACCGGACTTGTGGATCAGGGCGGTGAATTTGACCGCATCGAAGATATCCTCCATGGAGTCGCCCACCGGCAGGACAAAGCAGGCTGATAGCTGGCCCAACTCGCGCCCGGCATTCATCAGGGTAGGGGAATTTGGAAGAAATTCAAAGTTGGTAATCATCCGGTAGAATGTGTCGGCCAACTGTTGTACATCCGAATCCTTGTCGAATTTTTTGTCAGCAGAGGCAATGGTTTCGGCCACGCGCCGGAACATGTCGCTGGGGGCCTCCTGAACCGTTCCATCGATGTTGCGTCGGAGATAACGTTTCTCCAAAACGGTGATCGCATTTTTGGAAAGACCCGGTATGGCCTCTTTCAAAATTTCCTTTTTCATCTGGATTCTCCCTGTGAGCGAAATTACATGTGTCAAATCGATAAGTTGTGGCTGGGTTTGGTTGTTGCGGTAAACCACTACATTTAGTGGATGCATTGAAATAAACCACAACATATATAGTGTGTCAAACATATTATTTTTATAATATTCTAACCTGCTGAAAGCGCGCGACAAGATAATTTCTAATGATTTGATCAGGGCGAATTGTTAACGGCACAACAATAAATTTACAGATAATATAAAATTGTGCTAAAAACAGCATCAATCCTGATGGAGCCTGATTTTGAATGAATTCGACCGATGTTTGTGACATTTGCAATGCAAATAAACTGAAAAATCAGGTGCAGGCGCTAATCGATCTGATAGTCGTGGCGCAGGTTTCAGTTTCATCCATAGAGCTTGATACCCTCCTTGGTTCCATCCTTGAAAGCGCCATGAGTTTTACCGACATGCCGGCCGGCAGCGTTGCACTTTACGACAAGCGTTGCGGAGAGCTTACCTTGAGAGCCCATGCCGGCTTGAGCAATGAATTCGTTGCCCATGATGCCTGGACCGTGACTATCGGCGGTTTGAGCGATCAACTACTGCGAAGCGATCAGATACTTTTTGTTGAAGATACGCAAAATGCCGAGTTTTTCAAAAATCCTTTGGCAGTGCGTGAAGGTATAAGGTCCCTGATCTGCATACCATTGGTAACAAAGGGCAATGTTCATGGGGTCCTTTACCTTGACGACTTCGCGCCCAGGAAGTTTGACCAGGGCAGAATGTCGCTTCTCTCTGTCTTTGCTTCATTTGCCGCAATGTCCATAGAAAACGCAAAACTGCACCAAGAAACCAGCCAGATGGCGATTACCGATGTTTTGACCGGTCTTTACAATCGGCGCTATTTCGAAACGGTTTTGCCCCAGGAACTGGAACGGGCGCGGCGTTACAATCTTTCCTTTTCGGTCTTGCTGATCGATGCAGACAATTTCAAAAAAGTAAATGATACCTATGGCCATCCCATGGGAGATCGCATTTTGGCCACCATGGGGGAAGCCATTAAGAAATCGCTACGCAGTTTTGATTTTGCCTTCCGTTATGGCGGCGAGGAGTTTGTCGTCATTCTGCCGGAAACCAACATCAAGAGTGCCCGCAGGGCCGCTGAACGGATCAGGCAAAGTGTCATCTCGGAATGCGGAAAAGTTTTGCATAGTGATACTTCCAGTCCCGTAACCGTCAGCACCGGCATTGCCTGCTATCCCCGGGATGCAACCGAAGGGAAAGCCCTGGTATCCCTTGCCGATGATCTCCTCTACCAGGCCAAGGGTGCCGGCAAGAATCGCATCCTGGTCCGGAAGGAAAATTTGCAGTGACCCTTCCGTTTTCGCGGCATCATACAACTGAAACTCTCCTGCTGATCGTAATTATCGCGGTTTTCGCGACCTTTGAAACGGCTCATGCCTTTGGCGGCAATGTTGCGGAACGATCGCCCGTCCGCGACGGAAGACAGACTGTTGTCACCCAGGGCGATTTCAGTTATGAAAATGCTACCCTGACAGAGGATATCACCTGGAACGGCGTGGTTGTCATCCGGGGGTACCTGCTGATTGCTCCCCAGGCAACAGTGCGCATAGAGCCTGGTACGACAGTGCGCTTCATGAAATCGGCCATCCTGCACCAGACTCCGCGACTGGTGGTCATGGGGCGGCTCCAGTGCAGCGGCACCGTGGAGCAGCCGGTGCTTTTCACCTCCAATTTTGCGGAAGTCCGCAGGGGCGATTGGCGCGGCATCCTGCTGTTATCCAGCGAAAAACGCAACCAGTGCGAAAATTGCCTCTTTGAAGGGGCCGAAGTCGCCATAGAAGCCCGTTATTCCACCTTTACGGCCAAGGGAGTCACCATCAGCCGGGCGCTCACCGGCATGTTCCTGCAGGACAGTACAGCCAGTTTGTCTTCAGTATCGATCAAAGGGTGTGAAACCGGCCTCGAAGCCCGCGACAGCGAGCTCGATCTGCGGGATGGCACCCTGGATGGCAATCGGCGCGGCATAGTCGCACACCGCTCCGGTCTGGTCATGGCTTCGATCGAGGTCACCGGGAGTGAGCAGCAGGGGGTCGTGGCCGAAGAGTGCGGGATAAAATTCAATTCTTGCGGTTTTTCCTCAAACGGTTCAGGTGCGCTGCTCAAGGGCGGGGTTGGGCAGATATTCCTGTCACGCTTTGTCCGGAACCGTGATGTCGGGTTGCATATGTCCGGTGCCCGCGTCAGGGTCCAGCGCAGCTTGTTTGCGGACAATCCCGGCGATGGCCTGCGCATGGATGACGGCCGTGGTCTGGTCTGGTCAAGCGCATTTGACCACAATGGCGGCTACAATCTTGCCAATAACGGCAGCGAGGAGATCAGCGCCGTGCAGAATTGGTGGGGAAGCAACGATGAGGCTGCGATCACGGCAAAGCTTCACGTCAACGCCAAGGGGGCCATCAATGTTTCGCCGTGGCTGGCGGAAAAACCGCTGGGAATACCGTGAAAAGGGCTGATCAGCATGTCGATCTATCTTGATAACGCCGCAACCTCCTATCCCAAGCCGGAAACGGTTTACCAGGCGATCATGCACGCCCTCAGGGATGTCGGCGCATCGCCGGGCAGGGCCGGCCACCGGCGCTCACTGGATGCGGCACGCCTGCTCTTCCAGGCCAGGGAGGCGGTAGCCGCTCTTTTCAGAATCCCCGATGCCTCGCGGGTCATCTTCACCCATAGCGCTACGGAGGCTTTGAATCTTGGGTTGCGCGGAACGCTTGAGCCGGGCGATCACGTCATCACCACCTCCATGGAACACAACTCGCTCGTACGGCCGCTGTTCCTGCTGCGGAAACAGGGGGTCGATGTGAGTATTGTCCCGGCTGGCAGCGATGGCCGCGTCGATCCGGAGGAAGTCAATAAGGCTCTGAGGCCGAAGACCCGCATGATCGCGGTTGGTCACATCTCCAATGTGTCCGGAACCATCCAGGCTATCGATCGATTGTCGGCCATTGCCAAGGAGGCGGGCGCGCTGTTTCTACTGGATGCAGCCCAGTCGGCCGGCTCCGAACCGATCGATGTTGTTGGTGCCGGCATCGACCTGTTGGCGGCACCTGGCCACAAGGGGCTGTTCGGCCCCCAGGGCACCGGTTTCCTCTATGTCTCTCCATCAACAGCGCTCAGGCCGCTGCTTGCCGGCGGAACAGGCAGCAGTTCCACCGACGAGGACCAACCCCTTACCATGCCCGAGGGGTTCGAGGCCGGAACCCATAACCTCCCTGGCATTGCCGGTCTTAAGGCCGGCGTTGATTTTGTGCTCGAGCAGGGAGCGGCCAACATTGGCGCCAGGGAGCGCGCCCTGACCGGCGAGGCTGCAACAGCATTGGCCGCCGTGCCTGGAATCACACTTCACCGGCCGGCTGATCCCGCGGCACATGGCGGTGTGCTCTCGTTCACGGTAAAAGGAACGGACCCGGCAACACTGGCCTTTATGCTGGACCATAACTTTGATATTGCCGTTCGGGCCGGCTTGCACTGCGCACCCCAGGCGCATCGCACCCTGGGCACCTTTCCGGATGGCACGCTCCGCATCAGCCCCGGCTGGTTCAACACTAGCGGAGAGATTGCATTTTTCTGCGATGCCGTTGTAAAATGTTTGCGTTGAATTTTTATTATACTCGGGCCGCAAAAGGAGTTATTCATGAAGTGGTTGCCATCTCTTCTCCTGATCCTGCTGGTCAATACCGCCTGTTCGCTGCCGCCGGAGCGCCCATTCACCAAGGATGATCTTTACAAGACCGGCATCTATACCTATTTCACCATCAATGATTCCCCTGAAAGCGTCATTTCGGCCATCAACAAGGATGGCGAAGTCATCCTTGATGCCATGTACCGTAAACGCTCGGTCTGGATCAAGATTCTCGGCAAGCAGGAAGGGCTGAAAGTTGAAGTAATCGAAAGATAGTCGCCCTGCTTACGCTTTTGTCAGTTCAATTCTCCCACTTTGAAAGGTACCCAGTGAAAAACTTCATCCTCGACACCAATGTGCTGCTTCACGATCCCCAGGCCCTGTTCAAGTTTCAGGAAAACAATATCATCATCCCGATTACGGTAATCGAGGAAATCGACCGCTTCAAAAAAGACATGAATGAGACCGGGCGCAATGCCCGCATGGTATCCCGCATCCTCGACACCATGCGCGAAAAGGGTTCCCTGGCAGTTGGCATAACCATGCCGGAAAAGGGTACATTACGCGTGGAGATGTTTACCGAGAAGTTGTTCAAGCACCTGCCGGTGGATCTGCGGGCCGACAGCGGCGACAACCGCATCCTGGGAGTGGCACTCGATACACGTGACCGTTATCCGGATATCCCTCTGATTTTCGTCACCAAGGATACCAATCTGCGCATCAAGGCCGATACCTTGGGTTTGATTGCCGAGGATTACGAATCGGATAAGGTAGATATCCAGGACCTGTATTCCGGAACGCGTAATATCGAGATGCCGGCCGAATCGGTGGATCGCTTCTATGGCCAGGGATGGCTGGACGCCCCCGAGGGTATCGCTCCCAATGAGTTCATAACCATTACCGACAGCACCAATGTCTCCCATACAGCCATCTGCCGCTATGACGCCGCCAGTGCCCGGATCGTGCCGGTTCGCAAGATCCCAAAGGAAGGCATCTGGAGCATTTTTGCCCGAAATCGTGAACAGTCGTTTGCGCTGGATGTGCTCATGGATGACTCCATCAAGCTGGTAACCCTGGTGGGCAAGGCCGGGACCGGCAAAACCCTGCTGGCCATTGCGGCTGGTTTGCACAAAACAGCCGAGGAGAACGTCTACAACCGGTTGCTGGTTTCCCGCCCCGTGTTCCCTCTGGGCAAGGATCTCGGGTTTCTGCCGGGCGACATAGAGGAAAAACTTACCCCCTGGATGCAGCCGATCTTTGACAACGTGGAACTTCTAATCTCCGGACACGAGTCCGAAAAGCGCCACAGCAAAGGCTACAAGGAATTGATGGCCATGGGGCTCCTTGATATCGAGCCGCTGACCTATATCCGCGGCCGGTCCATTCCCAACCAGTACATGATCGTGGACGAAGCCCAGAACCTGACGCCACACGAGATAAAGACCATCGTAACCAGGGTGGGCGAAGGGACCAAGATCATCCTGACCGGCGACCCCTACCAGATCGATAACCCTTATGTGGATTCATCCAGCAACGGTCTCACTTACCTGGTGGAAAAATTTAAAGGCGAGCGGATTGCCGCCCACGTAACGCTGACCAAAGGGGAACGCTCCGAACTGGCCGAACTGGCAGCGAACCTGCTCTAAACGGTGCAATACAGGACAAATAGGATACATGGGGCCTCTGTCCCGTTTGTCCTATTTGTCTTTTTAGCCCTACAAAACGTTCTTTTTGTGATCGAAAATGCTCCTACTTTCAATAGAAACATCCTGTGATGAAACCGCTGCGGCGGTTGTTCGTGACGGCAGGAAAATGCTCTCCTCGGTGGTCTCTTCCCAGATAGCCATCCATGCCGAATACGGTGGAGTAGTGCCGGAGATCGCCTCCCGCAAGCACCTTGAGATGATCACGCCGGTGATCACCCAGGCCCTTGCCGATGCCGATACAGACCTTTCGGCCTTGGAAGGGATCGCCGTGACCCGCGGCCCGGGTTTGCTCGGAGCCCTGCTGGTGGGGCTCTCGACAGCCAAGGCGATTGCCGCGGCCCTTGGCATCCCGTTTGTCGGGGTGCATCATATCGAAGGGCATATCCTGGCCGCTTTTCTGGAACAGGCCGTGGAATTCCCTTTTCTGGCGCTTGTGGTTTCTGGAGGCCATACCCATATCTATCGGGTCGATGGTTTCGGCCATTATCAGACCTTGGGGCGGACACGCGATGATGCCGCTGGCGAAGCCTTTGACAAGTCAGCCAAGATCATGGGCTTGGAGTATCCCGGTGGTGCCATGATCGACAACCTGGCGCGGCAAGGTGATGGCAAGGCTGTCCGACTGCCCCGCCCGTTGATCAACGACAACAGCCTGAATTTCAGTTTCAGCGGCCTGAAGACCGCCATGCTCCAGTATGTCTCCAAAAACCGCGATTCAGTGCACGGGCAGCATCTCCATGACCTTTGCGCCTCTTTCCAGCAGGCTGTCTGCGATGTACTGGTGGCCAAGACTGAGGCAGCCCTGATGCAGACCGGCCTGAAGCGGCTGGTAGTGGCCGGCGGGGTTGCCTGCAATAGCGGGCTGAGGCTGCACATGGGGCAACTGGCAGGCCGACTCGGTGTGCAACTGCACATCCCCGGTCCTGCCCTGTGCGGCGACAACGCCGCCATGCTGGCAGTGCCCGGTAATTTTTACCTGGAAAACGGCATGGCCTCGGAACAGTGCCTTGATGCCACCGCAACCTGGGATATGGATAAGGTCGGAAGGGGTTCCCTATGAGTCGCCGTCCGATCAAGTCACTTGGACAGAATTTCCTGGTGGATCGCAATATCATTGCCAAGATCATTGCCAGCGCGCAGATTGCCCCAACGGATTCCATTCTGGAGATCGGCCCTGGCCGGGGGGCGCTGACCGGCCACCTGGCCCAGCAGGCAAGCCGGTTGGTACTGGTGGAGTACGACCATGTCCTGGCGTCCGGCCTGGCGGATCTGTATCGGGACAAGCCGCAGGTGAAGGTGGTGGATGCCGATATCCTGGCCGTAGATCTGGCGCAACTACTGGGAAATGTGGAGGCGGGGTGGAAGGTAGTTGCCAACTTGCCCTACAATATCTCGTCGCCGGTATTGTTCAGACTGCTTGAGAACCGCTCGCTTTTTTCACGCATGGTCTTGATGCTCCAGAAGGAGGTCGGAGATCGTCTGGTTGCCTCCCACGGCGGGGGCGATTATGGCGTGACAACAGTGCTGCTGGGGTTGTGGTTTGACATGCGGAGGGAATTCATTGTTCACCCGGCGAGTTTTCATCCTTGCCCCAGGGTGGACTCGGTCGTGGTGAGTTTTGTCCCGTTGCCAAAGCCCCGGGTTGAGGTAGGAAGCGAGGAGACGTTCCGACGGGTGGTCAAAGGGGCCTTTGCCATGCGGCGCAAGACGCTCTCAAATTGCCTGAAAGCCGCAGACCTGGCAGATCCTGGCGACATCGCCGGAATTCTGCAAGCCTGCGGGATTGATGGCCAGCGTCGCGGCGAAACCCTATCCCTGGAAGAGTTCGCATCGATATCGCGTTATTTGTCCTGCATGGCCGTCTAGTAAGTACAAAAAAACCGTCATTCGACGGTTTTTTTAATGAACAAGAAGTTGTTTGTCAGGCTTTGGCCTTGGGAGCCCTGGCTTTGGCGACCTTTGGGGCTTTGGGCTTGGCTGCGGCCTTTTCCTTTTGAGCCTTGGGTGCGGCCGGTTTCTTGGCTGCCCTTGCTGCCCTGGCCTTTTCGAGGTTGGCGGCCAGGTTGTTCTCGTTGGCAGCCTTGCGCCGTGCCTCGGAGTAGTTTTTGGCGGTCAGGGACTGGCTGGCAGGAATATTGAACTGTTTCCGGTACTGGCCGGGCTTCAGTCCGTGAGCCTGTTTGAGGTGTCTGGTCAGGGTTTTGAAACCGGTTTTGCCACAGATCAGGCAGCATACCTGGTCATTCTGGAAGGCCTTTTTGATGGTCATTACAGGTGCGCCCGGGGCCGCTCCGGCTTCCGGTATGGCACCTTCGGTCTCGAGTTTTTTCAACGTGGCATAGACCTTGTTTATTTCCTGAATGAGATCATCGCTGGACATCTCAGTTCCTGCGGCATGGGAAGACACTATACTAGCAGTCAATTCCACGAGTGTTGCAGTCATAAATCCCCCTTTATGATTTTATAAATTAAGTTTTGCCATTAAACACAAGACTTTTTCATAAATCAAGTATTAAATTTGCAATATAAGGTTATTTGATCTGTTTATAGGCGGATAATTCGTAATAGAGTGCTTTTATTGTAAGTAATTCTTGGTCATCAACTTGTATGTCAATATCTTCTATAAAATTCTTAGCCCTGATCCCTGGTAATTCTATTGTCAAAGCACTTGCTAAAGATGTTCCGTATCCGTATGATTCAGTATCCTCTAGTTTATAACTGATATCCGTCTTGCGGTTGGTAATCTTGTTTTGTTGCTGATACAGTAATAGGAGCCGAATGTGTCGCAGGAAATATACATCTACCTGGCAAGCATACTGTCCTGTTTCTCGATAGTGTTGCTGGTTGTCATATTGGTCAGGCTGTCTCGCCATGGGTCGCACGGTCTTGAGATGCGTATGGATGCCCTTGAGCGTTTGCTGGAAAAACAGGAACGCATGCTGCGCGAGGAGATGTCCAGAAGCAGGGAAGAATCGCTGACTGCGGCCAGGCAGGGGCGCCAGGAGAACAGTGCTGCCGTGACCGCGTTGGGAGATTCCCTGCTGAAACGGATGAGCGAGATTGCCGGACTGCAGAAAAACCAGCTGGAAATATTTGCCGGTCAGCTTAAGGCCCTCACCACAAGCAATGAAGGTCGGATGGATAAGTTGCGTGAGGTTGTAGAGGCCCGTCTGGTGGTGATCCAGGAGGACAATGCCCGCAGGTTGGAACAGATGCGGGCCACTGTTGACGAAAAACTGCACGACACGCTGGAGAAACGGTTGGGCGAGTCATTCAAGCTGGTCAGCGAACGGCTGGAACAGGTTCAAAGAGGTCTGGGGGAGATGCAAACCCTGGCCGTAGGCGTGGGGGATCTGAAAAGGGTGCTGACCAATGTCAAGACGCGCGGCACCTTCGGTGAAGTCCAGTTGGGGAGCCTGCTGGAGCAGATCCTTGCCCCGGGCCAGTATGATACGAACGTGGAAACCCGGAAAGGGAGTGGCCAGCGGGTGGAGTTTGCCCTGAAGCTGCCCGGCAGGGATGGTACGACAGACGGGATGGTCTGGCTGCCGCTGGACGCCAAGTTCCCCCAGGAGGATTACCTGCGGCTGGTCGAGGCACAGGAGATTTGCGACGCGCTGGCTGTCAGCGATGCTTCCAGGCAACTGGACAAAACTGTTTGCGAAATGGCAAAAAACATCAGGGACAAATATCTCGACCCTCCCAATACCACCGACTTTGCCGTGATGTTCCTGCCCACGGAAGGGCTTTTTGCCGAAGTATTGCGTCGGCCGGCCTTGTCCGACCTGCTCCAGCGCGAATATCGGGTCGTGGTGGCCGGTCCGACAACGCTGGCGGCACTGCTCAACAGTTTGCAACTCGGTTTCCGCACCCTGGCCATAGAAAAACGCTCGGCCGAGGTCTGGAACCTGCTGGGTGCGGTGCGCACCGAATTTCACAAATTTGGCGAGGTCCTGGACAAGACCCGCAAGAAGATACAGGAAGCAGGGAACCACATCGACGCTGCTTCCGTCCGCACGCGGTCCATAGGAAGAAAGCTCCGAGAGGTACAGGAACTGCCAGGTGCCGTGGCAGCGGCTCTGCTGGAGACCGAGGATATTGCGGATGACGGGGATGGAACTCTCTGATGTCTGAAAAAAAACACATAGTCCGTGCCGCCGGTATCCTGGGCAGCGCTACCACCATGTCCCGCATCATGGGGATGGTGCGGGACATGGTCGTGGCACGCCTGTTCGGTGCCGGCCTGGCCACTGACGCTTTCATCGCCGCCTTCCAGATTCCCAACATGCTGCGCCGCTTTTTTGCCGAAGGGGCACTTACCTCGGCCTTTGTCCCAACCTTCTCCGAGACCCTGGCCCAGGAAGGGGAGGAGCGTGCCCGGGAGCTGGCCAATGTCTGCTTTACCATGCTCACCATTGTCATGGCCGGCATAGCCTTGGCAGGCATCATCTTCTCCCCCGCCATCGTCAGCCTCATGTTTCCAGGTTTCAAGGACGTTCCCGGCAAGTTCGAATTAACGGTTCTGCTTAACCGTCTGATGTTCCCGTACATCTTTTTCATCAGCCTGGTGGCGCTTTGCATGGGGATTCTCAATACACTCCGCCACTTCTTTACCCCGGCCATTTCTACGGTGTTTTTGAATTTATCCATGATTCTTTCAGCACTTCTGCTGCGGGGATTTTTTGAAATACCTATTGTTGCCCTGGCTACAGGTGTGCTCTTCGGCGGCATAATACAACTGGCCCTGCAATTGCCGGTGCTGTGGCGCAAGGGATTCCCCATCAGGTTTTCGTTTGCCTTTGGCAATCCAAAGGTGAGGCGGATTGCCCTGCTGATGGTGCCATCTGTTTTCGGGGTAGGGGTCTACTACCTGAACATTACTATTAGTGCTATCCTGGCCTCTCTGTTGCCACAGGGGAGTGTTTCTTATCTCTATTACGCGCAACGGCTGTTCGAGTTTCCTCAGGGGATTTTCACTGTTTCAGTTGCTCAGGCAGTGCTCCCCTCCATGAGCCGGCAGGCTGCAGAAGGTGACCTGGATGGCATGAAAGAGTCACTGGCTTTCGGCCTGAGGCTGACCATGTTTATCACGATACCGGCCATGGTCGGTTTGATGATCTGTTCAATCCCCATCTTCAGTTTGCTGTTCATGGGCGGCGCATTTGATTATGCCAAGGCCGTAAATTCCGCGCTGGCACTTTTCTATTATTCCCTGGGGTTGACGTTTGTTGCGTTGACCCGGGTTCTGGCCCCGGCCTTCTATGCCCTCAAGGACACCAGGACCCCTGTTATGGCGGCCTTTGTGGCGTTTCTCCTCAACCTTGGGTTCAGTCTTCTTTTAATGGGGCCTCTCAAGCATGGTGGCCTGGCACTGGCCACATCGATTTCCGCCTGCGGCAACATGGCAATCCTGCTCTGGTTTCTGCGTCGCAAGATCGGGCCGTTCGGCGGACGCAGGATCTTTGTTTCGGCGCTTAAATCCCTTGTGGCAGCCATGCCGATGGCTGCGGCAGCCTATGGTATCTGTCGCCTGACCGACTGGTCCATGACTGGCAACAAGACTGTCAAGATAGTGGTGCTGGCTGCAGCGATAGGGGCGGCAGTGGTATGTTATGCTGCCTGTGCCCGTCTGCTGCGGTGTGAGGAGGCAATGGAGGCATTCAAGATCATCAGAAAAAAAATTGGGCGTTAAAGAGTGTGCCCATGGAATATGTGTCTGTTTTTGAAACCGAGCTGGGTCCAGGTATTGTCACTGCCTCAGAAAAAGGCATCTGCAAGGTAGATCTGCCCTGTCCAGGCGTTTGCCGTTCCCAGGCGCAGCCAGTGCCGGACGCCGGAAACGCTTCGCCACTAACGGAGCAGGCTGCGGAAATGCTTAAGTTCTACTTTAAAGGTGAGCCACAACCATTTGATTCATTACCGGTAGACCTCAGCAGTATGTCTGATTTTAAAACACGCGTCTTGTTGCTTATCCGGGCAATACCACATGGTGAAGTCAAAAGCTATGGCCAGGTTGCCGCCATGGCAGGCATGCCGCGAGCGTTCCGGGCAATAGGGGGCGTACTGGCTGCCAATCCGGTGCCGATTATTATCCCGTGCCATCGGGTGGTCGGCAGTAATGGAAACCTGACAGGCTACTCCGCCCCTGGTGGATTACATTTAAAAAAAATAATTTTACTGATGGAACATATTGAATTTGCGGGTGACACCGTACACATGAAAAAAGAAAGTTATAAACAAGCAAAAATTGGCATGAATTAGATTTAATTTAATACATTGGTCCTTGACGTGCTAACTTGCCTTAAAATATAGATAACATTATAACTTGTTGAAATCATTGAGCAAAACTAGTGTATAAAAAAACGGCAAACCGCAAAAATGTCTTGTAAAAATATCACTTTTGAAATTCATCAACACCGTTGTCAACAGCTTATCCACAGATTTTGTGGATAAGCTGGCACATACCTGTAAAAAATGTTGTAATACTGTAACTTAACTTGGAATTTTCTCTGCTTCACGTTGCTTTGCCTCTTCCCAAAGTCTGTCCATCTCTTCCAGCGTGCTGGTGTTCATTTGGTGGCCCTGTGAATGCAATGTGTCCTCCACGTACTGAAACCTTGTTTGAAAACGACTGATGGTTTTTCGAAGGGCCTCTTCCGGGTTAATGGATAGGAAACGGCCAAGGTTGACGATGGCGAACAGAAGGTCACCCAGTTCCGCTTCCATGTGCTCGTTGTCCCCTTCGGCCATGGCCTCCTCGAACTCGTGGAGCTCTTCCATCACCTTAGCCATCACTTGATCGACATGTTCCCAGTCAAAGCCCACACGGGCGGCTTTTTCGGTGATTTTCTGTGCCTTGAGCAACGCCGGCAGGTGAGGTGGCACCCCCGACAGCGCCGATTTCCTTTCGTCGCCTTTTTCGGCCTTCTTGATACGCTCCCAGTTTTCGACCTGAGCGTCGCTGCTGCTGATCTCCATATCGCCAAAGACGTGAGGATGGCGCCGGATAAGTTTGTCGCAGAGTCCTTTGATGACATCCTGCATGGTGAACTTGCCTGTTTCCTCGGCAATGGCGGCATGAAATATTGGCTGAAGAAGCAGGTCGCCCAGTTCTTCCTTGAGAAGGTCGGATGAATTGGTGTCAATGGCTTCAATGACTTCGTAGGCTTCTTCCAGCAGGTAGCGTTTCAGGCTCTCATGGGTCTGTTCGGCATCCCACGGGCATCCTCCCGGTCCGCGCAAGCGCTTCATGATGGCCAGCAGTTCGTCAAAACAGGCTTGGTCTGATTTCATTCTGAACCTCTCCCTATGGTTTATGTAGTAGGTGGAAACCCTTTATATCCCGTGCATAACCGCAAGACAATAGTTAGTGTATACAAAAATTCATTGACAGTTTTGTGAATATGGATACATTAAGACAACTAAACTCTGGAGGTTGAAAATGATCAACATGGGTACATTGAAAAGGCTTTCCGCAATTATTGGACTGGTGGTATGCGCCTCGGGTCTGGCTATTGCCAACTCCGGCAGCGCACCTGCAGTATCGGCTGATGAGGCTTTGCAAAAGTTGATGGATGGTAACAAGCATTATGTGGAAGGCCAAATGACCGCCTGCAAACAGAGCGACGCTTCTGCACGCGCCGCCCTGGCAACTTCTCAGAAACCATATGCCATTATCCTGTCATGTTCCGATTCGCGCGTGCCGCCTGAAATCATCTTTGACAAGGGGCTTGGCGAACTGTTCGTAATCCGGGTAGCCGGCAATATTCCTGATCCGATCGTGCTGGGCAGCATCGAATATGCCGCCGAACACCTTGGTACACCGCTTATCATGGTTCTGGGACATGAGCGTTGCGGCGCCGTGACCGCCACCGTGAACGCCAAGGGCAAGCCGGAAGGTAATATCGGGGCGATCGTCAAGGCCATAAATCCGGCAGTCAAGGCTGCTATCAAGGAATGTGACGCCTGCAAAGGTGTCAAGAAATGTAAAGAGACCAAGAATGCTGAATTAGTCGAGTGTGCCATCGGCATGAACATGAAGATGGTGGCTGCCAGCCTGACCAAAAAATCTTCGGTGCTCAAACACCTGGCCGATCAGGGCAAGCTCAAGATAGTGACTGCCAAGTACGACCTGGATGACGGTACAGTGACTGTAACCAAGTAACCAGTCTGAATTTATCAAAAACTAAACCGGCGCAAGAACCTATGGTTCGCGCCGGTTTTTTTATGTTCCTAGCAGTAAAAATTATCCTGAATCCATGATGCTGGAGCTTTACCTGTTCCGGCCTGTCCCATGTCTGGATCAGGAATTGCGCGCGAGCTTGAAGACCATGAAACTGCCTAACAGGAACATGGGGAAGCTGAGAAACTGGCCCATGGAAAAAAGTCCCCAATATAGTCCGAGTTGGGCATCCGGTTGGCGAAAAAATTCGACGATGAAGCGGAACAGGCCGTAACCGGCAACAAAAGTCCAGGCCGGGACACCGGTTGCGGAGGATCTGCGCGACGTAAATCTGACGATCAGAAACAGCAGCAACCCTTCCAGAAAAGCCTCGTAGAGCTGGGAAGGATGGCGAGGTATCCCACCACCGCCTGGAAAGACGATACCCCAGGGGACATCGGTTTGTCTGCCGTAGAGCTCGCCATTGATAAAATTGCCGATCCTACCCAACCCGAGTCCCACTGGAGCGCATAGCGCCGCCATATCGATCAAAGTGAAAAAGGGGATGTTTTTCCGGCGCGAATAGATGATAAAAGCCGTGATCACACCCATGAATCCGCCGTGGAAGGACATGCCACCCTCCCATACGGCAAAGACCTTCAGCGGGTTGGCCAGGTAATAGCTGAAGTTGTAAAAGAGGATATAACCGAGCCGTCCCCCCAGTACGACCCCCATGGCGCCGTAAAAGATCAGGTCGGCCACGTCGTCCTTTGTCAGTGGGAGCTGTTTGCGCCTGGTTTCACTACGCAGGATAAAGTAGGTTGCGATAAAAGAAAGGACATACATCAAGCCGTACCAGCGGAACTGGAGCGGCCCGATTCTCAGGAATACGGGGTCTATGTGGGGAAACTGCATGATGGTTTCGTATCCTTTGGATGAGAGATTATCTCGTGTCGTGAGGCGGTCGGCTCATATAATAATAGTAAGCCTCCGGGGTTTCAAAAACCCCGGAGGCCTTTGATGATGACCTTCGGAAACTTCCCTTCAGATACCGCAACCGCAACCGCGTGTGCATAACCCCACCCGCATGTGCAGAGCCTTGATAAAGGTGGCCTCTATGGCGGACCTTATTTCATCGGACACATTGGCGGGCACGGCCGAGTCCAGGGAGAGAACCAGCATGGCCTCGCCTTTTCTCTCGCGGCGACCAAGGTTCATGGAGGCGATATTGATATCGTGCTGTCCCAGGATGGTGCCGATCTTGCCGATAATGCCGGGGCGATCGACGTAATTCAGCAGCAGCATGTGCTCCTCGGGTGCAAAATCCATGGAGTAGTCGCGCAGCCGCACAATTCGCGGCACCCCTTCGAAAAGCGTGCCAGAGACCAGGCGCCGCTTGCCTTGCCCTTCGATGATCATGGTTATCACGTTTGAAAAGGCATCGGCATGGGTCGTCTTGTTTTCTTCCACCACGATCCCCATCTGTTCGGCGATCAGTGTGGCATTGACCATGTTCACATCCTGGTCCACCATGCGGTTCAGTAGGGTGGACAGGCCGCACACGGCCAGCGGGGTGCAGTCGTAATGGGCTATGCTGCCTGCAAAGCCGAAGCTGACCTTTTCCAGATTGTTGTCCACCAACTGGATGCCGAAATCGCAAATTACGCTCATAAGGTTGAGGAACGGCCGCATCTGGTCCATCAGAGCCATGTCGAAGCGTGGGATGTTGACCGCGTTTTCCAGGGGCTGGTCGTCCAGATAGTTGATGATCTCTTTTGACACGTCGATGGCCACATTGACCTGGGCTTCGAAGGTGTTGGCGCCCAGGTGCGGCGTCACCACCATCCTTTTATCGGCGATCAATTGCTTGATGTGTTCGGATTTTGGCGGTTCTTCGCTCCAGACGTCCACTGCGCCGCCGATGACCTTGCCGGAGAGCAGATTGTCCAGCAGGGCCTGCTCGCTGATGATACCGCCGCGGGCCACGTTGAGGATGATAACGCCGGTCTTCATCAGGCCGAACTCGCGGGGGCCGATCATGTTTCGGGTCTCGTCGTTGAGGGGGGTATGGACGGTGATAATGTCGCAATTCTTGTAGATTTCGTCGTGGGACACCAGTTTGACGCCCAGGTCATGGGCACGTTTGACGGCTATGTAAGGGTCGCAGGCCAGCACCTCGCACTCGAAGGCCTTGAGCCGCGTGGCGACCCGGCTGCCGACCTTGCCCAGGCCGATCACGCCGGCCACCTTTCCCTTAAGTTCGTAACCGGTGAATGGGGCCCGTTTCCACTCGCCAGTTTTCAGGCTGGAGTTGGCCACGGTAACGTTGCGGCAAAAGGCAAGAAGCAAGGCCATGGTATGCTCTGCGGCGCTGTTGGTGTTGCCGAAAGGGGCATTTACTACGATCACGCCCTTTGAACTGGCATAATCCACGTCCACGTTGTCGATGCCCACGCCGGCCCTGGCCACTATTTTCAGTTTCTTGGCCGCGTCCAGCAGGGCCTTGTCCACGGTGGTACCGCTACGGGTGATGATGGCATCATAATCGCCAATAACCGCCAGCAATTCCTCCTTGCTCAATCCCAGCCGGACGTCCAACTGGATGCGCGGCTCCTGGGTCAGCAACGCAAGACCTTCGGCCGAAACTTCATCCGTCACGATTATTTTCATTGCAGTTCCTCGGTATACTTGGATTTAAAAAATAATATATAGCGCCGGACGTCGAAAAATGCAAGGGGCGGGTCGGTATACGTTTGCGTCGGCTCAGGATGGCATGTGTTTGAGTAAACATCAAAGTTGAATTCCAATATTATAATCAATTTATTTAATAATCATTTCATGATAAATTCACAAAATAGAATTCAGTTTGTTTGAGCAGCTGTGGCCGCCGGATTTTGGCTTATCTATTCAATATGCATGACAAGTCGCCTTAAGAATGACATGCCAACTTGACATCAACAGTAATCCAATTGAAAGGGAGGTGTAATATGGCAAGAATGATCGGATACGTGCTGGCAACATTTTTACTCTGTTCTGCCTTGGTGTGCGGCAATAGTTTTGCCGATGCGCCGAAGTTGGTCAATTACCAAGGATATCTGACCGATAGCGTGGGGGCACCAATCACCGGCACCCGCTCCATGGTGTTCGGCCTTTATAATGCCGCCAGTGCGGGATCGCTTCTGTGGAGCGAGACACAGGCCAGCGTGTCGGTAAGCAACGGCATTTACCAGACAATCCTCGGTTCGGTGACCCCCCTGAACCTTTCCTTTAATCAACAATATTACCTGGGGATAGCCGTGGGTGGTGATCCGGAAATGACGCCGCGTCAGCCACTGACCAGCGCTCCCTATGCCTTGGGCCTTGCTCCTGGCAGTACCGTCACCCTCAGTGATTCAGCCAGCAATTCGGCCGCGCTTTCGGTAACCACCAACAGCACCACCGCCGTTGCCCTTGCCGTCACCAAGAACGGTTTATACGGCAATGGTGCGTCATTTGTCCTTAATGAACCGACCAACAATTATAGTGCCGTGTATGGGTATACCGAGGGAACCGGTGCCGGAATTTACGGAGTTTCCATGAACAATGGTTCCGGAGGCCAGTTCGATATCGGCGGCACGGCCAATAGCAAGCCGGCCCTGCTGGCACAAACCCTGGGAACCGGCAATGCGGGAAAATTCGTCGTCAACAATCCTGCCAGCACCAATCATACAGTCTATGCCAGCACCAACGGCAGCGGTAACGGTGTGTGGGCCAACAGTGCTTCCGGGATCGGTGTTTATGGTTCAAGCACCAGCAGCAACGGCGTCTTCGGGATGACCAGCAATGGGGTGACCGGGGTCACCGGCCGTGCCGACAACGCTTCAGGCTATGGGGTCTACGGAGTTAACTGGGCAACCGGCGCATATGGTTACTTAGGCAAAGACTATGGTGTTTACGGCAACAGTTCAACATTAGCTGGGGTCAGAGGGCAGAGCAGTTCCTCATATGGCGTTTACGGTTCCAGTACTTCCTCAAGCGGTGTCTACGGCAGCAGCGCTTCATCACACGGCGTCTATGGAGAAAACACAGCCGCCACCTCCGGCGTTGCCGGTGTTTACGGCAGGGCAAACAGCACTAGCGGCACAACATACGGAATAATGGGTTATTGCGCCGGTAATACAAGTTATGCGGTTTACGGAATGCACGGTCCTTCCACCAACTATGGTTACCTGGGCACCAACGGCTACGGTGCTTTTGGCAGGTACTCAACTGGTAATTACGGAGGGCTGGGAGGATCCACAGCCGGAGTAGTCGGAGCCGGAACCAGTGGTGTGTACGCAGTAAATTCTTCGAATTCTGCAATTAACGCCTACCTGGCCACAGACACCTATGCCGGAGATTTCTCCTCTAGTATACGGGTAAAAGGGGACATTAATCGCGAATATGTCTCCGGCGCCCCCAAAAATGCAGTTCCGGTCGCTTATGGCACGGTCAACAGCAACGGCACTATCTCCGCCGGTTCCGGCAACTTCACCGTAACTTACAACTCCGCATCGACCTGGTATGAAATTGCCATCACTGGCGAATCTTATCACTATACGACACATACAACCGTGGTCACACCTGTTGGCGCCAGTTCGCCAAGTTTTGCCACAACCAGTTCGGTAAGCGGCCATCTTATTGTCGCAATTTATAACACAAGTAACGCCAAGCAACAGAATATGTTCAACTTTGTTGTTTATAGGCCGTAGTCGCCATTTATTGCCTTGACGATATTGCAAGGAGAGTCGCCATGAATATTTTAAGGCTGTTTGCCTGCAGTACATTCTGTCTGGTGCTGCTACATGTTAACCACGCCATGGCTGATACGACACCGGCTTATTACTTGAAACAGTGGGTGTTTGATGCCACCGGCGGGCTGACCACTTCAACCGGCTACCGGAACCTGTCGGTTGTTGCCCAGTCGTCACCGCTCGGCAGCGCTAGCAGTACCGGCTACCGCAACTATCCCGGTTTTCTGCACAGCGTGGCCGCCGAAGGAAACCTGCTGCCGGATTACAATGTATCACTTACTTTTGCCGGCACCGGCAGCGGTACGGTAACAAGCTTTCCCAGCGGTATCCAATGCAACGTCAACTGCTCCGCCTCTTTCAATTCCTATTTTCCGGTGACTCTGACGCCATCGCCTGACCAGTACATGATCTTCAGCGGCTGGAGCAGTGGTGGCTGCGCTGGTACCGATCCCTGTACCATGACCTTGACCGGCAATACTTCGGTAACTGCTACCTTTGACCGGGATGCCGAACATGCTGTCTATATTCCGGGCGCAGTTCCTGGTTCCGGCACATATTATACGACTTTGCAGGCTGCCTATGACGGTGCGGAGAGCGATGCGGCGGTCAGTGCCTGGGCCACCACCTACCTTGAGAATCTGGTTTGCGGCCAGGCCAAGAGCGTTGTCCTGAAAGGGGGTTATGATCAGACCTACACGAGCCGTATCGGTTACACTACTCTTGACGGCGTTTTGAACATCAGGCTGGGTAAGGTGACGGTCGAGCGTCTGAAAGTGAAGTGATTTATTGGCATTCCGCAGAGTTGGTTATGAATCCCAAATGCAGATTCATTATCCTGGTGGGCATGGTTATTTCAATCTCTGCAATTTGGCGTTTTACCGCTATTGCCGCGGTACCGAAAACCATGAGTTACCGAGCAATCTGACCGATTCTGCAGGAACGCCGGTAATATATGGTCACTCCATGACCTTCAAGCATTACACCGCTGCCAGCGGCGGGCCGGGTCTGAAAGTATCCTGGCAGATGGTCGGCATCCGCAAAGACCAGAGCCGGGAGATTCAGGCTGGAATGCTCGCAGCAGCCCCAACTTCAAGTTGCTTTTGGCGCATGGCTGTTTTAATGTAGTACCCATGAACCAGCAAGCTCAAACCGCATCCTTGAAAATCCCATTCCACATTGTCCTGGTTGAACCTGAGATCCCACCCAATACCGGCAACATCGCCCGACTCTGTGCCGCCACCGGTACTGTCCTGCACCTGGTGGAGCCGCTCGGCTTTTCCATTGACGACCGGCAACTCAAGCGGGCCGGCCTGGATTACTGGGGGAGCGTGGATGTCAGGCTCTGGCAGGGGCTGGACCAGTTGTGGCACGCTTTTCCCCAAGGCCGTTTTTTCTACCTCAGCACCAAACCCACCAAGAGTTATCTGCAGGCCGCTTTCCAGCCCGGTGATTTCATCGTGTTCGGCAAGGAGACCAAGGGGCTGCCGGAAGAGCTGCTGCGGGCCAATCCGGAGACAGCCATCACCATCCCCATGCCGGCCGGTGCGGTACGGAGCCTCAACCTGTCCACCTCGGCCGGCATCGTTCTCTACGAGGCTTTGCGCCAGACCGGGAGCCTTGGGTAATGCTGGCCCAGGCCATAGTCTGGATGAACCTGGCCCTCGTCTTCTACACCTGGGCGGTCTTCAGCGGCCGGCGGCAGGGGCTGCACCGCAAGCACCTGATCATCTTCGGCATCGGCCTTTTGTGCGACTACTTGGGCACCCACCAGATGAGCCTGTTTGCCCGCACCTTTGGCAAGGCGCCGGAATGGCACAATATCACCGGCATCGCCTCCCTGGCCGGCATGGCTTTCCATTTTGTGCTGGCCCTGGTGGCATCGCTCATGCAGCGGGCCGAGGCAATCAACAAGGTCTTTCACCGTATCAGCCTGGGAATCTACAGCTGCTGGCTGGCGGCCTTTTTCAGCGGTGCCCTGTACGGTATGCTGAGGATGACACGATGAACAGAGGAGTCGAAAGCCAATGCACCCCTATCTGACAGCAGACATCCCTGGTGTGGGCGGCGCCATCAAGGCGACGCCGGAGGATTTCCTGGTGGAGGAGATCCCGGCCTATGAACCGTGCGGCAGCGGTGAGCATCTCTACCTTCTGATCGAGAAGCGGGGCATCACCACCCTGGAGGCGCTCCGCCGGGTCGCCGGGGCGCTGAAAATCCCGGAGCGGGACATCGGTTATGCCGGCATGAAGGACAGCGCCGGGGTCACCCGCCAGACCGTCTCCGTACAGCGGATCAGGCCTGAGGATGTGACCGGCCGCGAGTTGGACGGCGTCAAGGTGCTCTCGGCGGTTCGGCACACCAACAAGCTCAAGCTGGGCCATCTCAAGGGAAACCGCTTCCGCATCGTGGTGCGGGGGGTGGCGGCCGCTGCTGCTGAGGCTGTCCCTGCTGTGCTGGCTCTGCTTGCCAAACGGGGGGTGCCCAATTATTTCGGCGCTCAGCGCTACGGTGTGCAGGGTAACTCCCATCTGATCGGCACTGCCATGCTGCAGCGGGACTGGCACGCGGCAATCGACTGTTTGATCGGCGAACCTGAGGCGGTGCGGGACGAGCAGTGGCGAGCCGCCATCCAGGCCTACCACGCCGGTGATGGGGCATTGGCGCTGAGGCTCATGCCGCGGCACTGCCGCAGTGAACACGATGTGCTGCAGCGCCTGGCCACCCGGCCCGAGGCCTGGGAAAAGGCCTTCAACGCCGTGCACCCCAAGCTGAAAAAGCTCTATCTGTCGGCTTGCCAGTCCCGTCTGTTCGATGCCCTGCTGGAGCGGCGCCTGGGGGAGATTGACCGGGTGCTGGCCGGCGATCTGGCCTTCAAGCATGTGAACGGTGCCTGTTTCCTGGTCGAAGATGCGGAACTGGAAGCCCCCCGGGCCGCGGCGTTCGAAATCTCGGCCAGCGGGCCGATGTTCGGCAGCAAGATGAAAAACCCGGCCGGTGCGCCCCTGGAGCTGGAACAGCAGGTGCTGTCAGAGGCCGGGCTCATGGGCGCGGATTTCGACCTGGGGAGCGGGCTGCGCATGGAGGGTGAGCGCCGACCCCTCAGGGTTCCATTGGCTGAACCCTTGTTCAGCCTCGAAGCGGACAGCCTGGTGCTGGAGTTCAGTCTGCCCAAGGGGAGCTATGCCACATCGGTGGTGCGGGAGTTTACCAAGAATTTCTGAAGTATTAGTGCCGGCAAGGGAGCGGATGGGAAACGGATGATGTCAATGGATCAGGCACAGCCCGTGGGCAATCGGTCAAGGCAGATACTGTTGATGCAGGTCTTGTTCGCCTTTTTCTGCGCTCTTGCCGTCAGAATCTATATCTGGAAACATTTTCCCCATGTCATCTTTCAGCATGAAGCGGACGGCGTCGGTTATATAGGCATTGCCAGAGAGATCCTGGAAAGCGGGAGCATCGGCAGGGCGGTCCATTTCCCGCCCTTTTACCCCGCTGTCATTGCCCTGTGCGCAGCCCTTTCCGGCAGCTACGAATCGGGTGCCAGGCTTGCATCGGTGCTTGCAGGCAGCATGGCGGTGGTGCCGTTCCATCTGGCATGCCGGCATCTGCTCTCTGGCAGGGGAGCCCTGTATGCGGCCCTGGTGGCAGCCCTGTTCGGCCCCTTCATCGATTATGCCGTGCAGCCCATTTCCCAGGCCACCTACCTGTGCCTGATCGCTGCCGGGGTCTGGCTCGGACTGCGGCTGGCCGCCACGGTTTCCATGCGTTATGCCGCTGCCTTTGGCTTGATCTCGGCTGCCATGTACCTGACCCGTCCCGAGGGGATCCTCTTTTTCGTCATAAACGTGCCGATCCTGGTCTGGTGCATCATCAGGACCGATGTTACGTTGACGCGCAAGCTGAAGGTTGGGACAGCGCTCTGCTGCAGCTTCGGGGTGCCGGTGCTGCTGTATCTGCTCAGACTCAGGAATATAACCGGCGGCTGGACCTTGAGCGGCAAAAGCGCGGCCACGATCATCGGGATCGACGCATCCATGCGGCTGCTGCCAAACGGCAAGACCTACGCCGAGGCCACGGCTGCCGGCACCGGCCTGGCAACGCTTGTCCCTTCGCTTTCTGCCTTGCTGACAACGATCACTGGCCAGGCCGCCAGGTTTGGCCTGGCCACCTATGCCCTGCTGCCGGGGTTTGCCATGGCCATTGCCGCCATGGGGCTCTTCCTGATATGGGCTGCCGTACCCAGGGCCGGCAGGGGGGAGCGCCCGGCGGCATTCATTGGCCGCTATCTCTTTTTCAGCCCCATGCTGATGCTGTTGCCGGTTTTTGCCTTTGACAAGATTTCACTTTCCGCAGGGTATATCTTTCCCTTTTTCCCGGTTTTCATTGCTTGTTTCGCACAAGGGGCGGTCTGGCTGGAGGAAGAGGCGATGGCTGTTGTCAAGCACCGCCTCCCCCTGCTCAGGGGGATTGTGCGCTTCCTGCCGTTGGGAGCGGCGGCGGTAGCCTGTTTGATGTTGCTGTCCTTCAACCAGTTTTATAGCGAGGTTTCCAGTGAAGAGTACAGCTTCATGACCGGGCAGCAGGATTTCCTGTTGCGCCAGACCGGTCACTGGCTGCGCGCCAATACCCCCCGTGACGCCGGCGTCATGGCCCGCTGGAGCAATATCGGCTTTTATGCCGACCGGCCCTGGACCGGCCTGGCCGACGGCACCATTGCCCAGGTGGTCGAATACGCGAAGCGCGCCCATATGAAGTACATTGTCATCGATTCCGATGCCGTGCCCCGCCGCAGGCCCCAGTTGAACGCCCTGCTGTTCCCCGACACTCCCCAGCCCGGCTTGACTCCGGTGTATGGCCGGGAAGATTGGTTGACCCGCGTTGTCGTCTACCGGGTGGAGTGACTGACAGTCCATGAACATTACCCGCATGCGACATATAGATTATTTCCTGGGTGGGGCCATATGCCTGCTGCTGGATGTCTGGGAGCGTCTGCGCCGGAGCGTATTGCGCAGGGATGTGCGCCGGCCCGAACCCCGCAGGGTGCTGGTCACCAAATATCTGGGCATGGGAAGCATACTGCTGGCCACCCCCAGTCTGCGGGCCCTGCGCACTGCCTGTCCTGGGTGCCGGATCGTGCTTCTGACGTTCGAGTCCAACGCGGCCTTTGCCCGGCGTATCCCGCTGATCGACGAAGTCATAGCCATACGGACCACGTCCCTGCTCCGTTTCGGGCTCGACACCGTGCGAATCCTGCGCTACATCCGGAGCCAATGCTTCGACTATGTGCTGGACCTGGAGTTCTTTGCCCGCTTCTCGACCATCATGTCCTATCTGAGCGGTGCCGGGTGCCGGGTGGGCTATTATCTGCCCCAGATCTGGCGCGGCGACCTGCTAGATGTGCCGGTGCATTTCAACCCCTATCGGCATGTCAGCGAGATCTTTGCCGCACAGTTGGCTGTTATGGGGATCAAGGTCGATGATTTCACCATTACCCCGCCTGCGGTCGATACAGCGGCGTCCGGGCGGGTAGAGGAAGTCCTGGCGCTTGCCGGTGTCCGGAAGGAGGACGCCATTGCCGTTGTCAACGTGAATGCCAGCGATCTTTCCTTTGAGCGGCGCTGGCCCCGGGAGCATTTCGTGTCCCTGATCAATGCCCTTGCCTGTTCATCGGGTGCGCGCTTCGTTCTGGTGGGGTCTCCTGACGAGGGTCCTTATGTGGCGGAGGTGTTCGCCGCATTGTCACCGGCAGCCCGGGCCCGTACGCTCAACCTGGCCGGCGAACAGACCCTGGACGAGTTTATTGCGCTGCTGTCCATGGGCAGCGTCTGTATCACCAACGACAGCGGACCGCTCCACATGGCCGCGGCGCTGGGGACCCGCACCTTCTCCTTCTTCGGACCCGAGTCCCCCATCCTCTATGCCCCGAGTGGTGAGGGGCACACCACCTTTTACGCCGGGATCTACTGCAGCCCCTGCCTCAGCGTCTTCAATGCCAAACGGGCCATGTGTCGCGGCAACAACATCTGCATGCAGGCGATTTCCCCCGAAGTGGCGACCTGTGTCATCATGGGAGAAATCGGGAAAGCACCAATAAGGAAGACCGATGAAGCCGCTTGATATCCTCCTGCTTAACCCTCCCGGCCGTCAGGTGTACGTGCGCGATTACTACTGCAGCAAGGTCTCCAAATCCAACTACCTGTTCCATCCGGTGGATCTTCTCATGCTGAGCGGCACCCTGGCTGCACGGCACAATGTCTCGGTTATTGACGCCATTGCAGACAGGTTGACCGAGGCGGCTTTCCTGGAGAGATTCCGGGCATTAAGGCCGGATGTGGTGATTTCACTGGCAGGTGCGGTGGCCCTGGATGACGATCTGCGGCTCCTTGACACCCTTGCCTCGTCCGGCAGCCGCATCATTGTCACGGGTGATGTCTTCCTGGACGGGCCCCGTGGTTGGCTCGATAGGTGCCCTTTCATCGAAGCCGTGATCATGGATTTCACCTCCGGCCATATCAACGACTATCTGGAAGGAGAGAATGACAGCGCCCCAAGCATAATAACCAGATCAGCCAGGCAAACACCGGCATTCACCCGTACAAGTGGCGTGGAGTTTTCCATCCCCATCCCCAGACACGAACTGTTCACTTCACGAAACTACAATTTCCCGTTTGTGCGCCACAGGGCATTTGCCACGGTGCTGACCGACTATGGCTGCCCGTTCCTCTGTTCGTTCTGTATCATGGCCACCCTGGGATACCGTTATCGTGGGATTGACAATGTTTTGGCAGAGCTTCATTATCTGTGGGAAACAGGTAAGCGGGAAATCTTTTTCATGGACCAGACTTTCGGAACCATCCGGCAACGGACATTGGAAATATGTCGGCGCATGGCGGAGGATGGCCTGAAGTTCGGCTGGGTCTGTTACTCCCGGGTGGATCTGGTCGATCGGGAACTGCTGCTGGCCATGGGTGGCGCCGGCTGCCATACCATCATCTTTGGCGTGGAGTCGGCCAGCGAGGAGATACTGCGAAAATACCGCAAGGGGTACACCAGGCAGCAGATCAGAGCGACATTTGCCCTCTGCCGCGAGCTGGGCATCCGTACGGTTGCCACGTTCATCATCGGCCTGCCCGAAGACAGCTGGGTCACTGCCATGGAAACCATCGATTTTCTCACGGAGATCAAAGCCGACTTCGCTTCTTTCAACATCGCCGTACCGCGTGCCGGCACCCCATTGAGGGATGAGGCCATCGCACTTGGCTTGACCAGCGCCGATACCAGCATCATGGATCAGTCCGGCTCCACCATCAGCATGCCATCCAGGTACCTGACCAGAGACGAGATAATGCGGCTCAAATCACTGGCCCTGCGGCGGTTTTACCTACGTCCTTCCTATCTGCTGCACCGTCTTGCCAGAATCAGGAGCTGGTATGAGTTGAAGGAACAGCTGCGTGAGGGGTATCATCTGTTCGTGAAGCAGTGACAATCATTACAACATACCAGGGGAATGCAATGGATAACAACATAGTGCTGATCGATTCACACGCCCATATCTACTATCGAGACTACAGCGGTGATTTTGACGAGATGCTGCAACGGGCCGCGGATGCTGGGGTGGGTGCCATCCTGGTGGTCGGCACCGACATCGAGTCCAGCCGCGAGGCAGTGGAGCTGGCCGAGAAGTACCCCCAGCTCTATGCCGCTGTCGGCATCCATCCTCATGATGCCGCCCGCGTCACCGATGCCTGCTACGACGTCATCAGGGGCCTGGCTCGTGACAGCGCCAAGGTGGTGGCCATTGGGGAGATAGGTCTCGATTTTTACCGGGACCGTTCCCCCCGGGACGAACAGGAACGGGTCTTTCGCGCCTTTCTGAGGATGGCGGTGGAAGTGGACAAACCAGTGATCATCCATGACCGGGACGCCCACGAGCAGGTCATGGCTTGCCTCAGGGAAGAGGGGGCGCGGCGGGGCGTTCTGCACTGTTTCTCCGGCGACAGTGCCATGGCGGCCGAGGCCATTGCGATGGGCTTCTATATCTCCATCCCCGGCACGGTCACTTATCCCGCCAACCATTCCCTGCGCCAGGTGGTGCAGGCCACAAGCATCGACAGCATGCTGGTGGAGACCGACTGTCCCTATCTTTCGCCGGTGCCACATCGCGGCAAGCGCAACGAGCCGGCCTTTGTGCGGCTGGCGGCTGAGCGGGTGGCCGAGGTGAAAGGACTTACCCTGGAGGATGTGGCCCGCATCACCACCAAGAACGTCCGGGACCTGTTCGGCATCCGCCTGTGGGACCAGTCCACGAAGATCGCCTATAAGATCAGGAACTCCCTGTACCTCAACATCACCAACCGCTGCTCCAACAACTGCAGCTTCTGCGCGAAGTTCGACGATTTTACCGTCAAGGGGCACAACCTGCTGCTGGATGGAGAACCCGGTTTTGAAGAGGTCATGGCAGCGGTCGGGCAGCCCGAGGGGATCGACGAGATCGTCTTCTGCGGCTACGGCGAGCCGCTGATCAGGCTGGACTTGGTCAAGAAGGTGGCGAAAGAACTCAAGATGGCTGGTTACAGCATCCGCATCAATACAGACGGCCAGGCCAACCTGGTCCATGGCCGCAACATCCTGCCCGAACTGGCCGGGCTGGTGGATGAGATCTCCATCAGCCTCAATGCCCCGGATGCGGAGACCTATGGGCGGCTGTGCAACACCCCCTTCGGGGCCGACGGCTTCCATGCCGTGTGCGAGTTTATCCGGGAAGCCGGGCATCATATTCCGAAGGTTGTTGCCAGCATGGTGACCGTGCCCGGAGTGGATGTGGAGGCCTGCCGGCAACTGGCCCAATCGCTCGGCGCGGAATTTCGTATCAGGGAGTATGCCGAGGTCGGGTAGGCGGGACTCATCATTCCGGCATAATTGCTTCCATCCGAATATTTCGGGTGGAAGCCGGCGTGTGGAGTGAAACCATTTCGATTAAAATTTATATACACCTTCCCAAATGCGGCAAATATCCCTGAATCCTTTCAGGAAGCTGTTTTGTAACTTTTTGCCCGCTTATTACATGTATTGAACTTATATACACTTGCCCCTCCATTCTAACTGTCATCCAATCTTTATTACGTGCATAAATAAAATTAAACAGCATGATAACGCCATGTTACAGCTTCGTTGTGTTGAATTTTAGGAATTGGCACGGGTGATGCTACTCATATATACAAAAGCAATTAATTATCACAGAGAATTAAATAGGAGGATGTCATGAAAGCACTCGCCACTTTGATAGGAACAATCGCCCCGGCCACGGCATTCGCAGCATCAGGAGCGCGCGTGGACAATAGTGGAATCTTCGTATGGATCTTCCTTGGCTTCTGTGCCTTGATAATTGTTGCACAGGTAATCCCCGCCGTATTGCTCTTCTTCGGCATGGTAAAGGGTTTTACCGCGAAATCGGAAGCAAAGGCGCATGGCAGATCCTAGCGGCAATTGACTGCGGGCATGGTTTGGCCAGCTGCAGTGAACACATAAGAACCCCACGATATCTTCAATGTACCGCGGGGTTTTTTCTTATCATGAACCGTGTTGGCCAATAATGTGATCAGCGGGGATCTCGGGGAACAATTGTAGGGTGGGATTACAGCCTTTTATATTCCTGGTTGCGGAGGTTGCACTTTGAAACTTGATGAGCTCATAAAGAATCTTCAGGCCGCATTGACGGAATTGGGTAATGTGGAAGTGTTCCACGAAGGTGGTGTGGTTAAATTGATAGAACCTGTCCCAGAGGAAGAGGACTGCTGCGCCCACGTTTATCTGGAATAGGCCGAACTACTTGAAAAATGGTTTTTGAAGATAATAACTCGCTTGATTTACCGGTAGAAATTTGAAGCCGTACGGAATTGAACCTATAGATAACTATAGATAATTTTCCACTAAAAAAGGGGTCAGGCAAAATGCCTAACCCCTTGATTTTTTTGGTGGAGGTGAACAGGATCGAACTGTCGACCTCTTGAATGCCATTCAAGCGCTCTCCCAGCTGAGCTACACCCCCAAAACAATCAAAATGAACCCACTTTTTAGCAGATGGCGTTACGGTTGTCAATCCATTTTTCAGGGATCCGCTTAAAAGTATAGTCTTTGTCCTTGACGATCCCATCTCCCATGCAGTATAGTACGTCCCATCGCCGGAGTGGTGAAATTGGTAGACGCACTGGACTCAAAATCCAGCGGGGGCAACCCCGTGCCGGTTCGACCCCGGCCTCCGGCACCAGCGATGAATAAAAAGGCTTTGCAGGATATTCCCGCAAAGCCTTTTTTGTATTCCACCACAAAAGCTTTTTCCTGCCTCGATCATCAATTTAGCCACTGGCTGACAAGAAAGCCGTGTATCCGTTGATCACGGTTTTATCACCAAGCCATTCACATTGAGCCTGTCAGTAGTGATCTTGAGTGAACCCTTCAGCACTGTCGGCAGACCGCTTATGCTGCTGAAGGATGCATTATAGCCACCTTTCAGGGTAATTGTCTTGTTCAGGTTCAACGTCAGGTTTTCCGCCAACTCGGTATCAAGGGCTAGTATGGTGTTGCCGGTTGCCGCGGCAGCGTAGGCAGCCCCCAAGGTGCCGTATCCAATCGAACCGATTTTGGCATTGGGGGCGCGAGTGAACGTTGCGGTAGCAGATTTGGGCCCATCCACGGTGATGGTGCAACTACCGGAGCCGGTGCAGGCGCCGCTCCATGCGGTGAACGTGGATACGGCATTGGGCACCTGCAACAGGTTAACCGTGGTGCCGTAATTGAATGAAGCCTGGCATAAACCCGAGGTGCAGGTGATAGCGGCCGGATCGCTGGTAATAGCGCCCTCTCCGGTGCCATCAATGGTTATTGACAGCGCATAGCTTTGAATGCTTGCCGAACAGGAGTCCGTGGTGCCGCCATTAATCCCGAGGCAGGACCACTGCCAGGGGCCGGTGCCGCTCACTTCGGAAGGTGTACCGGCAGTGCAGAGTCCGCTGGTGGGGATGGTGTTGATGGTGGTGCCATTGGCAGGACCGCAGCTGCCAGCGACCACTAAGGAAAACAGATTGGCGTTGAAATTTGCGCCAAGGCCGTCCGTGGCAGTTGTATTTACCAGGAGCAGCACGATTTCGTCGCTGGCGGGATTAAGGCTCCCGAAGCCAGTCACCGTGAATGTTGCCCCATCGGGATTTGCCGGTATCTCGTTGATTATGCCATTGGATTTCCTGAATACCGTTGCGGAGATGCCGTTGCTCTTGTTTACGGCAATACTCAAGTCATAGTCGGTTGCGACCGGGGTGAATTTGTAATAGGCGAACGAATAATGGGGCAAGGTGACAGCAGGTGCCGGCACACTGCTGGTGCTGACCGGGTAGCTGGTGTAGGTGGCAACAGGGACTGCTAGGTGAATTTTGGATATATCTGCCCCATGGCTGGTCCAGTCACGTGTATAAAACCGTTTGGCAAGGGCGAGGAAGTCGGCTCCCAGGGTGGTGTTGAAGGGCGAGGCGGACAGCAACTGCTCCAGTAAAGGCGCCATGGGGATATCCTGTCCGCTGGCGGAATCCAGCGTGGCCAGTGTTTCCCAGGCGGTGCGGACAAAAGGGGCGCCGTGCTGTTCGGCCAGGAAACGGTTGAAGATCCAGCGTCCATAGCCCGCACCGATGGTGGTGGCGTTATAGTCTACGGCTGTATCCAGGCTAAGGGTGCTGTGGTAAAGCCAGCCGGGCAGGTAGTTATAAAGCTGGTTGACGTCATCGTAGAGTTCGTCCTCGAACCAGGTAGCCGTTGCCTCGGCATACCAGATGTCGAAGTAGAAATTGTAGCCGTATTGGATGGCGTGCTGGTACTCATGGGCCGTTGTCACCTGCAGGCTCTGCAAGGGTAAATACGGATAGTAGATGGAGTTCAGAAAGTCCTTGTCGATCTCGATATAGCTGGCATAGGCATTGGCGAATCCAGGCGAGGGGGCAGGTTGGGAAGAGGTGGTCATGCCGTAGATACCCTGCGCCGCCAGGTTGCGCAGATAGACATCGTACGGGGCGCCGTTGATTGTGGGTGCGGCCCGATAACCGAGCGCGGTGTAGGCCGCAAAGTTATATTCCATGGTGGCGGCCACCGTCTCGACCCAGTCCGGGGTGCCATTGGCGTCATTGTCCAGCAGTGGCGGGGCGTCGCTGCCGGAATTCGTGTAATGAATCTTGAAATGGCCATTGGCTGAGATGAAGGTGAATTCGGTTCCGGACAGCGTTGGCAACGCCAACTGTTTGGCCAGCACCTTCTGGGTCGTTGGCAGCAGCAAGCTCCAATCCCGCTGCAGGCCATGCTTGAGAGGTGTGCCGCACTGGGCCGGCAGTGCAGCCGTTTCGGTCTGCAACGAGGTGGTCTTTCCCGAAGCGCCGGCGGACTGCTCGCCAAACGCGGCCAGGTAGTAGTCGTCAAGTGATCCGGCGAATGTCGGCATAACCGTCATTAACGACAGTACCCAAATAAGTACCACAAGCCTTAACAAGCCCACGGCATGTTCCCCCATTAAAAAAGTGCGCATTAAATTCTGAATCCCTGACATTCGCGATAAACAAATTTAATTTTCTTTATTGCCACAACATGAGTCCGCAGCCAACTGTTTGTTTGCATATGGCAACTATTTTTTATTTTCTTTACAGACAAGTGACCGGATTACACATACCTCTTTGGTGAAAACTCCTGCTGAATTATGTTATAGCTGTCATGTAATCGTTGCATCCTCCGTGGAAACCTGTAAAAGGAATCGGTTATGTCCCTTCAGATCTACACCAGTAACCGGATGGAAAATCTTGTCAGCGCACTTGCGCTCGTTCTTGCCGAGCCGCTCGCCTCGCCGTTCACCCCGGAGCTGATTGTCGTGCAGAGCAAGGGGATGCAGCGCTGGCTGGCCATGGAATTGGCCGGACGGCTCGGCATCTGGGCCAATTGCATATATCCCTTTCCGAACAAGATGGTATGGCAGCTTTTCTGTCGGATGCTCCCGGACGTTCCGGACGCATCTTACTATTCTTCCGGGGTCATGACCTGGAAGATCATGGGGCTACTTCCGAAGTACCTGGAGCGGCAGGAATTTGCCCCACTGCGTCACTACCTTGAAGGGGACAATGACGGACTCAAACGGTTTCAGCTGGCTGGAAAGATCGCCGATACCTTTGACCAGTACACTCTGTATCGGCCCGAAATGCTCCTTGAATGGGAAGAGGGGGTGGGTGGCGAATGGCAGGAAATCCTCTGGCGGGACCTGGCCTCCAGCGGCACCGGGCAGCATCGCGCCCGGCTCAAACAGGAGTTCATCCATCTGCTGGCGGGGCGGCAGCCAGGGGAAAAGGAGCTGCCCGAACGGATTACGGTCTTCGGCATATCCTATCTTCCCCGGTATCACATGGACATCCTTGCGACAGTGGCCAGGGACGCCCAGGTAACGCTTTTCCTCCTCAGCCCTTGCCGCGAATACTGGGGCGACATCGTCTCCACCAGGGAAATAGCTCGCCGGAGCCAAGTGGAGCGTGATTACCTGGTGGAGGGCAATCCGCTTCTGGCTTCCCTCGGGAAACTGGCCCGGGATTTTTCCAACATGGTCATGGACAGTATCCATGTCACGGCAGACGATCATGACCTGTATGCCGACCCTGGCGAAGGTCTGCTGCTGACCGCCATCCAGTCAGACATCCTTAACCTGAGGGGCGCTGAAGGTAATGAGGGAAAAAGGCCGATCACCGCTGCCGACCGGTCAGTGCAGGTCCATTCCTGCCACAGCCCCATGCGGGAGATGGAAATCCTCCACGACAATCTTCTTGCCCTGCTGGAACGGGAAGAAGGACTCACCCCTCGGGATATCGTGGTGATGACGCCGGATATCGAGACATACGCGCCGTATATATCCATGGTATTCGAGGGTTGTCGGGACCAGGACAGGAAAATTCCCTACTCCATTGCCGACCGTACCCTTGCCAGCGAAGGGCAGGTTGCCGGTGTGATCCTGAAGCTGCTGGGACTACCGGGGAGCCGTCTTACCGTTGCCAGCGTGTTCGACATCCTGGAGTCGTTGCCGGTGCGCCGGCGTTTCGGCCTGGATGGGCGGGAACTGGAAACCATCCGTGGCTGGATCGTGGAAACGCGCACCCGCTGGGGAATCGACGAGGAGCACCGGGCCGGTTTCGGACTCCCGGCCTATGGGGAGAACTCCTGGTTTGCCGGCCTTGACCGTCTCCTGCTGGGCTATGCCATGCCCGAGGAGGGTGAACAGCTGTTCGACGGCATGCTCCCGTTTGACGAGATGGAGGGTGACAGCACACAGACACTCGGCAAGTTTGTCGATTTCATGCAAAGGATTGTCAGGCTGGCCAGGGACCTGGCCGCCAAACGGACGCTGGGTGAATGGCGCGAGGCACTGCGTGCCTTGCTGGCCGACTTTATCGCCGCGGATGACGATTCGGCCTTTGAGTTGGCAACGGTTGCCGGTGTGGTGGACGCCATCGAAGAATTGGGCGGGAAGGCGGAATTTACGGAGAAAATCGAACTCCCGCTGGTCAGGTCGTGGTTTTTGTCCCGTCTCGGCGAGGAGGAAAAGGGGCATGGCTTCCTGACGGGGGGAGTGACGTTCTGCGCCATGCTTCCCATGCGCAGCATCCCGTTCCGGGTGGTCGCCCTGGTGGGGATGAACGACAACGTGTTTCCCAGGCAGAGCCGCCCGCCCGGCTTCGACCTGATGGCCGGCAACCCACGGCCCGGCGACCGGTCGCTACGCGACGAAGACCGCTACCTGTTTCTCGAATGCATCCTGTCGGCCCGGCAGTACCTCTATATCAGCTATATCGGCCAGAGTATCAGGGACAACAGCACGATTCCGCCCTCGGTCCTGGTCAGCGAATTCCTGGACGCCATCGGCCGCGGTTACTATTCCGATGGTATGGACACAGCGGAAATGCTGGTAACCAGGCACCGCCTCCAGGCGTTCAGCAGAGGCTATTTCGACGGCTCGCCGCGGCTGTTCAGTTATTCGAGCGAGAACTGCGCGGCCCTGATCGAGGCCGCCGACAGTACCGGACAGCAGACCGCGTTCATGGCTGTCCCCATGAAAGATCCACCCCAGGAGATGAGAGAAATCTCCCTCGCCCAACTGCTCCGTTTTTTCACCAACCCGGCAGGTTTTTTGTTGGAGAACAGGCTTCAGATCAGGTTTGATGAGGTTTCTACTCCACTTGAGGGACGTGAACCCTTTGCGGTCGCCGGTCTCGACGCTTACAACCTGAATCAGGATCTGCTGGAAAGACGCCTGCGTGGCGAAGACGCAGGGGAATTTCTGGCCATTGCCCGTTGTCGCGGGATTCTGCCGCCTGCCCGGCAGGGGGAGATGGTCTTTGCGGCCGCTGTGAAGGAAACCGATCAACTCGTTGCCAGGATAGCGGCGGAGACCGCCGGCATCACACCGCTGGAGCCCTGGCACTTGGACGTGGCTTTGGGCGGTTTCAGGATTTCCGGCACATTGGATGGTCTGTGGCCGGAGCGCAAGATCGCCTATCGCTGCGCAAAGCTGAAGGCGAAGGACGAGATCCGGGCCTGGATCGAACACCTGCTGCTCAACGCCTTTGCCCCAAAGGGCCTCCCCAGGGAGAGCCGCCTGATCATGAAGGATGCGACCGTAACCTTTGGCCCGGTAGACAACGCCGTTGACCTTCTTGACTCCATCCTGGCCCGCTACTGGCAGGGACTGATGATGCCCCTCAGGTTCTTTCCTGCAACCTCCCTGGAATATGCACTGTCCGGCGGAGATGTGGAAAAGGCCCGCAAAAAATGGGAAAGCGCCCACAAGTACACGGGCGAGGGGGAGGACCCCTGTTTCCGGCTCTGCTTCGGCCGGGAGGAAGATCCGCTTTCCGGGGAGTTCGGGCCGCTGGCCCTGGAACTGCTCTGCCCCATGATTGATCGCAGATCAAAGGGAGCGGTATGAACGAACTGGATCATCTGCATGTGAGACTGGGTGGCAGGAATCTGATCGAGGCGAGCGCCGGTACGGGGAAAACCTATGCCATAGCCTGTCTCTACCTGCGCCTGGTCATCGAACAGAATCTCCAGCCCGAGCAGATCCTGGTGGTTACTTATACCGAGGCTGCCACCGAGGAGTTGCGCGACCGCATCCGCAGCCGTATCCGCGAGGCCCTGGAAGTCTTTGACGGCGTCGGGACCAAGGACGCTTTCCTCCAGGGGCTCCAAGCCAATGCAAACGGTAAGGGGCCGGGAAGCGGAGCGGCACGGGACCGGCTCGACCTGGCGCTGAAATCCTTTGACCTGGCCTCGATCTTCACCATTCACGGCTTCTGCCTGCGGGCATTGCAGGATAATGCCTTTGAGAGCGGTTCCCTTTATGATACCGAGCTGGTCGCCGACCAGGCCGATCTGCTCCAGGAGGTGGTGGACGATTTCTGGCGGCGCCATTTCTTCGCCGGCTCTGCCCCGCTGCTGGGCTATGCCCTGCGCCACAAGCTGACGCCAGAATATTTCGTCGACTTTCTCAAGGGGATGCTCGGCAACCCCAAGGTGCGCATCCTCCCTGATATGGACCTGCCCCGGCTTCCGGCTCTGGAGAACGAGTGCCGGCAGGCCTTTGCCACGGTGCGGCAGATGTGGCAGGAGCACAAGGCCGAGATCATGACCCTGCTCAGGACCGACAAAGGGCTGTCAAGATCCAAGGATGTTTTCCACCTCGATGTCCTGCCGCTGCTTTTCGAATCCATGGATGCCTTTGTTGCCGGCGACAACCCCTATGACCTCTTCATCGGTTTCGACAAGTTGTGCCGTTCCGGCATCCTGGCCGCGAAAAAGCCCACCGGTGCCCCTCTGGCACACCCGTTTTTCGACCAATGCGAGGTGTTACGGCACCATGTGGAGCAGCGCTTCCTGGCCCTGCGGTCCGAACTCATCGCCTTTGCCAGGGAGCGGTTGCCGGCGCGGAAACGGGAGCGCAATATCCGTTTCTTCGACGACCTTTTGACCAACCTCCATGACGCGCTTTACGGGCCAAGGGGCGGAGCATTGGCCGCGACCCTGGGGCAGAAGTACCGGGCCGCCCTCATCGACGAGTTTCAGGATACGGACCCGGTCCAGTACGACATCTTCCGCAAGATCTATTCCGACCCGGGTGCGCCGCTCTTCCTGATCGGCGACCCGAAGCAGGCCATCTACAGTTTCCGGGGCGCTGACATCTTTGCCTACCTGGAGGCCGCGGCCGATGTGGGCGATGGCCAAAGGTTCACCCTCACCGGCAACTGGCGCTCCACACCCCGTCTCCTTGATGCCTTCAACACTCTGTTCAGGAATGACCGCAAACCATTCGTGTTCGACAGCATCGGCAGCCTGCCCGTGAAATCCGGTCGGGAGGAAGCGGGCGAACCATTGGCCCTGGCCCATGGGGACAACGCCCCGCTGCAGGTATGGTACGTGCCGGCAGACGCAGAAGGCAAGGACAGCACAGTTGGTCTGGCCAACGCGGTCGTTCCCGGCTCGGTTGCCGCCGAAATCGCCCGGCTGCTCCACGATGGCCAACAGGGCCTGGCGCTGATCCATGGCCGCCACGTGCTGCCAGAGGATATCGCGGTAATAGTCCGCAGCCACAGGCAGGCCGGTTATATCCAGGATGCCTTGCAACGCCTCGGCATCCCCAGCGTGATGCGGAGCGACAGGAGCATCTTCACCACCGACGAGGCCCGCGAGGTCTGCACGCTACTTGGGGCCCTGGCCGATCCGGGGAGCGAGCCGAAGATCCGGGCCGCCCTGGTGACCGGCATCCTTGGACTTACCGGAGACGACATCGCCCACTTGCAAGAAAACGAACAGCTCTGGGAAGAATGGCTGGGTAAATTCCGTGACTATCACCAGGCATGGCAAGAGAAGGGTTTCATGGTCATGGTCCAGGCCTTCCTTTCCATGGAAGGTGTGCGGGGACGGCTGCTCCGGCGGCCCGACGGTGAGCGTTGTCTCACCAATCTGCTGCACTGCTTCGAGATCCTTCATGCCGCATGCCATGGGAGGAGATTGGGGACCGAGGGGCTGGCAACCTGGTTCGGCGAGCGGATCAGCGGTGAAGACAGGGCCGATGAGTACCAGATCCGCCTGGAAACCGATGAAAAGGCGGTGAAGATCCTGACGATCCATGTCAGTAAGGGGCTGGAATATCCGATAGTTTTCTGTCCTTTCCTCTGGGGCGGGACCATGACCGATGACGGGGTGCTCACCTTCCATGAGGGCTTCGACTTGGTGAAGGATTTCGGTTCCCCCGATATGGATGGTCACAAGATAATTGCCCGGAAAGAGGCGCTGGCCGAAAACCTGCGGCTGCTCTATGTGGCGCTTACCAGGGCAAAGTTCCGATGTTACCTGGTGGCCGGAAAGATTGTCGATCGCACCGGCCGAAACAGGCCCGAGACTTCATCCTTGGCCTACCTGTTCCATGCCTCGGCCACGACCCGCGCTTCCGGCGATCCGGTCGGCAGCTTGGCCCGGGAGGTAAAAAATTTATCGGCAGCTGCCGTGGTGGAACAGCTGGAGGGGCTAGCAGCGGAGGGGCAGGGTGCCATTGCCGTCTCTCCTTTGCCCGATCCGGAGGGGACGCCTCCTTATGCGCCGCTCCGCCATGATGGGACACGACCCGTGTGCCGGCAATTCTCCGGCACCATCGACCGCAACTGGCGGGTTTCGAGTTTCACCTCCTTTGCGGCCCATGATGTCGCTTCTGGCGAACTGCCGGACCGGGATGAGTCCGGCGGCAATGGGGAGGCGCCTGTCCTGGCCGACCAGGAGCCCCTGGGGCTGAGCTTTTTCAACTTCCCGCGGGGCGCCCATGCCGGGATCTTTCTCCACGAGATCTTCGAAAAATATGATTATGCCGAGCTTGCCTCAGACAAAAACAATGCCTTGGTTGTCGATTTACTCAAAAAGCACGGTTTTGACGATGTGTGGTTGCCGTGCATTCGCACCATGATCGACAACGTCATGACCACCCGGCTGGCTACGCCGGAAGGCTCTTTTGCCCTGTCAGGGCTGGGACCGGGGAGATGGCTTGCGGAGCTGGAATTCTTCTTTCCACTCCGGTTCGTTACTTCGGCCATTCTGCGGGACTGCCTGGACGGGTGGAGCGGCCACCATGCAACAGTGGATCTTCAGGCCATTGGGCGGGCGTTGCGGTTCAGGCCGGCCGAGGGGATGGTCAGAGGCTTCATGGATATGGTCTTTGAGCACAACGGCAGATTCTACCTGGTGGACTGGAAGTCGAACCACCTGGGCAACCGGATTGAGGACTACGGCAGGGCGGCGCTCAAGGAGGCGATGGTGCAGAAGCTTTACCCCCTCCAGTATCTTCTCTATACCGTGGCCCTCAACAGATACCTCTCCCTGCGGGTCCGTGGCTATGATTACACAACCCACTTCGGCGGAGTGCTCTACATGTTTCTCCGCGGAGTGAGCCGGAAACGGGGCGAAGAATTCGGCATATTCCGGGATACCCCGCCGGCGGCAATGATCGACGAATTGACGGAATGTCTGATCCGGACCGGAGGATAGAGCCGTGATGATCCCTTTTGAACCCAGCGCCATTGACCGTCACTTTTCCGCCTTTATCCAGCGTGAGGCCAAAGGTGGCCCACCCTGGCTGGAGCTTGTCGTTGCCCTGGCAAGCAATGCCGTGGGCTGCGGCAATATCTGCCTGAACCTGGCCGATATTGCCGAGGGCGATGTCCTGGTTGATGGGACCAGGCAGCAGCTCCCGGCAACAGGAGAGCTGCAGGAACAACTGGCAGGTGCGGCGGTTGTCGGCGCCCCCGGCCAATTCCGGCCCCTGGTCCTCGATGGCGCTGGCCGGCTCTACCTTTACCGTTACTGGCGATACGAGCACGACCTGGCGCGGGTCATCCTGGAAAAATCCGGGCTTTTTGTCAATGATCTCGATGAATCACTCCTTGGCGAGGGGGTGGAACGGCTCTTTCCAGGCAGCGCAGGGGAGGGGGGCGACTGGCAGAAGATCGCCGCAATGGCGGCGGTGCAGAAACGGTTCTGCGTTATTTCCGGTGGACCCGGAACCGGCAAGACCTCCACGGTGGTAAAGATTATTGCCCTGCTGCTGGAACAGGCCAGGGGGAAGGCCCTGCGCATTGCCCTGGCCGCGCCCACAGGAAAGGCGGCTGCGCGGCTGAAGGAATCGATCCGGCTGATGAAGGAAAAACTGGATTGCGCCCCGGACGTCAAAGCGCTCATTCCCGATGAAGTCACGACCATCCATCGCCTTCTCGGCGTTCGTGCAGGTTCGGTGCGCTTTCGGCATTCCGGCGATAACCTGTTGCCCCACGACGTGGTCATTGTCGATGAGGCGTCCATGGTGGCGCTTCCCCTGATGGCCAAACTGGCTGTGGCGCTCAGGGATGATGCCCGGTTGGTCCTCCTCGGAGACCGGGACCAGCTTGCCTCGGTCGAGGCGGGGGCCGCGCTTGGCGACATCTGCGGTGGCGGGCGCTCGGAGCCATTTTCTGCCGGATTTGCGGCATTTGTCCAAAGGGTTGCGGGCGAGAAAGTCCATGGGTGGCTTTCCTCCGATGCCGCCTGCCCCCTGGCCGACTCTCTGGTGATCCTGAAGAAGAACTACCGCTTTGGTGCCGATAGCGGCATCGGTGCTGTTGCCGGGGCAGTAAATGCCGGCGAGGGGGCAAACGCCCTGGTGCTGCTCAGACGGGACAGCGGCGGGTGCTCATGGCATGATATCCCCCTGCCGGACCGGCTCAAAAAGGCCTTGGCGGAAAGGATCGTCAACGGTTACGGCGCCTATCTCGCTGCAAGTTCGCCGTCAGAGGCCCTGGAACGCTTCGACAGGTTCAGGATTCTCTGTGCGCTGCGACAGGGAGCATACGGAGTGGCTGGAATAAACGGACTTGTGGAGGAAATCCTGGCCGAAAAGGGGCTGGTCGAGCGCCATAACCGCTGGTACGCGGGGAGACCGGTGATGGTTACCGTAAACGATTACCAAATGAAACTCTTTAATGGCGACATCGGGATTGTCCTGCCGGATAAAGAGAACAACAACGAGCCCCGCGTCTGGTTTTCCGCTCCCGACGGGGCCATCCGGAAGGTGTCGCCGGTGCGCCTGCCCACGCACGAAACCGTATTTGCCATGACGGTCCACAAAAGTCAGGGGTCGGAGTTCGACCAAGTCCTGATGCTCCTGCCGGACCGCGATTCCGGGGCCTTGACCCGAGAGCTGATCTACACCGGCATCACGCGGGCAAAGAATGAGGTGGAAATCTGGGGTGACGAGGCGGTATTCGTCGGAGCGGTGTCAAGGAGGATAGACCGCAAATCCGGCCTCAAGGATACGCTGTGGCCCGAGACGGGGAGCAGCCCGGGATAGGGAGCGGTTATAATAAGACCTGATTGGTACTGATCTGCCGCAATAAGGTGTCATCCCCGAATGGTTCTATCGGGGATCCATGTTTTTCAATCAGTTTAACATCTGGATTCCGGCTTAAAGCTTGCCGGAATGACAATAGCGGCAGATTAGTGTTCATCAGGAAATCAGAAGGGTGGTTATTGCCGTGTGATTTGCATTCATCTTAAAGGAATGGGTGCCTTGTGGGAGCTGGCAAACCTGTTAGAATCATCCTGAGTTGCCGGCGATAATTTTATGGAAGGCTTGGCCGGTTTTTTGGTATTGGCAAGCCTTGCGCCTGATGTGAATCGGTTAATGATGATGTTGGTAAACCCCTTTCTTTGTTCAGGATTTTTGAAAAATTGCTTTGACCGGACCTTGTCCGGGGTGCTATGCTGATTGGCCGAGAAGAGGTTCACAGCTGTCAGTCTGTTGCAGCACTCGGGTTGCCAATCGGATACGGTGAAGGCCCAGGTTACATCCTGCGGAGGTTTGCGTGGCTATCGTCACCATAGACAATCTGGCGCCGGGCATGACGCTCAGGAGCAATGTGTGCGACCGTAGCGGCAGGCTGCTTCTGCCGGCCGGCAACGAGCTGACGGAAAAACATCTCAAAATCTTCCGTACCTGGGGGGTGATCGAGGCGGACATCGCCGGCGACGATCCCGGTGTGGCTGATCAGCCCTTTTCCGGCGACGATATCGATCCCCAACGGCTGGCCGAGGCAGAAAGTGCCATTGCCGCCCTGTTCGTCCATAACGATCCTGAACATCCCGCCATCAGGGAGCTCATGCGTCTCTGCGTACAGAGGAGGCTGGGTCATGCCTCCTGATTCAACAGGCACGCTGACTATCGATTCCCTGCTCAACGGCGTCTCGGCAGTGCCTTCGCTGCCGCTTTTCTATGAGCGGCTGGACGAGGCCATCAATCACCCCCGCAGTTCCATCTCCGACATTGCCAAACTCATCTCCGAGGACCAAGGGCTGACCGCGCGCATCCTCAAGCTGGCCAACAGTCCCCTCTTCGGCTATTTCTCCAGGATCGACACCATCACCCAGGCGGTCACCATCATCGGTGTCCAGCAGGTCCGCGACCTGGCTCTGGCTGTGTCCGTTGTTGGCCTGTTCAAGGGCATCCCCGAAGACCTGATAACCATGGAGCTTTTCTGGAAGCACAGTATCGCTTGCGGCCTTACCGCGCGCATTCTGGCCACCAGCCAGCGGGAAACTAACCTGGAGCGTTTTTTCGTGTCCGGAATCCTGCACGATATCGGCCGCCTGGTCATGTTCATCAACGCCCCTGGTCCGAGCCGGGAGATGATCGAGGTGTGCCGCTCGGAAGGCAGGCTGCTGCATGATGTGGAACGGGAGCGCTTCGGTTTCGACCATGGCGAGGTCGGAGGCCGCTTGCTACGCGCCTGGAAGATCCCGGCCCGGGTGGCTGAACCGGTGGAGTGCCACCACTGCTGTTCCAGGGCCGGGCAGTATCCGCGAGAAACAGCCATTCTCCACCTGGCGGACTTGATTGCCCATGCCCTGGAATTCGGCAGCAGCGGCGAGGTGCTGGTGCCGCAACTTGATCATCAGGCTTGGGAGCGGTTGACCATGACCCCGCATATCCTTCCGTCGCTGGTCAAGCAGATCGATCAGCAGTTTGCGGAAACCGTAAAGATTCTGGAGGCAAAAGATGCCGGTGACTAAGGCCAGCCTCGAACAAAAGTTGAGTCGGCTTCAGGAACGGGTCCGTTTTCTGGAAGAAACCAACCTGAATTATGTCACGATCCTTGACATCCTGGCTGCTTGCGGAGATTTTCAGTCCAGCGTTTCGCGGGAGAGCAACAGCAGCCAGATCGTCCTGTCGGCATTTACCCAGATCAAGAGGCTGATACCGTACAGTTCCATGGCCTTTCTCGCCGTTGACGACGATGGATGCTTCGATCTGGCCATTTGCGAACCAGAGGTTGCTTCGGCCGACATCCAGGGAGAGATCGACGCCAGGATCATGGACGGCACCTTTGCCTGGGCCATCAATCAGAACCATGCCGTGATCACCTCCACCAATGACGGCACAAGGGCCCTGACCCTGCATACCCTGGCAACCCATTCACGCATCAGGGGGATGTTTGCCGCCGTTCTCCCCAAAACCCACGGCAATGTCGAGGTTGCCACCCTCAATGCCTTATCCACCATCCTGACCTATACCGCCTATGCTCTGGAGAACGCCACCCTTTACGACATGCTTCGCGATCACATGCAAAACCTGGAGCTCAAGGTCAGGGACCGTACCGGAGAGCTGGAGGCGGCCCGGTTGCAGGCCGAGGCGGCCACAAGGGCCAAGAGCGATTTTCTGGCTGCCATGAGCCATGAGATTCGCACCCCTTTGAACGGCATCATCGGCATGTCGGCGTTGTTGGCGGATACCAAGCTCGATAACGACCAGCGCAACTATCTGCGCTATATCTCCATCTCCGGCGACAACCTGATGGTGATCATCAACGACATCCTCGATTTTTCCAAGATAGAGGCCGGACGCATGGAGCTGGACCCCCATCCTTTCAATCCCCGAGAATTGCTGGAGGACGCCCTTATCCCGCTGGAACTGGAGGCTCGACGGAACCGGATCACATTTTCCGTGACTGTGGCGCCCGAGTGCCCGGCCATTGTGGTAGGCGATGGCGGCAAGTTCCGCCAGATCCTGATCAACCTGGTGGGCAATGCCGTAAAGTTCACCCGAAAGGGAGAGGTGTGCGTCCAATTGCAACTGACAGACAGCGGGGCGGGTAGAGTGGGCATGCGGCTGGTTGTCAAGGATACCGGCATCGGCATGTCGGAAGAGGTCTGTTGCCAGGTTTTTCAACCCTTTACCCAGGCCGACAGCTCCACAACCCGTTCCTTTGGCGGCACCGGACTTGGTTTGGCCATCTCGCGCCGCTTGGCGGAAATCATGGGTGGCAGCATCACGGTTGCGAGCCAGGAAGGGGTCGGCAGCACCTTTGCCCTGGATATCCCGTTTGAACCGCTTCCGGCCGATTCGCCGCTGCTCATGCAGGGTGCCCTGGAACAGGCTGCTCCTGGCGTTCCCAGGCCGCAGGATCTCCACATCCTCCTGGTGGACGACGTGGAGATCAATCAGGAGCTGGCGCGTATAATCATGGAGAAGCAGGGACATCGGGTGACCATTGCCGCAGACGGTGCCAGGGCTGTGGAGGCCTTCCGCACTGGTTGCTTCGACATGATCTTCATGGATATCCAGATGCCTGTCATGGACGGATTTCAGGCAACCCGCGCCATCCGCGACCTGGAACGGCAAAGGGGAGGGCGTATCCCCATTGTGGCCATGACGGCCTACGCCGCAGAGGGGGATCGCCGGAAATGTCTTGATGCCGGCATGGATACGTATATATCCAAACCGGTCAGGCCCGATGCGGTTGTCGCGGCAATTAACAGCCTGGGGGCAACCGCCCCGAAACAGGTCCAGGGTTCAAGCGCGGAGTCTGCAACATTGAGTCCTGCGGATCAACCGGTCGAGGCGGATATCCCCGTCTTCAACAGCGAAGAACTGCTGTTGCGTTTGGGGGGCAAGCAGGATTTGTTCCCTCGTTTCCTGGAAATGTTTTGCCGGAATGTGACAACTAGCCTGGAAAACCTCCATGAGGCCCTGGCCGCGGGCGATGCTGACCAGGTTCATCGTCAGGCCCATTCCATAAAAGGTGCCGCTGCCAATATCGCAGCAGCGCGCATCTATGCCAGCGCCACCATTCTGGACGAAATTGCCATTGCCGGTGACCTCTCCAGGGCGCCGGAGTTGTTATCTGTCCTGGAAGCCGAATTCGCCAGCTTCAGGAAAGAGACCGAAGGGTTGAGATGATACGCAACCCGTAACTTGTCACTCGCCTACACCCCGCCGGCGTCATCTACGTCACCATTACCTACTGCATCCGCTTTTAGCCAACTTGCAACCTGATCGAAAGAGCTGCGCCCGCGTTACATTTAAGGCACAACCATATCGGAATGTTCGTATATAGATGCGGACTGAAGGGCATCTGCTATAATTGGGTCTGTTTTCAGATTTACGTTACTTGACAGAATTTGCGGCAATTGAGAAAGGCAAACCAATGGATGAACAAAAAGGTTTTCACAGCCCGAGTTTTACTTTCCTGCCCATCGAGGTCGAGGGGTTCGACGCGCTGGCGCAGCTTGCCATGGACATGCGCTGGTCGTGGAATCATGCTGCCGATGAAGTCTGGAGGCAACTCGACCCGGTGCTCTGGGGGCTCACGCACAACCCGTGGGTGGTACTGCAGACAGTTTCCAGGGACCGGTTGCAGCAATATTTGAGTGACCCCGATTTCCGCGGGAAGGTTGATGCCCTGGTCAAGGTCTGCTGCTCCGAGGAAAGCGCGCCGACATGGTTCCAACAGCATCATGCCCAATCTCCCCTGACCTGCGTTGCCTATTTCAGTATGGAGTTCATGTTGAGCGAGGCGCTCCCCATCTATTCAGGAGGGCTCGGCAATGTGGCCGGCGACCAGCTCAAGACCGCCAGCGATCTTGGGGTGCCGGTGATCGGCGTCGGGCTTCTCTACCAGCAAGGCTATTTCCGCCAGGTGATAGACAAGGATGGGGAGCAGCAGGCCCTGTACCCGTACAACGACCCGGGACAGCTGCCGATCATGCCGGTTCGCGGGCCCAACGGAGAGTGGCTCCGGTTGGAGGTGCACCTGCCCGGCTACTCGCTTTGGGTCCGCGCCTGGCAGGTCCGGGTCGGCCGGGTAAAGCTGTATCTGTTGGACAGCAACGACCCGGCCAATTTTCCGGCACACCGAGGTATCACCAGTGAACTGTACGGAGGTGGCCCCGAGCAGCGGCTGCAGCAGGAGTTGACCTTGGGCATCGGCGGTTGGCGGTTGCTGCATGCGTTAGGCATCAAGCCGGAGGTCTGTCACCTGAATGAAGGGCATGCCGCCTTTGCGGTTCTGGAGCGTGTACGGCGGTTCATGGAGGAGACCGGCCATCCTTTTGAAGTTGCCTTGGCCATTACCAGGGCCGGCAATATCTTCACCACCCACACGCCTGTTGCAGCTGGTTTCGACCGCTTCAGCCCCGCCCTGATCGAGCAGTATCTGGGGGGATACGCCCGCAGGCTCGGGATATCCTTCAAGGAGTTGCTCGCCCTGGGCCGCCTGAATCCGGACAACCCCGAGGAACCCTTCAATATGGCCTTCCTGGCTTTACGGGGGAGCGGTGCGGTCAACGGTGTCAGCCGATTGCACGGCGAGGTGAGCAGGCAGATATTCCAACCGCTTTTTCCACGCTGGCCGGAAATAGAGGTGCCGGTGGGCCATGTCACCAATGGTGTCCATATGCCCAGTTGGGAATCTGCCGAGGCCGATGTGCTCTGGTCAGAGTCCTGTAACAGGGATCGCTGGCTGGGAGCAACGCAGGATATGGAGAGGCTGATGACCTGTGTGGCCGACTCTGCCTTCTGGCAGTTTCGCACAGCCACCACCAAGTCTTTGGTTGACTATATGCGTGAACGTCTGGCCCGGCAACTGGCAGCCTCCGGCGGCACGCCGGAGGAGGTTGAGCAGGCCCGGCATTTTTTCGATGCCAATGTGTTGACACTGGGGTTTGCCCGCAGGTTTACCAGCTACAAAAGACCGAACATGCTGTTGCATGACCCGGAACGTCTGCTGCGTATTCTCACCAACCCGCAACGTCCGGTGCAGCTCATCGTTGCCGGCAAGGCCCATCCGGAGGACGGGGCCGGCAAGGCCATGATCAGGCAATGGGCACATTTTATCCGGCGCCCGGAGGCACGAAAGCATGTGGTGTTTCTTTCGGATTATGACATGTTGCTGACGGAACGCCTGGTGCAGGGAGTGGATGTCTGGCTGAATACACCGCGCCGACCCTGGGAGGCGAGCGGCACAAGCGGCATGAAAGTGCTGGTCAACGGCGGACTCAACCTGTCCGAACTTGATGGTTGGTGGGCGGAAGCCTACTCGCCGGAGGTGGGGTGGGCTCTGGGGGACGGCCGTGAACATGGCGATGATCCGGCCTGGGATGCAGCAGAAGCTGACATGCTTTACAACCTGCTGGAGCAAGAGGTGATCCCGGAGTTTTATGACCGCGACCAGAACGGCATTCCTGTCGGCTGGGTGGCACGCATGCGGGCAAGCATGTCAAGCTTGACGCCCCAGTATTCCGCCAATCGCACGGTGCGTGAATATACCGGAAATTACTACCTGCCGGCCGCCGCAGCATATCGCCAGCGTGTTGCCGATCATGGCGTTGAAGGTGTCAGGGTGGTGGAGTGGAAGCGCGCCCTGGATCTGCATTGGAGCAAATTGCGTTTTGGGGAGGTAAAGGTCAGCGGCGAAGGGGAACTGCATCTGTTCGAAGTACAATTGTATCTGGATGGTATCTCGCCCGATGCCGTCCGGGTGGAACTTTATGCCGATGGGATTGACGGTGGTGCGCCGGTGCGTCAGGAGATGTTGCAGAGTCAGCCATTGGTGGGTGCTGAAAACGGCTTCATGTATCGTGCCCAAGTATCGGCCCGAAGGCCTGCCAATGACTATGTCGCCCGTGTGCTGGCCCATCGCCCGGGCTTGGCCGTACCTCTTGAAGCTGCCCATATCCTCTGGCAGCGCTGATTCCTGGAGGAGTCAGCTGCCAGAGGAATGTTGTCAGTCATCTGCAGATTACAGGATGAATTTACTGGGTCAGCGCCGCGATGATATCCGGAACCGCCCGCTGCATGGCGGCCTGGAGCGTGTCCCGGAGAAGGCCGCTAGCCAGAAGGTTGCGATCCTGGATATCTGTCTTGTTGAAGGTTGAATCGTACTGCAGCTTTTTGATCAAGGCGCCATTCTTAATTACATCGAGAGAAACGACCAGGCGGCATGTGGCCTTGATATCGGTAAGGCTTGAAACCTGATCCAGGGAAAGATTGACCTTGATCAGGTCAATGGCGTTAGATTTCGCATCCGGCCGCGCAGAGGTAGGTATCACGCCGAACCCAGCCTTGCGGAGTTCCTGACCCAGGGCGTCCTGGACCAGTTCGTAGCCGGAGTGGGGGCTCATCACCTCGTCGATTTTGTCGCCATCCTCGTTTTCTACCTTGCCGATAACCCACTTGATCTTGTCGTTTTGGGTCTGTTGATCCGGTGGGATCACGATGTACAGATCACCCGAACCTCCCTTGGCAGATACGACCGGCTCATAGACGATAGATACCTGCCGTGCGTAACGGGCGCAGCCGGTAATGGCCAGAAGAGCGGCAAATATTGCCAGAAACGGAATGATCCCTGAAATTCGCTTTATAATCATCTGCATCACTTTTCTCCCTATCGGATTCTGTTCATTTTTTTGCATGATCATCCGAGCTGATCACCAGATACTCGGCCCCATTCTTGCCTTTATTCTTGGCAGTGTACATCAGCCGGTCAGCCTTGCCAAGCATGGCATCATAAGTGTCAGTGATATCTAAGTAAGTTACCACGCCTATGCTGGCGGTCACCTGCCAGCCCGACTGGCTGGTCATGATATCCAACGCCAGCAGGAGCTTGTCTATTACCTGTTGGATATGCTCGGGACCGGTCTCCGGAAAACTTATGGTGAATTCGTCACCGCCAACACGTCCCGCGCAATCGGTCCTGCGGATCGCCTGCTGGATCGTCTCACTGATATTTTGCAGCAGGTGGTCGCCCCGCGCATGGCCATGGGTGTCGTTCACCTCCTTGAAGTTGTCCAGGTCGATAAACGCCAACGAGTAAGGGTGACCATAACGGCGCGCCCGTGCCAGTTCACTCTCGACCTGTTCCCTGAAGGCCCATTTGTTGAGCAGGCCGGTCAGGGGGTCTCTCCGCGCATTTTGCTGCTCGCGCACAATCACTCTTTTTAAAGCAACTTGCAGGGAAACCGTGTATGCCAAAAGTGAAAAGATGGCGAAGTGGGAAAAGGCGTTCCAGGACATGGCCGCCTCGTCTGCGGGGCCATGATGCAATAGGAAATTGACGCTAAACCAACAGATTGCGGCGCTTGCGGCAACGGCAACCCCTTCAAATTTTCCGCAATACCACGCAGCTGACAGAATCGGCACGGCATAGAGCAGCATCATCGAGATGTGGGCTCCGGTCAGGTAGTCGATATATCCAACGGTCAGGGTTGCTGCCAGAGAGCCGAAAAAGATGATGTTGCTTTTAGTCATAGACGATGTTCTCCAGCTGACCGGCTTTGCTCCCGGGATGAAGGGCGTATGTGCACAACCTGTTGCTGTTATGGATGAACTGACAAGCTAGATATAACTTATTCCATGTAGCGGCATTGTCAAGGCGAGCCTTGCTAACGGCTCCATAACTTGGATGGATATCATGGTTTGGCGGTCATGCCGCCGCCCCAGTTTGTTCCCTCCCTTGCCTCCCACTCCCGCCTCTGTTATAAAACATCATATGGTTTTTACTATGCGCCAAGTAACTTTATCAACCATCAACGGGAGTCATATCATGCTACAAACCGATCCGGATCCATCCGGACTTGTCCCCCGGGAGCGGGACGCCTGCGCGATCATCTGCCATGTCAACAAATCCGGCCGCCCTTCGCACGGCAATGTGCAGCGTACCATCGAGGCGCTCATCAAGATGGGGCACCGGGCCGGGGAGATCAACGGCGAGGGTGACGGCTGCGGTATCCTGACAGATATCCCCCGGCTGTTGTGGGCCGAGATCCTGGGTTGTGCCGGCCATGGGCCGGAATTGGCCAATGACCCGGCTTTTGCGGTCGGCCATATCCTGATAGAGCCCAATGACCTCGCCAGTCACCATGATCTGAAGGACGCCATGCTCAGGCGTTGCCGCGAGGCAGGGATGGATGTGCTGGTGGAGCGTCCCGCGCCGGTGCGCAGCGAGGTGCTGGCAGGCCGTGCCAGGGCAGGCGAGCCGTTTTTCTGGCAACTGGCACTGCGTTGTCTTGACCCGGCCCAGGCAACCTGCCGTTTATTCAACCTTAATATGGAACTGGAAAAGGAGTTTCCGGTACATATCGCCTCGCTGGCTACCGATACCGTGGTTTACAAGGTGCATGGCGCACCGGAAATCCTGCCGCGCTACTATCCGGAACTAAAAAGGCGCGAGTTTCAATCCGGCGTCACAATCGGGCATAGCCGTTATTCAACCAATACCCTGCCGACGGTTTTGCGTGCCCAGCCGTTTTCGCTTTTGGGCCACAACGGCGAGATCAACACCATCGCCCGCCTGAGGGAAGAGGCTCGCATGCTCGGCCTGACTCTCCCCTTCGGCGGGAGCGACTCCCAGGATCTGAATCGAACGTTGGAAGGGCTGATCTGCCGTTTCGGCCTGTCCCTGTTTGAGGCGATGGAACTGGTCTTTCCTCCCATTTTCAGCGCCATGGATCGCATGGAGCCCGAACAGCAGGCCATGTACGAATGGTTTCGCCGTTTCTTGACAGCCAGTGCCCAAGGTCCGGCCGCCATCATTGCCCGGCGCGGTGATTGCTGTGTCTTCAGCGTGGACGCCATGGGACTGCGGCCCCTTTGGGTCGGCGAGACCGATAAGGAACTTTTTGCCTCTTCCGAGCTTGGGGTTGTTCCCCATGAGGAGATATTGAGCGATCCCAAGCCGCTGGCGCCTGGCGAGAAGCTGGGCGTGCGTCTGACGGCCGGAAAGGAACCGCAACTTTTGCAGCACCATGAGTTGAGGCGCGAGGTGCTCGCCCTGTTTCGCCGCAGGACCAACTTGTCGCTTCAGGCCAAATCTCTTACCCGGGTCGCGGAGATCACGGATGCACCCGCCCATGCCCCTGTGGCGGCATGGGGCAAAAATGCCAAGCTGGTGCGGGATAACCTGCTTTCGGCCCTGGCGTGGAAGTCTACTGACGTGCAGAACCTGCGGGAGATGGCCCAAAACGGCCAGGACCCCATAGCCTCACTTGGCTACGACGGCCCTTTGGCCCCACTGTCGCTGTCCCGCCAGAATCTTTCGGACTATTTCAAGGAGCAGGTGGCGGTTGTTACCAACCCGGCCATCGATCAGGAACGTGAGTCGGAACACTTCTCCACGCGGGTCTATGTAGGCCCGCGACCCACTTTGCGCGGTGCTCCCCAACCAGCGCTGGAGCTGGCGGTTCCGCTGCTTCTCGGCGGCAGGAACACATCCGGCGAAAGCGGTCTTGCCGGAGAATTCGGCACCTGCACCCTGGAGGCCTTGCTGACCCATTCCGGGAGGGGGCGGAGCCGTGTTCTCTCCTGCTCCCTGGAACGGGACGAATCGCTTCGGCAGGCACTGACCCGGCTGACAGACGAAGCTCTGGCCGCTGTTCGTCGTGGGGTGCGCCTGCTGCTGCTGGATGATTTCGCCGCTTTTTCAGCCCATCATGATTTTCTCGATCCTTTCCTGGTTGTGGCAGTACTCCATAAAGCACTCAAGGAGCAAGTCGTTGACAGCGGCGAGAGCCTGCGTCGCAAGGTTGCCATAGTTGTCCGCTCCGGAGCGCTCCGTAATCTGCACGACTTGATCTTTGCCCTTGGCATGGGTGCCGATATCCTTTGTCCCTACCTGATGTGGGAACAGGCCGGGGAGTACGAGAACGGTGTACGCAACCTCCTGTCTGTACTGGGCAAAGGCTTGGAAAAGGTGATCTCCACCATGGGAACCCATGAGATCGGCGGCTACGGCAAGTATTTTGCTTCGATCGGCCTGTGCAGCCACCTGGCTGCAATCTTCGAAACTCCCAATTTTTGCGGCTCGGGCAAGGGTGGCCTTACCTTGGAGCGCCTGGAGGCGGAAAACAGGAGCCGTCGGGCCGTGGCACGAAGCAGGGAGAAGCAGCCGGTGCCGGTGCAGTTCCGCCTTTATCCGTGTATCTGGAAGATGGTGGGGCAGGTGGCCAAGATGGAGGAGACCTATGCCGATCTGTCGCGGCTTATCCAGCAGCTTGAATCGGACAATCCTTTGGCCATCCGGCATCTGATCGATCTGCGTTATCAGGAAGAGTTGACCGTTGATCCGGAGGACGTGGACACCACGGTTGGTGAGCATGATCTGCCGATCCTGTTTTCGGCCATGAGCTTCGGGTCCCAGGGCGAGACACCATTCAGAATCTATGCCGAGGCGGCCCGGCGGCTTAATATTGTCTGCATGAACGGCGAGGGGGGCGAGATCGCCGACATGTTGGGGGCATACCGCAGGAACCGCGGCCAGCAGATCGCTTCGGGCCGCTTCGGGGTCTCCATGGAATTTCTCAACTCCGTGGATATACTTGAGATCAAGGTCGGCCAGGGGGCCAAGCCTGGTGAGGGAGGACACCTGCCGGGCTTCAAGGTGACGGAAAAAATCGCAGCCGCCCGCCATGCAACACCGGGGGTGTCGCTCATATCCCCCTCCAACAATCACGACATCTATTCGATCGAGGATCTGGCCCAGATTATCGAAGAGTTGCGCACTGCCAACCCGAACGCCCGCATCTCGGTCAAAGTTCCGGCAGTCGCCGGGATTGCCACCATTGCCCTGGGGATCGCCAAGGCCGGCGCCGATATCATCACCATCAGCGGCTACGATGGCGGTACCGGTGCAGCCCGTAAACATGCCATCAAATTTGTCGGGCTGCCGGCCGAGATCGGGGTTCGCGAGGCCCACCGGGCATTGGTCGAAGCCGGCATGCGGGAAAAGGTCGAACTTTGGGCCGATGGCGGCGCCCGCACCGGACGGGACGTGATCAAGCTGATGTTGCTGGGCGCCAACCGGGTCGGTTTCGGCACCATGGCCATGGTAATCATCGGTTGCACTGCCTGCCGCGGTTGCCACCTGGGCACCTGCCACGTCGGCATTGCCACCCAGATCGAGACCGTCGAAGAGGCCGAACAGCGTGGGCTCAAGCGCTTTGTCCCCAGGGTGCTGGAAAACGGCGTCATCTATGAGACCACCTTCTTTAGGGGCATGGCGCGCGAGATCAAGATCCTGACCGCCAAGCTGGGTTTTCGACGGACCCAGGATCTGGTTGGGCAAGCCTGCTATCTGGTTCAGAACCGCGGCTTGGACCGGCTGGACCTGACCGATCTGCTGGCCCCTGCGGCAGTCCTGGCGACATCCAATGTCGAGAACGATGTCCGAATTATTCGTAAGCCGCTGAACTACCTGACGTCGCTTATTTCCGGTCTGGTGGCCGATGCCTTTGAGAGTGGCGAGGACCGGGTCCGTTATGATGATGACAATGCCACCAGCTCCGACAGGGCCATTGGCACACACTTGGCCGGCACCATGATGCGCGGCCAGCAGCAGGGTCGTTTTTCATCTTCCTGCAGTACGCTGCTGCATTTTCACCGTGACTCAATCCCGGGCAACGGTCTGGGAGCATTTACCATACCGCGGATCGCCATTCGCGTCGAAGGTGGTGCCCAGGATGGAGTGGGCAAGTCGACCAGCGGCGGCAAGATCGTCATCCTCAAGGGGGAAAACCGCAACGGTTTGCGAGTTGGCGGATCAGTGGGCAAGGGCCTGGCCTATGGTGCCCAGGGCGGCACCTTTATTGTCCAGGGGGATGCCGACAGCCGCGCCTGTATCCGGCTGTCCGGAGCCGATGTGGTGCTTGGAGGCAGAATCCGGGCCGGGATTGACGACAGCCATGGGAACCTGGCGGGTCGGGCCAACCTCAAGGGCTTTGCCTGCGAATATATGACTGCCGGTCGGGTCGTCATCCTGGGTGACCCCGGTCCATGGCTCTGTTCGGGCATGACCGGCGGCTGTGTTTACTGCCACTTGGATATAGAAATGGGATTTGACCGGGAGGCCTTGAGGAGGCGTCTGGCCAGTGGCACCGGGTTACATGTCCTGGACCCGGATGAGGATGATGTCATGCAATTGCAGGAACTGCTTGGCAAGTACCATCGCGAACTGCTCCACTCCCATCAGGAAGCCGAAGCGGATTGGCTGGCCGGTGTCATGGCCCGTTGCCGAAGTTGTTTTGTCAAAATCCTGCCGGAAAGAAGCGGAGAGCTGTTGCGCAGTACGGAATAATCGGACAACTTTTTTTATAGTATAATATATTGAAATTAAACGGTTTTAAAATTTTAATCTTTTAATATCTTTCATCCTTTGCCATCTTGTGATAATAAGCTATCCAATCCTTATTAATGATGTGAAATTTTTAATAAAATAAGCTTTAATTGTATTTTGGTCCTCTGCTTGCTATAGAACTGTATACGCTATGTTGCCGGATGGTTTGATAAGCGAACTGTGATTTGCCCGCTATGGCGGGAAATTCTTGTAAAAGAGGGAATATATGATGATGCAGAGATTATTTACCTGGAAAAAATTGTTGTCGGGTTTGGTGGTTGTCATGGCCTTTGCGGGTATAGCTATGGCAGCTCCGCAGGGGAGCAAGATAGCGACGGTAACGATACCGCCGGCTCCTGATCAATATGCAAGCGAGCCGCAACCGCTTACAGCGTCACAATGTGGACAATGCCACGTCGGTCCGTTCAACAACCTCAAGGACGACGGTGGTCGGCACCGTTTTGCCTGCCAGAAATGCCACAATGTGTTTCATGCGTACAATCCTCGTAAACAGAACTGGGATGCAATAATGCCCAAGTGCGCCTCTTGCCATCAAAAACCCCACGGCGCAAAAATCACGGACTGCGCAGCTTGTCACACCAATCCCCATGCTCCTAAAAAGATCGGTTCAACCAGCCAGCTCGCAATTGCCTGCTTTGATTGCCATGCTCCGGTTCGCGAAGAACTCCTGAAATTCCCGAGCAAACACACCAAGCTCGCATGTACGGTATGTCACACTTCTCACGGCTATATTCCATCCTGCCTGACCTGCCACAAACCACATACACCCGGACAGCCGCTGGCATCCTGCAAGGCTTGCCATCCGGTGCACCGCCCGCTCCAGATTACCTATGGAAAAGATGTGCCGTCAGCAACATGCGGCGCCTGCCATAGCAAGGTATTCAATGTTTGGCAACATGGTACCAGCAAGCATAAGAACGTTGCCTGTGTTGCTTGCCACAAGGATAAGCACCGTTTTGTACCGCAATGCACCAGCTGTCATGGCAAACCTCATCAACAGGTGATCCATGATAAGTTCCCGCGCTGCCTCACTTGCCACATCGATGTGCATGATCTGCCGGTCATGCCGTCGCAGAAAAAATAAGCACGTAAGGAATCAGCGGTTCGGCCGGGGTGAATCAGGCAGACTGACGGTTCCTTGTAATCACGACCTGTAAAAACAACAAGAGGCCTGCGGCATTACGCCGCAGGCCTCTTGTTGTTTGAGTATGGATGGTGGCTTGATGCGCTTCAACAGCAAGTGGAGTGTGAAGTCCTGATGGTCAAGTTTGCTGGTCGGACTCAAGTTCCTGGTAAACCTTTTTAGCGCATTCCGGGCAGATGCTATGGCTGAAGAGTACATCGGAATGACCGCTTATGAATATTTCCACTTGGTTCCAATAGCCCTTGTCATCGCGTATTTTCTTGCAGCTGGAACAGATTGGCAGCAAACCGCTCATTGTCTTGAGATTGGCAAGGGCCTCCGTAAGTTCGCTAATTAATGTTTCGCGCTCCTCATCGGCTTTTTTGCGTTCACTGATGTCCCTTGCCACACCATGGTAGCCGATTATATCGCCGTTCTCGTCACGTATGGGCGACGAGAGCACTTCTCCCCAGATAGTACCCCCATCTTTACATATCAAGGGCATTTCATAGCGGCTGAGACCGGTTTTTATGCCTGCGTTTTCCTGCGCAATGCGATGCGATTGCCTCTCAAGTAGAAGTGAAACATTTTCCGGATGCATAAGGTTGGCTAAAGGTTGCCCTATGACCTCGTCGCGGGTGAAACCGCGTAACTTTTCATCGGCCGGGTTAATGTAGTTGATGCGGTAATCGCTTCCCAGTCGCCAGATGATATCGGCTGAGTTGTCGGCAAGAAAACGATACTCTTCCTCGCTTTTGCGGAGTTCCTGCTCCCTTGCGTCTAGTTTGCCGGCCATTTCTTCGAGTGAACGGCCAAGCTTGCCAAGTTCGCCTCCTGCAACGTAATCTGAAATGCCAATATTGAAGTCGCCATTGGCAAAAGATTTTGCTGCTTCCTCCATTTTGCTGATTCTGTTCGCAAAACTGTATTTGCCAATAATAAAGGTTAGGATGATAGAGATCAGAAGAAAAGGCGAAAGCAGCGCAACGCTGTGGTATAGCTCATGATCCGCCCTTTCAAGCGTGGACTTTAAAGGAATGCTCACGGATATGGAAAGGTAAGGAAATGGTTCGTCTTTCAAGCGTAGCTTCTGGAAGGAGATTATCTGTTTTTGCCCGCTCATGCCGGGGTCAATATAGGATTCGTTGACCGGACCATTGACAATTTTGAGCAGTATGTCTTCCGGGGCCTTTTTGCCGGTTAGCTCAGAATTTTGATTGCTATCGATGACAATCCCGTTGTGATCGTAGATGGTAAAGATTGCGCCGGCAGGTAAGCCGGATTGTCGCAGCAATTCATTGAAATGCTGAAAATTGATATTGAGCGCAATGACGTCTTCCACTGAACCTTTTGAGCCGATAATCGGGTAGCCGAAACCGATGGTCTGTTTTGTCGAGATTCTGCCGACGACGTATTCCCCCGATGAGAACCTATGTGTCATCAAGGCGTTCTGGTAGGTACGCATGTTCTTCAATGAAAACTTGATGGATGTTGGCAAGGCGGATGCCCAGACATCACCATTTTTGTCGGTAATGACGATATTGGCGAATTGTGGGTTGAGTTTCAGGACATCGGCAAGGATTTTGTCAACGGCAACTTTGTTGTGCTGTTTCACTTGCGGCAATTGGGACAGGACCGTCACCAGTTGCTGGGCCGCATTAGTCAAATTCTGCTGATCCGAGGCAATTCCATAGGCCAGATTTCTGGTTTCTTCGATCCCTTTTTGAATGGCCTCGTTCCGTTCATGCAGACCGAAATGGATAATCAGCATTATTGCGGGCAAGGTAAGAAGGGCAGTAACCAGGAGCAGATGGGACCGTAATGACAGCGATAGAAAATATTTGCGTAATATTGGCGCCATATGACCTTCTTCTTTGTTTGTACAGCGTTAGTGAAAACTTTTATTAATTTAAAAATAGCATTTTTATCGGGTATTAGAAAGCGTAATAATATTAGACTTTTCTGTTCTTTGCGCCCTTGCTTTCCTTGACAACTTCAAATTTGATTTTATAAGAATAACCTAGTGGTCTACACACTTTGCAAGGGGAGGTGATAATGCTCCGTAAGGTGAGAATTTAACTGGCAGTCGGTCCAACTTGTGAGCAGTAACGGCATTTTATTAATTGAATAGCCACTCGGTAAAAGGAGGAAACTATGCCTGAAACAAAGAAGCTTTTAGTTGCATTTGACGGTTCTCCACCATCCCGGAAAGCATTCGATTTCGCTTTGGAGCTGGCAACCACAAGTACCGGTATTACCTACGAAATAACAGCGCTTTCCGTGGTCCATTTGGCTGAACAGATAGACGTGCCCATGAATATAGAGCCGATCATCAACGCAGCCAAGGCACAGTACGAGAAGCAGTTGACACAACTTCAGGAAATAGCCAAATCTAAAGGAGTTACGATCATGGCCGAGATAGTTACCGGACATCCGGCCGATGATCTCATAGAATTTGCATTAAAAAATCGATGCAGCATGATCATTATGGGGCAGCGTGGGAAATCCAGGATTCCAAAGTGGCTCATGGGCTCGGTATCACAGCAGGTTGCCAACCATGCACCTTGTTCGGTGGTGATTGTGAAATAACCACAGTGGTCGGTCAGTGTTAATTGAGCCGGGGACCTTAGGGAAACTCGGCTTTTTTTGTGTTTTACCAATTCCGTAGGGAGTTTAATCCGCTTTAGCGCTAAAAATGATTGAATTTCATTAGTATAATCAAGTAAATTGCAAGCAAGCTTTCGCATCGGCTAACTTCTGAGCCACCCTGGAATGTGACCCGGAAGCATTTGTCCTCAAGGGGGAAGAAACATGTATTCAATCGATAATGTCGGTAGAAACACGATTGCAATGGTCCTTGCCGGAGGAAAGGGCGAGCGACTGAGCCCGCTTACCTTGAGAAGGCCGAAACCGAGCGTGGCGTTTGGAGGCAAGTACAAGATCATTGATTTCGTTCTCAGCAACCTGTTTAATTCAGGAATCAAAAAGGTCTACATCCTGACTCAATATCGTGCATATTCGCTGACCAAGCATATCAGGGAGTCCTGGGGCAAATGGACCGGTCTGGGAGAATTCTATGTTGCCATATCCCCGGAAACAAGCAGCGAAAGCGAAGAGTGGTTCAAAGGCACCGCCGACGCGATACTGCAGTATTTGAGATTCGTGGAATCCTCGGACGCGGATTACGTTGCTATTTTCGGCGGCGATCACATATATAAGATGGATATCAGCCAGATGATAAATTATCACCGCATGAACAGGGCTGATGTCACTTTGGCAGCACTGGAGGTGCCGGTAGAAGATGCAAAAAGGTTCGGGGTGTTCTCGGTCGATGACGATTTAAGGGTAACGGCATTTGTCGAAAAATCTCAGAACCCGGTGACGATTCCGGGTAGGGATACCTGTTTTGCATCAATGGGCAATTACATTTTCTCCACCAAGAAGCTCATCGAGGTGTTGCAGGAAGGCAAAAAAAGGCACGAGAATCTCGATTTTGGTCACCATGTTATTCCCATGATGCTTGAAAATAATGATAAGGTGTTTGCCTACAATTTTAACGATAATCTGATACCGGGCATGAAACCTGAGGAAAAGGGCTATTGGAAGGACGTCGGCACCATCGACTCGTATTATGAGGCCAATATGGATCTCATACACGTGTCACCCCAATTGAACCTGTATAATTACAAGTGGCCCATACTCACCAATCAAGGCAATCTCCCGCCGGCAAAAACCGTCTTTGACGAGGGTGAGCGAAGGGGCCAGAATATCGACTCATATGTGTGTGCCGGCTGCATAACCAGCGGCGGTACCGTGTTGAGATCCATTATAGGACCGCGCAGCAAGGTTAACAGTTACAGTCTCGTGGAAGACTCGATCCTATTTGAGAATGTCACAATCGGCCGGTACGCAAAGATCAGAAAGACGATAATAGACAAAAATATCATTATCCCGGACAATGCCATAATAGGTTATGACCACGAAGAGGATAGGCGGAAAGGCTATACGGTTACCGAGTCAGGAATCGTGGTTGTGTCCAGCGCGAGCTGAAGGTATTGTTATTTACTTAGTCTAGCACTCCACCTGTTGCAGATTTTTCGCAGGGAATATTTTTGTTGAAAGGAATGCAAAATGCTGCTCGCAGTGCACCCGGAACTTCCCCAGCCCCGTCATATCGAACGCATAGTCCGGATTTTGCGTGACGGTGGGGTGATTGCCTATCCCACAGACACCACATATGGCATAGGTTGTTCCATATTCAACAAAAAAGGAATCGAGCGCATTTATCAAATGAAACATCGGGACCGGAAAAAGCCGTTCTCCTTCATCTGTCCCAGCCTATCGGAAGTGACCCGCTATGCCAGGGTCAGCAATTTTGCTTTCAAAATACTCAAGCGCTATCTTCCCGGTCCCTATACCTTTGTGCTGGAGGCCACCCGCGATGTGCCGGACCTGCTGTTGACCCGTCAGAAAACCGCAGGCATACGCATTCCGGACAACAGAATCTGTCTCGATATTGTGCAGATGTTGGGTAATCCGATTATCACGACCAGCGCCAACCTGACCGGCGAGGAGCCTGTCGGTGACCCGGAATTGATCGATTTGAACTTCGGCAACCAGCTGGATCTGGTGGTTGACGGAGGTGTCCTTACAACAGACGTGAGTTCAGTAGTGAGCCTGGTCAGGGATGTTCCGGAGATACTGAGGCCTGGAATCGGAGATCTGTCATGGTGCTCTTGAGACCGGTTTTAGGAGGATGCCCTGATGCGTAAGCGTTCAGTCCGCAATGGCATGCGTTTTATCCTGGCCGCATTGCTTATGATAATCCTGGCAAGTTTTTATCATGCCGGTATTGCCGATCTTCTGGGGCTCTCCATTCGTTCAGAAGAGCGTTTATACAGCCTCGGAATCTTCTGGGCCGCAGCCATAGGAGGTTACGGGGCCGTGATGTCGGTGTTCGGTTTCATACTGCCCGGAAACGCCCGCGATACGGGTGTCCGCTTGCTGCCGCTTTTTCTGCTGATTATGACTGCAGTCATGTTTTTCTTCTTTCTGCTGGCAACGTCCCTGAATGAGCCGCCACGTCCTGAAAGGCTCAGCCCTGGCCAGACAATCACGATTTGAGAGGAGATAATTCATGAATTCCGACGACAGCGCTGTCCTGTTGGGCCTTCTCGAACGGAGCAACGAAGAGTTGTCATCAATGATCGAGATTGGTAAGGCGCTGACTTCGAGCCTGGATGTCCATGAAGTCCTGGCATCGATCATGAAGCAGGTGGACCGCCTGATCAAGCCGAAGGCCTGGTCTCTTTTGCTCATTGACGAGGCAACCGGCGATCTTACCTTTGAGATAGCCGTATCACCCGTGGCCGAACATCTGAAGGGGGTCAAACTCACCATGGGAGAAGGGATTGCCGGTTGGGTCGCTTTGCACGGCAAGCCACTGTTGATCTCGGATGTGCGCGAAGATTCACGGTTTTCGGGGCACATCGATGAGGAGCTGTCTTTCATTACCCGGTCCATCGTCTGTGTACCTTTAAAGATCAAGGAAAGGATCATTGGCGTCATAGAATTGATCAACAGCCTGGACGAGCTGGTTTTCAACGATGCCGACATGGCTATCCTGTCCGCTATTGCCGACTTTGCCGCCATTGCTCTGGAAAATGCCCGCAACTATGATCGAATCAATGAACTTGTGATCACCGACGACTTGACCGGACTTTATAATTCGCGTCACTTCAAAAAGCTGATAGATTATGAAATCACGCGCGCCAAGAGGTATAACACCGAGCTGTCACTGGTTTTCCTGGATCTGGACCATCTGAAAACCATCAACGACACCCATGGACATCTGGTGGGCAGCAGGATGCTGAGTGAATTTGGTAGGCTGATCGGGAAGAATATCCGTACCAGCGACATGGCTGCCCGATACGGAGGCGATGAATTTACGATTATCTTGCCCCAGACCGGAAAGGCGGATGCGCTGGCAATGTCTAGCAAGCTGCTTGCCCTGATGCAGAATACCGAGTTTTATTCCGATGACAATATACCTATTCATCTCACTGCCAGTTTTGGTGTGGCCACTTTCCCACGGGATGCCGAAACCAGGGTCGAATTGATTCGTGCGTCTGACGTAGCCATGTATGATGCAAAACAGTCGGGAAGGGCTGCTGTCAGAGGGTTTGAGCGCTATAATACACAGTATAAATCAGCAATGGAATGAAAGATCTTGACTTGTGCGCAGTACAATTGTACGTTTTTCTTAAGATAAGCATTTATGTCAGGAGATAATCATGAAAACCGAAACGCCAGCAATAGAGACCCTGCTGCTTCATGCCGGACAATCACCGGATTCAGCAAGCCTGTCCCGAGCGGTGCCAATCTATCAGACTTCGTCCTATGTATTCAAGAGCTCGGAGCATGCCGCCAACCTGTTCGGACTGAAGGAATTCGGCAATATCTATACTCGCCTCATGAATCCTACAACCGATGTGCTGGAACAGCGTCTGGCAGCCCTTGATGGCGGGGTTGGAGCGTTGGCCGTGGCGTCGGGGCAGGCTGCCATTACCTATGCCGTGCTCAACATCGCCCAAGCGGGCCAGAATATTGTCTCCACCAGTTACCTGTATGGCGGGACCTATACCTTGTTCCACTACACCCTGCCGAAATTCGGTATTACGGTAAAATTCGTCGATACCTCCGACCCGGAGAATGTCAGGAAGGCGATTGACGGGAATACCCGCCTCGTTTACATGGAATCGGTCGGGAATCCAAAGAATAATGTGGATGATTTCGAGGCCATTGGCCGGATTACGAGGGAGGCCGGCATACCTTTCGTGGTGGATAATACCGTGACCACACCCTATTTGTTCAAGCCGCTGGAGCACGGTGCCGACATAGTGGTTTACTCCCTCACCAAGTTTATCGGCGGGCACGGCACCAGCATCGGCGGCGCTGTGGTAGATGGCGGCCGGTTCCCTTGGAACAACGGCAAATTCCCGGAATTCACCGAACCTGATCCGGCCTATCACGGCCTCAAATTCTGGGAGGCCTTGGGCAACCTGTCTTACATCCTCAAAATGAGGGTCACTTTATTGCGCGATACCGGCGCTTGCCTGTCGCCCTTCAATGCCTTCCAATTCATCCAAGGTTTGGAAACCCTGCATGTAAGGATGCCCCGTCATGTGGAAAATGCCCGGGCCGTTGCCGCTTGGCTGGAGAAACATCCGCTGGTGGCCTGGGTCAATTATCCCGGCCTTGCCAGCCACAAGGACCATGGGCGGGCCAGGAAATACCTGCCCAAAGGGGAGGGGGCCATAATCGGCTTTGGTATCAAGGGGGGGCTCGCGGCAGGCAAGTCGTTCATAGATAACGTAAAGCTTCTTTCCCATGTGGCTAATATCGGCGATGCCAAGTCGTTGGTGATACATCCGGCTTCGACCACGCATCAGCAGCTATCCGAGGAAGAACAGATTTCTTCGGGGGTGACGCCCGACTTTATCCGCCTGTCCATCGGGTTGGAAAGTTGCGACGACATCATCGCCGATATCCAACAGGCGCTTGAGGCTTCGCAAAGGTAACATAATAGATAAAACCATTACCAATATCCGGAGATACCATGTACAAACTTACCATTCGCACGAGCTTTGCCGCGGCCCACAATCTTATTAACTATCAGGGAGACTGCGAGAACCTGCATGGTCACAATTGGAAGGTGGATGTCACAGTAACGGCCCGTGAGCTCGACAAGGCCGGGCTCGGCATCGACTTCAAGGTTCTGAAGAGCGAAGCGGGGGTAATTATCAAAGAGTTGGACCATAAATATCTCAACGAGAACCCCGCGTTTCAGAATATTTCCCCCTCTTCGGAATACATTTCCCGCTATTTGTACCACCGCTTGTCGGAACGGCTGAACAACGACAATATCAAGGTTGAATCAGTGGCAGTCTGGGAATCTGATAATGCATCGGCCTGTTATTATGAATGATTGCGGTTATGTCAGCGAGATCTTTTCGTCGATCCAGGGTGAGGGGTACCTGGCTGGACGGCGTCAGATATTCATCCGTTTGACTGACTGTAATCTCGACTGCAAATACTGCGATACAGATCACGCAAAGAGTGAATTTTGCCGGGTGGAGACCAAACCTGGCGCCGCCGCGTTTCGCCTCCTCAACCAACCTCTCGCGGTGGGACAGATCCATGGAATCATCGCCGACTGGCTGGCCGCGTTGCCCGGAGCACACCATTCGATCAGCATCACCGGCGGTGAACCACTGCTCTCCGCCGACCTGCTCAAGTCTTGGCTCCCCGATTTGCGCGGTCTGCTCCCCATCCACCTGGAAACCAACGGTACCATGTACATTGCTCTGGAACAGGTTATTCAGCATGTGGACTACATCAGCATGGACATGAAGCTGCCCTCCACATCGGGCTGTACCGAAAATCTCTGGGATTTACACCGGCTCTTTCTGCAAACCGCCCATGCTCGCGATGTATCGGTAAAAATCGTGGTGGGTGACGAAACGGACTTGGGAGAGATCGATCAGACCTGCAACATCATCGAAGCGGTGGACAGTACCATTCCTCTATTTATCCAGCCAATAACCCTTGCAGACGGTTTGATCGGCATAAAAGCGGGCCATCTGATGCGCTTGCAGGAACTGGCATCGAGCATGTTGCCTGATGTGAGGGTGATACCGCAGATGCACAAATTGTTGGGGGCTTTGTGAGTTTTGGCGCACAACGATAATCTGTGTTGAACTGTTTTAGGCTTATTTCACCAGCACCTTCCTCATGTTTACCTTGCCAGACCTTACCGTTACATAACCATCTATAGCCGTTTCCCCCGTCATGGTTGCGTAGCCTGCGTCATATCCACCCTCAACGGTGGCCGTGATCGAGCGGGCAGCCAGCAGGGTGCCTGTCAAGGCGCCGGTTTTGAGCCGGATCACTGCGCCGTCGGTGGCATTGTCATAGGCATCCTGCAGGGTCTGGTAGCAGGAGGATGGGTAATTGATGCAAACCGGCGGTGTCAGTTGAAAGGTAGCTTTGACATTCTTGTCTGTTGTCATGGTGAGAACGCAGTTACCGCTGGTATTGGTACAGTCGCCACTCCAACCGGCAAAAATGGAGCTGGTGCCTGGCGTAGGCATGAGGGTAACAACAGTATCGGTCGGAAAACCCTTGATGCACAGGCTGCCGGAGCAGTTAATGTTTGCATCGCTGTTTACGGTGCCGCTGCCGTCGATGGTGATGATAAGAACCTTCAAAGGTATTGTGATCGTGACGGTAAAGGATGCGGGCTGGGAAACGTTTGTCCCGTCATTGGCCCACGCGTAAATAACCATATCGGTTGCAACACCCTGTGGGACATTGCTGAATGTGAAGCTGGCGGGTGGCGTGGCACTCCAGACACAATTGCCGTAATCGGCTGTTTCGGTGAGGCAGTAGCCACTTACGGATATGTTGTCAGTGGCGCTTAAAGTTATCCCGGAAATGGTCGGGCTGGTGGATGTTGAGGGACCGCTGAATGCCGTTACCACAGGAGGGGTTGTGTCGGGGATGGTGATCGTTACACTTGCGGAGGCAGATCCGATATTGCCAGCGGCATCCTTGGCAAAGGCATAAAGCGTTCTTTGTGTCGGAACCAGAATGGAAATGCCACTGAAGTTGTAGCTTGTCGGCGTTGTGCCGCTCCAGGAACAGCTGCCAGGGTCCTGGGATTCGCTCACGCAATAACCGGTTACTGCTACGTTATCAGTGGCGTTAAGGGTAATGGGGACCGTAGAACTGGTGTAGGAGGACGGCAGGAAAGGGGTGGTTATGGTTGGCGCTGCCGTGTCTGGGACGGTGATGAAGCCGTTTATCAGATTTATATCTGAAGCTAATATATCATTTAAGTCTGTATCAAATATCTGATAGTAAGTGTTTTGCAGTTCTAGCGTTCCCGGCGGGGCATTGGAATCGATTTTGAATGTAAGTTGAGCCAGTACTCCAGGAGTAATGTTTGTGTTATCAGAGTTGAATCTGAAAAATCTTATATTACCCAAAGCATTTGAGCCGGCATTAACGTATGTTCCATTTAGAGTGTAGTCACACGCTGTACCGTCGTTCAACGCACAACTAACATATGAGAGTTTTGTCTGGTCAAAATAAATATCGATAGTAATGCCATATATCAGAACAGTTGAAGAATTGTCCAACGTAACCGGCACCGTCACTGTACTTCCAGGCGTGGCGCTTGCCGATCCAACGGTGATGGACGGATTTGCATGACAGATGGCAGCAGTCAGCAGAACCAGCAACAAAGTTGCCGTTATTTCACTTAGTAGGCGTTTCATGCTTAACCCACAAAAAACATTCGATCTCGGGTTCAAACAAAAGAATCGTTTCTCTGTTCCAAAGGTATTATCCGCCTCATCCGTTTTCATGGTTAGCACTAATCTGCCGCTATTGTCATTCCGGCAAGCTTTAAGCCGGAATCCAGATGTTAAACTGATTGAAAAACATGGATCCCCGATAGAACCATTCGGAGATGACACCTTATTGCGGCAGATCAGTACTAATCAGGTCCGTTTATATTCCTGTACAAGGCTTTGGATTTTAGTCCCTATCCCAATATATCTGGGTAGATACAAAAGCATTGCTTAAAAATAGATGCAAAAACCGTACGCAAAATAATATATTTTCTTGAATGCGCAACCTGTTGACATAAAACAGAAATGTTGCTTGTTGCGGTGGCTTCGCCACATGCCATTGTTGCGGGGTCAGCCAATGGGCCAACTTCTTTTCAGAAACTGCCGCTTGTCGGCTAAATGCCGTAATCTGGTTGCGAAAAAAAATGGGCTTCATTGCTGATCTATGAAACACATTGGGCAAAAAAAAACCGGCGTCCGAAGACGCCGGTTTTGTGATGCAAAAATGCGCTTATTAGATGGTGGTCCCGCCGCTGGTCCCGCCGGTAGCACCTGTAACAGGGGTTTCGGTAGTAGGAATAGGTGGAACAGTGCCGGGAACAACCGTGCCTGCACCAGTGGAGATGGTGGTGGAAGCTAATGACAAAGCAGTTGCCAGAGTGGGGTCGGTTGTGCCCAGAGTTGCTGTGAGCTGGGTCTGTACCATGGCGTTGATTTGTGCGGCTGTTGTCAGAGTGCCGGCATTTGCGGTTGCCAAGGCAGTATTGATGGCGCTCATGATGTTACCTACCTCGGTGCTTGTTGCACCTGAGGAAACCGCCTGGGTAAGGACAGCACCAATTGTTTCAGAGAGTATCCAAGCACTTGCATTTGCAGTTGTTTTTACAGATAAATCAGAGTTGAGGTTGGTGATCCCCATATTTTGCAGGGTCGTCATGATTGCGGCTGCTTCCGCAGGAGTTGCTGCGTTTGCAACCAGGGTCGAGAGCGGGGTTACCTGCGTTACGCCGGCAGGGGCGCTCATTGCAGGCGCATTCAAGGCAACGTTGCTGTAAGTGCCGTCCGCTTTAAGAGGGAAATAGGTACCGCCGGTTACGGTGTAGGGGCCAACGCCATACAGAGGAAATTTTCCGCTATGATCGGTTGTGCCGATTACATGTCCATTGGCATCTTTCACTGTTGCTCCGAAGACCGGCCCTTTGACTACTTGTCCTTGAGGGATGGGGGTTGTGTCGCTGCCGCAAGCTGTCAAGCCGGCAACGAGTGTCAGTGTTGCTGCGCATGCCAAAAACTTTTTGATCAGTCCATGTTTCATTTTTATTCCTCCTTTGGTTTTGGATACTATCTGCGTGCGACAAAACAATATTATAAAGTTTCTGCAAACTATAATAAAAAACCGCCTAAAGTCAATTCAAATCAGTGTCTTGATCAATCTTTAAATTTCATCCAGGCTTCCCGCAGGCGTTCCAGATGCGCTCTGATATAGGCGGCATTCAGGCGGTCGCGGTTCTGATAAGCCTGTAAAAGACCGGAAGTTGGCTTGGGCGTCAGGGTTAGAGGATATGGTGCCAGGTAGTTGAGGGTGCCACGTTTGTTGTTGTAGTTGTTGTTCTTTAAAGTAGTTTCCTGAGCATAGCTCCATTCATCGCTACCGCGCACCTGTACGACGTATGGTTTCATATCCTGGCGCGGTGTCAGCGGGAAGCTGAACTGGATTCCGACAGCTTCCCATTTCTTGCTGTCGGTTGCTTTCGAGTTCTTGTAGTACACCGATACGGCGGTGTCGTCGAAGAAACGCTTGAGTTCCAGGCTGAAACCGTGATCCTGGGCCCAGAAGCGGCCATAGGTGCCTTCCAGCGACAGGTCCAGCGGACTGAAATAATAACGATAGGCGGCAAGGTAGATCTCGTTCTTCTGGTGTGTAATCGAATGTTCGGTCCAGCCTTGCGAGAGGTGGATGCGGCTGGAACCATCGCCAGGGGTCCACGTAATTTCATTGATGGTGCCGTTGACATGGTGGACATACATACCTGCTCCCAGGTTCACCATTACGTCGGGAAGCGGTTTGAAGCCTTGAAAGAACATCAGGCGATCCAGTTGGGGATCGTTGCGGCTGTTGCGGAAGGTTTTGCCGTCTTCAAGATTGTCGCTCCACGAAACAGGGATGTCCCAGCGGGCGTTCAGGGCTGCGCCTTTCCATGCTTGCACAGTAAGTTCCGGTTTCAGTGAAAATACGTAGTCGAAGACCCCTACCTCAGTCCCGACCCAGGTAGTCAAACCGGGGGTGAGCACCAGTGACGACTTCAGGAAACTGGAATTGCGGTCCCCTTCCTGATAACGTACGCCATTAGTATCCACGCCCAAGGAAATGTCCATCATGGCGTTCAAGTCGCTGGTATTGCCATGTTCCAGAAAGAAGGATCTGAGGGAGGAAAAGGGAACGCTGACCTGCATCATGGCGATGTTCCGTCGTCTGATTACGATTTCCAGTCGATCGTATTGCGACTGTCCGTCGGCCGCAGTGGCAATGCCGGCTACCAGACCCAGGGCATCCAGTTCGTTATGGTTGTAGCGGGCATTTTCGTACTCTACCACCAGGGTCTTTTCCCTGGTTCCAACCCTTACATTCAGGAAACCTTGCTGGATGAGCTGGTCGCGCAACCTGTTGAGATCAAGTTTGCCTGTTTCGCCTTTGGCAATAGGAGGAACGGCAACAGAGGTTTCGGAAACAGGCATCGTAGCCTTATTTACGACTACTTCGCTTGCTGCTGGCTGATTGGCGGTGCCAACCCCGGAAACAGTTTTTACCGGAGCAGACGCAGTTTCAGGTTCCCTGGCCATTGCTTCCTGGCCACTGTCCGCTGACTTCTGTTTTCTGATCTTGAAATCCAGCGGCACGCTCAGTCCCACTGCGATGTCAAAGTTGCCAGGCTTGTAATCAAGGGAGGTTTTGGCACTGGCTGTAAAGCTGATAGGGATTTTCCAGAATTGGGGCAGTACAACCCTGGCACCCACGTTGGTCTCTTTTGTGTCGTACTCTCCAAGCAGATAAACCCAGTCATGGGCCTTGAACTCGCCGCCGGCAAAGCCCCCTTTCATCCTGTTTGGCCCGCTGCCATAGCCTGCAGATAAGCGGAAGCGCCAGATGTCTTCCGATGCGACAATGTACTTTGTCTGCAGTAGGGCGGCACCCCCGCCAAGATCCTGCATCCCCCCCGCGATAACCGGCAGGAGCGGATAATTGCGTGTCAGTGGAGCGCTGGTGACCTTGAAGTTGGCAGAAAGGTCGCGGCCGGCACCTGGCGCCTCGAAGAACCTGCCGCCTACTTCGAGGAAATTGAACAAACCGGCCGAGAAGAGGTAGTTGTCTTCAAAAGGTACCCTCTCTCGCCAGTTGATCTCCTTTTGATTTGAATACAGAGCGTAGAACCACCCCTCATCGGTAACATGGGCATTGGGGGTGTTGAAAATACCGGTGTAACCTTGCAGCCCAAGACCGTTGTGAAAAGATTCCACTGGTGGAAGTTCAAGGGCATGTGATGAAAGTGGGAGTGTCAACAGGGATACAAACAAACTGGTGGCAAGAAAAGGAATAATCCGCATCGTCTCTCCGTTGGTTAGCCTCATGGTGTTTGAGGGACATTATATTACAGCAATAATATGAATGAGATTTCTAGAATTGTGGCAGTCTGCTTAAAGTGCGCCTTTCCTGGCAAACACAACCCAGATGGTTTTGACAAGGAGCTTGATATCCAACCAGAGGGACCACTCTTCGATATAGCGGATATCGAGCCGGACAACTTCGTCGAAGTCTTGTATCTGGTTACGACCGCTTACCTGCCATAACCCGGTAATACCGGGTTTGATGCAGATACGCTTGCGGTGCCAGTTTTCATAGGATGCAACTTCGTCCGGGGTAGGAGGACGTGTTCCCACCAAGCTCATCTCACCCCGCAAGACATTCCAGAACTGTGGCAGTTCATCCAGACTGGTCCGGCGCAGGAACTGGCCTACTTTGGTGACGCGAGGATCATCGGCGATCTTGAAAATGGCGCCGGACATCTCATTGCGGTCCAGCAATTCCTGTTTTAACTCGTCCGCATCAGCGATCATTGAGCGAAATTTCCAACATTTGAAAATCCTGCCGTTTTCGCGCACTCGGTCCTGACTAAAAAACACCGATCCCGGAGATTCCAGCTTGATGGCCAACGCTATGAAGGGTAGCAATACCAGGGTAATTGCCAGGCCGATTATTGATCCGATAATGTCCAGTATTCGTTTTGCCAGGAGTTGGCCGGAGTCGAACGCTTTGAAATGGAAGGTGACAATGGGAATCCTGCTGTGGAAAAGTGATAATTCGGTACGTGTGGTGGGTAAGGTGCGGTAATCCAGCACCGAGCGGAAGGTAATGCCCATCTCAGCTAAGGCAATGAAGGTGTTTTCTTCTTCAACGGTTCCTCGCTCGGTACACCAGACAACCTCATCGACTGGATTGTCTTTGCAAAAAAGAACGATATCCAAGGTGCTGCCCACTACTTGGCAGCCCTGGAATGTCTTGTCGCCATACCCATCTTCACACATCACTCCGATGATGTTAAGCCCCCACTTGGCATGTCGTTTGATAAGGTCGATCAACTCCTCGGATTTTGGGTTGCAGCCGATGATAAGCAGGTTGCGAGTGTTGTATCCGCGTCGTCTGATACCTGCCAAAATCAGTTTTATGCAAAGTTTTCCAGTACAGATCAAGATAAAGCAAAAGGTGATACAGATAACAAATAACAGCCGGCTGAAGCCTGTCGGCTCCAGAAGAAAGATTATACATGCGATGCCAATTGCGCCGATGACATGAACTTTGAGGATATCAGCAATAATCTCTCCGATATCACGGGTTCTCAAGGATGCGTACAGGTTGAAGCGGGTCAGCAGGTAGAGCCAGATCGGAATGAGGCAGAGTAGTATCCAGCTGTAGCGACCAATACTTTTGAGATGGGTGAAATGCCCTGTAATCTGATAGGATATCAGGAATGCAGCAACGATCATGGCGGCATCCAAAGCCATTGCTACTCTGGTAAGGAGGCGAGCCTGTTGCTTCAGCATTTATTAAACCTCGGAGTAGGGGGCAATAATATCATAATCTTATCTATCACGAACGGAAGGTATGAAGCAATATAGAAGATAAAATTTAGGTCTATATAATGAAAAACGGATCTTGAATGTGAAGAGGCTGCTTATTTGAGGAAGAAAGTGTAAGCTACGAGGCGATCGAATTGAAATGAGAGATTCCAACAGGATCTCGGACCCATTACAGCGCACCCCAAAGGGGAGAGCCGCTTAAAGGCTTCGACGATAAGATCATCTCCGTGTATGCCCGTGGGATTACCACTAGGATATCCAGATCCACCGGGAAGATATGTACGGGGCTGAGGTGTTTCTTGCCCTCATCTTGCAGGTTACCGAAGCGGTAACCGATCAAGTCTGACTTTGGCAAAACCGCCCCTTGGATGACGTCTACCACATCGTCTACCTGGATGCTGTCTGGATCAAGGTCAAGCACAATGGGAGATCATCACCAATGTGGTTTACTTGGTCGTAGCCGTTTTGCACCGCCATAAATCCTATAACAATTTTTCAAGGGGGGGGGGGACGCCAGCTATGGGTATTATGTTTTAAGCATTTATAGGTGCAGTCAAAATTGAAATGTGATAATAAAACTATTTCGTAATGTACAGAGAAATCAGCTCTGGTGTATTGACCACATTTTTTTGCCGTTAAATTCAGGAGATTACTTGAAGAATATTATAAAGAAAATATTTCCGTTATTAGATAGCGTCCTAGTACCTATCGTCTATTTGGCTGCGTATCTTTTAAAAGCAATCAGAGTATTTGGCATTCAGAGAATGCCATCCTGTAAGCGGACTTTAATGCAAGTAGGTGTATTCCCGATATGCAACCACTACTATGAGCCTCTTTTTGATAGCAGTTTGCTGCGCTACCCATTGGACCAACATCGTAATCTTCCAGGAATCGATTGGAATACTGATGAACAACTTCACATTTTGAAATGTTTTAACTTTAATGATGAGTTAAAAGATATTCCAGATGTAAAAAATAATGACTTATCTTTTTATCTGAACAACGGCTCGTTTGAAAGTGGCGACGCTGAATATTTATATAATCTGATAAGGCTTAAGAAGCCGAGAAGAATAATAGAAATCGGTAGTGGTAATTCGACATTGATGGCAATCAAAGCCATTAAAAAGAACCAAGAAGAATCCCCCGAGTTTAAATGTAAGCATTTATGCATTGAGCCTTATGAAATGCCTTGGTTAGAAAAAACTGGGGTGACTGTTATTAGGCAAAGAGCTGAAGAAGTAAATAAAGATATTTTCTCTGAATTAGAAAATAACGATATACTATTTATAGATTCATCTCATATCATCAGGCCACAAGGTGATGTTCTATTCGAGTATTTAGAGTTAATCCCCACACTCAACACTGGGGTTATTGTACATGTTCATGATATATTTTCCCCGAATGATTATTTAAGAGAATGGGTAGTTGATAACGTGAGGTTTTGGAATGAGCAATATTTACTAGAAGCTTTTATGTCATGTAATAAGGATTGGAAAATTATCGGAGCATTAAACTATTTACACCACAATCATTATAAACAGCTAGAAGAGAAATGCCAATTTTTGACAAAAGCCAAAGAACCTGGTTCGTTTTATATTCAGAAGGTTTTATAGCAGAATTCAATAATAAGTTGATTTAATAAACTTTGTTGAGTTAATTTATCTTAGCATCTCACAAAACATGCGTTCATAATCATCAGCCACCGAATCCCATGAATACCGCTCTCTTATTCTATTTTGTGCAGCGATTTTAAACGAATCAAGCCCATTCTGATTTGTGAGCGCCCACTGCATTTTATCTGCAAGATCGTAAGAGTTTTTACTAAAATATATTCCGCCCACATTCAAGACTTCTCTACTGAAGCAAACATCAATTGCTATGGTGAAACAGCCAGTTGCCATCGTTTGTAACAAAGCTGGGTTGGTTCCGCCCACCTCATTACCATGAATATAGGCAAAACAGTTGTACCATATTTCATTAAGCAGCTCCTTGTGATAAATCGGTCCGGGCAGGACTATGTTTGGGTGGCCGGCAGCTTCTGATGCAATCTTTCGTGAATAAGAACTTTCATACGGGACCCCACCAACAATTACCAACTTCTTGTCTGTGGTTAGCTGTTTAAATGCCTGTATTGTCAGCAAAGGATTGTTGTCAGGTTCAAAACGGGTTATCTGAAGAAAATATTCACCTTGTTTTAAAGAAAATTTGTCGAGTAGTTCTGGTTTTTTGCTTTCGGCTTGATAGGCTCCGTACGGAATATATGTCGTAGATGCATTGTATTCGCTAGCATAATAATCCTGTATCCCGAGTGAATCAGCAACGACACGATGTGCCAAGACTGTGGAGATTCGCTCGCATAATTTATAGTATGTCCTTGCTAACTTGCCCCATTTGCCTCGTTTCCACTCCAAACCATCAGTATTGATTGCAATACGCTTACCTAAGAGGCGTGGAATTAACAAAACAGGGCTGTTGGCAGCATTGCATATCATAAATATGTCATAAGGTTGACGAATTGCGTGTAGGATGGAAAAGAGTGTGTGTGAAAGAGTATCAAGGGATTTTTTCTTAATATTCGGTTGATAGACCAGTCTCATCCCCAGATAGCTATCAAGCTTGTCTGGGTAGTAACTGTCGCGGCAATAGACCGTAACATCATGCCCACGAGCAACCAGTCTCTTGCCAAGCTCTTCATAGAAGGTTTCAAAGCCGCCATAATTTGCAGGAACCCCACGTGTACCAATTAGTGCAATTTTTAACTTTTGCATCCGACATCCTTGTACTCATTAGCATAACTGTTCGCTATCATATGCCAGTCACCCTTTTCTTGAGATATTCTTTGTGCGCGCTTACCGAGCTCGTCATATTCGCGATTCGCTAAACTCTCTGATATTGTTAAGGCTAGTGCTTTTGAGTTATTTGCAGGAAAAAGCATGCCGTTTACCAGGTGTTGTACGGACTCTCTAAACTCTGGAAGGTCACTGCAAATGACAGCTCTGCCGTAGGTTTGAGCAAGATTAAGTACTCCGCTCTCAAAAACCCTACGATATGTCAGAAGTAAAATATCACTAGCACAGAAGTAATAGTCAACATCATTGTCAGGAATAAATTTGCCATGAAAAATCACCCGATCTTTCAGGTCTCTGGATAATATCATCGAATTTATGAATGCTTCTGACATGTCTCCAAAAGGTTTACCTGCTATGAGAAGCTTAAGTTTTGGCGAACTGGATGACAGTAATTGTAAAGCGTCTAAAACAATATCAAGGCCTTTATCTGGCCTTAGAGTCCCAAAAAAAAGCAGTAATTCATCATCATCGTGAAAACCTAGCTTGCTGCGAGCATTCTTTTTTGAAATACTGTTGGTGAAATAACTATAGTTACCATGTGGAATAACTGCAATTTTGCTTTTTGGGATGTCGTAATTAGCTACACACTCTTTGATATTTTTCGCATTAAGAACTACGACCTTGTTTGCTAGCTGATACATTGTTTTCATGAAAAACGTATTGCCGGGATAATTTTTGTTATGCACTATTTCATGGGGAGTGTAGACTACCTTCAATTTGCGTAAATGGCAAAATAAGAACACTAACCAATCCACGCAAGGCAATTCGGACATTTCAAATTGAATAACAGAGTTGATCGAAGTGGTTTTAGCCAAGTATAAAATTACATTGAAAGTTGCTGCTAAGTATAAAAGCCCTTTAACAAGGCCGCAGGATGATGTGCTAGGATTAAAATACAGCGGTAATACTTGAAATGTTCGAGGTCTGTCCTGCACTTTCCACCCTTTGGAAGTCACCAATACAACATCATTACCAGAAACTTGGAGAGATTCTGCAAGAGAATAGTCATAGTAAGCGAGACCAGTGTATCCTAGCGGGCTAATTATTATTATTCGTTTAGTCATAAGCCAGATCTATACCCGTCAATACATTATTTAGCAAAAGCGATTTTTATACCTGCAAATAAAATAAAAAAAGCTCAAAATGAATATAAGGTAGATTATTCAGTGTTGAGAAGGATTCCTTGGGGAGTAGCATTCGGACTGTTTCATGAAAAGTAAAGATGCAGTTAGTATAGGTATAATTTTGCCCCATTCCCTTCGACGGATCCTGTTGAAAACTGTCATTATAAATCCTAGATAAACAAAAGGTAAAGCATAAGGATAAAACTTATAAGTAAATCTGAATCTATTCCTTGTCATAAAATATTCAGATATAATACTTCTGTTCTTAGAAATACTGCTAGAACCTATTGATGCCCCTTCTTTGTGATAGACGATGCTTTTTTCAGCATAGCAAAGATGAAATAATTTACTCCCTCTGACTGCCCAATCTATTTCTTCATAATATAGAAAATAATCCTCTGACATTAAGCCAATATCTAACAAAAACTTGCGACTAATAAGCATCGAGGCACCAGCAACATAATTGATTTGATGTTCGACTTCTGCCTCACTTAATATAGAACTCTTTGATTTGTTCGCCCCTATAGGGGCAGCAACACCAAGCCATTTGTTGTAAACAGATCCACCTTGGCTCTGCACAAGTTCAACTTGATCATAAAAAAATAATGTGGACCCGCAAATTCCAGCCTCGACTCGATTCATCATCTTTGCAACCTGTTGATTAAGGGAATCTGGATGGACAACAGTGTCATTATTTAGTAACCAGACATAGTCGAAATAATCAGTGTTTAAAATAGATCTTAAGGCGACGTTATTTGCTCCTGCAAAACCTAAATTCTGAGAGTTTTTAATAAATACCAGTGGAACCTCGTGCCTATTGCAATCATATTCTGAGGTTGATTTGTGGTTTCGAAATGGAATAGGCTTGTCAATAGGTGGATATGTCAGTGTTCTTAGGGGATTATCTGTTTTGACCCATGAATTGAGGCAACCGTTAGCCCATGCACTAATGTGTTCAATAGAACAATCGGTGGAATCATTGTCGCATACTATAACAGTATAGTTTTGGTAGTTTAATCTAAATACACTTTCCAAACATTCAATTGTGTCTCGCCAACCATTCCAATTAACGATTATTATGTATACTTTTGGTTGGTTCATGTTTGAAGTGATGTTAACACAACAATTGAATTAGGGGGGCAATTAACAATTATGCTACCACTAATATCGGATCTCATTTTAATAACTGATTTATTGAAAAAATCTACGTCATTTGTTGATGCATTAGAATAATAATTGAAATAACTGAATAGAGTATTCTTTGCTTCCGGTACCTTAATGCCCATTGTTTTATAACTAGATGCACGGTTTACTAGACAAATTGACCAATATTCATCAGTTGAACCATGAATTCTGGCGACCAATATCCTTATATCTTTTGGTTGTTCAACTCGATATACAGTGGCTCCATTTGGAAAAATTCGGGAGAGTAACGACCAGGCATAGTACCATGGTCTGATTTTAAAATTATCTATTTTGTTAGCCCACATTCCCCAATAAAAATCTTTATGAGAATTATCATCCAACATCCATGCAAGAATAGCTGAACTTCCTGCTCTGGCGGCCTGAACAGCGTAGTCTGCCATGAAGATTCCGTATTGGAAATCAGATATGTGAGGATTGCCGTAAGGAGGTTTGAAATCATCGCTCATACCAGCCTCAGTAATGAAAAACGGCTTGCTAGCGGCTACCGAATTACTGTTTGATACATATTTCATGTTTTTAAGAATAATGGACTCCAGGCCACCTGACTTCACTAAGTTCCGGGAAGCATAAAGATGTAAGCTGTAAACACCTAAGAGTGAGGAGAGTTGTACGCTACTATTCTTTAACCAGTTATCAGCATTGGATTCAGTTATCTCGGGTCCCAACAGTATCAGTTTATGAGTCAGTCCATGCCTTTTAAAATTATCTGCAAAATTATTCATGCATTTTAACCACATGCCCCAATTATTTCTCAGTTGTAAATCAGGTTCGTTTATTGTAGAAAAATATTTGATGCAAGTATAACCTTTCGTATTCAGCAGATAATCCATGATAGTACCAACTACATCAGCATATTTAGGATCATCCACACCAGAAACATCATGTATCTTCAGCCAGTCATTTGGATTATAGCCTGCCCCCCATGCACAAACAATTACCTTTATTCCTTCTTTCTGACAAAAATCCAGCTGTTTGTATATTGATATCATTGAATCAGAATTCCAGTTGTATTTGCCATTACCTAAATAACAGTATTTGCCAAGCACCATTATTCTAACTATTGGTAATTTCATATTCGAAATTCTGTCGGTAATTAGCTTGAAGTCTTTATCAGAAATATTATATCCGTTATAATAATATGTGTCCCACTCAGCTCCAAAGCCCAAAAAATTCTTAGTAACAATCTGATTATCATTAACAATAAATTTGTCTATACCTTGTGTAAGTGAAGCAAAAAGAATTTGCAAAAATGCTATACTAAAAAATATGAAAAGTCGCTGATATCTCATATAAAAAACCTGTTTGACATGCAGTTAGAATAAACGATAAACATTAGTCAGCTTGTTAACATAGAAGAATTAATCGATTTAAAAGATGATCTAGCCTGTAAACCGATAAGAAAAAAAGCTAATGGCATTAAATAATCAATTGAAAGTATTAAGCTGATCAAAAAGTACCCTGATAAAGCGATAGTATTTACACCGATGAAAAAACTCTCTTTATCTTTTGCCTTAACCCATCGCTTATACCCATACCAAATAACATTCAATTGAAGTATGATTAATAACAAAAGGGCTGGCAGACCACGCTCTACGCTAGTTGTCATGTAAAAAGAGTCTATTGTTCCACCACTATCATTATCAATTCCAGCTATAGTTGCAGCAGTGCCAGGTCCCCATCCCCAAATTGGGCGATCTCGTACCGCATCGATGGTATTTTCTAACATTATAAGCCTTGCAATTGTACTGGAAGTTTCAATTTTAGAAGATTTTTTTAACTTGGTTTCAATGATATTAATAAAAATAAGAATCACTATAACTAAAAAAATAGAAGCAAATATTGGCAGTACCAGTCTTATGCCACGATTTGCTGCAGAAAAAATCGATCGAGAACCTGCCAGTATGTATAAGATGATGAATATCAATAAAACACTAAATGCAGCACGTGAACCAGTGCAATACAGACCGGATACAGCAGATACAAGTAGACAATAGTATAAAATACGGGATTTTGAGTTAGGCGCTTGTTTGCACCTTAAATAAATGAATGGTATAGCTATAACGAGAAATTGAGCAAGTACAAGTGGATGAATGAATGTTGCTTGTGATCTGTATGAACCACGTGTTTTGTCAGAAGCTGCAACTAGCATGAACGCAATGTCGGCTTTGTCTTTTGAAATTACCGCAAACTGTTTTAAAAAGTTTGATTGAGTAATAAATTCAAGAACTCCAAATAAGCCTAATAATCCACCAATAACTGCTAATACTACTAGCGGTGAACATTTGTATTCGCATTCATCAAAATAAAACCCGCCAAACAGGCATAACAGAAGTAGGATTACAGAGTTTGATATGAATTTAATTGAAATTGAGTCTATACCATTTGCAATAGTTGCAACTGCTGAAAAAGCTAAGAAGCAAATTGCCCATTTACCAATAGTCGATTTGAACAGCTCCCTGATTTGACCTAAGAAGTATGAAGGTTTAACTAGATAATTAATTGATGATATCACGAGGAAAACTAGGAGAAGCAGCTTGAAAGGCTGAATAAATATCAAGCTTAAACGCATACCTATATAAGGCGGCCAAACAAGCATTGAAAACAGTGTTAAGTATAGAAGTGAAGATACTTTAAAAGTCATATGTGGTCTTAATATGTTGTGGCTAGTTTCGAATTAATTTGCTGTATCGTTTTATTGCATTGAATGTCTTTATGCCAAAAAATAATAGAAATATACCAAGAGCGTACTTTGGTTTTCTTGATATTTTAAAGGCTCTGCAAAAATATGATATTGCAAGTTTGCGATTATTCAAAGAAAGATAATCGTTGCCTATATTGTATGTATGTTCAGCAAGTGATAAAGGATGATTTGTAAAATCAGTTGAGTGCTTTTCTAAAATATATTTCATTGCAATAATGCGTTTTTCTGGTTTAGAGGTAATGCACCCCGGATTGAAATAGACATTTACAAGAGGCTTGTTGATAAAAACAAATTTACATAACTTGGATAATCTTAATACAAGTTCCCAATCTTGAAGACGGGGAAGATTCTCGTCAAACCCGTTAATAGCGTATAGATGTTCAGAACATACAACTAATGTCTGTGTCGAAATAAAATTACCATATAGAAGCAAGGTATGTAACATTCCGTCTGTAATATTGAGTTCTCCTTTAGGGAGATACTCCTTCACTCCATTTTCATGCCTAATGTAGCCTGTGTGTACTGCCCCCACATTGTCAATGTTGTCAAATATTGATAATTGCTGCTGTAATTTGTCATCTAGCCACTCATCGTCGCTATCTTGAAAAGCTATATACTTTCCACGCGCTTGTCTAATTCCGGTATTTCTAGCAGCATTAGCACCCTTGTTGAAGGCATGCTTAATATAGTGAACGCGTTCATCCGTAATGTTGCGTATAATCTCCTCAGTGTTGTCTTGAGATGCATCATCTACAACAATGATTTCAAAATCCTTGTACGTTTGGTTGATCACGCTGTTTATTGCGCGTAGTATCGTGGAAGAACGATTATAAGTAGGTATAATAACGCTTACAGTTGGTTGTATCGATATAGAGCAAGATGACAAAATATATTCCTTGTTGAATAATATTAATATTGCTTGCGCTTATTTGACTGTATCATATTATATAATTCTATTCCAAATTCGCGGTTCCAAATGTAGTTACATAACCCCGTGATAGTAGTAAGAACTAATAACTCAACACCAATTGTTAAAAAACGCGATAAAAACAAATTATGAAGCATGTGACCAATTGCAATGGTAAGCATGGCAATAAGCGTAGCTGTTATAATTGGTTTGTGGTACTCAGTAAATGTCGCACCACAAAGTGGTTTGACTAGAAAATACCAACTGGGAATAATAAGAGATGCTGACAAGAAGACAAGCATCCATGATATACCTAAAACCCCCCATTTACTGGCAATCGCAATCACGGTTGGAATATACAATAACAGGCCAAGGTTCCAGTAAAAACCCAAATTTGCCCTTCCTTTTGCGAGGAGCAAGGAACCAATGGGGTTCCCTGTTGATCTCAACGCCCCATAAATGCAAAGTATTTGCACTATCGGCACAGCCAATATCCATTTATCTCCAAACAATATAAAAACCAGATTAGGTGCCAATACAATCATAATTGAATAAATCAAGAAATTGACTGAAGAAAGGTAATTTATTGTTTTAAGGTAAACTCTCTTGAGTGTTATGATATCATTTTGCACCTTGGCCATCGCTGGGAAAGTGACCTTGGTTATTATTGGATTGATAATTTGCGCTGGACGCATGCTAAGTTGTTTAGCAACATTGTAGACACCAAGCGCTTCAGTGCCGAGTAATTTGCCTATGAGTATTACATCAATCTGTGAGCCAAAGTAATTGACGGTACGTTCCCCCATTTGGTATAGGCCAAAGCTTATAAATTCATCTATTTCGCCACGTCGAAATATCATTCGTGGCCGATGTTCTTTGACCCCTAAAATAAAAAAAAGAGCGGTTTGCAAAATAACGGCTGAGAGTGTTCCATAAACCAAAGAATATACACCATACCCCGCGCGTGCAAATCCAACCGAAACAACAAGTGACAAAAACTTGGTTACAACGTCAATTTTTGCCATCTCGACGAAACGCATCTCTTTTTGCCAAAGGACCAAAAACTGCTGCCCAAAAGGTTGGATCAAAAAAGTCAGGCCGACTAAAATTGTGAGTTTTGTTAGTTCTGCTTCTTTATAAAATATTGTCATCAGTGGTGAAAGTAAACAAATAGCAATAAATACTAAAAAACCAGTAAGTACATTTAGCCAATACAGGGTACTTAATTGGTCTTGAGTAATTGTTTGCTTGTGGATAATGGCATTGCTAACTCCCATATCCATAAAAGCCTGACTGAAACCAATTACCACCATAACTATTGCCATGAGTCCAAAATCTGATGGTGCAAGAAGCCGAGCTAAAATTGATAATTGTAGAAGTTGAATAATGGTAACTAGAATAGTAGAAGCGGTTGTCCATTTAACACCGCTAAAAGTCTTGTCTTTGAGATTCAAGGTTTTCTCGCAGTTACAAGATATCCACTTGTTTCAGCAATCCAGTTATGATCCAGTGAATCCAACAGAGGTGCTATTATTTGACTTAAATGCCAGAATGGTGTCACTGCTGTTCTGATCAACCACCGCAACGGCTTAGGACCGCGTATAAAGCGACTCGTGAAATAGTTGAATTTCAATAGCCACATAGTAAAAAAACCATTTTGCGGTTCAACCAGCACATCTACAAAACCAGCTTTTTTGAATAAATACGTAAGGCCATATGGTGTATATCTAAAAAAATCATACGGTGCTTCGTGTATCCACCATTGCCAGGGAGCCTGTAACACGACCACCCCCCCTCGCTTAAGGATACGGAATGCTTCGTTGAGCATGGTCTGTGGTTCGCATAAATGCTCAAGAACCGAAAGAGACACAATCGTATCTGCAACTTCTGATTCAATAGGTAGAGGTGCGTTCAGATCAGCTATAATATCGGCTTTAGTATCGTGGAAGCTGTCGGCCCAATCCACTGCAATATACTCATCTACATATTTAAGGAAGAACTGCTTGTATGGAGATTCACCACATCCAAGATCATATAATACGCCTTTGTATAGATGAGAACACTTATGCAGAAGCTTGTCATTGCAATTATATGCCAGCCAGTTGTACGCTTTACGATTTGAGTGGTTTTTACTGATCATAGAATATTAGACTCTGTATAAGAATTAATGTGATGTGACTGTTTCAATAAGAAGTCTTGTTTTTTCCAAAATTACTTTTCTACTCCAATGGCGTTGCAAGATATGTCGATTTTGCTCAACAGAGACCATATCAAGTCGATGGGGATGTTCAGATATAAAATCATCTAAACTGTAAACAAAAGCGCCTTCTTTTTTAAAAAAACTATAGATAGGATTTTGTTTGTCAATAAATACTTTCGCGCCCAGATACATCATTATAACAATATTGCCAAGCGCCTGTTGTCGTAAATGATTCATAATGACTATGGAGCAGGAAGAAATTAGTTGTACATATTGTTCTATAGGCATGAAATCAGTTACGGGGATAAAGTTTTCACCGTGGAGTCTCTTACCTCTTGTGATAATATCTTTTTTGAGGTTTGAATTACCATAACTTAAAGGGCAATATATCTTTCGCCCAGATAGTGAAATATTTTTTAGAAGTTCTAAACTATCAAAGTGGTTGTTTGAATAAGTGGCACTATTACCTAAAAGAATATTATCACCTGAAATAGAAACTTTTTCTAGCCCCTTAATCAGGTCATCTTCTAATGTACCATAGTTCCATGAAAGAAACTGAGGCTTGAAATTTGGCAGCGCATTTTTTACGAGTTGATAATCTTCTAGCAGAACTGGAGCAAAATAACTTACTTTATTGATTACTTCAGACTTTGAAATTTTACTGGACAGCAGCTCTCTAATAACTTTTGTAATTATTCTGATTATTATAGGTTTTCGGTGTTTATAATATATATGTTGTGTGAGCGGCTTGAGTAACTCACTTGGATTGGTGTAAATCAAATAATAATAATCTGCCCCCCAACCTAGCCAAACGAATTTAACGTTTTGTGGTGTGCAAGTAAGAAGTTGTAATTTGATGTTATCAAGATAATGCAAAACCACCATATCATAATGTGTTAGTGTGTTTAAAAATGCAGCGTCCAGTAACTTTTTTTTAGAAATTAATTTTACTGGCGTTTCTTTGATATAGGTAATGGTGCTGCTTTCAGAAATCAATAAAAATTGGTTGTTGCCTGGTGAAACAGCTTCAAATAGTCTATATGCTGTGTCGATGAATTTTTCGTCATTGATAATATGAAGTATTTTCATTTATGATTGCCAGGGTCACACATATTCATTTGCTGTTCAGATTACGCAATGAAATGCGGTTTTACCGATATCATTGAGGTGGGGGGGCATTATTAATATGTAGTGTATTTTGATAACAAGTCTTGTTCAAGAATAAGAAGATTCTGATTTCGTTCATTAATACGTCTATTCCCTGAATAAACTCCAAAGGCCGTGCATCGTTTTGTTACGAGGCTTAAAGAAGAAACTGATATGCCATCTTCAAGTACCACGCCTGGTAAAATTACTGAACCTGCACCGATAATTGTGTGTTTACCAACATAAACATCTGCAGAGGTTACACCCCTATATTCATCGGGTACGGTAGGGTTTGTAAGATATGTGCCTGAGTAATCGTCGTTGCTGGAGTAGATTGAAACACGCGATGATAATCCACTAAAATCGGACAACGTAATTTTACCAGCTCCCATAAGCGAGCAAAATACTGCTATGTGTACATAACTACCGATTGTTATGCCACCTTCTCCAGCAGACAATACACAATAATCATCCAAGCGAACATTATTGCCAATGTGAATTTTAGAAGGATTATATAGAGACGTTTTTTTTGAGATAAGAACATTATTACCAAAAGATCCAAGTCCGATTTCTTGCAGTTCTTCATTTCTATAGAAAGACATTAGAACTCTCCAGTTATTAAATCTAAAATAGTTTTTTGGTCTTGAATAGATAAATCCGGATATATTGGTAAACACAATACCTGCTGTGCGATCATATGTGCCGATAGCAGATTAGTCTTGTTTGTAGACGGCAACCCTCGATACATTGGCATCTCACTAATAAGCGGAAAGAAATATCGTCGGGAATAGATGTTATGCTTTTTTAACTTGATATAAAGATCGTCACGTGAAATAGGGTATTCATCTCCGACTAGGATTGGGAAATACGAAAAGGTGCGTTTTGTGTCTGCCGGCTCAGTCAGACTAGTAATGCCTTTAACTCCATTAAACGATTTGCGATAGAATGCGTCTATCACCTTTCTTTTTTCAATGACATTGTCAATATGTTTTAGTTGCAGCAAACCAAACGCAGCATTTATTTCACTCATTTTCCCATTGATACCAGGAGCCATAACGGTTATTTCATCAGCAAAACCAAAATTTTTTAGGAAATCGATTCGCTGTTTGGTTTTGGCATTGGGGGAAACTATTGCGCCTCCTTCAAAGGTGTTGTAAACCTTTGTCGCATGAAAGCTGAGAACTGATAAGTCGCCATGAAGCAGCAGGCTCTCTCCTTTGTATTTTACCCCAAAAGCGTGGGCAGCATCGTAGATGACTTTCAAACCATAGGTATCGGCAATCTGTTGAATACGTTCAACATTACATGGAGTGCCATAACAATGTACTGGCATGATTGCAGTAGTATGTGGCGTTATTGCTTGTTCGATCTTGTCCGGGGCCATGTTGCAGGTAATTGGATCGATATCCACAAAGACAGGTCTTAACCCGTTCCATAATAAAGAGTGGGCTGTGGCGACAAAAGAATAAGGAGTAGTAATAACTTCACCAGTTATGCGCAGTACTTGAAGAGCAGTCAATAAAGCTATAGTGCCGTTTGTAAATAGGGACAGGTGTTCTACGCCAAGATATTCGGCAAGTTCCTTCTCCAATTGCTGGTGGAATGGACCACCATTGGTTAACCATTTATTCTCCCATATCTGTTCGAGGTACGGAGTGAACTCTTCAAGAGGTGGTAGGTAGGGTTGTGTAACGTAAATTGGTTTGCTCATGAAAACATCTTCTTTTGAAAGGGGAATGAATTCTAGACTTGGATTTTGCTTTTTAGTGTGCGGCCAAGAATCATAGCCATGATCTTTTTAAGCCGTATACGATCTTCCTCTGGCATTTGTGCACCGGCCTCAATGATGAAAGCATACAGCATTGCAATAAATCCTGCTGTAAATGTGCTTGAAAGAACCATTACAGTACGTCTTGGTCTGGTCTTCTTATCTGGAACACGGGCCTTCTGTAAAACTTCTATACTTGAAATATCCTTAGCTTCAGAGAGCTTTGCTATCTCATACTGTTTAGTGAGAGACTCGACAAGCGTTTCCTGGATTTTGAATTCTCGCATCAAACGCAGATATTGCTGCTCCAATTCCGGAACTGAACCCACGCCAGGAATAGAATCACCTGAACGCATTCCTTCAAACTTGCTGATCTGTCCCTTCAAATTTGCAACAACAGCCTGCTGATTTTTTACTTCTTGACTGGCGTCGGTAAAAATCCGTTTAAAACTGGAAAGCTTTACTTCCTCAATGGCTAGTTGACCTTCCAAATCTGCCACACCTTTGATAGTACCTTTGGCTTGTTCAGTAATATCAACAGCCTTGTTCTTAGACTGGAAAAACTTAAGAGAATCTTCTGCATTGCGCAGGTCCACTTTTGCTTTGATCAAACGTTCTTCCAAATAAGCCTTGTTTTGGCTGGCACCCGATATATTTAGGTCTACTGTAAGTTTGGTCAATTCTTCAATATATGCATTTGCGATGTCAGCTGCCTGTTTAGGATCTTTATCTTCAACTGTAATGGAAATAATGCCGTCCTTCTTGCCGGCAGTAATATCCACTTTTTTGTCAAGCTCCTTGTAGGTGTCGATACGATACTTCTTTCCATAAGCTTCGATTAGCTTGAACCTATCGATGATGGCGTCGCTAACCACATCGCTGCCAAGGATGCTTACATACATATCAGCAGGACTTCCTTTGCCCAACAAATCACCTGCAAGACTGGACATGCTGCCGCCTATTGGCCCCATCATCATACTCATTAGACCTTGATCCCGTTGTGGCGGAATAATCTTCGCGGTGGAACTGTAAATATTGGGAAGGAGGAGACTGTATATAATTGAGAGAAAGAAAACAACTAATGCGGTGCGAATAATCATCCGTTTATGCTTGGCGATAGCCTCCAGATAATCAAGTAAATTTATGGTATCAGGGTTGGAATTTATAGATTGATGTTCGATGTCGTTGTCGGGTTGTTGCATCATTGCTCCAAAACACCAGAAAAAATAGCCCTATACAAGTGGGAATTGTATAGGGCGCAACTTCAAAAATAATAAAACTGTAATTTAATAAATAGTTCTCCAAGCATAATTGTTACTAGCGTCTTTCGCACAAATCTCTAAAGTATCTTTATACCCATCGCCAGCTTTTGTAAACCAAAGTACTCCGCTATCAGTCGTTGGTCCTGTAGTATTGTTACAAGCAGGTTTCGGGGTTACAGGCCTGAAGCTTACTCCGATGTTATTTATTCTGATTCCTCCGTTAACTTCTAGTGCCTGTTTAGGTACATCAGTACCAATGCCAATATTGCCGCTTGATGTAATTCTCATTCTTTCGGTTCTTTGTGATACAACAGTTGTGCTCGTAGTTGCTGGAGCTGTTTCAAACTTAAAGGCCGTTGGCAAAGACATATCAGTCCATGGCCCATCAGCATATACTGACATGCCGCCACCTAATCTGTAATTATTACCACTCTTTGATCCAAAATAAAAGTAACCTAATCTGTCATTTGCAGCTGGAAGTGCCCCATTGGCATTATTGTGTAAACCGATGAAACTACCACCACCTGCAGAACCAGTATAATTAGTGTGTGTAATTAGTTGCGCAGAAGCATTAGTAGCCCCAACTACATGAATAGATGAGATCGGCGCATTAGTTCCAACTCCCACAGCACCTGTATCCGTCACCACCATCTTATCCGTGGTCCCTGTCGAATCCTGCACCGCGAACCGTGTTTCAGCCTGTGCAATCCCGCCAAGCGCGGTAATAGCTATCATACCAACCAGCAGGGTGATGCTTTTCTTAACCTTGAGAATGTTCATAATCTCCTCCTTTAAGTTTGTCTTTGCCTTTGTTTGATTGACTGTGATGACTGAAATGCGTCCGCTTTATAAGCTTGAATCTGTTATTGTGAGATTAAAATTAATGCGCATTATAATAGCCTTTAATACTGTTGGCAATTAATGATTTTTAAACGTGTTTTTTAAAATGATTCGCCTGTTATCAGGCTGCTGATCGCTAGTCATAATTGTCTGCAACTGTAATATGACACATGCACATAAAGAATTAGGTGAAAAATATCACAAATTATAGTTTTTTGGAACCTTTCTTAATCTCTTGTTTAGTCTCCGATCAGTTATTTCTGAAAAATACCAAGCCTTAAGGGGGGCGGAATGCTCTTTCGCCTCAAGATTACATCATGATTACGGGGAGTTTGAATCATAAATCCTTAGGAATCTTGAAGTAATCTCGAAGCTGAAAAAGTTGTAAACAGCAAGCATAATCCCAAAGATCTTCGACGGTTAAGCTGCTTGAGCAACCCCCTACTTGATCTTCAACTTGCTCACCTTCAGGGTGCCACCACGCATGGACATCTTGCCATCCAGGGTCGTGTAGCCGCTGTATGTCGTGAATGTGCCGTCACTGTAACCGCCATCAAACTTGACTATGGTAGCCGACTTGTTGAAGACCAGATCCAAATCGGTGAACACCTGCGCCTGAGCTTTGATGACATCATTGTTGACTGACGCGTCAAAGGCGTCCTGCAACTGCGGATAATAGGTGTCAATGCCGCTAATGCTGATCTTGATGTATGGCACCAGGGTAAAGGTTGCAGTGACGCTCTTGTCGCTGTCCATGGTCAATTGACAGTAGCCGGTGCCGGTGCAGGCGCCGCTCCACCCCTGGAAGAGGTAACCAGCGGTTGGGGTCGCTGAGAGATTGAGTGATGTGCCGAGGTTGAAATCAGGGGTGCAACTGCCGCTTGAACAGGTGAAACCGGATCCGTACAGGTCGTTCACCGTTCCTAGACCGGTCAGGGAAAGGGTCAGTTTGGTGGTGACTGTGAAGGTGCCGGAGTAGCGGGTCTGCCCATTGTATTCAAGATAAAAACTGGTCGAGGCTATGCTTATGCCGTTTGGAATGGTGAAGACCAGGCTGGTCGAGTTAACGGAATTGATCGTGGCCGGAATTCCCTGGACCAGTACTTGGTAATTGGTGGTGGTGAAATCGTAGAATGTGCCGGACAGGGTAACCTGTGTTCCTATGGGACCGCTCAACGGGGATGCCGAGGTGATGGCCGGATCGGGAAGCAAAGTAAAGTCGTTTGTTGATTGGACCGAACCGCCGGTGGTCTGTACCTGGATTTTGCCGGTTGAAGCGCCATACGGGACATTCACTACCAAATGGGTACCGTCGCTGCTGATGATATTTGTATAGGCACCATTGAAGGAGACCTGGTTATCAGAAAGATAGGTGTTCAGGCTGAAGTTGGTGCCGGTGATGGTTACCTGGGTGCCGACCGGTGCCTGGGTCGGAGTAAAGCTGGTGATGGTCGGAGCTGGTACCGAGAACGAACTGGCAGAGGTTGCGGTCTGGCCGTTCGCATTAACTGTGATTGGCCCAGGCTGTGTCCATTGCGGAACAGTTACATCCAGGCGTGTTGTGTCGGCATAAGTCACGGTTGCGGTTTGGTTATTTGAAAATGTGACAATGTTGTTGTCTGGGGTGCTGCTGAAGTTATTGCCATAGATGGATATTGTACTGCCGACAGCAGCGCTGGTAGAGCTTAAGCTGGTGATGCTGAGGACGGGGGTGCCGGTCAGACTGGCTTCGCTGACGGCACCGGCATGGGTCCTGAGGGTCCGCACCTGGAAGTTGTAATTGGACTTGTAAGCGGAAACCGCTACCGTGTCGCCCTCATCCACGTTGAGCACATAATAGCGGCCATTCGTGCCGGTTGTTGTACAACTCTGGCAGAAATTGCCGGAGTTGTCATCATAGACGACAGTATAATAAGTGGCGGATTTGTGCAATACGCTTATTGCCACGACAGTCGCTCCGGAAAGATTGGCCCCGGTATTGTCGGTGATCTTGGACCTGATCAGCCCCTTGCCGGTTGCGCCGCCGTTCCAGGTATCGACATCGCTCTGGGAATACATGTAGAAGCCGCCGGTCTTGGCAAAATTGGCGAATTGAACCATGTCGGCCGAATAGATCGGTGGGGCAAAGGATGGAGACGTAATCTTGAGGCTAAAGGGGATGCCGGTCGGGATGTTGCTGAGGGTAAAATTGCCTGAACCGTTTGTATTTGTGGTGATGGTGGGTTGCTCGGCTACTTGCACGGTGGCATCGGTGACAGGGGACCCTGTGCTGTTGTAAACGTTGTAATTGTAGCTGAGGGTCGGTATGAAATTGTCGCCGGAAGAAGCGGAAACGCCATTGACGCTGACTATAACCGGCCCGGTGGAGATATTGCTAGAATTGCATGTAGGCAACTGTACGACCAATTGGGTGGGTGATGCACTGTTAACGGTTGCTTCGCCTGAGTTGTTGAAAAACACATGGTTATCGGTAGTGGTGCTGCTGAAGCCTGTACCGGTGATGGTGATCGGGTCAGTTGAGCCGCAGGCCAGGGGCAATGGGGAGACCGAGCTTATGGTCGGGCCGCTGGCTTGCGGAGTGAAACCGTACCAGGATACGGCGCTGTTGCCGAAGGGATCGACAATGGCCAATTGCCAGTTGTACTGCGTGTTTTGTGACAGAGAGCCAATGGCCGGATCTATTGGGGTCGAAAGGGTGTCGGCATCGAGCCACTGATTCATCAGCGAATCCCAGGTATTGGGGTCTTGCATGCTCATATGATAGCGGTAGCCGCCTGCCGGCAGACCGGTCAGACGCCAGGAAAAGGTCGGCTCTGTGCTTGCCGGACCGGTTTGCTGAGTGGGAAACGACTGGACCGGCATGACCGGTATGACATTGCTTACCTGTAATGAAAAGGTTTCGGTTGAGCTGTCGGTGTAGGTGATCGTACCGGTATAAGTATCGCCGATGGTCGGAGTAGGAACCGGAGTCGACAGGCTGAAGTCGCCGTAGCCGTTAAGGGTCATGCTGGTTGCGGACAGGTCGGTCCCGGCGTTGATTTCGATCTTGGCCGGTCTCTTCTCGGCCGATTTGAAGTTGAATTCCAGGCTATAACCGGGAGAAGGAGAGCCGTTGTAACCGTAGCTGGTTGTCAGAAATTGCTGGGCGTTTTGTTTGATGACAGCGACGGTTTGGTTGGTCAGGTCGGCCTGCACGTTAATCCATTGCCTGAGGTTGTCGAGTTCCGGGCTGACCCAGTCGCCGGCATCCTTCTGGTTGTCGCTGTTCTGGTCAACAAAGGCAAACAGCTCATACTGTCCCGCAGCCACGCCGGGGATGGAGAAGTTGCGGAATGACGCCGTGGCCTGGGCCGGCAGGTAGGTCATGTACAGCGGCCAATCGCCTTGGGAGAGGGCCACGAAAACGGGTTTGTCGGTGCTTACCGGGTTGCCGCTGCTGTCTGTGATGTAGATGGTGCCGGAAACCGTGTTGCCAGTAGTTGCCCCGCCGACGACCGTAGCGTCCCCGGTTCGGGTAATGACGCTGGTGGTTCCATTGTAGACCGCTTCGACGCCAAAATAGTAGGAGCCGTTGGCCAAAGGCGAAATCAGGTAATGGCCGCCGTCACCACCGGAAGAAACGGTAACGTTTCCGCCGCCGACCGTGTTGCCCGGCCCCACGTCGGAGTTAGTGCCCCAGTAGATATTGTAGTGGTCGGCAATCTCGATTTCGTTCAAATTTTTTGGGGTGTCCCAGAAGACAATGGCGCTGCTGTTACCCGGGGTGGCCATTACGCCGCCAGATGGTGCGGGATAGGTGGGGTCGCCAGCTTGCCAGGTCTGATCAATGAACCCGACGTTGGTGCCGGTCAGATCGCTGTTTGTGACGGTGAAGGTATCACCGCTCACCAGGCCCCCGATGGGACTGCCTGCATAGGGGATGCCGTTGCCTCTGGTGTCGATGAAGCCGTGAAGCTGGTAGGTGCCGTTCGGCAGCCCCTTGATGGTGTAGCTGGGATAACCGGGATCAGCGGCGGTCAGGCTGGTGCCGTAACCGGTTGAGTTGCCGTTTTGGTCGGTAACCATCAGGTAGGCCCGGCCGCCGCTTGCAAGCGCGTGGCTGGTGCTGCTGTCGTAGATCGTGCCGGACACGTCGTATGCCCAAGAGGCAGTGCCGATCATGAGCAGCGCCAGCATGGAACCCAGTAATAGCCACGTTTGTTTCATATTTCCCCCTATGTTTATCCAGAGTTGGTTAATTGCATACGGTTGCTTGTGGGGTGCACGTTAATGGCCCAACGCACCCCCAATCGCGAACAAAAATTGACCGCAGTCACCGATAATCAAATGCAATTTTACTCTGTTTGCCGATTCGATTGCAATATCACAACGTCAAAATATGAATAATTTAATTGCTATTTTGGTGATCTAAATCATTGTTTCGTTGTTTCGAACAAACGGTGCAGTTCCCTTCGCTATTTTAACCCCAGAAGTACCGTGCCGGCCGTGATGGCGATCTGTGACATAATGGTGGTTATATCCTTGATGGTTCGCAACCAAGCGGTCTTTTCGTAGTTCTGCGGCACTACGATGGTGTCGCCCGAAGTAATCGGCTGGTTCTGGAAACCTCCGCCAAAAAGCGGTCCTAAAGAGGAGAACTGCTGGCGGCTGAAGATCGAACCGTTGGCCCGGACGACGTAGATCTCGTCGTCATCGCTGTCCTTGGTGGTGCCGCCGGCCTGCTTGAGGTAGAAATCGACCGATTCGTCGTTTAGGTAGACAAAGCTGGTCGGGTTGACGACCCGGCCCAGCACCGAGACGGAATTGGAGTTTTGCGGGACTTCGAGCGTATCCCCGCCCATTACCTCCACATCGTAAGGCGATCCTGTGAATTTGTCGGGCTGATCCAGATTTATAACCACGCGTCCTTCGGCCTTGGAGCCCTTGAGGATCTGCAGGTTGCGCTTGATCCCTTCCAGGGAGGCCTTGTTGGCGGCCAGTTCCTCCTGGCTGCTGGAGGTGGAGGCCAGTTCGGCCATCTTGGAGTTGACCTCGAGTTCGGCACTGGCGACGAATTCTTGCATACGTTTTTGCTGGAGGTCGCGCACCTGGGCGCGGGTGAATTTGGCTCCGTTCAGGTAGGCCTTGGTAGTAAAGCCGCCAGCCCGGCGGATGACCGAGCTGAGCCGCTCTCCCTTGAAGATCGGGTAGACGCCTGGGAAGACGAATTCACCCTTGAGGGCGATGTAGCGGTCGTTTTCTTCGGCCCAGTTGGGGATCTTGCGTACGGTCAGCTCATCGAACTGTTGCAGCAGGATATTGTCCTTTGGATTGCCTTTGAGCGCCTCTCCCAGGTCGATGCGGATCGGGTAGCTGGTTACCGAGGAAGTTGTCTTATCGATGCGGGTGATTTCGGCATCCTTGAGGTAGGCGGTGAGCTTGGGATTGCCGGCAAACATCAGCAGGTCGCGCACCCGCATCTTGTCGAACAGGCGATAATCGCCGGGCTTCTGGATCTCGCCGCTGATCCTGACATGGGGCATCTCCTCCATCTCCCAGCGGGAGAAGATGCGGACCGTGTCGAACTCCTGCAGTTCTGGATCGTTTGCCGGATCTTTGGCCAAGGCCTTGCCGACATTGAAGAAGAGGATCTCCGGGTGGTAGTCGGGGGGGTAGAGGCGGATGATCTGGCCGGCTTCGGTATAGTATTCCGGCAGCATGTTATCCAGAGGGAGTAACTGGTCGACGCGCATGCCGGGCTTTAGCGCATAGTCGCCGGGGCGCAGCACGTAGCCGTCCAGGCGCACGTAACCGCGCAGAGTGCTGTCGATGGGGAAGATCTTGACCAGGTCCATGTCCTTGATACCGATCCCCGCGGCCAGATTATCCAGGCTCTTGCCGGTGGTTTTAGGGTCCAGGTCCACATCGGTGACGATCTTCTTGTCGTGGTCCTCCACCCGCGCGATCTGCAGTCTCTGCAGGTAACCGGTGGGGATAATGCCGTCCGCCAGCTTCAACGCGTCCTTTAGGGTCTTTTCATCTTTCAGCTCGTAGATGGCGGGACGGCGGACATTGCCGGCAATGCCCACCACCGGTCCGATGGAAGGAACAAAGATGGTGTCGCCCGGCTGCAGCCGGATGTCGCGGCTCTTGTCGCCGTTGAGAAAAAAGTCGTAGAGATCCACAGTTTCCACCAGCTTGCCGTTACGGTGGATGTTGATAGACCGCAGGCTGCCGTTGCGGGTTGGGCCGCCGGCTGCTGTCAGGGCATTGATAAGTGTTGAGAGCGAAGAGATGGAGTAATCGCCGGGGGCATTGACTTCTCCTACCACGTATATCTTGATCAGGCGCAATTTGCCCATGGTGACGTTGAGCTGGAAATCCCGCAGGATTTTGCCCAACTGTCCGCTGAGCAGTTTGGGCAGCTGGCCGAAAGTGACCCCGGCAACATTTACCGGGCCCACCTTGGGGAGCACGATCTCGCCGCTACGATTGACCTCCAGTTCATATGTGCCCTCGACACTGCCCCACAGGGTCAGTATGATGCGGTCGCCAGCACCGAGGATATAGTCGGGGCCGACCGGAATGTCGGTCATGGCGGCAAATCCTTGGGATTCCGGACGAAAATAGCTGTAACCGAATTGTTGCAGGGTCTTGATCTTGAATTCCGATGGCGCTGCCTTTTCCATGCTTGTGCCACTTGTCAGCATGGCCTGCTCAATGGCCGAATATTCGCCTGGCGCCGAAGCAGCCGGAGGCTTTGGAGTTTGGCCTTGCTGGTACTGGGGCTGGAGCTGGTTAAGTGCGGGGTTCTGTTGCATATTCTGCATTTGATTAGGCAACTGGTTTTGAGGTGTGTTTTGCATGTTTTGAGGAAGGTTCTGCATCTGAAGCGGCACGTTCTGGGCGGGTGTTGCCAAGGGTGAAAGCGGTGCCGTTGCCTGCAGCTGGGGGAGGGCGCTCTGGCCCATGCCAGGTTGGGATTGCGTTTGATACGTCGGAATGGGATACGTGAGCCCTGTTTGACCCTGTTGGTCGGAAGTCTGGCTGGCCGTGGTCCCCCAGTTTGGCTGCGGTGAAGATGTGATTGACGTGGTGTTGGTATCTGATTGTGAAGTAGTGCCTGGCAGGCCAGATATTGGCGTGCCGTAAATCCCTGCTGGGATATAGTTGTCCGCATGTACCTGCAGGGTGGCTATTACGAACGTGAAAAGTGCTGTTACGATGGTAGTTGTAAAAACGCGCTTGCTCACAAAACTTCCTCCGAAGCGATTATTTATATATATTTGATGTCTTTGGATTTGAACTGAATTTTATATCAGAATTACCTGACAAAAATAAAGCATATAATCAAATTGCCTGTTGGGCGGGTTTCGTGTAAAAACTTAATAAAATACTGAGATTAACGTTGCGCTCATGGGGAATTATTCAAGCCATGGCGTTTGTTTGGAAAAGGATCTTATATGGCGGGAAGCAGAAGGGTTGTTGTCGTCTTGGGAGTTGTCTTGATTGTTGCTGTCTCCTGCCTGGGAATGCGAGGCATGTTTGCAAATTTCGGGTGGCCGGGTGTGTTTGGGCTGGCTCTGATGATCGCAATAATGATCGGCTTCGGGTATGTGTCGGATTACCGAAAGAAAGCGCTCCCGGAGAAATCCGGCACTGTGCCCGAAACGAGTAAAGGCAAGGCAATTTAACAGGGATAAGGACGACCCAAGGGGCCTAAAGGATAAAAACGGATAACGGCAAAATCAAAAGCGTACTTACCGTAACGCTTGCCGAGTTGAGTGCTATGAGTCTGTTAACCTGGTCCGGGAAACAGCTGCTGTTGCAGGGAGTCAGTCCATTTGCCCGTTGATGGCTTGCCTGAGTAAAGGGCTCGGCTTGAAGGTAAGAATTCTTCTGGCTGCTATGGTTATGGTTTCGCCGGTCTGGGGATTTCTGCCACGCCGGTCGGTTTTGTTTTTTATCTCGAAGTTGCCGAATCCGGATATTTTGAGTTTATCGCTGGTTTCCAGCGTGTTTTTCATGATGGCTAAGACCGATTCCAACATATCGGCAGCTTCCTTTTTTGAAAATCCGGTGGAGATGTGAAGCTTTTCGACGAGATCCGCCTTTGTCATACAAAAATCCTCCCTTTGGTAAAAATCAGTAGTCGGCACTGATCAGCTTAATGGATAAAACAGGTTATATTGATCCAACTATTCCGAAAAACGGATAATATTGTATTTTGGATATTATTACCCTGTTTTGGGTGTTTATGGCAAGAATAATCATCCTGAAAAGAACATTCTTTTCAGCTTTGCGATCACTTCAGGATTGTTCGGGATTTAAAATTGAAATCTCGTGTAATCAATAAAGTAATACTTCTGAAATACATTACTCACGCGGCGACGCAACGACGCGACGAAATAGATCTAAACCAATACCGATTCATGATCATTAAATGCTGCATCATCGCGTGAAATAAAACTTTTTGGTTCAGGGCCGAATTCAGGTAACTATTTTGACTGGAAAGGGTGGTTAAACATGTCTGAAAGTTTGCACCGGGTAATTCATCAAAAGGATTATACCCCTCCTGATTATCTCGTGGACAACGTGGAGATCTGTTTCGAGCTCGGCGAGGAGATTACGTCTGTCACGTCACGGCTCGCGCTGCGAACTAATTTTGCTGCTGGCGCAGGTCAACCCCTGGTCCTGTACGGTCACCGTTTCATGCTGCGGGGCATAAAGCTCGACAACAGCGAGCTTACTCAGGAAAGCTATAAAATCAATGACGATCTGCTGACCATTCATCACGTCCCAAGGAATTTTGTCCTGGAAATCAGGACCGAACTCCGCCCACAGGAGAATTCTTTCCTGGAAGGGCTTTATTGCTCGGCCGGGATGTTCTGCACCCAGTGCGAGGCGGAAGGATTCCGGTCAATTACGTATTATCCGGACCGTCCAGATGTGCTGGCCGTCTTTACTACCACCATCATCGCCGACCAGGCGCGCTGCCCGGTGCTGCTGTCAAACGGCAACCTCCTGGAGCAGGGCCGGATGCCAGGCGGACGTCACTATGCCAGGTGGCACGACCCTTTCCCGAAGCCGAGCTATTTGTTCGCCATGGTGGCTGGCGACCTGGCTTGTATTGAGGATAGTTTTACCACTTGCTCGCAGCGGCAGGTGGCGCTACGCATTTATGTGCAGGCAGACAACCGCAACAAGTGCGCCCATGCCATGCTTTCGCTCAAAAGGGCGATGCGCTGGGACGAGGAAACCTTTGGCAGGGAGTATGACCTTGACTGCTACATGATCGTGGCGGTTGACGATTTCAACATGGGGGCCATGGAAAACAAAGGGCTGAACGTCTTCAATTCCCGCTATGTCCTGGCAAGCCCGGAAACCGCCACCGACGACGATTACCAGGCCATCGAAGAGGTCATCGGCCACGAATATTTTCACAACTGGAGCGGTAATCGGGTCACATGCCGGGATTGGTTCCAACTCTCTTTGAAGGAGGGGCTCACGATCTTCCGCGATCAGGAGTTCTCGGCCGACATGGAATCCCGCGGGGTGAAGCGGATCAATGACGTACGCTACCTGCGGACCCACCAGTTTCCGGAAGACGCTGGCCCCATGGCGCACCCGGTCAGGCCCGACTCGTACATGGAGATCAACAATTTCTATACGCTGACGGTTTACAACAAGGGTGCGGAGATCATCCGCATGCTGCACACATTGCTGGGGCCTGAAAGATTCCGGCAGGGTATGGATACCTATTTCGCCCGTTACGACGGCCAGGCGGCCACGGTCGATGATTTTGTGCAGGCCATGGCCGAGGCTGGCAGCATCGACCTTCATCAATTCAGTCTCTGGTACAGCCAGGCCGGTACGCCGCTGCTGAAGGCCGAGGCCAGCTTTGACGCGGCCGAAGGCGTCCTGGCCCTGACACTTTGTCAGAGTTGCCCGGCAACACCAAGCCAACCGGAGAAACAGCCGTTTCACATCCCGATCTCCATGGGGCTGCTCGGTCAGGATGGCCGGCAACTGCCGGTGACCCTGGAGGGGGAGTCACAGCCGGGTCCGGTAACCAGGGTCATTGAACTGAAAACATCGGCTGAAACGTATCGTTTTGCCGGTCTGCCGGAAAAGCCGGCTTTGGCCCTCCTGCGCGGTCTCTCGGCCCCGGTGAGGCTTGACTTCCCATACAGCCACGAGGAACTGCTGGTGATCATGGATCATGAACCGGACCCGTTCTGCCGATGGGAGGCCGGACAGCTGATGTCGTCGCGGATCATCCTCGATTTGGTCGCCGACTGGCAGGGAGGGCGGGAGCTGGTTCTTGACCCGGCTTTTGTTGCCGCATTCCGGACCCTGCTGTCCAGCTGGATAAGTGATCACGCCTTTCTGGCCGAGATGCTCACGCTTCCCTCCGAGAAATACCTGGCAGAACAGATGGCCGTCATCGACCCGGAAGCCGTCCATGGCGCCCGCCGGTTCGTCATCCGCACCCTGGCGGCCACCCTGGGGGACGAGTTTCTGAGCCTGCGCGCCGCTTGCCGCAGCGGAGAGCCCTATGCCCCTGCAGACGGCCGGGCCGGAGAGCGCCGCCTTGCCAACCTGTGCCTGGCGTACCTGGTCTCCACAGGGGATCAGGCCGGTATAGATCATTGCATGGCGCAATATCGTCAGGCCGATAACATGACCGATTCGATGGGTGCCCTCAACCCGCTTGTTTCCTGCGATTGCCCTGAGCGGTTGGAGGCTGTGGCGGATTTCTACCAACGCTGGCAAGGTGACCGCCAGGTGGTGGACAAGTGGTTTACGCTGCAGGCCATATCCACTCTCCCCGGAGCATTGGCTGAGGTTAAGGCGCTGGTCGATCACCCGGACTTCGAGCTTGGCAACCCGAACCGCTTCAGGGCCTTGGTAGGGGCCTTCAGCCAGGGCAACCAGGTCCGCTTCCATGAGAAGGGAGGGGAGGGCTACCGTTTCCTGGTCGATCAGTTGATCCGGCTGATCCCGCTCAATCCCCAGGTTTCCGCCCGCCTGCTGGCGCCCCTGACCCAATGGCGCCGCTACGACCAGGGGCGGCAAGAGCTCATGCGCTCAGAGTTGCTGCGCATTAGCTCGCTCCCTGATCTGCCCCGGGATGTCTACGAAGTCGTGGTGAAAAGCCTGGATGGATGAGATGGTTTCTTGTACATCATTTGCTTCGCAAATGTGCCCCCTCCTTCGACCGGAGGGGGCACATTAATGTTCAACTACCGACCCCCAAATTGATGTTCTCGCAAATTGTCATTCCCGAAGCGATTCTGATCGGAAATCCAGTCTGTAACCAACTGAAATCATGGATGCCCGATAGAGACATTCGGGCATGACAAATCGAAATTGCAAATGCATCAAAATTAATACGTAATCTTTTCCCGCCTTCAGCCGTCTTCTAAGAGTATCCGGTTGTAACCCATACAAACAATGGTAGTTATATAGATATTAAGAGCACCAACCTGACAATCTTGCAGGCATATTTCCCATGAGGACATGACCATGGTTATGACACAGGAACCCGGAGACAGCGGTACGCCCGAACACCCACGCAGCGCTTCGACTCGCCGCTGGCTGCTGCCGCTGCTGGTCTGCTGCCTCCTGGCAGGGGGGTATCTCTTCTACTCGCATCAGGCGCAATCGCAGTCCGGCAAACAGGACAAACTGAAGGCCCAGCCGCCGACGCCGGTGGCGGCGACTGCGGCCAGGAAAGGGGACATCGGTGTCTGGCTGTCCGGGCTCGGCACCGTGACCTCCCTGAGCACGGTCACGGTCAAGAGCCGGGTGGACGGCCAGCTGATGGCGGTCCGCTACCGTGAGGGACAGGCCGTGGCCAAGGGAGACCTGCTGGCCTTGATCGATCCCCGGCCATTCCAGGTGCAGCTGACCCAGGCCGAGGGACAGATGGCCAGGGACCGTGAACAGTTGAACAATGCCCGGCTCGACCTTGCGCGCTACAAACAGCTCTGGAAGGAAGATTCGATCCCGAAGCAGCAGTATGACACCCAGGAGGCGCTGGTCCGCCAACTGGAGGGTTCGGTGAAGGTCGATCAGGGACAGATCGATAATGCCCGGCTGCAATTGACCTATTCGCGCATTACCGCTCCGGTGAGCGGCCGGGTGGGGCTGCGTCAGGTGGACCCGGGCAACATCGTCCACGCCTCCGATGCCAACGGGCTGGTGGTGATCACCCAGATGCAGCCGATTTCGGTCCTGTTCCCGATCCCCGAGGACAACCTGCCCCAGGTGCTGGCCAGGATCAGGACCGGGGCCCATCTCCGGGTGGATGCCTATGATCGGGAGCAGAAGCTGAAGCTGGCCACCGGGACGCTCTTGACCGTGGACAACCAGATCGATCCCGCCACCGGTACGGTCAAGCTCAAGGCCCTCTTTCCCAACAACGGCAATGAGCTGTTCCCCAACCAGTTCGTCAATGCCAGCTTGCTGGTGGAGACCAGGCGCAACGTCGTCATCGTGCCGGCGGTTGCCATCCAGCGCGGCCCCCAGGGGACCTTTGTCTATGTCGTCAAGGCTGACCGGACCGTTGCCCTCCGGCCGGTGGGGCTCGGCGTCACCCAGGGGGGGGACATCGAGGTGGCCAGCGGCCTCCAGCCGGGCGAGCAGGTGGTGGTGGACGGTGCCGAGCGGCTGCGTGAGGGGAGCAAGGTTGCGGTGAAGGAGGCAAATGGCAATGGTGGGGCGAAACGGGAACAGGGCCAGAAGCGAGATGGCCGGCATGGACTGAAACCTTGAAACTGGCCATCAATATGTGATGGTTGCGGAGGAAAAACAGAGACAACAGAGCTCACGCGGAGACGCGGAGCTCGCGGAGAGAACCAGGCGAGTCAATTATAAGCTATTTTGCTAAAACAGGTGAAACTCGGATTCAGTGGTTAACCGCCATATCAAGGAGTATTCTGATTTTACTCCGCGCTCTCCGCGTGCGATCTGTTTTTTCCGCCATTCCTTGTTTTATCCTCTTCGTTCCCTCCGCGGCTTCCGCGATACATTGCCGTTGCTTTTGATATTTTGATCAACCCAGGACACTCATGAACATCTCCCAGCCATTCATCATCCGCCCCGTGGCCACCACCCTGCTGATGATCGCCATCATCCTGGCCGGGGCCGTGGCCTACAAACAGCTGCCGGTATCGGCCCTGCCCCAGGTGGACTACCCCACCATCCAGGTGCGCACCTTCTACCCCGGCGCCAGCCCGGATGTGATGGCGTCGTCCGTCACTGCCCCCCTGGAGCGGCAGTTCGGCCAGATGCCCGGTTTGACCCAGATGACCTCGGCCAGTTCCGGCGGCAGTTCGGTCATCACCCTTCAGTTCAGCCTGTCGCTCCCCCTGGATGTGGCGGAGCAGCAGGTCCAGGCCGCCATCAACTCCTCCTTCACGTTCCTGCCCAAGGATCTGCCGACCCCGCCGGTCTACAGCAAGGTCAACCCGGCCGACACCCCGATCCTGACCCTGGCCCTGACCTCCGACACGCTCCCCCTGACCAAGGTCGAGGACCTGGCAGATACCCGTTTTGCCCAGAAGATATCCCAGCTCTCCGGCGTCGGCCTGGTCAGCATCAGCGGCGGCCAGCGCCCGGCGGTTCGCATCCAGGCAAATCCCACCGCCCTGGCATCCTACAACCTGACCCTGGAGGACCTGCGCAGCGCCATCCTGGCTGCCAACGTCAATCAGGCCAAGGGGGGCTTCGACGGGCCGCACCAGTCGTACATCATCGGGGCCAATGACCAGCTCCTTTCCAGCAAGGAGTACAGTTCGCTGGTGGTGGCCTACCGAAACGGCGCTCCCGTGTTCCTGTCCGATGTGGCAGATGCCGTGGATGCCACTGAAAACATCAACCAGGCGGCCTGGATGAACACGACCCCCGCAGTGATCGTCAATATCCAGCGCCAGCCCGGTGCCAACGTCATCGAGGTGGTTGACCGGATCAAGCGGCTGCTGCCGCAGCTGCGGGCCGCACTGCCTGAATCGGTCACGGTGTCGGTGCTGACCGACCGCACCACCACCATCCGCGAGTCGGTGGCCGATGTGCAGTACGAGATGCTGCTGGCCATTGCCCTGGTGATCCTGGTGATCTTCCTGTTCCTGCGCAATCTGCCGGCCACCACCATCCCCAGCGTGGCCGTGCCGCTCTCCCTGGTGGGCACCTTCGGGGTCATGTACCTGCTCGGTTTCAGCCTCAACAACCTGACCCTCATGGCCCTGACCATCTCCACCGGTTTCGTGGTGGACGACGCCATCGTCATGATCGAGAATATCGCCCGGTACGTGGAGGAAGGGGTACCCCCCCTGGAGGCGGCCCTCAAGGGGGCCCAGCAGATCGGCTTCACCATCCTGTCGCTGACCGTGTCGCTGATCGCGGTGCTGATACCGCTCCTCTTCATGGGGGATGTGGTGGGGCGGTTGTTCCGGGAGTTCGCCATTACCCTGGGGGTGACGATCCTGATCTCGGCCTTTGTCTCCCTGACCCTGACCCCCATGATGTGCGCCCGTATCCTCAAACAGGTGCCGGAGGAGCGTCAGGGGTGGTTCCAGCACGCCTCGGGCCAGTTCATCGAACGGGTCATCGCCGCCTACGCCAGAAGCCTCAGATGGGTCCTGGGGCACCAGACCGCCACCCTGGTGGTAGCCGTGGGCACCCTGGTGCTGACCGTGGTGCTCTACATCGCCGTGCCCAAGGGGTTCTTCCCCACCCAGGATACCGGGGCCATCCAGGCCATTTCCGAGGCACCCCAGACGATCTCCTTCACAGCCATGGCCGAGCGCCAGCAGGCCCTGGCGGCCGTGATCCTGAAAGACCCGGCCGTGGAGAGCCTTTCCACTTTCATCGGCGTGGACGGCACCAACACCACCATGAACAGCGGCCGGGTCCTGATCAACCTCAAGCCGCTGGCGGAGCGCACTATCTCGGCCAGCGACGTCATCCGCCGCCTGCAGCCGGAACTGGCCAAGGTGGAGGGGATTACCCTCTACATGCAGCCGGTGCAGGACCTGACCGTCGATGCCCGGGTCAGCCGGACCCAGTACCAGTACACCCTGGATGATCCCAATACCGATGAATTGACCGTCCTGGCCCCCAAGGTGGTCACGGCCCTCAAGGCCCTGCCGGAACTGCGGGACCTGAGCAGCGACCAGCAGGACCAGGGGTTGCGGGTCCACCTGGATATCGACCGTTCCACGGCGGCCCGCTTCGGTATCACCCCCCAGCAGATCGACGACACCCTCTACGACGCTTTTGGCCAGCGCCAGGTATCGACCATCTTTACCGAGCTGAACCAGTACCGGGTAATTCTGGGGGTCAAGCCCGATTTCCAGCAACACCCCTCAGGCCTGCAATCCCTCTGGCTCAAGGGTACCAACAGCGCCCAGGTGCCGCTGTCGGCTGTCAGCCGTGCCAGCGAGACCACGGGCCCCCTGGTGATCAACCGCCAGGGGCAGTTCCCGGTGGTTTCGGCGTCCTTCAACCTGGCGCCGGGTGTCTCCCTGGGCCGGGCAGTGGAGGCGGTTGAGACCGCCACGCAGAAGCTCAACCTGCCTGCCAGCCTGCGGGGCAGCTTCCAGGGGACGGCCCAGGCCTTCAAGGCCTCGCTGACCAATGAGCCGCTGCTGATCCTGGCGGCCCTGATCACGGTCTACATCGTGCTGGGGGTATTGTACGAGAGCTACATCCACCCGATCACGATCCTCTCCACGCTCCCTTCGGCCGGGGTGGGTGCGGTCCTCTCCCTGATGATCTGCCGCACGGAGCTCTCCGTGATCGCCATCATCGGCATCATCCTGCTGATCGGCATTGTCAAGAAAAACGGCATCATGATGATCGACTTCGCCCTGGATGCCGAGCGCAAGGAGGGCAAAGGACCGGAAGAGGCCATCTTCCAGGCCTGCCTCCTCCGGTTCCGTCCCATCATGATGACCACCATGGCGGCGCTCCTGGGGGCCCTGCCGCTGGCCATGGGGCACGGCGTCGGTTCGGAGCTGCGCCGCCCCCTGGGAATCTCCATCGTGGGGGGGCTGATCTTCAGCCAGGTCCTGACCCTGTACACCACGCCAGTGATCTACCTGGTCTTTGATCGGCTGGCGCGACGGTGGGGAAGGAAGGATCATAACTCCCCCTGACCCCCTCTTATCTTAAGAGGGGGAACTTAGAAGCCCCTCCCCTTAGATTAAGGGGAGGCGGGGGAGGGGTTAGCCTTTCTCCCCTTAGATTAAGGGGAGGCGGGGTTACGCTTTTGGATGGCAGATGGGCTGGCGGTGGCTGTGGCAACGTTCGTAACTCCCCCTCGCCCCCTCTTAATCTAAGAGGGGGAATGTATAAGCCCCTCCCCTTAGTTTAAGGGGAGGCTGGGGAGGGGTTATGACCACCACTAGTGTTAAAAAAATAACAAGTTTGCTCCATTTTCATAAAGTAGAACTTTAAATCCATGAACATCTCCGCCCCCTTCATAAAGCGCCCTGTTGCCACCACCCTGCTGACCCTTGGCCTGGTGCTGGCGGGGGTGATCGGCTTCAGCCTGCTGCCGGTGTCGCCCCTGCCGCAAGTGGATTTCCCGACCATCTCGGTGAATGCCGGTCTGCCCGGGGCTGACCCCCAGACCATGTCCACCTCGGTGGCTGCGCCACTGGAGCGCCAGTTCGGCCGCATCGCCGGGGTGACGGAGATGACCTCCACCAGCTACCGCGGCTCCACCAGCATCACCCTGCAGTTCGACCTCGACCGGGACATCAACGGCGCGGCCCGCGATGTGCAGGCCGCCATCAATGCCGCCCGGGGCGACCTGCCGGCCAACCTCCCCAGCAACCCGAACTACCGCAAGGTGAATCCGGCCGATGCGCCGATCATGATCCTGGCCCTCACCTCGGATACGGTGGGCAAGCCCCGGATGTACGACGCTGCCTCCACGATCCTGCAGCAAAAGCTCTCCCAGGTGCCGGGCATCGGGCAGGTGTTCGTGGGGGGGAGCTCGCTGCCGGCGGTGCGGGTGGAGCTGGACCCCCTGACCCTCAGCAAGTACGGCCTCAGCCTGGAAAACGTGCGGGGCACGCTGGCCGCCACCAACGTCAATCGTCCCAAGGGGCAGCTCACCAGCGGCGACCGGAGCTGGGAAATCCAGACCAACGACCAGCTCCGCAAGGCGGCCGACTACCTGCCCCTGGTGGTGTCCTATCGCAATGGCGCGGCAGTCAGGCTGTCGGACGTGGCCACGGTCCAGGACTCGGTGGAGGACCTGCGGACAGCCGGCTATGTCAACGGCAAGCCGGCGGTCATGGTGATCCTGTTCCGCCAGCCCGGGGCCAACATCATCGAGACCGTAGACAATGTCCGGGCGCTGCTTCCCCAGCTGGAAGCGGCCCTGCCCGGTTCCGTGAAGCTGTCGGTGGTGCTGGATCGCACCCCTCCCATCCGCGGCTCGCTCCATGACGTGGAACGGGCTTTGCTCATCTCCGGCTTCCTGGTGATCATGGTGGTCTTCTGGTTCCTGCGCAACGTGCGGGCCACGGTCATCCCTGCCATGGCCGTGGCGGTCTCCATCATCGGCACCTTCGGGGTGATGTACCTTCTGGGCTACTCCCTGGACAACCTCTCCCTCATGGCCCTGACCATTGCCACCGGCTTCGTGGTGGACGATGCCATCGTGGTGCTGGAAAACGTCACCCGTTACCGGGAGATGGGGCAGAACCCTTTTCAGGCGGCCATGTCAGGATCCCGTGAGATCGCCTTCACCGTCCTCTCCATGAGCATCTCCCTGGTTGCCGTGTTCATCCCGATCCTGCTGATGGGGGGGATGGTGGGGCGGCTGTTCCGTGAGTTCGCCATGGTGCTGTCGGCAGCCATCATGGTGTCGCTGCTGGTCTCCCTCACCGCCACCCCCATGATGTGCGCCACCCTGCTCCGGCCCGAGAAAAAGCGGACCCACGGCCCCATCTACCGGAGCAGCGAGGCGGCGTTCTCCTGGATGCACCGCCATTACGAGACCTCGCTGGCCTGGGCGCTAGCCCACCACCGGTTCATGATGGTGCTGATCCTGGTGACGTTGGCGGTGAACGTGCTGTTGTTCAGGATCGTGCCCAAGGGCTTCTTCCCTGAACAGGACATCGGACGGATCATGGGCAGGATCCAGGCGGCCCAGGATATCTCCTTCCAGGCCATGGAGCGGAAGCTTTTGCAGGTGGTCAAGGTGATCCAGACAGACCCGGAAGTGGAATATGTGATCGGCTTTACCGGCGGTGGCGGGGGAGGGGGCTCCACCACCAATACGGGCCGGATGTTTATCGCCCTGAAGCCCTTCGACAAACGGACCAGCACGATGCAGCAGGTCATCGGCCGCCTGCGCAAAAAGCTCGCCCAGGTGCCCGGCGCCCCTACGTTCCTCCAGCCGGTCCAGGATATCCGGATCGGCGGCCGTGCCAGCAACGCCATGTACCAGTATACCCTGCAGGGCAACGATCTGGCGGAGCTCAACACCTGGAGCCAGCGGGTGCTGCAGAAACTGCGGACCATGCCCCAGGTCCTGGATGTCAGCAGCGACCAGCAGGACCGGGGGCTGGAGGCCGATCTCGTCATCGACCGCCCCACGGCCGGTCGGCTGGGGATCACCCCCCAGGCCATCGATGGCACCCTGTACGATGCCTTTGGTCAGCGCCAGGTGTCGATCAGCTACACCCTGCTCAACCAGTACCATGTGGTGATGGAGGTTGCCCCCCGCTTCTGGCAACGCCCGGAGACCCTGAACACGATCTATGTGCCTGCCGCCAACGGGACCCAGGTGCCGCTCTCGGCCTTCACCAGCTACAAACCGTCAGCCACGTCCCTGGCCGTCAACCACCAGGGGCAGTTCCCCTCCATAACCCTCTCCTTCAACCTGGCCCCCGGCGTGGCCCTGGGGGATGCGGTCAAGGCCATCGGGACCGCCACCCGGGAGATGGGGATGCCGGCCGGCATCCGGGGGAGGTTCTCCGGTACGGCCGAGGCCTTCCAGTCCTCGCTGGCCAACGAGCCCTGGCTGATCCTGGCGGCGCTGCTGTCGGTCTATATCGTGCTCGGCATCCTCTATGAGAGCTATATCCACCCGATCACGATCCTCTCCACCCTCCCGTCGGCGGGGGTGGGGGCACTGCTGGCCCTGATCTGCTTCCGGACCGAACTCTCCCTCATTGCCACCATCGGCCTCGTGCTGCTGATCGGGATCGTCAAGAAAAACGGCATCCTGATGGTGGACTTTGCCCTGGGTGCCGAACGCCGGGATGGTAAGACACCGGAGGAGGCCATTTACCAGGCCTGCCTGCTCCGGTTCCGGCCCATCATGATGACCACCATGGCCGCCCTGTTCGGGGCGCTCCCCCTGGCGCTGGGCACCGGGGTGGGGTCGGAATTGCGGCGCCCCCTGGGGATCGCCATTGTGGGAGGTCTGATCTTCAGCCAGATGATGACCCTGTACACCACGCCGGTGATGTATCTCTACATGGACCGTTTCCGGCTCTGGGTGGCGCGGAAGCGGGGAAAAGTGTAATAAACTTGATAAGTGCAGTTCGAATAACACGGGGCAACGGAGAAATTAAAGCCTTGGATCGAAAGCATGAATCACAAAAAGGTTTGGGCTGAATACCAATCTCCCACTGATTGAAATCTCCCTCCCCTTCAAGGGGAGGGTTGGGGTGGGGATGGGGTAATATCCGGCGCCAAAACACCCCATCCCCCTCCTGACCTCCCCCTTGAAGGGGGAGGAACTTGAGTGGCGGGAGATTGGTAATCAGGTATGTTTTTGTAGGATAAGTCCTCCTAATGAAGGGGGAACATGATTAGGAGACGTATGATGCGGATGAAATATCTGAACGGCCTGATGCTCCCTGCTGTCTGGGCGCTCCTCTCCGCCTGCACGGTGGGCCCCGATTACGTGCGCCCCAAGGCCTTGCCGGCGATCCCGGCCACCTACAAGGAGGTCGAGGGGTGGAAACCGGCCCGGCCCGGAGGGGAAGTCATCGGGGAAAAATGGTGGGAGCTCTTCAATGATCCGCAACTGAACGTCCTGGAGGAGCAGGTAGTCGTTGCCAACCAGGATGTGGTGGCGGCCGAGGCCCGCTTCCGCCAGGCCCGTGCCCTGGTGCAGTCCGCCAAGGCCGGCTATTACCCGACGGTCTCCCTGGGGGCTTCGGTCACCAATTCCCGCGCCTCCGCCACCATGGGGGGCGGAAACCGGTCGGACAGCACCGTCTACAGCCTTCCCCTGGATGCCTCCTGGGAGGCGGATATCTGGGGCCGCATCCGCCGCAGCGTGGAGTCCAGCAGTGCCGGGGCCCAGGCCAGCGCCGCCGATCTGGCGGCCGTCCGTCTGAGCGCCCAGGCGAGTCTGGCCCAGGCCTACTTCCAATTGCGCAGCAACGATGCGCAGCTTGCGCTCCTGAAGGAGACGGTCGGCAACTACCAAAAGTCCCTTGACCTGACCCGAAACCGCTATGGGAGTGGTGTGGCTGCCCGGTCCGACGTGCTCCAGGCCGAGACCCAGCTGAAGAGCACCCAGGCCCAGGCCGTCGACCTTGGAGTGCAGCGGGCCCAGTTGGAGCATGCCATTGCCCTGCTGATCGGCACGACCCCTGCCGGCTTCTCCCTGCCGGCGGCGGCGTTGGCCACCCAGCCGCCCCCCATCCCGGTGGGAATCCCGTCGGAGCTCCTGGAACGACGGCCGGACATCGCCGTTGCCGAACGAAACATGGCGTCTGCCAATGCCCAGATCGGCGTGGCGGTTGCCGCCTGGTACCCGACCCTGAAGCTGAGCCTGTCCGGCGGGCTGGAGTCGAGCTCCCTTTCCCGGTGGTTGAGCTGGCCGAGCCGCTTCTGGTCCGTGGGGCCGTCCGTTTCCGAAACCCTCTACGACGGCGGGTTGCGCAGCGCCCTGAACGATCAGGCCCGGGCCGCCTATGACGCCACCGTGGCCGCCTACCGCCAGGCCGTGTTGACCGGGTTCCAGGAAGTGGAGGACAACCTGGCGGCCCTGCGCATCCTGGAACAGGAGGCCCAGGTCCAGGATGAAGCGGTCGCCGCCTCCCGGCAAACAGTGGCTGTCACCAGCAACCAGTACCGGGCCGGGGTCGTCAGCTACCTCAATGTCCTGGTGGCCCAGACTGCCGAACTGGCCAACAGGCGGGTGGCGATCGATATCAGCGGACGGCGCCTGGTGGCCGGTGTGCTCCTGATCAAGGCCCTGGGAGGCGGCTGGGACGCAGCCGGGATCCTCTCGGACAGTTCTCCGGAGAAGCCGTGACAATGTGCCATGCAGCTGTTTACATGCCCTTTGTTTGTTCTATACTTACTCCTGAATAGCACTGACCTCCCGCTACGTAAATCTCCCTCCCTTTCAAGGGGATGGATTATGTGTCGTTGTACCGGCATCGAGAAGAAAGGAGTACCAAGATGAAGCTGATTACACGCAATCTTGCAATGATCGTTTTTATGGGGATATTTCTGCTTGCGGTTCCTGTCATGGCCCAGACTCCGGCTCAGGAACAGACCGGGGTAGAACCTGAAAAGGCAAGCCCGCCACCGGTTCAACAGAAGCTGGTGCGGGAGGGTGACCTTGCAGTCAAGTTGGAACAGGCTTTGGGGCTTGGTACTTCCGGAGACGAAATCGAGGCGGAAACCCTGCTCGGAAATGCAGGCATCTTGCCACGCAATGGCTGGATTGCGGATTACCCGGTAACGCCGGATGTGGTCGGCGAGCTGTATAAATCGGTGCGCGACGCCGCTGCTGCAGGCAAGATCTCAACCAGTATTGAGGAGTCATTAAAGCGTCTGGATTCGGTGATCAATGAAACAGGATTAAGCGTTTATCCCTATACCGTGGGCAGCTCCAACGAAAACAAACCGCTGGGTGTCGATAATTATCCCAATCCTGCGGTTATCAACAACTATTATGTTGACCAGGGACCGCCGGTGGTCACCTATTACGCCCCGCCCCCGGATTATTATTATCTCTATTCCTGGGTCGCCTTTCCTTTCTGGTATAGTGGTTTCTGGTATCCAGGCTATTATATCCTGCACGATTTTCAAAGGACCGTGGGTGTAGGTAACCGGGTAAGAATTATATCCAATCATTTCAATGACATCCGCAGTCACCGCGTCTACCGCATCGATCCGGTGTCCCGGTACAGGGGCAGAACTTTTGCCGGCATAGGCGTCAATCGCACCAGAGGCTTCATTACTACCGGGGTCCCGCGCAGCGGACGGACTATCTTTAACGCTCCCCGCACCTGGGGGGCGCCTGTTGGACGGATGTCGGTTCCTGGGTATGCGCCGCGAGGAGAGGGCAGAATGAGGGCCCCTGCTCCGGAAGGTGGTGGAGCCTACCGGGGGCGCGAGATGAGAAGGGAACGTTAGGATCATGTATCTCATCCAGATTCTGCTGCCGTTGTACGATAACGGCGGTAAACCGTTTCAGCAGCACGAACTTTCACGTGTACGCAACGAATTGACCTTGCGTTTCGGCGGCATCACCACCTATGTCCGTTCACCGGCCGAGGGGCTTTGGCGCGAGACCCCCACATCAACGGTCAGGGACGACATTGTCATCTACGAGGTAATGACTCCGGACCTGGACAAGACCTGGTGGCAGAGCTATCGGGAGGAACTTTCCAAGCGCTTTCGCCAGGACCTGCTGATCGTGCGGGTGAGTGAGGTGCAACTGCTTTGATGGCAGTTGTAGTGTATTATGCTACATTCCGTCTGCCGACGGATTAATTACTGATCAGGAGGAACACAATGTCAAAGAGCGAGCAGAACCTGAAGGATGCCTTTGCCGGAGAATCTCAGGCAAATAGAAAGTATCTGGCATTTGCCAAAAAAGCGGAAAGCGAGGGCTTCATCCAGGCTGCCAAGATGTTCCGGGCCGCGGCCGAGGCTGAAACGATCCACGCCCACAACCATTTGCGGGCCCTGGGCGCCATCCAGACCACGGCAGAAAACCTGCGTGAGGCCATTGCAGGAGAAACATTCGAATTCAAGAGCATGTATCCGGATATGATCAGCGCGGCCCAGGAAGAGGGAAATGCGGCAGCACTGCGCTCCTTCCGGTTGGCCAATGACGTGGAAAAGGTCCATGCCGCACTTTATGCCAAGGTGCTCGATTCCATGGCTGCTCCCGATGAGCCTTTCGATTACTGGGTCTGCTCCGTCTGCGGGCATACTGTGGAGCGCAATGCTCCGGAACGGTGCGAAATCTGCGGGGTGGCTGCTTCGGCCTTTTTCCGGGTGGAATGACGGCTCCTGTGATGCTGGATATGAAGGAAACATCCGGTGCCATGACCTGCCGGGTCGGCTGTGCCGCCTGTTGCATTGCACCGTCGATTTCGTCGCCTATCCCAGGCATGCCGGCCGGCAAGCCTGCCGGCATGCGCTGCGTGCAGCTGACACCTGATAATCTATGCCGCCTCTTTGGCTTGCCTGATCGGCCCGGAGTCTGCTCAAGCCTGCGGGCGAGCCCGGAGATGTGTGGAGAGAGCGATTCCGAGGCAATGGAATATATTGCGCAACTGGAATGTGCCACCAGGCCGGCGTGCCGGTGATGATTGCCATGTTTTTTGAACTCTGGCGCCAGGATGACAACGGCAATCGCTTCCTGGTCGGCACTTTCAACGATCAGGCCGCTGCCGACCACCGATTGGCCGAATTGACACATTCCCAACATAAGCAGATCTACTGGATCAGAGTGTTTACCCGGTCGGACAAAGGAGGCGGTGAAACCGCTTCATAGGGGGCCAGGCTATGGCAAAGATCACTTACGAGCAGTGCCTGTACGAGGAATATTTGTATTTGCTTTCCCGGAATGGGCTGGCTGTTGCCACGGATGTGGCAGCTCTGGGGCAGGTGCTGGCCGAGCTTTCGGCAGCGGTCGATGAGGTCTGTCAAGGGCGTGATATGGCCTGCCAGGAGGGTTGCCCCCACTGCTGCGTGCTGAACGTGTCGGTACTGATGCCCGAGGCCGCCGTGATCGCAGCCTGGCTTGCCGAAAGGCTTTCTGTCGAGGAGCTTGCCGCGATGGTTACCCGGCTGGATCATCAACAAAAATTTGTGCTTTGGATGGACGACGGCGAGCGCATCCATCGCAAAATAGTCTGCCCGTTTCTGGACAAGGCCGGGAGTTGCACGATCCATCCGGTGCGCCCCCTGGTCTGCCGGGGCGTGACCTCGCTGGACAGTGACCTCTGTCGCCAGGCACTGGACTCCAGCGAAATCGAACCCAGTTGTTCTGTCCCGTCGGATATGCTTCGCAGGGCTTTGGTGGATGAGGCATTCTGTTCGTTTGCCCGTGCCTTGGAACATTGTGGCATGGAGACCCGCAGTATTGAGTTGAGCGCCGGAGTCCTGGCATTTTTGCAACACCCGGATCTGGGCGCCAAGCTGTTGCGTGGAGAACGTATCCTGCCTGAACAACTGTATTGATCGGGAATGAACGTTGTTATAGTCTGTTGTGACCTGAGTCTTTACAAAAAATGGACAAATAATTCAGATACATCACTCACGCGACGACGCGACGAAAATCATTTAACCATTTTTTGATTCATGATTTTAAAATATGGCTGCGTCGCGTCGTTGCGTCGTCGCGTGAAACAATGACTTTTGGTTCCGGTTTGTCAGGATTATGAAGGATAATGATTTTGGGAGGAACTTCTATGGGAAAAAGGCCTTGGACCCCGGCCGATCTGTTGCAGCTGTCAGGCGGTTATTGGAGCGCCTGCGCCCTGCATGCCGGGGTTAAGCTGGACATCTTCACCCACTTGGCCGGCCAGGGGGCGACCGCACCGGAACTGGCCGGCCGCCTGAAGTGCGATGGCCGCGGGGTGGCCATGCTGCTGAATGCCCTGGCTGCCTTGGACCTGCTGGTGAAACAGGGGGACGTATATACGAACAACGCGTTCAGCACCGAATTTCTGGTCAAGACCTCACCCGCCTACCTGGGATTCATCATTCAGCATCACCATCACCTGATGGCTGGCTGGGCGCACCTGGACGAGTCGGTCAAGAGCGGGGAGCCAATCCGCGAGCGCTTCTCGCACGGTGATAACGAGACCATCCGCGAGAGTTTCGAGATGGGCATGTTCAACCTGGCCATGCAGATCGCTCCCCGCATCGTGGCGCAGATAGACCTCACCGGCCGGCGGCGCCTGCTTGACCTGGGGGGCGGTCCGGGCACCTATGCCATTCATTTTTGCCGGAAAAACCCAGAGCTGACGGCCGTGGTCTACGATCTACCCACCACCCGTGGCTTTGCCGAACAGACCATTGCCCGCTTCGGCCTTTCCGACCGGATCAGCTTCGAGAGCGTAGATTTTGAGGCCGAAGATGTCGCCTCCGGTTTTGACGTGGCCTGGATCTCTCACGTTCTACACGGCATGGGACCCGGGGAATGCGCGACTGTCCTGAAGAAGGCAGTGGCAGCCCTGGAGCCGGGCGCCATGGTGCTGGTGCAGGAGTTCATCCTGGACGACAGCCTGGACGGCCCGCCATTTCCGGCACTCTTTTCCTTGAACATGTTGCTGGGAACCGGTACGGGCCAGGCCTATTCCCAGGGGCAACTGACCGCCATGCTGGCCGAGGCCGGAGTCGGCGATCTGCGGCGCATTCCGCTGGACCTCCCCAACGGCGCCGGGATCATTGCCGGGATTGTGGGGGGTAGGTAATTGCCCCATTATATCGAACCATTGTTCCGCCCGCCCAGCGAGGCCCGCAGCCTCATCTTCCAGATCACCATCGGCTGCTCCCAGAATCACTGTACCTTCTGCGGCATGTACAAGGGGAAGCAATTCCGCCTGAAACCGCTGGAGGATGTTTTGCGGGAAATCGCCGCCATCCCCGAGGCATACCGGCTCAGGGTTGAACGGGTCTTCCTGGCCGATGGCGATGCCCTGGTCTATCCCTTCGGCCTCCTGGTCTCCATTCTGGATGCACTGGCCGCAACATTCCCCCGCCTGAACCGCATCGGGTCCTACGCCTCGCCCAACAGCCTGACGACAAAAAGCGGCCAGGAACTGGCGCAGTTGCGGGACAAGAAATTGCGCATCCTCTATTTCGGGCTCGAATCCGGTGATGACGCCACGCTTGCGGCTGTGAACAAGGGTTTTGATGCCGCCAGGATGGCGGAATTGGCCCTGTCCGCCCGGGAGGCGGGCATGAAGCTGTCCGTAACCGCCATCCTGGGGTTGGCCGGCAGGGGGCGCAGCCTGGAACATGCCAGGGCCACGGCTGCCTGGGTCAACCGGGTCAATCCGGAATACTTCTCGCTCCTTACGCTCTTCCACCGTCATAACGACGATTTTGTCCGCTCCCTGGAGCAGTGCACCCACCGTGACCTGTTGCTGGAGGCCCGCGAACTGGTGACGCACCTCGCCCCGGCCCGCACCATCCTGAGGTCCAACCATGTCTCCAATTTCCTCAATCTGGCCGGCAGTTACCCAAAGGATCGCCTGCGCCTGATTGCCGATGTCAATGCTGCCTTGGCCCATGCGGAGAATCTGCCAGGATTTCTCGACCAGGTTCCGGACTATGCCGAGGAATATTACTGAAGCATCAACTTTTGAACCCTGTGTTTATATCTGATGAGTTGCAATGAAAGGAGTTCACCCATGTTGTTCCAGCGAACCCTGCTATTGTTGATTATGCTCGCTATTCCTGTCATGTCGGCTGCTTCCGGGGTACAACGCGTGGCAGCGGTGGCCAGAATCTCGGCGGTAACCGTTTATCCTGATCGGGCCATGACGACTCGCAGCGCCACACTGAACCTGAAGCCGGGCAGTTATCTGGTGGCGTTCGAGGGGCTTCCAACTCTGCTCCAGGACGATTCGGTGCGGGTGGCGGGCAAGGGAAGCGCGGGGGTAACCATAGTGGGGGTGGAGGTGCAGCGCTCATTTGTGGAACAGGTGCCGGAGAAGCTGGCCAAGGAGCTGGAGGGTGAGATTCAGGCCCTTGAACGCAAGGTGGGAGGGCTGGACGCCAAGAAAGCCGCCCTTGCGGCCCAGAAAAATTTTATCGATTCCATCAGGGTGGCGTGGGGCGACCGCATCTCCAAGGAATTGGCCGTTGGTAAGCCGACCGCGGCAGAACTCAACGATGCCCTGAATTTCGTAGGCAATGGCGTCACCCATGTCGAGGAGCAACAGCTTGATCTTGCTGCCGAGCAGAAACAGCTCAGGGACCGTATCGACGCCTTGCAACGGCGCCGCGAGCAGGTTGTGGGCTCCAACCGCAAGGAGGCCAAGACGGTGGAGGTGAGCCTGGATGTGACCCGTGCCGGAAACTTTGTTCTGGATCTGAGCGGCATTCTTCCCCAGGCAGGTTGGGAACCTTCCTATGATGCACGTCTTGCTGCCGACGGTAAATCGGCGGAGCTGACCTTCCGGGCCATGGTGCGCCAGCAGACCGGCGAGGATTGGCAGGGTGTTAATATGTCGCTGTCCACGGCCCGTCCGGCAGTGGGAGGAACTCCGCCGGAGCTGTCGCCATGGAGGATCTCCTTCTACCATCCGCCGCCTCCGGTTCCGATGGCGGCCCCGTCGCGCTTTGCGATGAAGTCCGCCAGGGTGGGTAATGTCATGGCTGAGGTGGACAGGCAAATGCCGGCCGAACAGGCAGAAGAGCCGGCTGGCTATCTGGCCGCCGGGATGACAGAGGAGCAGACCTCAGTTTCCTTTCACATAGCGCGGCCAGTGGACGTCCCCTCTGATGGGACCCTCCACGGCAACGTAGTGGCCATCGAAGACCTGCCGCTCACCCTGGAGTATCTTGCTGTCCCTAAGTTGTCCCCAAGCGTCTATCTCAGATCCGAGATCGTCAACCGCGCCGGGTATCCGTTGCTGCCAGGCCGCGTGAATGTCTTTACCGGCAACGACTACAGCGGCAGTTCCCGGATGAAGAAGGTTGCGGCGGGCGAGAAGTTCGAGCTGTATTTCGGTAGCGACGATCAGGTCACGGTAAAGCGCGAGGAATTGAAGAGCCACAAGGAAGCCGGTCTGTTCGGCAAGAACCGCATGAGCTACCGCTACCGCATCGTGGTGCAGAACTTCCACAAGGACCCCAGAACTGTAGTCGTCCAGGACCAGTTGCCGCTGGCCGGAGATGAGGAAATCAAGGTCAACCTGGATGACCCCAGTGTCAAGCCCGATGAAATCAAGGGAGACGGTACCATGACCTGGAGGATTCCCGTTACCGCTGGCGGTAAGGCGGAGCTGACCTTCGGCATCCTGGTCGAATATCCCAAGGACCGGGAAATCACCGGCTTGTAGGCCAACGGGCGGTCCTTTATTCGTAAGACTATGATCCGCAGAAGGAGGTAATCATGAAATGGATACATGCCTTCCTGATGAGTGTGTTCGTTTGTGTCCTTGCTACTGTTGCCGCAGCCGAAGACAGAGTGGGCGGGAAAAGGCCGTCCGTTGACCAGGCCCAGGTACAGAAGCTGCAGGAAGAGATGCTCGGAAACAGCGACATCATGGCCTTGATCATGGCCCTGCAGCACGATCCGGAAATGAAGGCCCTCCTTGACGATCCGGATGTGATGAGCGCGGTTCAGGAGGGTGATACCGAAGCTCTGCAGAAAATGCCTCTCTTCATGCATCTGTTGAATAATCCCCGGATACAGGAGATCCAGAAGCAGATCGATCATTGACAAAATTCACCATCTAATTTACTTGAGTATATTCATTATCGAGAAGGCCGGGATACACCGGCCTTCTCGCGTTCCAAAATCCGCGCTTTCCCGGCCAGTGCCTTTCGTTCCTGATGTGGAAACAGACAATATATGCAGCAAGCTAATTGATTGAAAGGGAGGATCATCGCCATGATGAAGTGGATGAGGTTGACCATCATGCTGCTTGGGTTGTGTGTTGGCGGATGTGCGCTGCACGGCTATCAGCCGGTGAAATATGACGAATATCCAGCAGTCAGGCAGATGTTCGACATTACTTTCGGCTGGAAGATGGCTGTTGCCGATAATGTCATGACCATAAACGGCTATGCGCGCAACAACCGTTATTTCATAGTTCAGGACCTGGACCTAGCGATCTCGCTTGTGGCGGAAAACGGCAAGGTCAAAGAAACTGGAACATTTTTCTTTCTGCCGACAGAGTTGCGCCAGGAAGAGAACTCCAGATTTACCATCAGGTTGGGTACGCGGCCCGAGCCAGGAGACAAGCTGAGGTTTGTCTATCGTTACAGATACGTGGAAGACAGCGAAGATTCCCATACCTGGCTGAACAGTTTCGAGGTCAAGGCACTGGATTAGACCCTGATTTCATAGAGTGATTTTCCCAAGACATGCCGGTGGTGCAAATAATCCGGACAATGGTTTTCGGATTTGTGTTAATGTTGGAAGGCCTAAGTTGCTGTTCAACAAGTCGATATCAAATATTGAAAGGATATATCACGTACTGATGCTGATCGAAGAATTGACCATGAACGAGTTTGAAGAGGGGCTGACCCGAACCAGGACCGTGCTGCTGCCGTTTGGTTCGGTTGAAGAGCATGGCCCGCACCTGCCGCTCTCCACCGATACCATCCAAGCCTACGAGGTTTGCAAAAAGGCCGCCGGTCAATACCCATTGTTTGTCGCTCCACCTGTCCATTATGGCAATTGCCGATCAACCGCTTGCCATCCCGGAACCATTTCCATCTCGACCTTGACCCTTAAATACATTTTCAAGGATATTGTCCGCGCATTGCGCGGACAGGGAATGCGCAACTTCATCGCCCTATCCGGACATGCCGGCGGTGCCCACTGCATGGCGTTGCAGGATGCGGGCGAGGAGATGATTTCCGAATACCAGGACATCGGCATTGCCGTCATAACCGAATTGGACCTGGCGCGTGATGAGGGCAGGGAACTGATCGAGACGCCGGGCGACTCCCATGCCGGCGAGATAGAGACCTCGCGGATCCTTCACAGCCATCCCGGCCTGGTCAAGGGGAGCGCTCCAGCGGAATATCCTTCTTTTCCCAAGGGGGTCCTGGTGCGTGACAAGCGCCGCTATTGGCCGGGCGGGGTATGGGGAGACCCGGCTAAGGCCTCGGCCGGAAAGGGAGCGCTTCTGGAGGAACTGGTGGTCAGAAAACTGCTCGAACTGGTGCGGCTGGTGGAAGGTGGTAGTCATGTGCAGTGAAGGCGTTGTCAGGGTATGCAACCTGGCGGATGGTGTTGCGGCGGTTGTTCGGGATGATACCCGCCATTATTTCGGCGGGTATTTTCATGTCCGCCTGCAGGTTGCGGTCGATGTGCCGTTGACTCTGGCGTGGTTCCAGGACGCTCAAGAATACGAAGATGCGGTCAAGCTCCTGGGACGGATATCCCGTTTCAGCCGGACCCTTGAAAAGATGGCTGTTCCGCAAGAAGAGGTGGAAGCCGTACGGCTGGATCTGTTGAATTCATTTGAGGCAAACCTGCTGCCCTACCTGTCGCGCCCGGACTTTCCATGCCGGTTCGTTTTGAGTGAATTCAGAAAGGCCCGCAAGTCCAAAGACCTTCGCGGTGGTCGCATGATATGAGCGAGTTCCGCATTGATATAGAAAAACTGGCTTTTGGCGGTAGCGGCATTGGCCGGATAAACGGCAAGGTCTGTTTTGTCCCCTTCAGTTGTCCCGGCGATGAGCTGCTTGTTGCCCTAACATCCGAAAAGCGTTCCTACCTGACCGCCAGAATCGTGGAGATCATCATCCCTTCGTCTGATAGGGCTACCCCCCCTTGCCCCTTGTTCGGTTCCTGTGGGGGGTGCAGTTGGCAGCATATCGCCTACCACAGGCAACTGGAGGCAAAACGTCGGATACTGGCCGAAACGCTCTGGCGTGGTGCCAGGATCGCGGAGGAACTGATTGCGGAAGTGTTGCCGGCCCCTGGCCAGTATGTTTATCGCAGCCGGGTTCAGTTCAAGGTGTTCTACGCTGGGAACAAGTTGCAGATCGGATTTTTTCGCCAGGGTTCCCATTATGTGGAGGATGCCCCGGGAGGTTGCCCAGTGGCCCTGCCGGTCATCAATCAGGCAATACAGCGGCTGCGGGAGGTTCTTTCACATTTCAACGAGCCCCAGTCAATTCCACAAATAAATATCGACTGCGGTGATCAGGGTGCCGTGGCAATCGTCAGTTATATCGGCAAAGATCCGGATGGGGCGGCGCTTTTCCTGGAAAGGCATTTTACTTCATTGATGCCTCTGACCGGGCTGTATATTCAGACAGGCAGGAAATCCACCCTTCGCAAGGTGTGCGGCGATGACTTCCTTGTCTATGCCATGCCTGCCGGTACCGCCGAAGCTCCGCCTGTTCAGCTTGCTTTCAGGCCAGGCGGATTTTCTCAGGTAAATTCGTCCCAAAACCGGGCCATACTTGAACATCTCAGGCGCTTGGCTTGTTTTGACGGCAGCGAAAGGGTCTTGGACCTCTATTGCGGTAACGGTAATTTGTCCTTGCCACTTGCGCGGGATGTAGCCGCAATTACCGGGATCGAGGAGTTCGAGGGATCCATAGCCGCAGCGATCGACAATTGCCGAAGGAATGGGATTGACAATGCCGATTATATTGTTGCGGATGCAGCCGGCGGCGTCCGCCGTCTGGCCGATAATGGGCAGCACTACGATGTCGTCATACTTGACCCGCCCCGCACCGGGGCAGCGGACGCACTGCATGAAATCTGTCGTCTTGGCCCGAAAAAGATAGTCTATGTTTCCTGTGATCCCAATACACTGGCCAGGGATTGCGGCTTGCTTTCGGCACAAGGCTACAACGTCCGGGCCAGCATTCCGGTCGACATGTTTCCACAGACCTATCACTTGGAAAGTATCACCCTGCTTTTGCGGGGATAATAAGGAGTATAATCATGGCGTTATTTTCACGATTGTTTTCGAAGAATGCGGAAGATTTCATTGCCAAAGGTGATCGTTTGTTTGCGGAACAGCGATTTTTCGAGGCGCGTAACGTTTTTGAGGACGGACTTCAGAGGCTGCTGAACGGTAAGAACGGGAGCACGGATCAGGATGTTGTTGCGGCTTTCAGGCAAAAAATTGCCAGGGCCAACACGGCGCTGGCGGAACTGAACCTTGAAGCGGCGCAACACGCTCTCTCGCTGGGAACCGACGACAAGGCAACTGAGCACCTTGAACTGGCAATTTCGCTGACTGATGATGCCCTCCTACGGGAAAAGGCGGAGGTAATGCTGAAATCAATAGCCGCGAAACCCAATGAAACAAATGAAATAACTCCTGCTCTCAAATCTTGTCATTCATGCTCCTCTCCTGCGTCTGAAATTCAGGCTGGAACGGGTTGCGAAGACTCGAATCTATCCCCGATGGATTATTACGACCTCCTGATTCGACAGCTTCCTGGAGAAATGTACAACCGTTACGCCGAGTTGGGAGAGGAATTTGCATATATGTATCTAGCTTCTAGCAATGATGACCACAAAGAAGCCCTGAAGCTGCTTGAAAATTGGTTTGACGGCACCTCTCGCGATATTTACAGCTACGAAAAAGGGATGATTCTTTATCGTAGCGGTCATGCAAAGCCGGCCGAGGCGTGTTTGCTTGAAGCGATCAGAGAGAATGCCGCCAACCCGCTACCCCATCTGGGCCTGGTACTGTTGTTGATCGACGGTTCTCGTCTGGAGGAAGCTGCAATTCACCTCGACGACATGATCGCTAACAGTGTCCTGCCGGAACAATCTCTTCTGTTGCGGGCAGAGGTTGCTGAACAGTCGGGGGATCTGGATGGCGCGATAGAACGGTACGCGGTGTTGTTGCAAACGCCCCTGGCCCGTGCAGCGGCTGAAAAATTGTACCCCATCCTGATGCATTGCGGGCGCCAGGATGATGCTGACACGATTTTCAAGCGATATCTCAAGGGTTGTTGTCATTGATTAGTGATTGCTTATTGATTTTACGGCCGCTTACGGCTATATATCGGAGGTTTCAATGAACAAGTCAGAACTCATCGAGCAGTTGTCAGTAAAAAAGGATATCTCCAATAAGCGGGCGGAGGATGTGATCAATATCATTTTCAGCTCGCTGACCGAGGCCATGGTTTCGGGTGAACGCATTGAAATTCGCGGCCTTGGCAGCTTTATGATCAAGGAATACGATACCTATACCGGCAGGAACCCAAAAACCGGTGAGCCGATCAAGGTACGCCCCAAAAAATTGCCGTTTTTCAAGGTTGGCAAGGAGTTGAAAGAAAGGGTACTGGGGTAGTTGTCGGCCCTGAAACAGGTTTGAGTCGAAATCGATATCGGGGTTGCATAGTCGTTGATGTCAACTATTGGAAGTAACAGTACTATTTCAACCAGGAAAGGCCGACCAGACCATTCCCATTATGAGAATTTTCATTGCTATACTCATAGCAATTGTCATTTTGCCGGTAACCGCCGCATTTGCCAATCCTGGTCAGACCGGCTCTACCGGACTCATCAACGTCCCTTCGGCCGAGACTCTAGACTCAGGCAATATTTGTGTCGGTGCTTGGTCAAATTACAGTAAACATAAAAAACAGAGTCAAAAGAGCGCCCTGATAGTTCCGGTCAGCATTACCCTCGGCATCGGAACGTTTTGGGAAGTCTTCGGCGCCTATCCAAACATACTCTTCAACGGTGATGAAGACGCTTCGGGTCGCGGCACACTGGATTTCGGAACCAAGCTGCGTTTTCTTGGTGGGCGGGAATCTTTCTTTAAAATGGCCGCCGATTTTATCGCCCAGCGGCGTGTATCGGAAAACGCCGCCGCAGATGGCGTTACAGACCTTTCCTCGAAGATCATCGCCTCGATTTCCGCTGATAAATTCGGATTGCATCTTTATGGCGGTTACCTCTTTCCGGGTTCTCAGCCGGGCGTTTCCAGGGATAACGAATTTATTTACGGAACAGGTGTCGAATACATGCTGTTTCCGCGATTCAAGCTGCTCGGGGAGCTGGTTGGCAACGTTGGTGGCAAGTCATTCAATCAAAACGGCATGGAAGCCTCCGGCGGCTTACAGTACTTTCTCACGCCACACTTGACGATGAATGTTTCCGTGGGATCCGGACTGGGCAATAACGACGCCAACCTGCGGGTCATAGCCGGGGTCAGCTCCTGTCAGGGTGTAGGGTCGTATGTCAAGCCGATCCCATCGGTAGGCAAAAAAGTGGTAGACACCAAGCCGAAAGAACCCCCGAAAAAGCTCAAGATCATCCCTATCTCGACTCTGCTGCTCAAGGCCTCTGCCCCGCAAACGACGCCGGTCAGCAAACTGGAAGTCGAAGTGGATTCCGACAAGGACGATGTCATCATCAAGCCTTACGGACAGATTACCATTGCTCCCCAGCAGGCTTCTTCAAACCCGGCCTCGGCTGTCATACCCACCGAAGTCCCTTCGCGCGACAGTTATGAAGAGATTACATTAAAAGAGCCTGAGAAAGCCCTTGATCTGGAAGCAAGCGCCATAGACTATACATTGAATAGAATCCGTGGTATATCTCCACTGTACGGCATGGATGTCAAGGGGACAAAGGCCGCTGTTCCGGTCACGACTTCTTTGCCCGGTTCGATGACCGTTTATAGAAAGTTCAGGTTTCCGGACCTGACCTTTGAATTCGATCAATGGACACTCTCCGGCGAGGGGCGGCAAATGCTTTCCGAAGTTGCCGACCAAATCAGAAAAGATAAAAAATGGTTCTATCTCAAGGTTGATGGCCATACCGACAGTATCGGATCGGTTCCGTACAATATGGATCTCTCCCTGAAACGGGCCATCGCAGTTGCCACCTATCTGATCAGTCACGAAGGCATTGATGCGAAAAGGATTTTTGTCAAAGGTTTCGGTAAATCCACACCGATAGTTGATAACAGCACAGCCGAAGGCCGCAAGAAAAATCGTCGAACCGAAATTCTCCTCTTAGTTGGCAAAGAAAGCCGATAATCATGAAGGGTGCGATTTCCATATTGTCGTACTGGCTGACTGCTCTGTTTGCCTTGGCAACGGCGCCTGCCGCGTTGGCCGAAGTTGGCGATATGTTCGACCAGTCACAGGTGATAGGAATCGTGCCATTGGCAAAAGCCGGGGTGACCCGGGATGTTTATCGCAATATTGACCGCATTGTTCCGAAGCTCAGGAAAATTCCCGCGCATCGTGTTGTCAGGCTTGAGTGCGGTTGTTTTGGGGTTCAGAAACAAGAAAATGATGTACTTGATACATATCTGATTGCTGGTCGTGTTGAAAAATATCTCAGGGAACACCACAAACTTAAGCTCGATTTATGGATTACAGCCCTCATGGGCGAGCAAACGCGACTAAAGCCGTCTAACCTTATCTTTTCTGTGTACTCCGATAAAGTCAAAGACCTTGATAAGTTGCCAGATTACAAATTAGAGGCACCTGCTGAATAGGCTCATTCATATGCGCCGGGAGGCATGACCCATGAAAAATTACATAGCGGCGCTGATACTGTCGTTTCTGTGTATCACAGGATGTTCATCCATAAAGATACTGCCTGAACAGGTAGAGAACGGTACAATCAACCCAGCCGACAATTCGCAGACCATCGTCAAGGACGGCCTGGAAATCAAGGCCTATGTTTCCGATACCGCAATCAATGCCTATAATCTTGAAGGAACGGTCAGCGCCTTCCAAATCAAGATCAGAAACAACTCCCCGAATGAAATCGCATTTTCCGATGACTCGTTTTTCCTCGTGGATGGGCGGGGTATGCAATATGCCCTGCTGACACCCGAGAAGGTCAGGGATATGATCAAGAAAGACTCCTATTATCTGATGCCTTATCCTTACGTGGGTTTCTACTACCTAGAAGATTTTGAAAAGACCAGTTTTTACAATCGATACAACTCTTCGCTACCCTATTATTACGAATTGTACCCACAGGATCTGTTTACCAAGTCCTTGCCCATGACCCCGATCATTCCGGGAATGTCGATTGAAGGATACGTATACTTCAAGATCGACATGTCTGCCCATCAGCAGGTTAAGTTATACGTCTACCGCAAAGGAGCATCCAAATCATCCCCGCCAGAATTTGTTTTTCCATTCAAGATCGTGAAATAACAGCAATGGAGCATCATTAATCATGCCTCTCAGTCTGTTCGAGGGTGCACTGGGTGGCATCGGTCTGTTTCTGCTCGGAATGCGCCTTATGTCAGATGGCATCCGAACCGTTGCCAATGATCGTGTCCGAGGTGTATTTGCGGCATTTACGGCGAACAGGGTTTATTCACTGCTGTTCGGGGTCGTAATGTCTGTGGCGCTCAATTCGGCGAGTGCCGCGGTCATGTTTACGATTGGCTTGATCAACGGTGGCGTGCTCACTGCCTTCCAGGCCTTGAATATCCTTGGTGGTGTTCTTATCGGCTCCGCATTGACCCTGCATTTTACGACCATACCCTACAGCCTCGTCGCAACCCCTTTGGTGTTTATCGGGGTCATACTGAAATTTTTCGCACGCAGAAGACGCTATGCAAATAGTGGCGACCTGCTGCTGGGTATTGGATTGCTCTTCCTGGGGCTATCTCTTCTGGAAGGCAGTTTCAGGCCGTTTGAAGCCCATCCTCTATACACGGTCATTGGTGACATGTTTTTCAAGCATTCACTTTTGTCTTTCTTGTTTGGCGGCATAATCTCCTGCCTTGTTCAATCGGTACATTCTTCGGTAACAGTAATAGCCGCACTGACAGCCAGCCGCCATTTGAACGAGTCGATCTCCTTTGCAATGGTATTAGGTGGTTTTGGCGGTGTTGCTGTCATGGGATGTCTTGCATCTGTAACCGGCAGATTCATCTCGCGCCGCATAGCACTTTCTTTTCTGTTCATAACAGTCTGTTCGGCCCTGTTAATGACGGCGGCTGCCCCCTTTCTTGCCGATATGTTGCAGCATTCGAACCTGCCGGCGGTACGGTCTGGAGTCAGGTCTCCCGCGTATCCGCTTTACAGCCAGCTTGTTTGGATTTATACCGTTGCCAGCCTGCTGATGGCGGTCCTCATATCTGTTTTCAGCGGTTATATATCGCGCCTGCTTGGTGTAACGATCCGGGACAGGGGCAACATATCCGATTCGCAGACCTATGCCAGCTATATTGACACACGTATCCTCAATACTCCCATACTGGCAATTGAACAGGCTCGTAAGGAAATTACCCGAATGATGTCGGTCACATCATTCATGTATGCGGATGTCCGTGGTATTTTGTTTGATTTTGATGCCCGCAGGGCTGACACGATCAGGCAGCACGAGCAGGTCCTGGACTCCTTGAATCACGAAATTACCGCTTTTCTGGCGACCCTGGCCCGTTCTTCCAACAGTACCGAGATAAGTTACGACATTCCCGGGCTGATTCAGACGATTACCGACCTCGAGCATGTTGGTGACCACTGCGAAGAGATACTTAATCGTATCGTGGACCGGAAAGAGGCTGGCATCATATTTTCGGATGCTGCCATGCATGACTTGAAGGATTTTGTTGACTTGATCACTACGGTTTTTACTCTGGCCGAGGATTGCGTAACCTTTGGTCAGCGGCCTGCTGATGACTTGTTTCATGATTCGAAAAACAGAATCAGGGCCGCATTCAGACAAATGAAACAAACTCATTTCGAAAGGATCAGCACCGGGGTCTGTCCGCCAAGGTCGGCCTTGCTTTATATGGAGCTTACAACCTCTTTTATGAGGATTGCCGAATTGTGCTGGAACATCATGGCAGTTCAGAGAAGAAGGAGCGAATGAACGAACGAGTCGCTGCAATAGATTTTGGAACCAATACCGCCAGGTTGTTGATCGCTGAAAAAATCGGACCGGGCGGCTTCAGCCATGTGCATCTTGAACGTGAGATAGTGCGAATGGGTGGCGGTTTCAGTCGGGAGCATGGTTTGTCGCCGGAGGCGATCCAGCGTGGGCTGGCATGCCTGAGCCGTTTTGCGGCGATCATAAGGGAACACGGAGTGTTGCAAGTCCGCGCTGTTGCCACGAGTGCCGTCAGGGATGCCCTGAACGGGCCTGCTTTCGTAGCGGCAGTACACCGGGAAACCGGTATTAACCTTTCCGTGATAGACGGCACCAAAGAAGGGATGTTGACACTTGATGGTGTCCTGACCGGATTGGACGAAAGAAGCGAAGAGATCCTTCTGTTTGACGTGGGTGGTGGCAGCACGGAATACTCCCTGATACATGAGGGCAAGATACAATTTATCCGCAGTTTGCCCTTGGGGGTTGTCAGGCTTACCGAAGGCAAGGTGACGCCCGAGGCGATGCACGACAAGATTTGCAAGGAGCTGGATTTGCTCAGGCAGGAAATGGTATCGGCAAACTGCCGGGTTAAAGAAGGCACCACATTGATAGGAACAGCCGGGACGGCAACCACCTTGGCGGCCATCAGCATGGAGATGCGGGATTACGATTACCGCAAGGTCAATAATGCCGTTGTCTCATATGGGAAGATCAAGGAAATATATGAAAGGCTACTGCCGCTTTCTCCGGAAAAACGCCTTTGCATTGCCGGTTTGGAGAAGGGAAGGGAAGATCTCATAATTGCAGGGAGCTTGATAACCCTGGTTACGATGGAGCTTTTTCGTATCAGCTCCCTGAAGGTCAGTGATTATGGGCTGCTGGAAGGTTTGATTGTTTCCGATGCAGTCCCCAACTGTTGATTCTTTGCCTTTTCAAATAACTCCCGTGCAGTTTTTCTTGCTGCTTCAGCCTTGAAATCATCACCTTGCAGGCCGGATATCTCCGCAAGGGCGCTCTTGGCCTTGCCTGCGTCCTGATAGCGCTTCGCATAGATATGTACTTCATAGGCCCGTTCAAGGAAACTGGCCGCATCGGTCAGGTTGTCCGCGGCTCGGGCGGTTGTGGACAGCTCTTCCAGATCCGTTGAAATTTTGGAACTTATCCCGATCCTTTTATCGATATCCAACGCTTGGGCCAGAAGGCGTTCGGATTCGGCATTATTCACTTTGCGCCGCGCAACTATACCCAGCATCCTCAGGGAATTTGCCTCTTCTTCCGCATTTCCGTGTTCACGGTTCTCTTTAAGTGCTTTTTCAAGGATGGGCACAGAGGCTGCCATTTCATTGCGGCCCAGCAGGATGCGGCCCAGCAGGTTGAGGCGTCTCCCGAGAAGCGCATCATTTGCCGATGCCGCCGATTTTTCCGCCCATGGCAGGGCAGCATCGGCATTATTGGTTGTCAGCAGGATCAGGGCCTTCTCCTGGGCCGCTTCAGAGAAAATCCCCCCATCATTGACAGGCAGTTCCAGTGCGGTATCGATTGCCGTTGTTGCCGGGCCCGCCTCATGGTTCAAGCGGTGCAGTCGAGCTATATTGATGAGGGCAATCGCCTTGGCGTGGGTGTCTTCTATGGATGCACTCACGGAAAATGCTTCCGACAGCATCTTTAGTGCTTCACGGGTATCACCTTTCTGTTCGGCGCGGATAGCGCGTACGAGCAGTGAATCTGCCCTGGTCTGGGCCTCTGATCGGACATTTTTGGCAGTGCCGCCAAAACAGCCGCTCAGCATGGTCAGTAACAGGCTGCAAGCCAGGATACGGCGATTGCCGAGGCGGGGGCTACTCATAACTGTCTCCCCGTATGAATAGCTTGTTGTCCGCCGGAGTTGACGAATCCCTGAACAACCAGACGTTCCTGATGGAGTTTACCAACCGGTCTGAGCTCAGCATCACGTCCTCGGCTTGGGAAACCAAGCCTGGGATTTTGGGAAACGCCTTTTCCGTCAATAGTCGGGTGTCGTTTGATATTTTGTTTATGTTTTCAAGTGTTGCATCTGTTTTATCGAGTATTGCAGGAAGTTTTTTGTCGAGATGTTCAATGGCGCTGTTTACCCTATTCAGGGTTGGCGCCAGATCGATGCCGTCCAATTTCTTGTTGGTGGCGTCCAGCGTCAGGTTGGTCCTGGTAGCGATTTGATTTATGGAACCGTTAGCTGATACCAGAAGGTGATCGGCATTTTTGCGGGTATCTTCGAGGTTGCGTGAAAGCAGTTCAAGATTGCGAATGGTTTTCTTAAGATCGCCCTGTGGGTTATTGATATAGTCGATGATGTCCCGCACTTCGATCAAAACCGGCTTTATCTTGTCGGCAATTTCGTCGGCGAGCTCGTCAAGGGCCTTGGTCTTCACATAGGTGATGGCATCGTTGTCCTTTAGTTCCGGTTTTTCAAAGGAGCCCACAGAGACTTCAACGATGTTGTCGCCGACCAGACCCTCTTTTACGAGCTTAACAGTTGAATCGCTGCGGATCCATTTGCGGTATTTGTTGTCGATCTCGGCCGAGATATCCACCATGGCCTGATCGTTCAGGGCAATAGATGTAATTCTGCCGATCCTGAATCCCGACAGTTTGACTGACATTCCCTTGGCAAAGCCGGTGCCTCTGTCGACAGTGAAGTGCAGATGGTATTTGGGAGTGAAAAAGTCTTTTTGCAGTCCGTAGAGAATCAGGGCAATCGCTATGCCGGCCAGGGCAACAGCGATAAAGATGCCGATCTTCCATTCGAGGTTCCGGAATCTGCTGTCTTCTTCTTTAATCATATGGTTCCAGTAATTGTATTAACTCGGTTGATGGATGCTTAAGATTGAGCCCGCCGGCAAGTCCCTGGCTGTTTCGGCTGATGACGTGCAATAAATCGATGCCCTGTCGGCTGATTCTGCGTGAAATTCCGCGGTGGCGGCAGCAAAACATTTTCTTGTCGCCTGGGGCATATCTTCAAAGCAATTGCAATAAAACATTATCTGGGGCTGGGAGAGCATGGCCCTGACAAAGGCGGCCAGACGTTTTTCAATTTGCGTCAGGTGCGCAGGCATTGCCATGAGATTACCGGAATATCCGAGCTTTCTTAGGCAGTTGCCCCCAGCTTCTTCGATGTCTTCCGTAATGTGGCCGGTTTTGTAGAACAGCGGCAACGTAATATTCTCCCACAGCTTCAGATTGGAAATCATGCCGCCGCCAGGAGTTACTATGCCCATCTGTTGCCGTAACTGATAGAGTTGCGCTTCTTGCAGTTCAGTCGGGGATTGACCGTCTACAAGCACAGTGCCTTTCGCGGGGGGTGACAATCCGGCAACCAATTTCATGATAGCAGAACTTTCATCCTCTCCTGAGGTGACGAGCACCAGTGAGCTTCCGGCCTCAACCTCGAAGGAGAGCTCCTGGAAGTAATTTGCTGCAGTGACCTTCTTGAATGAAACCGCGGCTAGCATGGACAACATACTATCCGTAAATGCTGCAATGTCAATATGTAAGCGTCGCATCACGATGATTTTTAACGGAAAAGCGGGTAAGCGAATTCAAACAAATTGCATTCCATTCCCTGTTTTAGTATAGTGCCAAGACTTTACTCCATCCCAAATCCATTTTCCTGTCAGGTAAACACGCAATGAAAGAAATCCTTTCCGGTAACGAAGCCATTGCCCGCGGAGCATTTGAGGCTGGTTGCCGTGTCGCATGCGCCTATCCGGGCACGCCGTCCACTGAAATCCTTGAAAATACGGTCAACTATAAAGAAATAGACTCTTCCTGGGCTCCAAATGAGAAAGTGGCCCTGGAGGTGGGCATCGGCGCTTCCTTCGGCGGTGGCCGTGCCCTGGTGACCATGAAGCATGTCGGCGTCAATGTGGCGGCCGATCCCCTTTTCACCCTGTCATATACCGGTGTTAATGGCGGGTTGGTGTTGGTTACGGCCGATGATCCGGAGATGCATTCATCCCAGAACGAGCAGGATAACCGCAACTACGCCAAGTTTGCCAAAATACCCATGCTGGAACCCTCCGACTCCCAGGAATGCAAAGAGTTCACCAGGCTCGGCTTCGAAATTTCCGAACAGTACGATACACCGGTCATGTTGCGTACAACAACACGCATTTCGCACAGCAAGTCCATTGTCGAGCTTAATGACCGGGTGACAGGCCTGCCTGAACCGAAATTGGTCAAGAATGCCGCCAAGCTGGTCATGCTGCCCGGCAATGCCCGCGTCCGTCACCCCTTGGTGGAGGAGCGCATGGTCAATCTTGCCAAGGATGGCGCAACCATGGCCCTCAATCGCCTGGAATTGCGCAACCCGGCCATGGGCATCATCACCTCCGGCGTATGCTATCAGTATGTGCGCGAGGTATTGCCGGAAGCTTCCACCCTGAAGCTCGGCATGATTCATCCCCTGCCAACCGAGCTGATCAGGGAATTTGCCGCCAAGGTGGAAAAGCTGTACGTGGTTGAAGAGTTGGATCCCTTTATCGAGGAGCAGGTCAAGTCCCTGGGGATCACCGTTATAGGCAAGGATATCCTGCCGGTGTGCGGCGAGCTGACTCCGGGGCGGATCCGCAATGCCTTCGGTTTGCCGGAGCCGGCAGCGACAGTCGCCGGAAAGCTGCCGGGCCGTCCGCCAAACATGTGTCCTGGTTGCCCCCACCGCGGCGTGTTCTTTGCCCTCAATCAGCTCAAGGCCTATGTCACCGGCGATATCGGCTGCTATACCCTGGGATTCATGCCGCCCCTCTCGGCCATGGACACCTGCGTCTGCATGGGTGCCTCCATCGGCATGGCCACCGGTGTTAGCAAGGTGGTTTCCGAGGAGGAGCGCAAGAGGGTGGTGGCCGTAATCGGCGACTCCACATTCCTGCACACCGGCATCAACGGTCTCATGGACATGGTTTACAACAACTCTTCCGCCACTGTGGTCATCCTCGACAATCGTATCACCGCCATGACCGGCCGTCAGGATAACCCTGCCTCCGGTTTCACCCTAATGGATGATCCGACCCACAACATCGATTTTCCCCTGCTCTGCAAGTCCTTGGGGGTCAAGCATATCCGTGTGGTCAACCCATTCGACCTCGAGCAGACCCGCCGGGTGTTGCAGGAAGAGATGGCAAGGCCGGAACCCTCGGTGATCATTACCGACAAACCCTGCGTCCTGGTGAAAAGAGAAGGGGTGTTTGTCAAGGGGGTGGAACTGGTGGTTGAAGTGGATAAATGCACCAGCTGCCGCGTCTGCCTGAAAATAGGTTGCCCGGCCATAGAGTGGCGTCCTGCCGAGGGTAAGAAGGGCAAGGCCTATATCGACCCGTTGCTTTGCACCGGTTGCGACGTTTGCCGGCAGCTGTGCAAGTTTGAAGCGATCGGGAGGGCCAAATGAGCGGACAGATTACCAATATACTATTGGTGGGCGTTGGCGGGCAAGGTATCCTGCTGGCTTCGGAGGTCCTTTCCGAAACCTGCATGCTGGCCGGATTCGACGTCAAGAAGAGCGAAATCCACGGCATGTCGCAACGGGGCGGCAGCGTGGTATCCCATGTGCGCTACGGCAAGGAGGTTTTCTCTCCGATCGTTCCGGAAGGAGAGGGGGACATCCTGTTCGGCTTCGAGCTGATGGAAACCTGCCGTTCCCTGCCGCTCCTGAAGCAGGGCGGTACGGTGGTGGCCAACGATCTGCGTATCGCGCCGCCGTCGGTGCTTATGGGGCTGGAGCCGTATCCGGAAGGGCTTGCTGAAAATATCAAGGCACAATTTCCGGATTTTCTGCTTGTGGATGGCCAGAAGCTGGCCAGTGAGGCAGGTAATGCGCGTGCCGCCAATACGGTCCTTTTGGGGGCGGTATCCAAGCGACTGGAGATTGCCGAAAAATACTGGGTGCAAGCCTTGGAGAAGATGGTGCCCCAAAAGGCACTTGAGGTCAACAAGCGGGCATTTCTTCTGGGAAGGTCGCTCTGATGCCGGATTCTACGCTATCCCTGCTGGATACGGTCCTTGAGGCAAACCGCCAATTTGTCAGGCCCAATGCCTTTCCGCCGCTGCCCAAATCGCCCAGCAAGCAACTGGCTATCTTCACCTGCATGGATACACGCCTGGTGGATTTTCTCGAACCTGCCATGGGGCTGAAACGGGGCGAGGCCAAGGTCATCAAGAACGCCGGCAATACTATTGTCGATCCGATGGGTGGCGCGGTCATCCGCAGTCTGGTGGTGGGGATTTTTCTGCTGGGGGTGGAAGAGATATTCATCATTGGTCACAGCGACTGCGGCATGGCGGAAGTTGACGCTGATTCACTGAAGCAGACCATGATCAAGCGGGGCATTCCCCAAATGGTCATCGATCACCACGTGCCTGATCTGAAACAGTGGCTTGGAGCCTTTTCCCACCCGGTGGAGAATGTGGAGCAAGTCGTAGCGATCATACGCCAGAACCCGTTGATCCCTCACGACATACCGGTTCACGGACTGCTGTTTTGTCCCAATGATGGCCATCTGGATGTGATCGTAAACGGATATACTGGTAATAAAACCACCAGGGAAATTGCATAAACTCTGAACGAGGTAGCGATTATGTTCTATAACGAGGAATTTGAAACCCTGCCGCGGCCGGCACTGGAGGCTTTGCAGTTTAAGCGGCTTAAAGCTACGATTGAACGCGTCTATTGCAATGTACCGTTTTACAAGCAATCATTTGACAAGGCCGGTATCAGCCCCGACAATGTGAAGTGCTTGGATGACTTGCAGGGGTTGCCGTTCACCACCAAGCAGGATATGCGGGATTCCTATCCCTACGGTTTATTCGCTACGTCATTGGAAGAGATAGTCCGCATCCATGCCTCCTCGGGCACTACGGGCAAGCCGACCGTGGTGGGTTATACCCACAAGGACATCGAGATCTGGACCGAACTGATGGCCCGATCCCTTGTGGCCGCCGGAGCCCACAAAGGCGACATCATTCATAATGCCTACGGCTACGGTTTGTTTACCGGTGGTTTGGGCGCCCATTACGGGGCCGAACGGTTGGGCGCTTCGGTCATTCCGATATCCGGTGGCAACACCAAACGACAGATCATGATCATGCAGGACTTCGGCTCCACGGTACTGACCTGCACTCCGTCCTATTCGCTGTTCATGGCCGAGGAGGCCAAGGCGGAAGGGATAGATTTCAAGAACCTCAAGTTGAGGGTCGGTATCTTCGGTGCCGAACCATGGTCCGAGGCCATGCGGGGCGAGATCGAGGAAAAACTGAATCTTGCCGCCATAGACATCTATGGCCTGTCCGAGATCATGGGGCCAGGGGTGGCCATCGAGTGTATCGAGGCCAAAAAAGGGTTGCACATCTGGGAAGACCACTTCCTGCCCGAGATCATAAACCCAGAAACCGGGCAGCGCGTTGCAAACGGCGAACTTGGAGAACTGGTTATCACTACCATAACCAAACAGGGCATTCCATTGATCCGTTACCGCACTCGGGACATAACCAGTATTACCTACGAGCAATGCATCTGTGGTCGTACTCACGCACGCATTGCCAGAATGAGCGGGCGGTCCGATGACATGCTGATCATCCGCGGCGTCAATGTCTTCCCGTCACAGATCGAGTCGATTCTGGTTGGAATCGAAGGGGTTGAGCCCCACTATCTGTTGATCGTTGATCGCAAGGAAAACCTGGACACGCTGGAGGTGCAGGTCGAAGTGGACGAACGGCTGTTTTCCGACGAGATCAAGGTGCTGCAGCAGCTTTCGCGGCGGATCGAGAAGGAGATCAAGGAAATGCTGGGAGTTACCTGCACTGCCAAACTGGTGGAACCAAAAACCATCCAGCGTAGCGAAGGTAAGGCCAAGCGGGTTATAGATAAACGAAATCTTTGATTGAGCTTGAAACGTTAGGCACTAGGCACGTAAAGGAGGGGTTATATGAAAGTCGAACAGATATCCATCTTTATCGAGAACAAATCGGGCCGTTTGGCTGAAATTACACGCGTTCTGGGCGAGACCGGTATCAACATCCGCGCCCTGTCACTGGCCGACACATCTGATTTCGGTATTTTGCGGTTGATAGTCAACGACGTGGAAAAGGCAAAGATCATACTGAAGGAAAAGGGATTTACCGTCAGCAAGACCGAGGTCATAGCCGTAGAGGTTCCTGATCGTCCCGGCGGCCTGTCGGCCATTCTTCAGGTACTTGATGCGGACCGGATCAACGTCGAATACATGTATGCCTTTGTGGAGCGCTGCGGCGAAAACGCGGTGATAATTTTCCGTTTCGACGAGACCGACAAGGCGATTACAACGCTGCAGAACAATAATTTCAACGTATTGGAAGGCGAGCGTCTTTACAGTATGTAAATGGAATTCTCAAAGGGGGGGTCAAGAATGAAGAAATTTTTGGCAGCATGCAGCGCACTGTTTGTAGGCATCATATTTGCCTCGTCAGCCATGGCAGCGGGAACGATCAAGATCGGCGGCCTGTTCGCGGTTACCGGTCCAGCCTCCTTTCTGGGGGAGCCTGAAAAGAAGACTCTCGAAATGCTGGTCAACGATGCCAATGCAAAGGGCGGCATCAACGGCATGAAGTTGGAAGCGGTTATTTACGATACCGGCGGTGACGCCACCAAGGCGGTGCAACTGGCCACCAAGCTGATCAGGGATGACAAGGTTGTCGCCATCATCGGCCCCAGCACAACCGGGGAATCCATGGCGGTTATCCCGGTTGCCGAGAAGGAACATATCCCGCTGGTCTCTTGTGCCGCAGGGATCAAAATTACCGAACCCGTGAAGCACTGGGTCTTCAAGACACCGGCCAATGACCATGTTGCCGCCGAAAAGATCCTGAACTACATGGCCAAGCATAAACAGAAAAACTTTGCCCTGTTGACGGTAACCGATGGTTTCGGTTCTTCGGGCCGCGAACAGATCAAAACCCTGGCCAAGCAAAAAGGGTTTGCCATTGTTGCTGACGAGGTATACAGCCCCAAGGATACCGACATGACTGCCCAGTTGACCAAGATCCGTGGCATCAAGCCTGATGCCATCATCTGCTGGGGCACCAATCCGGGACCTGCGGTGATCACGAAAAACGTCAAGCAGTTAGGTATCAAGATCCCGCTCTATATGAGCCATGGCGTTGCCTCAAAGAAATACATCGAACTGGCTGGCGCGGATGCTGCCGAAGGGGTCATGCTGCCTGCCGGCAAGCTGGCAATCTATGATGTTATCCCCAAAAACGACCCACAGGCCAAGCTTCTGAAAGAGTATGATCTTGCCTATAAAAAGACCTATGGCGTCGAAGCTTCTACCTTTGGCGGTTATGCCTATGACGGTTTCCTGCTGGTGACCGGTGCAATCAGGAAAGATGGCGCCACTGCGGCACAGATCAGAAACGGTTTGGAGCAGACTCGCAAACTGGTCAGCATTTCCGGCATCTTCAATATGTCGCCCAAGGATCATAATGGTCTTGACCAGTCGGCCTTCGAGATGGTCCGGGTCACAAAGGGCGATTGGTCCATGGTAAAATAAGGCCTAAATTCCACTGCGGAGGATATGCTATGAGATTTCGAGTTATTCCGTTTATTGGCCTGGCAGTTTCCCTGCTGCTTTGCTCGACTGTTTTTGCCGCCACTCCGATCAAGATCGGGGCGCTCTTCGCCGTTACCGGTCCGGCTGCCTTCCTGGGTGAGCCTGAGCGCAACACCGCCCAAATGGTTGTGGACGAAATCAACAGAACCGGCGGCATCAAGGGACGCAAGCTGGAACTTATTGTTTACGACACCGGCGGCGATGCTACCAAAGCCGTTCAATTGGCTACCAAGCTGGTCAAAAACGACAAGGTTTCGGCCATCATCGGTCCCAGTACCACTGGCGAATCCATGGCGGTCATCCCTGTTGCGGAAAAGGACCATGTGCCCCTCATCTCCTGTGCGGCCGGCATCAAGATCACAGATCCGGTGAAACATTGGGTCTTCAAAACCGCCCAAAACGATTCGTTGGCTGTTGCAAGGATTTACGAACAACTCCAGCGTCAGAAAATCAACAAGATCGCCATCCTGACCGTATCGGACGGCTTTGGCGCATCGGGCCGCGAGCAGTTGAAAAGCCAGGCAGCCAGACATGGCATCACCATTGTCCTGGATGATACCTATGGACCCAAAGACACCGACATGACCGCCCAGTTGACCAAGATTCGCGGTTCCCAGGCCCAGGCCATCATCTGCTGGGGCACCAACCCCGGCCCGGCGGTAATCGCCAAGAATGCGCGTCAGCTTGGTCTCAAGATTCCGCTCTATATGAGCCATGGCGTTTCCTCCAAAAAGTTCATCGAACTGGCTGGAGAGGCTGCCGAGGGGATCAGGCTGCCATCAGGCAAGGTGATCGTGGCCGATATGCTGCCTGCTTCAGATCCCCAGAAAAAATCGCTGTTGGCCTATGTCAAAGATTATCAGAAACACTACAAGGCTGAGGGCGACCACTTCGGAGGCCATGCCTGGGATGCGGTCATGCTGCTGAAGGGCGCCATCGAACGTGGGGGCGACGCCCCGGCCGCAATCCGTGATCAGCTTGAGAAGACAAGGCAGTTCCATGGTATCGGCGGAACCTTCAACTTCTCGGCCCAAGACCATGCCGGCCTGGGTAAGGACGCTTTCGTGCTGGTGGAAGTGAAGAACAGGGACTGGATGATCGTCAAGTAATTACGATAAAACTCTATGTCGCACCCGTAGGGGCGAGGCCTGCTTCGCCCCTACATTTATGAGGTAACAGTGCAGTTCGACCAGATTCTCCAATATACTCTTTCAGGGCTTTCAACCGGCGCAATTTATGCTCTGATCGGCATCGGCTTTTCCATAATCTACAATTCGACCGGCATCATAAATTTTGCTCAAGGCGAATTTGTCATGCTGGGCGGCATGCTCACACTGTTTTTCATGGGACCGCTCAAGCTTCCCCTTTGGGCGGCAATTCCCTGTGCCGTGTTGATCTCCACCCTTACCGGAATAGTGTTCGAACGTTTTGCCATCCGGCCGCTCAGGCAGCCGACACCAATCAACCTGGTGATCATAACCATTGGAGGCAGCATCCTGATGCGGGGCTTGGCCATGCTGCTCTGGGGCAAGGATACCCAATCATTGCCACCATTTTCCGGGGATGAGCCGATCGCCATCGGCGGAGCCACCATTTTGCCTCAACACATCTGGATTCTCGGCATCACCCTGGTGATCATCGCCATCAACAAGTTGTATTTTTATCATACGATCAGCGGCAAGGCGATGCGGGCCTGCGCCTATAACCGCCGTGCAGCGGGGCTGGTGGGAATCGATGTCCGCCGTATGGTCATGTTTTCTTTCATGATCAGTTCGGCCATGGGAGCAGTGGCGGGTATCATCGTTGCTCCCTTGACCATGACAGCCTATGACGTGGGTGTAATGCTCGGCCTGAAAGGTTTCTGCGCGGCCATTATCGGTGGCATGAGCAGTGGCGCTGCCACGGTTGTGGGGGGATTGATTCTGGGGGTCCTGGAGTCCTTGGGGGCCGGCCTGGTTTCCTCGGGATACAAGGACGCCATAGCCTTCATCATTCTGCTCCTGATCCTGTTCATCCGCCCGCAGGGTCTGTTCGGCAAAGCGGATTCCGAGAGGGTATGACGGCGTGAAAAAAGAGCTGCTCAAATTCCTCGTTTTCCTTGTTATTGTCATGGCGGCGCCGCTGGCTTTCAAAGGTGGTTACCTGCTGAATGTCTTGGTTTTCGTCGGCATCAACACCATGCTGGCAATTGCCCTCAACCTGCTTTTGGGCTATGCCGGACAGATATCTCTGGGGCATGCCGGTTTTTTCGGGCTTGGCGCCTACCTGTCCGGGATCATGACCGCCACTTACGGCTGGAATCCTTGGCTCGTCATGCCTCTGGCCGCCCTGATCGTGGGCATATTGGCCTTCATGATCGGCTTTCCGGTGCTAAAGTTGAAAGGGCATTACCTGGCAATGGCCACCCTTGGCCTTGGTATCATCATTTATATCGTTTTCAACGAAACAGTCGATCTCACCGGCGGCCCGTCCGGGTTGTCCGGTATCCCCAATCTAACCATTGCCGGAACAACCTTTGACACGGATCTGAAAAACTACTACCTGATCTGGTCCTTTACTTCGGTTATCGTGTTCCTGGCCGTAAATCTTGCAAGATCCCGCGTGGGTAGAGCGCTGCGGGCCATCCACGATTCCGAGGTGGCGGCCCAGGTGCTGGGGGTCAACGCCCGCATCATCAAGATCCAGATATTCGCGCTTTCGGCTGCCATCTCGTCTCTGGCCGGCAGTCTCTATGCCCATACCATGACCTTCATATCGCCAGCCTCCTTTGGTTTTAATTTTTCTGTGGAACTGCTCACAATGGTGGTAATAGGCGGTTTGGGGAGCATCTATGGTTCTTTCTTCGGGGCTGTCCTGCTGACATTGCTGCCAGAGTTTCTCCGGGAAGCCCAGGATTATGACATAGTCATATACGGCGCTCTGCTGATGGCGATGGTGATGTTCATGCCTGGCGGTCTGGTCCGGGGTATCCCCGCGCTTTTCAACAGGTTCATCAAGCCCGCCGGAAAGGGGAACGGCCATGCTTGAGGTTGCCGGCATTACCCAGATCTTCGGCGGAGTCACCGCTCTGGAGGATGTTTCCTTTGTTGCCAAAAAAGGTGACATCACCGGCGTCATCGGTCCCAATGGGGCTGGCAAGACGACTCTTTTCAACATTGTCAGCGGTATCTATAAACAGACCTCCGGTTCAGTGCATCTGGAAGGAAAACAAGTGACCGGTCTTCCGCCTGAAAGGCTGGCACGCCTCGGTATGGTCAGGACCTTTCAGAATATCGAGCTGTTCGGATCGATGACCGTCATGGAAAATGTCATGGTGGGCATGCATACCAAGAGTTCCAGCGGCATCCTCGCCTGCTCCTTTTTGATGCCATGGAGTATCGGCGAAGAGCGGCGGATCCGTGATGGTGCCATGAAATGGCTCGATTTCGTGGGTATCACCGGAGAGGCGGATGTTACTGCCGGCAACCTGCCGTTCGGCAAGGGGCGATTGCTTGAGATAGCCCGCGCCCTGGCCGTGGAGCCGCGCCTGATCCTGATGGACGAACCGGCTGCCGGACTCAACAGCCAGGAGACACTTGCCCTGGCCAGTCTGATTCAGCGTATCCGGGCCTTGGGGATCACTGTCGTCCTGGTGGAACATGACATGGAACTGGTAATGGATATCTGTGACCGTATTGTGGTGCTCAATCTTGGCAGGAAGTTGGCAGAGGGCACGCCGCGCGAGATCCAGGAAAACCCCGAAGTAATTGCTGCCTATTTAGGCGAAGGTTAACATTGAACCTCTAACAACGAACCGATCATGCTCAGACTGAAAAACATAAATACTTACTACGGCAAGGTCCATGCCCTCAAGAATGTCTCCCTGCACCTCGGCGAGGGGGAGATCATCACCCTGATCGGTGCCAATGGCGCCGGCAAGACGACGATCCTCAACACGATTTCCGGGGTGACTCCGGCAACCAGTGGTGAGGTGCTGTTCTGCAAGGAGCCGATCACAGGCCTGCTGCCGGACCGTATCGTCAAGATCGGTATCTCCCAGGTTCCCGAAGGGCGTCAGGTGTTCAAGCCGCTCTCAGTGGAGGATAACCTGGAACTGGGTGCCTACCTGCGCTATCGGAGCCGCGAGAGCAAGCACGATATCCACAAAGACATGCAACAGATCTACTCGCTCTTCCCCCGTCTGGAGGAGCGCCGCAGGCAGCTGGCAGGCACCATGTCGGGGGGCGAACAGCAGATGCTCGCCATAGGCCGCGCCCTTATGGCACGTCCCAAGCTGCTGCTTCTGGATGAGCCGTCCATGGGGCTGGCCCCACTGGTCGTGCAGGAGATCTTCAAGGTTCTGGAGCAGCTGCGCCAGGAGCACGGCACCACCATCCTGCTGGTGGAGCAGAATGCCAAGGCTGCCCTGAAGATGGCCGACCGCGGTTATGTCCTGGAGACCGGCAAGGTGATCCTTGAGGGGGAGGCGGACGAGTTATTGGAAAACGCCGAGGTCAAGCGGGCCTATCTGGGCAAGGACAAGAAAGAAATCTGGGAGAGATAAAAATGACGCGCGATGAAGCCAAGAATAAAATCATTTTTGCCTTGGACGTGAATGGTCTGGAGGAGATCGAACGCTTTGCCGGGATACTTTCCGGAAAGGTCGGGATGTTCAAGGTGGGCAAGGAACTCTTCACATCCAGCGGTCCCCATGCGGTACGCAGCGTGCAGCATCATGGCGGCGGCGTATTTCTCGACCTCAAGTACCACGACATACCCAATACCGTGGCCAAGGCCATGGTGGAGGCTGCCAGGCTCGGTGTGCAACTTGTCAACCTGCATGCCATAGGCGGCAGGGAGATGATGGAGACAGCCGTCAGGGAAGTGCGGCGGGAGTTTGGTGATGATCGGCCGAAGCTTCTGGCAGTGACTATCCTGACCTCGTCCACGGCAGCGACTCTCCAGCAGGTAGGGATAGAAAAACCGGTGGACGAGATGGTGGTCCGTCTGGCCAAGCTTGCCAAGGAGGCCGGCATGGACGGCGTGGTCGCTTCGCCGCTGGAGATCGGGCTGATCCGCGAGGCCTGCGGGCCGGATTTCCTTATCGTTACTCCCGGAGTACGGCCGTCATTCGCCGCAGTTGACGACCAGAAGCGGATCATGACCCCGGCCGAGGCCGTCAGGGCAGGAGCTGATTATCTGGTGATCGGCCGCCCAATTGCCAAGGCTGCCGACCCGGCCGCGGCTGTTGAAATGATCGTGGACGAGATTGTTGCGGGATGCCCATGAAAGGCGAATTGATTTTTGGTGTCAACCCGGTCAAGGAATCCCTGCAGGGTACGCGTGGCGCGTTTAACCTGTACGTACAGATCGGCGCCAGCGACCATCGCGTGGAGAAAATCATCAAGTTGGCCGAGCAGCGTGGGGTTGCGATACATCGTCGCGAAAAGGTCGATCTGACCAAGATGTGTGCCTCTTCCCATCACCAGGGGCTTGCCCTGGAGGTGGAGCCGTTCCGGTACGCTGATCTTGATGATATTCTGTCCTCCCTGGCCCAGGGCGACAAAAGCGGTTTTCTGCTGGTTCTGGATGGTATCCAGGATCCCCACAACCTGGGAGCCTTGATCCGGAGCGCTGCCTGTGCCGGTTGTTCCGGAGTGATCATTCCCAGGGATCGGGCCTGCGGTGTTACGGCTGCCGCGGAGAAGGCTTCGGCCGGGGCCGTGGAAACCGTTCCGGTGGTTCAGGTAACCAACATAGTCCAATCACTGGAGGCGTTGAAAAAGGTTGGCTACTGGGTTTACGGCTTGGCTGGCGAAGCAGGCCAGGCGCTCTACGAGGTGGGTTTTTCCGGTAAGATCGTTTTGGTTGTGGGAAGCGAAGGGGAGGGGATGCGACCCCTGGTCCGCAAACAGTGCGACATGGTCATGGCAATTCCCCAATTCGGCGGTGTGGGTTCGCTCAATGCGTCCGTGGCCGGCGGCATAGCCATGTTCGAGGTGGCGCGACAGCTGCACGCCGCATCGCTTAAGTAAATTGACTCGTGTCTTTTTACAAGACAAAAGATCCGAAACGGTAGAAGAGAGCCGCCTTTGTCAGCCAATTGCCTGACGGGCGGCTTTTACTTTGAGGGAATCAGCGCGTGAATTCGGGAAAACATATTCATGTCACCTGTGCGATCATCGAACGCGATGGCTTGGTTTTGGCCGCGCAACGGAGCAGTGCCATGAGCCTGCCGCTCAAATGGGAGTTTCCGGGCGGCAAGATCGAGCCGGGGGAAGCGCCAGATGAGTGTCTGCGGCGCGAGCTTGTCGAGGAACTGGGCATCCGGGTCAAAGCAAAGACGGCGTTGCCGCATCATACGCATCGCTATCCGACCTTCACGGTTACACTGTATCCGTTCGTCTGCACGATAGAATCCGGCAGCATTGTCCTGCACGAACATGCAGCCATTGCCTGGTTGTCGCCGGAATGTCTGCTTGAGCTGGATTGGGCCGAGGCGGATTTGCCGGTCATCGAGAATTATCTGGCCGGCTGAAGATCCCTGCGTCTATGAAGTCAGCGGCACCCCGTTGTGAGACCGTCATTGTTTATCAAGGAATGCCATGCCCGTTACCGGACGCACCCCAGCAAAGTACCAGCCCAAGGGACTCATCATCCTTTTCGAGGACAAGGCAATCATCGTGGTGGACAAACCGGCCGGTCTCCTGTCGATGGGTACGGAGCGGGATAAGTCCAGGACGGTCCATAGCATTCTCAACGAGTATGTCCGCAAGGGTGATCCCCGTTCAAAGAACCGGGTCTACATCGTCCATCGTCTGGACCGCGAAACCTCCGGCATCCTGATCCTGGCCAAGAGCGAGCAGGCCAAGATATTTTTGCAGGGACACTGGCAAGAGACCGACAAGCGTTACCTGACGGTTGTGTTTGGCCTGCTGACGCCGAAATCAGGGACAATCAGCAGTTACCTGGCTGAAAACAGTGCCTTCACGGTCTATTCAACCTCTGACCAGACTCAGGGCAAGTTGTCACATACAGAGTATAGGGTTTTGAAAGAGGTCAAGGGGGTCAGCCTGCTGGAAATCCACCTGTTGACCGGCCGTAAACACCAGATCCGGGTGCACCTGTCGGAACAGGGACATCCTGTCGTGGGGGACAGGAAATACGGCCGGCAAAACGATGTCCATGGCACCCTGGCGCTGCATGCCAGATCCATTTCATTCACCCACCCGGTCACCAACAAGCGGCTGACCTTTGAAACCGGCATCCCCGACTCATTTACCCGCCTGGTCGGGAAGATAGAGACGCCGACGGCCTGCACGAGTCCGGTCCTGATCCCGCCTGTCCCATGACCTGGTTCGTCTATATCATTATCTGCTCGGACGATTCGCTCTATACCGGCATCAGCATTGATCCGGAACGACGATTCCGGCAGCATGCCGACGGTAAAGGGGCAAAGTATTTTCGGGGGCGGAGGCCGGTGCGGATCGTGTATCTGGAAGGTGGCCATTCCCGGAGCACTGCCGCAAGCAGAGAGTTGGAGATCAAAGGGATGACCCGTGGGGACAAAGCCGCCCTGATTGCCGCGGGCCTGGGGGATAGGCGGTCCATGGCATCAGCGGATTCCGATGATCTCATATTCCTTACTGCCCGCACCGATTCCGATCCTGACCAGGTCACCTAATGCCTTGCCGATCAGGTCCCTGCCCAGAGGTGACGCAGGGGTGATAACCACGATCTCGGCCAGGTTATCCCGTACCTTCATGCCACCTTCCAGCGGACCGATAAAAACCGTTCTGGTTGATTCGTCTTCGCCGCTAAGTGTGATCAAGGCTGTCAGGCCAATAGTACTTTCGTTGTCATAACTCTGAAGTGTCAACTGCCTATAGGTTTCCAGGGCCCGTTTGAGTTCCTGGGCCCGGTTTGCCTGCCCTTGGGCGAGGTACGAGGCTTCGAGGGCCAGGGTCTCGTACTTGTTGTCCGGGATGTTTTCCTCGTGGGTGGACGCTTCGTGGGCTTTTAGTGCGGCATTGAACTGGATTGCCAAGTCTTGGGTGAGCTGCTTTATTATCAGGTTGAGGAGATCTGCTTTATAATTCATGTCGGCTGTAAGTTTCCTTGATAATGATGTGGTACTTAATAGTCGTATCTGTCATGATTCCTGGACGTGCAATTGATCGGAGAGTGATATTGTATTGCGGTATAAACTTCTGAACGGGGAAAGGAAAACATGACGGATCAACTTGGTAAAGATGGTACTGAATTGATATGCAGTTGCGGAGAAATGCACAAGGGCCACATTTGCTGGCTTACCAACATGGGGTTGCTCATGGAAGTGCAGCATCTGAGCGATCAGCCTACGGTCTCGTGCGTGAAATGCGGGGCTAAAGCAAACTTGCCGCACAACGTGTGTTTTCCTGCCGCTCTTGGGAGTAATTAGGGAGTGAGACGAGGTGTACGCATTTACTACCGGTGCGTTGCGTCGAATCTCCTGAAATACTCATCCCGGCACCAGTTTTCAACATCCACCAGTGCCTGGAAGGCTTCTTCGAAATCGTTTGTGCCAATCGTAAATACCCCGTGGCCGTAAACGATAGCCCGCCCGGATTCGCCTATCACCGGTGGCACGTTCTTGGCGATCCCGCCGGCCCCGATCTCGCCTGCCACCACCGGGGTGCCTCCCAGAATCCTCACCTTGGTGCATTCCTTCCAGCAATCCGTTATATGGCAATGTTCTTTTTCGTCACAGAGCATGCTCATTACCACCGCAAAACGGGGATGGCCGTGCAGGATGGCTCGGCAGCTGGTAGTCTCGAAGATGCGGCGATGCGCTATCAGCTCGCTGGAGGCGGTGATGCCGACCGTGGAGCTGTTTTCGAATGGCACCGGGTCGATGCAGCCGGCAAGGTCGTCCAGGCTTGAAGCGGTCTGCGAGATGTAGATCAGGTCGCCGTTGGAATAGGATATGTTGCCAAAGAAGGAGTCCACCAGACCCCGTTCCACGGTGTAACGGCCTACCCGGACTATTTCGTCCAGGATTGCGGCTTTTCCCGGAATCGGGCCTACTCTGAACTTCAGTCCATTTGTGTCCAGGGGTTGCAGCCATTCCTTGCGGAAACGGTCAAAGGCCTCGGCTTCGCCTTGCAGAAGAAAGCCATTTGCAAGAACGTCCTCCAGATATTTGACGAAGGTGGAATGAAACACCGATGACCAGTTGATGTAGGCCTGCTCCACAGTGAGTGCGCCACACGCTATGATGCCTACCCCTTCGATTACGATCCCTTTACGGTTGCCCAATAGTCTTGCGACTGTGGGAATAAGGGTATTTTCATTCCAATCCTGTTTTTTCAGGATGGGGATGTCATGCAGAAAGGTGCGGGTCTCGGTATCGCGGGGCACTATCGCCTTTTCCCCTTTGGCGGCCCGTTGGACCAGGAAATCGGCAAAAGGGATGGCGGGCCTGGCAGCGGTCAGGGCCAGGCAATTGAGACGGCCCAGGACATCTGCCGACAGTTGTGCCAGTTCCGGTTCGCCTGCAGCGACCATGACGTCATCCTGGGCCGCAAAAGCGATCCTGTCTGGTGTTGCCGAGCGGTCAGCCAGCAGTTTACGGGTATATTTTTCGATCTGGTCGAGCATCAGGGTACCGAGGATGGTATGTTGGTAAAGAGGATGGTGCCGTCGGCCATGATCTCCTTGCGGAAGTGGGCCTTGGCTTTGTGGGAAGCCAACTGTACTTTGGGAAGTTGCATGGTGGTGTTGGGCATAAAGGCCGGTGTCACGTTGATACCCGCCTGCCAGGCTTCAAAATGAAGATGGGGGCCGGTGGATCGTCCGGTATTGCCGGATAACGCGATGACAGTGTTGCGATCCACCCGTTGGCCCGCATCTGCCACCAACCGGCTGTTGTGACCGTAAAGGGTGATCATGCCGTTGTCATGTTCTATGAGGATGGTATTGCCGTAACCGGGGCGTTGCCCGCTGAACACAACCACACCCGCTGCCACGGGGGTTACTGGAGTGCCTTCTGGTACGGCGATGTCGATGCCGTTATGGTGGCGCCATTTCCCGTCAATCGGGTCAATACGCATGCCGACTGCAGAGGTTATCGTGCCGCCAACGGGCGGCAGTTTGGGCTCTATGGAAGTATCGGACGGTGCCTCTTGGGAGTTTAGTGATGAACCGACAGTTTTTTCAACGATCTCTTCAAGTGAAATGTTATGGACCTTCTGGTGCTTGCCCCTCGGTTGCTTCCTGTTTGTTATGTTCTGTTTTCTCGGGGACTCCTTGATCACCACACGGGCTGACTTGTTTACCGGTGCGTCGGTAAAGCTCTCGACCCCGTCAACGGTAACGAATCGGTAGATGTCGGCCCGCGCAACAACAGTATATGCACTCATGAGTCCTCCTGTAATCAAAAGCAAAAGCATGGCTTTTCGTATGAAAACTTTAAGGGTTGAATTGTACATCCTAACCTCATTAGTGCTTGTCGTCTGATGCTATTTCTGTTACATAATTCAGGTCATTATTATATGGTAACTGCAGTTTACATGCAATTCATTATCCTTTTCCGGAATCCGCCATGTTCGAATACTACGATAAGGTTGTAAAGGGCACTGAGAATGAAGACAGTCTGGTGATTGTTCAGTTTCTCAAGGGCATGGTCGGGCAGCGCTTTAGTTTTCTTAATTATTACAAAGAGATTCCTGTGTCGTACGATGCAACTTTGTTGAGTGTGGAAAACGAAATGGCCGAGTTCCAAGTGCATGAATATCAGGCAAAGGTTATTACCATGGAGCGAAGGGCTTTGATCTATTCCCACGAAAAAAGCGCTTTTCGAGAGGATATGGTAGGCGAGGCCTTTTATGTCAATATTGCCAAAAAACGAGTGATCCTCTGTAAATTCGGTTATGGCAAGATATGGTCTGACAGGCGCCGTTTTGTGCGGGTTTTGCTGGACAGGCCGGTAGAAGCCGATCTGATTTTTAACGAAGATATCATGAAAGGGAATGTCAAGGACATTTCCCTGGGTGGGGCTGCCTTGTCGGTCATGTCCATCGATAACCTCACCCTTGGGACCGATATCAATGTTTTTCTCAAATTACCGGACATATCAGCCGGTTCAATTATCGAAGTCGGGCTGAGTGCCACTATCGTCAAGATTGTCGGCGAGACGTCACCTTTCAACTGCTTTATCGAATTTCACTCCGAAAAACACTCCCAGCAGCAAATTGCCTATTACATCAATCAAAGGCAGGTAGAAATCATCAAAGAGCTGAAAGAGCTGAATGTGTAGCTTTCAGTTTTGATGGCTGCCTAATATGTAGGCAGCGTGGATTGCTTTGCTTAAATAATCGGCAGCAATGGGCTGGCGACCCTGCTATTATATGTATCATATTATCTATAACTAGTTGAATGTATTGAGTAAAAATATATAAACTTTGTTGGCAAAACTCTTGCAAGAAATCTAATAAATATTTAGCTTATCACTTGCAATTTGACCGATAAACCTTATAATCTCCCCTGTTAAATCTTATGAAAGGGAGGACAAAACTTTGAAAAAAGTCGAAGCCATAATCAAGCCGTTCAAGTTGGATGAAGTTAAGGAATCTCTGAATGAAATTGGCATTCAGGGAATCACCATCAGTGAGGTCAAGGGGTTTGGGCGCCAGAAAGGGCATACCGAGCTGTACCGTGGCGCCGAGTATGTAGTCGATTTCATCCCCAAGATAAAAATAGAGATTATAGTATCCGACGACATTCTCCCCAAGGTAGTCGAGGCTATTGAAAAGTCTGCCAAGACCGGCAGAATCGGTGATGGCAAGATCTTTGTAACTTCAGTTGAGGCTGTTATCAGGATCAGGACCGGCGAAACCGGCGAAGATGCCCTGTAACGGATCATTGCTTCATCACAAAACAACACAAAGGAGAAACTGAATGACCCCGAAACAGGTAGTAGATTTTGCCAAAGAGAATGGCGCAATGATGGTTGATTTCAAATTCATGGATTTTGTCGGTATCTGGCAGCATTTTTCCACGCCGATGAGCGAATTCGGCGAGGATATATTTGAAGACGGACTCGGTTTCGATGGTTCTTCGATCCGTGGGTGGCAGCCTATTCATGCCTCTGACATGATTATCATCCCTGATGCTTCTACTGCAAAAATGGATCCTTTTACCGCAATTCCGACACTGTCGCTGATCTGCAATATCTTTGATCCGATCACCAAGGAAGGTTACAGCCGCGACCCACGCAATATCGCCCTGAAAGCAGAATCATACCTCAAATCAACCGGCATAGGCGATACCGCCTTCTTTGGTCCTGAGGCCGAATTCTTTATTTTCGACGATGTCCGTTTCGACCTCTCCGCCAACCAGTCCTTCTATGCCGTCGATTCTGTCGAGGGTGCCTGGAACACCGGCCGCGAAGAGTTCCCCAATCTCGGCTACAAACCGCGTCATAAGGAAGGTTACTTCCCCGTCTCCCCGACCGACTCCCAGAATGACCTGCGTAACGAAATGGTCATGGAAATGCAGAAAGTCGGCATCCAGGTCGAGTGCCAGCACCATGAGGTTGCCACCGGCGGCCAGGCCGAGATCGACATGCGCTTTGATGCGCTGGTTGCAATGGCTGACAAGCTGCAGTGGTTCAAGTACATCATCAAGAACGTTGCCTACCGCAACGGTAAGACCGCTACCTTCATGCCAAAGCCGCTTTATGGCGACAATGGTTCCGGCATGCATTGCCACCAGTCCATCTGGAAGGATGGCGTCAACCTCTTTGCCGGTGACAAATACGGCGGACTTTCACAGATTGCACTGTATTACATCGGCGGCATTATCAAACATGCCAAGGCCCTCTGCGCTTTCACCAACCCGACTACAAACTCCTACAAGCGCTTGGTGCCAGGTTTTGAAGCCCCGGTGAACATGGCTTATTCCAGCCGTAACCGTTCAGCTTCACTCCGTATCCCGATGTTCTCCACCAACCCCAAGGCCAAGCGTATCGAATACCGTACGCCTGATCCGTCCTGCAACGGTTACCTGGCATTTGCTGCCATGCTGATGGCCGGCCTTGACGGCATCGAGAACAAGATTGATCCGGGCCAGCCCCTGGACAAGGACATCTACGGTCTTTCTCCGGAAGAGCTCAAGAACATTCCTTCTGCTCCGGGTACCTTGGAAGAAGCACTCAAATGCCTCGAAGCTGACCATGAGTTCCTGCTCAAAGGTGATGTCTTCACACCGGACGTCATTGAAAAATGGATCGAGTACAAGACCGAGGCCGAAGTCAACCCGGTTCGCATGCGCCCGGTTCCTATGGAATTCGCCCTGTATTACGACATCTAAGATTCCTGTTATAAACGCAAAAAAGGCGTGGGATTGTTCCCGCGCCTTTTTTTATCTGTAGGTTGCCGATTCCGTAATCAATCGCCCAGCATCCTTGCGAAAAAATCCTCCGCCATATCCGCAGAAGCCATTTTTTCACCATTGCCTTCGCTATTCATCTCCACCAACAGATGTTCCGGAATTTCCGCAAGGAAGCGGCTGGGATTGCGTTCCTCGACAGCACCGTATTTACGGCGTGTCAGGCAACGGGATAATGTCAGGTGCTGCCGCGCCCTGGTGATGCCGACATAACAGAGACGCCGTTCTTCTGCCACGGAACACTGGGGTCAGGCTTTTGTTATTGCGATTTATTGTAAGCTCTGCTTCAACTCTGCCATACTGCCAGCAAGCACATGATCACCGATGGCACGAAATTTCACTACTTTAGCTGCGTTGCTTAGTGTCGATATATCTCTGCCGGTAACCCTGCTCAATTCTGACAGCGTTGCCGCACAAGTTTCCAGCAGCAACCATGCCGCCACACCTCGGGCCTCTGAATGTTTGCGATATTTGCCGGGTGCTTTCAAGTCCTTTTCTTCAATCCCGTATTTCAGGCAGACTCTCTGCAATATATCTTCAAGACTGATGCGTTTTAGTGGTTGTGATTCGGCATGAGTCAGAACTTTGTCAATAAAGGTGTCATCGCCAAGAATCCGGCTTTCATGGATGCTGCCGCTATGATATTCCTGTTGATACCCATCGTCTTTCCCCTGATCAACGAAATCTCTGTATCCAATCCGTGCCTGCGTACTTATTTGACTGAACAAGGACAATACCCAGTCTGTTGTGAGCCAAGGGATGATTTCTATGCCAAGATAGGCGCGATGGCCACTCCATGGGTATTCTTCCGGGGTCTGAACCATGTTGGCACGTACCGGATTGAGATGGATATAGCGTACAAGTTCCAGCAGATATGAATCAGCATCGACCATGACAGCCTTGTACCTGCCCTGGAAAAGATGCCCACTTCTATTTTGCCGCCAGTTGATCCATTTCGTATAGCGGAAGGCGAGGTTCTGCATGATTCGGGACAACGATATATCTCCAACCTGGATTGCAAGATGAACATGATTTGTCATCAGGCAAAATGCATGGATGCGATGGCCATATTTCTCTGTCCCTTCCTGTAAAAGCAGGTAGAAGCGAATGCGGTCTTCGTTGTCAAAGAAGATATCCTGACTGGCATTGCCTCGCATGATCACATGATACAGGGCAGTTGGGTAATGGACTCTAGGTTTTCGTGCCATGCTCTGTCTCTATCATACTAATACCAATATTGCAAGCCTGACCCCATAGGTTTCCCTCAATTTATGGAGGTGGCCAATCTTCTTGGCGCTTTCTATTTCCTCGAAAGCAATCTAGAAACAGATAGTTTTTTAGTCGCTTTAGTGGATGATTCTTGCCTTCATCAGCCTCATCTACACACCAGTATAGAATATGTGTTAACCATGATCGTTTGAGCAGTGGACTTAAGAAAACAGCAACATCTCTAATGCCTTCGCCAAAGACTTTATTGAGTGGACCTCCAATAAAATCGCCGAAGAAAAAATATTTGTGCTGGAAATAGATATTAGTCCATCGCGTACATGCAAATGGTGCATGAAATCTTGGGAATTTGACATTCATCTTTGTTCCATCATTTTTTTCAATATTTTTTGGGATAAATATATCTTCAAACTCCGAGTCATAAGGAGGGCAAACAGGGTACTCACCCTCACATTTCTTTCGTTGAAACTCATCTTCATTATTAGCCAATAGCATTTCCGCATGAGTCAACGGAGAACCGAGGGTTATGAAGTCTGAAATGAGCCAAGAAAATTTACATTCTCTCAGTTCAAACCATAGCTCATTTTGAAGTTCTTGATATTTTTGTACTTTACCATTGAGGGATAATGAATCTTTGAATATCGCATCTTTCCTAAACTTAAACGATTCAATAACCGTCTGATTGCTACATAATAATGACTCCGGGGTTAGATAAAGCGACCAATATAACCTAATTGCATCATAGGCTATTACTGATCCCAGGCTATGCCCAACCATAATAATTCTTGAATATTGTTTAGATGCGTGAAGTTTATGTAATAACTGAACACATTCGGTCTTGATCTTGTTCCTTTGGTCAATATTATCAGGATGCGGATTCAAATATCTAGCCGCATCTCCAATATAACCAATAATAAATCTGAAGAATAAATAATCTAATGCTAGAACTATAACAATGAATATAACTTTATATTTTTCAAAGTTAATAAATATTGAATGGTATAAAAAAAAGAGTGTGGATATGACGAATAACCAACCTAAAATATAAAATGGAATGAGTTTTTTACTGATTTTTAAAGGCGATTTTAAAAGTATTGCACTGAACCACTGGAAGATCATCCTTAATTTTGTATCTCGCATGTGGTGTGCCCAATAAAACTCATAAAAATCAGTAACTGGCCTATTTCTGGATTTTCCTACTTGTAACCTTCTTAATTCAAAAGATAGATTTATTGTGTCAGGCTTATTTCGTATGTCCTTACCAACATTAAGGGCGTCAACAAAACCTCTTAGTGTTTCTAAAGGTCTTTGTTCGCCTATGCCATGTATTAATACAACTGCTTGCTTCATATATTTGTTTATCCTCTAGCTAAGGCCAAATCATAATTAGTTTTGTTTTATGCATTTGCAAGACTAGCCACAAATATCCAGATTCAATGATTCATGTTCGTCAATCATATTTCTTATTTTTACGTCAATCTTATTTAGCTCATCAAAATAACGCTCTTCTTTGGCATGGTTAGCTAATTTATATGCTGCAACACAATAATAATTCAACGACCTCAGTAAGAGGTAAACGGCAAATGACATTTTTTCTGCTTTGAGAAATGAGTTGTGGGTTTCGTGTGTAATTTCTGGATAATACCGATATACGGTAAAATTATAGAGGTCCTCGGAAAGGGAATGGACAGAGTCTGAAGCCGTTGCAAATAATGTTCTGTAGTGTTCTTCTAAACCAATTTTTTTAAATCTATCAAAGGTATTTGGCCATTTCTCTAAATGGTTTGTTCCATTTGGAAAATGATAATTTATTTCTCCTTCTAATCGAGATATTTTATTATCCGCTAAACAAATACTGTCAGATATCTTATGTTCAATTGCATATGAATGCCATTTTTTTGTTTTAGCTATCGTATCCTGTAGATAATGATACATTAATGACTTATAGCGTATAGGAGGGTTTTCATCCTGCAATAAGTAAAATAAATTTACTGAATGTTCCATTGCAACCCTTGAAAGTGCCTCTATAGATGAAAATAGGTTATCTTTTGCTAATATTATAAGACTTTTATTTAACTCGGTTATAGAAGATGCAAGATAGTTTAGTTGACCTCTCTGAACTATATAAGGAAATATATCGTTATTGTTTATGTTGATACTTAATAATATTTTTTTTATCCCATCAAAACACCGCTCAGCATCAACGAAATGTTTTGAATGATCAGAAAATTGAGCGATCTTAAACTTTAAATCACGAATCAAAGCATCCATTTTCTTACCTTTGCTTGGTCAACGGGGCTGCGGATGACCTGTGAGTGAAGCGAAACAGGTCTATTCGTGTGTTCGACATTGATTCAAATTACATCTGGATTATTACCAGAATAATTTTTAACGGTTGGATATCTAACCGCCCAGAATTTAAAAATTATCAGTCCATCTTCACCTAAATCTCTTACACAAGGCTCTACTGACTCAGAAGGTACTTTGGCAACCAGATATCGTAAGTCATGCTTTTGAATTGCTTTTGAAGCGATGGGGCAAAGGCCCTCCAGATGATCTTTGTCAATTGGGAAGGCTTCATTGTATTCAGCATGGAATAATATCTTCCGCCAGTATGATACCTGACTGACATCTATTACGCCGCAGTCCAACCAGAACTTATGAAGTTTCTTCTTTAATCTTTTTCTCGCCATTTGTTATTTCCTGTCGAACGCCTGGCCAGTGAGCGGGTTCATCGCTCGACTGGCCTTGTTGGCAATTCCTGTCTCGATCAACCTTCCTTACACACGCCAACCCGTATCCCAATTAAAAACACTCGCTTTTTTGTACTTCTCTTGTTCCTAAAGATTTTGATAATGCGAAATATCTGGCCTTGCCAGACCACAAGAAACAGAAAAACACGCGAGAACATTCAATTCTGACGATTATCTCGTCTTGGCTGGTACTCTGTTCGCCATCAACTTCTAAATAGTAATTTCTACGCCCCTTTCGTACTGAATAACACTGAGTGTCATTTAACAGGCTCTGGATCTCTTCATATTCTCTCTCCCGCCAAGTCTTTTCCTCTTGTGCAAGAATTTTATCTATTTCGGTCATAATGAAACTCATTTCGCCAACGGGGCTGCGCTTGACCTGACGGGCAGTTTCATCGCCCGGTCACGGTCTGAGCGCTGGTTATATCTTGCGGTCAACTTCAACCAAACAAGGTCCGAACATAGTGAAATTCCTTTGCTGCGTTGTCTAAACTCGGCATCATTGAAAGTCTAGAAATCCCAAAATCATACAGAAGCTTCAATAGTTCCGTTGCCTGATCAGACGGCAACGTTACACGACCCAAAGCGACCCTAGGCTTTTCGTCTGTCACGGCCAAATCTTCCAGAGAGGGCCACGCTCGATTCTTCAGGAAGTACTCGTTTGCTCTGGGGAAGTATGTGAACAAACCCTTTTGAGACCGGAGGAAAGTGTTCCCATGTCTAGGAGCATTAACGATAGCTATGTCAATGTCACCGTGATTGCGCAGGAAAATTACTGAAATTTGTTTGCTTTCGATTCGTTCATTTTCTGAAACTACATTTGAAGCACTAAATGCAGCGAAATACGCTGCAACTAACGGAGATTCTGACCAATCAAGTAGTCTTGTTGGAACACCGTGGTGCTGAGCGAGGGCCATCCCGTTTAAGAAACTGGCGAAGGAAAATTTGATGCAAAATCTTCATCTTGATCATTCAGAGCTGCTTGTATAAGTGCTTGGTGCTCAAGTAGGTTAGTAAAATCGATTGGAGTGGGGATTCCGATACGGTCAGCATTTTCAAGAAATAGAAACACTGCCCTCAATTCGGAATGTAGATGCCAACCTAGGTAAGTCCTTGCAGACCTTTGGTCATTGAGAAGGCCGCCGGTAGTTTGTGGAGTAAAGTCTACAAGCGGATTGAACCCTCTAAAAACTTTTGGTAAAAGTGACCATTCTTGATCTGATTGTCCTCTGAAGATGAAATCGTTAATGCCGGAGCTAACCGCATCATATGTATTGCGCGTGGAGAAGCGTGTATTACCAATTAGAAAATCAATGAACTGACGCGCGTTGTCACAATGTTCGTCGATGTAGTAAGGAGTACTCACGATAGCTATTTCTCCAATTGCTAGTACTTTTGTTGATATAACTCCTCAATATGTATAAAACGCTCATCTACCCAGCTATTGTATTTCTCAAAACATCAAAATATTTAAGCTTGACGTAACTATTTGATATAAATAAAATACATTATTTAGATAATATTCCAATTATGCTGTTGAGCATAAAACGCATAATATTCCGATCATGCTTTTCAGTAGGCAAAAATTAGTCAAAATATACAGCATTTTAATTATTACTGTCAAAGAGGAATCATCATGTTGCTTATTCCGAACTCCGTGTTTACGGAGTATGTCGCCCACCTCACTAAACGGGCGATTCCCGTAGACCGTTTCACGGAATACAAAAAATGGCTGCGATATTATCTTGATTTCTGCGATAAGTATCCGGTTCCGAAAGCTAAGCCAGAACGAGTACGGTTGTTTTGCGAGAAACTCAAGGACAAGAAGCAAAACGAGGAGCAGCTAAAGCGGGCGGCTCATGCAATTTCTCTTTATTTTGAGATTCTTAAATTTCACGATTCTTCCATGGGAGTTCCAGGAACTGGGAATGTTCCGACTAAAGATTCCGACAGCGAAATGAACGAAAGTAATGTTTCAATGAGCAAAGAAAAATCGACATATAGCAACGATGCGGGAAACATTATCGCGACTGAGATATCGAAGCCAACACAGCCAGTGCTACAGACGGCGCGTGACGTTCACTATGTTTCCGAGGCTTCTCCGCGCTATGGTGTGTTTTCTTCTAGAAGATCACATTATTCCATGGCTGGGTATCAGGATAAATCGGACTCTCAGGAATGGGATGACATTCTGGCTACGTTGGCGGGAGAGATAAAAGTACGTCATTATTCGCGCAATACTTTGAAAACGTACGCATTGTGGACGAGGCAATTCCAGCGTTTTTTGAAGAACAAGCCGCCACAGGATTTGTCAACAGCGGACGTAAAGGAGTATCTGACGTATCTGGCTGTAAATGTGTAAGGTTGCGGCATCAACCCAGAACCAAGCCTTCAACTCATTACTGTTTCTCTACCGTTACGCCCTGAAACGAGAATTTGGTGAACTGCGCGACGTACCACGGGCGAAGAAATCGCTCTATATTCCGATGGTGCTTTCCCGGCCGGAGATCGACGCTATTCTGAAACAGCTTTCGTATCCGTACAATCTTGTCGTTAAGGTTCTGTTCGGCTGCGGATTGCGTTTGTTTGAATGTTTGCAAATACGAGTGGGGGATTTTAATTTTGACTCCGGCATGCTTTTAGCGCATGGCAAGGGGAAAAAGGACCGTACTGTACCGATTCCGGAATCGATACTGGGGGAATTGAAAGCTCAGATTACGGTGGTGGGGGAACAGCATGACCGGGATCTGGCGGCGGGATACGACGGGGTGTTTATGGATAATGAAATTGAGAAGAAATATCCCAATGCGCCCAAGGAATTTACCCATCAGTGGTTTTTTCCGCAACAGGCATTGACGGTGGTGACGGAAACTAACGAACGACGGCGTTATCATCTCCACGAGTCCGAGTTGCAGAAGGCGCTCTATTATGCCGTCCGTCGGGCGAAGATCCCTAAAAAGGTGACAGCCCATACCTTCCGCCACTCCTTCGCCACTCACCTGCTACAGGCAGGTTACGATATCCGCGTGATTCAGACCTTGCTCGGCCATTCCAGTCTGAAAACTACCATGATCTACACCCACTGCGTGCCGGTCAGGACGATCAAGGAACCGAAAAGCCCGCTGGATTTTTGATCTGTACAATCAGCCTATCAAGCTGCCACCAAATCATTCCCCAAAGGGCATTTTGTCAACAATAATCAAAATAAAACAGCATGTTATGTGAAGGTAATTATTGACATCGTCATCAGATCCTGTAATACATCGCGCCGGGGCCAGCGCAGAGCCCGGTAAGTTCCGAAATTTCAATCGCCCAGCATCCTTGCGAAAAAATCCTCCGCCATATCCGCAGAAGCCATTTTTTCACCATTGCCTTCGCTATTCACCTCTACCAACAAATGTTCCGGAATTTCCGCAAGGAAACGGCTGGGATTGCGCTCCTCGACAGCACCGTATTTACGGCGTGTCAGGCAACGGGATAATGTCAGGTGCTGCCGCGCCCTGGTGATGCCGACATAGCAGAGGCGCCGTTCTTCTGCCACAGTCGGATCTTCTTCAATGGATCTCTTGTGCGGCAGAAGATCCTCTTCCATGCCAGCCAGGTAAACATGGCTGAACTCCAGGCCCTTGCTGGAATGAAGCGACATGAGCGTGACCGCGTTGTGGCCATGATCCTTACCGTTCTCCTCGGTTTTGTCTTCATCCATCAATGCAATCCGCTCCAGAAAGGCCGACAGGGTTCCTCGCGGATTATGCTCTTCATAGATAGCCAGGGAATTGACGACCTGCTCGATGTTCTCGATACGTTTGCGGGCCTGGGCAGCATCGTTGAGTGTGCGGTAGAGTTCGTCTTCGATGCGCAAGCGGTTGAAGAGCGCATTGACCTGCTCACCCATGCGGTTTCTGCCGAAGCCGTCTATTACCCCTTTCATCATGCCGTGGAAGGCAAGTACGGCCTTTCTGGAGGATTCGGAGATGTCATGGATCTCACCGACCCGATGCAATGCTTCGAACAGCGGGCAATCATGCTCCATGGACCATTGGTTCAGGCGCATCAGGGTGTTGTCGCCGATCCCTCGCCTTGGGAAGTTGATGATCCGTAATAGTGATGCTTCGTCGCCGGGGTTGTCGATAACCCGCAGATAGGCAATGGCATCCTTGACCTCTTTGCGTTCGTAAAACTGCATGCCTCCTACTACGACATATGGAATGCGTTCCAAGCGCAATTTTTCCTCAAAGGCCCGGCTTTGGGCATTGGATCGATAGAGGATCGCAAAGTCGGACCAGTAGAGGTTGTTGCTGAACTGCTCCATCATCATGCTTTCAACCACTTTAGAGGCTTCGTCCTCTTCGCTGGCAGCCACGATCAGATCGATTTCCCGCCCCTGGCCTGCCGCTGTCCAGAGCGCCTTTTCGCTACGCACCGGGTTGTTTTTGATCACGCTGTTGGCCGCATCAAGAATCGAGCTGGTGGAACGGTAGTTCTGCTCCAGCTTGATCAAGCGGCAACCGGGGTAATCATGGCTGAAATTGAGGATGTTCTGCACTTCGGCGCCGCGCCAGCCATAGATCGACTGGTCATCATCACCGACAACGCAGAGATTGCCGTGTTTTCTGGCCAGTAGCGAGATCAAAAGGTACTGGGAGGCATTGGTGTCCTGGTATTCATCCACCATGATAAAGCGGAAACGCTCCTGCCAGTGAGCCAGAATTGCAGCGTTGGTTTGCAGCAGCTTGACCGACAACATGATGATGTCGTCAAAATCGATGGCGTTAAAGCCCTTGAGAAGTTTCTGGTATCTGGGATATGCAGCGGCAGTTGCCAGGTCCAGTCGGTCGTTGCTTTGCGGCTTGAATTCGTCAGGGCCGATCAGCTTGTTCTTGGCAGCGGAGATTCGCCATAAAATCGCATCCGGATCACTCTGCTTGGGGTCCAGCCCCAGTTCGCGCATGGCCTGGCGCAGCACTCCGGCCTGGTCGGAAGAGGAGTAGATGGAAAAGTTGGGCTTGAATCCCAAGGCGCGGATATCACGCCGCAGGATACGTACACCCAGGGAGTGAAAGGTTGAAATTACGATGCCGTCAGCCATGCTTCCTGCCATGGAGATGACTCGTTCCTTCATCTCGCGGGCGGCCTTGTTGGTGAAGGTTACGGCCAGGATGTTTGCGGCGGGGATGCGCTGATCTCGAAGCAGGCGCACTATGCGGGATGTGATGACTTGGGTCTTGCCCGATCCGGCGCCGGCCAGGATCAGCAAGGCGCCTTCGGTATGGTTTACCGCCTGTTGCTGTGGGGGGTTGAGCTTTTTCATGGCTATAGATGTAGCACATATGGATGCACTGGTGCAAAGCTGTTTACATGTCCTTGCAGTAATATGAAAACAGTGTAATATTGCAGGATAAATCATTTCATTAATCGTGGGGGCATGGTGATAGGACCGGAAACCAGCAATCGTGAGGAAGAACTATTGGGTGGAATCGGTACCGAGGAGAACCCGGATACAATTGACATATCCGTTAAACCTAAGGTCGCCAAAGAAAAGGTAGCCAAGCCGAAGAGTAAAAAAGTAAAGGGGGTGAAGGCTCCGGATCCCAAGCTGAAGAATGTAAAGCCCAAGAGTGCCAAGCCAAAGAGTGAAAAAACGGGTACGGGCGGTACGCCAACAGATGCAATTCGATCGTCGGAAGCCCAATTCGACCTCAGCGACAGCCAGTGGTACCTAAACCGGGAATTGACCTGGCTGGAGTTCAACCGCCGCGTGCTGCATGAAGCGGAAGACGAGCGCACACCTCTTTTGGAGCGTCTCAAGTTTATCGCCATTGTCAGCGCCAACATGGACGAGTTCTTCATGAAGCGGATCGGCGGCTTAAAACAGCAGATCGGTGCCGGCATGCGTGAGCTGACACTGGATGGCCGCTCTCCGCAACAGCAGGTCAGGGAGTGTCTGGCAATTGTTGGGGAACTACATGCCCGCAAGCGGGGAATATTTTTCGACGTCAGAACCCTGCTGGAGCAAAAAGGCATAGCCATCTGCAATTTCAGCGAACTGGCTGCGAAGGAAAAGAAGCTCCTGCGCGAATATTATTTTATCAATATCTTCCCGCTCCTGACGCCTCAATCCATTGATCCCGCCCATCCCTTTCCCTTTGTCTCGAACCTTTCCCTCAATTTGCTGGTCACTTTGCGCTATCCAAAAGCTCGCGATGTTTCGCTTTGCCGCGTAAAGGTGCCGGTTGGGCTGGGTACGCCGCGCTTTCTGAGAGTAGGGAAGGGGGACCGTTTCGTCAGGGTAGAAGACGTGATGATGAACAATCTGGACATGCTGTTTCCTGGAATGGAAATCGTTTCATGCGAGATTTTCCGTGTTACGCGCAATGCCAACACAGAACAGGACGAGGAAGAGGCGGACGATCTGATGGCCATGATCGAGTCCGAGCTGAAGGAACGGAAATTTGCACCTATCGTGCGCTTGGAAATCGGGATGGGTATGAATCCGCTCCATCGAGGCAGACTGGCGTCAGAACTGGAATTGGACGAAGAGTATGACGTCTTCGAGGCACCTGGAATGCTGGCCATGCGCGACCTCTTTGAGCTGGTGGCCATGGATTATCCCCGACTCCACGATCCTCCCCATCACCCCATAGAACATGCCAAATTGCAGACACCGCGCAACATTTTTCACATCATCCGCGATGCAGGCTCCATTCTGTTGCAACATCCCTATGAATCTTTTTCCACCTCGGTGGAACGTTTTCTGCGCGAGGCGGCTACAGATCCCAAGGTCCGTGGAATCAAGATGACGCTCTACCGCACCGGCACAAAGAGCAGGATAATCGACGCTCTTATCCTGGCTGCCCAGAATGGGAAGCAGGTGGCCGTTGTTGTGGAACTCAAGGCCCGCTTCGATGAAGCCGCCAATATACAGCTGGCTGAACGGATGGAGCAGGCCGGGATTCATGTGACCTACGGCGTGGTCGGTCTCAAGACGCATTGCAAAGTCATCCTGGTTGTGCGGCAGGATTATAACGGGTTGCGGCGCTACGTTCATATCGGCACCGGAAACTATCATACCGACACAGCCCGCATCTATAGTGACGTCGGGATGCTGACCTGCGACGATTTTATCGGTCAGGACGTGACCGAGCTGTTCAACTATCTGACCACCGGTTTTACGGCCAAACGCAATTACCTGAAAATCGCGCCGGCGCCGCGCTTTCTGAAAAAGGCGCTGTTAAGCAGGATAGACAGGGAAATAACCCTGCAGGCAGGCCAGGGTGGGGGCAGCATCCAATTCAAGATGAACGCTCTGGAAGATGGCGACATTGTCAAGGCCTTATATCGCGCCTCCATGGCAGGAGTCCGGGTCGATTTGTACGTGCGTGACACCTGCCGATTGCGCCCCGGAATACCAGGTCTGTCGGAGAATATTCGCGTCACCAGCATTGTGGGGCGTTTTTTGGAGCATTCCCGCCTGTATTACTTCCGCAACGGCGGCAATGAGGAGTATTTCATTGCATCGGCTGACGCCATGAAACGAAATCTGGAGGCACGTGTCGAGATACTCTGTCCGGTTGAGCCACCCGAACTTACCAGGGAACTCAGGAAAATATTCGACATTCATGCAGCCGACATGCGCTCGGCCTGGGACATGCAGCCGGATGGTTCATATGTGCAAAGGATACCGACCAGCGATGGCAATTGTGACGGCAGTCATCAGATGTTGATCGGTCTGGCAGAAAAACGGCTGAAGGAAACCCTAAGGCAAAAGAAAAAGAAATCAAAGGCAACACATTGATATATGTAACGAATTGATTGCTGGTTTAAGTACAGATGAGCCGGGGTGCTGGGCAACGTTTATTTATGTAATGCCGTTCTCCTTCACCCGGCCTTTTTGTCATCTTCTCCTTTGGGCCCACTGAGTCCTAAGGGGGGAGGGACGGCCGCCTGTAGGTCGATTGAGTTTAAAATGCTGTTTATCGCGCTTGAAAAATGTAGCAGCGAGATTATGGCTGGACAAAGGTAAGTCTTCGGCCGCCCGGCCCGCTTCAATCACACATCACCTCTCCCACACCCTTGTTTAATCGTATCGTTGCCCGTCTGGGGCGCAAAAACCAAACAGCTGAAAATTACTCCATTGTAGATCGCGGACCCCTGATTAATGTAAAACAATGTTTCAATATAATTGCATGTTCGATTGCAATCATCCGATCAGCTGTTAAAATATTTCCAAAAGCATTGTTCCAGGCAGTACCAAAGATAGGGCTGACATGGGTCGGTTTACTCCAACAAATAGGAGGTCCCAGATGGACAAGGAACAGTTTGACGGGGCAGATGATCTTGTGGGGCGGAGTTCTGAAAAGCGTGAGTATTCAATCGGAGAAATTCTCAGGGAGCGGGGGGTGTCCAGGCGCGATTTTCTCAAATTCTGTTCTGCCATGACAGCGGCATTGGCGCTGCCTGCCGCATTTTCTCCCAAGCTTGCCCAGGCACTGGACGAGGTCAAAAGAGTACCTGTAGTCTGGCTTGAATTCCAGGATTGCGCCGGCAACACCGAGGCGCTGCTCAGGGCGGCCAATCCGACCGTTGCCGAGCTCGTTCTGGATATCCTTTCCGTTGATTACCATGAAACCATCATGGCTGCTGCCGGACATCAGGCCGAAGCGGCCCTGGAGAAGACCTTCAACGATTATCGCGGCAAATATATCTGCGTGGTCGAAGGTTCCATACCCATGAAAGATGGTGGCGTTTATGGCTGTGTCGGCGGTAGATCCTATCTGGACAGGGCTCGTCAGATTTGCGGTAGCGCTGCCGCTACCATCGCAGTCGGCACCTGTGCCGCTTACGGCGGGATTCCGGCGGCGGTTCCCAACCCGACCGGCGCGGTGGGCGTCATGGAGGCGGTCCCCGGGGTCACGGTCATCAATCTGCCTGGCTGTCCGGTCAACGCCGATAACCTGACCGCAACCATTGTCCACTATCTGGTGTTCGGCAAGATCCCGGACCTGGACAGCCATGGCCGGCCATTATTCGCCTATGGCAAACGCATCCACGACAATTGCGAGCGCCGGCCGCACTTCGATGCGGGCCAGTATGTGGAAAAGTGGGGCGACGAAGGGCACCGTAAAGGTTACTGCCTTTACAAGATGGGATGCAAGGGACCGGCCACCTTCCACAACTGTCCCAGCCAGCGCTACAATGAAAAGACCAGCTGGCCGGTTGGGGCCGGACACGGTTGCGCTGGCTGCTCTGAGCCTAATTTCTGGGATACCATGTCGCCCATGTATAAACGCCTGCCCAATGTGCCCGGTTTCGGCATCGAACATACCGCCGACCAGATCGGCGTGGGGCTGGCCGTCGGCACTGCCGCCGCATTTGCCGTGCATGGCGCCTTGAAGGCTTTGAGCAAGGACAAGGAACCTGGCGAAGAAACGAAGGAGGGATAAGTCATGGCCAAGATAGTCGTTGACCCGATCTGCAGAATTGAAGGGCATCTCAGGATCGAGGCCGAGGTGAATAACGGCCGGATTACCGATGCCTGGAGTTCCAGTACCATGTTCCGTGGCATAGAGAAGATTCTGAAAGGGCGCGATCCTCGCGACGCCTGGTTCTGGACCCAGCGTTTCTGCGGGGTATGCACCACCGTGCACTCGATTGCCTCCATCCGAGCCGTGGAGGACGCGTTAAAGATCAAGATTCCACCCAATGCCCAATTGATCAGGAACATCATCATTGGCATCCAGAATGTTCAGGATCATGTCATCCACTTCTATCACCTGCATGCCCTGGACTGGGTCGATATCACCTCGGGACTAAAGGCCGACCCGGCCAAGACAGCCGCCCTGGCCGCATCCATATCCGACTGGCCCAATAACTCGGCCACCTACTTCAAAGAGGTTCAGGACAAAATCAAGGCCTTCGTGGCCTCGGGCCGTCTCGGCCCATTTGCCAACGCCTATTGGGGTCATCCGGCCTACAAACTGCCGCCGGAGGCCAACCTGATGGCCACCGCCCATTACCTGGAGGCCTTGGAATGGCAGAAGGATGTCATCAAGATCCACGCCATCCTGGGGAGCAAGAATCCCCATCCCCAGACCTTTCTGGTTGGGGGCATGGCGATCCCAATCGATCCTGATTCGCAAAACGCACTTAACGCGGACAAATTGATCGAGATCAAGCGCCTGCTGAAAAAGGCCCATGATTTCGTTGAAAAGGTCTATATCCCCGATCTGCTGGCAGTGGCTTCATTCTACAAGGATTGGGCCGCCATTGGCGGCGGAGTCGGTAATTTCATGAGTTACGGAGAGTTTCCCGACGCCAACGGCAACCAGTGGCTCCCGTCCGGCGTAATCTACAACAAGGATCTATCCAAGGTGTTGCCCGTTGATCAGCAGAAGGTGGCTGAGTATGTAGATCATTCCTGGTACGACTATGCCGAGGGTAAGGGCAAGGGGCTTCATCCCTGGAATGGGGAGTCGGAACCTGCTTATAGCGGTCCCAAACCTCCTTATGAGTTCCTGGACACAGAAGCCAGGTATTCCTGGGTCAAGGCGCCCCGTTTCGACGAGCATCCTATGGAGGTCGGACCATTGGCCCGCATGCTGGTTGCCTATGCTTCGGGCCATAAAGAGGCAAAGGCGGCCGTAGATATGGTGCTCGGCAAGCTCGGAGTCGGACCGTCTGCGCTTTTCTCGACCCTGGGCAGGACTGCCGCCCGTGGCATCGACTGCCTGCTGATCGCCAGGCAAACTCCTGTCTGGCTGGATGAACTGATCGCGAACATCTCCAGTGGCGATCTGCGCATCCACGCAAACGAGATGTGGGACCCAAGCAACTGGCCGGTAGAGGCCAAGGGGTTCGGTCTGCATGAAGCGCCCCGGGGCTCGCTGGGGCACTGGATCAGGATCAAGGATCAGAGGATCTACAACTATCAGGCTGTTGTCCCATCCACCTGGAATGCGTCACCGCGTGATGCCGCCGGACAGCGCGGCCCCTATGAAGCGGCCCTGGTGGGGACTCCGGTAGCTGACCCCAACATGCCGCTTGAGATCCTGCGCACTGTCCACTCCTTTGATCCATGCCTGGCTTGTGCCGTGCACCTGTTGGATGTTACGGGCAATCAGCTGTTTCAGGTCAAGGTGTCCTGAGAAAGGGGGTCACTTATGCAACAGATCCAAGTGCACGAGCATTGTAAGTTGAAGCGCTATATCTGGGAACTTCCTGTGCGCTGGTGTCACTGGGTGAACGCCCTGTCGCTGGTCATACTTGCCGCGACCGGCGCATTCATCGCCCATCCCTTTTCAGTTGCGCATTCGGCTTCGGATTTTGTAATGGGATGGGTCAGGTTTATCCATTTTACCTTTGCCTACATCTTTACCATCAGTGTTGTCTCAAGGATCATCTGGGCCTTTACCGGCAATCGTTATGCCGGCTGGCGGGAATTTTTCCCCATGAGAACGGTTAAGGGGCGTGAAAAGCTGCGGGATATGTTCCGCTACTACCTGTTCATGACCCATCAGGTGCCGGAAACGGTTGGTCACAATCCATTGGCTGCCACGGCCTATTTCGCGGTCTACTGTATCTACCTGGCCATGATCCTGACCGGCTTTGCCATGTACGCCCTGCATGCCCCGGGCGGAGCCATGTATCGGGCCATGGGGTTTATGTACGCGATTTTTAGCATACCGATGCTGCACTTGGTACATCACGCATTGCCATGGCTTCTGCTCGGTTTTGTCATCAACCACATCTACAGCGCCTGGTTGATGGACATCAAGGAGCATGGCGCGGAGATATCTAGCATGTTCAGTGGGTACAAGTTTACACTCAAGCGCGAGCATGAAGATTAGTAAGTTAAAAGTTATTTTCTGCTCTTTCCGGCAGAAAATAACTTTGTTAACGCACTTATCCTGTTTATCAGGGTTAGGAAGTAGTGAAATCATGTCAGAACCGAATATTCTTGTTCTTGGTGTCGGCAATCTCGTCATGGGTGATGACGGGGCAGGGGTGCGGGTTGTTCAGAGGCTCCAGAGCGAATACCGGATGCCTGGGCATGTCGAGATCATGGACGGCGGGACGTTGGGGCTGGATATACTGCCCCGTCTGGATGGAGTGGGGCGGCTGCTCATGGTGGATGCGGTGGAAACCGGACATGGGCCCGGTACCTGTGTGCGGCTGGCCGGAGAGGAGATTCCCCTGGTGTTGGAAAACAGGATTTCACCGCATCAGATGGGGATCAGGGATCTTTTGGGTGTTGCCCGGTTGATAGGAAGTCTCCCGCAAGAAATCGTGCTGATCGGGGTGCAGCCGGGCAATATCGAGATGGGAACGGAACTGACTCCTGATGTTGAAGCAAAAGTTGATGTAATGTTGTCAAATACACTGAAAGAATTACAGATATGGGGTGTGCGACCTGAACCAGTCTAATGGAGCGCCTTCTTCATCTCCAGAACATTTCCGCTACCGATTTTCCTGTACACCACCGAATCCATCAGTGATCTGATGATAAAGATGCCTCGACCCTTTTCCTCAAGCTGGTCTGCCTCGAAAACCGGGTCCGGGATAGCGTTCAGATCGAAGCCCTGTCCGCTGTCAAAAACCTTTATGGCGAGCATCTTGTTGGAGATGCTGATACGGATCTGCACCACCTTGTCAGGATCAGCGGCATTTGCATGCCTTATGGCATTGACCATGGCCTCGGTCAATACCACATTGAGGTGGTGGGCCAGGGCCTCCCGGTCGCCACAAAAATTGACCAGTTCCCTTGCCATGTCCTCACCGATCTTTCCGATCAGGCTCAAGTAGCGCGTCTGATTGGGGACCTTTATTTCTACCTCGATTCTGTTCTTCATGTTTCCCTCGCATGGTGGGTGGCCAGTGCCTGACCCTGTTAAACAAGGATAAGTGATTAACGAAGTTATTTTCTGCCGGAAAGAGCAGAAAATAACTTCCGACTTGCTTAGTAGCTTTCCAGTGCTTCATCCACGGTCTGGAAGATATCAAACACCCGATGCAGGCGAGTCAACTCGAACATTGATCTGACCTGGTTCTGCAGTCCGCACAGCCTGAGGCTTCCCTGGCGCGTCGAGGCGTTTTTGAAACCTGATACCAGCACGCCCAGACCGGAGCTGTCGATGAAACGTACTTCCTTCAGATCAATCAGTATGTCTTTGGTGCCGGTTTCGAACAGATGATTCATCTCGGTTTTGAGCTCTTCGGAATTGTGGGCATCCAACCGCTCTTCCCGTACAAAAATCACCATCAGCTTGCCGTTGGCTTCCGTTTTAAGATCCATTTTGTTAACCTTTCTGTTTAAAGAATTTTGAGTACCACTATTGAAATGTCGTCTTGCAAGGTGTTCGAACCGATAAACTCAGTCACCGCATTATAGAATGTATCGACTATCTCTATGGCCGGCAAGTGAGAGACGTCTCCCATCATATTGCAGATCCGGAAAGTCCCGAACATGTCACCTTCCGGGTTTGTAGCCTCATTCAGGCCATCAGTATAGAAAAGCACAATGTCGCCTTTTTGCAACTCTACAACCCGCTCTTCGAAAACCACGGATTTTTTTACTCCCAGAATAAGCCCTTCCGCATCCAAATCAATACATGCCGCTTCATTGGTCCGCCTGATAATCGGATGGTTGTGGCCGGCATTGGCAAAGGAGAGCCGCCCCGTGGCTGAGTTGTATTTTGCATAGAACATGGTGATGAATAATTCGGCACGGGTAAGATCTTCATAGAGCTGATTGTTGAGGGTATGCAGAATGGTGCTGACATTGAGACCCGAAGTTACCTGGGCGCGCAACAGGGTGCGTACCTCGGACATGATCAGGGCAGCACCGACGCTGTGGCCGGATACGTCGGCGATCAGCATGTCCACGGAATTCTCGTCGTACTGGAAAAAGTCGTAGTAATCGCCCCCCACATGGGCCGCCGATATGCATCGCCCGCTCAAATCTATGCCTGACAGTTGCGGAGCGGTGTCCGGCAGGAGCGAGATCTGGATCTGCTGCGCGATCTCCATATCCCGCAAGACCCTGGCGTGCTGCAACTGGGCCTCTTCTTTTTCCGAGCGCTCCCTTTCCTTGGCCTCCATCTCCCGGACAATGGTGATTGCCTGGGCAAGCTGGCCGGTAAGACTGGCAAGCAGGCTGATGAATTCTTCGGTGAAGAGTCCTGTGAACGATTTGGAAAATACCGACATGACGCCTATGGCAGGCTCGCCTTCACGCAGGATCGGGATATAGGCGCAGGACACGATGCCTTCGGCAATGGTCAGGCCGAAATCGACGGTTGTGCCGGCCAGTTTGGTGTCATTGACAAAATGGGCTCTGCAATCCTGCAACGTCATTTCATAATAGGGCCTGCTCTCCATAAACCAGTGTCTCTGATTGATCGGTTTACGGTTGCTGCCTTGGTAGCTTCTGGCAACAAGGGTGCCGTCTGCGTTGCAGATCTGGATGATGGCGACATCCAGCTTGAACTCTTTGAGAAGAAGAACCAGCAGATCATCCATTATGATCTGCAGATCAAGGGTCCGGTTAATGATCTCCGATGCCTTCAAGCGGACGTAAAGCGCCTCTCGGCTCTGATCCAACGAGGTCCTGACTGTGCTGAAGATATCGTAGACCGACTCCATGCGTGAACCCATGTCGGACAGAAAACTGTCTACTATGGCCCCTGCCGCTGCTGCGCCAACGGACCCGGCCAGCGTCTTTTCAGTGAATCTTTTCAGGTTTGGAAGCTCGAATTCGGAAACATTGCCGCTGGCATCGATCTCCCTGTCGCCGATATAATTGAATATTGCCTGGTGGGCGTCGGCCTCGCCTATGAACTTTGCCATCAGGTTGACGAACTTTGTGATGGTGACCGGCTTGGACAGTCGTTTCGTTTCGGCATGCCGGCTGCCACGCTCAGATTCGTATGCTCCCATGAACTTGCGGAGTTGATCCCGTTCACGTTCGTTCTGTTTGATGACTATGGCGCAGATTATGTAGCCGCTGATGTTGAAGAGCATGCTCCAGAACAGCGAATGGCTCCATAAGTCCATACCGCTCATGCCGAAAAGCTCTGTAGGCTTGAGCAGTTTGATGCCGAATGGCCCGTCTTTGAACAGGTGGGCGCTGATCCATCCCGAGCGGATGAACGATGGGATCAACAGGGTGTAGAACCAGATTATGGAACCGAGCAGGATGCCGGTGATGGCCCCGGCCTTGTTGCCGCGCCGCCAATAGAGTCCTCCCAGCATTGCCGGCAGGAACTGTGAGGCAGCCGAGAAGGAAATCATTCCCATGTTAACCAGCATGAAGGATTCCCCCACTATCCGGTAGTAAAAATATCCCAGAAAAATCACCATGAATATTCCCAACCGTTTGAGATTTATCAACAGGTCTGGGAACCATGCCTGGGGAGTGAACCGAACTATGACCGGCATGAAGATGTGATTTAGAAGCATGGTGGAAATTGCTACCGACTCGACCATTACCATTCCTGCCGCTGCTGAAAGACCCCCAAGGAAGGCAATAATGGCGATTACGTCGTGGCCGGTGTCCAAGGGGATGCTGAGGACGAAAAAATCGGCGCCGATACTGCTTCCCGAGGTCAGGATTCCGCCCAGCGCAATCGGCATGACAAAGAGGTTGATAAGGAACATGTAGGCCGGAAACAGCCACATGGCCTTGGTTATGTGGCGCTCATCGGAGTTTTCGATCACCATTACGTGGAATTGCCGCGGGAGCAGCATGATTGCGCTCATTGACATGAACAGCATGGTAAAGGAGGGCACGTACTCCAGGTCGTTGCTGGTGGAGCCAAGGGTGAACAAGTGGGAGAAAAGTTCGGGATCGAATTTGTGGAAACGGGAAAAAATATCGGTAAAGCCGTTGAAAAGGTAGTAGGTGACAAAAATACCAACGGTCAGCATGCTCAGCAGTTTAACCAGCGATTCGAACGCCACGGCCGCCATCAGCCCTTCGTGGCGTTCCGACGATACCAGCTTGCGGGCGCCGAACATGACGCTGAACAGCGACAGGATCATGGTCAGCAGCAGACCGATGGGAAGCACCAGTTCGGCATCGAGCTGGGGAATATGGATGCGTTCGTTCCGTAAGCCGCTGATCAGGTAGAAGGTGGTTGATACCGCTTTTATCTGCAAAGCGATATAAGGCATGATGCCGAGAATGGCAATCAGCGTCACCAGGGCGCCCAGCCAGAGGGATTTGCCGTAGCGCAGGCTGATGAAGTCGGCAATGGAGGTAATGTTGTTTTCCTTGCTGATCTGGATGATGCGCCGCAGCAGAAAGAACCAGGAAAATGCGGTCAGGGAGGGGCCGAGATAGATCATCAGGAAATCTATGCCGATGGTGGCGGCCCTGCCGACGCTGCCATAGAAGGTCCAGGTGGTGCAATAGACGGCAATGGTGAGTGAATAAACATATGGATTGGCTATGATGCTTCGGCCGATTTCCTTGCGGTGATGGGCAAACAAGGCGACCGCGAAAATCAGCAGCGTATAGATCAGCGATATGAGCGTGATCGTAACTAATCCGGCTTTCACGGCTAACGCGGCTCCTGATGCTTGTCGTCGGTATTGCCGACAGTAAGGGTGAACAGGTAGATGACGAAGATCGAGAACGGCCAGCCCAGGAAGAAATACAGAAAAAGAAGAGGAAAGCCGAAGATTGTCTCGGGTTTGTTGAATATGCTCATGAATGGGAAATTCATCATGATGATTCCCATTATGAAGAAGATCAGCCAGGATTCGGGCAGTTGCAAATGATGCAGGAGCTTGTAGCGCAGGCGTTTGAGCATGTCAGGCAAGCCTCCCGTAGATCTCGTTGGCAAGTGAAGCCGGCGGGCCGGCTGTGGTCAGGGCTATGATCAGACCTTCCTCGCTGATGGGGGGCTCGAACTCCCGTTGCTGTTGTTCAAGCAGTTCAGGCCGCCCGTCGGAAAGCGAATTGCCTGCCGCGGCCCTCTCCGCCAATCTGCGGAGATTCTCCGCTTCGCTACAGCTTACGTGCAGGATAACGAATGCAGCTGCGTATTGTTTTGCCAGTGCGGAACAACGGCTGCGGTCTTCCTTTTGTTTGAAGGTGGCGTCTATGATCACGGAATGTCCGGCCGCCAGTTCGGTCCCTGCCAGGCGAAGCAGTTCCGCATAGGTGGCGTCGCTGGTTGCGGCGCTGTATAATCCTTCGCTATAGGCGGCAGGAACCGGAGTGCCAGCTGGAATTCCGGCCAAACGCTTGCGGACGGCATCGGACCGGAAAACATTTATGCCCAGCTCGAAGGAGAGTTGGTCTGCCAGCGTACTCTTGCCGCTGCCCATCAATCCGCAGGTGATGAAGAGCGTCGGGTGCAATTTGCGGCGCTCGATATAGCCGCGCGCCAGCCTGAAGTATCTGATAGCCTTGGCTCTGGCGGCTTCGAGCTCCTGCTGGCTGATCCCGCTATCGTTCATGAGGAGGCTCACCACTTTGCCGCGAATAAAGGCCCGATACAGTTTGTAAAAATCAATCAGGGCCATCATGCCGGTATCACCGGATTCGGCAAGGTAGGTCTTGATGACTTCATCGGCCAGATCATGGCGGCCATGGAAATCCAGGTCCATGAGCAGGAAGGCTACATCCGCGGTTGTATCGCAATAACGAAAACGCTCGTTAAACTCTATGCAGTCGAAAATGCAGACCCTGTGGTCGACCAGGCAGATGTTTTCCAGATGGATATCGCCATCGCATTCGCGGATGAATCCTTCTTCGAACCTGCGGTGGAACAGTTCGGCATTTTCCTTGGCAAAGGAGGTGCACCAGGCCCTGATCAATTCCAGCTCTTTTGCCGACAGTACCGTGCCTTCAAAGGGCTTCACCTGGTCGAAATTTTCGTGCCAGTTGAACATGATCCGTTCCAGGCGGCCGAATTCCGAGATGGCTGCCGATGTTGCCGCCTTGCGGTGAAAGTCAGCTATAACTCGGGCTACCTCGCGGAAATCGTCTACCGACACCTGGTCCTTTTTCACCAATTGGTCCAGCATCCGTTCGGCCGGAAGCAGTTTCATCTTGACGGCATAATCGATGATCCGCCCATCGCCGTGAAAAGCGGCGCCTTCGGCGGTTTCGCGCAACTCCACCACCCCTTCGTAGGTTTCCGGGCACAGTCGGCGGTTGAGGCGTACCTCTTCATTGCAGTAAAAACGGCGGCGATCTATGGTGGAGAAATTGAGAAAACCAAAATTGACGGGTTTCTTTATCTTATAGGCGTGACTATCGGTCAGGAAAATCCATGAGACATGTGTCTGCAAGAGTTTGACGGAGCGGGTGGCCTCAGGATAGGCCTCCGCTTTTAATAATGATTTTATTATGGAACGAATCATGTCGGCGCCTCGATTATGAAGCTTTACAGTAACATCAAACCTTTTTATCCGCAAGTTCTTGAGCGTCTAATCGTTTGACGAAGGTGTTGTTTCATGGTAGCTTTTAATCGCTATTTACTACTGAATTTATGCGGATTGACTTAGTGATGCGATTTATCCCGATCATGCTCTTTTGTACCCTTGCTCTCCCGGCGTGTGCAACCACCGGTAGCACATCATCCCTGTCTCACCATACATCCCAGCTGGACCGGGACAATCGATCCCGGGCCGATTATCTCTATTCCCGTGCCCACTTGGCTAACATCGAAGGTGATTACCCGGCTGCATTGAGTCTGTTGCGTGATGCTCTCGAACTTGATCCGTCATCGGCCTTTCTCATGACCGCCGTGGCCAAGGTCAAACTGAAGATAGGGCAAATTCAGGAGGCAATGGAATACGTCGATAAGGCCATCAAACTGGATCCATCTTACAGGGAGCCTTATGTGGTGGCTGGTTCCATCATGGCTTCGTCCGGAAAAGACAAGGAAGCCGTCAACTATCTGCGCGAGGCGGTCAAACTTGACCCGACCAAGGAAGATGCCTACCTGCAGCTTGCCATTTCATTGATGAAGCAGTTTGAATACGAGGAGGCGGTCAACACCCTTAAGAGTCTGGTAAAACAGAATGGGGATTCCGTTCTCGGTTATTACTATCTCGGCCGCACCTACAGCCAGATGAAACTGTACCGGGATGCGATCGGATATTTCAAAAAGACCTTGGAACTGCGCCCTGATTTCACCCAGGCATCCATTGATATGGCCGCCACCTACGAGGCGCTTGGTGATTATTCCCAGGCCATAGAAATATATAGCAGCCTTTTGGATGAGAATGAAAACATGGCGCCCATACTGCAGCACCTTATACAGATCCTGATTCAGCAGCGCAGGTATGGAGATGCCCTTGAATACCTGAATCTTGCCGTTGAATCCGGTCTCGGGGGGCAGGAGACGATGCGCAAGATCGGACTGATTCATCTTGAATTGGAACAGTTCGACGATGCCATCAAAGTCTTCTCCGACATGCTCGAGAAGGATCCGACCGCAGATCAGATAAGGCTCTACCTGGGTATTGCCTATGAGGAAAAGGGTGATACCGATCGCGCCTATGCCGAGTTTTCCAAAATTCCCCAGGGCGCGCAGGCTTATATCGACGCAATCGGCCATATCGCCTTCATCCTCAAGGAAAAAGGGGAGGTGGACCGGGCTGTTGATATATTGAAGAGTGCCATTGCCGCCAATCCCGAACAGATAGAACTCTATCTGAATCTCTCGGCTCTGTATGAAGCCACTGACAAGCCTGAGGCCGGCCTGAAGTTATTGTTGGATACGGAAAGCCGCTTTGCTTCAGATCCGCGCCTTCAATTCCGGCTTGGCGTACTCTACGACAAGCTCGGCAAGAAACAGGAATCCATCGAAAGAATGAAAAAGGTACTGGCCATCAGCCCCAAGGATGTGCAGGCGCTAAATTTTCTGGGCTATACCTATGCCGAAATGGGCATCAACCTGGAAGAAGCGCTGGCATATCTGAAACAGGCTGTCGAGTTACGCCCCAACGACGGTTTTTTCATGGACAGTCTTGGTTGGGTCTACTACAAGATGAAGAGATACGACGAAGCGGTCAAGTATCTGGAAGAGGCCGCGGGCCTGATCGACGATGATTCAACCATTGCCGAACATCTGGGAGATGCTTACCTGGCCCGTCATGAAATCAAGAAGGCATTGAAAAAATATAAAAAAGCCCTGGAATTGGACCCTGATCACAAGGAATTGATTGACAAGATCCGCAAAGTCAAAGGGGAGCATGGGGAAAGATGATCGCAGCCCGCTGGTTAATGCTGCTTGTTGTCATCCAGGCACTAACCGTTTCCGCTTGTAACCAATCAACTCCCATACCAAAGGTATCCGAAGCCAAGGACGGCAAGCCGGCTTATGGCGATGCCATTATAGAAGGGACCATTGGCGAGGCATCCACCCTGATCCCCATCCTGGCGTCCGATGCCTCTTCCCTTTCAGTTGCAGGGCAGATCTACAACGGACTGGTCAAATACGACAAGGACCTGAACATAGTCGGTGACCTGGCCCAATCCTACGACATCTCCCCCGACGGACTTACCATAACGTTTCATCTCCGGCACGGCGTCAAGTGGCATGACGGCGCACCTTTCACTGCCCGGGACGTGCTCTATACCTATCGCGTCACCATCGATCCCAAGACCCCCACCGCCTATGCAGAGGATTTCAAGCAGGTCAGGAATATCACGGCCCCGGACGAATATACGGTCAGGGTGACATATGGGGCGCCATTTGCGCCGGCCCTGGCCTCCTGGGGCAGCAGCATCCTTCCCTCCCATTTGCTGGAAGGGAAGGATATTACCAAGAGCCCGTTGTCGCGCCATCCGGTCGGCACCGGACCTTATCGCTTCAAGGAATGGATAGCCGGCCAGAAGATTGTACTGGAATCAAACCACGATTACTTCGAAGGGCGGCCATACATCGATCGTTACATATACCGTATCATCCCGGATACCTCCACGATGTACATGGAACTCAAAGCCGGAACTGTCGATCTGATGAACCTGACACCCGTTCAGTACGTACGCCAGACAACAGGAGCCGACTTTACCGCCCGCTTCAACAAATACCGCTATCCATCCTCTGGCTATGTTTACATGGGCTACAATCTCCGCCATCCCCTGTTTCGGGACAAGCGGGTCCGTCAGGCCCTGACCGCTGCCATCGACAAGGATGAAATCATCCATGGTGTGTTGTTCGGCATGGGGCAGAAGGCGATGGGCCCTATCGTGCCGGGCCGCTGGGCCTACAATCCGCACATCAAGGACATCCCCTACGATCCCGGCCATGCGGCGGAATTGCTGGCCCAGGCAGGGTGGACCCAGAAGAATGCCGACGGTATCCTGGTGAAGGACGGCAAGCCGTTCAGCTTCACCATCCTGACCAACCAGGGGAACCAGCAGCGGTTGCTGACAGCCCAGATCGTCCAGCAGCGGCTCAGTCACGTGGGGATTGACGTCAAGATCCGTGTGGTGGAATGGGCTACGTTCCTCAAGGAGTTCGTTGACAAGGGGAACTTCGAGGTTGTTCTGCTGGGGTGGAATACCTCCCAGGACCCTGATATGTACGATGTCTGGCACTCCAGTAAGACCAATCCGGGCGAGCTCAATTTTATCGGCTTCAAAAATCCCGAGGTGGACCGTCTCTTGGTCGAGGGACGTTCCACCTTTGATATTGAGAAACGTAAAAAGGCCTATTACCGCATCCAGGACATCCTGGCCGACGAGCAGCCCTATACGTTCCTCTATGTTCCCGATGCCCTGCCGGTGGTGAGTTCCCGTATTCATGGGATCAAGCCGGCCCCGGCCGGCATCGGCTACAACCAGATCCTCTGGTATGTGCCAAAGACGGAGCAGGTGTACTGATGGCTACCTATCTTGTGAAACGCATCCTGATCCTGATTCCGCTCATGTTCGGCATCACTCTGATCACCTTTTCGGTCATCCATCTGGCGCCGGGCGAGCCGGTGGAGATGCAAGTGGCCATGAATCCCAAGGTGACCAAGGAGGCCCGCGATCGTCTGCGCAAATTCTACGGTCTGGACAAGCCTCTGCATGTCCAATACCTGAACTGGGTCGGCAAGCTGGTGCGGCTCGACCTGGGGCGCTCCTTTTCCCCGGACAACCGGCCGGTGGTGGACAAGATCAAGGAGCGGTTGCCCATCACACTGTCCCTCAACATCATCGCTCTGTTGCTGGAGTTCGGCCTGGCGGTGCCCATCGGCATCCTGGCCGCAACCCATCGCGACACCTGGCTGGACAAGGGGATCACCATCTTCGTCTTCATCGGCTTTGCCGTGCCGACCTTCTGGCTGGCGCTGCTGCTGATGTACTTTTTCGGCGTCAAGCTCAACTGGCTGCCGATCTCGGGACTGCATTCCCTGGGCAGCGATTCTTTCGGTCTCGTTCACTATCTGTGGGACATGGCCAAGCATCTGTTAATGCCGGTCTTGGTGGCCTCTTTCGGCAGTCTGGCCGGATTGTCGCGCTACATGCGCTCTTCGATGCTGAACGTCATCGGCCAGGATTACATCACCACGGCCCGGGCCAAGGGACTTTCCGAGCGGGTCGTCATCTACAAGCACGCCCTGCGCAATGCCCTGCTCCCCCTGATCACCCTGTTCGGCTTTTCTATTCCAGGGCTGATAGGCGGCAGCGTCATTTTTGAGACCATCTATGCCATCCCCGGCATGGGACAGCTCTTCTACCAAGGGGTCATGTCCCGTGACTATCCGGTGGTTATGGGGATTCTGGTGATCGGCGCCATGCTGACTTTGATCGGCAACCTGATTGCCGATGTCAGCTATGCCCTGGCTGATCCCCGCATTCGCCACGGTTGAAAAGAAAGACGATTTCTATGGCATTTAAACACACATATTTCTATTCCGTATTCTGGCAACGGCTCAAGTGCAACCGGCTTGCCATGGTCGGCGGCTGGGTGGTGGCCCTGCTGTTTGTGGTTTCTCTTCTGGCACCACTGCTCGCTCCCTATGATCCCAATGGCATCAATGCCTGGCGGGTTCTGGAACCGCCTTCCTGGCAGCACTGGTTCGGCACCGATGAGTTGGGGCGCGATGTACTCAGCCGGGTGCTTTACGGAGCACGCATCTCGCTCAAGGTCGGCTTTGTGGCTGTCGGCATTGCCGTGGCAATCGGTACGGTGGTCGGGCTTGTTTCCGGATATTACAGCGGTATCGTCGATGCGGGCCTGATGCGTGTGGTGGATATCATGCTCTGTTTCCCGGCCTTTTTCCTGATCCTGGCGGTCATCACCTTCCTGGAACCGTCAATCTGGTACATCATGATGGTGATCGGACTGACCGGCTGGATGGGGGTGGCGCGGCTGGTGCGGGCCGAGACGCTCTCCATCAGGGAGATGGATTACATCATGGCGGCCCGCTGTATCGGCTGCTCGAACATGCGGATCATCTTTCGCCATATCCTGCCCAACACAGTTTCGCCCATACTGGTTTCAGCTACCCTGGGGATAGCCGGGGCCATCCTGACCGAATCGGCCCTGTCTTTCCTGGGCATCGGCGTGCAGCCGCCCACACCCAGTTGGGGCAATATCCTGACCTCGGGCAAGGACTACATCGAATTCGCCTGGTGGTTGTCGCTCTTTCCAGGCCTGGCCATCCTGGTTACGGTTCTGGCCTACAATCTGCTGGGGGAGGGGATCAGGGACGCGTTGGACCCGCGGGTGAAGGGTTGAAATTCGTGGAAAGTGATGCTTATTCCAGGCCTCCGGGGTGTGCAACCTCGGAGGCCTTTTTGTTGCCAGTCACGGTGCTGGAGTACAGATCGCAATCAAGGCTTCCATCAGGTTGGTGACGGTCAGCAGCCCCACCAGTCTGTTTTCCCGGTCTGTTACGCACAGGCCGTAGAGCTTGTTGTCGTGAATTACCCTGGCTGCCTCGCAGAGCGGGGCTTCCGGGGCAATGGTGAGGGGATGGGGATTCATGGCATCCTTGACAACTGCCTTTGAAAGAACGTAGTGCACCTCCCAGGTGTCCATGGCGGAAGACTGCCCCGGCGTGAATTCCTTGATCATGCGGTCGGTGATCAGGCCGCAGAAGATGCCGTCGCACGTGACCGGCAGGCGGCGGATGTTTTTCTCCTTCATGATGTGCATGGCCTCGATGATTGATGCGTTGTCCGCAATGGTGATCGGGCTGGGAGTCATCCAATCTTTAACGGTATGCATAAAAAACCTCCGGTTTTTTAGTTTCATGAGTTCGACAAGTTAAATAAGTTTATGAGATCAATGAGTTTTAGGGTTTAACTCATTTAACTCAATAAGCTTTCTTATCACATCCCCAAAAAAGCCTTCTTGACGTGCTCGTCGTCCAACAGGTCGGCGCCGGTGCCGGAAAGAACCACCCGCCCGGTCTCCAGCACATAAGCGCGGTGGGCGATCTTGAGGGACTGGAAAACATTCTGCTCCACCAGCAGTATGGTTACTCCCTGCCGATTGATCTCTTGGATGATCTCGAAGATGATTTTCACAAACAGCGGGGATAACCCCAGTGATGGCTCGTCCATCAGGAGCAGTTTGGGGTTGGCCATCAGGCCCCTGGCAATGGCCAGCATCTGCTGTTCGCCGCCTGACATGGTGCCCCCCAGCTGCTTCTCGCGCTCCTTGAGACGCGGAAACATACCGAAGACCCGCTCCACATTGGCCTCCCGATCCTTCCTGGCACTCTGGATATAGGAACCCATTCGCAGGTTTTCCAGCACGGTCATTTCCGGGAAGATCTTGCGCCCCTCGGGGACCTGCACGATGCCGCGCTCCACCACCTGGTGGGATTCCAGTCCGTGCAGATTTTGGCCGTTGAAGGTGATCGTGCCGGAAGTGGGACGGACAAGGTGCGAGATATTCTTCAGGGTGGTGGATTTGCCGGCGCCATTGGCACCCACCACGGTGACGATCTCCCCCTCGTTGACCTGCAGGTCGATATCCCAGAGCACTTTCAGGTCGCCGTAACTGAAATTCAGTTTGTTGATTGTGAGCATGTAAGCCTCGATGATTTCCCAATAATGAATAATCTTATTCGCTGCCCAGATAGGCTGCGACGACTTCCGGATTGTTGACGATTTCGTCCGGTGTCCCTTCGGCCAGCTTTTCCCCTGAATTCAATACCACGATGCGGTCGGATATCCGCATGATGGCTTTCATGTCATGTTCGATAACCATCTGGGTGATTCCCAGTTTCCTGATATCGAGGATGAGTTGGATGATCTCCTCGCTCTCCGCCGGATTTAGCCCCCCCATGACCTCGTCCAGCAGCAGCAGTTTGGGCTGGGTGGCCAGGACCCTGGCAACTTCCAGCTTTTTGCGCTCACCGATGGGCAGGCCACCAGCCAGGAAATTGCTCCGGTGTTCCAGGCGCACCACCCTGACCTGCTCCATGGCCATCTCGCGGGCCAGTTTGAGCGAATTGGTGCGGCACAGAGCGCCGACCATGACATTATCAACCACGCTCATTTTGGCCAGGGGCCGGACCTTCTGCCAGGTGCGGGCCATGCCCAGCTTGCATACCTTGTCCGGCTGGAGGCCGTTCATGCGGCGGCCGTCAAAGATGACCTCGCCCTTGGATGGGGGGTAATAGCCGGTAATGCAGTTGAACAGCGTGGTCTTGCCGGCACCGTTGGGACCGATGAGCCCCATGATCATCCCCGGATTGATCTCGAAGGAGACATCTGAATTGGCCGCCAGTCCGCCGAAAAACTTGCTGACATGCTTGATCTCCAGGATTGCCATCAGGACCTCCCCAGGCGTTTTTTTGCCATGATTTTCCTGATGAAGCCGAGCACCCCTTCAGGCATGAAGAGGATAACCAAGACGACCAGGATGCCGTAGATCAGGACATGGGCATGGGAGAGGTTCTCGGTCAGGAAGTTGCCCACGGCTGAGTCCGGGTTGACCAGGCCGGAATTTACCAGGCTTTCGCCCAGGTAGTTGCTGCGCAGGATCTCGGAGAGCGGCACCAGCACCAGGGCGCCGACCACCGGACCGTAGATGGTGCCAATGCCGCCAATGATGCTGATCAGCACGATCTGAACCGACAGATCCAGCGACAGCACGGTGGTCGGATCGATGAACTTGATGTAGATGGCGTAAAAGCTTCCTGCCAGGGATGTCAGCACCGCTGAGATGGCCAGGGCACTGTTCTTGTAGAAGGTCAGGCTGATGCCCAGGGAATGGGCCGCATCCTGGTCCTCGCGGATGGCCTGGAAGAAGTAGCCCAGTTTGGAGTTCTGCACGAGCCAGGTCACCAGGATGGTGAGCAGGACCAGGCCAAGGCCGATGTAATAGAACGGCACCTTGGTGCTGAAATCGGTGATGGTCCTGCCGCCGATGATTATGGGGGGCAAATCGGAAATCAGGATGCCCTCGGCGCCCTGGGTCAGGTCCGACAGGTTCAGGACGGAGATGCGGACAATCTCTGCCACGGCGATGGAGGCCAGGACGAAATAGGGGCCCCGCAGCCGGAAACAGATGCTGCCGATGATCAGCGACAGCGTCAGTGCGGCCAGCATGCCCACCAGCACGCCGGTCCAGGGGTGGAGGTAGTGGGCGCTCAGCAGCAGCGCCGAGAGATGTGAGTCCTGGGCCAGATCCTTCAGTTCCAGGAGCTTGTCCTGATCGAACTGGGCCGCGTTCATCACGATCAGGGTGCCGTAGGCCCCGGCGCCGAAGTAGGCCGCATGGCCGACGGAGTACTGGCCGGTGTAGCCGCCGATGATGTTCCAGCTCTCTCCCATGATGGTACTGAGAAACAGGAGCACCATGATGTGCCGGGCATAGGGACTTTCCACAAAACCCGGGAAGGCGATCAGCAGGGCAACGATCGCGATGAAGGCGATGATCGCCAGAGGCGATGCCCCGTGCCGGTTATGAAGGATACCGGGATGATTCATGAACTGACGGCCTCCCATTTAGTAAGTTAGAAGATGTTTTCGGCGCTTTTCTGGCAGAAAATATCTTCGTTAACGCACTTATTTATCAGGGCTAGGTTCTTGACGTGCCCATCAGGCCGGAGGGCTTGATGAGCAGCACCAGCAGGAATATGGTGAACACCACCACGTCTTTCCAGTCGGACGAGATGTAGGCGGCCCCCATGGATTCAACCACACCGATGATCACCCCGCCCAGCGTGGCGCCGACGATACTCCCCATGCCGCCCAGCACCGTGATGACGAACGCCTTGAGGGTAAAGGCGCTGCCCACCTGGGGAAAGATATAGTAAGTCGGCGAAATCAGGGCACCGGCAGTGCCTGCCATGGCGGAGCCGATGCCGAAGGCCAGCACGGACATGCGCTTGACATTGATCCCCATCAACTGTGCGGCCTCGCGGTCCTGGGCCGTGGCGCGGATGGCCTGTCCGGTGTCGGTCCGCATCAGGAACCAGTAAAGGATGGCGGTGATGGCGACCGTGATCAGAAATGAAATCGCCAGGGGTTTTGATATGGACAATCCTGCCAGACGGTAGCTAGATGACGAGTACGAGGTGGTCAGGATCTTGTAGTCGGAGGTAAAGGCCAGCATGGCGCTGTTGCTCATGATGAGCCCCAGCCCGATAGTGAGCAGGATCTGGTTCTGGGGCAGGGACCCCAGGATCCGGTTGATGAACAGCTTCTGCATGATGCCGCCGAAGATGAACATCATCGGTATGGTGATCAGCACGGAGACAAAGGGATCAATGCCAAACAGGGTGAAGAGAAAATAGGTCATGTACATGCCGACCATCATGATGTCGCCATGGGCGAAATTGATTACGCGCATGACGCCGAAGATGATGGTCAGGCCGATGCCGATCAGGGCGTAGACGCCGCCGATCAGGATGCCGCTGATAAGGGATTGCAGGAAGAGGATCATTGGGGGTCTCCCTAGTTCTACTTTGTGTTACAAATATTTATACCGTTTATCTACCTGGGGGCGAAGCTAGAGCTTCGCCCTTTTGCCAACTTGGTTTTGCCCTACGGTCAAATTGGTAGTTTCCGAGTCCCTCAGATAAAAAACGGGGCGATACAAGACCGCCCCGCAGGTTTAAGCATCAGCTACCACTTGAAGGGGTAGATCGGCTTCTTGGTGGCGAACTTGGCCGGATACACAGTCTCGTACAGGCCGTTCTGGACCTGCTGGACCAGCATCTGGTGGTTGTTCTGGTTGGTGTAGCCGGCATAATCGGCGAACTTGACCTCGCCCATGATACCGTTCCAGTGCCCCGACTTGAGGCCGGCCCTGGTTTTTTCACGATCGCCGTGGTTCTTTACGGCTGTCTCGGCCATGATCATCATGGCTTCATAGGCGCAGGCGGCGTGATAGGAAGGCTCTTTGCCGAATTTGGCTTTATAGCGGTTGTAGAAGTTGCGGGCCCCGGGCCAGTTGACGTCCTCGGTCCACTGGGTGCTGGAGAATACCAGGTTGGAGATCTTTTTCTGGGCCAGGAACTGGGCGGTGGTAAAACCGGCACCGGCGCCCAGGAAGGCCTTTGGAGTCAGGCCGATCTCCCGTGACTGGCGCATGAGGGTAATGGCATCGACTTCGTAGGAGACCATGAAGACCAGGTCAGGATTAAGGGTCTTGATCTTGGTCAGGGTGGAACGAAAATCAGGTGCGCCTTTCTGGTATTTTTCGTTGGCGACTTCCCTGATGCCCAGCTTCTTGGCATATTCCTGGGCTGTCTTTACTGTCGAGATGCCGAAGTCGGTATTGGCGTACACGTAGGCAATGGTTTTAGGCTTGTCCAGGCTCATGATTACGTCCATAAGGACCGATGAGTAGACATCGGCCGGTGCGTTGAGCCGGAAGACGAACTGGTGCCCCTTGCGGGTGATCTCTTCCTTTGCCGCGGCCGGGATCAATTGAGGAACCTTGTACCTGTCTGCCTGACTGGCAACGGCGTTGGCACAGGCCGAGGTATAGGGACCGACCACGCCGGCCACGTTGTCGCGGGTGGCCAGTTTTTCAAAGGCAGAAAGCGCCTTTTCCGGTTTTCCGGTATCGTCTTCCTTGATCAGCTCCACATCGACCCCTGTTTTCTTGAGATCCTCAAGGGCCAGGGTGACGCCGTTGGTCAGGTTTTCACCGATCGGCGCCTCGGCACCTGTGATGGTGTTGATAAAACCGATTTTGACCTTTGCCGCCAGGGAAGTTCCTGGAATGGCAAGTGCCAGGGCCAGTGCAACTGCTCCGATTCGACTAAACATGCTCGACCTCCTTGTCTTGGTGTTTTGCTGCACGACAGTAAATTGTGAGATGCTGTTTTATTGCAATAGGGGTGCCACGCAACTATTGTATCGTAATTTACCGGAATTACAGAAACGGGCTGGAAATTTATTATTTGGTTGCCGGGATGTACAGGCTTGGATGGCGGAAAACCGCCAGTTGGTGGCGGATAATCGGCACATATATTCATGTCGGGAGCGCGGTGAGGGATCTACAGCCCGTACTTATCCATCTTGTAGCGCAGGGTACCACGGGGAATCTTCAGCATTAGTGCGGTCTGGAGCACATTGCCTCCATTATGCCGGAGGGCCTGGCCGATGAGCTCCATTTCGTAGGCGGAAACAGCTTCTTCAAGTCCGGCGCCGGCCGGTAAGGCTTTGGCCGGGATTTTGTCATCCGTGCCGTTTGCATGAGAAATATCTCTGATTTCCAAGGGAAGGTATTCGGGTAGCAGGGTGGGGCCGGAGTGCATGATGCAGATACGTTCTATGACGTTTCTTAGTTCACGGATATTGCCGGGCCAGTCGTAATTTTCCATCAGTGAGGCTGCTGCGGGCGCAATTCCGTTGAAGCACCGACCAAAGGAGCGGCTGAAGCTGTCCAGAAAAAAGGCTGCCAGGGGTTGAACGTCCTCGGGACGTTCCCTGAGTGGCGGGATATGAATAGGAAAGACATTGAGCCGATAGTACAGGTCTTCCCGGAAAGCGCCATTGGCAAGCCGCTCCAGCAGATTGCGGTTGGTGGCCGCTATCACGCGGACGTCGATGTCTATGTCCTTGAGTCCGCCAACTCGGCGGATAGTCCGTTCCTGCAGTACCCGCAGCAGCTTGACCTGCATGGCGGTGTCCATCTCCCCGATCTCGTCCAGAAAAACAGTGCCGTGATGCGCTTCTTCGAACAGACCAGGTTTGCGCGCGGTGGCATTGGTGAAGGCGCCCTTTTCATGGCCGAATAGTTCGCTTTCCAGTAGGGTTGCCGGGATGGAGGCGCAATTTATGCCGACAAAAGGGGCATCGGACCGGCTCGACAGGTTATGGACGGCCCTGGCAACCAATTCCTTGCCTGTGCCGGATTCACCTGTAATCAATACGGTGGAGGATGGAATGCGGGCGATCTCCCTGATCTGCGCCAATATCTCGGCAAAGGCCCTGCTCTTGCCGATCATCTCCATCCGGAGCAGGGTGCCATCGCCTCTCTTGAGATTCCGGACCTCCCGTTTCAGGGTCTGTGTTTGAAGTGCCAGTTTAACAATCAGTCTCAACGCATCGGCTTTGAAGGGTTTTTTCATGTAGTGGTAAGCTCCCAGCTTGAGGGCCTCCACGGCGCTCTCCACGGAGCCGTAACCGGTAATGACGATCACCAGCAGATCCGGGTCCAGTTCCTTCATGGATTTAAGCAGATCGATGCCGTTTTCCGTGCCCAGGTTGAGGTCGAGCAGTGCCAGGTCGATATCTTCGCCGGCTACCAATTCCAGGGCTTCGCTGCCCGACGCGGCCGAACAGGCCTGGTAGCCAGCATCGGTCAGGATGCGTTCCACGTTTTCGCGGATAAAGGCCTCGTCGTCGATGATCAGAATCTTTTCCATGTGTGTCCTTGAAGAAAGAATTTAAAGCCCGCCCAACGGCAGTTCAATGACAAAACGCGTGCCTGTTCCGGCTGCGCTCTCCACCCGTATCATGCCGTGATGTTCTTCGATGATGCGCTGGGTGATGGAAAGCCCCAGGCCTGTGCCGGCCCCTTTGCGGGTGAAAAATGGCTCGAAGATCAGGGGCAGGTCTGCTTCCTGGATGCCCGGGCCGTTGTCGGCAACAATAATCACTGCCTGTCCGCCGCTTTCCCGGCTGGCAACGCGAATTTCGCCGCCGTCCGGCAAGGCTTCCAGCGCATTTTTGATGATGTTGATCAGGGCCTGTTTGATCTTTTCGGGATCGATCCTGAACAGGGGGATGTCCCCGGCGTCCAGGACCAGGAAAACCCGCTGGCGCTCGCAGGGGCGGCGCATCAGCAGTATGGTGTCGTTCACCACCACATTGAGATCGCTGGTCCTGAAATCGGCCCTGGGGGGCGATGAATAGTTCAGCAGCGCATTGATCAGGCGTTCCACCCGCTCAATCTCGGTGAGGGCCTTCTTGATCATGATCTGATCGTCCGATCCGGTTGCGGCCCGGTCATGGAGGTCGTCCAGCAGCAGAGAGATGCCGGTAAGGGGGTTTCTCACCTCGTGGGCGATACCGGCCGACAATTTTCCCAGCGACGCCAGACGGTCAAGCCTGGTCATTTCCTCGCGTAATTTCTCTTTTTCCGTCTCGTTGCGCATGGTAACGGTCAGCCCCTTGATGCCGTCGGTGCCTATGGGAAAAAATCCCACTTCGAAGTAGATCAGGCCTGCGCCACGGTCGATCACGAAAGGCTCGCGGCCATAGCCGGAGTACGTGCCGAGTGCCCGATCTATCCGCTCTGCCATGTCTCCCCAACCCAGGAAGACGTCCTTGAAATGCATGTCTATCGTGATCCCGGAGCCGAGGAATTTCCGGCCGGTGGCGTTGATGGAGGTCAGCAGCCCCTGGGGTGAGAAGGTGACGATGGCGCTGGAGATGCTTTCCAGGATGCTGGCCTTGAAATTGCGCTCGTCGATGATCTCCAGCCGAGAACCGCGCAGCTCGTCCAGGGTGGCCAACAGCTTGTTCTTGCGCGACTCCAGTTCGTCGGCCATGAAGTTGAAGGTGCTGGCCAGTTCGCCGATCTCATCGGAAGACGTTACTTCAACCCTGTCGTGGGTATCGCCTTCGGCAAGCTTGCGGGCACCAGCCGTCAACTGCAGCAGCGGACGGCTGATCCCCTGGGAAAGTATCCAGGCGGACAGGGCTGCCAGCAGGGCGGTCAGCAGGATGATAATGCCACTCCTTCTGCGGTGCTTGTCCAGTTGACTGTTGATGAGCCCGATGCCCTTGCGGGCCGCGTCGTGGAACTGGTCCACCTGGAACCCGATGGTAACGCCGCCGAAGACGCCGTAGCGGCTGTAATCGCCGGTGTCGTAGAGGATCGGCACATAGGCCATGATCTTCTTGGCGCCGCCCACATTGGTGATATCCACGAATCCCGACCTCTGTTTGCGCACCTCGGCGGCCACAACGGGATAATTCGGATGGATGAACCCTGCCTGGTTCAGGTTGAAGGGGATCCGGCCGGTATCGATGTCGGCCCGGGAGGAGTGTTCCGTGTAGGGCGGTATCAGCCTGCCGTTTTTATCGAGCCCCCGGATATCCCAATATTTCGGATGGGTGATGATCCACCCCTCGTCATCGAAGAGAAAGGCGTAATTGCCGCTTTTGTAGGAGGGGAAAACCGTGGAGAAGTTTCTGCCCGGATCGATGTGCTGGGTGAACTCCATGAGGTGGCGGTGATCCAGGGATATTACGACCATGCCGTCGAAGCGGCCTTTCCTGTCGAACAGTGGAGTGCCGAAGCGGATGACACCATGGTAGGTCGCCCCGTCATAGGCGCTCTCAGGGTCCCTTGCGCCGGCCAGTTGCTCCTGCTTGGAAACGTGAAAGCCGGTCAGATGGGATACGTAGATTTCTCCTTGCCTGAGCGAGCGTATGCGCTGGAAATAATCCTCGCTTTTGAAGTCGGTGCCGGCGGGCCTGGAGACGTTTCTCAGTTCGTTCTGGGCAAGGAAACGGCCATTGCGGATAACGATCCTTTCGCGGCCTGTCCGGTCGATCATGGCAATGGAATAATAAAGCGGGATCAGTTCGCGAATCTCGCCGGGGCTGTCGATTGTGCCGCGCCGTTCCCATACCTCGCTGCTGCGGGTCATGTAGAAATTAAGCAGGGTTGGCCGGTCAAGCGACGAACCGGAAAGGAACAGCAGGTCGCTTTCGCATTTGTGCAGAAAGTCTGAGATGGAATCAGCCACGTGCTGGGCACGCATCTGCAGGGATTCGGAAGCCTGGATGTCCACGGTTTCGGCAATCTCTGACGTGAGCCTGGTCTTGATCGACTCCAGGTTCAACAGCAGGATTATCGATGAGGCCAGCAGCGGCAACAACGAAAGCAGTAGCGTGATGATCAGAATTTTTTTGAATATGGTGAGTCGCAGCACTGTAACTTCCTGGTAATCCCGATTGTATTTGTCAGATTACAATGTTAACTTATGGCGGTAAAGCGTTCTTTTAGAGAGGTTATTTTATGCACCGTATTTCAATTTTGTTGGTTGCCGTATTTTTTCTGACAACAGCACCGATCACAAGCTTTGCCGCCATGGAACTTTACAGCGGCACGATCCGGATTATCAAATCTTCCGGCAAGGCCTGTGAAGGCTTCAAGAGCGAACATGCCGTGGAGATGCTTCTTGAACGCGGCAAGGTTACCCCGCGGATCAGCGGCTACTTCGCTGGGGAGGGTTTGGCCACCGGACGCTTCTCCGGAGATGATGCCTCGCACCTGGAGGTGCGCTACCCCTACGTGGAGGAGTCCAAGGCTTCGGGTCATTTCATCAAGATTGCCGCTGATGGCGTTTCCGTACAGGCCGAACTCCATGACCGTCATATCGAGGAAACCGCGGAAGACTGCAACTTCGACCTGGCGCGCCTGGAGTTGCGCCGCGTTAACGATGACAAGTTGACTGAAAACCGCTTCAAGCAGATCGCCGGTCTGTACGACGCGCAGTTGATGCGCTCCCAAGCCTCGGTCCTGGTCCAGGAGGGCCTAAACGCGGAGGCCATAGTTCTTTACGAAAAGGCGCTGGCCTTGGTGGATTCGGTTGCGAATAAAGACCCTGACATGATCGCCCCCTACCTGTCCAGCCTGGCTACTGCCTATATCAGGGCAGGGCGCTTTAAGGATTTCAACCGTCTTTATGATGTCCGGATCGATAGCATCAAGGATGAACCATTGCGGGCGTTTTTTCTGGGCCACCGCATTCGCGCCCTTTTGAACGAGGGGAAAGCGGCCTTGGTACGGGAGGATTACGACGGCGCCCTGATAAAATTCCAGCAGGCCTACCAGCTGCATCCACAGGGCAAGGACATCATGGCTGCGATCATGGCGGCTTATGTACGTGCCGGCAGGTATGATGACGCCATCGCGTTTCTGGAAAAGGCACTCAAGACCCTGGATAACGATAACGATCGCAGTGATGTCAGCGAAGCCATTGCCCTGGTGTATTACGAGAAAGCGAAAAAGGCGGAGAAAAAGGAAAATGACCCGGAGGCGGAGGCTTCTTTGAGAAAGGCCGAGCAGCTTGCGCCGGATAATTTCCATTATCTGGTCGCCCTGGCGCGTTTGCGGCACAAGATGGGCAGCCTGGACGAGGCGGAAAAGATCCTGGATAGCGGGCTGCGGCGTTTCAAGGACGAGGCTATCCGCAAGGAGATCATTGCGGCCCGGGATCGGATGCGGTTGACCGAGTCAATCCTCAAGAAGATCCGAAAGGCGGGCAGCTGATGGGGTACCGGAATCTGCAGGAATGTGTTGCCGATCTTGAGCGGCGGAGAATGCTGGTGCGTATCGAGACCCCCCTTGATCCCCGGTTGGAGGTCGGCGCCGTGCAAAGGCGGGTCTATCAGGCTGGCGGACCGGCATTGCTCTTTACCAACCCGGTCCATTGCCGTTTTCCGCTGCTGGGCAATCTGTTCGGCACCCTGGAGCGGACCCGTTTCATCTTCCGCGATACCCTGGATGACATCCGGCGCCTGGTGGAGTTGAAACTGAATCCGTTTTACGCCCTGAAAAATCCGTTGGAGGCCGTCAAGGCGCCTGCTGCCGCACTGCATCTGATGCCGGCCACCACCTCCAACGCTCCGGTGTTGGAGTGCCGCACAACTCTCTCCAATCTTCCGCAGGTCGTTTCCTGGCCAAAGGATGGCGGCGCATTCATCACCCTGCCGCAGGTTTACAGCGAAAGCCTTGCCTCACCAGGTCTGGCCAAATCCAATCTGGGCATGTACCGGGTACAGATTTCCGGTAATAATTATGAAACGGACCGGCAAGCCGGGTTGCACTACCAGATCCATCGCGGGATCGGCGGGCACCATGCCGAAGCCATTGCACGTGGCGATCTTCTGCGGGTCAACGTCTTTGTGGGCGGGCCGCCCGCCATGAGCGTGGCTGCCGTAATGCCGCTGCCCGAGGGGATGCCGGAGATATCCTTTGCCGGGCTGCTGGCTGGTCGGCGCATTGGGATGGCGCATCTGGCAGGGCATCTGCCGGTCAGCGCCGAGGCGGATTTCTGTATCTGTGGCGTTGTCCACCCCGCCAAAACCTTGCCGGAAGGCCCCTTTGGCGATCACCTGGGTTACTACAGTCTGGTCCACGAATTCCCTTATATCGAGGTGGATGCTGTCTACCACCGCAAGGACGCCATCTGGCCCTTTACCACTGTGGGGCGTCCGCCCCAGGAGGACACCAGTTTCGGTGCCTTTATCCACGAACTGACCGGGCCGTTGATTCCCACCGTGGTCAGCGGTGTAAAAGAGGTCCATGCCGTGGATGCCGCAGGTGTGCATCCGTTGTTGCTGGCCATTGCCACTGAACGCTATGTCCCCTATGCGAGCGTGCGCCAGCCCCAGGAACTCCTGACCATTGCCAATGCCATTCTTGGCCAGGGGCAGCTTTCCCTGGCCAAATACCTTCTGATCGCCGCCCAGGAGGATGCCCCCACTCTTCATACCCACGATATCGGCGATTTTCTCAGGCATATCCTGGAACGGGCCGATTGGCGCAGCGATCTGCATTTCCAAACCGCTACTACCATTGATACCCTTGATTACAGCGGCCATGGTCTTAACGAAGGGTCCAAGGTGGTGGTAGCAGTGGCTGGTCCTGTGAGGAACCGGTTGCAGCGGGAACTCCCGGCCGGACTCGAATTTCCGGTTGGATTCGGCCCTGCCGCGGTCTGTCTGCCGGGGATCTTGGCAATCCAGGGGCCGGCGTCACAACAGGGAAGGGGCGAGAGCGATGCTGCAATCGAAGAATTTTGCCGCTATTACGAAGGGCGAGACAGCTTTGACGGCTTTCCCCTCCTTATCATCTGTGACGATAGCGCATTCACTGCCGCCGCTCTGAACAACTTCCTCTGGGTCGCCTTCACCCGCTCCAACCCGGCCACTGACATCTACGGCATTGGTGCCGAAACCAGGGGTAGGCATTGGGGATGCCGCGGGCCGCTGGTGATCGACGCCCGCAGCAAGCCGTTCCACGCGCCGGCCCTGGTCGATGACCCCGTTGTTGAGCGGAAAGTGGACCAACTGGGCGCGCCGGGAGGTCCTTTGCACGGGATCGTCTGAGAGTCAGGTTGACTGTATTTGTTACAATCAGGTTACAACAACGTGACAATTGTATTGAAAGAATAAGGTTTAGTGGGACATTTTAATGGAATTTTGTTGACAAGTCTGGTTTGTTTTAATTAGTGTGTACTTGCTTGGAGGTCTGCATAAATACTGACAAGGAGGTCATGAAATGAGGAATCTGAAAATCGGTATCAGGCTGGGGCTCGGATTTTTGTGCATGGTGTTGCTGATCGCCATCATGACTGCTTTTGCGTATGTGCAGATCGGAAAAATTGAGGATCAGGTGGACCAGATTGCCGCCAACAATTTCCCCAAGTCCCAGGCCGCCTCCATCGCCTTGGAATCCCTTCAGAATGTATGCCGCTCCGTGGTTATGGTTATAGCCATCGAGGATCCTGCCTTAAGGGCCAAGGCCAGGGATTACATCGAAAAGCAACGTATCATTTATCGCGATTCGATAAAGAAACTGGAGGATATGGAGAAAAGCGATAAGGGGAAAGCCCTGATCGAGAACATGAAGCAGACCAGCAAGGCCGTGGCCGAGATCAATAACAAGGCCATGGACCTTGCCATGAACGGCAACCAGGTTGAGGCCGACAAGGTGCTGGCAACGGAAGTCGAACCCAAGATTTTAACACTCCAGAAGGCCTTTGAGGAAATGTCCGTTTATCAGGCCGGGTTGGTGGATTTCAGCTACAAGGAGTCGCAGTCGATTGTAAAATCGGCCTATACTTGGCTGCTTATCGCCTGTGCCATTGCCATCCTGATCGCGATTGCCTGTGCCCTGCTGATTACCCGCAGCATCACCGTCCCCCTCGGCAGCATGCGCTCGATAATCCAGGATATCGCCCAGGGCGAGGGGGATCTAACCAAGCGTCTCGATGCCAGTTCAAAGGACGAACTTGGTGAAACCAGCCAATGGTTCAATGTCTTCGTCGATAAACTGCACGGCATCATCAGCCAGGTGGCCCAGACCACTCACCAGGTGGCCGCAGCTTCCAGCCAGCTTCATGCAACCGCAAAGCAGATGGCTGAAGGGTCGGAGGAGATCGTTGCCCAGGCCGGAACGGTGGCCACTGCTGGCGAGGAAATGTCGGCCACCTCGGGCGATATTGCCCAGAATTGCCAGTTTGCCGCCGAAGGCTCTCAGCATGCCAGTGCGGCAGCGGTTTCCGGGGCCCAGGTAGTGGATGAAACCATTGCCGTTATGAACAGTATTTCCGAACGGGTCAGGAATTCTGCCCAGGCGGTTGAAAGCCTTGGCTCCAGATCAGACCAGATCGGGGAGATTGTCGGCACCATTGAGGACATTGCCGACCAGACCAACCTGTTGGCGCTCAATGCCGCCATCGAAGCAGCCCGTGCCGGCGAACAGGGGCGGGGATTCGCTGTCGTTGCCGATGAGGTGCGTGCCCTTGCCGAAAGAACGACAAAGGCGACCCGTGAAATCAGTGAAATGATCAAGGCCATCCAACAGGAGACCAAAGGGGCTGTTGTTGCCATGGAAGAAGGGGTCAGCGAGGTTGCCAAGGGGAGTGAAAAGGCAGCAAATTCAGGCAAGGCTTTAGAGCAAATTCTTGAGCAGATCAATTCTGTCACAGCCCAGATTGCCCAGGTAGCCACGGCAGCAGAAGAACAAACCGCCACGACCTCGGAGATCAGCAACAATATGCAGCAGATCACCGGCATTGTGTCCCATTCGGCCCGCGGCGCCCAGGAAACTGCGATTGCAGCCAACCAGCTCTCCGGACTTTCGGAAGATCTTCGCAAAATTGTCAGCCAGTTCAAGTTAGCTTAATAGGAGGGTCCATATGTCAAATGCGCTTGTCCCGATGAAAGACACTGAAGGCAGTGGTGAACTGATCCAGTTGGTAAGCTTCAATCTTGACCAGGAGGAATATGGGGTTGAAGTTTTGAAGGTACGCGAAATCATCCGCATGAACACCATCACCCATATGCCCAACACGCCGCATTATGTGGAGGGGATCATCAATCTGCGCGGCAAGGTTATTCCGATCATCTCCATGCGCAAGCGATTCGGTCTGATGGAGTCGGACAACGACAGCCACACGCGGATCATGATCATGGATATCGGTGGCGAGTTGATGGGTTTCATAGTTGATTCGGTCTCCGAGGTTATCCGGATTTCCGGCACCGAGATCCAGCCATCGCCATCAGTGGCCGGTGGCGGCATTGACCAGGATTGCATTGCCGGTGTGATCAACATGTCCGAGCGTTTATTGGTGCTGCTCGATCTGGACCGGATGTTTTCCCAAGAGGAAAAAGAGTTTTTTAGCTGAGCGGTGGTGAGGTAATAAGCGTTGCGGGAGCAGGCCTTTGGTCTGCTCTTTTTTTTGCGGCACATTGCAGGCAGTTCATGCCAGCCTGGAATTATTCAAAACCGATTGTGTGTTGATCAAGTTTGACTTAATATGCAGTGCCATTTAAGTGGGAATAGATTATGAGGGGTGACTTATGGGTGAAACAGTCAGATTCGGCGTGTCGATAGATGCGAAACTATTGGACAGTTTTGATAGTCTCATTGAACACAAGCGGTACATGAACCGCTCCGAGGCTATTCGCGATCTGATTCGCGCCTCTCTGGTCGAAACAAAATGGGAGTATGGCGACGAAGAAATGGTTGGCACGGTAACCCTTGTCTACGATCACCATGTCCATGACCTTTCGGAAAAACTCACAGAACAGCAACATACTTACCACCAGCAGATCATCTCGGCGCTGCACGTACACCTGGATGCCCATAATTGCCTGGAAGTCCTTGTCGTGCGCGGTCAGGCAAGGGACGTCAAGCGCATCGCCGACGAACTGATCGGGGTCAAGGGTGTAAAACATGGGAAGCTGGTGATGACCACGACTGGTGAAGAGCTGCATTGACGATGCTTGCAGGCCGTTTTCTCTGATTACGGAATCCAAAGCCATACCCTTGACGTATTGGTAAGGAATCTGCTAATAAATAACTTTTTGATCTGACTGCGAGGATTTCAACTATGTCGTTTATCACCATCGATGAGGCACGCTGCAAAGGGTGTGGTTTGTGCACCATCGCCTGTCCGAAAAAACTGGTTACAATGAGTACTACCCCCAACAGTCTCGGTTTTACGGTGGCCACCTTCTCAGATCCGGAAAAATGTTCCGGGTGCGCTTTGTGTGCCGAGATGTGTCCAGACGTCGCCATCATGGTTTTTAAAGATTAAGTCACGCAATTTGTGTTCAGACGGAGGCAGTGTTGTCTACGAAACTGTTTGTAAAAGGAAATGAAGCTGTAGCAATGGCCGCCATCGAAGCCGGCGTCCGCTGTTATTTTGGCTATCCCATCACTCCACAGAGCGATATTCCGGAATATCTTTCCCGTGAGCTGCCAAAGACCGGCGGCACGTTTATCCAGGTGGAGAGCGAGATCGCCGCCATCAACATGGTTTTGGGCGCATCGGCGGCAGGTGTGCGCGCCATGACCTCTTCCTCGGGCCCCGGCATCTCCCTCAAGCAGGAGGGGATATCATATATGGCCGGTTCGGAACTGCCCGGCGTGATTGTGGACATTATGCGTCAGGGACCAGGTCTCGGCGGTATCGATGCCTCCCAGGCCGATTATTATCAGGCAACCAGGGGCGGTGGCCATGGCGGCTATCGCATCATTGTCCTGGCCCCCAATTCGGTTCAGGAAATGTACGACTTGACCATGCTGGCCTTTGACCTGTCTGATATCTACCGCATTCCGGCCATGGTTCTGGCCGATTCGGTTATCGGGCAGATGAAAGAATCCGTGACAGCAAATCCGCGGCCAACCACCGTATTGCCCGAGAAAAACTGGGCTGTACGGGGCAGGGGCGAGGGGGAACAACAGAATGTCGTAAAATCCCTCAAGCTCGGTGATGGCGAGATGGAGGCCTTCCACTGGGCCATGCATGCCCGTTACCAGGAGTTGGGCGAAAAAGAAAGCCGCTGGGAGGAGTATCGCACCGAGGATGCGGATTTGATTGTGACCGCTTTCGGTTCAACGGCCCGCATTGCCCGCACTGCCGTGGAAATGGCCCGAGAAGCAGGACACAAGGTCGGCCTGCTTCGGCCGATCACGCTGTTCCCATTTCCGAAACAGGTCTATGAAGCCCTCTCGCAGCGTTGCAAACGGTTTCTGGACATAGAACTCTCGACCGGCCAGATGGTGGATGACGTGCGGCTGTCCATTGCCAGGGACGCCGAGGTAGATTTCTATGGCAGGCCGCCGGGGGCCGGTTCACTGCCGACACCGGAAGAGCTGTACGAACAGATCAAGAAACGTTATTGAGGAATATATGAAACAGGTATTCAGCAGGCCCGCAAGTTTAAAAGACGTCCAGACCCATTTCTGCCCGGGCTGTCATCACGGCGGCATCCATCGACTGGTGGCCGAGGCCCTGGATGAATTCAACATACGTGACAAGACCATTGGTTGCGCCTCGGTTGGCTGTTCGGTCTTCCTGTACGGTTACTTTGACATCGACGTGGTCGAATCTCCCCATGGCCGTGCCCCGGCGGTTGCCACCGGGGTCAAGCGGGCCAGGCCCGATAGGATGGTCTTCACCTACCAGGGTGATGGCGATCTGGCGGCCATCGGCACCTCGGAGATTATCCATGCCGCCAACCGTGGCGAGGATATTACCGTAATCTTTGTCAACAATACCACCTACGGCATGACCGGCGGCCAGATGGCACCAACCACCATGCCGGGGCAGAAAACCTCTACGTCTCCCTATGGCCGTGATATCAAAAATGACGGTGCACCTTTCAAGATGGCTGAATTGCTCTCCAATCTTGAAGGGGTGGCCTTTTCCGCCAGAGTTGCAGTCAATAATCCCAAAAATGTTCTCCAGGCCAAAAAGCTGATTAAAACAGCCTTCCGCTACCAGGTGGAGCAGAAGGGTTTCTCCTTTATCGAAGCTCTGTCGTCATGCCCGACCAACTGGGGTATGAACCCGCTGGCGGCCAATGAGCGGGTAGGGAGCGAGATGATCCCTTATTTCCCGCTTGGCGTGTACAAAAATACCGAAAATCTCTGAAACGGAGTAAGTGATGCGTCACGATGTGTTCATATCCGGATATGGCGGGCAGGGCGTGCTCCTGGCCGGCAATCTCCTTTCCTATGCCGCCATTCACGAAGGCAATAATGTCTCTTTTTTTCCTGCCTATGGGGTGGAAAAACGGGGTGGATCAGCCATGTGTACGGTCGTCTTTGCTGAAGGCGATACAGGATCGCCGGTGGTTGGGCATCCTTCGGTCACAGTAGTCCTGAATCAGCTCTCGTTCGATAAATATGCCGCCAAGGTAAAGCAGGGTGGGGTGTGTATCGTTAATTCGTCGCTGGTAGACAGCGCCGAGGTTGAAATCCCGGGGGTTGAGATGGTCCGGGTACCGATGAACCAGCTTGCCTTGGATCTGGGCGATGTGCGCATGGTAAACATGGTGGCCTGCGGCGCTTATGCCGCCAAAACAGGGTCGCTCAGCTTGGATTCTCTGGGAGAGGCCCTCAAAAAGGCCTTGCCGGAGCGTAATCACCGGTTGATACCGGCAAACGTAAGGGCTATCGCAGCCGGTGCTGCTGCGGTGATCGGGTAAAAATGCTTGACGATCACTACTGATATTTGCTAAATAGTCTCTTCCATTATATTGGGGTATAGCCAAACGGTAAGGCAACGGACTCTGACTCCGTCATCTCTTGGTTCGAATCCAGGTACCCCAGCCATCATTTCAAAGGGTCGGCTCTATTGAGCCGGCCCTTTTCCGCTTTACATTCCAGCCATATTTATTTATGGTTAAAAATTCAATTATAGTATGCATACCTAGGGATTTCATGGATATCAGCAGACTTCGCAATTTCTCTATCATCGCCCATATCGACCACGGCAAGTCCACCCTGGCTGACCGTCTGCTCGAGTACACCGGCACATTGTCGGAGCGGGAAAAGCAAGACCAGTTTCTGGACAAAATGGACCTGGAACGTGAGCGGGGTATTACCATCAAGGCCCAGACCGTGCGCCTGAACTATCGTGCCGATGACGGTAATGATTATGTCCTTAACCTGATCGACACACCTGGCCACGTGGATTTTACCTACGAGGTTTCCCGTTCGCTGTCCGCCTGCGAGGGAGGGTTGCTGGTGGTGGATGCATCCCAGGGGGTCGAGGCCCAGACCCTGGCCAATGTGTATCTGGCTCTGGACAATAACCTGGAAGTTTTTCCGGTGCTCAACAAGATCGACTTGCCGGCTGCCGAGCCAGAACGTGTCATGCACGAGATTGAGGATATTATCGGCATTGATGCCCATGATGCCGTGTTTGCCAGTGCCAAAGAGGGGATTGGCATCCACGAGATCCTGGAGGAGATCATCAGCAAGATCCCTGCTCCCAAGGGTGACATGTCTGCACCTCTGAAGGCGCTGCTTTTCGACTCATGGTACGACCAGTATCAAGGGGTTATCATTTTGGTGCGCCTATTTGACGGTACTCTCAAAAAGGGTGACAAGATCCAGCTGGTTCGCACCGGTCGCACCTACGAAGCTCTCAAGGTTGGGGTATTTGCCCCGGTGATGGTGGAAGTACCGCAATTGACAGCTGGTGAAGTCGGCTTTATCATTGCCGGCATCAAGGATGTTGCCGACGCCAAGGTTGGTGATACGGTGACGCATTTCCACCGTCCGTGCGCATCTCCTCTGGCTGGCTTCAAAGAGGTCAAGCCGATGGTCTTTTCCGGTTTGTACCCCATAGACACTGTCCAGTACGAGCAGTTGCGGGATGCCCTGGCCAAGCTCAAGCTGAACGACTCCTCCTTTTCCTTTGAACCTGAAACATCCGTAGCCCTGGGATTTGGTTTTCGTTGCGGATTTCTGGGATTGCTGCATATGGAGATCATTCAGGAGCGTCTGGAGCGTGAATTCGGTTTGGACCTGATAACCACCGCGCCTACGGTCGTTTACAAGGTCCACCGGGTGACTGGCGAAATCCAGACTATTGAAAGCGCCAACCAATTACCGGAGCTGCAGAACGTTGAATACCTTGAGGAGCCATTCATCCTGGCACACATCCACGTGCCCAATGAGTTTGTTGGTGGTGTGCTTGCCTTGTGCGAGGACAAGCGTGGTGTCCAGAGGGAGATCAAGTACCTCACTCCGACGCGCGTCATGATCATCTACGAATTGCCACTGAACGAAATCGTGCTTGATTTCTACGACCGTCTCAAATCCATCACCAAAGGGTATGCCTCCCTCGACTATGAACATCTGGATTACCGGCGCAGCGAATTGGTACGGATGAACATCATGATCAATGGTGAGGTGGTAGATGCCCTGTCATTGATTATTCATCGCGACAAGGCCTACTTTCGCGGCCGCGATCTCGTCTCCAAAATGAAGGAGTTGATACCGCGCCAGATGTTCGAGGTTGCCATCCAGGCGGCCATAGGGAATAAAGTAATCGCCCGTGAAACCGTTAAGGCAATGCGCAAGGATGTCTTGGCAAAGTGCTATGGCGGCGATATAACGCGCAAACGCAAGCTGCTGGAGAAACAGAAGGAAGGTAAAAAGCGCATGAAGAACGTCGGTAACGTGGAATTGCCCCAAGAGGCGTTTCTGGCGATTCTGAAAGTGGAATAATAATATATGGCATGCGGAGTTTTATCTTGTCAGCATGGGATAGGTTCCGGCACACATAATCGTATTACAAAGGAATTTTATGGAAGCAGATGACAAAACCAATTCAGTAACTAAAGATCTTTATGGTGAAAGTTCTCATACTGAAGCAGTACCGAAGAAAAAAAACATTTATCGTGAATATGCCGAATCTATTGCCATTGCGATCCTGCTGGCGCTGGTAATCCGCACCTATCTGGTGCAGGCCTTTAAAATCCCTTCCGGTTCAATGGAGGATACCCTGGCTATTGGGGATCATCTGTTGGTCAACAAATTCATTTATGGCACGAAACTGCCGTTCAGTGACAATCGAGTTCTGAAGATCCGCGACCCCAGAAGGGGGGATGTGATCGTGTTCGAGTATCCAGAGGACCCCAGCAAGGATTTTATCAAACGGGTTATTGGTACCCCGGGCGACGTTGTGGAGGAAAAGGACAAGATGGTTTATGTGAACGGAAAACTCTACGTGAATCCGCATGAGGTACACAAGGAGAAGGATATTATCCCGAAAGAGGTGAATCCCAGGGATAACTTCGGACCGATCACCGTACCTCCCAGTTCTTATTTTGTCATGGGCGATAACCGTGACCGCTCCTACGACAGCCGTTTCTGGGGCTTTGTCCCTATGGATAAAATCAAGGGCCTGGCATTTATTAAGTACTGGTCATGGGACAGCGAGAAATTCCGTCCACGTCTTGGCAGTATCGGAAAGCTGATTCAGTAACATAAAGGCTGTATTAATAATTAAAACGTCTTGCTGGGTGCATATTGAACGTCGCACCTATTTAGATTAAATACCTTTTGGAGGAGACAATATATGGATACTCTGGGAAGCTGGAAACGTACCGACTACTGCGGCAACCTAACAGCCAAGGACATTGGCCGCGAAGTAATTATGATGGGTTGGGCCCTGCGCCGCCGTGACCATGGCGGATTGATCTTCATTGACCTCAGGGACCGGGAGGGGATCGCCCAGATTGTCTTTGATCCGGAGTTGTCTGTTTCTGCCCATGCTGTTGCCGAAACCGTGCGAAGTGAATTTGTCCTGGCTGTCAAAGGCAAGGTTATTCCCCGCCCGGAAGGAACGGTCAACCCCAACATGAAGACCGGCGAAGTTGAGGTTCAGGTCAGTGAATGCAAGCTTCTTAACCGCTCAAAGCCGCTTCCCTTCATGCTGGACGAATTCAGTGAAGTGAACGAAAATATCCGCCTGAAACACCGCTACCTCGACCTGCGTCGTCCCCAACTGCAGTACAACTTGATTCTCCGCTCTAAGGTTGCCCAGGTAACTCGCTCATATTTGACCGAAAACGGTTTTATTGAGCTGGAGACTCCCTTTTTGACCAAATCAACACCTGAGGGAGCCCGCGACTTCCTGGTGCCTTCGCGCATCAACCAGGGAAGTTTCTATGCCTTACCCCAGTCCCCTCAGATTTTCAAACAAATCCTGATGATATCCGGTTTTGATAAATATTTTCAGGTGGTGCGTTGTTTCCGCGATGAAGACCTGCGTGCCGACCGCCAGCCGGAGTTCACCCAGATAGACTGCGAGATGTCCTTTATCGATCGTGAGGACATAATTACTGTTATGGAAGGGCTGATTGCCCGCATCTTCAAGGAGGCAAAGGGGGTCGATGTCGCCCTGCCTGTGGAGCGGATCACCTATGCCGAAGCCATTCGCCGTTTTGGTGTGGATAATCCGGATATGCGCTTTGGCATGGAGTTGTGTGACATGACTGATCTCGTCAAAGACGCCGGTTTCAAGGTCTTTGCCGATGTGGCTGCCAAGGGTGGTATTATCAAGGGTATTAATGCCAAGGGATGCTCTACATTTTCCCGCAAAGAGATCGATGATCTGACCGAGTTTGTCAAGATTTACGGTGCCAAGGGCTTGGCCTATGTCAAGTTCGAGGGGGGCGAGTGGCATTCTCCCATTGCCAAGTTCTTTACACCGCAAGAGATAGCTGCCATGAATACCGCCTTTGGCGCAGAGGAGGGCGATCTGTTGTTTTTCGTGGCCGACAAGCCCAAGGTGGTAAATGATTCACTCGGAAAATTGCGCAATCATCTGGCCGGCATCCTCAAGCTCACCAGCAGGGATGACTATCGTTTCGTGTGGGTAACCGACTTCCCGTTACTTGAATGGGACGAGGACGAGAAACGCTGGGCAGCTGTACACCATCCGTTTACCGCCCCAATGGACGAGGATCTGCAGTACGTCGAATCAGATCCGGGACGTTGCCGGGCCAAGGCTTACGACTTGGTACTGAACGGCAACGAGATCGGCGGTGGTTCCATTAGGATACATCAGGAAGAGGTCCAGTCACTGATGTTTAAAATGCTTGGTCACTCCGAAGAGGACAAGCGCGCCAAATTCGGCTTTCTGCTGGATGCCCTGGATTTCGGCACACCTCCCCACGGCGGCATTGCCTTTGGCATGGATCGGCTGATCATGCTGCTGACCGGCAGCGACTCAATCCGCGATGTTATCGCGTTCCCCAAAACCCAGAAAGGCACCTGCTTGATGTCGGAGGCTCCGTCGGTTGTAGATAACAAGCAGTTGCGTGAGCTGGGTATCAGGCTGGCGGAAAAGCAGGCATAAAAACGAACAGAATGAGCTGCCGGCGCACATCCATACTGCTGTTTATCCTTTGGCTGCTGGCAGCTTGTTCAACGCCAACTCCGGCGCCGACATGGCGCACCCGGATTACCGTACTTGTCGACGATCTCTCAAGGCAGGACGCGCCGCGTCTGTATCCACAGGAATATCAGAATATCGTGGAGACTTTTGAACATGGTGAGGCGGTACTACATGTTCAGGGTAATGACCGGGAGGCTGATAAATATTACCTTTTAGCCATGCAGAAAGGTGATTTACTGAAAGCTGAACTGTTGCGCCTGAGAGAACTCCAGGCCGAGCAGCAGCGTAAGCGTTTAGCGGAACAGGCTGCTCGCGCCGAGGAGGAGCGTCTGATGCGCAAGGCTGCCGAAGCTGAAGCGCGTCTTAAAGAACAGGAGCGCCTCAAGGCCGAGGAAGCGGCCAAGGCAGCTGCCAAAAACGTCATCGCATCCAGGGAAGTAAGCATCCCCCAGCCCCTTTCTTATACAGTCCGCCGCGGCGAGACCCTGCCCCAGATCGCAGCACGCAATGAGATATACAACGATGCCTCCCTATGGCCTCTTATCTATCGTGCCAATCGTGATCAAATCCGTGACCCAAAACAACTCTGGCCAGGACAAGTTCTTGTAATTCCAAGACACTTTTCCCGCGATGCTGCCATGGAAGCCAAGCGATATTCCGGCAGAAAATGATTTAACAGGCTTCGCGGAAACAAGAGCATTACCGCTCCATTAAAAATGTTTTTTGCTTGACAGTCCAATATGTTTTGTATACTGTATACAAACTTTTTGTTATGGTCAAAAAATATTCATGAACACAAGAGGTTAGGGCTTTCTTATGGTCTTGGCTCGCAGTAATTGCGGGTGAGTTGGTATGAATTTTCTTAGGAAAGGGGTGGCAGCGGCTTATAAGAGCATGTGATGTACCCGCAGGCAAAAAGATTGCTATGGGAACCTGTTGCAAGCTCAAGGTACCCTTTCGTTAAGCATCTGGCAATACTGACATAAAATCTAAGGAGAGAACACAACAATGACGACACAAAAGATTATCTGGTCCAAAATCGATGAAGCACCTGCACTGGCAACCTACTCCTTGCTCCCTATCGTCAATGCCTTCACAAAGGCGGCCGGCGTTGTCGTTGAAACACGGGATATTTCCGTTGCCGGAAGAATCATTGCCAATTTCCCTGAATATCTGACCGAGAGCCAGAGAATGCCTGACTATCTGGCAGAGTTGGGCGAGCTCACGCAAAAGCTTGAAGCCAATATCATCAAGCTGCCCAATGTCAGTGCTTCGATCCCGCAGTTGAAAGCAGCTATCAAAGAATTGCAGGAAAAAGGCTACAAGCTCCCTGACTACCCGGAAGAGCCGAAGACCGATGAAGAAAAGGCCCTTCATGCACGATATGCCAAGTGTCTTGGAAGCGCCGTAAACCCTGTTCTGAGGGAAGGCAACTCTGACAGAAGGTCGGCTGCTGCCGTTAAGCAATATGCTCGGAAACATCCGGTCAAGATGGGTGCCTGGACTCCGGAATCGAAAACCCATGTATCGCATATGGATGGGGGTGATTTTTATTCCCATGAGAAATCCGTTACTATGAAAAAGGCCGGCAATGTCCGGTTCGAACTGGTCGACAAGGCTGGAAAAGTTACGGTTCTCAAAGAGAAGCTGGCTCTTCTTGAAGGTGAAGTTCTTGACGGGACATTCATGAGCTGTAAAGCCCTGCGTAAATTCATCGAAGAGCAAATTGAAGATGCAAAGCAGAAGGGTGTACTGTTCTCCGTGCACCTCAAGGCCACCATGATGAAGATTTCCGATCCGATCATGTTCGGTCATTTTGTTTCCGTATTCTTTAAAGACGTTTTTGAAAAGCATGCTGCAACATTCAAAGAGCTGGGTGTAAATCCGGATCTTGGTCTGGGCGACCTTTATTTGAAGCTCAAAAAATTACCGGAAGCCAAGCAGGCCGAGATCGAAGCTGACATCCAGGCTGTTTACAAGAAAAGACCAGAGCTTGCCATGGTTGACTCCGACAAAGGGATCACCAACCTGCATGCCAGCAACGATATCATCATTGATGCATCCATGCCGGTTGTTATACGTGACTCCGGTGGGATGTGGGGTCCTGACGGAAAACTCCATGATGTAAAGTGTGTGATACCTGACAAGAGCTATTCTGAATGGTATCAGGAGTGTATTGATTTCTGTAAGAAAAACGGTCAATTTGATCCCACGACCATGGGCTGTGTATCGAACGTTGGTCTGATGGCACAGAAAGCAGAAGAATACGGCTCACACGACAAGACATTCAAGATTCCCACCGATGGTACGGTACGAGTTGTTGATGAGTCGGGCGCAGTGCTGTTCCAGCATGAAGTTGAAGAGGGCGATATCTGGCGCGGATGCCAGGCTAAAGACCTGCCGATTCGTGACTGGGTCAAGTTGGCTGTGAACAGGGCCAAGGCAACTGGAGCACCGGCAATCTTCTGGTTGGACAAAAACCGTGCTCACGACGCACAGATGATCGAGAAGGTAAACCTTTACTTGAAGGATTATGATACAACCGGTCTGGATATTCAAATCATGCCTCCTGTCCAGGCTATGCAGTTCGCCATGCAGCGTGCAAAAGACGGTAAAGACACAATTACCGTAACCGGCAATGCTCTTAGGGATTATCTGACCGATCTCTTCCCGATCCTTGAATTGGGTACGAGTTCTAAGATGCTGTCAATTGTCCCTCTTCTGGCCGGTGGCGGACTTTTCGAGACAGGTGCTGGCGGCTCGGCTCCCAAGCATGTTCAGCAGTTTGTCAAGGAAGGATACCTGCGGTGGGATTCGCTCGGTGAGTTCCTGGCGCTGGCCGAATCGCTACGGCATCTGGCCACTACCTTCAATAACGAGAAGGCTAAACTTCTTGCAGATACCCTTGATCAGGCAAATGCCAAATTCCTGGATAACAACAAGAATCCGGCCCGTAAAGTTGGTCAGATTGACAACAGGGGAAGCCATTTCTACCTTGCAATGTACTGGGCCGAGGCACTGGCTAACCAGACAGTTGATAAGGATCTGCAGGCACTCTTTGGTAAAGTCGCTAAGGAACTCGAAGCAAATGAGGCCAAAATCAATGAAGAACTGATCGGAGCCCAAGGCAAGCCTCAGGATATCGGTGGCTATTATATGCCGGATCCGGTCAAGACCGAAAAAGCCATGCGTCCTAGCGCAACCTTGAATGCAATTGTTGACTCTATTGTGTAGTCTTATGGCCTAAACAAGATGTAGAATTTCAGACCTGGCAGGTATCGAAAACCTGCCAGGTCTTGCATAACTGCTTTAAATTGAAGAATCTGATTGAAACGCTAAATTTTGATCTGAATTTTGCGAAAGGCCGATGGATGGCTTATACGTATGTGACAGTTCCAAAAGGGGAGAAGATCATCATGGGAAGTTCCGGGAACCTGGTTGTTCCGGATAATCCCATAATCCCCTTTATCGAAGGCGACGGTACCGGTGTTGATATCTGGAAAGCCTCGGTACGCGTTTTTGATGCGGCTGTTGATAAGGCATACGGCGGTAAAAAGAAAATTAGCTGGATGGAAGTTTATGCCGGTGAAAAGCCTTTCAATATGTTCCGGGAGACAATGGGCGACAAAGCATGGCTACCGGAAGAGACTGTAGAGGCCTTTAAGGAGTTTTTGGTTGGTATCAAAGGACCATTAACGACACCAATTGGCGGCGGTATTCGTTCATTGAACGTTGCGTTGCGCCAAATGCTGGATCTTTATGTCTGTCTACGCCCGGTACGATACTTTCGTGGTGTGCCATCACCAGTCAAAAAACCGGAAGATGTAGACATGGTTATCTTTCGTGAAAACTGCGAGGATATATATGCAGGCATAGAGTGGATGGCCGGTACTGCTGAATGTAATAAAATAAAAAAATTCCTTCTTGATGAGATGGGTGTCACCAAGATTCGTTTTCCCGAATCCTCCTCCATCGGCATCAAGCCGATCTCCAAGGATGGTTCCGAGCGCCTGATCCGCGCTGCCATCACCTACGCCCTTTCTCACAAACGCAAATCAATAACAATTGTCCATAAGGGCAATATCATGAAATACACCGAAGGTGCGTTCAAGGATTGGGGTTATGGCATTGCCTTGAACGAATTCCGCAACCAGATCATAACCGAACGTGAAAGTTGGATCATTGACAATCAGGATAGTAAGCCAAATCTTTCGATTGAGGACAATGCCAAGCGAATCGATCCAGGTTATGACATGATGTCTCCCAAGCAAAAGATGGATATTTGCAAAGAGGTAGAGTCTGCCTTGACTCTGATGCCGACCCATGGATCCGGTAAGTGGAAAAAACTTCTTCTGGTCAAAGACACCATTGCCGATATCACACTGCAACAGGTTCTGACACGTGCTAAGGAATTCGACGTAGTTGCTACTATGAACCTGGAAGGCGATTTTCTCTCAGATGCGCTGGCTGCGCAGGTTGGTGGAATCGGCATTGCCCCCGGTGCTAACATCAACTATGTAACCGGACATGCAATTTTTGAAGCTACCCATGGTACTGCCCCAAAGTATGCCAATCTGGATAAGGTAAATCCCGGTTCTGAAGTTCTCTCAGGTGTTATGATGCTTGAGTATATCGGATGGCAGGAAGCGGCGGATATGATTACCAGGGCGATTGACAAAACTATCGGACAGAAACGCGTAACCTATGACTTTGAACGTATGATGCAAGGTGCAACGCTTTTGTCTTGTTCTGGTTTTGCTGATGCCTTGATCGAGAATATGTAAGAGGTAATATCGAACATCAAATAGGGGCGTAATTTTCATTTACCCCCTACTCGTTGTCGGAACATCAAACCAAAAGGAGGAAACAGTATGGCACGTAAAAAGATTTCTCTCATCGGTGGCGGTCAGATTGGTGGCGTTCTTGCTCAGCTCTGCGCATTGCGCGAACTTGGTGACGTTGTCCTTTTCGACATCGTCGAAGGGCTCCCACAGGGCAAGATGCTTGACATTGCCGAAGTCGGTCCTGTTGACGGTTTTGACGTCAATCTCAAGGGCACCAATTCCTATGAAGATATCAAGGATTCCGATATCGTCATAGTAACCGCCGGTCTTCCCCGTAAACCAGGCATGAGCCGCGATGACTTGATTGAGGTCAACTCCAAGATCATGACCCAGGTTGCCGAGGGCATCAAGCAGTATGCACCAAATTCCATCGTCATCGTCATCTCCAATCCACTGGACGCCATGGTTACACTTTGCCAGAAGATTACCGGCTTCCCCTACAGCCGCGTTATCGGCCAGGCCGGCGTGCTCGATTCGTCCCGTTTTGCAGCTTTCATCGCTTGGGAACTGGGCGTCTCCGTGAAGGACGTTGTGGCAGTTACTTTGGGTGGTCATGGCGACGATATGGTACCTCTTGTTCGTTATACCAGCGTTTGCGGCATCCCGGTCATGGAACTCCTCGAGCGCAAATACAACGACAAGGCCAAGGCCAAAGAAGTCATGGAAGCCATGGTTAAACGCACCCGCGGCGCAGGCGGCGAAGTAGTAGCACTCCTCAAAACCGGTTCTGCTTTCTACTCACCGGCTTCCGCTGCAATCGCCATGGCTGAGTCCATCCTTGGCGATCAGAAGCGCGTTCTGCCTACCTGTGCTTTCCTACAGGGCGAGTTCGGCGTTAACGGCTACTATGTTGGCGTACCTTGCGTGCTTGGCGAAAAAGGGATTGAGAAGATCATCGAGTTCAAACTTGATGCCGAAGAGCAGGCAATGATGGACAAATCAGTCGCTGCAGTCAAGGGTCTGGTTGATAGCATGAAGTAGGCAATTTGCCGCATATGGGCACTCGTGTGGAATGCAAAAGAAGGGCATGTGCCCTTCTTTTGCCACATTTTGGGCCTGAAATTACACACCTTTAATTACGGAATAAAGGAGTATTCCCAGATGGAGAAAACATTGCCGAAAATTGAGATTATTGAAAAGTATTGCAAGGGGTGCCATATTTGTGTGGAATTCTGCCCCACCAAGGTCCTTGAAATGAAGGGCTTTGTTGTAGCCGTAAAAAACCTGGAGGCCTGCATCAAGTGCATGCAGTGCGAACTCAGATGCCCTGACTTTGCAATAAAGGTCATTACTGAATAATTAAACGGGAGGAAATGAACAGATGTCCAAAAAAGTAGCGTTTCTTCAGGGTAATGAGGCTGCATCTTATGGTGCACTTTATGCCGGCTGTAACTTCTTTGCAGGCTACCCGATTACCCCTTCGACTGAGGTTGCCGAGGTTATGTCCGTCGAACTGCCCAAGATCGGCGGTAAATTTATCCAGATGGAAGACGAGATTGCTGCCTCTGCCGCCATGATGGGCGCAGCATTAGCCGGCTTCAAAACATTCGACTCAACATCAGGCCCGGGCCTTTCACTTAAGCAGGAGTTGATCGGCATGGCCTGTATCTCGGAAATACCGTGCGTTATTTTCAATGTTATGCGCGGTGGCCCTTCTACCGGTATGCCCACCGGTCCCAGCCAGTCTGATGTCATGTGTGCCAAATGGGGTACCCATGGTGATCACCCTGCCATTTGTCTAGTACCGTCTACGGTGCAGGAAACATTCGAAGAGGTGGTTCGCGCTTTTAATCTCTCCGAAAAATACCGCACTCCGGTTTTAGTTATGCCTGATGAGATAGTAGCCCATATGCGCGAGCGTGTAGTTTTTCCGGAGCCAGGCGAAATTCCGATTGAGCCACGCAGGACGCCTACCGTCCCGCCAGAACAATACAAGCCTTATGATACGAGTTTTGGCGACGTACCTCCCCTGGCAGCTTACGGTTCCGGTTACAAGTTCCATGTTACCAGTCTCAACAAAGGGCAGGACGGTTTCCCGACAACCAAGGCCGAGTGGGTACAGGCCGAGGAAGAACGTCAGGTCCGCAAGGTTGAAGCCAATGCAGACGACATTATCGAGTTTGAAGAATATCAGCTGGATGATGCCGAAGTGGTGGTAGTTGCCTATGGATCTACCTCCCGTTCTGGTCGTTATGCCGTCAACGAGGCCCGCAAGCAAGGGATCAAGGCTGGTATGTTCCGTCTTAAAACCTTCTGGCCATTCCCCGACAAGCAGATCAAGGCCCTGGCCGGCAAGGTTAAGGGTTTCATCGTACCGGAAATGAATCTCGGCATGTGTTCCATCGAAGTTGAGCGCAATGCCCAGGGCAAGGCGCCGGTACTCGGCATCAACCGCGTAGACGGTGAGCCGATCAATCCCGATCAGATCCTCGCAAAGATGAAGGAGGTTATATAACCATGGCTTTTGATTATGAAAAATATATACGTCCCGGCAAACTCCCTCATATCTGGTGCCCGGGATGCGGGCACGGCATCATTATGAAAGGATTGATCCGGGCATTGGATAGTCTTAAATTGGATATGACTCAGACTTCCATCGTCTCCGGTATCGGTTGTGCTTCCCGTCTGCCTGGCTATATGGATTGCTGTACCTTGCATACTGCCCATGGTCGCGCTGCTGCCTTTGCTACTGGTATCAAACTGGCCAAGCCGGAAATGAACGTGATCTGTGTTGGTGGTGATGGCGATGGCACAGCTATTGGTGGAAATCATTTCATACATGCTTGTCGTCGCAATATCGACATAACATACGTCATTATGAATAACTATATCTATGGTATGACCGGTGGTCAGTTCTCACCTACCACACCGACTGGAAACAAGGCGTCAACTACTCCTTACGGTAATCCGGATCCCTGTTTTGACGTTGCCAAACTTGCGATCGGCGCCGGCGCTACTTTTGTAGCCCGTGGTACTGCATTCCATGCCAATCAGATTGACAAACTCATTGCAGAAGCTATTCAGCACAAAGGTTTCTCGGTTGTCGAGATTCTGGATGATTGTCCGACTACTTACGGTCGTCGCAATAAATTCAAGTCGGTTGTCGAAATGATGAACCGTCTTAAAGAAGTTGCCGTTCCTGTCAAGGCTGCCGAAAAGATGACCGCTGAACAATTGCAAGGGAAGATACTGACTGGTGTTCTTTACAAAGATGAAACCAAGCCCGAGTACACTGCCGAGTACGACAAGGTTATCGAACGCGCCCAGGCAAAGAAATAATTACAGGAAAAAGGAGAGATATAGATGTCCAGATATGAACTCAGATTTTCCGGTGCTGGCGGACAGGGGCTGATCACCGCTGGCATCATCATGGCCAAGGCTGCCTCCATTTATGAAGGGAAAGAGGCAGTACAGTCGCAGAGCTATGGACCTGAAGCACGTGGTGGTGCTTCCAAATCGGAGGTCATCATCTCCGAAGGTTCGATTGACTACCCCAAGGTCACCCAGTGTGATGCTCTACTGGCCATGACTCAGGAAGCATGCAACAAGTACTCCCATGACCTCAAAGAGGGTGGCGTGTTGTTGGTTGACTCCGATCTCGTTAAGACTTTACCGAAAGGCAATTTCAAGACCGTATCGTTTCCTATTATCAACACCGCCAAAAACGATGTTGGTCGCGAGATCGTTGCTAATATCGTAGCGCTCGGCGCCATGGTAGCTTTGACTGGTCAAGTGACCAGGGAAAATGCCGAAAAGGCAGTTCTTTCCAGCGTTCCCGAAGCATTTATCGAGCTGAACAAGAAGGCCTTTGCATTGGGTTTTGATAAGGCTGTTGAAGCAAGCGCTTAAGTTTTCTATTTAATAAATATCCGCTGTAATCAAGGCCCGGTGGCAACACCGGGCCTTCTTTTTAGTCGGTGCAGGTTGGTTGCTGTAACCTTTTACCTTGCCGTGGCTATGCCGGAGATGATATTTTAGCCCCCATTCTTCCCGTAATGGAGTTTTTCTTTATATGATACGTTATCTTACCGCAGGTGAATCCCATGGGCCACAGTTGACTGCCATTATTGAAGGAATGCCTGCCGGCGTTCCTCTCAATGCCGATTTTATCAACCATGAATTGTTTCGACGTCAGCAAGGCTATGGTCGCGGCGGACGGATGAAGATCGAGAGTGACACTGTGGAGATTATGTCGGGTGTTCGCTGGGGTGAAACTATAGGCTCTCCCGTGACTATGGTGGTGCGAAACCGTGATTGGGAAAACTGGTTGGAAAAGATGTCGCCACTGGCTGAGCATCGGGATGATTCCTGTGCCGTAACCCGCCCCAGGCCCGGTCATGCCGATTTGAGTGGCGTTCTGAAGTATGGGCATACCGACGTCCGTAATGTGCTGGAGCGCTCCAGTGCTCGCGAAACAGCCATTCGTGTCGCAGTTGGTGGGGTCGCGAAATTGTTTTTACAGGAATTCGGTATTCGCGTAGGCGGATTTGTCACGGAGATCGGCGGCGTCTGTGCGGCAAAGCCGGATCATCCATATGATAAATTGTGGCAATTGACTTCAAGCTCGGAACTCTACTGTTGTGACCTGGCGTGTGAAGATAAAATGAAAAAAGCTATTGATGACGCCAAGGATCAGGGTGACACTCTCGGTGGCGTGCTGGAGGTACAGGTGCTTGGCGCACCGCCGGGACTGGGGAGTTACGTTCACTGGGACCGAAAACTTGACGCCCGTCTTGCCATGGCACTGATGAGTATTCAGGCCATCAAAGGGGTCGAGATAGGACTCGGTTTTGAAGCGGCCCGCAGGCCCGGTTCTCAGGTCCATGACGAGATATTCAGAGACGATGCACGCACAGGTCAGGGCGAGACTAATCCTTATTATCGTGCCACCAACAATGCCGGCGGCATCGAGGGAGGTATGACAAACGGTGAGCCCATAGTGTTACGGGCTGCCATGAAGCCGATTCCAACATTGTACAAACCATTGCGCTCAGTGGATTTGCGGACTCATGAGCCCTTTGAGGCAACAGTGGAGCGTTCTGATACCTGTGCGGTTCCTGCAGCCCTTGTCGTTGCCGAAGCAGTGGTTGCAATCGAGTTTTGTAACGCCTTTATGGAAAAATTTGGCAATGACTCGTTGGTCGAGATCAAGCGAAATTATGACAGTTACAAAGAGCAGTTGAGTAATCTTTGAACGTAACATAGCCATGGCAGGTTCCGTGGGATCGGCATTCGTGGACGCTTGGTAGGGCTGGAACAATTTTATACCAATGCCGATATTAGAATTGACACGGGTGGCAAATCCGTAGAAGATGTGTCGGCAGAGATTCTAATGATATTAAAGGGGTTGCCGTTATGACTGTACTTACCGTCAATCTTGGCGAAAACAGTTATGACATTTTGATCGACAGCGGTTCCATAAATTTGATCGGACAGCACTGTGTTGCTGCCGGTCTTAGCGGACGAGTTGTTGTGATAACAAATCCGGCTGTTGCCGCGTTTTACGGCGCCGTTGTGCGCCAGTCGCTGACGGATGCAGGATATAAGGTCTCCTTGATTGAGATTCCCGATGGCGAGGAGTACAAAAACTCTGCAACACTTAATACTGTTTATGATGGCCTGATAGAAGCCGGCTTGGATCGCCACTCTTTTATTGTCGCCCTTGGTGGTGGAGTGGTTGGGGATCTGGCCGGTTTTGCCGCTGCCACATATTTGCGTGGAATTCCCTTTGTACAGGTTCCGACGACCCTCCTTGCCCAGGTTGACAGCAGCGTGGGAGGGAAAACAGCCATTGATCATCCCCGCGGCAAAAACCTGATTGGTGCTTTTTATCAACCCCGTCTTGTATTGCTTGACGTTGAAACCCTTACTACATTGCCTGTACGCGAATTTCGCGCAGGAATGGCAGAAGTGATCAAGTATGGGGTAGTGCTTGACGGCTCCTTTTTCGAATATCTTGAGCAGAATGTCTCTGCCATCCTTGCCATGGAACATGAATGCCTGATTCGGATTGCCCATAGCTGCTGCAAGCTGAAGGCCAGGGTTGTGGAACTTGACGAAAAAGAACTGGGGTTGCGTGCAGTTCTTAACTATGGGCATACGCTTGGACATGCCCTTGAAACCCTTTCTGATTACCGTGAACTGGTCCATGGTGAGGCAGTTTCTGTTGGAATGGCGTTGGCTTCTCACGTTAGCATGGTACGTGGCTACTGCTCTGATAACGACTGTGTCAGGATTATCTCGCTGCTCGATAAATTCGGTCTTCCGCATACTCCTCCTCCTGCGCTGGATAAAAAAAATATATTGGATGCGCTTACCAAGGACAAGAAGAGCCGCAATGGGACTATCAGCTTTATCTGTAACCAGGGCATCGGCAATTATGTTGTGGAAAAGTTCCATCCTGAGCAGTTGCTCACTTTAAGCGGGCTGGAGGTGTGAACCATGCAGCATGACAATGTATCGTTCTGGGCTGACATCAAGAATTTTGAAGAGCGTCTGGCGCAAAACCCTGACTCTTACCTTTTTGCACGGCTGGCGGAGATATATCTAAAAGTCGGACTTGTTGACGATGCTCTTCATACTGCCAAGCAGGGTACGGCAAAGTATCCAGGATTCATTGCCGGCTTGCGAGCGCTGGCCTTGGCCTGCAATGTCAAAGGTTTTCATGATGAGTGTCGCGAAGCGCTTGAAAAGGTCACAACAGCTTTGCCTGATGACCGGGACTCACAACTATTGCTTGGCAGACTTTATTCCATGTCTGGCAACTTGGCAGCGGCCGCTAAAGCATTTTGTACACTGTTGGAGTTTTATCCGGATGACGTAGAATGCCGGCTGGAACTGGAATCACTTGCCAGAACAACGCCACCTGTCAGTACTGTTACCCCTCATGCAACTTTGTCAGGTCTGGCTGGTGCTGGGATTGCCGACGATTATACGGCTCAGGAGTTTCACAGTCATGATGCGGAGCCGGATGAAGAAGAGGAGATTATCGAGGATCTAGAAATCCTCGAAATTGATGAAGCCGATCTTGTCACTGAAGAAGAGCCGGTTAGTACTTCCTTTGATCCAGGAACATCTGCTGTCACTCATCATGATCCACTTTCCACTGCGACCCTGGCGGAGTTATATGTACAGCAGGGCTACATTGATAAAGCTCTGGGGATTTATCGTGAGATTCTGACGGGGAATCCGAATGATAGTGGCGTGCGCTCTCGTATAGTGGAACTGGAAGCTGATTTGTCAGCACTGCAGCCGCCCGTATCGGAAATTTCCGCTGCTGAAGATTTTGTATCATTTCCTTTGGACTTGCCTGAACAGATTCCCCAGGCAACAGTAGTTCCTTCTCATGGCGTTGCCGACAATATTATTACAATCCTTGAAGGATGGCTTGATAACATCAGGAGGATGAAGGCATGTCGCTGAGAGATACGTTAAAGGGAATTGTAGAGAGTGTTGAGGGCGGGATTGCCGCCATGATCATGGCCTACGATGGGATTCCCATTGATGAAATTACCGTGGTGCAGACAGACCTGGATCTTCAACTATTAACCGTTGAATATGCCACTGTGCTCAAGGAGATTAAGCGGGCTGTTGAGGTCATCAAGGCTGGTGAAATGGAGGAGGTTTCCATTACTGCTAATCAGGTGCGCGTGATCATGCGGGTCTTGAACGATGACTTATTCGTGGTATTGGTTATGGCAAAAGATGGAAATTTTGGAAAAGGGCGTTTTCTGCTTCGCCTTAAATCACCTGAACTGGCACTGGAGCTCGGTTGATGCGATTTTTTATACTGCATGGGCCCAACTTGAATTTGTTGGGAAAACGGGAACCTGGTATCTATGGCAGCTTGACGCTGGAAGAAATCAATCGTTCCATAAAAAGCCTGGCTGTGGAACTGGGGTGTGAAGTTGAATTTTTGCAGTCCAATTCTGAAGGCGATTTGATAAATGCAATCCAATCCGCTGCGGGGGTTTTTGACGGGATTGTCATCAACCCGGCTGCCTATACCCATACCAGCATAGCAATTCGCGATGCCTTGGCTGCAATAGGTCTACCGTTTGTGGAGGTACATCTTTCCAATATCCACAGCCGGGAGGATTTTCGTCACAAAAGCCTTACAGCTCCCCTTGCTGCTGGTCAGATCAGCGGTTTCGGCCAGGAGAGTTATCTGCTTGGCTTGCGCGCAATATTTACTATTGCTAAAAAATAGTGCGGTGCTTGACTTGCCACTCCATCATAACTACGTGCTTACTAAAAAACAGTTTGTATTTACGGTTTAATTTATGCTAAAAAGCAGGCGCGTCAGGCTGGAACGCTATTTTAATTCATATAATCTTGATGCTATTTTTTTCACAAATCTGCTGAACATTCGCTATTTGTGCGGATTCAGCGGGTCGGAAGGTGCTCTGCTGTTGAGCAGGGGCGCCGGCTGGTTTCTGTGCGACTCCCGCTACACCACCCAGGCAAATACTGAGGTAAGTGATGCTGTAATTAGGCAGTTTGTGGTCAAGCTGGATGCCGTGGCTGAACTGGTTTCAGAGCAGAAGTTCTCCCGCATAGGATTTGAGTCGGCCCATACTACTGTTGCCGATTTCAGGGTGTTGTCCGAGAAATTGCCTGGGTGTGAACTTGTGGCAATTGGTGTCGAACTTGATCAGATCAGGTCGCTCAAAGACCAACATGAAATAGAAAGACTGCAGGATGTCGCCTCATGCGCCTCCAGTTCGTTGCTTGCAGTACTTGACAGATTAACCCCAGGGGTGAGGGAAACGGATTTTGCCCGTGAATTAGAATTTGAGATGCTTCGCCAAGGTGCTAGTGGCAGGGCATTCGACTTTATCGTTGCATCGGGTGAACGTGGAGCCATGCCCCATGGCAGGGCATCGGATAAATTAATATCGGCCGGCGATCTGGTGACAATTGATTTCGGTGCTGTAAAGGATGGTTATTATTCCGACGAGACTGCTACTATTGCTGTTGGGCAGCCTGATGCGCGCAGCCGTGAAATATACGGAATTGTGAAAGAGGCCCATGACCGGGCCATTGCTGCAATTTGCCCCGGCATTGCCTGCCGTGACTTGGATGCCGTTGCACGTGATTTTATACGTGATTCCGGTTACGGCGATTGTTTCGGCCATGGCCTGGGGCACGGGGTGGGTCTTGAGATTCATGAGAAACCGGTTATTTCACCGCGTAGCGAGGCTATTGTGGCAGAGGGAATGGTTTTCACCATTGAACCCGGTATCTATGTGCCCGGTTTCGGTGGAGTTCGGATCGAGGATACGGTAGTAGTTACAATTAACGGATGTAGATTGCTGACGCAGGTTCCTAAAGAGTTAATGATCGTGTGACATGATTTTCATAGAGTAGGGTACCGGTTGTCTGCATGCTGGGTATCTGCGAGACCGCATTCAAAGGAGAAGAGAATGGAAGTTAAAGATTTGAAACTGCTTATAAAAATGATAACAGAGACAGATATTACCGAATTTGAAATGGACAATTCCGATGAAAAGATCGTTATAAAACGAAACCAAAAAATGGAATATGTCCAGGTTGCAGCACCCACTGTTGCTTACACAACTGCCCCTCAAATGGCCGTACCCGCCGCCGCAGCTCCTGTTGCAGCAAGTGCGCCAGCAGCTGTCGTGGAAACCGGTGAGACGATCAACTCACCCATTGTAGGCACGTTCTACCGCGCCCCGGCCCCTGATGCCGCTCCTTATGTGGAGGTTGGACAGATTGTGGAAAAAGGGCAAGTTCTCTGCATTGTTGAGGCAATGAAGCTGATGAATGAGATCGAAGCTGAATGCCGCTGCAAGATCGTCAAGATATGCAAGGAAAACGCACAGCCAGTTGAGTTCGGCGATCCACTGTTCGTGATGGAAAAACTGTAATTTCAATAACACAGTATCTAAGACGTAGTCATTACTGCGAACCAGATGAGAAATACGATCGGATTTAATTGAGTTTATTGACTAAAAATGCATCTTTTTTTATTTCTTGGTTTTCTTGGTGTCCGCAGTGGCTAAAGATTTATCTTTTGAATTAAATAAGGGGTAAGCCTCCATGTTCCATAAAGTATTGATCGCAAATCGGGGAGAGATCGCCATCAGGGTAATCCGGGCCTGCAAGGAACTGGGTATCAAGACGGTTGCCGTCTATTCTCAGGCCGACATGAATTCGTTGCATGTCAAGCTTGCCGATGAAAGCGTCTGCATCGGTCCTGCTCCCAGTTCGCTGAGTTATCTCAATATCAACGCCATAATCAGCGCCGCTGAACTGACCGATGCCGAGGCTATACACCCCGGCTATGGATTCCTGTCTGAAAACGCCAATTTTGCCGAAGTATGCGAGAAGTGCGGAATTACCTTTATCGGTCCCAGCCCGGAGAGCATGCGTATCATGGGAGACAAGATCAGTGCCCGTCAGGCAGTGATCAAACAGGGTGTCCCAATTCTGCCAGGTACCAAAGAGGGTGTGCATACCGTAGATGAAGCGGTTAAAACAGCCAAGAAGATCGGTTTTCCGGTAATCATCAAGGCCACTGCCGGTGGGGGCGGTCGCGGGATGAAGATTGTCCATTCCCAGGCAGCCTTGCCCAATGCCTTTGCAACGGCTCGCGCCGAGGCCCAGTCCGGTTTCGGCAATCCAGAGGTCTATATAGAAAAATACTGCGAACAGCCCAGACATGTTGAGATCCAGATACTGGCGGATAAACATGGCAATGTTATTCATCTGGGTGAGCGTGACTGTTCCATCCAGCGTCGTCACCAGAAGCTCATCGAAGAGGCACCTTCGACCGTTGTCACACCGGAGATCAGAAAAGCCATGGGGGATGCAGCTGTCAAGGCTGCGGCCGCTGTAGGTTATAACAGTGTCGGCACAGTTGAGTTTCTGGTTGATAAAAACAATAATTTCTATTTTATGGAGATGAACACCCGCGTTCAGGTGGAACACCCGGTGACTGAAATGGTAACCGGTGTGGACATTGTCCGGGAACAGATACTCTCGGCCGCAGGTGTGCCGTTGCGTTATAAACAGGAAGACATCAAGATCAACGGCCATTCCATTGAATGCCGTATCAATGCGGAAGACCCGCTTAAATTTACACCCTGCCCAGGCAAGATCACTGCCTATCATCCGCCGGGAGGGCTGGGAGTGCGGGTGGATTCATTCGTTTACGACCAGTATACGGTTGTGCCCCATTACGATTCGATGATTGCCAAGTTGATCGTCCATGCCGAAACCCGTGAAGACGCCATCAGGCGTATGGCCAGGGCATTGGACGAGTTTATTATTGAAGGTATCAAGACCACCATATTCTTCCACAAACGGATCATGGCCAACAAAGATTTCATCGAAGGAAACATCGATACATCGTTTCTGGAGAGGATCGTGCTGGAGTAAATGATATGGAATTTCCAGAAGAATTAAAGTACTCGAAAGAACATGTCTGGGTGCGGATCGAAAAAGGGTTTGCTGTAATCGGCATAACCGATTTTGCCCAGGAAGAACTAGGAATTGTCTCGGGTGTTGAACTGCCCGAAGATGGTGATGAGGTGGAACAGGACGATTCCATCGGTTCCATCGAGGCCAGGAAAACCGTGGCAGAACTGTACGCCCCCTTTAGCGGAACCGTACGCACTGTAAATCAAGAGGTGCAGGACAACCCTGGGCTTGTCAATGACGACCCCTACGATGGCGGCTGGTTGCTGGAGGTGTCGCTGGATGACCCGGAAGAGCTCAAAGGCCTGATGTCAGCCGACGACTACATCGACTACGTGGAAAACAGAGATTAGAACTAGTCAGTCACATGTGCTATAAAGGGCGAGATTGTTTATCTCGCCCTGTTTTTTGTGAAAGGATTCAGTTGTGAGATCGCTCATGTTCCTCCCATTATTTGTTCTTGCATTCAGTTCATTGGCAACTGCAACGGATGCCCCGTTGTTGCTCACAATGAAGGAAGCGATTCGCATGGGAGTTGAAAAGAACCTGGACGTAAGGGCTGAACTGTATAATCCGGCTATGTACGAGGCTGATATCAATCGCAACAAATCGATTTACGACCTGCTCTTCACTGCCCAGACCAACTATACTGATGCGACAAGCAGATCGGCTGCCACGGTCGCTCTTGGAACCTACAGCCAGCAATCGTTAGAGTTAAATGCGGCTTTGAGTCGCCTGTTCTGGACTGGCGCCATGGCGACAGTCAATTTCAACAATGCTTACCTCAACAATAGTGTTAATGGCAATTTGGCGACTTCGACAACTGGACTGAAGAACTATTGGCAGTCAAGTCTCGGCGTCACCCTCAGCCAGCCATTACTTAAAAATCTTGGCAGGCAGGACACAGAGATCAACATCAATGTTTCGAGACTGTCCAAATTCGCATCCATTGAGCATTTCAATACTCGGCTGCTGAACACGGTGGCCCAGATCAGAACCGAATATTTCAAGTTGTACAGTCTTCGGGAAGAATTGGAGGTCAGAAAGGTTTCGCTTGAGCTGGCCAGAAAAATCCTGGCTGAAACCAAGGCCAAGGTTGGGGCTGGTGTGCTGCCTGCCATGGAGATCCTGAACGCAGAATTTGGTGCTGTATCCAGGGAAAAGGATCTGATTGATGCGGAAAAGGCGGTCAGCAATCAAGTGGATGTGCTGCGGCTGCTCCTGCAGATAGAAGGGAAGGGGGATATCCGAACGGTTGACACCCCCAGGAGCGCGCCTTTTGCAGTAAACGAGGAAGAATCGTTGAGACGTGCCATGAGCAGGCCCGACATAAAGGAGCAGAAGCGCAACCTCGAAATATCGGAACTTCAGACCCGTGTTTTCAGCGACAGGCTTAAACCCGATCTCTCTCTGGTTGCATCAACCAGTCTGACCGGCATTGATCGCGAATACCAGGCCGATCTGAACAAAGTTACTTCATTCGATGCCCCGGTCTGGAGCATCGGTTTGAATTTCTCCTATCCATTTGGCAACAATGCTGCCGAGAATGATTATCGTAGGAGCAGGCTCCAGAACGGCCAGACTGCACTTCAGATCAGGAGTTTGGAAGAAAGCGCGGCAAATGATGTAAAAAGCGCCATTCGTGACGTCACCAGCGGCTACAGCCAGATTGACGTGGCAGGCCGGCAGCGTGCATATGCCGAGGAGCGTCTCAAAGCTTACATCCGTAAAAACGAAGTGGGTCTGGCGACTACCAAGGATGTGATGGATGTGGAAAACGACTTGGTCACTGCGAAGAATAATCAAATAGTTGCCCTGGTTAACTATGACAACGCCATCACACACCTCTGGCAGGTTACCGGCGAACTGCTCGAACGCGAAGGTGTTCGCATGGTTGAGGGTGATGCTGATAAACTTTATACGGGAGTGCATTGATGTTGCGCATCGGCCAAATAGAATACGCCAACTGTACCCCTATTTTCCATGCATTGCGTCAGCAGTATCCGGTTGGTGATTACACCTATGTCGGCGGTGTGCCGGCGCGTTTGAATACACTGCTTGCCGCCGGTGAAATAGATGTTTGCCCTTCTTCGTCTATAGCCTACGCTCTCCATCCGGACCGGTTTTTGATCATTCCGGAGATATCCATCAGCAGTTGCGGTTCAGTCCAAAGTGTACTGCTGTTTTCATCCGTGCCGATAGAGGAATTGGACGGCAGGCATGTATTGCTCAGTTCTGAGTCGGCAACTTCGGTCAATCTTTTGAAAATTCTCCTGAAGAAACGTTATCGGTGCAATTGCACTTTTCAGGTTACAGCGCTTGCCCCTGCTGCTGCGTTACAGGAGGCGCCAGGTCTGTTACTGATTGGTGATACGGCACTCCGTACATTGAAATCGGATCACGGTGTGTATGTTTATGATTTAGGCGAATTATGGCACAATTGGACCGGGACGCCGTTTGTTTTTGCGCTATGGCTCGCCTTCAGGGGGGCGTTGCTCGATCACGAGCACGAACTCCAAACATTGGCCACTCGCTTAGAGCGCTCCAAAGCCTTTGCCCTGGCAAATCTTGAGGAGATTGCGGGTGCATCGCCGGATTCGTCATGGATGGGCCACGACAGCCTGCTGAGATATTGGCGGAACAATCTTTCTTTTGATCTGGGCAAGGAGCACATTGAAGGTGTGAGTCTGTTTTTCGGGCTGGCGGCTGAGATGGGATTGATAGCACAAGCGCCGGAACTGGCTTTCCTGTCTTGATGGTGATGTTAGAGGGCTCGCTAATTGCTCCGGTTTAGGCTTTTAGCAATCCCCTTGAAATCAAAGCAGATTTTTCAGCTTTTTTTTCCAGATAATCGTTTACAATCTTTTTGTGGTCAAAGCAGAGTTGTTCCGGCAGTTCATGCCATTGGAATATTTTCAGATTCAGTGCATCGTCCGCTGCCTGCGGTGAACCATTCCCTTTTGCTGCAAAGACTGTGGAGATTGTGTGCATGCGGTGGTCACGCAATGGATCTGAATAACACCCTACCAGCCGAAGCTCGCTGATATCCAAAGAGGTTTCTTCTTTTGCCTCTCTCACCGCGGCATTTTCAAGTGATTCCCCATAGTCCACAAAACCACCAGGCAGAGCCCAGCCCAACGGTGGATTTTTGCGCTCAATTAGGATAATGCCGTCATTTAGCTCGATAATGATATCAACGGTTGGAAACGGATTGCGGTATTGTTTGACAACGGTTCCGCAGTGTGGGCAGGTGAGGGTGTTAAATGCCATGGCAATTCTCCAGGCACGAAAAAAGGGGGATTTGGCTCCCCCTTTTTTCGTGAGTATCGTGAAAAATTACTATTTTTTCTTGCTGCCGCCAGAGGCTTTTTTGGATGCCTTGAGCGGATTGATCTTTGTATCTTCAACTTTGATTTCCATTTTTACATGACTGGCAAAATTGCAAAGACCATTGGACCATTTCTTGGCAGGGGCAGGATACGCACTACAGACTTTACCAATGGATCCCGACACGATCCGATCACACCCTTCACAATTTTCTACTATCGTCTGGCAGGAGCCATCCGGGAAAATACAACCTTGTTTCCCCCAAAAGGTACACTCGGTACCTGGAAGTACTGTCTGACACTGCATGCTTCTTCCTCCTGACATTTTGTTCTAACCTGAGAAGTAACTGTAACAAGTTAGGTGGAATAAAGTCAATGGAAAAATCCTTACACAAAACGGCTCTTTGACTTGACGGGCGGGCGCCGGTGTATTACTGTAATACGACTAAAGCTGTCTTATTATCTTGTGGGGGGCTGACCATGACTCATATCGCCTTTGGAACCTCGGGATGGCGCGGGATTTTGTGCGAAGACTTCACCTTTGACAATGTCAAGGTAGTGATTCAGGCCATTGCCGAATACCTCACAAAGGCAGGAGAACAGCAACAAGGTTTAATCGTCGGTTGCGACACCCGCTTCATGGGTCAGCGTTTCGCTCAGGAGGCTGCTCGAGTTCTGGCCGGAGCCGGCATCAAGACTTTTCTGTGTGAGCGTGACACTCCAACACCTGTCATCTCATTCGAAATACTGCGAAGAAAAACCGCCGGCGCGGTTAATTTTACCGCCAGCCACAACCCACCCGAATACAATGGTGTAAAATTTTCTCCATCCTGGGGCGGTCCGGCCCTGCCGGAAACCACAAAGGAGATTGAACGTCTTGCCAACGAGATGATCGGTAAAGTCAGCTACAGGGAACTTCCCATTGACGATGCTCTGAAGCTAGGCTTGCTGGAGCATATAGATCCCAGTTCCGCTTATCTGCAATCATTGGAACAGAAGGTCGATTTTGACTGTATCAGGAGTCTGGGCAAGGTGGCACTCGATCCTCTATACGGAACCGGGCGCGGTTATTTGGATGCACCGCTCAGACAACGCAATATTCCGTATGTGATGATCAATGACCATCTGGACCCGTATTTCGGCGGCCAGCCACCGGAGCCATCGGAGAGTCACATTCCTGACTTCATCTCCCTGGTCAAAAACGATCCCGAAATCCGCCTGGGATTGGCAACCGATGGGGATGCCGACCGCTTTGGCATTCTGGATGCTGATGGCACATTTATTGAGCCCAATTACATCATTGCCCTGCTTTTTGATTACCTGGTGCGTGTGCGCAAAATTGAAGGTGGCGTTGCCCGTAGTGTGGCAACCTCTCACCTGATCGATGCGGTAGCCCGGAAACATGGCGTACCCCTGTACGAGACACCGGTAGGATTCAAATATATCGGCGAACTGATCAGCCAGGACAAGATCGTGATCGGCGGAGAAGAGAGCGCTGGCCTGACGATAAAAGGGCATGTGCCAGAGAAGGATGGCATCCTGGCCTGTTTCCTGGTGGCCGAGATGGTAGCACGCGAAGGGAAAACAGTTCAGGAGTTACTGGAAAGGCTTTATGGAGAAGTGGGCCGATTTATAACCCGCCGTGATAACCTCAAGCTGTCGCCGGAATTGGAAGCTGCCTATGCAAACAAGATTAATGCGGTTCCCGCCGAGGTCGCCGGGACGAAAGTCAAGGAGGTGATCAGGATCGACGGGACCAAACTGCTATTGGCAGACGGCAGTTGGATACTATTCCGAAAATCGGGCACGGAACCGGTGGTTCGCCTCTATGGCGAGGCCAGCAATGATGCGCGTCTGGCCGAGATAATGGCGGCCGGCAAAAAGTTTATTTTGGGTTAAACAACCAGAACCAATATTGATTGGGATGACGAAGGGGGGAAGGACGAGAGAATATTTTGTAAACGCATGTAAGATATTATTTTTTGTTCACCCTGTCCATCCAGGTATTACTTAATATTTTTTTATCAATTCGTAAGGAGATAGACAATTATGTGGGATTACACACCAATCGTTAAGGACCATTTTCTTAACCCCCGCAACGTCGGGGATATAACCGATGCCGATGCCGTTGGCGAGGTGGGCAGCCTGGCCTGCGGTGACGCCCTAAAGCTGTACCTGAAACTGGATGAAAACAAGGACAAGATCGTTGACGCCAAATTTCAGACATTCGGTTGTGCCAGTGCTATTGCCTCTTCGTCAGCGTTGACGGAGATGGTCAAAGGCAAGACCCTGGACGAGGCCTTGGCCATCAGCAATCAGGATATCGCCGAATTCCTGGGCGGCCTGCCCGAGGAGAAAATGCACTGTTCGGTAATGGGGCAGGAAGCATTGGAAGTTGCCATTGCCAAGTACCGGGGCCACGAAGTCAAAATCCACAGCCACGATCATGATCACGGACCTGAATACCCCGACCAGGAGGGCACCATTGTCTGTAAGTGCTTCGGCATCACCGACGTCTTCCTGAAAAAAGTCATTGAAACAAATCACCTGACTACGGCTGAACAAGTGACTCACTTTACCAAGGCTGGCGGTGGTTGTGGCGGTTGCATCCCCAAGATCAATGAATTGATTGCCGAGGTAATGGGCACACAGACCGAGGAACCGCGCAAACGTCCGGAAAAACTCTCCAATATGAAAAAGATGCAATTAATTCAGGAGGTGCTTGAGAAGGATATCCGGCCGCTCCTGTGGGCAGATGGTGGCGATTTGGAGCTGATCGACATCGACGGCCCAAAGGTTCAGGTGGCCTTTCGCAAGGCCTGCGCCGGTTGCGCCTCTTCCGGCAACACCGCTCGCATGGTCGAAATCAAGCTGCGTGATCTGGTGGCCGAAGATATCGTGGTAGAGGAGGTCGTGGCATGAAAGAGATCTATCTCGACAATAACGCCACCACCAAGGTAGACGAGGCTGTCTTCGAGGAAATGCGTCCCTATTTCTGCGAGCTGTACGGCAACCCGAGTTCGATGCATTTTTTCGGCGGCCAGGTCCAGCGCAAAGTTGATGAGGCCAGAAACCGCGTGGCCTCACTGCTTGGAGCTTCAACGGACGAGATCATCTTCACAGCCTGTGGCACCGAGAGCGACAACGCGGCCATTCGCTCGGCCCTTGAGGTCTTTCCGGAAAAACGCCATGTCATCACCTCGCGCGTGGAACACCCTGCCGTGCTTACCCAGTGCCGCAACCTGACACAGAAGGGGTATCGCGTCAGCGAGATCGGTGTGGATGGCGAGGGCAGGCTGGATATGGAAGAATTCAAGGCCACGGTTGATACCGATACTGCCATTGTTTCCCTGATGTACGCCAACAACGAGACGGGGGTGATCTTTCCCATCGAGGAGGCGGCGGCCATTGCCAAGGCGAAAGGAGCCCTTTTCCATACCGATGCCGTCCAGGCCGTGGGCAAGATCCCCTTGGATATGGCGAATTCCAACATCGATATGCTCTCGCTTTCCGGACACAAACTACACGCCCCCAAGGGGATCGGCGTGCTCTATCTGCGCCGCGGTACGCCCTTCCGTCCCTTCATGGTTGGTGGGCACCAGGAAAAGAGCCGCAGGGCCGGCACAGAGAATGCCGCCGCCATCATAGCCTTGGGTAAAGCTTGTGAGCTGGCTGCACAGTACATGGAGCAGGAGAATACCCAGGTCAAGGTGTTGCGCGACCGTCTGCAGGACGAGCTGATGGCTAGCATCCCCAATGCGCGCATCAACGGTGGCGGCGCCGAGCGTCTGCCCAATACCACCTCGATTGCCTATGAATTCGTCGAGGGTGAGGCCATTTTACTTCTGCTCTCTGAGTTGGGCATCTGTGCTTCTTCTGGCAGTGCCTGCACCTCCGGTTCGTTGGAACCGTCCCATGTTCTGCGTGCCATGGGAGTACCCTTTACCTGTGCCCACGGTTCGATCCGTTTTTCCCTTTCGCGCTTCACCACCAATGATGAGATCGATACGGTCATACGGGAGCTGCCTCCTATAATTGCCCGGTTGAGGCTGATGTCCCCATTTGGACGTGAACATCTCAAAGGGCAGAAATAGGTTTAGTTTTGGTAGGTTGGTTTTGCGAAAGGGCGACCATTTATGATCGCCCTTTCGCTTTATGGAAAAATGTTAAAAGTGCGCTAGAATTAACCTGTTTGGCAGTTTATGCTGATGGTCCCAAGGAGTTTTGTAATGGATATAAAGATACCGGAGGTTGGTGAATCGGTTTACGAGGCGCTTCTGGCCAAGTGGTTCAGGCGCAGCGGCGATGAGGTCAAGAAGGACGATCCACTGTGCGAGATAGAAACCGACAAGATTACGCTGGATATCAATGCCGATGCTGCGGGCATTCTGTCTATTGCCGTTGCAGAAGGAACCACGGTAAAAATAGGCACGGTCATCGGATTGATCGCGGAACAGCCGGCCACTCTCCAGTCATCATCAATCCCTGCAACCGCAGTAATCGCCCATGAATCGCTGGAGGAAGACCTCAAGGCCTCGGTGTCCTCACCATCGGCCCGGCGCGAGATGCGTGAACAAGGGATTGTTCCGGAATCGGTTGCCGGAACCGGAAAAGGGGGCCGGATAACGCTGAACGACCTTTTCTCGCGGATCGAAGGGCAAGCACGCCGGTCGTCCGAAGAAATAGCGGTCGAAACACAGCCACAGGTCCAAGCCGCTCCGACATTGCCTGTTTCGCCACCGCCAGTTGTCCCCAATGCCGTGTCGCCGCAGTCACCTGTTATCAAGACTCGGCCCGAAACGCACGGTTCGGTCCGCTCCGAGGAAGCGCCGGCATATGCAGGCGGCCGGGAAGAGCGCCGGCCGATGTCCCCAATCCGCAAACGCATTGCCGAGCGCTTGCTGACCGTCCGCCAACAGACAGCCATGCTGACCAGCTTCAACGAGGCGGATCTTAGCCAAATCAAGGCGTTGCGGGAGAAATACAGCGAGCAGTTTCAAAAGCGACACGGGGTGACGCTTGGCTTCATGCCATTTTTTGTCAAGGCCTGTTGCCAGGCCCTGCGCCAGTTCCCCGCCGTCAATGCCAGCATCGACGGCAATGACATTGTATATCATAACTACCATGATATCGGTATTGCCGTTGGTGGCGAGAAGGGTTTGGTTGTCCCGATCCTGCGCGATGCCGACAAAATGCATCTCTACGAGATCGAACAGGCAATCGCGGCCTTTGTGGAAAAGATCAGGACCAATCAGCTTGCCATTGCCGATCTGGAAGGGGGAACCTTTACCATCTCGAACGGCGGCGTTTACGGGTCGCTACTATCCACACCCATCCTTAATCCGCCCCAAAGCGCCGTGCTCGGCATGCATGCCATCCAGGACCGGCCCGTGGTGCGGGAGGGGCAGGTGGTTATCCGGCCCATGATGTACCTGGCGCTTTCTTACGACCATCGACTGATTGATGGTCGCGAAGCGGTCCAGTTTTTGAAAACGTTGAAGGAGTATGTGGAGGAGCCGGAGGAATTGCTGCTGGAAGGGTAGAAATTACGCCTTTTCCGCAATCTTGGTGTTGCGAAAAAATCGCGTTTTCCTATGTTGATGCATTTAGATTCTGTGGGGGGCAATCAAATGACAGATACAACAAGTTTTGACCTGATCGTGATCGGTGCCGGCCCGGGTGGTTACGTGGCCGCCATTCGCGCGGCCCAGTTGGGGATGAAGGTGGCTGTAGTGGAAAAACGTGCGCAACTTGGCGGCGTTTGCCTCAATGAGGGGTGCATACCGAGCAAGGCGTTGTTGGACTCCAGCGAATTGTTTGCCCTTGCCAGGGATAAGTTTTCCCTTCATGGCATCGTCATCGAGCCGCCACACCTGGATCTGGCTACCATGATGCGTCGCAAGGACGAAGTGGTAAGGAAGCTGACCGACGGCATTGCCTATCTCTTCAAGAAGAACGAAATCCAGTCTGTGCAGGGTAGCGCCAGACTCAATGGGATTAACCCAGCCGGTCTGCACGAAGTTCTGGTGACTGTACCCGAAACCTCGCACACTGCGGAATGGCAGCAGGATCTGCTGGCTGGTCAGACGTCCACGGTAATCCTTTCCGGGCGGCGTGTGCTGCTGGCCCCTGGAAGCGAAGCAACCGAACTGCCCGGCATCCCCTTTGACGGCCAGGTGATAGTAAATGCCCGTGATGCGCTCTGTTTCGATCAGGTGCCTGATCACCTGATTATTGCCGGCGCCGGTTACATCGGCCTGGAAATGGGCTCGATCTGGCGCCGTCTGGGAGCCCAGGTCACAGTGCTGGAGATGTTGCCACAGGTTTTGCCCACAATGGACCGCCAGGCGGCCGACACCCTTTACCGTTCTCTGCGCAAACAGGGCATCCAGTTCAAGCTGGAAACGCGTATCACCGGGGTTAGGCGCATCGGTGCCAAGGCTATTGTCCAGTTCAATGCCGGGACCGGAAGCGAAGAGATCGACTGTGACCGGGTCCTGGTGGCCGTTGGGCGACGCCCCTTGACTGCCGGGCTTGGCTTGGGCGAGATGGCGATTAAGCTTGATGAAAAGGGCAGGGTAGTGGTTGATGGCGATTATCAGACTAACATCCCAGGCATTTACGCTATCGGCGACCTCATTACCGGTCCCATGCTGGCCCACAAAGCCATGGAGGAGGGCGTTGTCTGCGCGGAACGGATGGCAGGGCAGAAAAGCGTCGTGGAATACGAGTATATCCCTGGTGTGGTTTATACCTGGCCGGAAGGCGCCGCGGTGGGGAACACAGAGGAGCAGCTCAAGGAGGCCGGCATCCAGTACAAGGTTGGTCGGTTCAATTTTGCCGCCTTGGGCAGGGCCCGTTGCATGGATGAAACCGAGGGTTTTGTCAAGATCCTGGCCCATGGCGATACCGACCGCATTCTCGGCATCCATATCGTCGGCCCCAGGGCATCGGACATGGTAGCCGAGGCGGTTGCGGTGATGAGTTTTGGCGGGACGGCCCGTGACATCTCCCTGACCTGCCATGCCCATCCGACCCTGTCCGAGGCAATGAAAGAGGCGGCTCTGGATGTGCACAAAGAGGCAATTCATGTTTGAATGGTAAGCCGTAGCGCAATCTCTTTATAGGTTGAAGGTATTTATGTCAAAAAAAATGAAAATTTCCTTGATCTCTGCCGGCGCCGTTGTTGTGGCACTGTTTGTGATTATTGTGCTCCTGCCGATCTTCGTGCGGAACAAGGCGGTGGAGATCATTCAAGATGAAACCGGCCGTAAGGCAGGTATCGAGAAGATCACCATCAACCCGTTCACCTTGTCGATGAATGTCAAAGGCTTTGCCATCAACGCCAGGGATGGCGGGCCATTTGTGTCAATCGCCAACCTGCGCGCATCCTTCAGCCCGTCATCGATCTACAAACGGGCCCTGATTTTCTCCGAGGTGTCGGTTGACTCTCCAGCAATTACCTTTGCGCGCCTGGCCGCCAACAACTACAGTTTCAATGACATTATTGAACTCCAGAAGGCAAAGCCCAAGAAGGAATCCAAGGGGGAAACGCGTTTTTCGATTAACAATATAACTCTCAAAAACGGCTCCATTGATTTCGACGACCGGGCCGTTAGTGGCGGAAGGAAACACTCGGTACGCAACCTGGAAATTGCGCTTCCGTTTATCAGCAATATTCCCTATCTGGTGGAAAAATATACCGACCCCCGTATTTCGGCCGTGGTCGATGGCGCCCCATTCGGTTTTAACGGCAAGGTCAAGCCGCTCAGCAAGACCATGGAAACCTCGGTCCATGTCACCCTGAAGCAGCTCAAGCTGCCTGAACTGGTGGCGTATTCCCCGGTAAAGCCCCCCGCAGATCTCGTTTCCGGCAGTCTGGATATCGACACTATGGTTACCTACCGTGTCTCCAGTAAAGATAAACCGGAGTTGGGGATCAAGGGCGAGATCGGCCTTGACAATATTGGGATCAACCTCAAAAATGGCCGCCCCCTGCTTAGGCTACCCATGACCCGGGTCAAGGCCTCGGACCTGGAGATCTTTGCCCGGCGCTTTAAGTTTGATGACATAACTCTCGACGGTATGGAGGTATTTGCAGATCGTGATGCCAAGGGGAATTGGATGTACAGCCAGCTTCTGCCGCAGCCTGCAAAAGTTGAGAAAACAGCCGAAGCTGAGCCGGATAAAATGCCGGAGAGTGGCAAGCAAGGTGTGCAGACCCTGCTGCAGGTCGCCTCGTTCGGTTTTCACAATGGATCTGTCCATTTCAGCGACAGTCTGCCCAAGGGGGGATTCAAGGACGATATAACCAGCATCGATGCGGTGGTAAAGAACTTCACAACGGCGCCGGACAAACCGGCTGGCTATGAGCTGTCGCTTGATCTGGACAAAGATACCACCTTTGGCGCCGATGGCACCTTTTCCCTCACCCCGCTGGCCGCCACCGCCAATCTGAAGCTCGACAGCCTGAAGCTCCAGCGGGGTTGGCCGTACCTGTCCCAGTTTCTGACTTCGCCGCTCAAGGGCAGTATCGACATTGCTGCCGAGGTCAGCTACAGCAAAGAAAATGGCGTGTTGGTCAAGCAGGGGACTGTTCGGGCCAAGGATCTCATCGCACGTTACGGTGATAAGGAAGGTTTTGATCTGAAGCGCTTCGAGATCAGCGGAGCTGATTATTATCAAAAGGAAAACACGGTAAATGTCAGTGAAGTCAAGCTGTCGAACAGTTCCATCTCGCTTTCCCGCGAAGCTGATGGCAAAATATCGCTGTTGTCCCTCCTGAAAAAGAGCAAAGGAGCTGCTGCGCCGGGTGGCGCCAAAGTTGCCAAAGCCACTGTTGCAAAGCGGTCCGTATCCTCGAAAACCCAGAAGGCCAAGGATTTTTCCTACCATCTCAAAAAGATCCAGATCGAACGGTTCAATGCGTTATTTGTGGACAAAGCCGTCAGCGACAAGCCCCGCTTTACCCTGAACAACACATCGCTGGTTCTTTCTAACCTGAACGGTCCCAGGTTCACTCCGGCACAGCTGCGCTTTGCCTCAACCTTCAATAAATCCACTCCTATCAAGGCCAGCGGAGTAATTACCCCTGATCCTTTCCACTACAAGGGGAGAATCGGTATTGGCCGCATGCCGCTACGTGCCTTTGACGCTTATTTCCCCACCAACATAAACGTGTTCATCCTGAGCGGATTTGCCGATGCCAACATGGCAGTGGACATTGCCCTCAAGGATGGCAAGCCCAGGGGCAGCTTCAAGGGGAATGCCGGCATTCGCGCCTTCCATGCCATTGATACCATAGCCGAGGAGGACCTGCTCAAATGGGAGAGCCTGCAACTGGACGACATTCAGGGCAACCTGGAACCGTTCAGCCTGGCTCTGCGCCAGATCGCCCTTAACGGCGTATACTCTCGCATCATTATCCGCAAGGACGGTACGCTCAACCTGCAGAACCTGGTGGAAAAGCCCAAACAGGAAACTCCCGCAACCGGGGCAGCGCCGGCAGCAGAAGCAGAAAACAAGGAGACCCCAGCGAAAGCTCCACAACAGGCTGCACCGGCCAAGAGTCAGATACAGATCGGTGCGGTGACCATTCAGGACGGCACGCTATCCTTTACCGACAACCATTTGCCGCAACACTTCGCCACGACCTTCTACAACCTTGGCGGCAGGATCAGCGGCCTGAGCTCCGAGGATTCGAAGTTCGCCGAAGTGGATCTTCGCGGCAATCTGGAGAACCATTCGCCGTTGCAGATCACCGGCCAGATCAATCCATTGCGTGACGATCTGTTCGTGGACCTCAAGGTTTCCTTCCGGGATATAGAACTGTCACCGGTAACCCCATATTCCGGCACTTATCTGGGGTATTCAATAGAAAAAGGCAAGTTATTCCTTGATCTCAAATACCATATCGACAAGAAAAAACTTGATTCCGAAAACAAGATATTTATCGACCAGTTCACGTTCGGCGACAAGGTGAACAGTGATCAGGCCACAAAGCTGCCGGTCAAGCTGGGATTGGCACTGCTCAAGGACCGCAAGGGCGAGATTCACCTTGACGTGCCGGTCACCGGCCGCACGGACGATCCTAAATTCAGCGTCTGGAGACTCGTTTTCCAGGTCCTGAAAAATATCATGGTCAAAGCGGTTACCTCGCCATTCTCGCTGCTCTCCTCCATGTTCGGCGGGGGCCAGGATTTCAGCGCCATCCAGTTCAACTACGGCACCAGTACACTCCAACCCCAGGAAGAACAGAAGCTGAACGCCTTGGCCAAGGCACTTCTGGACCGTCCGGCGCTGAAGGTGGAGTTAAAAGGCTATGTGGACCGCGAAAAGGACGCTGAACAGTATCGACGCGAATTATTGACCCGGAAACTGAAAAACGAGAAGTTTCTGGCACTGGGTAAGGAAGGGGCGCTAAAGGAAGGCGAGAAAGTCGACAACATCCAGCTGGCACCCGGAGAAATCCCGAAATATCTGGCGGCGGTCTACAAAAAGGAAAAGTTTCCCAAGCCGAGAAACGTACTGGGCCTGGTAAAGGATTTGCCACCGGCGGAGATGGAAAAACTCATCATAGCCAACACCGTGGTCGGAACGCCCGAATTGCAGACCCTGGCCCAGGAACGGGTCGCGGCCGTGATGAACTACCTGGTTAAAAGTGGCAAGGTGCCGGCGGAACGGATCTTTATGAAGAAAGACGATATATTCAAGGCGCCGGAGAATGACAAGCTGGCCAGAAGCCGCGTCGAATTGAATGCAATAGCACAGTAGATAATGCAAAAATAGCCAATTTTGAAAGGCATCGGGGCGCAGGCTCCAGAGGAAGTCTCAATCCCATGTTTATTTCTCAATCGCAATGTTCCGTATTATTCTAGCAAGCAGCCTCCTGATCTGCCTGCTGCCGCTTCTGTCTCGTGCCGATTCCGGAGACGCCTGGCTGAAGGAGATCCCCCTGAATCAGGCAATTCGGATCGGCAGCGGCAGGCAGGTGGTGATCGAAGTTTCCGATCCCGACTGCCGGTTCAGCCGCCGCATGGTTCGCTACTGGGACATGCGGCACGACGTCAGCCGTTATGTTTTCCTTGTGGCACTGAAGAACCGCCCTGAAACCGTGGCAAAGATGCGCTATATCCTGTGTGCTTCGGACCACGAAGGCGCCTACCGGCAAGTATATGGCGGCGAGTTCGATTTCGGCGAGATTGCGCCTGGCCTGCATTGTGACGATCACGGCCTTGAGGCCGCGAACAGGAAAGTCACGACAAAGCTGGGGATCAAGGGCACGCCGACCTATTTCATCAATGGAATTAGGATTGACGGCGCTAAAGTGGGAGAGATCGAAAGGATTCTGGGTGGTGACAAGTATCCCTTCGATGCCGGAGATCCCGAGTGACCCATTTTATACGCGCGTTACCCATTTGTGGTGCACATCACAGGGATACACGCTCTTTGCTGATCTGTAACAATCCGTAATTACTTAAGTTGCCTCTCAAGATGCTTGCACTCCCCAGGTGAACAATGTAACGTCTGCCATAAGCAAATCCAGCACAAAACACTCCCCGAGAGCAGAAAGCCGAAATTACCTTTGATTAATCTCTGGCGGGTGTCGCAGTATGTTTCAAGGAGAATAAAGCCATGAACAACAGACAACTCAAGAAAAACCTGCTGCACGCCACTCTGACCGATCTGCCACCCTTGGGCATGGACGTGCTTAGCCTGGTAAACGATTTTCGCCGCTATTACACCCACTCTCTGGGGCGCGACCGTCACTGCCGCTCGGCTCACTACGCCTATCAGGCCCTTGTGTTGATCCTGCGTGAAAGGTTGATGGAACGCTGGAAACAGACTCGCTACGCTTACGAGGAAAATGGCTGCAAGCAGGCCTATTACCTCTCCCTGGAGTTTCTCATGGGACGAGCCTTGGGCAATGCCATGCTCAACCTGGGTTTGGAGGAAAATGCAATCCTGGCCCTGCAATGCCTGGGGATGGAGTTGGAAGAACTGGACGATTGCGAGAACGATGCCGGATTGGGCAACGGGGGCCTGGGGCGGCTTGCCGCCTGCTTTCTCGATAGCTGCGCAACCTTGCAGCTTCCGGTGACCGGATATGGCATCCGCTACGATTACGGCATGTTCCGTCAGCAGATTGTCGATGGCGGACAGGTGGAAGAGCCGGATCACTGGCTGCGCAACGGTAATCCATGGGAGATCGAGCGCCCCGAGTATACTCAACGGGTGCGCTTTGGCGGCCGTACCGAGTATCAGCGTGTCAGTGCCGGCAGTTTGTCGGTACGCTGGGTTGACACCAACGATGTTTTAGCAATCCCTTACGACATCCCGATTCCGGGGTATCAAAACAACACGGTCAACACCCTGCGCCTTTGGAAGGCAGCGGCCACCGACGAATTTGACCTGGGCGAGTTCAATGCCGGGCTTTACCCTGAATCTGTGGCTTCCAAGAATTCGGCCGAGCAGATTACCCTGGTGCTCTATCCAAACGACTCCAGTGAAAACGGCAAGGAACTGCGACTGCGCCAGCAGTACTTTCTGGCCTCGGCCAGTCTGCAGGATGTGTTGGCTCGCTGGGTGGGCATCCATGGCACCGATTTTACCGCTTTTGCGGATAAAAACGTCTTTCAGCTCAACGATACCCACCCCAGCTGTGCCGTGGCCGAGTTGATGCGGCTCCTGATGGATGAGCATGGACTGGGATGGGATCGGGCCTGGGAGATCACTTCCCGCACCATGGCCTACACCAATCACACTCTGCTGCCGGAGGCGCTGGAAAAGTGGCCTGTACGGATCTTCCGACTGTTGCTGCCTCGGCTCCTGGATATTATCTTCGAGATCAACGCCCGCTTCCTGGCCGAGGTGGCCCGGCGCTGGCCCGGCGACAGCGAGCGGCTGCGGCGCATGTCCCTGATCGAGGAAGGGCACGAACCAATGGTGCGCATGGCCTATCTGGCCATCGTTGCCAGCTTCTCGGTCAACGGCGTGGCAGCCTTGCATTCGCGGCTGCTGGCCGAAGGCCTGTTCCGCGATTTTCATGAACTATGGCCCCATAAGTTCAACAACAAAACCAACGGCGTCACCCCACGCCGCTGGCTGGCACTGTGCAATCCGGGCTTGACCCGGCTATTGGACGACTCCATCGGTGCTGGATGGGAAGTGGACCTGGACAGGCTGCGCGGACTCCTGCCATTGGCCGAGGATAAGGACTTCCGCGAGCGCTGGCGCCAGGTAAAACAGGTTAACAAATTGCGCCTGGCGCAGCTTGTGGCCGACGAATGCGGAGTAGTATTCGACCCGAAGGCGCTCTTCGACGTGCAGGTCAAACGCATTCATGAGTACAAGCGCCAACTGCTGAATGTGCTGCACGTGATCCATCTCTACGACCGCATAAAGCGTGGTGATACTGCCGACTGGACGCCCCGCTGCGTGCTCATCGGCGGCAAGGCGGCCCCTGGCTATTTCATGGCCAAACGCATCATCAAGCTGGTCAACAACGTGGCCAAGGTGATCAACGCCGATCCAATTGCCAGCCCCCTGCTAAAGGTGGCGTTCCTCCCGAATTATCGTGTTTCGGCCATGGAAACGATTGCACCAGGAACCGATCTGTCGGAGCAGATCTCCACTGCCGGTAAAGAGGCTTCCGGTACCGGTAACATGAAGTTCATGATGAACGGCGCCATCACCATCGGCACCCTGGATGGTGCCAACATCGAGATCCGCCAGGAGGTGGGCGAGGGGAACTTCTTCCTCTTCGGGCTGACCGCGGAACAGGTGGAAGAGTGCCGGCACGGTTACGATCCTGCCGCCATCATCGCAGACGACGAAGAGTTGGCGCGGGTACTGCACCTACTGTTGAGCGGGCACTTCAATCAGTTGGAACCCAGGATCTTCGATCCCATCGTGAACGCGATCACGAGCCCAAGCGATCCCTGGCTGATTGCCGGAGATTTTCGCAGCTACGTGGAGGCCCAGAAACATGCCGCTGAGCTCTACCGGGATACGGAAGCCTGGACGCAAATGAGCATCTGCAACACCGCTTGCAGCAGCCGATTTTCCACTGACCGCACAATGCAGGAGTACAACAGCGAGATCTGGCATCTGACGCAGGTGTCGGCAAAACCGATAGACTAGCGATTTGATTGGAACCGATTCACAGCCAGTCTTGTCTTCCCTGGAGACAAGCGGGCCTGAAGGAGAGGGTGAGCGAAGGACGGATGGGGAACAACAGCACTATATGACTCAACGCTGCCTCTTCACTTGGTCCTCTCTCTCTCGGGGGGAGTGGTTCGATCAGCATCGGCAGCGGAGTCCTCTGCCAGCACCATTCAACTGGACATTACTTGATTGGAGAAATACGTGCAAAAGGGAACCGAGCCTTGGGTCGTTATTACAACCATAACAGGCGTGGCGACTCAGTTAGTGGGTTTCTTCTCTTTGTACCACTCGGCCAAAGGATCCCCAGTTGCCTGTTTGCTGGCATTTTCATTACTCAGCCCCCTTGCCGGAGGCATTGTCTGGCAGTATCTGAACAAGGTTAATGGGTGGCGTTTCCATCTGGGCGGACCGGGCAACGAACCATATGGGGTTTATGCGGCAATCTGGGGTGCGATTACGGTCCTGCCGGTCATATTCTCAGTCAGGATCGTCACCGGTCGCATTGAAATCAACAGCATTTTCGCTGTGGCACAATGGTTTGTTTCACGGGATTGTGCGCTGGTCTTTGTCTGTGCCGTTTTGGCTGCCCTGTTGGCGGTTGTTGTTTACGGTGGCCAAAGTAGCGCGGGTCTGCGTTCGATCATCACGGCCAAAGGTTGGAGTTACGAGCGGACTGAGCAGGCCATGATCGTAATCTGGTCGTGCGCCTTGTCGGTAGCGTCGACCCTGGCCATACTGATTTTCGGAGGGCCTGCCGCGCCGCTCAAATCAATGCCGTACTCGCTCTTGTACGCCGCTCCAACCATTGTAAGTACTGTCCTGTGCCTACTTGTTCTCTCCGCTTACTTCGGCCTATACGATTATTTGAATCTGGATCAAAAGGCGCAAATCCGAGGACTGATCGCTGGATTCGCCCTTCGTTTCGGATTGTTCTGGGGTACCTGGCTCGCCATCGACTCCAGTAACTTTGATATAATATTGGACATGTTGAAAATTTATGCGACCAAGCCGTTTTCATGAGAGGCTGGGAGGGGGAGCTGCTCACCGATATCGAAGGGATATTGGCGCTACATGTCATCCCCGCTCCCTGGTTCAGCACAGCTACTTGCAAACCTCCAAAATAATCTTCAATTCAGCATCCAGTACCTTTGGCGGTACTGCAGCCAAGTTGCTCTCGGCGATTCCCAGTCTTGCGGCATAAAATCTCTGGAACCCCACTATTCCAGGTACCGGCTTCCTGTCTCGATGTGAAATAATCTTTACCACTCCGACCTTGGCATTGAGCTTTAACGCCCGGACATCAACCTCTACGAGGTCATTGTGGGATAGCTTTTCCTTTTTGCAGGCGAGAGGTTTTTCGTTGTCGTCGAAAAAGGCAAAATAGACCTCCAGGGTCTGCGCGGTGGGATTGACGACCTGGAAAACGGTGTAGCCGTTTCTCAGGTCGTAGGTGCCAACCAGATAATCGCTAAAGGCTCCGTTTTCCTGGGCTTTTGCAGCGGTTGATGCAAGGCATGTCATTCCAAGGAACAAGCAAATAATAAATGTTAATTTCCTGAACATGGCAATATCCTCCTTTTTAATCAAGCTGACTGCGTTGTCAATGGTTTCATTCCCCTTCGCCTACCGGTTCTGTTGAGCCTGTTCCCAAGAACCCCCGGCCCTGGGCAAAGTAAACCGTGATTGGTTTTTCATTTCTTAATACATCGAGTACGTTCTCAAACATCGCCGAAGGCATATGCATCAGGATCGTGCCGCCCGCATTGGAGTCTGCTTCGAAGAACATGCCCGGATCATTGAACCGGACATAGGCAACCACCTTTCCTGATGCGTCATAGAGGGCAATCTGTGCCCGGTTCGTTTGATAGCCGTCTGGTCCGCCATAAAATAAGATGTGATAGTTTTTTACTTCAGCCATGATTAAACTCCTTTCTTTAGTTGTGTTTACACCCATCAAACTCATTAAACATAAGACATATCTAATGTTAATAATTAAAATCATATAATAAGTGTAGGGGTTGTCAAACAGGTTTTATCGAATATTTTTTCTGCGCAGGACGTCAATTCAAAAATAAACGGTAGGCCTAGCTGGAAGTAAAAGTGATTTTATTATGGGTTGGAGATACTGATGGGGCCAAATATCGAATAAGATTCGATGCGGGAAAATTTCAATGCTGCATCCTGTGTGAACCAGACGAGATAGGCTATTTCGCCCCATCCCATCCTGTACGCATAATTGTTTGCATCCTTGTGCAGGTAGCTGGAAAACAGATACTCCCCGCCCATTGCCGTTATCTCTGCCAGGGTCAATTCTTTAAGGGTAGGAGCAGGTTTTGTTGCGAATTTGAAGACAACATCGGTAAATCTTCTGGTTTGGCTGAACGGGTTGATGCGGAAAAAAAGTTGGTCGCCCTTTTTCCCGAGAATAACTGTGGCAGGTGCGAAAAGCGCCAGATGTGACGCATTGTCCAGCGAATTTGCCTTCTGGAAGTCGATGGCGCCATAACCGGATTTGTAGGGATCATATCCGGTGGGATAGTTTGCGGCAGTTGACCGGAGCGCGGCTTTTACGTCAAACCAGTTCCAGGATGGGTGCCGAAATTTCAGGCAGGCCATCAGACCTGCCAACTGTGCGGTCACGGCTGACGGCGTAGTGCCTTGCCCCTTGCCATGCATGTAATCGGTTGGCACGCCGAACTCAATGCCTCCGCCGGTTGTGCCGCCGATCCTGTTGACAGTGACAAATGCCGCTGGTGGCGGTGCGCTCGGCAGTTGGGATTTTCGCGGCTCGTAGGCATACACATGCGCCATGCCATTTGTAGCCAGCTGCTGATATCCCATCGAATCATAGAGATAATTCCAGCCGGAAAAACTTGATGACAGGAGCGTTGCCCCGACAGCTCTGGCATCTGTCACGAATTTATCAGGTGAAAGGTATTGCCTGCCGTTATCAGGCGATGAAGGTGTAACCACAACCTCCGACAAGCTCAATCCCGCGTCTATTACCGCCCCCTTGGCGTTATTAAGCCCATGGGACGTATTGATTCGCAGCCTGACCGGCTGGGCGGCTCCGGCGAAATGGGACAGACACAGGCAGGCAACTGCCGTCAGTACCGGAAGACATCTTTTTAGTAATGTCGGATTACATAAACTCACTGGAACCACCCGAAGCTGAAAGGATCTTAAAGCTATTTGCGGCGTTTGAAGTAGAATGTCGGGTTGTTCGGTTTACCCAAAACAGCCACCAATTCCCATCCATTTACCCCAAGTTTGTCCAGCTGCTGCTCCAGTACGAACGGTTCATGGCCAAAGGCCCCAGTGGTTTCTTTTCGCAATGCGGTATTGCCAGTCGCCTTAAAATTCATGTTGTTCGCATCCGACACAACAAGATACTCCCATTTTTCACCTGAACCACTTTCATCGGTGTGGCTTTCGGCATTGACAATGGCTGCCGAGAAAACAGCAATAATTACAATAAAGATTGCTTGTCTCATCAAAATCCCCATTCTATGTACCCAGATCCTTAGCCAGGTCTCGTATTTCCATTGCTGCCTCTGTAGCCCGTTCTTCCATCCTCTCGAATTCCGGTCCGTATTCCGCCAGCAAAGCCGCTGCATCCGGAACATTTTGCGGATACATGGCACCGCCATTGCCCAATGTGTCCTGCACGTCCCGCAACGCATCCTCCAGGCACTTCAGCATCTGGTCCGAGCTGTTTGCAATCGCAAAATCTTCATAGGCCAGCTTGTCCAGGCGCTCGCCAAGTTCCATTTCCTTTTCAGGTGAGCCTAACCCCAACAGGGAAAAAATCTTGGCAAACCCGGCCGCTGTGGCCGAACCGCTGATCCTGGTTCCGTGTTCCCGAACTTTACTACAGTGGGTGCGCAGGTCGTCAATGCGATTACGCAGAAACTGTGCCTCGGTCTTGGACTTGATGAAGTAGTCGTTGAACCTGGCCAATTCGGTTCCCTGCGTATCGGTGGCAATGGCAAAGCGAAAGTTCGTCAAAACAGCCGACGTCTGTTTGATAACAAAAAGGCTCTTCCCCAACTCCTGGACCATCTTCCGCAAATCGTTTTGGACTTCCGGATGTTTAGTTTTCAGGTAGTCTTTACCGCTTTTGACCGCTTCAGCAATCGCAGTGACGCTCTTGATCCCATCCGCGACAAGAGTTAATCCATCGACAACGTCTTTTAACATGGCGACCTCCGTGTTGACACACTGCTACAGGGATTGGGGCAAATCCAGCCACAATTCGCTTAAGTTTGTGTACCTCTTCAGGCTGTTGACCACGCTGCCTACCGGCGCAGCAAAAATCGCTTCATAGATGAATTCATCGGCCAATGGGTCCATGGCAAAGGCAAGCTGCTCTTTTTGTGTGTTGAATTGAGCATTGATCCCGTTGGTGTTGCCCCGCGCATCGACGCGCATCCATTTGTCCAGGGTCGCAAGATAAATGGCATTGAACCCGTGTAACACCGGCTCATTATTGTCAGGTGGGTCCAGACGTAAAACCTGGTAGCAAAATCCGGCCGGGATATGGACCGCCCGGAGCAAGGCGGCCAGAAGGTGGCTTTTGGCAAAGCAGATTCCGGTGCCGTGACTGAGCACTTCACTGGCAGTGCAGGTCACAATGTCGAGTCCGGCATCATGGGAGTGGGGAATGGCGTCCCGCACCCATTCGTACAAACAGCGGGCCTTGGCAACTTCATCCGCCAGCGACTGTGTAAGTTCGATAGCCTTCTGCCGGACACTCGGGGTCTGCCAATCGACAATCGCGTCGGAACCCAAATATTCATCCATATCATCTGATTCAGGATACATATTCTCCTCGGTTGCACATCATGTGGTCTCTAATAAACAGTTATCTTGAACAATATCCGGGTACAAAGCAAATCAGGAATTTTCAAACACAGCTTTCCGGTATTTATACAGTAAGTCTGGATCTTCAATCGAACCGTGATGATGGACCTGTCGCCAGCGGCCTGTTATTAACCTGAATATCCTGGTTGTTCTTATAGCCATGGCAAGTTCTGTGGCGCCCTTCCTGAATTTCCCGCGCTCTCTCCCGACTACATAGAATATTTCATCGGTCGCATGAAGGCTGTAATCGTAAAACTCGAAGTAATATTCAGACTGGCTGCTGAAAAGCCGTTCATACACGGCTTTGATTTCATCCCATCCGCGCTTGATGCCGCCAAGAGGGTTGTCCATGACAACCTCATCGGTTTGCGCCCAATTTTGCGCCATTTTTTCCATATCCCTGCTGTTGAGTGCTTCATAGAATCCGGATAAGGCCAGTATAATTGGCGTCAGAGTACTTTTCTCTTCATTCCCTGTGATAGGATTGTTTTCTGTTACCATTGCTTACCTCCCCGGATAAGAAAAGAGCCCCGGCATGATTGCAAACCGGGGCTCTTTTCTTCATGTGATGGCTGAACTTCTATTCGCAGGTGAAGTTGGCTTCGATGCGCCGGTTCTTTGCTCTGCCTTCCTTGGTTTTGTTGCTGGCAATCGGCTTGGTGAGTCCGTAGCCTTTGGCCGTGATGCGGTCCGGGGCGATGCTGAAGTTTTTGATGAGATAGTTGCGGACGCTGTCGGCACGCCTTTGGGAGAGCTTGAGATTGCTCGCCTTGCTGCCTACGTTGTCGGTGTGCCCGTCAATGGTACCCTTGGCATTGGGGAATTCAATCAGGAAGTCGCCGACCTTTTTGAGTTCGTCATGGAATTGGGGCTTTATATCCGACTTGTTGGTGTCGAAGTTGATGTCAATGATTGTGGGTGTGCAAAGATTGACAGGGGCTGCCTTGGGCTGTACCGCCTCTACGACTGGAGGCGGAGGCATAACAACCGCGATGTCGGCATTGCTCGATGTGTTGCCACCGTCGCCGCTGCAATTGATGGTATATGCTGTGTCGCTTTCCGGGGTAATGCTCATGGAACCCTGAAGTTGAACCGATCCGATGCCGGGCTGGATGTCGCATTTGGAAGCATTCTGCGAGGTCCAGGCAAGGATTGCCGGTTCACCCTTGGTGATTTTGCCTGGATTGACCGTCAGGCTGCTGGTGGGAGCCGGTGGTGGTGGCGGTACTACAACTGGAGCCGGGGCGGGTGGTGGTGGCGGTGTTTCAACCTTTGCCGGGGCCGGTGGTGGCTCAACCGGTTTTGCAGCAGGGGTCTCACTGCCAAGCGGTAGGTAGAAACCGACAGTGTATTCAACCGCTTGCAGAGTGTCACCGTGCTTATAGATCAGGTGGCGGACATCAGCCCGTAACGCAAAGCTGTCGTTAATGAAATATTTAAGTCCAGCACCGTAATCAAAAGCGCCCTTGGGCCTGGCAGCACTATTGGTGGCGGTGTCACCCTTGAAGTTAACGGCGGCGTATCCTGCTGCCACATATGGAACAAAGTTGCTTTCCGGCATGAAGTGATACAGCAGATCGCCACCATACCGGAAAAAGTCTACATTGTTACCCGTGATGGTGCCCTTGGTGTAGGCATAATCAAAAAGACCTTCGACGCCGAAGGCATCGGTGAAGTTGTAGCCAAGTCGCAGGCCGTAGACCGGGCGGGTTTGCAAGTGTTGTTTGCCGTCAAAAGTGATGCCGCCAACCACTGGTGAGAGAGAGAATTTCTCTTCCTTGTTGCCTGCAGATGCCGTTGTTGCTATTGCGAGCAAAGCCCCGGCGATCAACAACGTAGTTTGTTTTCTCAATGTTTGTTCCTCCTTTGGATGGGAAATGATGGTATCGGGATTTAAATGGTTAATCCCGGTAACCCGGATTACTCCAGTGCCGATGTACAGAATGGGCAGCGGACAGCTTTTATTGGTATCTTTGAAAGACATAGCGGGCAATCTTTGGTGTCAGGTTCCGGCGCTGGTGGTGCTTCGCGTTTTAAGCGATTGATCTGCTTGATCATGATGAAAACCACAAACGCCATGATGGTGAAGTCAACAAGCGTATTGATGAACAGGCCATAATTGATGGTCGCTGCACCGGCCTTTTTCGCTTCGGCGAGGGTTTCGAATTCTTTTCCGGACAGGTTGATAAACAACGCCGAGAAATCCATTTTTCCCAGCAACATTCCCAGTGGGGGCATGACGATGTCATTGACAAAGGATTGGACAACCTTGTTGAAAGCGGCGCCGATAATGATGCCTACTGCCAGGTCGATGACATTTCCCTTTAATGCGAATTCCTTGAATTCCTTGAACATCGTTGTCTCCGTCGATTTGTGGGATCATTGTCAATAACAGTCTGGGTTTGCTTAAAAAATCAAAGCAGTTGAGTTATTGTTTATGCTTCGAGAGCCATATGGTGGAACAGGCTGCTCTGTGAAAAATGGTTTTACTCAACGCGTGATAGCGGCTGCAGTAGAGTCTCTTAGAAATTAATAGGATTTTAGCTTAAAAAATTGGTAATTCAAGTTAGTTTTTACGATTTGTTTCTCCTGTGGTACATTTATGTAAATTTTAAAGACAGTTTAAACGCCAATTCGCCAAACAGATCTGTCCGGCCAAGTGGTAATAGCTGCCGGTGTACCGAAGCCGAAACGAAAGGAGAACAGCCATTCAACCCCTCGACACCATACGAAACTTCGGCATCATCTCCCATATCGATGCCGGCAAGACCACCGTGTCGGAGCGAATCCTCTTCTATAGTGGGGAAACCCACAAAATGGGGGAGGTGCACAACGGCCTGGCAGTCATGGACTGGATGCCCCAGGAGCAGGAGCGGGGAATCACCATTACCGCCACTGCCACCACCTGCCGTTGGGGTGAGTACCGCTTCAACCTTATCGATACCCCCGGGCATATAGACTTTACCATTGAGGTGGAAAGAACGCTCAGGGCCTTGGATGGGGCAGTGGCAATCTTCAGCGCCGTGGAAGGGGTTCAGCCCCAGAGCGAGTCTGTCTGGCGCCAGGCCGACCGTTACGGTGTGCCCCGGATCTGCTTCATCAACAAGATGGACCGGGTCGGCGCTGATTATCTTAAAACTTTAAGCCAGATGGAGGAGAGGCTCAAGGCCCGTCCGGTGCTGCTGCAACTCCCCATCGAAGAAGATGGCGCTCTTGCGGGAGTGATAGATCTGGTGAGTGTTGAAGCACTCTTCTTCGATGAAAGCGACCTGGGAAAGACCGTGCGGAGGGGAGCGGTCCCGGCGGCCCTGGTCGAGCCGGTGACGGCAGCGCGTCTGACTTTGACCGAAACTGTTGCGGATTTCGACGATTCGATCTTGACCGATTTTCTCGAAGGAAGGCCTGTGGACGGCCATCGCCTGAAGGAGGCATTGCGCAGAGTAACCATCGCCTGCCGAATCTTTCCGGTTCTGATAGGCTCGGCCCTGCGCAACAAAGGAATCCAGCCCTTGCTGGACGCGGTCGGCCAATATCTCCCGTCACCTTTGGATGCCAGGCCTGTGGCGGGCCGCCACCCATTGACCAGCGAACAGGAGACGGTTAGATGCGATCCTGGCGCCCCATTGCGCGCCCTGGCCTTTAAGGTGATGTCCGACGAAGGGCGGATGCTCACCTACCTGCGCCTCTACTCAGGCACCATCCGTCCCGGCAGTTCAGTTTACAACACAACGAGGCAGAACTCCGAGAGGGTCGGCAGGCTATTCCATATGCACTCACACCGGCGGGAGGAGATAAATGCAGCTACTGCCGGCGATATTGTTGCCGTACTCGGCTTCAGGGAAACACTCACAGGCGACACACTGTGTGATCCGGAACATCATTTGTTGTTGGAAGGACTTTCCGTGCCGGAGCCGGTAGTGTCGATTGCCGTTGAGCCAAAAGCGGCGGAAGACCGCAAAAAATTTCCTGGTGCCCTGGAGAGGCTGCAATGGGAAGACCCCACCTTCCGGGTTCATGAGGACGAGGAGACCGGCCAGACCATCCTTACCGGCATGGGTGAACTCCACCTGGAGATTATAGTGGACCGGCTCGAACGGGAATGTGGCGTACGGGTTACGACCGGACGGCCCAGGGTGGTTTACCGGGAAACCTTGCGCCGGGCCGTCACCCGCAAGGAATTGTTCCGCAGGGAAGGGGAGGGAAGGATAGATGTCGGAGAGGTCCACCTGCGGCTCACCCCATTGCCCCGCAGCAGCGGGTTGCGGATCTTGTTGCCGCCAGCGACTGCCACCATTACTCCGGAGTTGTTGAAGGCGGTCGAGGAAAGTCTTTACCAAGGGTGCCAAGCCGGCTGCCGGACCGGTTACCCGCTAACCGACCTGGAGGTCGAGGTGCTGGACATTCCCTTTGAGCAGGGAGTGACAAGCGAGTCCGGCATCAAGGCCGCTGCCCAGCGGGGCGTGCTCATGGCGGCCCGCGAAGGGAGCCCGTACCTTCTGGAGCCGCTCATGGCCCTGGAACTGACTTTGCCGGCGGAATATCTGGGTAGGGTCCTTGGTACCCTGCAACAGAAGGGGGGCAGGGTAGAGGGGGGAAGCATTGGGCACGGCGATATCGAGGTGCTGCATGCGACCGTGTCCCTGGCCGAGATGTTCGGTTACATGACCGAATTGCGCAGCGCCACCAAGGGGAGGGGCGGGTACACCATGGAATTCTCCCGATTTGAAGAGGCACCGGCAGAAATCCAGCATCGCTTCGGCCTGGAATAAGCATAATGAATTGTGAGGACATGTCGTGAAAGATCACGATAAAACAGGGATATATATAATAGTTGCCATGACCGAAGACGGAATTATCGGCAAAGGGAATGAATTGCCATGGCGAATTTCAGAGGAGTTGAAGCTCTTTAAAAAACTGACTCTTGAGAGCACGGTAATCATGGGGCGACATACCTTTGAGTCCATAGGCCGGTCATTACCGGACCGAAACAACATAGTCGTCAGTTCCACCTTGCCTCCCAGGGAAGGATTACAGATCGCGAAAAACCTGGATGAGGCCCTGATGCTTGGGTATTCGTTGGAAAAGAAGATTTTTGTCATTGGCGGAGCGGAACTATACGAAAAGGCACTTTCAGTGGCCGATTATATGTATGTTTCCCGGATTCATGATCGTTACGAAGGTGACGTACGATTTCCCCTATACGATAAAAGCCTTTGGCACCTGGACTATGAAGTTAGTTTCGATGAGTTTACGCTATGCTTCTATTCAATGACGCCCAAGCAGTAGGACCGTTCCCGCTGTTGCCACCTCATCCGGCCCTCGGCCGTCTTCTCCTTTACGTCTGCCGTGTCATCGGTAAAAAGTTACTGGCGGTTGATCAGTTCCTGTGACTACCACTTTCTTGTATTTTTAATAATATCTGATAAATTGTACTCATGAATGAAATTACCTTTGACGATATCGGCCCGGCCAGGATAATCCGGCTTTATTCCGCCAAGGAAGGTCTGCACGCCGTGGTGGTGATCGACAATATCGCCCTGGGTCCGGCCATTGGCGGCGTCAGGATGTCGCCTGCCGTAACAGTGGAAGAGGTCATGCGCCTGGCTCGGACCATGACCCTCAAGAATTCCATTGCCGGTCTGCCCCATGGCGGTGCCAAGGCAGGGATAATCGCTGACCCGGTCAGTCCGCTGAAGGAGCGCTGGTTTCGGGTCTTTGCCCGCATGATCAAGGATCTCGACGAGTATATCCCTGGCCCGGACATGGGCTGCGACGAAACCGCCATGGCCTGGATTCATGACGAAACCGGCCGTTCGGTGGGGCTGCCCGAAGAGCTAGGCGGTTTGCCTCTGGACAAACTGGGCGCCACTGGGTTCGGCCTGGCCGAGTGCGCCGAGGTGGCCGCGCCGTTTGCCGGCATCCAGCTGGCAGGGGCACGGATCGCCCTGGAGGGTTTCGGCAGCGTTGGCAAGGCCGCTGCCCGTTATCTCACTGCAAAAGGGGCAATCCTGGTGGCGGTATCGGACTCGCGGGGGGCGGTACATAACCCGTCGGGCATGTCTGCCGAGGAATTGATGGTCATAAAACAGGAAACCGGCAGCGTCATGCATCATGGCAAGGGCACCCGTATCCGGTCCAGTGAACTGTTCGGCATCGATTGCGACATCCTCATTCCTGCCGCCACACCGGACGTGATCCATGAGGGGAACGCGGCCAACATAAAGGCCCGCATGATCTTGCAGGGGGCCAACATTCCGGCCACGGCAGGGGCGGAGCAAATGCTTCACGAGCGCAAAGTTCTGGTTGTGCCGGACTTCATCGCCAATGCCGGCGGGGTCATCATGGCGGCCATGGAATATGCCGGCAGTACGGAACAGGAGACCTTTGCGGCCATTGCGGACCGGATCAGGAAAAATTCCCGCAAGATCCTTGAAAAGGCGGCAGCGGAACAGCTCCTCCCCAGGGCCGCGGCTGTCATCCTGGCCCGCGAGAGGGTTTGCACGGCCATGGCCTACCAGGATTACTGAGGTTCCTTACCTTTCAGGTCATCCCATCTCAAGTACTTTCTATGAACAACAGCGCCGGGTCCTCCAGGTAGCGCACGACCTTGCCCAGAAACAGGGCCGCATCGGCGCCGTCGGTGACGCGGTGGTCAAAGGTCAGAGCCAGCGGCAGGATCTTGCGGATAGCGATCTTGCCTTTGTGCACCCATGGGCGCTCGCTGATCCGGCCGCACCCCATGATCGCCACATCGGGCCAGTTGATGATCGGGGTGGCAAAGGTACCGCCAAAGTGCCCGTAGTTGGTGATGGTAAAGCTGCTTCCCTTGAGTTCCTCGATGCCGATGGTCCGCTCCCGGGCCTTGATCCCCAGTTCATGAATTTCCACTGCCAGTTCGAGAATGCTCTTTTTGTCCACGTCGCGAATGACCGGCACCATCAGGCCGTCAGGGGTCTCCACGGCAATGCCGAAATGGTAGTGTTGTTTGAGGATGATCGTCTCTGTGGCGTCGTCGATGGCGGCATTCAGGTAGGGGTGTTCGCGCAGGGCGTGCTGGGCGGCCTTGATGAAGAATGGCATGAACGTCAGGTGCGTGCCGCGCGATTCGACCTCGTGCTGCTCCCGTTCGCGCAGTCCCCACAGTTCGGTGATGTCGGCTTCCTCCATGCCGCTGACAAAGGCGGTTGCCCGCTGGGAGGCGATCACGTTACGGGCAATGGTGCGCCGCAACCCCCGCAGAGGCAGCCTCTCCACAGGCCCGAATCTGTCCGCGGCCAGCTGCGGCTGGGGCCTGACCGCTTCCCGGTCCAGGTCTTCCGGGGTAATGCTGCCCCGGGGGCCGCTGCCCCGGATGTTCCCCAGGTCGATGTCACGCTCCCGGGCCAGCTTCCGTACCAGGGGGGTGGCCAGTACCTCGAAGGTCTGTCTGGTTACAGGTCCGGAGTCTTCGTCTTTGGCCTCGGGCAACTCACCGACGATCCCGACCGACCCGCGGGTCGTGTTTGCGGCATCCCCTGCCTCGGCAATGGTGAGCAGTATCTCGCCGACCCTGGCGGTATCCCCCTCCCGGCAATTGATGCGGCTGATTATGCCAGCCCTGGGCGTAGGCACTTCCACCACGGCCTTGTCGGTCTCCACCTCTGCTATGGCCTGGTGCTCAACGACCCGGTCACCCTCCTTTACCAGCCACTTGCGCAGCTCGACCTCGGTTATACCTTCACCCAGGTCCGGTAGCTTGAATTCAAAAGGCATATAAGCGCTCCTTTGTTGCATGGGACTTATGGAACGGATAGGACACGTGGTGATTTATGTGCATTATTCGTCCGTTGGCCTAATATTGCAGCACCTCATCCAGTGCCGCTCTGATCTGCTCCGCTGTCGGCAGATAGTGATCGATCAGCTTGCCCAGGGGAACCGGCACATCCGGGGCTGTTACCCGCAGCACCGGTGCCCGCAGGTGGAGGATGGCGTCTTCGGCAATCGTGGCGGCGATTTCGGCGCCAAGGCCGCAAGTCTTGATTGCCTCGTGGACTATGACCGCCCGCCCGGTTTTCCGGACCGATGCCAGCACGGTTTCGGCATCAAAGGGGCTGAGGGTCAGCAGATCGATCACATCCGCACTGTATGGCTCGACCGCCTTCAGTACTCGCTCCAGCATGCTTCCCCAGGCAATGACGGTGACATTGTCACCTGTCCTGGCCAACCGCGCCCGCCCCAGTTCCGTGAGGTACTCACCTTCAGGCACTTCCTCCCGGATGAGGCGGTAGAGCCTGGTCGGCTCCAGGTACAGGACAGGGTCCGGGTCGCGCAGGGCTGCCAGCATAAGGCCCTTTGCGGTGTATGGCCCTGACGGCGCCACCACCTTGATGCCGGGAATGTGGCAGAAGATCGCCTCACTGCTCTCCTCGTGCAGTTCCGGGGCCTTGATGCCGGCGCCATATGGGGTCCGCACCACCAGGGGACAGGTGTAACGGCCGCGGGAACGGGTGCGCAGCCGTGCCCCATGGGCCGACAGCTGGTCAAGGGCGGAATAGATGAACCCCATGAACTGGATCTCGGCCACCGGCCGCAGGCCATAGGCGGCCATGCCGGTGGCCGCGCCAACAATTCCGGACTCTGATAATGGGGTGTCGATCACCCGCTCCGCACCGAAATGCTCCCTCAGACCCTCGGTGACCCGGAACACGCCGCCGTCACGGCCCACGTCCTCGCCCATGACAACGACCCGGTCGTCCCGCGCCATCTCCTCGCGCAAGGCAAGGTTGATTGCCTGAACCATATTGAGCTTTGCCATGTCAGAGCCCTTCCTGCTGCCTGGTTTGCCGTGGAGATAGCGATGCGCAGGCATGTTCGAACATATCGGCCGCAGCAGGCGGCGGGAATCCTTCCATCTCATGCACTGCTTCGTCCATGGAGGCCGATGCCCTTGATCTGGCTTCCCTGCCATAGTCCTCGCTCCAGAACCCCTGGGCCGCCATGAAGCGCTCCAGACGCAGGATCGGGTCCCGGGCGCGCCAGGCTGCCACCTCTTCAGATGATCGGTAACGGCCGGCGTCGTCGGCCGTGGTATGGTCCGCCACCCGGTAGGTGAGGCACTCGATGAAGGTGGGACCACCGTTGCCCCGGGCCTTTTCCAGGGCGTTCCGGGTGGCGCAGTAAACGGCGAACACGTCATTGCCGTCCACCTGGATCCCCTCGAAGCCGTAAGCAACGGCCTTCTGGGCCAGGCTGGCGGCAGCGGTCTGCTCCTTGACCGGAATCGATATGGCCCACTGGTTGTTCTGGCAGATGAAGACAACCGGCAGGCGGAATACCCCGGCCATGTTGAATCCTTCGTGGAAGTCACCCTTGGAAGTGGCGCCGTCGCCGAAATAGGCCACCACCGCAATGGGATCGCGCCGGTAACGGGCCGCCATGGCAGCACCCACGGCATGGGGGATGTGCGTGCCCACTGAAACGCAGAAGGGAAAGATGTTCAGGTTATCCGGCGTCAGCTGTCCGCGCTCGTCGCCTGACCAGTACTGAAATATCTGCGCGATCGGATAGCCCAGACTCAGGTGCACCCCTGTTTCCCTGAACGAGGGAAAGACCCAGTCAGCCGGCTTGATGGCCATGGCACTCCCCACTTGGGCCGCCTCCTGACCCATGATTGGGGGGTAGGTGCCGAGCCGCCCCTCCCGTTGTAGGGCCAGGGCGCGCTGGTCAAAGGCCCGTGCCAGCAGCATCAGTTCGTACATTTTGCGGATTTCCTCATGGGACAGTTCCGGCATGAGCGCTACGTCGGCAATGCCGTTTTCATCAAGAATGCTCATCCGCGTGACCTTGAATTCGGCAATGACTTCATTGGGCATGGCATTGTCCCATTCCGATTTGAATTTCTGCGACTCTATTAATGAATTTTAGCCGTCATTGAACTTATGTCAACGGCCTGCCAGGATTGCACAACCAGGATTTCAGGTTATAATTTTTTGATAATTCAAGATGGTATGGAGATGGAAATTATGAGCAATTGTACGCCTGCCAAGTCGCTACGCGCCTCCCTGGCCGATGAGAAACCATTGCAGGTTGTTGGCGCCATCAACGCATATGCGGCTTTGATGGCTGAACGAATCGGTTTTCGGGCGATCTACCTGTCCGGGGCCGGTGTGGCCAATGCCTCATTCGGCATGCCTGATCTGGGGATGACCACGCTCAACGATGTTCTCGACGACGTGCGCCGGATTACCGCTGCCAGCCGACTGCCGCTTCTTGTCGATGTGGATACCGGCTGGGGGCATGCCTTCATGGTGGGCCGGACCGTGCGGGAAATGATCAGGGCCGGCGCTGCCGGAGTTCACATCGAGGACCAGGTGGCGGCCAAGCGCTGCGGCCACAGACCGGGCAAGGCCCTGGTAGCTTCAGGGGATATGGTGGACCGCATCAAGGCGGCCGTGGATGCGCGCACCGACCCGGATTTCGTGATCATGGCCCGCACCGATGCCGTGGCCGTGGAGGGGGTGGACGCTGCCATTGAACGGGCCTGTTGCTACCGCGAGGCCGGGGCCGACATGCTATTTCCCGAAGCGTTGCTGAATCTGGAGGATTACCGGCGCTTCGCTGATGCGGTTGGTATCCCGATTTTGGCCAATATGACCGAATTCGGCGTCACGCCACTATTCAGTGTGGATGAATTGGCAGCGGCGGGCGTAAGTCTGGTGCTATATCCGCTCTCCGCTTTCCGCGCCATGAATGCCGCAGCCCTGCAGGTATACCGCGAAATTCGGGACAAAGGCACTCAGGAAGGGGTTGTGGAGAAGATGCAGAGCCGCTCCGAACTGTATGATTTTCTCGGTTACCACGACTATGAACGCATGCTCGACAATATTTTCGGAAAGGAGACCAAGACATGACCATAGCACCGTGTTCCGGCCGGTTGTGGCATGCAGCGGGCCGGAACCAAGAGAACATAGAACATCTACCCTTGGAGAAGGGGGTCTTAAAATAAACCACGGAGACAAGGTCTTTTCAGGAGGAGGAGTATGACAACCCAGGCAACACTGAATATCCGGCCCGAGCCTGACCGGGAGATGCAGAATATTGCCGACTATGTCGGTTTTTATGAAATTAACAGCGACGAGGCCCTTGACACGGCCGCATATTCGCTGATGGATGCGGTCGGTTGCGCGCTGCTGGCGTTGCGTTTCCCGGAATGCGCCCGCATGTTGGGGCCATGCGTCCCCGGGATGATTGTTCCTAACGGCACGCGGATTCCCGGGACATCATACATACTTGATCCGGTAAAAGGCGCATTAGATATAGGAGCCATGATCCGCTGGCTGGATTATAACGATACCTGGCTGGCTGCCGAGTGGGGGCACCCTTCAGACAATCTGGGTGGCATACTGGCGGTTGCCGATTATGTCAGTCAACGGAACCTTGCGGCAGGAAAGGCGCCGCTTAGTATGGACGATGTCTTGACATACATGATCAAGGCCCACGAGATCCAGGGCGTGATGGCGCTGGAGAACAGTTTCAACCGGGTCGGCCTGGATCATGTCGTCCTGGTGAAACTGGCTACGGCAGCAGTGGCCACTCGGCTCCTGGGGGGGAGCCGGGACCAGATCGTCAATGCCATCTCCCTGGTCTGGGTGGACGGCCAGAGCCTGCGCACCTATCGGCATGCCCCCAATACCGGCCCTCGCAAGTCGTGGGCCGCTGGCGACGCCACCAGTCGCGGGGTGCAGCTGGCGCTGATGGCGGTTGCAGGTGAGGCGGGTTATCCCAGCGCCTTGAGTGCCAAGGGGTGGGGATTCTACGATGTCTCGTTCCGTGGCGGGAAATTCAGTTTTCCAAGGAACTATGGCTCGTACGTGATGGAAAATGTCCTGTTCAAGGTGGCCTTTCCGGCTGAATTCCATGCCCAGACCGCCGTGGAATGCGCCTTGACGCTTCATCCCCAGGTAAATGGCCGGCTCGATCAGATCGACTTCATCGTTATCTCAACACAGGAGTCAGCGGTCAGGATCATCAGCAAAACCGGCCCGCTCTACAATTCCGCCGACCGGGACCATTGCCTGCAGTACATGACCGCAATCGGGCTGATCTTCGGTGAACTGACCGCCGATCACTACGGGGACAAGGTGGCCGGTGACCCGCGCATAGACAAGCTCCGCGAAAAAATGGAGGTTGTGGAGGAACCGCGCTATTCGCGGGATTACCTCAATCCCGACAAACGCTCCATCGCGAACGCGGTGCAGGTCTTTTTCAAGGATGGGAAATGCACGGAACGGGTGGAGGTGGAGTATCCCATAGGGCACCGCCGCAGACGGCAGGAGGCGTTGCCGCAACTGGTTCAGAAGTGCCGTAACAACTTAGCAACATGCCTTGCAGCCGACCGGGCCGAGGCGTTCATCGAACTCTGCCTCGACCGGCCACGGCTGGCTGCCACGCCGGTCAATGAATTCATGGAAATGTTGACCATATGAGCGAGCCGTTCCGGACACCATCGCAGGGGCCGGTGCAAAAGGCAATCCCGGTTCATTAAAGCTTTAGCCAGTGTTGCAAACATGATATCGTTGGTATCTGATTTGGTGGAAATGTTTAACAGGGTATGTAATTATCGAATGCAGCTAAGCGGATTGTTTACCTAAGGAGAATTATGACCAAACACGGCCTGTTACCAGAAGGAGATGACCTGAGACGTGCCATCAAATGGGTGTCCGGCAATCTGCAGGAAGACCCTGATCAGCCTGTGCAACCGCTTGTCCAGGAGGCTGTGTTCAAGTTTGATCTGTCACCCAGGGACGCCGAGTTCCTGATCCATTTCTACAGCAAAGCTAAAGAGGAAGGGTAAGATCCGGCGTCACAGCGGGACAAAATAGACATCGGTAGGCTTGAACTTGGCATTGCGCAGAAAGCGCGCCTTGACCTCCATGCCGATGGTCACCTCCTCCGGTTCGGCCCCGATCAGGCGCGAAAGGAAGAGTGTGTTGATTAGGTTGAATTCGACCATGATGAGTGTAAAGGGGGTTTCCTTGAGGAAGGTCTCGCCCCCCAGATTATTTCATGAGTTCCCGCGCGATAATCAGCCGCTGCATCTCGGAAGTGCCTTCGCCGATCTCGCACAGCTTGGCCTCCCGTAGATAACGCTCCACAGGGAATGCCCGTGTATAGCCGTAGCCGCCATGGATCTGAACCGCCTTCAACGCGGCCCTGGTGGCTGTCTCCGAAGCATAAAGCTTGGCCATGGAGGCTTCCTTGCCGAATTTCTTTCCGCTATCCTTGAGACCGGCGGCCCGGTGAACCAGAAGGCGGGCCGCATCCAGTTCGGTGGCCATGTCGGCCAGCATCCACTGGATGGCCTGGAAATCTCCGATCTGCCGGCCGAATGCCTGTCGTTTCCGGGCATAGGCAATGCTGTCCTCCAGGCAGGCCCGGCCGATCCCGACCGCCATGGCAGCTACTCCGATCCTGCCTGTAGCAAGTATCTCCATGGCCTGGATGAAACCGAGGTTCAGCTCACCAAGGAGGCAATCCTGGGTAACCCGGACATCCTTCAGCATAAGCCCCACTGTGTCGCTGGAACGGAAGCCTAGCTTGTCCAGGTTCTTGCCCTTGTTCAGGCCGGCGCTGTCTCCCGGCACGATGAAGGCCGAGATGCCCTTTGGCCCGCGGGCCGGATCGCTGGAAGCCATGACCACAAGGGTGTCCGCCTGGGAGCCGTTGGTGATGAAGAACTTGTTGCCGGTCAGCCGCCACACATTGCCCTCGGCAACCGCTACGGTTCGGATGCCGCCGGCATCGCTGCCGGCACTTGGTTCGGTCAGAGCCCAGGCGCCAAGCTTTTCGCCGTTTGCCAGCGGAAGGAGATATTCCAGTTTCTGATTCATTGATCCAAAGGCGTTGATATGGGCGGCTGAGAGGGTATGAGCCAAAAGGGTGATAGTTACCGCAGCGTCGATCCTGGCCAGTTCTTCCACAACAAGCACATAACTGAGAAAATCCACCCCCCCTCCGCCATATTCGATTGGCAGGGTAAGTCCGAATAACCCCATTTTTTGTAACTGTTTAATTGCCGGCCAGGGAAAATCCCCGGTTTCATCACGTCTGCCGGCTCCCGGCTTTAGCTCCATGGCGGCAAATTCCCTGATCTTCTGCTGGAGCAAGATTTGCTCCTTGGTGAGTTCAAACTCCATTTCGGTGCCTCCGGCATTATGTGTTCCGCAATTACATAATGGTTTCCAAGGTTGTCAACATAGCGGATTTTGGCCGATTAATCCTGATAGGTGTAGAAGCCGCTGCCGGTTTTCCTTCCCAGGGTACCGCCCGCAACCATTTTGACAAGCAATGGACAGGGCCGATATTTCTGATCCTTGAAACCTTCGTACAGCACGTTTGCAATGGCGAGTACGGTGTCAAGCCCGATCAGGTCTGCCAAGGCAAGTGGGCCGACTGGTTGATTGGTGCCCAGCTTCATCCCCTTGTCTATGTCTTCGGCCGTGGCAACCCCTTCGAAAAGGGCAAAGACAGCCTCATTGATCATGGGAATCAAGATGCGGTTGACAATGAAACCTGGATAATCCTGGGCAAGCGCAATCTCCTTTTCCAGGGTGGTTGTCAAGCTGGCTACGGTAGCAAATGTTTCATCACTGGTGGCCTGGCCACGGATCACCTCCACCAGCGTCATCACCGGTGGAGGATTCATGAAGTGCATGCCGATCACCTGCCCCGGTCGCTTGGTTACGGCGGCAAGGGTGGTTATTGGGATGGATGAGGTGTTTGAGGCGAGAATCACGTCTTCCCGCACAATTTCATCCAGTTTTCGGAACAACTCCACCTTCAGCGACTTGTTCTCGGTGACCGCCTCAACCACAAAATCCACTGGCGCCAGATCAGACAGATACAGGGTTGTCCTGATGCGGCCCATGATTTCATTGATGCGGCTGCTATCGACTATCCCCTTCTTTGCCTGTCGGCCCAGGTTCTCCCTGATCGTGACCATGGCGCTTGCGATCTGGGAATCATCCACGTCGTAAAGAATCACATCATAGCCATGCCAGGCAAAGACATGGGCAATCCCATTGCCCATCACCCCGGCACCAACGACTCCGATTGTCTTGATCATATAAACTCCTGTTGAAAATCTTGGGCGATATTTGCTCGTTTAATTACGTAACGAATCTGTTGAAAGCCTTTCTCTGCATAGCTGCGTGAAACCATTGTTGGGGATTAAACCCTTTCAAAAATGACCGCCACTGCTTCGCCCCCACCAATACAGAGAGTGGCCAAGCCATAACGGACTCGCCTGTGGTGAAGTTCCCTGACAATGGTTGCCGCGAGCCTGGCACCGCTGGCGCCGATCGGGTGACCGAGGGCAATGGCGCCGCCGTTGACGTTGACCTTTGCCAAATCCAGTTTCAGGGCCTTGATTGCATATAGTGCCACTGAGGCAAAGGCCTCGTTGATTTCGAACAGGTCAATGGCTTCGATGGCTAGACCCGCCTTTTGGCATACCTTGCGGATAGCGCCCTCGGGCGCCTCGGGAAACTGCTCCGGATGGCGGCTCTCGGTGGCGCTGGCTATGATGCGGGCCTTTGGTCGCAGATTGAGCTCGGTGAGGCCGGCCTCATCGGCAAGTATCGTCAGGGCAGCGCCATCGCTGATGGTTGAGGCATTGCCGGCAGTAATGGTGCCTTCTTTACCGAATGCCGGCCCCAGTTGGGTCAACTTGTCCGGATCAACCCGGAAAGGTTCTTCGTCGAAGTCCGGCTGATCGTCATTTTTGCTGTCCGGATTTGCCAGCGATACCAATTCCTGCCGAAAGATACCTTCCTGCACCGCTTTTCTGGCCAGCCGATAGGAGCGGATGGCGTATTCATCCTGTTCGCTGCGGGTAATGCCGTTGCGAGCGGCGCTGGCATCGCCGATCTCACCCATCAACCTGCCGCTGTAAGGGTCCTGGAGACCGTCGTAAATCATCAGGTCATGGATTTCACCATGGCCAAACCGGTAACCGGATCTGGCTTTTTTCAGAAAATAGGGGGCCTGCGACATGCTTTCCATGCCGCCTGCGATTACGATCCTGGAATCACCGAGCCTGATGCTGTCTGCGCCCAGCATGATCGCTTTCAGACCGCTGCCGCAAACCTTGTTGATGGTCATGGCATGGGTGCTGTCCGGAATCCCGGCCTGTTGCATTGCCTGCCTGGCTGGCGCCTGGCCGCAACCGCCCGAAAGAACCTGGCCGATTATCACATCGTCCACCGCACCAGGTTCAAGGCCGGTTTTTGTTAAAAGCCCCTTGATCACCTGCGCTGCCAGGCGTGGGGCATCAATTTTGGCCAAAGCCCCGCCGAATGAACCAAATGGTGTCCGTAACGCCTCAACAACATATATGCCGTTCACATTCGCCTCCACTTCGTGGCCTAGCTGTTTCCTATAATTGCTGCGGGAAGCTGAATCAGCCCTTTCTGAGAAAATGATACTGCATGGCTGGGAAAGCGCAAATCAGGGGCCTGAATGGAAATAGCGAGCCATATTCAGAGCCGAATGTTGTGCGGGCTGGCAATTCTGGTACAGTTCATCCATATCGAAACAAGTACGTGTTGTTACCACTGAGAATAGGTGTGAGGGGGGTGGGTAAATGGAAAATAGTGTTGTGTCAGTGGATGTTGTGGACAATATTGCAATCATTACTTTAAATCGTCCAGACAGTCTGAATTCCCTGAATCAGGAGCTGCTGGATGCCCTTTCCAACACAATGCGCGATCTATCTATAAATGACGATGCCCGCGTGCTGATACTTACAGGTGCCGGAAACAAGGCTTTCTCGGCCGGGGCGGACATCGCGATGATGCGCGATATGACCGCTATTCAGGCTAGGGAACTGGCGGCAAACGCACACCTGATATATCGAGCAATTGAGCGGTGCGAAAAACCGGTGATTGCTGCTGTGAACGGTTATGCCCTGGGTGGTGGCTGCGAGTTGGCGATGTGTTGTGACTTTCGCATTGCGAGTATCAACGCGAGATTCGGACAGCCTGAAACCAATATTGGCGTGATCCCGGGTTTTGGTGGAACGCAGCGGCTCTCGCGCCTAGTTGGCAGGGGTATGGCGCTGGAGATGATGCTGACCGGGGAGATGATCGATGCGCAAGAAGCATTGCGTCTTGGCCTGGTTAACAGGGTTGTTGCCCAGGAAAATCTGCTGGACGAGGTGCGCCTGATTGCTGCCAAAATAGCAAGCAAGGGACGCTACGCGGTCAAGCTATGCAAGAATGCCGTGTGCAACGGCCTGGAGATGTCGCTCAGTCAGGGGTGTACCCTTGAATCGGAACTTTTCGGGCATTGTTTTGCCACCAAGGATCAAAAAGAAGGAATGGCCGCATTTCTGGAAAAGCGCAAACCGGTATTCCAAGACTGTTGATACTTGGCAGAAGGTTTTGGAAGAGTTTGTTGCCTGCGTGCAGCAAATTTAACGATGGTTGTGGTGAATCCGATTGGCGAATTGATAACAACTATATAATTAACTTGTCTTTTACTCCAGGCCTTCCCGCCAGTTAAAGGCCTTTTTTTGGCATTCCAGGACTGTTACAAGAGGGATTTCCATTTTCTCAAGAAAAATGGATGCACCGTCAAAGTCCAACATATCCAGCTTTTCCGCCAGACTGAGCAGGTCGCCCAGTGGCCCGCTTCGATCAACCAAGGCATCCTTGATTTCACTCGAAAGATTCAAACCGCTAATTATGTCGTCCATGGAAATTTCGTAGATATCTTTCAATAATGACAGGATTCCCACCATGAAAGCCTGGTCTGGATAGCATTTATAATGCTTGCAGGCAGGGTGCAGAAGAGCCAGCTCCTCCATGAATGCAGCCCTTACGGCTGCCAGGTCAACTAACGGATTGTCAAAACCACGGTTGTCGTCTGCTGCAAATATGGACAACTGGACCCAGCGTTTGAGTTGATTCAGCCCAATGATGGAGATCGCGTGACGCACGGTACGGATCTTTTCTCGCAGGCCTGTGGAGACTGAGTTCACCAACAGCAGCAATTTGTAGGTCATTGCTGGACTTTTTTTGAAAGTCTGCTCTATCTGCTCCAGATCCGAATCATTTGATAGCTGCTGCATAAGCTCAAACAGGATACTGGCTGAATCTTCAAGCCTCTTTTTCTGCAGCAGCGACGGTCGTGCAAAGAAGTACCCCTGGAACATTTCAAAGCCCAGGCTCCGGCAACGGAGAAAAACTGCCCGTGTGTCCACCTTTTCGGCCAGGAGCTTTACGGGAAAACGCTTGAAAGTTTCAACCATGTTATAAAGCCGGTCAAGGGGGGTCTTGAACAGGTCCACCTTGATGATGTCAACCAGTCCGTTATACAGAGGCTCATACTCCCGGCTGTACTCGTGGTCATCAAGGGCCAGAAGGCACCCTGCTTTTTTCAGGGCTCGGCATCTCTCAATCACATCCGGGGTGATGACGATGTTTTCCAACAGTTCCAAGCCGATTACCTCGGCCGGAAGCAACTCGATGTTGTCACTCATCAGCAAATCGGCTTCTACATTGATAAAACCTCGATGATTTCCGAGGATATCCCTGATTCCGAAACGTGACAAGGTGTTGATGATTACGCTGGCGCTTGCTTGCGTCGAGTCGTTAATTATTGCCGATGAAAGGGAACTGGGTGAACGAAACAACAACTCGTAGGCCACAATTTCCTCAAATCGATTCAATATCGGTTGGCGGCCTATCAGGTGGTCGGAAATATTCACTATTTTAGTGACTCCTTTTTCCGAAATTATCTGCTGCAGTCATCCGCAAGGACGGGATAAATTTCAATAAGTTGTGTGTAATAGTGCATAAAGGTCAACTGATTGTATTAACAATTTAAAGCTTCGTTTATATGGATGCCAGAATATCATTCAAGGCAAGCCATAGTCAATCTGATACATTAGTAAAAAATATGGCGCACCCGGTTTAATTGTTACTAAATTATTAACAAAAATATATTTTTTAACTGAGATTAATTTCATATGTAGCAGTTATGACACGCTATTCATGCAATAGGTTATGTATTCTCAATATGCTTAATATGTGAAGTATAAGAAAATAATTGAAAATATGTATTTTATTTCAAATTATACATCAAAACTTTGAAATTAATTGGATAGGTAAGCTTAGCTTAAATTAAAATAACTATTCTGGAAATTTGATCTGATTGAAAATTGAATAAAATAATGAGATTATGCTAGCACTGACCGACAAAAGGAAAATGCGGCTTCATGCACACCCCGAAAACAAATCATCCAGAATTTACGATATTAGTTGTTGCCTACAACGAAAGCTCTCGTAAATCGCTTGCTGCCAGCCTGTTGCCTTATGATGTGCCGGCAACGGTGTGTTCCACCTTTTGCGAAGCGGAAGATCTTGCTTTGAAAGGACAATATGGAGGGATCCTTGTCGATCTGGCCACGATGATAAAGGCCAAGGCCGAGGAGAAGATTGTCGCTTACACACTTGCCGGTTTCTATCCGACCCTGCGTGTCAAGACCATGGGAGCAATGCTTATTCCCATGTCAATGGCCGGTGAAGCAAAACAGGACAAGAGTCTTAATGATTTTCTGACCAAGACCTGTGCCCAGTTCACACCGAGAAGGTTGAGGGCCTATAAAAGGAAAGATGTCAGTTTGTCGACTACCATAAACATGGAACGGGGATTCACTCTTAACGTGTCTTGGAGCGGAATGTTCATTGCCGACATGTACCCGGAGAAATATTCCGTAGGTGATGAGTTGACAGTAACTTTACCCGAGTTTGAAAAACATATTGAAGTCGTTGTTGCGAGAACGCAATCTTGGGGACAGCGTCGGCCAGCCGGCATTGGCGTGAAATACAAATTTCTGAGCCAGGATATGGAATGCAGTCTGTTTAGCGTATTAAGAAGTGATAAAAACAAGGAAAGAGACAGAATTATCGCATAGGGGGCAAGTATGATCAACGCTGACGTACTATTACAACTGAACACAACGGAAGAGCAGCTAATCGATCACCTCGACAACGATGTTCGCGAGATTTTTTCCACCATGGTCGGAATAGAGGTATCCAAATCACGACAGGTGGAGACATTGACGACATTCAAGGACTGCGTCACTGCCATGGTAGGTTTTGCCGGTGGTTATAATGGCATGATAAGCATTAATACCCCGCAGAAACTGGCGATGTCTTTTGCCTCCCAAATGCTCGGAATGGATATCTCTGAATGTGATGATGATGTTCACGATGCCTTGGGGGAAATCGCCAATATGATGGGCGGTTCTTTCAAGCACCATTTTGTCAAGGATGGCCACGAAGTCAGGTTGTCGACTCCTTCCGTCATATCTGGCGACGAGTATGTCATGACTATTGGTTCATTGCCTGATACATTGACACTTTTGTTCGAATCCGGCGGGAATCATTTCATGGTTAGCGTATACTTGGAAAAAGGCGAATAATTCAAAACCGCGCACAGATTTCGGTGTCGTATGGTGAGCGCCTGATTCAGTGATATGCTATTGAAACTATCAGTGATCGTGGAGATACCAATGAATAGATTTCCAGGTATGCTGCTATGGATGGTATTGGCAATCGGAATCCATGTTTTGCTTCCTCATGTTGCATGGTCCGACGAAAGCAAGGGGCAGGAACGCCTTGCATATTATGAACTGACGCGAATCCGATCCCTGAGCAAGCCGGGAATTACCTATCACGAATATCGGGATGCCTTGGTGCGACCTCGTGAATATGTCGGATTGTTGACGGATGGATCATCCGAGACTGTCGGATTGCTCCGGAAAGCAATGGGTTATTATGATCAGGCCTTGGATATTTGGGGACTAGAGGCTGTCAGTGACTTCCCGGTTGACAGCCTGCGCACCGATGAGCCCCATGGGGCAGCCATTCTCAAGGAGTGTCCAAATATCTCCCGCTTTCATTACAAGGAACGAGACCAGATATATGTGCTGGATGCGGTGGATTGCCTGTGGAATAAGGCGGCCGATGTTCTTGGACGAGTTCCAGCCGATCTGCACTAAGCTGTAATCCCCCCATCCTCAATCATACAATCAACCTGCCCCATGCTTTTCTTCGTGCTTCAGTTTGCATTCACCAACGGTGTGGTATAATTTTTCAAAAATAGCGGAAACGTCTCGGAATTACTTTTAAAATAAAGGGTTGAGTGCCGGATTGGTGTGTGAATTTTCTGAAGCACCATATGAGCCGGCTTTCACAATTCAAAACTAGATATTGACAGGAGAGATCATGCTGAAACGTATCACACTAATTGCATTAATCTGTATCTTTGCTGCTGCACAAGCCTATGCAAACGTTACCGACGAAGTGAAAAAGACGGTTGACGAGGTGGTCAGGATTGTCACCAACAAGGAGATGAAGAAAAACGAACAAAAACGGCGTCAGGCCTTGAAGAAGGCGATCAGCGATATCTTTGATTATACGGAAATGGCCAAACGGTCTCTCGGCAGGCATTGGAATACGAGAACACCTGCCGAGAAAAAACAGTTTGTAGGCCTGTTTGAAACCCTGCTTGAAAACTCTTACGCCAACAAAATCGAATCCTACCACAATGAAAAGATCGTCTACATCAACGAGACAACAGAGGGCAACAACTCCGAAGTAAGATCCAAGATCATCACCCCGTCCCATGACGAGTTCTCTCTGGACTACAGGCTAATGAACGAGAACGGTAAATGGATGGTCTACGACGTTGTTATCGAGGGGGTCAGTCTTGTCTCAAATTATCGCAGCCAGTTCAACAGGATTATATCGGAGCATAATTACGGGGAATTGTTGAAAAAACTTCAGGCCAAGAGCGAAGAGATCAAGGCTCCATAGATTTCTTTGACGGAATCAAAGAGAAAATAATGCCTGATTCGTTGGGCAAATACCGAGGAGGAGAATAATCATGAAAAAAGGGTTAATCGCAGCAGTAACAATGTTTGCAGTGGGGGCGGCAACTTTCAGCGTTCAGGCGGATATGTCCGGCAAGCTGGATGGCAAGGTCGAGTTTGGGAAACACTGCGCCAGTTGCCATCCTGACGGCGGCAACATAATCAATCAGGCTAAACCGCTGAAAAAGGAGGCTCTTGAGAAAAACGGCATCAAGAGCTGGAAGGATATCGTTGCAAAAATGCGCAAACCGGGCCCAGGCATGACCAAATTTGATAAAAAAGAAATTTCCGATAAGGAAGCCAAGGCAATTGCCGAGTATATCCTGAAGACCTTCAAGTAATTTTGTTCTAAAAAAGCAGTAAGCCATCATCATAGTTTGTAAATCATTGGCTGCACGATCAGGAAATAAGTCCACTGATCGGAAAATGGTGGAAAATAATTCGAGGCGCGGGGCAAAGGAGCAACTGAGTTTTATCAAGTCGTTCCTTTGCCCCGCGCCATTTTCAACTGCCGCTTGACTTATCGAGACGGTCCCTGGCTTACGTGGGCAAATCCGCCCGGCCTTATCCAACTGGAAAAAGCTTTCTTGATCTGTGCTGCGGTAATCTTTCGATACCTTTGGGATGCACGTTGCGGTTCATCCAGGGGGAGGTCGGCCAGAGAAAGTGCAAGTAGTTCATTGGCGATACCGCTCGTACTGGTCCCTTCCAGCTGCAATTGGCGGATCAGGAGCGTTCTGGCCTGCCTCAGTTCGGTCGGAGTGACAACATCCTTCCGCATTTCTTCAAGATCGCGCTCTATCATGGCACTTGCTTTCATATTGTTGCCAGGGTCGCACCCGTACACAACCCCAAAGATTGATCGATTCTTCCCTGCCTGGAGAAATGCTTCAACCATATAGACCAGCCCGGCTTCTTCCCGCAGATCCCGGTAAAGCCTGGTAGCGTAAAATGCACCGCTCAGGATGTGCAACCCAAGCTGCAATGGGTAATAATCGGAGTGTGCCCTGGTAAGCCCCATGGTTTCGGCCATGGTCACCTCGTCCTGCACCCGGCTGGAATCCGGTACTGAAACAGACGTGGGCAGGTTATTGGGGACAGCGTGAGGATCTGTTTCGGGTTTCATCCCCTTGGCCCGCCAGGTTCCGAATTGTTTCTCGACCGCCTGCTTTGCTTCCGCTGGCGTAATATCTCCTATGACAACTATAGTTGTCATGTCAGGGCGGAAGACGGACTGATAATAGTCTCTTACGTCGGCAAGCGTCAGAGCCGATACACTGGCAGGCGTTGCGTGCCGCAATGACGGGTCGCCAACAGGGAACAGTGCCTTTCTGAGCGCACGACTAGCCAGCCACCCAGGGCTTTTTTCCTGGCCGGCCAGGGCGTCAGCGGTTTCTTTGCGTACAACTGTGAAAGCATCTTCAGGCAGCGCCGGATGGAGGAGGTTGTCGGCCATCAAAGCGATGCCGCGCTGGAAATGTTCCTTGAGAACGTCCAGGGAAAATGATGTCCCGACAGAGGATTCCGCAGCGATATCATCCAGTGCTGCCTGATAGGCAAGCCGGTCCAGAGAAGTGGTGCCGTAGGAAAACAGGCTGTCCAGCAGTTCGTCAACGCCTTCCTTCCCTTTGGGGGATTGCAGGTCCGGATTGTTCTTGACGCGTCCGTAAACGCTCACTGTCTTGCTGACGGCGGTATGCCTGACAATCAGTCGCAAACCGTTGGCAAGCCTGAAATCGGCTGTTTTTTGCCCGGTTGCGGCCGGGGCGGGCACTTTTGTAATGTATGAGGCCCAAGGGGGGAGGGCGACATTCTGAACACGTTTGGGGGCAAACGATTCTTTGGAGCGGCTGAAACCTCTGGATTCCACCGGTTTCCCCGATTGACGGGGAGTCAGCAAGCCGGTGATCGCGGTTCGGTTGTCCAGGTATGCCCTGGCAACCCGGTTCACGTCCTCGGTTGTGACTTTCCTGAAGGCCCGAATATCATCATCCGGTGAAGAACGTCCTTCGACCGCCAGCGCCTGGGACCAGGCATCGGCAAGGCCGGAAATCGAATTCTTCTGAAATTCCGCCTGGGCAATTTCATGGCGTTTGGCTGCGGCCACCAGATCGGCTGGCACCCCGTTTTTGACATAGCCGCTTATGATAGTCTTTAAGGTGTCCAACAGGGTTTTACCGTCATATCCTGGCGGGAAGGCGGCTGTTGCGTATCCTGCGGATGCCTTTGCAAGGCTGAAACTATCGAATCCCGCTGACAGGGCCTTGCCCTCCGGCACCAGCGAGTATAGTTTTGCCCGCTGGCTGGAAAGGACATCCGCCAGAATCTGACCTGCCGCATAATCCGGATCGTCGTAGCCAGGGAGACGGTAGGCTACCAGGGCAAGCCCGTAAGGTAGATCCGAGTCCAGAGCCAGGGAGGCAGGCTTGAGCGGGACCAGATTTACCGGTATGCGTGGGGGCAGGGGACGGGAAGGTATTGCCTCAAACAGTCGCCGTACCAGCGCCAAGGTCTGCTTGGGCTTGACATCTCCGGCAATTATCAGGATGGCATTATTGGGTGCGTACCAGTCCCGATGGAATTTATGCAGCATGGCAGCGGTCGTATCGTTGAATGAGGGCCGGGTGCCAAGTGCATCATGGGCATAGGGCGTTTTATCAAACAGCAGCTCAAGAAGTTTAGTGTTGAGAACATACTCCGGATTCGAAAGGTCCTGGACAACTTCCTGTTCTATCGCGTTGCGCTCGGCCTGCCAAAGGGAATCGTCATGCAGCAGCCCCTTCATTCGAATGGCTTCAACCTTAAGCGCGGCAGCAAGGTCTGATGATGCAATGGTGAAAAAATACTGGGTAATAGACTGTTGCGTGTCGGCGTTGAATTCTCCGCCCATGCCTGCGATTACGGCAGCAAGCTGGTCAGCCGAAAGTCCGGGGCTGCCCCGGAACATCATATGCTCCAAGGCATGGGCCATACCCGGATAGCCTGACGGCGCATCATTGGAACCGACCAGATAATTGATCTGGGAGGTGACGACCGGCGCCAGGGAATTCTGTATTATGACGACCTTTAGGCCGTTTTTCAGTGTGGCCCTGAACACATCCCCGGCGGTTGCCGGGCTGGCATATAAAAACAGCGAGATAAACAGGGCAAGCACTGAGGCTGGCAAGAGGTTGGAACGTTGCATATGTGCTCCGCTGAAATTATTGATAGTTTATATGTTGCCGGCATGGTTTTGCCAGCCTGGGATTCTATTAAATTACTCCATCCCGACCCAGGTCCTGAAGTAGCTGTAAGGTGGCGCCCGTAGGTCTTTGCCATGGTTGAATCTCGGCATGCGCTGTATCTGCGAGGCAGTAAAGTACAGATAGTTGTCAAAGGTGATGGCCATGCTGTCGGGCCACAGTATATGCGGGTCCTGGATGACCGTAGATATCTTCCCCTGGGGTGAGTAACGTTTGACGGCATCTTCTTCCAGGGCAGTGAAATATAGATTGTCATTGGAGTCCATCACCATGCCGTCAACGGCACCGGTTTCGGCAAGGCGCTCGACATGGGACGCCAGTTGGGGCTCCGTGAGTGTCTGATCCCTCAACAGCTCCGTTTTGATGCGGAAGAGCGATCGGGCGGTCAGCGCGTGATAATACAGGTAATCCCCCTTGGTATCCAACGCAAGCCCGTCGGCATGGATCTGGGGCGGATGTCCCTGCTCATCGCGCAGTTCACGGCCGTTGATGACCGGGGTGAAGCCCGGCTCGGCCTTTGTGGATGGATCATTGGCCAATAATCTCCGGCTGGAGCCGTTTGACAGATCCAACAAAACTATGGCGCCGCTGCCCGAGTCGGTGATATAGGCGAAATCTCCGCGCGGGTCTAAACGGACATCATTCAGATAGCTGTTAATGGGTGCGGTTGTGGCGTCAAATGGGAAAACTCTTTCGACACGGTCTGTTGCCAGGTTAACCTCGATCAGCTTGGCGCCTCCCTGAATAACTCCTTTAAATCCGGGGGAGGCCGCATCAAGAATCCAGAGTCGATCTCCTTTATCTACAAAGACGCTTTGGACACAGATAAAATGGGCTCCGGGCTGGCGTTTTTCGTCTGTTCCCCACCGGTTCCAATTATTGTCAGGATAGGGGCGGAGCGTGCCATCGGGCAACACCTCGGCAACGGAGTAGAGCGGATCATTGACCCAGCGGGGAAAATTGACAAAGATTCTTCCTTCCCGCGATACCGCAATCCCGGTAACCTGGTCGTTAAAAATGGGATATTCCGTCAAATCGTGCCTTATTTTAGGCGGTGCTTCCTCGTAACTGATGGGGTTGGTCACGCATCCTGCGAGCATGAGAGCAACCATTAGATTGAGTAAAGGCCTGAGTTTGATTAATACTGTTGTGCCCGGCATAAGCCACCTCGAAGCGATGGAGAAAAATTCCAATCCGAGACAGTTCCCGGAAACCGAATGGTTCGGGTAGCTGCCCCCAATGCATGAAAGTTACTGCCATAACTGAGACTGTCGCAGTTATGGCAGTAACTTATGATTGAGCTAACTCATGTTTCCCGGAATCATGAACCTTCCATGGTAACAAAGAAGGTCTGCCCATTGCGTTTCAGGAGCAGGAGCAAGGGCTGTCCCTTGGCCATTCCTGCAACGGCACTGTTGTACTCGGCCAGGTTCTTCACTGGCTTGCGATTGACTTCCTTGATCACGTCCCCCTTCTGAACCCCGGCTGCATCGGCTATGCTGCCCTGGTCCACGCTGATAACCAGTACTCCGCTCTTGTCTTTTATGCCTAACTGCTGCTGCAATTGCGATGTTATGGCTGCCACCTTCATGCCAAAGCTCTGCACCGGGACCTGGCTTTCTTCGCCCTGCTGTGAAGCGAGTCTTGATTCGGTCATCTCTTCTATCTTGATCTTGACGGTCATCTCCTTGCCATTTCTGATAATGTTGACATCGACATCCTTGCCAACGGGCGTAACAGCGACGATGCGGGACAAGCTACTGGAATCTTTGATATTATTGCCGTCAAAGCTGACGATGATATCGCCTTGCTTGACGCCGCCCTTATCGGCCGGCCCTCCGGGCGCAACATCGCTCACCAGGGCACCTCTGGGCTCCGTCATGCCAAAGGATTTTGCCAGGTCAGGCGTTACTGTCTGGATAGTCACCCCGATCCAACCACGCACAACCTTGCCGTGTTCTTTTAACTGGGCGACAATCGACTTGGCCATGGAGCTGGGGATCGCGAAACCGATACCCTGGCCATTGGGGATGATGGCGGAGTTGATGCCTATGACTTCGCCCTTGAGGTTGACAAGGGGGCCACCACTGTTGCCCGGATTGATCGGAGCATCGGTCTGCAGAAAATTATCATAAGGGCCGGAGCCGATCACCCTGCCGGTTGCGCTGATGATGCCCTGGGTCACTGTCTGCTCAAGCCCGAAGGGATTTCCCACAGCCAGTACCCAGTCTCCGACCCTCATTTTATCGGAATCACCCAGCTCCAGCACAGGCAGATCCTTGAATATCGAGGATATCTTGATCAACGCCAGATCGGTTTTCTTGTCCCTGCCGATTACTTTCGCCTTGTATTCCCGACCGTCGGAAAGCTTCACCTTGATCTCATCGGCATGATCAACGACATGGTTGTTTGTGATGATATAGCCATCTTTGTTGATAATAAAACCGGACCCCAGGCTCTGCTGTTTCATTTTGCGATCCGGTACCTCATTGAAAAAATTCTTGAAAAAATCCCCTAAAGGCCCTTGCTGATCATTTTGCCCCATAAAGTGCTGGAAAGGGTCACCGGGAACATCTACCGTCGAGGTAGTGCTGATGTTAACTACGGCCGGTTTAATCTTTTCAGCCAGGTCGGCAAAGGATTTTGGGAATCCTACGACGACCTCCGGGCCGCTTTTACTGGCACACCCGCCTTGGGAAGCGACGATGCCAAGTAAAGCCATGGCCATGATGATTATCCTGCCAAAATTTGCCAATTTTGATTGAAACATTTTTGACCTCCCTGCAAATTTGAAGTGAATCTCTGTTAAGTTTGTGACTGGACAACTGGTACTGTAAATCTTCGCCAGCAAAAACCTGACGACTTATTCAGCTTAAAAAGCCTACCAGGAGACATCCTCTGGCATGCCAATTTTTTCGGATGCCGCGGTTATCAATTTTTCCGGATCTGCTTTGTCGAGGTAACCCTTGCGCAACAGCTCCTCATAGGCTTGTTTGTACATATGTTCTCCCCGGTCGCCATGCATTTCGACCAGTAAACGATTGCCCACAACCGCGGCCTTGACCGGTTGCCGGATTATGGTGACCTTTGTGTGTATTTTCGCCTGCCTGAACAGTTTTATGATGTCTTCCGGGTAAAGATGTATGCAGCCATGGCTGACCTTTCTGCCGATGCCAAAGGGGCGGTTTGTGCCATGGATGAGGATGGTCCTGAGCGATAACCTGAGAGCTCTCGTGCCTAGCGGATTGTCGGGCCCGGGAGGAACAACGGCAGGCAGTTCCGGCTTTTGCCTTTGAATCGATAGAGGTACATGCCAGGTTGGATTGACTATTTTCTCGATTATTCTGTAGGCCCCGGTCGGTGTCTCCCAACCCTCGTCGCCGATGCCGACCGGATAGGTCAACACCCGGTCGCGTCTGCCAGGAGGGAAATAATAAAGCCTCATCTCGGATATATTGATTACGATCCCTTGGGGTGGAACATCAGGAAGGATCCACATTGAAGGAATAACAATCTTTGTTCCCTGTGCAGGGAGAATCGGGTCAACCGTGGGATTGGCCGCCACGATCTCGTTGTAGCCAAGCCCGAATTTCCTGGCAAGCTCGATGAGTGAATCATCCGCCTTGGTAGTGTATGACCCTATGGCACCGATGATGCCGTCTTGCTGACTATACTCGGCACCGATGGCATCACATATCGGCAAGAGCGCAGTAATGGTGAAAGTTAACGATATGATTATTGAACGGAACAAACCCCACTGCATGTTATCACCGTGTGCTGGGGGCGAGGTTACGAGTGTGCCCTGCATACTCGTAACCTCGCCCCAAAATCATTTTTTCTGCTCAAGTTTGAAAAGCTTTTCAGATTTCTTTTCTGCAGTTTCAGCGTCCTTGGCGGCTTCCTGGGCCTTTATTGCATCTTCGCTCGCTTTTCTGACCTCCGCCGAGAGGCTGTTCAGTTCGTCCAGGGCCTTCTGAGCCTTGGCATCGGCATCCCTGATCATGGCCCTGTCGGCATCGGATAACTTGGCTGGTTGAGCTTCCTTGGCTTCCAGGCCATTGACCTTGTTTTCAAGCTTGCCGATGCTGTCCGCCAAGGGCTCGGTCTGTGAACGGACATATTCCTGTGTTGCGCATCCGGTCAGGCTCATTAATGTTACAATGCCTAATAATGTTGCGATCTTCTTCATGAGTAACCTCCTGATATGTTTGTTGATAAATTTAAAATATCGCGGATTGGGATCGTGTCAAGCAAGGGAGTTGCGTGCCGACCTTTGCGTGGATTGTTCGGACTAGTTACCGGATAAGTTGGTTCTCTCCAGGAAGTGAAAATGGGCTGGTTCAGCATAGCTTGGCAGGAGAGCTGTGGAATAAAAGCAATTGGCGGAGTTATGCCGACTGATAGGCAGGCGATAAGGAGGAAGTGGCGTATGATAATACTAAGTGCTTTGAATTTGTGTTGTTATTAGAATCCTGACACACCTGTAGTTGTCTGGTCCCAATAAGTAACGGTGCCGTTATGCCATTTAACCAGCCGTACATTGCCGTCCTGTGAGACCACAATTGCAAAGGCATCGTGCAACTCGTTGCAAAGCCGGTAAGCGGCCCGATGCCTTGTGCCCACGCCTTCGCTGGGCACGGTTTCCGTAAGTGTGCCTTCCGTATTCATTGCACGGGCAACTGTTTCCACCTTGTCTATGTCGCCGGAAATTACCCCCCCAAACCCAACCAATTCCTGACGTTTCGTCATGACGACAGCACCGTCGATTGCCGCAAGGGCTGCTATGAAGTGGGCAACATCGAAGATTGCCTCATTCAGGGATTCAATTGCCTCATCCTGGCAGGTGACATATTCGTTCCAGCCGACAATCTTGTCCGGATCTTCCGGATCGCCGTATAACTCTGCCATGGTATTGACGATGCGCAGCATGATCGAACGGAAACGGTGTCGCGGTTCTTCAGCGCAAAACTGGTATTTGATGGTCATATATCGGTTTTTACCGCTAATCTCTTCACCCATCTCATGTGGCAGATAGACCAGGGATCCGCCATGATGGGAATTGCGGATTACGCTGATAATGCGTCGCACAACCTGTTGGCCGAGTTTTTTTGCAAAATCAGGGGCAAGGTTCGCCCAGGTTTTCGGGGATGCTGCCCGGGCTTCTGCATGCAGTTGCCGCATTTCAGAGCGGATGTCGGCCATACTTTCTGATAGCCAGCGCGCTGAAAAGATGTCCATGGATGGGGTATTGATTTGCCCGTTGTTGAGGGAGGCTACCGTCTCTGAACCTATGCATACCGTAATCTGACCAGGCCCGGACACAATGATGACCAAGCTTAGTGGCAGCGGCGGGAATGTCTTTTTGCCGCCATGCTCGGTTTGCATCCATCTTGTCCCGGAATGGATTAAGCCCCAGATTTGTGGGCCGTTGTCATGGTCAATCGTAACTCCGATCAAGGTCCTGTAAAAATCCGCAGCCGGAGCGAGGCGATGCAGTTCATATTCGTTGAATGACCGCGGCTTGTTAAAGCGAAGGCGGTGCAAACCGCTGGGCGGCCCTTCTTCCAAGGGGAGAGATTCCGGCACCTGGATGATGATGCGCAGCATTACCTGCCGTTCTTCTTCCTGCATCAGGCTGGCCTGATAGCAGGTAGAGAGAATATGTTCAAATAAAGCTCTGTCAGGTAGGTCGAACGGAAGGTCAGTGGCAACGGAGTTGATTCGTTCCTTGAAAACTGGATCGCTCCAGAGTTCGTAGACAAAATCGACTAAATCCAGCGGGTAAGCATGCATTATATGTTTCAATCCTTTAGCATTATTTGCCTGTGTCTAACGGGGTTTCACCGGTGGCATACTCCAGCTTGGCCCGAGCAATGTTGTAATTATAGATGGATTTGAGGTAATCGGAGCGCATTAGGGAGTATGCCTGGAGTCCATCGAAGATCTCTTTGGCAGGTCCCACGCCAAAATCAAAATTTGCCAGAGCCGCCACAACCCATTTTTTGGCATTTGTGTAGGCGGATTTGGTCGCTTTGGAGCTATTTTCGGCCTCTTTCAATTCCAGGTAGTGTTGCCTTATCTCCAGGGGAATATTGGCATCGGCAAATTGCTTGGTGCTGAGCAGGCGGTTATACTGGGCCTGTTCACCGGCCACCTTGGACCTGGTAATACCGAAATCCAGCTTCCAGCGCGCGCCAAGGGCCACTCCGCCGTTTACATGTTGGAACTGGTCCGTGATATAGGGATTATGGATATGGTCACGATCGTCGGCATAGGCCCATGAGAATAACGCACCCAGAAAAATGTCGGGATAGTAGTTGGCTTTGGCAGCCTCCACCAGGGCGGAGCGGGCCTTTAGCCCTTCCGAGATCTGCCTGAACTCTGGCCGTCGGCCACGAGCTTGATCAACAAAGGTTTCGTAAGTGGGCACCATCTTGTCGTCAATGGCAAGACGCTGGTTGCTGATCTCGATGCGACTGTCGCCAGGAAATCCCAGTCGCGTCTTCAGTGCTGCCATGGCCAGGCTCTCACCTTTTTGGGCCTCTTCCAGATACTTTGACACCTCGCCGGAAAAGGCGTCCAGTTTATAAATATCTATCTCATCGACACCGGAGGAATCTTGGTCAAGCAACTTCTGGGCTGTTCGGCGCGCCTTGTTAAGATCTTCCTGTACTTCCAGGACCAGTTCCTTTAGTTCCCGCGCCAGAAGTAACCCGAAATAGTACTCCTTTACCGAAAGGGCAATTTCGTTGGCACGTTGGTCCTTGCGGGAACGATCGACCTCGATGCCATGGCCCGCGGCCTTCATGTTCTCGGAAATTTTGCCAAAAGTATACAGTGGTTGGATAAGCGTGGCATCGGCACTTGTGAACCAGGTAAGTTCATTGAGCCTGATCTGTTTGTTCGTGGCGAACAGGTCTTGGGTCCGCGCCTGTTGGGCAGGGCCAAAAAGAGCCTTAAACTCAATCTGCGGGAAACGATTGGATTTGGCTTCATCCAGTTTGCTGGCCATGGCTTCAACGTCTGCCTGGGCCTCGCCCAGTTCCGGCGCGGATTTGAGCGCAATACGGATGCAATCGTCCAGACTGAGGACCAATTTATTCTTTTGGGTCTCGTCTGCCGCCTGGGAAACTATGGGCGTTGAAATCAGTACATTGGCGATAGCCATGGTCAAAAACGATACTTTCATGAAATGAGCCATGTTATTTACCCTTACTGTTGATGTATTTGCTGATCAGCGCCACAATGTCGATCGATGACTCGGTTTCCTGTATTTTGCCATTGTTGCCCAGCAGATGGTCCGAACCGCCTTGACTCAGCGAGATGAATTTGTCGCCAATAATGCCGCTCGTGCGTATGGAGGCGATTACATCATCAGTAATCTTAACGCCTTTGTCGATTTTCATGTAAACAAGCGCCTGATTATCATTTGTGGTGTCAAGAACGATGCGATCGACCCTGCCCACATCCACGCCGGCTACTTCGACGCGATCACCGTCTTTAAGACCGGCAACAGAATCAAATTCCGCTGTTACGTTGTAGTAGTTTCCGCTCAGGATCTCCAATTTGCCGAGTTTGATCGAAATGTAGCCCAGGCAGAGAATCCCGATAATCAGAAACAGTACTACCTCGATTTCCAATTTTAACAACTTCATGGTCTTGTCCCCTGCGTTAATAATACCACACTGTTTTTGGTTTGCTTCGCTCACCCGGCAAAGGTGCGCAAGCTAAAAACGGTTGGTGAATCCTCAATCATATCAGCATGAATACCAATGACTTATGATTCTGACCAGCCTCTGTTTACACAGACATGCTAATTTAGTAATATATGATTTATAAGATATCACCAGAGTAAGGAGGAACACCATGAAAAAGCATATTAAGCGAATCCCGCTCCTTGCGGTTCTTTTGTTGCTTTCGGCATTACCTGTTCTGGCAGCCGAGGTCTGCCCGGTGTCTTTTGGCGAATACGACAAACTGGTCCAGTCCGATTTTAAGAACCAATGCCTCATTGTTGCCAGGAATTGTACCGTTGGAACTGATTCTGTCCAGCAAAGAGTCAATGATCTTCGGGTTGAGATTGCCAAGGGCAGGTATGTCTATTCCAGTGGTGAGATTGGGATACTCAAGGAACAGTTGAAATGGATTGAGGCTGACAGCGGTAACCGCATCATCTGATCCGCATGCTAGGGGCGTTGTGGTTACCAAGCCGTGACGCCCCTTGTTTTGTCGACATAATTTACCTATTTGATTGACTACATTGGTCTTGATAACATATATTGTTTTATTTCCATATGAACTATAAACAACTTTACATGGAAACCTTCGGCTGTCAGATGAATGTCAACGATTCCGAACGGATCGCTACCATGCTGGCGGAGACAGGCTACTCAGTCACGGCCGATCCGGCTGCTGCCGATATGATACTTCTCAACACGTGCAGCGTCAGGGGCGGTGCCGAGGAGAAGGTCTACAAGCGCCTTGCCAACCTCCGGCCGCTTAAAACCGCCAAGGAAGGCTTGATCATCGGTGTTGGAGGCTGCGTTGCCCAGCAGGAGGGGGAAGAACTGCTCCGGAAATTTCCGTGGGTGAATCTGGTGTTCGGAACTCACAACCTCCATCTGTTGCCGGATATGGTACGTGGTGCCGAAACCGGTGAACGCCGTTGCGAAACCGCATTTATCGATAACGAGCAACGCCTTGATCTGTTTCCCACGGTCAAGGGCAACACAAGGATGAGCAGTTTCGTCACCGTTATGCAGGGTTGTGATAATTTCTGTTCCTATTGTATCGTGCCCTATGTGCGTGGTCGCGAGATCAGCCGGCGCTCCGCCGAAATTCTCGAAGAAGTCGAAATACTCGCAATGAGCGGCGTACGAGAGGTAGTGCTGCTTGGCCAGAACGTAAATTCCTATGGCTTGAAAACCGAGAATGAACCGACCTTTGCCGGGCTTGTCAGGAAGGTCGCAGACATCGAAGGCATCAGTCGCATCCGTTTCACCACGTCCCACCCCAAGGACATGTCGGACGAATTGATCGCTTGTTTCGGCGATGTTCCCAAACTGTGCGGCCAGATACATCTACCTGTACAGTCCGGCAGCGACTCGGTGCTGGCCCTGATGAACCGTGGTTATACCCGCAACAGTTATCTCGGCAAGATCCGGGCGCTCAAGGCTGTCCGGCCCGGCATAGCAATTACCAGTGATATCATTGTCGGGTTTCCCGGGGAGACGGAAGAGGATTTTGAGCAGACCTTGTCCCTGCTGAATGAGATCCGTTACTCCGACCTGTTTTATTTTGTCTACTCGCCACGGCCCGGGACCAGGGCGGCAGAACTTCCTGAAACCCTTACCAGGGAGCAGAAGCTGAAAAGGCTTGATCGCATCCATGAACTGCAAAGGAGTATTACCCGCGAGATCAATGAATCCCACGTCGGCACCATTCAGACAGTGATGGTGGAGGGGGAGGGGAAACGGCCAGGCCAGGTTTCCGGAAGGGTCGATTGCGGACGAATTGTCAATTTTGCCGGTGCCAATACCTTGATCGACACTTTTGTCGATGTCCGCATTACCAGGGCTTATCAGAATTCACTTTTGGGCGAATTGGTTTAATATTTTATTTCAGGGGAGCGAGACATAATACAGTTGTTCGTCCCTTTATGTGATTTCAGGAGGTGTCCATGTCCACCGAATCCGCACCCATAGCAAACAATTTTCTCCGCTCAATAATCGAAGAGGACCTGAAAAACGGCAAACACAGTACCATTATCACCCGTTTTCCGCCCGAACCGAACGGTTATCTGCACATTGGCCATGCCAAGTCCATCTGCCTCAACTTCGGGCTGGCGAAGGACTTCGGTGGCCGCTGCCATCTCCGTTTCGACGACACCAACCCGGCCAAGGAAGAGCTGGAATACATCGAGTCCATCAAGGAAAGCGTGGCATGGCTCGGTTTCGAGTGGGGCGAGCACCTTTACTACGCCTCGGACTATTTCGAACAGCTCTACCAGTGGGCCGAACACCTGATCAAAAGCGGTAAGGCCTATGTGGAAGATTTGACCGCCGAGGAAATCCGTGCCCACCGCGGCACCCTGACCGAACCTGGGAAAGAGAGTCCGTGGCGCAATCGCCCAGTCGACGAAAACCTGGACCTGTTCCGCCGTATGCGGGAAGGCGAGTTCCCGGACGGTTCCAAGGTGCTTCGGGCCAGAATCGACATGGCTTCACCCAATATGAACCTGCGCGACCCGGTCCTGTACCGCATCCTGCATGCCACTCATCCCCACGTGGGGGACAAGTGGCGCATCTACCCAATGTATGATTTCGCCCATGGCCAGTCCGATGCCATCGAAGGGATTACCCATTCCATTTGCACCCTGGAGTTCGAGGGACATAAGCCGCTCTACGAGTGGTTCCTGGACAACCTGCCGGTGCCGTCCAGGCCTCGTCAATACGAGTTTGCCAGACTGAACCTGACCTACACGGTGATGAGCAAGCGCAAGCTTCACGAACTGGTCAGCAGCAAGACCGTCAGTGGCTGGGACGACCCTCGTATGCCAACTCTTATGGGGATCAGGCGCCGTGGCTACACACCCGACGCAGTGCGCACTTTTTGCGAACGAATCGGGGTGGGGCGGAGCGATTCGTGGATCGATATGTCGATTCTGGAGGAATGTGTCCGTGAAGACTTGAATGAACACGCGCCCCGTGTCCTGGCGGTATTACGGCCGATCAAGGTCGTTATCGACAACTATCCCGAGGGCTTGGTGGAGGAATTCGAGGCCGCCAATCACCCCCAGAAGCCGGAGATGGGGAGCCGCAAGGTCTCCTTTTCCCGCGAACTGTTCATTGAAGAGGATGATTTCATGGAGCAGCCTCCCAAGGGCTTCTTCCGCATGACACCCGGTATTGAAGTCCGTTTGCGTTATGCCTACATAGTACGCTGTACAGGTGTGGTCAGGGACGTGAACGGCAACTTGCTTGAGGTGCATTGCGAGTACGATCCTGCCTCGCGGGGCGGCTCTGCCGCCGACGGCAGAAAGATCAAGGGGACCATTCACTGGGTCTCGGCCGGCCATAGTGTTGACGCCGAGGTGCGCCTGTTCGACCGGCTGTTCGGCGACCCCAATCCGGACCGGGGAGGGGCCGACTACAAGCAGTTCCTCAACCCGGACTCGGTGGAGATCTTACCGGCAGCCAAGGTGGAGGCCGGGCTTGCTGGCGCCGATATCGAGACTCGCTACCAATTCGAGCGTCTGGGGTATTTCCGCCCAGATCCGGTGGACTCGTCTGACGGGAAGCCGGTCTTCAATCGAATCGTAACGCTCAAGGACACCTGGTCAAAGAAGTAATACAAGAAAGAAGTGTTTATAACTCAATGAAAAACAACAAGTTTAAATCCGGATTCGTCTCCATCATCGGCCGCCCCAACGTGGGCAAGTCCACACTCTTAAATGCCATCATCGGCGAAAAGATCGTCATTACTTCGGACAAGCCCCAGACCACCCGTAACCGCATCCAAGGGATACATAACATCCCCGGCGGCCAGATTGTTTTCATCGATACCCCGGGTATCCACAAAAGCCGTTCCCGCCTGAACCGGGGCATGGTGGATGTGGCCATGTCGGCGATCAGCGGCGTGGATCTCCTGCTGCTGGTCGTGGATGCCGGGTCTGCCGTTGACCAGGATTTTGTCCGCGAGATCCTCCATGGGGTCAAGACCCCGGTAGTTCTGGTGCTCAACAAGATCGACCTGTTGAAGGACAAGGGTCTGGTGCTGCAAAAGATTTCAGACTATGCCGGTCTGCACCCGTTTCTGGAGGTGGTACCCATCTCGGCTGGTTCAGGTAATGGCGTGGAGCGCCTGGTCACTGCAATTACGGCCTATATTCCCGAAGGACCGGCCATGTTTCCGGACGATATCCTGACCGATATGCCCGAGAAGTTTATTGTAGGCGAGATGATCCGTGAAAAGGTTTTCCGCCTGACCCAAAAGGAGATCCCTTATTCAACGGCGGTTGAGGTCGAAGCCTTTACCGAGCGGGCCGACGGCCTGATCTCCATTGCCGCTTCGATCATTCTGGAGCGTGAAACCCAGAAGGGTATAATTATCGGCAAGCGCGGGGAAATGCTGAAGCGGATCGGCACCCAGGCCCGTCATGACATCGAACGCCTGCTGGGCACCAGGGTTTTTATCGAACTCTTTGTCAAAGTTGAAGAAAACTGGAGTGAGCGCACCTCCAAGCTGAGGGAGTTCGGATACGAATGAAACCAATAGTGGCCATCGTCGGCCGCCCAAATGTGGGCAAATCCACCCTGTTCAACCGTCTGCTGGGGCATCGCCGCGCCATTGTGGACGACACCCCCGGCGTGACCCGTGACCGTAACTACGCCACGATCAACCGCTTTGACAAGCCATTCATCCTGATCGATACCGGCGGTTTCGAGCCGGTGACCGAAGATACTTTGCTGCGACAGATGCGCGAGCAATCACGATTGGCAATGGAAGAAGCCGATGTCATTATCTTCATGATGGACGGCCGCAGCGGTCTGACCCCTGCGGATATCGAGGTTGCCGAGATGTTGCGCCGGGTCAGGAAGCCGGTCTTCTATGTGGTCAACAAGGTGGATGGCGACAAGCTGGAAAACGAATCGGCCGAGTTCTACTCCCTGGGGATTGAGAAGCTCTACACCATATCTGCCGAGCATAACCGCGGCGTTATCGACATGGTTGAGGACCTGCTGGATGTGTTTCCCCCCGCTGATGCCGAAGAAGAAGCTGGAGAGCTCACCAGGATCGCAGTTGTGGGCCGCCCGAATGTGGGCAAATCATCGCTGGTCAACCGCCTCCTGGGCTTTGAACGGGTTGTGGCCAACCCGACAGCCGGCACTACCCGAGATTCCGTCGATACCCTGTTTACCTGCAACAAAAAACCATATCTGCTAATCGACACCGCCGGAATACGCCGCAAGGGCAAAACCACCCAAAAGCTGGAGAAGTACAGCGTGGTTGATGCACTGCGCAGTATCGAGCGGGCCGATGTTGTCCTGGTGGTGATCAGCGCCGAGGATGGGGTTACCGAGCAGGATGAGCGTATTGCCGGTTATGTTCATGAGGCTGGCAAAGGGTGCGTTTTTGTTATCAATAAATGGGATTGTCTGCAAAAAGACAATGCCACCTTTGGTGTATATACGGAGAAGATAAGGGACGGCTTCAAGTATCTGGCATATGCACCGATCACCTTTGTTTCCGCCAAAACCGGCCAACGTATCGGAAAGATCATGACTACCGTGGACACTGTCATGGAACAGTACTGCCGCCGTGTATCCACCGCGGACCTGAACCGTGTTTTCTCAGAAGCCACGGACAGCCACCACGCCCCCCTTGCCCATGGCAGGCGCGTCAAATTCTACTTTGCAACCCAGGTTGCCGTCCGCCCTCCCTCCTTTGTAATTTTTACAAATCAACCCGACAGCATTCATTTTTCTTATGAGCGTTATCTGATCAATCGCTTCCGCGAAGCATTCGGTTTTGACGGCACGCCTCTCCACCTGATGTTCAGGGGAAGAGACAAAAACGACACTCACCACCGTCCAAGCAAGGCTGCATAAAGGCTTTACTTGCCTGTGTCGTTGGGGTATCATCTTCCCGTTTTGTGTTCCCTACCACGCATTTATCGGGTCATTGACGCATGAGCCTTGTTGGAAACCTGGAAGACCTTGGGCTGGGAGAGATCTTACAGATTGTAAGTCTTAGCAGGAAGACGGGAGTCCTTTCTCTTCACAGCAGGGGGCGAGAAGGCAAGGTTGTATTCCGCCTGGGACAAGTTGTCCGGGCAACTTCCACCAGCTTTCAACAAAGTTTGGGTGAGATCCTGATCCAGAAAGGCGTAATCGATCTTGCCATTTTGAGGAAGGCCCTGGCTCTTCAACAAGAAAACGGCTTTCGCGAGCGTCTTGGCATAATACTGATAAATAAATTCGGCGTTGCTCAGGAGGTAGTGGAAGAAGTAGTCTGCGGGCAGATCGAGAATGTTGTGTTTTCTCTGTTTGCTTGGGTAGAGGGCGATTTTGAGTTTGAGGTTCGGGATGACATAGAAACCGTCGACGGCACCAGGATGGACCCAATGCAATTCATGCTTGACCAGGGCCTGAACCCGCAGTTTCTGGCCATGGAAGGGACCCGTATCCTGGACGAAAAACGCCACTCGGGAGAAACCGAAGAAGGCCCTGATGCCGATGTCGACTTTGATTTTCATCTTGTTGAAGACAATGCTGTTGAAGCAAGTACTCCCACAATAGAAAGACAACCCCTGGTTGTTGTGGATGATGACGGCCCGACCCTGCAAGCAATTTCCGGCGGCTTGCGGGAAAACGGTTTCGATGTTCATGCCATGACACGCAGCGAAGATACGCTGATCAAGGTCGATACACTTTTTCGTTCAGGCGTTACTCCAACGATCCTGATCGATTTGATTATGCCGAAGATGGATGGTTCCGGTGTTTTGGGCGGTGTCGAGCTTCTGGAGTTGCTGCACAATAATTTCAAAAACTTACCAATTATAGTGATGTCAGATTATCACCATGCCGACGCGGAAAAAAAGGTTTGTGAAATGGGTTACCCATTCATCATGAAACCACGGCGCATCGAGCTTGATAATACCGCCTCGATCCAGGACTTTGTTTCGCAACTTCTGTCTGTTGTGCGGCATGACGAAACTGGTGAGACAGCACCAAAATGGCAGGACCGCTTCAATCTGGGAGATGAGTTGCGTCTGGAGATGGGCGAAGATGATGGTGGCTCGGATGCTACTGCTGATATTTGCCAGAGTGATGGCTTACCTTTGTTGCAAGGCATGCTTGAAGAACTGAACAAACCTGATCTTCAGGGAGGGGTGCTGCTGCTTATTTTGCGGTTTGCCTCTGAGTTTATGAATCGGGCCGTCATATTTCTACTGGAAAATGACGTCATAACCGGTATCGGGCAGTTTGGAATTTCAGGCGCCAGATCCGGGGGCGATGATCAGGTTAGGGATATTCGGATTCCGCTGCAGTCGAGTCCCATGTTCCATGAACCATACCGCACTGCAAAAGCCCTAACCTTCAGGCCCGAACCATTGTCGAGCGATACAGCCATATTCGAGCAATTGGGAGGCGGAATTCCCCAAGAGTTTTTTATCGGTCCCATAATCAGCAAAAATCGTATCATAGGGTTCCTGTACGGCGATAACCTGCCGGAGAAAAAACCGGTGAGTGATACCGAGTCCCTGGAGATTTTCCTTTCTCAAGCAGGGATTGCCATGGAAAAGAGCATCGTTGAAAAACAACTTAACGAAAGGTCCAACCAGTGAGCACTAAGACAATCCTGATAGCAGACGACTCCAGGGCTATGCGGGCCATGCTTACGTCCACCATCGAATCTCTGGCAAACAACTATAATATTGTTGAGGCATCCAGTGGCTTTGAGGCTCTGCGTCTTCTACCGCGTGAAAAAGTTGATCTGATTCTGACGGATATCAATATGCCAGATATCAATGGCTTGGAATTCATCAGCTACTTGCGCAACAATCCGAACTACAAACATATTCCGGTGATTATCATATCAACCGAGGGCGGCCAGCACGACATAGACAGGGGTAAGCTTATCGGTGCCAACGAATATGTGATAAAACCGTTCGACCCGGCCGACCTGCAGAAAATAATCCTTAAATATTTGAATTAGTTTTGTTACAGAAGCTTGAACTAACCTGATAACGGATTGAGTGGCTAGCCCATGAGTGATCACAATACGACCGCTAACAAAGCAATCAAGGATTTCCTGGCCGAGGCCGAGGAGATCGCGGACCAGCTTGGTTCAGAACTCGCCGATCTGGCTGATATGGCCGACAGTGGCGAGTTGAACCCGGACCTGCTCAACTCGATCTTTCGTGGTGCACACTCCCTAAAGGGCTTGGCTGGGATGTTCGGATTCAACGAAATCTCGGAATTGTCCCACAACATGGAAAACCTGCTGGATTGGCTGCGTCTGGGTAAGCTGAATCTAGACCCGGCCCTGATTTCAGTGCTCTTCGTATCCCACGAACTGTTGACAACCCTTGTGCGCAGTGTTTCCGAAGGTGGTACGGCAGGCCACGCGGAAGAAATAGCCGATTGCATTGCCCGGATCAATGCCTGTCTGTCTCCGCCGGAAAAGACCGGCGGCGGTTCGCCCCTCGAACAACTCGGTTTGCCCGAGCGTTTGATTGGAGCGCTGACTGAATACGAGGAGCACCGCCTACTTGATAACATCAAGAAAAATAAGATCATCTACTCGGTTCATACCTCCTTTGAACTTACCAGCTTCGATCAGGAGCTGGCCCAAATATCAGATCTGCTCAAGACCTGCGGAGAAGTGATCAGCACGCTGCCTAGTGTGGGAAGCAACATGGAAACGCATATCGATTTCGACATACTCTTCGGCACGGCCACTCAGTACGAAGAATTGGTTAAATTGATAGAAAGCGACAAGATCTCCGTAACCCTGCTGGGCGGCGCTACGCCACCACCTGCTGCAAAGGTCGTAGTGCAACCGCCAAAAATCGAGGTTCAACCAGAGCCAAGGCAACCTGATGTGAAGCTGGCCATAAAACAGGCCGATGCTGCCTCTCCGACACCAATCCCACCCGCGCCTGTCGGCGGTGACGATACCCAGTCATCCAAGAGCATGAGCCGCACGGTTCGCGTCGATATCGGCAAGCTGGACGAGTTGATGAATATTGTCGGAGAATTGGTCCTGGCCCATTCTTCTATCTCGGCCATTGCCAATCAGATGCGCTCCGAAGGATTTTCGCGCATAGCGATCGACCTGGGCAAGGCTGCCAAGGGACTTGAACGGAAGTTGAGCGATCTTCAAAAGGGTGTCATGGAAATTCGCATGATTCCGGTGGGGCAGCTTTATGAAAAAATGTCCCGAATAGTCCGTAAAATTTCGCGTGAGCAGGGTAAAAAGGTCGAGTTGAAGTTTTACGGAGCAGATACAGAGCTGGACAAACTCATTGTCGAAGACATCTCCGATCCGATGATGCACATAATCAGAAATGCGATCGACCACGGCATCGAATCCCCTGAAAAGCGCCTGGCTGCCCAAAAGGACGAGAAGGGTGTCATAAAGATATCCTCATACCAGAAGGGCAACCACGTTGTCATAGAAGTTGAAGATGACGGTGCCGGTATAGATATAGACAAGGTAAAGTCCAAGGCGTTGCAGAAAGGCTTGATCCAGGACGCTTCGGCCCTTTCGGAGCGGGATGCGCTGGATCTGCTGTTTCTGCCGGGATTTTCCACGGCCGACAAGGTAAGTGAAGTATCGGGTCGCGGTGTGGGCATGGACGTCGTGAAAAACAACATCGCGGCAGTCTCGGGCATGGTTGATATCGAGTCCAGAAAAGGAGAGGGGAGCCGGTTCATAATAACGCTGCCGATAACCCTGGCCATCATCAAGGCCCTGGTAATAGAGTGCAGCGGCAGGACCTATGCCATTCCGATCACATCCGTGCTTGAATCCTTGCTCCTGACCGATAATGACATCAAGACCGTCGAACGAAAAGAGGTCATTCAGCTACGAGAGACTACTCTGCCGCTTCTCAGGCTGGAGAATTTCTTTCGGATTAACCGTCAAGTGGAACGGCCGGACGAGTTTTATGTGGTAGTGGTGGGGATCGCCGAAAAAAGGCTTGGTATTGTAGTGGATGACCTGCTGGGGCAGCAGGATATCGTCATCAAATCCATTGGCGAGGCCTTTAAGCGTTTCCCAGGCATATCAGGTGCCGCCGATCTGGGTGATCAACGCACGATCCTCGTGCTCGATGTGGGAGGCATGACCAACGAAGCCATGCGAAGCGGGAACTGAGATTATGTACAAGGAGTATTTTGGTTTCAGGACAAAGCCGTTCAGCAAGACCCCAGATCCACGCTTTCTTTTTATGAGCAGTGGGCACGAGGAAGCTATTGCCCGGCTTGAATTCGTAATCGAAGAACGTGAGATTGCTGTTCTGACCGGTGAAATCGGCTGTGGCAAGACAACTATTTCCCGTACGTTGATGGACCGCCTTGGCGATGCCTATCGGTTTTGCTTTGTCGTCAACCCACGACTGAATGCCCTCGAGTTTCTACGCTCAATTGCCAGGCTGCTGGAGGTGGAAAATCCGGCCGTATTCAAGGACGAGTTGCTGGAACAGATAAACAGCGCTGTCTATGAAAATTATAAGAATGGGATCTGCCCGGTTATTGTAATTGATGAGGCGCAGGTGATCTCAGATGCCGAGGTTTTTGATGAAATCCGGCTCTTGACCAATTTTCAGCTGGACGACCGCAATCTGGTCGGTGTCATAATAATGGGGCAGCCGGAACTGCGCGACATGCTGGCTTTGCCGCGATATGAACCGTTGCGGCAGAGGATAGCCCTTCATTACCACTTGCAGCCGTTGTCGTTGGAAGAGACCATGGAGTACCTGGATTTCAGGCTGGAGGCGGCTGGTGGGAGTTCCGGGTTGTTCACCCCCGATGCGGTTCAGAAGATTTTTGAATTGACTGGCGGAGTGCCGCGCAAGATCAATTCGATGGCAACCAATGCCCTGCTTGTAGCGTATGGTTATGATGCGGCACTGATTGATTCGTCCATAATCGATGAAATTAAAGATGAACTTATGATGTAGGCAAGGTTTCTATGGATCTGGCAAAAATAAGGCAAAAAGCCCGAATAGAGCAAAACGGCGCATCTCCGGCTACTGAAACAACTCCCAATCGTATTGAGGCCAAAGTCGTCGCGCTCAGCCCTGAAGAGACTGCAACGCCGCAAGCGGCCGTTATCACTGACGATCTGTTGCTGGACTCCGAAATATCTGCTGCACCGACTCTATCGCCACAGTCCCCATCCCATCGTCGTAAAGCAACGGCAGACCCGATAGATATCATTCTGGCGGGTAGAGAGGCTGCCGGATGCAATGAGGATATGCAGCTTTTAACGGCGGACCAGACTGAGACGGTGGTAGACGATTATGAGGAATTCCTTTGTATCCGCGTCTCAAATGAAATCTACGGCATAAATATTATGCAGATCAAGGAGATCATCAAGCCGCGCGAAGTAACCGAAGTACCGCGGGCACCTTCGTTTCTGTCCGGGGTCATCTCTTTGCGAGGTGTGATAATCCCGGTTCTTGACATGCTTGATCGCTTGGGGTTGGCGCGATCCAAGGTTACCGGCAAGGCACGTGTGGTTGTAGTCAAACATGGCGAGGATTTCTCTGGCCTGTTGGTGGACGAGGTCATCCAGGTCGTTCGCATCACCACGGACAAAATCGAAGCAGCGCCGGCCATTCTCGATGGCATCAACCGTGATTTTGTTACTGGTATCGGAAGAGCCGACAACCGGATGATCATACTGTTGAATCTTGAAACCATTACAGATATAAATCTGTTTTAAGTCGGAGGCGTTATGCAAAAGAAACATATTCTCATAGTCGAGGATGAAGAGAGCCTCCTTAAATTGGAGACGATCCTGCTCCAGGTAAAAGGATATGAGGTCACCGGAGCGGCCAATGGGAAGGATGCCTTGGAAAAGCTGGCACAGAGGAGCTTTGACCTGGTCCTGTTGGATATCATGCTCCCGGATATCGATGGTTTTGAAATTTGCTCCAGGATACGGCAAAACCAGCTGACAGCGGATATACCGGTTGTCATGCTGACCGCCAAGAAAAGCCAGGCCGACCAGGAACGTGGAACGGCCTGCGGGGCGAATGCTTACCTCACCAAACCATTTAAATCTGCCAAGATCATCGAGGTGATCGAAGGGTTGCTTAACTTCGGCAGAACGATACCCAGGCAATGAAAAAGGAACTGATTAATATCCAGCTGGCCTGTTTCAGCTTGGGAGAGAATCTTTTTGCCGTTGATATCATGCGGATTAAGGAGATTATTCAACCGCAGAAACTTTCCAGCATTCCCCAGTCATCGCAATCATTGGAAGGTGTCATCAATCTTCGAGGCAGCGTGATTCCGGTCATTGACCTGAGAAAACGCTTTGGCATGCCGTCAATCGATAACGGCAAGAATAGCAAGTTGCTGATTATCTGCCTGGCACATCAGGTGCTGGCAATGGCGGTAGATGATGTGATGGAAGTGATAACGGTTACATCCAAGGACATCAAGCCTCCTCCGGATGTTGACCAAGGTGTGGGAATCGAATATCTGCTTGGGGTCTGCCTGTCTGGAGATCGGGTTTTTATGATTCTCGATATTGATGCCTTGTTCGGTTCGACGGATTTCGCGGATAATGCCTATGACAATTGAATGCAACGTATAGAACATTGCTGTAATTTTCTGCATCAGGGGTAATCAGGTGACTAATCTGGCTACAATACAGAAGGCCTTGCGGTCTAAACATGAAGAAACGCGACGCGAGGCGCTACAGGGTTTGAAGGGAAGACCGATCCGGGAAACGCGTGATCTGCTTTTTTCAACCATGGGTGACGAGAGTTGGCGGGTTCGCAAGGAAGCCGTCAATGTCTTTGTGGCCGCTGAACCCGATGAGGATTCTATTGATGCTCTCCTGGAACTCCTGCGTAATCAGGATAATGCCGGACTGAGGAACTCCGCGGCCGAGGCTGCGGTAAGGATCGGCTACCGGGCGGCAACTTCACTTATCCGCCTCTCCCGTGATGAAGATGAGGATGTGCGCAAATACGTAATAGACGTGATGGGTGTAATCGGCAGTACTGAATTTGTACCGGCACTCCTTTCCTCCTTGAATGACCAGGATGTGAACGTAGCCGCTGCAGCTGCGGAGCATTTGGGAGATATTGGAGACAGCAGCGCGGTGCCAGACTTGATCAGTGCCATAATTGCCAACGACTCCGTACTGTTCAGGTTTAGCGCCCTTGCGGCATTGGGCAAACTCACCTCCCATGAGCCGGTTCCTGCCGAGATTATCAAACTAGTTGACCAGGATATACTGTGCAAGGGAGTTTACGACTGCCTGGGAAGTATTGGTGACGAATCGACACAGCCCATTCTCCTGCAAGGTATTCTATCCCGCCAGAAGAGCAGCCGCAGTGCGGCCATCAAGTCCCTGTACCGTATTTACCAGCGTTCCAATGCAGTGGAGCGTGCCAGACTGGAAGAATCGTTACGGCATATGTCCGGCACGGATATGGTAACCGCGCTGATGGATGCCTTTGACGCCAACGAACCGGTCCTGGCGGAGGCGATAACTGTATTCCTCGGCATTATTGGAGATTTGCGCAGTGCTGCCACGCTGTTGTCGGCTTTTGCCAGTGAACGTCTTTCCATTATTGCCCTCAGTTCCTTGAAGCGCTTCGGTATCAGCGGTATGCATGCTCTGATCACGTTATATCCGGACGTCGCCGAATCAGCCCGTGCCGCAATTTGCAAGGTGCTGGGAGAACTGTCATATCGCGCCGGCAGTGCCTTGATCTCGGAAGCGCTGCATGACCCCTCGCCACAGGTGCGCTTGGCTGCTGTGACAGCAGCTGGTAAGCTTGGTCTTACCGGATGTATCCGCGACATAGTCCAACTGTTGGACGATGGTGATTTTGAAATAAGGAACGGCGTAATTGTCTGCCTCCAGATGCTGGCGCTGATAGATCGCAATGTTATACAGGAAGTGGCGTATCAGCTGGAAGGCTCAGTGCGGCCGGAACAACGACGCGACGCGGCCATTCTGCATGCGACACTGGGTGACGGCGAACGTCTGGCGCTCATGGTGAAAGATGAAAATGCCGATGTTCGCCAGGCAGCGGTTGCATCCATTGGCAAGCTGCATCTTTCCATGGCTCGCAGCACGCTATTGATTGCACTTGTGGATGAAAGCCCTGAGGTGCGTATCGCCGCAGCGGTTGCCCTGGCAGAGATTGGTAGTACCGAGGTGCTCGACCCCCTGACCCATGCCTTGAATGACAACGACAACTGGGTACAGTGTGCGGCACTCAGAAGTATTGCCAAGATTGCCCCGGATAAGACACTGGCCGCTGTTCAGCACGTGTTTCAGCAGGCAGACGGCCTGCTGATGCTAACTTGTCTGGAGTTGCTTAAAACTCTGGGTACGCCAGAGGCCTTGCTGTTGGTTAAGGATGCGCTTCAGCACCCGGATGACGAGGTTGCCAGGCTTGCCATTTCGGTTCTGATGCGGGCCGGGGAAATGAAGGACGGACAGTGTTACGATTACTGGGCTGGGTTACTGGCCGATATCCGCTCCCAGCGCGTGAGATTGCTCATTTCAGAAGCCCTGAAGCTGGAGAAGGAATATCCGCGCAAGGCAGAGATACAAAACCTGCTGGATGATGTTGCATGATATTTATGTCCGCTGCCGAACATCCGATGTCCGATGATGAGTTTCACCTCCTTCGGGACAATATCTACAGCCATTGTGGGATCTATTTCGATGATGACTCGAAATACCTGCTGGAAAAAAGGCTCGCCCGCCGACTGACGGTCCTTAATCTTCCCACTTACCTCGATTATCACCATTTCCTCAAGTACAACAGGAACAGGGAACAGGAACTGATGGATATCATGGATATCCTCACCACCAACGAGACCTATTTCTTTCGTGAATCCTACCAATTGAAGGCCTTTACCGATGAGATCATACCCGAGTTGATCAAAACAAAACTCGCTCGCGGCGATCTCTCCCTTCGTATCTGGAGCGCCGGCTGTTCCACCGGCGAGGAACCATTCACCATCGCCATGCTGCTCCGTGACATCAAAGAGTTGCGGGGGTGGAAGATCGAGATCATCGGCACCGACATCAGCCAGCGGGTTCTTCAACAGGCACGACGGGGTATCTATGGCAAGTCCTCTTTCCGGGCTACCGACGAATATTATCTTAAACGCTATTTCCACGAGCAGGATGGCGGCCTAAAGGTAAGCGATGAAATACGTGAGCTGGTAACCATCAGCCATCTGAACCTGTTCGACACCCATCGCATGGTGATGCTCGGCAAGATGGATTTGATCTTCTGCCGCAACGTGATCATCTACTTCGATATCGCTGCCAAGAAGCGGGTGGTTGAATCATTCCATAACGCCCTTCTCGACGGTGGTTTCTTGCTGCTGGGGCATTCCGAGTCCCTGATGAATATCACCACTTTATTTACCCTGCGGCATTTTAAAAACGACATGATCTATCAAAAGCCCGAACGGATCGCTCCGGGATGGCTGCAATGAAGAAGATCAAGGTAGTTATAGTCGATGATTCCGCCTACAGCAGGCGGACCATTTCCAAGATGCTGGAGGAGATGAAACAGATAGAGATTATTGGCTATGCATGCAATGGTGAGGAGGGAATTCAGAAAGTAATCACCCTCAAGCCGGATCTGGTTACAGTGGATCTGGAGATGCCCAAAATGAACGGGTTTACACTTTTGCGCATACTTACGTCCCGTTTTTCTATCCCGGTAATCGTTATCAGTGCCTTGAGCGGCGCCGACAAGGTCTTTAAAGCGCTCGAACTCGGCGCTTTGGATTTTATCTCCAAACCGACGAGCAGTGCATCAACAGAATTGCTGAAGATTCAAGATGACCTGCAGCGTAAAATCCTTCAGGTACTTAATCTCAAACCCGGGGGAATTCGACGTCTTAATCATAATGCTGAAAAGGAATCGGCAGAGCAGCAGACGCCGCCGCAACCGCACGGCAGTGTGATGAAAACGTTCCAGCACCCTATCGATATCGTTGCTATTGGCGCCTCTACCGGTGGGCCGCCGGCGCTTCAAAATATTTTCTCATCGTTTGCTAAACAATTTCCATTTGCCGTTGTGGTTTCCCAGCATATGCCATCCGGGTTTACCCGTGCTTTTGCCGAACGACTGAACCGTTCGTCACAGTTTGAAGTCAAAGAGGTTGAGGATGGGGATGTTGTCCTGCCCGGAAGAATATTGATCGCTCCCGGCGGGATGAATATTGTTTTTGAAACAGTTGCAGGCAAGGTAATAGCAAGAACTGTCGAACCGACATCCTCTGACCGTTATGTCCCTTCAGTGGATGTAATGCTCGAATCCTGTGCGGCAGTTTACCGGAAGAGGATGATCGCGGTAATCCTCACTGGCATGGGAAATGATGGCAGCAGGGGCATCAGGGCGGTAAAGGAACAGGGCGGTTACATTATTGCTGAATCCGATGAAACTGCGATAGTCTATGGCATGCCGAGGGAAGCGGTGGCAACTGGTCTTGTCGATCGTGTCGTGCCTTTGCAGAAAGTGGTCAGGGAAATCCTGATCAAAGGCGCCTTTATTTGACCATCTTCATGACCATTATCCACATTGACAGTTATCTTAATGGCATTACCGGAGAGAGCGGGATATGAACGTGTACAGGATAGTGTTGTTGCTTGTGGCATCTCTTCTGACGTTTCCTGTGGCGAGTCTTCATGCAGAGAAAATGGATTTGTTTTACTTCACTACCCGAAATGCCGGGAGAGTGCCGTTTGATCACGAAAAACATCTCCAGAAACTGGAGAATAACTGTTCAGGCTGCCACAATTCGATATTTCATATCATCCTCAAGAAAAACCCCGTTTACACCATGGCAGATATGGAGCAGGGAAAATCCTGCGGTGCCTGTCACAACAAGTCGAATCCCCGCACCCCGCAGCTGAAAGATTGCCTCAGGTGCCATCAGGTTGGTGACGTCCCCATTGCCGTCCCGGATTTCGGTACCTTGATCTTCAGTCACGACAAGCACCTTGGGGCGTTTACCTGCACTGACTGCCACAACGCCCTGTTCAGCACCAGCAGAAACAACGAGCATTATAGCATGGCTCAAATGGAACGAGGTAAAGGCTGTGGCGCCTGTCATGACGGCACAACAGCGTTTTCGGTCAAGAAAAACTGCAGCAAATGCCACCAAGTGAAAGATGTGAGCATGACAGGCGAATCCGTATTCAGTCATAAGCTGCACCTGGACCTGTCTTATGGTTGCACAGACTGCCATAGCAAGCTTTTTGTGGCAGGACCGGGACGTACCTATGCGACCATGCGCGATATGGAGAACGGCATATCTTGCGGCACCTGTCACGATGGCAAGACCGCCTTTTCGGTGAAGGGCGACTGTCAGAAATGTCACAGGAATGTGAATCTGATCAAGTTCAAGGCGTTTAATGCCATATTTAGCCACCCGTCCCATACGGCGCTGTTCAAGTGTTCAGACTGCCATAGTTCTGTTTTTATCGGGGGCGCCCGCAGTGTGCGCTATACCATGCCACAAATGGAAAAGGGCAAGTCCTGCGGCGCCTGTCATGATGGCAAGACCGCATTCGGAGTAACGGCAAACTGCGATAAATGCCACTCGGGCACACCGGCTGACATAACCTTTCGGATCAAGGATGCCGGAATCGTCAATTTCAGTCATGTCAGGCACAAAAGCAATTTTAGCTGTAGTGACTGCCATAACACCATCTTTGGCACCGGTGTTTCCGCAACCCGATTTACGATGGCTGACATGGAAAAAGGTAAATCGTGCGGAGCCTGCCACGATGGCAAAACCGCCTTTGGCGTAAAACAGAACTGCGGCAAATGTCATCCGGTCAAGGAGATCCGTTTCAGTGATGATGCCCGCTTCAGTCATGAGCGCCATCTTGGTGCATTTTCCTGCAAAGATTGCCACAACCGGTTGTATGCTGCCGGCCCTGGCAATAAACGTTTTCCCATGTCCAAAATGAAACAAGGCGCGTCCTGTGGCGCCTGCCACGATGGCAAAACCGCCTTCAGCGTGAATGGAGACTGCGACAAATGCCACATGTCCACGGTAAATGTGATTTTTGACTCCAAGGAAACCGGCAGGACTTTTTTTAGCCACAAAAGCCATGTAACCTTGTTTAAATGTACTGATTGCCATAACGGTATCTTTGCTGCGGGTAAGGACCGCAGGCATTGGAGCATGGCCGACATGGAGAAAGGCAAGTCGTGCGGAGCCTGTCACGATGGCAAGACCGCCTTCGGTGTGAAGGATGCCTGCAGTCGATGCCACCCGATAAAACAGATCAATTTCAATCCGGGCACGGCTGTATTCAGTCACACGGTACACGTAGCCGCATACAGTTGCCGTGATTGCCATCCGTCCCCATACATTCCCGGTCCCGACAACAAACGCAACTCCATGGCAATGATGGAGGACGGGAAATCGTGCGGTGGATGCCACGACGACAAGACCGCGTTCGGGGTTAAAGCCAACTGTCAGAAATGCCATGCCGCCAATCAGAAGATCATCCGTTATGAATTACCTGCCAATACCGGCAATGTGGATTTCAGTCACAAGGTGCACAAGGAAAAAGGTTACAATTGCACCGATTGCCACTATGCTGTGATAGCATCTGGTTACAACAATAAACGTTGGCAGATGAAAGAGATGGACCAGGGTCTGTTCTGTGGGAAATGCCACGGTTTCAGCATGGCGTTCAGTGTGAAAGACCCAAAGGCATGCGAGCGCTGCCACCAGAAGGAATCAATCTGGCAGCCGCCATTGCCGCAATTGCAATGATCCAGTTGTTAAAATTTTGAAAATAAGATTCATTTGAGAAAGGAACAGACTGTGGAACAGAAGTATAATCCCAAAGATATTGAACAAAAATGGCAAGGGCAGTGGGAACAGGCCAAGACCTTCGCGGTGACCGAAGATCCCGACAAACAGAAATATTACCTGCTGGAGATGTTTCCGTATCCGTCCGGCAGGATACATATGGGGCATGTACGCAATTATTCTATCGGCGACGTGGTAGGCAGATTCAAGCGGATGCGCGGTTTCAACGTGCTGCATCCAATGGGCTGGGATGCCTTTGGGATGCCTGCAGAGAATGCGGCTATTCAGAACAAGAGCCATCCTGCCAAATGGACCTACGAGAACATCGACTATATGCGCGGGCAACTCAAGAAGATGGGGCTGTCCTATGACTGGGGTCGCGAACTGGCAACGTGTGACGTTGAATACTACCGTTGGGAACAGAAAATTTTCCTGCAGATGTTTGAAAAAGGGCTGGCCTACAAGAAAACCTCCTTTGTCAACTGGTGCCCGAAATGCGAGACCGTACTGGCCAATGAGCAGGTAGAGGACGGCAACTGCTGGCGCTGCGACAGTGAGGTGAAGCAGAAGGAACTCGACCAGTGGTTCTTCCGTATAACCGATTACGCAGAGGAACTTTTGGATTGGACCTACCGTCTTACCGGATGGCCAGAGCGGGTTCTGGTGATGCAGCGTAACTGGATCGGCAAAAGTTATGGCTGCGAGATAGATTTCCCCCTCGAAGGGACAGGTGATGCGGTCCGGGTGTTCACAACCCGTCAGGACACGGTCTTTGGTGCCACTTTCATGTCTCTGGCCCCGGAACATCCCATGGCCCAGAAACTCACCAAGCCGGACAGAAAAGATGAGGTTGACGCCTTTATTGAAAAGGTGAAGAAGACCGACCGTATCAAGCGGACTGCCGAGGATTTCGAGAAGGAAGGGGTCTTTACCGGCTCATACTGCATCAATCCGCTCACCAAGGTGCGCATGCCGGTTTACCTGGCCAACTTCGTCCTGATGGACTACGGCACCGGCGCTGTCATGGCGGTGCCAACCCATGACCAACGGGATTTCGAATTTGCTAAAAAGTATTCTCTGCCGCTCCAGGTCGTCATCCAGCCGGAGAACAAAACCATCGCCCCGGAAACCATGACGGCTGCTTTTTGCGATGCCGGCATCCTGGTCAATTCCGGCAAATTCGACGGTATGGGGAGCGATGCCGCCAAGGAGGCCATTGCCGATTATCTGCAGGCCGAAGGGGTAGGGCGCAAGACAGTCAATTTCCGCCTTCGGGATTGGGGCATTTCAAGGCAGCGCTATTGGGGCAACCCCATTCCGATCATTTACTGTGATACATGCGGGGTCGTACCGGTCCCGGATCAGGATCTGCCGGTCAAACTGCCTATGGATGTCGAATTTACAGGAGAAGGGGGCAGTCCACTGGCAAAACTCGACGCCTTCATCAACTGTACCTGCCCCTTGTGCGGGCAACCGGCACGCCGCGAAGCAGACACCATGGACACCTTTGTTCAATCGTCCTGGTATTTCCTCAGGTACTGCTGCCCCGACGTCAAGGACACCCCCCTGGATCGTCAGCGGGTTGACTACTGGATGTCGGTGGACCAGTACATCGGCGGCATAGAACACGCGGTCCTCCACCTGCTCTATGCCAGGTTCTTTACCAAGGTTCTGCGCGACTTGGGCTATATCAGTTGTGACGAGCCGTTTTCCAACCTGCTGACCCAGGGTATGGTCATCAAGGATGGTGCTAAGATGAGCAAGTCAAAGGGCAACGTGGTTGATCCCAATGCCCTTATAGATCGTTACGGTGCCGATACGGCCCGCTTGTTCTCGCTCTTTGCCGCACCGCCCGAGAAGGATCTGGACTGGAGCGACCAGGGGGTGGACGGATCATTCCGTTTTCTTAACCGGGTCTGGAAGCTGGTCCATGACCGGCTCGATCTGATCAATAATGCCAAAGTCATGGATCCGTCTTCGCTTACACAAGAAGAACGTACGTTGCGCCGTGCCGTCCATAAGACTATAAAAAAGGTAACGGAGGATATCGAGGAGCGGTTCCATTTCAATACCGCCATTGCAGCCGTGATGGAACTGTTGAACGTGCTCCAGGCCACTGAGCTTGCTACCCCTCAATATGGTGCCGTAATCCGGGAGGCTCTGGAAAGCATGGTGCAACTGCTGGCTCCTTTTGTGCCGCATATAACCGAGGAACTCTGGCAGAGGATGGGACACAGTACGCCATTGTCGGACACCCCTTGGCCAGCATACGACCAGGAAGCGGTGGTGGACGAGGAACGGCTGATTGTTGTGCAGGTCAACGGCAAGCTGCGCTCCAAGATCACAGTGCCGGCCGGAACTTCTGAGGATATCCTGAAATCCATGGCGCTGGTGGATGAAAAGGTGTTGCCATTTACCGATGGCAAACAGGTGCGCAAAGTCATCTGCGTGCCAGACAAACTGGTAAATATCGTGGTTGGATAGGGTAGACATGCCTGTTTTTTGCCATAGGATCTTCCACAGAATTGGTTTCCGCACATGGGGACTCATCCCATGTGCCATTGTTCTTCTGGTCCAGTTGGGCTGCGGCTACCGTCTGGCCGGATCAGCCAATAACACCCTGGCGCCCGGCCAGACCGTTTGGGTAGGTTTTATCGCCAACGAATCCATCAGTTCCACCGCCCAAACCGTGATCCGTCGCGCCTTGCTCGATGAATGCCACGCCATGCGAGGTCTATTGAGTGCCGGCAATGAGGCGGGAGCTGATCTCCGTATCAGCGGCAAGTTGCGATCATACTCAAACCAAGCCATATCCTATACCGCCATTGACCAAGTCAGGGAATACCGTTTGACCATTGATGTGGAGCTTGAAATACAACGCAAGGATACGGGCTCTACGCTTTGGAAGGGTTCTGTTGCGGCCTCTCAGGATTATCCGGCAAACAACAACCTCGCGCTGCAACGGTCTGCAGAAGAGGCTGCCCTGGCCGCCGCATCACGCCTGCTTGCCCAGAGATTTCTCACGGCAGTGGAGCAATCATACTGATTATGACTGCCCAGGAATTCGAAACATCCATACAAAAGGGAAAGATCCCTGTCATCAGTTATCTTTACGGCGAAGAGTCGTTCCTGGTTGACCGGGCGGCAAACATGCTGCTGGATCGGTCAATCGACCCGTCACTCAAAGATTTCAATCTCAACGTATTCTATGGCAATGAGTCCAAAGGGATGGATATTGTCGACGCTGCCTTGACCCTTCCCATGTTCTCGGACCGACGGGCGGTTCTGGTAAAACGAGCAGAGGCGCTTAAAGCCGAAGCCCTCGATGTCATGCTCGGTTATATCCAGAACCCGGCTGAAACCACTTGCCTGATACTCACCGGCACCAAAATCGATCAACGCAAAAAATTTTTTCTTGAACTTAAAAAACATAGTGCACTTGTCGAATTCAAGCGGCTTTACGACAATAAGCTGAATGGTTTCATTCAAGGGGAGATCGCGATTCACGGCGGTACAATCGAGCCGGCAGCGGCAGATCTTTTAACTTTTTTCATTGGTAACAATCTTCAGGAATTGTCATCGCAGGTGGAAAAGTTGGTCGCGTATGCCGGCGAGAGGAAAAGGGTTTGTATCGATGATGTGCGCGCTGTTGCCAGCAGTTCAAAGGCGTTTACGGCATTTGAACTTGCCCGCTACCTTGGGGTCAGGGATCTGCAGAATGCTTTGAGATGCCTCGACACACTCTTCCTTAATGGCGAGGAAACCTTCCAGATGATTGGCGCTTTAAGTAGGCATTTCCGTCAATTGTGGCGCATCAGGGAGATGCTGGATCGCAAGGCTCCACAAGCGGAAATCAGCAAAGAGGTCGGTATTATCCCTTTCTTTCTGGGAGAGATGATGCAGCAGGCGCGAAACTTTGATCGGAATGAACTGAGACGGCTTTTTACCGAGCTCTACCAGTGCGACGTCGCATCCAAAACTGGCGGGCATCCTTATACTTTGATGCATGCACTGGTAGTAATGATCTGTTCGGGTGGGGTGCGCTGAATAAGGTGTTGGTTCGCAGATGGTTACCACAAAGTAGCAACCTATTGTCTTGAATGGTAAACAAAGAAACGAAAAAAGGGGGCAACCGCATGGCGATTGCTCCCTTAAAATTGTTTTGTTCTGAATTGTCTTAACCGAGGGTATTTACGAGTTTGGTCAGTCGAGACACGTTTCTTGATGCATTTGAACTATGGATAACACCCTTGGAAGCGGAGACGTCGATGACTGGGATCGCTGCATTCAAGGCGGCTGTGGCGGCTTCCTTGTTCTTTGCCGCAACTGCCTCGCGGACACGCTTGATATGGGTTTTCAGAGTCGATGAGACATGCCGGTTACGGGCGTTTCTCTTCGCATTCTGTTTTATCCTTTTAATTGCTGATTTGTGATGAGCCAAACTGCACCTCCATAAAACTTTGAATACGAGATTGAGTGGAATAAAGTAAAATAACTACCACCATTTCAGGCATGGTGTCAAGCAAATTTATGGCAAAATGTGGACCCGCCGGCCTTCAACGGTGATCCTGCCCTCAGAGAAGAGCCTGATAGCTTCAGGGAAGGTGCGGTGTTCCTCCCTTTGAATGCGCTCGGACAGCGATTGTTCGGTATCGTCCTGATCAACCGGTACAACTGCCTGTAAAATGATCGGTCCGGTATCGGTACCGCAGTCTACAATATGCACGGTACATCCAGTATACCTGACACCGTAATCCAGCGCTTGTTTTTGGGCATGCAGGCCCGGAAAGGCCGGCAGCAAGGCAGGGTGTATGTTAAGGATGGCATTAGGAAAAGCCGAAACCATAACCTCAGACAGTATCCGCATGAATCCGGCCAGAACAACCAACTCGACCCCCTGGTCCTGAAGAATTTGGACCAATGCGGCATCGTACTCCTTGCGACTTGAAAAGCGACTGTTTTCGTGAATTACCACTGGAATGTTGTGCCTGGCAGCTCTTTTGAGAGCATATGCATCAGGATTGTTGCTGATCACACAGGCTACTCTGGCATTGAGTGCACCTGTTTCGATCCTGTCTATGATTGCCTGCAGGTTGGAACCGTTACCGGAAACAAGTACCCCAAGAGCGATGGGCGGTTTGTTTTCCATTACCCCTCCACCAGTTCGACGCATTCACATCCATCGGGGCACGTGGTTATTTCTCCGATGATCCAAGCTTTTTCATCAAGACCGTTCAGACGATAGAGCATATCCTCGGCTTCCTCTTCAGCCACAGCCAGAACCATCCCGATACCCATATTGAAGGTCCGGTACATTTCATTACGCTCAACATTGCCTGCATCGCGCAGGATGTCGAATAAAGCCGGACGCTCCCAACTGTTTAGCTGTATGGTGGCTCGACAACCGCGAGGCAGGATGCGGGGGATGTTTTCAATCAGACCGCCTCCGGTGATATGGGCAATGCCGTTGATCCTGAAATCCTTGAGCAGGTTCATCATTGCACGGATGTAAATCCTGGTAGGTGTCAGCAAGACATCACCAACAGTTTTGCCGGTTCCAGGTAATTCCGAGTCGATCGAGAGCCCCAACTGCTCGAAGATGAGTTTGCGTGCCAATGAGTAGCCATTACTGTGCAGGCCGCTGGAGGCAATGCCGATCAGGCGATTGCCGACCGCAATACTTGAGCCATCAATGATTTTGTCCCGTTCAACCACGCCAACGGCAAAACCGGCTACATCGTACTCGCCATCGGCATAGAAACCCGGCATCTCGGCGGTTTCGCCGCCGATCAGGGCACAACCAGCTTGCCTGCACCCTTCTGCAATCCCTTTGACAATCGAGGCGGCTTTTTCGGGAAGAAGCTTGCCGGTTGCCAGGTAATCAAGGAAAAATAGTGGTTCAGCGCCTTGTACCACAATATCGTTAACACACATGGCAACCAGGTCGATCCCCACAGTATCATGACGATCTGTCATGAATGCGATCTTGAGCTTGGTGCCAACACCGTCGGTACCCGAGACAAGCACCGGATTCTGGTATTTGGTGGTATTCAAGGAAAAAAGACCACCAAAACCGCCTATATCGGTCATCACTCCGGGCCTGAAAGTCGATTTGACCAACGGTTTGATCATGTTGACAAAGCTGTTGCCAGCCTCGATATCAACCCCTGCATCTTTATAGGTTATTTTTTGTTCACTCAAGCGCATACCTCCTTGAACAAGGAATCTTTTGTAAAACAAGGACTGTTAAAAGTCAATTTCAAACTGGATAATTTTGACCGCAACCATGCCTGACGGATGATTAAGCTTGACAAAACACGGCGTTTTGCGATTATTGAAAACCATGTGCTTAAAAAAGACGCGCAACAACAAAATCCGAATATTGATAATGGCTGGCCTGGTGGTTTTGACCCAGAATCTCCAGGCAGGCGCCGATATCTATCGTTACGAGGATTCGGAAGGCATTATACACTTTACCGATGCCCCTACTGACAAACGTTTCAAGATCTTTATGAGGGATCTCAAGAAAGACAGGCAGTTACGAACTAAACTCCAGTTCTCTGCCGCAGCCAATCCAGCTGAATACGAAAGCATCATCAAGACCTGTTCAGATAAATACGGCGTCAGTCCTTCTCTGATCAAGGCGGTTATCCAGGCGGAATCAGGATACAACCCCAGAGCGGTTTCGCGCGCCGGTGCCAGCGGCCTGATGCAGCTTATGCCCGGTACGGCCCGCTCGCTAAAAGTCAGCAACAGTTTTGATCCAAAGGATAATGTCGAAGGTGGCGTCAAATACCTGCGATTCCTCTTGGATACCTTCCGTGGCGACGTATCCCTGGCCTTGGCGGCCTACAACGCCGGTCTCAACAAAGTGGCCAAGTTCGGCGGCATTCCTCCCTATACCGAAACACAAAACTATGTAAACCGTGTACTGTCGTACATGCAATCATACCAGGCAAACTAAAGTTATGTTCGCTATTCGCGCTGGTCACCCCATTCTGAATCTGCCCAACATTCTCACCATGATGAGAATTGCGGCAATTCCATTGTTGGCAGCCTTACTAATGTCCCCCTCACAATCCGCCGGATTTTGGGCTGCGGCAGTTTTTTCCCTGGCTTCAATTACCGACTGGCTTGACGGATATCTTGCCAGACGCATGGGAATCGTCACGGTATTTGGAAAATTTTTGGATCCGATCGCAGACAAGTTGATCGTAATGGCGGCACTGATCATGATACTGCCATTCGGTCGGGTTCCGGCTTGGATGGTATTGCTGATTCTGGGCCGGGAAATCATAATTACCGGATTGCGTGGAATTGCATCAAGCGAGGGGATCGTCATTCAGGCCAGCGACCTTGGAAAGTTCAAAACTATCTTTCAGATCGTCGCCATCATCGGTTTGTTATTGCATTACAATTATAACTGGTTTTTTGGGATCGATCTTCCGTGGCTGCATGTCAACATGCATAATGTCGGGATGTTTTTTCTCTGGATAGCGACTTTACTGACCGTATGGTCAGGAATAGATTATTTGGCCAGGTTTGTCAGGGTTATTGTCAAATAGCCTTTGTTATCTATTCGATTTGCCCATTACTACGTCAAATTTCTCGCCTTTATAACTAAACTGAACCCGATCCTGCAGGATACTCTCTACCTTTGCGCCAGCTATAAGAGAACCATTGGAAACAGTGACACCATTGACCACCGCCATGCTATCCTCATTCCTGGCCTGAAACGCAATGCCATTCACCTTGAGAAGCGGCACCAGATCGGGCTCATGCTGTAGTTTGGCTTCAGTTGCCACGGCCTTTATGGGCTTGGAATCCGGGTTGACCGGCTCCACGGTTTTTACAGAGTGAGCCTTTGGGTCCATTAAGCTGTCATGGTTTTTTGGGGCAGGTGCTGGAACGATTGCAGCGGACCTTACCTGTGGCCGGGATTGAGCATCAGATTTCTCAAAGGATGCGGATTCTGTGCGGTCAACCTGTTTATCTACCTTAACTACAACATCTACGGGTGTTTGTGACGTTGATTTGCCGGGTTGATTGAAGGCCGGAGTTGAAGGCGATTCCGCTTGTTGCTTGTTTGCATTGACCGGCCTCAGGTAGAAATAAGTGGCACCGGCTCCGCATATGAACAGAAACGCCGCAATTAAGGAGGTGCCAATGAGGGGGAAATGATGCGGTACACCATCGCGCAGAATTTCCGCGTCGACCTTGAAAGAACCGGGTTTGCGGTTTGTATTGTCATTTTCCAGTTTTTTTAGGGCTTTGAGGATAGAGCTCATGGAAATGTCCGTTTCAGTTTCTGAGTAGGGTTGGTGTAGTGAGAGATGCGTCGTATTTGGAAAGGGCCGCCAGAGTCAGTGCTCCGACAGAGTCATTCACCGTTATCCCCACTGTCTGTTGAAAATCAGTGACTGCTTTGATAGTTGCACTGTTGTAAGCACCGTCTATGGCCTCATGGTAAAAACCGGCTTGTTTGAGTTGTCCTTGTAACTTTTTTATTTCATACAGCTTGTCACCAGATGAGATTTTGTCGGGGATTTTCCAGGGATTTTGCCATACAAGGTAAAATGTACCGTCAGCAAGTGCGGCCAGATCGTTCTTGCTGATTATGCTGCTGCCCAACAGGGGTGGAGAAATGGAAACATTGTCGCCCTTGGTAGAGGTGACGGCATAACAATATTTACCCATTGTCCCCCTGACCTTAGTAACGACCAGAAAAGGCAAATCAAAACTAAGTGCGCGATCTAGGGTGCCATGAAACATGGTGACTCTCAGATTCCTTTTTGCCGCAAGGCGTGCGAACATGCCAGGAATAGTTAATTGGATGTTGAATATCCTGATGGGGTTTTTCTCCCAGGTTCGCGTGATTGCGTTAAAGGCCTGGATATGTGTGTCGTTTTGAACGTGCGAGATTATATCTTTTTCCAATGTTGGCCGGAACGAAGCTTCTGATTTGGTTGGGCCGATGGCTGTTGCCGATAGGGGGGCTCCGCTTGCCGTGCCAACTTTTACGGCGCTTGCTGCCGCGTTGTGCTGCGGCTCGTGAGAACGCAGCTTGAACCAGCTGACTGTACCCAGCAACAGCAGAACCAACAGGGAAACAGCGGCAAGGTATTTTACAACGCGAGCCAACAAGCGGCTTTGGGGCTGGTTGAGTATCTCTCTGATGGCGCGGGCAACAATGCCAAAGCTTATTCGACGACGCTCATCGCCATAGGCGACCAGGAGTGACCGGTCACAGAGGATGTTGATCATGCGGGGGACGCCGCGGGTGTATAAATAGATCCATTTAATGGCGTTGCGGCTGAAGGAAACGCCACCTGTTTCACCGGCGACCTCCATGCGGTGCCTGATATAGGTTTGGGTCTCATTCATGCTCATGGACCTGAGTCTATAGCGGACTGCGATCCGCTGATTGAGCTGCCGCAAATCCGGACGTTCAAGCAGGACATCCAGTTCCGGTTGGCCTGCCAGGATAATCTGGATCAGTTTATCATTTTCGGTTTCCAGGTTGGAGATGAGCCTGATCTGTTCCAATACATCCGGCTGCAGATTCTGTGCTTCATCAATAACAAGCACCACGGTCCTGCCATCGGCATTCTCGGATAAAAGAAAGCGGTTCAATTCGGCCAGCAGCTCGTTGACATATTCACCGTTCGCTGCAATACCGAATTCCTGATTGATGCTGCGCAGAAGTTCGACACCGGTCAAACAGGGATTGAAGATCAGTGCCGTGCGATAGCTATCTTCATGGAGCTGCTCCATCAAGGTGCGCAATACTGTTGTTTTTCCGGTTCCAACCTCGCCGGTCAGCTCTATGAAGCCGTAGTGATTGTTAATACCGTACAAAAGGTGAGCAAAGGCTTCCTTGTGGTTTTGGCTGAGAAAGATAAAGCGGGGATTGGGAGTCAGGGTAAATGGTTTTTCGTTGAAGCCGAAATATTTAGTATACATGATTTCCAATTTTGATGCGGATTGTTAAGTGCAATGAGATTTTATATTTCATATAATCCATTAAGTTACAAGTCAATTTCAAAACCTATAATGTTGAGCCCACATAGTCAAGGATAACATCTAAAACCTTATGCGATACATAACATGCAAGTCAATATCTATTCCGGATTTGATGACAAATAGACACGATAAGGAAAATTTGTCATCTGTAATCGAGGTATATCCGGCCAGAGTTTCAATATCTTATGCAAAATTGATCCGCCAGCCTGGCGATGCAATCTGGAAGCAGTGCATCCCTGATATTAGTGAACTCCACGATGACATCCAATCATCCGATCCATTGGCCGAAACCTCGCTCAGCCCGGTGCCTGGCCTGATCCATCGCTATCCGGATCGTGCAGTACTGCTGGTTTCGAATTGCTGTCCGGTATACTGTCGGTTTTGTATGCGCAAACGCCATGTGGGTGCAGGAGACGCGCCGCTCAGCCGCGCAGCTCTGGATTCAGCCTTGGCCTACATCGGAGCCAACCCGGCCATTCGGGATGTGGTCCTGTCCGGCGGTGACCCGCTCATGCTGGATGATACCTCATTGCATCATGTGCTCAGCAAGCTGCGGGCAATCAATCATGTTGCCGTCATCCGCATCGGAACTCGTGTCCCCGTAACCCTTCCGGAACGGGTATCTACTGAATTGTGCGGCATGCTCAAGCAATTCCATCCTGTATTCATCAACACGCATTTCAATCATCCCAACGAAATCACGCCTGAATCGACCCGAGCATGCGCTCTTTTGGCTGATTCGGGAATACCTTTGGGCAACCAGACTGTCCTTCTGCGTGGTGTGAATGACAATATCGAAACCATGCGCTGCCTGATGACCCGTTTGCTGGAGATTCGGGTAAGGCCATATTATTTACATCAAATGGATCTTGTAAGAGGTACAGCACATTTTCGCACGCCAGTATCTACCGGGTTGGAGATCATCAGAGCATTAAGGGGGTTTTCATCAGGAATGGCAGTACCCAACTATGTTATTGACCTGCCTGGCGGGAAAGGCAAGGTGCCGCTACTTCCGGATGCGGTTGAAAGGGATGGGGATACTTTATACTTGACCAATTATCTTGGCGAGCGGATTGCCTACCGAGATGTGGTTACAACTCTTCCGGAGTGAAGCTGACCACGTCGTCGATTCGTTCGGCGCCGCACAAAAGCATTACCAGGCGGTCAACACCGAGCGCAATGCCAGCAGCCGGTTGCATGGAAGCCAGATCAACAAGAAACGGTTCTGGGAGGGGTAGGGGGGAAGATCCTGCCTGATTGCGCCTGTAATTGGCTTCTATAAAACGTTCGAGCTGTTCTGACGGATCTATCAGTTCACTGAAGCCGTTGGCAAGCTCCAGGCCATTCACGTACAGCTCAAACCTTTCGGCAATTGCAGGATTATCCTCTTTGAGACGGGCAAGAGCAGCCATTTCGGCAGGATAGTCCTTCAGTATCACCGGCCTGTTCCGCGGCAGGGACGGTTCGATCAGAGTTACCATGATTTCGTCGAAAACACCTTCGCGCACGGCTGCCTGCATCCCCATTGATGCGTAACGACCAAAGGCTTCTTCAACCGTGATCTGTTCAGCAGTATTGCCAAAGGCGGCAAGAATATTATTTGAAAACCCTTTTCCTGTTTCGACCCAGTCGCCGCAGGCAAGCCATTTTAACAACCCTTCACAATCCGCCATCAAATCACGATAATCACCCGTTGTCCGGTACCACTCCAGCATGGTGAACTCGGGCAGATGCTTGGAACCACGCTCGCTGCTCCGCCAACAATGACAGATTTGATAAATATTGCCATAGCCACGACTTAGAAGCCTTTTCATGCACATTTCCGGCGAGGTTTGCAGAAACCATGCTTCGGACATGTAAGGATCGATGTGTTCTTCAGGGGCATTAGCGGGAATCCGCAAAGGTGTTTCCACCTCCAGAAATCCGCAGCTATCGAAAAAAGATCTAACAGCCCGCATGATCTTGGCTCGTAAGTGAAGATTTGTGAGATGCGTTGAAGACAATATTTACTCCATAAACAAAACAAAATAAAAAGCCCACACTAGGCGGGCTATGTCTTGTAAATCAGTTACTTAAAAGATGTGGTTTAAATCTATCCTTTAACACGCGTGGAGTAGTCACCGGTTCGTGTGTCGATGGTGATCAATTCTCCCTCCTCGATAAAAGGCGGTACACGCAGGACGTAACCGGTCTCGACCGTGGCAGGCTTGGAGTCGTTACCACTGGTGTCGCCCTTGGCCCAGGGATCGGTCTGAATGACCCTCAGGTTTACAAAATTGGGAAGTGTGACCCCAATGGCCTTTTCACCAAAAAGCAGGACATCAACCTTTAAATTCTCAAGCAGGTAGTTTTTTGAATCACCAAGGGTTTCCTCCTCCATGATCACCTGTTCGTAGGTCTGTTGGTCCATAAAATGGTAATGGCTGCCTTCTTTGTAGAGATACTCCATCTGGCGCTCATCAAGACTGGCTGGCTCAAAGGTTTCGCCGGAACGGTAGGTTCTGTCAAGGATCGTGCCGTTGATCATATTGCGCATCTTGGTGCGATAAAGAGCCTGGCCCTTGCCAGGTTTAGTAAAATCAAAGGCAATGACCAGATACGGGTCACCATCCAGGGTGATTTTAAGCCCTTTTTTCAAGTCTGCTACGCTATACATTAGATCCTCACTAAATAGGGATTTGAAAAGCAACAAGCCCACCATGAAGAGACGGGCCCGTTTTCAAGCTTTCCATAAATGAAAATTATTTGGCGCGATACGTGATACGTCCGCGGCTCAGGTCATAGGGGGAAAGCTCGACCGTGACTTTGTCGCCAGGAAGGATCTTGATAAAATACTTACGCATTTTCCCAGATATATGAGCCAATACAACATGATCATTTTCCAGTTTAACGCGGAACATGGCATTGGGCAAAGGCTCAATAACCGTACCTTCAACTTCTATGGCTTCTTCTTTACTCATACCTAAGGAGGCTCCTCATCAATCTTGATAGTCTAAACTCTGATACATTATCGGGAGTCACTTAAAAAAGCAAGTTTAATTACATATCTATCTTTAATAGAAAAGATCAGGAATTGAGTTTGGCAAGATCTTGCAGCCAATTCCTGATGGTTTCAAGATGATAACGTACCGAACCTCCCAGAACAAGACGTCCAGGGACCAGGCCGGACTTTTCCATCCTGATCAGAGTGGACCGGGAAACCTTGAGCATTTTGCACAGATCGGTCACAGAGAGCAGCACAGGTTCCATGACTAATGATCTATTTCCGGCGTTGATTTGTGGAACCGATTGGGTGGGAGGAGACGACTTAAGAGCCGAGCTTTCTGGTGCCTTGACACTCTTACGCAATTTTTTGGGACTGGGTGGACTTATCGATGAATCGACGGTGTTCCTGGAAATTGATTTTTGGGCCTTGCTGGCGATTTCTATTTTTGAAGGCGAAGAAGCAAAGCCACCAAAGAGCGGGAGATCAGAGAGATCTGCAACACCATGATCTTCGGCACCCCCTAAATCCGTTTCATTTATAAATCGTTGGTTTGTTTGTGCTGAATTGCTGTCACGCCTATCCATACAATTTCCCTTGTCGTCAAACAGTATTAAACGCGATCAATATTTTATATATAGTATTATGAAATGTCAAATATTTCCGATCAGCATCAATTTGTATCATTAGCATCCACGGTAAATATTTTGCTGTCTTGGACAGCCATGCGTCATATTGATTCAATTGATATCAATGTTATTCACCAAGATTCATTGTGATAAATTCGACATATTGAGCTTGGCCTTGTAATTCTTCCGAACTCGCCCTGTGGAACGAAGAAGGCGCATAATGGTGTCGTAGCAGCATGCCCAAGGGTGATTTTGCTCTTTCATGGCCAAATTGTGAGCCGGACGGATTCTTTGCCTGAGTAACCATCCTGGACAAAGCCATCGAACAGCACACAGACCTTTTCCAGAAAATCATTGTGGAGCTGCTCACGCCTTAAAATCTCACTTGGTTCAAAAGCGGCAGACGATGCTTTGGCACTCTTTGACTTGATGTGCATGAAGTAGAAGAACCCGAACATGGACTCAAGCATCGATGCAAAGACCTTTATCATGCCATCGGGTAGGGCGATGGTCAGAAGCACGTAACCATCACGAGCGGCCTGAACTTTGTAATCGAGTATGAAATCCTTGTGAAGCGGGTTAAATAGACGGTTCTTGTCACAAATCACATTTTCTATGTCGATAGATAACGGCGTTAATGCCTGGTCATGTGCGCTCATGCGGAGATTCCTTTCAAGGGATTGATTTAAACCGGCGCAGATTGTCCAGAAAGCGCTAGACCAGGTGCCGGACAAGTAAAACCCTCACTGGCGGCATATTCCTGCAGCTGGGCGTGACTGGGCCGGTCCAGGCGGATAGTGATCCGCTGGCCAAGTTCCTTGTCAATCGGGATGCGACGTTTTGACATGATTTCTCCTATATACTGTCTGACATTATTTTGTATTAGGTTAGCAATTACAGTTAGTTAGCTTTTTACTGTCTGACACTTCCCGAAAAAGGTCATTTTTAAAGACAGTATTCATGCGGGTTGAGAGTGAAAGTATCAAAAATGAGACTAGCGTGCAGTATGCTGAACACCAAAACCTATTTTTTGCGTACTCGCTTGCGCCTGGCCCGGCGCCGCTCGATTGCAAAAAAATACCTTTTTCGTAACAGCAATCGCAGAGCAGTCGGAGACAGGTCACATCGTCCGAATAGTCGTAGTGCCTGGAGAGATCGCCGGCAAAACCTAATTCCGGTTCATACAGCTCAACAGTTACGCCGATTGGTGACAAAAAAACAGATCCACAGGAAGGGCAATATTTGTAATCGTATTTAAGGGCTATCGTAGAGTTTTCCCTTGAAGAAAGGGCGATTGCAGACTTTGACATAAGATCTCCTTTGGTAATTTCACTACAGCAAAATGTCCCATAAGCTATATTTATGGCGAGCACAAAACATTATTTTTTGCTCACAATCGGCTTTAGTGATAAAAGAGGGGGGAGAGAAAAGGGGGGAAACAAACATGGAAATGGTAGAAACAATCATAGTAATCACATCACTAATGGGAATAGCGACAATCGGAATCGCAATGATAATGGCAAGAGGAGAAAGAAAGAGAAAGAGCAAAGGGATTGACGGAGGCCCAAAACCTTAAAGGCGCTGTGTATTTAGGACACGATGCCAGGGAATAGGCAACATGCGGGGGTAGCAACCGCGAGCAGACAGGGATAGGGGGATAGGCCTTTACGTCAAAAGCCTTGAGGCGGTTGTTTGTGCTTCGCACGCAGGGGCAAAGACCGACACAGAGAAGCTACAGACCGGAACGGGCGGCAGCAGACCACAGGCAATCGGGAGCGGACGCGCTCAAACGTGGGCGGACAGGCGGCAGGTTTGGAACGGGAGGACATGGGGGGGAACCGCAGAGAGAAGGGGAGGAATCCCGGCCCCAGGTATCGGCAGAGAATACATGCAACGAATCATATAGGCGAGCGGCCCAAAGCGGCAGAGGAAACAAGTCCTTGTCGGCTATGACAGACGCACCGGCACCAAGGCCAGCATATCGACGGATAACCAGGAACAGGGGGAACGGGGAGAGGGGGAAACCGAGGACGGGAAAGCGGACTTTCTGGAGATTCCTAAAACGGCTCTCATACTCCGCGAGAGGTCTAATCTGACTGTCAATCATTTCTATTGTGTGAGCAATCAAAATCACATTCCAACCAAGTTTACGATGCTGAGTAAAGAATTCAATCCAATCAAAGTTTTTCTCCCACCGTCTAGAGTTAAAAACCAACTGGCATTCATCAAGGATAAGTAGGCCGGAACCCTCCGAATAGCCGCCATTATCGGCATATGAACCGACAGCGGAAGCGCGAGGGTCTATAGAGCGAATGGCGGCCAGGGAATCAACCCGATGGAAGCGAGGCCAGAGAGACGCCGCCAGTTTGTGCCGGAAATCATCGGACAAATACGAACGCCAGTGACGTCGGGCGACAGCATCAGCCCACCCATCAATGAGGCTGAAATTGGCTGCCACAACGCCGCCGAAACGAAGGTGTTTTATAGCCCTAGCGACCGCAACAGCACTTTTACCGCTTCCCGGTGTACCCTGCTGAACTTCAATCATTTCATCACCTGGAAGAACCGAAGGACAGCGACGACAACCATCAACGACAAATGGGCGCCGATCACGACACCGAGAGAAACAGCCATACGGGATACGTCAAAGAAGTAGTTAAGGGAGTTGATGACACCAAGCGTATTAGACGGCAAAGAGGGGATGAAAAACAGAGGGCCGGAAGGCAGAGACAAAACCAAGGCGTCAACACCGTCGAAGACAGTATTGACAAGCAACGAAGCCAACTGGAAAACGTATCCAGCAATATTATGATAAATGACAGTTATGTTATCAGCAAACCACGACCAGGACATATTAACTCCGATGCCAATAGCCCTTAAAAGACCAAGCGGCGGACAGGATAAACAGCAACCAACTAAAAAAACGAGTGAGAGAAGCGAGAGGGTCAAACCAGGAGGCGGATATATGAACAGAACCGAAGAAACCAAGAGGCAAATCCATGGACGGTGCGACAGGATCAGCGACCAGGGATTGAATAGCATCGACAATGCCGGACAAGTACGATATAGGGGCATGAGACGCAAGCAATGCACCTGTAGAACGCAAACGAGACAGGAGCAGGGAGCCGAGCCCGTCAGCAGTCCCGCCATCAGAAGACGCGGAAACAGGACGATCGTCGGAAGCTAACGAAGACATATTTGTAAAGGCGTTATCCCCCCTAGCCTGATCAGCTTTAGCTTGAGCAAGGGCAGCGTCAGCAGCAGCAGCACCGGCAGCAGCTTGAGCCGCAGCATAGGCAAGGCCGGAATCGCCAGGATTAGCAGCAGAGGCGGCAGCGGCCTGTTGTGCGGCAGCGTGGGCAGCATCAGCGGCACCTTGAGCGGCGGAGACAGCGCCGGACTGCGCGGCCTTAACACCATCGCGGGACTCATTAAGAGCTTGTTGACGGTTATACTTATCAACAGCATCCTGCAATTGAGCTTGAGAGGGGATACCAGGAGGGGGTGCATAAGGAAGGCCCATATCATCGGTAAAAGCCGGAACGTAGCCAGGGTCCTGAAACATTTTATCAAGTTCCGCCTGATAAGCAGGATTAGTAATATGCTCAGAGTCAGGGGACAACGACGAAACGGCCTCCGCAGGTGTTTTAGGGACGTAATTAGGCGGAGGCAGAGAACCTAATGAGCCAGTGAGCACAACCCGCATATATTTAGCACGGTCGATATTTTCGTAATACGCACAAGCCCAAGTGTTAGTAGACGCATTAGTATACGGGCTCCCATCCCAAAGAAACGCGCCCTTGTAATAGGCAAGCTCTACATTTTGAGTTGAGCGAGTTGAAACAGTACCAGACCAAAGATCGCCAGCTTTTACCAGACCACCAACACGCAAAGCCTCGATTGCTGCATAATCGCTAGACGACAAATCAGTGACTTGCGGAGCAGTGTTTTTATGCAGCGCAGAGTACATAAGTGGATAAAGAGAATTACCAGATGAATCCTTTTTCTCAGACAATATAAGAGCTTTATCAAAAGGCATATTGGCAGTAATAGGTTGTTTTTTAATCTCGGGGAGGGGCAAAGGCGTATCTTTAGTAAGATCAATCCACTGCGCTTCACTCTTACGATGGATGCCGCCTTGCGCATCGACAATATGTGAAGTCGCGTCAGAAGTAGTCATGACCATATAGACAAGACCAGCATCAGATATAAGCATTGCAGCAGCAATAGCAATAAGCGGAATAACCGCAGGAACAAAAGCGTTTGCAGTTCCACCGAAAGCGAGAACGATACAGAGAGCTATGGACACGAGAGATTTTTTCAAAATAGACCCCTGGAGAGTGGAACGGCCCCCCCCGCAAAGCGGGGAGGCCGCTGGTACTACTTGGAAAACTTTTTAAACAGCTTGACGCCCAGAACAATGCCCAGAATAGCGCCAAGGACAGGCAAAGCGGCAGTGATAGCGGTAGACGCCTGACTCATAAGACCGGTTGCTATCGTCGAGTAATCAACGGTAATATCAGCAGCCATAGCGTTGGATGCCACGGCGCTCAGACCGGCTACAATCGCAAGAAGCTTTTTCATTTGCGTTTCTCCTTTCATTAAATTTGACTACTAACTTAGTTAAACAGCCTTTGGAAAAACGACCATATGCGGTGCGAACCGAATACGGCCAGCCAGAGGGCCAGACCAGCTGCGAAATATCCGATCAAAATGTCCACTCAATACCTCCAAGTAACGGCAACAATGAGCGCGGCAGTTATCCCACAAACCGCCATAGCAGCATTATTGATGGTATTAATGAGCACATCAAATTGAGCAGGATCAATGGTCATATCAGACCGCCTTAAACCTGCTCATTTCGTCCCACACCACGCGCATCGACTGGAAAGAACCCTGCTCAACGGACAGGTCAAGAATAACGCTGGTATTGTCAGGAGGAAGAGGAGGATTGCCAATGACGGGAACCTTTACGCGGCCAAGATCGGCAACAAAAACGGACGCCTCGCGAATTGTGTAGTCTTTGCCTTTAGAGGACACACCGGTCTTTGTGACACACCCCAAATATTTTACAGCAGACGTACTTTGTAGCATATAAACACCTCACAGAGTTATTTAACAACACAATCCGTAATACATATGTGTTTTCACATTGCAACACTTTTTTTGTTGTAGTAACCGCTTTTTTTAAAAGCACCTGATTTTATTAATATATTTCGTACCCTGTCATATGAACTTGCGGGATATTGCAGCTTAATCTCACGAGTTGTTTGTTTGAAAGCGGCATCAGTTTCCATGCCTGACAAGATGTGTTTTTGGTACACAGATTGAACATCAGCAGTGTATTTGTCATATTCGTTCCTTGCCTCTTCTATTTGGGCGACATTGTTATGATCAATGGTTTTCCGATCAATACGCACCTTCCAGGCAATACCGGCGAACAGTTCGGCAAAGCTTTCCATAAAATATTTCATTGGACGAATCATATCGTTAGGCAACGTAAAAGTGATTTCACTCATCTCATGGCTAATCACCGTAACGGTGCAAGGAACATCTTTTATAGTTAGAACGGACATAATAAACCCCCTTCATATTGGTTGTTTTTGATTAGATTGGATAAATCTATGAGACGCCGATGCTTTGACGTCATACGATCTTTGCCAGTAGTCAAGCACTCACCAAGAAAGTCATAAAAGCCAGCAACCCCCAGGTATTGACGGAACATGGCAAGAGTAGGAGCATATTGGGATTTGACAAATTCCATTGTCATTTCAATAACTTTGACGGCTTTGGCGGTAGTGAGGCGGAGTTTTTCTGTAGACTGCAACCATGCGGCCCACCAGAATTTATGGGGACAACGAGACTTATTGATATCGTCCAGGTCGATCAGGACAAAATATTGATTGAGTACGCGAACGGCGATATCGCCGATGGAATAGCCGTCGAGGATATGAGAGGCAACGGCCTGCGCACGCTCCGCCATACACTGAAGCTCACAGCGCACCCAATGGATATCAGAAAGTTCCAATTGGGCGGCCTTATCGTAAAAGCGGATTTTGAGGCGGCTACCCTTGGCACCGACATAGAGGGTACGGCCCTGGCCTAGCTGATCAGGAGAGAGAGAGAGATTTTCGACAAGCTGAGAACGGCGAAAACGGGAGCGGACTTCATGCGAGCGAATGGCATCCTCAACCAAATCAAGATCAAGACCGTGGTCGATGTTATCTATAGCCAGATCAAGGCGGGTGATATGAGCGCCGATATTAGCCAAACGCTCTAAGAGTATGCGCCAGCAATCGTCATAACCGGACGCGGCTTCATACTGGCGACACCCCTGACCCGTCATACTGATATGACAGCCCATGTTTTCCGCACCATCGAAATAAATAACGATATTACCGGAGCGAAGTGATTGCCTGTAACCCATGCCACCATATGGAGAGGCGGAGAACGCCAGACCACGCACGCCGAGGGAGCCCATAGCCTCATATGGTTCAGAAACGTCAGTCAACGTCCAGGACAACCAATCAATCAAAACCCGGTTTTCCGTTGGGGCAAGGGGAACAACTGGCGTTGTATTTTCCGACCCCATGTTATTAGATGGGGTCTTTTTTTCAGACGGACGACCACTAGCCACGGACAACCCCCAGGCGAGCGGCCCACGCCGTACAGGCATCACAATCAATCACCGGCCCAGAACATTCGGTTATATCTATATATGAAACATACCCGCATACAAGACAGGACACAATCACAGAGCACCCCCGAACAGCGGCAACTGAACATAATCCGTACCGCCGACGTAGATGCCTGGAATCTGCCGATATACATCCAGGTCATAAACCAAGGGCCAATAGGGCACGGGGCGCAGATCACGACGGGAGAGAAATATAGTAAAACGAGGTATATCCGTGGCACGGAGAGGGTATAAAAACAGTTCAACCTCCAGACCACAACTACAGGTTATCATTGGATTATTACGGGACGAACGGAGACAACCGACAGGCAGCACAACGGGGAAACGAGCATCACAGGAGGGACAGCGATCAGGATTAGCAACGACAGTGGGACCACGGAAAAACATGGGGCACCTCCAAAAGTGGGATGCCTTTTTTTACCTCAAAAATGTCCCATAAGCTATATTATGTAAAGTAAATGAAGCAGGATTGTGCAGGGTAGTTGATTGCTTTCATCATGCCAGAACATGACAATAAGGCAGCAATACTCGACCTATGCTGCGGATGACCTAAATTGTTTATCGTGTTTAGAATCTACAAGGAGAGTTGTGCACAAAAACAAACCGCCCGTCAGCATCTTGGCTGATCGGGCGGTTTGTTTTACGATCCGGAAATCTGCTACTACAAAACCCTTTTATCGACCACTCTGTCGGCCTTACCCTCGTGCCTGGGAATACTGTTGGGTTCAACCAGCTTTACGGTCACACCGACTCCCAGTACCGAATCTATCTTGTGTTCTACCATCTCCAGAAAGGCACGCTGTTTCTTCATCTCGTCGAAGAATATGTTCTCTGTCACCTCGATGCAAATCTCCAGGACATCCAGGGATCCCTTACGGTCTACCACCAATTGGTAGTGAGGCTTGCATCCTTCAATGGCAACCAATACCTCTTCGATTTGTGACGGGAATACATTAACCCCTTTTATGATCAGCATGTCATCGGAACGGCCCATGGTTTTTTTCATTCTGGCCAAGGTTCGGCCGCATTCACAGGCTGCCTGGTCTAGGCTGGTAATGTCCCTGGTCCGGTAACGGATCATAGGAAAGGCCTCTTTAGACAGAGTAGTGAGGACCAGTTCACCCACACTCCCCGGCGGCAGGGTTTCACAGGTTTCTGGATCTATTATCTCGGCCAGAAAGGCGTCCTCGGAGATGTGCATGCCACACTTGTGCTGGCATTCCCCGGCAACACCGGGACCAATAATCTCTGACAGGCCATAATTGTCGGTAGCACTGATTAGAAGGCGCGCTTCTATGTCTTTGCGCATGGACTCGGACCATGGTTCGCCACCAAATAGCCCCACCTTGAGTGACAAGGTTCTGGGGTCAATTCCCAGTCTTTCAATCCGATCGGCAATGGTTGTGGCATAGCTGGGGGTACAGACCAGGGCGGTGGTCTTGTAGTCCTGCATGATCATGATCTGTTTTTCCGTATTGCCGCCACTCATGGGAATGACGGCAGCACCGATTGTTTCCGAACCATAGTGAAGGCCAAAGGCGCCGGTGAACATGCCATACCCAAACGCGATCTGGACGACATCGTCATGGGTTACACCGGCAGCGGTCATGAAGCGGGCAACCATGTGCGACCAGGTTTTTAGATCGTTTTTAGTATAACCCACCACGGTCGGTTTCCCGGTCGTACCTGACGAAGAGTGGATCCGGACCACTTCACGCAACGGAACCGCGAACATGCCGTAGGGATAGTTGACGCGCAAATCTTCCTTGGTGGTAAACGGCAGCTTGGACAAGTCGGACAGTGAAGCCACATCTTCGGGTACTATGCCGAGCTCGTTGAACTTATTGCGATAACAGGTAACGTTCTTATAGGCACGGTTAAGGGTGGCCTGCAGTCGCTCAAGCTGCAACTGTTCCAATTCCTCTCGCGACATGCATTCATGTTGAGGATCCCATATGTTGGTAGACATCAAAAAACCTCACGGCTGCTGTTAATTAACTGATTTGTTTGCCTTTATCGTCTCAATGATTGCCGTATTAATTTCATCTTTGATATAAAATCGGGTTATTCATAGTTAAGGGATGAACCAACAAGCTGCTGAATATGGGCAATTGCATCTTCAATCGGCAGAAACAGTACTTCGCCCGTTTTGCGGATCTTGACCTCAACCTTGCCTTCGGCCAGCCCCTTGCTACCGATCACCATCTGCAGCGGAATACCAATCAGGTCATTGTCTTTGAACTTGACACCCGGCCGCTCGTCCCGGTCATCGAAAAGGACCTCTATCCCGCATTTTTCGAGTTTAAAGTAGATTTCTTCCGCCTCGGCCATGACTCCCTTGTCCTTTGTGTTCAGGGCAACAACCGAGCAATGGAACGGCGCTATGGGAATAGGAAAGATGATGCCGTTTTTGTCGTGATTTTGTTCTATGGCGGCAGCAACGGTACGACCTATGCCGATGCCGTAGCATCCCATGAAAAGAATCTGCTCCTTGCCGTCGGCATCCAGATAGGTTGCATTGAGGGCCTTGGAGTACTTGGTGCCTAACTTGAAGACATGCCCCACCTCTATGCCGCGCCACATCTCCAGCTTGCCCTGCTCACAGCGGGGGCAGGCATCACCGCTGACCACATTGCGAAGATCGATGAAACGGTCCACCTGGAAGTCGCGCTCCAGGTTGGCATTGGTAAAGTGGACATCCTTCTCATTGGCTCCGACCACCGTGTTTGCCAGCCCCTGGATACCCAAGTCAGCGATGATGGGGATTTTGACCTTCAGGCCGATGGGGCCGAGGAAACCGATGGGAGAGCCGGTGACAGCCATGATCTGCTCCTCACTGGCCATCTGAATTTCTTCCCAGCACAGGCTGTTCTTGAGCTTGATCTCGTTCAACTCATGGTCTCCCCGCAGAAGCGCCATAACCAGATCGCCCGTGCCGGAGGTATAAATCAATGTCTTAATGGTTCTGTCCGAAGGCAGTCCCAGAAAATCGGCAACATCGGCGATGGTTTTTTTGTCAGGTGTAGCAACCTTTTCCAGCGGCAGTTGTGCAACCTTATCATCAAGCTGGTCGGGTCGCGCTTCGGCCTTTTCAACGTTGGCGGCATAGTGGCAAGAATCACAGGAGACTATGGCGTCTTCCCCGGACTCGGCCAGGACCATAAATTCATGTGAAGATGACCCGCCTATACTGCCAGTATCGGCCTCAACCGCCCTGAATTTGAGTCCGCAACGCTCGAAGATGCGCATGTATGCCTGGTACATCTTGTCGTATGATTCGTCCGCAGCAGAGCCATCAACATCGAATGAGTAGGCGTCCTTCATGATGAATTCGCGCCCTCGCATCAGGCCGAAGCGTGGCCGGATTTCGTCGCGGAATTTGGTCTGGATCTGATAAAAATTAACCGGCATCTGACGATAGCTTTTGATTTCCCGCCGCACCAGATCGGTGATGACCTCTTCATGGGTCGGCCCCATGCAAAATTCACTCTCCTTGCGATCCTTGAAGCGGAGCAATTCTTTGCCGTAGAATGTCCAGCGACCGGATTCCTGCCATAATTCGGCTGGTTGCACACTGGGCATCAGCATCTCGATGGCCCCTGCCCTGTTCATCTCTTCGCGGACGATGTTCTCGAATTTGCGGATGGAACGAAGTCCTAAAGGCAGGTAATTATAGATGCCGGCGGCAAGTTTGCGAATCATGCCGGCCCTGAGCATCAACTGGTGGGATACGACTTCGGCATCGGAAGGGGTTTCTTTAAGCGTGGGGATGAAATAACGGGAATAAAGCATTCTCACCTCAGGATATGTGATCAAATTAAATCAAAACAGATTTCAGGCGTTGCCTTTAGTCAAGTGGCCGCGCAATTAAAGTCATCGAGGATGTTGCGAAATTTATTCAAAGCTTGTTGATCTCGTCCAGAAGTGCCTCGGCAAGCCTGTCTTCCGGAACCTTGCGGATGATCTCGCCATGGCGGAAGAGTAGCCCCTCCCCTTTTCCTCCGGCAATGCCCACATCGGCTTCGCGGGCCTCGCCAGGGCCGTTGACTGCACAGCCCATGACCGCAACCGTGATTCTTTTGTCTACACCCTGCAGTCGGCGCTCTACCTCTTCGGCAACCTTGATCAGATTAATCTGACAGCGGCCGCAGGTTGGGCACGAAACGAAATTAACCCCACGCTGGCGCAGTCCCAGGCTTTTCAGGATCTCAAACCCTACCCTAACCTCATCCAACGGATCGCCGGTGAGCGAGACGCGCAGGGTGTCACCGATGCCGTCAGCCAGGAGAATGCCAAGGCCCACAGAGGATTTGACCGTGCCGGAGAACATGGTGCCTGCTTCGGTGATGCCGATGTGCAGGGGGTAATCAACGCGTTCGGAGAGTAACCGGTAGGCGGATACGGTCTTCATGACATCCGAGGCCTTGAGAGAGACCTTGATTTCCCGATAGCCAAGATCCTCCAGAATGCGGATATGTCCCAGCGCCGATTCAACCATGGCTTCGGCGGTCGGGTGACCGTGGCGCTCAAGCAACTCCTTTTCCAGGGATCCTGCATTGACACCGATCCTAATCGGTACCTTGCGTTCGGCAGCAGCTTTAACAACCTCGGCAACTTTCCATTTTTCACCAATGTTGCCAGGGTTTATTCGCAACCCATCTATGCCCCCTTCCATGGTGACGAGGGCCAGTTTGTAATCAAAATGGATATCGGCAATTACCGGTATGGGGCTTTGAGCCTTGATTTTACCCAAAGCCAAGGCGGCATCCATATCAGGGACGGCACAGCGGATGATCTCACAGCCGCCATTGGCCAGGGCAGTGATCTGGGACATGGTGGCCGCAACATCCCTGGTGTCGGTGGAGCACATGGACTGCACCGAACAGGGGGCATCGCCACCAACGGCAATTGGGCCAATATGTATCTGTCTAGTTTGCTTTTTCATAAATTTGCATAGTAGCCAAAGAGGTGGAATAAAGTCAAGAAAGACAAGAGAACCGACTGATTTGTCCCGCACAAATACGTCCGGTCTGTATTTGTGTTTGCAACTGTTGCATCAGTAAAAAGACCCGCCGTGCATCATGTCGGCGGGTCTTTTGATCATCGGAAAAAATCAGCTCGGCAAACTTCAGGAGAGATGACCAGCATACAGCGGGAAACGCTTCATCAGAGCATTGACCTTTACTTTGACTGCAGCCAGCTTCTCGTCATTACCTATGTTGGCCACGACCTCGGCGATGAAATCGGCAACCTGATCCATCTCGGCTTCTTTCAGGCCATGGGTTGTTGCGGCCGGCGTTCCTATGCGAATTCCGGAGGTAACGAACGGCGAGCGGGTTTCAAAGGGGACGGTATTCTTGTTGACCGTGATGCCGGCCTTGTCAAGGGCCTCCTCAGCCGCTTTACCTGTTATATCGGTTCCTGAGAAATCGATCAGCATCAGGTGATTGTCGGTGCCGCCGCTGGTCAGTTTGAAGCCGCGTTTCATCAGGGATTCGGAAAGGGTCTTGGCGTTTTTGACGATCTGTTGCTGATATGTTTTGAACTCCGGCTGCAACGCCTCCTTGAAGGCCACTGCCTTGGCTGCTATGGCGTGCATCAAGGGTCCCCCTTGAATACCTGGGAATATCTGGGAGTTGAGCGCCTTGGCAAACTCTTCCCGGCAGATAATCATGCCGCCGCGTGGACCGCGCAGGGTTTTGTGGGTAGTAGTGGTAACGAACTCAGCATGGGGAACCGGGCTGGGATGCACTCCGGCAGCCACCAGGCCGGCAATGTGGGCCATATCCACCATGACCACCGCGCCCACCTTGTCGGCAATGGCCCGGAAAGCCGCGAAGTCGATGACGCGCGGATAGGCGCTGGCACCGACCACGATCATTTTTGGTTTGTTTTCCAGCGCGAGCCGCTCAACCTCGTTATAATCGATAGTTTGATTCTCCGGTGAGACACCGTAAGGGACAATGTTGAAGAAACGGCCGGAAAAGTTGACCGGACTGCCGTGGGTCAGATGGCCACCGTGGGAGAGATTCATCCCCAGGATAGTATCGCCCGGTTTGCAGGCGGCAAAATAAACCGCCATATTGGCCTGGGAGCCGGAATGGGGCTGCACATTGACATGTTCTGCGCCGAACAGTTGTTTGGCTCGCTCAATGGCCAGTATTTCCACCTGGTCAACATGGTGGCAGCCGCCATAGTAACGCTTGCCGGGATATCCCTCGGCATATTTGTTGGTCAGCACGCTGCCCTGTGCCTCCAGAACTGCCTCGGAAACAAAGTTCTCGGACGCGATCAACTCGAGGTTGTACTCCTGCCGCTCGGTTTCGTGACGGATGGCATCGGCAATCTCGGGGTCGAACTGTGAAAGTATGGACATTGTTCATTGCTCCTTTATCTCGTATACATGCGCTATAAAATACGAAACGGGACTTTATTCAAGTCCCGCTCAAAGACAAACCAGCTAACCTACTTATTTGCAGTATTTTTTTTCAATTTCCGAAATCTTGTCCAGCCTATTTTGGTGCCGTCCGCCTTCAAAAGTGGCATCCAGCCAGGCACCCACCAGATCACAGGCCTTCTGTTCGTCCAGAACGCGGCCGCCAAGGACAAGGATATTGGCGTTGTTATGCTCTTTGGCCATGCGTGCCATAAAGACATCCGTTACCAGTGCGGCACGTATGCCGGACACCTTGTTGGCCGCTATGGACATACCGATTCCGGTACCGCAGATCAGGATACCTTTGTCAGCCGTCCCTGAACTCACTGTCTCAGCCACTTTCAAGCCAAAATCAGGGTAATCCACTGAGTCGCTGTTGTTGGTGCCGGCATCATTGACCTCGAAGCCCCTTCGGGCAAGATAACTCTTGAGGGCCGATTTGAGATTCAAGCCGCCGTGATCACTGCCTATGACAATCATAAATTGAACTCTCTTTACTGGATCTTCTTAAACAGCAGGCTGGCGTTTGTGCCGCCGAAGCCGAAGGAGTTGCTCATGGTGTATTCAAGCTTGGCGTCGCGAGCCGTGTTGGGGACATAATCCAGATCGCACTCAGGATCCGGTTCCACGTAGTTGATGGTCGGAGGGACAACGCTCTTCTCCATGGCCAGGCAACAGAAGACCGCTTCGATGCCGCCGGCAGCTCCCAACAGGTGACCAGTCATGGACTTGGTGGAAGATACCATCATTTTTTTTGCATGGTCGCCAAAGACCGTCTTGATTGCCATGGTTTCGTAAAGATCGTTGAATGGTGTCGATGTACCGTGGGCATTGATGTAATTCACCTGTTCGGGATCGACACCGCCTCCTCTAAGAGCCATTCGCATGCAACGGGCCGCACCCTCTCCTCCCGGAGCAGGCGTGGTCAGGTGATAGGCATCGCCGGTAAGGCCATAGCCAACAACCTCGGCATAGATTTTCGCACCACGTTTTTTGGCTGCTTCATATTCTTCGAGCACCACTATGCCGGCCCCTTCGCCAAGAATAAAACCGTCACGGTTTTTCTCAAAGGGGCGTGAAGCGGTTTCCGGGCTGTCATTGCGATCGGAAAGGGCCTTCATCACGGCAAACCCACCGATACCCAACGGCGTAACCGTGGATTCGGTACCTCCGGCGATCATTGCATCGGCATCGCCCCGTTTGATGATGTGGTAAGCGTCACCAATGGAATGAGTCGCCGTTGCACAGGCGGAGACCGAGGATATATTGGGCCCTTTGGCGCCATACTTGATGGAGATGTGGCCGGGTGCAAGATTTATGATCAGCATGGGAATAAAGAATGGCGATATCTTCTTGATGCCCCCTTCCTGCAATGCCGTATGATACCTCTCAATGGCCGGCAGACCGCCAAGACCGGCCCCAACCAGTACCCCTACCCGCTCGGCGTTCTCTTCGGTGATAGTCAGGCCCGAGTCTTCCATGGCATAATGGGCGGCTCCCAGGGCATACTGAATAAAGAGATCCATTTTTTTGATATCTTTTTTGTCGATGAAATCATCAGGATTGAACCCCTTGACTTCACCGGCAATCTTGACTGGCATTTCGGACGCATCAAAACGGGTTATCAGACCAATGCCTGATTTGCCATTGATAAGCGCATCCCAGTTGGCGGTGTTGCCGGTACCTAAGGGCGAAACAGCACCAACTCCAGTAATTACGACTCTTCTCATGATTTGTAGCTCCCGGCGTTTTACTTGCGTATTGATCAGAAGGTGAAATGAAAAGAGGGGAGAAACTCCCCTCCCCCTTAATTAGCTGTGCTCTGTGATATACTCGATGGCGTCGTTAACCGACTGAATCTTTTCGGCATCCTCGTCAGGGATCTCGATGTCGAATTCTTCTTCGAGAGCCATGACCAGTTCAACCGTGTCGAGAGAATCGGCACCCAGGTCATCCATGAATGAAGCTTCGGGAACTACCTGGGCCTCATCCACGCCCAGCTGCTCCGCAACGATTTCTTTTACGCGTTTTGCAATGTCAGACATCTTTCACCTCCGTGTGTTGTAAACCTGTAGTAGGTTTATTTTATTGATGTTGATCAGCACAAACTACTTAACAATGAATTTGTTAAAAGTCAAAACATAATTTTAGTGTCACATATACATGCCGCCGTTAACCGCCACAACCTGTCCGGTAATATAAGCCGAATTGTCGGAAGCAAGGAACAATACGGCATTGGCTATGTCGTCGGCACTGCCCAAACGTTCCATGGGGATCTGTGCTGCCAACTCCTGGCGCACCTTTTCCGGCAGCGCTTCGGTCATGTCGGTGGCAATGAAACCCGGGGCAACGGCATTGACCGTAATATTGCGTTTCGCCAACTCCCGGGCATTGGACTTGGTGAGGCCAATTAGTCCCGCCTTGCTGGCGCAGTAGTTGGCCTGGCCGGCATTGCCCATTTGGCCCACAATGGAGGCAATATTGATGATGCGGCCGTATCGCTGCTTGGTCATCACCTTCGAAGCGGCCCGTGTGCAGACAAAGGCGCCCTTCAGGTTGACGCTGAGCACAGCATCCCATTCATCGTCTTTCATGCGCACAAGCAGGCCGTCACGGGTAATGCCGGCATTGTTAACAAGAATATCGATCTTCCCGAATTTCTCCATGGCAGCATTTACAAGACGTTCGGCGTCTTCGGCAACAGCAACGTTGCACTGGACGGCAACAGCCTCGGTACCGGTTTTTGCCAGCTCATCCACCAGCGCCTGACACCCTTCCAGGCTGATATCCGCAGCAACGATCCTGGCCCCCCCGGCTGCAAGCGCAAGCGCAATACTGCGTCCTATACCCCGTGATGCTCCGGTAACGACTGCTACTCTATCTTTCACCATAATCGTGCTCCTTTCGCTTGAGCATAATATTTATAATGCCTTCAATCCTGCCAGATCCTCAACATTAGCGGTGGCAACTTCCTTTGTGATCCTTTTTACAAGACCGGAGAGAACCTTTCCCGGACCGATCTCAACAAACCTGCTCACTCCAAGGGATGCCATTTTCTGAATAGACTGTTCCCACAGAACCGGCCGACAGACTTGAGCCACAAGAAGTTCGTTCACCCTTGCGCTCTCCTGGTTAGGCTCTGCATCCACATTGGAAACCACCGGTACTGTCATGGAGCCGTACGCTAGAGCGGCAACAACCTTGGCAAGCTTATCAGCGGCGGGTTTCATGAGTTCGCAATGGAATGGAGCGCTTACCGGGAGAAGCATTGCTTTCCTGAACCCTTTTCCCTTTGCAATTTCAATGGCTCGGTTTACCGCCGTGCCATGGCCGGCAATAACAATTTGCCCGGGAGAATTGAAATTGGCAGGAGAAACCACCTCCCCTTGGGCCGCTTCATTGCAGATAGATTCCAACGCTTCTTTATCAATACTCAGCATGGCTGCCATGGCACCAACTCCGACCGGCACCGCATCCTGCATGAAAGTACCGCGGGCCCGAACCGTTCGGACCGCATCGGCAAAATTCAGGGCGCCTGAACAGACCAGGGCCGAGTATTCACCCAAGGAATGTCCGGCCAGATAGTCTGCTTTCAAGCCGGTTTCCTGCTCAATCACCCGCAGTATGGCGATACTTGTAGTCAGGATGGCAGGCTGGGTATTGGCAGTCAATTTCAACTCTTCTTCGCTGCCGCCAAAACAGATGGCTGAGAGTTTCATGGCGATGGCATCGTCGGCCTCTTCAAAAATCCGGCGGGCAATCGGAAAAGAGTCGGCTATTTCCTTGCCCATGCCGGGATACTGGGACCCCTGACCGGGGAATATAAAAGCGGTTTTATTCATGATCTGATAACCTTTAAGTGAAATTTACCGAAGCAAAGTTGTGTTTGCCGAACTCTGACTGTTCGCGAGGGGTCTGTCCTACCAGCGCATCAGTGCTGAACCATATGTGAAGCCTCCACCAAAAGCGGTCAGCAGGATAATATCCCCTGCCTTCATGCGTCCGGAGCGATTGGCTTCGTCAAGGGCGATGGGGATCGAGGCCGCCGAGGTATTGCCATAGTTGTGGAGATTGACAAAAACCTTGTCTTCACCCAGGCCGAGACGTTTACTGGTGGCATCGATAATCCGACGGTTGGCTTGATGGGGTATAAACAGAGAAATGTTGTCCGGAGAAATGCCATTTGCGGTCAAGGCAGCACTGGCAGCTTCTTCCATAGCCCGCACAGCATGCTTGAACACATCGTTTCCTTCCATTTTGAGAAAGAAAAGCCGTTCATCGATTGTATGCTGTTGAGAGGCCGGATTCCTGCTACCGCAGCCAGGAAGATAAAGAGTCTCCCAAAAAGATCCGTTACTGAAAATATGGGTGGACAGGATACCGCCGTCACCTTCGTATGCCTCGACAACCGCAGCGCCTGCTCCGTCTCCGAACAGGATGCAGGTATTGCGATCAGACCAGTCAACAATACGAGACAGAACCTCAGCGCCGATAACGAGTGCTTTCTTGGCTTTTCCGCTACTGATGAATCTGTCGGCTATTGAAAGCCCATAAACAAATCCGGAACAGGCAGCGGAAAGATCAAAGACGGCAGCATTGTGAGCACCGATTTCGTGCTGAATGATGCAGGCAGTAGAGGGAAAGGGAAAATCAGGGGTAACCGTACCGAGTATGATCAGGTCGATTTCATCGACATTGGCACCCGACATTTCAAGGGCTCGTTGCGCAGCTGCTACTGCAAAGGTCGAGGTATATTCGCCTTCAACTGCTATCCGGCGCTGCCTGATGCCGGTTCTGGAGGTGATCCATTCGTCGTTGGTTTCAACCATTCGTTCCAGGTCGGCATTGGTGAGAATTTTATCCGGCAGTGCAGAGCCGGTTCCGGTGATCCTGGCTCTCAGCATGGCATCTCCATTTATGCAGCATCTTGGCTTTTGGAAGTTTCGCGCTGCATGTTGATTGCATAGTTTTCCAACAGTTTTTCGGCAACATGTTCCGTAACGCCTCTTTCCGCATATTCATGGGCAAAGCGGATGGCATTCTTGATGGCCTTTACGTTGGAGCCGCCGTGGCAAATCATGCCGACGCCATTAATCCCCAGTAGAGGGGCGCCGCCATACTCTGCATAATCCACTATCTTTTTGAAACGCTTGAAGGCGCCACGTACAAAGAGGCCGCCGAGCTTGGAAACCCAACTCTTCAGGATCTCCTTTTTAAGCATCTGGCCGGCGGCATCAGCCAGTCCTTCCGAAAGCTTGAGCACCACATTGCCAACAAAACCGTCGCAGACGACAACTTCTACGGTTCCCTTGAAGATATCGCGGCCTTCCACATAACCGGCGTAATTGAGGGATGTTTTACGAAGTATTGCATTGGTTTCCCGGGTGAGTTCGTTCCCTTTAGAATCCTCCTCGCCATTGGAAAGCAAACCTACGGAAGGATTGGCGATTCCCATTGCGTAACGGGCATAGACTTCACCCATAATGGCAAACTGGGCCAGGTGCACTGGTTTGCAATCCACGTTGCCGCCTACGTCCAGCACCAGGGTCTTGCCTTTAAGGGTTGGGAAGACCTGGGCAATGGCCGGGCGTTCAATGCCACTGATGCGCTTGAGCACAAACATTCCGGCTGCCATGGTGGCACCGGAATTGCCAGCGCTGAGCGCGGCACAGGCCTTGCCCTCCTTGACCAGTTCGAAGGCCAGACGCACTGATGAATTGCGTTTCTTCCGCACCGCATCAGAAGCGGAATCATGCATCCCGACCACTTCACTGGCATGGAAAATATCAATATCAAGTCCGTTGCAATCATGGTTGGCCAGTTCGGCTTCCAAGCGGGCACGATCACCTACCAGGGTCACGGCGATACCGAACTCGCGACAAGCGGCGACAGCTCCACCGACTTCGACAGCCGGGGCGTTGTCACCACCCATTGCATCAACTGCTACTCTCATCGATCCTGTTAATGACACGAATGAGAATGGTGTTAGTTGGCTTTGTTAAGATCGATGACTTCTTTACCCTTGTAAGTGCCGCAGGTCGGACAGACGCGATGTGGCAATTTGGGGGATTTGCACTGTGGGCAGACAGAAACGGAGCGGGTCGTGAGGAAATCGTGCGCCCTTCTCATATTTTTGCGGGATTTGGAAGTCTTTTTCTTAGGTACTGCCATGTCGAATCTCCTTTTTGCGGTGAGACGGCGAATGCCGCCACCATGTGGTTATCTTGATACTTTAAAATCTTTTAATGCACTGAATTTGAGGCTGAAATCGCCTCGCGAACAGTCGCAGGACGCCTTGTTCAAATCTGTGCCGCAAACCGGACAGAGCCCTTTGCAATTCTCACTGCAGAGCGGCTTGAGCGGAATCTCCATTGTCACCTGCTCTTCGATTTCATGGGTGAAGTCGATTTCATTGCCAATGTAGCTGGATGAGATCAGGTCCTGTTCGTTCAATTCGATTTCATCTTCTTCCACCGCATCAAGGGCAGTTCCCTTGCGAAAAATGATCGTAAAAGAAGAGACTATCACATCGTCGTAACGGGCAAGACAACGAGAGCACGCCAGTGATAGCGGGGCAACCACCCTGCCTACGGCCCGCAGATGGTCATACTCACGCTCAATGGTTATGTCGCTCCCGATCGGGCCGGTAAAAGTAACTTCTCCGGCACTCTGCATTCCAGAAAGCACTGGAAAAGATTCGACCTTTTCCTCGACATGGAGCGAGAACGGTTTATTGTCCTGAATTTGATCTATTATTATCTTCATGTGACCAGCCAACTGATAACTACGTTACATTAAAATCCAAAGCAAGCAAGTATATTGAATGCATTGTGTTTGTCAAGACATAAGTTCCATCCGGAAACGCTGACCTGAAAGTGCCAGCTCCTCATGAAAATCAAATTGTTTAGTTGGGATGCGCCAAGCGATGCCTGCCATAGGGTTCCAGCAACTCGGACAACGATGCGCTTAAATGCTGTGGAACCGATTCCCATGAAAAGCGCCATTCCCAGTTGCCATACGCAGTTCCCGGGGTATTCATCCTATCTGCGGACGGCAGACCGAGAATATCCTGAAATGGGATGATCGCCGTATCGGCCACTGACATGAATACCATTCTGACCATATCGGTAACGATATCCCGTCCGTCGCTGCCGAGGTAATCCAGCACGGCCTTCTGTTTGGCAGGTGCCAAACTGTGAAACCACCCCAATGTAGTGTCATTGTCATGGGTGCCGGTGTAGACCACACAATTTTTTGTATGGTTGTGTGGCAGGTAGGGATTCGTAGGGCCGGAATCAAAGGCAAACTGAAGTATCTTCATACCGGGATAACCGCAATGGTCACGCAACGCCTCCACCTCGGGGGTTATCACTCCCAGATCTTCGGCAATTATTGGAATCTTACCAAGGGCAGTGTTTATTGCGTCGAACAGATGCGCACCGGGTCCTTTGATCCACTTCCCCTTGACAGCGGTCCGCTCACCGACAGGAACATGCCAGGCTGCCTCAAAACCACGGAAATGGTCGATGCGAACAGTATCGAAGAGGTTATACATTTGGCGAATACGTTCTATCCACCAAGCATATCCCTGCTTTTCCAGCACAGTCCAATCATAGAGAGGGTTACCCCATAGCTGCCCGGTTTTACTGAAATAATCAGGGGGTACGCCAGCCACAAAGGTTGGCTTTCCCTTTTCGTCCAAGAGGAAAATATCACGATTACCCCACACATCGGCTGAATCGTAGGCCACAAAAATGGGCAAGTCGCCCATAACCGCAATGCCTTGGGCTGCCGCATATTTGCGCAGTGCTTGCCACTGACGGTAAAACTGCCATTGCTGGTATTTCTGGGCGCCTATCTCGGGACCGAGCTCGCTGGAAGCCTTTTCATAAAATTCCGGAGCCATCCTGGCGGCATCCACAGGCCACCTGTGCCAGCTTTTTCCTTTGTAGTGCTGTTTCAGTGCCATAAACAGCGCAAAACCATGCAACCAGGGACTAGTGTCGCAAAAGTGCCAGAATTCTTCCATCCGTGTTGTCCTGCTGTTGGAGAAGAAGCTGGCGGCAGCCTGCCGCAGCACACTCTGTTTGGCTTCGATTACCCTGGCGAAATCAACACGTTCCTTGGGAAATTGTCCCAAACTGATTTTGTGAGGCAGATCGCCCTCGTTTGCCAATTGCTCAAGGTCTATCAGCAAAGGATTACCGGCAAAAGCCGAAAAAGCAGAATATGGAGAATTGCCGCAAGCCGGCGGTGTTAGGGGCAGAACTTGCCAGAGCGACATGCCCATGCCGGCCAGCAAGTCTATGAATTGCCGCGCATCCCTCCCCAATGTGCCGATACCCTCTGTACCTGGCAGCGATGTAGGGTGCAAGAGGATGCCGCACTTACGTTCGTTTTGCATATCTACCTCCAACCCCTTTCAGATGTTTGCGGGCGCCTTTGTGTTCAAATAGTATCAGCAATATGAAATTGAACAAAATTATATTCGAGTGCCCACCATTGATACCGGCAATTACGTTGACAGGAATCCGACTCGCTGTTTTAAAATCTGGTTGGCAACAGTGGATATTCAAGCTTGAGCCGCGCGTTTGTCAAACAGCAACTTTACTGTTTCCAGCACCACGAAAACAACCACCCCGGGCATGAGTGCGGCAATGAGCCCATGTCCTAAGAGTGGCGCCGTGCGGAACCAGGGTTGCAAAGCTGGTAGGTAAATCGCCACCCCTTGCAACAACGCAACGCATGCTACCATGGTCAAAAGTAAAGGATTGGTGAAAAACCCCATGCGGAGGAAGGAGTGTTTGAAAGAACGCAGGGACATGGCCTGGCCGATCTGGGCACATGCCAGAGAGGTAAAGAGGACCGATTGCCAATGTTCCGAGGGATGGATACCTTGATGGTGCCAGAAATACCATGCCACGGCAATGGTCGAAAATCCTATGGTTGAACCGGTCAGCAGCACGCGCATGATGGTTGCCCGGTCAAAGATGCCGGAGTTTGGCGATATGGGTGGCCGCCCCATTACATCGGGTTCAGGGCGCTCCATGCCCATACCCAGACCAAGCAGCCCGTCGGTAAGGAGATTAAGCCAAAGGAGCTGGAGTGGTGTCAATGGGTTTGGCAGCCCCAGAAAAGGGAGTACCAGTACGGCAAGGATCTTGCCCAGGTTGCCGGAGACCGAAAAGACGATGAACTTGCGGATATTGTCGTAGATGGTGCGCCCTTCCTCTACGGCTGCCACGATAGTCGCAAAATTGTCATCCAGCAGCACCATATCGGCAGCCTCCCTGGCAACGTCAGTACCGGCAGCGCCCATGGCCACGCCGATATCGGCTTTTTTCAGTGCCGGTGCGTCATTTACCCCGTCGCCGGTCATGGCCACCACCGCACCTTGTCGTTGCAACGCCTCCACGATCAGGAGCTTGTGTTCCGGGGATACACGCGCGAACACGGATACATCGCCAACCCTGGCCGCCAAACCAGTGACCCCCATCTGATCCAGTTCTGCACCGGTCAACACTCCGCCATCATTGTCGATACCAACCTCTTGAGCAATGGCATTTGCAGTCAACGGGTGGTCTCCGGTGATCATTACCGCGCGGATACCTGCATTTTTGCAGGATGCAACAGCCGTCCGCGCCTCGTCCCGCGGAGGATCCATCATGGCTGCAAGACCGACCAGGCCCAGCCCTTGCAACTCTTCCTGTGAATTTTGCTTTAGTCCGCAGGCAACAGCCAGCACCCGCCGCCCCTGAGCTGCCAGATTGTTTGCCTTACCTTCCACAATTCTGCGCAGTTCATTATCTATTGTGCGTCTTTCTGTTGAGTCCAGGAGATGATCACAAAGCTCCAGCACTGAATCCAGAGCTCCTTTCGCCACCACCAGCTGCTGGCCGGAAATTGGCTTGATTGAAATACCGAGGAGAGCGCAATATTCGGAATCCGTGGGTTCATGGATGGTCACCATGCGTTTTACCTTGGAATCAAAGGGAATTTCCGCGACACGCGGCAGATGTGTTTCCAATTCATAGCGAAAAACACCCTCACCAGCCCCCGCAACCAGCAGCGCAGTTTCGGTCGGATCACCGATCGCTTCCTCCCCTGCCCTTTTTAATACAGCGTCATTACAAAGACATAGAGCAGTAAGCAGTAAATTATGTTCCCGCTCGATCGTAGTACCGGATGAAAATATCTCGCCCGTTGTGAGCAGTTCTGTCACGGCCATACGGTTTTGGGTTAGTGTGCCGGTTTTGTCGCTGCAGATCACTGTTACCGAACCAAGGGTCTCGACAGCCGGCAGCTTTCTTATCAGCGCTCTCTTCCTCAACATACGTTGGGCACCGATGGCCAAGGTGATGGTCACAACCGCTGGCAACCCCTCCGGGATGGCGGCCACAGCTACGCTGACCGCGGTCATCAGCATCTCGCGTAAATCCTCGCCCCTCAGTATTCCCAACGCGAATATCAGGGCGGCAATGGCCACGGAAAGAACCGCCAGGATTTTGCCGAGTTGAGCCAACCTGCGCTGGAGTGGCGTCAATTCCGTTGTAACCTGTTGAAGAAGTTCGGCAATGCGCCCCAGTTCGGTACCCATGCCGGTGGCCACTACCAGGGCAACTCCTCTGCCATATGAAACCATGGTCCCCATATAGAGCATGTTACAACGGTCACCGATGGAAAGGTTTTTGCCCACGAGCGCTGCAACGGATTTCTCCGCCTCGGCCGCCTCCCCGGTCAGAAGTGATTCCTGGGCACGAAGGGAAAAAGATTCTATGATGCGGCAATCCGCTGGCACCAGATTCCCTGATTCCAAAAGAACGATGTCTCCAGGCACAAGTTCTATAGCGGAGATTTCAATGATTATGCCTCCCCTGCGTACCCTGACCCCAGGAACAGCCAGCTTCTTCAGGGCGCGCATGGCACGTTCGGCCCGGAATTCCTGGAAGAAGCCCAGCAGGGCAAATAGGACCACGATTGCCAGGATTGTGACCATATCCTTGAAGGCGCCGACAACAGCTGAGAGGACGGCAGCTGCAATCAGGATCAGCGCCATGGTGGAGGTGAACTGCTCCCAAAGGATATGCCAGGGCGAAGTGCCACCCCGGTCATACAGTTCATTGCGGCCATGGTTGGCCAGACGGTTGGCGGCATCGGCCAAAGATAAGCCTGTTGAGGGATTGGAATCCAGATCGGCCAGACAGTCGGAGATATCGCGTAGGTGCCAGTCCATTCAGTACACGGTCGGGTCGGGTTTTTCCTGCATGGGGTTGAGACGTACAGCAAGGGAGAAAAGATAGGGGTAATCCTGTTTCAGATGTTTCATATACAGCACCCACTCCCGGGACAGATAGCCATAAGCGCGCTTTATATCACCATTGATGTGGTCGATATCGGTTTTAGACATATCATCCAATGATTCGCGGGCCGCCAACTCCTCAACCAGGTGGAACACGGCCCAAAGCAGGTCTGTAAACTCCTCGTGTTCCAACAGGCTCTGGTTCTCCAGCAACCCTACCAGAAAACCACGCTTGGAAATCAGGAGATTTTTGAGATTTTGCCTGCTTCGGCCCGAACAGTCAATATCGGGATCGAGGTTCTGCAAATAAGCCAGAGCGCGCCGGAAATCTCCGTCTTTCCATTGACCGGTGACTTGCAACTCGTGACGCAGGTCAGCGCCCATGGCAATACACTTGGAAAGTTCACTAAGCAGGCCATTACCAACCTCGCTGAAGAAAACGCCGATGACCATGTTCAGTTTGCGCATGATGGTCTGGCGTTCCCGTTCCCTCATGATTTGTTCAACCATCAGTGTCACAAATATTACATAAACAGGTAAAAAAGCAAGGTTGCCCAAAAAACTCGAAGCAATATCCCTGGCATTGTTAATAATCAGATAATCCGCCAGGTAGAGAATAATAGATACTATCGCCAAAACTACCAGCATGAGGTGCTTTTTCAGGAATTGAAGATTCATTTAGATACTCCAAGGAAAAAAATCAGGTTTCCCGCAGGGCATCGACAATTTTGAGCCGACTGGCACGGATGGCCGGAATAACACCACCTACCAACCCCATCAGCAAAGAAAAAACTATCGATTTGGCAGCGATCTCAAACGTCAGCGTAAATGAAAACGCCAGTTCGGAAAAAGTCTGCCAGTTCATTGTCGATATGGTGATAAGTTGCATGAAAGAGGCAAAAAAGAGTCCGGAGATTCCGCCGATAAGCCCCAACAGCAACGCCTCCATCATAAATGCGGCCAGGATGCTGGTGCTTCTGAAACCCAGCGCCCGCAGGGTTCCGATCTCCTTGACGCGATTGGCGACAGCGGCATACATGGTGATCATGGCGCCAATGACAGCTCCCAGCGAGAAGATCACCGTCAAAGAAAGCCCCAAAATACGCAGGAATTTGGCCATGGCCTCTGATTGGTCGCGGTAGTATTGAGTTTCCCGCCGTACGTCCAGGGTCAGACGGGGGTCGTTATCCAACTGTTCCTTGACTGCTGTAAAATCATTCACACTGCGCATCTTGAAGGTAACAGATGAGTAGACAGGGCGTCGGAAAGCCTGCATCAACTGGATGGCATCCCCCCATATTTCCGAACTAAAACCGGTTGCGCCAGCGTCAAAGATTCCCACAACTGTCCAGTTGCGCATGCCAAAGTGCAGAGTCTCGCCAATACCGCCACCATTGAAACGCTTTGCAATACTGTTGCCGGCCATGATCTCGGAAGATCCTGGGTGCGGCATGCGTCCTTCGATAAGTCGTACTTGCGGCCTCAAAGCAAGCGATGCCGGCCCGATTCCTCGAATGACCACGTTGGCCGGCTTGTCGCTGCCGCGCTTGGTAAGACTGATTAGAACCACCAATTCCTTTGCCACCAGAGGCACACCGTTGTTTCCGGTCGCAATTAGCGGAAGGCTCTCCACGATTGAGGCCTGGGAGTGATCCACTCCGCTTTGAACCTCCGAATTAGCTGCCTTGCGGGTGACTATGACGTTGTCGTCGGAGCCGGTTTCTTCCAATGTTTTTTCCAAACCTGCCGACAACATCAGGATCGATGCGAATACAAACACTACCAGGGCCATGCCGGATGCCGTCAGAAACGTGGTGAGACGACGGGTAAACAAATTTCTAAAACTGTAAGATAGTGGAATTCGCATGCTCAAGTCGGAAGCATGATAGTAAAACGGCAACCGCCGTCGAGTGGCGATTCGGCCGAAACGGTGCCACCATGGGCCTCGATTATGCGGTAGGTAATGGCCAGCCCCAATCCAGTGCCATCCGGTTTAGTGGTCCAGAAGGGTTCAAACAGGTGCGTTGCCGTATCCGGATTGATTCCGATCCCGGTGTCGGTCACCGTGATGACAGCGACCGGCGCCTTTTTGAATCCTTCGGCTCCGCTCAACAAGAAGTGCGCTTCCAGCTCGACCCTTCCGCCATCTGGCATGGCATCAGCGGCGTTGTTAAGCAGATTTAAAAAAACCTGTTTCAATTGATTGGCATCAGCCTGCACAACCATATGTGCCGGAACGAGATTATTTATGGATATTTTGCTGAAATGATTGTCAGATGCAAGAAGCAGGACGATTTCATCAAAAAATGGACGCAACTCGATGCGCGTTTTCTGTGGGAAAGCAGGTCTGGCGTATGCCAGGAATTCGGTTATGAGGGTGTTCAGCCTGTCTGCCTCGCGCAGTACGATTGTCAGCAAACGCCGGTCGCTTTCGGCAATTGAGCCCTGTTCGGCCAGTAGTTGAACGGATCCACTCATGGCCGCCAGGGGATTACGTATTTCGTGTGCCATCCTGGCGGATATCTCGCCCAGTGCGGCAAGCCTGTCAGCCCTTTTAAGGGCAGCCTCCATCAGCTTCATCGATGTCAGATCCTTGAAATTGAGGATGACACCATCCGGTTTGCCATGAAGGTCGATAAATGGCACTGCATTGTAGCCAAGGGTCATTTTTTCGCCATGTTGGGAATTGTATTCGAATTCTCCGGCATCGAACATACCTGCATTCAAATCAACGGTAGCCAAGGCGGGAAACACTTTATTTAGCGGCGTATCGTAAACATCGGCTTGAGACCTTCCGGTCAATTCTTCCGCGTAACGATTGAAGACCCGTATATGTCCACGGGGAGTGATGGTCAAAAGCCCGCTTTCCAGGTTGGCGACAATGGACGAATTCAGTCGATGCAATTCTTCATAGTCAATGGTCTTATCCCTTAGAGCATCCTCGCTTTCGCGGGCGCGCTCATACAGATAGCCGGTTAGGAAGGCAGTGAAGTAAAAACCAATCAGATTGAGAAAAATAGTATAAAAAACGTGCGATGCCCCCATTTGCAGGGCATCGGCCTGGCTCAAGCCGATGGATGACAACATCCCGAAATACTGGAAGTCCAGGATCGCACCGTAAAGGATGCCGCACAAAGAGGCGGTGTAGAGCGCGTCTTTACGCCCAAGCAGGACACCGGCATTCATGATGGACAGAAGGTAGAGGAATGAATAGGGGCTGAGCACGCCGCCGGTGAAGAGCAGCAGTACTGTTACAAAAAGGAGATCCCAGATGGTTTGCAGATAGGTGATGAACTGGCGGAACTTTTGTATTTTAAGAGCAAAATGGGAAACAACCGAGAAGATGAACGAAAACGTCACCAGCCTGACCAAACCGCTCTCCAGGTGGTCGGCTGCTGCAGTGGGGTTCTGGAAACTCATCAGAACCGTGGAGGCAAGGAATAGAAAAGATACAACTATCCTGGCATATATGAAGATCCTGAGTCTTCGTTCAGGACCCATGCCTACCCGCCAACGGCCCCCGCCAGTTTGAAGATCGGCAGGTACATGGCAACTACAAGGCCGCCGACCGTAGTGCCCAGGAAGACCATCAACAGAGGCTCCATCATGGAGGTCATGGCTGCGACGGCGTCATCAACTTCATCATCATAAAAATCCGCAATCTTGTTCAACATGGCATCCATGGCCCCGGTAGCCTCGCCGACCGAGATCATCTGAACGACCATGGGCGGGAAAACGCCACAGGCAGCCAGAGGTTCCGCCATGGTCTTGCCTTCGGAAATTGCCTGGCGCACCCCGTAGATAGCCTCCTCAACAATCTTGTTGCCGGCGGTTTTGGCGACTATCTCAAGGCCGTCCATGATTGGCACCCCGGAACTGACCATGGTGCCGAGCGTGCGGGTGAACTTGGCTACCGATACCTTGCGGATCAGGGGCCCGGCAATGGGAGCCTTCAGCGCCCAACGATCGATGTTCTTTTGCCCGCCTTGGGTGGCATAATACTTTTTTATGGCTGTGATGATGCCGAAGATCAAGGCGATGATGACAATCAGGTATTTCACCAGAAAGTTGCTGAGGGCAATGACAAATTTGGTCGGCGCCGGCAGCTCGCCGCCAAAATCGGCAAACATCTTGGCAAAAGTCGGGATGACGAAGATCAGGATCACGCCCACTACGACTACAGCAATGGACATGATGGTGATCGGATAAACCATGGCCCCTTTGATTTGTTTTTTCAGTTTTTGGGCTTTTTCTATATAGGCTGCCAAGCGCTGCAGAATCGTGTCGAGAATACCGCCTACCTCGCCTGCAGCCACTAGGTTCACGTATAATTGATCAAAGGCCTTTGGGTGTTTGCCCAGGGCGTCGGCAAAGGTGGAACCGCTCTCAACGCTCTCCTTAACCTTGAAGAGGATGGCCTGGAAAGCCTTGTTTTCCTGCTGTGCCGCCAGGATCTCGAGACATTGGACCAAGGGCAGACCAGAGTCGATCATGGTGGCAAACTGGCGGGTAAAAATGACCAGATCCTTGCTTTCTATCTTGCCGCCACCCCCGAACTTGGGCAAGTTTATAGAGATTCCCTTGGCAGGTTCCTTGATGGATATGTTGGTAAAGCCGTATCTTTTTAACTGTGCTTCAACCATATCCGCAGTGGCGGCCTCGATAACGCCTTTTTGAACGCCACCGGTTTTGGTCCTGGCTTCCCAGTTGTATTTCGGCATTGCTGTTCTCCTTGGTTATGGTCAGCGAACCGGCGGTCTGCGCTGCATGCCCATAGACGGATTGCTTATCATCTGTTTAAGCTCTTCAGGATCCTGCGATCTGCCCAGCGCTTCTTCAAGCGATATCAAACGTTTCTGAAAAAGGGACAGGAGAGACTGATTCATTGTCTGCATGCCGAATTTATCCTGGCCAACCTGCATCTGGGAATATATCTGATGTACCTTGTCCTCGCGGATCAGGTTGCGGATGGCGGCGTTCGGCACCATGATCTCGAGGGACAGGGCTCTGCCCTTGGAGTTCATCTTGGGAATCAGGTTCTGAGACATAACCCCTTCCAGAACAAACGAGAGTTGGGCCCTGATCTGGGTCTGCTGATAAGGCGGGAAAACGTCCACAATACGGTTGATGGTCTGGACACAGGAATTGGTGTGCAGTGTTGCAAGACACAGGTGGCCGGTCTCTGAAAGTGTCAGTGCCGCCTCGATGGTTTCAAGGTCACGTAACTCTCCTACCAACACCACGTCAGGGTCTTGGCGCAGCACGTATTTCAGGGCATTTTTGAACCCTTTGGTATCCGCGCCAACCTCACGCTGATTGACAAGGCACCCCTTGTGGGGATGTAGATACTCTATCGGATCTTCGATGGTGACGATATGTTCGCGGCGGTTGATATTGATATAATCGATCATTGAGGCAAGGGTCGTGGATTTGCCGCTGCCGGTGGGACCGGTAACCAGGATCAGGCCACGCGGCTTGGCGCACAATTCCACTACCACCGGCGGAAGACCAAGTTCCTCGAAGGTCAGGATTTTGTATGGAATTACCCTGAAAACGCCGGCAACAGCACCGCGCTGTATAAAAACATTGCCCCTGAAACGGGATAGCCCCTTGACTCCGAAGGAGAGATCGAGCTCGTTTTCTTCCTCGAATTTGTGTTTTTGAGCTTCGGTCAGCACACTGTAGCAGAGCTGTTTGGTTTCAACCTGGTTCAGTGGAGGAAAATCCAGGGCCGTCAACTTGCCATCCACCCGGATTTGCGGGGGGGTATTGGTGGTGACATGTAGGTCTGAACCATTGGATTCAACGAGTATCTTGAGCAGTTGATGGAGATTTACCATGATGTGATTCCCCCTAGTCGTCCGCGACCGTGACTCTCAATACCTCTTCAAAGGAGGTGACCCCCTCCTTCAGCTTTGTTAGACCTGACTGGCGCATGGACTTGACACCCAGGCGCATGGATTCACGTTTTATTTCGGCAGTGTTGGCCCCGTTCAGAATTAATTCGCGAATCTCCTCCAGCATCGGCATAACCTGATAGAAGCCGACCCTGCCCTTGTAGCCGGTACCGTTGCAGGTCGGGCAACCCTTGCCTCGGTAGCAGACATAGGAAGGGGCCTCGTCTGGCGGTACGCCGGCATCGATCAGGGCCTGAATCGGAATATCCTCGGGCTCTTTACATTCCGAGCAACTGCGTCTTGCAAGCCTTTGGGCAGTGATCAGGTTGACGGCCGATGCCACCAGGAAAGGTTCTATTCCCATATTCAACAGGCGATTGATGGTAGCCGGCGCATCATTGGTGTGGAGGGTGGAAAGAACCATGTGACCGGTCAAAGCGGCCTTGATGGCTATTTCAGCGGTTTCGAAATCGCGGATTTCGCCGATCATTATGATATCCGGGTCCTGGCGCAGGAAGGAACGCAGGGCTGCCGCGAAGTTTAGGCCGATATCTTCATGCATCTGCACTTGGTTGATGCCGGCAAAGTTGAACTCAACCGGGTCCTCCGCAGTGGAGATATTCTCGGAAACCTTGTTAAGTTCCGAAAGGGCTGAATAGAGTGAAACCGTCTTGCCGCTGCCGGTGGGGCCGGTAACCAGAACCATGCCAAAGGGTTTGTGAATCTCTTTTTGGAAATGGGCAAGGGCCGCCGGCTCATAACCAAGCTTGGTCATGTCAAGCTGCAGATTGCTCTTGTCCAGCAAGCGCAGACAGATCTTTTCGCCAAAAAGCGTCGGCAGAACCGAAACCCGAAAATCCATGTCCTTGCCACCACCCAGTTTGATCTTGATGCGGCCGTCCTGGGGCAAGCGGCGCTCGGCAATATCGAGTTCGGCCATGATCTTGATGCGGGAGGTAATGGCATTTTTCAACTTGAGGGGAGGCCTCATCATTTCGTACAGGACACCGTCTATTCGGTAGCGTACACGGAACAGTTTCTCGTAAGGTTCGATGTGTATGTCGCTAGCCTTCTTTTTAATGGCATCCTGCATGATTGCGTTCACCATTTTGACAACCGGTGCATCTTCGGTTGCCCTCTCCAGCGAACTGACATCCACATCCTCGTCTTCGCCAACGACCTCCAGGTCTTCCACATCCAGGTCGCTCATGACGTCCGCCAGTGAGGCGGACTGGTCATAGTGCTTGTCAATGGCAGCCTTGATATCGCTTTCCGAGGAGACAACCATCTCGACATTATAGTTGGTCATGAACTTGATGTCTTCGATGGCGAACAGGTTTGACGGGTCGCTTACCGCAACAATCAAGGTAGCGCCTGCCCGATTAACCGGAATGAGCTGATATTTTTGAACAACTTCTGGGGGTATGATCTTGGTTATGGCCGGATCGATGTCGTAATCGGCCAGATTGATGGTGGGAACACCGTACTGTTTTGACAAGAACGAGGTAAGGTCTTGTTCCTTTAAGATATTTTGCTTAATGAGGATAGAGCCGAGCCGCAGTTGGCCACCCGAGAGCTTTTGCTCTTCAAGGGCCTTGGCCAATTGCTCTTTGGTAATCAGATTGTTTTTAACCAGGATTTCTCCCAGTCGGCTTGACTGCATAGACCCCCCAATAGACCAATAACGTTCTGATATTATGCGGATCGGACCTGGTTGTCAAGCTGTTGTTAGGGACTGCAAGTTCCCATCAGCGCCCTTTTTATGGCCCCTTGAGAGGTATTACCCCAACCCGGATGCTAGTGGATTATGTACCTCAGTGAGCCGGGATTTTCAAAATATTTAAGTGTGTTAAACCTTGTTCCAAGAGCGCAACAGTGATTTTGCGGGCTATGCCAAGTCACCTCATCCCTTGATATCGGGCGATGATCTGCTGTACCGTGCCCTTCATTTCCGGAGAAATCTGTACTGCCTTGGCAAGCATCCGCATACCTTCCTCCGTTCGCCCGATGCTCATGAGAAACTCGCCGGCTTCAAGATAGCTGTTGGCATAGATCAGGATGGCTTTACCGGTATCAAGATCCAAAAACGAAATCTTTTCCAGGATTCCCCGGTTGTTGTAATTATCCCACACCGAAATATCCGGCAATCCGCTGGGTTCGTTGATGCGGCGCATACGGTAAACGATCCCCTTCTGAACCGGAACATAATCACTGAAAACGACCGAATAGCGGGTCGAAAAATCGATATACACAGGTCGTTGATCAATAATGTCCGTAATGGCCATGCGGAGACTAGATTCGGGGCTGGCAGACTGCATATCGAATTTTCGCAGGTTACTATCCTTGAAAAGACGGGGCATTGAATCCAGATACCAATCAAAGACTAAATGCGGTGTATGGGGCAGGTCCAGGTCTTCGCGCATCCGTTCCACACCCTGCAGGTACCAGAGCGGAAAGGCGCCGCTGTCGCCCCAGGTGAACATGACAGCGTTTTGCGGCAAGGAGCGGAGCGAATTGGTGGCGTAGTCAAAAGCGATATAATTGTTGTGTTGGTCGTTTTCATAATAGTTAGTGGCACAAAGGGTAATCGGCAAGGCAAAAAACATTACGGCGACCAGTCCGTACACCGGGGCACCCAATTGTTCGGGCAGCCGTGCATTTTTTACGGCAAAAACCAGGAGTTGGAATAACCCGATGCCGATAAGCACTGCAGTCAACAGATAGAGAGGGGTAAAAAACTCTTCGGTCAGAAAGATCAAGTCAAAGGGGGTATCGAAATATCCGACTATAACCAGCAAAAAAGTCGCTACAGCAATCAGATACGCAATAACGAGATCTCGCTGCCGACGCCAAAGGCTGACCAGTGCCAGGATAGCCAGGATCACCCCCAACCAGGTAAACTCGTGCGGCACATTAAAGGCCTTGAGCTGGGCCCAGACTAGAGAAGCATTGCGGGCATGAGGTTCACTGGGATACCCTTTGCGCAGGAAATGCCACATGAATTGCTCATAGGTTTTGGGATCACCCCAATTCAGGACCGGATTGCGGGTGGCCCTGAACGGCAGATATAGTTGAACACAGAAACCGAACAAGGCAAATGCAGTTGTCAGGATCAATTCCTTGATCCTGGTTATCATGCGCCAATCGGCCAAAATGATGAAGAGTGCCCAGGCAGGCAGCATTAGTACCACGGTCTGATGAACCGCCATGGCCATGCCTGCCAGGAAGGTGCAGGCATACACATAGGCTGGACGCTCCAGGCCGTTTTTGAACTGTTCCCGCCATCTGAGCAATAGGTAAAAAATTACGGCGATGATAAAAGCCAGCAAAGGATAAGGCTTATCATGGTTTGACTGCAACCAGAGCCGAGGGGTAACACTGAAGGCCAGAGCCGCAGCCAAACCGGCGCCTTTAGCGGCAAAAGTGGAAAACTTCACGTTATCTGTAACTTTCTCATCCCGCAGTAAATATACTGTCAGCAGATAAACGCCCAGGCAGGCCAGCGAAGACGAAAAGGCGGTGGCCATATTGATGCGAAAGGCAATGTTACCGATCGGCAGCCAAGTAAACGGTTTCGCGTACATTAAAAACATGGGATAGCCAGGAGAATGGGCCGATCCGAGAGAAAAAATTGCTGTCAGGAACTCACCGCTGTCGAAAAAAGTGACCGAGGGAGCAAGGGTCGCCATGTAGAGTGCAAACGGAATGGTGAAGGCAAGCACGGCATAAATATCCAGCCTGCCGAAGGAGTGAAAAGTGGCAGCGCTGAACCTGGGTTTCTTCATATGGTGTCTCCGGCGTTTCTTACTGCTCGCAGCGAAATCTTGTTGCTCCAAAGATGATAAAATCCGGCAAGGATGACCGGGAAAAACGCTGTCCCATGGATAATGAGGGCAATGCTGACCGAAGTCGTGTCGGCGATCCCGAAGGCGGAAAGACCTTTGAAACAGGCATAATGATAGGTGCCGATATACCCGGGCGAAGCTGGTACCATCACCGCAAAAACCAACAGTACCATGATAAACATGGAGGCTGCCATGGGAAGATGAATGCCGAAAGCCAGCAAAATCATATCAATCGGCAGCAGCGCAAAGTACCAGATCAACAGGGATGACAACAGCACCGCAGCCACATGCCCCCCCTTGGAGGACATCCTGATGCCGGCTATGAACGAACCGAGAAGCGGAATAAGCCGCTCGGAAAAACTGCGCGGAAACGGTTTCAGGATTAATCCCAGCAAAGACAACATGCGATGGGTTTGGCGCTTCAGCAGGAACAGGAAAACGATGATGGCGCTGTAAAGCAGAAACATGACCACGCCACCGGTCCTGAGTGCTGTATCCGCATCAGCAGAAGTTTGCGGCAGATGCAGGCTGAAGATGGTTGCCAGTAGCATCAGCATGACAGTAAAACCGTCAAAAAGGCGGTCGATGACCAGAGAAGCAAAAACCGTAGGGGTTTCCAAGTGCTCTCGTTCAGCCAGGGTGTAGGCGCGTACGAATTCGCCCAGTCTTGCGGGCAGCAGATTATTGGCCATGTAGCCGATGATTGTGGCCGGATAAAGCGATGACAGCGAGATGTCCTTTTCGGCGATGAGCAGATATTTCCAGCGTACTGCGCGCAGAAAATAGCTGCAAAAAGTAAACAGGACAGCGGGGATGAGATAACGAAAATCCATGGCCTTAAGTGCAGCCGCCAGCTGATGGAAATCCATTTTTCGAAAGAGCAGCCCCATAAAAAAGACACTAATGCCGATACCCAGCCAGAATTTAAGATCAACCCCCTTTTTCACATTAACCCCTGATCTTTCCGAGGAGCAGGAGTGGCTGCAATTTTTGCCGGTCTACATTGTCCAGAATCTGTCTAGTTGCCGTAATATCCCGCCCGATGGTCTCGATAAGTTCCTCCACATCGAAAAATTTTCTTACCTCCCGCAGGTGTTGCACAAAACAGATGGCAATCTCGTGGTCGTAAAGCCGGCCGGAAAAATCCAGCAGAAACACCTCGACTGTCCTTTCGCCGTCGCCAAAGGTAGGATTGGTGCCGATGCTGCAGGCGCCTTTCAAAAGTATGCCGTCAATGGCCACCATTACGGCATACACCCCATCTGGCGGGATCAGCTCGTTCCGGGTGGTGATGTTGGCAGTGGGGAAACCGAGCTTTGCGCCGATCTGGCGGCCATGGACCACTTGGCCGCTAATGATGTGGTATCTGCCTAATATGGCTTTTGCCGCGTCCAGTTTTCCGCTGCCGATCAGGCGCCTGGCAAGGCTGCTACTGAAAATAGCGCCATCTACCCCGACAGGATCTATGTCCTGGACAGTAAAGCCGCACTGACTTCCCAACCGTTCCAGTGTTTCGTAGTTTCCCTGGCGTTCGTAACCAAAGGCATAATCGTGGCCGATAATTATGTGCCGCATGCCAAGGGCCTTGCATAATATCTCCCGCACAAACGCCTCGGCCGTAATCCGCGAAAATTCGAGGGTAAATTCGATCACGACCAAGTAATCAATCCCGTTTTCGGCAATCAGGTCTGCCTTCTGCTCCGAAGTAGTGATAAGAGCCGGTGCAGCCTCAGGTGCAAGTACCACCAAAGGATGGGGTTCGAAGGTAATCACCACCGTGGGAAGGCCAAGCTGCTGCCCCATTTGTCTAAGCCGCTTGAACAACTCGATATGTCCAAGGTGAACACCATCAAAGTTTCCGATAGTTACAACAGAACCATCAAGGTGCTTATTCAATATTTCCGAGCCGGTCAGTACATGCATTCCACATTCTTCCGTTTCACATATCAAATAATTGCAGCAGCGATCAGCCTATTGTTGCCAACTCCAAACGCCTGCCCCAACGGCGCAACAATTCCTGGCGAAGCGACGCATTCTTCGGGGAAGAAAGCTCGGGGTCCCGCGCCAATAGCTCAAAAGAGGCATTACGGGCCTGTTCCAGAATAAGGCCATCCCTCAGGATGTTGGCCACACGGAAGTCAGGCATGCCGGACTGTCGAGTGCCGAGAAAATCACCCGGGCCGCGAATTTCGAGATCGGCCTCTGCAATGCGGAAACCGTCGCTGCTTGCCTCCATCACCCGCAAGCGCCTTTCCCCGTCCTCGGAAAGTTTACCGGGAGTCAGTAGTATGCAGCGGGACTTCGCCCCCCCCCGCCCGACCCTGCCCCGCAACTGGTGCAGTTGTGAAAGTCCGAAGCGCTCGGCATGCTCGATAACCATAACCGTTGCATTGGGGACATCAATCCCCACCTCGATAACAGTGGTAGCCACCAGGACGTCAATATCCCGTGCCTTGAAGGAGGCCATGACCGCTTCCTTCTCTTCCGGTGGCATCCTGCCGTGAAGCAGACCGATGCGCAGTTCGGGAAACACTTCCTGCTTTAGATGCTCGGCCATCTGGGTGGCGGCCTTCAAGTCCGATTTCTCGGTCTCCTCCACCAACGGGTAGATGACATAGGCCTGGTGGCCCTTTTGGGCTTCGGTACGAATGATTGCATAGGCCTGAGAACGCCGCGATTCGAAGTAGATCCGTGTCTCCACGGGCGTCCGGCCGGGTGGCAGTTCGTCAATCACCGAAAGGGAAAGATCACCGAACAGCGTCATGGCCAGGGTGCGGGGTATGGGGGTTGCGGTCATCACCAGGATGTCCGGATTGAGCCCTTTCTTCTTCAGTATGCCGCGCTGCAATACCCCGAAACGGTGCTGTTCATCGATAATGCCCAGCCCCAGCCGAGCGAACTCAACCTTTTCCTGGATGACGGCATGGGTGCCGATTACGATCTGGGCGCTTCCTGCGGCAACCCGTTCCAGGGCCTCTTTTTTAACTTTTCCCTTCATGCCGGAGGTTACCAGGACCGTCTCTATTCCCAACTCGGCGCACCAGCGGTGGATGGTGTGCCAGTGTTGTTCGGCGAGAATCTCGGTAGGAGCCATGATAGCCACCTGATATCCGTTCTCAACCGCCAACAATGCCGCCATCAAGGCCACCAGGGTCTTGCCGCTGCCCACGTCGCCCTGTACCAGACGATGCATGGGGTGTGGCGCCATCATGTCGTTCTTGATCTCGGAAAGCACTCGCCGCTGGGCGGTGGTAAGCTCGAATGGCAGCATTTTGGCCAGTTGTTTAGTATAGCGATGGGTAACCTGAAAGGCAATCCCTTCCTCAAGAGTTACACCTTGCTTTTTCAGGGCCAGCCCAAGCTCCCAGAAAAAGAACTCGTCAAAGGCGATCGCACGGTGGGCCGGTGTACGGCCCTGGTTGAGCTCGTCAATCCCTGCTTCAGGTGGCGGTAGATGGATGGCCCGCAACGATTGCCGCAGACCGGGATAAGACAGGCCATGCAGAATCCCGGCCGGAATGAGTTCCTGGACCGAGTCAACGAAGTTATCCAGTACATACTTCATCACGCGGCGCATAACCTTCTGGCTCAACCCCTCGGTCAAGGGGTAGACCGGCACGATCCTGCCAAAGTTGACAGGATCGGCTGCCATGGCACTCTGCACGCTCTTACCCTCTTCAAGCCACTCCACCTCGGGGTGATGGACCTCGCGCTGATAGCCGAACTGGGAGATATCGCCGCTGAAAATGCCCTGACGACCGATCTTCCAGGTCCGTTTCATCCAGACAGCATTGGCGTTGAACCACTTGAGGGTGATCGAGCCGCTTTCATCCTTGACCAGCGCCTCAAAAAACCGCCGTCCCCCCTTGGTGGTGGAGGCATCGGCCATGACCACGCTTCCCGTAAATACTTGGGTCTGGCCTGGCCGCAGAGTTGCTATAGGCGCCAGTTCGCGGCGGTCCTCGTAACGAATCGGCAAAAGGTACAGGGCATCCTCGACCGATTTGACGCCTCGCTTCTCCAGGAGTTCGGAAAGCTTTGGGCCGACACCTTTGATGAACTGCATGCCGGTCTGGAGGTTTTTGCGCGCTATGTTGTCAATAACGGTGTTTGCAGTCAGGTTGCTATCGACGGCCCCCACGCGTAAAGGGGGCTTGGCCTCGTCGGGCTTTATGCCTGCGGCCACAGAATCGGTAGGGCTGGGATTGGCTTTTACCGCGCGTAACAGCAATAACCCTCCCTCCCCCAATTCCAGGGAGAGGGAATCGCCGGGATTCAGTCCAAGCCTATCCAAAATTTGGGAGGGTATAACGATGCTGCATGTATCGGAGATGGTTACGGTGGGCATCATTTACAACCGGCAATGACAATCCCATAACGGTATGGTTCGTTGTAATCGTGTGATCGAGCGAAATCTTTGTGCGGCTTTCGATGAGGAAAATTCATTTATTGAACGTTCTGGGATTCAAAAGGATTTTCGCGACAATGATATGGTTTGTACATCATATTTGCCGTTTAGTCAGTACCTTTTTTGTCATCGACTTTTTTTGTACCCCGGTCCCCGAGGTCGCAAGTATTGGACATTCAGGTGGGCACTCCCAGGCGGGGCAGAATGAATTTTTGCAGTACTATCCAGAAGACTAAAAAACCGATCATCAGCAACACATCTTTCATAGATTCTCCTAACGATATAATATGCATGAACTCTTCGGCAACAAAAGACTATCACATGTTGTTCTTAACGGGATCCAGAATATTTTTCACTTTTATGGCAAGGTCATTGACCGCAAATGGTTTCTGGATGAAATTTGTACCTTCGTCAAGCACACCGTGGTGGATAACAACATTATTGGTATAACCGGACATGTAAAGCGTTTTCATCCCTGGCTGTGATTTCAGCAGTTTATTGTGCAATTCGGGGCCGGTCATGTCAGGCATTACGACATCGGTAACAAGCAGGTCGATCTGCTTTTGGCCGATCATTTTCAAGGCCTGCTTCGGACCTTCAGCAACTATCATATCAAAGCCCAGGTCACGCAACAGTTCATGTACCATGTCTCGCACCATTTCACTGTCTTCAACCAGCAGGACAGTGTGGTTCACGGATTTCATGACAACGTGTTCCAAAGCCGGCTGCAGTTCGTCAACCGGTTCGGCATCGACAATCGGGAAATAGATCTTGAAAGCGCTCCCCTTGCCGGGTTCACTGTAAACCCATATGCTTCCTTCATGTTGTTTGACAAGGCCATAAACCGTAGAAAGCCCCAGACCGGTGCCCTCTCCAGTAATTTTAGTCGTAAAAAATGGTTCATATATCTTTTTGAGGGTCTCTTTATCCATACCGCAACCGGTATCGCTTACGGCCAACATCAAGAAGCGCCCTGGCTTGACACCCGCATGCTGCCGCACATACTCTTCGTCCAGAACCACCGGCGCGGTTTCGATGGTAATGGTTCCCTTGTTTTCGATTGCATCTTGAGCATTGACCGCCAGGTTCATTATGATCTGCTCGATCTGGTTCTTGTCGGCATGGATCCCATAACTATCCTGGGTCATGTTCAACCTGATGTCGATATTCTCCCGTATGGTGCGGCGCAGGATTTCGTAGAATGACGAAACAACCTGGTTGAGGTCAATGGTCTTCATTTCCAGGATCTGCTTTCGGCCAAAACTCAATAATTGCTGAATTAGAATCTTTGCCTTATCAGACGCCTGCCTGATGCGTTCGACTTTTTCCATGCCGCGATTGCCAGGTGGAATATCGTGCATCAATAATTCGGAATAACCGATGATCGGTGTCAACAGATTGTTGAAGTCGTGGGCAATACCACCGGCCAAGCGGCCAATCGACTCGATTTTCTGTGACTGGCTGAGCTGAGCCATAAGATTATCTTTTTCCGCTTCCGCCTCTTTGCGTTCCGTCAGGTTCCTGGCAATCCCGAGAATGGCCGGTTGACCATCGTAGTCGATTAGACGGGCATTAACCTCGGCAATGAAACTTGAACCATCTTTACGTTTATGGATCGTCTCAAAAGAGGCCTTGCCATATTCGCACACCATTTGAAAGAATTTTGCGCCATGGTCAGGTTGATCCAGGGCGTCAATGTCCGAAACTCTCAACAAAAGCAATTCATCCTGAGAATAGCCCAATTCACGGCTTGCCTGGTCATTGGCGGCAATCATCCTGCCTTCCATGTCGGCGATATAAATCGGATCGGCAGCGTTCTGAAACAGGGTCTTGAATTTGCGCTCACTGGACTTTGCCGCCTGTTCGGCCACTATGCGGTCCCTGATCTCATTTTCCAGCTCCACGGTCCTTTCCCTAACCCTTAACTCCAATTTATCGGTTAAATTTTTAAGATTTACCTCTATCTGATGCCTTTCCTCCAGTTCCTGTTGAAGTGATGCGGTACGATTGCGGACAACACAACGCAGGGCATAGTTCCAATAGGCGACCCCAAGCAACATTATGCCGAGAACAGACGCAAGCGAACCGATTTTGAAGGTGACGCCAGGATGCAGGTGTTGATCATCCAAAAGTCGGATCGTACCCGCCACTGAATCGCTTGCTGATATGGATTGGGTCGAAATTAGTGTGAGTGCGGCAACTGCTGCGCAAAGACAAAAGGAAACGACGAGCGAACTGCCAGTAGGACGAAGAATCTTGATGTTTCTCATTATATTACCATTGGGTAAGCGTTCAGGCGTGCCTGACCCGATTCTGATCTGAAACTGAAATAGTCACTAAAGATTTCTTGGTTAGGATCGCTGTTTGTAACGCAGGCACTTCAAAACCTTGCTGACTTCTTCGGTGTCTTCCGGATAAAGGTACAAAGGAATCTTGTCGCCACCAAATTCTTTGTAAATACGATACCTGACGCAGGACTCGAAATCTCCGAGACAATGCTTTTTCTTAATATATTCAGCAGTGTTTGGCATGTCCTTCATTTTGTCGTTAAAAAATTGACAGCATGCCAATATTTCGCAAGCCATATTTAACTCTCCTTGGACACCGGTGACTTGCTATTTTGGGCTTCAAATGCGCACAGGAATTACATCATTTGAGACATCACCTTGTCCTAAACAAATTAACATACTATGTTTAATATATAGTTATGTCAATATGTTTACTCCACAATTATGACGCTTGGCTGCTTTATAGGCCTAACCAGTTGAGGTTATGGAATTATTGAATGATTTTACAAATAAGCGGGAAACTTCCTAAAGGGGTATGAATAGCACCTTGCGGGGTCAGGCGGCTGGTGAAGAGAATAAACTCGCGTACGGGAAATGCCGGGAGTTCGAGTTTTTGATACAGGTCTATGAATGGGGAAATTGGCTGCCTGATTGGTTGCCTGATGCGGGCCAAGGTAATATGAGGAGAAAACGGCCGATCTTCCGTTGCAATATTGCAGGCAAACACAACACTGCGCACCTGAGCGGCAAGATCGCTCAAAAACGGTTCGGGCCTGATACCGACCCAAAGTACACGGGGGTTGCGCAGATTGGGAAAACAACCTACCCCGGCAAAAACCAGATCGAATCCCGGTGCCCGAATCTGCTTCAATCCACTGGTTAGAAGCTTTACAGACGCATCATCCACATCCCCTAAAAATGACAACGTCAGGTGCAGCTGAGAAACAGGAACCCAGCGTGCACCAGTTATATCTACACGCAACAGTGCCAACAAACCTTTAACATCATCGGGAAGTTCAATGGCAATGAAAAGTCTCACAATTCATCCTCCCTTGAAATTGTACACCTGAATGTTTGCAAAGAAAAAGCCCTGGAGGAATTTCCCCAAGGGCATTTTCTTTTCAAACGATATTCTTATAACCTGAATCAGGAAACGGCCGCGTTCAGATCCTTCACAAGGGCTTCCGCATCGATGCCGTGTGCATTAGCTCCCTGTTCCAGACTCTCGTTCTGGGCTCCCATGCAGCCTATGCAGCCAAGATTGTACTTTTGCAGCACTTTGACCGACTCGGGATAGGTGCGCATTACTTCAAAGAAAGTCATGTCTTTTGTGATTTTATCTGCCATTCCAGGTCTCCGTTTGTGGATTGATATTTCTCGCCCTACTCGTATTTAATGTCAATGATCTCGTATTCCTTGGTTCCGGAAGGTACCACTACCTTGACCGCATCATCGAGACGATGGCCGATGAGGGCCTTTCCGACCGGTGACGTGCATGAGATCTTGCCAAGCTTGATATCGGCTTCATCTTCACCAACGATCCGGTAGGTGACCTCTTCTTCGCTGGCGGTATCGTAGAGAGTCACGGTAGCGCCAAATACGACCTTGTCAGGATTTAATCCCTTCAGGTCAACCACATGGGCACAAGCCAATTTGCCCTGCAATTCCTGGATACGCCCCTCGATAAAGGCTTGGCGGTTCTTTGCGGCATCGTACTCCGCATTCTCCGACAGGTCGCCGTGACTGCGTGCCTCGGCAATATCCTGAATAACCTTGGGTCGTTCTTCGCGAATAAGGCGTTTCAGTTCTTCCTGCAAAGCCTCATGGCTTTCTCTTGTCAATGGTATGGAATGGGACATCTAACAACAACTCCTAGAAAATTATAGGGCAGGCAATGCCAACCGAATTAAGATAAAACCTTCTGAACCAGTAACTAATTCATTGGGCAACTTGCAAATAATCCTGTAGCGCTTTAACGCCAAGCTCCTGATCCTTCAACGCGATAATGCCGTCTACTGCGGCCTTCGCACCTGCTACGGTAGTATAATAGGCAATTCCATGCATCAAAGACTCTCTGCGTATCGAAAAAGAATCTGCTACTGACTGGGCGCCTTGGGTGGTATTGATCAACAGCTGTATTTCGCCGTTCTTTATGGCATCCACCACATGGGGCCTGCCTTCCAGCACCTTGTTGACCCGTCGAACCGGGATACCCTTTTCCTCAAGAAATGATGCGGTCCCACCGGTTGCAAGGATTCCAAAACCTGTTTTATACAATTTTTCCGCTGCGGTGACAACATGTTTCTTGTCCGCGTCCCGGACACTGATGAAGACATTGCCGGCAAGCGGCATCTTCACTATGGCACCGAGCTGGGACTTGGCAAAGGCCTCGGCAAAGGTATCACCGATACCCATGACCTCGCCGGTTGATTTCATCTCAGGACCAAGGATCGTATCAACCCCCGGAAACTTGACAAATGGGAAGACCGCCTCTTTGACCGAGATATGACGGGGCACGATATCTCCCGAGACACCGAGATCAGCCAGTGATTTACCGGCCATGATCCGCGCGGCGATCTTGGCCAGAGGCCGGCCGGTAGCCTTGGAAACAAAGGGTGCGGTGCGGGAGGCTCGCGGGTTTACTTCAAGGATGTAGATATCGCCATCCTTGATAGCGTACTGCACGTTCATCAGGCCCTTGACGTTCAGCTCCAGGGCCATCAGCACGGTCTGACGACGAATCTCGGCCACCAGTTCACCAGAGATGGAATAAGGTGGAAGTGAACAGGCCGAGTCGCCGGAATGGATGCCGGCCTCTTCGATATGTTCCATGATGCCGCCAATAACCACCTCGGAACCGTCGCAGAGAGCATCCACGTCAATCTCGATGGCCTCGTCCAGAAACTTGTCGACCAGAATCGGATGCTCTGGTGACGCCTGCACTGCAGTGGTCATGTAGCGTCTCAGATTGTCCACATCGTAAACGATCTCCATGGCCCGGCCTCCCAAAACATAGGAGGGGCGCACGACAACCGGGTAACCGATGCGGTCGGCAACCTTTTCCGCCTCTTCGAAGGAGCGGGCAGTGCCGTTTTCCGGCTGGAGCAGACCCAGCTTGTGCAGCATCTCCTGAAAACGTTCGCGATCCTCGGCCCGGTCGATGGCATCCGGCGAAGTTCCAATGATCGGCACCCCGGCATTTTCCAGAGCCACGGCCAATTTAAGCGGCGTCTGTCCGCCGAACTGGACGATAACGCCCACCGGTTTTTCAACGTTGACGATCTCCAGCACATCCTCCAGGGTCAGTGGCTCGAAGTAGAGACGATCCGAGGTGTCGTAATCAGTTGAAACCGTTTCTGGGTTGCAATTGACCATGATGGTCTCATATCCGTCTTCTGCCAGGGCAAACACCCCGTGGACACAACAATAATCGAATTCAATACCTTGTCCGATGCGATTCGGCCCGCCACCGAGGATCATAATTTTCTTGCGGTCGGTTGGTTCGGCTTCGCACTCTTCCTCGTAGGTGGAATAGAGATAGGGGGTATGGGCAACGAACTCGGCGGCGCATGTGTCCACCCGCTTGTAGACAGGCCTTATGTTCTGGGACCAGCGCAGCTTCCGTACATCATCCTCGCTCATTTTCCAAAGATTGGCCAATGTTTTGTCGGAAAAGCCGTACTGTTTGGCTTCACGCAAAGCCTCTTTGGAAATCGTGGTTGGATCGAGTCGCTTCAATTCCTCTTCTTTTTCGATGATCTGGCGGATATTGTGCAGGAACCATGGGTCTATGGCGGTGAGACTGAATATCTCCCCCACGGTCATGCCGCTACGCAGGGCGTCGGCCACGTACCAGAGACGATCGCAGTTGGGCACGCGCAATTTTTCCTGCAGCAGTTGCTGTTCCTTGGATGTGAGAGCACGGCGGGTTTCGTTGCTCAGGTCAAACAGGCGTGAATTGAAACCGGATACGCCGATCTCTAGGGAACGGAGCGCCTTCTGGAGCGACTCCTTAAAGGTGCGGCCAATGGCCATCACCTCGCCTACCGATTTCATCTGGGTCGTCAGGGTGGCATCGGCGGCCGGAAATTTTTCAAAGGTGAAACGCGGCACCTTGGTAACAACATAGTCTATGGTCGGCTCGAAACAGGCCGGGGTCTCGCGGGTGATGTCGTTGGTGATCTCGTCCAGCGTATAACCGACTGCAAGCTTGGCGGCGATCTTGGCGATGGGGAAACCGGTGGCCTTGGAGGCCAGGGCAGAGGAACGCGACACACGCGGATTCATCTCGATCACCACCAGACGACCGTTTTGCGGGTTAATACCGAATTGGATATTTGAACCGCCGGTATCGACGCCGATCTCACGAATGATCTTCAGAGCGGCATCCCGCAGGATCTGATATTCCTTGTCGGTCAGGGTCTGGGCCGGGGCCACGGTAATGGAGTCGCCGGTATGGACCCCCATGGGGTCGAAGTTTTCGATGGAACAGATGATGACCACGTTGTCTGCCGTGTCGCGCATCACCTCCAGCTCGTACTCCTTCCAGCCGATGACCGACTCCTCCACCAGGATCTCGTCGGTCGGGGAGGCGTCGATACCGGCCATGGCCATCTTCTCGTACTCCTCCATGTTGTAGGCAATGCCGCCACCGGTGCCGCCCAAGGTAAAGGAGGGGCGAATGATGGCCGGAAAGCCAACCTGCTTGATAACCTCCATCGCTTCAAGATAATTGTGAGCCAGGCCGGAACCAGGAACGGCCAAACCGATTTTTTCCATCGCTTCTTTGAATAATGTGCGATCCTCGGCCTTCTTGATGGCCGGCAATTTGGCGCCAATCAATTCCACGTTAAATTTATCCAGCACCCCCATCTCGGCAACGGCCACGGCCGTATTCAGGGCTGTCTGGCCGCCCAGCGTGGGAAGCACGGCGTCAGGCCGTTCCTTTTCGATGATCTTGGCCAGTATTTCCGGAGTGACCGGCTCTATATAGGTGCGATCGGCAAAGTCCGGATCGGTCATGATGGTGGCGGGGTTGCTGTTCAACAACACCACCTCGAATCCTTCTTCTTTGAGCGCCTTGCAGGCCTGGGTGCCGGAGTAGTCGAACTCGCAGGCCTGGCCGATCACGATCGGACCGGCGCCAATGATGAGGATCTTGTGAATATCGGTACGTTTGGGCATTTATTTATGACTCCTTCTTGTTGTTAGCGAAAAATGAAAAAAACTGCTCCGGCAAGACAGCAACCGGCCCAGAGATAGTTCCATGAAAGATTGGTCCCCATGTAAAACACGGCAAAGGGGACGAAGACCGACAGTGTGATGACCTCCTGGATGATCTTCAGTTGTGCCAGACTGAACCTGCCGTATCCGATACGGTTGGCCGGCACCTGCACCAGGTACTCGAAGAAGGCGATCCCCCATGAGACCAAGACCGCGATCAGCCAGTGCCTGGAGCGCAGGTTCCTTAAATGGGCATACCAGGCAAAGGTCATGAAGACGTTGGATATGACCAGCAGCACTACTGTTCTCATACCGGGCCGCGTTCCTCATCCAGGTCCTGCACCCAACCGTTTTCCAGTCCCGCATCTTCCAGGGCCTCTACCGCAGCGTTGTACTCTTCCAGGGTCAAAACCCGGTCGATGCCGGGAATTTTCCCTGCCACATGGGCCGGAAAGTATTGACTCATCAGGGCAATGTGAGTCTCTGTCCCGAGATGTTCCGCGATCCACTCAAGTGTCTCCCGGCTTCCCGCCCTTTCTCCCGGAAGCACCAGATGGCGGATGATCAACCCCTTGACGCCGATACCATATTCATCAACCTGCAGGTGCCCCACCTGGCGCAGCATCTCAGCTACCGCAGCCCGGTTGTTTTCCCGGTATCCCTGGGCTGATGACATCTCCAGTCCGCAGGCGTCATCCGCATACTTCATGTCAGGCAGGTAAATATCCACCACGCCGTCCAAGAGGCGCAGCACGTCGGTCTTTTCATAGCCGCTGGAGTTCCAGATAACAGGGAGTCTGAAGCCTTTTGGTATTGCGAGCCATAGCGCCGCCAGAATCTGCGGCAGAAAATGGGTCGGTGTGACGAAATTGATGTTATGCACGCCTTGGCGCTGCAGCTTGAGCATGCGTGCAGCCAGCTCCCTGGTTGGTATCTTTGCCCCGTTCCCTAACTGGCTGATGGGAAAGTTCTGACAAAAGACACACTTCAAAGAACAGCCGGATAGAAAGACGGTTCCCGATCCCTTTGAGCCTGAAACCGGGGGTTCCTCACCACGATGAACGTTGGCCGAGGCTATCTTCGGTAAGAGGCCGGCCCCGCAAATCCCCAGTTCACCCTTGATGCGATCAACACCGCAGTCATGTGGGCAAAGATCGCAAGCCGCCAACCTGCGGTAGGCTTGACGAACGCGTTGCAACAGTTCACCTGATTGATAAAGATCGAGATAATTCATGGTTCTTCACAGAGGAGATCGCAAGGACCGCCCTTACTTGTTTTTCTCCATCAATTCAACGAACCGGCCGAACAGGTACTGCGAATCGTGCGGCCCCGGCGACGCCTCCGGGTGATGCTGCACCGAGAAGATCGGCAAGTCACAGTGGCGGATACCCTCCACGGTCTGGTCATTGAGGTTCTCGTGCCCAAGACAGGCCGCAGTTCCCAGGGAATCCAGATCCACGGCAAAACCATGATTCTGGGCAGTGATCTCAACCTTGCGGGTCTCCATGTCCATGACCGGCAAGTTGGAGCCGTGGTTGCCAAAGGGGAGTTTCATGGTCTTGCCGCCCAAGGCCAATCCAAGTATCTGGTGCCCCAGACAGATGCCGAAGATAGGCTTCTTGCCAATGAATTTGCGGATATTCCCGATCACGCCGGTTAACGGCTCCGGATCGCCGGGACCGTTGCTGAGGAAGATGCCGTCGGGGTTCATTGCCAGGGCATCTTCGGCCGGAAAGCCCGCCGGAACCACGGTAACATCGCAGCCTGCATCCAAAAGACAGCGCAGGATATTGTACTTGATGCCGAAGTCGTAGGCCACCACCTTATACTTCAGGCTAGATGGATCAACCTGGGGGTAACCGTTTTCCAGGTCCCACGCACCCTCACTCCAGTGGTAGGGCTTTTCACAGGACACGCCTGTGGCCAGATCCAGACCCGACATGCTGGGGATGGCTCGCGCCTTGGCGATCAGACTTTCACTGTCGAAATCTACCGTGGAGATGATCCCGTTCTGAGCGCCTTTGTCGCGCAGATGGCGAGTCAGGGCACGGGTGTCGATCCCCTGAATTCCTACAACACCATTTTCCTTGAGATAGGCGTCCAAGCTCATGGTGGCGCGCCAATTGGAGTAACAATCCAGATATTCCTTGACGATGAAGCCGGACAGGAACAGGCCCCGGCTCTCGATGTCTTCGGGGTTGATGCCGGTATTGCCGACCTGGGTATAGGTCAGGGTGACCATTTGCCCTCTGTAGGATGGATCAGTCAGAACCTCCTGATAACCGGTCATGGCAGTGTTGAAGACCACTTCGCCCGTGGCCTCTCCACCTGCGCCAAACGACCTTCCTGCGAAAATGCGCCCATCGGCGAGCGCAAGGACTGCTCTCATACGTTATGACTCCTTTTATCTCTCAATCAATACAAGCAATACTGAATTACTGCCGCCCTGAAAACACCACTTTGCCTTCCAGGATGGTGTAAGCCGAAGCCCCCTGTACCTTCCAGCCAAGGAAGGGGGAGTTCTTGGATTTGCTGGCCAGATTCTCTTCCGTAACAGTCCATAGCTTGGAGGGATCTATCACGGTGATGTCGGCAGTGGCACCCGGCTTGAGACCACCACGGCATATTCCCAATATTTTGGCCGGGTTAACCGTCATTTTTTCAACCATCTGATTAATGGTGATAATGCCGTCGGCCACAAGTTTGAGCGACAACGGCAGGGAGGTTTCCAGGCCGATGATACCATTCATGGCCACATTGAACTCCACGTCTTTCTCATCAAGGTGATGGGGGGCGTGGTCTGTGGCAATACAATCGATGGTGCCGTCCCTGAGCCCCTCCTTGATGGCTGCCACGTCTGCTGCCTCACGCAGTGGCGGGTTCATTTTGGCATTTGTGTTGTAACCGCGCACCGCATCGTCGGTCAGGGTAAAGTAATGTGGTGCTGTCTCGCAGGTCACCTTCACTCCGCGCGCCTTGGCCTCGCGGATAATCCTCACCGATCCCTTGGTGGAGACATGGGCAATATGAATGGGTGCATTGCTGTACTCGGCCAGCATCACATCGCGGGCAGTCGCTATTTCCTCAGCCACGCGTGGAATCCCCTTCAAGCCCAGTTCGGTCGAGGTAAAACCTTCGTTCATGGCCCCCTCTCCCACCAATGCCAGATCCTCTGCATGGGAGATTACCAGGATGCCCATGCCGTTGGCATATTCCAGCGCGCGGCGCATCAGCTCGCTGTTAACTACTGGCTTGCCGTCATCGGAAACCGCAACACAGCCGGATTCCTTCAGTTCACCCATTTCCGCCAGACGCTCACCATTCATGCCATAGGTTATGGCACCGATCGGAAAGACATTGGCAAACCCGGCTGACTTGGCCTTGTCAATGATATATCCGGCCACTGCCTTGTTGTCGATCACCGGTTTGGTGTTGGGCATGCAGCAGACCGAGGTGAAGCCGCCGGCAGCAGCAGCCCTGGTGCCGCTGATGATGTCCTCCTTGTATTCCAGCCCGGGATCGCGCAGATGCACATGCATATCAATCAATCCCGGCGTCACGTACGTGCCGGATGCATCGATGGTTTCAGTACCGGCGGGGGCCTGCAGACCCTTGCCGATCTCCTTGACCATCCCACCCTCCACCAGAACATCCAGCGTATCATCCAACCCTTGTGAAGGGTCGATTACCCTGCCACCCTTTATCAATAAATTCATATAGTCACCTCTAATTTTCAATGTAGGGGCGACCCCAAGTGGTCGCCCGAATCAAGGCAGCCACACGGGGCTGCCCCTACAAGACCAATTCTACTCCAACTCGCCACCGCATACGTGGTACAGCATCGACATCCTCACCGCCACGCCGTTCTCCACCTGCTTCAGAATGTGAGATTGAGAGCCGTCCACCACATAGCTGGACATTTCAACCCCACGGTTGATCGGACCGGGATGCATAACCATGGCGTTCGGCTTGGCCAGCTTGAGATTATCAGGATTAAGTCCAAAGTAACGAGAGTATTCACGGGCATTGGGCATGAGGGTCTTTCCCTGGCGCTCCTGCTGAATACGCAGCATCATGACCACATCGGCATCCTGGATGGCTTCTTTCATGGTTGAGCAAACCGTCACGTTTCCCAACCGCTCGACACAGGGCGGCATCATGGTGGGTGGGCCGGCCAGGTAGACGTGGGAACCCATCTTGGTCAAACCCTGTATATCGGACCGGGCCACGCGGCTATGGGTGATGTCGCCGACAATGGCGACTTTGAGGCCATCCAGGCGCCCGAAACGGTCTTTCATGGTCAGCATGTCCAATAAACCTTGTGAAGGGTGCTCATGGGCGCCGTCACCGGCGTTTATGATCGAGCAGGACACCTTTTTGGCCAGAAAATAGTGGGCTCCGGAAACCGCATGGCGCATAACTATTATGTCCGGCTTCATGGCCAGCAGATTCAGGGCCGTATCGGCCAGGGTCTCACCCTTGGTGGACGAACTGGTTGAAGGCGAGATGTTGACCGTATCGGCCGAGAGCCGTTTAGCAGCGATTTCGAATGAGGTGCGAGTCCTGGTGGATGCCTCATAAAACAGGTTGATGATTGTTTTGCCGCGAAGAGTGGGAACCTTCTTGATTGCGCGGCTGTTGATCTCCCGCATGTTTTCGGCCGTGGAGATGAGCAGCTCGATCTCCTCCTTGGTCAGGTCCCTGAGCGCAATGATGTCCCGATGTTTAAATTCCGCCATGCCCCCTCCTAGTTATCTGAAATTATTTTTCCAGAACAACCTCAATTGGTTGATTGTTGCTATTGAAAATCAATGCCACATTCTCTTTGGTGCTGGTTGGCACGTTGCGGCCGACAAAATCCGCCCGGATGGGCAATTCGCGATGCCCCCTGTCGATCAGCACGGCAAGTTGTATCGACCTGGGGCGGCCATGGTCCATCAGAGCGTCCATGGCTGCCCTGATGGTGCGTCCGGTGTAGAGCACATCGTCCACCAGAACGACCTTTTTACCCTCCAGGGAAAAGGTGATGTCGGTCTTGCCGACCGGCAGATGCGGAACCTGGCTCTTTATGTCGTCCCGGTAAAGGGTGATATCAACCGACCCCACAGGCACCGCGCCTCCTTCGATGACTTCGATGGACCTGCCGATCTCCTCTGCCAGGAAGGCACCGCCAGAGCGAATCCCGATCAGTACAAGATCCTGCACCCCCTTGTTCCGTTCCAGAATTTCGTGTGAGATGCGGGTCAAGGCCCGTTTGATGCCGCTTTCATCTAAAAGTACGGTCGCGTTGTCAGTCATGACTATCCCCTTTCTTCGGACACAAAAAAAGAGCCTCACCGCGCCATGCGGCAAGACCCTTCGGTTATTCGTTCATTATCGATCATTTACACCCTTGTCAGCCTCTCGGGCTGGATTAAAAGGTAGTTCTTTGTATGTGTGACGGCAGATTATCACCATCAGATGGCAAGGTCAAGGAAGATTTACCGCTGTGAACAAAGGGCAATGTTACCGCTGTCAGTGGCCATTTCTGCCGCTTGCGAGCGGCTCGTCAAGTACTACCAGGTAGCCGTCCGGATCAAAGCACCACATCTCTTTGATGCCGTAAGGTTTGATTTCAAGCGGATAGAGAATTTCCATGTCCTCTTCAATAATGGCATCACTGATCTCTTCGATATTCTGGACCTCGAAATGAAGCGTCAGTCCGTTGCCACGCGGAAACATGCCCAGTCGATGCGCCAGAATGGGATGGGTCCTCAGGACATCATTCTCTTCGACAAAGACGATGGCAATTCCACCCATATCCAGCACAATGTGTTCCGGGGCACCTGGCGACGTAAATGACCGTTGCAGCGGCAGTTCCAGGATGCCACCATAAAACGCCTCGGTAACCAGCAATTGGGATACAACCAGTTGGATGGAGTGCTGGGCGGCGTGTGCCTTCATTCAACACCTTTGAATAGCATTGAGGTGTATCCAGACAGGCGGGTGAGCCAGTTGGAATAGATTAGGACACCAATAACAATCAAAAACACCCCGGTCACGAATTCAAAGGTTCTGATGAATTTTTTGAAGCGATTGAAAACGGACAAAAACTGGTGCATGGCCAGCGATGATAACAAAAACGGGATACCAAGCCCCAGTGAGTAGAGCAACAACAGCAAAATACCTTCATAAACTTCCTCTTCGGTGGCAGCAACCATCAGGATTGCTGCCAGAATCGGGCCTATGCATGGGGTCCAACCAGCGGCAAAGACCAAGCCGACCAGAAAGCTGCCGATATAACCGGCAGGTTTATGCTTGATCGACACTCTTTTTTCACCCATCAACAACTTGATCGGCAGCAAACCGGTGACATGAATGCCGAAGAGCATGATCATCACGCCGCCAATCTTGCGGATCAAAACGGTGTGGCGATGCAGGAAGGTTCCGAGAAAAGTGGCCGAGGCCCCTAGAAGGACAAATACGACCGTAAAGCCTAGAATGAATGCAATGGAATGGAAAATGGCCTTTTTCCGCACAACATGTGACGGGTGTTCCGCTTGTAGATCAGCAAAAGAAAGGCCGGTTATGTAGGTGATATAGGATGGTATCAGGGGGAGTACGCATGGAGACAGAAATGACAGAAGTCCGGCGATAAAGGCACCGGCGTAAGAAACTTGATCACCATGCGGAGCAACCGACATAATTTATTTCCTATTTCATGCGTTCTTCAAGAAAAGAGATAACTTCCGGACTATCCCAAGACATCGGACCGATTACTTTTTTAATCAGCAGGCCATTCTTATCTATGATGTAGGTTTCCGGAACACCAGTAATGCCATAGGCCTTGGCGGCACGATTGTCCGGGTCGGTATAGGCGGGCAACGTCAAGCCGCTGGTCTGAAAAAACGACTCGATTGCCGGTCTGCCACCTTCATCGATGGAGATAGCCACCATCTGAAACGGCTTGCCGGCCATGAGCTTGTTCAGTTTGACCATTGAAGGGATTTCTTCGCGGCAAGGCGGACACCAGGTCGCCCAGAAATTAAGCAGCACAACCTTGCCCTTCAGGTCAGACAATTTAAGGGGAGTGCCATTCAAACTATTAACAATCACATCAGGCGCAGGATGGAATTCGGAAGGCGCAGGCTGTTTGCGCGCCATACCAGGCTCTTTCCGGTTGCATGCCGACACTGACACAAGGGCAACCACCGCAAGCAGGTACAGAAACTTCTTCATTATTTCCTCCGGGAATATTGGGTGACCATACAGTTAAATGCAGTCGGCGCGGAGAATCTATTTACTGCGGGTAACCACATAATCGGCCAGGTCAAGCAAGGCTTCCCTGACCGGATTTGGCCCGAAACCACTAAGATGACTTGCACAGGTTTCAATATAGCCACGAGCAATCTTGACCGTATATTCTATGCCGCCGTAACGTTTGACCAAGCCGGACACATTGCGGAAATCTTCCAGGGACATTTCATCCTTTTCAACGACAACGGCAATCGCTTCCCGTTCCTCTTCATTACAGTGTAACAAGGTATGAATCAACGGCAAGGTGATCTTGCCTTCTTCCAGGTCGTGGCCGATGGATTTTCCAAATTCTTCTTCAGTGGCAACATAGTCGAGAGTGTCGTCCATCAACTGAAAAGCAATGCCAAGGTCCATGCCGAAATCGGCAAGCATCTTTTGTTTTTCCAAGGACACCTGACCCAGGATTGCCCCGGCTTCGCAAGCCGCAGACATGAGAATCGCGGTTTTGGCTTGCACCACGCCGATATAATCGGCTTCGGTCAGGTCCATCTCGCCGGTGCAGAGAAGTTGCATGACCTCACCCTCGGCAATTATTGTGGTGGCATTGGACAAGACACGCAGGATGTCGAGACTGCCGGCGCAAACCATCAGCGAGAATGATTTTGAAAAGAGAAAGTCACCTACCAGGACCGAGGCCTCGTTACCCCACAACGTATTGGCAGAAGCAATGCCGCGGCGCAAGGTAGCGCTGTCCACCACGTCATCGTGGAGCAAGGTTGCTGTGTGGATGAATTCCACAACACTTGCCAGAGGAACGGCCTTGTCCCCCTGATAATCGCACAGCCGGGCCGCGAGCAACAGTAGTGCGGGACGGACCCGTTTGCCACCGCTGGAAAGTACGTATTCCCCAACCTTGCGGATTAATGGGACGTCAGACTCCAAATCTTTACGGAACTGTTGTTCGACGAGTTTCAGATCATCGCCAATGATGTTCAAAGCGGCCTGCATCAAGTTATCCCTTGGGCTGAATTTTCGTCATAGTAATGGAATGAAAAGCGGTTTGTCAAAGCATTTCTGGCCTTTGACAGCCCTTGTTGCACAAGGTTTCCATTGCCATAGCGCACTTCACGGTATATGTTGTGTCAGTAACAAAGTCATTATATTAAAGGAAGTTTAGAGGATATTTCATGAGATTTGATGAACTTGACCTGCCGGTCCAGGTTCTGCAGGGCATAACAGATGCCGGCTTCATAGACTGCACCCCCATTCAGGAACGGACCCTGCCACTTTCGCTGTCCGGTAAAGACGTGGCCGGCCAGGCCCAGACCGGAACAGGAAAGACCGCGGCCTTTCTGTTAACCCTGTTGACACGCCTGCTAAGCAAACCCCATGCAAAGGGGGATCATCCAAAGGCCTTGATCTTGGCCCCCACCCGCGAACTGGTAGTACAGATCGAACAGGATGCACAACTCCTGGGCAAACATTGCGGTTTTTCCATACAGGCCATCTACGGCGGCGTCGATTACATGAAGCAGCGTAACGCCTTGCGGGAAGGCGCCGACGTCATCATCGGCACACCCGGACGGCTGATAGATTACCTCAAACAGAAGGTCTACAGCCTCAAGGAAATCGAAATGCTGGTGATCGACGAGGCAGATCGCATGTTCGACATGGGGTTCATTGCGGATCTGCGATTTATCCTGCGTCGCCTTCCCCCTTTCGACAAGCGCCAGAATCTGATGTTTTCGGCCACGCTCAACCAGCGCGTCATGGAGTTGGCCTATGAATTCATGAACATGCCGGAAAAGGTATCGGTCACGCCGGAGAAGATGACAGCCGATAAAATCGAGCAGGTCCTCTACCATGTCTCACGCAAGGAGAAGTTTCCCCTTCTGCTGGGGCTGCTCAGGCGCGACGGCATGGCCCGCACAATGATCTTCATCAACACCAAGCGCGAAGGCGAGTATCTGCATGATCGCCTGAATGCCAACGGATTTCCATGCCGCCTGATCTCCGGGGATGTGGAACAGAAGAAGCGGATGCACATCCTGGAGGATTTTAAGGATGGCAAGCTGCCGATCCTGATCGCCACCGATGTTGCCTCCCGGGGCCTTCATATCGACGGCGTCTCCCATGTCATAAACTACGACCTGCCACAGGATTGCGAGGATTACGTCCATCGCATAGGCCGCACTGCCAGGGCCGGGGCTGAAGGCAAGGCCATCTCACTGGCGGATGAGGATGGCGCCTTCTTTCTGGAGGCGATCGAAGAGTACATCAAAAACAAGATACCTACCGAATGGGCCGAGGATGAGCTCTTTGTCACGGACTATAACAAAGTTGCCCGTCCCAGGCATGTCAAGGACATGAAAAAGGAGGGGCATGCTGGAGGAAGGGGAAGCAGCAGGCCACCGAGAAAGGGTGCCCCAGCCCCCAAAAAGGCAGCGGCGGCGCCAAAAACACCGGCAACTGTGAAGGTAAACCCGGAAACCGGAGAAGCGGCCAAGAAACGTCGGAGAAGAAGAAAAAAACCGGCCGGCGAAGGTTCGCCGGCAAAGCAGACACCTGCGGAATAAAATCCCTATCTAGTTAAAAACTGTGGGAGCTCTTCATCAGCATGCTCACCCCCAGGTAGGTAAAGAGCATCACAAACACGCCGCCAATGCCCAACCAGGCGGCGGCGTGGTCCCATTGGCGCCCTTTGAGCCTGACATGCAGCACAAGGGCGTAGTACAGCCAAAGGATTGAGGTCCAGAGTTCCTTGGCTGTCCAAAGCCAGTAGGTCCCCCAGGCATAATAGCCCCAGATGCCACCAGCCACCATGGAAGCAGAAAACAGAGTCCAGCCGACCAAGACCGCCTTGTACTGCAGATCCAGCCAGCCGCGTTCGCCCCGCATCAAAAAGGCCGCACACAAAAGCCCCCCCACCGTAAAGAGGGCATAGCCGAAGAATGCCAACACCACATGCAACTCGAACCAGAGCGTATCAAGGATCTGCGGCAAAGGCATATTCAAGGGCTGGAACGCAAGTGCCGCCAAGGTAAATATACCGGCCGTAATCCCAGCAGCCATGGTAAACCAGCGGGCCGACCGGAGTGCCGGAGAAACCGACATGATGCCGGCCATTGCGGCAATGGACAGGGAGAGAAACTCCAAGGTATCGTGGGGGCCCAGCAATGGCAGATGACCTAGCTGCACCCCCCTGACCACCGTGTAGGCCAATTCGGCCCCAAGACCGGCAAGCAGCACTGCGCGCCACGACGACCCCAAAAGAAAACAGGCGAGCGCCGTGTAAAGCAGCCATTTCATGCTGATCATTGCCATCACAGCTTGACGACCGAAGTCACCTTTTTGTCTTTGAGAAAGCGGTCAAGCAGGAAGATCGGGATGCCCCATAACGCACTAACAAAGAGGATGTTGATAATCTCCACGAAGTAGCCGAGCAGGACATGCGGGATCGGCTCCAGAACCCAGTTAACAAACTCTGTTACCTGATAAACTGGTACAAAGACCAAGGCCGCCCGTAGCGTCCAGGAAAGGAGTTTCAGCGCAATCTCCTTTTGTTGGATAAAAAACAGTGCGCTTGCCAGGGCTGCACCGCCATACAAGGTCTTGATCCATGGAAGCAGTCCATAATGGGCAAACACATACCACATCGACACCTGTTCATCCCTCTGTGCCGCCAGTTGTTCCCGGATTTCACCAGGATTGTACTGCAACAATTCCCACACCCCCATGCCCAGGATGATGATGGCGGCCAGGGCGCAACCCCAGCCGATCAGGGTTACCGGATGCAGGTTATCGACAAAAGCGGCAACCGGAGAAGTTTCTTCTTCGGGAGGTAGTGCAACTTCATCACGGCTGAACTTTCTGGTCAATAGCTCCTGCTCCCTGGCACGGGTCTGTTCTTCACGTTGACGTTCTATGGCCGTCTTGACAATCACACCGCACTTGGGGCATGCGGCAAAGCGCTCCTCGCCAAAGGTGCTGTAGGCGCAGACCGGGCAGGTATCCACCAGGTAATCGTCGCCACCTGCCCGGGGCCTTGTGACGGTAAAGCCGTGCTTGCAGCGCGGGCAGCTTAAAAAACGCCCCTCTTCGGGAATTTCGTGTTCGGGAATACTACCGCTGGCGTTGCAATTGGGGCAGGAAATCTTCATAACGGTATGCAATGCTCCTGATCAAGCCGTTTCCAAGCGGAAAAACAAGCGTAAAGAGTAACAAACAATTAAAAATAACAGCAGGCTTTATTATCCCGCAAGAAAAAAGTTGGCTTTAAATATGTTCGGTAAGAGTGCTTCGAAGAATGTCGATCTACTCAGCGAACTTGTCACTTTATAATAAAATCCGCCACAAACTGACTGGCCTCCGGCATGAATAGGCTGAAATCTTGCCGCAATCCGGAATAAAGCCGCACAAGCTCCGTTTCAGCGCCTGCCAGTGGATTTGGGCGACGCACCCTGCGCGACATGCGCTCCAAAGCCCGGCCGATGCCAGTTATCTCCAGGTAGGATGGTAGCAATTCATCGAAAATAACCGGCACCAGCGGCTTCATGCTTTCAGGTAGCCAGTTGTGCCGCGCCTCCACTACCTCCCTGATACGCTGAAGATAGGAATCAAGGGGCTCCCTGGACCATCGATCCCATTCCGTTGCCAGAAAATGATCGTAGAACACATCAACCAGCACCCCGCGCCAGAGTCTGTAATCAGGATCGATCCGTTTCCTGCTCAGGTTGAAGAGCGGGTGTTGCTGGGCAAAGGAATCGATTCCGCGATGTAATGCAATGCCTGTCCTGATACGGTCGGGATAGCCATCCCCGATTCTTCCTTTGACAAAATCGCCCATGAGATTGCCTGTCAGGATATCAGGGTCATCACCGGACAAATAGAGGTGAAAGAGGAAGTTCAAATGGGGCTCCTGGCATGGCGATCACTCGTCATTCCTTGTCCTTCTTATCCAGGAACATCTTGATCATGTCGATGGGCACCGGAAAGATCGTGGTGGAGTTCTTCTCGGCTCCGATCTCGGTAAGGGTCTGGAGATAGCGGAGTTGCAGGGCGGTCGGCTCAACGGCCAGTACCTTGGCGGCCTGGGCAAGCTTTTCCGAGGCCTGAAGTTCTCCCTCGGCGTGGATAATCTTGGCGCGCCGCTCACGCTCTGCCTCGGCCTGTTTGGCAATGGCCCGCTGCATCTCCTGAGGCAGGTCGATATTCTTAACTTCCACGTTGGCAACTTTCACCCCCCACGGCCCGGTATGGCGATCAAGGATCTCCTGCAGCTCCTTGTTGATCTTCTCCCGGTTGGCCAGGAGTTCATCCAGGTCCACCTGGCCGAGTACGCTCCGGAGTGTCGTCTGGGAGAGCTGGCTGGTGGCATAAAGGTAGTTTTCCACGTCCACGACCGCTTTCTGCGGTTCCATGACCCGGAAGTAGATGACCGCCGAGACCTTGACCGTCACATTATCGTGGGTGATCACATCCTGCGCCGGTACATCCATGACCACGGTCCGCAGCGTAACCCGCACCAAGCGGTCGATGCCGGGGATGATGAAGAAAAGCCCGGGACCACGTATTCCGGCCAGACGCCCCAGGCGAAAGAGAACGCCCCGCTCGTATTCGGGCAGGATCCGGACCGCACTGGCAATGAACATTACAACGAGAATAAAGAGAAATAAGACCGGAACGTAATTGAAGATATTGAACATGATTGTTCCTCCTGTTGACTATCGGCGAACCCAGTATGCACCTAAAGTTCGAAAATGTTATTCTTAAAAAATCTACCGCACTTACAAACTCCTTTTGACCTTGAGGCGCATCCCTTCAACCGCCTCTACAACCACCCGGTCACCGGCGGCAATTGGTTCCTCACTCCAGGCATCCCAATACTCGCCATTAACAAACACCTTCCCCTGTAGGTCAATATCGCTGTCGGCCTCCCCTTCCCGGCCCACCAGTCCCTCCCGGCCGGTTGTCGGCCTTAGGCGATGGGCGCCAATCACCTTGGCAACGGCAAACGCGAAAAAACCGGCCGTTGCCAGCACAGTAGTCAGGATTGCGCTCCAGGAAACCCGCAGATAGGGCTCTGGGGATTCAAACAGCATGAGCGATCCGAGCAGCATGGCAATAATTCCTCCGACCGTCAGCATGCCATGGGAAACAATCTTGATCTCGGCAACGAAGAGTATCAGTGCCAGCAGAATCAGCAGAATCCCGGCATAATTAACCGGCAGGGACTGGAAGGCGAAGAAGGATAGGATCAGGGAAATCCCCCCGATGACTCCAGGCAGGATTGCTCCCGGGTTCGACAGTTCAAAAAAGAGCCCCAACATCCCCAGGATCATGAGCACATAGGCCACGTTGGGATTACTGATGGTATTGAGAATCCGTTCACCTGTTCCCATCTCGGCGGTTACAACTTCAACACCGGCAACGTGCAGCACGATTTCCCGGCCGTCCCGGTTGACAGTACGCCCTTCCAGCTTACGCAACAGGTCGGCCCGATCTGTTGCGATCAGGTCGATGACCCGGCCTTCCAACGCCTTTTCCGCGCTCAGGGAGATGCTCTCGGTCACCATTTCCCGTGCCAGCATTTCATTCCTGCCGCGTTGCCGCGCTATCCCCTCCACATAGGCTGCAGCATCATTGACGATCTTTTTTTCCATGGTATTGTCGGGTTTCTCTCCGAGCGAAACCGGATGGGCGGCACCGATATTGGTGCCCGGCGCCATGGCGCTGACATCTGCCGCCAATGTAATGATAGCACCCGCCGAGGCTGCCCTGGCGCCGGAAGGCGCCACGTACACGGCAACCGGCACCGGGCTGGCGAGGATGTCCTTGACGATCTCGCGCATGGCAGTATCAAGACCCCCAGGGGTATCTATATCGATCAACACCAGACTATCACCCTGTCGCTTCGCCGCTTCCAGGTTGCGATGAACGAACTGGGCAATAACCGGAGAAATAGGATCACTGATGTCAACCTCCAGTATTCTGCCCGGTTCGGCAGCCTGGAGCAAGGCGCAGACAAACAGGCCCATGACGACAACCATGCAAAAACGCATACGACCTCCGGGAGTCATTTCCTTATTCCAGTATACTCCCCAACCCGTTCCGGTCAAAAGAAAGACCTTGTTGGTGCTTTCTACACTTACTAAATCGCACGGTTTCAATGTCGGCTATGTCTCTGATAATGCAGCCATAAAACCTGTTGCAGTTAATTCCTGCTTTGACAAAGCCAAATCGGAATGTTAATTATTCAAAAAATGCTATGATGTACGGGTTGAGTGCAAGAATGCTTTTCATACGATCATTTGACAACCGGGACCATGTGGATTCTCTGCCCATTTCCACTTATAAATCGATAATTTCAGACCCAATTCAAAACCAAGGATACAGTATATGAAACAGATACCTTTAGGCTCCACCGGCGTTTCCATCTTCCCGCTCATTTACGGCACGCTTCCGCTCGGTCCCCTGCAAGCCGGGCTCTCGCCCGAGGAAGGTGGGAAACTGATCCGTCATGCCCTGGAAAACGGGGTCAACATGATCGACACGGCGGCCCTGTATGGCACCTACCCCCACATCAGGGCAGGGTTGGCCGGCTGGCAGGGACAGGTGACCATAGCCTCAAAGACCCATGCAGCCGACAGGATAACGGCCAGGATGCACGTAGAGGAGGCGCTCCGCGAACTTGGGCGGGAACAGTTGGACATCGTCCATATCCACGGTGCCAGGCTCTCCGACCCATTTACAGATCGAAGTGAAATCCTGGCCGAGCTCCTATTGATGCAGCAAGAAGGAAAAATCGCCCACGTCGGGCTTTCGTCCCATTACATCGAGGCCTTCCGCCTGGCCCTTCAGCACCCAGAGATAAAGGTCGTCCATCCGCTCATCAACCGGACTGGCATGGGTATCCTTGACGGCTCGGCCGATGATATGGCCGAGGCGATAAGGTCCTGTGCCAATGCCGGCAAAGGGGTCTATGCCATGAAGGCCCTGGCGGGGGGCAACCTGATCTCCGAAGCCCGCCAGAGCATGGCCTATGTCGCTGCTCTGAACGGGGTCCATGGTGTGGCTGTCGGTATGCTCTCGCAACAGGAAATCGACGCCAACATCGCTTTCTTTGAACATGGTGTTGCGGATGACAAGGTCTGGAAAGAGCTGGAAAACCGGCGGCGCAGGCTGAAGATCATGGAGCAGTTCTGCAAAGGTTGCGGTCAATGCGTCGAGATATGTGGCAGCAAGGCATTATCGTTGGTGGATGGCAGGGCAAAGGTTGACGAATCCGCCTGTATCCTGTGCGGGTACTGCGGTGCAGGCTGCCCGGAATTCATGATCCGGGTGGTGTGACAGTTCGCCCGAGTGATGGCTACGTTCAAAAACCTGGACGCGCCCGGCTTGCGTAAGGTATATTGTCTAAATTCTGTTGCAATGACTTAATGAAGCGAAAATGGCTAAGTTGCCAACGCACGGGAGGGGCACATATGTTCAATACGAATGATGATTTGGGAGCTTCGCTCTTCAAGACATGGGACGAAACACAAAAAAGAGACGAAATCTCCAAGCTCGTGCAGGGGTACAGATCCGGCATACCGGCCGGCATCCTCTGCAAAATGACAGAAACCATCGCCGGCAACCGCAAAAAAGCGCGCAAGTACCTGCGCGAGTTTATGAACCTTGAAGAGCGGAAGGCCGCCGTGGCGAAAGAGCCAAGCTCGATGCAGGTCTTGCTCAAGGAATACCTGCTGTAGCTCCGATATACCGCAGACAGATATACAAAAGCCCGCAATTAGCGGGCTTTTGTATTGATATGGCGGTTTACTGGTACTGGATATAGATCGGTTTAGGGTTCAGCCTTAGTACCTCCTTGGGCGTCAGCAGCCGATCCCCCTTCTTCGTGTCGTTATGAAAAAACAGCTTGAATCCGGTAAACTGGACCGGCTCAGCCACTACGTAAGATTTGTATGAGTCGCGCTTTAGCCAGGGTGCGCCCCAACCGTCCATATTCAGGACGATCTGAACTTCCGGACGGACAATGATATTGCGGGCATTGGTGACACCATTTTTTGTGAAGCGGTGCACGACAAGAACCTTGGGGGGCAAGTTGTATTTCTTGACCAAGTCCTTAAGATAGCCGGAAACATAGTTTATATCGGCTGCGTCGTAGGTGCCGATCTTTTTCCCCGGTTTTGCACCGCTCTTGATAAGGTTGAATTCCGGATCGATTCCCAGGTGCACGTCCTGGTTTTTCAGAAGCCACTCGAAGCGGGGCAACACCGTCCGGATATCATCATGACCGGTCTGGATATCAATGAACAGGAGGGCGTTGGCCTCCTTTGCCCACCCATACACTTGAGTGACGATGGCGTCCGGGATTATCATTCGATATTTCCCGGCCGTGCCTGCCTCTCCTTGAGCTACCACCGCAATCAAATGAAGGGCCGGCTGAACCGGGGTTGAAGGATCTGCCGCCTGCCAGCGGCCTACTTCGACCTTTAACCTTCGCAGCATTTCATCCTTGGGGTATTCGCCCAGAGCTCCCATTCGCTTGGAAAGCGGATTCCCGTAAAAGGCAACAATCCGTTTCTGAGGCAGAATTGATCCCGGCAACGGGGCAGGGCATTTCACCGGCCACCCGCATTGCTTGGCAAAATCGGGATCCTCGCCCGCGTTATATTTGATCTTGCTAACCGCTTTGGCGCCTGAAGAACCGTTTTTAGCGGAGTTGCCAGATTGGGACGACATAGCATCGAAAGTAGCCACATGACGGCTTGAGCTATTAGGTCTTAAAACTGCTGTTGCTGGCACTGGCGCGGACTTATCGCCAGCACTCCCGTTATTGTCGGCGGATGGCAATGGCCCGGACCGGTCGTTCTTGCAGCCGGCAAGGGAAAACAACAGGATCACGGTAACAGGCAAGACAAGGTTTTTAGGTTTGACTCTGATATTACGTAGCAAATGCTTCACTAACGGCTCCTTTAATATTATCAGCAATGCTGGAAGTAATTCGTACTAATGACACAAAAAACCACAGGAGTTGTCCCCTGTGGCATTAAACAGGATGTTACTATATCACTACTCAGGCTGTGACGACAATGGTGAAAATGCTGGAAACCGCTGAAGTCCGTATACAACCGATTCCGTGATCATACCTCGATAATAAACTCCGCACCTTCGGCAGAATTGCGTGCCGTCAGCCTGCCATTCATGTTGTTTTCAATGATTACCTTGGACATATACAAGCCGATCCCTGTCCCCATGGACTTATCCTTTGTCGTAAAATACGGGTCGAATATCTTGGGCATGATCTCCTCGGGTATGCCGCCTCCGTTGTCGCGAATGCTCAGAACTGAACGGCCGTTTTCACTGCCAAGGGTGATGGTTATGCATGGCTTCTCTATATTTCGCTCTACAAAAACATCACGTGCATTGGCCAAAATATTGAGCAACACCTGGCCGTACTCGTTCTGATAACCTGTGGCGGTGACATCTCCCTGTGCCGCGATATCCACCCTGATGGCTTGACTCTCTAGAATTGCGGCAACAATTTCCAGTGAGTTAGTAATCACCTTGTTGACCACAAATTCCTGTTTTTCCTTGTCTTGCCGGAAAAAATTACGAAAATCATCAATGGTATGCGACATGTGCATGACAACTTCCATGGCACTTTCCAACTCTTTGTTCAAAGCCTTTGCATCGATTTCGCCATCCTCGCAAGTAAGTTGAATATTCTGGAGGATCAGGCCAATGTTATTCAGGGGCTGTCGCCACTGATGGGCAATATTGTTGAACATCTCCCCCATGGCGACAAAGCGTCCCTGCTGAATGAGCATCTGGTCTTTTTGCCGGATTTCCGCAACCGCAAGGTGTATGCGTTCCTTCATGGATTCATGTTGCCTATCCAGAGTATCGACCATCGTATTGAAGGCAGTCGCCAGGACCCCCACCTCATCCGTGGATACTACCTTGATCTGACGGGCAGTTCCGGTTTTTTCCTGCAGATGTTCAACATGTCGTGTCATGGCAGCCAGCGGCGACATCAGCCGCCTGGTTGCCAGCCAGCTGACCAGTAACAGTATGGAGGAAGCAAGTAAGGTAGCTAGGCCAAAATAGTGTTTGGTCGTATTTAGTGTCGCAAAGGCTTCCGATGCCGGGAAATTTGCTCCCAGTATCCAGGAAGTCATGCGCAAACGCTTTATGGATGTCAGCATGGGAATACCGTATGAGGTAACGGTTTCGCCGCTGCCTTCAAAACCTTGAAGAGCCAGGTCAATCAGCTTATTGACACCCGGCGCTGCCACTGATTTCATGATCCTTGACTTATCCGGGTGTACGATCAATGTCCGATTATTTGCGATCAGGAAATGGTATCCGGCATTGCCAATCTTTACCTTGGACAGTTCGGCAAGGAAGTTTTCGCCCAACAGGTCCAGACCTCCAGCCAATATGGCAATCATCTTTCCCTGCTTATCAAGGATCGGCGCTGTGACATTGATCGCCGGATGGCCAGGATTATGGGTGGAGACATATGGATCGGAAATGAATGGCTTTCCGGTGGCAACCGTTATTCGGTGGAAGTCCCTGAAAGAAATATCCCTCCCCCTGCGATTAGGCAGGTACGGGCTCTCGGCAATCAGTCTCCCTTGGTAGGACAGTAAAAAGATGCCATTATCAAAGATCGACATTATTCCGGTTTGTCGGTCGAGAAAAGCTTGTCCGAGATCAGGGTGTGTCAGACAATCTTCAGGAACGGTTGCCGCGACGGCAATCAGGGCATCCTGTGCTATCCTGAGCTTGTCATCTATATTGTTAGCCAGGCATGTTACCAGGGAGAATTGCTGAGTAAAGATATATTCTTTGAATTTTTGTTCGGAATACAGCAGGGCAAGATAAGAGGCCGAGGTAACAAACAGAAAAAACAGCAATGTTACGGTCAGCGAAACCTTGGTTTTCAGGCTTATGTTCTTGAAATAAGCCGCTAACATTTTAGGCATTCCCCGTACATGTGCATAGGTTCAATAGTATTATTGCGCCCTAATATTTATACCGAAGCACTTTAATTGCCAATCATCTACTTGAAGAATCATCACCATGCATTAGATAGAGATGCGCTCAATATTAAGATTTTAAATACCATATTATTCCTGATTAATATACTGCAAATTCAATGACTATATATGTTTTTTCGGAAATTTTTTCGTGGCCCAGCAAATTACCGAATTGCGGTACAGGGAAAATAGGCGTATTGTACCGCTCAAATTATCTGTGATATCCTGACAAGTAATCACAACTTTATCCGGGGCAGATAAAACAGTTCTAAGCACATAACTAAAGGGGACATGTAATGGTCCCCTTTAGTTATTGGACACAAATCATGATAATTGACTGGAACAATATTGACACGGTTTTGCTCGATATGGACGGGACCTTGCTGGACAGGCATTTTGACGACCATTTCTGGCTGGAGCACGTGCCCAAGCGCTGGGCCGCCATTAATGCCACTACAGTGGAATACGCCCGAACACTCTTGCATGCCATGTTCAGATCCCAGGAAAACACACTGAACTGGACCGATTTGGATTATTGGTCTGACCGACTGAAACTCGATATCCCGCTGCTGAAAAGAGAGGTCGAGCACCTGATCGCCATCCATCCTTTTGTCATTGAATTCCTCTTGTTCCTGAAACAGCATCGCAAATTCGTTTGGCTGGTTACCAATGCCCATTCCAAGACCCTTGACCTCAAAATGAAGGCCACCAGGATCGGGCCATATTTCGATGGCATTGTCTCGGCACACCAGGTTGGCCTGCCAAAGGAAGACAAGCGTTTTTGGGATCAGCTCGGGAAATTCATTTCATACGATCCGGCCCGCACGCTGCTGGCAGAAGACAGCGAAACAAACCTTACGACAGCAGAACTTTTCGGCATAAGATATCTTATATATATCAGCCGCTTCAGTTCGACTATTCAGCCGAAAGCGTCCGAAAGATTCTGTTCGATCGATTATTTCAGCAGGTTGATTCCCGTTCAACACGATATGGCCGTGACGGTAGCCTGAAATGTATATAGTTGACCATAGCGCATTCACAAAACTACAGTAAAATACTCATAATCGACGGATACTCACATGAAATCTATTTTTATCTGCATCTCCCTTATAATGTTCACAACACTGCCTGTCATGGCAGAAAATGAACTCACCATCGGGAAATTCAGTTCTGCCGACCTCTCCGGGTGGAAGGAACAAACCTATTTTAGTTCAAAGAAAACCGCCTATTCTTTTGTGCAGGACAACGGCAAGACGGTTCTTATGGGAAGAAGCAACAATTCTGCTTCCGGTATGATATACAAGATCAAGTTGGATCCTCAAAAATATCCGATTATCAAATGGTCTTGGAAGATCGAACACACACTGAAAAACGCCAATGACAGAACAAAGGAAGGAAACGATTTTGCCGCGCGTCTTTATGTCGTTTTTCCCAGGGGATTTTTCTCTAGTACGCGAGCTATCGAATATGTCTGGGGCAATACCATGCACAGTGGCGAAAGCGCACGCAGCCCTTACTCAAAGAATTTCGTCATGATCGCGGTTGATTCAGGCGATGGACTTGCAGGACGGTGGGTTTTTCACAAACGCAATATTGCCGAGGATTATCGCAACAGTTTTGGAGAAGAAGTACCCAAGATAGGCGCTATCGCCATCATGACCGACAGTGACAACACCCATGAATCCTCCATCGGTTACTACGGTGACATCACCTTGATGCAGGCACCAAAAGAGGAAGAACAAAAATCAAAAGAGCCGTCACAAAAAGAACAGCCGGGATTCAATGGCTCTTCTGCCACCACCCCGGCTGTTCCTTAAAACAAAACAATTTATCTCAAAATGTTATGGTATCGGTTATCACATCCTGCTTAACTTTGTCCTGAACTTTTCCAAGCGGGACGCACCCTCCTCTATCAGACGGATCAGGTCCTTCCGGGCGCCCACGGCAACATCCTTGCCCTTCTCAACCAGTTCATCGGTCTTGTCGCCGATACTCTCCACAAGGTCATTAATATTGTCAGAGAGATCATCCACCGCTTCCTCGGCACGTGTTTTTACCCTTTTGGCATAACGTGATATGTCCCGGCGTGTTTTTTTGCCGGACTGTGGGGCCATAAGCAGTGTCAGGCCAGCACCAATAATTCCGCCCGCCAACACCAGCAACGCTGCCGCTGCAACCTTCTTGTCATTGTCTCCCATGATACCCTCCCCTTAATTGAAATGTCTGAAATAGCTGGGTGAAGCATTGTTGAAAATCTTTTTATTTAATTTTACCCGGCAGACATCTTAAGTCAAGAAAAGTCCGGTTGTTGCCGGTTGACATTCCGCGTCAATATAAATTATAACGGATTAACAAAATTAAAGGTGTGCCTGTGTCCATAGATATCTTGGTAAATTTCAGTAATCTGGTAATGGCAAATGCCCTGTCAGCCCTTTTGAACAGTTCAGGCGAAAACTATCATGCGGTGGTTGCGCTTGACATCGGGGAACTTAAAAGATTCGAGCCCGAACTCGTGCTTCTTGACCCAGGCACGCTCAGATCATCCATATTCGAACGTTGGCCAACAGCAAAGGTCATCATGTTTGACACCGGCCTCAAGGAACACGAGGTCACTAATATTATCCTCACGCACAAACTGGACGGCATCATAGCGACCGACACCGATACGTCCCTATTCCTCAAGGCACTATCCGTAATTCGCAACGGTCAGGTCTGGATCGATAACTCCAAGCTCAAAGCATTGCTTAATCACGCGGAGTCTCCTACTCAAAGCAACAATATCGATAAAATCAGTCGCAAAGAGCAAGAGGTTATCATCCTGGTCTCACAAGGGTGTAGAAACAGGGAGATCGCCGAGAAGTTGAGCATCAGCGAACAGACAGTAAAGGCACACATCAGCAATATATTCCGCAAGGTAAATGTCAACAACCGCTCCCAACTTGTCCCGCTTGCCATGAATTTCCGCTACCCCCCCATGGTGTAATTCCCCAACAACGTCCAAGAATATCGCCAGAGTTGCCTGTAAGTTTCTGATTCGTGAGGCATGGCCGTGTTACAGTGATGATTAAAAAAGCACCCGTTTCCTGAACATGCCCCCTTGAAAATTCAATTCTCCGTTATTATGTTTGTAACTCACAAAACGCACCCCACCAAAGGAGATTGAATAGTCATGTCCAAAACAACCAAGCAATTCCAGACAGAGGTGCAGCAACTCCTCGATCTGGTGATCCACTCGCTCTATTCCAACCGCGACATCTTTTTGCGGGAGCTGATTTCCAACGCTTCCGACGCCATTGACAAGGTCCGCTTCGAGTCCCACTCCAATGAAGCTATTCTGGAAGGGAACAGTGATTGGAAGATCAAGATTGTCCCGGACAAGGACGCTGGCACGCTGACGATCCGTGACAACGGCATCGGCATGAGCATGGCCGAAGTGGAGGAAAATATCGGCACGATCGCCCGCTCCGGCACCAAGGCCTTCATGCAGTCTCTCAAAGACAAGGCCACCAGCGACAACCCCGAGCTGATCGGTCAATTCGGGGTTGGCTTCTATGCGTCGTTCATGGTTGCGGACCGTGTTACACTCTATACTCGCTCAGCCGGCTCCATCGAGACTGGATGCTGCTGGGAATCGACCGGCGATGGTTCCTATACCATCGAGGAATGCCGGCGCGAACAGCGCGGCACGGAAATCGTCCTGCATCTCAAAGACGAATTCAAGGAATACCTTGATGAATGGAAAATCCGCTCCATTGTCAAAAAGTATTCCGACTATATCCAGTATCCGATCGTGATGGACATCACCCGCACCGAAACACCCAAAGGCGTGGACGGCGAGGAGATTGAAGGGGCCGGAACCATTGAGAAAACCGTGGAAGAGACCCTCAACTCCATGAAGGCCATTTGGGCCCGTCCCAAGAGCGATGTCACGGAAGAGGAATACAACGAGTTCTACAAGCATGTCTCCCACGACTTTGAGGCGCCTTTCCGCACTATCCATTTCTCGGCCGAAGGTGTCAGCGAATTCAAGGCCCTGCTCTTCCTGCCGGCCCGCAAGCCTTTCGACATGTTCATGTCTGACCGCAAGAAGGGACTGCAACTTTACGTTAAACGGGTCTTTATCACCGACAAATGCGAAGAACTGATTCCTGACTACCTCCGTTTCGTCAAAGGGGTGGTGGACTCGTCGGACCTGCCGCTCAACGTCTCCCGCGAGATCCTCCAGGAGGATGTGCAGATCAAACGTATCCAGAAGGGTTTGGTTAGCAAAATTCTCTCGACTTTATCTGAAGTTAAGGAGAAAAACTTTGATGAATACGTGAAGTTCTGGGCTGAGTTCGGACAGGTCATCAAAGAGGGTGTGCACTTCGATTTTGCCAACAAAGAAAAGCTGCAGGAATTGGTCCTGTTCGAGAGCACAGGGACCGAGGCCGGCGCCTTTTCATCACTCAAGGATTATGTCGCCCGGATGCCGGAATCCCAGAAAGAGATCTACTTCATAACCGGCAACAGCCGCGAGGCATTGGAGCAGTCCCCCCACCTGGAAGCGTTTCGTGCCAAGGGGTACGAAGTCATCTTTATGAGCGACCCTGTAGACGAATGGGTGGTACAGTCACTGACCGAATACGACGGCAAGCCTCTTAAGGCCGTAGACCGGGGCGACATCAGCCTGGACAGCGAAGACGAGAAAAAAGAGAAGGAAAAGAAGCGTGAAGAGGCCCAGAAAGAGTTTTCGGACCTGATTTCGTTCATTAAAGACCACTTGCAGGACAAGGTAAAAGAGGTGCGCTTCAGCAACCGTCTGACCGAGAGCGCCTGCTGCCTGGTTGCCGAGGAGTATGGCATGAACGCCAATATGGAAAGGATCATGAAGGCTCTCAACCAGCCGGTACCGGAATCAAAAAGGGTACTGGAACTGAACCCGGACCACGCCCTGCTGCGCGCCATGGGCGACCTCCACAAGCAGGACAACAAGGCCCCTGCCCTGTCAGATTACGCTGACCTGCTCTATGACCAGGCCCTGCTGACTGAAGGGTCACCAATCAAGGATCCGCTCCGCTTTACCAGGATGGTAAGCGAGCTGATGGTCAAGGCCGCAGGAAAATAATCAAACAGGCAATATGACATAAAAAAGGCCCGTAACTGTGAAGTCACGGGCCTTTTTTTATTGTCTCCCTAATCTTATCCAATAGTTCCGTATCCATAAATACCGCTGCCGGAATGATGGTGTCCAGCTCGCTGGTTGCCTCCCCCAGAACCCTGCGGGTCAGCTCTCGGAACAGGAGCAGCTCCTGTCCGAACAGGTCATTGAAGGGGTGACGTATATCCTTAAAAGCCAGTGGATCGCAATCCTTGAAGTTCAGCGAGCACCACTCGTCGAACAGCTCCTCGCCAGAGGTGTCTATCATTGGAATGCCGTTCAGGCGGCAAGTCATGGGGCGGTGGTCGTAGACCAGACAGGTACCCGCATCGGACAGCAGCGTGCAAGCTGTTTCGTCATCTTCCGGCATCATTTCATCCCATGCCGGTTCCGGTATATAATTGAGAGTCCAAGGGGCGATAAACTCCGGCCACCCTGCAGACAATTCATCAAGCCTGCGCCGGGATTTTTCCAGCACCCTGCGCTGTATGTCCTCTGGCAAGCGTTCAAAGCCTTGCCGCAGGTAAAGAGCATCCAGCAGGGTTATGTCAAACAGCCCCCTGCAGCATTCCGAACACCCCCGCGCACAGGAGATAATGTCGCCATGACGTTGAACACAGCCGGCAAACCATCTGTCAACTTCCTGCAGCAAAATTCCGTAGCGGCCAAGTACATCCTGCATCAAAACTCCTAATGTTTATCGTAAGACACCTTGGCAATCCGTTCGTTCCGCGTCAGAACGCCAAAGCGGTACCCCTCCTGTTTAAGCCGAGGAACCAGAGTGCGAATGGCTGCCAGTGTCGAGTCGTGACCGGCGCCATCATGGAACAGCAGAACCAACTTTTTCTTGTCTGTCTTGTCCAGCTGCCGCAATACGGCCTGCTCGATGAAGCGATGGTCGTGAACCCCTTTAGGAGTTGAGTCGCAGCTATTGATGTCCCACAAAAAGATCTGTGCCCCTTCGGATTCCACCAAGGAAAGCAGCCTTTTATCCTTTGATCCATAGGGTAGCCGCACCATGCGGCCATCACCTCCCAGGCGATCGATCAACTCGCTGGTGCGGCTGATTTCATTTGAGCCGGAAGCAAAGGATGCCAGCAACTTATGCAGGTTGTGGGACAGGGTATGGCTACCTACGTGGTGACCCATGGCAATTGTTTCGGTTATTATCTTCTCGTGGCCTTTGACATTATTGCCAAGTACAAAGAATGTGGCCGCGACCCCCTGGGATTCGAGAAGAGCGGCTATGGGCAGGGTCAGACGCGAGGGGCCGTCATCAAAGGTGAGGTAAATGGTTGCCCTGTCCGGTGAAAGTGCGACTCTGTCGTTATGATGGGGCGATGCGGCGACTGGAGATTTGCTGTGGGTATCCGCCTGCGCGGGAACCTGTACTATGGCTTCCGTGGTTGGTTGAACTTCAACAAATTCGGCCTGCACCGGAACCGGCGGCTCTTGTCCGGCCAGCTGCTGGTTCGCATCAGGCACCAATGTATCCTCTGGGCTGACTACTTCATGGGTGACTACGGGTACATCCGCTGCTTGGATATTTTCTTTGCTTCCTTCTGTAGCAACTATATCCTGCCTGGATCTGGCCTGTATCAGGTTGCGATACAACAACCTGCTTTTGCGACTTGAAAGCCGGTAGAGACGGTCGGCATCTTCGAACATTTCCTGCTCGTTGTAGTGTTCGGCCAGGGCAATGGTCAGACGGATGATGTCGGATTCTTCAGGTGCAAGGCTGTCACTGCCCGCCGCAAGGGTATTGTTAAAGCTGGTCAAGGCATCATCGCGCCAGCGGGATACGGCAGTGCCGCAACCGGACAGGAGGATAACAAAGAGCAGGGCGCACAACAAAGGTATCGGAAACAGACGCATTGAATCGGTTCGGCTGCTACATGTAGACCATGACCTTGATGGAAACAGTGCCGTCGGCGGTAGTAAAGGGAATTGTCACACCTTTGCACTGCACATTGATACTGGATTGTTCCTCTGACTCAGGCGGGTCGGCAATGGTACGGAGTTGACCGGAAACAACAAGCGGCAGACCAAGGGCAACACTGCCATATTGCTCATGGTATTTGGTTTTAAAAACTCCGGCGATATTGTTTGTTAATTCGCCGACTGCGTCGCGGATACATTCCTCGTCTGCCTCGTCCACCATCAGCAGTTCCTTGGCAACGCACTGGGCGCTGCTTCTATTGGTGGCAATGATTATATAGCCCACCCTGTCTCCGGCCACACCAACGATGCCTGTCACATCTGAATCCACCGGATCGACTCGTTTTTCGACCTTGCCTGCCAGTAGGTCTATGTTCATGTAACTCTTGAAAGTATCCTGGGTGGCCGACATGATGGTAAACATGATTTCTTCAAAGGAAATGCCAGTCAAAGTTTTTTCCTCCTGCTTATTGGGATAGTTAGTTGTCACTAAGTTTTTTTATCAGAAAACCATTTTGTTAAAGTACTTATACCGATGGTCAGAATTGGGCACATCGGTTGCCACAAAGGTCATAACGCCTTGCCAGACACCTTGAAGACAAAATCGTAGTTAAGAATGTCTTCCCACTGGAAACCCTTGGCTGTGGAACGCGTATCGTCGCTGTCGCTGTAGGGCTTGCCGGGTATATAGAACCAGTTCATGATTGCCTCGCCTGAATAGCGCAATACAATCCAATATTTGCCCGGTTTGAGCCGGCTTTGGGCATCCCTGGGAAAACCGAAATCCACCCAGTAGTAGCCTGGCTTGCGGGAAATTTTTTCCAGCGATACCAGGTTGGAACGCATGCCGTCCAGAATATTCGGCCTGCCGCCATCATCCCTGACCAGATCGATATAGACCGTACCATCGCCCCCGAACTTTCGCATTGCCAGGGAGACCTTTTCCAATGCCACGCCGTGGTTGACATGAAAGGCCTGGGCGTAGATGTACTTGGATGTAACGTACTCGGAGGTTTCCTTGTCCAGGATACGGGTGCCGGTATCCCCATGAACATTATAACTGTCAACCAAGTTGGGAAAATCCATGTTGCCGAAAGTCACATGAGTGCCTTGCAGTGGCGGTTTCTGTTTGGTCGGAACAGGTTTCTCGATTTTAGCCTTATCAACCTTTGTAACCACTGGTCTGGGGGTTTTGGGTCCAGGCTTGGCAGGCTTAACAGGCTTCTTAATCCGTACCATGCCATCCTCGTCGCCAACTGTAGCTCCATCTTCCGTGACAGTCTCGACAGCAGGCGGAGCAATATCAGGCTTGACAGCAGGTTTAACAGGCTGCTTAGCTACTGCCGGTGGCCCCTGATAGGAAACAGGAACCTGGGCAGATACCAGATTGCTGATGATGTATGGGCGAGGTTCTTTAGTCGAATTCATGACCTTGAGATCTATGTCATCCGATTTGAACGTACCGTCGATCAACTCCGAATATCGCGGCAGGTAGGGAGAGCCGCGCCAGTTGTCATTGATATCGCGCGAATCCAGGCCATGGGTCTGCTTGATATGCCGCGATGAGGTAAACTGCCGCGACTGCTGCGGGTCATAGGGCAGCCAGCCCAAATCGGGAAAATAGACCTCAATCCAGGCATGGCCACCCTGTCCCATGCTTTGGACAATCGAATTCCTGGCATCGATCGGCACCTTCCAGGAATCCTTGAGAGTTATCCCCCCGACGATACGGGCCGGAATACCGACGCTACGCAGGAGCGCGATGTTCAGATGGGCAAAGTTCTGACAATTGCCGCTCTTGGTCTCCAAGGTGTAGAGAGCATCGTATTTGGGGGGATTGAATGTGTATTTGACGGCATCCGCCACATGGTTGGTAATGGCGGTGACTGCCTCATACTCGTTTTTGGCGCCGGCAGTCAGTCGGCGCGCCAATTCAACAATTTCAGGGGCATCGGATTGAACCAGGTCGGTATTCTTCAGATAGACGGCATCCGCTCCCCCAACCTTGCCGATAGGAAAGGGCGTACGGCTTTCCATGGCGGAAAGTTCGGAGTGGATATTAGCGGTATAGCTCAGGTTAACGCGAATATCCCTGTTCAGGTTGTTCCACACCACTTTTTGAAATCTGTTACCGAAACGGTCCTGCTCAATGGTGGATTTTGCCGGCTGTGGTTCGAAACTGGCGGACAGGGCATCAACCGACTGGCTGACGCTCCTGCTCCGGAAATCGGCCGGCAAGGCAAAACGAAAGGTAAAATTCTGGACTTCGCCCTTGTCGACATTGAACTCCATCTGCTGGCGCATGGAGATCGAGCTGCTCAGGCTGCCCTTAAGTATTAGGGTCTTGGCCAAGGCCGATCCGGCTGTCAACAGTACGGCAATGGCAAATACAACGGAATATCGTTTCATCTGCGCCCCTCCCGTAACTGCTTCATTGGCAATTTACGCTACCAGCTATTCCCACTCGATGGTTGCCGGAGGTTTACTGGAGATATCGTACACGACCCGATTGACACCCTTGACTTCATTAATAATCCGGCTGCTTATCCTGGCCATGTCCTCGTACGGCAACGGATACCAACCGGCAGTCATGAAGTCCTTGGTTTCTACTGCCCGAAGAGCAACAACATATTCGTAGGTGCGGCCGTCACCCATGACTCCGACGCTCTTGACCGGCAGGAATACGGCGAAGGCCTGACTGATTTTGTTGTAATGGTCCGCGGCATACAATTCCTCAATATAGATTGCATCGGCCCTGCGCAGGATGTCCGCATATTCCTTCCTGACCTCACCAAGTATGCGCACCCCCAGCCCGGGCCCGGGAAACGGGTGGCGCCACACCATCTGGTGCGGCAGGCCCAATTCTTCTCCGATAGCGCGGACTTCGTCCTTGAAAAGCTCACGCAGCGGCTCAAGAAGACTGAGCTTCATGTCGGCAGGCAAGCCGCCCACATTGTGGTGACTCTTGATGTTGTGGGCCTTGCCGGTTTTTGCGCCGGCAGACTCGATCACATCCGGATAGATGGTTCCCTGGGCCAGCCAACGGGCATCCTCGATCCGATTAGACTCCTCTTCGAATATTTGGACAAAAAGGCCGCCAATGATCTTCCGTTTTCGCTCCGGATCAGCTTCTCCGGCCAGTGCGGTCAGAAAACGATCCTCGGCATCCACTCGTATCACCTTGACCCCGAGATTTTCGGCAAAGGTGGCCATTACCTGGTCTCCCTCTCCCAGACGCAAAAGGCCGTTATCAACAAAAACACAGGTAAGCTGATCGCCTATGGCTCGATGTATCAGGGCTGCGGCCACCGATGAATCAACGCCACCGGAGAGCCCCAGGATAACCCGCTCCTTGCCCACCTGACACCGAATGCGCTCTACGGCGTCTTCGATGATGTGGCCAGGGGTCCATTGCCCGCTACAGCCACATATCTTGCGGACAAAGGTATCGATCAGCAGTTCGCCGCGCGGGGTGTGGTTTACTTCAGGATGGAACTGCACTCCATAGAGATGCCGTTTGACATCCTGGATGGCGCAAACCGGTGCATTGTCGGTTTCCGCCACCACCTCGAAACCATTTGGGATCCTGGCTACGTGGTCGCCATGGCTCATCCAGACCGGGCTTTTACCTTCAACAAAGAAACCGTCGAACAGTTGCCCCGGCTCCCCGCTGGAAAGCAGGTCAGCATGGCCAAACTCGCGTTTTCCGGCCGCCACCACCTCTCCACCAAAATGAAGACTCATCAGCTGCATGCCATAGCAGATTCCCAGCACCGGTACTCCCAACTCGAAAAGTTCCTCAGCCACGGCAGGGGCATTCGGCTCGTAGACCGATTTGGGGCCGCCCGAAAGAATGATCCCGTTGGGACGGAAAGCGCGGATAGCATCCAGGGACATGTCGAACGGATGAAGTTCGCAATAGACATGGGCTTCTCGTACGCGTCTGGCGATAAGTTGGGTGTATTGTGATCCGAAATCTAGGATCAATATCTTCTGGCTGTGGATGTCGGTCGTCATTGGGTTACAAGTTCCTTTATTGTAGGGACGAAGCAAAAACTTGACCTGTTTCGCCCTTTTGCCGCGGATAATCAAGGCGGGCGAAGCCGTTGAAACTTGCTTAACCCTACAAATGAAATGTTATTTTGCTACGTAACGGATACCTTAATTCCCTACCCGATAGTTGGGCGCCTCTTTTGTGATGGTCACGTCATGAACGTGGGATTCCTTGAGGCCTGCCCCGGTAATACGGATGAAGCGCGCCTTTTGCTGTAATTCCGGAATGGTGACACACCCGGTATAGCCCATTCCGGAACGCAATCCGCCCAACAGCTGATGGATATTGGCCGAGAGCGGTCCGCGCAACGGCACCATCCCTTCGATGCCTTCCGGCACCAGCTTGACGTCTTCGCCCACATCCGACTGGAAGTAGCGATCCTTGCTCCCGTCCTTCATGGCACCAATCGAGCCCATGCCGCGATAGCTCTTGTAGGTCCGCCCTTGATAGAGAACGGTGTCGCCGGGGGACTCCTCGGTGCCGGCAAAGAGCGATCCGATCATGATACTGTCGGCACCGGCGGTGATCGCCTTGGGAAGATCGCCAGAGTACTTGATACCGCCGTCGGCTATGACCGGAACCCCGAACTTGTGGGCCATGTTCGCACACTCGTGGATGGCCGTGATCTGCGGGACCCCAACACCTGCCACCACGCGGGTGGTGCAGATGGATCCGGGCCCGATGCCCACCTTGATGCCGTCGGCCCCGGCCTTGATCAATGCCTCGGCTGCCTCGGCAGTGGCGATGTTGCCTGCGATGATCTCGCAGCCCGAAAAGGTGGACTTTGCTCGAAGTACGGCATCGATGACCGCCTGGGAGTGACCATGGGCAGTGTCGATCACGATTACATCGGCGCCGGCCCGAAGCAGCGCATCCATGCGTGCCTCCATCTCGGCGGTAGGGCCGACGGCGGCACCGACCCGCAAGCGTCCCAGACTATCCTTGCAAGCATAGGGATATTTCTTGACCTTCTCAATATCCTTGATCGTGATAAGCCCCTTGAGGAAACGCTCGTTATCCACCACCAGTAACTTTTCCACGCGCGTATGTTTGAGGAGTTCCTTGGCTTGGTCAAGTGTGGTACCAACCGGCACGGTTACCAGGTTGCGTTTGGTCATTCGGGCGGAGATAGGCAGGTCGTAATCAGTTTCAAAACGAAGGTCGCGGTTGGTAAGAATTCCGACCAGTTTGCCATTGGGCTTGGTGACCGGGACACCGGAGATTCGGTAGCGCGACATGATATCCAGCGCATCGCTGATCTTCTGGTTAGGCCTCATGGTGATCGGGTCCACGATCATGCCAGATTCGCTCTTCTTGACCTTGTCCACCTCATGGGCTTGTTCAAGAATGGTGAGGTTCTTGTGAATGATGCCCAGACCGCCTTCCCGTGCCATGCAGATGGCGGTGCGCGCCTCGGTAACGGTATCCATGGCGGCGCTGACGAGCGGAATGTTCAGTGGGATGTTTCGGGACAGGCGGGTGGCAATATTGACGTCGCGTGGCATAACGAGGGAATGGGCCGGCACCAGAAGGACATCGTCAAAGGTCAAGCCTTCCTGCAGCTTCTCGTAGGGCATTTTCAGGCTCCTTGAGGGATGATTAATTTTATAGAAGTTAGTACAGTGGACAGGGCAAGTCAAGTCAAAAGGGGTTCATGAAATACAACCCTGCAAACGTGTCAAGAACCTGGCCAATTCATGGTGCTATTTGCTTGCGAACCTTCCGGAAACATAAATTCCTGGCAGGTTCGCCGATACAAAATGCTGTCAGGCCGGAATAAATTCCGCACGCGAAGAAATACGTGCCAACGTCGCCACGATCAATTTGGCGGCGTTCTCCAAGTCTGCCAGGGAGATGGTTTCTACCGGAGTATGCATGTAACGCAAGGGCACCTTGACCAGCGCCGTAGCCACCCCGCCTCTGGATATCTGCATGACATTGGCATCGGTACCGGTGGCACGTGGATTGGCAGTATACTGAACCGCGATTTTTTCTTTCCCGGCGGTGCTGCTCAATAAATCGAGCAATTGAGGATTGATGTTGGCTCCGCGTGTCAGGATCGGCCCCTTGCCCAGTCCCACCTCGCCATTGTGCTTTTTCTCCACATCCGGCTGGTCCGTGGCAAAATCCACCTCAACACAAATTCCCACGTCGGGGTTCACCGTGTAGCAGCTGGTCGTGCCGCCACGAAGTCCGATCTCTTCTTGAACCGAGGAGACGCCATAAAGATCGACGGCAAGCTTCTTGCCGGATGCCGCCACCAGACGCAACACCTCGGCCACCACGAAACAGCCGGCCTTGTCGTCAAATCCGCGCGAAGCAACCCGGTCGCCTTGCAGGCGGGTAAAAGCGCTTTCAAATGTGACTGCGTCACCTACCCTGACCAGCTTCTGGGCCTCTTTCTTGTCCTTGGCGCCAATATCGATGTACTGCGCTTCCAGCTTGACCACTGTTTCCCGGTCTTTGGCATCCATCAAATGGATCGGTTTCTTGCCGATCACCCCGGCCAGTGGGCCGGAGGCGGTATGGATCGCCACCCGCTTGCCAGGGGTCAAGTGGGCATCCACACCACCAACAGAAGCAAAGTATAGGAAACCCTTATCATCGATATATTTCACCTGCAGGCCGATTTCGTCGGTGTGGCCCACCACCATTACCCGCGGCAGGTCTTTCCCCTTGCCGGAGATGCGGGCAAAAACGTTGCCCATCACATCAGTGGTCAATTCATCGCAGAAAGGGGCAACATACTCTCTAAAGACCCGTTGGGCCGGTTGCTCATAGCCAGACGGGCTGGGCGCATCAAGGAGCTTTTCTAAAAATTTCAAGGATTCTTTGCGCATGGTTCACACCTCGTGAATATCGTATTTTAAGTCAGTTACTATGTGACCCTTAATTTCCTGGTCAATGTAATTAATTATAACCTCTTCTTCCTGCAGGGATGAGTTTGATTTCACCTTGATGGCAACTTCCTGGCTCCACAATCGCTTCAGATTTATTCTTCCCTGCCCGACAACATCCGAGACCCGCGACGGATGACACATGATCGAAATCGGCATCTCTGCGCGATGTGAGGAGGCCAGCTGACACAACAGATCGGCATACAACCGAGAGCGGACCAATTGCCCCAAAGCGGGATGCCAACAGCCGGCCAACACTGTGTCGCCATTGAGATCCGCATCGGCCTGCAGGCCGATGCGGATCACATCCACCCCAGCCTTCATGGCGGAATGCAGCAGTACTTTACACAGCTTGATACCTTCATCGATTGACAGGGGATAATACTCGCCTGCCTCGAACATAGCCGCCAGACCGGTACCACGCAGGACAACAGCCGGGTAGATCCTCACTGATCCGGCTCCGGCCGCCATAACCCGATGCAGAGAGGTAACCGACTTTGCAGGCGTGTCTCCAGGCAGGCCAGGCATCAATTGAGCAACAGCGGAAATGCCGTGGCAGGCGATACAACGGATGGCTGCTGCCGAGGATGCAGCATCATGTCCCCTCCCTGCCATGGCCAGCACTTGGTCGTCCATGGACTGCACGCCGAGTTCGATGATTGCCACTCCTTGGTCAGACAGCCATTTCACGCGCTCTTCATCTATATAGTCGGGACGGGTGGATATCCTAACGGACTTCACCGCACCGGATGCCAAAAGCGGTTTCAGAGGCTCCAGGAGGCGTTTCTGGGTCGTAGCCGGGAGGGCAGTGAAGGTACCGCCAAAAAAGGCCACCTCCAAGGGAAGATTGCCAGCTGTGCCCTGCCAAGCATGAATTTTGGCTAAAATTTCCGTAGCGGTCGGCAGGGCTCCTGATGAACCGGAAATGGTACGCTGGTCGCAAAACACACATGCGTGCGGACATCCCTGGTGACTGATGAAAAAAGGGACCGTTACCCTTTTCATGCAACTTGCACCGACAGTTCGGATAATTGTTTGAGTGCCTCGGCGGCTGCGGCCTGCTGGGCCATTTTTTTGGATCGCCCCTCACCTTCTCCGACCACCTTGTCGGCCACTAGCACCTGAAAGCGGTATTTACGGGCATGGGCCGGGCCGGATTCCTCCGCAAGACGATAGCTTGGTGGCGGCAATCGCATGGCTGACAAAGACTCCTGGAGTTCGCTCTTGGCATCGATGTTCTTCAACGGGGTCACGGATGAATCCAGAAGGTCGTCGAACAGCCGCAGCACCAACCTGCGGGCGGCCTCCAAACCGCCATCCAGATAAACCGCCGCTATGAGCGATTCCAGAACATCGGCCAGGATAGAATCCTTGTCGCAGCCGGCGCTCTGTACTTCACCACGGCCAAGACGGATGAATTGCCCCAAGCCGCTCTTTCTGGCTATGCCGGCCAATGTGTCCTGGCCGGCCATTTGCGCCCTGAAGCGGGACAAATCACCCTCGTTACCGTCAGGAAACAGGGAATAGAGTGTTTCGGCCAACAACATCCCCAATACTGCATCGCCCAAAAACTCAAGTCGTTGGTAATCACCCGCCCCTGTTTGTTCATGCTCGAACGACGGGTGCGTCAAGGCACGAAGGGCAAGTCCATGCTGCACAAAACGATACTGCAACAGTTGTTCTAACACATCAAAATCCATACTCCCGTTCCCCTTTTGAAACCAAAACTATAGCCACGCGATATGGATTTAGCAACAGAAACTCGGCCCTTGAGCACCCTTTTGCAGGAAAACACCTTTAAAAACTTAAATTCTATTGCCAAGCAACTGCTGCTTGCCTATAATTCACTATTTTAAGAAAGATTTGGAGATTTCCGTGGGCTATTTCATAACCTTTGAAGGCATTGAAGGGTGCGGCAAGACAACCCAGATCAGGTTACTGGGCGAGCACTTGTCTTTGCTTGGCCATCGTGTTGTGCTGACAAGGGAACCTGGGGGTTGCCAGATTTCCGACAAGATCCGCACAATCCTCCTGGATGCCGACAATCTAGGAATGAACCCACTGGCCGAGCTCTTTCTGTATGCCGCTGCCCGAGCCCAACATGTATCAGAAATCATCCGGCCGGCACTGGAATCCGGTTGCATCGTGTTGTGCGACCGCTTTACCGATGCCACCATTGCCTACCAGAGCTCCGGTAGAGGCATAGACCGTGCAACAATAGATCTGCTCAATGCCTTGGCCTGCCAATCAATCGAACCAAATCTGACAGTTTTGATCGACTGCGAGATCAATGTCGGACTAAACCGTGCAAAGCAGCGAATCGACTCCGCTACTGGCCCCAGAGAGGAACGTTTTGAACTGGAAGCGCTGGAGTTCCACCAGCGCGTACGCAACGGCTATCTTGATCTGGCTCGCCAAAACCCTGAACGCTATTTTCGCACCGACGGCAGCGGCACCATTGAACAGATATCCGCCACGATTGCCGAGCGCGTATTAAAAGGTCTCAAGGATAGTAGCCGTGCCATTCGCTGACATCCTGGGACATGAACGTGTGATCGAAGTATTCCGGCGAGCCATCAGTTCCGGAAAGACCTCTCATTCCTATATCTTTGAAGGACCATCCGGCTGCGGACGCAGAATAACAGCCCAGGCACTGATCCAGGCGCTGTTCTGCCAAAACATGGCGGATGACGCCTGCGGCACTTGTCCCAGTTGCCGCAAGGTGGCAGGCGGAAACCACGCCGACATCCATATTGTCGAGCCGCTTCCGGACAAGCGGGATATCAGCATCGACCAATTGCGGGAAATGCAGCGGGAATTGGCACTTCGTCCATACGAAGCACCGCGCAAGGCATGCTTCCTGGAGCCGGCCGAGCGGATGAGCGTGAACGCAGCCAATTCCTTGCTCAAAACCCTGGAAGAACCGCCGGGCAATGCCATCATCATCCTGTTCACCGAAAATGCCGACATGCTGCTGCCGACTATCCGCTCCCGTTGTCAATTGGTTCGTTTTTCACCGCTGTCGCCCGAGCACGTCAGGATGCTGTTGGAACAAAAAGGCATCGAAGGCGCTTCTGCGGCCTTACTGTCCCAGATGGCCGATGGAAGCATGCAAAGGGCACTGGAATTGGACAACGAATCACTTACCGAACGATGCGAATTGCTGCTGAAGCACCTGAACAACATGAGCCTGGGGAAGATCGTTACCGTATTCAACGCGTCGGAAGAGTTGGGCGGCAACCGCGATAACGCCTTGGAAACCCTGGACCTGCTGCTTTCCTTTATCAGGGACATGCTTCACCTGGCAGCAGGATGCAACGACATCATCAACACCGCCATCCGTCCGGCCCTGGAATCGCTAGTATCCGGCTTGAGCCTCGACCGGATAATGCAACTTGCCGGGGATATCATTGAAACCAGGCGGGCGGTGCAGCGCAACGCCAATGTAAAACTTGCCCTTGATCACCTTTTCATCAAAGTAGCCGGGGCCGCAGCATGACTCAGCATAAAATGCAGTTGAACAAGCGAGGAGGATTTATTTGCAACGCATAGTAACCATACAATTCATCACTGCCGGTAAACTGTACGACTTCAATGCCGGCAACATAGACGTCAAGCCGGGCGACAAGGTCATCGTGGAGACAGAACGCGGACTTGGAATCGGCACTGTCGTCACTGGACCGTTTGAGCGTGAAGAAACCGACCCTCCCGCAAACCTCGTCTCTATCCGGCGACAGGCCACTCCGGAAGACCTGGTCACCCTGGAACGGAACACCCGCAAGGAAAAAGAGGCCTATGATTTCTGCCTTAACCGCATCATGGAGCGGGGGATGCAGATGAAACTTGTACGGGTCGAATACCTGTTCGACTGCAGCAAGGCGGTCTTTTTCTTCACCGCCGATGGACGGGTTGACTTCCGCGATCTAGTCAAGGATCTGGCTCACACCTTCCACACCCGTATCGAGATGCGTCAGATCGGTGTCCGCGACGAATCAAAGATGGTCGGCGGCATCGGCATCTGCGGTCGTGAGCTATGCTGCTGCTCATTTCTGCGCGAATTCCAGCCGGTTTCGGTCAAAATGGCAAAAGAGCAGAATCTGGCCCTGAATCCCAACAAGATATCCGGACAATGCGGCCGTCTCCTGTGCTGTCTGGATTACGAATATGAAACCTATTGTTGCCTGCGTAAAAACCTGCCCAAATGCGGCAAACGGGTGCATACCGACTCTGTCAGCGGTGTTGTGGATAAGTTGAATATATTGACCGGCGACATCACCTTAAAGCAGGACGACGGCAAGACTGTCGTCATCAACCAGAAGGACATTCAGACAGAAACTGCAGCTGTCGACACTCCGCAACGCATTGAAGCGCCAGTTGTTCCTGCACGATCGCAGCAAAAAGGACGTGAACGGCGCCAGGAACGCAAGCAGCCTGAAGCAGCCGAGCCATTAAGCGATGAGACTTCTCCCGTGGAGCAAGCCGTCGCCGAAACAGGTACGGAAAGTAAACAAGGCGAGGAGCAACCCCGCCAGGCACGAAAAAAACACCGCTTTCGCAAACATGGCCATCGCAAAAAATCCGATGGCGGCTCAGGCAATACCCCACAGCCAACCACACCAGGAGCGTAATGATGAAACCTGCATTCTATGTGACTACACCGATATACTATGTCAATGATGTACCACACATCGGCCACGCCTACACTACGGTGGCCGGGGATGTACTGGCCCGCTACAAGAGGTTGATGGGGCATGAGGTTTACTTCCTTACCGGCAGCGACGAACATGGCCAGAAGGTGGAGAAGGCTGCAACTACGGCCGGCGAGACCCCGCTGGAACTGGCGGACAGGGTGGTCAAGCGCTTCCAGGCGCTGTGGGAACGCTTGGGCATTTCCAACACCGATTTCATCAGAACCACCCAGGAGCGCCACAAAAAAGGTGTGAGCCACATCTTTTCAAAAATCCTCGAAAAAGGTGACATCTACCTGGGTGAATACGAGGACTGGTACTGTACCCCCTGCGAGACGTTCTGGACCGAAACGCAACTCATAGAAGGGCGCTGCCCGGATTGCAACCGGCCCGTGGAAAAACTCAAGGAAGAATCCTATTTCTTCCGGATGAGCAAGTATCAGCAGGCACTCCTGGACCATATCGAAGCGAATCCCGACTTCATCCAGCCCAAGAGCAAGCGCAACGAGATCATCTCCTTCGTTAAAGAAGGGTTGCGTGACCTCTCCGTCTCCCGCACGACCTTTACCTGGGGCATTCCTGTGCCCGGTAACGAAAAACATGTCATCTATGTCTGGTTCGACGCCCTGACCAACTACATCACTGCCCTGGGCTATCCTGAAAACACTACGGAATATCAAACTTTCTGGCCGGTGGATGTACACCTCATCGGCAAGGACATCCTGCGCTTCCACGCTGTTTACTGGCCAACCTTCCTCATGGCCGCCGGCCTTCCCCTGCCTGAAAAGGTCTTTGCCCACGGCTGGTGGACAGTGGAAGGGCAGAAGATGAGCAAGAGTCTGCAGAACGTGGTAGAACCAAACATGCTGATCGACAAGTACGGCGTGGATGTGGTCAGGTATTTCCTGCTGCGCGAGGTTCCTTTCGGCCTGGACGGCGATTTCTCCCATGCCGCTCTGGTCCAGCGCCTCAACTCCGACCTGGCCAACGACCTGGGCAACCTGCTGTCACGCTCAACCGCCATGGCGGTCAAGTATTTCAACGGCACCCTCCAGGCGCCAGCCGAACTTTCCGAGCTGGATCAAACTCTCAAGAAAAGAACCGAGGATATGGTGGCCGCAGTTGACGCCTGCCTGAATGACCTGGCCTTCAGCAAAGCGCTCCAGGCAATATGGGAGGTAGTCTCGGCCGCCAATAAGTATATCGACGAATCAGCCCCTTGGGCGCTGGCTAAGGACCCTGCAAATCAGGCGCGGCTGGCCACGGTCATGTACTGCCTGCTGGAACTGCAGCGGATCGTGCATTGCATCCTTTCTGCCTTTATGCCGGCCACGGCGGAAAAAGCACTCTCCAGCCTTGGTTGTCAAGGAGTTGTCAATCAGGAAGGGCTCAACTGGGGTGGTCTTAAGGCTGGCAGCACAATCACCAAGGCAGAGGCGCTGTTCCCCAGAATGGAAGGATAGAGCTGCGGCAACAGCGGATCACCGCACGGCAGGAAATCAAGGGAAAGGCCAGGTTAGGCCTTTCCCTTTTCTACGATATTCAGGAAGAACGCTTCCAGATCCTTCCGTTTTGTTTCCAACAGTGTAATCTCTACCGAATTTTGCCCCACCAGCGCCATGAATTCGTTGAACCTTTCCGCCGGAACCAGATATTCGACAAACAGATCATTGGTCCGTAACAGCGTAAATCCTAGCAAAGCTTCATGGTTTCCATGGTTGCGCCTGGTTTGAACCAGATACCCTTCAATACCGCGCCGCATGATATTCTCAACACTGTCCAAAGCCTCCAGCTTACCTTTAACAATCACCCCTACCCTGTCGCAGACCTTTTCCACATCATCGGTGATATGAGTGCTGAAAAACACACTCTTGCCCCGCTTTTTCAGGTCCAGGATGATCTCTTTGACCAATGCCCTGCCAATGGGATCCAATCCGCTCATCGGCTCGTCAAGGATGTACAGTTCCGGGTCATGGATCAGGGTCTGGGCCAACCCCACCCTCTGCACCATCCCCTTGCTGTAGCCCCGCATCGGCCGCTTGCGGGCATCCCACAGCTCAAGCAGCTTAAGTGCCTCATCGCAACGGTGCTGTAACAATGACTCATCCATGCGGAAGGTTTTACCAACGAAGCGGAGATATTCCTCGGCTGACAGGTAATCGTAAAAAGCAGGGTTCTCCGGCAGAAACCCGACTTTCATGCGCGATGCCACGCTGCCGATGGGCTCGCCCATGATAATTGCCGTGCCAGCTGTTGGGCGAATCAGACCCATGAGGCACTTGATGGTAGTGCTCTTGCCGGCGCCGTTGGGACCGAGAAAACCGAAAATCTCGCCTTGAATAATGTCCAATGACAACCCTTGCAACGCAGGGACGGGGGACGCTTTTCTGCCTTTATACGTTTTGCCGAGGTTACTGATTTCAATGGCTTTCATTACCTCACACCACCCTTGTCTTTAAGAGGTCCTTCCGTTTTACCAAAGGCAAACTTACTGGTCGTCAGAACTTTACCGTCTTGAGCAAGAAAAAATTTCCCTCCATAGGGATCATCAGGGATCTTTGCAAGAAAACCTTTGGTAACGAGTTCCTGAATGGATGACGGCAACCGGCCTGTTTGCTTCGTAAAGGCGTTCCGGGCATCTTCCACCAGCTTAACTTGTTCGAATGCCTTTAAGCGGATTAGGAATGTTCGCTTTGCCACCGGGTTTATGGCCCCTTTTGCCATTATTTTCAGGTAAGTAATTGCCAGATCGGTTTGACCTGCCTCCTGCATGTACCGCCCGGCAAGGCTGGCCAAGAGCTCTTGTCCGGACAACTCGGCCGCTTTTTTGTAGTATTTTGCCGCGTTCTGATAATCTTTCAGGAAGTAGCCATAATTGAATCCAACAAAAAACGGGAGCTGCCAATCCCAAGTACGATACTTCATACCTTCGCGCAGAAGATCATTGGCAACGGCAAACTGCCTGGCGTCCCAAGTCAGGAAGGCCTGGGCAAAGTAATAGGCGTCACTGTTGTAGGGATCCAGCTTGACAGCGGCGTGGATAGTACGAGACATGGCAGGATAATCGGGAGGAATGTTGATCCGGTTTTTGGCCAGTTCAGCCAGTCCGCCGAAATAGATTATTACCTTCATGACAAGAGAAGAACCAATCAATTGTTTCTGGTCTGCGGACAAAAACCGAAGTACATCCACGGAAGGAAGTGCACCCAGCCTCTCCACGAAAGGCTTGTTCCGCATGTAGGTTGTGAACGGCACAATGATGGCGGCATACAACAGAGCAAGACAGGCCAGGAGAGCCAGATGTCCTTTCACTCTATCCATTCAGTTCAACTCCCTTTTCTCGAACAACAATGCCGCCACTACAACTGTGACCAACAGATAGATGCAAAAGTAGCCCAAAGTCAGCAACAAACCGGAGCCGTTGATGGGAACACCATAGGCCGCGTTTACCTTGTAATCAAAGGCGGAATAGTTTGGCAGGAGATAGTAGACGACTGTGGCCGCTTTCTTGGAGAACAGCGAAATGTCAGTAGTTGCTGGGGCGCTGATATAATAATAAGCCTGCTGCGAAGCGCTTCCAACAAAGTATATGCAGATGGTGCCAAAGATGGGAAGGAAGAAAGATGTGCCGACCGATGAGAATAGAAAAGCGGTGGCAACTACCAGGATATATTTCAAAGCATCGAAAACAATTGCAACGGCAATGTTTGGCCAGGAGATCGGCCGGTCAGGAGGATAAATGCCAGACGCGAACTGGATTACCGTTGCCGCCACCAATCCCAGGATGCACGCAACCACCAGAATAAAGAGTGCAATTCCGAGGAATTTGCCGATCATGTAGGTAGTACGGCTAGCGGGCAAGGTGAGTGCACTGTAGGTATAGCGCCGCTCAATATCCTTCCAAAGATGGGTACCACCCAGAAACAGGGCCAGAAGCAGCAAAATGAAAGAAAGAAGAGATAGGGACAGAGTAATTGAGAGTTCTGTCATCTGTCGCATGGATAAGGACGCCACCGAAGGGATGAAAAGGAATATGAGGGCGGAAAAGATTATCCCGTGAAATACACGATCCCTCAGAATGCATTTAAGTGTTATCCCGATCTGGTTCAACATCAAAATTACCTCACAACCGATTTATACTCCCGATCAATGCGGGAAGTATCTCTATTCTGTCTTTTTTGCCATCTTAAGGGCGAATTTTTTGTAAATCGACTCCTCTGGGGCGCGCTGGGCAACCTCGCTAAACATGGTATGGGCCCGTTCCCTCTCCCCAGCAGCCAACTCCAACTGCGCGGCCCGGTAAAGGTGGTCCGTATCGCCACTCCTTTTGTAATATAATTCATGCAGATCAGCAAGCTTGCTCAACAATTTCCTAGATCGGTGCCGGTCTTTTGTGAAAATGCGCTCCCGCTCCATAAGGTTGATGTAGGATTTGATGACCTCTATGTGGGCTGAACTGATACTTTTGCCTTTATAAGTTAGGGCCAGGGCCTGGTAGGCCTCCTTGTACCGCTTCTGTCCTCCAAGTATCGAAGCTTGATTGACAGACAAAAGTACCATGTCGCCCTGATTAGTTGCCTTCTTGCCGCGTTCTATCTGCGCCATTGCCTCTTCAGGACGATTGTCGTCGGATAACGCTATGGCCAGCTCATTACTGATGCAGCCAAAATTGGGCGACTTTCTGATGGTGTCCTGATACAAGGAAAGATTGTTCTGCCAGACCATGGCTCGCTTGGCGGTTACGGTTGCCATCAGGCTAAGCACGGCAAATGTGACGACAACACCTGTCCTGGGGGTAACGTAACGTACACAAAACCTGTACCCGGTATCCACAATGCCAAAGGCGAAGAAAACCGTCGGCAAATAGAGGTACCGTTCAGCATAGGGGGTCCAGGCAATACTGGCGCGGGAAATGACAAAGGCCGAGGCCATGACCAGCAGGGCGGCTGACATCATCTGCACCGCAATTGAGTCCAAGCGGCGTACCATGCAATAGACGATCAGGACGACAACAGCCAAACCCAGCAAGAGATAGGAACCATTGATCTCCGTGATGGCAAAATTGAGCGGCAGAGGAAAAAACAGTTTTTTTACATAAAACCCATAGGTGACCAACACTTCGCGTAACAGGCGCAATGCAGAAGTGATTGAATGTCCGGCCGCCACACCTGCGCCTTTTACGATCACTTTATTTGCTACAAAGCGCAGCATCGCAACTCTGAAGAAAAGATAGGTGCTGCCGGTCAGAATAAATGGCAGCACCATCCAGAAAACACGGGAAACAACAACCTTCTGACATCTCTCTTTGAAAGCGCTCCGCAAAGCAGCATCATTGGCACAGGCCAGCAGGAAGGCGGCCGGCAAACAGAACAGGGCGGTCTCTTTGGCCAACGCCCCCACCAGACACAACAGTGCGCTTACCCATAGCCAAGGAAGCCTTGTTGAGATGACGAAACGATAAGTGGCGACCAGGGCCAGCAACGCAAACATTGTTGCCAATGGATCGGTACGGCCCGAGATCCAGGCCACCGCCTCCACGTTCAAGGGGTGTAGACTAAACACACAGGCAGAAACAAAGGCCAACTCGATACGCTTTGCCTGATCTCTATAAACAGTCAGTCCTACCCCAAAAACCAACAGGGTGTTGAACAGATGGATCAGGATGTTCTCCAAGTGCATGGCCTGCGGACTGAGACCGAGTAGGGAATTGTCGATATAGTAGGAAAGGATGATCAGCGGCCTGAAATAGCCCCTGGCATGAAACGGGTTAAACAGCGACAGGATATCCATGCTGCCGGAACGGGGTAACTCATCCAGCATGCGGAAGTCATCCAGGGAATTAACACCGGCGAAAATTACCGGATAATAAAACCCGAGAACAAAGATTATCAATACCAGCGAAGCGGTTGTTTTACGCATAGATCACAAAAAGAAAGAGCGGGATGGATGATCCCGCTCTTTACAACGCAGAGTGGAATGAATTACATCGCTGTCCAACCAGTGAAGTCGGCCGTGGCGGAGCCGGTTGGCACAGTAATATCGGTAACAGATACACCAGTAGCGTCCTGTTTATAGATCTTGGTGTCGCCGGAAGAGGTGGCGTAAGTCTGGGTGCCGCTGCCATGGTATGCACCAAGCACATAACCCTGCCCTTCGGTTGTTTCGTCAGCTATAAAATCAATAAGAACGCCTTTGGATCCCTTGACAGTGGTTTTCTCGGTCTTACCTATATCCAAACCGTCTTCAACTTTTGCATATTCTGCATAAGCTGCTGAGACAGCAAGCAAACAAACAAAAAGTGCAATTATAGTTTTTTTCATGTGAATATTCTCCTTTCTTTAAATTAGTAGGGGTATTTTTGGTGGTCGGTGTAATAGGCCTCAAGTGTTGTCTTGATGTTCTTGATGTCGCTGATGGCAGCGGAGTTGTAACCCCTGGCGCGGTAGGCGGCGAACTGCGGGATGGCGATTGCGGCCAGGATGCCGATGATCGCGACAACGATCAACAGCTCGATCAGGGTAAAACCTTTTCTGTTTCTCATTTTCTGTAGCATGTTTTTCTCCTTTCCGTTGTTTGTGCTCATTGAAGAGCGGATTCGCCTGAAATAGTTAATTCATTAAGGAGCAATTTCCAGGCCAACTATCGACATGTATCTAACCAATTGAAATATCGTATTTTACCAGTTATGCCCAACTAATTTACACTCCACTAAAACCAAACACGTCATAACCACTGACAATTTTCGTCACTCTTCATCGGTATCCAGGCCGAACTTGGCCAGGCGATAACGGAAAGAGCGGAACGACATGCCCAGCAATCCGGCGGCCTTTTTCTTGGCGCCGTTGGTCCGTTCCAACGCTTTCAGCAGGTAGCGCTTTTCCAGGTCATCCAAAAGCAGTTCCAGGCTGAGCCCCTCCTCGGGGATTTCCACTTCGGTGCACAGACAGGGAGAGCTTCCGGAAGCAACCTGTTTGGGTAGATTTTTTTCCGAAATCATGGTCTGGTCCATGATCAGGCTTCGTTCGACAATGTTCTCCAATTCGCGGACATTGCCGGGAAAGGAATAGTTCATCAGGGTCTTGAGTGCCACCGGGGTAATGACCTCGCCTGAGTGGGCAGCCGTGCTGAACTTCCGATAGAAACTAACCACAAGGTGCGGGATGTCCTCGATCCTCTCCCGCAGTGGCGGCAGAATGATTTGTACTACATTGATGCGGTAAAACAGGTCCTCCCGGAAGCCGCCGTCCTTGACCTTGCCATCCAGGTCGCGGTTGGTGGCGGTCAGGATGCGGACGTCACTCTTCCTCACGACCGAATCCCCTACGCGCCGGAATTCTTTTTCCTGCAGGACGCGCAATAGCTTGGTCTGCATCAGGAGCGGCAGCTCACCGATCTCGTCCAGAAAGAGCGTACCTCCCTCTGCCTGTTCAAACAGGCCGGGACGGTCGGACACCGCACCGGTGAAGGCTCCTTTTTTATGGCCGAAAAGCTCGCTCTCAATCAAAGACTCAGGAATAGCACCGCAATTGACGGCCACGAACGGCTTATCCTTGCGCAAACTGTTGGCATGAATAGCCCTGGCCACCAGTTCCTTGCCGGTCCCGCTTTCTCCCAGAACCATGACCGAGCTGCTGCTGGGCGCCACCTTCTGGATCAATGCGAAGATCTCCCTCATCTTGGGACTGGCCCCAATGATGCCGCAGAAGTTGTCCTTTTCGAGCACATGCTGTTTCAGCAAGGTATTTTCGCGCTTCAGACCCTGCTTCTCCAAGGCGTTTCTGACAAGCTGCTTGATCTCCTCGATCTTGAAGGGCTTGGCGATGTAGTCGTAGGCGCCCAGCTTCATGGCCTCGACAGCCTGCTCGGCGGCCGAGAATGCGGTGATCATCAACACCCCCGTTTCGGGCGAGGTAGCCTTTATCCTGGCCAGCAGTTCGATCCCCCCCAATCCGGGCATCTGCACATCCGAGATGACCAGGTCGAACAGATTGCCATCCAGCAAGGCCAGCGCCTCTTCGGCACTTCCGGCAGCTGTCACCTGATAGCCTTCCCGCTCCAAAAGGATCGAGAGGAATTCACGCATGCTCAACTCGTCATCGACAATAAGGATTTTGATATTCATGTCCACTCCTCAGCTAGTTCCAGCCTTGGACAAGGAGAAAGGTATTGCATCTACCCGATCCTCCGCAATCCGTCGGCAATCCTGATTCTGGTGGCACGCCATGCCGGAAAAAGCCCGGCTACTGTTCCAACCAACAGACTTAAGGCCACATCCAGATAAATGGTTGAGCGTTCGATAATAAATATGGGAAAAAACTGCCCCATCTCGTCCGCGAATTCTTTCGCCACCGGGAAGGTCAGCAGGATACCGACAGCACAACCGGTCATTGTTATGAATAATGACTCGCCAAAGATCATACCAGCAATATGGCTGTTACGGAAACCCATGGCCTTGAAAATGGCATATTCTCCGATACGTTCTCGGGCCGTCATGGCCATGGTGTTGGCAACCACCGCCAAGATGATGATGATAACCACATATGAGACAATGCGGATTGCTATGACAATTGCTTCTGTCATGGAAACAAAATTCAGCTGAAAAGCCTTCTCTGTCTCCGTCAGGGTCTCGGCCAGTGAATTCTTGAAGAGGGCATCGATAGCCAATGAAGTCTCGGCGGCGGTCTGCGGATTCTTGAGCCCGATAATGTAGACACCGGCCTGGTCGGCCCTGCGGGCAACGGTTTGCTTGAGAGTCTCGTTCAGGTAATTCCATTGAAAGAAGAACTGCCCTTCGTCTGTCGACGGTTCTGCGCCCCTGTAAATGCCTCGCAGTACAAACTCCCAATTCCCGGGATAGATGGTTCCCTTGAGGGTAACGATGTCACCGACCTTCCAGCCATAGCGTTCGGCCAGTTTCCTGCCGGCCACGCACCCCCTGCGGTCAGCCACAAACGCCCTCAACTGTTCCAGGGGCAACACAAATTCGGGGTAAAGATCCAGGTAACTGCCCGGTTCAATGGCAAAATTAGGAAAAAAATTCTTCTCGGAAATATATATCCCGCCAAACCAGTTGGCATAAGACACCAATTTGACCCCTTCGACCCGCTGCATTCGTTCCCGGTATGAAATGGGCAGACTGAAAGTCAGTGACACTGCGTTTCGCGCGATCAGGCGGTTGGCGGAAGAAGCGTTCACTCCGGCATACCATGCACTGACTACTGTCCTGAGCAGACCGAAAGCCAGAATGGCAATGGTGATCCCCAGGATGGTGAGCCCGGTGCGCAGCCGATGGCGCAGGGAGTTGCGAACCAGGAGTTTAAGGAAGTGCATTGGTCAGCACGCCCTTTTCCAGGTGCCTGATGATATGGGCTTTTTCAGCGGCCCGCGGGTCATGGGTCACCATGATGATGGTTTTCCCGAAGTCCCTGTTCAGCTGCGCCATGAGATTCAGGATCTCCGTGGCGGATACGCGGTCCAGGTCGCCGGTGGGCTCATCGGCCACAAGGATTGAAGGGTCAGTGACAACGGCTCTCGCAATGGCGACCCGTTGCTGCTGGCCACCGGAAAGTTGCGAGGGATAATGTTCCATGCGGTCCGACAGGCCCACTACCTCCAGGGCGGCCTCCACATGGTCCCGACGCTCCCGGCGCGTAAGCGTGGTCAGTTGCAGCGGCAACTCCACGTTTTCAAAGGCGGTCAATACAGGGATCAGGTTGTAGAACTGAAAAATGAAGCCAACGTGGGAGGCGCGCCAGGCGGCCAGTTCCGATTCGCTCAGCGTGGCAATGTCCACGCCGTCAACAATAATGGCGCCATTATCGGCAGAATCGATACCAGCTATCAGATTCAGCAATGTGCTCTTGCCCGAACCGGATGGTCCCATCAACGCCAGAAACTCGCCGGTTTCGATCTCGAAGGAGATGCCTTCCAACACCGGCACGACCTGGCTGCCCCGCTGATAAGATTTTGAAACGTTGCGAATACTGACAACAATCGATTTATCCTGGCTGGCATCCATAAATATCACTTTTTCTCATCATTCAGCCTGATTCTGGAACCGTCCTTCAGCTTTTCGAGAGGCTTGAGGGCAACCTTATCACCGGATTTCAGGCCGGATATCTCCACCATGTCCCCAAGCTTGGCCCCCGGTTTCACCGGAGTAAACACAATACGATCACCTTTGACCAGGTAAACGCCTTCATGGCCATCCGACCTGACAATAGCCAAGGGGGAGACAGCGGTACGGGGCCGTTCATCATCAAGTGTGGCCCCATGGTCGAGAAAGGCCACCTTGGCGCTCATTTCGGGTAAAATGCGGGGATCGCTGTCGATAAAACGGATTTTCACCAGCACCGATGCCTTGGTGCGATCGGCAGTGGGCACAATTGTATAGACCGCGCCCCGAAAACGGGAATTGGGCAAGGAATCCAGGGTAATTTCGCACGACTGCCCCTGTTGCACCTGGGCCAGGTTGGACTCCGACACATCGGCTTCCACCTGGAGCGAATGCAGGTCCGCAATGGTCACAACTGCAGCCTTGGCATTGGCTGCCGCCCCCAGGGGCGTGATGATGTCGCCCACATCGGCGTTTTTGGTCAGCACGACCCCATTGAACGGGGCACGGATCATGCTGTAGTCGTAAGCAACTTTGGCACCGCGCAGAGCAGCAGCCGAGTTTTCCACGTTTGCCTCCCCACCCGACACTCCAGCCGTGGCACGCCTGTAACGGGCCTCAACGGCATCAAAATCCGCCTTGGCAACAATTCCCTGCCGTAACAAATCCTTTTGCCGGTTATAGGATTGACTGGCGTCTGCCAACTCGGCCCTGGCCTGCTCCAGAGAAGCCCTGGCAACCTTGAGTGCCGCTTCCGCCTGCCTGATGGCGGCCTCAAGATCCAGATTTTCCAAACGCGCGATTACCTGACCGGCCGACACCCGATTCCCTTCCTCCACGCCAAGCCACTCCAACCTGCCGGTAATCTTGGAAGCCACGGCCGCCTTGCGCTGGGCCACCACATAGCCACTGGCATTGAGCTTGGTAAAGGACTGGGTCGGAAAAACCTGGGTGACACTGGTGGTCTCGATCAGGATACTGCGTTCCCTGACAAACAGGAAAAGCAGCACGGCTGCAACAACCAGGGCGCTGATGAGTATTACAATGCGCAGACGATTGTTCCCACGCCCTGGCGGGAGTTTCTGGCGCGATTTATCTATGATGAGCCGGTCAAGAGAGTCTGTCGGCATGCTTATCTCCGCAAGGTTCCGTGTTTCATTATTCTATAGTTTCATAGCATTATTACAGCGCAAAGTGAATAGCCGAGGCAAAAGGTCGCGATATTTCGCAATATTCACAGTTTTTTGAGTCCTGGCGGCTGCAATTTTCATATTTATGTGCTATAGACTGTAAGGTTTGTTGCACGGAGGCCATATCTCCACACTACATTTTCTTTATGCAAGGGGGCAGTAATGAGTGAAATAATTGACGTGTATGCCAGAGAGATCCTCGATTCCCGCGGGAATCCAACTCTGGAAGTAGAGGTATTCCTGGAGTCCGGCGCCTTTGGCCGCGCCGCCGTTCCTTCCGGCGCATCCACCGGTGAGCGTGAGGCCCTGGAGCTGCGCGATGGTGACAAAACACGTTATTTGGGCAAAGGGGTTTTAAAGGCAGTAGACAATGTAAACAACCTGATTGCCGACGAACTGATCGGCATGGATGCCGATGACCAGGTCGGCGTTGATATGAAGATGCTGGAAATGGACGGCACCGAATTCAAGAGCAAGCTGGGTGCCAACGCCATCCTGGGTGTCTCACTTGCCGTTGCCAAGGCAGCCGCCGAAGAGGCTGGCCAACCGCTGTACAAATACATCGGCGGAGCAGGCGCCCGTGAATTGCCGCTGCCGATGATGAACATCATTAACGGCGGCGCACATGCCGACAACAATGTCGATATCCAGGAATTCATGATCATGCCCGCCGGCGCCGGATGCTTTGCCGAGGCCCTGCGTATGGGTGCCGAGGTATTCCACGCCCTCAAAGGCGTACTCAAAGGCAAGGGATACAACACTGCAGTGGGCGATGAAGGCGGCTTTGCTCCCAACCTCAAGTCCAACGAAGAAGCCCTGGAAGTAATCATGGAGGCCATTGTCAAGGCCGGCTACAAACCTGGCGAGGACATCCTGCTGGCTCTGGACGTGGCATCATCGGAACTCTTCAAGGATGGCGTCTATACCCTGGAAAACGAGGCCCAGCCCCAGAAGACCGCCGACCAGTTGATCGACTTCTACGAGAACCTGGTCAATAAGTACCCGATCATCTCCATCGAGGACGGCATGGCCGAGAACGATTGGGATGGCTGGAAAAAGATGACCGACCGCCTGGGCAAACGCATCCAGATCGTCGGGGACGACCTGTTTGTCACCAATCCCAAGATTCTCAAAGAAGGCATCCAGAAAGGAATCGCCAATTCGATCCTGATCAAGCTCAACCAGATCGGGACCCTGACCGAGACCCTGGAGGCAATCGAGATGGCCAAGAGGGCCGGCTACACCACGGTCATCTCTCACCGTTCCGGGGAGACCGAAGACACTACGCTGGCCGACCTGGCAGTGGCGGTCAATGCCGGCCAAATCAAGACCGGTTCCCTCTGCCGTACCGACCGCGTTGCCAAATACAACCAGTTGCTGCGCATCGAGGACGAGCTTGACACGTGTGCCGTCTTCAATGGCCATGACGTGTTCTATAACGTAAAGAAGTAGCACATCGAAATATTCGCAAAGCTCAAGGCGGGGGAAACTCCGCCTTTTGTGTATCCGCGACCATCGGAGGAATAACTATGGACAAAACCGCATTATGGAATCGGTATAACCAATACCTTTGCAGTTGCCCGGAGATCGGGCTTACGCTGGATATCAGCCGCATGAGCTTCGAGGCGGATTTTCTCGAGCGCATGGAGCCTGCCATGCAGCGAGCCTTTGGCGCCATGGCCGAACTGGAACGGGGCGCCATTGCCAATCCTGACGAGAACCGCATGGTTGGGCATTACTGGCTCAGAAACAGCAGCCTTGCACCCACCGAGGAATTACGCAACACCATAACGGATTCAATTTCCAAGGTGCAGGCGTTTGCCGCCGATATACATAAAGGCAATATCCGCGCCGCCAATGGGGAAATATTCACAAAGCTGCTGGTGATCGGCATCGGTGGCTCAGCCCTTGGGCCGCAGTTTGTGGCAGACGCCCTCTCCAACCCCACTTGTGACCGGATGAAACCATTTTTTCTGGACAACACCGATCCGGACGGTATGGACCGGGTCTTTGACGAGTTGGGAGCAGGCATAGCCCACTGCCTGACCATTGTTATCTCCAAAAGCGGTTCGACCAAGGAAACCAGGAACGGCATGCTTGAAGCTCAGGCGGCATACCGCCGGGCCGGATTGGAGTTTGCCAGGCATGCGGTTGCCGTGACCGGCGCGGACAGCGAGTTGGATAAGCTTGCGAGGGCTGAAGGCTGGATCGGGCGTTTCCCCATGTGGGACTGGGTTGGGGGCCGAACTTCGGTCACCTCGGCCGTCGGCCTGCTGCCTGCCGCTTTGCAGGGCATCGACATCGCTGCACTGCTCGCCGGTGCCAGGGCCTGCGACGAAATCACGCGCCAACCTGTGACCAGAAGCAATCCGGCCGCGCTGATGGCGATCATGTGGCATTATGCCACCAACGGCCGCGGCGAAAAGGACATGGTCATGCTTCCCTACAAGGACCGCTTGCTGCTCTTTTCCCGCTACTTGCAACAGTTGATCATGGAATCCCTGGGCAAGGAACTGGACCTGGACGGCAAGGTGGTCAACCAGGGACTGAGCGTTTACGGCAACAAGGGGTCCACCGACCAGCACGCCTATGTACAGCAGTTGCGCGAGGGGGTGGCGAATTTCTTCGTGACCTTCCTGGAGGTATTGAAAGACCGTGGATCTCAATCAATGCAGGTTGAGGAAGGCATCAGCAGCGGCGACTTCCTGTTCGGATTCCTGCAAGGGACCCGCACCGCCCTGTTCGACAAGGGGCGCGACTCCATGACCTTGACAGTGGGTTGTATCGATGCCGGAACAATTGGGGCAATGATCGCCCTGTTCGAGCGCACCGTGGGGCTGTATGCCCATCTGGTCAACATCAATGCCTATCACCAGCCAGGCGTGGAGGCCGGCAAAAAAGCCGCCGGAGCTGTTATCGCCCTACAGAAAGAAGTTGTGGCCCTGCTTGGAAAGGAACAGCGGGCACTGAACGCGGGGGAGATCGCCGATGCAATCGGAATGCCTGATGAGGTCGAAACGGTCTTCGCTATCCTGCGTCACCTTGCCGCCAATTCCGAACGAGGCGTGGAGGTTCTGGTGGCCAGCACTGCCACTGAATGGCGGTTTAAGATACATTGATTTTTTACCTACGCGGCTTTGCACGCCGCGTAGGTGCCTCGCTCCAGGGGTCGTCCGGCCAGGGGTGCTTGGGATAGCGCCCCTTCATTTCCTTTTTCACCTGGTGATAGGACCCATCCCAAAACCCCTTCAGATCCTGAGTCACCTGGAGAGGCCGGCCGGCCGGCGACAAAAGGTGCAGCAGAACAGCGACCCTGCCCCGGGCAACAGTGGGCGTTTCTGCTAAGCCGAACAGTTCCTGAAGTTTGACCGCCAATACGGGTGTATTGCCGGCAGCATAGTCCAACCTGATCCTGGAACCGCTGGGCACCACCAGATGGGTCGGTGCCTGTTCGTCCAGCAATCTTTGCTGATTGTAATCGAGTAGTCCCCTCACGGCATCGGCCGTTTTCAGCCCGGCAAGCCCCTGGGCGGTGCGTATCCCGTGAAGATGGGGCCCAAGCCATTCATCCAGTGACTCCAGCAGGGCTACATCCGAAAGATCCGGCCAATCGTCCTCCGGGATGGCCTGCCGCAACAGCAGCACCCTTGCCTGTAACTGGACAAACTGCTCGTCCCTGGAAAGCAGGGCAAGATGTGAATCCCTAACGGCCTGGACGACCACGGGCAAAAGATTGTCCGGCGCCGGTATGAACGGTGAGGAAGAAAGCCTGAGGGCACCGAGGCGTTCCTCCCTGGACGCAACCACCCGCCCTTCGCTGGAATCCCATTCAATGACTTCTTTTTGCGCAATCCTTTGCCCCAAGGCATCCCGCAGCCCAGCCTCGGTCAAGGGTTCGGCCAGGTGAATAATTCCCTCACGCTGGTCACCGCCATCAACGGAGATGGCAAGCAACCATTTACTGGGCTTGACCCGTCCTGTACCGGACAGACGAGCTCCACGGCCATTGACCAACAGATAGCGGCCGTCCTCCCCCTCCCGCAGCATTGCCACACGATCCGGAAATGCCGGCAACAGCAGATTGGTTATGTTCTCTGAAGCTACTGCAACAGACACCGACTTTGAGGTTCCTCCCATCAATCGAAGCAACTGGCGGGAAACCCGCTCCACGGTCTTCAAACCGGCGAGGTCCGCGATCGGAGCAACGCGTCCGGTATTTCGCCACTCGTGCAAAAGTTCGACCCGGTCACTAAAATCAAGGGTATGGACTTGTTCATATGCAGCCTGCGGGCCTCGCCTGACAATGTCGCGCTCGGACAGCAGGGCGGCCAGATCGCAGCCGAGACCGGCACAACCGGTTTCCTGCGACCGCAGAAGTAAGCAGGCCAGGCGGGGATGCAGCGGAAGGCGGGCCATGGCGCTACCGTCCGGCGTGATCCGTCCGGCGCCATCCAGCGCTGCAAGTTCGACCAGCAAATCCCTGGCAACGATCAGGGCATTTTCCGGCGGAGGGTCAAGCCAGGACAGCTCCAAGGGATCTTTAATCCCCCAGGCAGCCAATTCCAAGAGCAGCGCGGAGAGATCGGTGCCCATGATCTCCGGCTGGGTATGGGGCGTCATGGCGCCAAAGGCATGGCGGCTGAACATCCGGTAACAGACGCCCGGAGCAAGCCGTCCCGCCCTGCCCTTGCGCTGTTCGGCAGAGGCCCGTGACTCCCGCATTGTCACCAGCCGGTTCATGCCGCTGGCCGGATCGAAACGGAGCCGGCGCGACAATCCGCTGTCGATAACCACCCGTACACCTTCAATTGTCAGGCTGGTTTCGGCGATACTGGTGGCCAGCACCACCTTCCTGTGGCTGCCGGGCAAAATGGCGCGCTGCTGTTCGTCAAAGGGAAGATCGCCATAGAGTTGATGCACGCCGATACCCATTTCCGAGATCCCGAACTCGGCAAGCCGGGAGGCGATGGACCGGATCTCGCCGGCACCGGGTAGGAAGACCAAAACATCACCTTCCGTTTCTTCCAGGGCACACCGGATAGCGGTTGAAGTGCGGACAGCAAGCGGCACTCCTACAGCTTGTTCCAGGTAGACCTCCTGCACTGGAAACGATTTGCCGGTGGAACTGACAATAGGGGCATTACACATAAGTCTGGAGATGGGCTCGCCTTCCAGGGTGGCCGACATGACAAGGATCTTGAGGTCAGGGCGCACCTGGCGCTGCACATCGAGGCAGAGTGCCAGGCCCAGGTCGGCATGGATGCTGCGCTCATGGAATTCATCGAAAATGATCATCGCCACCCCATCCAGCAGCGGATCATTCTGGATGCGTCTCGTCAGGATTCCCTCTGTCACAACTTCGATGCGGGTACAAGCAGAAACGCGGCTGTCAAACCGGATAGCATAACCAACCGTTTGCCCCACATCTTCACCCAGTGTGCGCGCCATCCAGCGGGCAGCCGAGACAGCCGCCAGGCGGCGCGGTTCCAGCATGACAATGCGGCCGGATGAAGACGGAATAATGTCGAGCAGTGCCAGCGGTACCCGGGTAGTCTTGCCAGCGCCCGGCGGAGCGTGCAGGACAACGTTGGAGTCAGTGCTCATGGTATGGAGGAGTTCGGGAAGGATATGGTCGATGGGAAGGGTGGGCATGGGTTTTCAGGAATGTAATCTCGGCAAGATCATAATAGAGAACCCAAACCGCAGAGGTATCAATGCCTGAACCCATGAATAGTTATCACGCCATTATTCAGTCGGCCCTGGATCCAACGGGCAACAACCTGCTTGATAAGAATGCGGGTGAATGGAATGAGGAAAAACAGGCCCAGGAAATCGGTAAAAAAACCGGGGGTCATGAGCAGCACACCACCAACCAGCACCATGGCGCCATCCAGAAGCTCTGCTGCAGGAAGTCTGCCTTGGGCCAGTTCGGATTGAATCCTACGCAGTATTTCGAACCCCTGCTGCCGCACCAACCAGGCTCCGGCCAAGCTGATGGATAGCAGCAAGGCCACGGTTGGCAGGGTCCCGAAAAAAGCCCCGATCTTTATCAACAGGTAGATCTCAAGGACCGGGATGACGGCGAAAAGCATAAAGAGCCGGATCATTTAAAATCGCTCCTATCTGTCATAACCTGATCAGATCCTCGTGTTCTTCGTCGTGGGGATTTATATGGATCATCACGTCACCGACATTTGGGAACCCTTCGAAGATCAGCTTTTTCACCTGGGTCGCTACATCATGGGACTCCTTGACCGTCATGTCAGGGTCCATTTCAAGCTTGAGGTCTATGATCATGTACTGCCCAGAGCGGCGGCCACGAATATCGTGGACATGTTCGACACGGGCAACACTCTCGGCCAGACGCGTAACTTCGTCTATAAAGTCCGGGGGTACGCTGCCATCCATAAGGTCGTGACTCGCATCCCGGAAAGTTTGCCAGCCGATATGAAGGATAAAGAATGAAGTCAAACCGGCTGCCAGAGGGTCCATAAAACCATATCCCAAAAAGGCACCACCTACACCGACCAGGGTCGAGATCGAGGTGAGTGCATCCTTGCGATGATCCTTGGCAACGGCCAGCAAGGCGGGGCTTGCCAGGTGCTTGCCGGTCTTGTGGGTGAAACGGTAGAGCCATTCCTTGATGATGATGGTGATAAACGCCGCTGCCACGGCTATAATGCCGGGAGTCTTGAAATCGTGGTCGATAATGGCGTGAACCGAATTGACCAGGATCCAACCGCCTGTGGCAACGATAACCAGAGAGACCAGCAGTGCTGCAAGGCTCTCTGCCCGGCCATGGCCATAGGGGTGCATCTCGTCAAACGGTTTTCGCCCCAGCTTGAGCGCCACCATGGTGGAGAAAATGGCCACAAAATCGCAGGCACTTTCTATGCCGTCGGCAAAGACGGCATCAGACCTGCCCCAATAACCCGCTGCAAGCTTGAAGACCATGAGAACGGCATTTACCCAGAAGCCGACCCAGATGATCCTGTCCGCACTGTCAAAACGTTCATTACGCTGCATGATTACTCCGCCGGACGCATATCTTTCACCCTCAGTTGAAGGCTGGATGAACCATTCCACTCATTTATCTCAGGGAAGAATGCCACATCAATCGTACCTTGTGTTTCCTTAGCAGCCATGCGAAAAGCAATGGCAGTGAAGTTGACACCGTCCTTGGCCAGCCGAAGCCGCAGATGTCCATCGCCGACAATGCGCCGTTCGACAACCGTCATGTTGCGCATCATCAGCACCGGCTCAGGATTACCGGCGCCAAACGGTTCCATCTGTTTAAGCTCCGTTGCCAACTCCAGGTTTACGTTCTTGGAGGGGATCTCTACATCGATTTGCAACCGCGCCATAAGATCGTCGTCCGACAGCAACCGGGCCGCCTCAGCCTCGAATGCCGCAGCGAACCCGGCAACCTGCTCGGCGCGCAGGCCAATCCCTGCTGCGTAGCGATGCCCACCAAAGCGTTCCAGATGCCCATCACAGGCACGAAGGGCATCCAACAGGTGAATACCTGGTATGCCACGCCCAGAGCCTTTTCCCGTGCCGTCTTCATTCAATGCTATCAGGATGGTTGGCCGATGATAGCGCTCCACCAAGCGGGAAGCTACTATCCCGACCACACCCTGGTGCCATGCAGCCGATGCCAGCACGATGCTCCTCCGCGCAGGATAATCACCGGCCGCTTCGACCATGGCCAACGCCTCATCCAAAATACGTTTTTCGATGGCCTGACGTTCTCCATTGGCAGCGTCCAGATCGGCTGCAATGCTATTGCATTCATCAGCGTTATTGCTCAATAGCAGATCAACGCCAGGCACTGCGCTTTCCATGCGACCTGCGGCATTCAGGCGCGGCGCCAACCGGAACCCGACCTGGCCGCAGCCAACATTTCCATTGATGCCGGCAACTTGTTTGAGCGCCATGATACCCAGACGGGACGAACTGGAAAGTTGCCGCAATCCGTAATAGGCATAGATCCGATTCTGGCCGGTCAACGGCACCACATCGGCTATGGTGCCAATGGCCACCAAATCGAGCCATTCACGCAGGTCCGGTTCCTTGGTTTGTGAAAAAGCTCCGTTGTCACGCAGCGCTGAACGTAATGCCACCAGCAGGTTGAAAGCAACGCCCACCCCGGCCAGCTCTTTGAATGGGTAACCGCAGCCCGGTTGAAGCGGATTCAAGACGGCACATGCATCGGGTATCATATCACCTGGCATATGGTGGTCGACAATAATGAGGTCCACACCCAGCGACCGGCAGAACAGTGCCTCGTCCACGGCAGTAATGCCGCAGTCCACCGACACGATCAGCGTGGCCCCAGAGGCAACGATTCGCCCCAGGGCATCTTTGTTAAGGCCATAGCCTTCATCAAACCTGTTTGGTATGAAATAATCGCAGGTAAATCCGACCGCACGCAGAAACGAGACCAATAACGCGGTACTGGTTATGCCGTCGCTGTCATAATCTCCGTAGATGCAGACTTTTTCTTTGTTATGCCGTGCCGTCTGCAGGCGTGCCGTTGCAGCCGCCATCCCTTTCAGGAGAAGAGGGTTGTGAATGGATGACAGCGCCGGGGCAAGGTACTGCCTGGCATCTTCGGGATCTGCAATCCCCCTGGCCACAAGAATGGCAGCCAGGGTTGGCGGCAAGGAAAGCGCACCTGCCATGGCCGTGGCAGCTTGAACATCTATATCCCTGAATTCCCAACGCTTCATCTTAATGTTCGATTCTTTCGACACAATATCACATAAAAAAAATCCCCCGACAAGCGGGGGATTCAACAATTATTTCGCAGCCTGTGGCGTTCCGGATCTTAGTTTATCCATCATTCCCCTGATCTGGGTGGCTGTTGCGCTGCTTGGGTCATACTGTAGGTATTTGTTCCAAATTTCGATGGCTTTATCTGGTTTTTTCAGATCAAGCGCATAAACGATACCCATGTTGTACAGGCTCTGCAAATGACGCGGGTCTATTTTTTGCGCCTTTTCAAAATTGACAAGGGCCTTGTCATACCAGCCTACCTTGCGATACATGACACCTTGATCGGTCAGTACGTTCGGATTGTTCGGCTCGATCTCAAGTGCCTTGCCGTATGCGTGAATGGCTTTCTGTGACTGCTCCGTGTCGAAGTAGTCATTCCCCAGTGAAATCCAGGCATTCAGGTTTTTAGGATCTTGAGCCACGATCTTTTCGGCTTCGGCAATACGACGGGTATAGTCGTTGGGAGCGCCTGCCCCGGGGGAGATGGCAGGAACTTCCTGCTGATTCTTGCCGGCGGTGCTCAGGTTGAAGACCAGATAACCTCCAAGAAGACCTACGATCAAGGCAACTGACGCGATGAGGATGGATTCTTTTTTCAACGATAATCTCCTTGTATAAACTGTAGCCGGTCAGTTCTTGGGGGCTTGTTTGGCAGCAGCCCGGTTTTCAAGCAACACCACGATCGGGCTGGCAACAAAGACCGACGAATAGGTCCCTACCAAAACACCTACCAGCAGGGCAAACGAAAAGTCATGGATCACTTCTCCCCCGAAGAAGAACAGGGACGCTGCTGCCATGAAAACGGTCAGAGACGTAACAATGGTACGGGAGAGAACTTCATTTATGCTCATGTTGAAGATATTTTGCAGAGATCCTTTGAGGTTCTTGTGCATGTTCTCGCGGATCCGGTCAAAAACCACAACCGTGTCGGTCAGCGAATATCCGGCAATGGTCAGAACAGCAGTGATGAAGAGCAGGTTGATTTCCTTGCCAAGCAGGTAAAATGCGGCAAACATGGCCAGACAGTCGTGAATCGTGGCCACGGTTGCACCGATGCCGAACTTGAAGTCAAAGCGCCAAGCAATATAAAGGATAATTCCCAGTAGCGATATTGCCACAGCTATCAAGGTATCCTTGCGCAGTTTGTCGCCGATGGAAGGACCAATCTCGGTGGAACTCTCGACCGTGAAGGCGTTGTCGGGAAACTCCTTCTTGAAGGCGTTCTGTACGACATCGGTGGACTTGCCCAAGGCAGCGCTGGTGTTTTTGTCTATTTTGACCAGGATCTTGTTGCCGTCCTTGATCTCCTGCAAATCAACCTTGGCCACCCCGCTTTTATGGAGGGCCGAGCGGATCTCGGCAATCGGTATGTGTTTGGTGAATTTGAGCTGCATGGCAGTGCCGCCCGAGAAGTCGATTCCCATGTTGGCGGCTCCGCGGCCGATTTGTATGATGCCGATAATGCCCAGAACGGCAATTATCGATGAAATGACAAACGAAATATTACGTTTGCCGATGAAGTCTATGTTGGTCTTGCCCAGAAGTTCCATTTACAGTCTCCCCCTATATGCTCAGTTTCTTGGCTGTTCCCTTTTGCAGAAACAGGTCAAAGATCACCTTGGTGCCAATCAGCGAGGTGAACAGGTTGATGATGACACCCAGGCTGAGGGAAACCGCAAATCCTTTTACCGGGCCTGTGCCGAATTGAAACAACACCGCAGCGGTGATCAGGGTGGTGATGTGGGAGTCCATGATGGTCAGGAAAGCCTTGTCATAACCGGCATCCAGAGCTGCCTTGGGGGTCTTGCCCAATTTCAGTTCCTCGCGGATGCGCTCAAAAATGAGTACGTTCGAGTCAACTGACATCCCTATCAACAGAACGATAGCCGCGATACCGGGCAGGGTCAAGGTTGCTCCCAGGGCCGCGAGCGATCCCATAAGATAGACAACGTTCAACACCATGCCCAGGTTGGCTACCAAGCCGGAGAGTTGGTAGTAGATCGCCATAAAAATAACGACCAGAACCACGCCGATCAAACCGGCCATCAAACCTTTGTTGATGGAATCCTGCCCCAGGGATGGACCAACGGTCTCGTTCTGGATAATCTTAACCGGAGCAGGAAGCGCGCCAGCCCGCAGTACGATCGCCAGGTCGGCAGCGGTCTTTTCCGTAAAGTTGCCGGAGATCTGGGCGCTGCCACCGGAAATTCGCTCACGTATGACAGGAGCGGAGTAGACGGTATTGTCCAGGACAATGGCAAAGCGCTTGCCAACGTTTGCAGCGGTCACCTGATCGAACAACTTGGCACCCAGCGAGTTGAACTCAATGGCTACATACGGCTGGTTGAACTGGGAATCGATACGCACTTGGGCATCGGTAAGCAGGTCGCCGGTAATAAGCGATTTTTTCTGGAGTACGAAGGGGATTTCCGATACGGCGCCGGTGGTCGGATCGACTGATTTTTCCTTGAGTATTTCCGTATCCTCGGAAATATTCGCGGAATTGGGCGGGATGTCTTCGCGAACCAGTTTAAATTCCAGACGGGCAGTCTTGCCGATCAGTTCGATCGCCCGCTGCGGGTCCTTGATGCCGGGTAATTGCACAACGATATGGTCGATGCCTTCACGTTGAATGACCGGCTCGGAAACCCCAAACTGGTCAATCCTGTTGCGAATCGTTTCAAGGGCCTGCTGCACGGCCTTGTCTTTGCGATCCTGTGCATCTTTCTCGTTGAGGCGAAGGTTGATCGCAATAAAACCACCCTCGTCATTGCTTGTACTCTGCTCGTATCCGGGATACTTGTCCTTCAGCAGTTTTTGAACCTCGTCGGCGGTCCCTTTGTCGTACAGCAAAACACTGACTTTGTCTGAACCAGTGCGACTGATTCGCTTAAAGTGCAGGTTTTTGCTGGTCAGTGTGTCTTCCAGATCGGTTGCCACGATATCGAGCGATCCTTCGAGTGCCTTCTGAGTTTCCACCTCCATTACGAGATGAGTTCCCCCCTGAAGGTCAAGCCCGAGATGGATCTTGTCCTTGGGCAAGAGACCTCCCCACCATGATGGCAGCTTGGCAACTACGGTAGGGGTCAGATAGAGGCACGACAGAAGGACGAAGATCGCTATCAGGCTAATGCGCCAGCCAGTTCCTTTCGGCATGAAGCTTGGTCTCCCTTCGATGTAATTCAGCTAGTCTTTCTTTATGGTGGCGATATAGCTTTTGGTGATCTTGATATTGACACCGGTAGCAATTTCAAGACTGACAATACTGTCGTCCACTCCGGTTACTTTACCATGAACACCTCCGGCTGTAACAACAAAATCACCCTTTTTGAGCGCGTCCAACAGCGCCTTGTGTTCCTTGGCCTTTTTCTGTTGCGGCCTGATCAACAGAAAATAGAAGATGACAAACATGAATACAAGTGGAATGACCTGCTGAAATGCGGCCATACCGCCTGCGGGTCCGGCGCCTCCTGGGGGTCCTGCCATCGCAAATGCTAATCCAAACATTGAACTATCCTCCTTTAATATTTTGATTATTAGTCTGATTCTGTAAAAACAATCTGCGGAACTCAGTAAAACGATTTTCTTTGATCGCCTCCCTCATCTGCTGCATAAGATTTAAATAGTAATACAGATTGTGGTAAGTGTGCAACTGGGACGCCAATATTTCTCCTGCCCTGTAAAGATGCCGCAGGTAGGCCCGCGAATAGTTTCGACAGACATAACAGTCGCATTGCGGGTCCAATGGGCCGTCATCCTCTTCGTAGATCTTGGCCTTGATGTTGATCCGTCCCTGACTGCTGAACAGCATGCCGTTGCGGGCATTGCGTGTCGGCATGACGCAGTCGAACATGTCATAACCATGCCAGACCGCCTCGACCAGATCTTCGGGGGCACCAATTCCCATGATATAACGGGGCGCATCGCACGGCATCATCGGTGCGCAGCACTCCATTACCCCATACATCTGCTCTTTTTCCTCGCCGACCGAAAGCCCGCCCAAGGCGTATCCGTCAAATCCGATTGAACATATCTGTTCCAGGCTGCGGGCACGCAAATCATGATGCATTCCGCCCTGGACAATTCCAAACAGATGCTGATCCGTCCGGCTATGGGCCTCTTTACAACGACCAGCCCAACGGGTAGTCAATTCCAGTGAGCGCCTGACGTAATCATATTCTGCCGTAGCAGGTGGACACTCATCAAAACACATGATGATGTCCGCTCCAAGGGCCTCCTGAATTTGTATTGCCAGCTCAGGGGTCAGCACATGGTAAGAGCCGTCCAGATGGGATTGGAACTTAACCCCTTCTTCACTGATCTTTCGCAGCTCACCCAGGCTGAAAACCTGGAAACCGCCGCTGTCGGTCAGAATGGGGTGCTGCCAATTCATGAAGCGGTGCAAACCACCCAATTTTTCGACCAGCCGATGCCCCGGACGTAAATAAAGATGATAGGTGTTGGCCAGGATAATCTGAGCCCTGACTGCCAACAACTCTTCCGGCTTCATGGCCTTGACAGTGGCATTGGTTCCAACAGGCATGAAGATCGGAGTTTCGATCACCCCGTGGGAAGTTTTCAAGGACCCTAGCCGCGCCCCGCAAAAAGCGTCTTTGTGAACCACTGAGAAATGCTGAGTCACACAACCTCTCACTGAATCAGCATGGCGTCGCCATAACTGTAAAATCTGAATCCGCGCCTGATGGCTTCAAGATATGAAGACATGACGAAATCCCGACCTGCAAAAGCCGCCACCAGCATGAGCAGCGTCGATTCAGGCAGATGAAAATTGGTCACAAGGGCATCAACCACTGCAAATCTGTACCCTGGATAAATAAAAATGTCAGCCTCGCCCTCACAAGCCCCGATATTGTCCCCTGCAACGCCGGAGGCATGTTCCAAGGCACGGGCAGTGGTGGTTCCTACCGCCACCACCCTGCTTCCCCTTGCCTTGGCCGCGCGTACAGCTTCAGCGGTCGCTTCAGAAATGGCATAATACTCGGTGTGAATTCTATGATCTTCGACACGCTCCACTCTCATGGGCTGAAAGGTTCCCAACCCTGTGTGCAATGTCAGCCAAGCGGTCATGATGCCTCTGTTCCCCAAGTCCTGCAAGAGCTCACGGGTGAAGTGCAGACCTGCGGTAGGTGCGGCCACAGCACCGACTGACCGGGCAAAAACCGTCTGGTACCGCTCACGGTCAGTCAGATCATCGTCACGTTGCAAATAGGGGGGCAATGGAATATGACCCTCACGTTCGAGCCAGGCCTCGAAATGCTCGGACCCGGTAAATTCTATCAGCCATGATTCCGCATCCAGCCTGGCACGAACGGTTGCGGTCATACCTGCTGCCAGCATAATGACCTGACCGGGTTGGAATTTTTTTGATGCCCGTAGCAGACATGCCCAGCAGCCAGACTCATCCCGGTCTCGCCTCAGCAGGAATATTTCAACCTTGCCACCCGATTCCTTGGTGCCGAAAATTCGGGCCGGAATTACCCTTGTATCGTTCATTACCAGCAAATCGCCAGGTTGCAGGTACAAAGTTATGTTCCTGAAAATATCTTCGCTTACCGTACCTGTGTGACGGTTCAGAAGCATCAGGCGGGACGAGTCTCGCTCGGAGACCGGATAACGGGCAATCAACTCCGGTGGCAAAGGATAATCAAAGTCTTTAACAAGCATAAAAATACCAGATCAACGGATTTCAGAGAGCTTTTTCAACTCGGTTCCGGGGTAGTAATAAGAAAGAATCTCGGCGTAATTAAACCCGTCCAGCGCCCTCTGCTTGCTGCCCCACTGGCAAAGTCCCACACCATGGCCATTGCCGAGACCGGAAAAACTGGCTTCACCATTGGACACCTTGACGGTGAAGTTTGTGCTTTTGATGACACCGTAACCGATTGCCTTGCGAAACTGGTCCCCAGCAACCTCAGTCTCACCGCGGGCCGAGTCAATCAAAACGCTTTTCAGGCGGCCACGATTGTTGCGTATACCAGCCCTTACATTTTTTACGCCAGATACGCTGAACCCGGCATTCTTCAGCTTGTCTTCTATATCCTTCAAAGCAAGTTTCTGCTCCCAGGCACTGTTCTTTGCCGTTAAACAATACTGGCAATCAACGCCTTTCAGATAAGGCAGGGATGCGCCCCAGACATTTTCGGAGGATTCTGTTTTTCCACCACAACTGGAATGATAAAAGGCCTGGATAATAGCACCGTTATATGTCAGCACTTCGCCGGCGGTTTCCATAACACCACGGCGTGCCCTGCTGTCCTCAATCAGGCAGCCATCGTAAACCTGGTCTATCACAGAGGATTCCAGATGATAAAGGGCATTTTTCCTTGATTCTTTCCTGTTGAGAGCATAGGTTCTGGCAATTACCGCCTGTGCCTTGATTGCCTCGATTGGCCAGGCTGAAGATATCTCGCAGTTGATGAGCCCCACCAGATAATCCTCCAGCGGCAGCTCATTTACTACCAGTAATCCTTTGTCGACCAGGGATATTTCAGCAACACCCCGGTACGGTTTTGAGTTGACGTATACTACTGAGGGGGCTGAAAAGAGCAGACCGCGATAGTTGATACCATTGACAACAACACAGTCTTTACCGGGCCTGACATTGATCGGTGTTTCAAATGCAACAGCCTCACCATTTTCACGAGTTGCCAGAATGCCGTCGCCATCAATGGTTACAGAAGTGCTGTTCTTGACAATTGCAATCCGTATAGTCTCTGGTAAAGTAGCGGCATTACTGATACTTACTACCACAAAGAATACGAAGGCGAATGCCAGATTTAACAACATAAATATGCGCATGAAATATAACCGCAAAACTTAATGATAAAATCACACAAGGATGCTTACTGTCAATTATTTTAATGTGTTTGCAAACCTCGACAAGCTTTGCCGGAAACTTGGCACATTAACTGTATATCGTCATACAGCTTGTAAATCGATTCAATTCAAACAAACCCAACTGATCCTTTGGTTGCTGTGTATGAACTGTTTCACAACTGCTTGAGACATCAGGCGTTCATACATTGGGGGTCTATGTTTAACAGGATTTCCCGACTGATAAGTCAGAAGAGCACTCGCACCACTTTTGTTAACACAGACTATGAAACACAGTTATTTGACGGACAATCGTTTAGGCAGACAGCGCAATCTACGCAGTAGTCGGGCAGAATACAAGGAACTATCTCCGTGATATTCAACTCGTTAAAATTAAAAATTGTCGGCGTAGTTGCTGTCCTTGTGATTGCGATCATTTCAATTGCCACGCTGCACAATTATTCTCATCAGAAAACCATGCTTGTGGATGTCGCCGAACAGAGCACCGGCATCCTTGTCGAGAGTATCCTCACCAGTATCCATAGTGCAATGAAATTCGGGCATACAGCCGAAGTAAACGAGATCCTTTCACGGGTCAAGACCAATGACTTCATCAAGGTATTGAGAGTCGTCGACGATGAAGGCCAGATCATTCATTCCACTAACCCCAATGAAATCGGACAGATCCTGCCGTTGTCAAAACAAGGCGTGCTGGCCACAAGTAAACAGCAACAGTTTGTTTACTCCAGCCAGAACGATGTGTTTGCAGCATTCTCCCGGATTCCCAACACCACCGAATGTCATGGCTGTCATGCAGCTTCGAAATCGTATATTGCTCTTCTGGAAACAGAATTGTATATGCAAAATTTTTCCCACTATATTAAACAAGAACAGTCTGCTTCCATTTCATCAGCCATCATTATCATCATATTAATAATCGGCGTCTTATTCCTGTTTCTCATGTATTATGTCGACCGCCCAATAAAACATCTCATTAAGTCTATGCAGCACGTCGAATCAGGCGATTTTAGTGTCTCGACAAATATTACCAGCAGCAATGAAATGAAACTGCTCTCTACTAATTTCAATCTAATGGTGAACAAACTGAATGAACTTATGTCCACCACTGTCATGCACGAACGGGAACTTGCCAGGGCACAGGAAAAACTGATTCACCATCACGAAACCCAGTTGATGAACCAGAAACTGGAGGAACAGCTAAAAGAAATAGAGAATCTGAATATTTCGCTTGAAGAGCGCATCGAGGAGGTTGAAGAGGCCAATTATACCGTGGCAGATCTGGCCAGTGAGCTTGAACAAAAGAACATGAACCTGAAGCAGGCGGTGGATCGACTTTCAACAATCTATAAGATTGGCCTGGCAATCAATTCAACCATAGACATAGACCGCCTGTTCAACCTGATTGTTCGGACCACAGCAACCACGCTGAACGCGCACATCGGCTATATAATTCTCTACGATGCCGAACGGCAGAGGTTTACGGTAACCAACCTGATTGGTGGCGGCAAACTACTCACGCCCGGAAAATCCATTCCGGTCAAGGATTCCGGTGTTTCGTCCTGGGTCATAAAAAACCGGCAACCTTTATTGGTACCCGATATAAACAAAGCTCCACAGTTCGACCGCTTCAGCGAACTCGGCTATGAACGCAAATCACTCATATGCGCCCCTCTCATAGTAAAAGATGAGATCATCGGCACCATCAGCGTGGTCAACAAGCTTGACGACTCTCAATTTGTCTCTGATGAGCTGGAAATGCTGAGCACCATAGCAGCCCAGGCAGCCATTGCAATTAAGAACGCTACACTATATGATGATCAGCAACAGACATATCTCAATACCATTCAGGCATTGGTGTCCGCAATCGAGGCCAGCGACAGCTATACCAGGGGTCATTCCGAACGGGTTACACGCTACAGCGTCGAGATAGGCCGCCGCATGAATCTGCCCAGCAACCGGATGCAGATTCTTGAACGTGCCGCCGTACTGCATGATATCGGAAAGATCGGTATTGATTTAAGCTTGCTGCACAAAGAGGGTAAATTGACCCCCAAGGATATTCGGGAGTTGCAACAGCATCCTGATATCGGCATAAAAATTCTTGAACCGATCCAGTTTCTACAGGATGTACGCACCTGTATCGGCCAGCATCACGAACGATATGACGGATTGGGTTATCCAAAGCGGCTTGGCAAGGACGAACAATTGCTGGAATCGCGCATTCTTGCCGTTGCGGATTCTTTTGATGCCATGACCTCTGACAGGCCTTACCGAAAGGCACTCTCCCTGGAAAACGCACTCAGGGAGTTGACCGATAATTCAGGCACCCAATTCGACCCGGAAATTGTCGATGTTTTTATCACGATACTTGAAGAAGGAATTTTTTTCCTATCCCGCCAGGATTCTTTACCTTTCAATGAATCAACCTGCGAGGTCAACGCCTGACAGCCCCATTTGCCGCGAGGTACTCTGTGCCTGACCTACTTTCCATAACCGATCTTCATACCTGTTTCTCAACATCAGCAGAAACAGCCTGTGCAGTCAATGGCGTCAGCATTGCCATCGACAAAGGAGAAACCGTCGCCCTTGTGGGAGAATCCGGGTCAGGCAAATCCATGACTGCGCTCTCAATCATGCGCCTGGTTCCCCAGCCCGGGTTCATCAAATCAGGCCGAATTCAGCTCGGTGACATCGACCTGCTCTCACTCCCGGAAGACGATATGCGCGCCGTACGCGGCAGCCGCATCTCCATGGTTTTTCAGGAGCCGATGACTTCCCTGAACCCGGTATTGCGGATCGGCGACCAGGTGATGGAGCCGCTGATACTGCACAGAAAACTGTCCCGTAAGGAAGCGGCAGCTGCAAGTGCCGATCTGCTTGGCAAAGTTGGTATCCCCTCAGCCGAAGACCGTATGCGGGATTATCCTCATCAACTCAGCGGCGGTATGCGCCAACGGGTAATGATTGCCATGGCCTTGGCCTGCAGCCCAGACCTCTTGATCGCCGATGAACCAACCACTGCCCTTGACGTCACCATCCAGGCCCAGATTCTGGAGTTGATCGATTCTCTCAGGCAATCCACAGACATGGGAATTCTCCTGATAACACACGATTTGGGTATCGTTGCAGAACGCTCGGACCGCACCTTTGTCATGTATGCCGGGCGCATCGTGGAATCCGCCGTCAGCACCGATCTGTTCCGCGACCCTCGCCACCCTTATACTCGGGCGTTGCTGGCCTCTCTTCCCCAGAATGCCGAACCTGGCAAGCCGCTGGCCACCCTTGAGGGACAACCGCCAGACCTGACCGCAACTCTGCCCGGCTGTGGATTTTGCAGCCGCTGCCCGTTAGCCGGGCCCCCTTGCCATCAACAGCTCCCGGAGATAAGAGAGATATCGCCCAAACATTACGTAAGATGCTGGAAGTGCCAATGACAGCCGATGGGACCATCCTGAGAGGGACACAACTTTTTAAACGGTACCAGATGAAACGCAGCGCAAGCTCGCCTTCTGGCCTGCTGACGGCAATTGACGGCATAAATATTGATGTGGCCAGGGGGAAGTCGCTTGGAATAGCCGGAGAATCCGGCTGCGGAAAATCTACTTTGGGTAAGATCTTGACCGGCCTCCTGCAACCGGACAGTGGTGAAATCAGTTATTTGGGCAAACCGATTGCTGATATGTCACCAGATGAACGGCTTTCTTTCCGACGGCAGACGCAAATGATCTTTCAGGATCCTTTTTCATCGCTTAATCCGCGCATGAGGATCGGTGATATCATTGCCGAACCTCTTGTGGTCTCCGGAACCGGTTCGGCAAACACGCGCCTGCAGAAAGTTGAGAAAATCATGTCAACCGTGGGGCTGTCACCAGAGCATTACAACCGCTTTCCCCATGAATTTTCCGGCGGGCAGCGCCAGCGCATCGGAATTGCCCGTGCCCTGGCAGCATCTCCGGGCATCATCATCGCAGACGAGCCGGTGTCTTCTCTGGATATTTCCATCCAGGCCCAGATCATCAATCTCCTGCAGGCAATGAAAACCGAATACAAATTGACGCTGGTTATCATCTCCCATGACCTCTCGGTTTTACGCCATATCTGCGATCAGATAGTCATTATGTACCTCGGCATAATAGTTGAGTGTGCTCCGGCAGCGGAACTGTTCCAGCGCTGCCTGCACCCCTACAGCGAGGCGCTGCTTGCGGCCATTCCCCGCATAGACGGAGGAAGTCACCATTCAATTCCCATCCTTAAGGACGACCTCCCCTCTCCCATGGCAATTCCCTCCGGATGCCGCTTTCATCCCCGCTGCAGATATGCGGAAAAAATCTGCAGCACCGAAGTCCCTCCTCTCGAAGTAAAACAATGCGGCAGACTTGCCGCCTGCCATTTCAGCAGCAAGATTTATAACTATTAATTTGTTTAATTTAATTTTTTTTCATCTGTAAACACTTTTTTCTTGACTAAAGGAGAAATCAATATATATATGTTTTAAAACTAATATAAAGGCATGGTTATGGAATTCAACATAAACAGGGAATTTGCAGATGAAGCGGAAATATTAAAGGTTCTGGGACATCCGATCCGTCTTAAAATTGTTGCCGGTCTCTGTACCAAAGAGTGCAATGTCAAGCACATCTGGGAATGTCTCGGCCTGCCCCAGGCTACGGTTTCCCAACACCTGGCACTACTGAAGAATAAAGGGATTATCTCTGGAAAACGAGAAGGTGTTGAAGTCCATTACAGTGTAATCCATCCTCTTGCCAAGAAGATCATCCTTTCCCTGGACTAGGCCGATTTTCTGGCAACAACATATAGTACCTCATATGTGGCGGGTATCTTATCTTCACCCCCAAAACGGGAACGATAGGTATCCGCCATTTCAGCAAGCACCTTTCTCCATCCCAACCCTCCAACCGCATCGCTACTTGCAGCCGTACCCGCACCAATCCCTTTTATCGAACGCAGCAATTCCGGAACGTCCTGGTGATATTCAATTTCCGTCTCCGTAGTAACCTGCACCTGTTCGTACCCAAGGCCGGCAAGCAAATCCAGCACCTCGATCCTGGTCCTGAATCGGTGCTGCCTCCCATGACGAATATCGTCGACTCCAAAACGGCTTGACACCGTCTGTCGATAACACTCCTGCAACTCCCAGAGCGTCCTGTCGCCAAAAAATGCGGCACACAGAACTCCCCCAGCCTTCAACACCCGTTGGCATTCCCTGAAACAGAGATCCAGGCACCTGACCCATTGGAATGTGGAAGCGGACACCACCAACTCAAAAGTCTGATCCTTGAATGGGAGTTGTTCGGCATCAGCATTAACGGTTTGCGCTTTACCGGCAAATCGGTGCAAGGACTTCTGAGCCATATTGAAAGCCAGATCAAGTCCAACCGGAGAGGCCTGCGGATATCTGCGGCTCAGTGCAGCCAGCATGGCACCAGTGCCGCAGCCGATATCAAGCGCCTTGGTCGGGCTTGAAGCCAATTGCGAGGCAATAATCCGGTCAAGTTGTCGCACCACCCGTTTCTGCACCAATGCATATTGGTCATATTCATCGGCATGGCGATGAAATGCTTTGGCAATCCTCATTCTGTCAGTTGCCGCTCTCAAGAACCCTCCGTATAAAATTGATAAGTACTGCGTCAAACTGCTCGCTTCTGGTAAGAAAAGGGGCATGGCCGCAACCAGAAAATTCTACTTGACGGCAATCCGCCAGATGTCTTGCCAGATAGCCGGAAGCTTCAGGTAAACAGATCATGTCCTGATCGCCGTTGATGACAAGTACTGGCAAATCTATCGCTGCGAGCAGATGTCGCATATCGGCCTCTGTCAAAGCCTCCAGGCATTGCAAGGCAACTGCGGTCTCAGGGATTGGAATCGAGTCAAGCAAGGAGTTGATTTTGCCGACTGCATCACGATCTTCTAGTTCAGAGGTGACAAACATGCGGCCAATGAACCCCTTTAATGCCCTTTCGGTGTTGCGGCGAAGCTTGACTGCCATTCCGGCGGCCTCCAAGCGCCCCAAGGCATGGGGGAAGTCATCTGATGCCAGGAAGCGCGGCGTGCCCCCAACCAGCACCAACCCGGACAAGCGCCCACGCAGTTGCCCGAAGGCCTCCATGGCGATCTCGGCTCCCATTGACCATCCAACCAGAAAAGCCTCATTCAGATCCAATCGACGAAAAAGCGCTGCGATATCTGCGGCAATGGCTTCAAAACAATAACCATCGCTGGACAAAGCAGACCTGCCGTGACCGCGCAAATCCGGGACGATAACCCGGAACAACAATGACAGGCTTTCCATTTGCAGTCGCCACACTTCGGACGACATGCACCAGCCATGCAAAAACACGATTGGCGGCCCATTACCCAGATCTTCGTACCAGTGAGAATCATTACGGTCATTGCGATACCAAGGCATCAGGCCACTCCCAGACGCCTGCCAACCGTTGCGATGCGCTCTACGGCCCAAGCCAGGTCTTCGTCGGAATGGGTGGCCATGACCGTACAGCGCAAGCGGCAGGCCCCCGCAGGCACGGTGGGCGGCCGGATTCCCTGGACGTAAATCCCCTCATCCAACAGCAGTTCCGAAAAGCGCATGGTTACATCGGCGGCACCGCACATTATCGGCACGATCTGGGTAAAGCCGTTGCCCACCGAAAAACCGGCGGCAGCAAGCATATCCCTGAACCGTAGCGCATTTGACAGGAGCCGATGCCTTAATTCGTTTCCTTCCGCAGTGCTGACAAGCTCCAGCGCAGCCAGGGAGGCAGCCAGCACGGCTGGCGGCAGCGAGGTAGAGAAGATGAAGCTGCGGGCACGGTTTACAAGCAGTTCCCGCAATTCACCGGACACCGCGGCATAGGCCCCGAAACTCCCCAAGGCCTTGCCGAACGTTCCCATGTGGATGTCCACTCCTCCCATTACACCAAGCAATTCCGCACTGCCCCTGCCATTTGCCCCTAAAACGCCGGAACCATGGGCATCGTCCACCATCAGCATGGCATCATATGTATTTTTGAGCGCAACCAGCTCTTTCAATGGTGCGATATCGCCATCCATGCTGAAGACGCCATCGGTAACGACCAGGCAGCGCTTGGAACCCCGGTGTTTTTCCAGCAGGTTAGCCAGCGCAACAACATCGTTGTGGGGATAGCGCACCAGCCGTGCACCTGACAACAAAGCACCATCGACAATACTTGCATGGTTGATCCGGTCAGAGAAGATAACATCGCCGCGACTTGCCAGGGCAGCGATGATGCCGGTATTGGCCGCGTAACCGCTATTGAAAACCAGGGCCGCCTCGGTCTGTTTGAAACGCGCAACCTCTTGCTCTAGCTGCTCATGCAATTCCATGGTCCCGGAGACAAGCCGCGAGGCCCCGCTTGATGTGCCAAATTGCTCGGCAGCCTTGATCGAGGCCTTGATGAGCGTTGGGTGGTCGGCAAGCCCAAGATAGTTGTTGGAGCAGAGCAGAAGAAGTTTCCGGCCATCCATTTCAACCCACTTCGACTGGCAACCACTAATCGTGCGCGTGGTGCGGTACAACCCCTGACAGATGATTTGGTTCAGTTCATCCTGTATTGATCTACTCATAACCTCTCCCAACGTCAACCAAATACAAACACAAAGTTGACATATAAGCAAAAAAAAATCTATATCAACGGCAGCGATATTGAGAATATGGTTCCTTCTTCGCAGTTGCTTCGAAAAGACACCTTCCCATGCAAATACTGTTCGCCAAACAGTTTCATACTGTAGGTCCCTATACCACGGCCCATTGCGGATTTTGTGCTGAAGGATCTGTTAAATATCTGCAATTGGATCTCATCCGGAATCACACCGGTATTGTGAACATCGACAGTTAAGGATGTTGCATCGGAATGGTAGGAAACGGTAATCGTTGCTCCGGGGAGCGAAGCCTCCAGGGCATTCAAGACCATGTTGCCGATAATTCTACGCAGTACGGAAGGATCGGTGACAATGCCGCAATCTTCCCCGTCCGCGAGATTGAGTATCCTGCCTGGAGTTTTGTCGTGACAGCAGTAGAGTTGACAAACGCCTTCCAGTATGGACCGGATACTGCAACTGCTTGCCTTCGGCACGAACTGACCACGTTCAGCAGCCATTAGATTACGATGACTGCGGATCTCTTCCAGTAGATTATAGGACAGCTCCACCAGCCATTTTTTGTATTCCTTGACCGCCTGATCGGACAATTTATCATGTTCGGCCAGCATTGAGGACAGGCCGTGTATACCTCCAGCCGTGTTTATGATATCGTGAAAAAAAACTCTTTCCAGTACTTCAAGGCGTTTCTCGCTGCTGATGTCCCGTAACGCCAGCACGGTATAGCGCCCCTCCCCGATCGTAACCGGCGTCGCAATGGCCTGCATATCAAGACAGGACACATGAGCACTTTGCACCGTGATGCGGCATTCCATGATCACCTGTTTATCGGAGTTCTGGCTTTCAACAATGGCCAATACCGCCCCACATATGGAACAGTTGCGGGAAGTCCCGCAACCGCCAGGCGCCTGTTGGAGATGGATGCAGCTCAGGATTTCGCCCGGACGCATGCCCAACAGCTCATCAGCCGAATTGCCGCACAGCTCCAATAAAGGCCGGTTGACGGCCACCACCTGGCGCTGCCGATTAAGAAGCAAGGCGTAGCCAGGCATGGCCTGAATGAGGGCATCAAGCAGGTCATAGCGTAGCACCTCCTGGCGCTGCGCCAGAAGGACCTGACGGGAAAATCGCATGGCAGGTGCAAAATAGGTTTCGCTTTGACTGAACTGGGCAATATCCATTCGGGCTTATCCTAGAGACAGGAGCTTTTCATCGCGGCAAGCTGCTCCACCGCATTTTTGACCTTTTGTGCCTGGTCGCGGCCGCAAACCAGCAGGGCGTCCGGGGTAGAAACCACAATAAGGCCATGGACCCCGATGGTGGCCACCACCCTGTTGTCGCAATAAATCAGATTGTCGGACGAATCGATGGCAACATGTTCAGCCGCATTGATGCATACCGTTCCCAAGACATCAGGGGCGGTCACTTCCGGCAAAGCGCTCCAGCTCCCCACATCGCTCCAGCCCATTTCCACCGGCATTATCTGCACCTTGGTCGATTTCTCCATGACGCCGTAATCAATCGATATGCTGTCAACATCATGGTAAACAGCCTCTATCTGGCTATCCAGATCGGACAATTCCCAGACATCGCCATTGAATGTTATTGCAGCCAGTGATTTTTCCATGGCGGGCAGGTAAGTGGCCATCTCGGCCAATATCGTGTCGGCCCGCCAGACAAACATGCCGCTGTTCCAGAAGTAATTACCGTCCTCAAGATAACGGACCGCCTCTTCCAGTGGTGGTTTTTCTACAAAACGCTTGACCGGGAACGGCCCTTCCCCACGCAAATCCATATCGGCTTCGATGTATCCGTAGCCGGTTTCTGGACGGGAAGGCATAATACCGAGCGTCACCAGATAACCATTGCGTGCCGTGTGGCAGGCATCGGTCAGCGTTTCGCGCAACGACTCCTCGTCCTTGATGAAATGATCGGCAGGCAGGACCGCCATCACGCCGGCCGGGTCGTGGGCAGCGATAATAGCGGCTGCCAGACCGATGGCAGGGGCCGTATTGCGACCAAACGGCTCGGCAACAACATCAATCGGAATGCCGCGATAGCTGCTGACTTGCCGCTCGGTCTCCTCGGCCTGGAGCACATTTGTAATAATCAGTATGCGTTTGGGCCTGAGTGGCAGCACCCGCTCCACCGTCCTTTGGAGCATGCTTCGGTCACCGGTGATGGAGATCAGCTGCTTGGGACGCGCTACACGCGATAACGGCCAGAAACGGGTTCCGGAACCACCTGCAAGTATGACTATGTACATATGACCTCCGTTATTTGTACTGGATTCGGTCTATGAAATCTGCGATTTCACGTCCGAGGCGACCGATTCCTTCCATGGTATCGAACACATCCCAGAGTGTCTCTTTGAAATACGCCACTTCATGACCTGTCGCGCCATCCTGGAGTACCGCTTCAACGGAAATCCTGAACCTGCCGACCTTGGTAAATCGCCCCTTCAAAATGAGGGTTGTATCGGTAACATCGCCATCAAGTAACACATCCTGGTAGATATGCTTTGATTTTACATAACGTTGGACCTGTAACGCCAACTGAGATGGAATCTCGGCATAATGGCGCTCCCTGGAATCCATACGTGCTTCGGGAACATTGGTATAAAGATCGCGCTTCAAATCGAATTCATGGACAAGCAAAAGCTTGTAGCTGGCCATCGGTTTCGGATTATTGACCACTTCCTCGTCTACCACTGTTGTGGAGGTTGCCGCACAACCTGTCAACAGAACCGTTATCAGCAATGTTGCCAGCAAAATAACAAACGAGCGCGACAAAACGCCCTTCTGCGCAACATCAAGCTTCATTGGGAGTTTCACAGCGATTGTAGTCATCATCAAAACGGATTATGTCGTCTTCGCCCAAGTATTCTCCGCTTTGCACTTCAATGATTACCAGCGGGATCTTGCCGGGGTTTTCCAGACGATGGTTCCTGCCGATCGGAATAAAGGTCGATTCGTTGATATTCACAAAATACTGGTCTTCACCGCAAGTCACCTTGGCAATGCCCGATACCACGATCCAATGCTCACTGCGATGGTGGTGTTTCTGCAACGATAGCCGTTCGCCGGGATTTACCTCAATGCGCTTGATCTTGTAGCTTGTATTCTCGTCCAGCACGGTATAAGTGCCCCATGGACGTTCTCCCCGTTCCATATCTTTCCCTTTCCCTGATGAGATCAAACATTACCGCGAAGCAACTGAATAAATCACAGCAAACAGCGCAATTTCCGAAAACCGACACAGTAGCAACCCTGATATGTTTTAAGTTGGTAACACATCGAAAGTCATGAGATTTACCCGTATGCTCGAATCAGTGCGGTAACCAGAAGCTTAACAATTATTGAACGTCATAGCTTACGTAATTTCAGGTACATCTTGAGCGCGTCCCGCCAAGGCTGAAGCCGGAACCCGGTGTCATTGGCCAGCTTTTCGCAATCCAAAGTGGAATAGAGCGGCCGCCGGGCCGGCCGGTTAAGCTGATCGGTTGTCATGCCATTTACTGTCACCGCCAGACCGGCTTCCTCGAAGATAACTCTGGCAAATGCGTTCCACGAGCATGAACCGGCATTGGCGGCATGGTACACGCCGCGCAGCCCCTTACCGCTGTCGATCAGGGCGATGATGGCCTGCGCCAGGTCCACGGTCCAAGTGGGCGCACCGATCTGATCATCAACAACACTCAACTCATCCTTCTCTTTTGCCAGCCGCAACATGGTTTCAACGAAATTCTTGCCATGCTGGCCATACAACCACTGACTGCGCACGATCAGGTGGTCGGGATTGATGATGGCATTCAACTCGCCGGCATACTTCGATTCGCCGTAAATGTTCAACGGATTGGGGGGATCGTCCTCCAGGTAAGGGCTCCCCTTGCTGCCGTCAAAGATATAATCGGTACTGATCTGGACCAGCCTGGCACCGATCATGCGGCTGGCCATGGCCAGGTGGGCAACACCCTCGGCATTGACCTGCATGGCGGTTTCCACATTGGTTTCGCACCCGTCCACATCGGTGTAGGCCGCACAATTGATGACCACAGCGGGATGGACCGTTTTCAGGACCCTTTCGATGGATTCCAGGGAAGTTATATCAACATCCTCAATATCAACGCCTCTGGCACGCCCCCCCAGAAGCGACATCAGGTCCTTGCCGAGCATGCCGTTGGCCCCAACAACCAGAATCATGACCGACCTCCATACTGCTGGGCATAGTATTCACGATAGGCACCGGACGTAACTTCCGTTACCCACTCCTGGTTGGCCAGGTACCAATCGATGGTCTCGGCTATCCCCTTTTCAAAGGTATAGGCCGGTTCCCACCCCAGATCATCCTTGAGTCGCGAGGCATCGATGGCATAGCGCCGGTCATGGCCGAGGCGATCCTTGACAAAGGTTATCAAGCCGCGATTCTGGCCGGCCGGCCGGCCGAGCCGCCCATCCAGCAAATCACAGACCAGGTTGACGATGTCAATGTTGAACCATTCGTTGTTGCCGCCGATATTGTACACCGACCCTGGCGTAGCCGATTTCAGCACCGTCTCCACGGCAATCGCATGGTCCCTCACATGCAGCCAGTCACGAACGTTCCTGCCGTCACCGTAAACCGGCAGGGCCTTGCTGTGGACGATATTGTTAATCAGCAGCGGAATCAGCTTTTCTGGAAAATGATAGGGGCCGTAATTATTGGAACAGCGGGTATTGAGGGTCGGCATGCCATATGTTTCATGGTATGCGCGTACCAGCATGTCCGCACCGGCCTTGCTGGCCGAATAGGGGGAATTGGGGGCCAGCGGGGTCTGCTCGGTGAAGTAACCGGTTTCTCCCAGTGTGCCATAGACCTCGTCGGTCGATATCTGGAAAAAACGAAAATCCGGGACCAAGCCGGATTGCCAATGTTTCCTGCTCTCTTCCAGCAAGGTTTGCGTACCCAGAACATTGGTGCGCACAAAGATCTCCGGACCGCTGATGGAACGGTCCACGTGGGACTCGGCGGCAAAATGCACGACCGTATCGATCTTTTTCTCGTGCAGGATACGGGCAACCAGGGCTGCATCGCAGATGTCACCCTTGACAAAACCATATGCGGGATGATGTTCAACTGTCTTCAGATTGGCCAGATTGCCGGCATAGGTCAGGGCATCCAGATTGGTAACATAGCATTCCGGATTATTGGCGATGAACGAATGGATGAAGTTGGAGCCAATGAAACCGGCACCACCTGTTACCAGGATAGATTTTGGTATAAACGCCACGGGGCAGCTTCCTTTCACTGTGGTAAACGTTTCCTTTTAGCATATTTCCTGCTAGAGTGGGAACAATTTTCAGGCTGCAAACAAGCTCAATATCTGGAGGTCTACATGTCGGACGAAGTGCGCTGTTCCTGCGGGGCCAAACATCATGGACACATCTGCATGCTCAGGAGTAACGGGAAAACAGAAGAGATCGCGAAGGTAACCAGCGATCCTAAATTCTACTGCTTTATTTGCGGCGCAGAAGCAAACTGCGAGGACAATCTCTGCGAACCCGCCCCCATCAAGGGTTAATCAACCGGACATCTCGATCCAATCCTTTTTGCAACAGGCCGATGCAAGCACCTTTTCCGCAGTGAGCAGGATCATGACAGCGTTGAAAACCTCATCAGCCGTGATATCCCCCATGCACTTGGCATTGCTGGGACAGGGTGGAGTTGTGCCGTAGATCGTGCAGGGGGAACAGGGCACCCCCTTATTGATGACAATATGGCGTTCACCGCGAGGGGCCCACTTTTCGGCCCGACCCGGCCCGAAGAGTGATACGGTCGGCTTGCCCAGACCAACGGCAATGTGAAGCACCCCGGAATCGCCGCTAACCAACAGGGCGCTTTTTTCGATGATTGCGGCGGTCTCAGGCAGGGTTGTCCGACCTGCCAGACTCAACCCCAGGCCTCCGGAAACAATGGCCTCTCCCTGACCGATATCCTCCCTGCCCCCCACCACCACAACGGTCAGGCCAAAGACAGACAACAGTTCGGCCAGGCGCCTGAATTTGCCAGATCCCCAACGCCGTTCCTTAATACTGGCCCCGGGAAACATGGTCACAAATCGCCCCTGATCAATACCTGACAACAAACCGGCAATGATGCGCTTCACATCGTCCGGCACCACCAAAAAACGCTCCGGCAGTCCACCAAGTGTAACTCCAAGAGGGGCCAGCAGACGGGCAAAACTGTCTGCCTCATAATCGTCTTGGTCATAGGACATCGAATGGGTAAACAGGCGGGCGCGCTCATTGGTGCCAAAACCGATCAGTACCGGAGCACGGGTCAGGCGTGCCACCACGGCGGAAAGCCGATGCCACTGTTCACTGTCGATGACGACATCATAGCTGTCGCGCAGGGCAGCCATGAACTCGGAGGGGCGATCATAGAGCAGCACCCGGTCCACGGCTGGACACATCTGAAAAACTGCAACATTGCGGTATTCGGCCAGAACCGTGATCTTCGCTGCCGGGAATGTTCCTCTGACCGCCAGGATCGCCGGGATCAGGAGCGCTGCATCACCGATGCCGCCGGGGCGGATAATCAGGATAGAACTCGGTTGCAGGCAAACTGTATCTGCAACGGAGTGTGGTCGTGTCAGGAGACCCGTAAATAAACCGCCTATTATCCTGTCACATCGCTTCAGAAGTAATGTTATCATCATTAAAATGTCAGCTCTTGAATAGTGGTATTCTGCACTGGGGAGCTATTTTATCTTCTGAAGACGCAGTCGCAAGTACTTACCAATAGGCAAAAGTCCGGCCTCTATCTCGTACCGCGATAATCTGACCAGTTTTTGTACCTCTTTGCGTTTTTTCAACACGGTAGGGATTATTTTTACAGCATCAAGCTTACCTTTCAAAAACGGCCCCCACTTTCCTTTCATTATACAAAAATATGCTAAAGAACTTAACTCAAATACAATACGCTGCGGAAGATAGCGAAGTATGAAGCATGAGGGAACGTTCTTGATCCAAACCCAGACATTGTTACGGGCAAAATAGTACACACTGGTATCACTTAGTGCACCAACTGTCGCGCTTACCTTGTGATGAACGATTGCCTCTGGAACATACTCACATTTCCACCCATTTAGCCAGGCACGCATATTCAAGTCAGTGTCCTCGTGGTTGAAAAAGAAATCATCGTCGAGAAAACCAATTTCATCCAACATGCGTCGGCGATAGAGAATGGCAGCAGCGCACCCTCCGTGGAGTTCATGTGGTATGTCAAATGAATCTACTGAGTGTAAATAGCCCATCTTTGTGCCGGAAAATGCGGTGGTAAACAGGTCACCAACGCTGTCTATCAGGGCCATTCCATCAATGATTATTTTGCTGGCACAGATGCCGACGCCGGGATTTGCTTGCATGGCACTAACCAGTGACTCGAGCCAAGTTGGCTCGACCCGAGTATCATTATTTAACAGCGCAATAAATTGTCCCTTCGCTATTTCAAAGCCGACACAATTACCTCCAGTGAAACCACGATTTTCGTCAAGACATACCATTCTGACATTCTGGTAGTGATCCCGAATGAAATTGACCGATTCATCTGTCGAACCGTTGTCAACCACAATCACTTCAAAATCAGTAAACGTCTGCCGCATAACAGCTTCAAGGCATTCCGGTAGATATTTAATACCATTCCAGTTTACGATGATTATACTCGCCTTACACATTCAAGTATCCTTCTTCCGAAGCCTTATGCATTTGAGTTTACCCATTTTGCCAGCTATGTAGTCCCTGTATCCACGGACTATCATCTTAAATTTTTCAATTTTTTGATCTTCAAACAATAAAATAGTTACCAGTTCCGCAAAAAAACGCCGTCTGTCAATCCGGCAGAATTTTTTGAATTCACGATATTTGTTTGCAACCCAAAAACGATTACGTGTTATATAGTAACGTCGGAGAGGAGAATGATTGGAAACAATGAGTGGAGCTGATAATACACATACCTTTCTAAGATTATTTCCTATATTGTGGTGAAGTATGGCCTTATTTGATTGAATAATCCGGTAGCCGTACCGTTTCAAACGTAGACAGTATTCGTGATCCACAAAGTCTATAAATAAATCTTCTTCGAACGGGCCAACTGATTGATATGCAGATAAGCGAAGAAGGTTTCCCGAAGTCCAGACCGTCTCAACTTCTTCAAATGTAGTTAATCCTGAATCTGGTATCCCATTAATTGTTGTCAAGTGAAATGGAGATACGATTGATACCTGCTGGCCTTCCTGGCCATCATAATATTCTTTCAGCGTATCGACCATCCCAGGCGTAGCAAAACTATCCTGATCCATTGTCAGCAAGAAACTGTAACCTTTTGAAATAGCTTCTCTTGCACCAATGTTTAAAGCAGATGCAATACCCAAGTTGCAATTATTTATGATTGGTAAAACCTTTGTGTTATGCGCCAACCTCTCAATCAGCTCAAATGCTGGATCGTCTGAATTATCAACAAGGATCACTAAGTCTACTTGATCAAGGTAGGACGCGATATTCATGTAAACGTCACTATCAGGATAATAAAGAACCACGACAGCCGCCACGTTTGACAAAATATCCGGTTGATTATCAACGGGTACCACGCAATTAATCTCCAATCCACAAATACTGACTAAATCAGTTCATTTCTTTAACAATGCCAAAATAAATCAGCCTCCAATTAATAGCTCTACGAATTCGCCTCAACAACGAACTCCCGGAGTGAATTTTATCCAGAGAAAAAATAGCCTTTACTCCACGAGGATCGCTAGGTCCAAGATTATATATCGTTGTCGAAGTTTTCCACGCCAAATAAGTCAGACTGAGTTGATCGCGCCTGACACCGTTGGAATATTCATTCCACCACATTTTCATCAGCCTGATCATGTCGGGATTGTGATGATTCCTTATAATTACATTGCCTTCAAACAATCCCCAACCACTGGGAAACCCATCCCTGCGGTATCGTTTCATCTGGGCCACAATGCGCCAATGCCAGTCGTAACCCAAGATGGAACATTCTCTCGCTTCCTCATAGACGCAGTTACGAAAAGAGTGACGATATAGAGCAATGGAAGCATGCCTCATCGACTCCGACGCAAGTTGCGCAACAGGAGCGAGCAGTTGAATGTTTCCATCGACATAAATGCTAATATCATGCTGTGGAAACAATATATGAGGATGCATTTTCACATATCTGCTGGTTGCAACGGCATCACCCGTACCAAGCGGCAATGGAAGATGTCTCCATACGCTACCTGGTTGAGGCGGTGTACTGGAAACACAAATATAATCTACCCCTGCCTCGACCACCAAGGGCTCAAGGAGATCATCATATCCTCCGGTAATACAGGTGTAGACTACCATGCGTCAGGTTCACAACCTCGTTAACCTAATGATAAAAATTCAAGGTATTTCAAACTGATTACCCACGATCATATCCCACTCGTCCGGGTAGAATGGCTCAAATCCGTTGCCATGGGCAAATGTTAATTCGCCAAAAAAGGCTTTCCCGTCCGGATTATAAAGATCTACCCTAACATGTAACAAGTCTTTGCTCAATTTTTCTGCCAAGGTCAGCAATTCGTCAAGATTGTCAGGCCGTATAACATTTCTGCTAGCGAGCGGATAATATGTGGTAAAAGGCAATCTATTCCAGTGTATATCGTAAAATGCCCTTGTGTGATTAGTGGTTCGGCCCAAATCTACCTGTATATAGGCGGGGTTTCCGTTAAAGCAGAATATTTTATAATCTATCAACTCGCCTGATTGATCCTCTAGATAATTTTCAATCATAATTTTTGGACGGCAATTATTATATTGTCTTTCTCTTCCTATTTCATAATAATTTTCTTTTTTCCAATTGCTTAATTTATTCCTAATTGTTTCTAAATTTATTTGTGCTTTATCGGTACAAATAATGTTATATCCAGACCCATGGGTCATTTTAATGACAAACTGTTTTGGCAACCTACAAAAATCTATTTCATCAAAATCATCCCAAACACCAATAATAGGAATCAAGTATTTTTTTCCAACCGTCAATGCAACAAAATCACGCACTTCATATTTATCAACTAATGCGCAGTATCTTTCCAACTTACCATACAACTTATACCATTGTATTTTTTCTGTATAGCGCTTTGGATTATTGATATTTGGAAATCTCCTGAAGACATGATAATAATTGAGCGAATTAACCATATTGTCAGGAAAATATTTATATAGACGAACATATATATTGTAACCAAACTGAAGCAATTGCAACTTAACGTTATGAATCGCTTTTATTACCGTATTTGGTTTTGCTTCCATTGAATATTTCACAATAGTTCGTTAGATCCTATAACATTGTGATAAATTACAACTACTGTCTTCACGAGTTACAAAAACTGACCCCTTGGAATCAATTCGATTCTATATGAGTTATCCAACCACTTGAAGGTTTTGCTAAAATCTTGTGTAAGCGGACAAATTCGGTAAAATCCTGTAGTTGGGAATTGCATACCAACTCAATATCAGAAGGCTTAAAATTAGTGATTGGCAAAAAATTGATATTAAATGCGTTCGATATTGTTGGTATTTTATGGGGATCGAAACCCAGCATCGCCGCTGCCACCCAATCGACTGCTGCTGAGTTTACTCCCCCAAGCAGCATATGAGTATCTAGAGGTTCAGGGTTTAATGGCCCGTCCCCTTGGCCTACGATAATTGCATCGACAAGATTTAATACGTTTCGGACCGGCTTGTCACAAATTACTCCGTCTGCCGAACAATATGAAAGAATTCTGTTCAGATCAAGGCACGTTCGCCAAACAGTATCATTCCCATACCAACTTCCTTCTGCTCGCCCCACTCCGCCAAGCCTTTCATCAAGGGTTTTAATCTTAAAAGCCACTCTCAAAAGGATATTGAATATCAAGCTGTTTTTTCTGTTTTTGTTAGCAATATCCCAAATTTCCTCCATTACAGCCAAAAGCACCGAAGATCCAAAAAAAGCATCCCCACCTTTGGAACTTCCCCCTTTACGATGGTGCGGAAGATATTCCTTATTCCCATTAATTCCGATAAGATTTTTTAGACAACAGGTTATTCCTGCTTTTTCGTGTGTTTTTAGTTTTGGGAGGTTTATGACTAAATCCGCGCTGAGTATATCCTTTGCAATCAAATAATTGTGACACCCTTTGTAGTGATGTTTCCACATCAAACGTGGGTCATACACTGTTACACGGAATTTTTTCCAATCTTCGGAAATTGGTTCAAGCAAGCTATGGTCGCCAAGATTAACCTCAAAATAGTCTTCTAGTGGTCTACAGTGCTCTCTCATACTCCAGTAGTTGTCAGTAATGGTAGAAATTGTTCTTCTAAAATCCTTAATTTCAAGTGGACATCCAGGCCAACTATCAATATAGTGAGAAAAATTGTAGTGTTTTGAAAGCATTTCAAAATCGCAGTATTGTAATGGTGCATCACCTATAATTATCTTTCTTGGTTTAGCCAAAAATACATATGGTAAAATTGCATGAATTATCGAAGGGTGTGTCACCAGGCAATCAAGACCATTTCGGGATTCATGTAAAACCCAATTCGGCTTGAGCAAAATTACGGCATTTTCTTCGACAAGATCACCAAGAGGATTCCATCTGTCTGTATCATAATTATCTTTATCCAATCCCAAATCGAAAAGTAGCTGTCGCGTTATTTGAAAGACCGAATTATTTTGGCTCAAACCAACTGACTGGTTGCAACATCTAAACTCCGGATATTCTCTATCAGGCCTAAAATCAATAGGATATAAACCATTATTTTCCGCAAGCCCTATTGCAACCTTTTTATTCTCTAGCATAAAGTTCATGAGAAAAGTTTCCTACACAATCTGTACCTTACTTGATCAAAGTGTTTCTCCATGTTTTCTCTTTCGGCTAACGAAGATGGGCTCAAAACAACACAAAACTGATTTCCATATGTGGGGGTAACTTGCAATAATTTGAAGGATGTCAAATTAAGAAGAAAAAGTTCAACAACTAATAATTTGAATGAGACCGGTGTAAATGTCCATGCATGAACGTCAAAATATGTGGCTGAATCTGTTTCGGAAGCACATGCCGCCTCGTATGCAGACTCAAGAGAGTGAAAGAAGCCAGCAGTTGATAAATCGAGTTTATTAACGCGCCTTCCAGGATTTACGTCTATGCCTTGTGCCAAAGCTTCGAAAACTTGTTTACCCTGATGTACGGATTGTCTCCTCAAGTGAACAGCAAGAACATCGGAAGTCACCGTAGGAAATCGCAGTCTGTCAAAACAGGCGCGGTGATCAGGAATGATCATAATCACCTTTCCATTTGGCTTGAGAACTCTTTCAAGTGATCTCAAGTGACCGATAAAATCAACCTGGTGCTCTAACGCATGCGAACTGTAAATATAATCGAATTGGAGAGTTCGCGGAATTAAAGATTCTATGGGGTCACCATTAAACACAAAATCAACGTCTTGAATGCGATGAACAAGATGGGAAACATTAATGTCTGCCAAATACTTAGCTTTCAGCTTTTCAGTATCATGGTGGTCAAGATGGTAAACATTTTTAAAGGTATCTTTACAAAATCGAGGGTTATATCCTCCACCAATTTCCAAGATAAGATCATCTTTGTTAATAGAAGAAAACACCTGTTCGACATAGAGTTTGTGAACAATCAGTGATCGCAGACCTGCCAGTAGTGTAAGCAAATTTTTCAATGGCGTCCTTCTATAATGTTCTGCTCACGTTTTAAGCGCGTTATTCATCTTCCAGAGTGATGTGATTCCAATCCAAAGTACCAATCCCTGGGCAATTGCAAGAGAGCAGAACCATGCCCAGGTTCCAAAAAAATGAATACCAGGGAGCCCCAGAACTATCGACAAAACAAGAATTTTCATATTAAGTGGATACACTTTTTCCTGTTGGCCACTGACGACAAGATATCCCGTAACCATTGGGCCAAATACAGCAAGTAAAATAAGTAAAATTCCCCACCAGACTAATTTGCCGTATCCATATGACTCGCTACCAAAAATGAATCTAGTAAAAGAATCTCCGGTAAGCGCAACCACGAGACAGAAAAAGAGAGCTCCAGCAAAATAAATACACACCACAGCTTTCATCATACTCCAATAGGCTGAACGATCAATATGATAGAGTTTCGCAAGACGAGGATATGCAGCGGTATGCGTTAACAAACAGGCGCTTGAAACCGCACTTACAATGCGTTCGACGGCACTATAGGCCCCCGCAGCCTGTGAATTAAGCAATAATCCTATGATAATTGGTCCTGAAAAAGTATATAAGGACGAGGTAAGTTGGGAAAAAAATATTAACCACCCATCTCGTAAATATAGTAAAGCCTCTCGACTATTGAAGCCACCAGACATGGTTCGCATCATGCTCATGGTGATAAGGAATGTGCCCAAGCCAGTTAATATTGAACCGATAGTTAGCGATGAAAGAGCAACGATACTGTCTGCAGCTGTGACAACAAAACCAAATCCGATTATGAGGGATACAATAACAGCAAAGACTGATACTGCAGAAACCAACATGAAACGGCCAATTGCCTGTAAATACCAACCGGCATGAAAAACCGAACCGAAAGGCAGCATGGAATAAAGCAAAAAACTTAGTAGTGAAAGTTTTGAAGTGCGTAGTACTAATGCACACACTAAGCTAACTGTAAAAACCAGCATAAACAATAATAATTTTACTAAAAATACGTTCGCGAAGACTGATTTACCGCATGCTTCCGTGCTGTTTTCGGCAAGATATTTGGGCCCGGTTAGGTGGAAAGCATATTGTACAACAATTGCCGCATAATTAGCCCATGATAATCCGATTGCAATATCACCAAATGATGAGAGCCCTATAGTTTTAATAAAATGAGGGATTAGAAAAAGAGGGATTAACCCACTTGCTGCAAATTGAATAACAAGTAAGGCATTATTGAACAAAAGTGATTTAAGCAATTCTGACAACCTTCCCGTTACATCAATAGTGGGCAACATACGAAAATATATCGGAAACCCGTAGGATTAACTCCGCTTTTGATCCATGAGACGTATTGACCTGTCCTATCCGCCATATATCCCCCACCCCACCATCAGCACCCAAAGAAGGCCAACGATAAAAAGCGGCAAATCCCTGGTCAGGGATTCGGTCGGATCGCCGCCGCTGCCTGACTGGACTCTGAGAATATAACGCAGCAATCCAAAACAGCAGAGAGGCACCGAGTAAAGGAGGGAATCGGATTGCCGCGAGATGACATACATGGTGTAGGTGACCAGCACTGAGCCACCGGTCATGTACATGGCTCCTTCCAGATAGCCTTCAGGGTACGCGTTCAGTGCCTTGCGGTGATCGGCGGCATTGCCGCCCAATCGATACTTCTCACTGAGACGTTTGCCAGTACTGAGGAAAATCGACAGAAGGAAGACGCTCAGAAACAGCCATTCGGAAATTTGGATATTAAAAACTGCGCCGCCGGCTTCCAGCCTGAGCAAAAATCCGGCAGAGATGCAGAATATGTCTATGAGGGCGAACTGTTTCAGGCAGCAGGAATAGGCGACCGACAGCAGCACGTAAGCGGCGAGGTACAGCAAAAAAGTCATGGAAATCGAATAAGCCGCTACAATGGCACAGATTCCCAGAATCACTGCCAGCACGCTTGCGCCGGCAACGGAAATCTTGCCGGAAGGGAGGGGGCGGGACTTTTTATCGGGGTGGCAGCTGTCCGTGTTGCGGTCGCTGATATCGTTGAGTATATAGGTGGCACTTGACGCCATGCAGAATGAAAACAACGGCAGAAATCCGCGCAATGCTAAACCGGGTTGGAACATCGCTCCCCCCAGAAAAGGGGGAAAGTAGATCATCAGGTTCTTCAGCCATTGGATCGGCCGCAAAATTTTGAAATAGGGCACAGGTTTAATCACGAGCACTCATAACTTAAGGCGCTATCGGCATTTGGGGTACCGGTGCGCTAGATTTCAAACTCCCTGGTTTCTTCCAGCAGCGCCAACAGTTCGGCCACCTGAAAATCGCCGATATCAAGGATTTCAGCCTCAGTTGTGGCACCCAGGGCCAATTCCGGCTCGTGTTTGAGCCCAAGCCCGACAGAATGGCTGGCCTGGTTGACGAAACGGACTATAGCCAGCATCTTGTTGACGGTATCCCATTGCTCGGCATGATGATATTTTATGACATCGCAATACATGGCCGGGAAATTCCAGTGCTGCATCAAACGGTACCCCTGCTCCACGTGCATTGCCTCGAAAATCTCCATGATCAGTTCATCATCGAACATGGAGCTTATTACGCCGGCATTCACGAGTCGCTCGATTGACTTGAGCAGGTAAAGCTTGCCGACATCATGCAGCAATGCGGCAAGGTAATTCTCATCGGCGGCACCGCGCATGCCGCAGGTAATGGCCACCCAGCGGGCGCCGAGTGCCGTACCATGGCTATGCTGCCAGAGCGCCTTCATGTAACGGTCAAGGGCAGGATTGGAAGAGGCATGGGTAGCGGCCTGAGAAGCGGCAATAGCAATGTTGATCACCTGCTGAGCCCCCAGGCGTATGACCGCCTCCTTGATGGTGGCAACCTTGGTCCGTCCCATATACATGGGAGAATTGGCCATTTTGAGCATCTGACTGGCCAAGGCCATATCCTCGTTGGCAACCTGCGCCACATCGTCCACTGTAAAATCGTAATTAGACAGCATGCGCTGAAGCTTGAGCGCAACAGGATGAAATATGGGCAGCTCGATGGGCTGTGATGCCAGCAGCTTTCTGACTGTTTCAGGAATTAAGGTAGACGGCATATGGGGGTTTTCTCCTTGTTCAGATTCGACTCAGGATAACAGGCGTTGCAACTCATGCTTGTTTTTTCCCAAAGGGCCGAAAAGCAAAAATCAATATATCATTTTCTGCATTGTAATAACATAAATCATTAAAACATCAGCGCCGTTTATTTCCGTTTCGCTTGAGCAGGCCGAGGTGGCCCTCAAGGTCATCGATGAATTGCCGGGCTGAACGCCCGCTACGCCTGGCAGTATACAAACACCATTTCAATGCTTTATCGCGTAATTCTTCATCTGACACAGAAAGCCCGCGTCGAGCCGCGTAATTGCGGACGACAGCCAGGTATTCTTCCTGATCCAGGCCGTAGAATCCAAGAGACAGCCCGAAACGATCCGAAAGCGCCAACTTCTCGCCCACTGCCTCCTCTGGATGTATCTCGTCATCGTTGCGGGTATCCCGCGCTTTTTCCGGCATCAGATGACGACGGTTGGAGGTGGCATAAATGAGCACATTGGAAGGGCGCTCTTCTATGTCGCCGTCCAGCAGAGTCTTCAGCGCGCGAAAATCACCCTCACCTTCGTCAAAGGACAGGTCATCGCAGAACAGAATGAAGTAAAACGGTGCGCCGCGCAGTTGAGTCGTAATTTGCGGCAACGACATTATGTCCCACCGTTTCAATTCGATGATCCGCAGCCCTTTTTTCGCAAAAGGCTTAAGTAACCCCTTGACCAGGGACGACTTGCCGCAGCCGCGCTCGCCCCAGAGCAGGACGTTGTTGGCCGGCAATCCCTCGACGAACTGGGTCGTGTTTCGGATTACATCTTCACGGATATCGTCAATCCCCACCAGGTCCATGAGGTCAAAGAGATGCGGATGGCTGACCGGCACCAACTTTCCCGCCTCCCCTGCCCGCTCCCAGCGGAAAGCAAGATTGTGCTTGAAATCCGGAGGAGTTGGGGCAGCGGGAGCCAACCGGTCGACCAGACCTTCAATTCTTTCAAGTAAAAGATTAAACTTATCAGTTGAACTATTCATATTATAAACACAATTATATCAACACCCACAGCCGCAGTTATGACACACTTTTTTGAATTCGCTGGAAGGCTCAATGGTCTCTGGGGCAAAAGCGATCCGGAAAATTGCGCTCTTGATATCCTCCAGGATATCAAGATTCTCACTCTTGCCGATAATATGACCGACACAATGCTTGCAATTACCGTCCTCGCTGGATGAAATCTTGACAACATTGAGCAGGTCGCCATAACTGTTGATCTTGATCACTGCATCGCGATTGCGCACCTTTTTCAAGGAAACCCCCAATTTCCTGGTTTCCTTGGCCAAGCCGTCAAAAAATTTCTGAAAGGCGTCATCATCGAAATCTATAAACCAATCGCGCCTGACATGTTCCTGGTTCAGGATCGTAACCGTTATCTGTTTCAAAACCTTATATGCCATCGTCTGCACCTCTCAATCTAATTTGACAGGCCCTTTAGCGGGCACTCTGCCTCCCATTCCTGGTAACCGTCACCTGAAATCGAGATAAAACGTTCGATGCGCTGCCGATAATACTCAACCTGGGCGACCTCATCCTCGATAAACGTCAGCTCGCTTTCGCTTATGAGGTGGCTGACCCTGAGAAAGCGGTACAACTCACCGATGGCAGCCAAGTGACGCTCCAGGGTTGCCATCTCCGGGTCCAGAGTGCTGACGATAAACCAGTTTGCCGCAAAACGCCTGACAACGCCCGGCTCCGGTCGCACAACATTTTGGCGGGCAAAATCCAGCAGATAGTCTCTGAGATAATAGTCTGCGCTGTAGGCCAGATCCGATGCCTGCTGCGGCGTAAGGCCGCTGGCCTGCAAATGCTGGTAAAAACGCTGCAGCAGGGCTTGGCAACGCTCATCCACACGGATTTCCTCTTCAATGGTGGCAAAATCGAAATCGTCGTGTTCAAACTCAACTTCAGGGTGTTTCTCATCGGTCATAAAGGCACGTTCCATCATTCAGTCGGATTCAATTCCAGTAAATCTTTGTAGACAAACCAGCCATTTTTCTGGATCAGGACGTCGTCGAACCAGATCTCGCCACCATCGGTGAGCAGGCGCACCATATCCCAGTGAACCGCGGAGCGGTTGCCGTTGTCGCACTCGTCATAGGCCTGTCCTGGGGTAAAATGGATCGAGCCGAAGATCTTTTCGTCAAAAAGGATATTGCGCATGGGCTGACGGATGCCGGGGTTGATCCCCAGGGAGAACTCGCCCACGTAACGGGCACCATCGTCGGTGTCCAGGATCTTGTTGAGCGATGCGCTCATGCCTGCCTCCGCGGTTGCCTTGACTATCCTGCCGTCCTTGAACTCCAGGCGGACGCCGTTATACTCCTTACCCTGATAGATGCTGGGGCAGTTGTAGGTGATGTGCCCCTGAACCGAATCCCTGACCGGAGCGGTGAACACCTCGCCATCCGGCATGTTCAAACGGCCGTCGCACTTGATTCCTGGCAGGCCTTCGATACTGAAGCAAAGATCGGTATCCGGTGCCGCAACACGCACCTTCCTGGTCTTGTCGATCAGCTTTTTGAGCTTGTCCTGCTTCCTGGACTCCTTGTTCCAGTCGATGCAGCAGGCTGAAAAGAGATAATCCTCGTACTCGTCCAGGCTCATCCTGGCTTCCTGGGCAGCTGAATGCGTCGGGTAGCGGGTCACCACCCATCGAGTATGCTTGACCCGCTGGTCAACCAGCGGCTTGGTGAGTTTCTGATAGGCCACCATCGCTTCCTGGCGTGCGTTTGCCATGACCATGGAGTTGTTACCGGCGGCAATTCCTATATAAACGGTCAATTGCTTGTAAAAGTCCATCTTGTGCTGGGGGAAATACCCCAGCTGTTTTTTGTTTGCCAGATCATAGAAGTAACGATCTATCTCCGATGAAGAGAAGCTGTACTCCACGTATTGGGCTCCCCGCTTGAGGCAGAGTGCATAAAGTTCCTTCACCAACGGCGCGGCCTCCAGGCCAGCGGCATTGATCAGGACAATGTCACCTTTTTTGACCCGGGTTGAATAATCGACCAGGATCTCGGCGAACTGGACAACTCGTGGGTCTTTCATCCCTGTTTCCTTTCAGTACGTTAAACATTAAACTTTCCGGCAGATTACATAGACACAGTCAATTGCAGTTTTGCCTTTTCCAGCAACTCTGCTATCCTGCTGAGAATAATTATTCCATGCAACTCTAACTACGGGAATTTACATGAATAGACACAAAATTGAAACCAAAATCATAAACCCTCTCATTGGAACCAGCATTCCGCTCCCGACCTACGCCACTCGCGGCTCGGCCGCCATGGACCTGCGAGCCTGCCTGGAGGCGCCGCTCCGGGTAAACCCAGGCGAGACAGTATTGATCCCCAGCGGCATCGCCATCAGCATCCATGATCCGGGACTGGTGGCACTGCTGGTACCCCGCTCAGGCTTGGGGATAAAGCACGGCATAGTATTGGCAAACACGATTGGCGTGATCGATTCGGACTATCAAGGCGAGATAGGCATCGGCATTCATAATCGCGGCACCTCCTCCTATACCATCGAACCGGGCGAGCGCATCTGCCAGATGATGTTTGTGCCGGTAATACAAGCCACTTTGACCGTAGTTGGGGAGTTCAGTCTGGAAAGTAGCCGCGGAGCTGGCGGATTTGGCCATACTGGAAAACACTGAATCTCTGTGACAGGCCAGCAAGTGCAAACCAACTGATTTTTCACAATCGCAATCCCATCACCACAGAAATTTGCCTTGCTGACGCACGCATGTAACCTGACTCTGCTTTACTTCACGTAAACAGCAGAGGAGGTTACATGAAACCTGTTACGGCAGCTGCAAAGGATGTTCACCCGGTAATTGTATCGGCAGCGACCATCGCATGTGGATTCATGCGTTCAATGACGATCAAGCCCTATACCACCAAGCTCCGCCAACGTGAATTCGAACTATTGAGAAATTGCCGGAACCCACCCGTTGTCCGCTGCCAAGTTTTTCGTGAAAAGGGCTTGGGCACCATGCCAACCATAGTAATTGGCGGTTTTGTACCCGATGCAACCGAAACAGTGGAATTTCAGCGTCCCCTGCTGCGACGATACGGCAATATCTATTATCTCAATTATCCCCGCCACGGTTTTTCGGCCGAGATGTTCAGCGCCCAACTGGCCGACCTGATCGACGACATCCATCATCAGGGGATGAAGCCGCTAATCATGAGCATAAGTTTCGGTTCCGGCATTCTTCTGCACTTTCTGAAACATGCCGCCGAGAATATTCATGAGAAAATTCGCGGCTTGGTGCTGGCGAGTCCGGTGATCTGCACCGATGACCTGATCCGCCCATCAGGGCTGAAAAGGGCCGGGATACGGTTCCTGGAGAGCAGCCTGCAGAAAATCATCAATGCCGATCCACAGCGGCAAGATGACCTGGAAAAACAGGTGGAACGTTCTCGACGCTGCTTTCAGGCCCTGTTTGCCGCCGGAGCCGAAAACCGGGTCTTGAACAGCCGGCATCTGGCCATTCGCAGCAAGATCATGGAGGTGCTGGCCCGTACCTCGGCCATGGGTGGGTATGAGCGCGTCAAGGCGCTACGTGACCTGGAATTTCCGGACAGAGGTTGGTCACTATTCTCAGGGCCGGTGCTGACGCTTTTGGCCGAAAACGAACAGGACATCCTGGTCCCCACCTCGCCTACCCTTGCCCTGTTCACCATGCCGGAACGCTATGGTGAATTGTTCCCAAACTGCCGGGTAAAAAAAGTGCTCACGAAACTGGCCGGTGACAGGGTGCCCCATGCCTCGCTGATCTTCCATCACGATGCCTACAACCCACTCCTGGAAAGCTGGTACGATAAACTCTCTCAACCGCTTCTGCAGATCGCAGTCTGATGAGCTTCATTGCCAGTGCCATACGGACACGTCCGGTTCAGAGTCTTATCAGGAATTCATCCGCGCGGAGGGCAGCGAATTTTCTTGGTTGGGATCCGATCATCTCCCAGAGGGAAATTTTCACCGGCCTGATCAGGGAAGCTTCGGCCACTCGCTTCGGCAAAGATCATGGCTTCCAAGATCTGCTGCGGACTCCTTACGAACAGGCTTTCCTCCGGTTCCAGGAGCAGGTGCCGATACGCACCTATCAGGACTTCTGGAACGATTATTTCAAATCCGGTTGCCATGTTGGCTTCAACAACAGAAAAGAACTTCGACTGGACAATGTGAGCTGGCCGGGAAGAATCAGGATGTTCTGCGAAACCTCGGGCACGACCGCGCCAAGCAAGTACATCCCATTTTCGGAGCGCATGTTTGCCGAAAACCAGCGGGCCGCCATGGACATGATCTCATGCTACCTGGCCGCCAACCCATCATCGCAAATTGCAGGTGGGAAGATTCTCTACATGTCAGGCTCGACCGATCTGAACGCCATGGGTGACGGGATCTGCTCAGGAGACATGAGCGCCATCACCCTTCGATTTCGCCCCCGTTACCTGGACCCCTTTATTGAGCCAAAATCCGCCATTGCTTCCCTTCCCTGGGAAGAAAAATTGCAGGCCATGGCAGAGCTGCTGCTGACGGATCGATCAATCAGGGTCATCTCCGGGGTCCCGCCCTGGATCATCATGCTGCTGAAGCGGTGCCAGGAGATGGGGAACAAGCCACTGCCCGAACTGCTGCCACAACTGGAACTGATCATCCATGGCGGCACCAGCATCAAGCCCTATCGCAACGAAATGGAAGCGCTCTTTGAGGGCCATCTGCCCAACCTTCTGGAACTGCTGCCATCTTCGGAGGCTTTCATGGCCTTCCAGCGCCAGGGAGAGAAGCAGATGCGCTTGACCCCATATTACGGGGTCTTCTTTGAATTTGTCCCCTTTGAACACCTGGACGCACAAGGCAAGCCAGCACCAGACGCACAAGCAGTACCATTGGAGCAAGTGGAGGTGGGACAACGCTACGCCGTGATCCTCAGCACCTGCTCAGGCCTCTGGCGCTACCACATCGGCGACACCATCCGATTTACTGGCCTGTCGCCACATTTCATCGAATTCACGGGCCGGGACCGTTTTTTGGACAGGCTGGAGGAAAAGGTAACCCAGGAAGAGGTTGAGCGGGCGGTGGAGGAACTGAATGCCGCTGGTGGCTGGAACGTGTGCGAGTTCATGGTAGGCGCCGATGTGCCGGCACGCAGGCATGCCTGGGTGTTGGCAATGGATGGGAAAAGCGCAGATCCGGATCTGGCCGGTCGCTTACTGGATGGAACCCTGCGAAAACTGAATGCGGATTATGCCGCTTTCCGGTCCCAGGGAAGGATTCAGGCACCACTGGTGCTGCTGGCCCCGGGAGAGATGATCTTTGACTGGTCACGGAGTGTACGCGGTAAACTGGGCGGCCAGACCAAGATCCCGCACATCGACCCCACACAGGATTCAGCCTTCATCACCAGCCTGTCTGCATTCATCGGCCAAAGGCGCCAAATGAATGCAGAGAGCTCAGCGCCAACAATATGATGAGCGGCCGGCATTGTCCGGGTAGAATCTGCACAATTGCTGCTATAGATTCCCCTTTAGCCCGATCGCCTCGGCCTGCGTCTTCATCCCCTCGATACAATCGGCAATCAGATCACCAAGCTCCACCCCCAGCATTGCAGCACCCTTTTCAATGACCGAGCGATCAGCGCCGGCGGCGAAGGCTTTGTCCTTCCACTTCTTGAGCACGCTCTTGACCGGTAGGTCCAGGATACTTCTGGAAGGCCGGACCAGAGCCGCTGCGGCCACCAAGCCGGTCAACTCATCGATGGTGTAGAGGGTCTTCTCCAGGGTGCTCAGTGGCTCCACATCGCTGCAAATGCCCCAGCCATGAGAAACCACGGCGCGAATGTCCTCCTCGGGCCAGCCGTGCTGTCGCAGGATCTCGGGCGCCTTCCTGCAGTGCTCCTCAGGGTGACGTTCATAGTCGATATCGTGGACCAGGCCGATCAGGCCCCACCGTTCCTCATCCTCGCCCCGCTTGCGAGCCATGTAGCGCATGACCGCCTCTACGGCAATGGCATGACGTTGCAGGTTATCGCTCGGCACATACTCGGCTAGCAGGTTCCAGGCTTCTTCCCGGGTCGGCTTGGTATCCATTGGTTATCCTTTGCGAATGAGAGTCATGCATCATGAATAATGAAATTTATTGTTTCCTTACGCCCATTTCACAGAGTTACAACCGCCATTCACGTCGATACTCTCTTTGCGCTTGGTTGCGTCGGTCCACGTCGCGCCGGGCGCGCGGCTGAGGATGGCGAACTGTAAGACTTTCCTTCTTCAACACCAGCCCATAAAACCCATGTATTTCGCTATACATCACTGGACAAGACAACACAACACAAAAAGAAAAGGCCCTGATTTCTCAGGGCCTTCTGTGCTTATCCGGATGGTGCCGGACTTTTAAATGGTCGGTGCGACTGGATTCGAACCAGCGACCACTAGACCCCCAGTCTAGTGCGCTACCAGGCTGCGCTACGCACCGGTGCTAACTAAAACCTTTACAACAAGCATCGTAATGCCTGCAATTCTACTTTGATTTCCTTCAGTAAACCCAGATGATCAAATTCAGGGGAGATCCGTGCTGAATTATCCACAAGAATCTTGCCATGAGGTGTTATGCGCTTTCTGACACCTTCAATGGTGAATTTTTCAGTGTACAGGAGACGCTTGACCTCAAGTATCAGCTCTACTTCTTTTTTCAGGTAAAGTCGCTGACCTGTTGAGCTCTTATCCGGCTTCAGAAAATCGAATTCGGTTTCCCAGAAGCGCAACACCGAGGTCCTGACACCTGCTATCTGAGCAACCTCACCGATTTTATAATACATTTTGTCGGGGAAGGCATTACTCATCAGACCGTTGCTTTACTAGGATTCTTTTGACTCAATGTTAATAGCGTTTTTAAGAACCTGACTAGGCTTAAACGTCAGAATGCGCCTAGCGGCTATTGTTATGGTTTCACCCGTCTGGGGATTACGACCCCTTCGGTCGGCCTTCTGCTTTACCACAAAATTCCCGAAACCGGCAATTTTGATCTTCTCGCCGGTCTCCAAGGTATTTTTTATCAGACCGAAAACCGTCTCTACCATCTCAGCAGATTCTTTTTTCGAGAAGCCTATCTTTTGGTGGATGCGTTCAACAATGTCTGCTTTGGTCATAACAACCTCTATCTACGTAATTTTCATGATTGTATACAAAGGAGGATTTTTATAGCATAGGGCAAATGATTTCGCAACAGTTTTTATCTTATTGATACTTTTAACTTATTAACCAAACTATCCAATATTTTCGTATGAATCACACCTATCTCTTCATCGGTAAGTGTCCGTTCATAGGAGCGGTAACGGACGCGAACTGCAATGCTTCTGAAACCGTCAGGGATACCGGCTCCACGGTATAGGTCAAAGATCTCGACATGCTCGATCTCCTTTGCCTTTACGCTACGTACACATTCGATGATTTTCTCTGCGGCAAGGTCATCGGAGGCCAGCATGGCAACATCCCTGTTTATATCCGGAAAACGGGATGGCGGGCTTACAGTGCGTTTTTGGCGTGCCAGCGATACAAGCTTTTCAAAATCAAGTTCGAAACAATAGACCGGTTTTTCCAGCCCGAAATTTTCCTGTACCGTGGGGTGAATCTCGCCCACCGTACCGATTCGTTCCTTGCCTGCCAGGATGCTGCATGATTTACCGGGATGATAAAACGGTTCCGGAGCGTCAGCCACCCATTTCACCCCGCCGATATTCAACAGATCGAGGAGGTTCTCAATCTGACCCTTTGCATCAAAGAAATCAGCTGCCGCGCGGGTCTGACACCAACCATCCCGTTCCCTTGAACCGGTGATGGCCCCCACAACGCGGATCGGTTCGCAAGGCATTTCCCCATCGACTTTTGGTGGCAGGTAGACCCTTCGCATCTCGAAGAGCTTCAGGTCCAATGATCGGAAACTGACGTTTCTGGCTACCGTTTCAAGCAGCCCGGGGAACAACGTCGTGCGCATTACCGACTGTTCCTCAATCAATGGGTTAGCAAGTCGAATTGAGGCACTTCTCGGGTCATCTTCGGGCAACAGAAGTTTTCCGGCAGCATTCGGAGCGGTGAAGCTGAAATTAATAATTTCATTCATTCCCTGGGCAACAAGGATTTCCCTGACAGAACGCTGAAGGCGCTGGTGCTGCGATGGCCGGTCGGAAACAACCTGGGCCAGTGGCATGGTGGCAGGAATTTTATCAAAACCGTTCAGGCGGGCAATTTCCTCGACCAGATCGATTTCCCGTTCAATATCCACTCGGTACGTGGGGGGAGTAACCTGGAGTGATCCGTCCGCCAGATCAATAACATGGCACTCAAGCCTGCTCAGGAGGTTATTGATTTCGTCCTTGGGCAATTGAATCCCGATAAGCTGATTGGCACGCTCAGGCCGCAGTATGATCGGCTCTGGCGCAAAGGGGGCCGGATAAACATCCAGAACTCCTTGAGCGACACAACCTCCGGACAGATCGGCTATGAGTGACGCAGCACGATCTATGGCACGGATAACGCCGCCGATATCGGCGCCGCGCTCAAACCTATGCGATGATTCCGTATGCAGACCAAGCCTCTTGCTGGTCTTACGGATCGCAGCCGGCTTGAACCAGGCACTTTCCAGCAGGATATTGGTTGTTGTATCCGAGATTTCGGAGTTTTCCCCACCCATGACCCCAGCCAGGGCAACGGGACGTTCTGCATCGCAAATGACCAAGTCATCGGCAGTAAGGATACGCTGCTGGCTGTCAAGGGAGGTAAAAATCTCGCCCTCAACGGCTCGGCGCACTACAATGCGGCGGCCCGCCAAACGGTCACAATCAAAGGCATGCAGCGGATACCCCAACTCCATCATTACCAGGTTGGTGACATCAACCACGTTGTTTATGGAGCGAAGTCCTATTGCGGAGAGCCGCTTGACAAGCCACTCCGGCGAAGGCGCTATTTTGCAACCCGAGATATAACGAGCCGCGTAGCGAGGGCATAACTCGGTGTCTTCAATATTGACCGCGATGATGCTACCTGCCGCATCGGTCCCTTCCTTGATGGTCGTATCGGGGTACTTGATCGTTTTACCCAGTTTTGCCGCGATCTCCCTGGCAATCCCAACCGCGCTCAAGCAATCGGACCGGTTTGGAGTCAAACCGATTTCAAACAGGGTGTCTTTCAGTCCCAGCGCATCAAAAACAGGTCTGCCAAGAGGTAAACCTGAAGGCAAAACCATGATCCCTGCGCTTTCCTCTGCCAGTCCCAGCTCTTTCTCGGAGCAAAGCATACCGCAGGATTCCTCGCCTCGAATCTTAGAGCGTTTGATCTTGAAATCACCGGGCAACACGGCGCCAATCTGGGCCAATACAACCGTATCTCCTGCCTTGAAATTCTGGGCGCCACACACAACATCCAACACTTCGCTACCGTTATTTACCCTGCAAAGCGAAAGTTTGTCGGCATTGGGATGTTGGCGCTTCTCCTCCACCAGGGCAACGACCACGTCGTCCATGCCGGCACCCAGTTTTTCCATGCCCTCCACTTCAAGGCCGAGCATGGTAAGCAGGTCAGCCAACTGCTCGGGGGACAGATCGAAATCAACGAATTCCTTGAGCCAATTGTAGGTTACATTCATATCAGAACACCATTAATGAATAGATTCAACATCATGTGACACCGGGACATACATGAACCACCTGCGGATGCAGCCCAGAATTGACTCAAAAAACCGGATCAGAATTGACGCAGGAAGCGGACGTCATTTTCGAAGAGCAAGCGCATGTCGCCAATCCCGTACTTCAACATTGCAATACGCTCAATCCCCATGCCAAAGGCAAATCCGGAAATATCTTCAGCATCGTAGTTAACATGTCGATAAACCTCTGGATCCACCATGCCGGCGCCCAGGATTTCAAGCCAACCGCTGTTCTTGCATACCCGGCAACCTTTGCCATTGCAGATCACACAGGCGATATCGACTTCGGCCGAAGGTTCTGTAAAAGGGAAGAAACTCGGGCGGAGACGCACGCCGGTCTTCTGGCCGAAGAGCTGATTGGTAAAAATAGTCAGAATCCCTTTCAGATCGCCGAAAGTGACGCCCTTATCTACCATTAGGCCTTCGATTTGATGAAACATCGGCGAGTGGGTTGCGTCGGAATCGCAACGATACACCGTACCCGGCGCTATAATGCGCACCGGCGGCCTCTGTTTCAACATGGTCCGAATCTGTACCGGGGAGGTGTGTGTACGCAGCAGCAGATTGTTGTCTACAAAGAAAGTGTCCTGCATGTCGCGCGCGGGATGCTCTGGCGGGAAGTTGAGCGCCTCGAAATTGTACCAGTCGTGCTCAATCTCAGGCCCTTCCGCAACCGAAAAACCCAGACTGGCGAAGATGTCGCAGACTTCCTCAGTAACCAGGGTGATCGGGTGCTTGGTACCGCAAATATCCCGACGGCCAGGAAGTGTTACATCTATTCGCTCAGACTTGAGCCGTTCTATCGTTGCCTGCTCCCTTGCAGATAGCAAAGCAGCCTCAAGACTGGTTTCAATCTCATCTCTGACAGAATTGACCAGTTGGCCAACCACTGGGCGTTCATCGGGGGCCAGTCCGCCTAAACCCTTCATCAGAGCCGTCAATTGACCTTTGCGTCCAAGAAATTTCACACGAATATCTTGGAGCCCATCCTCGCCAGTGGCCTCGCCAATGGCCTGCAAGGCATCCCGTTTTAATTGCTCAAGCTGTTCCCGCATGGCATCTACCTGTATTTCGGATTTGTAAAAAGCACCATCTTGCAAGACTATCGCTTCAAGTGAACACGCTGCATGGTTGAATACAGAACAGCCACTCAAATATATGGGCTTTATTGACTCTGAACCTTAAAAAAAAGGAATGGGAGTTTTCATCCCATTCCCGGTGTGCTGTTCTTTATTTAGAACATGCCTGAGATCAAATACTTGATTTTGCCATCCCGGCAATCTCCGCAAAACCTTTAGGGTCGGAAACTGCGATATCCGCCAAAACCTTGCGATCAATCTCGACATTGGCCTTCTTGAGGCCAAAAATAAATTTACTGTAGGACAGTCCATTCAGACGTGATGCCGCGTTAATACGTGTTATCCACAGACTGCGGAAGTCGCGCTTTTTAACACGACGGTCACGAAAGGCATAATTGAGGGCTCTATCAACCGCCTCGGTCGCGCTTCGGAACAATTTGCTCCGTGCGCCGCGATAACCCTTGGCAAGCTTCAACACCTTATTACGTCTTCGTCTCGCTTTAAAACCTCTTTTTACGCGTGCCATACTTTACTCCTTATTGATGAATTTCGCCCGATCCATAAGGGGAGACATTCCTCATGGTTCTTGGCATTGGCCCGTTATTTGTACGGGATTAATCTGGCAATATTTTTCTGGTCAACATCAGCCACCATGGAGGAGCTGCGCAGGTTGCGCTTACGCTTGCGGGTTTTGCATGTCAGAATGTGGCTGGTAAAAGCGTTACCGCGTTTGATGCGGCCGGTGCCTGACTTTTTGAAGCGCTTGGCAGCACCGCGATTGGTCTTGATCTTAGGCATTGTATTTCTCCTTCTTTTTAAAGAATACCAAAAGGTTAATTCAGTATTTATTTTTTTACCTTGGGCGCGACAATCATGAACATGCTGCGTCCATCAACACGGGGTTGGGATTCAATCACTGCGATATCAGCCAGTTCGGCTGCGAAACGCTCGATGACGGCCCGGCCGATATCCATATGGGTGATTTCGCGCCCCCTGAACACCAGAGTAACCTTGGCCTTATTACCTTCTTCGAGAAAACGCCTTACATGTTTAACCTTGAACATCAAGTCATGGTCATCGGTCTTAGGACGCAATTTGATCTCTTTGACCTCTACATGCACCTGTTTCTTCTTGGCTTCTTGCTGTTTTTTGCTTTGCTGGTACTTGAATTTGCCATAATCCATAATCCTGCATACAGGAGGAACCGCGTTGGGCGATACTTCCACTAGGTCAAGCTGCTGCTGTTCAGCCATTTCCAGAGCTTGCGAGGTAGGAATGACGCCTAGGGCCTCTCCATCCGCACTGATCACGCGAACTTCAGCAGCACGAATGGCGGTATTAATGTTTACGGTCGGTTTTGCTATGACTGCACCTCCTGGATGGAACGGCTATATTCTCCGTATCCTCGATCAAACTTCTATTTGAATTGTTTACGTTCGTTTTCAACAAACTCAGCAAACTCGAGAGGCTTCATTGGATCCAAATTTTTCCCGTCACGGTAACGCGGGGTCACCGTTCCATGCTCCATCTCTTTGTCGCCAATAACGAGCATATAGGGAATTTTCTGAAGTTGAGCCTCGCGGATCTTGAAGCTCAGTTTTTCATTGCGGAAGTCACCTTGAATTCTTATACCAGCACCCCTGAGATGCGCAAGAACATCCTGGGCATATGGTATATGATTATCGGTCACCGTCAGCACAATGGCCTGCACTGGCGAAAGCCAAAGCGGGAAACTGCCAGCATAATGTTCGATGAGTACACCGATAAATCGCTCGATGGCACCCAGGATAACCCTGTGGACCATTACCGGACGCTTTTTCTCCCCGTCCGGCGCGATATAATGAAGATCAAAACGTTCGGGGAGTGTAAAATCGCACTGGATAGTAGCACACTGCCAGCGCCTGTCAAGCGCGTCTTTCAGCTTAATATCAATCTTGGGACCATAAAATGCCCCATCACCTTCGTTAATCTCATAGGGACGACCAGTATCCTTGAGGGCCGACAGCAACGCATTGGTTGCCAGCTCCCAGGCCGAATCGTCACCAATGGACTTTTCAGGACGGGTGGAAAGCTCCATCTCGTAGTCAAAACCAAAGATTGCCATAACGTCATTGACAAACTTGAGGACCCCTTTGATTTCGGCATCCAGTTGATCCGGGGTACAGAGGATGTGGGCATCATCCTGGGTAAAGCCGCGCACTCGTAAAAGTCCGTGCAATACGCCGGCACGCTCGTGACGATGCACGGTACCAAGTTCAAAATACCGCAAAGGCAGGTCTCGGTAGCTCCTGAGCTGGGACTTGTAGATCATCATGTGGGCCAGGCAGTTCATCGGCTTAATACCGTAGCCTTGCTCGTCCACCTCTGTAAAATACATGTTTTCGCGGTAATTCTCATAATGACCAGAGCGCTGCCAAAGTTCTGTTTTGAGAATCTGCGGTCCAACCACGATGTCATAACCACGCTTAAAATGCTCGCGGCGCTCAAAATCTTCCAGAATGGTCCGCAGCATGGCACCCTTGGGATGCCAGATTACCAGCCCGGCTCCCACTTCATCGGAGAAGGAAAAAAGGTCCAATTCCTTACCTAGCTTGCGATGGTCGCGGCGCTTGGCCTCCTCAAGACGGTGCAAATACGCATCAAGCTCTTTTTTATCGGCAAAAGCTGTACCGTAGATGCGCTGCAGCATACGGTTCTTCTCATCGCCACGCCAGTAGGCCCCTGCGATTGAAAGCAGCTTGAATGCCTTGATGCGTGATGTCGACGGCAAATGCGGGCCACGGCAAAGATCGGCAAAACCACCCTGGGTATAGATCGAAACGGTTTCAGCACCAAGGTCGTTGATCAGCTCGGCCTTGTAGGACTCTCCCAAATCGGTGAACATTTTTATGGCATCGCTGCTGGAGAGCTCACTACGTTCGATCTTCAGGTCAGCTGCTGCCAGCTCTGCCATCTTTGCTTCGATACGCTCCAGATCTTCGGGAGTAAAGGATGTGTCAACATCAAAATCATAATAGAAGCCGCTCTCGATAGCCGGTCCGATGGTCACCTTGGCCTTGGGAAAAAGCTCCTTGACCGCTTGGGCCATGAGATGGGAGGCGGAATGGCGGATAATCTCCAATGCCTCAAGACTCTTCTCGGTAATGATTTCGACATTGGCACCATTACTGAGCTGGGCAGACAAGTCAACCAAAGCACCATTTATCTTGCCGGCAATGGCAGCCTTGGCCAGTCCGGCTCCGATGGAGGCGGCCAGGTCGGAAACAGTCGCTCCGACAGGCAATTCACGTATCGAACCATCTGGAAGAGAAATATTGATGTTTGGCATAGGATTTGTCCTTTTAAAGGTGCAAACAGAAAAGGCATCGAAACCATCGATGCCCTGCAGCTGCTGCTTAGATGGTAGGCGCGGGCGGTCTCGAACCGCCGACCTCTACCGTGTCAAGGTAGCGCTCTCCCCCTGAGCTACGCGCCTGCACCAAAGCGGAAGAGTAATATCAATAATCAAACCATGTTGTCAAGCGGTTTTATATATTTTTCCAATCGCGCCACGCTCTCGACGTGCATTGTCTGAGGAAACATGTCGACAGGCTGAATTTCCGAGCAGACATAACCTAATGTTTTCAATATATTGAGATCTCTGGCCAGACTTTGAGGAGAACAGGACACATAGATCAGGGTACGGCAAGAAAGTGCTGCAACCCGCCGTAATACTGATTCTTCACATCCCTTTCGGGGGGGATTGAGAACAACCACGTCAACATGCTCATTATCATCTTCAAGTTCTTCCAAAATTTCAGAGACATCACCGGCCTCAAACCGGCAATTCCCAACGGCGTTCAGCCGCGCGTTTTTACGTGCATCCGCAACCGCAGCCTCGACAACTTCGACCCCGATCACCTTTAGGGCGCCAGGGGCCAGGAAAAGTGCAATCCCGCCGATACCGCAGTACAGGTCCAGAACGGTTTCTTTGCCTGTAAGGGCAGCCCACTCACGGACCCTGCCGTAGATCAGGCGGGCACCATCACAATTTACCTGAAAGAAAGATCGGGGCGAAATCATCAAAGAAACGTCACCTATCCGCTCCGTAAGATGATGCTTGGGAGTCAGAAAGTGATCCGTCGGCCCCATGATGACATTTCCCTCGGAACTGTTAACATTTTGGGCCACCACCTCAACTTCGGGCAGATTCTCACGAACAAAGCGGCCCAGATGGTGTATTTCATTGAACGAACGCTGGGACGTCACAAAAACAACCATCGCCTTCTGTTCCGCCTCTGACACCCTGACCACGAGGTACCGTAATAGTCCCATCTTGCTACGCGGATTGTAGATCGGCACCTTCATTTTAGTTATTCCGCGCCTGACCACCTCCACCACTTTATTGACCAGAGGGTGGTGGATAGGGCATTCCTGCAGATCAAACACGTCATGCGTGGAACGGCGATAGATACCGATGTAGGGGTCTGAAAATTTGCCGGCTATGGCGAGTCTGGCTGTCGTGCGGTAGTGTATCAGGCGTTGCGGAGAGAGCAGCGGTAATACGGAAATTTCACCCAGATCGCGATATGGACGCAATTCATTGCAGATCATCTGATGCTTCCAGGTGGTCTGCTCGGCATATTTCATCGTAATCAGCGGGCAACCGAGACACAAGGCGCTGTCACCGCAAGGGGGCCGCCTGCTACGCATAGCTGAAGGCACAAGAATCTTTTGCACATGGCCGAAAGCAATGTGTTGGGCCACATGATCAATGCCGACACGGACTGTGTCGCCCGGCACCCCCCCAGCAATTCTTAATGCATGGGATTCACTGCAGGAAATACCGTATCCTTCACTGTCGAGTCCTGTGATGCTTACTTCAAGGATGGATTTGCTGGTAAGCTTCTTTGGCCGCAATTCCTTAGAACCGGGTGAATCAAAAACCTTGGCATTTGCCGTTTTTTCGTGCCTTACACTATCTTTATTTAGAGGTTTTTTTTTCAATATTTTTTAAACCTTTACTTTAATTTATAATCGTATCTTGTCCAGATATGCGCGAAACAGCCGTAGTGCCTGGCCACGATGACTGATACAATTCTTTTCCGCAAGCGTAAGCTCTGCCATGGTCCGCTCAAAACCATCCACAAGAAAGAGTGGATCATAACCAAAACCGCCAGTGCCACGTTCCCGGTCCAGAATCCGTCCACTCACGCTGCCTGAGAAAATCTGTTCAACACCATCCGGTGTCACAAATGCCATGACACAGACAAAAGCAGCCTGACGCTGTTCGGGTGGCGTCCCAACCATCTCCGCCAAAAGCTTTCGGTTGTTGGCTACATCATCGGCCGACTCGCCTGCGAATCGGGCTGAAAACACACCGGGCCGCTCATCAAGAGCCCGCACCACTAAACCGGAATCATCGGCAATTGTTGGCAAGCCAGTGAAAAGCATCGCTTCGCGGGCCTTTTTGAGGGCGTTCTCACTAAAAGTAGTACCATCCTCGTTTGTCTCTGGTAGATTCGGAAAATCAGAGGCACAAAGGACTTTTTCAACAACACCAGCCAAAACCGCCTCGATTTCAAGCAATTTGCCACGGTTACGGGTGGCTACCATCAGTTCCTTCATCCTCTGAGAGCTGTTTCCTGAATTGCAAACAGACGCATAATCCCCTCCGTGGCCAGTGTGCGCATGGCATCCATCTGGCCAATTGTGAACGGTTCGGCCTCGGCAGTGCCCTGGACCTCAACAAAACGATTGCTGGATGTCATCACGAAGTTCATATCCACCTCGGCAGCAGAATCCTCGCAATAGTTAAGATCAAGTAAGGCCATGCCATCCACAATGCCAACACTCACTGCAGCCACAGCCTCTTTCAGTGGAACATGTGTGAGCAGTCCTTTTTTCTGCAGAACGGTCAGTGCGTCAGCTAAAGCAACATAGGCTCCGGTAATGGAGGCGGTCCTGGTGCCGCCGTCGGCCTGAATCACATCGCAATCCAAGTATACCGTCCGTTCGCCCAGGGCCGACATATCGGTGACTGCCCTTAAAGAGCGACCAATCAAGCGCTGGATCTCCAAGGTCCGGCCACTTTGCTTACCCTTGGCAGCCTCACGCGGGGATCTTGTATGGGTTGCCCGCGGGAGCATTGAGTACTCAGCCGTCACCCATCCGGCACCCTTGCCCCTTAGAAAAGGGGGAACGCTTTCCTCAACTGACGCGGTACAGATTACCTTTGTGTCGCCGAACTCGACCAGAACAGACCCTTCGGCATGCTTGATATAATTTCTCGTAATGGTGACCGGACGCATTGTCTGATTGTCCCTGCCGTCATTTCTTGCCATGGACCGCACTCCTACCATTGAATTTGTAACAAAACAAACAAGCAGTGTTCAATATACTTTCAAAGTTGCCATGTCAAACAAAAAGGGAAACCCAATTAAAGGGTTTCCCTCTTTGTTCCCAGTATAGGATATCAAGGACTCAGCCAAGATGGGTGTTATTGCTTCGCGCCCTGTTCACCAGAATTGTTGAGTCGAGCAGTTCCCCACAACAAGTACATTTCCAGGCATCAAAAGAACGGACAAAATCATAGAACTTTTCAGCAAACATACGACCCTTGCAGCGTGGACATTGCATAATAAAATCCTCCCTATTGGGTTAATTGCAGTTCTGTCATCAATGTTGTATGACTCTTCAGCAACCATGCCAAAAAAGAGGGATACTCTGCCCCGACAAAAGCCATAATGTAATAATGCTTTTAATATTGGTTAGTTAAAGTATTTTTTTAAATGTGTATACTTCTTTTCTCCAATGCCCTCAATGAATAATAGTTCTTGTACCCCCATTGATCCGCCATTATTTTGACGATAGGCGACAATCCTTTTTGCCAATACCGGACCAATACCGGGAAGATGGTCAAAATCCGACGCACTCATCGCATTGATATCCAAAGGGATGCCCAAGATCATGCGATGGGCCGTTGGCATTGGACTGACAGATATTACTCCAAGCATCTCCGGACTTATCGCCAGCCTGATATCAGTGCCACATTTAACTGGCGCGGCCTCACTTCCAGGTGTGTAAAAAGCTTTAAGGTCACTGGAAGGCACCGCCAATCTAATGGCGTCTATCGTCATTTGATTGGCGGAGATTAAATATACCCCTGGATGTTTCACCTCACCACTGACGCTCACACACCCTTTATCATTCAAAAAAGGAAAAGCCGTCAGAGCAGCATTAAGACTACTTTGACGGCTTTTTATGAATAGCGGGACAGTGATTGCCATAGCCAGTGCGACGACAATCAGACGATAATAAATTGTTCCGCCGTGTTCAGGTTTCAAAATCTGGCCTTGGCAGCATACATTAAAATCAGTCGGTGACGATAAAAGTGGGCTATTCGTCCGATTTGTTCAGCTTGTAGTCAATACTATCTATAAGTGCCTGATAAGATGCATCAATAATGTTGTCGGAAACCCCAACCGTTCCCCAACGACTATGCTTATCACCGGATTCGATCAACACACGTATGGATGAAGCGGTACCCAGGCCGGCCGGCAGGACTCGTACCTTGTAGTCAAGCAGCTTGAGTTCCTTGAGTTTGGGGTAAAACTTCTCCAAAGCCTTGCGGATGGCATTGTCAAGCGCATTAACCGGACCGCTTCCCTCGGCGGCGGTGTGCTCCATCTTTCCACCCACTTTGACCATTATGGTGGCTTCCGAGAGCGGTTTATCCTCTTCATGACGCTTTTCGTCAATTACTCTGAAACCAATAACATTGAAATGTTTTCGATGTGTTCCAAGTGCTTTCTTCATCAAAAGCTCAAACGATGCTTCGGCGCCCTCGAACTGGTAGCCGCGGTTCTCCATATCCTTGATGTTGTCCAGAATCTCCAGGGTTACAGGGTCCTTGCTATCAAGGTTGATATTGAACTCCTCGGCCTTGGCCAGGATATTTGCTCGGCCGGAGAGATCTGACACCAGCACGCGGGTGCAGTTGCCCACCAACTCGGGCCGCATATGTTCATAGGTCTCGGGATGGCGCTGGATGGCGCTGACATGCACACCTCCCTTGTGAGCAAAGGCCGAATTGCCGACATAGGGTTGATGCTTGTTGGGTGAAAGGTTGGCCAACTCAAAGACAAAACGGGACAAATCGCGCAAATGTTTCATCTGGTCGTCAGATACGCATTCAGATTTCATCTTTATTTTCAGTGCTGGGATAATCGAGCAAAGGTTGGCATTGCCGCAACGCTCACCAAAACCATTGATGGTCCCCTGGACTTGAACGATGCCCTCGGCAACCGCAATCAGCGAATTTGCCACGGCACACTCCGAATCGTTATGGGTATGGATACCGAGCGGGGTTGTTATATGTTTCCTGACGTCTTTTATGATATCGGCAACTTCAAAAGGCATGGTCCCGCCATTGGTATCACACAGAATTATGCAGTCAACCTTGGCCTGTTCTGCCGCCAAAAGGGTCTTGATGGCATACTCTGGATTGGCTTTGTAGCCGTCAAAGAAATGCTCGGCATCGTAGAAAACTTCCGGGGCGTTTTGTTTCAGAAATTCCAGTGAATCGTAGATCAACTCAAGATTTTCCTCTAAAGGGATGCGTAATGCCTCGCGTACATGAAAATCCCAGGTCTTGCCAAAAATTGTAATGGCATCAGGCTCGGCAGCGATCAAGGTCTTGATATTGTTATCCTTGTCAGGTGTAACCTTGGCCCGGCGAGTGGAGCCGAACGCCGCAATTTTGGCCTGGGATAATTTCTCTTTTTTGATATCCTTGAAGAAGGCCACGTCTTTGGGGTTGCTACCAGGCCAACCGCCCTCAATGTAGTGAATGCCCAGTTCATCAAGTTTGTGGGCAATGCGTATCTTGTCCTCCACCAGGAAAGAGATATCTTCAGCCTGGGTGCCATCCCGCAGGGTCGTGTCGTACAGTTTTACTGCGCTCATCTCAACCTCCAAACGTAAGTGGATATTTCCAACCATCCCGTATTCGAACGAGGGTTTTATTTGTATCCGTTTTAGCACAATTTTTCAACATAAACAGTTGTTCCACTCGGCGCAAAATGATGTTTCAAATTCGCAGGTCGATCACATCCGGAAAAAAGCCTACCTCACTGATGGACATTATAGTATAAATGGAATTCACATCGTGAATCTGACCGGGTTGATGGGTCATGGTGCACAATCAGTATCCGGAACTCAACATAAAATATTACATGACCACTTCATCGGACCTGACAACCGCCCCCATATCAATACTGATACGAAGACTTGCCATCCCTGCCGGTACCGGCTTTTTCTTCAACACCATGTTCAATGTTGTGGACACCTGGTATGGCAGCCGGCTTTCCACGACCGCACTGGCAGCAATGTCCCTTTCATTTCCGGTCTTCTTCATTATCATTGCCGTCGGGGCTGGTATTTCCACCGCAACCACTGCCCTGATCGGCAATGCCCTGGGACGGGACGCACGTGACGAAGCCCATCAGTTTATTCCACAGGCGTTTTCTTTCGCAATCATTCATGCCATCACCTTGACTGCTTTGGGTCTGCTCTTTACCCCGAGTATTTTTAGATACATGGGCGCCAGTGGCGAGTACCTCTCCCTGGCTGTAAGTTATATGAGCGTTATTTTTTGGGGCTCATCTTTTTTTATGCTCAACTTCGTCATGAACGCGATACTCAACTCACATGGCAACACATTAATATACCGAAATTTTCTGGTTGCTGGTTTTCTCCTCAATCTTATATTCGACCCGTGGTTCATGTACGGCGGTTTAGGGTTGCCCGCCTTCGGACTGCCCGGCGTTGCGTTGGCAACCTTGGTGATCCAATGTATCGGTAGTATTTATATTTTCAGCAGCCTTATGCGCTTGGGAATTGTAGAAGGATTTCATTTCCGCGAATTCATTCCTCGCTGGCATTATTACTGGGAACTGTCCAAACAGGGTTTTCCCTCTACCATGAACATGATGACCGTCACCCTGGGATCCTTCATTATCACCTGGTTTGTAAGCAGATACGGCAAAGATGCTGTCGCTGCCTATGGCATCGGATTTCGCATCGAACAGTTAGTATTACTTCCTGTGATGGGATTAAATGTCTCAACACTGGCACTGTCGGCCCAAAACTTCGGTGCTGCCCGCTTCGATCGAATTCGCAAGGTACTTAAAATCTCCCTGCTGTATGGGTTCATACTTGCATCAACCGGAACAGTGGTAGTGCTGCTGATCACAAAAACCTTGCTGGCTGTCTTCACAACAGACACGGCAGTTATAACCACCGGCATTCGGTTTCTGCGGATCGAGGCTTTCGTCTTCCCCGCTTATGTCCTGCTTTATATATGCGTCTCCACCATGCAGGGGATAAAACGTCCTGTTTTTGCCCTGTGGATCGGTCTGTACCGCCAGATTGCGGCGCCAATCCCGATATTCCACTTTTTGTCCATAGTCTTGGGTTGGGGTATCATGGGTATCTGGTGGGGCGTCTTTACCGTGACCTGGTCGGCAGCCGCCATTGCCGTTGTTTATGTCAGCTGGATAATAAAAAAATTGGAAAAGGATATGGAATCGGCATGAAGCGGGTAGCTATTACAACTCTGGGGTGCAAGACCAATCAATTCGAATCGGCCGCCATGGGCGAACAGCTCGTGAAAGCCGGCTACTCAGTCGTTCCCTTCTGCGAGCCTGCCGATATTTATGTGGTCAACTCCTGTACAGTCACGGCCAGGACAGATGCAGAAACCCGCCGTATTGTTCGGCGTGCCCACCGTCTTAATCCCCAAGCCCGCATCGTCGCCACTGGCTGCTATGCCCAGGTGGCCCCGGGTGACTTGGAACGGATGCCAGAAGTGGACATCGTACTCGGCAACCGCGAAAAAAACGATATTGCTGCCCTGTTGGAATCAGAGCAAAGCTTGGTTTCCGACATCACCGCCGAGAGAACAGGCGGGACACTCAAGCTGAAAACCTTTGCCGAACACACCCGAGCATTTCTCCAAGCCCAGAACGGCTGCAATTCATTCTGCTCATACTGCATCGTACCCTTTGCCCGCGGCAGGAGCCGCAGCGTCCCGATCGAGGATATGCTGGCAGGGGTGCGTGATCTGGCCGCCAACAACTACAAGGAAGTGGTATTGACCGGCATTCACTTGGGCGCCTATGGCATGGACCTGACGCCGGAGCATTCCCTGACCGAGCTTGTGAGACAAATCGATGCCGAACGTCCGGTGCCCCGTTTACGCATCGGCTCGGTGGAGCCAAATGAATTGAGCGATGAATTGATCGCCTTAATGGCTCGTTCGACGATCATATGCCCACACCTACACCTTCCCCTCCAAAGCGGCAGCGACTCTGTCCTGGCCCGCATGGGACGACGCTATACAGCCAGTTTCTTCCAGGATTTACTCACCAGGGTCAGCGCCCTTCTGCCTGACGCCTTCATCGGTATCGACGTCATCGCCGGTTTCCCTGGCGAGACTGAAGAGGAATTCAGCGAAACCCTCCAACTGGTGGAGGCGATGCCTTTATCCGACCTGCATGTCTTTCCCTATTCCAGGCGCACCGGAACAAAGGCGGCAGAAATGCCGGATCAAGTTGCCGATCAGGTGATAAAGGCTCGGGCAAAACAATTGCGCAATGTGGCTGCTCTAAAGAAAAATACTTTTCTGAACAGGTTTGTGGGCAGGGAACTGCAGATACTGGTGCAGGGCCATGACACTGCAACAGGCCTCTGCCGGGGGCTTTCCAGAAATTACATCGATATGAAGTTTGTTGGAGATAACAGCCTGGTCAACAGCGAAGTACGGGTTAAGGTTTTAAGGGCCGATAACGAAACCATGTACGGGGAGATGACAACAGGTCGATGACTCCCCTGCCGTTACAACAACAGCACCAGAGCCACGCCGCCACCCAGTACCGCCAAGTTGCAAACGGCAGAAACTGCATGCAACTTCGAAAATTCCCTGCGTAACGGATGCTCCTTGGTAGTGGTCTCAAATGACCCGATCTCCCGCTTGAGTTCAGCGGCGCGAGGTTCCACGTAAAAAGCCTGCACTGCGGTCACTGCCAGCATGGCCATAAGGATACCGGCCGCCAAATCGATGCCACGGCCGCGCGCCACCATGCGAAGTACCAGGGCGATGCCACCACAGGCCATCCCCCAACGGAAATAGCCGGGAAAGAAGGTACCGACTATGCGGGCGGCAGTGTCCCGTGACTCTGTTTTAAAGAGCAAGGGAGTTAGAACAAAAGTGAACAGGGCATTGCCCCCCACCCAAAATGTCACTTCCAGACGATAGATAAATTCCGCAATTTTCATGGTCACTCCGGTTTATTCCCCAATGATTTTAACCAGCACCCGTTTTCTACGCTTGCCATCGAATTCACCGTAAAAGATCTGCTCCCAAGGGCCAAGATCCAGCTTGCCGCCGGTCACGGCCACCACAACTTCGCGCCCCATGATGGTCCGCTTCAGATGGGCATCGGCATTATCTTCAAAACCATTGTGGCGATAACGGGAATACGGCTTTTCCGGCGCCAAACCTTCCAGCCAGACTTCAAAATCTTGATGCAAGCCACTCTCGTCGTCGTTGATAAAAACACTGGCCGTGATGTGCATGGCATTGCACAGAAGCAGCCCCTCGCAAATACCGCTCTCACTCAAGCATTCCTGAATCTTTGGGGTAATATTGATCAGTTCGCGGCGCTGCCTGGTTTCGAACCATAACTCCTTGCGGTAAGACCTCATGTTGTCACCCCAATGCCAGACTCCTTTGACTTTGCCCTTTGCCATACCACCAGTATATTACCGGCGGTAAACAACAAGGCACCAGCCAATGCCATCCCTGCGCCAGGTTCGCGGTGTACCTCCAGGAGCGCCCGCGGCATTGGATATTGTTCGGCCTGCTTGATAAAAACCCCGTATCCGCCCGAGAACCAGGGGTGATTGGGGCTGATTGTTGTCCTGGAAGCCATATTATTGAGATCGGTTACCAGTTCGCTACTGAAGCCAGTAGGCATGCCCATTGGGGAGCCGGCCACGGAGATAGATGCTACCCCGAAGGCATGACCGTCTGGCAACTGTGCCAACGCCCCTTCATATACCTCCAATTGCTGAATATAGCTACCTGTGGCGCTTAATAGGTGGGCCAAAACGATCATCAGGAAACCGGCATGCATCATCTGTGGGGCAAGCAACTGCCATAGCCCTGCCCTACCCCATCGAGACCATGACGTCTCGGTTGAACAACAGAGTGTGTTCACAACCAACAGCGAAACCATGGCTATGGCAAGCCAAAGCCACCAGGAAACAGGCATCGGCACGGCTCTCAGCCAGCTGATAAGGGGCATGGCATTGATGGCCGCGGCAAATTCGCCTGTCAGCAGAAATGAACCCGCAGCCAGGGTGATGCAGAGTACTGCCGACAAAACAAGACAGGTTTCAATTGAAATGCAGACAAGCCACAATAGCTTAATTATATTTATCATCATTATCGGTCAATGTCGGATGGGTGTCACAATATTCAGCGCTTAAGCTCCCTGATGAAGGCCAATTCGATATCCGAAGCCTTGACATCAAGGCTGGTCATTGACAAATACCGCAGTCCACCCTCGATTGTATTCTCTATGATACTGGTTGGACCGTCTTTCTGTTCTTTGACCACTTCGCTTATTGATCCTATCGACAACAGGGTATTGTCGTAAAGCATTCCTTTAACATTAATCTTCGGATTAGACCGTTCATCGACCTTATTGCGAATAGCCAAAATACTGTCTGCCAGAGTGGCCTTAACTGCCCGCAACTCTTCAATTTCCTGAAGAGACTTTGCCTGCGCCAACTGGGCTTGATTCTTTTCAAGCTCTGCAAACAGACGTTCCAATTCCGCAGCATCATGATAATCCACACCAACGGCAAGGGTCGTCTTCACCGAAGCGGGAGAACCGATTTTTTTAGCCTCGATCCCGCCAAGAGCCTCGTATGTGCCACCAGACACGGCACCACGATTGATTATGATCCGGCCCAGCGTCTTGATAGTACTGTTATGGATTTCTACCTCTGCAATAACATCACCGGTGCATTCAATAACGCAATTATGGATGAATTGTGACCTGATTGTCCCGCCGCAGGTTACTGTTCCCCGCCCCTGTCCATCCATGCCACAGAAAGTGATGTCACCTTCGCTCACCAGGTTGCATATTCCCACATTTCCGGTAACCCTAATACCCTTGGTTGCCGAAATATTGAACTCATCCAGCACATCTCCCCGGATCTCCACAAAACCGTTAAAAACAATGGAACCTATCCGGAAATTCACATCCCCCGAGACAATGTACTCCTCTTCGACCGAAATCTCTCCCGATGACACACTCACCCTACCCGCTGCGGTGGCAATAAGCAAGGCGCCCCCATCATCGGCGCGAATGTTCTTTCCTATTTTAAGATTTAGGGCTTTGCCGGCCTTGGGCGGGATAACCTGGCCTGTAATACTCCTGCCGGCACTGCCTGGCTCGGGCGGGACGATCCTGCCAATCTCATCGTTGGGTAAAACATTGATAAAAGTCTGTACATTATGCATATCTATGCTGGTATTTTCCTCGCCACCCGATGAGTTGACCGTGATGGAAGGAGTGGCGCTGTATGAAATCCAGCCATCCACCCCGGCAACCGGCGCAAGGCCACTTGCCAGCAGCACCATACTGAGTTCCCGACCACTGGCCGCTTTAATTGCAAAGTCATCAACCGCGGCATCATCAACCCCTTCCTTTACCCCGGCTTGCGCCAGATAACCACGAAGCTCATCACGGGTCATCATGACACCTTGGCTACGCGGAACATAGCTGCACCTGCATTCCAGCTTGTCATCGGACAGCCAGACAAACAGACTGTAGCCCGTTTTTTTGTACTCAGTCCCGGCTAGGCTTGGTTGTTGCTTTTCACTTGCAACATCAGATTTAGTTGAGGTTGAATCCATTGGCAGCATTCCAATCATTGAGTAGAGAAATAGGGCCGGGCAGATTTTACAAACACGGCAAAAACCAGCGCTTAGTCAAATCCAGGCATTCTTGAGAGTACTTTCTTGAGTAATGCCAACTTTAGACCTAATACTGTTTAAGCATAGTTATAGTAACAATATCTGGCATAAAAAGCACCTATTTCGCCAAAAATTACCGCTAAAAAAAATCAACTTGACTTGTGGACCCTATTCGGGATATGTAGAGTGTTCATTACGGTGGCTATGGTGAAGCGGTCAACACTTACGACTGTGACTCGTACATTCGTCGGTTCAAATCCGACTAGCCACCCCAAAAAATCAAGGACTTAAGCAATTTGCTTAAGTCCTTTTTGTTTGAACGCCATTATATCCGCACAACCTTCAAAACAAGAATAGCCAACTTAATCCGATCATATGCAGGTCAAGTCCTGGATTGGGTGTCCTCTCGGTATAAAAAATATGCCCGTTAGATATGTGCTGCAAGCGATATTCTATCCCAAGCCCGCTTTCAAAACGGTAGATAACACCTATAAATGCCCCAAACTGAAGCATACTCCCAAAATCCTGTCGTCCGAATCTATTTTTGTTAAGGAGATTGGCGTTTATGCCAACTTCCGGTTTCAGCCCGATCCCTGTTTTGTCGAAAAGCAGGGAAGTGCCAACAGAGCCGATGAAGCCCGTATTTCCGCTGCCATCAAGAACACCTGCTGCAACATTTAGCTTGGGAGCAACGCCAAATCCCGACAAGTTTCGCCACTCAAACGGGAGGCCGTACGTAACCGACAACTCATATTGATGAAAATATTCACTCTTTGGTCCCGCCTGAAAACCTATTCTGACACCCGCATCTTCCCACCCACCCTTTGCATTCGCACAGACAGCCGGGCGAGAAAACAACATAACTGCAAACGGCAAGACAAATAAGATTAAGCTTTTAGTCATGGCCCTACTCACTGCAAGCCACCTCCCGTGAATAATGGTTTAAAAATAGTATATTTCATAAAGTGGGCATAGCAATCAAAGACTGCAGTTTAACAGCATATTCATATTTTTTGATAATGCAGTATTGTCTTGAGGCTTTAAGAATGGAGCAAAGCATTAATATATATCCGGACTGGGTAGCCTGCATGTTATAGTTATCTACGGTTTTTCAATAAAGACAGAATTTGACCAAAAGTTTTCCACAGGATCACTTGATATCTTCTGGATAGAGTCGGCCAAGCTGTTAAAATATCGTCGCTTGTATTACATTGATGAAAAGTTGGGCGGAGGTCTTGTCAAGGCAATAATCCCGCAACGAGATTATTTTTCTTTAGTACACATTGAAATTTGTTAACCATTTGAAGTTGCGAAATTTATTTCAGCAACCGGAACAAAATACTTTTCTGTCCGGCAGGGATTGTATCCAGCGCCGATTAAGGCATCAATATTGCCGATTATGCGACCGCCAGCCTGTGAGTAACGCCATGACAACTATTGTCGATATTCTGAGAGACATTTTTCGCGGATATGAACAAGAAAGTATATTCTTGGTGGGTGGCAGCGTTCGCGACATGTTTTTAGGGAGACAGGGCGATGACATCGATCTGGCGGCAGCCTTACCACCTGATGTTGCCAAGTCCCACGGTTTTCATGAGGTCATCGGGAAAAGCAGCGTTCCGATCTGGTTCAGGCATATCAAAGGAATCGGCAAGATCGAGATGGTGTTGTTGACGGATCGCTCAAAAATTGCCAATGAACTGGCAAGAAGGGATCTAACCATCAATGCCATGGCCATGAACCTTTCCGGCACCGTCATAGACCCGTTGAATGGCAGGCAGGACCTGGAGCAAGGTCTGTTGCGAGCCTGTTCCACCAGCGCTTTTCTCGATGATCCTCTGCGCATTTTCCGCACCTTTCGTTTCGAGGCGGATGGCTGGCGAATGGCTGCCGGCACCGAAGCGTTGATTCGCGGCCAATCTTGGCTACGGCTGCTCGATACGATTCCAGTCGAACGTTTCACACGAGAAATGATCAAGGCCCTGGGGACATCGGAACCGGCGCGATACTTTCAGCGCATGCTGGAGTTCAATGTCGGCGACAACTACCTGCCGGAAATTTTCCGTATGCCTTTCATCCCTGCCGGACCACCGGAGCACCACCCAGAAGGGGATCTCTTCACCCATTCTACCCAGGTACTGGAGCGCGTGAAACAGCAGAAACCCCTTCCCTTGCTCCGCTTCTGCGCCATGTTTCACGATATCGGCAAACTCGCCACCAATCCCGATGACTATCCCCGTCACCATGGTCATGATGAAACCGGGTTCGTCCTGGCCCGCACGTTTTGCACCAGGCTTAGACTGCCGGCCGCATACCGCACTGCATTGGCATGGGTAAGCAGGCTACATGGCAAAACCAACCGCTGGCATGAGTTACGGGATTCCACGAAGCTGAAGATTGCGGAGCAGGCGATAAAGGCAGGCATAGCCGAGATTCTGCCGCTGGTGTCAATGGCAGACAAAGCAGGCGGTGTGGATCTTTCAAGCTGGGCTAGCGTGGTGAGGATTGCCAGCCTTACAACGTCGGAATTGGGCATTGATCCTTTGCAGTTGGAAAACATGTCGCCAATCACGCGCTCCGGCTATATACAGCAGAAACGGGTTGAGAAGTTGCGGGATCATCACTAAATACTATTCCGCCATCTTCCGGCGGAAGATCCATACAGCTGCACAAAAAGTCAGTAGTGCCGTCCCCCCCACTTGTATGGCAAAACCGTAGAGAAAGCTTCCATTGACCAAGGCTTGCCTGGCACCTTCAAACAGCGCGGTCGTCGGCAACATCCGCACCCATGGGATGATCGCCGCAGGGTATGAAGAAAGGGGAAAAAACAGACCTGACATGAAGATCAGCGGCATGATGAATACCGCTTCGACTCGGCCGATGGTCTCGGGTTTATCCATGATTGTTCCGCAGATCACTCCGGCGCAGGAAAAAAAGGCCGATCCGGGCACGAGAAAAGAGAGATAAATCAGGAGATGGGAAGGAGGAAAACGGAACGGAGTGATGGCGAATATGACCAGACCCACGACCAATCCCTTGATCAGCCCATGGGAAAAACCCGAGAATATCTTGGCGATGACTATCTCGGCCACCGAGATGGGCGTCACCCGGTAGGATTCGATGGTAAACTGGACCCTTCTATGAAACCAGAGACTCCAGACGCTTTCACTGTAGGCTGCGTTGACGGCAGTCATGGTGATCAGCCCCGGAGCAATGAACATCCCATAGGGCACGCCATCAACCAAGCCAATGTAGCCCTTCATACCGATGCCGAAAGCCAGATAGATCGTGAGTGGATAGGCCACCACCGCCACCATCTCGGACGCGATATTCCGGCGCAGCACCAGCATATCGCGGAGCCAGATCGCCAATGACCCCCGCAGCCTCATTCCCGCACCCCCGTACCGGTCAGGCTGATAAAAACGTCCTCCAGAGTTCGTTCTTTTAGCGAAATACGCCGTACTTCGGCCCCGTTCAGAGCGGCAATCACCTCGGAAAGACACTCCCAACGCTCCAATCCTACGGATACCGTCTGGCCGGCCACCTGGATCCCGAGAACGCAGGCCATCCCTCTCAGTATTACAGCATAATGCTCCGCACCTGCTCCAAACACGATCTCATAGACGGTGCCACCAGTAAGGCGATCCTTCAATTCCTGGGTGCTTCCCAGTGCGATCAGACGACCGTGATCCATTATGGCGATCCGGTCACAAAGCTGCTCGGCCTCTTCAAGGTAATGGGTCGTCAGAAAAATGGTCATGTCGCCGGCTATGGAACGGATATAATCCCACACGGCACGGCGCGATTGGGGATCAAGGCCGGTTGTTGGCTCATCAAGGAAAAGCAGTTTCGGTTCGTGCAAAAGTGCCCGCGTAACAACGAGACGTCGCTGCATGCCGCCCGAATAGGTATCGGGAAAATCCTTCTGCCTGCCCGCCAAACCCATCAGTTCCAGCAGTTCATCAATGCGCTTGCGGTAGCGTTTGGACTCCATACCATGCAGTCGGGCGTGCAGCTCCAGGTTTTCGCGGGCAGTCAAATAGCGATCCAGGCTGTTTTCCTGGGGTACCACGCCGATGAGACGGCGGATTTCGCGCCCTTGATTGCGGGTATCCAACCCTTCGATAAAGGCTTCGCCGGATGTTTGGCGCATAAGCGTTGTCAGGATGCGAATCAGGGTGGTCTTGCCGGCACCGTTGGGCCCCAAAAGACCGAAGATGGAACCCCTGGCTACATCAAGAGTGAATTCGCTCAAAGCCAGCAGTGAACCATACTGCTTGGCAAGCGACTGGGTTTGGATTGCGGAAATCATGGTGTATTTATAACACACATCCGGAGTTCATGATAGGCGCCTGGGCTGAATTCCGAGCCTGCTTGCCTCAAGGTGTCGATGAAACCATTACGTATTAATCTTTCCCACCACCCTGCAGTTCCTTGATGACTTCGATGATCTCCTGCCGGGTCAGGATGCCCTTCTTCTCCAGAATCGTGACAAGCGCCAGCATCTCGTAGCTATGGGAAACTACAAGCTGCTCCAGTGATATGGATTCATCCTTTGGTGGTTGATTAGACATGTATGCTCCTTTATTAAACCGTTTTTGTTGGAGGTATCCTGCCATGACAAATCCATGAGGTCATGGACGCGGAGCATAGTGACAAATATTAGTGCCATCGGCAAGCATCTTTCTCTTTGAGTTATTTGTTCAGCAATTAGACAGTTACGCAACAACGCACACCAAACGGATGATTCCGAGTCATCATTCAAATTAATGCCATGCTATCAGATCAACCACCAAGTACTACATCTCTCCGGAATCTTTATAGTATTTATTTTAAGTGATGTCTTGACAACCCAAATTTATAAGTTTTACTTAATTAATCAATTTACCAATTCCTGAGCGATCAGGCGTCAGAGAGTAGTCTGTCACCTTCGGCATTACAAGGAGAACTCAATTATGAAAACAAAACATTCCTTCACCTGGGCATTGTCTGTTCTTACATTATGTTTTCTATTGAACTTCAACGCATTTGGGCAGGACGACACATCAGCACAACTCCGGCATGCTCCATATACACAGCAATTTATAACCATGGTAGAGCATAATTCGGAATTAAAAAGAATGCTTATCGAATCAATTGAAAAAGCGAAGAGAATCAATCCGGATAAGGTGACAAATCCGGCCCAGACTTTGGAAGGGTATTATACTTTTGTTGATTGGGCGGCAAAGGCATTGCCATGGTCAATTCTGCCGAATCTTCCCTATTCAAAGTTGTACGATCAAATCGATCAGAGTTTGGATTACTTCTATTTTATTAATGACCAACCGCTACCAGAATTAATTAACAAAGGATATTACCATAATTCTCTGCAATACCATGAACCATACCGTACCTGGATGATCCTGTTTACAAAAGCCTGGGGAATGTATTTAAGCACGGAAGGATCGTGGAATGATGAGTACTACAAAAAAGCCCTGGAAGATGAACGATTCGGATTGAGTAAAGGGTGGTATGAAGATCCATCTAACTGGAAAACCTTCAATGATTTTTTTGCACGGTATTTAAAATCTCCAGATCAACGCCCGATTGCATCTCCCAATGACCCATCCGTCATATCCTCCCCTGCTGATTCAAAACCTCAAGGTGTATGGAAAATAGATAAAAACTCAAACATTGCGCATGACAAAGGCGTTTCCATTAAATCAAAGGTATTCAAGTCCATAGCTGAACTAATAGGTGAAGGGAGTGCCTACAGGAATGCTTTCGCCAATGGAACGCTGACCCATACCTTTCTCGATGTAAACGATTATCACCGTTATCATTTTCCTGTTGGCGGAACCATAAAAGAAGTCCGCATCATTCAGAGCGACGATGCCGTTGGCGGTATTATTTCATGGGATGCCAAGACCAGGAAGTATGTTCTTGATGCGAACACACCGGGCTGGCAAATGATCGAGACGCGCGGTTGCGTAATTATCGAAACTAAAGAATATGGCTTGGTAGCGCTGTTGCCGATTGGAATGTCGCAGGTATCATCCATTAACTTCGAAGATACTGTCAAGGTGGGTAATACTGTCAAGAAGGGAGATATGCTTGGATATTTCCTGTTTGGCGGTTCGGATTATGTGATGCTGTTTCAAAGCAAAGTCGACTTTAAATTAACCGTCTCGCAAGAGAAAGACAGGACATATAAACACCTATTGATGGGTGAACAATATGGCAAAATTACGATGAAGTCTCTCGGTATCAAAGAAAAAAACGAACCCCCAAAATGAACTGTGACAAACCTACACTATTGGCAAAGAAAATTGTGCAGATTTGACACCTGATTTGTTTTGCAAACAGAGGAGACCAAGATGACAGGAAAAAACAGATTATATGCCCCACTCCTACCCGTCTACGGCCGTGAAGAATCGATACTGGCTGCGCCCAAGTCTGAAATCCCCCATGACCCAATGCCGTCCGACTCGGTATACGAACTGATCAGCAACGAGTTGTTGCTGGATGCCAGTGCCGGCCTGAATCTGGCCACGTTCTGTAACGAAGCCTACACGGATCCATGGGGAGAAAAACTCATCGTCGAAAATATAAAGAAGAATTTTATCGACCACCAAGAGTACCCCGGCTCCAACATTGCTGAAAAACGCTGTACCTGGATGCTGGCCAAGGAGTTCGGAACCGACTTTGCTCCTGGAGACGAAAACCCGGATACCGCATCAGGCTTTTACGGCACTGCCACAATCGGTTCATCCGAAGCGGTCATGCTGGGGCTCATTGCACACAAGTACCGTTGGAACAAGAACAACCAGCGCAACTTGGTCGGCGGCAAAGCCGATCCGCAGGATCGCCCGGTCGTGCTGATGAGCGCCCATGTGCACGGATGCTGGGATAAATTTTGCAATTACTTCGGCGCCACTGCGCTTTATGTCGAACTCAAAACTTTTCCTTACAGAATCAATGGCAATGATGTGCTGCAGATTCTGAATACCAGGATCGAGGATCCGCATTCGCCCTACGCTGAAACCATTAGAAAATCCCTCTGCTATCTCAAGCCGCAAGGCAACCGGACAATAGGTGAACTTGTCATGTGCGTCGGCGCCGTGGTGGGAACAACCTTTGCCGGGGCATGCGATGATGTCAGAAGCATCGACGACGCTGTCGAAGCCTATTGCCAGGCCCAGCCCTCTTCCCTGCAAATCGACATCCCCATCCATGTAGACGCGGCGTCGGGAGGCTTCGTCACCCTTTTTTCACATAACGGCAAAGAGATACCTTATCGCTTCAATGAAACCAATCGAGTCCTTTCCATCAATACCTCCAATCATAAATTCGGGATGACCTTCCCTGGTATGGGGTCGGTGATATTCAAGAACAACTCGGTTGTTGACCCTTCCCTGATCTATAACATCACCTATTTGGGTGGCAGCTTCATAGACTACACGGTCAATTTTTCCAGGGGATCAAACATGATCCTGATGCAGTATTACAACTTTCTCAATTTTGGCAGAGTTGGTTATCAGAAAATCATGGATAACTGCCTGACCAATGCTGCCTATTTTGTCAGGGCATTGAAGCAAAGCGCAGTGCTCTCAAAATATCTGAAAAACATCAGTGAGTTCACCCATCTCCCCATAGTGGTACTGACCTGGGCGGATAACATTGAGCGACCGAGCTGGAGTCTGGTCAACCTGTCGGATCGATTACGGCAAAACGGCTGGGTAGTACCTTCTTACGTGCTGCCGCAATTGTCGCCGGAACAGAATTTACCGCCTGAATCCGGTGTACCGGTGCTACGTATTGTTATCCAACAATTTGTTACTCGGGATAAATTGAGCAAGCTGGTATCCGATCTTGAGGCGGCCATCGCTGATATCGATGGAGTCAATCTCCGACCCAACAGGCGCCGACTTATCAGCGGATACCTTTGTTGATTCCCTCACTTTTGTGGATCCCATCGATAGAGATCGGCTGAATGCGGGTTATACCAAATATTGGTACAAGGGGGATTTATGGAAGGAATTGCCGAGAAACAGCACAGTTCCGGAACCACGAGTTCGTCGGAACCTACGAGATATGCAATTGAAGCTGCCAACGCCTCCGGGGTGATTGAGACCATCAACAACATTGTGAACATGACTGTGGTATCCAAGGATGCCAATGTTCTGAAAGCCGAATATCATGCAGGATTTGTTCAGGGCAAACTTCAGGGAAAAACCATCATATCCGCAAGGGATAACACCTGGAGCAACTCCTATCTGCTTGATCCTGACCATAAATTTCCCAAGAAACCTTGTCCAACCCAGAAAGAGCTGCAGACGGCGGCAGACCTTTTGAATACCAACTACAATTCTTTCCTGGCATGGGTGAGAGACACGAAAAAAGACAAAAACGTGGTATTCAACCTGAAACGGCTGTTATTCAGAATGCTCGGCATTTACCATGGAGCAACCATCAAAAAGCCTGTCAACCTTGATTTCTCTGGCACCTGGTTACCCGACCAAAAGTATTTTAAAGCAGCTGAACTTATCCTGGGTTATGAGACCGGAACCCTCAGCTTCATGGATGTCTATTTCCTGAATGCCAATTGTGACCTTATGGATATTATCGCGGACACAAAGGAACTGTCCGGAACAGTAAGGCGGGCGACCGGCGCTCACGAAAAATGTTCGGCTTTTCTCAAGCGCGTGGGTGGAGAGATCATCCTTACTCATAATACCTGGCAGGGATTTCTCTCCCAGACTATGACCCAGACGCTTGCGGTGAATGACGACCTGTTGACGGTGAATGCCTCAACCCCCGGCCTGATCGGGTCCGGCACAGATTTCGGATACAACAACAAGGGGATAATGTTCAACGAGACCACCCATCGGGCAAGCGTAAGCAAGCCCAAGGTAGAAGGGCTTTGGATTTTCTGGCGGGCTACACTTGCGGAGCAGTTTTCACGCTCAATCGATGAATTTTTCTCATCCATTTCCATTGACAATACCGGGACCTATCTGAACGGTTACATGCTGGCGGACGCATTTACCAAAGAAACTGGTCTAGTGGAAATGTCCTATAACTGTTTTGTCTTTTATAAGCAGGAACCTGGCAAGGATTATTATGCAGTCACTACCTGCCCGGTGCATGAACCTACGCCCTGGTCAACCGAATACGACCACGAAATGGTTACCAGCGACTATCTGATGGGCATCAACTTTCCAGCCTCTCTGCAGGTACGAACCGATCTGGGCTCCACAGACAACCGTCCGGCCAGGCGCATACAACTGAGAAAAGTGCTCCCCGGAGTCAAAAATATGGAATCAGCCAAGCAACTCATTACCTATACCGATCCGGCCAACCCTTTATCTTTGTTCGGGCGTTGGGATCTCGGATATGGGGAAACTGATTTCCCGAAGCAGATCCCCGATGGCTCAATTGACTCCAAGGTCGTTTCCTCCAGCATGGTTCGAGCATTCAAGGATCTATCAGGCATATTGGACACATCTGCTTCCAATCTTGGCTTTTGGATGCTCTTCGGCACTGCCTATGTTAACGGCACACCGTTCATTTGGAGCCAATCATCCTGGAAATGGCAGAAATTGCGGGATGTTCCCGACCGTTTGGATGGCATTTTCACCTTGATGCCATTGAATCTAAGATAGGCAAATATCTTCGTCATCAAGATAGAATAACAAAGGCCCGCCAGGAAATCCCGACGGGCCACTATGCATCGTTAATTCATCTGAATCTTATTTGTAACCAGCCATTTCGTCGAACTGCAGATACTTGTAGATTTTCTCTTTGTTCGGCTCCACTTTTTCCTTATAGATCTTCAGGAACTCGGCCGGGGTGGGGAGTTTACCCATCAGCGCGGTAACTGCGCCGAGCTCGGCCGAACCGAGGAAGACCTTGGCGCCGTCACCAATACGGTCATCGAAGTTGCGCGTCGAGGTGGAGAACATGTTCACGCCATCGGGCACGCGGGCCTGGTTGCCCATGCAGAGCGAGCAGCCGGCGATTTCGATGCGGGCGCCAAAGGCGCTGTAGACGGAGAAATATGCTTCGTCTTTGAGCTGGGCCTGATCCATACGAGTCGGCGGGCAGATCCAGGTGCGGACGTTGGGGTTGAACTTGCTGCCGCGCCAGATTTCAGCAGCAGCACGGAAGTGACCGATGTTGGTCATGCAGGAACCGAGGAACACGTCCTGGATAGCGGTGCCGGCCACATCAGACAGCAGCTTGACATCATCGGGATCGTTCGGGCAGGCCAGGATAGGCTCTTTGATGTCTTTCAGATCTATCTCGATCACTGCGGCGTAGTTGGCTCCTTTATCGGCTTTTAGCAGTTCCGGTTTCTTGAGCCATTTTTCCACGTCCTTGATACGCTTCTTGAGGGTGTTGGGGTCGGAGTAACCATCGGCGATCATTTTCTTCATCAGAGCGACGTTGGATTTCAGGTAGGTAGCCACGCTGGCCTCTGACAGCTGGATGCAGCCGGCAGCGGCGCTACGCTCGGCAGCGGCGTCAGTCAGCTCAAAACCCTGCTCGACAGTCAGTTCGGGCAGTCCTTCCATCTCAAGGATACGGCCATTGAATATGTTGACTTTGTTCTTTTTGGGCACGGTCAGAAGCCCCTGCTTGATGGCCCAGTAAGGAATTGCATTGACCGCATCACGCAGGGTGATGCCGGGGTTGAACTTGCCTTTGAAACGCACCAATACGGATTCGGGCATATCAAGCGGCATGAAGCCCATGGCGCCGGCAAAGGCCACCAAGCCGGAACCGGCCGGGAAGGAAATGCCGATCGGAAAACGGGTGTGGGAGTCGCCGCCGGTGCCGACCGTGTCGGGCAGCAACAGGCGGTTCAACCAAGAGTGGATAACGCCGTCACCGGGACGCAGGGCAACGCCACCGCGCTCGGAAATGAAGCTGGGCAGGTTTTTGTGCATCTTCACATCGGCCGGTTTGGGATAAGCGGCTGTGTGGCAGAAGGACTGCATGAACATCGGAGCCTGGAATTTGAGGCAGGCCAGTTCTTTCAACTCATCGGCGGTCATGGGGCCGGTGGTATCCTGGGAGCCGACCGTGGTCATCTTGGGCTCACAAGCCGTGCCCGGGAGGATGCCGTCAACGCCGCAAGCAACCCCAACCATTTTCTGGGCCAGGGAGAAGGCCTGCTTGGCCTTGGGCTTGGGATTGACCGGCAAGGTAAAGACATCGGTCGGCTTCAGACCCAGGGCTTTGCGGGCCTTGTCGGTCACGGCACGACCAATGATCAGCGGAATACGGCCGCCGGCGCGGAATTCGTCGGGAACGGTGTTGGGGCTGATGGTGAGTTTGGAGAGTTCCTTCTTGCCGCTTTCATCGGTGATGACGCCTTTTTTGGTGTCAATGACGATCACGTCGCCGGTCTTCATACCGGTCACGTCGGCTTTGAGGGGCAGAGCGCCGGAGTCCTGGGCGGTATTGAAGAATATCGGGGCAATGACGCCGCCGATGATCACGCCGGCGGTCTTCTTGTTGGGCACGCAGGGGATCTCTTCGCCGATTGCCCACAGCACGCTGTTGCAGGCCGATTTGCGTGAGGAGCCGGTACCGACAACGTCGCCCACAAAGGCAACCTGGAAACCCTCTTTGCGGAACTTGGCAATGGTGTCCAGACCGCCCTTGAAACGGGTCTTGCCCATGGCCAGGGCATGCAGTGGGATGTCCGGGCGGCTCCAGGCATCGCCGGCTGGTGAAAAGTCGTCTGTGTTGATTTCGCCATCAACCTTGAAAACTTTGACTTTGATCTGCTCGGGCACACCTTTGCGGTTGGTGAACCACTCGGCATCAGCCCAGGACTTGAGAACCTTGGCAGCGGCAGCGTTCTTGGCCTTGGCCAGGGCTGCGACTTCGTCAAAGGCGTCATAGACCAGGGTAATGCCACACAGGGCGGTAGCAGCCTCGTCAGCCAGTTTCTTGTCCTTGAGGGCTTCAACAAGCGGGGCCACATTGTAGCCGCCGATCATGGTGCCAAGCATCTTAATTGCATCAACAGGAGTGATAAGGGGGGATTTCTTCTTGGCGGTCACGATCTCGGCCAGGAATTCGGCTTTGACCTTGGCAGCCGGATCGACGCCGGGGGAAACGCGGTTTTTGATCAAATTAAGCAGGAAATCTTCCTTGCCTTTAGGCGGCTTGACCAGCAATTTGCACAGTTCGGCGGTCTGCTCAGGGGTGAGCGGCAGCGCGGGGATACCCTGCTTGGCGCGTTCATTTTCATGCTGTAGATAGGCTTCGATCATCTAGACTTCCTCCTTTGAGTTGGTTACTGTAGCTGACTATCGGGCGTGTCAAGAAGTTTTTACAGGGTTAAAGTGCATACTGTATACACTTTATGGGAAACGATGTCAACGAAATCAGACACAATGTTTGAATCGATTTTCTACCAAACCGTAACCCCGGCGTATCCCACAACCTGACGGTTGTCGCCGGTAACGTCGCCGCTGGTGGCGTACGCGACCAGATCTGCCCGAGTAGCCCCCAAAGCCCCAGCTGCCGAGAGCATAATCGCCGAAGGCACTACACCGCACATGGTAATCTGTTCCTTGCGGCAGACTTCCAGCAACCCCTTAGGGTCTAGGGCCAAGACACGCCCCAGGGCAAGCTCGTCCTTACGCTTGGCCGAGTCTGCCGACTCGTAGTGGGTCATATCGGAACTGGCCACGATCAGCACATCTTCGCCAAAACTGCGCAAAGCCGTTGCGATCCCCGCCCCAATCCGGCGCACTGCGTCAAAATCGGCGTGGCCCAGGCAAATTGCGGATATGGCGACATCAGGACGCAAGTAACGGATAAAAGGGAGTTGCACTTCCAAGGAATGTTCGTACTGGTGGGCAATGGGATCGGATTGGACAAATGGGACGTGCTGTAAAAGAAACCTGGTCAGATCGGCATCTACAGGTACCGGGCCGAGCGGAGTCAACCATTCCCCGGCTGGATGAAGAGCCGCGGCAGCCCCCAGCCCCCTGTGATTGGGTCCAAGGATCAGCACCCTGGACGGAATTTCGACGGCGGCGTAAACCTTGCCCGCCACGGCACCTGAATACATGTAACCGGCATGGGGAGCAATAATGCCGGTTACCTTTCTTTTCCTCTCTGTAAAGGGTATCAGCGCTGCCAGTTCGCGGCTCAATTCTGGGCCGCTGCCAGTGTAAAACTGACCTGCCACTGCCGGATGACGTTGCATTGTCGCACCTCACTGTACAAAAAAAGATTACTTGGGGCACTGTTTTGCGGTCGCCCCGGCTTTGGCTGATGTCGGTCCGCTCCTACATGGAGTTATTCCAGCGGCAATTCCTCCTGCTGATCAAAATGCGGGGCCTCGTCCAAGGATTGAATTTCCTTAAGTGTAGGAAGACCTTTCAGGTCCTTAAGCCCGAATATTTCGAGGAATTCTTTTGTCGTGCCATAGATCAGCGGCCGGCCCGGGATATCCTTTTTCCCCAAGATCCTGACCAGCTTCTTTTCCAGCAGGGTCTTGAGAACACCCCCGCAATCCACCCCCCGCAGATACTCTATCTCGGTTCTGGTCACAGGTTGGCGATAAGCTACTATGGCCAACGTTTCCATTGCTGATGGGGAAAATTTGACCGTCTTGGCTTTGAGATGGCGAACCACAAACTGCTGATAGTCGGGACTGGTCCTGAATTGCCAGCCACCGGCAACCTCTTCCAGGACAACCCCCCTACCCGCGTAAAAATCGACAAGCTCTTTCAGCCCTACCTTTATATCCTCGCGCTCGTATTCAGGGAGCATATCACAGATTCTGTCCAGGGAAAGGGGCGAGTCGGCGGCAAAGACAACGCTTTCGATAATGGCGTTCAGAGACATGCGCGTTAAATCAATCCTTTATTCATGGGGAGCCTCCGCGGCATCGTTTGCCACGGCCGGTACAAACCAGATGCTGCCATGGGGTTCATTCTGGAAGATGCGGATCAGTTTCAGTCGGCAGAGTTCCAGCATTGCCAGGAAGGTGACGATAACCCGTTCCCGGGTTGAATCCTCGTCTACTATTTCGTCGAACCGCAGGGTATCTTGTTCCTGAAGCAGGGCAAGGATCTCGTTGATGCAATCCGCTATATTGAAGGTATCTGCCGCGGCTACGTAGTGGAAACTGTCGGCCGGGATACGGGCCAGCAAGGCGCGGAAGGCGTCCACCAAGTCAAAAAGGCCCAATTCCAGCGGTCCTTCATCGACCTGACCCGCATTCGGCAAGGGTTCCTGGCAGCCACGGGTAAAGACCTCGCGCCCCAGGAGTGCCCGAGACTCCAGGACCATGCCGGCCTCCTTGTACTGCTGGTACTCCAGGAGACGCCGGATCAGTTCGGCGCGGGGATCCGGCTCTTCCTCTCCTTCTTCTTCCTGCTCTTCCTTGGGCAGGAGCATGCGCGATTTGATATGCAGCAGAGTCGATGCCATCAGAAGGAAATCTCCGGCCACTTCCAGGTTGAGATCCTTCATCAGCTTGATGTAATCAAGGTACTGCCTGGTAATGACCGAGATCGGGATGTCGTAGATGTCCAGCTCGTTTTTACGAATCAGGTGCAGAAGCAGGTCCAACGGCCCTTCGAATTTTTCCAGGCGCACGTTGTAGATCTCCTGGAATCCTTCCAGGCTCGGATTTTCCTCTTGCGCCAGTTTCAGCATCTGTTGAAGGTTTCGCTCTTCAAGACTAGATTTTCAGGGCGGCCCGAGCCTCGGCCATAACAGCATCTGATGTCAAGGAGGCCTTTTGACTGCCATCACGCAGCAGATCATCCACGAAACCAGGATTGGCGGCCAATTCAACTCGTTTGGCCCTGCATGGCGCCAGGCGTTCGTTCATGCAAGCCGCCAGGACCCGCTTGCACTCTACACACCCAATGGCAGCGTTTCGGCAAGCGGGAACAATCTCATCCAGCTTCTCCTGGGGCACGTAGATACGGTGCAGGTTGAATGCCACGCAGACGTCCGGTTCGCCAGGATCGGTGCGACGGATACGGGCCGGGTCGGTCATCATGGACAGAACCTTTTTGGTGGTATCCTCGGCCGTATCCGAGAGATAGATGGAATTGCCGTAGGACTTGCTCATCTTGCGGCCATCCAGGCCGAGTAGCTTGGGGGTTTCGGTCAAAAGCGCCTCTGGCTCGGGAAACACCCGGCCGTAAAGGTGATTGAAACGTCGGGCAATCTCGCGGGTTATCTCAAGGTGGGGCAACTGGTCCTGCCCCACCGGTACCCTGGTGGCCTTGTACAGGATGATGTCGGCCGCCATCAGCACCGGGTAACCCAGGAAACCGAAGGTGGAAAGGTCCTTGGCCTCCAGATTCTCCTGCATTTCCTTGTAGGTGGGGCAACGCTCCAACCACGAAACCGGCGTGATCATGGAGAGGATCAGGTTCAACTCGGCATGGTGCGGCACCAGGCTCTGCCTGAAGACCAGGCATTTTGCGGGGTCCAGGCCAAACGCCACCCAGTCCAGCACCATCTCGCGGATGTTGTCCCTGATCCCGGCGGTATCGGCATATTCGGTGGTAAGTGAATGCCAGTCGGCAACGAAAAAGAAACAGTCGAATTCCTCCTGAATGCGAATCCAGTTTTCCAGTACACCATGAAAATGCCCGATGTGCAGCCGGCCGGTAGGCCTCATGCCGCTGACAACACGTTGTTTCATCAGATCGTTGCTCCTTTGGTATTTATCTCATCATCAGATGGGTTACACCCAGCACCAGCATGCTCTGCGGACCCGCCAGCAGTTGAATCGCAAGATTGAGGAGCGGGGAGATGACATATGAAAACACGTTGGTGAAAAACACCAGTACAATGATAATTATCATCCCATAGGGCTCAATGCGCGCCAGGGCGTTTGCCTGCTGTTGCGGCAGCAGGCCCACCATCACCCGCCCGCCATCAAGGGGCGGCACCGGAATCATGTTGAAGATTGCCAGCAGCAGGTTGATGTAGACCGAAAAGGCCAGCATCATGATCAGGGGTTCCATGAACAGCGCCAAGGAAGAACCTGGCATGGCAGGGCTCCCGAAAGCCACTACTCCGCGCAGGAGAAAGGCAGAGATCGTTGCCAGGCTGATGTTCGTGATAGGTCCGGCCGCGGCAACCCAGATCATGTCCCGCTTGGGATTGCGCAGGTTCGAAAACACCACCGGCACCGGCTTGGCCCAGCCGATCCCAATGACAAAGATCATTATTGTTCCGATGATGTCGATATGCTTGAAGGGATTGAGGGTCAATCTCCCCATCATGCGGGCCGTAGGATCACCAAAACGCCAGGCAACCAGGCCGTGGGAAACCTCGTGACAGACAATGGCCAGCATGCCTGGCACCAGCATGACCGACAGCTTGAAAAGCAATTCATCCATTCAGATTCCTTGAAAAAGTGGTGACAAACAAGCATGTAGTACTAACAGAGTACAAGGTTAAAGTCAATTGGACCCGAGATGTGGTGTTGATTCGCCTATTTGATCGTGACATTCCGGGTACGCTTGATAGTATTGAAACTATCGGCTGCACAGTATGAAAGGTGTGTCAATGCAGCTGACCAACTTCTCATCAGATAACAACTATACCTAGGAAGGGCGGAGAAACCATGACCACTGCACGCAACCTTGGCGAGCATATCGCAGAACTGTTAAACATCGACAAAAGCACACTCCCTCCCGATGGCGGCGACCATTTCAATCGTCTGATCTTTGCCAAAAGCCCCTACCTGCTCCAGCATGCCGAAAACCCGGTGGCCTGGTACGAATGGGGTGATGCGGCCTTTGAAAAGGCCAGGAGCGAAAACCTGCCCGTCTTTCTCTCCATTGGTTACGCCACCTGCCACTGGTGCCATGTCATGGCGCACGAATCCTTCGAAGACCAGGAAGTGGCCACCGTCCTGAACCGATATTTCATCTGCATCAAGGTTGACCGGGAAGAACGGCCGGATATCGACGACTTCTACATGACTGTCTCCCACCTGCTGACCGGGAGCGGGGGCTGGCCCCTGAACATCTTCCTGACTCCGGACAAGCGCCCCTTCCTGGCCATCAGCTATCTGCCCAAACATGGCCACGGCCAAGGGAGCGGACTCATGGAACTGCTGGCCAACGTCACCACGCTCTGGCGCCAGAGATCGGACCTGATCGACAAGAACTGCAATGGCGTCATGGAGGCGCTGGGAAACATCTCCAGCCCTGTCCCACAACAGAGCGCCGACCTGGCGGAACTCTGCCGCCAGGCCTTTGAACAGCTGCAACGGATGTACGACTGGGAAAGGGGCGGCTTTGGCGCGGCCCCGAAGTTTCCCATGCCAATCTATATCAGCTGGCTGATCGAACAGTCCCGAAGCGGAAACAAACTGGCCCTGAAGCTGGCATTGCCAACACTGCAATCGATACGTTTCGGCGGCATCTGGGACCAGTTGGGAGGCGGCCTGCACCGCTACTCAACGGACCGGGAATGGCTCGTACCCCACTTTGAAAAGATGCTCTACGACCAGGCTCTGGTGGCATTTTCGGCACTGGAGGCCTTCCAGGTCAGCGGCGATGGACTGTTCCTGCAGATGGCCGAGGATATCTTCGTCTTTGTCGAACGGGAATTGCGCGCGCCGGGCGGCGCCTTCTGTGGAGCCCTGGATGCCGACTCGGAGAGGGTGGAAGGTAAATTCTATATCTGGGACGAACAGGAGATCACGGCAATTCTCGGCCAAGACGCCGAGCTCTTCTGCCGTTTCTTCGATGTGACCGAAAAAGGCAACTTCGAGGGCCACACCATCCTCAACATCCCGGCTTGGCTGGATGAGTTCTGCGACCGCGAGGGCTGCGACCAGCAGGAGACTGAACAGGTCCTGGAGCGGTGCCGGGCCGGGCTGCTGGCGCAGCGTGAAACACGCATCCGGCCGTTCCGCGACGACAAGGTCATCACCGCCTGGAACGGCCTGATGATCGCGGCCCTGGCCAGGGGCGCCTCGGTCAGCGGCAAGAGCGAGTATATGGAACTTGCCTGCCGGAGCGCCAGCTTCATCCTGGCAAACATGCGCCGGGACGATGGCAGGCTGCTACGCAGCTTCCTGAACGGCGCCTCAGCAGTGCCAGCCTTCCTGGAGGATTACGCCGACTTGGCCTTTGGCCTGCTGGAACTATTCGAGGCCACCCTGGACTCTAACTGGCTGGATGAATCATTGCGGTTGACCGAAGAAGCTTTGCAACTGTTCCGCGATCCGGCCACCGGCTATCTCGTCACGATCGGCAATGATGCGGAGCAGATGCCGGCGCAGTTTTCCCTGGACCATGACGGAGTAACCCCTTCGGCAGTCTCCATGATGACGCAGGTCCTGGCGCGGCTCTCCTACACCTGCAACCGGTCGGATCTGGCCGATTATGCCCACCAGGCCCTGTCGGGGCGACTGGCAGTGGCCGAACACCAGCCGCTGGCCCACCTTGGCGCCCTGCGTGCCTTGGCAATGCTGGAGACCGAACCGGTCACCATCACCTTCAATGGCAGCCCGGGTAAAGGGGAAATCAGCCACCTGCTCGCCATTGTCAGGCGCCACACCCTGAATGGCTGCACCATCAGGAGAGGCCAGGAGTCTACTGATGCGGTCGGCGTACAGGTATGCGGGGCCGGCAGTTGCCATCCAGCCGTCCGGGACGCCTCTGAACTGGATACCCTGCTGGGAAGGTTGTTCAGCGCGGTCAGGTGACCTGGTGCAAGAAACCCGTGAAAAAAGCGGCGTGATTTGAGGTAAAGAATGGGGGGTCATGCTTCAATATGGCCGCAACGGCCGGTTCCCGTTTGAATTCATTGGCCAGGAAGCCGCGCACCTGTTTCCGGTCCCATCCCCGGGGATGCTTGAAAGCGGTGTAAAGCGAAAGGTCACCCTCGTAGAATGGTTCGATTTCCAATCCCGCGGCCTCTTCCCCACAAATTGGCATGTTGAACAGCGCCAGATTCATGAAGGTGATGGCTGCCCGATGCCGGACAACATACTCCAGCGTTCGGCGCGCCTCTGTCTCGGTTTCGGCCGGGGTCCCGAAGAGCAGGTACAGATAAACCCCGATCCCGGCCTTGTGCAGGTTGGTCAGCACCCGGGACGCCAGGCCGAGATCGATACCCTTGTTCAGCCTGTCCAATACCCCCTGGTCTCCGGATTCCAAGCCGAGCTTGAGCATGACGCATCCCGAACGTCGCAGGGCCGCGCAAAAATCGGCATCGGCGAGTTCACTGCCGAAGCGGGCGAAACCATACCAGGGGGCATTGAGTGGCTGCTCGGCCAGTGCCCGCAGCAGCGCCGGACTGATGGCATTGTCCAGCAGATGGATCAGAGCCGGCGCGGTCAGATCGGCCAACCCATGCAGTTCGTTCATGGCCTGCTGCACCGGAACCGGGGTGTAGCGGTTGCCTTCCGCCTTTTCCGGACAGAAGGAGCAGCCATTCCAGTAACACCCGCTTGCGGCACTGTAGGGGAGTACGAAACCCGGGGACAGGTAGTCATGAAGCGGCAGCAGGCCGTAGGCCGGTACTGCATGCGTGCCGGAACGTTCTTTGACTCCAAACAGACCCAGCAGCGCCCCCTCCCCCGGCCCGGCCACCATGAGGTCAACCAGGTCGTCAAAGGGATTTTTCCAGCCCGAACGCATCATCCATGAGGTCACCAGACCGCCACCGAGGACAATCTTGATACCCGGAAACCTGTTCCGGACAAAACCTATCATGGCAAAAGTGCACAGTGCCTGGCTCAGGTAGGTGAGGGAAAATCCCACCACGCTGACCGGTAAACCGGTTCCCGCTTCTCGGCCATGGAGCAGGGACAGATTCGTACTTTGCTTCGGTGTTTCTAAGATTTCCTGCAGACGGGTACTAAAGTAGGGGAAAAAGGGGTTCTGCCCGGGCTGTTCCGCCGCCCGGACCAAGTCGGAGCTCCGCAGGGGAGAGAGCTGCCCGTGCTGATAATCAGCCAACCCGACCATTGCACCGCTATCGCGGCCTGCAACGGCCAGGACGCGGTTGACGTCCCTGACTGCCAGGGAGTAGCGGTCCGGAGAACGATAGGTTTCTTTGTCCTGCAGGGCAACGATGTTGGCTGGGAGGTTTTTGATTGCCCGGCGGCTCCAGGTATCGGTTACCGCTTGCGGCTGTTGCAGCAACCACAGCAACCCTTCGAGGTTGGCGTCCAGCACCTGGCAGGTTATGCCGTGACACAGCAGGGCACCGGCCAGCTTCGCAACACCGGCTGGCGGCTCGCTCGGCTTGGCAACGGGAGGAAATATCAGCAACATGCTTTTATCATGTCTGCAACGCTACCGTGCCTACCCGCAGGGCCAGGGGCCAGCTGATGGGGCGTAACCGATGCGGATCCCCCCAGGCGGCCCGCAACTCTTTGTCGATCAGGGCCAGCGGGCTGCTCCCCAAACGTTTTTCGTACTCTCCAACCGCCGACCAGGTACTGAAATAGCCCAGCAAATGCTCCAGGTCCCACTCGGCTTCCATGGCAAAGGCCGGCGCGGATATTTCTGGGAAGGGAAAGGGAATAGTGGCATAATGTTCATCCACATAATGCCGCTCGGCCGGCCAATAGGGGGCAATCAGCTCGTAATAGAAGCGATCTATCACCTCCCCGGCAACACCATCGACACTTACCGGGCCGTATGAGACAGCCGCCAGCACCCCGCCATCTCGCACAACCCGCCTGACCTCCGTATAAAAGCGGTCAAAATCGAACCAGTGCAGGGCCTGGGCAACCATTACCAGGTCCACGCTGTTGCCGCCGATGCCAGAACCCTCGGCTGGGGCAACACCATAGCTGATCCCTTCGTGCTGCTGGGCATGTTCGATCTGCTGCCGGCTCGGGTCAGTGGCTATGACACGCTCGAAATACGGCACCAGCCCCAGTGCGGCCTGGCCGTTGCCGCAGCCGCAATCCCAGGCCAGTTCATGTTGCCTGGCGAGGCCGGCCAGCCAGCTAAAAAGCTCTCCCGGATAGGAAGGGCGATAACGGGTGTAGGCATCGGAGCGAACCGAAAAATGATCCTTGAATCCTATTTGATCTGTCATTGGCACCCTCCCCCGATTTTGCACACCCAGTCCGCAGGACAAAATCACATAGTCACAATGCAGCGGTCCTGTTCAGGCAGGATCTCGTTACAAGCGTCACCAGCAAACCCACGTAGAAGCCTGCGATCACATCGCTCATGAAATGGTAATTGGTCAATATGAGCGCAATTGCCAATACGGATAACGCCAGAGCGGATATATGGCGATAGGCGGGATAATAAAACCAGACCGCCACAAAAAAGGCGGTGAATACAGTCATGTGCCCGGAAGGGAAGCCACCGTTATTCTCCAATCCGGTAAACCAGGGGATATCCGCTGAAGAACTGTTTTGTAGCCACACCCGGGTGTTGATGCGGCCGAAGAAAGATTGCAGCAGCGATTTGAGCAAGTAGGCAAAAGGCACTGAAGTTGCAGCCAATTTAAGGAATTGCGTGTGGATGTTACGCCCTTTTCTACGCACCAGATAATAATAGGCACCCCACATGCCAACACTTCCAACACATACCACTTGCAGCAGCAAATCAGGGATATCTTTGGTAACGTCTCTAAAAAGCGGATTCAAATGCATGAGATGTCTGACGCTCAGGGCAATCCTTCTATCCAGAAAGACAATGCCCGCATAAACGATTACAGCACTTGCGAGCACTGACCCGGCAAGAAGATAATTAACGTGTGTTTTTTTCATGCCCGCATACTACTACATCCCGTCGCAACATAAAATCATTATACTTATTGCAACACCCCTGCTTCATTAACGTCCAACTCAAGAGGACTATCTGTCGCCGTGGCCGTGGCCTTCATGCCTGTATTCCCTCTCGCGCCCATCCCCCCTGTCCTCTCGTCCATCCCTGTCGCCATGCCTTTCCTTGCCGACATACTCCGGGCGGTAATGACGGCCACGATAATGCTCCCGATCACGTGAATAGACCCTATATTCCTCGTCGCGATAGTGCCTGATCCGGTCGAGCTGGTGACGGCGAAGCGGGACAGGCAAATGCTGATAGGAGGTCATATGCCAGGGACCGTTGTAGCGGAGCCCGTAATACCACTGGTTGCCTCGGTAGACATAATAGCGATTGGCAACATAGAACATGTCAAACGGCATGCCCACGGCCACGTAAAAGCCGAGCGAGTGCGGCATGATGAACTGCGGCGGCTCTTCCACGACTATGGGCGCCCCGGAAGGAGGCGGCGAATTGCCGATGTTCAGGTTGATTCCCAAGTTAACGTCGGAGGCCAGTACAGCCGAAGCAGACAATCCGGAAGCAAGTATGAGAACAAATATTATACCTTTCATGACTTCACAACTCCTCTCTTTTTAACACTTCTACAACACGCTGTCAGTTGCATTATAGCATGTTGAACAGAGTGGGAAATTGCCAAATTACGCACCCATATTAAAGGGATAAAGGGTAATTCAAACGGCGTAGAAGTTGCTCCCAGGGAAACATGTTACTTCCCGCCAAAAACACCAAACAGCCCCTTAAGTCCCTTTTCTCCTATGCCGATGATACCCTTGCCGACGCTGACGGCACTGGAGATACCGATTTTGGATGACAATGCTGTGGCGACCTGCTCCAACAGCGACTGGCGAATGGAAAAATGGGGATTATCCAGACTGCCGCTCAGAGCAAAATCGACCTTCAATCCATTTTGGTTGTCGGACATGAGCTTAACCATGGCCCAGGTCGGGATCCCCATAAGAAACCCCTTGGTCCCTCCCCTGTCAAAGGTCAGATCCTTGAGAACAATCGTACCAGGGGCCTTCAATTGACGGTTACTGATGGCAATGTCGCACCCGGCCGTTAGGGAACCATTGGTAACATTCAGATCGCCCTTTTTGAGGAAATAGGGACGATAATTGAGGATATTCAACTCCTTGATGTCGAGCCGGAGCCGGCTATCAAGGGTTTTCGGCGTGAGCTTGCCGGACAGTGTAAGTCCTCCCCCGCCCAAGGACTTCAAAGACAGATTGATTTTCGTCATTTGATCAACAGGTGGGTAGTTCAATCTGCCAACGTCAAGACAAATGTCTCGAAACTGCAACAGGTTATAGTGTTCGGCAGGATTACTAAGACCAACAGCACCCCGTTGACCAACATGCCAGTCAAGCAGTTCAATCTTGCCGCCGCTGATATGTATGCCATCAATAACTATGGGCATTACAGGTCCGGTTGCCGGTGATTTCTGTGAGGAAGGTTGCAACAGCGGCATGAAAGAGCCATCAGGGGTAATTTCCAGCAGCAGGTAGGGATTTTCAAGATCGATATCCCCAAATTCAAGATGTCCGGTAAAAAGCGAAAGCAGTCTCGGGCGCAATACCACGCGGTCAATGGCAAAACGCCGGTCAAACGTTCCTTTTCCCTGGCGCGCTATCCTGATCCGAGTCAGTTCGACCCTGTTCCAGTGGGCACTGACCTCTCCAACAGTAAAGTTGTTGCCAATCAAGCCTCTCAAACGGCCCTGAACCAAGCCGGTCAGATGGGCATAACCAAACCAAGCTGCGCCGAATGCCAACATGGCCAGTAGTAACAGACAGCTTAACGTATTTCTCCAAAAGCCAGTGATTTTCATAGTCAAATAACAACAACCAATGGATCAAATTTCCGATGGAGTCATATGCAGAAGATAATAACGCAAAATTTCGGATCTGCCGAAAAATCTACAGACCTTGCAATTCCGACAGGGGCAGGATTTTCATACCCACTATTCCAGGGGAAAAAGAACTGTCATCAATATGGGTATTAACCTCTGGCTCGTCGAAAACGATACGGATTCGATCATCATGATCATTTCTCAACTCAATCTCGGTAGCAACCGGCACACCATCAAAAACTTTGTAACCGGAATAGTAAACCTGCTCGCCGCTCTGGGTAGTTTTTGATACCGCCAACCCGTTTTCAAAGGTCACGTTTTCCTTGAAACCTTGACTTCCCATGCGCTCCACGGTGCCGGTAAAATGGTTACTAACCGGCGGATCAAGGTCCATCATCCAGCGCATGAAACGCCACCCCTGTAAACCGCCTTTGTCTGGCAGCTCATCAAACCTGCCACTGTAGGCCACAGACTGGGATGGGTACAGAAGCGTAATCCGTTCCCCCAGCGCGAAGATTTCAAAGAGGGTATTGCCGAATGGGGATAGAATCAACAGGTGCAACTGATCAGGACGGCGATAGACCAGATAACCGTGCCCGCCCATGCTGCGATCTGTTGCATGTACTGAGATGCTTACTGACGAAGAAATAGTTTTGAGTTCAGCCCCAGGGGTATATTCTATGGAGGGGCGCTGCAAAACGGCACACCCGGTAAGCAGCAACAGTGATAGGACTGTCAGAAATTTCGGCATATGTGATGTTCCCGTGATTCATGAATTTCGGCTGCAGCAATTTAACATCCAAACAGCTATCTGTTTCGGAATAGGCGCTATCAAACAATCTTGTCAAAATGCACCAAAATCCATACGGCAAGTAATGGATTTAGATAATAATGTGAACCCCCAGAATTGTCCAGAACGTTACACTCCAAGGCACCGTCAGAAAAGCACTTCTGTCGGTCCCCATAACCAAACTGATCAATTTGGTCGCTAGAAAACATCAATCCACCACAGGATAACCATGCACTTGAACTTGACTTTATCACTAGACAGGGTAATCATTTAAAAAATTGCACATATTTATTGTTTCAGAAAGGCGTCCTGACATGAATTTTCCCAAAAGCTTGTGCAAGTCGATATGTATGGTGTTGATAACTGGAATAACGGTTCAATTAGCTGCTTGTGGCACTCTACTGTACCCGGAACGGAGGGGTCAGAGAAGCGGTCGGATAGATGTGGGGGTTGCTGTTTTGGACGGGATTGGGTTGCTCTTTTTCATCATTCCCGGTGTGATCGCCTTTGCTGTAGACTTTTCAACCGGCGCCATCTATCTGCCGGGCGGCCATAGGGCATTGACCGGCACAGAAGGGATCAAGGTTGTGAAAGTCAAACCGGACCAACTGAGAAAAATCGACACCATCAAGGAGATCGTTGTCAAGGAAACCGGAGTTCCCAACACTATTGACATGAAAACTGCTCAGATCAGCCCCTTGGATCGAACTGAAGACATTCCTGTACGAATCGGCAAACTGGAAAAAACCGGCTATCAAATCAGATAGCAGCTTTAGTCAGAAATCAAAACAGCCTCAAGCTACGTAATTCGATATTGGGCGTCACAAGCTGTGGTGTTTGTTCATTGTTTTTCAATTTTCTAGCTGTTTTCTCAACCTGCGGTTTAATGTAATTGTACAGATCTCCCAATTGCAGACTTGCATGTTCATTCTTATCTACTGTTTCCTTAATTTTTTTAAGCATAAAGTACGTGAATAGTCCATGGCCCTTCTCATCATAGGTGGAACTGGACTGGCTATCTTCAGATGCTGTAAGTACTACCAGATTTTTTGTTTGAACTTTTTCTTTTCTGACAAGTGACCGGGAACCGGCAGCCATGACCGACTTGCCACCTGACCCAGAAAAACAGGAATCTAAAGCAACGATCACGGTTTTTGCTTGAAGTTTTGACAGAGAATCATACAAACGCTTGAGGGAATAACCCGTCTGATCAATAAAAGCTGGGTCGCCGTCGTAAGGGACCAGATATGCATCGCCATTTTGCGGATTAGGGGCACCATGGCCTGAAAAATACACAAAAACCGTGCTGTTTTTATCAACATTGTTGTATAGCCATTTTTCAAAATATTTTTCAAAGTCGCTCTTGGCAGCCCTTTCGTTTACAAGGGTCACCACATTCTCTTCCTGAAAACCCATTATTTTGGTCAGATATTCTGTTACAATCTCTGCGTCATGCCGGGCATAATCCGCCGAAGGCAAATGTTGCCTGTATTCTTCCACACCGATTACTATGGCAAAATCATTTTGACGTTTTCTGGTAGCCAACTGGGGAATTTGGTCCACATCCGACGTAATATCCCGTCTTTTGCCAAGAGTTGTATCACGATTATTTCTCTGTTCGAAAGCTGAATCCGCCTCAATACGGTCTCCAAGCATGAAAGTAAAACTCAAGGATTGACCATCCCGGAACGGAGGCTGGAGAAACTCTTCTTTTGATATGTAACCAACCGGTTTAGCCGTAATTGTATGCTCCTTATCATCCAGCATTATCTTCACTCTTCTGCCAATAGCAATCTGTTTGCCATCAACTATAAATGCCGTTTTTTCTATATTTGAATCCAAATTAAACAAAATGTCAGCTGATTCCGAGTTTCGGGGATATTGATATTGCTGACGCATGTATTGCTGTGGTACTGCGCATCCTAATGATAAGCTGAAAACAATAAGCACAAATATTTGTTTTATCATTTAGATCACCACCCATTTTTGCTTTTTACTAAAAAGAAGGGGGCAAGGCCCCCTTTGAATAAATAAAGAAAAAAAATATTGAATTGGTAGTTTCAGTTCATGCAAGCAATCAATAGGCTGATTTAAGTTCTTTAAGTTCTTTCTGTCCCACGGTCATCTTTGCTGCGGTACCGGAAAGATATAGCTTTGTGTAATTTAGAGAAAATATAGGGATTGGTATTACAGTATATTCTGTGTCAATCTTGTAATTGATAAGGACGTCGGCACCGGCTTTTTGTGATAAGGCCTTTTCGAACAGGGCCCTGACATCCTCTTTTGTCATATCCTTCGGTATAATTAACCCGAATTTTTCAACAGAAGCGGATACGTGGCCCAAAGGTTCAACATTGCTGTTAGGATAAGTGAAATGGGATTTATCGCCAATGGAACCCATTTTCATTGTACATCCCACCGACATGATTAACGCGCAAAACAACAACAGTTTCTCTATGCCAAAAGTTTTCATATAAACCCTCCCTATATAAATTATTTAAGTTTTTGAGTTCCAATTACCATCTTCGCCGCAGTCCCCTCAACCAAATACTCGGTGCAGTTTACTATGAGAAAATTACTGAGCTTTGTAAAAGCAATGTAATTTACAAGTATGTCGGCTTGTTTGGCTTGCAGCGCATTTTTTACAGCTTCATCCTGCATATCCGAGGTAACAAATTTCTGGCCGAACAAAGAGCAGGCAGGACTGGAAGCACCAGCGGCATAGCCTACCGGAGTCACATTACTGTTAGGATAGGCGAAATTTGATTCCGTGTGAAAACCGGTAACATAAGTTTTTGAACATCCGCTCGCAACAAGTAACAACATCAGGAACAAGGCACTGAACAACAAAAACTTTTTCATAAACACCTCCAAAAGATTTGATGTTCTCGCTTAACATTAACCAAGATGAGTGTCAAGGAGATTGGCAATACATATAACACTATTGGCAATTAATTTTAGCTCATTACATAATCAAGCCAGGTCAATTACATAACATCCCATGCCATATGTAGCACTTTTGCCAACATTCAGAAATGTTCCCAACAATATAAAAGGCATATATCCGGTGAAATCTCCACGAAAGCAACCTTGCCCGATGACCCCCCCGCCTTTTGTATTAACGTCGAGCAAGAAACAATCCTCTACACAAACAAAATCAGCAGAATGCAGTGCCAACTCAAGATAATCACTACTAAACTCGAAATCCGCGTAATAGTATGCCAGAGATGAAACACGGCGCATCAGCGAACGGGCGAACTGACTGAAATCAAAATATTTGAGCTGCTTGCCATTCTTTAGAATTTTAAGTGGTGTAAGTAACTTAAAAGTTACTGAAGAAGGGGTGTCCGGAAATCCGGCCAATAGATCTGAAACGGATAACACCACAAGGCTGTTGTTCTGACTTATTTGAATATCTGTGTTCAAAGGCAGCAACGTGCCTTGGTAGTCACGGCATAAAATCTGCTCAATTTTGCCTTTGAACTGACACGGGTTATTGGATAAAAACTCCGAAAAACCAAACAGAATCATTTCCAAATGATGAATGGCGCGACCTATGACAACCAGTCGGCTCTCAACCATACCATCTACATATTCCGCCGATTCAGGTGCACGAAATGAAAAGGCGAACGGCAGCGGTGGTTTTTGATGTCGCTTGAGTGCAACAGGATCAGCACTTAGTTCCTGAGCAAAGACCTGATACCAGGAACATTCTGCAACCAAGGGACAGTTACGGCAAAAAATGCCGGTATGGTCGCAAGTAACACGTCTGCACGCTGTTGCGAAGTCCCTCCCCATGGATAGCACCAAGCTGTTTATTCGCCTGGGATCATCGGTACTTACAAGAATCTTCAGATCAATCAGATTAAATTCTACCAAAATAACACCAAGAGCAGCAAAGTATATAACGCAAAAAAATAGGGCAGCCAAACGGCTGCCCTATTTTTACCATAAAACCTGTTGTGGATAAATCTAATTACGCGAACTGAGCCTTGATAAACTCTCTGTTCATGCGCGCAATGAACTTAACATTGACGCCTTTGGGGCACGCTGCCTGACACTCATAATGATTCGTGCAATTGCCGAAACCACACTCTATCATCGTACTGGTCATGTTTTTTACGCGGGCAGCAGCCTCTATTTTGCCTTGAGGCAACAGAGCCAATTGTGAAACCTTGGCGCTGGTAAACAGCATGGCAGCGCCATTGGGACAGCCAGCCACGCAAGCACCACACCCGATACATTCTGCGGCATCCGTTGCTTCTTCAGCAATAGGCTTGGGAATCAGGATACTGTTGGCATCAGGTGCACCACCGGTGTGGCAGGATGTATAGCCGCCAGCCTGAATGATCTTGTCAAGCGCGGTACGATCCACGATCAAGTCTTTGATTATCGGGAAGGCACGTGCCCTCCATGGCTCAATGTAGATGGTATCGCCATCTTTGAATTTACGCATATGGAGCTGGCAGACAGTGGTGCGGTCCTGCCCGCCGTGAGGCGCTCCGTTGATGACCTGTGAACACATGCCACAGATCCCTTCGCGGCAGTCATGGTCAAAAACGATCGGCTCTTTGCCATCGTTGATCAGATCTTCGTTGACAACATCGAGCATCTCCAGAAAGGAGTGGTGCTCAGTGATATTTTTTGCAGAGTAGGTCTCGAATTTCCCAGGATCGTTGGCATTCTTTTGGCGCCACACGATCAGTGTCAAGGTCATTGTCTTGTGATCGCTCATTATTTGTAGCTCCTTACGGCGAGATGAATAGTCTCGAATTTCAGAGGTTCCTTGTGCAATTCAGGTTCCTTACCGACACCCTTGAACTCCCATGCACCGACATACGAGAAGTCGGCGTCGTTACGCTTGGCCTCACCGTCGGGCAGTTGATGTTCAACCCTGAAATGTCCGCCACAGGACTCTTCACGATGCAGTGCATCGCGTGCCAGCAACTCGCCGAATTCAAGGAAGTCGGCCACGCGACCGGCATTTTCAAGCTGCTGATTGAGCTCGGCACCGCTACCGGTGACCTTGACATTATTCCAGAACTCATCACGAATCTTGGGAATCTGTTTAATGGCTTCGGTAAGGCTCTCTTTGGAACGGGCCATCCCGACATTGTTCCACATGATTTTGCCCAGTTCACGGTGGAACTCGGTGACCGTCCGCTTGCCGTTGATGCTAAGGAGCTTCTTGGTTGTTGTAGAGACATCCTCTGCCGACTTCTTGAACTCGGCATGATCGGTTTTAACTGCACCAGGTTTGACGGTAGTAAGATAACCGCCGATGGTGTAGGGAATAACGAAATACCCGTCGGAAAGACCCTGCATGAGAGCCGAGGCACCTAGACGATTGGCGCCGTGCACCGAGAAGTTGGCTTCACCCAGCACGAACAAGCCAGGGATATTGCTCATCAAGTTGTAGTCTACCCACAGGCCGCCCATGGAGTAATGGGGCGCTGGGTAGATACGCATCGGTGTTTTGTAGGCATTGTCGTCGGTGATCCGTTCATACATCTCGAACAGGTTGCCATAACGCTCACAGATGATTTTTTCGCTGAGACGCTTGATCGAGTCGGCATAATCGAGGTAAACACCGCGACCGCCTGGGCCAACGCCACGGCCTTCATCGCATTGCTCCTTGGCAGAGCGCGAAGAGATGTCGCGAGGAGCCAGATTACCGAAGGAAGGATATTTGCGCTCCAGATAATAGTCTCGGTCTTCCTCTGGAATCTGGTCAGGGCGCTTGCCAACATCTTCCTTCTTCTTGGGAACCCAAATACGTCCATCGTTACGAAGTGATTCCGACATAAGGGTAAGCTTGGACTGATATTCACCGGCCTGCGGTATACAGGTCGGGTGGATCTGGGTGTAGCATGGGTTGGCAAAGAAAGCGCCTTTTTTGGCTGCCTTCCAGCTAGCTGTGACCGAGCACCCCTTGGCGTTAGTTGAGAGGTAGAATACGTTTACGTAGCCACCGGTACAGAGGCAAACCGCATCGGCCGCATAGGATTCAATCTCGCCGCTAATCAGGTTGCGGCAGGTAATGCCGCGGGCAACACCGTCAACCACTACCAGGTCGAGCATCTCGCGACGGTTGTACATCTTGACCGTGCCGAGCTTGATCTGGCGGGAGATGGCCGAGTAGGCACCCAAGAGCAGCTGCTGCCCTGTCTCGCCACGTGAGTAAAAGGTACGAGAAACCTGCGCGCCGCCAAAAGAGCGGTTATCCAGATAGCCGGCATAATCACGGCCAAAGGGCACGCCCTGGGCTACACACTGGTCGATGATGTTGTTGGACACTTGGGACAGGCGCCACACGTCTGCCTCACGGGCGCGGAAGTCGCCACCCTTGATAGTGTCGTACATCAGGCGCATAATGGAGTCGCCGTCACTGGGGTAGTTCTTGGCGGCGTTGATACCGCCTTGGGCAGCGATGGAGTGGGCACGGCGCGGGCTGTCCTGGTAGCAAAAAGCCTGGACATTGTAACCCAGTTCGCCAAGACTGGCGGCGGCAGCTCCACCGGCCAAGCCGGTGCCGACCACGATAATGTTGTATTTGCGTTTGTTGGCGGGATTGACCAGCTTCAGGTCAAAGCGGTGCTTGTCCCAGCTTTGTTCGATAGGTCCGGTTGGACATTTTCCATCAAGTATCACGGTAACCCCCTTAACCTTTCAAAATTCCAGCAAAAATTGTCAACGGAATGGCGACGTATCCCAGGAACAGGACTAATGCCACCAGAGTGCCTGCCTTGACTATAACAGGCAAGGTCCTATCATTGTTCCATCCAATGGTTTGGAAGAAGCTCTGAATGCCGTGTGAAAGGTGCAGGAACAGGGTCACCATGGCGGCAACATAAATAAAGGATACAAAAAAGTTCTGGAATCCTGAAACTATCATGGCAAAGACATTGACAGTCCCTTCGGCGTCCGTGACCAATTGCATTCCAGGAATCACCTTTGCTGTAAAATGCAGCATGTGATAGACGATGAAGACCAGAAGAAGCAGGCCTGTCCAGATCATGTTTTCACTGGCAAACGTAGCTTTCTGAGTGGCCTTGACAGCATACTGTTGTGGCCTGCCGCCACGGTTCTCGATGGTCAGCTGAATGCCGTACCCGATATGCACGGTGACAATGGCCAGCATAACCGCCCGGAAAATCCAGACGATGGGGGGAAACGCATGTAAGTGATGAGCATAGGCGTTAACGCCCCCGGGGATCCATCCGTAGATGGTCGTGTTGCCGACCAGATGGATCATGACGAAGAGGACCAAGCACAGCCCCGTAATCGCCATAAGGATCTTTCTGCCGATAGATGACGTTAAAAATTGCATATCTATCCTTCCTTTTCATGAATGTGAAACTGCATTGAATGTTGATTCCAAAAGTTCAGGAATTTCCGCGGTGAATAAATCTTGACAGTGCTGAGGGGGGACCACGCCAGCGTAATTCGTTGACAACCTGCATACCAACCTCCTTCGAGTGTATTTAGATGCGGCAGTCGTGCAATCTTAGCCGAGTTTTTCCTCTGCACATTTGGGACATGGCATACTAAACGGCGTTATAAAAAATTGCAACAAATTTATGTATACAGCATACAATACATGACATGGTCGAATTGCCCCGGGATTGCAATTGTGCGGGTATTCTGTTAGATACTTGGCACGATTGTCGATATCCCGCAAGGATGCAGCCTTTGAACTATCTGTACTTATGATTGAGATAGCCACTGACTGAAAATCGAAGCGTCCTATCCTTCCTTAGAATCGGAGCCATAATATGCATTTTCAGCTAATAAAAAAAGACCAACGAAGCGCTGCCAGATTGGGTGTTGTTACGACTACCCGAGGTACAATCACTACACCAATTTTCATGCCGGTAGCAACGCACGCTGCCATGAAGCCACTGACTCCGGCGCAGATAAAGGAAACCGGCTCGCAGATCATTTTAAGCAATACTTATCATCTTCATCTTCAACCGGGTGAAAACCTGATCAAAAAGGCAGGCGGGCTGCACCGATTCATGGGCTGGGACCAACCCATTCTGACAGATTCAGGGGGATTCCAAGTATTTTCGTTGCCAAACAAGCGCATCACCGAGGATGGTGTTTTTTTCAAGCACGAGATTACCGGAGAAGAAATTTTTCTCGACCCGGCCAGCGCCATCCGCATCCAACAGGACTTGGGAGCCGATATCATCATGGCATTTGACGAATGCATCCCCTACCCCTGTGACAAGGGCTATGCCGAACAATCCACCAGAAAGACAATCCGCTGGCTCAAGGAATGTATGAACTCCATGTCCGGAAACAGCCAAGCCCTATTCGGTATTGTTCAGGGAAGCGTCTATGAAGATTTGCGTGTAATGTGCGCAAGAGAGATGCGAAAACTTGATCTGCCTGGTTATGCTATTGGAGGGGTCAGCGTCGGCGAAGGGCTGGAACTTCTGAAACGGGTAGTGGGATGGACAGCGCCGCATTTACCGGAAAACAAGCCGCGTTATCTTATGGGAGTGGGGCTGCCGGAGGATATTCTTGAGAGCGTTGCACTGGGGATCGACATGTTTGACTGTGTCATCCCGACACGATACGCCCGTAGTGCGACACTTTTTACCCGTCGCGGGAAAATCCGTATGACCAACAAGAACTATAAACGTGATTTCTACCCGATCGACCCAAATTGCTCATGTTATACTTGCAGAAATTTTTCCCGGGCCTATCTTCATCATCTGTTTGCAGCCAACGAAGTCATTTCGGCGGTGCTGTCCGCCATCCATAACGTCCATTTTTATCTGCAGATGATGTCTGAGATTCGAGATGCAATCGAGAACAACAGATTTTTGGAGTACAAAGGGCAATTTTTAGAGGCGTATCGACAAGAGGAAAAACGGAAACAACACTAGAATGTTTAATCACTTGAGCATTGATGCTGTTCCTAGTGTAAATAATTCCTAGCGTTTGATCTTTTGTTCCAATTCGATGTCCAGATTTTTGAGACGCTCGATGGTCTGACGCAAATCTCGGTTGTCGCGACTAAGAGATAGATTCAAATCGCGCAACGTCTTCATCTCGCGCTGCCTGTCACGAAGCGTCTTGATACCGGAAAGATAACTGGCCAGAGGTGCTGCCTGGTATGTCCATATACTGCGGGGAAATTCATTTCTCAGGCGTTCCAGCAAAGCCTGGGATTTAGCACTATCATCGCGTAGATTAAGCAGCGACAGACGGAAAAGAGCATCATCAGTCACCCCTCCGACGGAAGGGGCCTCACAAATCCGTTCCAGCAGGTCACGCGCTCCCTGTTCATTACCTTTTCGTAAATGTTCCAGTGCTCCAGCCAGATAGCGTTCCTGCTGCGGAATTCCACCTTTCCGTGATGAAGGCTCAGCAGCCTGAGGTGATCTTTTCGTTGTTTTATTTAAAAAACCGTCCAACGTGCCGCAGCCGCCTGACAGTCCTAGCATCACAAGTAAGGCAATTTTTACAAACCACTCAAACTTCAATGTGTTCTGCCTCCCTGACAATAATGTAGTTACTCCCTGCCGACTCCTTGACCTGATCTTTAAACTTTGCGGCAGCGGTAGCAATTTCGGCTGCTGACGCATAATCACCCGGTTCACAAACCAAGGCAGCAATGGATATGGAGATCAGCGGGAAACTCCTTGCCACTCCGTAACGGTCAACACCCTCAAAAGAACCGGCAACGCGGTCTTCTTCGGAATAGTATATGGGTATGATGGCATCAAAATCCATTATGATCGATTGGCAAGCCATGGCAGCCAGTTCGGTGCTGATGATCACGACAAAATCGTCACCGCCGATATGTCCCACAAACGCCCCAGGGTCGTCAAGGCGTTTAACGGCCTTGTGTATGACCTCTCCAGCCTCCTTGATGAGTTCGCTGGCTCTGATGTAACCATAGCGATCATTATAGGATTTAAAGTTGTCCAGATCAAGATAACACATGGCAAATGAAACACGTTCCCTCAAGCGCCTGTTCAGAACACGCTCAATTGCGATATTGCCCGGCAAGCGTGTCAATGGGCTTGCATCCAGGCTTATCTGTTCCAACTCCTTGAGTCGTGCCGCCATTAGCATAAAATCCTGGGATAGCGAGCCGATTTCATCCCCAGGTGGTATGTGGGGATCATGATCAAAATCACCGGCAGCAATTCGATGAGTCGCCTTCTGCAACTTGCCGATCGAGGATGAAAAAGAATATATCAACAATCCGGCCACAACGAAGGCAATGGTAACACCTCCCATTGCCAGGCCGAGTGCCCAGGTTGCAGCTTGTGCCTCACGCTCCCCGGCCATATTGAGCTTGTGCTCCAATATTTTTTTCTGGTTATTCCTGACTCTCTCTAATGCCTGTTCAACTCTTTCTACGGAGTTTTTAATACTTGATTCACTCACTTTTTCGCCGACGAAAATCCGTGAGCAGAGCGCTGTGTAATCATTATAGGCTACTATCAACTCCCCTAGAACGTTACTCCTGGAATGTTGTTGTATTGCGGCCAGCTTCTGGCGAAACAAATCCGCCTGACTCTCGTATAGTTGTTTGAATTCGGGATATTTCAAAATTAGAAACCTGCCAGCAGCACGTTCCTGGGCAAGCAGTGTCTCTTGCAATGAGATTGTATCGACAGCCGAAACCAAGTCATTATGGGCAATATCGGCAGCTATGCGATGCATGGTCCCAAGCTCGGTTATGGCAAACACCAGCGCAGTGATCATACATATTCCGTTCAGGACAAAACTGGCGATCAGCTTCTGAACGAGTGTCAAACGAAATCTACTAAAAAACGGCATAACAACGGCCTCTGAGAATATAGATTGACGTTTAATTCGACTTGTTGCGTCCACACCCTATTTACTTGAATCATGATTGATTGTCATTCCAACAGGCAAACTACTTGGCTGTGATGCAATCAGGAAATATTTGCATACTTCGCGGCGTTATACAATAAACCTCGTTTCAGTCTCATTCATTTTCAAGAAGGATACCATCAAACGTGCTAAAAGGTAAATGCTTGCTGATTGTTCCATTTGCATACTTCACCCTTGCCACCAGCAAAACAGCAGCGCCTCAACCTCTCACAACAAAGGACCGTTCAACACGCTGTAAAGTCGGGACGCGGGAAATTGATTCAAAATGCCACCACCGGCATCGTATGCGGAAGATAAGAGTCACCGGCCGGTTGCGAATTTGTCTTATGGTGATATCTTTATCACAATTGCCGATTAAATTCCGGTAAAAACGAAAGGAGAGATTTATGAAACAATGCATCATAGCTTTGGCAGCAGTATCAATTTGGGCTTCAATGGCTTGGGCAGCGGACACGATGACTTTTAAAGCGAGCCTTGGAGATGTTACCTTCAACCATAAGGCACATCAGGAAATGCTCAAGGACTGCAGCAAATGCCATGAGAAGGGTCCCGGCAAGATCGAAGGCTTTGGCAAAGACTGGGCACACAAGACCTGTAAGGGGTGCCATGCCGACATGAAGAAAGGGCCTACCAGTTGCAAGGAATGCCATAAAAAATAAACTTGGTGCATTTCATCGCAAACAACAAAAAAGGTGAAGCAATTGGCTTCACCTTTTTTGTTGTATCCAGCGAAAATTCTATTCTGCCGAAGGCTCTTCCACAGCAGCGGGAGTACCGTCCGGATTGAATCCGAGTGCTTCCTTGCGGGAGAGCTTGATCTTACCGTTCTTATCGATGCCGATACATTTGACCAGTACCTTGTCACCCTCATTCAGAACCTCGGTGACCGTTTTGACGCGTTTGGTATCAAGCTCGGAAATATGCACCAGACCATCGGTGCCAGGCATGATCTCCACAAAAGCCCCGAAATCCATAATCTTCTTGACGGTGCCCATGTAAAGCCGGCCTTCCTCCGCCTCTTCAGTCAGATCACGGATCATCTTGATCGCCAAGTCACAGGCCTCTTTACTGGTGCTGGCGATGTTGATCCGCCCGGTATCATCAATGTCACAGGTAACACCGGTCGTTTCTGTAATGTTGCGGATATTCTTGCCGCCGGTACCAATTACGTCGCGAATCTTGTCGGTCTTGACCCAGATGGTGGTGATGCGCGGAGCAAAGGGAGACATCTCCGAGCGCGGGAAAGACAGGGTCTCCGCCATCTTGCCCAGAATGAACAGGCGCCCATCGCGGGCCTGCTGTAGGGCTTTCTGCATTATCTCCCTGGAGACACCACCGATCTTGATGTCCATCTGCAAGGCCGTAATGCCACCGCTTGTACCGGCCACCTTAAAGTCCATATCGCCCAGATGATCCTCATCACCAAGTATGTCCGACAATACTGCGACTTTATCGCCTTCCTTGATCAGGCCCATGGCAATACCTGCCACTGGTGCGGTAATTGGGACACCGGCATCCATGAGCGACAGACAGCCGCCGCAGACCGAGGCCATTGAAGAGGAACCGTTACTTTCCAGGGTTTCCGCCACGATACGGATAGTGTACGGGAAATCTTCATGCTTGGGCAGAATCGCGGAAAGTGCGCGCTCTGCCAACATGCCGTGACCTATTTCACGGCGACCGGGTCCCAGGCGAAAGCTGGTTTCGCCAACGGAAAACGGCGGGAAATTGTAATGCAGCAAAAAGCGTTTGCGATATTCACCATAGAGGGAATCCATACGTTGTTCATCGCTCGAAGTGCCGAGTGTGGCCGCCACCAGTGATTGCGTCTCGCCACGGGTGAACAGGGCCGAGCCGTGGACACGGGGCAATAGTCCCGCTTCGGTAGCTATGGGGCGAATGGTAACCGTATCACGCCCATCGATGCGGATGCCGGTATCGAGAACATCGGCACGAACACAATCGTATTCAAAGTCGCCCAGAAAAGCCTTAATTTGTTTTGTGTTGCCTTCGTATTCTTCCTTCAGGGCGTCAACTACCTCTGATGTGATCAGGTCGATCTGGTTATGGCGTTCCTGCTTGGATTTGATCTTGACAGCCTCGGAGATTCGGCCATAGGCCAGTTCACGCACCTTAGCCAGAAGGGCTTCATCCACGACAGGCGGCAGAACTTCGCGTTTGGCAACGCCGGCCAGTTGTTTCAGTTTTTCCTGGGCATCGAGAACCGGCTGCACCGCAGCGTGACCGAAGAATATCGCATCGAGCATATCATCTTCGGAGACGAATTTGGCTTCCCCCTCTACCATGATAATTGCGTCACGACTGGCTGCCACCACGATCTCCAAATCACTCAATTCCAACTCTTCGGCCGTGGGGTTACAGATCAACTTGCCATCAACCCGACCCACCATGACGCCGGCAATGGGTCCCTGAAAGGGAATATCTGATACTTCCAAAGCAGCAGAAGCACCTAGCATTGAAAGAATGCGAGGATCATGATCCTTGTCGGCTGAAACAACGGTCGCCATGATCTGGGTGTCGTTGAGAAAGTTTTCTGGGAAAAGGGGGCGGATAGGGCGGTCGATCAAACGGCATGTGAGGGTTTCGGGATCTGAAGGGCGCGCTTCACGCTTAAAAAAACTGCCTGGAATCTTACCGCCGGCATAGGCCTTTTCCGTGTAATTAACTGTTAGCGGGAAAAAGTCCTGACCTTCTTTAGCCTCTTTCTGAGCAACAGCGGTTACCAGCACCATTGTATCGCCGCTCTTCACCATCACAGCACCATTGGCTTGTTTTGCCATCTTGCCGGTGGAAATGGTTACCAGTTTGCCACCAAACTCAACTTCTACAACATGTTCCATAAAATTCTCCTGTTGTCTGTTGCGTTGGGGCCGTCGCTACAATCTCCTTGGCTGCCTGTTCGGTTAAAACATGCAAGGAAACTCTACCCACGTCCCCAACAAAAATAAAAAGGGCTGGAAAGCCCTCTTTCAATTACGAGCACACTAAAATGGAATAGGCAATATACCCGCATAAAACGGGTATACTGCCATCCATTACCTGCGTATGCCGAGTCGCTCGATCACTTTCTTGTATCGATCCAGCTCTTTGCCTTTGAGGTAGTCCAGAAGGCGGCGCCTCTGGCCAACAAGTTTCAGCAGACCTCTACGGCTATGATGGTCTTTTTTGTGAATCTTGAAGTGCTCGGTCAGATAGGTGATCCGCTCGGTGAGAATTGCAATCTGCACCTCAGGAGAACCTGTATCGCTGTCATGAGTTTTAAACGAATTGATAATTTCCTGTTTTTTTTCGGTTGCCAGCACTGCTAACACCCCCTTTCATTTGTACGTTTTACGTATGTTTATATTGGGTTTATGTGCTTTACTGCAAGCATGAATTAATACCACACAAATGCCGGCATGTAAAGCATTAACCTCAGGCAAAAACGCGCTTCAAGACAATCTTGGGAGGGCTCAAAAGGTTCGGATTCAACTGTGCGATAGAAACCAGAGAACCTTCATGCGAAAGCCTGACCATCATGGTGGTTTGGCAGCTTAAAGGCAACGGTGCATCAGTATCGTCCCAACCAGGTGAAATCCCCCTCCTGACTTTATACACCCCATCAGCGGACAAGGGGATGTCTGGCAGATGACCGAGGGCCACTTGGGGAGAAACGATCAAATCCTGCAACACCATCTGCTGACCCGCAATCTCAAGATTTTCCAGGGAAACGGCAGAGCCCAGATCAAACGGTCCACTGCCGGTCCTGCGTAACTCTTGCAGACAGGCACCGCAACCCAGATCAGCACCAATATCATCCGCCAGAGACCTTATGTAGGTGCCCCTGGAGCAGACCACTCGCAATCCCACAAGCGGCGGAGAAAATTCCAACAGCTCCAGTGAATGGATTTCCACTGAACGCGTCGACCTCTCCACCTCCCGTCCCTGCCTTGCCAGCTTATAGAGCGGCTGGCCATTAATCTTGATGGCAGAATACATGGGTGGCATCTGGTTGATCTGGCCAGTAAAATTGTCAAGCGCAACCAGAAATGACTCCCTGCTAATCGTTGCCCAATCGGCCTCACAAAGAACCTTACCTGTTATATCAAGGGTATCTGTAACCACCCCCAGCCGCATGACGGCATCATAACGTTTTAGCCCTTCATCCAGAAAAGGGATCGCCTTGGTCCCTTCATTGACCGCAATCGGCAACACACCAGTGGCAAATGGGTCGAGTGTTCCTGTGTGGCCGACCTTCCTGGTCCCGATTATTCGGCGCACTCTATTCACCACATCATGTGAACTCAGTCCTGCCGGCTTGTCGATTACGATGAAACCATTCATACTAAGTGGCATACGAAATAACGACTAAACCAAGATGAGAAAAGGTAAGACCGTGTAAGGATAATTTGATACAAACCACGGCATTGATCGGTATAATTAGCGAATGCGGGCAATTTTGACTGTTTGACTGCATCAAAAGGAAGCTTCCAAAAGTTCGTAGACCCTGGATTTAACTTTTTCCAACGATCCTTCAACCATGCAACCTGCGGCGTTGTGATGCCCGCCTCCCCCCAGTTCGGCGGCAAAACTGGCAACGTTTACTTTCCCTTTGGAGCGGAAACCGACCTTGTACTTGTCTTCTGCTACCTGCCTGAAGAATATGGCGACCTCTACCCCTTTGATCGAGCGTGGATAATTGATAAAACCATCGGTCAGCTCGGAATCGGTACCGGCTTTCTCATACATATCAAGGGTTATGGTGACCGAGGCTGCTTGGCCGTTCTTGGTCACCTCCAGTGTGGCCAGTGCAAGCGCCAGAAGATCCAGGCGTTTCTGGGGCTGATTCTCGTAAAGCTGTTCAGCCACGTCCCAGGCGTTCACACCGCATTCGATCATCTCACCGGCAATCGAGAAGGCTTCGCGATTGGCGTTGGAATATCGGAAAGAGCCGGTATCGGTAATAATGGAGGAGTACAAGCACAACGCCGTATCCAGATCAACGAGATATCCGAAGGCGTTGATGATGCGATATACCAGCACACCGGTAGCAGCAGCGCTGGAATCGATCAAATTATGGGTGCCGAACAGTTCACAGGAGAGATGGTGGTCAAGGTTGATGTATTTACCAATACGCTTGAAGCGGCAAAACTCATCGCCTGCGCGACGGAATTCACCAATATCCAACACGAATGCAATGTCAAAATCCCGATCGGGCAAGTGCAACTGGGCCGTATCGGCACCTGGAAGAAAAGCATATAGTTCCGGCACGGGATCGCAGAAATGCACACAGACATCTTTACCTATTTTGCGCAGAAACGACGCCAAAGCCAACGATGATCCTACAGCGTCTCCATCCGGGCTCTCATGGGAGGTCAGCAAAAAGGATTTGCCTAAACGAATTTCATTTACGATGTTTTGAATTATCTCCGTCATGCTCCGAATCTATCTCCCTGAGTATAGAATCAATCCGATTGCCATAATCCTGCGAGTGATCGTATTTGAAGAATATCTCGGGAAGATAGCGTATGGTCAGAACGCGACCCAGTTCCTTCCGTATATACCCCTTGGCGCTGTTCAAGCCGATCTCACTATTTTTCTTGGAGGCATCATCACCGATAACAGTGAAATAGATGCGTGCCGTACTCAAATCATCGGTCACTTCGACAGCGGTGATCGTTACAAAGCCGATGCGGGGATCATTGAGTCCCTTGCACAGGATTTTGGAAACCGTCTCATGGATGGTTTCGGCTATTTTTTCGGAACGTTTACTCATAAATATCCAAGTATTGCTTGCTCTGGTCCAAGGTTATCAACTCCTTGCCCCTTCACAGTTTTGTGGCGATTTTCTCGATCTCGAAGGCCTCGATAATGTCAGCGATCTTGATGTCATTATAATTTTCCAGTCCAATACCGCACTCGTAGCCACTGGCAACATCCTTGACATCGTCCTTGAAGCGGCGCAAAGAAGACATCTTGCCTTCGTAGATCACAACATTGTCACGCAGCAAACGTACCTGGGCATTGCGCAGCATCTTGCCATCCTGAACGTAGCATCCGGCAACGTTGCCGATCTTGGGCACCGAGAACACCTCGCGGACTTCGGACCTGCCAAGGTATTTTTCTTTCAAGGTAGGCTCCAGCAAACCTTCCATGGCCTTTTTCACATCCTCTACTGCATCATAAATGATGCTGTAGAGGCGAATATCGACGCCTTCTTTTTCCGCAAGGTTCTGGGCCTTGACCTCCGGACGGACGCTGAAGCCGATGATGATGGCGTTAGACGCTGCCGCAAGATTGACGTCGGTCTCCGTTACCGCACCTACAGCGGAATGAATGACGTTCAAGCGAACTGCTTCAGTGGAAAGTTTGCGCAAGGATTCGCTCACGGCTTCGACAGATCCCTGCACGTCACCTTTGACAATGACATTCAGATCCTTGACTTCACCGCTCTGAATCCGCTTGTAAAGATCTTCCAGCGACAGCTTGGTGTGTTTGGCCAGCTCGATCTCGCGCTGCTTGATCTGGCGCAACGTGGCAATCTCTCTTGCCTGCTTTTCATCTTTCATTGACACGAAAATATCACCGGCATCGGGTACACCGGAGAGACCGACCAACTCTACAGGCATTGAGGGCCCGGCTTCTAGAACCTTTTCACCACGATCGTTCTGCATGGCCCTGACACGACCGGAATGGATACCTACAACACAGTAATCGCCGTTTTTGAGGGTCCCCTCCTGGATTAGAACAGTAGCCACCGGGCCACGACCTTTATCCAACCTGGCCTCTACGACCGTTCCCTTGGCCTGTTTGTCCGGATTGGCCACCAGGTCCATCATATCGGCCTGCAAAAGCACCATCTCCAAAAGTTCTTCCAGGTTAAGACGCTTTTTGGCAGAGACTTCCACCATGGTGGTGTCGCCACCCCATTCGGACGAAACCAGACCGTATTCCATCAACTCGCGTTTGACTTGGTCAGGCCTTGAGTCGGGCTTGTCTATTTTATTCACTGCAACAATAATTGGAACGCCAGCGGCTTTGGAGTGATTTATGGCCTCACGGGTTTGTGGCATGACGCCATCATCCGCGGCCACCACAAGGATAACGATATCGGTTACCTTGGCGCCGCGGGCACGCATGGCAGTAAAGGCCTCATGACCAGGCGTATCAAGGAAGGTAATCTTACGCCCGTTCAACTCGACATCGTAGGCTCCAATGTGCTGGGTTATGCCACCAGCCTCACCGGCAATAACGTTCGCTTCGCGTATGGCGTCAAGAAGCGAGGTTTTACCATGGTCAACATGGCCCATGATGGTAACAACAGGAGGCCTTTTCAGTAAGGACTCCGGTGCATCCGGTGTTGATTCGAGGATTTCATCAAGATCGACCGCTACGTTTTCAACCTCGTAGCCGTACTCAGATGCAAGGATAACAGCAGTATCAAAATCCAGGGTATGATTGATCGTAACCATCATGCCCATCTTCATCAATGATTTGATCAGGTCGGTGGCTTTGATGCCCATACGCTTAGCAAGCTCGCCGACACTAATGGTTTCCGATATTTTTATGATGCGCTTGATAGCCTTGGGAACCGTAATTTCCGTCTTGCGGGTTTCAACAACCCGCTCCTTCCCTTTCTTCTTGGAACCTTTATAAGGAAGATCGAAGACCCTCTCACGCTTCTCAATCACCTCGTTTTTACGAGGTTGCTCTTTTTTCTTGGCAGGAGGTCCGCCTTTCTTGCCCCCTTTGCCGACATCGGTGAATCCGCCGGGGCCCTTGCCACCAACCTTACGGCGGTCATCAGCGGAGGGAGGTGCTGATGGGGCGAGCTGCACCTGTTTCATGCGGCCACGATCCGAATCCGGAGTAGTACCAGTCGGCGCGGGTCTTCTTTGCCCGTTGTCAGTCGGGCGCTGTCCGGCAGGACGGGAGTCGGGCTGACGGGGCGCGGCAGGACGGGAGTCCGCAGTCCGAGGTTCTGTTGACCTTGGTGCGGCAGAGCGAGGCTGTGCAGCGGGGACTTCCGGTGTTACCACACGGGACGGCCTGGTTGTTACGCCAGGGATCTCCATCCTGCCAAGTATACGGGCCTGGTTTGGACTCCGTTTTTCCGGCTCGACCGGCTCTTTGGGCTTTTCAACCGGCACTGGTTCGGGCTTGATTTCCACCTTGGCAGCTTCTTCCACTACCACCGGAGGTTCTTGCTCAACAACTGGTGCGATCACTTGTGCCGGCGTCTCTATAACCGGCTCTTCCACAACAACCGGAGCCTCTTCGACGACAGGTGCGACTACAACCTTGGCGCGACGGCGAATGATGTTTGTGGTAACCCGCACCTCATCAGCATCCGTTTCCTTTACCTGTGGTGGTGTCAGTTTATTGATTACATCTTCATCTATCAAAGAGGTAGCTGTTTTGGCCTCAACACCGATATCCTTGAGTCGGGCCAGAACCTCTCGGGTCTCAAGCCCTAATCGTTCAGCCAGGTTGCTAACACGTATCTTACTCATAAAAACTACACCTCCCCCAGGAAGTTTCTGTATCGTTGAATTACATTGGCAAGCTGTTTCGCAAACCCACCAGGCCTTATAGCAACGGCGCTGCGAGGCGCCTTGCCAAGTATGGCGCCAAAGTCATCTTTTGTCATAATATATATACACGGAATGCGATGAACATCGGCAAGCACTTCAACCCGCTTGCCAATAGTCTCGGAGACATCGCACGCCACCAGGACCAGACCTGGTTTATTGACACTACGAATCGCATCGCTTACAAGCGAACCGCCCGAGACGATTTTGCCGGCTCGATTGGCAAGTCCGATAAAACCAGTTATCCGCTCCCGCATCAGGCCCGAAACCATAGCGACCATCTCATCGGGAGAAGGCACAATGACCTCGCGTTTAAATGATCTGCTGAACTGGCGCTGCTTGCAGGCCAAGGCCAGACATGTTGAGCTAACGCAGGTGTAAGCGCCCCTACCGGGCAGTTTAGTATCAAGGTCAGGGACAACTTCATTCTGTGGTGAAAGCACAAAACGAATCAGACTCTCCTTGTCACGCGATTCGCGACAGCCGAGGCAACTCCGTTGGGGCGCTTCATACTGATACTGTTTTGCCATTTACTGGATCGGCTCCTCTGTCGCTTCAACTGCAACCGGGGCGGAGGTTTCGGTACCTTCAGCATTCAGTTCGGATGGTTCTTCAGCTTCTCCCTCTTCAACTTGGGTTCCGTCGAAGGAGGCATACTCCTGCAATTCGGCTTCCGCAGCCTTGGACTCACTCTTTATATCAATACGGCAGCCGGTCAGGCGTGCTGCCAGGCTTACGTTTTGACCACGCTTGCCAATTGCCAGAGAAAGTTGATCATCAGCAACTACAACCTCCAAGGCACGATTGTCTTCGTCCACAAACACCTTGGAAACCTGCGCCGGCGAGAGGGCGTTACAAGCAAAGCGGGCAATATCCTCGGACCATGGAATTATGTCGATTTTTTCTCCGCGCAACTCGGAGACCACATTCTGGACCCGAGCACCGCGCATGCCGACACAGGCGCCAACAGGGTCAACGTCAGAGTCATTGGATGACACGGCAACTTTTGCGCGACTACCTGGATCACGCACAATGGCATTGATTTCCACGATCCCCTCGGCGATCTCAGGGACCTCGGCCTCGAACAGCTTGGCAAGCATACTCGGATGGGTACGGGATAGAATAATCTGCGGCCCCTTGGTGGTCATGCGAATTTCAGTAATGATAGCCCGGATACGGTCTCCGGGGCGGTAAACCTCGCGCGGCATCTGCTCCTTGGAAGGAAGCACCGCCTCGGCCCGCCCCAGATCCACAAGCAGATCACCCTTTTCAAAACGCCGCACCATACCGGTAATGATTTCCCATTGACGATCGCTGTATTCGTTGAAGATGGTTTCCCGTTCGGCCTCGCGTACTTTCTGGATGATAACCTGTTTGGCGGTCTGGGCGGCAATGCGGCTGAATCCGCTGGCGTCCAGCTTTTCACCCAACGAATCGCCGATCTCGACATCCGGGTCGATTTCGCGCGCCTCTTCCAAGCTGATCTCTTTATAGGAATCCTGCACTTCATCCACAACAATCACAAATTCAAACAATTCCACTTCGCCAGTATCAAGGTTATAACGAGCTTCGAGATCGCGGGTATTGCGGTATTTTTTGTTGGCCGCGCTCAAAACAGCCTGCTCCATAGCCTCCAGAACCACCTGCCGTTCAATCCCCTTCTCTTTGACAATCTGCTCTATGGCGTGCTTGATGGTGATATTTGTTTCCACGGTTGCATCTCCTTGCTGATTCTATAAAATCAGGTCAATCTGTTTCCTGTGATGTTAGAACTCGAACTCCAGATTTGCCTTTGCCACCCGCTCCAGAGGAATGGAAGCGGTCTGACCTTCATTGAGCTTCATTCTGACGACACTGTCCGCCAGCCCCTCAAGTATACCGACAAAGGTTTTACGCCGGTTACCTTTATCATCTGGATAGGGTTCATAAGTCCTAATCTTGACCAGTCTGCCGGCAAAACGCTCATAATCCGCAGTGGTTTTCAGGGGCCGGTCAAGCCCCGGCGACGACACTTCCAGATTATACTGACAAGGGATAAATTCTTCCACGTCAAGCACAGCAGATAATTCGCGACTCACCTCGGCACAGTCATCAATGGTAACGCCGCCATCCTTATCGATAAAGAGTCGCAATACAGCCTCACGGCCGCTACGTTTGAACTCTATATCCACCAACTCCAGACTAAGCGCATCCAGAATCGGTCGCAAAACAACGGTTACCCGCTCACATATGTCATCTTTGTGTGCTGCCATGATCCCTTTTTAGAAACAAAAAAAGTGAGCTTTGCGAGCTCACTTCCCAAGTGAACATAAATTTTATCTTCGATACCATGAAAGGCCGGTTAATGCAAGCGATTTTTCGAGACAGGGCCCCTTGAAATTCTTTGCCATACGCGTTTTTCACAAGATTACTTTATGCAAACCCGCCGTATTTCATGAATATCCGTAATGCCCTGGAAAACCTTGAGGATGCCGTCCTGCTTAAGGGTAGTCATGCCGTCGAGAGCAGCCTGTTCCCTCACGGTGTCGGTATCCGCACGCCGTTTGATGAGACTTTTCAGCTTAGGCCCGCATTCCAGAACCTCATGGATACCGAGACGGCCACGATACCCGCTGTGTCCGCAGCGCTCGCACCCCACTGCCCTATTCATTTTCAGATCAGACCTGCCCAGCCCGGTATTGGCAAAATCTTCACGTCCATATTCCTCGATAATCTCCTCAATCTCCTGTTCACTAGGGTGATAGCTCTCCTTGCAGTCTTTGCAAAGACGGCGCCCCAGGCGCTGTCCCAAGATACAGAGCAACGAATCCGAAAAACTGTATGGGTCCAACCCCATCTCCAGGAGCCTGGTGACCGTTTCGGGGGCCGAATTGGTATGAAGGGTAGAAAAAACGAGGTGGCCGGTAAGAGAGGCCTCCACTGCAATGCTGGCAGTCTCCTCGTCACGCATCTCGCCGACCATGATCACATCGGGGTCCAGGCGCAGAAACGAGCGCAAAGCGGCTGCAAAGGTAAAGCCGATGCGGGGATTGATCTGTACCTGTCGCAGTCCGGGCTGGGTGATCTCAACCGGATCCTCAGCCGTCCAGATCTTACGGTTTGTGGTATTTATCATTGCCAACCCAGAATGGAGCGTTGTGGTCTTACCGGAACCAGTGGGACCAACCACCAATATGAGCCCATGGGGACTATTGATGGACTCGTTAAAAACGCGCATGTTCCGTTCGGTCAATCCCAACTCCCCGAACTGCATGGGTTCGCCACCGGCCAGCACCCTGATGACCACATCCTCCAGGCCTCCAACCGTAGGCATGGTCGCGACACGAAGTTCAGTATCCAGTGGCCCGAATTTCTTAAAATCGATTTTGCCGTCCTGGGGCTTGCGACGTTCTGCTATATCCAAATCTGCCATGATCTTGATACGTGATGGGATGGCAAACTTGTATTTGTAAGGGATTTTCTGATAGATGGAGCAATGACCATCAACCCGCGTGCGAACGACTACATCCTTCTTTCCTGGATATGGTTCGATGTGGATATCCGAAGCCTTATTCATATAGGCATCATAAACAATCTTATTGACCAGCTTGACTATGACACTATCCTTCTCAGTTACCTTTTTTGTTTCCTCCTCAACCTCCGGTTCGTCGGAACCCGAGCTTTTGCTGAGGAGATCTACAATGCTGTCGGGAACGATGTCAAGATTGACCTCATCATTGGCACTGATTGTACTGACTACATCGATATTGTAGAGGCGCTTTAGCACTTTGTAGATATCGGCTTCGGTCGCGATTGCCGAAATGATCTTCAACCGGATGCTGTCTTCCAACTCCCTGATGTCATGATGCCTAAGTGGATAAGCCATTGCCAGGGTAAGGGTGTTGCCGATCTTGGAGATCGGTGCTATGCGCTGTTTCTGGGCATAAACGGCACTGATATATCGCGATAGGGAGGCATCGAGGTCCAATGTGTTGATTTTTACATAGGGAAGGTCGTATTGGCCGGCAATCGCCTGCGCAAGCTGTTCATCATCTATATAACGCAGCTTGAGCAAGGCCTTATCAAAAGTGATGTCGCTCTGTTTGCTTATTTCACGGGCATGGGATATTTTCTGCTGGTCAACAAGACCGTTTTTTAACAAAATGTCGGATAATTTGCGGCGTTTGTTTTTTTGATCTAAGACAAAGCTGAGATCACTTTCCTTGATGAACCCCAACTTGCATAACAGCTGACCAATTGGTTGTTCCGGGAAAACCTTCTGTAATTCCAGAGCTTCGCCCAGTTGTTCCTGGGTGACCAGATTCTGCTCGACCAAAAGTTCGCCAACCTTCTTTATGCTCATGGTTCTCTCGGTTCGCTACTGGGAAAATAGACTAAAAAAACGCCCGCATACCGTGACACGAGCGTTTATAGCAGAAATGGGCCAAAAGTAAATAAGCTTTCACTTCACATGGACGCTATAGCCGTTTTCCTTGAGCAGATCACGAATAATTCTGTCCAAAGTGAGGTTTGTCAAAAATATTGAGCCGCCTGGTACCCCGGTACCCTCCAGCTTGAATCCTGACATCTGCAGTGAGTAATTAGAGACCTTGCCAGGCCCGATATTATGCTGGGCATAGCCACCTTGAATATGTAACCTGGACAGTATCTTTTCAGAAACCTTGCGAAAATCATCTTGCTTTTCAAGCATGATCACCTTGTACCCTTTGGTTTCCAGAATCCGGAACAACGTGTAGGTAACAGGATCACCATCAAAACTGGTGATGACAAATCGTTGGCCATCCCTCTCAAAGTAACGCTCGGCTTTTACCGACAATGATATGCCATTATTGTCTGTTGCAAAAACATCTATGTGCCGATCGTTGCGATAAGAAATCTCCAGAGCATTGAGAACCTCTGCAACTATTCCGGACTGGTCGTTGCTTACTATTTGGAAGATGCGCTGTGTTGGATTGTCAGCCGGAAATGTTTTTGCCAAAGCAAATGGCTCATAGACTTTAAATCCCTCGTTCTTCAAAAACTCATCCAGAGGCATCGGAAGAGCTGCCTGGGAACAGTTCAACAGGACAACATCCTGTTTAATGACACTTTCCGGAGTCTTCTCGATTTTAAAATCCGAATACACCGTCAACTTGGGATCAGAGCCGAACTGCAAGTTAAAATTTTCTTCAACGGAATAGAAACCAGCTGCACCCAGCATGGCGGCAAGAAAACTCTTGGCATTGGCCGGTGATTCGGAAACTATCCGTACTGTGGGGTCTTTTTCCTCTATAAGCGATTTGACGAGCGGCGGGATGGTAGCGTTTTGATCAAGGAGTATCCGGGCGCCATCCAAGGTTGCGAAAATAGGATATCGGTTGGGATCAAGAGTGAGTGAAAAAGTCGGAGATTGGATCGTTAGTGGTTTTAATACCGAATTATTAGACGGCACGATATTGTCCCAGGCTTCTTTGAGTCTGGTGACCGTCTCTTGCTCTGACAGAGCCACAACCGGTGATTCGAGCCTAAAGGTCTGGCTGGCAGCAGAAGTGTCTTTAGCATCTTTTACCTTAATGGAATCATTCACTACCCTGGTGTGTCTGGACTTGGCAACTTCATGTTTGTGCAATGGTGGGATTATGATCTTCTGGCCAACTCTGAGCCGCCTGATATCGTGAATATTATTTTCATGTCGAATCTTGTCTATCAAAGCATCTGCTTCATCGTTGGTGAGACCATAGTCACGCATCAGGATTTTAAAAAGGTGGTCCCCTTGCTTGACGGTATAAACCGACCCTTGCCTGCTTGAATCTTCATATGATTCACTTATATGTGTCCGGACAATCCTTCTTTCGCTTTTTCGGATTTGTTTCGCTGGTGACTTGGGGCCATCAAGTGTCTGCGTATCCAACTCAAAACGCGGGTCCATCACAGCATGCCCGGCTGTGGCAAAAAAAACGGCAAAGACAGTAACACAAAACGAAAAGGTTCCTTTGTATTCGGTAAGAAAGGGCATTGTATCTCCAAATGCTAGCAACTAATCAGCTAGAAAACTGATGTTTCAGTTTATACTAACTACAAAAGCACGAATCTCTCCGGATTTTTTCTTGCGATAAACCAGCAAATCCGCTTTTTTATCCACCGCACTAGCGCTCTGAATGAGATAGCCATGTTTTTGTTCGGTGGAATTCACTTTGAAACTATTATTTCCTGCCAGCTGTTCAAGAACGGAATTCATGAAAGCATCACTGATTGTCTGACGGGGATTGGCCATGACCTGCACCGCCTTGATTTGACCTTTTGAGCGAAAAAATCGGCATTCATACGATTTGCCGACATAACGTTCCCAACCGGGTTTCCCGGCCGAAAACGAGTCATCGCGAGTACAGTTGATGACCAAAGCCGACAAGGCTGAATCCGCTGTTGCAGGAGTTTTAATGGCAGAAGACACCACCTTGTGGGTTATTGCCGAATTTGAGGATGCATCGTTTTGTTGTTTTTGTATCAAGGCCGTTGAAGTCGGCTTCTGCGCTACTCGCGTGCTCACGGAATGAGGCTTCTGCCGCCATAGTAACCAACCAGCCGTACTCAATACAGCAATCAGGACAAAAGCAAGGACAAGACGTTTCCGGATGATCGTTTGCGCGTGATAATTCTTTTCAAAAGCCAGCAAAAGGTCTTCAGGGATATCTTCCGGGGCCTGCTCTGGAGAAACCGATATTTTGAAATTTGCAGAAGATGGGGGCGGATTACTGGCTTCAGATTCTTTTTTTGAGCTGGGCTCACCTTTTTTTTCTGTGGTGAGTAGGGGAGTGGCTACCGGTTTTAGTGTTTTCTCGCTCGCTAAGACCTCATTCGCCGGAACAGAAGAAATACTTTCAGCATGTGCAGGCGACGGTGTTGATATTTTCTGTAGGATTTCAGGAGTTGGCTTCTTGGTGGATGGTTTTCGCGAACCGCTTTCCACACTTTCCACCGGCAACTCATTTTTTTCCAACTGTAGTGGCAACGGCTCGCCGGGCCCGCCAGGTTGACTCGATTGCATGGTTGCTGCCGACTTTTGTTGCGATTTGCCACTATTGGCCGTTTCAACAAGCAACCTGGCCAACTCGTCGGTGGAAGATTCGGCTTTATCAAAATTCCGGTTATCCTTTTCCTGCCAATTAGTATGGGCATCCTCCAGATCGGTAAGAAAGTCATCCACCAGCTTATCGGCATTGTCCCTGTTTTCCTCGGGAACAGCAATTGAAGCGGCAATTGCGGCCGGATCAAGCTTTGGTGTTATGACGGCTTTATCCCATTCGGGACCAAGCATCGATTTGAGTATTACCAGAATATCTTCAACAAGCTTGACATCGGTCTGGGTCAAATCGATCAGATGCTCAAACAATCCCTTGATCGGCTTTATCCGCGCATTGCCTTCGTGGATCATGATAAATGAGGGTGCTCCACTGCCAAGCAGCATTTGTATGTGCCTGGCCACACTCTCACCTGTAACACCTGCAATTTGTTCCTGAATAATGACTGTTGCCGGCCGTTTTTCAAAAACAGCCTTCAAACCCTGATCAAAGTCGGCAACAGCATCGATTTTCACCTTGAGCTGCGGCTGAAGGGCATTAATAATGAATTCAGTCTTGGGACTATTTGATATGAATAGGAGGTTGAGCATGAAATCCCTTTAAGGCAATTATTGCATTAATTACACAGGTAGGAACATCTTGTCAACCGTATTAAACCAAGGCTTAACCCTTGGTTTAACCGTCAAAAACCATTTTTATAAGCGCTGCCTGCTCCTTGTTATGAAGATGGTGTGATCCGACAGCCGGACAGCAGTCTTCACTTCGCCCTATGACGTGTATATTATTGTACCGTTTTGAGAGCTTGGCTTTGACAAAGTGCCAAGCTCCCATATTTTCCGGCTCTTCCTGTACCCAGGTCAAATCTACCTCCGCTGGAAACTGATCAAGCACCGCAGCAATCATGTCGTCAGGAAACGGATAGATTTGTTCTATCCTGACAATAGCCGTTGAACTGTCTTGTCGTTTGCCACGCTCTTCCATCAAATCGTAGTAAATCTTACCGCTGCAAAGAAGAACTCGCTTGACTCTCGCTGTATCAGCAACATCAAGAATCACCTCCTGAAAACTGCCAGAGGTCAACTCTTCAAGCGAAGAAACGCAGCGAGGATGTCTCAACAGGCTCTTTGGGGTAAAGACAATCAAGGGTTTGCGGAACGCCTGTTTTATCTGTCGCCGCAACAAATGAAATATTTGGGCTGGTGTGGATGGCTGCGTTACGATGATATTGTCACGGGCACACACCTGAAGATAACGTTCGATTCTGGCACTGGAATGTTCGGCACCCTGCCCTTCATAACCGTGTGGCAACAACAGCACTAAACCGCTGGCACGGTTCCACTTGGATTCACCACTTGTGATGAATTGATCAATGATCACCTGGGCTCCGTTTGCAAAGTCACCGAATTGCGCCTCCCAGATAGTCAAGCCATTTGGAGTTTCCAAGGAATAGCCATACTCGAATCCGAGGACGGCGAATTCGGACAAAAGGCTGTCCCAGGCATGGAATCGGGCGTCTTGACGAGCAGTACTGGCAAGAGGAATATAAGTGGAGTCATTATTGTTATCGTGCAAAACGCAATGCCGATGACTGAAGGTGCCGCGGCGCGAGTCCTGCCCCGAGAGCCGCACCGACACACCCTCGTCCAGCAACGTGGCATAAGCAAGGGTCTCGGCATTACCCCAATCAATGTCCCTTCCATTGACAATCGCGGCGAGACGTTTCTGGATCATAACCAAGATCTTGGGATGGGGGTTAAAAGTACTTGGCAAATCGGCCATGCTCCGCGCAAGAGCCAATAGCTTCTCTCCAGGCACGCAGGTTTTTACCCCGGTAACAAGAAAGTCGCGGCTGATGTCGCTCCACATTCCCTGATAGCCGCCATGGTTTTGCTGGTACTCCTTATTAAGGGATGATTCGAGACGCTCAACAACACGCTGTTCCGTCTCTGTCAGCAATGATTTAGCTATCCCCTGTTCACCAAGATGAGCGGCATAAATCCGATTTACCGGTGGCCGGTCAACTATCTTCTGATATATAACCGGCTGGGTAAACGCCGGCTCGTCGCCCTCGTTATGCCCATGACGGCGGTAGCAGATCAATTCGATTACAACATCACGACCATAGGTCTGACGATATTCCAAAGCCAACCGAACGACGTGCATCACTGACTCTGGCGCTTCCCCCTGCACGTGGAATACAGGACAAGACAACATTTTGGCGACATCCGTGGCGTAGCAGGTCGACCGGGCATCCTTTGGCAATGTCGTGAAACCGATCTGGTTGTTAAGTACAATATGGATAGTTCCGCCAGTCCGATAACCTTCAAGCTGTGACATATTGAGCGTTTCCATGACGCTCCCCTGACCCGCAAAAGCCGCATCGCCATGTATCAGCAAAGGCAATACCGATTTGACATCTCTTTGGCAGTAACAGTCCTGCCTGGCGCGGCATTTACCTTCCACAACCGGATTGACCGCTTCCAGGTGACTCGGGTTTGCGGCAAGGGTCAGGTGGAGTCTGCTGCCCTGAAGTTCAACATCCGTGGAGTACCCCTTATGGTACTTAACATCTCCGTCACCCACCAGGCCGGAGTCCAGGTTATCGCGAAATTCGGCGAAAATTTCTTCATATGGCTTTCCAAAGATGTGGGCCATTACATTCAGACGCCCACGGTGAGCCATTCCAAAGATCACATCACTGATGCCAGCCCCCGGGCAGCCCCTGACAACGGCATCCAGCATCGGGATAAGCATTTCCCCCCCTTCCAGGGAAAAACGTTTCTGGCCAACAAAGTGGCGATGCAAAAAGGCTTCGAACAGGGCTGCCTCATGGAGTTTACCGAGAACATGCAACCGTTCCGCGACAGTCAGCTCGAAGCGGTTGCGGCATGGCTCCATCCGATCCAGCAACCATTGGCGCTCTCCAGGTTCCTGGATATGCATAAATTCAACACCTATCTCGCGACAATAGGTTTCCCTCATGGTGGCCAGTATTTCCCGCAGCGTAGCACGTTGCGGAATGAAACGGCGGGTGGAAAAGACTGTATCAAGATCATTTTCATCAAGGTCGAAAGCAGAGAGCGACAGTAGTGGGTGTTCAAGCTGACAGGGGGAAAGCGGGTCAGTGCAGGCCAATAAATGACCGATACTGCGATATCTAAAAATCAGCGACTGTACGCCGGAATTCTTCAGGACAAGAGTATCGTCCCATGCAACGCCTCTATGGTCCGACTCTGTGCTGCCCAGATCGAAACCACTAAAAAAAATCTGCCACTCCCGTGGCACAGAGTCAACATCCTTACACCATTCCTCGTAAAGTGACTCAACCAAGTCACTTGAAATGTTAGAAAGAAAGCCACCGTTCATAATGTCCTCATGTATTTACTGTCAGATTATAGACAACACTATTGCGAAGATTATCACAAAACCACTGTACCGCATGCAAAATTGATCTCCAACGGCGCCCAGTTCTGTTATTGGACTTATCAAATAGATCTTCTATATCGGATTTTTTATTTGATTATTCTCTTTTCGATGCTATAAATTTTAATTTTGAAAATATATCAATGTGTTTCAGGGAGAGCCGGATGTTTGGCAGATTCATGATCGTTGTACAGCTCGCCATATTTTTATTGTTTGCACTAGCCTCCTCAAATACTTTGGCAGCACCAGACGACATTTATCCAGCACAACCTGCCTCACCGATAGATAAAAATGAAACCAAGCCCAAAGTCGAATCTTCTCGTGAAGTATCTCCTATCGAAATCAATAAGTTCCTCGAAGACAGAGATGAAACCGATTTAAACCTGTCAGACAAAAAACCACACCCCAAAAACAAGAAAAAGATCGAGATGCTCGTCAAGGCGGAACCAGGTGATGGGCTGGTAAAATTCAACTGGCAGGTTTTGGGCTTTCCTCCAAATTCCAATCTTGAAGATCAGCGTTATACCATCAACTATGGAATAGAGTCGGGCAACCTCAAAAACAGCATCAAAATTGGTAAAGGCACCTCCTATACCTTGCGGGGCCTAAAAAACCAACAGGTATATTTCATTCAGATTACCACCAACTTCAAAGTGCCGGTCGATGATAACCAGTCAGCTACCATCGGTAAGAATGAGGAAGACAACATCGTCACTCTGAAATCAGAGGAACTTAAAGTAATACCGGTACCCGATGATGAACATGGCGGCTCAACGCTGGAGAAACTGTATGCCAAAAAAAATACTACCCTTTCGGATAAACACGAGGCAGAGCCGTTCAATAGGGATTTAAAACAATTTGGTTACGATTTTTTCGAGAACAGCACCCAATTAGCAGCCTCCATGGAAAATCAACCGGTAGGTGGCGATTATATTATTGGCCCGGGAGATGTGCTTAACATCACTATCTGGGGTTCCCTCAACAACCGCTTAGACCTGACCGTCGACCGTAACGGTGAAATTACAATCCCCAAAGTGGGGGCGGTCAAGGTCTGGGGCGTTACATACGATCAAGTTAAGACGTTGATAAATAAATCCATTAGCCAATATTTCAAAAATTATGAAATCAACGTATCTCTTGGCAAGTTACGCTCTATCCAGGTGTTTGTGGTAGGAGAAGTAACCTTTCCAGGCAGCTACCCGGTCAGTTCGTTGGCAACAGTTATCAATGCCCTTTCAGCAGCGGGCGGTCCGACCAAAAACGGTTCATTGCGAACCATCAAGGTAAGCAGAAACGGCAATCCCCCGGTGGAAATCGACTTGTACGACATACTCCTGAAAGGTGATAGAAAAAACGATATACATCTTCAGAATGGTGACACGGTTTTTGTGCCGGTGGTCGGTCCAGTCGTAGCCGTTGCAGGTGAAGTGAGACGTCCGGCAATTTATGAAACCATCGGCAAAACCACAATCCCAGAGGTTATTGCAATGGCTGGCGGCGTAACAGCCAGCGCTTACATGGGCAGGATACAGATTGAACGCTTCTCTGGGAATAAGGCAAAGATAGTTGTCGATTATTCACTCAAAGATGGGCACATCGAAAACAGCACTGTTGGAGATGAGATTTATGATCGCGATATGATCAAGGTCTTCCCTGTGCAAAAAGCAGTCAAGCAGGTCGTGAGCCTGAAAGGAAACGTGGTAAGACCAGGCGAATACCAGTTCCGTAAAGGGATGCGGGTACTTGACATTATACCCAGATTCGACATGTTACTACCAGAGTCATTTCTTGATTCCGTTGAAATCACCCGATTGGCTCTTCCTGACTACCACAAGGAAATACTTACGTTTAATCTATTTAAGGCCTTGAACGGGAGCAAAGAAGACAATGTTCCACTTCAGGAGCAGGACACTATTACGGTTTTCTCCCGCGCGGAGATGCAGGAAAAGTTCATTGTTACAATTAACGGCGAAGTTGTAAATCCAGGGACATACGATTACTTCCAGGGCATGACAGTCCGTGACTTGGTGACAGCCGCAGGTAGCCTTAAACGTAATGCCCTGCTTGGTCAGGCTGAGCTGAGCAGAGTAAACCTGCACAACGGAAATGCCACTTCTTCACACATTAACATAAACCTGGAAAAAGCAATGGCTGGGGATCCTGAAAACAACAAAATTCTCCAACCTGACGATGCATTGTCTGTAAGAAGCATCACCGACTGGCTCGATGCAACCGATAAATTTGTCACTCTCAAGGGCGAATTCAAGTACCCGGGAGTTTACGCAATTACAAAGGGCGAAAAGATCAGTTCCGTAATTGAACGTGCCGGCGGCTATACTGACAAGGCGTTTCTTCCTGGTGCCAAATTCACCCGAAAATCTGTTAAAGAAGCGCAGCAGAAACGTATGGACGAGATAATAGCCAGGACAGAAAAAGAAATATACCAGAAGCAGGCTGCCCTTTCGTCAGTCGCATCCTCGAAGGATGAAGCCGATGCCACCAGGGCAGCATTGGATGGCTTACTGAAACAATTGGATGTGCTAAAGAAGTCCAGGGCAGAAGGTCGTGTCGTGATCAGAATATCCAAGCTGGACGAACTCCAGAAAAGCAGTTATGACCTGGACCTTGAGGGTGGGGATTCTTTGGAAATCCCGGCACGGCCCAGCGTAGTTCATGTAATGGGGCAAGTTTACAATCCTACTTCATTTGTCTATATACCTGCCAACTCTTCGGTTGAAACCTACCTGAACAAAGCCGGCGGCCCAACACGGGATGGCGAAGAATCTGATATGTACATCATAAGAGCCGATGGTTCAGTATTCAGCAAGCAGCAGTCATCATTTGGCATCAAATGGAATGACGAATCACGCAGCTGGTCTTTTGGCAGCTTTTATTCAACTTTCATGATGCCAGGAGATACGCTAGTCGTGCCGCAGAAGCTGGAACGGATCGCATGGATGCGAGAAATCAAGGACATTACAACTATCATCTCACAAATAGCTTTAACTGCAGGTGTCACATTAGTCGGCCTCAAATAGACAGGATCAACATGAATACAACATCCCAAACCCCTGACATTGATGAGCAGGAAATCAATTTGCTGGAATTGTTGCGGGTAATAGTGCGGCGAAAAAACGTCATTATCAAGATATGCGCGACAGCCGTAATCCTGTCTGTCGTGTATTCCCTCACCTTGAAGAATGTCTATACGGCAACAGCAAAAATACTCCCTCCTCAGAAAGATACAGGTGGTGGCTTGTCGGCGCTATTGAATCAAGCCGGTGGCCTAGCCGGTATGATGGGAAATATGGGTTTGGGAGGATCAGCGGATCTGTATCTGGGTATCCTTAAGAGCCGGTCGGTAGCGGACGCAGTCATTAATAGACTGGATTTACAGAAGGAGTTCAAATCCAAGAACATTGATGAGACAAGAAAACGACTGGAAGGTACGGTAAAGTTCCTGGCTGCTAAAGACGGCATAATAACGATTTCTGCAGACAGCAAAGACCCCGCCAAATCTGCACTCCTGGCAAATACCTTCGTGAACGAACTAAGCCGTCGCAGCATCCAGTTGAACTTGACCAAAGTAGGCTCGGAACGAGTTTTTCTGGAAAAGCGATTGGAAGTGGTCAAACAGGACCTTAAAAATGCCGAAAATGATATGAAATCCTTCCAGATAAAATATAAAACCATCAAGGCCGACTCACAGGCGACCCTGGCCATTGAAGGAATTGCAAAACTCAAGGCGGAACTTGTTTCAAAAGAAGTTCAACTAGCATCCCTGCGCAATAATATGACAGACGAAAACAGCCAAGTGCAGACGCTTAAAGCTGCCATTGCAGCACAGAAAAGGCAATTGGCAACCATGAGTGGAAGTGGCGGTTCGGATATCTTGCCAGCAGTAGGAAACATGCCAGAACTTGCAGTGGAGTATATACGAAAACTGAGGGAACTTAAAATTCAGGAAGCAATATTCGAACAACTGGCCAAGCAGTATGAAGTAGCCAAGCTCAATGAAGCAAAAGATTCATCGACAATACAGGTATTAGACGATGCCGTCGTTCCACTCAAGAAAAGCAAGCCCAAGCGTGCACTTATTGTTATCTTATCGACCATAACCGCTTTTTTCATATCGATCTTCATTATTTTCACACAGGAATATCTGGCAAAACTCTCACCCGAAGATGCACAAATATTATCAGACATAAAGAAATCTCTATTCAAATTCAGAAATACGATTAAATAGAATTGTCCGTATTTCAAACAGTAGCTAATACCATAATTATATTTTGCGAGGCTCGATTGAAAATAGTACTCTTTAGCCTGTATTTCTTACTTTTAATTTTAAGCCCATCAGCCTATGCGTCTGATTCAGAAACCATTTCACTTGGAGGCGAGCTAAATAGCGGCTTTCAAAGATTAGGCAGCGAAACCGCAGATCTTGTTGAAACACCATTTCAAATCGAGAACAACAATTTTTTAATTACACTTGGTGTTGCCGGAGCAATTGGTTTAACCTACATATTTGACAGGGACATTCAAACAAAACTCCAAAACACAAAAAGCTCCAGCCTTGATAAATCCGCCGATGCTGGTTCATTGGTTGGCGATCCATTCATTCACTTGGGCTTGGCGGCACTCGTATATGGAGGTGGAATTGCGGCTGACTCGCAAAAATGGAAAGAAACCGGCGAAATGATCGGCGAGGCACTGATTCTGTCCGATGCATCCAGCTTTCTGATCAAGGAAGCCAGCGGCAGAGGCAGACCGATCGCTACCAGCGGCAAGGGGAATTTCAAACCGTTTAGTTTCAAAAATGATTACGACTCATTGCCTTCCATGCATACTTCCAGTTCCTTCGCCCTTGCATCAATACTGGCAGCTACTTCAGAACATCTATCCACAAAATTACTGTATTATTCTACAGCAACCTTTGTAGGGTTTTCACGCATGTATCAAAACAAACATTGGGCCAGCGATGTAATTTTAGGTGCTGCCATAGGCGAACTATGTGGGCGGATAGTTATCAACTACCATGCATCGCCCTCAAAAATAGGTCTCGTTCCGATGGCGTCTAGTGACTTAGCTGGCTTGTCATTGGTGGGCAAATGGTAATTTTCCCTGGTGATTTAACTGCAAATGCAATCATTTTTGACTTTGACGGCGTGATAGTTGATACAGAACCTATTCACTACAAGGCATTTCAAAAATTACTCGAACCTATGGGCCTAGGTTATTCATGGCAGGATTATGTCGACATTTACATGGGTTTCGATGATCGCGATGCGTTTATAGAGGCTTTCTCTGCCAAAGGCAAAACTATCAGTTCATCAGTACTTAACAACTTAATATCAAAGAAAGCTGACTTCTTTCAGAAAACAATTCAAGAGGGCATAACCGCCTACCCTGGTGCGACAAACCTCATCAAAAATCTGCACCACAAACATGTTCCGCTTGCAATCAGTAGCGGAGCCCTGCGTTCAGATATAATGCCCATACTTAAGCAACTCAGCATTTCTGACTGCTTTGAAATCATCATTACAGCCGACGACGTTACCAAGAGCAAACCAGATCCTGAATGCTATCGTATCGCCTTCGAAAGGCTCCGCAATTCAAATCAATTGTCAGCAATATCCCAAAACAGTACCATTGCAATTGAAGACACACCTGCCGGTATTGAAGCAGCGATAAATGCCGGATTGAAGGTCGTGGCAATAACCAACAGCTACCCACGTGATAATATTATGAAAGCAAATAAGATAATTGATTCGCTTGAAGAGCTTTTAGGATTTAATATTTTATAGCGCCGCAGGGCAAACAAAACCTCTTTCTTGTACTCAAAAGACTCCGTTCGCAATTATTACTAAATGGCTGCGGTGATCTTCCCCATGAAACCTAGCCCTTACACAAATAGATGATTCCGTAATTATACATGTTTCAGACGCAAAGAGCCCCAGCACGAATGTGCTGAGGCTCTTTAATAATTATTCCCGGCGGCGACCTACTTTCCCA
>PJFB01000010.1 GCA_003574895.1 Geobacter sp.
GTGTGGGGGCTGGGGGAGAAAAACCCCCGGCTACCCGATTGGGAATCGCACTTTCAAATTATTCCACTTTAAAGCTATGACTCTAAGTCAGCCCTTTTTGCGTTACTCAAGTGACTGTAAACTTCATTTTCTAACCCCAACTGGGGGTGCCAATGAGCCACTTTCTAAGAGGTCTGATATTAGCAATTGAATATTATTTCCATACTTAGTGTCATCTCTGAAATCAGCATAACGGTGGTCTTTAACGTGAGCGGCTGTTTTGTTGCCTTCTCTATATATTGGGATAATGCGAAAATTCTCTCCGGCTATTCTACGCGAAGTAGCAAGTTGCATTTCAAATTTGACAGCACCCCCTTTCTCATGACTTGCTTCTACTGCAGCTACAGACTCAGTTGTCATTATGAATAACATCACATCCGCTTCAGACAGCTTTGAAGTCATATAGTCCGTGAAAGAGTCCCCGTAACGGACTTCCCATCTATCTAACGATGCATCGATTCCTGCACTTCTAAGATCAACCGCAAATTTCATAACCCAATCATTGTGTTCATCACTTTCCCACTTGTAGGAAATAAACACTTTTGGAATATAAATTTTTTCTTGAGTCGTCATAAAATTATATCCATTTTTTCTCAGTGCATTTTTGACTTGAGCCCTTAATATGCTGTTGTTAAAAGGCTTTGTAATGAAATGTTCTACACCAAGATCATACGCTGTGATTTGAATTTCAATTTCCCTATGACCTGTCCATAGTATGATTGGTATATCCTTTGTAGTCGGATCAGCTTTTAATATTTTGCATACGCTTAAGCCGCTCATCGACGGCATTGAGTAATCCAATATAATAAGGTCAAAAGCCTCTTTGTTTGCTTTTGAAATAGCTTCCTCTCCATTAGAAGCTATAGAGATCTGGTAGCTGTCATGTGATAGAACAAGTCTACCCAGTTCAAGAGTATTATCATCATCATCAACAAGAAGTATCTTCGGCTTGTTCTCCAACTCATCCTCCATTATTTTAGCGACCAACGGCGCCGAGGCGCAGCGGCGGAGCGACAGCGGAGACCGTCTGCCGCCGAGTTGTTGGCCAATTACCAAAATTTCCACCAAGGTTTCTTTGAAGTATCTGGAAGAATTGAGCCTTTACCAATTAATTTTACGATTTGATACTCTTCCTTTGGCGGTAACTGTAAAAACCTTATTTCAGGAATAAAGACAACTGCTCCACAGGAACATGAATTGTCACAAGTTGTGTCTGTAGGAACAAGGTTCTGGCATTTCAGACAATGTAAATACCAATTTGGCATTGGAACCAGACCTTCTGAAATATCTGTATCTATAACCTCGATATAAGCATCTTTAATAACATCGGCCACAATAAGCACTTCCGATTTGTTCTGCCTAAATGTCCGGTTCTTGTAATATTCTTCTTTTAAATTTTTTGCCCATCTAGGATCAGTTATTGGAAAAGGGTTGCGTTCCCTTAACTTTTCACGGTTTTCTTGTGAACGTTTCTCTATTAATTCCTTGCCAATTTTCTTTAGATTTTTTCTTTCTGCTGCGTCTAATATTTTTCTTGGAGCACTGTCCAATGATGAATTAACAGCCGCCATAAGCGATACATTTATTAGATTAAACAATTTTTCAGATAGTTCTTCATATTCCTTGTTAATTGCCTCATCATTAAACCCCAAGTCATTCCAAGATCCCATCCCACCGAATACCCATGCAGCTTGGCATGCATTGATAAGTTGATCAGATTCAATTTTTAGATGACCAGCAGGACTAATTCTGTATCCCTTTGCTTCTTTGGGCTCTACAGATAAAGCATTTATCCCATTGGCAAAGCATACTCCAAAGTTTTCACAGCCATTTTTATTGGCAAACGAGTAAATCTCACCCAAAACGGTCTTCAATTCGGTTGTCAGGTGGCTGACTGAAGGAAGATTGATTTTTTCTTGTTTTGCATTTCTCGCTATTCGACCGTAGGTAACATTCCAGATATTCTGGTCTGGGTCGTCTTTATCTCCGACCTCCCACCGCGCCTCCCAGAAGTCTGATGCCATGGCTTTTACACATTCAATGAGCCAGCGACCACCTCCACCAACAAACCCAACTGACATCTGGTCTGAAATTCCTTCTTGTTTGCTTCCATAGTGCCAAGCCCGTAACTGAAAAACTCCTTCAGATTGAATTTGATCCAACCAATCAAGGGGGGTGTCTGCATATTGTTTTTCTGTCCAGCCAGAACTGTCCGATTCAAGATCAACAAATTTAACATATTTGCAGAACTTAAACGTCGTGTTATCAGGGAAATATTCATCCAAAGAGTGCCCGGCCAGAAAACTATTTCCATGCGCCGTAAGGCACAGTAGTTGAGCGATTGTTCCTTGCAAAGTTCCTCCATTATTAGGCCAACGGGGCTGCCAGTGATCGGCGCGCCGGTCTTTTGGGCGCGTCCGCGTCTACTGGCGGATTAGGACTGTTCTTATCTTAAAAGGTACTCTTTACCCTCTGTTTCAAGCACGAGGAAGAACATCTCCTGAAGATCAACCTTAAACGCAGCATTGAATCTAAAATTCCCTTCGAGTAAATCTACCCGCTTTGCCATTATTGGAAATCCGCTGTCAATGCATTGCTTGTACAAATCATCGGCCTCAAGTCCTGATGAAAACAGCTTCTCCCATTTTAAATCTCGTTGTTTATTCTCTGAGGTTTGCAGTTCGCGCTCAAGCTGGTTCAGCTCATTATTTATCATCTCTTTCCACTTTGCTGCTAGCTCATACTGAAGCCCATATTCAAGTGCCCTTCTACTATAGGAACGAGCCCCAAGGGTGGTATAGGCAGATGTCAGAAGTAAGAACGATCGAGAAACGCCGTCTTGGATGATACGTTTTGTTCCTAGATCAGGAAAAACTCCGGCATCTTTGGCTAACCGTAAATAACATCGAGCTTGATTGGTTGCTTGATCAAATCGTGAGGCGCGCGATAGCACATCAGCGAGGTAAACTCGCGGGAGATGGAGAGAATCAGGGTAACGGTTTACAAAGACTTCTAAAAGGTCCAGCGCCGAATCTATGCCCTGCTCGTACATAGCTGCGCCAACCCAGGCTAATATATGTTCTTCTGATTTGGTGTCTGCAAAAGCATCGCGAGCGACTCTTTCCGCTTCTTTGAAGTCGCCTCTACTCAGAGCTGATCTTATTCGCTCTTCATAGTTCCTTTTCTTCCCAAAACCGAACACATTTTCTCCTTTGTCCTAACTTGTTGTTGAGCGGTTCACGCGCGCATGCGCGTGAACCGGTGATCTACCCAAATGGAACATTTCTTCCGGACCGGCTGGTCGAGTTCCGGCTACATCCCTTCCATCCCGCTCTTCCCATTTGGCTTTCGCCGCCGGCGTCTCCTTCTCTTCCGGTGCGGCGCATTGGTTTCTTCGGTGAGTTCCGCAGGCACCGGCACCGGTCCCTGTTGCTGTGCCTGGGCCGCCCACCAGTCGAGCTGTTTGGCGACGTCTTTTTTGTCGCCCCGGGTGATCCGGCAGTATTGGATGATGTCGGTGAAATCGTGACGGGCGGTGAATGCCTCCGGTCGGCGTCCGGGGATCTTTTTCAGGCGCATCTGCTGGCTGATGATGTCGCGGAGCGCGATCCCCACGCGGTTCGTGATCATGACTATCGGACAGGTTTCACCCATGAACTCCGCCACCGCGGCATCAACGCTCTGTTGCCAGGGGCTGCCCTGGCGGCGGAAGCGCTCCGCTTTTTCATCGATGTACTGGCCGAACAGGAGAGCCAGGAGGAGCGGCGGAGAGACCTTGTCCCCCTGCTGGGTGCGGGAATCGACATAGCCGAGCATCTCTCCGAAGCGGGTGTGGGGGAAACCGTCGCTTTCTGCGTCGAGCCAACTGGAGAAGGCCGGAAATAGCGCTGCAAAGAGCCCGGTCCGACGAAGGAGATCGTAGCACTTGGCCCCTTCCCCCGAGAGGAGGAGCTTGAGCATCTCGTCGTAGAGGCGGGGCGGCGCCGACCTGACAATGGTGTCGGCGGCGGCGACCAGAGCCCTCCGGGTCTGCTCTTCGATGGTGAAGCCGAGCTGGGCGGCAAAGCGCACCGCCCGCAGCATCCGTACCGGGTCTTCCTGGAAGCGGACATCGGGATCGCCGATGGTGCGGATGATGCCGGCATTGAGGTCGGCGAGGCCGCCGGTGTAGTCGATGATCGAGAAGTCGGCGATATTGTAGGAAAGCGCGTTGACGGTGAAGTCGCGGCGCAGGGCATCCTCTTCGGGGGTGCCAAAGACATTGTCCCGCAGGATCATGCCATCATCGTCCTTCAACATCCTCGGGTGCCGCTGCCTGAGTTCCGCCTCGTCCGCTTCCTTTGCGTCCGGCTCCGGCTCGTTGGAGGCCTGGGACCGAAAGGTGGCCACCTCGATGATCTCACCCTGGAAGTGGATGTGGGCAAGGCGGAAGCGCCGCCCCACAAGACGGCAGTTGCGGAACAGCCGCTTTATCTCGCCAGGGGTGGCGTTGGTAACCACGTCGAAATCCTTCGGTTCCCGTCCCAGCAGCAGGTCGCGCACGCAGCCGCCCACGAGATAGCCGACAAAGCCGTTGTCTTTAAGGCGGTAGAGGATGCGCAGGGCGTTCTGGCTCATGATCTTGCGGGAGATCCCATGTTCCTGCCGGGCGATGATCGTCATGCTCTCTTTTCGCTTTTTCATCCCGTTACCATCGCTGCCATGCTGTCACCTCGATTTTTCCTGACCGAAGTATACGATTGACATGGCCGAAAAGCAAGAAAGGCCCCTGTTTGACTTTCCCGGGATGTGTTGTAGTAGATTAAGAAAGCAGTTCAGCACTGCCGGCGATTCCGGTGGAGAAAGCATGCTTCTCAAACAGGGCCGGGCCGGGCTTTTGCCACCATGTCGTCTCAATGTCATCACAGGGAGGAAAGCTATGCCGGATAGCACATCACCAGCGGAAATGTTGTACCGGACACTTGGCAGTACCGGAGAGAAGGTGTCGGCGATTGGGGTCGGCGGCTGGCACTTGGGCCTCGGGCAGGTGGATGAGCAGCTTGCCATCCGCATCGTACGCACCGCCATCGATCGAGGCATCAACTTCATGGACAATTGCTGGGATTACAACGAGGGCGCCAGCGAAATCCGCATGGGCAAGGCGTTGTGCGACGGCTACCGCGACAGGGCATTTCTGATGACCAAGATCGACGGCCGCACGAAAAGGGTGGCGGCCAGGCAGATAGATGAATCGCTGCGGCGCCTCCAGGTTGATATGATAGACCTTGTCCAGCACCATGAGATCCTGCGCTATGAGGACCCGCACAGGATCTTCGACAAGGAGGGGGCCCATGCGGCGCTCGTGGAGGCCAGGGCAGCGGGGAAGATCCGCTATATCGGCTTTACCGGGCATAAGGACCCGAACATCCATCTGCACATGCTCAAGGTGGCGGCGGATCACGGGTTCAGGTTCGACACGGTCCAGATGCCGCTGAACGTCATGGACGCGCACTACCGGAGTTTCGAACGACTGGTGGTGCCGGAGCTGGTCAGGCAGAATATCGGCATCCTCGGCATGAAGAGCATGGCCAACGGCATTATCCTCAGGTCTAACAAGGTGACTCCGCTGGAGTGCCTGCACTATGCCCTGAATCTGCCCACCTCGGTTGTCATAACCGGGATCGACGGCATGGATATTCTCGACCAGGCCTGCCGGGCGGTGCGGACGTTCCGGCCGCTGGGCATACAGGAGGTGGAGGCGTTACTGGCAAAGACCGCGCAGGCGGCCGCGCAGGGCGAGTTCGAGCCGTTCAAGACCACTTCCATTTTCGACGGCACCGCTCGGAACCCGGATTGGCTGGGGGAAGAGCCAGAACGCCTGCGGCAATTGATGTCACAGTAAGGCATTTTCGGGGAAATATTCACCAACCGGCTCGGCTACAAATTCTTACAAAGGGGCCATTGCAGGCTAATTTAGTTCGATTAGCCTTTCAGGTAGTTCTTCCAGCCGCCGAATGCGGTAATCTCCCGGGCCTGTTCCACGGCGTTCGCCTCCACCAGGAAACCGGTCACCATCCCGCCATCCTCCAGTTCGATCTTGCCCAACCCCAGCGGTGCGGGGATGGCGGCCAGAAAGCACCCCAACCCGGCAGCGGGCAGTTCCCAGATCTCCAGGTCGATGGGGGCGCCCCCTTGGGCGCTGCGCAACAGCCCCGGCTTGGGGGGAGTGGTATCAAGGGCGAAGAGCCGGTAGTGAGTCGAGGTCCTGGCCTCGCATACCAAGCTCCCCCCCAGTTCCAGCAGTTGGCGGTTAAGGGGCAGGCCGCGCAGATGGGCGCCGCAGACCGCCACCAGCTGGCGCTGCCTCCCGATGTCGCTGCTGAAACGCTCGCCAATCCGCAACAGGAATGAATCGGAAAAAGCCGGTGCGGCCAGGGTGATGCCGAAGGGGAGCCCGGCCGGGGTGAAGCCGGCGGGGATGGCCAGGGCCGCCAGGTCCAGCAGGTTCATGAAGTTGGTGTAATAGCCCAGGTTGGAGTTGAGCCGGATCGGGTCGGCCGCCACCTCGGCAACCGTGTAGATGGTGCCGGCCGTCGGCGTGACCAGGAGGTCGATATCGTCCCAGACCGCGGCAGTTGCCTGGCGCAGCGCCTGCAGACGGTACATGGCCTTGAAGGCGTCCACGGCCGTGGGATTGATTCCTTTGGAGATGATCTCATGGGTGACCGGGAAGAAGGCGTCAGGCTTGGCCTCGATGAACGCCTGGAGTGCGGCGTAGCGTTCCGCCACCCATGGTCCTTCGTAGAGCAGGCGGGCAGCCTCCAGGAAGGGGCGGAAATCGATCTCCAGCTTCCTGCCGCCAAGCTGCTCCAGCCGGGCAACAGCCTGGTGGAAGAGTCGCTCGTAGTCGCTGTTGCCGAAGAACTCCAGCTCCCCTGGGCCGGGCACGCCGAAGGTAAAGGAATAGCCTTCAATATCAACCACTCCCTCGGCTGGGCGCGAAAAGGGGTCACCATGGTCGTACCCCTGGGCGACCTCCAGTACCAGGGCGGCATCTGCCCCATCTTGGGCAAAGATGGAGACGCAATCCAGGCTGCGGCAGGCCGGCACGACGCCACCCGTGCTGAGCAGACCCCGGGTCGGCTTGACCCCGAACAGGTTGCAGAAGGCCGCCGGCACCCGCCCTGACCCGGCGGTGTCGGTGCCGAGGGAGAAGCACACCTCTCCGGCGGCCACTGCCACGGCCGAGCCGGAGCTGGAGCCGCCGGGGATATGCTCGCTGCTGTAGGGATTGCGGGCCGTGCCGTAGGGGGAGCGCACCCCCACCAAGCCGGTGGCGAACTGGTCCAGGTTGGTCTTGCCGATGGGGATGGCGCCGGCGGCGATCAGGCGCTGCACCACAAAGGCCGATTGCTCGGGGACGTAGCGGTAATCCGGGCAGGCCGCCGTGGTGGGCGCCCCGGCCAGGTCGATGTTGTCCTTGATGGCAAAGGGGATGCCGTAGAGCGGCAGGTCGTCGGGCGACTGCCCGGCCAGACGGTCGGCATGGGCGTAGAGCTCTTCTGGCGGCAGCAGGTGAATCCAGACATTGGAATCCCTGTTGGCCGCGATCCGCGCCAGCACGTCGTCGATCATGGCTCGCGGCGTCAACTGGCTGTTTTTGTATTGTTGCCGAAGCGTGGCTATGTTCATCGGGGACCTCCCTCTGTTCAAATGCTACTCAAAAAGCTGTTTCACGCGACGACGCGACGACGCGACGGAAAACCATGCAATTATTCAATCAAAGCTATTCACCGGATTGATTTGTAGCTAACATTTTTTTATGCATCTGAATTTCGTCGCGTTCGTTGCGCCGTCCCGTGAGTAACCAATTCGTCATTTTTGTATTTGTTGCAGAAGCGTGGCGATGGTCATCAAGGGTTGGGGAAAATTCCCTTTAGACCCTTTAAGTCCTTTGAAAAAGGGGACTTAAAAACAAACCTATGCTTGATGATCATTCGGCCGGATGCTCAGCAGGGTGCGGCCGGCGTTGAGGTAGGTCCCTTCCGTGCAGAGAAGCTGCTCCACGGTCCCCGCGCAGGTGGCGGTGATGGCGGTCTCCATCTTCATGCTCTCCATGATAACCACGCAGTCTCCTTCCTGCACGCTCTCGCCAGGTTGGACAACTATTCGCCAGACCATGCCCGAGAGGGGCGAGGAAACCGCTTCGCAGCCGGCGCTGACCGCGCCTTCTTCCTGGGCCTCCATGGTGTCGGCGCTTTCGGAGACGAAATGGGCCTGGCCGCTCTCTTCCCAGCGGCGGCGCTCCGCCTCGAAGGCCGCGGCCTGGCGTTGTTTCGCGGCGCCGATCTCCCCGGCGTGCTCGGCCAGGAAGGCGTGGTAATCCCGCAGGCTGAGGCTGGTCTCTTCGATCTGCAGGTCAAAGGTGCCGTTGATGAACCCCCGCCGCATGCGGAGCAGCTCGTCGTGGGAGACCGGATGGAAGCGGAGCTGGTCGAAATGGCGCAGCAACCATGGCCGGTCCGCTTCGAAGCGGCTGGTCAGGCGATAGCGGTTCCACATCTGCACCGTGCGGCCGACGAACTGGTAGCCGCCGGGGCCCTCCATGCCATAGACGCACAGGTAGGCACCACCGATGCCGACGGCATTTTCCGGGGTCCAGGTGCGAGCCGGGTTGTACTTGGTGGTCACCAGCCGCTGCCGTGGGTCCAGGGGGGTGGCCACCGGCGCGCCCAGATAGACGTCACCCAGCCCCATGACCAGGTAGCTGGCATTGAAGAGGATATTCTGCACCTCCTCCACCGATCCCAGGCCGTTGATGCGGCGGATGAACTCGATGTTGCTGGGGCACCAGGGGGCATCCGGCCGCACCGACTGGGTGTATTTTTCAATGGCCAGGCGGGTGGCCGGGTCGTCCCAACTGAGGGGCAGGTGCACGATGCGGCTAGGGACGGTCAGGTCGTCCAGGGCGGGGATGGCCTCCTCCGCCTCCACCAATCGGGCGATCAGGGTGTCCAGCCCCAGGAGGCGGTTGTCGTAATGGACCTGCAGCGATCGGATGCCCGGGGTCAGATCGATGATCCCGGCCGTTACGTTCTGCCGCAGCCACTCCATCAGGGCATGGACCCGGAAGCGGTAGTTCAGGTCGATGCGCGGCTGGCCGTACTCGATCAGCAGGTACTTGTCGCCGGAACGGCGGCAGACCGCCTCGGGCCGCTCGCCAACGGCGGGCAGGACATGGACGATGGGGCTGGTTGCGGCCGCTTCCCCGGCACTGTCCAATTGGGGCAGGGGTGACGGAGTCAGAGTCCGTAGCCCTTCTTCCTGGTGCTGTTCCAGGGTCTCCGCATCTTGCTGGGAAAGGCGCCGGAAGCGGACCCGGTCGCCGGGCTTCAACTGGCCGATCTTCCAGAGCTCGGCCTGCACGATGGTGGCCGGGCAGACAAAGCCGCCCAGGCTCGGGCCGTCGGGACCCAGGATGATCGGCATGTCGCCGGTGAAGTCCACGGTGCCGATGGCATAGGCGTTGTCATGGATGTTGGAGGGGTGCAGGCCTGCCTCGCCGCCGTCCTGCCTGGCCCAGTCCGGTTTCGGCCCGATCAGGCGGACCCCGGTGCGGGCCGAATTGTAGTGCACCTCCCAGTCGGCGGCGAAAAAGGTCTCGATATCCTGCTCGGTAAAGAAGTCGGGCGCGCCGTGGGGGCCGTAGAGCACGCCGATCTCCCAGCGGCTGTCCAGGACCGGCCGGAGCGCTTCGGCCAGTGTCGCTTCCACGGGCATTGCCTCGGCCGGAAAGAAGCGGAGCACATCGCCGGCCCGCAGGGCACGGCCGCCGTGGCCGCCGAATTCACCCAGGGTGAAGGTGGCCTTGCTCCCCAGGTAGTCCGGGACGTCAAACCCGCCACGGATGGTCAGGTAGCTGCGCTGGCCCGCCCCGGCAACGGCGCCCATCTTCAGGATGGCACCCTTTTTCACGGGTACCACGCTCCAGTATGGGATATCCGCGCCATCCAGGGTGGCCTTCATTGGGGCGCCGGTCAGGCAGATGGCGCTGTCGGCGTTGAAAGCCAGGGTGGGGCCGATGATGGTCATCTCCAGGCCGGCGGCCTGTTCCGGGTTGCCCAGCAGGCGGTTTCCCAGGCGGAAGCTCAGGTGGTCCATGGGCCCGGAAGGGGGCACCCCCACCTCCCAGTAGCCGGTGCGGCCCGGATAGTCCTGGATGGTGCTGCAGGTGCCGCCTACCAGCACCTCGATGGTGGCGGCGCGGTAGACCAGGGTTTCGAGCATTTTCGTGGAGACGTCGCCGGCCCTGAAGCGGCTGTCACCGATGATCTGGCCGAGATAGCCCAGATTGGTCTCGATCCCTGCCAGGTGGGTTTCCGCGAGGGCCTGGCCCATCCGCTCCAGCACCTCGCTCCGGTCCTTGCCCCTGACAATGACCTTGGCCAGGAGCGGGTCGTAATAGGCGCTGACTTCTGTACCCCGCTCGACCCAGCCGTCGCAGCGGATTCCGGCGGGAAAGCGGACGTCGGTCAGGATGCCGGAACAGGGCTGGAAGTTTTTGCCCGGGTCCTCGGCGTAGATGCGGACCTGCATTGCGCAACCGTTGGCAGTGGGCGCCAGTTCCGCCAGGGGGGGGAGGTCGTTGCCGGCCTGGCGCACCATCCACTCCACCAGGTCGATGCCATGCACCTCCTCGGTGACGGTGTGCTCCACCTGCAGGCGGGTGTTGACCTCCAGGAAGTAAAACTGGCCGCTGTCCGCGTCCAGCACGAATTCCACGGTGCCGGCCGACTCGTACCTGGCCGCCTCTGCCAGGCGTTGCGCCGCAGTGCATATCTGCTCCACCTGTGCCGTGGCAAGCCCAGGCGCCGGGGTTTCCTCGATCACCTTCTGGTTGCGGCGCTGCATGGAGCAGTCCCGGGTTCCCAGGGTGATGGCGTTGCCCCGGCCGTCCCCGAAAATCTGCACCTCCACGTGGCGCGCGCGGCTTACGTATTTCTCCAGGAACAGGCCGCATTCCTTGAAGTTGTTGCGGGCCAGCCGTTCGATGCCGGCAAAGGAGGTGAGCAGTTCCTCCTCGTCCCGGCAGAGGGCCATGCCGATGCCGCCTCCGCCGGCTGTGCTCTTGAGCATGACCGGATAACCGATTTTGGCCGCCTGCTTCGCTGCCTGGCCGGCATCCCCCAGGATGCCGCTGCCCGGGAGGAGCGGTACGCCGCTTTGCTCGGCCAACTCCCTGGCGCGGTGCTTGAGGCCAAAGGCGCGCATGGTCTCGGCGGACGGGCCGATGAAGGCTATGCCCGCCCCTTGGCAGGCCTGGGCAAATTCCGGGTTCTCGCTGAGGAAGCCGTAACCGGGGTGGATGGCCTGGGCGCCGTATTCTCTGGCTGCCTGGAGGACCTTGGCACCATTCAGGTAGCTGGTGGCCGGCGCTGATTCACCCAGGCAGACGGCCTCGTCGGCCTCGATGACATGGCGGGCGTCGGCATCGGCCTCGGAATAGACCGCCACCGAACCGATCCCCATGCTGCGCAGGGTCCTGATGATACGGCAGGCGATCTCGCCGCGATTGGCTATGAGCACTTTGGTGAACATGATGGGTCCTTATATCAGTCCCAGATCAGCAGGCGGACCGGGGTGGGATTATAGGCATTGCAAGGATTGTTGAGCTGGGGGCAGTTGGAGATCAGGCAGATCACGTCCATGTCGGCCCGCATCTCCACGTACTTGCCCGGCTCGGAGATGCCGTCGGCAAAGGTGGACTTGCCGTCGGGCGAGATGGGCACGTTCATGAAGAAGTTGATGTTGTGGGTGATCTCCCTCTTGTCCATGCCCTGGCCCCATTGGAGCAGTCCTTTCATGAAGCTGTCGCGGCAGTTGTGCATGTAGCGCTTCTCGCGCGGGTAGCGGACCGAGTTGCTTTCGGCGGAGCAGCCGCCCCCCAGGGTGTCGTGGCGGCCGCAGGTATCGGCCGTAATGGTCAGCATGGTGTTGCTCTCCGAGGAGAGCAGGCGGGAACCGGTGGAGAGGTAGACGTTCCCCTGCTCCCGGATGGTATCCACGGCGCTGTAGCGTTCGCTGTAGTCCCGGGCGCTGTAGAAGATCGTGTCCACCGCCTGGTTCCCCTCCAGGTCAACGATCCGGAAGGTTTGCCCCTTTTTTATCGGATGGATCCAGTGCTCGCCGGCCGGCAGCACGGCGTCGTAGACGGCCCGGGCAGGGTCCAGCGTACTTTCTTTCAGAGTCGCTATGGTCATGGTCGGTTCCTTTCGGCATGTTTTTTGTTCCTCCCCCTTCAAGGGGGAGGTCAGGAGGGGGATGGGGGATTGCAGCTCCCGATTCATGACCGGCGCGTGGTTTGCCCTACGGACCCCATCCCCACCCCAACCCTCCCCTTGAAGGGGAGGGTGTTATCTTGATTACAACCGGTACTCCGCTGTATTGACAAATCCACGCTCGTTTTGGGGGCAGTAGGAGCGGCAGGGGTTTGCCTCCGGGACGATGGCCGAGCGCCAGACGGTCAGTTTGACCGGTTTGGGCGCATACTCCGGGTTGGGGTCCAGCGGATGGGGGCAACTGCAGAGCACCACCAGGATGTCCATCTCGGCCTGCAGGTCCACGTAGTCACCCGGTTTTGAATTGCCCGGGACATGGGCCATGTTCCCTTCCTGGTCCACGCCGATCTTGGTGAAGAAGTTGACAGGGGCCACCAGGTCCCGTTTTCCCAGGCCGTGCTTGGCCAGTTCCAGCAGCAGCGAGTCGAGGCCGTTGCGGTAATAGTTGTTGCGTGCCTCCTGGTAGGGGTTGAGGCCGTATTTGCGCTGATTGGTCATGGCGTTGGAGACGCCGCTGATGGTGTCGTGCCAGCCGCAACTGTCGTCGATGACCGAGACCAGGACCCGCCCCATGTCCGAGTAGCAGACGCACCCCTTGGCAATGCAGGAGATGAACTGGGCCTTGAGGGTGTCGGGCATGTTGTAGCGTTCCGTGGTGTTCCTGGCGTTGTAGAAGATGGCCGATACATTGGCGCCACCTTCCAGGTCGGTTATGCGCAGGGCCGTGCCCGCCTTGAGAATATGGGACCGGTTCCAGCCGCCGGGCATGATCTCCTCGAAGAGGATCTGGTCTTGGTTAATATTCATGGCATGTTCTCCTGTTTCTGTTTCTTGCGGGCATGGAGCGGCGGCAGCGTGGTGCCGGTCAGGGTCAGCTTGCCGGTCTCGACCCCCTTGCAGGCCACCAGTTCCTGGGACAACCCCTGCAGGCGGTAGACCGGTCCCTGGACAATGAAGACCTCCATGCGGTAGTTGTTCTCCAGCATGACGTTCAGAGAGCTGACCACCTCCTTGAGATAGGACCGCTGTATCTCTGCCAGGCGCTGCTGGATCTGGTTGCGCGACTCGTCGTAGAAGATGGTGATGCTTCCGGCCATCACCTCGCGCAGGTTGAGTTTCTCCCGCCTGGAGATGAGCGCGTCCCGCAGCATTTCTGTGACCGCGTTGCTACGGTTCGGAAAGCTGCTGCTGGCTGCCACCAGATCAAGTTCGTCCGCCAGCGATTCCGGCAAGGCGATGCAGATTCTCTTGATGCCTTGGCTTTTTTTCATAATTTGTTGTGTCCTTTGCACGAAACTGTCTGAGGCTGAAGACTGAAGCCCGAAGGTTTTAATCCTTCAGCCTTCTACCTTCAGTCTTAATTGAATCAATATACGTCGTCCCCCACCTGGGTCATCCTGATGATGGGGAGCATGTCTTCGGCATCCTTGGCCGGGTGGATCAACTCCTCCAGGCGCTTCTTTGTGGCCAGGAACTCCTGGGAAAGGAACTGCTCGGGGGAGCGGGGGTGTTCCACCGGCACCTCGATTACCTCCTGGATTTCACCGGGGTTGGCCTTGAGCACCACGATCCGGTCGGAGAGGTAGATGGCCTCCTCCAGGTCATGGGTAATGAAAAGGATGGTGATGTCCACGTTTTTCCAGATCTGCAGCAGATAGGACTGCATCTTGGCCCGGGTCTGGGCGTCCAGGGCCCCGAACGGCTCGTCCATCAGCAGGATGCGCGGCCGGTTGGCCAGGGCGCGGGCAATGGCCACGCGCTGCTTCATGCCGCCGGACAATTCATGGGGATAGGCATCGGCAAAGGCCTCCAGGCCGACCATCTCGATCCAGCCCCGGGCCTCCTGCTCGGCGGATACGCCGGATATGCCGTTGGAGCTGTTGGAAAGTTCCAGGCCGAACATGACATTCTTCAACACGGTCAGCCAGGGGAAGAGGGTATAGCCTTGAAAGACCATGCCGCGATCCCGGCCCGGCCCGGTTACTTCCCTGTCGTCCAGGAGGATCTCGCCGGCGGAGTGGTCATCCAGCCCGGCCAGGATCCTGACCAGCGTGGATTTGCCACAGCCGGACGGGCCGATGATGCTGATGAACTCGCGGCGGCGCACCTGGAAGGATATGTCGTGCAGGGCCTGGATACGACCCTTGACGCCGTCGAATGTCTTGCCGAGCCGGTTGACTTTCAAAACTACCGGCCGCTCCGCAATCCGCCGGAAGCGGGCGCTGACCTCCGGGCTCTGCTCCAGGTAGCTGGGAAGTGAGACGTCATGCATTGTCATGGGACACCTGTGCTGTTTCCGGTTCGGTCCTGGAAGTGGTGTAAACCGTTCGCAAGCGGGATAGGATGCTTCTCTTGCGGCTCTTCCAGACAAACAGCTCGGAACCGAGCCAGGCCAGGAAGATGTCGGTGGTGATGCCGATAATGCCGATCATGATGATGGCGGCGTAGACGTTGTCATAGATGCGGTACTTGGCCTGCTGGTTGATGAACCAGGTGATGCCCGTGCTGTTGCCCACCACCTCGGCTACGATCAGGTAGGTCCAGGCCCAGCCCAGAAGGATGCGCATGTCGCGGTAGACATCCGGCAGGATGCCCGGGATCACCACCCGCGTGAACAGCTTCAGGCCCCGGGCGCCCAGGGTCTGGGCCGCTTCCAGCAGGGCCGGGTCCAGCCTCTGGGTGGTGTTGGAGATCATCAGCACCTGCTGGAAAAAGGTGCCGATTACGATAATGGCAACCTTGGGGCCGTCGTAGATGCCTAGTACCGCCACGGACAGGGCAGCAAAGGCCGGGGCCGGCAGGTAGCGGAAAAACTCCACGAACGGTTCGGTCATGTAGGAGAAGATCCGGTAGGTGCCGGCAAGGATGCCAAGGGGTACGGCAATCACCGATGAGATCAGGAAGCCCCAGATGATTATTTTGATGCTGTGCCACAGGCTTTCGTGCAGCCACGGTTCTTCGGGCAGTCTGGGTGGTGTGACAAAGGCCTTGTAGAAACTTTTTGCGACCTCATGGGGTGCCGGCAGGTAGACCGGATTGGCCAGCACCCCCTGAGCCGGTTTGCGGTGTTCGGCAAGGGCCTTGGCGTTCTCCCGGTAAAAGGCCCCTTTCTGGACCATGGCATCGACCCTGAAGTGACCGATGCTTCCCGGGTCGGATACTCTCACCATCGGGTGCCATACCGCCGGGCAGTAGCTTACCAGTGACCAGACCGCCAGCGGGATGATAAAGGAAAATACCTGGAAGACCCTGCGCCGTCGCGGGTCCAGCTCTTTCCAGATGATGAAGTATCGTGCGCGCGCCATTGCTCTTCTCCGTTCACGAGGTCATGCTACTTCAGGTTGGTTATAAATGATGCGTCGATATAGTCGTCCGGATTCTGGGCATTGTCATAGACCTTGTTGGCCACGTTGAACTCGTCTGCATTCTTGCAGGAGCCGTAGAGCGATTTCAGGCTGTTGTCCTTCTTGAAGACCACCTGCTCTTCCGCCAGGGTGAGGAAGTGGGTCCCCCTCATGTAGGTGGCGTATTCGGCGGGCGGGACATTGACCCGGGCCGACATGATATCCAGGATTTCCTTCTGGTGGGCCGGGTCCTTCATGTAGTCGATGATTTTGTACCAGACCTTGACCACCTTCTGCCAATCCTCCTTGCGGTCCGCCAGGCTCTGGGGATCGACCACCAGGGCGTCGTAGATCAGGCCCGGGGCATCGGCGCTGGTGTAGATGGCCTTGGCGCTGTCCAGCGCTTTCAGGGCCTGTCCGGAGTTGGGCTGCCAGGCCGCGATGGCGTCAACATCGCCGGAGGCCAATGTCTGGGCGGTCTGGTGGGTGGGGGTGTTGATGAGCTTCACGTCCTCCGGTTTCATGCCGTTTTTCTTGAGGGCGTGGTTGAGCATGAGATGTTCGAGCAGGCCGATTTCCAGGGCCACCTTCTTCCCTTTCAGGTCCTTGATGGACTTGATGCCGGGGCGGGCCACGATCATGTCGTTGCCGCTGCTGTAGTCGTTGATCAGGATCATGACCCCTTTTTTGCCCTTGGCGCCGTTAACCAGCGTATCACCGTTGGACATGGCCACGGCATCGACCTTGTTGGCCACAAAGGCATCCATGGACGGGGCGTACTCAAACCACTGGAACTGGACGTCCACCCCGGCCTCCTTGAAAAATCCCTTCTGGATGCCGATCTCCCAGGCTACCCAGCCGGGCCAGTCGCTGTAGGCGATGCGCAAGGGTGCTTTGGCCTGGGCCACAGCCGGCTTGCCATCTTTGTTCTCCTGCGCTTCCTTGTTGCCTGACTTGCAGCCTGTCAGGATCTGCCCGAGCACCACCATGGCCAGCGCCGCCAACACCAAATTCTTGAGTTTCATCCATACCTCCTTCTGCTGTTTAAAATGGGTAGATCAAACTGGCCGGCGACAATAAAAAAAGCGACGGCTCGCGCCGGTCGCCTTTGACCTTCGTTGTCTTTGGTGGCAAGCAATGGATGTGCCATCGTAATACTATTCTTAAAAATAGTATGAAAAAATTGTTTAGGTCGGACGAGGGTATAAGTGATCCTGGCATGTTACAAACGATAAGGATTTGGCCGCAGAATTAGGTTGGAGTGGGCCGGGGCCAGCGCTGTCTGCCGAATTCATGGGCAGTGCTTAAAATGAGTGCACAGCGGTTTGGCAGGAGGAAGGTTAAAAACCGAAGGCTGAAGGCGCATGACCCCTCCTCCGCATCCCATAAATTTAAGGAGAGGAACTTGTCACGCCTCTTAAGATAAAAGGCCACATGGGACCCACAGGGCCTAAAGGCCTAAAGGGGAAGGGAGAGTTATGATTCAGAGGTAGGGCGAAAACAGTCGGGCAAAGTTGTCCCTGAGCTTGATCGGCATGGGGCGCTGCTTGAGTTCGGTCCGGGTGATCCTGCGGGATACAGCCAGGGAGGTCTTGAAATGCTGTCTGATCCGGGCCGCAAAGGCCTCATCAAAGATGCTCAGATCCAGCTCGAAGTTGAGCCGCAGGCTGCGGGCATCCAGGTTGGCCGAACCGATCAGGGTCCAGACATTGTCCACCAGCAGGAGCTTGGTATGGACAAATGGAGGCGGCTGGTAATAGACCTTGATGTTGTTGGCGAGCAGTTCCGGCAGCAGGGCCCGGTTGGCCCAGTGGATGAAGGGGAGGTTGTTCTTGCCCGGCAGCACGATGCGCACGTCCACCCCGCGCAGGGCCGCGGTGATCAGTGCCGCCGTCATGGGCCGGTCGGGTATGAAGTATGGGGTCATGATGAAAACCGATTCATCGGCACAGGAGAGCGCCCCCATGATGATCTGCTCCAGTTTCCTGAATTCACGGTCAGGGCCGTCGCTGATGCAGCGCACGATGGAATCCCCCTGCTGTTCCACCTGCGGGAAAAAGAGCGGATCATCCAGCCGTTCGCCGGTTACGAAATGCCAGTCCTCCAGAAAGGCACGCTGGAGGTCGTTGACCACCGGCCCCCGGATACGGAAGTGCATGTCGTGAATAGCCTCGGCCGGCGCAGTGCGGGAGGTCTGGTGCCGACTGCGGATGTTCATGCCGCCGGTGTAGGCTTCGCGGCCGTCGATGATCAGAAGTTTGCGGTGATTGCGCAGATTGATGTAGGCGCCGTGGCGCAGGGGAAGGTAGCGTTTCAGTTGCACCCGTGAACCGGCCAGGGCCTTGCGGGGCGACAGGCGGCTGTATTTCTCTCCCAGGGCATCGATGATCACCCGCACTGCCACGCCCCGTTTCTCGGCTTGCCGGAGCTGTTCCACGAACTCGGCTCCGATGCCGTTGGCATCGAAGATATAGCTGGAGAGGTTGATGGTTTCCCGTGCCTGGCGGATGGCCGCCAACATAACCGGATAGGCCTCTTCGCCGTCGATGAGCGGGGTAACCAGGTTTCCTGCCCGCAACCTGGTGCGCACTATCCGGTCGGCGATGGTTTGCAGGTCGCAGAGGTGGCTGGCACCCGGCGGCAATTGGACAGGCTCTCCCTCGGGGTCGTCGATCGGGTAAATCTCCGCTCCGCTGATGCGGCGGCCGCTTTTGCTCCAGCTTCGCGCCCTGCGGGAGATGCGGTTGATGCCCAGGCACCAGTACAGGAACGGCCCGAAGAGCGGCAGGGTCAGATTCAGGCTCATCCATCCCAGGGCCGAGCGCGAATCGCGCTTGACCAGCAGGGCATGGCCCGCCGCCGCAACGGAAAGCGTAACTGTGCCGGCCGCAAAGAGGCCAATCGCCACGCGGTGCATAGGATCAGCCCAGGTCGATCAGGATGTCGTCTCCACTGAGTTGAACCGGATAGATCTTAAGGGTGCATTCGGGATGGTCGCCGCAGCTGCCGTCAACAAGGCTGAAGCGGTAGCCATGGCGCGGACAGGAGATAAAGTCGTTCTTTACCATGGCAGCGGTCAGTGGGCTTCCCTGGTGCGGGCATTCATTCTCGCTGGCGTAGATGGTGCCCTTGATGTTGACCAGCAGGACCTCCTGGCCGTTCACGGTGACAACCTTTTTGCCGAAATTGGGTACTTCGCCGATCTTTGCCGCAAATGTCATTGAAATCCTCCTGTTAAGATATCTGGATGAGCATAACCTACCTGAAAAAACCACGCAAAGTCAAATATTTCAGCTTGTGTATAATTTTTGTGCAGAGTGCTGCCAGCATTACTGAAATCGCAAACTTACACGGATTTTATTGCCTGTGCCGGTTGCCAATTAATGGCAGTACTGGAAATCGGCTGTATAATTTGTGGGCAATCACAAATGTTTTAGGCAGCTTTGAAGCTGCTCCATCCCTGAAACCGAATATAATGCGCTGATATGATTGGCAAAATAAATTATGGCACACTCCGTGCTAAAAGTGCTTCCTGAGGCGATCAACCTCCATTCAGTTGTGGCCAACAACATTCTACTCTACAGAACGTGCAACGATGAAACCAAAGAAGCTTTCATCCCATCACCGTTCAAAATCAACGATGAAAAGGAGAGGAAAGATGAAACTTGGAAGAATTCTGGCAGCAGCATGTACGGTAGTAGTTTTAGCATGTGGTTCGGCATTGGCAACCCCCTCCACCCAAATTTGGATCCCTTCCACAGACGTCAAAGGTTTAAAGGAAGTCAACATTGGCATCGATAATTACATTCGCTTCTCGGATGCAGTCGATGCCGGCGCAAATACCTATGATGTCGGTGTGACCACCGGTGTGCTCCCCTTCGAAAAGTTCAAGCTCGAAGTCGGTGTCGACTATATGACCGACAACCTTGGCGCAGGCGATACCGCGGCACAGCACCCGATATATTTCAATTTCAAAGGTGGCATGCCAGAGGATGCATTGTTCAAGGGAATGCCTGCCATTGCTGCCGGTATGTACGGCATCGGTACTTTTGACCGCGGCGCAAACGGCAATACCATGGCCAATGTTGCTTACGGACTGATTGCCAAGACCTTCCCCGTCATCGGACGTCTCTCTGTTGGTGGCTACAATGGTGCGGAGAAAAACCTGGGAACAAAGACCAACGCCGGCGTGTTGGCCTCTTGGGATCGCACCATGAGTGAAATTTCCGACAAGCTTTGGTTGGCAGTCGATTACCAGGGCGGTAACAATTATCTCGGCGCCCTCAGCGTTGGCGGTTCGTGGGCATTTTCCAAAAACGTGTCCCTGCTGGTTGGCGTTGATTTTTACAACCCCTTCTACAATCCGCAAGGCGGTTCATTGCCCGGCGGCAAACCGACATTCACCACCCAGGTGGATTTCAATCTTCCCTAGCTGTACCTCCTTCAATACGGGGGGGAGGTGCCTCTCTCCCCCGACTTTTTCAAGGAGTTTGAAAACCCACTATATAGAAACGCGACGCACACAAGGAGGTAGGCGTAATGAAACTCATCGAAGCAATCATAAAACCGTTCAAACTGGATGAAGTCAAAGATGCCCTCAACGAGATCGGCATCGAAGGTATCACTGTCAGCGAGGTTAAGGGCTACGGACGACAAAAAGGTCATACCGAGCTCTACCGCGGCGCGGAATATGTGGTGGATTTTATTCCTAAGATCAAATTAGAGATCGTCGTGAGCGACGAATTGGTTACCAAAGTGGTGGAGACTATACAGAATACGGCTAAGACCGGCAGGATCGGCGACGGCAAGATTTTTATAATTCCACTCGAAGAAGCGATCAGGATCAGGACCGGCGAAAAAGGCTCCGACGCGATCTGATAAATAAGTAATATCAACTGAACTCAGAGGGTGCTCCCATGAAACTAAAACTATACATTGCGTCACTGATGCTTATAATTATGGCTGCTCTGATCCCTATTGCCGCCATGGCTGAAGAAAAAAAGGATGAAGCCCCGGCGGTGTCCGCCCCGGCAGCGGCAACCCAGGCTGCAACAACTTCCGCTTCAGTTGCTGCTCCTGTAGCGGATGCGGCCGCTGCTCCGGCCCCGGCGGCCGATGCAAAAAAACCGCTCACGGCGGATGAAGTCCAGACCAATCTCAATTTTGTCTGGACATTGATCGCAGCATTTCTCGTGTTTGTTATGCAGGCTGGTTTCGCCATGGTGGAGATTGGTTTTACTCGCGCCAAGAATGCCTGCAACATCCTGATGAAAAACATGATGGATTTTTCTGCCGGCGCCATTGCCTACTGGGCAGTAGGTTTTGGCCTGATGTTCGGTGTCAGCAATGGTTTTTTCGGGACGACCCACTTTTTCTTCACCGGCGTTGCTGAAGGCGATCAGCCTTGGAACTTTGCATTCTGGATGTTTCAGGTCGTCTTTGCCGCCACCACGGCTACCATCATTTCCGGAGCTGTTGCGGAACGTACCAAGTTTAGTGCCTACATCATCTACTCGTTCATTGTCTCTTCCGTGATCTACCCGATCTTTGGCTCCTGGGCATGGGGAAATCTTTACAAGGGCGCCGGTTGGTTGGCGGGCCTGGGTTTCATTGATTTCGCCGGTTCAACTGTCGTTCATTCAATGGGGGGATGGCTCTCCCTGGCCGGCGCAATCATAGTTGGTCCCCGTCTGGGCAAATATGACAAGAACGGCAACATGAAGCCGATCCCCGGCCACAACATTCCGGTAGCCGGTTTGGGTGTCTTCCTACTCTGGTTCGGATGGTATGGTTTTAACCCCGGCTCAACCACAACCGGTAATAACACTATTGCCATCATAGCCGTGACAACCACCCTGGCAGCGGCAGCCGGTGCCAACTCGGCAATGTTCTTCACCTGGCTCAAATTCGGCAAGCCCGATGTCGGTATGACCTTGAACGGAGCACTGGCAGGCCTCGTTGGCATTACCGCTGGTTGTGCCAATGTTTCCCCGCTTTCCGCTGTAATTATCGGTCTCATTGCCGGAGTGCTGGTTGTCGTTTCGGTTATGTTCTTTGACAAGATCAAGATTGACGATCCTGTCGGCGCGGTATCGGTGCATGGTGTTTGCGGCGCATGGGGAACCCTGGCAGCAGGTCTCTTCAATAGCGCTGGTTTCAGCATGAAACAGGTCGGAGTACAGCTGCTCGGCATTGGCTCCTGCTTTCTCTGGGCATTCGGTTGCGGCCTGATTCTGTTCAAGGTAATTGACATGGTTATTGGTATGCGTGTTTCCAAGGAAGAGGAAATGGCTGGGCTTGACCTCTGCGAACACGGCGCATCCGCCTATCCCGATTTCCAGACCGTTCATTTCGGCGCGATGTTTAACCCTGACGAAGGAAAGAAATAAAGCAAATGAAAAAGCGGATATCCGGCTGCCAGCCTAAATAACGGCAGCCGGGTATTTTAGTTTAACGTGCTTAACACCTATCAAAGGAGATATGATATGAAGGCACAAAGATGTCTTTCAAAAAACAATCTTAAGCCACGGCTAAAAAAACTTACTATTGGATTGATCATCAGCACCTTGGCTTTTTTGGCGATATTTCCATTTACGGCCCTCGCTGAAGAGAAGAAAGATGATCCTGCCGCGATAACAACAACTGTATCGGCACCAGCGGCTGATGCCACAAAAGAGGCCACCGTTGTTGCAACACCCGCAACACCTCCGGATGTAAAACCAATTCTCAATACCGGCGATACCGCCTGGATGCTGGTATCGTCCGCTCTTGTGCTCCTGATGATCCCTGGCCTGGCCCTGTTCTACGGTGGTATGGTACGTCAGAAGAACGTGCTCTCCACCATGATGCATTCCTTTGTTGCCATGGGTATCGTTGGTGTGCAATGGACCGTTCTCGGATATTCCCTTGCCTTTGCTCCTGACCTGGGTGGGATGGGGTTGGTAGGGGATTTAAGCAAGTTTATGCTGCATGGTCTGGTCATCATGAAAGATGCCGCAACCGGCACGGTTGACTGGGCACTGTTTCAGAACTACACCAAAGAACCGGGTGCCATACCCGAACTGGTGTTTGCCATGTATCAGGCGATGTTCGCCATGATCACCGTGGCCCTGGTTTCCGGAGCCCTGGCCGAGCGGGTCAAGTTCTCCGCCTATTGCCTGTTCGTGCTTCTCTGGACGACCCTGGTCTATGACCCCCTGGCCCACTGGGTCTGGATGGCCGACGGCTGGCTCTTCAAGAAAGGGGCCCTGGACTTTGCCGGCGGTACAGTCGTCCATCTCTCCTCCGGTATCTCGGCATTGGCCTTCCTGGTCTTTCTGGGCAAACGGCACGGCTTTCCCCATGAGCGGATGGCGCCCCACAACCTGCCCCTGACCCTGCTGGGCGTCGGCCTGCTCTGGTTCGGCTGGTTCGGCTTCAATGCCGGTTCGGCAATCGTCGGTGTCAACAACTCCGACGCAGCCGGCGGCCTTGCTGGCCTGGCCTTTGCCACCACCACCATCGCCCCCGCGGCAGCCGGCCTCTCCTGGATGATCGCGGAATGGATCCATGCCGGCAAGCCCAGTGCCCTTGGTTTCGGTTCCGGTGTTGTTGCCGGCCTGGTCGTGATCACACCGGCAGCAGGATTCGTTCAGCCGGGCGCGGCACTGCTCATGGGACTGGCGGCCGGTATTGTCTGCTATGGCGGCGTGCTGCTCAAAGCCAAGCTCAAATATGACGACTCCCTGGATGCCTTTGGCGTACACGGCATCGGCGGCACCTTTGGCGCCATCCTCACCGGCGTGTTCGCAACAGTCGGAGCCACCGGGCTGTTGGTGGGGAACGCCCAGCAGCTTCTGACCCAGTTGATTGCGGTCGTCGCAGCAGGTGCTTATGCTTTCACATTTACCCTGATTATTTGTTTCGTCCTTGACAAAACCATCGGCCTGCGTGTTGACAAGGAAGACGAGATCATGGGTCTCGATCAGACGCAGCATTCAGAGTCCGGCTACAACATGTAATACCTGCCTGTTAATCAGTGTAACCAGAAGAAGCCGCCCTTTCTGGGCGGCTTCTGTCCTTGCACCGTCAAAGGCATTGGAGTTTACATGAAGACCCTGGCAGAAAAGCATAACAATGACAATATCAGCGCTGAACTCCTCAAGCAGATGGCTTACAATGAAAAAATGGCCGAATTGGGGAGGATCTCGGCCGGCGTTGTTCATGAGCTGAATTCACCGCTCTCGGTAATTACCTCCGCTGCCCAGATGATTCTGCGGGAGAGCGATGTCTCTGAATTCGTCCGCGAAATGGTGGCTCGTATCAGCTCGGAGGCCCAGCGTCTCTCTCAGATGACGCGCGGCTTGCTGAATTTCAGCCGGCAGGACGAAGCTACCGAAGAGACGGACGTCAATCTTGCCGTTGAATTCATTCTCGACTTTCTTGCCTATGAAGCCGCCAAACGGGGCGTGACAGTCCTGCGTAACCTGGATTACCATCTGCAGACCGTGCGGATGGACAGTAACCTCCTCAAGCAGATCCTGCTCAATATAATCATGAACTCCCTACAGGCCATGGAGCAGGATGGCGGCAAACTGCTCGTTGATACCTTTGCGCCCAAAGATGGGGATATCGGCATCTCCATTGCCGACACCGGACCTGGCATTCCCGATGATGCCATGACAAAAATTTTCCAGCCCTATTACACCACCAAAAAGCCCGGCGAAGGCACCGGTCTGGGGTTGTTCGTAACAAAGACGCTGGTGGAGAACATGGGAGGGCGGATCGAGGTCAGGAGCAGGCGCAACAAGGGGACCATGTTTTCCATAACGTTTGCTCTGGCAAGGCAGGGATGACCTGAAACTGCAACTTCCTGCCACCCATTCTGTCCATGGAATCACGCAAGGAACAACGAGGACCGTTCGCCCGAGGGAGCTTAGGGGAACGGTCTTTTTTTACATAACTACCGGATGATGTTGCCCTAAGCATCTTTAAAGATTAGAATCGCCGCAAAAAAGGAGACTGCATGCCCGCCTCACTGGTTATCATATTTGTTCTCGCATACGCCGCCATTGCCCTTGAACACCCCATAAAGATCAACAAAAGCGCCTCAGCTCTCATGGGTGCCGGGCTGCTGTGGACCGTTTACGCGGTGATGAACGGCAACCATGATCTGGCTGTGGAGCAATTGAACGAATCACTGGCTGCGACCGCCCAGATCGTATTCTTCCTGATCGGGGCCATGACCATCGTGGAAGTTGTTGATGCCCATAACGGATTCGAGGTTATCACATCAAGGATCAGTACCACCAAGCTGACCTCGCTGTTGTGGCTGGTCGGTTTCGTGACCTTCTTCCTGAGCTCGGTGCTCGACAATCTTACCACCACCATTGTCATGATCTCGATGATGCGGAAGCTTCTGGACCGTAAGGACGATCGGTTGTTCTTTGCCGGGATCATTGTCGTGGCTGCCAATGCCGGCGGCGCCTGGAGCCCTATCGGCGACGTGACCACCACCATGCTCTGGATCGGCGGACAGATCAGCACCCTGGCCATTATGAAGGGGGTGTTGGTGCCTTCTTTGATCAACCTGATCGTGCCGTTGTTGATAATCAGTTATGTTCTGCGGGGTAAGGAGGTGGTGGCACCGGAGAAGGTTGCGAACGGCAACGGTTATGAAACCACGCTGTTCGAGCGCAACCTCATGTTCTTTCTAGGCATAGGCATCCTGGTGATGGTCCCGGTATTCAAGACCTTGACACACCTGCCACCTTTCATGGGAATCCTCTTCGGCCTTGGCATCCTCTGGCTGGCCGGCGATTTGGCACACCGGAACAAGGATGACGATGAAAAGGAACATCTGACCTTGGCCCATGCCCTGATGCGGATCGACATGGGGTCGATCGTCTTCTTCATCGGCATCCTGCTGTCGGTTGCCGTCCTGGAGCATACCCATATTCTGTCAGCGCTGGCCGCATGGCTCGACCGGGCCGTTGGCCGCCAGGACATCATCGTCACGATCATCGGCCTGGCCAGTGCCGTGGTGGACAACGTGCCGCTGGTGGCCGCCTCCATGGGGATGTACGGCATGGCGGCAAATCCTCCTGACAGCTTTCTGTGGGAATTCATGGCCTACTGTGCCGGCACCGGCGGCTCCATCCTGATAATCGGGTCTGCGGCGGGAGTTGCCGCCATGGGCCTGGAGCGGATAAACTTTATCTGGTATGTGAAGAGAATCAGCGGGTTGGCGCTGGTCGGTTATTTTTTCGGCGTCCTCGCCTACATCATACAGTACAGGCTGTTACACGGCTGAGGAGAATGGGGATGGAGTAAATTTCGTGAACTGCGGATTTCCTAGGCAGGCTCTTTCCCGGTATCTTCCAAAATGGGGATGATGACGACCTTGATCTTACCCTTGCCCCACAGCCCGATCTTTTTAGCGGCGGCCCTGGAAAGGTCAATGAAATGGAAGGCGGTTTTGGCGCAACGGTCAGTGATGGTGACGTGAACTTCCTGCTTTGTGGCGGGGTTTACCACCCTCACTATTGTTCCCAGCGGCAGGCTGGAATGTGCGGCAGTCATTTTCTCGGGGTTGTAACGTTGTCCTGAAGTGGTTCTTTTCCCGACAAAACGGCTGGCGTAATAGGAGGCAAAACCTTCGGCGGGTTCCTGGGAACTTCCCTTGAGCACCAGATCTTCAAGCTGATCCACCAGGGGAGCCTCTGCCCGGGCGGCATGGGGGGCGCCCGCAACGGCTGCCAGCGCAATGGCCATGGCCACTATCAGGCATTTCCCGTGACGGGTATGGGTTGCTTGAAATTCAAACATATTGTTTTGTACACTAAAACAATAGTCATGTCAAGTCAGGCGTCTGCTCAAGGGCGCAGGTATTCGGCAATTCCTGTATTAAAATCAATGGGTTCAAACTGAAACACCTCTTTCCAGCGCCCATCGCAGATATTCTCCTCGATCAGCATCTGTAACTGGTCCATGGTAATGGGAAATTGAGGCAGGTGCTGCATGATCGGGATAACCAGCTTCATCAGGCCCAGGGGGGCCTGGGGTTTTAGCGGCGCTGATTTGCCCAGTGCGGCTGCCACGGCGTCCAGCAGTTCGACATAGCTCATGCGGTTGTTGCCGCACAACTCATAGCATTGGCCGCTGGTTTCGGGCATCTCCAGCGCTCTGGCAAAACAGCGGGCCACGTCGTCGGCATGGATCGGCTGCAGGCGATAGCGGCCGTCGCCGATGACCGGCATAACCGGGGCAAGGCGCATCTGTCTGGCCAGCATGTTGACAAAGGCGTCTTTGGGACCGAAGATCAGCGAGGGGCGCATGATGGTCCAGGAAAGGCTGCTGGTCCGTACCAGCCCCTCGGCCCGGAACTTGGTCTTGTGATATTTGGAAACAGCGTTGGGGCGCGCCCCCAGGGCCGACATCTGCAGGTAGCGATTGACCCCGGATTTCAGCGCGGCAGCCAGCATATTGGCCGTGGCCTGCACATGGAGGCTCTCGAAAGTCACTCCCCGAGAGGGGAACTCCCTGATGATTCCTACAAGGTTGATGACTGCATCGCAACCGCTCACGGCCTGGGTGAAGCTCTCCAGGCGGGTTACATCCCCTTCGACCTGCTCCACCGCGCTTTCCGTCTCCGGGCTGCGCTTATGGACCAGCACTCGCAGTTCATGGCCACTTTTCAGCAGCTCCCGCTTGAGATGGCCTCCGACAAAACCGGTTCCGCCAGCGATGAATATTTTCATGGTAACCCCCTGCCGAGATTTTCGCGGAGTAATAATACCATGTAACGGATGATGTGCATTAAAACGGGGCTGTTATCTAAGGCTCATGCACCTGTTTTTCGGAAGGATTGTTCATCGAGTCGCTGAAAAGCGTCAGGCGGTTTTTGCCGGAACGCTTGCTGACGTACATGGCCTCGTCGGCGTTGGCCATGACGGTGCGCACGTCGCCGCCATCCTCCGGATAAGCGGCCAGCCCTGCCGATAGGGTCGTGGAAAGGTTCACCCCATCAAAGGCAAAGGGGGTGGCGGCCATGCCGGTGACGATCCGCTCCACTGCGGTGGTAACCTCATGTTTGCCGGATTCGTTGAACAGTATCACGAATTCGTCGCCGCCATAGCGGGCGCAGATATCCGAACTGCGGATGTTGGTCGTGATCATGGCGGCCACCTGCCGGATCAGTTCGGTGCCGGCCAGGTGGCCGTGCTGATCATTGATCTTCTTGAGGTTGTCTGCGTCGATCATGCAGATGGAGAACCTGCGTCCGTAGCGCTTTGCCAGGTTTTCCTGGGCATTGGCCAGGAGGAAGAAGTTGCGCATATTGTTCAGCCCGGTTACCTCGTCGGTCAGGGAGAGCCGTTCAACTTCGTGCCTGGCGGTTTCGGTCTCGCCGGCCAGCATGGCGCCCAGGTGTGCGATCAGCATATATGGGAACAGTTCCAGGATATGGGAAAGAATGGCATGGAGTTCGCGGAATTCCTCCGATGCCAGCAGGATATAGGAGGTGATGGCCAGGCCTGCCATCAGGTAGGTGATACGGCGTCCCTGGGTCAGGGACGTGGCCATCAGGATCAGGTAGATCAGGGACATGAAAGGGCTGGTGATGCGTCCCGTATACCAGCAGACCGCCACGATGAATGCCAGGAATACCATCAGATCGACAAAGGTTTTGAATTGGCTGTAGCGATGGGAGAGCAGACCGTAACGCGCATTCATGTTGTAGAAGAACAACAGCACGCAGAAAGCGGCCAGGAAGGCCAGGTTGGAGCTGTCGGTGGGCATCAGCTTGATATCCAGGGCCACCAGGGCGATCAGCAGCCATGAGATGTTGCCCATGATGCGGTCGTATCCCTTATAACGCTGGAAGATGTTCGGTTCCGGTTCGATCTCGTTGTGCTGAAGTTCCATGATGCCTCCAACGATTGACTGCTGGCAGGTTCAACCGATTGCCCGCAGGGTTATCCAGGCTGTGACAATGTAACGCAACAGTTTTCCCGAAGCGACCAACGTGGAGAAAAGCAGGAAGTTGATGCGCATCATCCCACCCACCAGGCAGAGCGGATCGCCTATTATGGGCAGCCAGGAAAAGAACAGCGAAAAGGTTCCATAACGGTGATAGTAGCTCCGGGCCCGCTCCTGCTGCTCCTTTGATACGCCCATAACCCGTTCTATCAGCCAGCGGCCGCCATAGATCCCGATCAGGTAGGTGCAGGCGGCGCCCAGGTAGTTCCCGGCAGTGGCGGTCATGATGGTCGCCCAATGTGGGTAGCCTTTGGTCAGCATCAGGATCAGCAGCCACTCCGATCCGATCGGCAGCAGGGTGGATGCCAGGAAGCTCAGCATAAACAGGGCTGGATAACCGGGAGTGCCGATCCAGTCTTGCAATGCGACAACATACGTCAGAAATTGGTTGTCAAAATGGCCCAATCGATTACAATACCTCTCTACGGCACCGACCTTTTCCGCTGCCCCATTGTATTCATAAATTCAATTTCGGCAAGGAGGGAATATGCAAAAGGGCAAACCGGCGAAAAAATATTCCCAGGCAGGCAGGCTTCACACCATTATCCGCCTCCTGGAGGCCAGGCGCGGCATGACCCTGGACGACCTGGCCGAAGAGTGCGATGTTGACCGGCGCACCATCCACCGGGACCTGAATGCCGTCGGGGAAGCCGGCTATTCCCTGACCACCGAGTGGCAGGACGGCAAAAAGGTCTACAGCTTCCTGACCAAGTCCCGCAATATTCCGCCAATCACCTTTACCCTCAACCAACTCATGTCGCTCTATCTGTTGCGCTCCCTGGGGGTCCATCTGGCCGGCACCCCCTTCCAGGCCGAGATCGAGGAACTGTTCCGCAACATCACCTCGGTCCTGCCCGATCGCTATGCCGCCCACCTGGAGCGTATTGCGCGGGTCTCTCTGCCTATTATGCACGGAGCCCGGGATTATTCCTTTGCCGCGGCCCACTTGGAGGAGCTCCAGCGTGCTCTGCTGCATCAGTACCGAATCCGGATGGACTATGCCAAGCAGGGGCGCGAGGCGGGTGAGGAATATGATGTGGACCCCTATACCCTGGTGTTCCACAAGGGGGGCATCTATCTCCTGGGATATGCCCACAATCGCAAGGCCATGCGGCTGTTTGCCCTGGAGCGGGTGCGGGGGGTCGCAGTGACGCGCCAACGTTTCGAAATACCGGCCGGATATGAGCCGGAAGGGCATTTCAAGAGCGCCTTCGGCCTGGTCAGCGATACCTCCATGAAGGTGTGTGTCCGCTTTTCTGCCGATGTGGCCCATGCCGTCAGGGAGCGGGTCTGGAGGCCCGACCAGAAGGTGCGAAGCGACAGCGAGGGGCGGGTCACCATCGAATTCGAGGCCGCCGGCGAGATGGAACTGGTCTCCTGGATACTCTCCTATGGCGCCCACGCCGAGGTGCTTGAACCGCCGGAACTGCGGCGGGAGGTAAAGCGGCAGGTCAAGGAGATGCGCGAATTTTATCGCGGCAAGGAGAAGGGGCAGGAGAAAAAGACCAGGAAGAGCAGTTGAGCTTTCTGCCCGGACGCACCGCAATGAGTGGTGCCCCGTTAGTTGAGATTTCTTTGTTACCAATCTTATCCAATTCCTGAGGAGGTGCCCTATGTCAAAGAGAATGAAGATTTGCATCAATACCGGCGGCGGTGACGCGCCGGGCCTGAATGCCGTCATCGAGGCGGTCACCATGGCCGCCTACAACCGGCAATGGGAGGTGTACGGCATCAAGTGCGGCTATACGGGTCTCCTGAACACCGATGAGATCATCAACCTGACCCCGGAAAAGGTCGATGGCATTGCCAGCGTTGGCGGCACTATTCTGGGTTCCACCAACAAGGGCAACCCTTTCATGATGCCGATCTGCAATGTGGCCGGCGAATGGGAACAGCGCGATCTGTCCGACAGGGTCATGGACAACTTTCGCCGTCTCCGCTTCGATGCCCTTGTTGCGGTGGGCGGCGACGGCAGCCTAGAGATCGCCCACCGCTTTGCCGAAAAGGGGATGCCGGTGATCGGAGTTCCCAAGACCATCGATAACGACATGGGGGGAACCGTCATTACCTTCGGTTTCGATACGGCTGTCAGCATCGCCACCGAGGCCATCGACCGCCTGCATTCCACGGCCAAGTCCCATGACCGGATCATGGTGGTGGAGGTGATGGGGCGCAATGCCGGCTTTATTGCCCTCAACAGCGGCATTTCGGGTAACGCGGACGTGATCCTGATTCCTGAGATACCATTCGATATGGACAAGGTCTGCGACAAGCTGATGGACAACGAGCTGCACGGCCATAAATATGGTATTGTGGTCGTGGCCGAGGGGGCGCTTCCCAAAGGTGGCGATGTAATAACGAAAGGTTCGGGAGAAACCGGCCGCCAGCACGCGCTTCTGGGCGGGGTTGCCGAATACGTGGCCAAGGAGGTTTCGCAGCGCACCGGCAAGGACTCGCGCTCCATGGTATTGGGTCATTTGCAGCGCGGCGGCTCCCCCACCACCTTTGACCGCCTGCTCTCCCTCCGCTTCGGTGCCGCTGCCGTGCGGGCCATCGAGCTGGGCAAGTTCGATCACATGGTGGCGCTCCATTCGCCGGATATCGCATTGGTGCCGCTGGGAGAAGCCCTGGGAGTACAAAAACGTGTCCGTGTCGATGGTGACACAGTGTTGACGGCCCGCGATCTCGGCATAAGTTTCGGAGACTGAGGCCGCGAGGCGCGCCAAAGGGGATAAAGCTTGACATTACCGGACGCATTATTTAGATAAAGACTCCTTGCCAAACCACGAAAATCCATTTCCAGAAAGCCGCTTTACATTATGACAGACGACTCGCAACTCAAAGACATCATTGCCGCCCGCATTGCCCAGCAGGGGCGGATCACCTTTGCCGCTTTCATGGAGGCTTGCCTCTACGAGCCGGGATTGGGCTATTATACTTCGCCGGGGCGCAAGGTCGGCGCCGAGGGTGATTTCTACACCAGCATCTCGGTCCATGCCGCTTTTGGCCGGGTAATCGCCAGGGAGATCGCCAGGATGTGGCGCAACATGGACCAGCCGGCCGACTTCACCCTGGTGGAATGCGGCGCCGGCAACGGCCGCCTGGCATGCGACATCATGGATTACCTGGCAGAGCGGGAAGCAGGGATGTATGGGCAACTGACCCTGATCCTCGTGGAACGGGAGCCGTCTTTGGAATCGGCCCAGGCCGAGCTGCTGGCGGCCCATCTGGATCGGGTGCGCTGGCTTGCTCCCGAGGAATTCAGCGGTTCGGGTTTCAGTTTTACCGGCTGCCTCTACTCCAACGAGCTGATGGATGCATTGCCGGTGCATCGGGTAGTCATGGCCGATGACGGCTTGCAGGAAATCTATGTTGCGCTCAAGGAGGGCGAACTGGTCGAAGAGTCCGGGCCGTTGTCCAACCCTGCCATAGGCGAGTATTTCGACCGCCTCGGCATCAAGTTGCACCCCGGCCAGCAGAGCGAGGTCAATCTGATTGCCCCGGAATGGCTGGCCATGGCCGCCAGGGTGTTGCAGCGCGGGTTTATCCTGACAATCGACTACGGTTTTCCGGCAGTTGAGCTGTACGCGCCGCACCGCAACATGGGTTCGCTGCTTTGCTATCATCGCCACAAGGTGGAGGACAACCCCTATATCCGCCTGGGCCGGCAGGACATCACCTCCCATGTGGACTTTACCACCATGATGAAGCGGGGCGAGGAGCTGGGCCTGCTGCCGGTCTGGTTCGGCGAGCAGTATCGCTTCCTGCTTTCGGCGGGCATTATTGAGGAGATCGAGGAGAGCGAACGGTCGGATTTACCTTCAGAAGAAAAACTTCGCTTGCGGCTGGGCCTCAAGAAACTGATCATGCCGGACGGGGGGATGGGCGACACTTTCAAGGTGCTGATACAGTCGAAGGGGGTCGAAAAGCCCCAACTGCTTTGCCAGCGCGGGATTGGGGCCTGATATGCCGGCCCATGCCATCACCGATATCCGGGGCGTTGTCTTTGATCTGGACGGCACCCTTTACGCAGCGCCCGATTTCGCAGCCACCATCCAGGACGAGGCAGTTGCCTACATCGCGCGCATCAAAGGGATTGGCGCGGCAGAAGCCTGCCAATTGATGGCCTCCACCCGCAAACGCCTGACTGAGGAGAACGGCACCGTTCAGACCCTGTCCAATGTCTGTACCCATTTGGGGGGAAGCATCCGGGAACTGCACGCCTGTTTCGAAGAGCGTTTGCGACCCGAGGCCTTCCTGGTGAGGGACGAACGGGTGATTGACCTGCTGCAGCGCCTCCGGGAACGGTTTGGCCTGTACATCTACACGAACAACAACCGTGCCCTGGCAACGCGCATTCTCGCCTACCTGGGACTGGGCGGCCTGTTCGAGCAGATCTTCGCCATTGACGACGACTGGGTGGCCAAGCCCGATGAAGGGAAGCTTGAGAGGATACTGGAGGCCACTGGTGTGTCGGCCGATCGGTTGTTGTTCGTGGGCGACCGCTACGACATCGACCTGCGCGTGCCCGAGCAGAAGGGGTGCCCGGTCTTTCTCAGCCAGCATCTCGATCAGTTGCTGCGGCTGGAGGAACTGTTGAAATGAGTTCACGTTGCCGATTATGAAAAATGTTCAAATAAAGGAGACCCAAGATATGAGCCAGAGCAAGGAGATGCTCGACGCCATCATGCGCGCCATCGAGCTGGAAAAGGAAACCTTCGATTTTTTCGTAAAGGCCGAACACAAGACCTTCAACCCGGCCGGCAAACGCATTTTCAAGTGGCTTGCCAAAATAGAGGAGCAGCACTACATCAAGCTGACCGAGCTGTACAACTCGCTGCACGAAGGCGGCCGCTGGGTGTTTTACGGCGGATCAACCTTTGAGCTGGTACCGGCTGGCGAAGACGAGCAGCGGGTGAAGCTCGATACCGACGATATCGAGGCCCTCAGGATCGCCGAAAAGATCGAGCAGCGCGGCATGGTGTTTTACGAGGAACTGATCGCCAAGACCAGTGACCAGGACGGCAAGGTGATGCTGGAGGTACTCCGCAACGAGGAGATCGAGCATCTGCGGGTAATCAGGGAAAAACTGCAGCAGCTGGAAGGCTAGCCAGCCATTTATTCCGCCGCAGATTTGCGCAGGTAAGCGACCAGTGTTGCCATGTCCTCCGGCATCTCCACGGAAAACTCCAGGTATTCGCCGGTTGTGGGGTGGATGAAGCCCAGGGTACGGGCATGCAGGGCCTGGCGGCCCAGGGCCGTGATCATCTTGCGCAGTTGCGGGTCTTTGATGTTGTTAAATCGGCCGCCGTCGGGGTAGAGCTGGTCCCCCAGCAGGGGAAAGCCGGCTTCGCTCATATGCACCCGGATCTGGTGGGTACGGCCGGTCTCCAGTCTCAATTCCACCATGCTGATCCTGTTGTAGCGCTCGACCACCCTCCAGCGGGTGACAGCCTGCTTGCCGCTTCGCGCCTTTCCGGACAATCTCAGCCGCTCGGTGGGGTGCCTGCCGATGATTCCCTCGATCTTGCCCCTGTCTTCCGCCGGACTGCCATAGACCAATGCCTGATAAACCCGTTTGACGGAATGCACGCCGAATTGGGCTGAAAGGGCCTGGTGGGTGCGGTCGTTCTTGGCCGCCACCAGAACGCCCGAAGTGTCCTTGTCCAGGCGGTGGACGATTCCGGGACGCAACTCTCCGCCAATGCCCGACAAGTCGGTGCAGTGGGCCAGCAGGGCATTTACCAGGGTGCCGGTGCTGTTGCCGGCTCCGGGATGGACCACCAGGCCGGCCGGTTTATTGATCACGATCAGATCGTGGTCCTCGTAGAGCACCTCCAGCGGGATCTCTTCCGGCAGCGGCTCGGCCGCCTGGGGTTCAGGGATGTCAACCTGGACGAGTTCCCCGCCTTTGAGTTTCAGGGAAGCCTTGGCCGGTTTCCCATCCACCAGCACATTCCCGGTTTCGATAAAGCGCTGGACAGCGGCGCGGGTCTCTTCGGCCAGCTCGCGGGAGAGGAAGACGTCTAGCCGCAACGGTTCGGCATCGGGTGGGAAGGTAAATTCAAGGTGTTTCATATGGTTTGCCTGGTTCCTTTGTCATTTGTTGAGGGTTGTTTCAGACCGCCCCATTTCCCCTTGCTGCCCGCATTGGCTTCCCTACGCCATTGAACTGGGGTGATCTGCAATATAAATTGAAAGGGTCTTCCCGGTGCTGGCAAATGTCAGCCCATGGAGAACGCACCCTGCCGTTGCCGCTACATCATACACTGTGGCAAGGCAGGTTTCCAGCATTCAGCCATGGTGTCGAGGGATTGTCAGCTCTGCTGCGCAGCCTGCCTCTCAAGCGCAGCAGCTGCAACATCTTGTAAGCCGTTCCAGGATATTTTGAAGTGAAGTCGGCTCGTTACCAAGAGAACCAATGTTGCACAAAGCCATTCCCCCTTCTGATCATCCAGCGACGGAACTCATCTCCAAGCAAAATCGTAGCCGCGAAAGGCAATGCCAGCGACACCTCGAACCAGCCTATCGGCGCTGTTCCGAAAAAAGGCTGCAGGAACGGAATATGCGAAATAGCAGCAATCAGTCCCAGCTCCACTGCGATCCCGAGCAAGATGAGTCTGTTGGCAAAGATGCCTGCTGACAAGATGCTTTGCCGCCGGGTGCGGCAGATCAGCACATCCGCAACCTGGCAGATCACCACCGATGCGAAGAAGGATGTGACCGCCGTTTGATAGAGCAGACCTGAAACCGGCAATTCGGCACCCCATACCCAGCCGCCCCGGTACAACACAACGAAAAAGGAGAAAAATCCGGCGGCCGCCTGTAACATTCCCATGATGCCGTAACTCATGCCCAGGAGTGGCCAGGTTAGCAGTCTTTCATCGCGTCGTCGCGGGGGTTGTTTCATCACGTCTTGCTCTGGCGGTTCACTCCCCAGGCCCAAGGCAGGCAGCATATCGGTGCCTAGGTCGATGGCCAGGATCAGCACGATTGTGAGCGCCAACGGTGCGTTAATGACCACGAAGGCGATGAAAGGCAGGATCTCGGGGATATTGCTGGTAAGGACATAGGCGATGAACTTCTTGATGTTGGAGAAGATGGTGCGCCCTTCTTCAATGGCGTTCACGATGGTGGCGAAGTTGTCGTCCATCAGCACCATGTCCGCGGCCTCTTTCGCCACCTCGGTGCCTGATACACCCATTGCAACGCCCATATCCGCATTCTTCAACGCTGGCGCATCGTTGACGCCATCGCCGGTGACGGTGACTATTGCGCCTTTTTTCTGTAATGCCTTGACGATCTGCAACTTCTGCAACGGCGTGGTGCGGGCGAAAATCAGTTCACGGCTGTCCAGCAAAGTTGACAGATCCTCCTCGCCCATCTGCTGCAACCGCTCACCCACAACTACCCGGCCGTCGCCAGTAAACAGTCCAACCTGACGTGCTATGGACTCGGCGGTGGTGTGGTAATCGCCGGTGATCATGAAAACCCTGATGCCCGCGTTGCGACACTTATCGATCGCATCGGAAATCTCCGGTCGCGGCGGATCGAGCATGCCCACCAGTCCCAGATACGCGAAGTCCTCCTCACTGGTCTCCACAGCCTCAGTTGTCTTGCAAGCTAGTGCTAGCACCCTTTCGCCGCGCGCGGCCAGTACTTCGTAATGCTCCAGCGCGTGCCGACGGGCCTCCGCATCAAATTCCACCAGAACGCCCTGAAGCAGGTAGTGTGTGCATTTTTTGAAGACGATTTCCGGTGCGCCCTTCATATAGGCGATATTGGTTCGGCCGTTTTCGTCTTTGTGCGTAGTGATCATGCGCTTTGTGGCGGAGTCGAACGGACTTTCGTGCAGGCGCGGAAAACGAACCAGTAGATCGCCGATCGGCTGCAGGCTTTGCGCCAGGACCAGCAGTGCGCCCTCGGTCGGGTCGCCCACATAGAGATGGTCAGTCAAACGCGCGTTGTTACACAGCACCATTGCGGCCCATACCTCGGCAAAGCCTTCCGCCTGCGCCAACCCGTTCTGGTAGGCCGACCATTCACGTTCGCCGAGTACCAGCGTGGAAACTCTCATCTGGTTCTGGGTGATCGTTCCGGTCTTGTCGGTACAGATCACCGTGGTAGAGCCCAGTGTCTCCACAGCTTCCAGGTTCTTGATCAGCGCGTTCTTCCTGGCCATGCGTTTGGATGCCAAGGATAACGCAAGGGTCACGGTGGGTAACAGGCCTTCCGGTACATTCGCGACTATGATGCCGATGGCAAAGATCAGGCTGCCGATGAACGGGTTGCCAAGGAATATGCTGAGAGCGAAAAACAGCACACCCAATGAGATGGCTATCCCGGAGATGATCCGGGTGAAACGGCGCAGCTCCTTGCGTATAGGGGTTTCAACCTTGCCTGCTTCCTTGGTGAGGCGGACGATCCGACCGATCTGCGTGTTCATGCCCGTTCCATAGATCAATGCTCTGCCATTGCCGCTTTGCACCAGCGTGCCGGAAAACACCATGTTGCGGCTTTCCATCAAGTTGTCATGGGTGCAGGCCAGCTTGCGCAGTTGGGGTTCGCTCTCGCCGGTCAGCGAAGAGTGATCGACCTTGAGCTGGTTAACTTCGATCAAACGACCATCGGCCGGAACACGGTCGCCCTCTTCCAGCAGGATCACATCACCAGGCACCAGCAGCTTGGCTTCGATACGCGCTACCTGCCCTTCGCGCAGCACTGAAATCATCTGGGGCAGCATATTGCGGAAGCTCTCCATAATGCGTTCGCTTACATGCTCCTGAATGTAGGTAAAGAGCGCATTGAGCAGCACCACGGCCAGCAAGGCCACAGCGATGTAAAAGTTGCCCTCGCCTGGTTTCAGGTAGTCAGCGAAAAAAGCCAGTGCGGAGCCGACAATTAGCAGGAGGGCGAAGAAATTTGTGAACTGGCGGAGGAACTTGATGAATTCCGGTGTCTCTTTGCGTACATGCAGTTCATTGCTTCCGAATTCAGTTAGGCGTTGCGCCGCATCGGCATTGCTGAGTCCTGCTTTTGTGCAGTTCAGGCGCTGTTCGAGTTCCGATAGGGGGATTTGGTGCTGATCGGCTATCGCTGCATTATTTTCATGATAGTTCATGAGCTGCTTTCCCGGTACTGATTCAGGGGCCGGCTTGTAGCGCTTTCCAAATCGGAAACCAACAGTTTCTCATCCGGAGTTTCCGGATGGAAACTAATCAGATGTTTCCATCCCCTGATTACCCAACAAGCAGCGAACGCATGGACATGGATCCCAGGGTCACCTTCTCGGCGAAGAACGCGACCTTGTCCTGCTTGTCCTGCAGGGCAAGGACATAAAGGAGCGGCAGAAAGTGTTCGTTTGTGGGTATCGCCAATTGTGCCGACTCGCCCAACTGCCGGTAATCCATGATGGCTGCGTGGTCCCCGGCCAGGATCAATTGCTGCATCAGCGCGTCGAATTCCAGCGCCCAGTCGTAGGCCGTATCCTGCCAGGACACCAGGCGCAGGTTGTGGACGATGTTGCCGCTACCGACGATCAAGACCCCCTTGTTGCGCAGGCCTTGCAACTCCTGGCCCAGTTGGTAGTGAAACGCCGGGGCCTTGGTGCGGTCCAGGCTCAATTGCAGTACCGGGATGTCGGCGGCGGGATACATGCGGCGCAATACCGACCAGGTGCCGTGATCCAGCCCCCAGGCGGCATCCGGCCGTACGTCGGCCAGGCCCACGGTCTGCTGGACGAGACGGGCCAGGGTTGGGTCCCCCGGGGCCGGATAATTGACATCGAACAGTTCCTGGGGAAAACCGGAGAAGTCATGGATCGTCCGGGGCCGCTCCATGGCGGTTATGTGGGTGCCGACCGTCTCCCAATGGGCGGAGATGCAGAGAATGGCCGCGGGTCTTGGGATCGCGGCCGCGGTTGCGGCCCACGCCCGGCTGAACTCGTTATCTTCAATCGCATTGGTCGGGCTGCCGTGTCCCACGAACAGCACCGGCATTCGGATTTCAGCCGCATCAGTCGATGCGGCGGACGATTTTTCCTGGCTCATTTGTCTGCCCCTGCCTCCGTATAAAGTCTCCGACTCAAGGTTTGATCATAGGGGAACAATATATCGTCGATCGTTAAATGTAAAATGGTTGTTATGTCGGGAACATTCTGTGCCCGCCAAGCTTGACGGTATTAATGTGTTTATGCACATAATCTGTTGACATGGGGGCCGGGCAAGTTTATTTTGTGCATATACACATAATTTGCTTTGCCACATTATGGCAGCAGGGCAGTTTAGCGGCAGTTCCTCTTGCTCTCGTTATTCCTCGATCACCACGGAAAGGGTTTGTATGACGCAACTAAGAACGGGGCGGCGCAAGTATTACGATATTTTTTCCCATTTCTACGACGCATTTATCCGGCTGCATTCCCGCCAGGATGAAGACGATACCAGGGATTTGCTGGTCGCTGCGGCCCATTTGGGCGGAAAACCCGTGCCCAGGATTCTGGATGTTTGCTGTGGGACCGGGGCGGTAATTTTAAACTTCAAGGGGCATTATCCCAAATCCCTGGCGATCGGTTATGATTTTTCCAGCGGGATGTTGCGCAAAGCGCAGGAGAAAGACGTCAGTGGCAAGGTGGTTTTCGTCGAAGGGGATGCGGCTGAGCTCCCCTTTGAAGACAACAGTTTCGATGTGGTGACCTGTTCCCACGCCCTTTACGAATTGAAGGGAGAAACAAGGCAAAAGGCCTTGCTGGAGATGAAGCGGGTAGTGCGGCCCGATGGCTATGTGCTGCTCATGGAACACGAAATTCCCCGGCATCCGGTCGTGAAACTCCTCTTTTATGTGAGGATGCTTTCCATGGGCTTAAAAGACGCCCGCGAATTTGTCAAAGGCGGCCTGACCCCGTTGGAAGCGGTTTTTTCGCGAGTCACGTTAAGCCATTCACGTACCGGCAAAAGCAAACTCATGAGTTGCCAGAAGTGAGCCCAAACCTTGTCCCATATTACACAATGGCTGCTTGCTGCATTGCCATTGCCCGGCTAAGGGTGTCCCATGAATGCTGAAAACAATGATGGCGGATTTTTCGCGCCAACCAAGGCCATTCTGGAAAGCATCTCCGACGGCGTTTTCACGGTTGACCTGAATTGGCGCATCACATCGTTTAACCGTGCGGCGGAAGAGATCACCGGCATACCGCGGAATGTAGCCTCGGGACGGCTCTGCTCGGAGGTGTTCAAATCCAGTATGTGCGAAGCGGATTGCGCCTTGAAGCGGACACTGAAAAACAGGAAGCCGGTCATCAACAAGTCCGGATATATAATCGATGCCGAAGGAAGCCGAATTCCGGTCAGCGTATCCACTGCCGTGCTGCGTGACGAAAACGGGAAAGTCATCGGCGGCGCCGAGACGTTCCGTGACCTGAGCGAGATTGCGGCATTGCGGAAGGAGCTGGATGGGCGTTTCGGTTTGGGTGACCTCATAAGCCACAGCCGGGCCATGCAGCCGATTTTTGATACGGCGGCTTCTTTGGCGGCCAGCTCCATCACGGTACTCATTCATGGCGAAACAGGGACCGGCAAGGAACTCCTGGCCAGGGCGATTCACGGCATAGGCGAACGGGCGCAAAAACCTTTTGTGGCGGTTAATTGCGGTGCGCTGCCCGATACATTGCTGGAGTCCGAGTTATTCGGCTACAAAAAGGGAGCCTTTACCGGCGCGGTCCGGGACAAGCAAGGCCGATTCGCGCTGGCAGGCGACGGGACCCTGTTTTTGGATGAAATCGGCGAAATCAGCCCGGCTCTGCAGGTTCGGCTGCTGCGCGTACTCCAGGAGCGCACCTATGAACCGCTGGGCGCCACGAAACCGGAAACCGCCAACGCCCGAATCATTGTAGCAACCAACCGCGACCTGGCCGCCATGGTAAAAAACGGTGAATTTCGCCAGGATCTTTATTACCGGATAAACGTTATCTCACTGGAATTACCGCCTCTGCGAAAACGCATGGAAGATATTCCTCTCCTGGTGGAGCACTTTGTGGAGCGATTCAACCGGCTGCAGAACAAAAACGTGACCGGATTCACGCCCGGGGCTTATTCGATGCTGATGGCGCACAAATGGCCGGGTAACGTGCGCGAGCTTGAGAATGTCGTAGAAAGGGCCTTTGTACTTTGTACGGCAAAATGGATCAGCCCGGAACACCTCCCCGTGGAACTGACCGGATACAGGCCCTTGTCCGTAGAATCGGTTAATATGGAGTCCACAAGAAGGGTCGCCGAAGAGCAATCCATTCTTGGCGCCCTGAAGCGGAACAACTTCAACCGCGTTGCAGCGGCACGGGAGTTGGGTATTCACAAAACCACGCTTTATCGCAAATTAAAGGAGTTGGACCTTCCCCTTCCCGCCCATGACGGCCGTTCAGCACACCATGGGCAATAGGTGCAATTTTGCACCTGTTTGATCCTGGTAGGGTTGCAGTAATGCAACCATTTCCAATTGCCACCACCCCCAATACCTGATTTTTATTGAGTGACTTCCGCATGTTACGTAGTGCGCTGGCAGGTTTTCCGTTCTGGCTCGTCTATTGCTATGCATAGATGGACAATGGATGGAACAACCCCATGAAAACAGTGCTCACAATATGGAATGCCCGGATAGCCCCGGTCTTTGACGTGGCTGGCCAGGCGCTGATTGTTGTTTCGGAGAACGGCGCGGCCCTTTTCGAGGAAAGTTTGGAGCTGAATGGCGTTTCGGCCATGGCAAAGATCGCCAGGCTCGCCGAAGTGCAAGCGGACGTGCTTATCTGCGGCGCCATATCCCGGCAGGCCCTAAGCGCGGCCAACGCCAGCGGCATCGAAGTACATTCATTCATATCAGGCGATATCCGCGAGGTTCTTCAAGCCTGGCTCGAAGGCCGCCTTGGAGAAATCGCCTTTGCCATGCCGGGCTGCGGCCCGAAACAGGGGGGATGCAGACGCCGGGGCCGGGGCAGGGGGAAAACGGAAAAAGCGGTTTCCTGAAGTTTCAACTAATTGCAAACCAAGTGATCAAAGGAGGTCAAAATGCCACGAGGAGATAGAACCGGACCCGGAGGGGTCGGGACAATGACAGGAAGAGGCGCGGGGTTTTGCGCTGGCAACCAGGCGGCCGGAACTTACAATGGGGCTCAAGGCAAGATGAATGGCGGATGCAGGCGCGGATGGCGCAACCGTTTAGCGGATCGGCTGCAATGGGGCAATGGAGGCGGTACGGCGTCAAGACCCGGTGTCGGGAACAGCAGCCCCGTTGAACAGGTAGATGCCTTGCAGAGGCAGCTTGATGAAGTAAAAAGGCGTCTGGATGCACTCGGATAACAGGATGTAACCGGCAACTCCATAGGGGGCCATGTCGGGTGAGCCGGGCATGGCCCCTTGAATATCAATTCCACAGGAAACCATTAAATGAAAAACCTTGCTTCAGAATTATATCGAAAGAGCCGTGGCAACTGCGCCCAAGCAGTTGCCATGGCATGGCACAGCAAAACTTCCCAGGGTGCGGATTTGAGCCAGGAGTTGGCACATTGTGGGCACGGCCAGGCCCCGACAGGGCTTTGCGGCGCTCTTTACGCTCTGCACCGCATAGTGGGCCCCGAAAAAGCGGAACACTTCACCGGCTGTTTTGCCGAAGCTTCCGGTGGCCATACGACTTGCAAAGGCATACGGGCCGCCAAAACGATGTCCTGCATCAAATGCGTGGAGGTGGCCGCGTCATTGCTCCACAAACACACCCAAAAGAGCTGAAAAGGCGGCCAGGATGGCATAGCGGCCACTCAGTATTACTCTCGGAATAAGAGAAAGGATGGGTACTATTATGACGAAATTTTGCGCAATGATTATTATGATTTACAGTGTTGGCCTGCTGACATTCGTTGCCTATGGTTCAGTTGACGAGCCGAGGTTTCTGTTTATTGCGATTATCCCGGCGTTGATGATTGTCTCTGCCTGTAGATGGATGCGCGGAAAACGCTCTTTTCTGGATAGCTGAATTCTACGGGGACCAACACCGATGACCACTGAAAAAACCAGCTGCGAACCGAAGAAAATGCATACGCAATGCATCATGTGCGGAGACGGCAATCCGATGTCGCTCCGGCTGATCTTTGAACAAGGTGCAAGCGGCGAGGTCTGCGCGTCATTCCAGGGGAACTCATTGTTGCAGGGGTACGACGGCATATTGCATGGCGGTGTCATCAGCGCCCTTCTGGATTCGGCAATGACAAATTGCTTATTTTACCGTAATATAGAAGCCGTGACCGGAGAGCTCTTTGTCCGGTTTGTTGCGCCCGTGCCTTACGGAACCCGGGTAACCCTGCGGGCCTGGCTCGTGAACGAGACACCTCCACTCTACCAGTTGAAGGCGGAACTGGCCCATGGCGGAACAATCATGGCCTGTGCGGAGGCAAAATTCATGCAAAGGGTTGGCAACAAAGAGACAACCGTGTATGTTTGATTCATATCGTTACATTTATATGATCTGATGTATCCAATTGTAATATCGAATGATATAATTCCTGAAAAATACCAGGGCCACAGTGCCCGTCAGATGGGAGATCATTTTAGTGTCAGAAAACTCGGAAAGTGTGTGCAAGCCAGATGGTGAGCTGGAATCCCTGCTTGAGGGCATCCGCCAGCGCTATTATCAACTGACCGACGACAGGTGCCAGCGGCGCATCTTCATCAACCGGTTGCGGACATTGACGCATTTCGACATGGAACCCATGGATTACGAGGAGCCGGAAGAGGCTGAACTGCCCAAAGAGTTGGAGATCGGCTTTGCGGTCTGCCACCCGGAGTGCGGCAACCAGGCTTTCGTCGTTATCGAGGGAGGCCCGCAGGGTTGCGATTGCTGCGGCGGCACCATGTTGCCCATAAAGTCCGGCAGTTATCGCCTGAAACGAAAATCGGCCTGCGATCTCCTGTAAGGGGTGTCAACAGGCTGAAAGTCACTCGGGGAGCGGTCAGCCGCAAGCCGGGCAAATAAAAAAGGGCGCGCCTTCGGATGATGGCGCGCCCTTGATGTTTTCGGGTTTCTGCGGCTACCAGATGGAGGACTCGATCTTGCCGGCCCGCTTGATGAGCACGTCCACCACGGCCAGATCGAAAATGATATCGGGATTGAGCTCGGGCGGCACACGCGACAGGAAATGCTGGCGCCCCTCTTCCAACTCTTCCTGGAGGAGGTCGAAGATGTTGTCGTTCTTGATGCCGTTTTCCACCTTCTCCTTGTTGTAGACGGCCACGTCGGAGATAATGGCCCTTGCCAACCGTCTGGCCTGGTCAGGATTGTCTATCATGTTCATGGTCGCTCTTTCCTCAGCCGTAGATATATGAATCCGCCCTATCTGAGCCGCAATGCAAAGAAAATATTCGTGTTGTTGCGCCGGACCAGGATGGTCATGTTGCTGCCGCGGTTCAACCGCTGAATGACCCCCTGGTAATCCGAACTGTTGGCTATTCTTTTCCGATTGATGGAAACAATCACGTCGCCACGCCGGATTCCCGCATCGGCCGCGGCGCTCCCCTGCTCGACCCCCACCACGACCACGCCGTTGCCCTGCTCGACATCATCGATGGCCAGTCCGAGCGGGTCCACATCGCCCTGCTGATCGTTGTTGTCCTGTTCAAGCCGCCGCTTGGGGGCCTTGTCCGCATTCATCAGGGTAATGTTCAGGTCAAGGGATTTCCCGTCCCTGAACACCGTGATCCTGGCCGGTTTGCCGATGCCGGCCTCTGCCACCAGGCGCTGCAGGTGCGAAGGGTCCTTGACCGTGGTGCCGTTGAAGGCGGTGATGACATCGCCCTGGCGGATGCCGGCCTTTTCGGCCGGGCTGCCCTTCAAAGTATCATTGACCAGGGCGCCACTGGCCTGGCGCAACCCGAAGGACCGGGCCAGCTCCTCGGTGACCGGTTGGATCGTAACGCCGATCCAGCCGCGGCTGACGCTCCCCTTTTGGATCAGCTGGGCAAAAATCGGTTTGGCCATGTTGATGGGAATGGCAAAGCCGATACCCTGGCCCGCGGCAACGATGGCGGTATTGATGCCGATCACCTCGCCGTAGACGTTCAGCAGCGGTCCGCCCGAGTTGCCCGGATTGATGGAGGCATCGGTCTGGATGAAATTCTCGTAGGTCTCGATGCCCACGTTGTTCCGGCCGGTGGCGGAAACAACACCGACGGTCACGGTCCGGTCAAGGCCGAAGGGATTGCCGATGGCAATGGCCCACTGGCCGACTTCCAGCCGGTCCGAATCGCCCAGCACGGCCGTGGGCAGGTCGGAGGCGGCGATCTTGATTACGGCGATGTCGCTCTTCTGGTCGCTGCCCACCACCTTGGCATCGTAAACCTTGTCGTTGGAAAGTTTGACCTGGACGCTCTCGGCATCGCGGACCACGTGGTCATTGGTCACTATGTAGCCATCTTTGCTGATGATGAAGCCCGAGCCCAGGCTCTTGTCGCGCCGGTACTGGGGGGCGCCGAAGAAATCCTCGAACAGGGGGGACATCTCAAATAACGGTTGGATCATCTTCTTTTTGCTGATGGTGGAGATGTTGACTACGCAGGGGGTAACCTTTTTGGCCACGGTGCTGAAGGCCCTCTGGGTCGAGAGGATGTCGGGCGGAACCTCTTTCACCGGTGCTTCCGCTTCACCCGCCTTGCGCTTCGATTCCAGGTAGAGGGGTTGTTCGCCTTTGCCCGAACAGGCCGAAAGTCCGGACAGTGCCATCAGGCCGGTGAGGATACATGCTAAAGCGCGGAGAGTAATTTTCATTGCGGTTTTGTTGGAACCTCGGCTGGTAATGATGCGAAAAACATCAGAAAGACTAACTAAACTTATATGTTATGTCAATGGATTTCACGTTCTGCCATTGCTTGCCGGTTCTTGGTTTTTGGGTGCAAATATGTAATTGAATCATGATTTGGTTTGTGCAAACATAGCACAAAGTTGGCGCGGCACCTAACCCGCATAAAGGTGATAAGTGCGTTGACCAAGTTGTTTTCTGCCGGAAATGCGGGAAAATAACTTGTAACTTACTAAAAAGTCAGGCCAGGGAGGCTCGTATGAGCGACATCAAAGCTCAAATCAAGGGATTTCGCATCGGAGAAAAGATCCGTGCGCTTCGCCAGCAAAAGCGCATGACCCTTCAGGAGCTTTCGGCGCTGACAACGCTTTCCAAGCCCCTGTTGTCCCAGATCGAGAACGAACAGGTGATCCCGCCCCTGGCCACGCTGCTGAAGATCGCCAAAGGGCTCAAGGTCGGCATTCACTTCTTCTTCGAGGATGAGAGCAACCGCCAGAAATACGTCCTGACCAAGCGGGAGGATCTGCGCGAGACCATCCCGCGCCAGAACGAGGGTGATGCCGCCCGCCCCTATGCCTATCATTCCCTGGCCCAAGGTCTGCGGGACAAGCATATGGAGCCGTTCCTGGTGGAATTTGAAAAGCGCGAATGGGATGACAAGCTCTTCTTCAAGCATGAAGGCGACGAGGAATTTCTCTATATCACCGAAGGCGAGCTGGATTTCCACTACAACAACGAGGTGATCCGCCTCCGGCCCGGCGACAGCATCTATTACGAATCAAGCCAGCCCCACGGCTGGGTCGCGGTCAGCGAGGGCAGGGCCAGGGCAGTGGCGGTCATGTACACCAGGGAGTAGACTGATCGCGTTACCTGATCCGCAGGGGCGGCATCCGGAGATTGGAATTATGCCCTCCGGAATCCCCCGAGAATGTGATTGAGGCGGTGGAGAGGATAAAGAGGAATTTGAAGCAGGATTGAGGAAGGGTGGCCGATTGGCTGCCCTTCTTGCATTGAATTGTCTGCCCTGCTGAAAAACATTACTCACGCGACGACGCAGCGACGCAACGTAAAACTGAAGACAAAAGATCCGCTTAACATCCCTTCGTTGCGTCGTCGCGTCGTTGCGTGACACGGGTCTTGGCTTTCACCGGAATTACCCCGGCATTATAACTCAAACTCTCTTCGTCGCGCACAAACGGCCCCCTCGCAATTCTCCTCTTGCCCATACAACGTAAAGTTTCTTTACACTGCGGCAAACCCGCCAGTGGGGCAGGTTTACAGGTATTATTAAAAAAAGTGTAAAGAAACTTTACGTTTCAATAAGTCCTGTGACATCGGCTGGTTGCAGGGTTTTTAGCTCCACGTGTAAAGTTCCTTTACATTTTCTTACCTTCAAAATGACCTATATATTCGTATTTCGCCGCAATTTGGATTGTCTTGCCCCGCAAATGCCCATTCCACGCGGTTTTGCTGGTGATGGCACGAAAGTTGGAATAGGGAGGTGTTTGTCTTTTCTTCCCCTCCACCAGAAGAAAGTCCACGAGAACTGAGAAGCCGATAAATGATCGCCGCCGGTTCTGGAGTTGGAGTAGAAGGACGCCAAAGGATTGTCAGGTGGGGAAAATAAGGCGTGGGATATGATGATGAGTGCTTTGGAGTTAAGTATGGTGTCCCCGGAATGCGAATCCTACTTCGACGACCTTGGTCTGATATCGCTTCAGAACCAGTACCTGAAACTTCAGCGCGTATCATGAACCGCCGTATACGGAACCGTTCGTACGGTGGTGTGGGAGGACGGCGGGGGAGACCCCGCCTCCTACCCGATTGGTCGCAGTAAAAATTAACAGGAGGAGTATTAAATGAAAATCAGCAAGTTAGTGTTGGTCGCGGTAATCTGGTTAGGGCTCTTTTCAAACTATGTATATGCTGAGATGAATTGGGAAAGCTACAAAAGTGTCTACGAGGACAAAAAAAGTAGGTTGGTTCTATGTGACGTGTGGCTCGATAGCATGACAGAAAGTAGTTATTACTATTTAGACCCTAATAGTATCAGACGGATAGATAATAATACTTACGAAATCAATGTGTATCAGGTCAATAGCGTTGGTATATTAAATGTGTTTATAGAGCGTTTCAACTTAAAGTCATACACCAGAGCGGGGCTCGGTTTTTATCACTATAAAAATGGAAAATATGTACAAAAGAATGATTACACAAAAACTGGAATAAAGTTTGAGCCAATAAAGGATATATCAGGAGAAAGCCGAGATTCAAATATAGTTAGATACATTAAGTCTAAGTATAATATCGAATAAGCATTAGTTTATGTTTATATTTATCTGTTTTGTTGTGCCATATGTATTACAAAGGGAGAAAAAATGACCGAAGCCACTGAAACAGTTAATCAGGTTAAACAAGAAGTTACAATCAATAAGAAGAAGGTTGATTGGCCTGCATTTGGGGTCGCAATTGTTTACAATAGCTTTGCTACATTCATACTTGGCGTATTTCCTACATTGATACTGTATTACGCTCTCCCTCAAGCTGAGTTTAAGAAAGTTTTCGCAGGTTTTATGCCAAAGGACATGATGGTTGTGTACTATGCCTGCATTGCCGTAATCGGATTTTATTTTAAAATCCACAATTACTTTGCTCTAAAAGAATGTGCAGGGTGCGACAAAAACAACAAAATCCATAAATTGCCAAATAAAATGATACAGCCGCTACTTGGCGTATATCATGTTTTCTCTGGCTTACTCATTACCGCTGGTTTTATTGGATTTTCGCAACATGATAATTTGATTCCAACTTTCTTGTTTGTTTTGGCATTTATTCTTTTGGGGTTAGTCTCTCTTATTGATTCAACATTTGTATCTACAGAAAAGGGATGATTTACAAAGTTTTCTGACAGAGAAGTGAGAAAGAAGGGGCAACTCACCATTTCCTATTTTTCAGGTGCTGATGCGACAAAGGTAAATAGGGACACTTCCCTATTTATTTCTTGTCCGGAATTCCGAAAACATCCATACTCAATTCAAAAGGCGGCCAACTGGCCGCCTTTGCCGTATCCACCAGCCTATCAAGATATTGACACGATGATATCACATAGTATCATCGCCCACGCCCAGAAAAATCCGAGAACTGATTGCCGAGTTAAAGGCGGCGGGATTCGTTGACAGGGGTGGAAAAGCCACCGCAACTTCATGCACCCCAATGGTTCCATGCCGGTCACTATCTCTGGCAGGCCGGGCGACGATGCCAAACCCTATCAGGAGCTGGCGGTGCGGGAAACGATCAAGGAGAACGGGAAATGAAACCGGGCGACAACTATCTCAAGATTGTGCAATGGTCCGAGGAAGATAACTGCTACGTGGGCACCTGCCCCGGACTGATCCGCGGCGGCGTGCATGGTGACGATGAGGCCGCTGTCTATCGGGAACTATGCGTGGCGGTGGAAGAGGCCATTGAACTGTATCAGGCAGACAAGAAACCGCTGCCTCCGGCAACGGCCAACAAGACGTATTCGGGCCGGTTCGTGCTGCGCGTGGACAAGGAACTGCACCAGGCACTGGCCATTCGCGCCTTGAGCGAGGGGGAAAGCCTGAACAGCTATTGCCAGAAGATTCTGAAAAGAGCGGCTTGAGTTTTTTCCCGAAATTCTGGGAATAGTTTACTCAATTCAACAGGCGGCCACTTTGGCCGCCTTTGCTGTTTACCACCAAGCTACAACTCTTATTCTCCAAAAACTTCCATGACTCCTGTTCCGACTCTTTCCTCTCATAACTTAATACACAAATCAGTTGTTTAATTGACGGAATTAAGTATAATTCAGTCAATTAAATGCCGGAGTTCCTGTCATGTACATTATCCAAAAACACCTTGAAAATCTTAAGAGAGCACTGCTGCCGGGCAAGGCGGTCATTATTTATGGCGCGCGCCGTACCGGGAAAACAACGCTGGTCAAGCGGTTCCTCCAGGATATTGATGAACCGTATCTCCTTGTCAGTGGGGAAGACATAACCGTGCAGAGTTACCTGTCCAGCCAGTCGATTGAGAAGCTTTCCGCCTTTGTCGGCGCCAACCGTCTGTTGGTAGTGGACGAGGCCCAGAAGGTGCCGGGTATCGGCAACAACCTCAAGTTGATAGTCGATCACATTCCCGGCATCAGGATTATTGCCACCGGATCGTCATCTTTCGATCTGGCCCGGGCAGTGGGAGAGCCGCTTACCGGCCGCAAAACCACCTTGAGGCTCTATCCGCTGTCCCAGTTGGAGATCGGGCAGATTGAGCAGCGCCACCAGACCGACGCCAATCTGGAGAGCCGCCTGATCTACGGCTCGTATCCCGAGGTGGTATTGACCAACGATAACCGGGCTCGTGCGCAGTATCTGAAGGAAATGGTCGCCTCCTATCTTTATAAGGACGTCCTTGAACTGGATGGTGTCCGCCATTCGGCAAAAATCAGCAGGCTGCTCCAGTTGATGGCATTTCAGGTTGGCAAAGAGGTTTCATACACCGAGCTCGGCAGCAGTCTGGGAATGAGCAAGAATACTATTGAACGCTATCTCGACCTGCTGGAGAAGGCATTCGTTATCCAGAAGCTTGCCGGTTTCAGCCGTAACCTACGCTCGGAAATAACCAAGAACAGTCGCTACTATTTTCTTGACAACGGGGTGCGTAACGCCCTTATCAATAACTTCAATGTACTCGAACTTCGTAATGATTCCGGTGAACTATGGGAAAACTATTTGGTGATTGAGCGGTTGAAACGGCAGGAGTATCTGCTGGAGCAGGCCAACAACTACTTTTGGCGTACCTATACTCAAAAAGAGATCGATCTGGTTGAGGAGCGGGAAGGTAAGCTGTTCGGCTATGAGATGAAATGGGGTGCGGCACAGGCAAAGCCGCCCAAAGAGTGGCTGGAAGCATACCCGAATGCATCCTGGCAGCTTATCAACCGGCAAAACTATATGGAGCTGATTACCTGACTCTGCGCCCCCTTTCAGCAAACCTCCGGAAGGGCATGAAGCGGCACAATCGATACAGGTGGCCAACGACTATGAGGAGGTAATCGATGCCGCTGGTGGCAGGGTTCAGTGCATGCCAGTGGCAAAATTCCTGCTGGGGCTGGGGGCAGGCAATAAGCGAATTAACGATCTTCCCGCAGCTTCCGCACCCGCTCCACTGCCGGGGGGTGGGAATAATAGAAGGCGGCGTAGAAGGGGTGGGGAAAGAGGTTGGCCAGGTTCTCGGCCGAGAGCTTGACCAGGGCCGAGGCCAGATCCCCCGGTTTATTGGTAAGGTCACGGGCAAAATTGTCGGCCTCGTACTCATGGCGGCGGGAAAACCAGGCCGAAATCGGCGTCATGGGAAACATCACCAGCGATCCGATGAAGCCGAGGATGATCATCCTGGCCGGCAGCGAGAGGTCGGGCCGCAGTCCGACCAACCCCGGCAGTCCGGGCCAGTTCAGGGCATGGAAGGCAATCCAGGCACCGGCCAGCGCCATTACCTCCGCCATGGCCAGCCGCTTCCAGATATGCCCCTTTTTCCAGTGGCCGATCTCATGGGCCAGCACCGCCACGATCTCGCCGTGGGTCATCTGTTTGATCAAGGTGTCGTAAAGCACGATGCGCTTGACCTTGCCGATGCCGGTGAAATAGGCGTTGGAGTGTTTGCTGCGCCTGGAGGCGTCCATCTGCATGACCCTGCCCACCTTGAGCCCGGCCTTTTCCATCATGACGCGGATTTCATCTTCCAACCCTTCCTCTGTCACCGGTTCGAATTTATTGAAGAGCGGCTCGATTACATAGGGCGAGATGTACATCATGAACAGGCTGAAGATGGCCATGAAGGCCCAGACCCAGATCCACCAGCGGTCCGTGCTCCACTGGATCAGCCAGAAGGCGGCCGCCACCAGGAAGGTCAGCAGCAGCGTGCCGATGAGCTGCGATTTGAGGAGGTCGCTGATCCAGATGCGCGGGGTGGTGGTGTTGAAGCCGTAGCGGGCCTCGATGCGGAACGTTTCGTAGATGTTGAACGGCACGCCCAACAGGGTCTGGCACCAGGTCAGGGCGATGAAAAAGATTATGGCGGAGATTATGAATGAAGCGCCCAGCCCGCTGACGAAACGGTCGTAAATGGTCAGCAATCCCCCAAAGAGGAAGACGATCAGCAGCGCGTTGTCGAAGATGGATGCCCACAAGCCGCAGCGGCTGCTGTCAAAGGTATAGGCCGAACTGATGCGGAGCTTCTCCTCGTCGATGGCGCCTTCGAACCCTTCCGGCACCATGTTGCCGTACTGTTTCAGGTGTTGGAGATTGATATGGCGCAGCCAATAGGTGAAGGCGGTTATGGCGGCGAACAGCAGGAAGAGGATAAGTTTCATTGGCAAAATTTGGTGCATGTCTTCTCGATCCGTTTCTTATTAAGAACTTGTCCGTAAATAACTTTGGTCAGGTATCGCGTCCGAATTTGCGGCAGATTTTTCTGACCTGATTGAGTAAAACCACAGGCGTAGCAGGGCTACGTCGAGGATTTTACGATTGAAGGGCAGGGAAAGATGCCCCGAAGACGGAATGCGAGACCGCAAAGCTTATTTGCGGATAAGTTCTAAGCTCATTTAAGGCCATGTCGCTGCCTTGTTTCATCCTTTTGGAGAATTTGCTGGATTCTCCTGGTCAAGCTCCCATTTCAGAGGGTTGTTGTGGATGTATTCACGGACACTGTCCAGATGATTTTCATCCCGTATGATCTCATCGTAAAAACGGGGTTGCCAGGCGAAGTCGTGTCCTGTCGCCCAAATACGTTTGGTACAAACCGATTTGAATTGCCCGATAATTGCCCCAAGGGACCCTTTGTAGAGACGTCCCACCCCGAGACGTGCCACATCAAGACGTGCCACCGGCACGTCTCTACAGAGGTTGGGTTTTTCCGTAGAGACGCCCCGGTGGGGCGTCTCAGGGTGGGACGTCTTGGTGTGGGGCGTCTCGTTTTCCTGGATGACGATAATTCCGTGTAAATGGTTCGGCATTATTACCCATTCGTCAAGGGTCACGTTTTTCCGAATTTGTGTGGTCTTCTGCCATTCATCCGCAACAATTTTGCCGACCGGCGACAACCACATAACACCATCAATCATGTTTCCTAATGTGCAGAGCTTATCCCGCGTACAAATGGTTACGAAATAGTAGCCGACAGCAGAATAATCCCAACTTTTCAGGCGGGCAGATTCAATACGGTATTTGTCTTTGTAGAGGGTCATGTTGCGCCGTCGAGATGTATTGCCACTAAGACGCCCCACCGTGGCGCCTCTACGCCGTTTGTATTTTGAATTGTAGAGACGCCCCGGTGGGGCGTCTTCGGTGGGGCGTCTCCGATGGGGCGTCTAAAAGGGGTTAGGCAGCAATCCTAACCCCTGGGGGATATAGCACATTGTCGGTTGTGAAACAAACGCTTAAATCAACTCAATGACCGCTTTCACGCACCTGTCGATCCCCTCGTAGGCCTCGGAGATGTGGGTTGCCAGCATATAGGCCGGGGTGGAGACGATCTTGTTCTTTTTGTCCACGACAAAATCCCTGACCGGGCAATCCTGGTGGATCGCGCCGGTCTTTTCGATCTCAGTGGCCGTGCCGCTGTCGTTGCCGATGGTCAGGGTGGGCCCGAATTCTCTGCCGAGAACAGTTGCGATCAGTACCGGCGCGATGCAGATGGCGCCGATCGGTTTTTGGGCAACTGCCATTTCTTTCAGCAGGCGCGCCACTTCGGGCTGCACCGCTGCCCCTGCCCCCTTCATGGCAAAGTCGCAGAGGTTCTTGGCGGCGCCAAAGCCTCCGGGGAAGATGATGGCATCAAGGTCGGCCGCTTTCACCTCCTTGATGTCGCGGATGTTGCCGCGGGCAATGCGGGCCGATTCCACCAGCGCATTGCGCTTGCTCCCGGTTTCCTGCATGGTTGAATGATCGGTTACGGGAAACTCGACGTTTGGGGCCATGCAGACCGCTTCGGCGCCCTGCCGGTCAATGGCCAGCAAGGTGAAGACCGCTTCATGGATCTCGCTGCCGTCACGTACGCCGCAGCCTGACAGTACAACTCCGATTTTCTTCATGCCTGTTCCTCCTTTTTCGTGATGATGTCGGCACTTCAAGGTGTTGAGACGGAAATAGATTTCTCCAAGCCTTTGCGGCCCGGTTGGCAAGCCTATTGCTGATTCTCCGCCAAAGCCAGGCGCACTGCTTCGTCATAGGGGGTGAGCGGCAGTGGGAGCAGTTCGCGGATCGTGTTGTCCCGGCAGATAACCTCGTTGCCCAGGCCTTCGATCAGGGGCATGGAGACCGACGGCGGCACCGGGGTGATCAGGCCGACCCAGTAGGATGAGAGTTTGGGGGTCAGCACCGGCACCGGCAGGATTAAAATGGTTCTGTCCGCGATCCGCGCAAAGCGCTCCATCATCTCGCGGTAACTGAGAATCTCCGGCCCGCCGATGTCAAAGGTCCGGCCAGCGGTGCGCTCGTCCGCCAGGCAGCCGGCCAGGTAGGCGATGACATCGTTCACGGCGATTGGCTGGCAACGGGTGTTGACCCAACGCGGGGTGATCATGATCGGCAGCCGTTCCACCAGGGCTTTGACCATCTCGAAAGAGGCGCCGCCTGCGCCGATGATCACGGCGGCGCGTAAAAACGTGGTGGCAAAGTTGCCCGATTTGAGGATTTCGGCAACTTCCAGCCTGCTGCGCAGGTGTTCTGACAGGTCGTCGCCGGTTTCCCCCAGGCCGCCCAGGTAGATCACCCGCCGCACGCCGGCTTCCTCGGCGGCTCGGACGAAATTCCCGGCAGCATCCCGGTCGCGCCGTTCGAATCCGGTCCGGCCGCCGGACATGGCATGCACCAGGTAATAGGCGGTGTCTATGCCTTGCAGCGCAGCGGCCAGGGTGCTCGGATCCAGCATCTCGGCCCGCACGGTCTCGGCCCCGGGATGGAGGCCGGCATTTTCCCTGCGCACCATGCAGCGAACGTGATAGCCCATTGCCAGCAGGGACGCCGTGAGCCGCCTGCCGATAAAACCGCTGGCTCCGGTTATGAGTATTTTGCCATCTGATTGGTCCATGAGACCGTAATTGTGCCATAACTCACCCAGAAGGCAAGAGGAAGTTCCCGCCAGCGAATTTAGGCGCGATAAGCGACTGCAATCTCCTTGAATCAGCGATGCTTTGTTGCTACTATTCTTTCATGAATCCATTTTTGGCCAATAGCCCGTGTGCCGAAGGTGGCCCGCCGTTGTCCGATCCCATGCAATTGGTGGTTTTCGCCCTTGACGAGTTGCGCTACGCGCTTCCCCTGGCAGTGGTGGAACGGGCGCTCCGCATGGTCGAGATCACCCGGTTGCCGAAGGCGCCGGAGATGGTGCATGGCGTCATCGACCTCCACGGCGAGATCGTCCCGGTATTGGATGTCCGGAAGCGATTTCAGCTGCCGGAAAGGGAGCTGGGTCTCAGCGACCATCTGATTGTCGCCCGCACGGCAAAACGTACGGTGGCCCTGGTGGCCGATGCGGTCGCCGAGGTCATTGCCCTGCCGGCAGAGGCGCGGATCGAGCCGGGGACAATACTTCCCGGTATGGAATATTGCTCGGGAGTGGTAAGGCTCGATGGCGGCATGATTTTTATCCACGATCTCGATGTCTTCCTGTCGCTGAAAGAGGAACAGGCACTAGATGCCGCAATTGAAGAAAACTGCTGATTCTACCTATGCCCAGCCGCATCGACGACCAACAGATATCCTTCCTCAGCGCTTTTGTCAGCCGCAGGCTTGGCTTGCACTTTCCCCAAAAACGCTGGCCGGACCTGAGACGATTAATCACCCATGCGGCCCCCGACCTTGGTTTTACGGATGTGGCCGCCTGTATCCGCTGGATTCTCTCGGCACATCTTGGCAAAGAACAATTGGAAGTCCTCGCCAGCCACCTGACAATAGGCGAGACCTATTTCTTCCGCGAACAGGCCAGTTTCGAAATGCTTGAAAGCCGTATCCTCCCGGACTTGATCTCTGCCCGTCGCGGCAAAGATCAACGCTTGCGCATCTGGAGCGCCGGGTGTTCCACCGGCGAGGAACCATATTCCATTGCCATCCTGCTTGGCCGGTTAATGCCCGATCTCAAGGAGTGGAACATCACCATCCTGGCCACCGACATCAATGGGCGGGCCATCAGCAAGGCAAAGCAGGGCATCTACGGCGAATGGTCGTTCCGCGGCGTGCCGGAAGATTCGAAGAGGCGTTTTTTTGCCAGCAGCAACGATGGGCGCTACGAGGTCCCGTATGCCACCAGGGAAATGGTCTCGTTTTCCCGCATCAACCTGGTGGAAGACCCGTACCCGTCGCCGGCAAACAACACAAGCGCCATGGACATCATTTTCTGCCGCAACGTGCTGATGTACTTCGGGGCAAGGCAACAACAGCAGGTTATCCGGAAGTTCCGCCAAACTCTGCAGGATGGGGGGTGGCTGGTGGTAAGCCCCTGCGAAACCTCCCCCATGCTCTCCGCCTGCTTCGAGACGGTCAGCTTGCCAGGTGCGATCTTTTACAGAAAAACGGACCGGGCGCCGGATAGGATCGCGCCGTCACCCGGCTCCGACGTCACAGCCCATGCGGCGCGCCATCTGCCCCAGGAACCGCCCGGCCAACCGCAACCATTGCCGGAGCCGCCGTTGCCTGCCATGGAGGTTGCGGAAGCAGAGGTCCGGCAAGATGGGGCAAGCGCACCCGGCACGCCCCAGTATGACGAGGCCCTGGCGTTATTCCGGCAGGGGCTTTACAATGATGCGGAAGACAAAATAGCCGCGCTGTTCGACAACTGCTCCGCTACCGGCGACCTGCAGGTTTTAGGCAAGGCCGCTGCCCTGATGACGCAGATGCTTGCCAACAGGGGGGATTTGGTTCGGGCGCTCGAATGGTCTGAAAAGGCGATCTTGGCGGACAAGCTGAATGCCGGGCTGTATTGCCTGCACGCCACCATACTGCAGGAGCAGGGTGAGGCGGCCCAGGCGATAACTACGCTGAAAAAGGCGATCTACCTTGATCCCCACTATGTCATGGCCCATTTCGCCCTGGGAATGCTGACCATCCGGTGCGGGCAGGCAAAAGAGGCCGGCCGGCACTTCAACAATGCCCTGTCACTGTTGGGCGCCTGTCAGCCTTCCGATTCGGTGCCCGGTTCCGAAGGTTTGACCGCCGGGCGGCTTTCCGAGATTATCGCATCGACTCTGGCCGGCCCAGGCCGATAGACATGATTTGATTTGAGGCAAGGTCGAAAAAGGCCGGGGCATTCGCCCGATTCGGCAGGCCGCAAGGAGCGGACATAATGGCAGCAGGGCAGAAAGAGACAATTGCGGGGCAGCCCAAAGGCTTTGACTGGAATAGTATCCATGAGCGGCTTGAAGCGGCTCGGGCGAGCATAAACCGGGATTTGTCGGCCGATGAGGTCAAGGGCATCCTGCGGGCCAGGGCCAGGGCTTTGGCCAGGCTGCCCGTAAGGGAAGAGGCGCTAGGGTCGCTGGATGTGCTGGAGTTCCGTTTGACCTATGAGACCTATGCCATCGAACTCAACTGGGTACGCGAGACCTGTCCGCTCCCGGATATCACGCCGCTTCCCGGCACGCCCGCCTTTGTGGCCGGCGTCGTCAACCTGCGCGGCAGGATCGTGTCGGTAATCGATATCAGGAGTTTTTTCGATCTGCCGATCAAGGGGCTGACGGACCTGAACAAGGTCATCATCCTGCAGGACGGCCAGATGGAGTTCGGCATCCTGGCCGACGAGATCATCGGTACCCGGTCGATCCCGCTGGCGAGTCTCCAGCCCGTGCTCCCGACCCTTACCGGCATCCGCGAAGAGTATCTGAAAGGGGTTACGGCAGGCCGGACAGTGCTGTTGGACGGCAAGCGGCTTTTGGGCGACCGTGGCCTCATTGTTAATGAAGACGGTTGATAAACTCGGCAACTCATTGCATACTCAATAATTCCGATATATTCCGTTCACAATAAGGGGGATTTCATGGACTGGTTTCTGAATCGATCGACGCGGGCCAAGATCGTCTTCAGCTTTGGATTGATATTTTCGCTGCTGGTGATTATCACCGGCATCTCGCTTTACGATATCTGGACAATCAAGGGGTCGCAACGGGATGTGGTCTATAAGGACTTCCGCCAGACCTTCGATCTCATGCAGGTCCGTTCCAACCTGAATCGGGCCCGGGCCCAGATCCTGGAGTTGATGTTGACCAAGGACCGGACCAAACAGAAGGCGCTAGAACAGGAAATCGGTGTGCTGGTGGCGGAAAATAATCAGAGCATCAAAGAGCTTACGCAGCATTACAAGGACGAGCCCCAGAACCTTGCCAAGCTGGAAGAGCTTTCCTCGACCCTGCTTGCCTATCGCAAGAGCAGGGACGAGCAGATCGCCCTGATCTACAGGGGCAAAGTAGATGAGGCCCGCCAGATGGGGATCGGCATCCAGGAGGAACGCTACAACAAGATCAAGGATATTGCCCTGGAGATCGAGAAACAGGAGATGGATCATGCCCAGCTGCAGGTGGCGAGCTCGGAGCGGAACGCAAACACGACCCTGGTCATTTTTCTGGTGATCGGCTGCGGCGCCTTCCTTTTCTGCGTGGTGATGACCATGGCCCTGACCAGCTGCATTGCCGCCCCGCTCAGGCTCTTCACCGATGTGGCGGAACGGGTGGCGGCGGGAGACCTGGAGGTTACCATTCCCGCAATTAACAGGGGGGACGAGGTTGGGGGACTGGCACAATCTTTCCGCCGCATGGTGGCTAAATATAGCGAGATGGCGGGCATGACGAAACGGATCGCGGCCGGGGATCTGGCGGTCACGGTCATCCCCCAGTCGGAGAAGGATGTGATGGGCAATGCCCTGGCGACCATGGTGGCAGGGCTCAGGAACATCACCGGCGGTATCAAGGAAGGGGTCAACGTGCTTGCCTCCGCCTCCAGCGAGATTATCGCATCCACGGCCCAGGTCGCCTCCAGTGCGGCCGAAACGGCAACTGCGGTCAATGAGACGACCGCCACCGTGGAAGAGGTGAAACAAACCACGCAACTTTCCAGCCAGAAGGCCCAGCAGGTGTCGGCCAGCGCACAGAAGTCCCTGCAGGTCTCCAAGCAGGGGAAGAAGTCGGTGGAGGACGCGGTCATGGGCATGAGCCGCATCAGGGAGCAGATGGAGACCATTGCCGAGAGCATCGTCAGCCTCAGCGAGCAGGGGCAGGCCATTGGCGAGATCATCACCACGGTCAACGACCTGGCCGAACAGTCCAATCTGCTGGCGGTCAACGCCTCCATCGAAGCCGCCAAGGCGGGCGAGCATGGCAAAGGGTTTGCCGTGGTGGCGCTGGAAGTGAAGAGTCTGGCGGAACAGTCCAAGCAGGCCACGGCCCAGGTGCGGGCCATCCTGAACGACATCCAGAAGGCGACCAATGCTGCGGTGATGGCTACCGAGCAGGGGAGCAAGGCGGTGGAGATCGGCGAAAGGCAGTCCGGCGAGGCGGGCGAGGCGATCCGGGTGTTGGCGGACAGCGTCCTGGAATCCGCCCATGCCTCGACACAGATCTCCGCATCCAGCCAGCAGCAGTCGGTGGGCATGGACCAGGTTGCCCTGGCCATGGAAAATATCAAGGATGCCAGCAATCTGAGCGTGACCGGCACCAAACAGGTGGAGCTTTCCGCCCAGAACCTCCATGAACTGGGGCAGAAGCTGAAGCAGATGGTCGAACAGTTCAAGCTTTAAAACTCATAAAACTCTCAACCGGTTTACCATGGACAACGACTTTCACAATAGACTGTTGGCGATTTTTCGAACCGAGACCAGGGAACATCTGGATGCGATCTCCGCAGGTCTGCTGGAACTGGAGCAACTCCCTGCCCAGGAGTCGGGCCAAGACGTTATCGAGGCTGTTTTCAGGGAGGCCCACAGCCTGAAAGGGGCCGCCCGTGCGGTCAACATGGCCGGAATCGAAGCGGCCAGCCACTCCCTGGAAAGCGTCTTTGCGGCTTTGAAGCGCCGAACGATTGCGCCATCTTCGGAACTTTTCGATTTGTTGCACCAGACTGTGGATGCTGTTGCCACGCTGATTGCCCCTTCCGGGACCGGGGAAGACGCCCGGCAAACGAGCCTGCTCCAGGTTCTCGGCCAGCGCCTGGCAGGGGCCGCAAAGGGACCCCTTATGCCTGTTGCGCCATTGGCCCCCCAGGCCGAACCGGCAGCACCGCCGCCTTACAAAAGGCATGCAACGGACCAGACGGTCCGCATCGCCTCTGCCAAGCTGGACGGGATCCTGAACCAGGCCGAGGAGATGGTGACCGCCAAGCTGGCAGTGGCGCAGCGTGCCACGGAGCTTGGGGAGCTGGACCGGATTCTGGCGGATTGGGAGAAGGGGTGGAAAAAGGCTCAGCCAGGATTGCGCAGCATGCGCAAAATCCGCCAAGCCCCCGGCCTGGCAGCCGGTCTTCTCTCGGGCGAAAAGACCGCCACCTTGCTGGATTTTCTCGATCAGCAGCACTCGTTCGTCAGGATGATCAGGCAGAGGGTGTTGCACACGGCCCAGTCCATCCGCAACGACCGGCATTCGCTTGCCATGATGGTGGACTCCATCCATGAAGAAGCCAGGCAGGTGCTGATGCTCCCCTTTTCGACCCTTGGTGAAATCCTTCCCAAGGCGGTGCGGGACCTGGCACGGGACCTGGCAAAGGATGCGGTGCTGATGGTTAGCGGTGACTCCATAGAGATCGACAAGCGCATTCTGGAGGGGCTGAAAGATCCGCTTCTCCACTTGGTGCGGAACTGCGTGGCCCACGGCATCGAGCCCCCGGAGGAGCGGCAACGGCATGGTAAGCCGCCACGGGGTACTGTATCCGTGGAGATTGCCCTGGCCGGCAGCAATCGGATAGAGATTTCGGTTGGGGACGACGGCGCAGGCATCGACCTTGCCAGATTAAAAAATGCGGCGGCGCAGGCCGGGCTCATAACCCGGGAAGACGCGGAATCAATGGCCGACGGTGAAGCGCTGGACCTCATGTTCAGGTCCGGGCTTTCCACCAGTGCCATGATCACCGATGTCTCTGGCCGTGGGCTCGGACTGGCCATAGTTCGGGAAAAGGTCGAAGGATTGGGGGGAGACGTCTCGGTGACCACCGCCCCGCGCCAGGGGACTTCTTTCCATCTTTCCCTGCCGCTTACCCTCTCGACGTTCCGCGGGGTTCTGGTCCGGGCCGGAGAACAGCACTTCGTTGTCCCCACGGCAAGTTTGGCGCGGGTGGGCAGGGTGGGCCGGGAAACGGTGAAATCCGTTGAAGGGCGGGAAACCATCGTGCTTGACGGAGAGGCCACCTCGTTCGTCCGGTTGGCGGAGGTACTGGGGCTCCCCAGGATTGAGAAACGGGAATCGAATGGAGGCTTGCTCTCCTTTTTTCTGCTCGGGACCGGTGAAAAGCGGATCGCCTTTGGTGTCGATCAGGTGATCGATGAACTGGAGGTCCTTGCCAAGGGACTTGGGCCACAACTGTCCAGGGTGCGCAATTTTGCCGGGGCAACGGTGCTCGGTACGGGCAAAGTGGTGCCGATCTTGCATTGCAACGATCTGTTGAAGTCGGCCGTAAAAGTATCGGTATCGGCCCTCCCGCAGGTCTCTGCCGGGGCAACCAATGAAGAGGCGCGGAGAACGGTGCTGGTGGTCGAGGATTCCATTACCGCCCGGACCCTGCTGAAAAATATCCTTGAGACGGCCGGTTACCTGACCACTACGGCAGTGGACGGGCTCGATGCCCTGGCGCAACTCAGGACCGGGAATTACGATCTGGTCGTTTCCGATGTGGATATGCCCAGGATGAACGGGTTCGAGCTGACGGCGAAGATTCGCTCCGCCAGCAGTTTCGCCGATTTGCCGGTGGTGCTGGTTACTTCCCTGGATTCCCGCGAAGACCGGGAGCGGGGTATCGAGGTGGGGGCCAATGCCTACATTGTCAAGAGCAGTTTTGATCAGAGCAATCTCCTGGAAGTGATAAAGAGGTTCATTTAGCATGATTAAGGTGCTGATAGTCGATGATTCCGCCACCACCAGGCATTTCTTGGAGCAGGTCTTCAATGCCGACCCGGCCCTGCGGGTGATCGGCCAGGCCCGGGATGGGGCAGAAGCCATTGAAATGGTGGAGCGGCTGGCTCCGGACGTTATCACCATGGATATCTGCATGCCGGGCCTGAGCGGGCTGGAGGCCACTGCCAGGATCATGGAGGAACACCCCACGCCGATTGTCATCCTGAGCGGAAACCTGGATGACGATGAGGTCATGTCTTCATGCCGGGCCATGGAAGCGGGGGCGCTGGTGGCCTTGGCAAAACCCTCGGGGGGCGGTCATCCCGATCATGGTACGGCTGTTGCCGAACTGGTGCAGACCGTGAAGCTGATGTCTGAAGTCAGGGTGGTGAAGCGTTGGTTTCGTTCCAAAAAGGTATTGCCGCAGGTGTTTTCGCAGGCAGCGGATGCCACCTTGCCGGGCAATCCGAAGCTGGTCGCGGTCGGTGCCTCGACAGGGGGACCGGTGGTCATCAATACCCTCCTGGCCGGGCTGACGCCTGATTTCCCCCTTCCGGTCCTGATCGTGCAGCACATGGCGGCAGGCTTTATCCGGGGGTTTGCGGAATGGCTCGGCATTTCTTCCGGTCTGCCGGTCCATATTGCCGCGGCTGGTGAAATCATGCTGCCGGGGCATGCCTATATCGCCCCCGATGGTTGCCAGACGATGGTTGCAAACGATAATCGCATAGCAATGGTTGCTGGGGTTGCCGAATACGGTCACTGCCCTTCGGTTGCCGCCCTGTTCCGTTCCGTTGCCATGGTGCATGGCGGCCAAGCCATCGGCATTCTCCTGACCGGCATGGGGAGCGACGGTGCCCGCGAACTGAAGATGATGAAAGACAAAGGGGCCGTTACAATCGCACAGGACCAGGCAAGTTCGGTCATTTACGGTATGCCCGGGGAAGCCGCGAAGCTCGGGGCGGCCACCTATGAGCTTCCGCCGGACAAGATGGCGGCCATGCTTGAACGGCTTGCCGTTGGCAGCAAGCGATGATCTTTATCCAGTACCCCAGCTGAAGAAAGGAATCACGAACAATGACAGATAGCGTGCGGATATCCGAATATTCCGGCGGGAAAATCATGATAGTAGAGGACAGCCCGACACAGGCGGCACATCTGCAGTATATGCTGGAAAAACAGGGCTATCGGGTAGTTATCGCCGGCAATGGCGCCAAGGCCCTTGATATGGTCAGTACGGAAAATCCGGCCCTGATCATCAGCGACATTCTCATGCCGGAGATGGATGGTTACGAGCTGTGCCGCCGGATCAAGTCCCATGATGAACAGTGCGGCATTCGGTTTATCCTGTTGACGTCCCTCTCCGATCCACTGGACATCATCCGGGGGCTGGAGTGCGGCGCCGACAACTTCATAACCAAGCCGTACGATGAAGCATTTCTTGTCTCCCGCGTGGGGTATCTGCTGGAAAACCGTTATGAAGCCGAAGATTGCGCCGCATTGCCGGAAATAAAGATTCTCTTTTCCGGCAAGGAGTTTTCCATAACTTCCGGCCGCCATCAGATCCTCGATCTGCTGTTGTCCACCTATGAATCCACCATCATGAAGAACAAAGAACTGATCAAGGCAAGGGATGACCTGAATGAACGCAACCAACAGTTGAAACAGGCCAACCAGGACCTGGAGGCCTTCAGCCATACCGTTTCCCATGACCTGCGGGGGCCGCTGAACAATATCTTCGGCTCCTGCCAGGTGATCCAGGAGCTGTACGGCAACAACCTTGACAAGAACTGTTTGGAATTCTTCACCTATATCCATGATGCAGCGAAAAACATGGACAAGCTGATCGGCACCATCCTCAGGTTTTCCAGTCTCTCCCGCCAGGAAGTGCTTCGGGAGCAGGTCGATCTGAGTATCCTGACCAGGGAGATCGTTGCTGAACACCGCTTCAGGGATCCTCAGCGCCGGGTCACCACCGACATCATGGATGGAGTGACAGCCAGCGGCGATTTGCGGCTGCTGCGGGTTGTCATGGAGAATCTGGTTGCCAATGCCTGGAAATACACCAGTATGAAGGAAGTCGCCGTTATCCAATTCGGCATGCTGGAACAGGCGGGTCAAACGGTCTATTTCGTGCGCGACAACGGAGCCGGCTTCGACATGGCTTGCGCCGACAAGCTTTTCACCCCTTTTCAGCGCTTGCACGCAGCCAATGAATTCGAAGGGTTCGGAATCGGACTATCCACGGTGCAGCGGATTATCCAGCGCCATAACGGCCGTATCTGGGCCGAGGGCGAAATCGGAGCAGGCGCGGTATTTTACTTTACCCTGACCCCCTGAAAGCGGGTCTTGGAGGTTATGAGCATGGCAGAACATGGGGCCGCATTCTGGATCGAACAACTGGGGCTTGTCCGTCACCCCGAGGGAGGATGGTTCCGTGAGTCCTACCGCTCCGCCGAAGTGATTCCCCGCAGCGGCCTGCCGGCCCGTTTTGACGAAAAACGCACCTTTGCCACCGCCATCTATTTCCTGTTGGAGCAGGGCGACATCTCGGCCCTGCATCGCCTTAAGTCCGACGAAATATGGCACTTTTATGCCGGGGCGTCCCTGACGGTTCATGTCATAGGCCCTGACGGAAAACATGGCGAAACCATGGTGGGGCGGGATGTTGAAGCAGGGGAGCAGCTTCAGGCCGTAGTGCCTGCCGATTGCTGGTTTGGTGCCGAACTGGCCGGTGATGGAGACTATGCCCTGGTGGGGTGCACCGTGGCCCCGGGTTTCGACTTCAACGACTTTGAGCTGGCCAGCCGGGACGATCTGACAGCCCTGTTCCCCGGTCATGCCGCGCTCATCGAGCGGCTGACCAGGGGCTAGGCGTATGCCGGCAGCGACACGCACCCAGGAGATCGCCTGCCAGCAGGTGCTGGTGGATGACTCTTCGGTATTTTCCATTCAATGGAGCATTTTCCCCCCCCGAATAGCCACCGAGCTGACACCCGAGATGTTGCTGAACCGCTATCTGGCCTACATCCGCAGATGCACGGCAACCATCATCCGCCCTTGCCCGACACCAGCCGGCATGGAATTCCGCCTGTTTGCCTCCCGAGTCAGCCTGATCAGCTTCCTGCCTGCCGCCATGGAGGACGATTGCCTTGTCCTGCGCATCCGGGGGGGGCTATTGGTGCAGCCGCGCCAGTGCGACCGGGGAGAGATGCGCTTCGGGGTTGTTGCGTTGCCGGAAGGCGTCCGGGTATCTTTGCAGCTCTCGGATTATTGCCCCCTGCTCCTCGGCAGTTCCTCCCCATCCGTTGTCCGCCGCTGGCTCTACAGCCTTACCCAGGCCTTTATCCACCGCCTGGTAACGGTCCGCTTCCTCGTTTTACTCTACCGGGAACTGGCCGGCTCAGCCTGCCTTGTGAAGGTGGTCCCTGCCCGGATCCGCGAAGGCCGCCCTGTCTAGCACTTTGAATGTCTCCCAAAGTATGTTATAAAGCGATATAAATTTGATCGGCAAAGGAACCGGCACCATGCCCCATACAAACATCGAAATACCCGACAAACTCCCCCTTTACTCCCAGAAGGAAATGGTCCCTTTTCCGTACATGATCTTTCCGCTTTACGTCAATGACCGGGATCTGCTCCCCTTCACCGAGGCCGACAACTACGATAAATCCGTGGCCGTGGTATTGCGCCGCCCGGATGCCACCAGTGGCGATCAATTGGGCGATATCCACGAGATCGGCACCCTGTGCCGGGTCAACCAGATCAAGAAGGTGAGTGACGGCAGGTTCAAGGTGACCCTGGAAGGGGTGGCCCGCCTGCGCATCCAGGAGCTGGAACCCGGAACGGTCTGCCTCCTTGCCCACTGCGAGGTGGTGCGGGAGTTCGTGGAGAAGAACCTGGTCTCGGAGGCCCTGGTCCAGAGCCTGAACGCCCTGCTGAAGATATCCCTCTCCTACGGCAAGCCGCTGCCGGACGACGTCATGAAGATGATCGATTACATCGACAACCCGGCCCGGCTTTCGGACCTGGTGGCGCTCTATGTCAACCTGCCCATTTCCGATCTGCAGGAACTCCTGGAAACGGTGGATCCGCTGGAACGGCTCAAAAAGGTCTATGTGCACCTGACCAACGAGGTGCAACGGCTGCAGGTCAAGAGCGAGATCAATACCGAGGTCAACCGCAAGGTGGGCAAGAACCAGAAGGAATACATCCTGCGCGAGCAGATGAAGCATATCCAGGAGGAGTTGGGCGAGGAAGACCCCCGGGTGGCCGATATGAACGAGCTGCGCCGCCGCATCGAGGAGGCGGGCCTGCCCGAGGATGTCAAGAAAATCGCCGATACCGAGATCAAGCGCCTGGAGCGGATCAATCCGGCTTCCCCGGAATACACCGTCTCCCGCACATATCTTGATTACCTGGCCGGCATGCCCTGGAGCAAATCGACCTCCGACAGCCTGGACATGGTCAGGGCCGAGGAGATCCTCAACGAAGACCATTACAACCTGAAGAAGGTCAAGGAGCGCATCATGGAGTTTCTGGCGGTGCGTTCGCTCAAGGAGAACATGAAGGGGCCGGTGCTCTGTTTTGTCGGTCCCCCGGGGGTCGGCAAGACCAGCCTGGGCAAGTCCATCGCCCGTTCACTGGGGCGCAAGTTCGTGCGCATCTCCCTGGGGGGCGTCCGGGACGAGGCCGAGATCCGCGGCCACCGCAGGACTTACATCGGTGCCCTGCCGGGCCGGATCATCAAGGAGCTCTTCCGCTGCGGCGCCAACAATCCTGTCTTCATGCTGGACGAAATCGACAAGCTGGGGCTGGATTTCCGTGGCGACCCGGCCAGCGCGCTGCTGGAGGTGCTGGACCCGGAGCAGAACTTTTCCTTCAACGATCACTATCTGGATGTGCCTTTTGATCTGTCAAAGGTCATGTTCATCACCACCTCCAACCAGCTTGATCCGATCCCGGGACCGCTCAAGGACCGCATGGAAGTCATCCGCCTGTCCGGTTACAGCACCGAGGAAAAGCTGCACATCGCCCGCAATTTCATCATTCAGCGCGAGATCGACGAGAACGGGCTGACAAACAACCCCCTGGAATTCACGGACGAGGCGATCATCAAGATCATTGACGATTATACCCGCGAGGCCGGCGTGCGGAGCATGCAGCGCACCATCGCCTCTGTCTGCCGCAAGGTGGCCAAGGAGATTACCCAGAGCAAGAAACCGCGCAAGGTCATCAACCCCGAGGTGGTATCGGAACTGCTGGGACCGCGCAAGTTCCATAACGAGGTGGCGGCAGAGAACGATCGGATCGGCGTGGTCACCGGCATGGCCTGGACCGAGACCGGCGGCGACATCCTCTTTGTCGAGATCACCAGCATGCCTGGCAAGCCGGAATTGATCCTGACCGGCTCCCTGGGGGACGTGATGAAGGAATCGGCCCGGGCGGCGCTTTCCTATGTGGAGGCCCACTACCGGGATTTCGGCATAGCCGAGAATGCCTTCGAGGACAAGACCTTCCACATCCATGTCCCTTCCGGTGCCATACCCAAGGATGGCCCTTCGGCCGGCGTGACCATGGTGACGGCCCTGGTGTCGCTCCTGACCGGGCGGCCCGCTAAACGGAGCGTTTCCATGACCGGCGAGATCACCCTTACAGGCCGCGTCTTGGCCATTGGCGGCCTCAAGGAAAAGGTGCTGGCGGCCCATCGCGCCGGAGTGCGCCGGATCGTGGCGCCCGACCGCAACAGGGACGATCTGGAGGATATCCCCGATAACGTGCGCACGGAGCTGGAGTTCACCTTCATCAACGAGGCCGCCGAGGCGGTGGCGGTGGCGTTGCAGGCATGAACATCGCCATAGTCGACAGGCTCATGCTGCGATTCTTCGCCGAGTTGCAGGGGTGGTTCCGCCTCGGGGCCAAGACCTTCGTGCGCATGTTCCGCCGTCCCTTCTACTATCGCGAGTTCGCCATCCAATTCGACAAGCTGGGGTTTTCCTCGCTGTTCATCTGCATACTGACCGGCCTGTTCACCGGCATGGTCATGGCATTGCAGGCCCTGATCCAGCTCAAGCCCTTTGCCGCCACCAGTTACGTGGGGGGCATGGTGGCGGTCACCATGATCAAGGAGCTGGGACCGGTGCTGGCGTCGCTGATGGTGGCCGGCAGGGTCGGTTCGGCAATCACCGCGGAGCTTGGCACCATGGTGGTCACCGAACAGGTGGATGCCATGCGGGTGGAGGGTACGGATATCATCCAGCGCCTGGTCGCCCCCAGGGTCAAGGCCATGCTGCTGGCCATGCCTCTCCTGACAGTTGTGGCCGATGTCGTTTCCCTGGCGGGGGGCTACATGATCTCTGCCGGTTACGGCATAAACCCGACCATGTACATCAAAGGTCTGCCCCAGTTCATGGTGTTCCAGGACCTGATCGAAGGGCTGGTCAAGCCGGCTGTCTTTGGCCTGCTGATCACCCTGACCGGCTGTTATGTGGGGCTCAATACCCGGGGCGGAGCCGAGGGGGTAGGGGCAGCGGCCAAGCAGGCAGTGGTGCTGTCGTCGGTGATGGTCCTGGTGACGGATTTTTTCCTCACCAAGATCTTCGTGACGTTCCGGGGGTAAGTTTTTTGGGTTGTTCCGCACTACGGGCGGAACAATTGACAGGAGGCATGGACCATGGCGGATCCGGCGGAAAAGACATCACAACAGTTTTCATGGAATGACTACAAGGAGTGGCCGGAGGACGAGCGCTGGCAGATCATCGACGGCCAGGCCTATGGTATGACGGCCGCCCCGAACATCAAGCACCAGAAGGTGACCGGCAACCTGTATGCTGCACTCCGTGAGCAGCTGAAGGGCAAGCAGTGCGTCCCGTTCATCGCCCCTACCGATGTGGTGTTTGATGATTTCAACATCGTGCAGCCCGATGTGCTGGTGGTCTGTGACAAAAGCAGGATCACCGAGGACAACATCCAGGGGGCTCCCGACCTGGTCATCGAAGTAATCTCCCCTTCCAACTCCTTTATGGATAAAAAGCTGAAGCTGGAGTTGTACGAACGTTTCGGGGTGCCGGAATACCTGGTGGTGGACCCGGTGGGCGATCTGGTGGAGCGCTATTGCCTGGTGGATGGAAAATACGGCCGTGCCGAGATATTCCCCTGGTATGGGGGACTGCCGCTGGTGTCGCTGCCGGGGATGGCGCTCAGTCTGTGGGAGGTCTTCGAGCGGGATCTGGCGGAGTTGAATGTTGTCAGGGAAGGGCCGCAGGGGTATCGGGTATGATACGAGGGGCTGTTATGATTGTGATCAGGCCATGAACTACTGGCTCTTAAAAACCGAACCGGGCTGTTTCTCCATGGACGACCTGAAGAACCGTCCGGACATGACCGAGCACTGGGATGGGGTGCGCAACTACCAGGCCCGCAATTTCCTGCGGGACCAGGTCAAGGTGGGGGACGGGGCGCTCTTCTATCACAGCAATATTCCGGAACCGGCCGTGGTCGGCATAGCGGAAGTGGTGCGGGCCGGATACCCGGATTTCACCGCCCTGGACCCCGGAAGCGAGCATTTCGATCCCAAGGCCTCGCCGCTGAATCCGCTCTGGTACATGGTGGATGTGCGCTATGTTGAGAAGATGCCATCTCCGGTCACCCTGGAAAAGATCAGGAACAATCCTTTGCTGTCGGGGATGCCGCTGGTCAAGCGCAGCCGTCTTTCGGTGCAGCCGGTTACGGCCGAGGAATGGCGGATCATCCGCGCCATGGGGGGGTTGGAGTCCAGATGAGCATTACCGACTGCATCCGCATGGAACAGGTCTGCTACTCGGTTGGTGGCCGCAAGATACTGCAGGATTTCGACTTTTGCCTGGAGCGGGGCGTCAATCGCACCATCCTGGGGGTCAGCGGTGCGGGCAAGACCACCATACTCAAGCTCTTGCTGGGCCTGCTGGAACCGGATTCGGGCCGGGTCTGCATCGGCGACGTTTGTATCACCGGACAGCCGGAGTCCCGTTTTATGGAACAACGCAAGCGGATTGCCATTGTCTTCCAGGGAGGGGCGCTGTTCGACTCCATGACCGTGGGCGAGAATGTGGGCTACCGCCTGTTCGAGGCGGGCGAACTGGCCGAGAACGAGATCGAGCGGATCGTGCTGGAGAAACTCTCCTTCGTGGGGGTGGAACAGGCGGTCAATCTCTACCCGGCCGAGCTTTCGGGCGGGATGAAGAAAAGGGTCGCCATTGCCCGGGCCCTGGCGGCCGATCCCGACTATATCTTCTTCGACGAGCCGACCACCGGTCTCGATCCGATCGGGGTCTACAATATCTGCAAACTGATGCAGCAACTGCAGGAAGAGGGGAAGACCACCCTGATGGTCACCCACGATCTGGCCACCGCCTTTGCCACCTCGGAGCGCTTTACTTTCCTGCACCAGGCGAGGATGGTGTTCGACGGTACCGAGGAGGAGATCAGGGCCAGCCAAATTCCGGAGGTGCGGGAATTTCTGGCGCCTACCGAGCAGGTGTTGTTCGTTGATATGACTAACCGGAACGGACGGGAATGATATGAAACGTAGCAATCGCATAGGATGGGCGCAGGTTCGCGCCGGGGTGTTCATCTTCGCGGCACTGCTGTTTATTGCCGCCGGGGTGCTCCTGATGGGGCAGAAGACCAAGATGTTCGTACCCAAAGGGGAACTGCGGGTGGTGATGGACGACGTGGCCGGGCTCAAGGAAGGGGCGCCGGTCTGGCTGGCCGGGGTCGAGGTGGGAGTGGTGACGGATCTGCGCTTTTCCCGGCCCGAGATCAGCAACGAGGTGGAAATCAAGCTCCAGATCGACAAAGAGGCCCTGAAGAAGATCGGCCCCGATTCCAAGATCACCATCAAGACCCGGGGCCTGATGGGTGAAAAATACGTGGACATCACGCCGTCCCTGCACTACTTCGAGCATCCGGCAACCGTGCTGCGGGGCACCGCGGTGATCAAGCTGGATGACGTGGTGCAGAAGGCCGGCGTCACTTTCGAGAAGATCAATACCATAGTTGACAACATCAGCCAGGGTAAAGGCACCCTGGGCAAACTGACCAACGACACCGAGTTGTACACCAGCATCGTCAAGTTGACCCGGGAGATGTACTCCCTGGCGGTCACCATCAATCGTGGCAATGGGACTCTTGGCAGGTTGAACCGCAGCCCGGAGCCGTTCGACAAGCTGATCAGCATCCTCAATCGTGCCGACAAGACATTGCAGGATATCCAGGCCTCGGAAGGGACGTTGAACAAGCTGATCTATGACAAAACTCTCTACGCCAAGCTGACGGAACTGGCGGACAGGAGCATTCAGGCTGCCGAGGATGTGCGCGAACTGAACCGGAAGATTACCTCCAAGGACGGCACGCTGGGCATGTTGATCAACGACCGGACATTCTACGACAAGGGGCTGTCGCTACTGACCAGGGCCGATAATTCCGTAAAATCCATCGAAGAGATCACCACCAAGATCGACAAGGGTGAAGGGACGGCCGGCCGGCTGCTCAACGAGAAGGATCTTTATGACCGCCTGAACCGGATGGTGGAAGATGTGGATGCCCTGGTCAAGGACTTCAAGGAGCATCCAAAAAAATATGTGAAGTTTTCGCTCTTCTGATTTCCTCCCACGTTCAGGGGCGGATGAGGGTACAAGGCAGTGGTTTTTGGGTTTTAATAGGTTAAATAAAAGTCAAATGAGGTTGTACGCATGAAAAGAGTTTGGTTGGTCGTAGTAACGTTATGCCTGTTTGCCGGCACCCTCCATGCCGCCACCCTGGAGGATAAGGTCATTGAACATACCTTGAAGAACGGCATGAAGCTCCTGATGGTCGAGCGCCACACATCTCCCACTGTGGCTGCCTGGATCCGCTTCAAGGTCGGGAGCGTGGACGAGCGGAGCGACGAGCGTGGCATCGCCCACCTGCTTGAACATATGCTCTTCAAGGGGACCAAAACCTTGGGAACAAAGGATTATGCCGCTGAAAAGCCGATCCTCGACAAGATCGAACAGACCGCCCAGTCATTGATGGCCGAGCAGGCCAAGGGCGAAAAGGCCGATCAGGCGCGGATGGCCGATCTGCAGAAACAGTTGACGGCATTGGAGGCGGATGCATCGAAATATGTCATAAAAGATGAGTTTTTCGAGATATATTCCAAAAACGGCGGGGTCGGCTACAATGCCTACACCAGCAGGGACGGAACCACCTATATGATCAACCTGCCCGCCAACAAGCTGGAACTGTGGGCGGCCATCGAATCGGACCGGATGCAGAACGCGGTATTGCGGGAATTTTATTCCGAGCGTTCGGTAGTAATGGAGGAGCGTAGGCGTTCCACCGACGCCGAACCGGAAGGCAAGTTGTGGGAAACCTTCCTGGCCGCCAGCTTCCTGGCCCACCCCTATGGCCAGCCTACCATCGGCTGGATGTCGAATATCGAGAATCTGACCCGTACCAAGGCCGAGAAGTTCTTTCACACCTACTACGGCCCCCAGAGTGCCATTGTGGCTATTGTGGGCGACATAGACCCCAAGTCCACCATTGCCCTGGTGGAGCGCTATTTTGGGCCGATACCGCCCGGCAAGACGCCACCCCCGGTTACAATCGTGGAGCCGAAGCAGGAGGGGGAACGGCAGATCGAGCAGTTGGCCGAGGCCGAGCCGACCCTGTTGCTGGGCTTCCACAAGCCGGCGATCAGCTCGCCCGATGACTATGTCTTTGATGTGATCAACATGATCCTGGGCAATGGCCGTACGTCCCGTTTCTACAAAAAACTGGTTGTTCAGCAGCAGATCGCCACTGATGTCGGGGTGTTCGATGCTCCCGGCAGCCGCTACCCCGGCTTGTTTGTAATAAATGCCAATCCGCGGGCGCCCCATACGGTCAAGGAGGTGGAGGATTCCCTCTTGGGCGAATTGGAGCGGTTGAAGACAGAACCGGTGCCGGAGCGCGATCTGCAGCGGATTCTCAATAAAATCGAGTACGAGGAGGCCCGTCGCATGGGTACCAACGGCGGCTTGGCCCGCAACCTGACCGAGTACGAGGCCGTCACCGGCAGTTGGCGCTACATGATCGAATATCGCCGCAAGGTGGCCGCGGTCACCCCGGCCGATATCCAGCGAGTGGCCCGCACATATTTCACCAGGGAAAACCGTATGGTGGGTTTCATCACCAAGAAGGGGGGTGAAGGCAAATGAAACGCTTGATCTTCTCTCTCCTGGCAATTTTATGCACTGTTACGGCGGTCTTTGCCGCTGACGGAGCCAAGGCTAATCCGCGCACCATGACCTTCCCGGAGTTGCATTTTGACATCCCCAAGGCCGAACGGGTGGTACTGGAATGCGGAATGCCGGTGTACCTGCTCCACGACCCGGAACTGCCGATCATCAATGTCACGGCCCTGGTTCATACCGGCTCGGTCTATGACCCGGCTGGCAAGTCGGGACTGGCATCCCTGACTGGAGCCGTAATGCGCAGCGGCGGCGCCGGCGGCGTGCCCCCTGAAAAGATAGACGACGAACTGGAGTTCATGGCGTCGGCGGTAGAAAGCGGTATCGGCAGCGATATGGGTACGGTTTCCCTGACCTCGCTGACGAAAAATTTCGACCGCACCTTGCAGATTTTCAACGACGTGCTTTTGCGTCCCGATTTCAGTGAAAACCGGGTCGATCTCAGTCGCAAGCAGCTCATCGAGGGGTTGCGCCGTGAAAACGACGATCCCAAGGCAATCGCCGATCGGGAGATCGCAAAGGCCATTTACGCCGGGCATCCGCTGGGGATCGTGCCGACATTCGCATCGGCAAAGTCTATCACGCGCCAGGATATGGTCGATTTCCACCGCAGGTTCTTCAGGGTGGACAATATGATCCTGGCGGTGTCGGGCGACTTTGACCGGGCCGCACTGCTGAAGAGGCTGAACGCCATGTTCGTCAAGCCGGCCAAACTTCCGCCGCTGGCGCTGCCGGTGATCCCCCAGCCTTCCCCGGTATTTGCGCCGGAGGTGCTTTACGGCAATAAAGAGGTCAACCAGAGTGTCATCCGCATGGGCCACCTGGGCATTACCAAGGACGATCCCGATATCTACGCCTTGCGGGTCCTGGATTACATCCTGGGCGGCAGCTTCAGCTCGCGCCTTACCCTGGAGATCCGCACCAATCAGGGTCTGGCCTACAACGTGAGCAGCCGTTTCGATATCGGACGGCGCTTCACCGGCACGTTCCTGGCGGAGACCGAGACCAAGGCGGAATCCACTGGAAAAACCATCGGACTGATGAAGGACATCATAGCCGGCATGACCAGGCAGCCTGTTACGGATCAGGAACTGAAGGCGGCCAAGGATTACATTATCAACTCGTTTATCTTCGGCTTCACCAGTCCCGCCTCCATAGTGACGCAACGTGCCAGGCTGGAATACTATGGCTACCCTGCGGATTTTCTGGAAAAATACCGGGCCAATGTCGCCAGGATAACAAAAGAGGATGTACTGGGCGCTGCCCGAAGGCATTTGAAGCCGGAAGCATTCAAGTTGGTGGTGGTTGGTGATGGAGCCAAATTCGACAAGCCGCTTGCGACTTTTGGCAAAGTGGTGGAACTGAACCTGAAACAGGTCACGGAATGAAAGCGGGGTAAGAGCCAATGTCACGTTTCGCATGGGATGACAGCATATCCTTGAACATTGCCGCAATCGATGATCAGCACAAGGCCTTGATCAGCTGGATCGACGCACTCTACGAATCGGTGCAGAAATGCGAGGGGGAGCAGGTGATCGGCGATGTGCTGCAAAAGTTGATAAGCTATGTCGTCATGCATTTCAACGAAGAGGAACGCCTGATGCTGTCCTTCAATTATCCGGTCTTCACCAGCCATCGTCAGGAGCATGACTATTATGTGACAAAGCTGAAAGATTTGCAGGAGCGTTTCCGGAAGGGGGAGGAGATCAGCGGTGATACGTTGGATTTCATGGCTGACTGGATCGTCTGTCACATAAAGGGAACCGACCAGAACTTCGGCCGTTTTTTGCGGGAGATACCGAAAAAGTGAATATTTGTTAAAGATTTGCTGCTGTTCGGCCGATAAAATAAGCAGGCGGAAAAGCAAGGTTGTAAAGGAGCAAGCCATGAAAATATCGACTGATACCCCAAAATATATTACGCCAACGGACAACTTGAAAAAACCGGCGGTGCGTAAGTCCGAAGAGAGCAGTCAGTCTGCCAAGCAACAGAGCGATGCCTTTGCCGTCCAGCTCTCGTCCGCTGTGGAACAAATGAAGACGCCCCCTGCCGAAAGTGATGATATCCGGCAGGCCAAGGTTGATGCCATCAGGCAGCAGTTGGCCACCGGCACCTACAACATCAGCGGCAAGGATGTGGCCAACAAGATAATAGGAGTTTTGAAGGGCTGAATACAAAGCCCCGCCGGTAACGACGGGGCCTTTTTACTTTAAGTCAATTCCATTGGTTGCAAAAAGGCCTGCGAAAGCAGGCTTTTTGCGTGCGGAGACAGAGCTCATTTTCGGCCCGTCATGCCCACGGCCATCCTGATGGCTGCCAGCAGGCTCGTCTCGGATGCCTTGCCGGTTCCGGCCAGATCATAGGCTGTGCCGTGATCCACCGAGGTGCGGATGATGGGCAGCCCCAGTGTGACGTTGACGCCGTCGTCAAAGTGCAGCATCTTCAGCGGGATCAACCCCTGGTCGTGATACATGGCCACAACCCCGTCGTATTCCCCCTTTTGGGCGAAATGGAAGAGGGTATCGGCCGAGAGCGGCCCCATGGCGTCGATCCCCTCGGCCTGGGCCGCAAGGATGGCCGGGGCGATGACCTCCCGCTCCTCGCTGCCGAACCGCCCACCCTCGCCGCAGTGGGGGTTGAGGGCCAGCACCGCCAGGCGGGGGCGGCCGATGCCGGTCAGCCGCCGCACGCCGGTTGCGGTGACCCGGATGGTCTGCAACACCCGGTCGAAGGTGATGAGGCCCGGCACATCTTTCAAGGCTTCATGGATGGTCACCAGCGCCACCCGCAATATATCTCCTGCCAGCATCATCACGTATTCGTCCGTACCGCACATTTCGGCCAAAAGCTCGGTATGCCCCGGGTAGTCGTGTCCTGCCCGATGCATTGCCTCCTTGCTGATGGGCGCCGTGGCCATGGCTGCCACCCGGCCATCCAGGCAGAGGCGCGCGGCAGTACAGATATAGCGGTACACGGCCTCACCAGCCGCTGCTGTCGGTTTGCCGTAGTGCAGATCCGCCCCGGTCAGGCTGGAGAGCGGCAATAACGGGATGCTGTTGCCGGTTGCCCGCAAAGCATCCTCGGGTTCCTTGATCTCCAGCAGTGCAAAGTTGGCGCCGCAGACACGAATAGCCCGCTCCAGCGCGGCCCTGTCGCCGAGCACCAGGGGCACGCAGGTCTCCTGCACAATCGAATGCGCCAGGGCCTTGACGATGATCTCGGGGCCGATGCCGCAGGGGTCGCCCATGGTGATGGCAATGATCGGTTTATTGGCTTCGTTTGATTCAGTCATGCTCGCGCACCTCTGCCAGTGCCATGGTGACATTGTCGGATTTGATCTTTTTCAGCAGCAGCCTGCCGCCTCCCGAGGCCAGAATCGCGGCCGGTTCGGCAACACCGGTGGCGCCGATTGCCGCCAGGGCATGTTGGGACGGCGGCGAGGGTACAGTCACGCCGTTCAATTCGGCGCTTTCGAAGAAGGCCAGTGGGATGTCGTGTTTCGCTGCATAGGCTATCAAGCCCTGTTCGTCGCTTTTGGCGCTGGCTGTGGCAATGCAGGCTACGCTCTTAAGGGAGAGAAAGATTCTCTTCAGTTGGGAAGAGACCAGTGATTCGATCTCCTCTGCCGGTGTGCCCCGATTGCAGCCGATACCCAGCACCAGGTTGCGGGGACGCAGGATCAGGAGGTTGGCCGGCTGGGTTTGGGGAGGAAGCTGGCGATTGGTGACGAACAGAAAGCCCCGGGCCCTGCTTTCCAGGGCCTCGGCAAAGGTGTCGTAAAAACAGAGCTTGCCCCGGCCGTGAAACCAGCAGCGGGTCTGGCCGCTGGGATCGACCACGGCGATCTCCTCATTATCCAGCAACAGCATGTTGAGCAGTTTGACCCGGTCGATGTCGTCGATGCCCCACCCCGATTCCTTTGCCAACATGTCAAAGGAAGGGAGGCAGTTGGCATCGGTGGCAGTGGTAATGACTGCCCTGGCCCCTGTGATGAAGGCACAGCGCTCGGCAAGTTCATTGGCCCCCCCCAGGTGGCCGCAGAGCAGGGAAATGGCGAATCTGGCTGCATCGTCCATGACCACCACGGCCGGGTCCTTTTCCTTTGATTCCAGAAGCGGGGCAACCATGCGTACCACGATGCCGGTAGCCATGATGAAAATAAGGCCGTCACACTCCTGCCAGAGTGAGGCGGCCAGTTGTTTAAGTTCCGTGGGATCGAACGGACTGCTGCCGCTGCCGGCTTGGCCGGCATACCGGCCGGATACGTACAGCGTCCCACCGGCCAGCCCTTCGGTCAGTTTCTGCCCGAGCAGGGCTCCGTTGCGGGTTATGGCGATGACGGCGACGCGCATCTCAGGCCTGCCCTTTGTCGCGGAAGCCGTGGCTGAACCCGCCGTCGTAGAGGAGCGACTTTGCTTTAAGTCCCTGGCTCCGTACAGCCAGCACGTCTCCCACGATGATCAGGGCCTGGCGGTCGATGCCGGACTCGCGCACCTTGGCTCCGATGTCGGCCAGGGTGCCGCGGATGATCTGTTCGTTATCCCATGTGGCACGGCAGACTACGGCGACAGCAGTCTCTGAAGAGTAGCTCCCGCTCAAGAGCTGTTCAACCACTTCCTCGATCATGCCGATGGAGAGGTAGATCACCATGGTTGCGCCGATGCGGGCGATCTCGGCGAGCCGCTCCCGTTCCGGTACCGGGGTGCGTCCTTCCATTCTTGTGAAGATGACGGTCTGGGAAACCTCCGGCAGGGTCAGTTCCTGTTTCAGGGCGGCAGCGGCGGCAAAGGCGCTGGTGACGCCGGGCACTACCTGGTACTCGATCTCCAGCCGGTCCAGGGCTTCCATCTGCTCCTGGATGGCGCCGTAGATGCAGGGATCGCCGGTGTGCAGCCTGACGACATCCTTGCCGGCGGCAATGGCATCCATGATGACGGTGATTACCTCGGTCAGGGTCATGCCGGCCGAGTCATGGACCTCTGCCCGGGTGGCGTAACAGTTGACCAGTTCCCGGTCAACCAGGCTGCCGGCGTAAACGACCACATCGGCGTGTTTCAACAGCCTGGCGCCGCGGATGGTGATGAGGTCGGCCGCTCCCGGTCCCGCACCGACGAATGATACCTTTGGTGCCATGATTCCCTTCCTGCCAGAACTCGTGAATTTATTGTTCTTGTAGTCCTAAAACATCGAGGATGTCAAGCCGGACAGGCAGGAGTAGTTGTTGCAATCTAAAAGAATTTTAGGTTGACAAAAATCGGGATTGTATTAAGATAAAATAAGTCCTATTAGGAAGCTTATCCGCACACGAAAGGAGACCCTGGTTATGTGGATTGAAAGATTCAGGATTCGCCCGGTATCCCACTGTAAAGAGGGTTGCCCTAGTTGGCCCACCGCTGATTAGCGGTGGGCAACCCGTAAAAAAGCCCCAGTCGAAAGACTTGGGGCTTTTTTTTGGGTGTTATTCTGTTATGATGCCGCTTTCATACATTGGTGACATCAAGCCGGGAAAACACTAAACAAGGCCGAAAGAATAAAGAATGAAAAAATACCTCATCGCCGTTGTCGCTTTGTTGCTTGTGGCCGGGGTTGCCGGCTATGCCTACTTCAAGCGCGCCCCTGAAATTACCTACAAAACCGCCAGGATCGAGCGCGGCGCCATCGCCTCCACTGTCTCGGCAACCGGCAATCTGAGCGCGGTGACTACCGTCCAGGTGGGAACCCAGGTCTCCGGCACCATCCAGAAATTGTATGTGGATTACAATTCCAGGGTAAAAAAGGGGCAGGCAATTGCCGAAATCGACCCCTCCCTCTTCAATGCCTCGGTCGAGCAATCCAATGGGAATTATCTGAATGCGGAAGCAAACCAGATGAAGGCGAAAGTCACGCTAGCCGATGCCGAACGCACCCTGAAGCGAAATGCCAAGCTGCTGACTGACGGCATCATCTCCCAAAGTGATTACGATGCTGCGGAAACGGCATTCCAGACGGCCAAAGCCGCCCTAAAGGCCGCCCAGGGCAGCGTTGCCCAGACCCGTGGCGCATTGATGCAGGCCCGCACCAACCTGCGCTTCTCGGTCATCCGATCACCGGTGGACGGGATTGTCATTTCCCGTGCCGTTGACGTGGGCCAGACCGTGGCCGCATCCTTTCAGACGCCGACGCTCTTTACCATAGCCCAGGATCTGACCAAGATGCAGATAGAGGTCAGCGTTGACGAGGCGGACATCAGCAGGATCAAGCTTGGCCAGATCGCAAGGTTCACGGTTGATGCCTATCCGGAGCAGTCTTTTGTCGGCAAGGTGGTCCAGATTCGCAGTGCGCCGATCATCAATCAGAACGTGGTCACGTATATCGTGCTGGTTACGGTTGACAACAGCGACATGAAGCTGAAGCCGGGCATGACCGCCAATGTCTCCATCGAGGTGGCCCGCAAGGACAATGTGCTCAAGTTGCCCATGGTGGCGCTGCGCTACAAACCCAAGGCCAAAGTCGAAGGACAGCCGGCCGAACTCCGTCCCGGAGCGCCGGGAGGAAATAAAGGCCAGCGCAAGGCCAAGGGGCAGCAGGTCTATGTCCTGAAGGAAAACAAGCCTGTGGCGGTGACGATCAAAACCGGTATCTCCAACAATACCAGCATCGAGCTGGTCGAGGGCGGGTTCAAGGAAGGGGACGAGGTGATCGTCGAGCAGTTGGGCGGCGAGAGCAAAAAGAAGTCGAACGGAATGGGCGGGCCGCCCATGAGTCCGCGGATGGGGCATTAAATGCCGATGGGACAGGGAGTTCGACCGGAATGAGCAACGTGATCACGCTCAATGGCATCAGCCGCGTATTCACCATGGGGGACCAGCAGTTCGAGGCGCTCAAGGGTATTTCCTTTGGTGTCGATGCGGGAGAATTCGTGGCCATCATGGGCGCCTCGGGCAGCGGCAAGTCAACTTGCATGAATATCCTGGGATGTCTGGACCGGCCCACTTCAGGGGAGTACCATCTGGACGGGCTGGATGTGGGCGGGCTGGATCCCAACCAGCTGGCGGCCATTCGCAACCGCAAGCTCGGTTTTGTCTTCCAGGGCTTCAACCTGCTGGCCCGGACCCCGGCGGTGGAGAATGTGGAACTGCCCCTGGTTTACTCGGGCATCCATGCCAAAGAGCGCCGGAAGAGGGCCTTGGCTGCCCTTGAACAGGTGGGGCTGGCAGGAAAGGAAGGCAACCATACCAGTCAGCTCTCCGGCGGCCAGCAGCAGCGGGTGGCCATTGCCAGGGCATTGATCAACAATCCGGCCCTGATCCTGGCCGACGAGCCCACCGGTAATCTGGACAGCTCCACCAGCGAAGAGATCATGAAACTCTTCACCAGCCTCAATCAACAAGGCATTACCATTATCATGGTCACCCACGAGACCGATGTGGCTGCATTTGCCGGGCGGAGGATCACCTTTCGCGACGGGCGCATTATTTCTGACAGTCTGACTGGTCCGACAAGTCCGGCCGGTCGGCCAGTTTGAGCATATGGATCTTCTTCAAACCCTGAAAATAGCCCTGCGGGCGCTGCGCACCAACAAGATGCGCTCTTTTCTGACCATGCTCGGCATCATCATCGGCATTGCCGCCGTGATCGCCATGATGGCCGTGGGCGCTGGCGCCAGCCATGTCATTGCCCAGCAGATCGCCAGCATCGGCAGCAACATCATCCTTGTTGTCCCGGGCTCGACCACCAGCGGCGGGCTTCGGATGGGGAGCGGCGGTGCCCAGACCCTGACCTCGGACGATGTGCGCGCCATCATGAACGAGTGCCCGTCCGTGGCCCTGGCCTCGGGGACGACCCGCACCACGTCCCAGGTGGTTTACGGCAACATGAACTGGTCAACCCTGATCATGGGCGCCACGCCGGAGTTGTTCGAGATCCGTGAGTGGCCCGTGGTCAGCGGCCGCAGCATTAGTCAGCAGGATGTGGACGGTGCGGCCAAGGTCTGCCTCCTGGGGCAGACAGTTGTCGATAATCTCTTCGGCGCCGATGATCCGATCGGCAAGATGGTGCGCATCAAGAAGGTCCCATTTACGGTGGTCGGCGTGCTCGAACAGAAGGGACAGTCGCCACAGGGGACAGACCAGGACGACGCGGTCTTTGTGCCGCTACGCACGGCCCAAATCAAGCTGTCGCGCTCCTCGTTCCCCAACACGGTGGGCGCGGTGATAGTGCAGGCCAAGAGCGAGGCTCTGCTGGACAAGTCCGAAGAGGAGATCACCAGCCTGCTCAACCAGCGGCACCGCATCACCAACGGCAAGGAACCGGATTTCTCCACCCGCAACCTGTCGGAGATCCTGGCCGTTGCCGAGCAATCCTCGAAGGCCATGTCCTTGCTGCTGGGGGCCGTGGCCTCCATTTCGCTGATTGTGGGCGGCATCGGCATTATGAATATCATGCTGGTTTCGGTCACCGAACGCACCCGCGAGATCGGCATCCGCATGGCCATTGGCGCCCGCAGGAACGACATCCTCCTGCAGTTCATGACCGAGGCGGTGCTCCTGACCATGATCGGCGGCATCATCGGCATACTCCTGGGGGCGGGCGGAGCGATGATCGTCTCACGCATTCTGGACTGGCCGACCCTGATCTCGGTCCAGTCCGTTACTGTGGCCTTTTTCTTCTCTGCCGCCGTTGGGATCTTCTTCGGCTTCTATCCGGCCAGGAAAGCGGCCGGGCTCAATCCCATCGACGCGCTCCGGTACGAATAGGCATGGAACCTCTCTTTACCACGGAATTCCCGATCCGATACCACGAGCTGGACAGTAACGGCAACGTGCGTCCGGTAACGCTGCTGAACTACCTGCAAGATGCCGCAGGGATGCACGCGCGCCGCCTGGGGGTTTCGGTGGCCGATCTTCATGCCCACGGGGTGACCTGGGTCCTTTCCAGGATCCATCTCGTTATCGATCGTTATCCCAGGTCCGGCGATACGGTGCTGATGCATACCTGGCCGGCCACTCGCGAGGGACTGTTCACCTGCCGTGAATTCGAACTCTTTGACGAGGTGGGGAGGGTAGCCGGCCGTGCCACAACTTCGTGGGCCCTGTTGAATCTTGCCACCCGCAGGCCGGTTAAGCTGGAGGGGACCCTCCCGCCATACCCGCTTCTGCCGCGCCGGGCCATAGACGATCCCTTTGCGTCGCTGCCGCCCTTTCCGGATGACGCAACCTGTGAGATGAAATTTCGGGTGCTGCGCAGCGACCTGGACATCAACCATCATGTCAACAACACAGTCTTTGCCGGCTGGGCACTGGATACCGTTCCCGACGACGTGGCGGCAGGAAGCCTGGCGGAACTGGAGATTGCGTTCCGTTCCGAAGTGCTCTACGGCGATTCGGTGATCTCCCGCTGTTCCATGGTTGAAATCGGGGAAACCTCAATCTGCCTGCACCAGATCATCAAGGAACAGGACAACAAGGAGCTGGCGCGGCTGCGGACGACCTGGCGCAAGTAGCTCTGTGTTGATTGAGTTAGCCGCGTGATAACTGCTCTTTTTAGGTGCAAAGGTTAAAATATCCGAGGAGCCACTACATGACCCCTTCATGCCCCATCTGCTGCCGCTGGCAGGATGATGCCGACCTGCGCATCACCGAACTGGCCCATTCCTATGTCGTCCTCAACCGGGACCAGTTCTTCCCCGGTTATACCCTGCTGTTCACCAAGGATCATGTCACCGAGCTTTTTCATCTTGAGCGTGAGTTGCGGTCCGAACTGATGGAAGATGTCAGCCGGGTGGCCAAGGCGCTCTATGAGGTCTTTCAGCCGGCCAAGATCAATTACGAGCTGCTTGGCAATATGGCGCCCCACATGCACTGGCATCTGGTACCGCGCTTTGCCAGCGAAGCGCTCTGGCCGCGGCCCATCTGGGCCGAGCCCCATCCCGAGACGCACCTGGCACCGGAAGAGTATTGCCGGCGGATCGAAGCGATACGAAAGGCCCTGTCATGATCAAATCATTCTCCCATACCATGACCAACGGCCTGCGGGTGGTCTGCTGCGAAATGCCCCACCTGCATTCTGCGGAATTGGCCGTCTATCTGAAGGTTGGGGGGCGCAACGATCCCGCCGGCAGGGAAGGGCTGTCCCATTTCCTGGAACATACGCTGTTCCGTGGTACCGCTGATTTCTCCTCGCCGCTGGAGATCGAAAACGCCTTCGAAGCCATCGGTGGAGCGCCCAACGCCGCCACGGACGCGGAATCGACCTGCTACTATTCCCGCATTCATCCGGACCATGTCCGGCGCGGCATGGAAATTTTCGCTTCCATGTTGATGAGGCCGACGCTGCAAGGGATAGAGATCGAAAAGCGCATCATTGCCGAGGAGGCGCGGGAAGACCTGAACGAACTGGGCGAAGAGGTGAACCCGGACACAATCGCCAGCCGCCTGCTCTGGCCGCGACATCCGCTGGGCATGCCGACCATCGGCACCCTCCAAAGCATCGATGCCATGACGCGGGATGATCTGGAGGCGCACCTGAACAGGTACTATGTTCCGGCCGGCGCGGTGGTGGTTGTGGCTGGGCCGGTGCGCAGCCACGAGGTGTTTGCCGCGGCCGGGGATGCTTTTGGCGATTGGCGTGGAGGGGCGCTCCCTCCCCACGTTGCCGTGTCAAGGCGTTACGACACTCCTCAGATCCGCTATGTGCGCGATTCGGACAGCCAGATGAATCTGCAACTCGCTTTTCTGGGCCTGAGTCGAAGTGACAAGCGGTTCATGGCCCAGCGGATTTTGCGCCGGCTGCTTGCCGGAGGCGGCAGTTCGCGCTTGCACCTGCGCTTGCGGGAGGAGCTGGGAATCGTCTATTCGGTAGAGGCGGCAATCGGAGCCTATGAAGAGACTGGTTGTCTGGCAATCGATCTGTCCACCGCGCCGGAGACCCTGCTCCAGGCCGTGGAGGTGACCTTGGCCGAACTGGCCGACGTTGCGGCAAAGCCAGTGCCCCGGGCCGAACTGGAGAGGATCAGGCAGTCATATGTCTACGACCTCGAATACAGCCGGGATTCTGCTTACGAGATGGGTGGCCGCTACGGCTGGGGCGAATTGATGGGGGTGGTGCGCAGCATCGAAGAAGACCAGGAGGAGGCGCGCCGGATCTCGGCAGAGGACGTTCAGGATTTGTCCCTCATGTTATTTAGACCTGAAAACCTGCGCCTGGTGGCGGTCGGACCGTGGAAAAACGGAATGAAAAAACAGACCCTGGAGTTGGTGGAGAGATACGCAGGGAAATTCTGAACCTTATGGGATGTTACAGGGACAAGCAGGATGAACAGGATAGGGGGAAAGCCTTATCCTGTTCATCCCTGATATAATTTCTGCTTACGTGATCGCGGCCCTTTAATCAGTACTTTGCTTCCAGCACATTGATCTTGATTCTGCCGATGATGGCGATAATCGGTGCCATATCCTCCGGCAGACTTCCTTCTAACAACTTGAGGTGGCTGGGATCGGCGGGGACCTGATTGTAGGTGGGATCGACGGCGACCCAGTGCCCCTGCAGCAGGCTTTCCGCCCAGCTGTGGTAAAGAAAACCCTTCCCGTCCAGATAGACCAGTCCTGAAACAAAGCGCGTGGGGATGCCGGCCGCCCTGGCCAGGGCGGTATAGAGGCGGGCGTGGGTCTGGCAATTGCCGGTACGGGATTTATAGCTGGCCACGGCGCCACCGCCGTCATCCACGGTATCCTTCAGCCAGTCGGCCGTCCAGGATGCCAACGCCCGTACAATCTCCTCCTGGCTGGTCTTCCCGTTGGCAAGCTCCTTGGCCTTGGCAATGATTTCCGGGGCGTCGGACTCGATCTTGTCGGCCGGTTTTAGGTAAGACTCTGCAGGCGGGAGCGTAGCTACGGTTGTTGCCAGCGGCAGCGCCGTTCCTGTCCGGATGGTGATTTTGCCATCGCCGCTTTTCTCCGCCAGTTGCCCGCCTTCCTGCAAAAGCGGCAGGGCGTCGTTCCAGCCGCTGATTTCCACGGACAGCCCTTTGAGATTGTGCAGCTCCTTGATGGGAGGCTCGGCCCGCACCAGGCTGAAGTCATAGATGAGATCCTTCTTGGCTAGCGCCAAGCCGCCCACGAATGCCCCCAGGGCCTTTGGATCTTCGGATTTGGTCGTCACCAGTCCGTCCCGTACCGATTCGAGAATGGTGTTGCCCTGCTCGTCAACCCAAATGTCATTATTGACAAAGGGGTAAAGATTGTTGCGCAGCTTCAGGGCTGGTTGGCCATTGGGCGCCCTGGCCTCTCCCAGCACGCTGATTTTTACTTCCTTGACCTTTACGTCCTCCGGGTCGAAAGTCAGGACTTTATATGACTTGGAGGAAGTCGTGTCCCGCATCAGGGGATAGAGGTTAAGGGCCGGGCCCGGGTAAATCTCGCCCTTGAACCTGAATTGCTTGTCAGTGGCATTGCCGTCGATTTCATTCTTGATTCTCAGGATCCCGCTGCCCAATGTCCCGGAGATCCGCGAAGGTGTGCCGTTGATGGTCTGCTCCACTTCAAAGGAGCGCAGAGAGAGGTTTTTGGCCACCAGATAGGTCTCTCGCGTGGATGCTTCCTTGGAGAAGCCCATCACTTTGATGCGAACACTGCCGTCGCCCTCTATCTTGTACCCGTCTTCGGTTTCCGAGATTTTCTGCCGGCAAAAGCCGACCAGGTCATTATCTACATAGATGCCGAACCAGTGTTCGGACAAAGGCGGTTTGTCCAGTTTTTTGAATGTCTTGGCCACGGCCGGATGCAAGCCGGCAATGACCAGGGAAATAGTGATGATCAGAATTGCAAGGCGTTTCATGTGACTTCCTCTTGGTGGTCAATCTCAAGTCGCTCGGATCAGCGGATTTCCTAACAACCGACATGAACATAAACGAAAAGCGCCACCTCGCCGGATTTGATGTGAACACCGGCAATGGTAGCGCCTGGCAAGGCTAATCAGGCAACGGTTAGTAAGGCTATTCGGTAAAAAAAGGTGTTTTTGCGGCCTCGGGATGTGACTCATGGCCCTTTATCCGGCACTGGTTTCCGGCAGATTCACCCTCTTTTTGAGTTTCGGATCCGGATCGCCGCACCAGTGAGGCTGCAAACGCCAGAAGTTCATCCCTGCCGGCAGGGGTCAGTTTCCTGTATTCGGATACGAGACGCTGCTCGTCTAAGGTCAGTTCCATATGTTGTACTCCTTGAAAGGCGTTGTTAACTACAAAATTCCACCCTGTTCCTGCCCTTGTCCTTGGCCCGGTAAAGGGCGTCATCGGCCAGTTTGATAAAGCCATCAACAGTGGTACAGCCCAGTTCCGGGAAGGCGGCAACCCCCAGGCTGACAGTGATGGCCAGGTCCGAGAGCGGTGCTTCGAACTTGGCATTCTGAATGGATAAACGAATCCGTTCCGCGACAAAGATCGCTTCGTTGAGCTTGGCATCGGGCAGCACGGCGATGAATTCCTCGCCCCCGTAACGGGCGGCAATGTCGTAACCGCGCAATTCCTTCTGCAGGTGCAGGGCAACCTTCTGCAGCACCACGTCACCTTGCTGGTGACCATAGGTGTCGTTTACCAGCTTGAAGTGGTCGATGTCCAGGATGATGAGCGACATGCTGCCGGATTTGCGGATGGTGCGCTGAACCTCTTTGTCCAGTGCGTCCATCAGGTAGCGGCGGTTGAACAGCCTGGTCAGGTGATCGGTATTGGAGAGTTCCAGAAGTAATTCGTTGGAGCGCTTGAGATCATCCTGGAGGTGTTTGATCTTGAGGTGCACCTTGACCCGCGCCACCAGTTCCTCGGGGTCGAAAGGCTTGACGATATAATCGATGGCCCCCTGTCCCAGTCCCTTGATCTTCAGGTCCCGGTCGTTCATGCCGGTGAGGATGATTACCGGCACATCCTGCAGGTCGGGACGGGATTTTAGCATGTTCAGGAACTTGAACCCGTCGATTCTGGGCATTTCCAGGTCGCAGAGGATGATATCCATTGGCGACGAGAGCAGCTTCTTGAACCCTTCCAGTCCGTCCTCGGCCTCGTAGTAACGGGCAGCAAAGTTGAAGGACTCCAAGGTCTTGATAATCCGCTCTCGAACGGCTTGGGAGTCATCTATGATCAGTACACTGTCGGCCATATCTTTAATGTGTACCCCAAATTCAAATCAAACACAATTTCAAAAACAGTTACACGCTGTTTTCATGCCGAGCTTTTTATAGCTGCGGCTCTTTTGCCAGCCGTTTCATTTCGCTGATAGTGGCGGCATAGTCGCTGCTTCCGAAAACAGCACTGCCTGCAACAAAGACATCGGCGCCGGCATGGGAGATGCGGGCAATATTGGCTGACTTGACACCACCATCCACTTCAAGTTCCGCATCAGAGCCATGGCGATCGAGCATGGCCCGCATGGCATGGATCTTGGGAATACAGGCCTCGATGAAACTCTGGCCGCCGAAACCGGGATTGACGGTCATCAGCAGGACCAAGTCCAGATCGTCGAGAACGTAATCGAGAACGTTGAGCGGTGTTGCCGGATTGAGTGAGACGCCGGCTTTCTTGCCAAGGGATTTTATGAGTTGCACTGTTCGGTGCAGGTGTCGGACCGCCTCCGCATGCACCACGATGATGTCTGCCCCGGCTGCGGCGAAATCCGCAATGTAGCTATCCGGGTTCTCGATCATCAAGTGCACGTCCAGCGGCAGTTCGGTCACCCGACGGGCAGCCTCCACGATCAGGGGGCCGATGGTGATGTTGGGGACAAAATGGCCATCCATGACGTCGATATGGATATAGTCGGCACCGGCGGCCTCCACGGCACGGATTTCGTCGCCGAGCCGGGAGAAATCGGCCGAAAGGATTGAAGGGGCGATCTTTTTCATTGTCAGACCTCAGTGTGTCAAGTCATCATTCTCAATCGTGCCGCGAAAAAACCGTCCATGCCGTGGCGATGGGGCCAGGCGCGAAACATGCCTTCCTGGCTGAAGAGATCCAGATGGTCGGGAAAGGATTCGTCCAGTTTTTCTAACACAAAATCGGGGTGATGCGAAAGAAAATCCTGCACCACCTGCTCGTTTTCTTCCAGCGAGGTGGAACAGGTTGAATAGACCAGAGTCCCGCCAGCCCTCAACAGCTTGGTGGCAGTCTTCAGCATGGCTTTCTGGGCAATGGCCAGCCGGGTGATGTCGGCCGGCGTAATTCGCCACTTGGCCTCGGGATTGCGGCGGATGACACCCAGGCCGGAGCAGGGGGCATCCAGCAGCACCCGGTCAAAGGCAGCAGTTGGGAAAGCCCCGGCCTGGAGCAAATCGGCCACGCGGGTGTTGATGATGCTGATGCCGAGGCGCTGGGCGTTTTCCTGGATCAACGGCAGTTTCGATCCGGCAATGTCCATGGCCAGCAGCTCACCCTGATTGTTCATCAATTGGGCCAGATGGGTAGCTTTGCCTCCTGGAGCGGCACAGGCATCCAGCACCCGTTCACCGGGGCGTGGATCAAGCAGGAGGGAAACCATTTGGGAAGCCTCGTCCTGGACCGCGAAAAAACCTTCGCGAAATCCGGGCAGGCCGGTCACTGGATGCCGCCCCGCGACCTGTATGCCCAGTGGGGAGTACTGGCAAGGGATGGCGGCAATGCCGTTTTCGGAGAAACGGCCCAGCAATTCGTCCCTGGTGATCCTCAGGCTGTTGGTTCTCAGCGTCAGTGGCGGTTGCTGGGAAGAGGCTCGGGCCAGTTGTTCCGCATCGGCGGGCCCGAGTTGGTCGAGCCACTGCCTGACCAGCCATGCCGGATTGGAATGACGTGTGGCTATGGCGGCGACCGGATCGTCATCAAGTTCTGGAAAGGTGATTTTATCCCTGCGGCGCAGGTAATTGCGCAGGACGGCGTTAACCAGCCCCGTGGCGCGTGGTATCGCCTGCTTGGCCAGGTTGACCGATTCGTTGACAGCTGCAGATTCGGGGATGCGGTCCAGATAGACCAGCTGATAAAGTCCCAGCCGCAACAGGATCAGCACCTGCTGTTCAAGCTTGTTGAGCGGCTGGTCCAGAAGCTGGGACAAGATATGATCGAGGGTGCCCTGGCGTCGCAAGACCCCCAGCACCAGTTCGGTGAATAGTCCACGGTCAGGCCCGGACAATTTGTCGGCGTCCAGTTCGCTGTCCATCATCCGGTCGGCGTGACTACCCGTTTTAGCGATGCGGAGCAGGACGGCCCAGGCTGCCTGGCGAGGATTGGCGCTAAAAGATCCCTGGCGGCTCAATAGCTGTGCGTCCGCGACATCTCTTGCAGTCGGGCCACTCGCTCCGGAATGGGTGGGTGGGTGGAAAAGAGCGACATCACGCCGCCGCCGGTGAGCGGGTTGACTATGAACATATGGGCTGTGGCGGCGTTGGCATCCAGGGGGATGCGCTGATTGCCCATTTCCAGTTTTTGCAGGGCATTGGCCAGGGAGAGCGGGTTGCCGGAGATGCTGGCTCCGCCGGCGTCGGCACCGAATTCCCGGGACCGGGAGATGGCCATCTGGATCAGCATGGCCGCGATGGGTGCCAGGATGGCCATGAAGAGCATGCCGAAAATGCCGCCGCCATCGTCGTCATCGCGCCTGCCGCCGCCGAAGATGGCGGCCCATTGGGCCATGTGGGCCAGGTAGGTGATGGCTCCGGCAAAAGTTGCCGCCAGGGTCGAGATCAGTATGTCGCGGTTTTTGACGTGGGCCAGTTCATGGGCCATGACCCCGGCCAGTTCGTCATCGTTGAGGATGCGCATTATTCCGGTCGTGGCTGCCACCGCGGCATGATCGGGATTACGGCCCGTGGCAAAGGCATTGGGGGTGTCGGATTCGATCAGGTAGACCTTGGGCATGGGCAACCCAGCCTGGAGTGCCAGGCGGCGGATGATGCCGTAAAAACGCGGATTGTCATGCTCCTCGATCGGCCGGGCACCGTACATGGACAGCACGATCTTGTCAGAAAACCAATAGGAAAAAAAGTTCATCCCGGCGGCCATGAGAAAGGCAAAGGTCATGCCTCCCTTGCCGCCCAGGGCGCCACCAATGACTACCAGCAGGACGGTCATCAGTCCCATCAGAAAAGTTGTTCTCAGCATGTTCATATCTGTGCCTCGCAATTATCAAATGACTGGAAATTCCCATCATTTTCATCATAAACATTGCAGGGGCAAAGCGCAAGGCCAGGGCCGCGCAAAGCGCCAAATATTTCAAATACCTTGACAATGCCGGTTTGGAAGTGCTATCAGAAACATCCCTATTTTTAGACAATTGGAGGAATAATGGAACGGACATTCGCTATCATCAAACCTGATGCGGTCGAGCGCAAGCTTACCGGCAAGATCCTGGAAAGAATCGAAACCAAAGGCTTCAACATCGTGGGCATGAAAAAGATCAAGCTGAGCAAGGCCCAGGCCGAGGGCTTCTATTACGTGCACAAGGAGCGCCCCTTCTTCAACGACCTGTGCGCCTTCATGTCCCGCAGTCCCGTGGTCGTGCTCTGCCTGGAGAAAGAAAACGCCATCGCCGACTGGCGCACCCTGATGGGCGCCACCAATCCGGCCAACGCCGAGCCGGGCACGATCCGCAAGGATTTTGCCGTCAATATCGAGGAGAACTCCTCCCATGGTTCCGATGCCCCGGAAACGGCCGCCTTCGAGATCCCCTACTTCTTCAGCGCCCTGGAACTGGTCTGACAACGGTTCTTCAACCGGAATCCTGAACTGAAAAGCCCTTCTCGCGGAGGGCTTTTTTATTGCTGCGCATTCAAGATCTCCCGTGCTTCTGCCAGCGGGTCACCAGCGCCGTTCACCCAGTTGATGGCGACCCCCTTCTTTTCCATCCTGCGAAACCAGGTTTCCTGGCGCTTGGCAAAGTCGTGGATGGCGCTGTTCAGCTTCTGGAACAGATCGTTTGCGGTCAGCTCTCCCCGCAGGAACGCCCCCACAAAGCGGTATTCCAGCCCGTAATAATCCAGCCGCTCCCATGCCACGCCTTCCCCGCGCAGCCGCTGCACCTCCTCGATCATGCCTTCATTCAGCCGCTGCCTGAGGCGTTCCGTGATTCGGCACCGCAGTTCGGCCCGTTCCCAGCGGATGCCGATCACCAACGGCCGGATAGCGGGAAAGGACTCGCCTTCCCCACTGTGGCGCTTCTCGTGGCGGGCAATCTCGATGGCCCGGATGGTTCTGGCCCTGTCCAGCAGGTCGGTGTTGTTGTGCTGATCGGGCCGGAGGGCCAGGAGCATGGCCGCCAGATCCTCGATGCCTCGCTTTTCAAGTTCCCGCCTCAATGCCGGATCTTCCGGCACCTGCACCATTCGGTAGCCGCGCAGGACAGCATCCAGGTACAGGCCTGTGCCGCCGCACACGACCGGCAGGTGACCCCTTGCCGTTATCTCCTCGAACGCAGTGACAAACAGGCTTTGAAAGGCAAAAACGCTGAATTCCGCGCCAGGTTCGAGGATGTCGATCAGGTGATAGGGGACAGTGCCGTATTCGTGCAGGTCCTTGCCGGTGCCGATGTCCATCCGCCGGAATACCTGGCGCGAGTCGGCCGAGATGATCTCGCCGCCCAGTTCGGCTGCCAGGGCCACGGCCAGACGGGTCTTGCCCGAGGCGGTCGGGCCGAGAATGGTCAGGAGGTTGAAGGTGAGTGGGGTAGTCATGTTGAGATGGATAGTAGCAGAGTTTGCCGGTGAGGCAAAGCAGCGCAATAGATTTTCAGGCTCCCTTTCTCAGACAAAAAGCGGAACGCTGGAACCCAGGCCATGAACGACACTGGTGAAGGCATCCCGGTTTTCAAGTTTGTCCCGTCCGAATCGCTTGAAAAACAGATCCTGGATATATGGAATCCGCGAGGTGCCACCGGTCAGAAAGACCGTATCCATCTGCGCCGGGAGTATGCCCGACCTGGCGATTACCTCATCGATGCAGTCCGAAATTTGCTTGAAATTTTCCCCATTGATTGCCTCAAACCCATCCTTGTCAATTTCCTCGCTGATAAACAGATCTCGCTCAGTGAAGTTTATCAAGGCCCGCTCCATATCGGAAAGCTCGCACTTGGCCTTTTCAATGGCCTGGAACAGGAAAAAACCGTAATTGTCGCTGATTATATTCTCCAGGTGGTCTATTGCCTTGCGATCATCGGTTGTGCTTTTGATCACGCGGATATGCTCCGTGGTCTTGCGTGCTCTCAGCAACGGGATTCTGTGCCACTGGCAAAGTGTGTAGATGATGCTCTTGGGGACATTGACCCACTCATCCTTGCCCATGGTCTTGTAGCGGGCATAGCGCCCGAAATAGCGTGCAACCTTATCCCACATGATCTGCGAATCGAACTTGTCCCCTGCCACATAGACGCCCCCCATGGAGAGTACGTCACTGCGGCGGTCCGAGCGCTCAAAGGCGCCACCTTTGACGCGGATTACGGAAAAGTCTGAAGTACCTCCACCGAAATCGCCGATGAATGCGATCCGTTCCTGCCCGGGCTGCAAAGACTCTTCAAAGGCCAGGGCAGCGGCTACCGGTTCATACTGGAACCAGATATTTTTGAAGCCCGCCTTGCGAGCGGCCCTCTCCAGTCGTTGCTGGGCCACGGCGTCCTTGGCGGCATCCGTGGAAAACACCACCGGTCGCCCCAAAATCACGCTCTCCACGGCGCAGCCCACGAACGCTTCCCCGCGGGCCTTGAGTTTTCTGAGAATTATGGCTACCAGATCATCAATTGCGTAACGCTTGCCAAACACCTCGGTATGTTCGAAAGTCGTATTCGGCAGAAAGGTCTTGATCGACTGCATAAAGCGCCCGGCGGCCCCCTCGCCCACATAGTGCCGGATAGCTTCGTTCCCTGTATAAATCTCGTTGTCCTCGTTAAAATAAAGCACCGAGCGCATAAGCTCTTTTGAGCCATCATTGCTGTCAACTGCAACCACTTCAACTGAACCGTTTCTATATACTGAAAGCGCCGAATTTGTTGTACCAAAGTCAATACCGAATACGATCTGCAAAAAAACTCCTTTATAGACTCTAAATTTTATTTGAGGGCAAGCTGTGGGGCTTTCACGAATACAAGTTTCAAGTTTGCGGCATTTCTTCGCCATGCAGCACGGAGAAAAGCCTTTCTGCCACGCCCTGGTTCATCCCCGCCACCTGGGCGATCTCCGTCACGCCGGCCGCCATCACCCCCTGCAGGCTGCCGAAATGCCGCAAAAGCGCGGTGCGGCGCTTGACGCCGATGCCTGGGATGTCCTCGATGCCCGAGGCGATCCCCTCCTTGCCGCGCAGCTTGCGGTGGTATTCGATGGCAAAGCGGTGGGCCTCGTCGCGGATGGCGGCCAGGAGCAGGAGCGCCGGCGAGTTCTGGCGCAGCACAACCGGGTTCTTACGCCCGGGCAGGAAGACCCGTTCGGCGCTTTTCTCGACCGTGGCCGACTCCGCGTCGCGCATGGTGCGGCTTTTGGCCAGCGATACCAGGCCGAAGCGCTCCTCCAGCCCCAGCCCCCTGACGATCGCCAGTGCCGAATTGAGCTGGCCGATGCCGCCGTCCACCACCACCAGGTCCGGCACCCCGGCCTTCTCGATCGTTTCGGGGCGGAAGCGGCGGGAAAAGACCTCTGACAGCATGGCGAAGTCGTCCTGGCCCTGGACATGGCGGATGCGGTAGCGCCGGTAGTTGGCCTTGTCCGGCCGGCCGTCGCAGAAGGCCACGCCGCTCCCCACCGAAAATCGCCCCTGGATGGTGGAGATGTCATAGCATTCGATCCGTTGCGGTATGCGTTCCAGGTGAAGACGTTGCCGCAGGTCTTCCAGCACTGCCTGCACCGAGGCCGCCTTCTCGACTCGCTCGGCCAGCGCAGCCCTGGCGTTCTTGCAGGCCAATTCCACCAGCTCGCGCTTGGTTCCCCGCAACGGGCGGGCAATTGCGACCTTTTTGCCGCAGTTTTCGCTTAACAGCTCGGCCAGGGCTTCCCGCTCCTCGATCTCCAGCGGCAGGAGGATCTCCTGGGGTACGAAGTTCTCAGCGCTGTAGTACTGGGCCAGGAATGCCGCCACCCCCTCGTTGTCTCCCAACTCCCAGGAGAGGCTGAACAGGCGGCTGCCGGTCAGTACCCCTCCGCGCATGAACAGCAGCGCCAGCTCCAACCGGGTATTGTCCCTGAAGAAGCCGATAACGTCGCTGTCTCCGCCAAGCATGACCACCTTCTGCTTCTCCACCGTGACCTCGATGGAGCGGAGCAGGTTTCGCCAGCGGGCCGCCTCTTCGTAGTGCATGCCTTCGGCCGCCTCTTGCATGCGCCGCTTGAACTCAGCCACCAGCTGGCGGCTCTTTCCCTCCAGAAACAGCGTGGCTCCCTCCACCAGCGCGGCATAATCCGTTTCTGTGATCAGGCCGTGGCAGGGGGCGCTGCATTGGCCGATCTGGTGATACAGGCAGGGGCGTTTGCGGGCCAGGCAGCTTTTGAGGGGGTAGTGTCGCAGCGGGAACATCCGCTGGAGCTGGCGCAGCACGTCGCGTGCCGCGGAGGCAGAGGAATAGGGGCCGAAGTAACGGGCGCCGTCGCGGGGTATCTTGCGTACGATTGTGAAGCGGGGGAACGTCTCCCGTTGGTCCAGGCGGAGGGAAAAATAGGTTTTGTCGTCTTTCAGATCGAGGTTGTAACGAGGATGGTGCTGCTTGATGAGGGTGTTTTCCAGCAGCAGCGCTTCCTTTTCGGTATCGGTTAGCAGCACTTCTATGTCAACGACCTTGGCCATCAGGAACTTGACATGGTAGCGCGAATCGCTTGAACTCCCGAAGTAGGAGCGCACCCGCTGCCGCAGGTTCCTGGCCTTGCCGATGTAGATGATCGTGCCCTGGACATCGTACATGAGGTAGACGCCGGGCGAAGTGGGCAACTGCCGTATTTTATCTTCCAGGCTCATGGGCTACATAGTAACTGCTTGCCGCTGGAAATAAAAGCATCTCTTTATCGATGCATGATGCCTAAAAAAGGGGCAGTGTGCCTAATTGGTGTGCGTGTATGTGTTTTGACTCTTGCATAACATTGTTGTGATATCAGCTGGTTGTGGTGATAGTTGCGGATTGGCAACATTATTGCGTGCAGATTTCAGGTTGCCCAACGGCGGGCATATTTCGCAATTACCAACGGGGGTAGTGTGTATGGAGACCATGTCAACGGTGACTGGCCTGAAGAGTAGTGGAGATGTCCTTTTCCTGATGCTGGGAGCGGTCATGGTTTTTGCCATGCACGCCGGTTTCGCCTTTCTTGAGGTCGGGACGGTGCGCAAAAAGAACCAGGTCAACGCCTTCGTCAAGATCCTCACCGACTGGTCTGTTTCGACGGTCGTCTATTTTGTCATCGGTTTTCCGATTGCCTACGGCATATCATTCCTGAAGCCGGCCGAGGAACTGCTGGGCAAGACCCAGGGCTATGACCTGGTGCATTACTTCTTCCTGCTCTGCTTTGCGGCCTGCATCCCGGCCATAATCTCGGGGGGCATAGCAGAACGCGCCAAGTTTTGGCCCCAAGTCATTGCCGGGGCGATTTTTGCCGGAATATCCTATCCACTGTTTGAATCGTTCATCTGGGGACAAAACAGTTCTCTGTTGCAGGGTTTCTTTAAATCCATCGGCGGAGCCGAATTTCATGACTACGCCGGCTCCGTGGTGGTGCACTCCATCGGCGGCTGGATAGCTCTGCCGGCAGTACTCATCCTGGGTGCCCGCAGCGGCCGCTATATTCGCGGCAAGTCCCACCCCCTGCCAATCAGCAACATCCCCTTTCTGGCGCTTGGTTCCTGGATTCTGGCAGTGGGCTGGTTCGGATTCAACGTGATGAGCGCCGCCAATCTGGAGAAAATCTCCGGCCTGGTCGCGGTCAACTCCCTGATGGCCATGGTAGGTGGGGTGCTGGCGGCCCTTGTCGCTGGCAAGAACGACCCCGGCTTTGTTCATAACGGCGCCTTGGCGGGTTTGATAGCAATCTGCGCCGGCAGTGATATCATGCATCCCCTGGCAGCCTTTGCCGTGGGCTGCGTGGCGTCGGTAATTTTCGTCTACGGGTTCCACTTTGAACAGGAAAAGCTTCAGATCGACGACGTACTTGGCGTCTGGCCGCTGCATGGGGTAATCGGCTCCTGGGGCGGCATAGCAGCCGGCATCTTCGGACAGAAGTGGCTGGGCGGTATGGGCGGAGTAAGCTTTGTCTCCCAGTTGGCCGGAACCCTTTCGGCCATACTCTTTGCGTTGGCAAGTGGTTTTGTGGTATACGGCGTCCTCAGTAGAACCGTTGGCATCAGGTTGAGCGAGGAAGATGAGTATGCTGGTGCCGACATAGCCATTCACAATATCGGAGCCTACCCCGAAGATAGCATTCGTTAATCAATTTATTGCTGAAAACCAAATAGACCAAATAGAAAAGGTGTTGGATAACATTCGGAAAGAATGGAGTCTAACACCTTTAAAATCCTTTTCTTTCATTGACAAGGGGGGGGAGAGGTGCTATTTAAAAGGCATTTTTCTGACATATCTCCGCTCTCCGTGCGCCGTTTTTAAAGTGCCGGCCAAGAAGAGGTCCATTATCGTGATATCATTGAAATTATGCCGCAATACTCTGATCCGGATACTCATCGCACTGGTCATAATTTCATCGCTCCTGGTCTCCACCGGCTTTTGCCAGGAAACAGAAGATTCACAGATATTCATTGCCGGTTTCAATTCCTACCAACAAAAAGACTATCCTGCCGCCATTGACAAGATGAACGAGGTACTGCAAAAGTATCCCGACACTCCCCTGCGCGATATGGCCCTTTTCTGGCTTTCCCGAGCGTATTTCAAGAGCGGGAACCAGCAGGAAGCTGCCCGCTACATGTCTCAATTTTCCAAGGAATATCCGGACAATCCTTTGAAGAACACCGTGGAGGAAGAACTCCTCAATCTGGTGGCGCGTTACGATAAAGGTGAGAAACTGCCGACGGGCACTGCACCTGGCCAGTCAGCCGATAAACTGGCAGCGGCGAAGAAAGCAAAGGCCGAAAAGGATCGTTTGGTAAAGGAGGCAGCCGAGAAAGAACGGCTCGCCAGAGAAGATGCTGAAAAGGCTGCGTTGGCACAGCAACAGGCCGAGCAAGAGCGTGTGGCCAAGGTAAAAGCCGAACAGGAGCGGATTGCTGCCGAGAAGGCCGAGCAGGAACGCCTGGTCCAGGAAAAGGCGGCGAAGGAAAAGGCTGAACAAGAGCGGATCGCCGCTGAAAAGGCCGAGCAGCAACGTTTGGCCCTGCTCAAGGTCGAAGAAGATCGCAAGGCTTCCGAGCTTGCCGAACAACAGCGTCTGGCCGCGAACAAGGCCGCAGAGGAACTCAAGCAGGCGTCTAAAAAAATCGAACAGGAACGGGCAATTGCCGAAAAGGCCGAGCAGGAGCGGATAGCTGCTGAAAAGACTGAGCAGCAGCGCTTGGCCCTGCTTAAGGCAGAAGAAGACAATAAGGCATCAGAGCTTGCCGAACAGCAGCGCTTGGCCGCCCTGGCCGAAGAAGAACGCAAGCAAGTGGCTGAAAAAGCCAAACAGGACAGAATTGTTGCCGCCCAGGCCGAGCAGAGACGCCTGGCTCAGGAAAAGGCGGCCCAGCAAAAGGCCGAAGAGGAAAGGATTGCCTCTGAAAAGGCCGAACAGCAGCGCTTGGCTGTCGTGCAGGAAGAGGAACGGCAGCTTGCCAGAAAACGGGCAGCCGAAGAGCAGGGCCAGGCTGAGAAGAAGGTTCTGCGGGAAAAGGCGATTACCCAATACAAGTCAATTATCGAAAATTATCCTGGATCCAAGGCTGCTGCGGTCGCCGCAGCCAAGTTGCAGGAATTGGGCATTGCCGTTGCGCTGCCCGCAGCCAAGGCAATAGTTGCCGAGCAGAAGCCTGCGGAGCAGCCGGAGAACGCCCAGGTGTTGAGACTTGAGGTGGCGCAGTTCGCAGGTTTTGAGTTCCACCTCCTGGCCAGCCCAAAGACCTTTGAGGTTGCCCGTCGCATCAGCTTGCCATTCGAGATCACCAACCGTGGCAACGGCAAAGACTCTTTCTATCTGGAATCAGGGTTCCCTGCCGAATTCAACGCCAACTTCGCCGCAACGGATGCGCCTGAACAGAATATCAACCAGACCCCGGCGTTGGCGCCCGGTGAGACTTTCAAAGGGGTCGTGAATCTTACGATTCCTGCCTCCAGTATCGACGGCCTGCGGATCACACACCCCGTCAAGGCCGCCTCCCGTTTCATGAGTGAAGCCACCCAATCCCGCGAAGTAAATATAGTCGCTGCGGCCCCGCTTCTGCGGGCAGTAGTCAAAACAGACAAGACCCAGCCCCTGCCGGGTGACAAGGTTACCTATCGCATCGCTGTGCTTAACGTTGGCTCCACCGCTGCCAAGAATGTCTCTCTGCGCCTGAATTTCCCCCCCCAGCTGGAACCGGTCGACTATGCCGCAGCCGGCTTCAAGCAGGAGATGAAGGCAGCCCTGGTATATGACGGCCTGCAGGTCAATTCCGGCGAGAACAAGGAATTTACCGTCACCTTCCAGCTTAAGGACGACTCATTGGCCAACCAGGAGCTGCTTTGCCGTGCCGAGTTGATCAACAATCAGTTGAACACCAATGCGGCTTTCGTGTCCAATGCCGCCTACGTTCAGACACAACATGGCATTACGGTCCGACCGGTTTCAGATAAACTGGTGATTATCCCTGGCCAGACCATTACCGTGCCTTTTGTCGTGACCAACACCGGCAACGTGCGCGAGAAATTCAAGATTGTGTCTGCGATCAATGGAGCCCAGGATGCGGTCGTTTTCCACGACCTCAACCGGGATGGCATCAGGCAGCCCAACGAACCGGTCATAAACGAGATCGGTCCGCTTGAATCGAAGGAAGAGGCCGGTATTGCCCTTGAAATGAAAACTCCGCGCAGCGCAACCGACAGCAGCGAGGGGAATGTCCAGGTTTCATTCATCTCGGAAGGCGATGCCGCGCGTACTGCCACGGCTTCGGCCCTGCTGGTCTACTCAAGGCCTGTGCTGCAAATGGCCATGTCCAGCCGCGACGGCCGGCTCAAGCCGGGCGAGGTTGCCTCGTTTGACCTCACCATTACGAATTTCGGCACAAATCTGGCCCGTGTTGTGGAACTGCACAGTGCTTGGCCGGAACAGCTCGAACTTGTTGCTGCCGATCCAGCCGACAGTTCTGTGGCGGATGGAAATATTCTTTGGAAATTCAAAGAACTCGGCGCCGGCGAGAAGCGCACCATCAAGGTGTCATTCAGGGTCAAGCCGGGCACTGGCGTGGGAACGAATATCCAGGTCAAGAATGTCTTGAAATACGAAGACCAATTGGGGAACAGGTACTGACATGACACGACGCGCTCGCGAAACAGTGGTGGCCATGCTGCTTCTCACACTTGCATCACCCGCATGGAGTCAACAGTATTTGATCTACACGCCCAGGATTGTGGCGCCGGATGAGAAGGAACAACCAAAAGACGGTGTTCTTGTGCGCGAGGTACCGGTAAAGAAAGGGGATACCTTGTATGGTCTCTCCCGCAAATTCAGTGGTCACGGCTCATACTATTCACAAATTCTGCTGTTTAACGACATCAAGAATCCCAACCTGATCTATGCCGGCAAGACCTTGAAAGTCCCCGTATCCAAGGATCAGCCGGACGAAGCCGGCGCGAGTGCTCCGGCCAAGGCTGCAACAACCGAACAGTCCGGCGATGGCGGTGCAAAAGCTGCTGAAACCAACAGCCAAAAAGCGACCACGCAGCGCAAAGATGCGGCAAAACCACTCACGGAACTCTCTCTCAGTGATTTGAAACAGCTTGAACATGGCAAACACAAGAAAAAATCAGCCAGGAAAAAGGCGTCGGCGCATGCATCGAAACGTAAGGCAAGCAGCGCTAGGGCAAGGGCCGTTGCCAAGCAACCCGATGTAATTGTTGCGGGAAAAAGGTCAGGCGAGGAAGAACAGCAGAGTTCGCAAGCAGTTGATAAAACGGAATCACAACCGGTTGTCGCAAAAACAGATACAGATCAGAAGCTTTTTGAAAAGGCGGTCAGGGCTTATAAGCAGGATGATTGTCGTTCCGCGTTGGACCTGTTCGACCGCTTTCTGGCAGAAAATCCCTCTTCCCCAATGGCTGCCGATGCCAGCCTCTACAAGGCCGATTGCTATTTGAAGTTGTCCAGCCAGTGATATCCGGCGCAACAATTGCCGGACGCCGACTTTAAATTCGAATCATTTCCAGGTCATTACAAAGGCCCGCAACTTGCCTGTCTGGCCATCCCGATAATATACAACATTCAAATGTTCATCCACATGGCCCCGCTGAATTTCGTATCCTTCTTTCTTCTCCGATGACTCCATAACAAAGGCCGGTTTTTTACTTACCTGCCGCAGAGCCGCTTTCATGAAGGATTCAGGAACACCGTCACCACCCCGGTCGATGACCTGGATTGCCTTGATGGAGTTGCCTTCCCGGTAGACCTTGAACTCGGTAACTCGCCCCTTGAAGCGTTCCCAGCCTGGATTCGCCTTGTTGTACGACTTGTCGAGCGCGTATCTGGGAATGAAGTCGGGCAAATCCGCGGGCCGGATACCGGTTGCAGTGCCTTTTGCCTGCCCTTTTGGGCCACGGTTTTCCGCGATTGCCGAGAGTACCGCATTATCACTCAACTGGGCCTCAGGTGTCGAGGTGGGGGGAGGATTGTTTTTTACAGCAGTTGCTGTCTGCGGAGTAACTGGTTTGCTGGTCCCTACGGCAACGGTTTGAGGAACGGTCGCATTCCGTGCGACGGGAAGCGTTGGATCAACGACTGCTGTTTTTGCTGAGAGGTCAACCGGTTTGGGCTTTGAACTCCTGTCCTGCATGATGGTGACTGCAACCGCAGCAACCAGTACCGGGGCGAACCACAACAGAAAAGTAGTCCTTTTGGAGCGTACTTTTGTCGAGTCAATGGTTTCGATCTTCTCCTGGTTCCAGTTATGGATGTTTGCTTCCGATGAATCCACGTCATGTTCTGGCGGTTGCATGCTACTGACCGCGCTGTCGAAGGAGCTGGTAAACTCGGAGTAGACCGAGACCCGTGAACGGGGGGAATAAGTTATCCCCTGCTCTTCCAGTGAAGGCTCGCTACTTTCGGGCAGGTGCTGCAAAACAAGTGCAGAGGTAGGCTCGGGCTGCGATGACGGGCCGTCACAGGACCCTTGAATCTTGTCCGTAACCGTTGATTCGACCGGTTCCACCGGTGGCTGGGGCTGTGGCTGGGCACTTTCCGGTATTGCCGCTGGCTGGGAGGCCTTTTTTACCTTGGTGGTGAGCTCGGAAATCAGATCCTTTATTGCAGCCAACATGGCGCTGTCTTCCAAGGTGGTGTCCAACTGGCCCTGATAATGCTTGAGTGACTCTTGGCTGACCTGATTGGGAGGGGTGAGCAGCACAAAACGGGTGCGTTTTCTGCCAAGTTGCTTTTTTAGATGCATCAGCAGGATATCGGCAGAGAGGCCGGATAGATGCGTCTGGACAAAGACGATGGCCGGCTTTTCCGCGGCAAGCTCTTCGGCGCCTTTTTCCAAGCTGTTGGCAATTCGGAGTTGGGTACTCTTTTCATCCGATAAATGTGAGAATATTTTCCGCAGACGTGGCACGTCGGTTATCAATAACAGATTGAGCACTGCGTTTCCTCCCTAATGAAACAAATATTGTACGGCATGGGCAAACAGTTATCAACTGGATAATTGTCAAAAGCGGTGTAAATCTGCCTTGCGCTCCATGGGGGTTATCATGTATCGTAAATCACTCGCAACATGCCAGACTTTAAGGGAGAATAAATGCCGGATCTGCATTATGTCGATGAACTCAGGTCTATTGTCGGGGCCGATAATATTACTACAGAGAAGCAGGAGTTGCTTTGTTATTCCTATGACGCAACCCAAATGGAGTTCCTGCCCATTGCCGTTGTTCATCCAGCCAACGCTGAAGAGGTGGCTGCTGTTCTCAAGCTTGCCAACAGGGAGAAATTTCCTGTCTTTCCGCGTGGGGCCGGCAGCGGTTTTTCCGGCGGCGCCCTGCCGAAAGCGGGCGGTATCGTATTGGTTACCACCCGTTTGAACCGCATATTGTGCATCGACACCGAAAACCTGATTGCCGAGGTAGAGCCTGGGGTCGTTACCGAACAGTTCCAGCAGGAGGTGGAGAAACTAGGGCTTTTTTACCCGCCTGATCCGGCCTCACTCAAATTCTCCACACTCGGCGGCAACGTGGCTGAAAATGCCGGTGGGCCTCGGGCCGTTAAATACGGCTGCACCAAGGATTTCGTCATGGGGTTGGAGGTGGTGCTTCCCGGCGGCGAAATCATCCGTACCGGCGGCGAAACCTACAAAGGAGTGGTCGGGTACGATCTGACCAAGCTTCTGTGCGGCAGCGAAGGTACCCTGGGGGTCATCACCAAGATCATCTTCAAGCTGCTTCCCTATCCGGATGCAAAGAAAACCATGCTCACCATCTTCGATTCGATCGATGGTGCAGCCAAGTCAGTCTCGGCCATCATAAAGTCCAAGATCATCCCGACAACTCTCGAATTCATGGATTACGCGACCCTGCAATGCGTGGAGCGCCGCTTCAACCTTGGCATCCCGCCGGAAGGGCGTGCAGTGCTGCTGATAGAGGTGGACGGCGACCGCGATTTGATCGAGAAGCAGGCCCAACAGATTCACGACATCATCAAGCCGCTGGGGCTGGTGCAGTTCCGTGCCGCCAAGGATAATGCCGAATCAGAGCAGCTCTGGAAGGTCCGTCGTCTCGTATCGCCCTCATTGCGGGATGTGAACCCCGATAAATACAACGAAGACATTGTCGTCCCGCGCAGCAAGGTCCCCGATGTCATCCGCCGCATAGAAACCATCCAACAACGATTCGACATCCCGATCGTCAACTTCGGTCATGCCGGTGACGGCAACATCCATGTCAACGTGATGATCGACAAAGCGTTGCCCGGAATGGAAGAAAAGGCCCATGAAGCTATCCGTGAGGTGTTTCGGGCGGCTCTTGATCTGGGTGGTACCATGTCGGGCGAACATGGCGTCGGGCTGTCAAAGGCTCCTTACATCGAGCTGGAATTGACCCCGTCCCAGATTGCCGCCATGAAGGCCATCAAACAGGCCCTGGATCCCAACAACATTCTCAATCCAGGGAAGATCTTTCCGTGGTGATGCAGCGACAATCCCGCCCAACCTGTTAAACTGTCGATTAGGTTTTCTCGTATGGATAGAGACAAACAGCGCCAGGAAATATCGCTCATCGGAAGAATCCTGTCGATGGAAGGGCTGGTTTTTCTGATGGGGTTCGTTTCGCTCATCCACGGTCTCGTTAGGGGCGAGTGGGTGAGCCTTTGTTTGGGGATACTGATTCTGTGCGGCATGTATCTCGTATTCAAGCGCCAATCTGCCGATATTTTGCGGAAAAGGAAGTAAAATGACCAACAGCAGGGAGATAGTACTGGCCTCGGCTTCGCCGCGTCGTACCGAATTGATGGCACTTGCAGGCATCGAGTTCACCGTTGTGCCCGCTGACATCCCTGAGGATGCCTTGCCGGGAGAGCTGCCGGTGGAGCATGTCATGCGCCTGTCCCGTGAAAAGGCGCAAGCTGTGGCTGCCAAGTCGTCCGGTCGTTTTTTTATCGGCGCCGATACCGTGGTGGTTTTGAATGGCGAAATCATGGGCAAGCCCATTGACGAGGCCGAGGCCTACACCATGTTGTCGAAGCTGTCCGGCTGCACCCATGACGTTATTACCGGCTTCACCGTGTTTGACCAGGAAAGCGGGGTTTGCCTGAGCCGCAGCGTGCAGACCGAAGTGATCTTCAGGACATTGGGCGAGCAGGAGATCAGGAGTTACATCGCCAGCGGCTGCCCCATGGACAAGGCCGGTGCCTACGCCATTCAGGGCGGGGCGGCCCATTTTGTCCGCTCTATCTGCGGTTCTTACACCAATGTCATCGGTTTGCCACTGGCGGAACTCTTCGAACTTATGCAAACCATGCAGATCCTCTCATAACTAAAAAAGGAGTCTTTAAGATGCAATTCAAGAGATACAGGCATTGGCGCATTCAGAACAAGATCGTCTTCATATCGGTTGTAAGCGTGTCCGTTATGGTGGCCGGGCTCTTCTTTTATCTTCTGCCGATGCTTGAAGGCAAGATAATGAAGGAAAAAGAGGATGCCACCCGACATGTTGTCGAGCTGGCCATGGGGATCGTGGAGAATGAGGATGCCCAGGCTAAGGCGGGCAAGATATCTCTCGATGCCGCCAAACAATTGGCCGCTGAACAGATCAGTAAGCTCCGCTACGAGAAAAAGGAGTATCTGTGGATTAACGATTTGCACCCTACCATGATCATGCATCCGATCAAACCGGAGCTCAACGGCAAGGACCTGACGGAGAACAAGGATCCGCACGGAAAGCACCTGTTCGTGGAGTTCGCCAAGGTCGCCAAGGAAAAAGGCGAGGGTTTTGTTGATTACATGTGGCCAAAACCGGGCGAGCAGGAACCAATGCCAAAGCTTTCCTTTGTCAAGCTTTATGCACCATGGGGATGGATCCTGGGAAGCGGCATCTACGTGGATGACGTGCAGAAGGACATCAGCGCCGTGAAATGGATGTTCCTGGGGCTGAGCCTTTTTGTCGCTCTCTTCAGCCTGATAGTGGCCTATTCCGTCAGCCGCGGTATTACCAAAACCCTGGGTTACGTTTCCAGCAACCTGGAAGAGATGGCCAGCGGCGGTGGTGATCTTACAAGGCGCCTGCAACACGACCGCAATGATGAGACCGGTGAATTGGCGGTTTCCTTCAACCGGTTTCTCGACAATCTGAAAGAGATCGTTGTCAAGATCACCCAGAACTCTCTGGAAGTATCCACGGCCGCCAGCCAGTTGAACAGCACGGCTGCCCAGATTGCGGCAGGTACCGAAAAGGTTAGCGTACAATCGGTTTCCATCGCCACTGCCGGCGAGGAGATGGCTGCCACGTCGTCAGAAATTGCCCAGAACTGTGTCAGGGCAGCGGATATCTCCAACCGGACAGGTATAACCGCCAAAAATGGTGCGGAAGTCGTAAATCACGCTGTCGAGAGCATTCAACGCATTGCTGCCAGGGTGCAGGAAAGCGCCTTGACGGTGGGGTCGCTCGGTACACGATCGGAACAGATCGGCCAGATCATCGGCACAATCGAGGATATTGCCGATCAAACCAACCTGTTGGCGCTCAACGCGGCTATCGAAGCGGCCCGGGCCGGCGAGCAGGGCCGCGGTTTTGCCGTCGTGGCCGACGAAGTGCGGGCCTTGGCCGAGCGTACCACCAAGGCCACGAAAGAGATCGGCGGCATGATCAAGACCATCCAGCAGGAGACCCATTCAGCCGTCGCCGCCATGGAGGAAGGGGTCAAAGAGGTTGAGCGTGGCACCGAAGATGCGGCCCGTTCCGGCCAAGCGCTCCAGGATATTCTTGAGCAGGTCGGCGAGGTCACCAGCCAGATCAATCAGATCGCGACCGCGGCTGAAGAGCAGACCGCCACCACCCACGAAATCAGCAGAAACATGCACGAAATCACGGATACCGTTCAGCAGACGTCCAGCAGTTCGACAGAGACGGCATCGGCAGCCAGCCAACTGGCCAGGATGGCCGAGGAACTGAAGCAGATTGTGGCACAGTTCAGGATGTAACACCAACCAACAAGCCTTCGCGGCATCAAATACTCGGAGGCTTGTTGGCGACAACGCAGGCTAACCATGAATATTGCCGAAAATCTCGAACAAATCCACAAACGGATCGCCAGAGCGGCCATGGCTGCAGATCGCGACCCGGCCTCTGTGCGTTTGGTGGCCGTGTCAAAGACCCGCCCGGCCGCAGATGTCAGCGCAGCCTTCCAGGCGGGGCAGCCTCTGTTTGGCGAGAATTACGTCCAGGAGCTGAGCCTCAAGGCCTCCTCGGTTGCCGAGCCGGTGGAATGGCACTTCATCGGTCATCTGCAGAGCAACAAGGTAAAATATATTGCCGGTTTGGTCTCGATGATCCATTCGCTTGACCGGCTGTCGCTGGCAGAAGAGGTCAGCCGCCAGTGGGGCAAGCTGGGAAAAAGCTGCGATGTGTTAGTGCAGGTAAATATCGCTGGCGAGAAGACCAAATCCGGTACAGCAGCAGACGAACTGCTGCTTCTGGTCAGGGCGATTTCAAGCCTGCCCTACCTGAAAGTGCGCGGACTCATGACCATGCCGCCATTTTTTGATGATCCCGATGCTGCCAGGCCTTATTTTGCGGAGTTGAAACGTTTGTCACAGGTGGTCGGCTCCGAAGGTATCCCCGGGGTGGAGATGAAGGAGTTGTCCATGGGGATGTCCGGGGACTTCGAGGTTGCCATCCAGGAGGGGGCCACGCTGGTGCGGGTTGGGTCGGCCATTTTCGGGGACAGGTATTATGGTTGAGTAGCTACATCTCCGGCACGGTCAGGTGTTGAGGTTCCGGTTGCTCCGGCCGGTCCATCTCTTCCAGGTACTTCAGGACAAAGCGCTGGACCGCTTCAACGGCGCGCGGGATGTCCCATGTCCTCATGTCACGCTCATCCACCAGATTGCTGATCCCACGGATTTCCAGACAGTCCACTCCGTAGCGCAGGCAGGTCAGTGCAACCGCAGCACCCTCCATATTTTCGCTGATGGCGGCGAACAGCCTGACCAATTCCTCGCCGCGCTGACGAGATCCGCTACAGGTGGACACGGTAATGAATCGCCCCCGGGCAAGGTTTACGCCATAGTAATCCGCCAGTTGCATGGCCTTTTCGGCGGCGTGCTTGGAAAGCGGGATCTCGTTGTAATGCATCCGGTTGCCTTGCACCAGGGAAGGCAGCCCCATGGAGCGCAGGTCTTGCCACCCTTCTGATGTCACAACCCCCTCATCCCCCAGAATCTCCTCGCTTGCCACTGCAAGATTCCCGATGGACAACCCGCTGCCTTGGTAAGCACCGGCGCAGCCGGTATTGATGACAAGCCCGGGCCTGAAGCGTTCTACCAGGGCGGCAGTGGCAGCCGCGGCATTGATCTTCCCTATACCTGCGGCGCAGATGATTACATTCAGTCTTCCCAGATATCCCTCCACATAGTCGTGCGCGACGGCCTTCATGCGGGCGGCCTTTTCGAGGGCGAGCTCCAGCAGGATCGTTTCTTGCGGTACGGCGGCGATGATCAGGATCGGTCTCATGCTCTGATTTCCTTGGCGTAAATTAAATTCTGTGTCGTAATCAAACCCGCAACAGTCTGCGGGCAGTGCCGCGGACTGCGGGAGCGGAATCCTCGCCTGAAGCGATCAGGCGCAACAGGTCATCACGCGTGTCGATGTCGTACCATTCCGGCAGGAGTGCGGTGCGCAGACCCAGATGTCGCGACCGTTCGAGGCTGGAGTCCAGCACGTTGCGGGTGCTCCATGGGATAAAGTCGAAAAATCCTTCCCACGCCTGCTTAAGCCCAAGCAGATAATAACCGCCATCCTCGGCAGGTCCGAAGACCGCATCGATATCTTCACGGTCGAGCAGATCAAAGGCCTTGACGATATGTTCCAACGGCAGATCAGGCGAATCGGTTCCAATAATGCAACATGCTTCCGGGCCGCCTTGAAAGGCCCGTGTAAATGCGTCAAACATGCGGTCGCCAAGGGTGTCGCCTTGCTGCGGGAACAGGTCAAGGCCCGGGTAGTCATTGGCTGGTGGTACCCCGTTGTTCTCCGCAGCCCAGAACAGCATCCTGCGGACATCTACAAGTGCGGCGGTGGTGTCGAGCACATCCCTGGTCATGGCCGCGTATAATTCGGCAGCGGTCTGATCGCCGACCTCACGGGCCAGGCGGGTCTTGACTCTGCCGGGGACCGGTTCTCGGGCGAAGATTATCAGCCCCTTGTTCATCCCCGCCGGTCCAGCTCCACTGCGGCATAGGCCGAGTGGTTATGGATGGACTCAAAGTTCTCGGCTTCCACCGAGAACCAGGTGATATTATCCAGCGCGGAGAGACGTGAATATGCCTCGCGCACCATGTCCTCCACAAAGCGAGGGTTTTCGTAGGCCTGCTCGGTGACGTACTTTTCATCCTCGCGCTTCAGCAGCGAGTAGAGCGGGCTGCTGCCGCACTGCTCGACCAATTCCACCAGATCTTCGATCCAGATAAAGTCGTCATAGCGCACCTGAACCGTCATGACGCTGCGTTGGTTATGGGCTCCAAAGCTTGACAGCTCCTTGCTGCAAGGGCAGAGCGAGGTAAGGGGAACTTTGATGCCGAGGACGAAATCGAGCTTGTCGGTCATGGAGGCGCTGAACTCGCAGTTGTACTCCATCAGGCTGATGGCGCCGGAGACCGGCGCCTTCTTGTCGATGAAATAGGGGAACTGGATCTCCAGGTGGGCGCTTGCCGAACCGAGTTTTGCCTTCATCTCTTCCAGGATGATCTCCAGCTTGTCCAAGGCGATGTGCTTGCGGTGGCGGTTGAGGATTTCCACAAAGCGGCTCATGTGGGTGCCCTTGAAGTGGTGGGGCAGATCCACGTACATGTTGATCCGTGCCACGGTGTGTTGAAGAGAATGGTTCTTGTCCATTACCTCGATGGGATAGGAGATGTCCTTGACGCCCACCTTTGAGATCGGTATCCTTCGGTGGTCTGGACGCTTCTGCATGTCCGGCATGGCCGCTTTCGGGGTTTTTTCTGCTGCCGTGGGAGAGTTGGTTCGTGCCATGTGAATGTCCTGTCGGTTATATTGAACTAGCTGGATTTTGGAGGTTTAGGCCATGAATATCAGAGTTTCGGTAGTCATACACGGTCGTGTCCAGGGGGTGGCTTTTCGCCATCACACCTGTCGCCAGGCCCTTGGCTTTGGGGTCAAAGGCTGGGTAAGGAACCTGCCGGACGGTTCGGTCGGCGGGGTGTTCGAAGGAGATGCTTCGGCAGTGGCTACTTTGATTGATTGGTGCCGGCAAGGTCCTCCGGCAGCCCGGGTCGATCGGGTCGATCTTCTCGAAGAGGCATTTGCCGGCGAGTTTGATGATTTCACAATCAGGTATTGAATTTTGCAGGGGCAATACGAAAGATCGGCATCTATACAATCCCGGCCAACCTTTCGATCTCCAACCATATTCCGTCGCGTCCCTCTCTGGAAAGTGCAGAAAACGGCAACAACATCTCCCTGCTGTGTTCGATAGTTTCCCCGATCAGAGTGGTCTGTTTGGCCCGCTCGTTTTTGGAAAGCTTGTCGCATTTGGTCAGGACGATGATCGGTGGGATATTGTAGCGATGCAGCCAGTGCAGCATGTCCAGATCGCCACCCGATGGTGTCCTGCGGATATCGAGGATCAGTACCACGGCTTTCAGGGTGTCGCGCTCGGCCAGATAGGTCTCGATCATTGGCTGCCACTGTTTGCGCACATCGGGTGGCGCCTTGGCGTAACCATAGCCGGGCAGATCAACCAGGTTCAGCACATTATTGATGTTGAAAAAGTTGATCAATTGTGTCCTGCCTGGTGTGGAACTGGTGCGGACAAGCCCTTTGCGGCCGGCAAGCACGTTGATAAGCGATGATTTGCCCACATTGGAACGCCCCACAAAGGCTACCTCGGGCAGTTCCGCTGGTGGATAATCCCTTGGCTTCACCGCACTTTTGATGAACTCCGCCTGTTTCACTTCCATTGACACCCTCCGTAAGGCGACATTATAGTGTGCCGTTGTTCACTGATACAAGCGCTTATTTATTACAGCTTCACAATGTCCGGAGAATTTCCCGAATTAGCCAGTGGCGTTTGTCACGATTATGTGTTATAGGAATTACATTCCGTTTTGTGTCCCTCTCACCCACTTCCGACAGGTACCGATGACGGCATCTCCTCTGGACATAGCGCTTTTTGCGGCAAAGTTGGGAGTGGTTTTTTTCGTTATCCTGACCATGGCTGCATATCTGGTGTTAGCCGAACGGAGGATTCTGGCCTGGATCCAGGATCGCAAAGGGCCTAACCGTGTCGGCCCTTTCGGGATGCTCCAACCCCTTGCCGATCTGATCAAACTCCTGACAAAAGAAGATTTTATTCCGTCCGCTGCGGACCGTTGGCTTTTTTTGCTCGCTCCGGCCATGGCCGCCATCCCTGCCATCCTGACTTTCGCTGTTATTCCTTTCGGCGCGCCGATCACCATTGCCGGGCGTCAGGTGCCGCTGCTGATCGCAGACCTGAACGTGGGCGTATTATTCTTTCTGGCTCTCTCGTCCATAGCGGTCTATGGCATGGCAATAGGCGGCTGGGCATCCAATTCCAAGTATTCCCTTCTGGGCGGGATCCGGGGCCTGGCCCAGCTGATCTCCTACGAGCTCTCCATGGGGCTTTCCCTGGTGCCGGTTATCATGCTGGCCCATTCCTTCAGCCTGACCGCTATTGTTGACGCCCAGAGCACGGTCCCGTTCATCGTCTATCAGCCGGTAGCCTTTATCATCTTCCTGATCAGCATCACCGCCGAGTGCAAGCGTATCCCCTTCGACATACCCGAGGCCGAGGGGGAGTTGGTGGCCGGTTTTCATACCGAATATTCAGGCATGCGCTTCGGGCTGTTCTTTGTCGGGGAGTACATTAACATCATCGTACTGGGAGGGTTGGCTACAACATTTTTCCTGGGTGGCTGGCACGGCCCGTTTCTGCCGCCGGTCGTCTGGTTTACCATTAAGTCCCTTGCCGTTGCCTTTTTCTTCATCTGGATGCGGGGGACACTGCCACGCCTGCGTTACGACCAGCTTATGCATCTGGGTTGGAAGGTGCTGACGCCGCTGGCGCTGGTTAATATTCTGGCCACCGGCTGGTGGCTGGCTCTGGCGGCTTCATAGAAAGTCCGTCTGCTGCGTTACGCTCGCCCCTCGTCGCTGCGGCGTACTTACACTGTACGTCTCACTCCTCGGGGGTCGCAAGCCTTGCATCCGGAACTTTCTACTGTGCCGCTGGAGTACAATGCTGACAACACGGACACCGCAGTCCGAATCTAATACATCATGGAGGAGTCGAGCATGGAAAACGTGAATGCCAAAGACCGCAATGGACACACCCCACTGATTAACGCTTCCAAGGAGGGTCAAAAAGATTTTGTCATGGATCTGCTGAGGAGGGGGGCGGACATAACCGCCAGCAGCGACAAAGGCAAGACGGCTCTCCATTACGCCGCCGCCAATGGCCACACCGAGATCGTCAGGATGCTGATCGAGAAAGGCGCTGAAGTGGATGCCCGGGACCGCGAGGGGCATACACCCTTGATGATGGCGGCTATTTACGGCTGCAACCTGACTGTCCAGGCCCTGTTGGAAGGTGGGGCCAACCCTAGTCTGAAAACCATGTCCGGCAATACCGCTGTCCTCTATGCTGAAAACAATGAACACCCCCTGGCGTCGGCCTTGTTGAAAAAGGCCGAACGAGCCAAACACGGGAATGCTTGAAGCGCGTGCATAATATTTAACTCCTGATATACTTGGTCATAAAATCAATGTGAGACGCCCCGCTGGGGCGTCTCGACGTTTCAATCGGAAAAACTTCATGCCGCTCATCTCCGACATCAAGGCCATTATTGCAGGTTTCGGCGTCACATTGCACCATATGCTGCGCCGACCGGTGACGATCCAGTACCCGGAGGAGAAGCGCGTGCCCTATCCCCGTTTCCGGGCGCGGATCGTGTTGACCCGCGATCCGGATGGCGGTGAGCGTTGCGTTGCCTGTTACCTCTGCTCTGCTGCTTGCCCGGTGGACTGTATCTCCATGCAGGCCGCAGAAAGGGACGATGGTCGCCGTTATGCGGCCTGGTTCAGGATCAATTTTTCCCGTTGCATCTTCTGCGGCCTCTGCGCCGAAGCATGCCCGACCCTGGCGATACAGATGACGCCGGACTACGAGATCTGCAAGCGCGATATTATGGACCTGGTCTATGAGAAAGAGGATTTGCTGATCGACGGCTGCGGCAAGGATAATTCCTACAATTTCTATCACCATGCCGGCATCGGCGTGACCCAACCGCGTGGCGCCGGTTTGGAGGAGCGGCTACCGGTGGATGTGCGTTCGTTGCTGCCATGAGCTTTTCAGGAAATTTTATTGCGCGCGGCGGTGTAAGACAAAGCAATTTTTACGAGAATGCATCAGTATAAACGGGGAAATATTAACAGGCTTGATTCCGATCCTGTTCTTCCTGTGTATCCCTGTTTACTACCTATCTGATTTTTAAGCGGATCTATGGAACAGATCATCTTCTACATACTGGCTGCAGTGGCTGTGATCGGCACGGTCCTGGCCATCAGCGAGAAGCATCCGGTGCATGCCATCCTCTACCTGGTTACCTCCCTGTTCGCCGTTGCGGTGGTGTTTTACCTGCTGATGGCGCCACTGGTGGCCGTCTTCGAGGTGATCCTCTATGCCGGCGCCATCATGGTGCTATTCCTGTTCGTGATCATGATGCTTGACCTGGGGCATCCAGAGAAAGGCTTCTCGCCCCACTGGCGTGAGTGGCTTCCGGCGCTGCTGCTATCGTTGGTCAGCATTGCCTCGCTGGTGATGGTCATAGTCTCTCGCCATTCGCAGCTCGCAGTCCCTGCAGCGCAATCCATACCGATCCGCGAGGTGTCCCGCCGCCTGTTTCAAGGGCATGGCGTGGCAGTGGAACTGATCTCGTTGCAGCTGCTGTTTGCCCTGGTGGGGGCCCTGTACCTGGGGAAACAGCAGGCATCCTCACCAGGTCTTCCTCCTTCCTCCGCTCCGGAGAGGGTCTCGGGCAGCGAGGAGAAATCTCCGTGATCGTGCCGCTCGAACATATCCTCATCCTTGCTGCCCTGCTCTTTTTCCTGGGGCTGGGAGGGCTTCTTGCCTGGCGCACCAACCTGATCATGATGCTGGTCTGCATCGAGGTCATGTTGAACGCCGTCATGCTGGTATTCGTGGGAGGCTCGACACAGTGGGGCAACGCGGACGGGCAGATCTTTGCCATCTTCATCATGGCGCTCACTTCCAGCGAGGTCTCCCTGGCCCTGGCCATGGTGGTCTATCTGCATCGGCGGAAGAGAACTGTGAATACGGACTTGTTCAGTGAAATGAAGGGCTGAATAAAGGCTGATTACAGGGATGGACAGGATGAAGGGGATAAAGCCGTGTCTATCCTGTTCATCCCAGTTAATTTGATTTATGTGTTTGTTACCTTGAGGTGTAATGGAATTTTACCTGGCCTTCATACTCCTGTTCCCGCTTGCTGGCGGTCTCTGCAACACCCTTTTCGCCCGCCTGCTGCCCCGCCGCTTATCTGAAGCAGTTGCCTGCGGTGCTATCTGGGCCTCCTTCATCTGCGCCTTACTGGTCTTTTTCAATTTTACCGGCCCGCTGAAAGTCGAGTATGCCTCCTGGCTGACAGCCTTCGACTTCCAGGCACCCGTGACCCTCTACCTGGACCAGCTGTCCCTGTCCCTGGCCCTGATGATCACCTTTGTCTGCGGCCTGATCCACCTCTATTCCATCGGCTACATGAAGGGTGATCCGGCGTTAGCCCGCTACTTCGCACTGCTGAACATCTTCGTGTTTGCCATGCTGGTGCTGGTACTGGCCGAGAACCTGCCGCTGCTCTACCTGGGGTGGGAAGGGGTCGGTTTCTGCTCCTACGCCCTGATCGGTTTCTGGTACCAGGAGGAAAAGAACGCCACTGCCGGCCGCAAGGCCTTCATCGTCACCCGCATCGGCGACATTGCCTTCGGTATCGCCATGGTCTGGATGTACCGGCTCTTCGGCACCGTCTCCATCACCCAGCTAAACAGCATGGCCAGCCTTGTTCCGGCCGGAATCGTCACCGGGCTGGGCATCCTGCTCCTGATCGGCGCCACCGGCAAGTCGGCCCAACTGCCGCTCTCGGTCTGGCTGCCTGACGCCATGGCCGGGCCAACGCCTGTTTCGGCCCAGATCCATGCCGCCACCATGGTCACGGCCGGGGTCTACCTGTTGGCCCGCATGTTTCCGCTGATCGGCGCCTCAGAAGCGGTCCGGGCCGCCATTGCCGTCATTGGGGGGGTAACCGCCTTTTACGCCGCAACCTGCGCCTGTGCCCAGCGGGATCTGAAGCGGATCCTGGCCTATTCCACCATCAGCCAGATCGGCTACATGGTGCTGGGTGTGGGGGCCGGGGCATTGACCGCCGCCACCTTCCACCTGCTGACCCACGCGTTCTTCAAGGCGCTCCTGTTCCTGGGCGCCGGCTGTGTCATCACCGTCCTCCATCATCAGCAGGACATCTATCGCATGGGGGGATTAAAATCCCGGTTTCCGGCGATCTACTGGCCGTTCCTGGCCGGCGCCCTCTGTCTGGCCGGTTTTCCGGGGAGTGGCGGTTTCTTCAGCAAGGATGCCATCCTGGGTGCGGTCTTCGCAAGGGGTGGCGCGCTCTACGGCAGCCTGTTCGCACTTGGCTTGTTCACGGCGCTTCTGACCGCTTTTTACACCTTCAGGATGCTGTTCGTTGTGTTTCACGGCGAAGCCGACAATTCTCGCCCTTTGAGTCCGTCAAGTGGGGAGTGGCATTCCCATCTTCCTCCAGTCATGACCGTCACCCTGATCCCTTTGGCGCTGTTTGGCTTGCTGGGTGGAATCCTTGACCTGCCGGAATATCTGGGGGCCAGCGCGTTCCTGTCAGGGTTTCTCGGGCCGATTCCTGGTTTCGCCGGATTGGTTCAGGCAGTACCCGGTGACGAGGTCTCCCTGCAGATCATCGCCGCTGCTACCAGCATTGTCGGTCTGGGACTGGCCTGGTCCCGTTACACCGGCGACCGCCGGGCCGCCTCCCTGGCCATGGAGGAAGCCGGTTCGCCGCGTTCCGATTTCTTCCTTTACGGCTGGTATCTGGATCACCTTTATCATCTGCTCCTGATCCGCCCGTTTGAGTGGCTTTCCCGTTTTCTTTGGAAAAGAATCGACGAGTCCGGTATCGACGGCAGCCTGGACGGGCTGGCTCGTTTCACGGCCCGCCTGGGTGGGGTCCCTGCCGGTTGGAGCAGCGGCCGGGTTGTTACCTCCCTGTTTGGCCTTGCTGGTGGGGTGTGTGTGGTGCTGGCCTATCTTGCTTGGCGGGTGCTGGGTTAATGATACCGAACTCCCTTCCCATCCTGACCATACTGGTCTTTCTCCCCCTGGCGTGCTGCCTGCTGCTCCTGCCTGCCTGGAAACGGCCGCGCCTGGCCTTTTCCCTGGCCCTGGCCTCGATGCTCCTGGAACTGGCCCTGACAGTGGGACTGTTTGCTTCCTGGAAGGGATTGGCGGCCGTGCAGACCGCCTTGCCCGGTTTCCTGCTGTTGGAGGATAGGTCCTGGATCGAGGCGTTCGGCATCCGCTACACCCTGGGGCTGGATGGTATCTCGCTCCTGATGGTCATGCTGACCGCGTTCAGCTTCTGCGTGGCCATCCTGGTGTCATGGCGGGCCATCAAAGAACGGGCAGTCCTGTTCCTGGTCCTGCTGCTGGCCATGGAGACCGGCATCATGGGGGTTTTCCTGTCCCTGGACCTGGCCCTGTTCTACCTGTTCTGGGAGGTGATGCTGATCCCGATGTTCTTCCTGATCGGGGTCTGGGGCCATGGCCGGCGCATCTACTCCACGATCAAGTTTTTCCTCTTCACCCTGTTCGGTTCGCTCCTGATGCTGCTGGCGATCATTGCCCTGCATCTCTTTCACGCCCAGCAGACAGGGGTAGTCACCTTTGCACTGCACGCACTGCTCAAGACAACGCTGGCACCCCATACCCAGCTCTGGCTCTATGCCGCCTTCTTCCTGGCCTTTGCCATCAAGTTCCCTCTTTTTCCGGTGCATACCTGGCTGCCGGACGCCCATACCGACGCACCCACGGCCGGCAGCGTGATCCTGGCCGGACTGTTGCTCAAGACCGGCAGCTACGGCCTGATCCGCTTCGGGTATCCCCTGTTCCCGCAGGCGGCCCATATCCTGACCCCGCTTTTTTATACCCTGGCACTGATCGGCATCATTTACGCATCGCTGGTCGCCTTTGCCCAGGAGGACATGAAGCGCCTGATCGCCTACTCCAGCATCGGCCATATGGGGTTTGTGGCCATCGGTATCGCGGCATGGCAGCCGGTGGCCCTGTCCGGCTCGATCATCCAGATGGCCAATCACGGCGTGACCACCGGGGCGTTGTTCTGTCTGGTGGGAATGCTGGACGAGCGGGCCCACACCCGCGAGATCGCCGCATTCGGCGGCCTGTGGGGCAAAACACCGCTCTGGTCTTTCTTCTTTCTGTTCTTCTCCCTGGCCTCGGTCGGTCTGCCAGGGTTGAACAATTTTGTCGGTGAATTCCTGATCCTGGCCGGGACCATGAAAAGCTCGCCCCTGGTGGCGGCCCTGGCCTTTGGCGGCATCGTCCTGACCCTGATCTACATGGTCAGGCTGGTCCAGGAGGTCTGTTTCCAGGAAGAGCGCCAGCCCCTTGAGTTGACCGACCTGGTGCCCCGCGAGCTCTGCCTGCTGGCTCTGGTTGCACTGCTGAACCTCTGGATGGGGGTCCATCCTGCGCCGCTCCTGGACCTTATCCGGACGCCGGTGCGGCTCTTGATCGGGGGTGGCCCATGACGCTGTTCGACCTACTGGCGTTCATGCCCCTGGTTATCCTGGCCACTGGTGCCATCCTCTGCCTCCTGGCCGGGGCTGTCCGGCCGGGCGGTTACCTGTACGAGCTTGCCATCGTGGTTGTGGCGGCCTCCATGCTCTGGAGCCTTGCCCTGCCTGCCGATGGCATGCTCCCCGGAATCTCTGTCACCCCCTACGCCCGTTTCTGTGCACTCTTCCTCGACCTGGCCGGCATAACGGGCCTGCTCCTGGCTGCCGGATACAACCGTTGCCGGGGGATTGTGGGGGAGGAATACCCGGCCACGCTGCTTTTTGCCCTGGTCGGGATGGGCGCCGCCTGCGCCGCCACGGATCTCCTGATCCTGTTCCTGGGGCTGGAGGCCTTTACCTTTGCCTTCTACATCCTGGTCGCCATTGAACGGGGCTCGGAGCGGGGTGGTGAGGCAGGCATGAAATACCTGCTGAACGGCACCCTTTCGGCGGCCATTCTGGCCATGGGGATCGCCCTGGTCTACTGCAGCCGTGGGACACTGCAACTGGCGGAGCTTGCCGCGCAGGGCAGGGGAGCCGGGCATCTATACCTGGCCGGGCTCAGCCTGATCCTGCTGGGGCTGGCCTTCAAGCTCTCCCTTGTTCCGGCCCATCTCTGGACCGCGGATGTCTACCAGGGGGCACCCGCGCCGGTGACGGCCCTGCTTTCCACCGCCTCCAAGGGGGCCTCGCTGGCGGCCCTGCTACTACTGATGCCGCTTGTGACCGGCTGGCCTGGCAGCCATGCCATTCTCTGGTGGCTGGCGCTTCTCTCCATGCTGTGCGGCAATCTGGCGGCGCTGGTGCAGTCCAGCATCAAGCGCATGCTGGCCTGGTCGTCGGTGGCCCAGATGGGTTATGTCGGGCTGGCGCTGACGGCTGCCCCGGCCGGCGGCCTGCGGGCAGCTGCCTTTTATGTGGTGATTTATGCGGCGGCGGGACTGGCCACCTTTGGCGCTGTTGCGGTGTTGTCAGATCAGGGCGAGCGGGACGGGATCGATGCATACCGGGGGCTGGGTTACGCAAACCCGCTGGCCGGGGCTGCCCTGGCGGTGGGGCTGTTTTCACTGGCAGGTATCCCGCCTGCCGCCGGACTGATGGGCAAGTTTGCCGTCTTTGCCGCGGCGTTGCGGGGCGGGGAGACCGCCCTGGCCGTGGTCGGCATCCTGACGGCCCTGGTCTCGGTCTTCTATTATCTCAGGGTTGTGGTGGCACTCTACATGAGGCCGGCTGAAGGGGAGTGCAGGGAAAGCCATTCGCTGGCAATTTCCGAGGTCATCGCCCTTGCCGCGCCAACGTTAGTCACGCTGTTCCTGGGCGTATATCCCTCGCCGCTGCTCGATTTGCTGGCACGGCTCATTTCCTGAACACTGTTTCCTGCCTGATCAGCAAAAGAGCGGTGCCTTTGATGCCGGCACGATCCCGGCTCTTTCGGCCCGCTCCAGCAGGCATTCAATCGCCCGGATCCCCTCATCTCCCAGGTCGGCGGAGAAATCATTCACGTACAGTCCTATGTGGGCGGCGCAGACATCAGGGCTCATCTCCTGGGCGTGCTCGCAGATGTATCGGCCTGCTTCGTCCGGATGGTTGCGGGCGTATGCCACTCCGGCCTGCAACGCCTTTTCTATGGCGCTGATCGTCTCCGTTCCCAGGGAGCGCCTGGCCACGATGCCTCCCAGCGGGATCGGCAGGCCGCTTTCATGTTCCCACCATTCCCCAAGATCAAGGAGTTTGTGCAGGCCGAAGCCCTGATAGGTGAAGCGCGATTCGTGGATGATCAGGCCGGCATCGGCGTTTCCGGTCAAAACAGCGTCCATTATCTCGTTGAATGGCATCACCAGGAAGTTTTCCAGGCTGGGATTAAAGAGCCGCAACAGCAGGAGGGCAGTGGTGTAGCGACCTGGCACGGCAATGGTCTTGCCTTTCAGGTCCCGTGGATCAAGTCCTTCCGCTGCCACCAGGAGCGGTCCGCAGCCCCGACCCAGGGCGCTGCCGGAACGGAGCAGGGCGTACTCGTCGCGGATGTGTCCGAGGGCCGCATAGGAAACCTTGGAGACGTCAAGTTCCCCTTTTAGCGCCAGCAGGTTGAGTGTTTCCACGTCTTCCAGCCGCTCGGCGAACGAGTGCCCGCTCGTGTCAACCAGGCCGTGGACCAGCGGGTAAAACATGAAGGTGTCATTGGGGCAGGGGGAGAAGCCAAGGGTCAGTGGTGCGCTCATACCAGCAGCCTCCCATCCTCGATAAGGCGTCTCTCGCTGTCGTCCGCCATGGTCAGGGTCACAGTGGGGTGATAGAAGACATAGTCCTCGTGGAAAGGTGCGCTGACCTGGCCGCCGAAACCGGAGTTGTCCCCCAGGGCGATGTGGATGGTGCCAAGGATTTTCTCAGCCTCCAGCAGGTTGTCGGGGCGACTGGCCTTCTCGTTGGTGCCGATCCCCAATTCGGCGATGTTGCGGCAGTTGGCGTTCTCGGCGAATTTTGCCTCCAACTTGTCGCGATGTGCCTCGTTGCCCTCGATGCGGACGACTTCTCCATTTTCGATTGTCAGGCGCAACGGCTCGGCCAGCTTACGGGTCGGTGCCCACTCGATCACCATTACGCCGTGACTCTGTCCCTCCAGGGGCGCCAGGTATGCCTCGCCGGCCGGCAGGTTGCCGAAACTGCCCGGGGCGCTCAAAAGGCCGTCATCCCCTGCTGCCTGGCGTCCGATCTTGCAGATATGCATGTCAGTGCCATTGGGGGTGGCGATATGTACCCACTCGGCCCTGTTGACCGCCGCCACCAGTCGTGCTGTGCGGTCCGCCAGGACCTTCCAGTCCACGTCCATGGAGGTATGGAACATGTCCGGGTCGAAATGGGGCAGGCTTGCGAAGCGGGCGCCTGCAGCGCAGGCCAGGGAGCGGTAGCGGGTATGGCTGGTGGAGTTGTTGCTCATGGCGATTATGATATCGGCAACCTGGCTATTACCGGCCACAATGATTTCTCTTGCGCGTGAAACCTGGTCGCCGTTGGCACTCTTGTCTAGCAGTTTCGTTAAGATTCCTTCCTGTTTGAGCTGTGCTAACGTCTGGGCACCGAAAGTTGCCAGCCAGAGTCCCATGGGAGGTTCAGCTCCGGAGGCTGGCGTAGCCGGGAACTCGGCAAAGCTACCGTTGCCATAGGTCTTGGCGGCGTAATCCGCGGCTTCGCGGCCAGTTGCGTTCAATCGTGTCCGACGGTCACGGTCTATGTCTGAAATCGTTTCGTCTTCACGAATGACGTCACTGAAAACCAGGACATGCTCCCCAGGTTTAATACCCATATTGGTTTCAAAGAGTGCTTTAAAGGCACTGTCAAATTTACTCATGTCATCTCTCCCGTTGTTGCGGATGAAATCCAGCAGTTTTTTATCGGCGTCAAACATTTAAATCCATATTAATTAAATAAGGTATGGATCGCAAAGTAGCTGTAGTAACTATAGTCTATAGCACAGAAAGAAAAAAGTGGGAATCCTGATGAAAACCATGAGAGAATCAATGTAATTTTTCCCTTGATTTCAATGATGTTATTGTGTTAATCATGCATACTGTATACAATTTGGTGGTCATTCTTTGTATAATAATTGCAGACACTTATCCCCGTATTTGAGGGGGTCGGGTTTTGGAGGTTCGTGTGGCTCATGTCGTTTTTTCCACGTGGGGTAGGAAATTAGTCGATAACAGAAACGTTTCCGGAGAACCGCAGGCCGTTAGCTACCGTTTGCCAGTTGCCTTTGATGGCGAGCGGCCGCTGAATGGATTCATGGGATGGGATGGCATCATCCTCTTCGACAAGGGCGTTGATGTCCCTGCCATGACAGCTGAGTACATGAAGCGTGTGCAGACCCTGTACTGTTGCGGCCGGTGCACACCTGGCAAAAAAGGGACCAAGGTGTTGATGGATCTCTTTCAGAATGTGCTGACAGGGAAGGCGTCCGAGGCAGACCTGGACAAGGTGGGCGATTTGGCCGACTTGTTGAAAAACTGCAAGTGCACCCTTTGTCAGAGCGCCACGGTTCCAGTGTTTGATGCTGTTCAACACTTCCGTGAGGATTTCAGTGCCTATCTTAAGGGTGGGCGAGTGCCGAAGGACACCAGGTATATTCATAAGTACACCGCTCCCTGCATGGACCGTTGTCCTGCCCATATCGACATTCCCAAGTATGTTGAAAATATCAAAAACTACCAGATGTCCGAGTCGCTGGCAACCATTCGCGAGAACATGCCGCTGCCTTCGGTCTGCGGGCGGGTTTGTCCGCATCCCTGCGAGACCGCTTGCCGCCGCAAAAATGTTGATGATGCCATTAATATAATGGTGCTCAAGCGTTCTGCCTCTGATTATGAATGGATGCACCAGCTTACCCCTCCCATGCAGCCCAAACAGAAAAAAGGCAAGACCGTTGGCATTGTTGGTGCGGGCCCGGCCGGCTTGGCTGCTGCCTACTACCTGGCGTTGGAAGGGTACAAGTGTACTATTTACGAGGCGTTGCCCGAAGGTTTCGGAGGCGGGATGATCGCGGTCGGCATTCCGGCATACCGCATGCCTCGCCACCTGCTCCAGCGGGACATCGATATCATTCAGTCCATGGGAGTGGAAATCATCTACAACTGTCGCGTGGGACAGGATATCAGCCTGCCGGATTTGAAGAAGAAATACGACGCCGTCTTCCTGGCTCCTGGAGCACACCGCTCCAAGCCGATGGGTGTGGACGGTGAGGATGCGGGTTACAAAGGTTTCCTCAAAGGGGGCATCGATTTTCTGCGCGAGGCCTACATGGGCAAGCCGACAGGCATGGGCAATAAAGTCGTCGTGGTCGGAGGTGGTAATACCGCCATTGACTGCGTGCGAGTGGCCTTGCGGGAGGGTGCCGAAGCGTCCTACCTGGTTTACCGCCGTTCGCGCAAAGAGATGCCTGCCGACGTGTGGGAAGTGGATGGAGCCGATGAGGAAGGGGTGCAGTTCGAATTCCAGGTGCTCCCAACAAAGATCATCGCCAACGATAAACATGAGGTTACCGGTGTCGAATGCGTCAGGATGGCTTTGGGCGAGCCCGATGCCTCCGGTCGCCGCCGCCCGGAGCCGATGCCGGGCAGCGAATTTGTCATCGAATGCGATACGGTCATCCCGGCTATCGGACAGGACCCCGATCTTGGCTTCATACCGTCCGACATGGGGATCGATATCACCAAGTGGAATACGGTGGTCACCAAGTACCTCCCACTTAAGGACGCAGCTGGTAAAGACCTGAAAGACGGCATGGGTAATCCGCTTTCCCGTTCGTTGATCACTGATTGTGATGGCGTGTTCGCCGGCGGTGACGCAGAAATCGGGCCGCTGACCGTGGTGGCCTGCGTGGGTAACGCCCACCGTGCGGCCAAGGTAATCCAACGCTGGCTGGAGGAAGGCAAGGCATATCTTAGCGAGGAAGACATTTTTGAAGATTTGCTGACCTACCTGGGAGTGTATGACAAGGATGAAAATGTGGCCTGGCTCGACTCCGCCGACCGCGCCCACCAAAAAGAGGTTCACGGCAAGCAACGGGCCAGCCTCAAGAACTATAGCGAAGTGGAATTGGGCTTCAACGATACGACGGCCCAGGCAGAAGCTGATCGTTGTTTAAGATGTTATAGAATGGCTATGATAGTACTTTAAACGAATTTCCCCTCCCCCTCGACCCTCCCCCTGGTGAGGGGGATAACAAGGAGATACAGGCAAGATGGCACACACAGAGTCCAGCGAAAACAAGATGGCAACACTCACGATTGACGGTAAACAGGTAACGGTCCCAGCAGGAACAACTATCCTGGATGCGGCAGCTCAATTGGGAGTCAAAATACCGACGCTATGCTGGTTGAAAAAGGTGTCCACGACCGGTGCATGTCGCATCTGCGTGGTTGATGTGGATGGTGTGGATCGCCCAATGACCGCTTGCAACACTCCGGTCAAGGACGGCATCAATGTTACCACTTCCTCTCCGAAGCTGGAACAGATCCGCAAGAAAACACTTGAACTGTTGCTGGTCAACCATCCGTTGGATTGCCCGGTGTGCGACGCTGCCGGCGAGTGCGATCTGCAGGACTCCTGCTACGGTCTGCATGTTGACAAAAACGAGTACGGTGCTGACCTGGAGCGTCTGCCGATCCGTTACGACTGGAATCTGCTGGAAAGCGACCCCAATCGTTGCATACTGTGCGAAAAATGCGTCAAGGTCTGTCGTGAGATAGTAGGCCGTGAAGCCATTGAGATTGTCAACCGAGGCGATAGGACGATTATCGATACGGTTTCCGGCGAGCCGCTCAATTGCGACTTCTGCGGCAATTGTATAAATGCTTGTCCAACAGGTACGCTTATAAGCAAGCCCTTCAAATTTCGTGGGCGTCCCTGGACTTTCACAGTTACCCCGAGTATTTGTGGCTTCTGCTCTACAGGCTGCCAGATAGAGTATCATTCCCGTGGTGGACGCGTGGAACGGGTAACCAGTTCCGATGATACATTTAACCGTGGCAACCTGTGCACCAATGGTCGCTTCGGATATGCCGCATTCAACTCACCTGGCAGGCTGACCACTCCGCTTATCAAGGATGCTTCTGGAAATCAGCAAACGGCAACTTGGGATCAGGCCCTCGGTGCGGCCGCCACAAAACTGAAGGATATCATTGCCGCCAATGGCGCCAAGGCCGTTGCTGGGATCGGCTCTCCCCGTGCAACCAACGAAGAGAGTTATCTCTTTCAGAAGTTTCTGCGCGGTGCAGTAGGTACCAACAATATTGATTCCGAAGCCAGGCTCGGTTATTTTCCCTCACAGCTCATCCAATGGGAAATGCTCGGATACAGTGGCAGTACCTATGCCATGGATGTGATCGAGCAGGCTGATTCGATTCTTGTGGTCGGTGCCGACCTGAAAGGGGAGTCGGTCGGTTATGCTTATCGGGTGATCCAGGCAGCAAACAAGAACAACGCCAAGCTGGTTCTGGCAAATGTGCGTGCCACCTCAATGAATAAGTTTGCCAACAAGTTCCTTCAATATCGCCCAGGCAGCGAGGCTTGGTTTGTTGCCGGTCTCAATAAGGCGATCCTGGCGGATGGGCTTGAAAACAAAGAATTTATTTCTAAGAATACCAAAGGGGCGGATGAACTGAAAGCATCCCTGGATGCCCTGACTTTTGCGCAAATCACTCAGGCTACGGGCATCAGCGAATCCGATTTCCGCCAGGCCGCCGGATTGATCTGCAACGGCCGTACAGCTGTCATTTACGGCGCTGATATCATGCGCACGGCTGATAAGGCAAACGCGGTGACCGGGGTGGTCGATCTCGCACTTCTGACAGGTGCTGCCGGAGTATCAGGCGCGGGCATCTACCCTCTGGATGAAAAAAACAATACCCAAGGGATGCTGGACATGGGAGTATGCCCGGAATATCTGCCCGGCTACCATACTTATGCCCATAAGGCCGCAACATTTTCCGAGGCTTGGAAAAATACCGTGCCAGCCAGCCCCGGCAAGAACCTGTTCCAAATCATAGATGCCATTGAAGCCGGCGAAATCAAGGCGTTGTATGTTATGGGCAGCGACCTGCTCCATATTCTGCCGGACAGGGCACGCGTCATGAAAGCTCTGCAAAAACTGGATCTGTTGCTGGTTCAAGACCTGTTCCTGAACGAAACCGCACGGTTGGCAACCATCCTGCTGCCAGCCGCTTCCGCAGCCGAGAAGGCCGGCACCTTTACCACGGTAGACAACCGGGTTCAGTGTTTCCCGCGTGCAATTGCCCCCCTTGGCGAGGCACGTACCGACAGCGATACGCTGATAAAACTATATAACCTGGTGGCGCCTGTTGCGAAAATCTTAACTGTGACTCCAGAAGAACTGCATCAGGAGATCACGGAGTTGTCAGGACTATACAGTGATGTATGCGATCATGCCGGTTGTCGGATGGGCCGCATCAAAAATCAAATTTCATCTGCCGACCACAAGGCATCCATTTTACCCTTCAAGCCGGTCTCGCCGGCGCCGGCCGATTCGGCACGCCCCTATGCACTTTACATAGGGTCCGTGTTACAGCACAACGGAACCATGACCACTTGGTCGGAAAACAATATGGCTGTCGCAGCCGAAGGTTATGTGGAGATTTATGCCGCTGATGCTGCCAAAGCTGGAATTTCCGGCGGTGACAATGTCAAAGTTTCTTCCGTAGCCGGTTCGGTCACCTTGAAGGCTAAATTGACCGATGCCCTTCAGGCAGGTGTGTTGTTTGTACCGTCCCACTTCCACGAAGTTCAGGCGAACTTACTGGCTAAAGACGTTTCAGGTGCGGTTGCCGTGAAGCTGGAAAAGGGCTGATAGCCTGTCTTGACCATACAAGCTGATTTGAAAACGCCGCTTTATGCGGCGTTTTTTATTGCCAAAATTATCCCGCTTTGCAATGGCTTCATGTTCCTAAGATCTTTAGGATATTAATAAATCATCAACATAGAGTTTGAATTCAGCTTGGCATTGCTGTTAGAATGACCTAAATCTGCTGCAACTGAGAGAGATTCATGCCTGTTCTCCTTGAACTCCGATGAGTTGGGATATAAGAAAAATTCAACGCAGTCTTTTGGCGAGCGAAACAAACCTGTGTCCCAAGCGAAACGGTCGTGGTGGCCAACTCAGTATTTGCCTTGTTTACCCCAATAGATATCAGACCGGCATGAGCAGTCTTGGTTATCAGACGGTTTATTCATTGTTGGCAACCTATCCCGGCGTACTTTGTGAGCGCGCATTTCTACCTGATCGTGAGAGCCTGGCAGAGTACCGGCGAAGCGGCATGTCGCTGCTGTCATTGGAAGGGCAGCGCCCCTTGGCTGATTTCGATATTATTGCCTTCTCCACCTCTTTTGAACCGGATTATCTCAATATTCCGCTTATTCTCAAGCTGGGGCGAATCCCTGTTTGGGCAAAGGAAAGGGGAGACACATACCCATTGATCATTGCCGGTGGCGCAGCGTTTATGATTAATCCAGAGCCGGTTGCCGACTTTTTGGACATTGTTTGTCTTGGCGAGGGTGAGGAACAGATCCCTGAGCTTATGAAGGCCATGATGGTGTTTGACAAAAGCAGGCAGGAGTTGCTGCTATCTCTTGCCGCATTGCCTGGCATCTATATACCATCCATGTATCACCCTCAGTATCTGGAAGAAAGGCTGGTGGCAATTGATATAATGGGGGCGGCCCCTAAGCGGATCAAGCGGGTTTGTGTCAAGCTGGAAGAATATAGTCCGGCAAGATCCGTGATTCTGACAGACAACACCGAATTCGGCGACATGTACTTGATCGAGGTCAGTCGCGGATGCCCTCGCGGATGCCGCTTCTGTACTTCCGGCTTCATTTACGGTCATTTCAGGCAACAGCCGTACACAAATATTGTTGCCGCTGTGGACGAAGGTCTTGCCTATAGAAACAAGATTGGACTGGTTGGTGCTGCGGTTTCCGACTATCATGACATCGGCATGTTATGTAGTTACATAGTGGCACGTGGTGCCAAGGTATCTGTTTCGTCGTTGCGTATTGATCGGCTCGATCCTGAAATGATAAGTGCCCTGGTGGCCAGCGGACACAAAACAATTGCCCTGGCACCGGAGGGAGGTTCTCAGCGTCTGCGGGATTTGATCCGCAAAAACCTGAATGAAGACCAGATACTCGACGCTTGCGAGCTTTTGGTTTCCCGCGATATCCTTAACCTGAGGTTGTATTTCATCATCGGTTTGCCTACGGAAACACAAGACGACCTGGATGAACTGATCAGGCTGGTTCTGGCCATTCGCAGTCGCGTGTTGGAGCGGGCCCGATTGAATGGAAGGCTGGGTGAAATCACGCTTTCGATTAATCCCTTCATTCCCAAGCCTGGTACTCCTTTCCAATGGTGTGGTATGGAGCCGCTGCCGTCGTTGGAAAAAAAGGTGAAATTTCTAGAGGCTTCTTTTCGCGGCATTGCCAATGTAAAGCTTAAGGTGGAAGGACTGCGTGACTGTTACTTCCAGGCGCTGCTGTCGCGGGGTGACCGCAGGTTGGCTGTTCTGCTGGTAGCCATGAGCGATGGGAACAATTTTAAAAAGGCGGTAAAAACCTGTGCGTTTGATACTGATAAAGTTGTGCAGCGCACCATACCCACTGATGAGCTTTTACCGTGGGATATGGTGGTGTCTGACGGCAATGAAATACTGCAGCATGAGTATGAACGGGCAATGGCCCTGGAAGGGAGAAGATAGGTGAAACAATGTACGATCTGCAATAAGGAATTCGATGAGTCCGGAACTCTGTCCGATTATGCACAGGCCGGAGAATGGCTTGCCGGTGAGGTATGGGAGGATGCCGGCAAGCTTTGCCCCCTTTGTTTGGAGAATCGTGCCAGGCTTGTTATGATGTATTGCCCGGAATTCAGCGCTTAGCATGAAGTGTTCTTGCTTCATCAATCCCTGGCAGTGTTTGACAGGTACGGTATCGCAGGTATTCTTTCCTGCAATGCACAGAAAATAACATAAAGAGGTTATCATGCAACCAGACGAAGCCGTCTTTTCCATAAATGAGACGCTTAAAACAATCAAGATGCGCCGCAGTGTCAGGGCCTTTGCAAGGGAAGAGGTTACCCAGGAGCAGATCCGCATTCTGTTGCAGGCCGCGAATGAGGCCCCTTCGGCCCACAACCAACAATCCTGGCGCTTCATTGTACTCAAGGGGGAAAAAAAGCATGGGTTGGCCGAACTTGTGGCTGAAGGTGCCGTGAACTTCTCCAGGCCTGCCCAGGCGCTCTTGCGCATGTCAGCCCGTAGCATTGCAAGTGCGCCGGTCGTTATTGCCGTGGCCAACAGTGGCGACCTCATCGAGCACGGAACTGAGCTCTTCAGTGTGGAAAAAGATCTGGCCCACGACTTTTTCAGGACCATGGAGATTCAGAGTTCAGCGGCCGCGGTCCAGAACCTGTTGTTGGCGGCAACTTCTCTCGGATTAGCGACTGTCTGGCTCGGCATCATGTTCTTGATGAAAGATGAGGTTTTGAAGTTTCTGGGAGAACCGGCCGGAGAGTTTATGGCCGTTGTCCCGGTTGGCCATGCCGCGCGATCAAACGGGAGCGGTCCGCAGAAGGAACCCTTTGAAATGAAGGTCAAATATCTTGATTAAAGAAAAAGCCCGGAAACGTCTTCCGGGCTTTTTCTTTCCAGCGGTTATATCTTTAATAAAATAAAGGCTGCGTTATAGCGCAGCCTTTATTTTATATGGCCAGATCTAATCGACCGATTTTCTCAGGAATGTGGGAATATCGTACTGGTCTTCGTCGTCCTCAATATAGGAGACAACCGGTCTGACACGGTTGGTATTTTCGGTCTGTTGCCGGTCACGAATATGGGTGGGAATATCCAGCCATTTTTTGCTCGGGGTGGAACGATCAGCAAGCGGAGTAACGGCCTTGCGCATTTCGCGTGAGCGCTCAGTGTCGAAACGATCGCCAAACCCGGTGGCAATGACTGTAACCTTAATCGTTTCGCCAAGGTCGTCGTCCCTGACAACACCTATCTTGATGTTGGCATCCTCATGGACTTTTTCATGGACGATCCTGTTGACTGTGTTGTAGTCATCCATGGTCATTGAAGCAGATCCGGTGATGTTGACAAGTACGCCTTTGGCGCCGGAGATGTCGTTATCTTCCAGAAGAGGGCTGGAAATGGCGGTATTGACAGCATCAGCTGCCCGGTTGTCGCCTACGCCGGTGCCGATACCCATCATGGCCATGCCACGAACGCTCATGACGGTCTTCACGTCGGCGAAGTCGAGGTTCATAAGGCCGGTGGATGTAATCAACTCCGCAATCCCTTGGACTGCCTGACGGAGGACATCATCAGATGGCTTGAATGCATCGAACAGCGACATGTTTTTGCCAGCCAGGCTTATCAGGCGGTCATTAGGTATGATGATAAGGGAATCAACATGTTTTTTCAGCTCATTGATGCCTTGTTCGGCAAGCTCGGTACGGGCTTTGCCTTCATAAGTAAAAGGCTTGGTTACGACTCCTACCGTCAGCGTGCCAGACTCGCGCGCCGCTTCGGAGATAACCGGCGCAGCGCCGGTGCCGGTTCCGCCGCCCATGCCGGCAGCGATGAAAATCAAGTCGGCACCTTTAAGCGATTCCGTCAGCTTTTCGCGGTCCTCAAGGGCTGCCTCTTTACCTACTTCCGGTTTCGAGCCGGCGCCAAGACCCTTTGTAAGCTGCTTGCCAAGTTGAATCTTGACCGGTGCTTTGGAGGTGCGCAGGGCTTGGGCGTCAGTGTTGGCAACGATGAAATCGACTTTGTGTATATTACTGTCAATCATGGTGTTGACGGCATTGCCACCACCACCGCCAACCCCGATAACTTTTATAATGGCACTTTGTTCAATAGTTTCATCAAACTCGAACATCTAGCTTCCCCCTTTCTGCATTGGCACTGATTCATCTTTCAGGGTGAAATGTAAACGCATTTCCGGCAGGAATCAAAGAAAAAAATATTAAAAAAAACCAGTAATAAAAACAGCATAAAATTCGATTTGTTAACGGTCTGACTGGTTAAGCCAGATTAGCAGATACTAAAAAAATTCCCTGAACCAGCTTTTCATTCGACCGAACACGGAGCCGAACAGGTTGCTTTCGGACTTTGTGGTTGGGAACTCCCGGGCACCGGAATTGCGGCTGCCATAGACAATCAGGCCAACGCCGGTAGCGTAGACAGGCGAATTGACCACGTCGATCAATCCGCCGATGCGCTGCGGTACGCCACGACGGACCGGAAGGTTGAATATCTGTTCGGCCAGTTCAGGCATTCCCTCCAGTATGCTGGAGCCGCCGGTGATTACTACGCCGGAAGCGATGGAATCTTCAAGCCCGGATTTGACGATTTCGCGGTTGACCAAAGTGAAAATTTCCTCCACACGGGGGCCGAGGATTTCGCACAGCACGTTGCGGGAAAGTTCGCGCGGTTTGCGTCCGCCCACGCTCGGTACCTCGATCTTGTCTTCTTTGCCAACCAGCGCCGACAGGCAGCAGCCGTATTTCTGCTTGATTTTTTCCGCCTCGGCCATGGGGGTCCGCAGGCCGACGGCAATGTCGTTGGTCAGGTGATTTCCGCCCAGCGAGAGCACCGAAGTGTATTTGATTGCGCCTTCGGAAAATATGGCGATATCGGTGGTGCCGCCGCCGATGTCCACCAGGCAGACGCCCAGTTCCTTTTCGTCAGAAGAGAGCACGGCCTCGGAGGAGGCCAGTTGTTCCAGTACGATGTCGGCAACATCCAGGCCGGCGCGATTGCATGACTTTACGATGTTCTGTGCGCTGGCAACGGCACCGGTTACTATGTGGACCTTGGCTTCCAGGCGGACGCCGGACATGCCGAGCGGTTCGCGAATGCCGTCCTGTTCGTCGATAATGAATTCCTGGGGAAGTATGTGGATGACTTCGCGGTCCATTGGGATGGCAATTGCCTTGGCAGCGTCGATTACCCGCCGCACATCCTCTTGGGCTACTTCACGGTTTTTGATGGCAATGACACCTTGGGAGTTGATACCCTTGATATGGCCCCCGGCGATCCCGGCGTAGACCGATTTGATCTCGCAGCCGGCCATGAGTTCAGCTTCGCTGATGGCTTTACGGATGGCGCCCACCGTGCTTTCGATGTTGATGACCACCCCTTTGCGCAGGCCGCTGGAAGGGCTGGTGCCAATACCGACGATGTCTATGCCGTCCTCGGTGAAATTGCCGACAATGGCGCAGATCTTGGTGGTACCGATATCAAGACCGACAATCAGGTTATCCTTTTTGGTTGCTGACATGCCCCCCCCTGCCTATATTCGGGATTCGTAATGTTTATCTAACTTTTCTTGATGACGATTTTATCGTTGTAGTCGAGGTCGATATAGCGGAGCGTCGGCTGCTGTGCCATGAGTTCACGGTAGATACGGGCAAAGCGCACAACCTTTGCATCGAAGTCGCCTGAGCCAATTTTCACCGGAAGTGAGCCGGAAGTGGTAAACAGGGTAAAACCGTAGCCCTTATCGTAATGAATCTCCGAGACATCTGCAAGGATAAATGCTCCTTTTTCACGCAAAATCTTCAGAAGTTCACAAGTGTTTATCAGGGCTTCCCTGGTGCCGTTCGGGTCGCTGCTCAAATCCTCTTCGCTGAAACCGGTGACCACAGGGAAGTCGAGTTTGTCCCCCTGATTGAGAACTTTGAACACGTTTCCCTTGTTGTCCAGATAATAAAGGTAACCCATATTGACCACAGCCAGCGGTTCCCGTTCAGTTACTGCGATGGACAGCCGGTCTGGAAAATATCTGCGGATTCGGACAGACTCGATCCACGGATTTTGAATGAGTTGTTCCCCAATGCGTTTCAGGTTCATATGCGCCAAATCGCGTCCGGTCTCCACATCTGCGATGCTCAGAATCTGTTCGCGGGTCAGACGTTTGGTATTGGAGACCTCGATGTTCCTGAGTCGAAAGAATGTTGCCGAACTAATGGCGCGGTATGCAAGGAACAAAAGCGCGCATGCCATGGCAGTGCCTGACACAGCCAGGGCGATCTTTGCAAGGGGGCGCAGATATTTCTTCAGGTTGAGGGGCTTGCGCTGCACCTTGACCCGGTTGGCTGCAACCTTCTTCCGTTGGTATGTGGAGGTGGAAAAATCCCTCACGCGCTTAGTTCACCTTTGTAGTAAGTGCTGCCGACTCAATGATTCGCGCCACCAGGGCTTCGAATGGTAACCCGGCTCCTTTGGCGGCAATCTCGGGAAACAGGCTCAGGGCGGTCATCCCGGGCAGGGTGTTGACCTCCAGTACATAGCAGTCACCATCGGTAGTAACCAGAAGGTCCACCCGGCTGTAACCCTTGCATCCCAGGGCACGATGGGCTGCCAAGCCGATTGCCTGAGCCTTTTCGTACAGGTCTGTCGCCAGGCGGGCCGGGAAGATATGCTCGGCCATGCCATCGGTGTACTTGGCCTCGTAGTCGTAGAACTCATTTTTGGGTACAATCTCTATGGCACCGATGGGCCGATCATCCAGGATGCCGACCTGCACCTCCTGGCCCTTAATGAACTGTTCCACCAGGATCTCTTCATCGTATCGAAACGCCAGTTCAAGGGCTTCGGCCAGTTCGGTTTCTCTTTTGACTATGGAAACTCCGACCGAAGAGCCCTCCTGAACCGGCTTGACCACGATCGGCAGTCCGAAAGGCAGATCGTTGAGACGTACCTGCTCACCCCGGCGGAAATGGCGGAAAGGGGCGGTGAGGATGCCGCTGGCAGTGAAGGTCTGTTTGCTGTAGAGTTTGTGCATGGCCAAGGCGCTGGCCAGTACCCCGGAGCCGGTATAGGGGATATTCATCAGCTCCAGCAGGCCCTGGACGCAACCGTCCTCGCCATAACGTCCATGGAGGGCAATGAAGACCGCCTGGATATTTTCATCCAGAAGCACAGCAGCCAGGTCGCGCCCCATATCGACGGCCAACACCTGATATCCCTGCCCAAGAAGGGCCTGGTGTACCGCCGTGCCGCTCTTCAGGGATACTTCGCGTTCGGCGGAAAGTCCACCCATAAGTACAGCAATTTTTTTCGATTTCATGGATGTCATGGTTATTTATTCCTCGCCCACGATACGTACTTCCTCTGCCAGGAGTATCCCGCTCTTTTCCAAGACCTGTCCCTTGATGATTGCTGCCAATTTCAGGAAGTCGAGCGCGGTTGCTGCGCCGCGATTGATCAGGAAGTTGGCATGGACCTCGGAAACCTGCGCTCCGCCGATGGAGAAGCCACGCAACCCGCATTCATCGATCAGGCGCCAGGCAGCATGTTCCGGCGGATTCCTGAAGTACGAACCTGCATTTGGCCAGCCCACCTGCTGAGATTCATGTCGTTTCCTCATGCTGGAATCCATATCGGCGGTGATGTCCTCTCGGTTGCCGGACACAAGCCTGAATTCGGCGCTGATTATAATTTCATTAGGATTAAGTTGCAAGTGCCTATAGCCGTAATCCAGTGAATTTTTCACATGTTTTTTGAATTCTCCGCCGCTCAGGAGCTCTAATGAAGTGACGCTGTCAAATATCTCCCGGCCATGGGCCCCGGCATTCATACGCAAGGCGCCTCCTACGGTGCCGGGAATGCCGATGAGGAATTCAAATCCGGTCAGGCTGCAGTCACGGGCAGTGTCTGCCAACACCCGATTTTTGGCGCCTGCTTCGGCGTACAGGGTTGTGTCGTCACGCAGTTCGACGCGATCCAGTTTCCTAAGGCTGATTGCTGTACCCCGGAACCCTTTGTCCAGCACCAGCAGGTTGTAGCCCCCACCGATGACAAACCAGGGGATGCCCAGCTCTTCCAACTTTCCCAGCAGTTCCAGCAGGTCGTATTTATCCTCCGGAATGGCGAGGATGTCGGCCGGACCGCCGACCTTTAAAGAGGTATGGCGGCTGAGCGGCTCGTTTGCCAGCAACTCGCCGCGGAAAACGGTTCGAATGCTCTCGAAGGGGTGGGGCATCTCTTGCTCCTAAGCCTGCAGCCTTTGGATCAATCCTTCGCCTGCCTGCCAGATGTTTCCAGCCCCCAAGGTCATGACTATGTCGCCCGGCTTGACGATTTTCGCCAGGTGTTCCGGCAAGGTTTCCCGATCGGCCACATAGGTGACATCACGTTGGCCATGTGTTTTGATGGCATTGACCAGCGTCTCCGCAGAAACGCCTTCGATCGGCTTTTCACTGGCGGCGTAGATATCAGTCAGCACAAGCACGTCGGCATCGTAGAAGCATTTGACGAACTCGTCGAAAAGTTCCTTGGTGCGTGTGTAGCGATGGGGCTGGAAGGCCACCACCAGCCGGCGCTCGGGCCACCCGTTCTTGGCGGCGGACAGCGTTGCCCTGATCTCGGCAGGGTGATGGCCGTAGTCGTCCACCACCATGATGTCGTTGATCTCGCCCTTGACCTGAAAGCGGCGACCAACGCCGCCGAAGCGGGCAAAGCCCTCCTGGATCAGGTTGAAGGGGATGTCCAGCTCCATGGCCACGGCAATGCAGGCCAGCGCGTTGAGCACATTGTGGGCCCCTGGCATGGCAAAACTGACCTCGCCCATGCGGTAGCCTTTGTAGTGCGCCACGAACGAGGTGCTGCCCCCGGCCAGTTTGATGTGGGTGGCGCGGATATCGGCCTGGGCCGACAGGCCGTAGGTGACGAAGCGTTTCTTGACCTGGGGGATAATGTCGGCAATGTTGCGGTCTTCCAGGCAAAGTACCGCCAGCCCGTAGAAGGGGATCTTGTTGATGAAGTCTACGAAAATATCCTTGATCTGGCTGATCCCGCCGGTATAGAAATCCAGGTGGTCGGCATCGATGTTGGTTACCACCGCAATGGTCGGGGAGAGTTTGAGAAACGAGCCGTCCGACTCGTCGGCCTCGGCCACCAGGAACTTGCCCTGTCCCAGTACGGCGTTTGTTCCCAGGGTATTGAGCTTGCCGCCGATCACGATGGTCGGGTCAATGCCGCCGTGGGTCAGGATGGTGGCAACCATGGAGGTGGTGGTGGTCTTGCCGTGGGTTCCGGCAATGGCGATACCGTATTTCATACGCATCAGTTCGGCCAGCATCTCGGCCCTGGGGATGACCGGGATCATTCGTTCCCGCGCCTCGATTACTTCGGGATTGTCGTCTCCCACGGCCGTGGAGGTGACCACCACATCCACATTGGTCAGGTTCTGGCGGGCATGGCCGATATAGATCTCGCCGCCGATGGCGGCCAGCCGTTCAGTGGTGTCCGACTGGCGCAAGTCCGAGCCTGAAACCTTGTAACCAAGATTCAGCAGCACTTCGGCGATTCCGCTCATGCCGATGCCGCCGATGCCGACGAAATGGATTTTTTCAATTTTACCGTACATATGAATCCTTCCGTAGGGGCGGCCCCTTGTGGCCGCCCATGGGCAGGCACGCGGGCCTGCCCCTACATTTTAATTGTCTTCATCATTTCGTCCACGATTATCCTGGCGGCATCCAGTCGGGCCATGCTGAAGGCCAGCTTGCCGGTACGTCGGAGGGTGTCGGGATCGTCCAGCAGTTCCCTGATCATCCCGGCCAGTCGCTCGCCTGTAAGCTCATGCTCCAACAGCATGTAGCAGGCCTCTTTTTTTAATAAGGCCTCGGCGTTCCGGCGCTGGTGGTCATCCACGGCGTGCGGAAAGGGGATGAACAGGCAGGGTTTTCCGCAGGCCGTCACTTCGGCGATGGTGGTGGCTCCGGCCCGGCAGATTACCAGGTCGGCCCATTTATAGGCGCCTGCCATGTCATCTATGAATGGTTTGGCAGCGGCTTTGAAGCCGTGTCTGCGATAGGTTTCAGCCACTTCCGCGGCATCATTTTCTCCGGTCTGGTGGGTGATCTCGAGTTTGCTGATGAACCTTTCCAGGAAAGGGAGCGCTGTCAGCATGGCCATGTTGATGGCATGGGCTCCCTGACTGCCGCCGAAGATCAACAGCCTGAAATTGCCTTGTCCCCCGGTCCTTGGCTCGTCCCCGGCACTGGTGGTGGCCTGCGCCAGGATCTGCCTTCTGAGGGGATTCCCGGTCAGCAGCGTGTTTTGCTTGGGAAAGAACTTGGCCGATTCTTCCAGGGTTATGAAGACCTGATCGACAAATTTTGCCAAGAATTTGTTGGTCATGCCGGGAATGGCGTTCTGCTCATGGATGAAACGGGGGATCTGCATGCCTCGCGCGGCCAGCACCGTCGGCAAGGAGGCGTATCCGCCCACACCCAGCACCAGGTCGGGCTGGAACGATTTCAGTATCTTGCGGGATTGTGAATAGCCGTAGAGCATCATCAACGATCCTTTGATCTGGTTCAGGTTGCCCTTGCCGCGTATCCCGGCGGCAGAGATCACTTCCAACTGATAACCTGCGGCAGGGACGGCGCGGGCCTCTATGCCCCGTTCGGTTCCGACAAAAAGAACTGAATTTTGCGGGTCTCTGGCCAGAAACTCCTCGGCCACGGCGATTCCGGGGAACAGATGCCCGCCTGTGCCGCCTCCAGCGATGATCAGTTTCATTTTTCCTCCTTGAGGCTGATGGAGGAAATCTTCAACCCGGATGAGATGTTGAGCAGTATTCCGACCGCCAGCAGGCTGATCAGAAGGGAGCTGCCGCCATAACTGATGAACGGCAGTGCCAGGCCTTTGGTGGGGAGCATGCCGGTAACGACCCCCATGTTGACTGATGCTTCGATGCCGAACAGCACGGCGATCCCCAAGGCCAGGAAGCGGCCGAAGGTGTCGGGCGCGGCAACGGCGATACGCATGGCCCGTTGCACCAGCAGAAAGAACATGCCGATGATCACGGCCACGCCCAGGAACCCCAGTTCTTCCCCAACCACCGAGAGGATGAAATCGGTGTGCGCCTCGGGCAGGTAGAAGAGCTTCTGTTTCCCTTCTCCCAGGCCCTGGCCGAAAACGCCGCCCGTGCCCAGGGCCAGCCAGGACTGGATGATCTGGAATCCTTTCCCCTCGGGGTCGCTCCAGGGATTGAGGAAGGCGTCGATCCTTCCCTTGTGGTACCCCCTGCTCAACTTGTACATCAGGAACGGCATTGCCAGCAAAATCATGGACAGGATGTAGGTCAGGCGGGTACCGGCCGCGAAGAGCATGATCATGGCCACGGCAGCCAGGGTGAGCGCGCCCCCCAGGTCCGGCTGCAGCACCAGCAGGCCGATCAGGAACATCAACACGATCATGTAGGGGATGAAACCGGTGGCCAGGGTCTTGACTTTGTCCTGTTTCTTGTCCAGGGAATAGGCCATATACATGATCAGCGCCAGCTTGGCCATCTCCGACGGTTGCAGGTTGAAGCCGGGGAGCTTGATCCAGCGTGAAGACCCGCCGGCCTTGCCGCCGAGGCCCGGTATCAGGACCACCCCCAGTAGTACCATGCAGAGCAACAGGGCTGGTACGGCCAGCTGTTTCCAGGTGTGGTAGTTGATATGCATCACCACCAACATGATGGCGAACCCGGCAATTGCAAAGAATCCCTGGCGCTTGAGGAAATAAAACCCGTCATGGTAACGCTTGGTAGCCATGACCGATGAGGCCGAATAGACCATAACCACCCCGAAGCAAGTCAGGGCAATGGCCATCAGCATGATGACCAGATCAAATTCTTCCAGTTTTTTGAGATTAAGTTTCATACTGCTCCAAAAGGGCAATCCCATGGAGTTGCCCGTGTTGCCATAGTTACCGGAATCCCGGTGCCGCCAGAGTGGCCTTTACAGTGCCTTTACCGCGGCAATGAACCGTTGCGCCCGCTCCTCGTAATCGCGGAACATGTCAAAACTGGAACAGGCCGGAGACATCAGTACCGTACCGCCTTGCTTGGTGATGGCTGCCGCCATTTTGACCGCCTCTTCCAGCGATGCGGCGCGATGGGTGTCGGTCAGTTGCCCCAGCTCGGCCGCCATCCTGTCTGCAGCCTCGCCGATCAGGACCAGGTGTCTGACCCGTTCCCTGACCAACTGCTCCAGTGGCGCGTAGGAGCCCCCCTTATCCTTGCCTCCGGCGATCAGGGTTATGTTGTCGAAGCTCTCCAGGGCCTTCTCCACGCTCCCCACGTTGGTGGCTTTACTGTCTTCGTAGTAGTTTACTCCGCGCACCTGGCGGACGAACTCCATGCGGTGATGGAGGGCCTCGAAGCTCTGCACTGTTTCGAAGGTTTCGTCAGCCCGGCAGCCGAGCAGGAGGGCGCAGGCCAGGGCCGCCATGATGTTTTCCAGGTTGTGCACCCCCTCCAGCCGGATGGCCGCCGTGGGGAAATACTCTTCGTGGCCATTGTGGCGGAAACAGATGACATCGTCAGTATGGAAAATTCCTTCGTCCAGCTCCTGTTTACGACTGAAGGGGAAGAGCTGCGCCTTCAGATTCTGTGCATATTTCCAGACCAGTGTGTCGTCGCGGTTGATTACCGCAAAGTCCTCCTGGGTCTGGTTTTCGAAGATGCGCAGTTTGGCGTCGATATATTCCTGAAAGCTGGCGTAACGGTCGAGATGATCCTCGCTCAGGTTGAGCAGGGCTGCCACCTGCGGGTGGAAAGAGGTGATCCATTCCAACTGGAAGGAACTGATTTCGGCCACCACCTGATCAATCGGTTCTCCCGATTCAATCAGCTCGATCAGCGGGTTGCCGATGTTGCCGCCAACAAAGGTGCGGTAACCGTTGGCCTTGAAGATCTCGCCTGCCAGGGTCGTTGTGGTGGTCTTGCCGTTGGTGCCGGTGATGGCCACCAGGGGTGCGGTGATGAAACGGCTCGCCAACTCGATCTCGCTGATGATCTCTATGCCGGCTTGCCTGGCCGACTCCAGCTGTGGCAGGTCCATCGGCACGCCAGGGCTGACAACTACCAGATCGCTGCCAGTAAAGGTTGCATCGCTGTGCCGTCCCAGTTCCCATTTGATGGGGATGCCAGCCAGGGCCGCCATGTGGTCAGCCAGGGCCGCCTCGGACTTCATGTCAGTCACCGTGACCAGTGCGCCCCTGCCAGCCAGGAAACGGGCCACCGAGACGCCGGTGCGCGCCAGGCCGACCACAAGGATGTTCTTATCGCGTAGATTCATCACTACCTCATTTTCAGGGTTGAGATCGCCACCAGCGCCAGGATGATGGTGATGATCCAGAATCTGACGATAATCTTTGGTTCGGCCACCCCCTTCAATTCGAAGTGATGGTGGATTGGTGCCATGCGGAAGATGCGTTTGCCTCGGTATTTGTAGGAGCCTACCTGAAAGATGACCGACAGTGCCTCGACCACGAACACGCCACCTACGATGACCAGCAGGATCTCCTGCTTGGTCAGCACGGCAATGGTTCCCAGGGTGCCGCCCAGCGAAAGTGAGCCGACATCACCCATGAATACCTCTGCCGGGTAGGAATTGTACCAGAGAAATCCCAGGCCGGCCCCGACCATGGCGCCGCACATTACTGCCAGTTCCCCGGCCCCGGGGACCCGTGGGATCTGCAGGTAGGCCGATAGGGTGGCATGGCCGGCGACATAGGCGAAGAGCATATAGGTTGCGGCGTTGATCACGACTGGTCCGATGGCCAGACCGTCCAGGCCGTCGGTCAGGTTGACGGCGTTGCTGGCCCCTACGATCACCAGGGTCACGAACGGTATGAACCAGATCCAGAGGTCGGGGTGAAAATTTTTGAAAAACGGGAAATACAGCTCTTCGTTGAAGCCTGGTTTAAAAAACAGGAACAACGCCACGGCACCGGCCAATAGCACCTGCCAGAACATCTTCTGGCGGGCAGAGAGCCCCTTCGGGTTTTTTTCCACGACCTTCTTGTAATCATCCACAAAGCCGATCACGCCGTAGCCGATGGTGATAAAGAGCGCGATCCAGATGTACTGGTTGGAGAGATCGGCCCACAGCAGGGTAGGTATGATGATGGCCGACAGGATCATGACTCCGCCCATGGTCGGTGTACCCTGCTTCTGGAGATGTGATTCTGGCCCGTCGGTGCGGATGACCTGGCGGGCCTGCAGGCTCTCCAGCTTGCGGATGATCCATGGCCCCAGGATGAAACAGACGATCAGGGCTGTGATCATGGCATAGATGGTGCGAAACGTCAGATAGCGGAAGATGTTGAATAGTTTGACGTTGGCAGCCAGCGGATAAAAGATGTTATAAAGCATTCACGTTTCCCCGATTAATGTATGGGCAACCCCAGGTGCTTGCCCTTGATGCCGTCTTCACCGGCAATGCGTTCAAACAGGGCAGCCAAGCAGGGCCTACCCTACGAAATCTTCCCCCGGATTCCTTCCGCAACTTTTTCCATGCGCATACCGCGCGACCCTTTTACCAGCACGAAATCACCCTCTTTGGCCAGCTTAAGGATGTCGCTGGCGATGTCCTGTTGGGAATCGATCCGGATGATCGCTGTATGAGGCATTCCCGCCGACAGTGCCCCTTCTGCCGTATGGGCCGTCAGTTTCCCGCACAGATAGAGCCGGTCCGCCACCTTGGCGGCCAGAATGCCGAGCTGGCGGTGCAGCGCCTCCTCGTTGCCGCCCAGTTCCAGCATGTCCCCCAGGGCAACAAAGGCCTGTTTGCCACCCTTCAGTTCGCCAAGGGTGGTCAAGGCGGCCTCCATGGAGGCAGGGTTGGCGTTGTAGCTGTCGTCGATCAGCACCAACCCTCTCGCCTGCTCCAGTCGGAAACGTTTGTCGTAAGGGCGGAATGCCTCCAACCCGCTACGGATGGTATCCAGGCCGAGCCCTATGGCGTGTGCCGCAGCCGCGGCCGCCAGGGCATTGTAAATGTTGTGGCGGCCATAGGCCTGCAGATGAACCTGTGTGTCCCCATTCGGCAGATGCAGGTCGAAACATTGGCCGGCAATGCCTTTGGACTCGATCCTTCGGGCACTGACATCAGCTTTGTCTGTCCCGAATGCCAGACGCCTTGTCCCGGCAGGTGACGGCAGCCCGGCTATGAGCGGGTCATCCGCATTGTACACCGCCCATCCATTGGAGGGAAGCCGCAGCAACAGCTCACCCTTGGCTTGTGCCACATTTTCCACGCTGAGCATGCTTTCCAGGTGTGCCGGAAAGGCATTGAGCACCAAGCCCACTTGGGGAGAGGCGATCTTGGCCAGGCGGTCGATCTCGCCCGGTTCGCTCATGCCCATCTCCAGAACCGCCCAATGGTGATCCTTTTTCAGCCTGAACAGCATCAGCGGCAGGCCGATCAGATTGTTGAGATTGCCTTCGGTTTTCAGTCCCGGCCCGGTCTGCTCCAATATGGAGGCCAGCATCTCCTTGGTGGTTGTTTTTCCGTTGCTGCCGGTCACGCCGATCACGGGGATGGCGAACCGGTCCCGATGGAACGCAGCCAGATTGCCCAGGGCCTGCAAGGTGTCGGAAACCGCAATGATGGACACGCCGGGGGGGGACATGTCTGCGTGGGCCGCCAGCCAGGCCTCATCAGCCAGAGCGACCCCGATCCCGTTGGCAATGACTTTTGCGATAAAATCGTGGCCGTCAAAACGCTCACCCTTGAGCGGCACGAACAGCTGGCCCGGTGCCACGGAACGGGAGTCTGTGGATACGCCCGTGACCCGGCCGGTGTCCTGACCGATTACCCTGCCGCCGGTGGCAATGGCTATCTCCGCAATCGTGAACATACTAGTGGGCCAGCCTTCCAAAGGCGGCAGCCGCTTCTTCGCGGTCGTCGAAGTGATGTTTGGTGTGGCCGATGATCTGGTAATCCTCATGTCCTTTGCCGGCCAACAGGACTATGTCGCCCTGCTTGGCCAGACTGATGGCCAGACCGATGGCCTCGCGGCGGTTCTCCAGCATTACGAAACCCTTGTCGGTAAAGCCGTTTTTGAGGTCATCCGGAGCATATTCCCTGACCCCGACCTCACCAAGGTCCTCGGTCTGGGGGGGAGGAAATATACGGCCTTGACCGTCTCCCGTCAAGGGGAAGGTGGCAGATATAATGCCTGCCCTGATCTGCTCCAGAATTCGGAACGGATCTTCAGTCCTGGGGTTGTCAGAAGTAACGATGGCCAGGTCGCTCATGCCGGCCGCGATCCTGCCCATGATTGGCCGCTTGCCGGGGTCCCGGTCGCCGCCGCAGCCGAATACGGTGATAATGCGTCCAGTTGCCAGCTCCTTCAGTGTGGCCAGGACATTCTCCAGGGCATCACCGGTGTGGGCGTAATCCACAAGCACGGTTATGCCGCTGCTGTTCTCCACCCGTTCCAGCCGGCCAGGAACAACGGCGTGCCCTTCGATGCCGGACTTGATGGCGGTGAGCGGCAGGTCAAGGGCTATGCCGGCCGCAACTGCAGCCAGGATATTGGAAAGGTTGAAACGACCCAGCAAGGCGGATTTTATGGCGATTTCACCCTTGGGAGTGACAAGTGTGGCCGAGGTGCCGTCTACGGATGAGCGGACATTCACTGCCCGGACATCCCCCTGGTGGCGTACGCCGTAGGTAATCACCGGACAGGCGGCATGTTCTGCAATGATGGCGCCGTAGTCGTCGTCCATATTTACTGCCGCACGGCGTTGCGGCTTGCCGGACGTGGGGCGCAGCAACTGGGAAAAGAGGCGCATCTTGGATTCCAGGTAGTTTTCCATGGTGCCGTGGTAATCCAGGTGATCGCGGGTCAAGTTGCTGAAGATACCCACATCGAAATGGCAGCCATCCACCCTTTTTTGCTCCAGGGAGTGGGAGGATACCTCCATCACGAACGCCATGGCGCCGGCATCGGCCAACTGCCGGAGCGCGGCCTGCAGTTCGGTGGATTCCGGGGTGGTGTGGGAAGCGGCAATGGTTGTGGAGCCGAAGCGGTAGCTGATGGTGCCAAGCACCGCCGCCGGTAGCCCGGCTGCCGCAAGAATGGCCTCGATCAGGTAGGTGGTGGTGGTCTTACCATTGGTGCCGGTGATGCCTATCAGCGGCCGGGTGGCTGTTGGATCGCCGTAAAACAGGGCAGCCATGCGCGCCATGGCCGAGCGTGAGTCCGGCACTTTCACCCAGGGTACGCCAAGCGGTTTGAAATCGGCATCTTCGAGCACCACTGCACAGGCGCCGGCTTCGGTTGCTGCGCCAATGAAGCGGTGACCGTCAACGGCAGCGCCGCGCAGGGCAAAGAAGAGCGTACCGGGCCGTACCTGACGCGAATCGCAGGTAAGAGCGGCTATCTCTGTCGTGCCATCGCCGTGGAGTTCAATGCCGGTGAGCGGGCCAAGTAGTTGTGCGAGTTTCATGCTCTCTCCTGAAAAAGACACAACCTGCCGCTAACCAGGCAGGTTGTGAAAGTCATGCGGAAGGGGTGAACTTGATCCAGACCTCGTCGGTTCCCCTGATTTTCTGTCCGGGCGGCGGATTCTGCTCCATGGCCCGGCCACTGCCCATCAACCTGATATTGAGGCTGCGCTTCTCCATCACCTGCAACACCCGCCGCATGCTCATGCCCTGGAAGTTTGGCATGACCTCGCCTTCAGCCATGCTGTCCAGCGAGGCGCCTTCTTCAGACATTTCGTCCTGCGGGGGAGGTACGGCTTGTTTGGCTTCGACCACCTTGGGGGTCTTGCTGATTTCTCCCTGGGGCGGGATCTTCAGATAACAGAGCGTCTTAAGGGCAATCTCCCGAAAGGCCGGCGCCGCGACCACGCCTCCATAGGGGCTGGTTTTGGGCTCGTCTATCACCACGAAAATGGTCAGCTTGGGCTTGTCGGCCGGGATGAATCCTATGAAAGATGCGGTGCGTTTGGTGGCGGAGTAACCGTGGGTAACCGGATCGGCCTTCTGGGCGGTACCGGTTTTGCCGGCCACCAAATAGCCTTCCACGGCAGCGTTGAGGCCGGTGCCACCATTGGTGGTGACACTCTCCATCATCTTGGTCACCTTTCTGGCTGTGTCCTCACTTATTACGCGCCGCATTACCTGGGGGTCGAATTTCTGGACCTCCTGTCCTTTGTCGTCCACGATGCGCTCGACTATGTACGGCTTCATCAATATGCCGCCGTTGGCTACGGTTGAAATTGCGGTTGCCAATTGAATGGCCGAAGCTGAGACCCCCTGGCCGAAAGAGATGGTAGCCAGATCAACCCCGTACCAGCGACGTTTGTCGCGCAAATTGCCTGGTGATTCACCGGGCAGGTCGATTCCGGTCCGTTCGCCAAAGCCGAAACTCCGCAAATAACGGAACAGGCGCTCATCCCCCAGCCTGGAGCCGATCTTGGCAGCGCCGATATTGCTGGAATATTTGAGGATGTCCGCAACGGAGAGGCTGGAGTAGCTGTGGGTGTCGTGAATGGTGCGGTCAGCGATTGTATAGCGGCCGTTTTCGCAGTTGAAGACATCGGTCGGTTTGACGATTTTTTCTTCCAGGGCGGCAGAGATCAGAAAGACCTTGAAGGTTGAGCCCGGCTCGAAGCTGTCGGCCACAACACGATTGCGCAGCAGGGACTGCGCATAGTGGGAAAAGGAGTTGGGATTGAAGGATGGATAGTTGGCCATGGCCAGCACCTTGCCGGTATTCGGCTCCATCACCAGGGCCATTCCGTTCTTGGCGCCGCTTTCCGTGACCGCCTTGGCCAGTTCTTTCTCGGCGATGTACTGGATGTTCTTGTCCAGGGTAAGGATAATATTTTTGCCCGGCTCTGATTTTTTTACCAAGGCGTCGTCAATGGCGATGTTGCGCCCCAGCGCATCCCGTTCGGTCACCAGGTAACCGGTGTTGCCCAGGATGACGGAATCGTATTTGAGCTCAATGCCTTCCAGGCCGTTGGGGTCGAGCCCTGTGAAGCCCACGACATTTGCCGCCACCTCCACATTGGGATAAAAACGCTTTGATTCCGGGGAAAAGCCGATGCCGTGCAGTTTCAGGTTCTTGATGCGGGCGGCTAGGTCCGGCGCCAGTCGTCTTTCGAGCCAGACGAAGTTCCTGTTGGTGGAAAACTTGTGGAGGATATCCCGTTTGGATATGCCCAGAAACGGGGCCAGGACCTGTGCGGTGCCGTTAATATCCTGGATGTTGCGCGGCTCGGCGTAGCAAGAGTCCATCTCCAGCGAGACAGCCAGTGGTGTGCCGTTGCGATCCATGATGGCGCCCCTTGCGGGAGTCAGGGGTATGATACGCTGGTGCTGTTTTTCAGCCTTCTTGATCATCTCCTCATGCTGGAGAATCTGTAGATAGAAAGCGCGTCCGACAACGCCCAGGAATAACAGGCCGAAAAGTGTCCCGATCATGACGATCCGGACACGGGCCCATTTTTCCCGCTCATCCTTCATTTGACGAGAACTACCTGTTGCTCGGTAGGCAACGCCATGTCCAATTCGTCCTTGGCAATCATTTCGATACGTGCCGGTGCCTTCAGAGAGGCAATTTCCAGTTTAAGCCGCTTCTGTTCCTCCTCGGCATCTTTCATCTGGCGAGTGGCTTCCGATATCCGCAGGTTGAGATCGATCAGATTGCAGCGCGACCAGACATGGAATACCGAGACAACGGTGAACAGGATCATGCAGATCATGAGGTATTTGAAAATATCGATTCTGTGGGGCTCCGCCTCCACCCCACCAAATGGGCGCGGAGCAACGACTTTGCCGTAATCCGTCCTTGCCTGTGCCATGACTATCCTCCTTTACAATTTTTCTACCGCCCGCAGTTTTGCGCTGCGAGCCCGTGGGTTCATGCTGATTTCTGCGTCTGTCGCCATGACCGGTTTTCCTGTCAGAACTCTCACCCGCGGCTGCTTGCCGCAGACGCATACCGGGATGTTGCGCGGACAGGTGCATCCGGTGGCATACTCGCGGAAGATGTGTTTGACAATGCGGTCCTCCAGCGAGTGAAACGATATGACCACGCCCCGGCCGCCCGGCGCCAGGCGGTCGATGGCGTCTCTCAGCCCATTTTCGAGGCTTTCCAGCTCGTGGTTGACGGCAATCCGCAGTCCCTGGAACGTGCGGGTAGCCGGGTGGAGCCGCTCTTCCCACTTTGCCTTGGGGATGGCCCCTTTGATGACATCAACCAGTTGCAGCGTGCTGGTGATCGGTGATTCCGAGCGGGCTTTGACGATGAAGGCCGCAACCCGTCTGGCCCACCGTTCTTCGCCGTACTCCTTGATGATCCGTTCCAGGTCCTGCTCCGGCAGGCTGTTCACCAGGTCTGCCGCAGTTTCCCCCTGGCTGCTGTCCATGCGCATATCCAGCGGTGCATCCTGCTGGAAGCTGAACCCGCGTCCCGCGCTGTCCAGTTGGTGTGACGATACCCCCAGGTCGAGGATGAAGCCATCAAGCGCCGTAATCTCAAGCGCCTCAAGGTGTTGCGCCAGGGCGGAAAAATTGCCGTGGACCAGCATGACATTGCTGCCGTATCCGGACAACCGCTCTCCGGCTGCCCGTAATGCTTCCTGATCCTGATCAATGCCGATCAGGGTGCCGTTGCCGGGGGTGCAGAGTTCCGCGATCAGGCTTGCGTGACCGCCGCCACCCAGGGTGCCGTCCAGATAGATGCCGCCCGCTTTTGGAGCAAGAAAGCTGATGACCTCATCGGGTAACACCGACATATGGCGGAATTCGGACACTCAGATCCCCAGAGCGGCCAGCGCTTCTGATTCCTGCGGGAAGTTCTTCTCATCCTGGGCATTGATCCTGCCGTAGCCTTCCTTGCTCCAGACATCGAAACGTTTGCCCATGCCGACAAACCAGATATCCCGCTCCAGACTGGCGTGGACACGAAGCGCGGGGGGGATCAACACCCGCCCGAGCTTATCCGAGCAGCATTCGACTGCCGGAGCCAGTACCTGGCGTTTGATGCTGTTGAGCTGGACCGATGTGAAACCGCCGTCATTGGCCAGGATTTTTTTTTCGAGTTCGCGCCATTCACTGAGTGGATAGAAGGAGAGGCCTCGGCCATAGGTACCGTCGCCGAAATCAACCGGGGTGGCCTTGGTGATGACAAAACGCTCGTCGCCAAAGAGATCTGCCAATGTTTCCCGGAACTTGGCCGGAATACTGGTCCTTCCCTTGCCGTCGATTGTGCTTAAGTTCTCCCCCCCGAACATGGCGCCCCTTCCATCAATTTCCACTTAATTCCACTTTTTACCACTTTGCTAAAAAATATAGCGGTGGCCAAGGGGGGTGTCAAGACAAAACATGTATTTGCCAATGAGTTTCACAAAAAAACCTCCCCCGTTTCCGGGGGAGGTTTTGGCAAGCGAGGGGCAGCTCAGCCTATTTTTTTCGTCGATCCAGCAGTGAAACCACTTTTGAATTACCGTTGGTCGCCCGTTGGCGTTCCAGCTGTTCCTTCTGCTCCTGCTCCTGGCGGAGACGTTCCTCCACAAGGGGCGAGACAACCGGGTCCATGCGGATAGGGGTCCCTCCCATGGTGAACTCCGCGCCTTCTAGCTGAAATTCATCCAGGATCCAGGTAAAAACCTGCAGGGGGAAGGTAAAGACCAGCAGGCGCACCTGCCACCAGCCCGGCTTGATATCAGGGTTTATCTCTTCTATGCGGGCATAAAAGCCCGGCTTGTTGTCCACATTGACGAGAACAACTTCGTTGACGCTATACATGGTGCATCCTCGCGGTATTGAATTTGGTCACACCTGCTGACAGATTTGTTTCTGTGGAATGTTCCGCCCCGATCAGCTGCCGATGCTGAGCAGAAGCGCCCGGTCAAGGCGTTGGCCCACAACCTGTCCCGCATCGGCAATGGCTCTGCGCAGCATTCGTTCACATGCGTAGAGTTCGGTGAGCTCGGCTGGAGTCATCCGGTCTTCGATCAGCCCACAATTGAAAACTACGCAGGTCATCGGCCTGAACCCAGGCGCCATGAGGCAACCTGCTTCCCCTGCATAAGGGCAGGCCGGGCTTGCCGCGAAGTTCGGCACGACCGGTTCGACGGCTGCTTTGCGATAGGCCAGCAGATCCAGCAGGCTGAAGTGATATTTGCCGTTAAGGCAGCACTGGCCGCCGCAGGAGCGGCAGATAGAGGCGCTGTCTGCCGAGATGGTCCGTTCGAGCAACTCCTCCTTGAGCCGCATGATCCTGTCGATCAGCGCATCAAGCTCGGCCCTGGTCCCGACTGCCAGATCCGCATACAACCTGCTGGCAGCCGCGACAGCATTCGCCCATGTTGTTTGGTCATCCATGTTAACCTTGAAAAAATTGGCTGAAGCAGTCCGTAAGCCGGGTTCTGTTTCCGGCTCGGGTTACCCCTAGCCGGACGATGGCCATTCATCTGGGACTGCCGTTACCGACAGCCTCGAGCGACCAACCCGGAGGCACGGGCGGGACACCCTTAACGCCTCCCTATTAGGTCTTGCTCCTGACGGGGTTTACCTGGCATCCGCCGTCACCGACGGACCCGGTGAGCTCTTACCTCACCCTTTCACCCTTACCTGCCTAGACAGGCGGACTTCTCTCTGTGGCACTGTCCCTGGGGTCGCCCCCGCTGGACGTTATCCAGCGTCATTCCCTGTGGAGCCCGGACTTTCCTCCCTTCCGAAAGGAAGAGCGGCCATCTGTCCTGCTTCAGCCAAACCCGTTCGGCTGCCCATAAGGTCCATCTGCGGCGTTGCGCTTATCTTCGTCGCTGCGACGCAGCGCTGCTGCGCCTCATTCCTTAGATTGCGCGCGCCTTGCACCTGGAGCCTTCTGCTGTGCCGAAATAACTATCCTTGCTGTTGTTTCAGGATCAGGACCCGTTGGCAATGGGGGCAGCTGATCATGTCGTCTCCCTTGAAGAGACTGTTGTAGAGCTGGGGAGGCAGGTTCATGTTGCAGCCCAGGCAGTAGCCGTCACGGGCAAAGGCGACAGCCTGGCCGCGTCGCTGCTCCCGCAGGCTGTTGTAGCGTTTGATCAGGCTGGCGGGGAGCGTTGTGGTGATTTCTTCGCGTCGGACCAGATCGGCATCGATGTCCTGCTGAATGGCCGCTATCTCGGTCAGTTTTTCCTCACGACGCTGCACCACGTTTTTCTCCAATTCGGCCAGGTTGGCAGACTTGGTGGCAATTTCAGCGCTCAGCTCCTCGATTTGGCCGATCCGCTGCAGGGCTTGCTCCTCCAGCTCCGTGGTCAGCTTGCGCGCCGCGGAAATCTCACGACCGATTGCCTGGAATTCCTTGTTGGTCTTGATTTCCTTCATGTGAGACTCTGAGCGGCGGATGTTTTCCTGCTCGGTAGCCAGGGAGCCTTCCAGATCACCCTTTTCCTGCGTCAGTTGAGAGACGCGCGTCTCCAGGCCGGCCAGCTCTTCGCGGCTGGCGTCCAGCTCATGATCGATCCCGTTGATTTCGCCATGCAGTCCGTTCTGACTGTTTTTCAGCGAATCAAGCTGAAGATCGATCTCCTGCAGTTGTTCCAGCAACTCTAGTCTCTTTTTCAAATCTGCTTCCTCCTGGTTGTAGATCTTTTGTTATGAAGTCAATGCTTCGTTGATCCTGATAAATATTTGAATGGATCCGACTCGGCGAGGCAGGGAATAACCTCGCACCCGCCAAACCCGGCCTTGGTGACCATCTGCTGCAACTGCCGACTGACTGCGGTTACCATGATATGCTCGGTCGGGAAGTGGCCAGCGTCGATCAAGGCGATGCCCAGGTCTTCGGCATCCCGCGCCTCGTGGTATTTTACGTCGCCGGTCACCAAGCAGTCGGCCCCGGCCCGGAGGGCGTCCCGCAGCAGCGAAGCGCCGCTGCCACTGCATAGAGCCACCTTTTTGATCATGGCATCGGGTTTGCCGACGTAGCGCAGTGCAGGCGTTTGGAGCCGCTCTCCGACCTGGGCGGCAAAATCCGCCAGCAAGAGCGGGTTTGCCAGAAGCCCGATCCTGCCTAGTCCCGGTTTGTTGCCTTCGTTGAGTAGTGGGTAGATGTCAAAGGCCGGCTCCTGGTAGGGGTGGACAGCCATCAGCGCCTTGATGGCCCGCGCCAGCTTGGCGCGGTTGATCAGTATTTCCAGGCGTTGCTCCTGCACCCGTTCCAAGGTGCCGATCGTGCCTATGAACGGGGTTGCGCCGTCCAGTGGGGTAAAAGTGCCTTCGCCGCTAGCGGCAAAGGCACAGTCACGGTAGGCCCCCAAGGATTCGGCGAACGGAAACATGGCCGTTCTCACCGGCTCCAGGTGGTCTGCGGGCACAAATACCACCAGCTTGGCCAGCTCTTGCCTGGCCAAGGGTCTGAGGGGCAGGCAGTCGATGAGGCCGAGCCTTTCCGAGAGCAGGTCGTTCAAGCCATTCTCCGCCATGTCGTAACTGGTGTGGATGCTTATTATCGCCAGTTCGCCACGGATTGCAGCATGGATAAGCCTGCCTTGGGGGGTTGCTGTCGAGATGCTCTTGGTTGGGGCGAAGATCAGTGGGTGATGGGTTACGAGAAGCTGGCAGGATGAGGCGAGAGCGGCATCGATAACGGCCGGGGTAGGGTCCAGGGCAACCATGATGCGGGAGATTTCCGCAGAGGGGTCGCCCAACTGAAGCCCGGAGTTATCCCAACTTTCGGCCAGATCGGGTGGCGCAATTTTATTAATAATACCAGCTATTTCCGACAGTCTGGTCTTTTTCATTCGGCAGAAACAAAAAGAGTGCAACCTTGCGGTGTGCACTCTCGTGGGATTATTATTTCGGGTCGCCCCAATCGTAATATTGCCGGCATCCGGCGTGCTCTTCCTTGTTGTGAAATGGTGGGCCCACCAGGACTCGAACCTGGGACCAACCGGTTATGAGCCGGTGGCTCTAGCCAACTGAGCTATAGGCCCGTGGGAAAGATCCATATTAGAGAAGTGCGTTATTGCTGTCAAGAACTTTTCAGTCTGCCCGTGCAAATCCGCTCTCGTTTGTGGGAGTATACGGTATTTATATATGCAGTTGCAGATAGAATCTTGGCCGATTATCTGTTAGTCTAGCAACTGGAATGAATCTAATATGATCGAGCACGGAAGACCGGTGCCGACACTCGTTCCATGGCACAGGCCAAACTCTGAAAAAGAGGATAAGCGCGTGATCGAAGGGTTAATCAAAAAAATGTTTGTACACATGGGTCGAAAATCCGGCCTGCTGCCGGCACTTTTAGTGTTAGCCCTAGTGATCGTTGCGGTCCTATCGCCTGCAAGTCAAGCTGCCCAGGAAAAACGGATACTTGTCGTTCATTCGCAGAACCCCGGTTACAAGCTGGCCGATGAGTTGACGCGCGGGATTGCAGCGGACCTTCGGGATGAAGGTGCCAGTGTCAAGGTGCATCACGAATACATGGGTCTTGACTCTGCGGAGGATCCATCGGATTTGCAGCCGTTCCATGACCTATACAAGCATAAATTCGCCAAGACACACTTCGACGTCATCATCACCACTGGCAATGGGGCCTATAAATTCATCAAGATGTACCGTGACGATCTTTTCCCTGAAACACCGGTGGTTTTCTGTGGGGTTGAGGGGATAGACAAGTCCCGGTTGCCGGATGCCAAGCTTGTCACCGGCGTCAATGATGCCGTCGATATCAAGGCCACCCTCGATCTTGCCCTGATGCTCCATCCCCAGACCCGGCGGGTTGTCATCATCAATGACGCAACGGACATCGGCCGTGCCAGACACGCACTAATTGCCAAAACTACCCAGGCCTATAAGGATGGGATCGCGTTCGTCTTTCTGGAAGACCTGGATATGCCAGAACTTCTGGAATCAGTGAGCAAGCTGGGGCCCAACAGCCTGGTCCTGTTCAGCCGGTTCGCATTCGACAAGTCTGGCAGGTCTTTCGAGGATGGGGAGGCAATAGCCATGATTGCCGGGAAATGCCGGGTGCCCATCTACGGCCTCAGTGATCGAGACTTGGGCTCCGGCATCGTAGGGGGGATGCTGACCAGCGGTTACCAGCAGGGGGAAACGGCGTCTCGGATGGCCGTACTCATCCTGCATGGCGAAAAGGTTTCCAATCTGCCGGTAATCCTGGCCAGCCCAAACCGCTACATGTTTGATTACAAGCAGATCGAACGCTTCAAGATCGATCTGTCCGCCTTGCCGGAAGGGAGCATCTTCGTCAACCGGCCTTCCGACGTTTATTCCATCTCCAGGCTGGCGGTGCGGGAAACCGCCGGCGTATTGGCTGCCGCACTCCTGATGATCATGGTCCTGCTGTACAAGCTGATGAAAAAACAAGATATGGTGCGTGATTTGCAAACTTCGGTCACAAAGTACCAGGCCATTGCCGACAACACCTACAACTGGGAATTCTGGTTGAGCCCTGAGGGGCATTTCCTGTACAACTCCCCCTCCTGCCAGCGGATTACCGGCTACACCGCCGAGGAGTTCTATGCCGACCCCGGTCTGTTGCAACGGATAGTCCATCCCGACGATCGTGCCTTGTTGGAAGACCACCGGCACGACAGCACCTGGAAACTGGGAATTGGCGAGTTGAAATTCCGCATTGTTCATCGCAAGGGCGATGTCCGCCGGATTCAGCACTTCTGCCAGCCCGTGTTCGACGATACCGGGAAATTCCTGGGCTCACGGGGAAGCAACACGGACATAAGCGAGCGCAAGCTGATATAGATGATGTTTCGCTTTACAGACACGAATCCCAAGCCAAGCACGGAGAAAACACCTACATGACGATAAGATGGTACCCCGGACACATGGGCAAGGCCCAGGAACAGATGGCCGAATCGATCCGGAAGATCGACGTGATCATCGAGGTCCTCGACGCCCGCCTGCCTGCCTCCAGCTCCAACCACCTGCTGGAGGAGATGCGCCGGAACAAGCCCTGCATCAAGCTCCTGAACAAGAACGACCTGGCCGACCCGGCAGTCACCAAGGCCTGGGTCCGCCATTTCGAAGCCGTGTCAGGGGTGCGGGCCCTGCCCATGTCGGCCAAGCAGCACGCCGAAACCAAGCAGCTGATCAAGCTCTGCCGGCTCTTGGCGCCGAACCGTGGCCGGCCCGGTTTTCCGGTACGCGCCATGGTGTTTGGCATCCCCAATGTGGGCAAGTCCACCCTGATCAATACCCTGGCGGGCAAGAGCATGGCCAAGGTCGGCGACAAACCGGCCATCACCATCTGCGCCCAGCAGATCGACCTGCGCAACGGCATTGTCCTCTTTGATACGCCGGGGCTGCTCTGGCCCAACATGGACGACCAGGTCGGGGCCTATCGCCTGGCAACCAGCGGCGCCATCGGTGCCAGCGCCCTCGACTACACCAACGTCGGCCTGTTTGCCGCCGAATACATGATGCAGCGCTATCCGGAACTGCTCAAGAACCGCTACAAGCTCACGGAACTGCCCGACAGCCCGACAGCCCTGATCGAGGCCATCGGCCGCTGTCTCGGCTGCCTGGCCAGCGGCGGAGTGGTGGATCTGCACCGGGCCGCCGAGGCCTTTTTGCGGGAGCTGCGGGCCGGAAAGCTCGGCCGGGTCAGCCTGGAGGAACCGCAACAGGATACCCCGGAAGCAACAGAATCCCAGCCGGATTGACCGGACCCGGCATGAACAGCCTTGCCCTTTTCACCGACGTGAGCCTGAATCCCCATCGCAGGCTCGGTGTCGGCGCCACTCTGCTTGTTCCCGCCTCTTTCCTGCACAGCGCGCCGGACGCAATCCAGCGAGACGAAATCTTGGCGCGCTTGCGGTTCATGAGGGTTTCCGATACCTCATCAACCAAGCTTGAAGTCCAGACGGTTCTGTGGGCACTGGAAGATTATCGGATGGAATTGAATGGCTTTGACCCAGGTAATCTGCAACTCTACACCGATTCCCAATGCGTTGTTGGGCTGCTTGAAAGAAGGGCCGGTCTGGAGGCAAAAGGCTTTGTTGCCGGCCGCTCGGGGCAGCCATTGGCCAACGCCTCCCTCTATCAAGCCTTTTACGCGGCCCATGACAAATTCGGATTTGAGCCGATCAAGGTGGTTGGGCACTCCCGCGCGGTTTCCCACAACAGTGTACAACGAATTTTTTCCTTGGTGGATAAAGCGGCGCGGAGGGAGTTGAAGCTTTGGCTGGGAGAGACTGGGCAAGAGATTGGCTAAGATAAGTTCCAACAAACCACATTTCACGTAAATAAAACCTACGCCTCACGGCACGATGTTTACCTCTGTCCCGACCCTGATCCTGCGGGCCAGCGCCATGCCGTCGACATTATCCATGACAAAGCAGCCGCCCGTCACCCTGCGGCCGACCCGTAACGGGTTGTTGTTGCCGTGTATCCGATAGATCGCACCCTTGCTGGTTCTGTGCGACAGCGCAATCTTGAACGGTCCCATGTAGTTCAGGGGATGACCGGGCGGGACAGCTGCCGGCAACTCGATCCCGCGCCCACGGAACACCTGTCTGGAGTACGGCGTAGGATACCACCAGGGTTTGAAATAGATGCCGGTCACCTTGCCAAGCCCAAGGGGATAGGTCTTGAGCCCCCTCACCGCCGTGCCCACCGGATATTCCGCCACCACCGCCTTCTCGGCCGCACCCTTCTCCTCGTAGAGCGTCAACAGATTGCGACCGATACTGATCTCCACGTAATACGCCACTGCCGTGTCTGGTGCTACGGTATCAGTGGTATGTGCCTGGTTTGTCGGCAACGCTTCGGCGCAGAGTGCGAAGAAGGCCATCAGAAGTAGCAGAATTACTGTTGTAAGGGCGATCTTGAAATTCATAAGAGACTCGGAAATTACCGATTGACCGTTTTGATTGTCATGCAGGGGCCAAGCAAGTTTCATCTGCTTCGCCCGCTCTTGAACTCTGTGGCAAAAGGGCGAAGCAGGTAAAGCTCTTGCTTCGCCCCTACGTCCGTCAAGTTCCAAAACTGCGTGGCGCTGCCTACCAGCTGGCTGGCCGTAAAGGCGGCCTTTTTTCATTATACACCTTGGTGCGGGAAAGGGATTGGTGTTAGTGGTGAGAGGGAGGATAGAAAGGGGTAAGTGGTGTGGGTTTGGGATCAAAAAAAATTACACAACCTTGGTCGTCGTAGTCGTCACCATGTGACGGCTCGTTGCTTGCCATATTAACACAAGGAGCGCGGATCACATTCCAGCGCTCTTTTCAGTATCTGCTTCACATGGAATCGCAGGTGGCGAGGGAAACATTCTCGCGACTATCTAAATAATGACGGTATTTTTTACACTCTAGCCTGCCTTGTATTAAACATTGCAGTATTATCTTTTGCAATCATTGAACTTGCACGGCAATAACTGGCTGATTATATTAATAATATATATTTAATTAAAAAACACGAGGACAATATGGATATTGACGATTATCTTTACAGTCCTGCCTGATGAGCTTTAAGCAGGCGGGCAATAACTCCACGCCACTTGATCTGTCCAATTATCAATAGCTGAAAAGCTTATTGTTGTTAATAGATTATAAATAATAAATTAATAGCTATTAATATTATCGTCGAATTAGCATATTTTTTGCTTGAAAACAAAATGTATAAAAATATTCTGACTGGAGGGTGTCATGAAGAAAGTAATTATTCTCATACTATTAATGTTGTTGGCTCCAATTGGAGCAGCAATGGCCACACCGGTGTATTGGTCTGCAAATGGCCATTATTACGAAAGAATCGATGGTGATGTAACATGGGACGAGGCGAACAGCAATGCAAGCTCGCAGGTCTATATGGGTTTGCAGGGACATCTGGTAACTATTACCTCAGCGGCAGAGAATTTGTTTCTAACCAACAACGCAGATATTGGTGGTGGGGAGGATTTAAATCTTATTCACCTTTACTGGACCGGTGGGTTTCAACCTGCCGGTTCAGTTGAGCCGGATGGCGGATGGTCTTGGGTAACAGGAGAAGCGTTCACCTATAACAACTGGGCTTCCGGAGAACCAAATGATTATGCTGGGGAAATGTATTTAGGGTTTGACCATGGTTTCACTGCTGATGGTAAAATGTGGAATGATTTGCCGGCATTATCGGATGTTGATGATCCCACTTCTTTATATATGGGTAATGGATTTATCGTCGAGTATGATGGTTCAACACCTGTTCCGGAACCGGGCACTGTACTGCTTCTCGGATTAGGACTTCTAAGTTTCATCCCATTGAAAAAGAAGCTCATAAAATAGATCGAATTCCATCAATTGTCTGAAGAATAATAGCCGCCCGTGGCTCAGTCCTTGGCATGCAACAGTATCTTGTGTCAATGGCTGAGCCCGCAGTTTTTTTAGTTCCCATTTTCATTTCTCCCAAAGTATTCGCCCTTCATACGTTTCTTGCCCGAATTCTTTTTGTGTCCCGGTTCTTATGGCCTCATTCACGAATGCCGTATACCTCTTGCGGGCAGGACAAACATTTTGTCCGCAAAGTTCCTGCGCTGTTCCGAGTTGGGTATCTGATGGCTGGCCGCAAAGACGGTTTTTTTCATTATACACCTTGGTGCGGAGAAGGGATTGGTGGTGGTGAGATGGAGAATGGAATCCAGTCTGATGGGCTAACCGCTTTCCCACCAAGATGTAAATACACAGATATCGGTCCTACCCGCGGTCATTACTGGATTTTCGGTGGCACGCCGCTGGTATCTCCATTGCAACTCAATGCATTTCCAAAATATACGGAGAGTTCCTGTTTCGGGTGGAAATTCTCAATATGTACCAGGTACAGCTCGTCGGATACTTTGGTGATTTTGGCAGGGATGCACGCTGAAACAACTTCGCTTTTAGATTTTGGATGAATGCGCAGGGTAAAGTCTCGTATCCCGTCTTTCCAGCTGTTTGCCGTAGTCAGGATATACTTGATGTTCGTCCCCGGGACATTGTTGTAGCTATCCCAGTTTTTTTGGTTTTTATAGAGGCGATTCAAGGTCTTAATGTTCTTTTTGCTAAGGCAGAACTCATTTTTCTTCGCGTCATAACCTTCCGAATAACCAGCGTTGGCTCCACCGGAAGTGAAGGGTCGGTACGAATGTTCAATATGTACAACTTTTTTCGCAGGGAAACGCTGCTTCCAGACATACGTGACTCGGTTTTCCCATGCGGGAGTCGTGTCTCCCATGTCTCCTCCGTCCATAAGGCCCGCTATTACCAGCTTCTGGATTTTGCTCTTCGGGATAGGGTACTGCCAGTGATCTTCTCCTCCATTCTTTTCCTTGATGTACTCTGTGTTAAACCGAAAATAAGCTATATCTTTTTCCGACAAGCCAGCGGCTTTTAGTTTGTTGGTTACATCAACCTCATGAGTCAGCTTCCGTTTGCCGTCTATCCAATCAATGTTGCCCATCAGAGCACGAACTTCAGTTCGAAATTTTACCGGCTTATCGTCAACTGTTATCGTAAAATCCGCTGGTTCTCCAGCATAACAACCAGAATCAGGGTAAGACGCAGGGTAATCAGGAAGTGGGAACATGATCACGGCATCTTCATCGTGGTCTGATTCGTTGACAAAATCATAACTCACATGAATCCGATCGCATGAAACATCGAGCACTTCGTTTTTGATCGCTATTTTATTAGTCTTAGCTATGGTAACTCCACCAACACCCTCTGCCGCGAATCCATCATTAGCAGATGCCCGCAGAGGGACAAAGCAAACAAATAAGATAAGAATACTTAAAAATTTCATCATGTTCTCCCCGCCAACGTGGTAGCTACTGAGCTGTGAGCGTTAGCGAATCAGCTCTTTCTGCAACCACGTTGGAAGTCACTTTCAAATAAAGAGGTAGATATTTATACCTAGCAGGATTGCACCGCCAAGAGCTGTAGCTATCGCATAGCGAACGAGATTTATTCTATTTAGCTCGATTCGTTGAACTAGCTGAATATTCTGATCTGCGAGCGCCTTTATTAGTTCCGAGGAGGCCTCCATTTGATCCTGCAGACATTTGATGCCGTCCTCTAGCGCCAGCACTCTCGCTTTCAATAAATCTGATTCAGACAGAAAAGTATCAGGCGAAGCTTTGCCTTGCTTGCTTTCATCTGAAGGCTGCTTCCTTCGATTGGCAACCATATTCCATAGTTTCACCGCAGCATCAGTAACTTTAGGAGCATTTTCTACTACCTTGTCCCATGGGATATTTGAAAGCACTGTAATTATAGTTCCTGCTGCCATTAACGCCTCCAAGTGACCTACAGTGTGGGAGTTGACCCGAAAGGACTTAAAGGGTCAACCCTTGACAGAGGGGGGACCACAGGGAGACGCTGCTTGTTATTTATCTAATTGTTTCAATAGAAAAATAGCAAGCCGCCCCTAATCTTAGTCCTGGACTACCTTATTCAAAGTTCAGTGTGGCTTGAGCCCGTTCTATATCCACCAGATGCAGTTTTGGTTTTTTATACATCGAAGTTCTTTCTACGATAGCTGTTATCCGAACTCTCTCTTTGTATAACTGTACATATTGCTTGGTATTTTTCCCGGCTGGTGGGAAAAGCTCAAGATTGTAAACAGTGCCTGATTCAATGTATTGGAACGTAAGGCTGTCACCTCTTGTACCTTTGATGCTGGTTATTTCGCCGTCAAGTACAACCTCTACACTGTTGACAAAATCTGGCAGGATCTCATTATCCTCCGTCAAGTAGTCCTCAAAGTTGCCCTCGTTAATTTTTGCACTGCCTACCCTGAACTCACGGTCAGGGCTGATCTCTATTTCCCCGACGGATTCATTTATGATCGGCGAGACAAATCCCTTGAATCCATTTTGTTTTATCAAGCTGTAAAGTTCTTTTGCTACTCTTGCTGGTAGTTCTTTGTCCTCCACGAACGGGCTGCGCTTATGGTTACGGGCCTTATTGATGAGCTTTGTTATCAGCCATGTTATTATGCCAATGTCTACTGGGTTGTCGGCGACATATGAGTTCAGGCCTTCTCGGATATTATTGATATCCTTAAAATGCTCAACTACCTGCCGCCAACTTTCATCACCTGCCATTTTTAGAAACTGTATAAAGTATTCTGGAGCATCAAATGGCAGCTGTCCGGCAATATTATTGATGTGAATTATGGTGTCAACTACATGAGAACCTTCACGCGAAACGGTTGCAGTGACAACAACCTCACCATTTACACGGCAAATTTTAACCAGTTCAGCAACAAGTCTTTCAAATGATGCGAGGGATTTACCGAGATCCGAAAGAGGGATTTCTGAATCGTTTTCTGTGAAGGCGCCTACATACTTCAAGAACAGCTCATTCTTCATTTCACCCCTCCTTCAAGTTTAACTTGTTAATCACCTGGTTATAATTTTGATCTTTTACAAACGAACAGTTCCACCGCCTCAATCAGAACTGATAATTAACCCCCACCTGCAGATTGTGGCTCTCAAAATCAGAATCAAAACCAAAATACCGGTAACCAAGATCAACCATCACGTGCCTGCTGATCGCAACGTTCACACCGGCCCCAGCCTGATAGGCGAACACCGTGTCATTGTCTTTTGCCACAATGCGTGTTTCGCTGAATCCATTATTGACAACCAAAATGGGTGCATGATCTATATGATATGTGGCCACGCCGATGCCTCCGCCAAGATATGGGAATACATGGCTGCTGACTTTTATGTCGTAGAAAACATTGGCCATGGCGGCGAATACCTCTTCATCGGCTTTGATCGGCGCCGACAAGCTATAATATTTGAACTGATCCATATCAACGGCTTTGTAGGTGAGTTCCGCTTCCGGCCTGAAACCACTCTCGGTTCTGATGCCAACAACGCCACTTATGGTGTAACCGGCTTTGTACGACACCCGCTCCGGCTCACCCACGCTATTGGCAAGGTTGCTGTCACTGGGCAGCATGAGACCGCCGGCAATGCCGATATATGGCTTCCCGGCGGCATGCGCCGTGCCGGTTAGTAATAGTCCTGCTGCCATTGCCAATAAAACGGAGCCTTTCTTCACTGCTTCCTCCTGAATCCTTGAGTCAATGTGACTTCCTGGCGCATTCCATTACCCTGAATTGCCTGCCAATCAGGCATGCCCACCCTGTTCATCCTGCTTGAAGGCATGAAAACCGGCCTGGGTAAGGCAGAACGCGTTCCCCTGCATCTCGATCAGGCCCAGATCCAGAAGCTGCACCATTGCCTCGCTGAATTCGCTTTTGTTGATCCCTTTTTGTTTGATTTCATGTTCGGCACGGATAACGTCTATGGAGTCGCCTGGTTGAATTTTGTGTGCCAGCAACACGTCGAGAATGACGCGCTTGATCAGGCAGTTGCGTTGGTGGTCCGGGTTCTGGTCGGTCTTTGCGGAGGTTCGGTAGGTCATATATCGGCTCTCCCTGATGTGCCAAGTGATTTTTCGGCAGTCGCATTGTAGCGGCGGCCCAAGGGCCGTCCGCATCCGGATCAGAAATGATGTATACCGTATACATAATCAAGATTCGTGCCGAGTCTTGCGGGTTACCATGGAATGGGCGTTTGCAGGGGGTAGTCTTGTTTGGGGAGGGAAGCGGTGGGTGTTTTGAGGAAAAAATGTGTAAAGCTTCTTTACATTTGCGCGGCGAATTGCGCTAACTGACCGTTATCACTCTTGTATTGATAGTGTAAAGGTTCTTTACACTATTTTTAATTAAGGTGGTCAAACCGCCTGTTGGCGCGGCTTTGCGCAAACGTAAAGAAACTTTACACTTGTGTTGTGTACAAGAAATCCGGCTCCTAAGCCCTGGAGATGAAGCGGCCGTCGCGGGTATCGACCTTGATGCGTTCGCCAGACTCCAGGTAGGGGGGGACCTGCAGTTTGAGGCCGGTTTCCAGGATGGCTTCTTTGGTCTGGGCAGTGGCGGTGGCGTTCTTCATCACCGGTGCGGTTTCGGTTACGGTCAGTTCGACGGTCATGGGTAGCTCCACATTTACCATCCGGCCCTCGAACAGCCCGAGAACCACTTCGGTGCCTTCCAGCAGGTAAGGGGCCAGCGGCTCGAAGGCCTCTTCCTCCATCTCGAACTGCTCGAAATTTTCCAGGTCCATGAAGACCCCGCGACTGCCGTCGGCATAGAGGTATTGCCCCTTGTGGCGCTCGAAGTCGGCTTCGTCCACCTTGTCGCCCGAGCGGAAGGTCTTTTCAAGCACCTGGGCGGTGATCAGGTTGCGGTACTTGGTCTTGACCATGGTGTTGGCCCCGCGGGCTGTTGGCGAACTGACGGTGACGTCGACGATCAGGCAGGGGGCGCCGTCCAGTTGGATGACCAGCCCCTTTTTGAAATCAGATGTGGTGAACATGGTACACAAATCTCCTTTTTACTGTTGTTGTCCTATTTTTTCCGATACTCGGCCGTTGGCCAGAACGGGATGCCGCCACGGGGGGTGAATTCGCCTCTGACCGTCACATGGAGCGGATCGAGCAGCTTGACCAGGTCGTTGCAGATGCGGTTGACGCCGGCCTCGTGGAATTCTCCGTGCATGCGGAATGACCCCAGGTAGAGCTTGAGGCTCTTGCTTTCCACGCAGAGCCTGTCCGGCTGATAGTCGATCACGATTTTGGCGAAGTCGGGCTGGCCGGTCATGGGGCAGAGGCAGGTAAATTCGGGGCACTCGATGTGGATCGTCCCGATTACGCCGGCAGGGTTCAGCACAGGTTCGGCAAAGGGGCTGGGAAATGCCTCCAGCAACCCGGCATCGGGGTGGTCATAGGTGTAGGTGGTTTTGCCTCCTGTACCCAGTGCCTTCAAATCCTCATGCAGCTTCATCAATTGTCTCCATTCAGGCCCCGACAGGCGGGATAAGTGCGTTCACGAAATCATTTGCTGCATAACACCCGCAGAAAATAATTTCTAACTTACTAGCCCCGAAAAACGGGATAAGTGCGTTCACGAAATTATTTACTGCATAATGCCGCAGAAAATAATTTCTAACTTACTAAAATCTGCGATAGCATAGCATCGAACCTGTTGGCAATCAATTTATTGCAGGAAGAAAGGGGAATCAGGACATGGGCGCTGTTGAAGAGCTTATTGCGCTGTATCAGCCCAAGGTCGGCGGCGAGATCCATTGCGGGCCTTGGCTGACCGTGGACCAGGAAAGAATCAATGCCTTTGCCGCTGCCACCGGCGACCGGCAGTGGATCCACACCGATCCGGAGAGGGCGCGCCGGGACTCCCCCTATGGCGCCACTATTGCCCACGGCTATCTGACCCTGTCGTTGCTGCCGTTTCTGACCGAGAGCAATGCCCCCGGATTTTTCGAGAGGAATTATCCCGGCATGCGCCTGCGGATCAACTACGGGCTTAATCGGGTGCGTTTCCCGGCCCCGGTGAAGGCCGGCTCCCGCATCCGCGCCAAAACTCATTTGAACCAGGTTGATCTTTTGCCCGAGGGTGTGCAGTTTACCTATCTGCTCACCGTGGAGATAGAAGGTGAGGCAAAGCCGGCCTGCGTGGCGGAGTCGGTGGTGCGGGTCGTGCCGTGAGCCATGGCATCAGGCCTCCATGGCCTGCTTGAGGATCGTGCTAAGTTCGGCCAGTTTGTACGGTTTCTGGATGAATCCAGCCAGCCGTTTGCCGAGAAAGCGCTGGCTTACCTCCATTTCGTTGTAGCCGCTGGACATGACCACCCGGACGTCGGCCCGAATACGTCGCAATTCCCGGAACGCCTCTTCGCCGTCCATGTGTGGCATGGTCAGATCCAGTATTACCGCTGCGATCTCCTCCTGCCTCTGCCGGTAAATATCGATGGCCTGCCGGCCGTCGTCGGCCGTCACAACCTGAAATCCCAGCGTTTTCAGCATCTCGCTTCCCAGTGCGCGGATGGTCTCTTCGTCATCGACCAGGAGGATGGTGCCGCTGCCGTGCCAGAGTTTGTCAGCTACGTCGTTTTTGCGCAGTTGCGAGAAATGGCCCGCTGCCGCCGGCAGGAGCATCTTGAAGGTGGTGCCCTTGCCCTGCTCGCTGTAGGCTTTGATGGCGCCGTGATGCCCCCGGACGATACCCAGCACGGCCGCCATGCCCAGGCCGCGCCCGGTAAATTTGGTGGTGAAAAACGGGTCGAAGATGCGGGCCAGGGTCTCTTTATCCATGCCGCAGCCGGTGTCGGCCACCTCCACATAGACGTAGAAACCATCTTCAAGCTGCTCGTTGATCCAGGTCTGGGCCAGGTAGCGGCGGTCGCACTGCATGGCGCCCGTTGTTATGGCGATTACCCCGCTCTTTTCGCCAATGGCCTCCGAGGCGTTGATGACCAGGTTCATCAGCACCTGGCGCAACTGGGTGGCATCCGCTTCCACCGGGGGGAGATTGGAAGCGAGGTTGATGCGCAGGATCGCCTTCTTGGAGATGGAAACCTCCAGCATGTGGGTCATGTCCGTGACCAGTTCCCCCAGATCGATCGGTTCGACGATGAATTTGCCCTTGCCCGAGTAGGCTAGCATCTGGCGGGCAAGTTCGGCGGCCCGTTGGGACGATTGTTCGATCTTGAGCAGGTTGTCCCGGGCCGGAGAGGTGGGGTTGAGCCGCATCAGGGCCAGCTCGGCGTGCCCCATGATGGCCAGCAGGATATTGTTGAAGTCGTGGGCGATGCCGCCGGCCAGCACCCCCAGGCTCTCCAGCTTCTGGGTGTGCAGGATCTGCTGTTCCAGCAGGCTGCGCTGCTGTTCGGCCAATTTCCAATCGGTAATGTCCTGGATGGTGCCGAACATCAGCAGCAGGTCGCCATTGCCGTCGAATTCCAGTTGTCCGAGACCGTGGACCCATCTCGTTGCCTGGTCGTTGACGCGCTGGATGCGGTATTCCCTGTTGAAGCTCCGCTGTGCGCCGATCACTTGTTCGGTAATATACTCCGACATCGCTTGCCGGTCGTCGGGATGGACGATCCGCAGCCACCCCTGCACATCCTTTTCGTATCCCTCATCGATGCCGAAGATGTTGTCCAGCTCTTTCGAGTTGGTCCAGGTGCCGCTGGCGATATGAAATTCATAATGCCCGATGCCGGCCACCCGCTGGGACTCGATCAGACGGGCTTCGCTGTAGCGCAGGGCATCCTCGGCCTGCTTGCGCTCCGTGATGTCCTCAACTACCTCCACAAACCCGGTGGCAGCACCCTTGGCGTCGAAGATCGGTACCGCATGGATGCGGACAGTGAAGCGGCTGCCGTCATCCCGGATACCCTCCGTATCCACCCTGGCGATTTCGGCGGTGTTCATGGAAGTCGCCCCAGGGCAGTGGGGGCAGGTCTGCTCACGTTTTTCGAAAAGTTCGAAGCAGTGGTGCCCGACAAAGGATTCGGCCGGTCGCCGGAACAGGTCGGCCTGGGTCTGGTTGACCATGACGATCCGGTACTGGTTATTGACCATGGTAATGCCGACCGGCATATTTTCCACCAGGGAGCGGTAGCGTTCCTCGCTGTAGCGCAGGGCGTCCTCGGCCTGTTTGCGCTCGATCATGGCAGCCACCGAGTTGGCCAGGCTGGCCATCCAGTTGACGAATTGCTCGTTGACCGGGATCTCGGCGGGATTGGCCAGGCAGATCGTGCCGATGACCTGCTCGCTGGAGATCATGGGAACGCAGACAAAGGTCTGAATGCCGTGCCGGGTCAGCAACTCATAATCATACTCCGGATGCTCCCGGACATGGGTCTCCACCAGCGGCTCCCCACTGCGGACCACTATCCCGGCCGGGGTACGGTCCAGCGGGATTTCATGCCCTGTGTCCTGTTCCCGGGAAAATCCGATGCTCCCTTTGAAGATCATTACCTGACGGTCCCGGTCGCACATCTCGATGGCTACCATCGGGAAACGGGTGGCGATGGCAATCTCCGCAACGATGGTATGAAAGGCGTCCTCCTGGTTGTCGGCATTGGCCGTGATCTCGGAAACACGGTGAAGGGTGAGGAGTTGCATTCCCTGTAAACGGGCGTCTTCCTCGGCCAGTTTGAGATCGGTGATGTCTTCATGGGCAATCACGATACATGAGGGTTCCTGGCCGGAGAAGCGCGTGACCTTGGCCTGGAACCAGCGATTATTTCCCGAGACGAATAGATGGTATTCCAGGCTGAACTCCTGCCTTGACCCATCCATAACGCTACGTATTCCGGCTGTCAGGTCCCTGGCGCGATCGTTGTGTTCACCAGATGTTTCCTCGCAAACTTTGAAATAATTGTCACCTTCGTTAGAGCGGAGCCATATGGGCAGGTTGGCAAGGTCAGCCATGCGCCAGCTTCGATTGACCGCGATAATATTCCCCCCGTTGTCCAGAACACAGATCTGGGCCGAGAGGGCATCGATTACGGCATAGGCGAAATTGCCGGCTTCCTTGATGCGGTGGTGCAGTTCGGCCCAATAGGTGCCAGTCAGCAGCGGGATGGCCCAGATGTGGAAGTTGTGGCGGATGGGGGAAATCATGGACACCAAGTTTTCATGGGTGACCAGATTGAGGATCATCAGGAGATCGTCCAGCAAAAAGAAGGAGAACCCCAGCAAGAGGAGTTTCGGGACAAACTTTCCGCTTTGTCTGGCACAGATAAAGGCAGCCAGTGCCGTGGCCATGATGAGCGAGGCTGCCAGACGGAAGGCCAGGTCGCCACCATACAGGCCAAAGGAGGTACCGGGGTTGGCGACCAGGTAACGTTGCCAGTCCACAGCGGTGACCAGGTAGATTGTCGCGGTGATTGCCGTGGCCAGCCACAGATACCATGCGGCAAACCGGCTGTTTATCCGGACTTGTTGCAGAAAGGCAAAGGCGATTACGATGCACGACAACATGGTGGCGGCATGTTCGAGGGGGGGATAGTAGCGGTACATGAAGTCGAAGGAGACCACGCCACGGTAACTTCCGTATTCGGCCGTGAACATCAATATCTCGCGGCAGAGACCGAGCAGTGCCGCCAGCCCCACGTACAGGTCGCGCCGTTTGTTTTCACGCCGCCATTCGCGGCTGGCGATAAAGGAGAGCACGCACCAGAAGAAGGCGGCCAGCAGGAAACGCACCACATCGTTGTTCGGCCCGCCACCCCTGCCACCGCCGAACTGAGTCAGTATCCGTATCAGCTCGTTCATCCGTATCCCTTTCACAAGGTTTAAAACAGTGCTATATAAATCTCCAAAAGAATGTTTTGCGATTTGAGTCGTTAAAAACCGGTCCCGACTTGTTTTAATGAATAGTATAAGATGCGAAAAATAAAAGCAAATGTGTATAGATTAAATATTGTTAAGCTGTGGTGGCCGGAGGTATCATGAACTATGCCATATCGGGATTGATCGGGAAGGTGCATTTCCCCCCCATCTCCGAGGTGAAGGGGTGGCTGGCCGCCCGTCCGGAGGGCGGTCTGCCGCTGATCGACCTGTGCCAAGCCGTGCCCGATTACCCACCGGCACCGGAGCTGGTGGAGCATCTCGGCGGGCTGCTGCATGACCCGCAGACCTCCAGGTATTCGCCGGACGAGGGGCTGCCCGAGGTGCTGTCCGCCATCTGCGGCTATTACCGGGAAAAATACGGCGCGCTCATCACCCCGGCCGAACTGTGCCTGACCATCGGCGCCAGCCAGGCTTTCTGGCTGGCCATAATCACCCTCTGCCGCGCCGGGGACGAGGTGGTGGTACAGGCGCCCTGCTACTTCGACCATGCCATGGCACTGGAGATGCTGGGAATCCGTTGCGTCTTCGCCCCCTTTGACGAGGCCGGACACGGACTGCCGTCAACAACGCGGATCGCATCCTTGATCAGCTCCCGGACCCGCGCCATCCTGCTGGTCTCCCCCAGCAACCCCACCGGCGCCATCACCCCGCCCGGGCTGCTGGCCGAGCTCTGCGATCTGGCCCGGCAGCGCAACATTGCCCTGGTCCTGGACGAAACCTACAACGAATTCATCCCGGGTGGCAGCCGGCCCCACGAACTTTTTACCAGCCCGGGGTGGGGCGATCACTTTATCCATATCGCCTCCTTCGGCAAGACCTTTGCCCTGACCGGCTATCGGGCCGGGCTGCTGGCCGCCTCCAAGGCATTCATCCACCAGGCCCTCAAGGCCCAGGACACCATGGTGGTTTGCCAGCCTCGCATCACCCAGCTGGCCGTCAAGTTCGGCGTGGAACGGCTCGGTGCCTGGGTGGCGGCCAACCGCGTGATGATGACCGAACGCCATGACCTGTTCCGGGCCGAGTTCACGCAACCGGGCAATCGGTTCCAACTGGCGGCCAGCGGGGCGTTTTTCGGCTGGGTGCGGCATCCGTTCGATGGCCTGACCGGTCGTCAGGCCGCCAAGCGCCTGGTGGACGAGGCCGGCATCCTATGTCTGCCGGGCGAGGTCTTCGGACCAGGCCTGGAAGGGTATCTGCGGCTGGCTTTCGGCAATATCCACGCCGAAATGATACCCGAGGCGGTGCGCCGCTTCCGGGAGGTGGCTTCCTGAAGCCGTTGCGTGCGGTTTCGGCGGCGCGGTTAAGTCGGTAACCTGCTTAAGCGTGTGGGGAGGCTGTTCACGTTGGCGTGTCAGTACTCAATTCAATTGAGGGGAGGTGACTGTATGGCAACCTGGAAATGTGCGTGCGGCTATTCCAAAGAAGGACGCTGCAAGCCGCAAAAATGTGAAAAATGCGGCGAAAAAGGGAAATTTGTCAAAGTCGAATAAACCACAAGAGAGCGTTATAAACCACGGGGCTGGACATGGGAGATGGTCTTTCATGTCCACTCCGCGGCCTTGTGAAACGAAAAAGGGCATCAGTGTCTCCTGCAATGACACCTTGCCCCCTTCTCAAATCGGAAACCAACAATTCCCATCCGGAGTTTACGGATGAAAGCCTAAGTGGGAAAACCTGACCGGGTCATCGTTTCTTTTTCTTTTTTTGATGCTTGTTTCGCTGACTTCCGTGGGCATGCTGGCCGGGATTCTGTTGGCCACTCTTATACATCATAAGCGGAATAAGAATTAATGCAAAAACCGCAAGAATCGAAGCCAAAATAATAAGTGGTGTTGACATACCCCCCCCCTGACAACCAGCTGGCAGCCTTCGGCGGCAAATTTTTCCATGCCATCGAACGCTACGAGAGCCATACCGGTTCTCCTGAGACGGTAATAGCATAAAAGAAAAGGTGCTGCAACCAGTGCCACCTTTGCCTCCTCTCATCCCGCGCCTGGTCCTACATACCGCCTCCCGGCACGGATACGGTCTTTCATTTTCTACTGTTCGATTAATGTGATCTCTGGTAGGCTTTCAGCAGGTGCGGCGGTACGAAAGAGCGGTACCCGGCCGGCACGCAATCCATCCACAATCAATCCGGGGTCTTGGATCTACCTCATGGACGTCATCACCACCCACGTCAATACCGATTTCGACTGCCTGGGCTCCATGGTCGCGGCAGCCCGGCTCTATCCCGACGCCCTGATCTCCTTCCCCGGGTCCCACGAGAAGGGGGTGCGCGACTTTCTTGCCCGCCATCCCGAGTACTTCCCGGCTGCAACCCGTGTCAAGGATATGGACCTGGCCGCAGTGACCCGCCTGATCGTTGTGGACTGCCAACACAGTGGCCGCATCGGGCGCTTCGAGGAGATCATCGGCCGCCCGGGCCTGGAAATCCACATCTACGACCACCATCCCGTGACCGAGCGCAGCATCCAGCCCACCGGCGGCGTCATCCGGGCCAGCGGCTCGTCATCGGCGATTCTGGCGGGTATCCTCATGGAGCACGGCCTGACGCTCACCCCCGAAGAGGCGACCCTGGTCATGCTCGGCATCTACGAGGATACCGGTCGCCTGCTGTTCCCCTCCACCACCCGGGACGATTTCCTGGCTGCTGCCTGGCTTCTGGGGCAGGGAGCGCGGCTGAACATCGTCTCGGATTTCGTCTCCCAGGAACTGACTACCCAGCAGGTCGAGCTGCTGAACGTACTGCTGAAGACCCTCAAGACCACCGGCATCAACGGCGTCAATGTTTCCATTGCCCATGCCAGTTGCGATGAATATATCGGCGATATTGCGGCCCTGGCCCATATGATGCGGGACATGGAGAACCTGGATGCGCTGTTCCTGGTGGTGGAGATGGAAAACCGCGTCTACATGGTGGCCCGCAGTCGGGTGCCCGAGGTCAACGTGGGCGAGATCCTGCGCCGCTTCCATGGCGGCGGTCATGCCACGGCCGCCTCGGCCGCGGTCCGGGACCAATCTCTGAAGCAGGTGCTGGAACACCTGGAAGAGTTGTTGCGGGTGGTGGTCAGCACGCGGGTAACGGCCTCTGACATCATGTCTGCCCCGGTAAAGACCATGCCGGCCGACGTTTCCATCGCCGAGGCCCGCGAACTGCTCACCCGCTACAACTGCAATGCCATGCCGGTCATGGACGGGGAGCGGATGATCGGCATCATCTCGCGCAAGATCGTGGAAAAGGGGCTTTATCACGGTCTGGGCGCGTCGCCGGCCAGCGATTTCATGCATACGGAGTTCATGCGGGCCATCCCCGGCACACTGCTGTCCGATATCCAGGAATACATGATCGGGGGGAACCGCCGCTTTGTGCCGGTCTTCGATGGGGAACGCCTGGCGGGTGCGGTGACCCGTACCGACCTGCTGCGCCATATGTACGGAGGGCGCGGCGGGCAGACCGAGGCGCTTTACGATGTGGAGTCGTTGGCGTATGCCCCGAAAAGCCGCTCCATAGTCGGCATGATCGCCAAGCGTTTGCCGGCCGCCACCAGTTCGCTGCTGCGCGAGCTCGGTAAGACCGGAGACGAGCTGGGATTGCAGGTCTATGCGGTGGGAGGGTTTGTCCGGGACCTGCTGCTGGGGGTAAAAAACCTGGATATGGACGTGACCGTGGAGGGTGACGGCATCTTTTTTGCCGAGCGCTTTGCCGCGGCTCACGGCTGCCGGGTCCGCAGCCACCACAAGTTCGGCACGGCCGTGGTGATCTTTCCGGACGAAAGCAAGATCGACGTGGCCAGCACCCGTCTGGAGTACTACGAGTCCCCCGGCATGCTTCCCATCGTGGAGCGTTCCTCACTCAGGCACGATCTCTACCGCCGGGACTTTACCATCAACACCCTGGCCTTTGCCCTCAACAGCGACAGTTTCGGGCGGCTGACCGATTTTTTCGGCGGCCAGCAGGATCTCCAGGAAGGGGTGGTCCGGGTACTGCACAATCTCTCCTTCGTGGAGGATCCGACCCGGGTGTTCCGCGCGATCCGCTTCGAGCAGCGGCTCGGTTTCCGGATCGCTCCCCATACCGAAAACCTGATCCGGAACGCCGTGCGGATGAATGTACTGGAACGGGTAGGGGGCAAGCGGCTGCTAAATGAACTGGTGCTGATCCTGGAGGAGAAGGCGCCGATGGGCGCCATCGGACGCACCTCGGCCCTTGGTCTGCTCCGCTTCATTCACCCGGCCCTGAAGATGATTCCCGAGACCGAGCGGGTCATACAGGAGACTACCCGGGTTCTGGCCTGGTTCCATCTGCTCTACCTGGAAGACCGCTGTGAGCGGTGGCAGGTCTATTACCTTGCCCTGTGCGATGGGCTCAGGCATGAGGAGTTTCTGGACGCCTGCCGGCGCCTGGCGATCCCAGGGCGCTTGGTGGCAAGGGTTTCCGCCCACCGCCGCCATGCCCTGAGCATCCTGGACGTCATCCAGCGCAGGTTGAAGCGAAGTTCGGAGGTCCGCAACAGCGAAATCCATGACTGGTTCCGCGACTTGCCCATCGAGATCCTGCTCTACCTCTCTGCAAAAGCGACTCGCGAGGAGGTCAAGCGGTATGTTTCCCTCTATCTGACCCGGCTGCGACAGGTGAGTTGCATGCTTGACGGCAATACGCTCAAGGCCATGGGGCTGACGGTGGGGCCTCGCTTTCGGGATGTTAAGGAGCTTTTGCTGGCGGCGTGGCTGGACGGCAAGGTCAGCAGCGAAGAAGAGGAGCTGAGTTTGGCAAAGGCATTGATCGGTTCCAAAAACAACACAACTGTGTCTAAAAGAACACACTGATTTGTTATTGCCTCACCAAAATGGTGCGCCCGCAGCACCGCATTAGGAAGGTGAAGGTAATAATTGTTGTTAAATAAGGTGGTTGCATAACATGCTTTCTTTTGTGTTTGTTTGGCGCTATACTTGCACCCAGTTTTAATATCTAAAAACGATTTTGCTGACGAGGTCCGTGCCTATGAAAAAAATCCTCCGCATCATCTCCCTGATGACCATAGTTTCCATGCTGAGCATGTCTACATCCGCATTTGCCGATGATAATACCTTCAAGGAAATTTTTCAGGATGCCTTCTACGGTGGTGCGGTGGGGGCTCTGGTGGGCGCAGCCTTCATGGCATTTACCAAGAAGCCGGCTGACCATCTTGAAAATATGGGCTATGGCGCGGCTGCCGGTGTCCTGGTGGGTGCGGCTTATGGCGTCACCAAATCGGCCCGTTCGCTGGCCGAGATCAACAACGGGCGGGTACGGATCGCCATGCCGACGATCATACCGGACTTGACCGAATCCCCGGTCACGAGACAGACTGCCATAACCTGGCGGGCGGAGATCCTGCGGGGCACGTTCAACTAGATAATACAACTGGCGTCTGCATCACATTACAGCCCGTCACGGAAAGCGCGACGGGCTTTTTTTATTTGCCATGGACCGCTGGCCGCGGTTATAAACGTACCAAAAACTCAAGGAGACACCATGTCGGAATTCAAGAATGTGACAGTTGTGAAAAAAGCCAATATCTACTTTGACGGCAAGGTTGCCAGCCATACCGTCCAGTTCGCCGACGGCAGCAAAAAGACCCTGGGTGTCATGCAGCCTGGCGAGTATGAATTCGCCACGGGCGCCGCGGAGATCATGGAGATACTTTCCGGCGATCTTGAATGGCGGATGAAGGGCGATACGGCCTGGAAAAAGGTTGCGGGTGGCGAGGCCTTCAATGTGCCTGCCAATTCGGTGTTTGAGATGAAGGTGGCGACAGTGGCCGACTACTGCTGCTCCTTCGCATAACGGCTTCGGAAAAAGTCCATCTGCTGCGTTACGCTCACCCTTCGTCACTGCGGCGTAGCGCTGCTACGCCTCATTCCTCAGGATTCGCAAGCCTTGCATCTGGAGCTTTTTGCGAAGCCGTTAAATAGCACATAAGGTTTCGTTGTGGATCGATCATCTGATTTGCTTCCGATAATCGGGCGGTTTGCGCCGTCACCCACTGGGGCCCTGCACACCGGCTCCCTGGCCACTGCCGTAGGGAGCTGGCTGATGGCCAAATCCGCCGGTGGCCACTGGCTGCTGCGCATCGACGATCTGGATACACCGCGCCAAGTGCCGGGCATGGTCGATGATATCCTGGCTACCCTGGAATCGTTCGGCCTTACCTGGGACGGTGAGATTGCCTGGCAGAGCCGCAACGGCGATGCTTACCGGGAGGCGTTCGAAGCGTTGGCCGAAGAAGGGGCGATCTATCCCTGCTGCTGTTCACGCCGCGAGATCGCCCTGGCAGCCTCTGCGCCCCATCCCGAAGACGACGCCATCCCCTACCCGGGCACCTGTCGCCAGGGGATGCGGGAGGGGGGAGTCATCCGCTCCTGGCGGACCCGCGTGCCGGATGAGCAGCTCTGTTTCGACGACCTCCGCAAGGGGCGGGTTTGCCAGAACCTGTTCCGCAGTTACGGCGACCTTGCCCTGAGGCGCGCCGATGGCGTGTTTACCTATCAGCTGGCAGTGGTGGTGGACGATTTTCTGACCGGCGTAACCCAGGTGGTGCGCGGCGACGACCTGCTGCCGTCAACCCTGCGTCAAATCCATCTTCAGCAAATGTTGAACTATCCACGGCCCCAGTACTGCCATCTGCCGTTGGTGACCGGCCCGGGCGGAGCCAAGCTGAGCAAGCGGGACAATCTGGTTTCGCATCGCTTGGGGAGTTTCCGGGGCAGGGACGGGGCTTTGCTGATGGCGGTATTGCGTTTCCTGGGGCAAGACCCGCCAAAGGGGCTTGCCGGAGCGGGCTGCGGGGAGATACTGCAATGGGGTGTGGAAAATTTCGGTGCGCAGCGGATTCCGGAGGCCGGTGGGGAGTTGGTTCTGCAGTGAGTTTCGTGAAGATGGGGCATACCAGGTAGGGGAGGCGGCGCGGTTCCAGCGCGCTGCGCCACAGTGCATATGCTTATATCAGTACGGGCTCCCCGGTTCGCCGCCAGAAAGTCCCGGCGGCCTCCCCAGGAACTTCTGGTCGCCGTACTGGTTCTGGTAGGGATTGACAATTTCGGTTGACTGCTCGGATGGCCGGAACAGGCGCAGTTCCTTGACGGCGATGAGGGGGTAAGAACGATCTGTATCATCGATCTTCATTACCTGCTGCCCCTTGACTTCGCCGATGATGGTAACCAGTTTGCCCAGCCGGTAGCTTGCCGGATCGATCAGCTCGGAGCTGATGGCCAGAAGCCGTCCCCCTGCAGGCGAATCTTCGTTGGGGACCTCGTTCTTGAACAGCTCCAACTCGCTCACCTCCAGCATGGTCACATCACCGCTGCTTTTGACCCCGGCAATAATGCCACCCACCAGCACCGTCTTGCCCACATAGGTCTCGGGATGGGCGTTCAAATCCTTGTATCTGATTGAACGGTCGACCAGTTTCAAGTTTTCCGCGCTCATTACATGGGCACAGCCGGAAAGGAATAGCGATAAAATAGCTGCTGCCAAGACGATACGGATCATTTGGGTCTCCGCCATGGAATGTTGTCAATCGTGCAAGCCTGACATGGGCACAGGCCGAATCATGATAAATCCGCGGGTTTATCAGTAGTTGCACCTGTCGTGAATAATCTTAGCGCCGGTATGAGCGGATGTCAAAGCCCTTGACAGCGCAGTTGCCAGAACACCACCAACTGGCGCTCCGCCTCGCCGAAATCCTCCAGGTCGATTTCCGTGTCAGGCGTCCAGGGGCGGTGTTTGTAATAGAGTTTGTCATAATAGTGCTCGATCAAACCTCTCCCCAACCCTTCAACATCCCATGATGCCAGCAGTCCCTTCAGCTCGGCATGGCGCTGGCCGCCGAGCCTTTTTTTTATGCGCTCCAGAGCGGCCGCCATTTCCTCGCGGTACTCTTGCCGGGCGTATTCCTGTGCCAGCCTTTTGACGCGGGTTTCCAGCGAGGCGTGGCACCAGACCTTGCAGCTGTTGGCCATGACCTCGTAGACCCTGCCCGGCAGCGAGATCTTGCCGATACGCTGGCTCTCCCCCTCCAGAACGATCGGCCGGTCGTCCGGGGCGTCATGAAAGGCGCTCCACAGTTGGGTGTCAAAGCGTTTCTGGCTCAGTTCCTGGGCTATGCCAAGCTCTCCGAAGGCCGAGCCGCGGTGGCATGCCAGTCCCTCCAGGTCGATCACGGTCCAGGCTTCGGAATCAAGATTGTTGATGAATGTTGTCTTGCCGGTGCCGGTCATGCCATGGATTACGATCAGCGGCGCCTGGGGATCAAAGGCCGCGAAATATGCGGTCACATGGTTGCGAAAGGCCTTGTAGCCACCCCGCAGTTGGGCAACAGGCCAGCCGGTCGTCTCAAGCAGGATCGCCATGGAAAGACTGCGCAGGCCGCCTCGCCAGCAGTAGACCAAAATCGGACGTCCTGCTGCCCGGGAGGTTATCTCGGCCACCATTCCACTGAAACGTCCGCAGGTCAGTTCGAGTCCGCGCACCCGGGCCTGTTGCGGTCCGACCTGTTTGTAGATGGTGCCGACCTCCACGCGTTCTTCGTTGGTCAGAATGGGGATGTTGATGGCTCCTGGCAGATGGTCCTCCGCATACTCAAGCGGGGTGCGCACATCGACGATGCAGTGGGTTTTCAGTAGTTCGGGTGAGAATGAAATTTTTTCGATCATCAATGTTCTCCAAGGGAGCCATTATAGGCAACTCACCCACTGCTGGCAACAGGGAAGTGCACGGTTTACTCCTTGATTCTGCGGCATTTACGTGATATTTATATACGGCTTTATTCGGAACAAGGATCATTGGTATTCACGTTGATAGCGCCGCTTGTTATGTATTGATATTTTGTGGGGGTACTATGGAAAGAGAGAAAGTACACTACGCCGAGTTGGGGCTGGTAAATACCAAGGATATGTTTCAAAGGGCCATGGTCGGCAAATACGCCATCCCGGCCTATAACTTCAATAATCTGGAACAGCTCCAGGCAATTATCACCGCCTGTGTCGAGACCGGCTCTCCGGTAATTGTCCAGGTTTCCAAGGGCGCCCGCAGCTATGCCAATGCGACCATGCTGCGTTATATGGCCATGGGAGCAGTAAAGATGGCCCGCGAGATGGGCTCGAATATCCCGATCTGCCTCCACTTGGATCACGGCGATTCTTATGAGCTCTGTCAGTCCTGTATTGACAGCGGCTTCTCTTCGGTGATGATCGACGGTTCCCACCTCCCCTATGATGACAATGTCGCGCTTACCCAAAAGGTGGTGGCGTATGCCCGCCAATATGACGTCAGTGTCGAAGCTGAGCTGGGTGTCCTGGCCGGCATAGAGGACGAGGTATCGTCCGAGCATTCCAGCTACACCAAGCCGGAAGAGGTTGAGGATTTTGTCAGTCAGACCGGTGTGGATTCCCTGGCAATATCTATCGGTACCAGCCACGGCGCCTACAAATTCAAGCTAAAGCCTGGCGAGTCAGTGCCGCCGTTGCGCTTCGACATCCTGGATGAGTGCGCAAAGAGGATTCCGGGCTTTCCGATCGTTCTCCACGGCGCTTCATCGGTTCTTCAGGAGTACGTGGCAATGATCAACAACTATGGCGGCAAGCTGGATGGCGCGGTGGGAGTGCCCGAGGATCAACTGCGTCTTGCCGCGGCATCGGCTGTCTGCAAGATCAACATAGATTCAGACGGCCGCCTGGCTTTTACCGCCAAGATCCGTGAATGCATGGCCCTGGACCCAAAGGAATTCGACCCGCGCAAATACCTGGGCGAAGCCCGCAAGGAACTGGTCAGGCTGGTGAAACACAAGAACGAGACAGTACTGGGGTCGGCAGGCAAGGCGTAATTTCCGTACTGCGTTCCGGGTGCGGCGTGCTGGAGTTGTGTTAGGCACGTAATCACGGAACGCCGCATTTACATGGAGGTTCAGCATGAGCACCAGACAATTCTCCCGTGTTAATTTCCGTGTGGCAGCCACCATCAAGACTGCCGAGCGCCAGTTCCAGGGTAACGTGGAAAACCTCAGCATGCGGGGCATGTTCCTTCTTACCGAGGAGCGCTTGGCTGTGGGGGATATGGTGGAGATAACCATTGTCCTGAACGGCACCTCCCCCGAGATATCCGTTTCCTTCGACGGCAAGGTCTGCCGGGCAACCGACAATGGCCTTGGCTTCAGTTTCGAGAAGATCGACCTGGATTCATACACCCACCTGAAAAACATTATTGCCTATAATATCGACGATGCCGAGAAGGTAATGGAAGAGATCTACCACTCCATAGACGCCAAGATCGCTGCCGAGAAATAAAAGAAGAGCCTTTGTTCACAAGGATTGCATAATGAAAAGACATTCCATATTGTTTTCCGTTACCGGCTTCATGCTCGGCATCAGCGCACCCATCTGCTGGGCCATAATCAGGCTGATATTCTTCTATGACAGCAACCAGACCCTCTTTGGCCAGGTCTTCAATGATATCGTCGGCAACATGGAGCATTTTGCCATCTACAACTACATGGGATTCGGGACCGCTTCAGTCCTCTGCACCCTGGGCTATCTGATCGGCAAAAATGGCGACGAACTGCGCGAGCGTGCTGTTGAACTCGATGTTCTCCACAAGGAAGTGGCTTCACAAAAGGAGGTTTTTGAAAACCGTTACCGGGTGTTGGACAACAATATAAAGAACTTTCATCACATCAGCAGCAAGATCCAGACATCGCTCAATCTGGATGAGATCCTGCTGCTGTGTGCCGAGGGGTTGCATGAAGTACTGGGTTACGAACGGGTCAACATCCTGATGACCAACCAGGACGGTGGCCAACTGCACTTTGTCACCACTGCCGGCACGGACCACTTCAGCTCCGTTGGCGTAACCCTTCCAGTTGATCCCAGCATCGGCGTGATCTACAAAAGCATGACCGAAAAAAAGGTTTACCTGATCGACGACATTGCCCGCTATCCCGACGATTACCACCTTCAGCCGCCTTACAACAACCTTGCTCCTCTCCGTTCCAGGAGCTTCGTCATCTGTCCGATCGTGGTCAAAGGCGGGGCCATCGGCGTGTTTTGCATCGACAACAAATCCAGCCGCCGGTCACTGAACGATTCCGACGTGGACACCATCATGCTCTTTGCCGATCAGGTTGCCTCGGCCATCACCCGCATCAACCTGCTGACCTCCATCGACACCCTGACCAGCGAAATGGAAAGCTCCTTCGCCTTCCTGCTGGGAAGCCGTGACGATTATTCCCGCAATGTCATGAATCTGAGGGAAAGCGTCGATTCCGTGGCGGACGGCACTGCTGTCATAGCTTCGGCCGCCGAGGGTGTGATGGCATCGGTGGATGAAACCAGCACGGCAGTGAACCAGATATCCGTTGCTATCGAGCAGGTCACCCACAATCTGGACCACCTGGCTGGAATCGTGCATCAGTCCGCCGCTGCCATGGAAGAGATCAACAGTACGATCAGCAATGTGGAGCAGAATGCCGCCATATCCCATGAAGTTTCGAGCCAGGTAAAATCCCAGGCCGATGAAAGCATTGCCGTAGTGACCGAGACCATCGGCTCCCTGGCCGAGATCCAGAGCTCGGTCGAGATATCCTACGAGGCCATCAAGAGATTGGCGGAAAACAGCACCCGCATAGAAAACATCGTCAATGTGATCAACGACATCACCAAACGCACCAACCTCCTGGCTTTGAACGCCTCGATCATTGCCGCCCAGGCAGGCGAATACGGCAAGAGTTTCGGCGTGGTGGCCGACGAGATCCGCAACCTGTCGCTCCAGACCGGCCACTCCACCGGCGAGATAACCGGCATTATCGAAGAGATCATGTCCGAGTCGAAAACAGCGGCCAGCAATATCACTTCCACCAAGAGCCTGGTTCAGCGCGGTGTTCAGTTGGGACATTCCACCGGCGAGTCACTCAAGGCCATCTTTGACCGTTCGGTCTGCTCCATGGAGATGACTCAGCAGATTAAGCAAGCAACCGAAGAGCAGGTTACGAGCGTTCAGTTGGTTGCCAAATCCATGGAAGACATCAGCTCCATGACCTCCCACATCTTTGCGGCCTCCACCGACCAGGCCAAGGCTACCCGCAGCATTGCCAGGGCCATCGAGGCAATCAAGGAGATGGCCCATGAAATGGTCAACTCCACCTCCCGCCAGGTGGAGGACAGCAGCCAGATTCGCAATTCCGTGGAATCGGTCAGCGAGATGGTGGTGGAGATGTTTGATAACATGGAGAAACGCCGCGCCCAGAGCGCCGAGGTTGTGAAGGAACTTGAGTCCATGAAAGGTTTGACCTGCAAGATTTAAAGTCCAACCACATGGCTGATAAAAAATTATCCACCAATTATTGCCGCTACTCATTAGCGCTGCTTTTGACGGTCAACCTGCTTAACTACATCGACCGCCAAGTCCTGTTCGCAGTTTTCCCCCTGATCAAGAACGATTTGCTCCTCACAGACACCGCCCTGGGTTTTCTCGGTAGTGCCTTCATGATCAGTTACCTGCTTTCCGCACCCTTCTTCGGTTGGCTGGGTGACCACTGGAGCCGGGTACGGCTGGCCTCCAGCGGGCTGGTTGTCTGGAGCCTGGCCACAGCTGCGGCAGGTTTTGCCGCCGGCTACAATACTCTGCTGGCCGCACGGGCCACAGTTGGCATTGGCGAAGCCAGTTTCGGAACCGTTTCGCCGGGACTGATCTCCGACTATTTCCCCAAGGAATTGCGAGGTAGGGTTCTTGCCTGGTTCTACGTTGCCATACCGGTGGGGAGCGCCTTGGGGTATCTGCTGGGCGGAGTGCTGGGACACAGGTTCGGTTGGCATGCCGCCTTTTTCATGGTGGGCGTTCCGGGCCTGTTGCTGGCCATCCCGATTGCGCTGCTGCGGGAACCGCCCCGTGGCGGCATTGAGATCCTGCCGGACGACGGCACCTCTGGCTACAACGCAGGCAGTGCCGATGGAAACAGTCATGCCGGGGAAAAGGCCACAGGATATTCATCACTTTTCAAAAACCGTTCGTTTGTCTTGAACACCTTGGCCATGACCGCCATGACATTCGCCATTGGTGGGCTGGCCCAATGGCTCCCCTCATTTCTGAATCGCATTCATCACCTTGATGTGGCCAAAGGAAACATCCTGTTCGGAGCGGTTACCGTTCTGGCCGGAATAGCCGGCACCCTGACGGGTGGCTGGTTCGGAGACCGCTGGCAGAAGAAGCGCGCCAATGGGTACCTGCTGATCTCCGGCTGGGGCTTTCTGATCGGAGCGCCGTTCGCTGCCATGGCCCTTCTGGCCCATACGCTTGCCGGCTGCATGGCGGCAATCTTCATCGCCGAGTTTTTCCTGTTTTTCAATACCGGGCCTCTGAATACCGTAATAATCAACGTCACCAAACCGGCAGTGCGCGCCATGGCCTTCGCGACCAACATCTTCTTCATCCATGCCCTGGGTGACGCCATTTCGCCAACCATCCTCGGCTGGCTGTCGGACCAATGGGGTTTGCGCTCCGCTCTCCTGATCACTCCCTTTGCCATGTTACTGGCCGGCTTTTTCTGCTTTGTCTGCGGGAGATTTATCGCCGCGGATATGATGCGGTCAGAAAAATTGTAATGGCAATATCTTGCAATAGCCTATTCTTACTTGAAATTACAGGATCCAAATGATATAAAATGCTGTTTCATTTTATTTAAAGTAAAAAATAACAATAAAAGTAAAGGGAGGTTGGCATGGGTTACACGGCAGATTTCGAAAAAGCGCTTCAGGTTGGACGTCCCCCCAATATCAGCAAGCTTTTCCCAAACTCCAAGGCCCTTATTGTCAGTGGCAAGGTAATCGACCGGGCAATGCTTGCCAAGGGCAAAGCTATTGCCATGGCCGGCAATGGCCGCAACTATTTCGTTGTCCGCGGCGTCCTTAAAGCCGCCCAGCGCGCCAATGCGGCCGTGATCATAGAAATTGCCAAGTCGGAAGGGGGCCAGAAGGCCTATTGCGGTGTCAACTACTGGAACATGGCCCGTATTGTGGATGCCCTGTGCAACGAAATGGGGATCACGGTTCCGGTAGCCATCCATGCCGACCATTACGGGATCAAGAACGATAAGGATCTGGCCGCCGCCAAGATCGAGGTGCCGACCATGTTCGAGGCGGGGATGACCTCCATAGCCATCGACGCCTCGCATCTTCCCGACGACCAGAACCTGCTGGCAAACATTGCTGTCAACCCCTGCATCCCCTCCTGGGCCGGTCTGGAAACCGAGGTGGGTGAGATCAAGGGAAAAGAGGGGCTTTCCACCGTTCCTGAGGCGCTGTTCCTGATCCAGGGCCTCAATGCACGCAACATCTTCCCCGACTGGATCGCCCTCAACAACGGCACCACCCACGGCATCGAGGCCAGCGATGCCGGCATCCAGGTAGGGCTGACAGCCGATATCCACAAGGCGCTCGTGCCTTACAGCGTCAGTGGGGCTCAGCACGGTACCTCCGGCAACAGCTCGGACCGGCTGCGGGAGATTGCCGACCGCACCGCCACCACCAAGGCCAACGTGGCCACTGCCCTGCAGATGATTTCCTGGGGCCTTGAGGTTAACGATTACGGCAATGCCCAATTGGACGCCAACGGCAACTTCATCAAGGTTAAGGGTGAGGGGATGACCGAAGAGCTGTGGGCCGAGATGGTCGCCCATGCCGAGTCGAAAGGCTGGAAAAAGGGCGATTACAAAAACCTCAACCTGCCATTTGAAAACAAACTGTTGGCCCAGCCGCAGGAGGTTAGGGAGCGGATGGCCAAAAGGGTCGAGGATTTCGCCTACAAAATGATGGTGGAGGTATTAAACGCCAAGGACACCGCGCCGCTGGGCATCGCGGCGATCCTGAAGTCGGGATCGTACGATGTGGGAGCAAAGGCATCCAGAGTCGAGGACCCCTCCGCCTGGAGCGATTCCCAGATTGTTGAGCGCGCGAAAACAATCGTCAGCGACAAGGGGCCAGAGGGCAACTTCGAGGACTGACCGGTCGCCGTTGTCCAGGCCCGAAAACTCATCCCCCTTAAAGTTCCTCCCCTCGGGCCAGGACTTTAAGGGGGATTTTTCGTCCTTGGCGATGAATACCTTTATTCAAGCATCTGGCGGACCCGCTCAAGAAAACGTTCAGTTGTGAAAGGTTTCTGCAGAAAGTTGATATTTTCTTCAAGCGTTCCTTTATGGACGAACAGTTCATTGGTGTATCCGGACATGTAAAGGACCATGAGGCTGGGTATTGTGCCACAGATGGTCTCGTACAGCTCCTGGCCGTTCATTTCCGGCATGATGACATCGGTCACAAGAAGTTCGATGACGTCCCCATGCTGTATTGCCAATTCCTGGGCCACGGAGGGAAGCTCGGCCACGATCACCCGGTAGCCCGACGATTCCAGCAGCTCTACCGTCATGGTACGGACCATTTCATTGTCCTCGACCACCAGGATGGTACCGCCGACTCTAGTCATCGCTTTTGGGGCCTCCAACTGCGCGCCCTCTTCGGATACCTGGACCGGCCCCTTGGCCAGCGGCAGATAAATCCTGAAGACGGTTCCCTCTCCGATCCTGCTATTGACGGCGATATAGCCTTCATGCTGCTTGACGATGCCGTAGACGGTTGCCAAGCCCAGCCCGGTGCCATGCCCGATCTGCTTGGTGGTGAAAAAAGGTTCGAAGATGTGGCTCAGGGTATCGTCGCCCATGCCGCACCCGCTGTCGCTGAATGCCAGTAACGCATAGGGGCCCGGCTGCATGCCCGGGTGTTGCCGGGCGTACTCGTTATCGATGACCACGTGCCCGGTTTCCACAACGATCTTTCCGTTGCCTGCGATGGCATCCTGGGCATTGACCGCAAGATTGAGCAGGATCTGCTCCACTTGACCGCGGTCGGCCCAGATAACGACTCCCTTCGAAGCCGGCTGCATGTCTATGGCGATGTTTTCACGGATAGTACGGCGCAGGATATCGTGGAAGGTGGCGATAATCTCGTTCAGATCCACGGCCTTCATGGTAAGCAACTGTTTGCGGCCAAAGCTGAGCAGTTGCTTGGTCAGGTCGCGGGCCTTATTGGCGGCGCTGATGATACCCTTTGTTTTTTTTGTCAGCGGGTCTCCGTCCGGCAGTTTGCGCTGGATCATGTCGGCATAGATGAATATGGGCGTCAGGAGGTTGTTGAAATCGTGGGCAATCCCGCCTGCCAGCTGGCCGACGGCCTCGATCCTCTGTACATGGTGCAATTGGGCCTCAAGATGTTTCCGCTGTTCGTCGGACCGGCAGCGCCCGATTGCTATGCTGGCCAGATTGGCCGCCGCCTCGATCAGTTTGATCTCTGGTGGTGCAGGGGAGTGCGGCTCGCGGTGATAGACGGCAAAGGTTCCCAACAGGTCCCCTTCCGCGGAGATCACCGGTTCGGACCAGCAGGAGCGTAACCCGACCTCACGCGCAGGTTTGAATCCTTTCCAGAATGGATGGTCCTCGATATCTTCCACCACCACCCGCTGCCGGCGATGGGCGGCAGTTCCGCATGAGCCGATACCTTCCGCGATCCGCAGCCCGTCAATGGCCTGGTTGTAAAAATCAGGCAGGCTGGGGGCGGCGCCATGGCGCAAGCGGTTTCCAGAATCATCAACCAGGAGCACTGAACATAGCGCTCCTTCGTAATCCTGTTCCACAAAGCTGACGATGTGCTGCAAAAGTTCGGTCAGGCTGCTGCCGGTGGCCATTTCTTCGAGGATGTGCAACCTGGCACGTTCACGAAGTTCGCCCCTCTTCCGTTCGCTGATATCCCTGGCAATGCTTAGAATGAGCTGCTTGCCGTTGCTTTCTATTACCTGGGCGCTGATTTCGACCGGCAGGACAGAACCGTTCCTGGTGAGGTAGGCCGATTCGAAGGTCTCCTTGCCGCGTTGCTGGAGATGCTTGATATTGGGATTGATGCGGGCCGCCAACTCTGCCGGCTTGATGTCGTGCAGCAATTTCCCGATCAGCTCTTCCTGGGCGTAGCCGGTGAGTTTGCAGAAGGAGTTATTGGCCTGCAGCAACCGTCCCTCGATATCCAACAGCAGGATGGCGTCGTTGGCGGCATCGATCTGGGCCGCTTTGACGCGCACCTGTTCCTGTTGCTCGTGCAAAGAGTTCTGGGTTGCCAACAACCGGTCGAGATGGCGAAACAGAATCCTGGTCAGAACGATGATCATTAAGCATAGCCCCAGCGTCAGGCTGGATTGCATAATTGCCTTGCGGGACCAGGGCGCCAGTATGTCGTTTTTATTGAGCGAGACCACAGCCACCACAGGAAAGCGGGACAGGCGCTGATAGGAGACGATATGGGGAGACTTGTCCAGGGCGTTGGGGTCTTTTTCTACTTGAAAGGTGCCTGATGGGGAAACAGGTAGCTTTTCGCGAAACAATTTGGTCTTCCGGATGTCGGATTCATAGGCGTTTTCAATGTAAGGCTCAAAAACCAGGGGAAAGCCATCGGTGCGGATCAGTGCGATCCTGCCGTGTTGTCCCAGGCTGGCGGCACTGAAGAACCTTTTGAAATATTTGACTTCAAAGGCCACTGCCACCAGGCCCGAATACGTTTCGCCCGGCTTGTTGAGCGGCCTTATCAGGTTGAAGCGCCACCGTTTGACCAATCGGCTCATAACCGGCTTTGTGATGGAAAGATCGGCCTTGGGGTTGTTGAGGTAATAACGAAAATAATCGCGGTCAGCGACATTGATCTTTTTTGATGGGAAATCAATGGAATTGACGACCATGTTGCCATGCCTGTCAGCTACGAATAAAGATCCAATCTGGGGCGAATCCGCTACCAAACGGCGCAGCTCCTGGAACAAATCCTCCTGTCTGAGCCGCTCCAGGCCTCCTTCCCGGCGTATGCTGTGCAGGACATCCTTCAAAACCCGATCGGATTCTCCAAAAGCGCTCTCGCTATGCTCCGCCAGTGCCCGGGCGTAGCCTTCGGTTTGCCGTTCGGCGGTGTTTATTATGGCCTGGCGTTCCGAAACGATGCCCCACGCTGAAATGCAGACAACTGCAGCAAGGAGAAGTCCTACAACAATCCTGATACGGGATTTGAATTTTGAGATTGTAGGCACGTATGCCGGCATGCTCATTGTCCCAGTTTTGCAAAGTTATGCCGTTGCATGGCTGTAAATTTCATTTAAAACGATAATAAACCGATCCTGAACACGTTTCCAGCGATAATATATCGGTTGCACATTATTATTGATTTAATTGGTGGGTTATCATGTCGATGATGGGGATTACATGTCTCTGGTGACAAATTAAAAGCCCCTTGGCGTCTGCCGCGGGGCTTTTATTTCGGCGCTTTATCAAGTCGCCGAACGCTGTTGCTAAGGAATTTATGCCTTTGTAGCTGCTTTTTCCGATTTTGCGGCAAATCCTTTTGCCATGCCGAAGAACATCAGGACAGCCGGGATTACCTGGGCTACTACTATCAGGGCGCAGAATCCGAGGAAT
>PJFB01000011.1 GCA_003574895.1 Geobacter sp.
AGAAAGGTGGCTGGTTACGATCCGGTTACCCAAAGCACGGTGATCTTTACCGACAAGGTAAAGGTAACCGTCACCAAGGCGCAGTAGTCAAAACCCACAAAAAAACGCTGCCACCGATCAAAACGTCGGTGGCAGCGCTATATTCAGTGCCAGGGCAGGGGGAGGGCAGGAAATTATTTACTGCCGTTGCCCCGGTAAAATATCCGGAAATGCGGTCAGCATGGTCTGTACTGCGATGATGGAGAGGCTGTTTCCCACCAGGTGCCATTTCTTTCGTAGCGCCATTCCCTCGGGAAAACCGAATCCAGCCGGAAAATGCAGCAGCCTTGCAATCTCTTCCGGAGAGAAGCGGCGGACGCTGCCCCGGCATTGCAGGTAAGAGCCGGCGTTAATGATGGACCTTCCATAGCCGGAAGTGAAGCAGGTCGTATAGGCAAGGGGGTCGTCAGGGTCGAGAATGCGTAGTCCCTTTCCGAACCTGGTCAATATTTCTTCACTGACCAGCAGGCATTCCGGATATTCCTCTGTTGGTGAAAAATCGAGATACCCGGGCAGAGGGTATGGTTTTAGCCCCATTGGGGCGCGGACCGGATTCATTGCACCTCGCGAGGCTGCCAGATAATAGCGCGGTCTGCGGGATGGGACCCCCAACTGCGTAGGACATAACAGGATCTCCTGCAGATGGTAACCCCTTGTTGTCAGCGCCTCCAACAGCCGCTTTCTGGCGCCGCTTGTCTTGAACCCGGCCACGTTCTCCAGGGCCAGACAATGGGGCAGCCGGTTTTCCGGCAGGCGCTCGATAATTTCCAGCAAGTGCAGCAGGCTTCTGGCCCGCGGATCATCCAGATCGCGCTGCCTGCCCCGCTCGCAGTAGGGTTGGCAAGGAGGTGAAAGCCACCAGAGGTCGGCAGCGCAGGTTGTCAACTCCCAGGCGCTGACCCGTTCCAGGTCCACACGGCGTGCTTCGTGATGTGGGCAGTTGTGGCGATACACGTCCAAGGCTTCCTGGTTCTGGTCAAAGGCGGCAACCAGACGGACATTGCCGTCTCTTACGGCGGCGGCGAACCCCCCGATCCCGCAGAACAGTTCCAATGCCCGTACCATCAGTCCACTTGATCCTTCCCCTGTTTTTCATGAGCCCCAACCATCTGGCTTGCCTTCACGCCATACATCCCGGTGAGCAGGTTTTCGCCGGGCGGTTCGGTCAGGGCCTTTGTGAGGGAGCCGTGCTCGGCAATACGTTCCATGACCGTTGTCGTGCGCCGCACAACCTGGCTGGACAGCTGGTCAATCGAGGTGGTGAGCAGTTCGCCAGTTATCGGGTGTTGCCATTGCTCGTGGCCGGTCAGCAGGCCATCATCCCTTGTCATTCTTAGCGGATAGAACAGATGCTGATAATCCTTGAAGGGGGGGGCATGGAGGCTGCCGAGAAGACGGACCAATAGTTTCCAGTGCGTTCGGTCATACAGTTGCTGGAAGCGGCAGTGCAGATCCAGGGTGTGCCCGACTATTTCACTGGGTAGCTCGCCACTCGGATCAAAGATGAGGGAGCAGGCAGTTACCAGGTCGTCCCGGGTGCCGGGCCTGACCAAATCGCGCAGATGCCTGGCGGGCAGAGAAACATCCCTGCGCATGAAATATACGTCGAGCGCGGTTTCAAGACGGTAGTGCCTACCTATGTCGGCAACACCGCTTAGGGAATAGACATAGGGATGAAAAACAATGTCGGCCTGCATATGGGCGATGATGCCCAAAAGGCATGCCAGCAGGTTGGTGGGAAACCCGTCCGGGAAGTGCTCTTCGGCCCGAATGAAAGGGGCATAGCTGTTGGTGCCGGTGTCGTGGAAGCGCTTTGCCAGGGCCAAGGCTGTCGGGGCCTGGGGGCCATGGAACAGGTGCATCAGGGTGTCCGGCAGGACCGCTCCAGCCAGATACAGATCGTGATGCTTGTCGATGATCCCCTGCAGCGGGCAGTTGGCATCAAGCCCGGCAAAAGCCCGTTCTGCCAGTATCCAGTGGGTAAGTTCCTTAGGCATGTCGCGAAGTACCGATAATCGGTCGAGCGACATACACAGCGGGCATCAGTTTGTTGATGGGATTCGACATGGCAGGCTCTCTTATTGAAATATGTCCCTCAGCATAGCAGCGGGAGCGTAGACGTCAACCCATTCTTCATTTCTGGATATAGCATCAGACATGCATTTTATGCTATGAGTATATATAGATGAAAAATCAAGTGTCTGGTATTTGGATGTCAAGGAGTTGTTAGGTGCCTCCTGATTTTAACTTTATAATGCAGCAGCTTGCATGGTTGGAGCCGGAGAGTCATTCAATTTCCGGCAGTACCAGGGCAGCGGTGGCTATGATCCTGCGGAAAGCCTCGGCCGGGTTGGAGATGCTTTTTATCGAAAGGGCCGCACACGAACGAGACCCCTGGTCAGGTCACCTAGCGTTTCCGGGAGGCAAGGTCGAGCAGGGGGAGAAACCGCGCCAGGCCGCCGAGCGCGAAACCATAGAGGAGATCGGCCTCGACCTCAACGGCTCTGTTTACTTGGGACAACTGGCCGATATCGCCGGAGCAAATCTGCCGGTATGGGTTTCGTGCTATGTTTATGGGATGAACGGTAGTAATTTTACCACTGTATTGAGCGATGAGGTCGGTGACCTTTTTTGGGTGGGATTTGCCGATCTGGTTGATGCAAAACGCCATGTCATCGCCCCGGTGCAATTTGCGGACAAAATACTGGATGTCCCGGCAATCATGCTGCCACAACCGGGAAAACCGGTGCTCTGGGGCATTACCTACCGGTTGGTGATGCAATTGTTGGAGTTGTTCGAGAAGCGTTGACCGCGTTGGTTGCATTTTGATGCTCTTGCCGTACACTTGAGGTGAATTTTTATCAGACAGGAGGAAAATGATGAGCGAACGAACTGGAATCATAACATTCAAGGGTAATCCAATGACCCTGCTGGGCCCGGAACTGAAGGTGGGCGACAAGGCGCCGGATTTCCTTGTGGTGGATAACTCTCTCACTCCGGTATCGCTGACCAGTTCCGCAGGTAAGATCAGGGTCATCAGCGCCGTGCCGTCCTTGGACACACCGGTCTGCGACACCGAGACCCGCCGTTTCAACCAGGAGGCAGCCACCCTGCCCGATAGCGTGGTGGTGCTGACCGTGAGCCTTGATCTGCCCTTTGCCCAGAAACGCTGGTGCGGTGCGGCCGGAATCGACCGTGTGACGACCCTGTCCGATTACCGCGAACGCTCCTTTGGCAACGCCTACGGCGTGTTGATCAAGGAACTGTTGCTGCTTTCCCGCGTCATATTCGTGATCGATGCCAAGGACACCATCCGGTATATCCAGTTTGTCCCGGAAGTAACCAGCGAGCCCGATTACGGTGCGGTGATGAATGCGGTAAAAGGCCTGCTTTAGCCAGATACGGCAGGGGCGATCCTGCGATCGCCCCTGAACATTCCTACCTGTAATCCTCTGCGGCAACCAGGCCAGATACTTCCCCGGCATCTGGATTGCGCGGACACTCTGTCTCCTGTTTATAACTGTTTTTCCACCCGCCTCAGCATGATCGAATTCAGTACCACCGAGACCGAGGAAAAGGCCATTGCCAAGCCGGCGTATTCGGGTTTGAGCACAATGCCGAAGCCGGAGAGCATGCCGGCGGCGACCGGAATGCCAAGGATATTGTAGATCAATGCCCAGAAGAGGTTCTGCTTGATCTTGGCCAGGGTGGCCCGGCCGATCTTGATGGCGCGTACAACATCCTGCAGGTCGTCCCGCATCAGGACAATGTCTCCGGTCTCCTTGGCCACGTCCGTGCCGCCGCCAATGGCGATGCCGACCTCGGCCCGGGCCAGGGCAGGGGCATCGTTGATGCCGTCTCCCACCATGCCGGTAACCATCTGTCGTTGCTGGTATTCCATGACTACCGCCTGTTTGCGCTCCGGCAGGACTTCGGCTTCAAAGAGGTCCACCCCGGCCTGGCGGGCGACGATCTCGGCCACATCGCCATGGTCGCCGGTGATCATGCAGGTTTTGATACCCATGTCTCTGATCTCGGCGATAGCGGCTTGCGAGCCCGGTTTGAGGGTGTCGGCGAATGCGGCCATCCCCACCAGGGTTTGGCCGGCAGCCACATAGATGAGCGATTTGCCCTCGCCAGACAGTTTTGCGGCCTTGCCGGTCAGGGGTTTCAGGATGACCTCTTCCTCTGCCATCAACCGCTCGTTCCCCACTGCCAGGCGGAAGCCGTTGTATTGGCAGGTGATGCCGAAACCGCCGCGCTCCTCGAAATCCGTTGCCTCACCGGCCCGGATGCCGGCTGCCTCGGCAGCCTTGACAGCGGCCTGGGCAAGGGGGTGGGTGGAATAGGCCTCGGCCGTGGCCAGGCACTCCAGCAGTTTGTCCGGATCTACGTTGCGCGAGGCCGGAACCAGTTCGGTCATGTCCGGGGTCCCCTTGGTCAGGGTGCCGGTCTTATCCAACAGCAGAACCTGCAAGCGCGAGATCATCTCCAGGGCCGATCCCTTCTTGACCAGGATTCCCCGCCTGAGGGCGATGCCGCTGCCAACCATGATGGCGGTTGGTGTTGCCAGGCCCATGGCGCAGGGGCAGGCAATCACCACCACGGCGATGGCAAAGCGGAAGGCGGTCAGAAAATCGGAGTGGAGTGGGAAAAACCAGATCAGGAAGGTTGCCAGCGAGAGGGCGATGACTGCCGGGACAAACCAACCCGAGACCATGTCTGCAAAGCGCTGGATGGGGGCTTTGTCCCCTTGGGCCTCGCGGACCATCTTGACGATCTGGGAGAGCAGGGTGGCTTCGCCGATTCGGGTTGCGGTTACCTTGATCACGCCGCTTTTGTTGATTGTGGCCCCGGTGACCGTGTCGCCGGCTGTTTTCTGCACCGGCATGGATTCTCCGGTGACCATGGATTCGTCTACAGTACAATTCCCCTCCACGACCTGGCCATCGACCGGGATGGTTTCTCCGGGCCGGACCAGCACCACGTCGCCGACGCGGATGACGGAGGCCGGCACCTCTTTCTCGCCATCCCCGGTAACCAGGCGGGCCTTGTCGGCCTGGAGGTGCAACAGCTTTTTCAACGCTTCGCCGGCTTTGCCGCGGGCCCTGGCCTCCAGGTACTTGCCCAGCCGGATAAAGGTGATGAGCCAGGCCGAGGTCTCGAAGAAGACCTCTCTTCCGGGACCGAGCAGGCCGGCCCAGGCCAGAAGGGAATAGAAATAGGCGGCCGAGGTGCCCAGCGCAACGAGCACGTCCATGTTGGCGCTGCGGTTTTTCAGCGCAGCCCAGGCACCGCGGTAAAAGAGCAGGCCGGCCGAGAACTGCACAGCCGTTGCCAGGAGGAAATTGAACTGCATCACGGCCCGGTTGCCGTGTATCCCCATGGTGAGCATGATCGGCAGGGAGAGAGCCAGGGATATGGCGAACCAATTGCGTTGCGAGCGCAGTTCGTCAACGCCCGATGACTCGGCTTCGCGCAGTTCCACCGGTGTGTAACCGGCGCTGTGGACTATGGCGAAGATGTCTGTCGGTCCGATCCGTTGCGGATCGAAACGCACAAATCCGGTCTCCGCGGCCAGGTTTACGATGGCGGTGCTGATGGCGGGGTTTTCCAGGAGCTTTGACTCCAGAGTGTTGACGCAGTTGGCGCAGTGCAGGCCGCGAACGGCGAAGGTCATTTCTCCGGGCGGTTCCGGGCGGGCCGCGCCATACCCCAAATCCTGTATGCAGCGGACAAACTCCTCCTCGCCGATGACCGACTCGTCATAGTTGACAGTCATATCTCCCATGGCGAAGTTGACCGTTGCAGAAGCCACTCCCTCAAGGGCGCCGACCCCTTTCTCGATGCGGGCGGCGCAACTGGCGCAAGACATCCCGCTGATTTTCATGGTGCTTTTGGACATAGGTCTGGTTTCCTAGCTATTGAAATCCCCGTTGACTAGATGCCCCCAGGCGATCTTGATGGCAGCGGCAATGGGGAGTGCCAGCATGATTCCCCAGAAACCGAGCAGTTCACCAAGCGCCATGACCATGATTATGGTCACCAGCGGGTTCAGGTTCATGGATTCTTTAAAGACCAGCGGCTTGATGATGTAGCCTTCCAGGAAATAGATAACGGCAAAGGCGAGTACGGTCTTGGCAAGGATAGCCATGGTCTGGAACTTGAACCAGGCAAAGAAAAGCGCCGGCAGGGTGGCGATGATCACGCCGATGAAAGGGATAATGGAGGCGAATCCGGCGAATATTCCGCAGAAGATCGGGTGGGGTACTTCCATGAAGAAGAGTACCAGCAGGGAAAGTACCCCCACAATTATGGAAACGATCACCTGACCGCGCAGGTAGCCGCCGATACTGCTGTTGACCTCACGGCCGATGCCCAGGATGATGTCGCGGTTTCCGGCGGGTATCCAGCTCCGGAGGGTGGCGATGATGGTCTGCTTGTAATAGAGCATGAAGAAGACCAGTATGGGCGAGAGGACAATGTTGAAGATGTTGAAGAATATCTTGGAACCAAAGCCGTAGGCCGTCATGCCGGCCTTCTCAACAGCGGTGTCGATGTTGGCTGAGATCTTGTCCAGCAACCACTGGATCTCCTCGGAGCCGTATCGGTCCGGGAGATTCGCTTTCCATTCGCCGGTTATCTGTTTGATCTTCTGGATGTAGAGGGGCAGATCGCGGATTAGGCCGTTCCAGCTCATGGTAAGCTTGGGAACCATGATAGCCAGAAAAAAGATGGTCAGTACGGTGAGAACCACATAGAGCAGGCCCAGGGAAAGGACCCGCTTCATGCCCCGCTTCTCGGCCTGCACCAGAAGCGGATCAAGCAGGTAGGCTATTATCCAGGAAAGCAAAAAACAGGAGATGGTATGCTGCAGTGAATATCCTGCTGCCGCGAGCAGTGCGACCAGCATGATGGTCGCGATCAGTCTGCCGTAATCATTGCGGCTTGATATGTCTTGATGTGTGCCGTCCAAAATCACTCCCCATGCCGGGACGCATTCAAACACCATGTTCGTTGGCAGCGTCTTCGGCTCCTCAACGTAGTGCTTAGCTACGCCTGCGGTTGCGTCTTTTTTGCTGCCGGCCTGTCCTTTTGAATGCAACTTGACATCAGATCCGTGGTACGAACATTGCCTCCGTTTCAACAGTGAACAGATTGTTCTCTTCAAGCCAGTTTTTGACCCGGCTGGTAATGAATTCGTCCTTCATCTTCTGCAAACGTTCAAACTCTTCCGGATAGAAGGACAGGACGTCATCAATATTTCCGTGGAGTTTCTTGCCTGCCAAAGAGCCATCAAGCAGACGTTTCAGTCCGGCGTCTTCCATGGTGTCGACAAAATCGGTCATTATTTGACGTTCCACGCTGTAGTCAAATGGGGGGATCTCCAGGAAGCGGTCCTGGTTATTCTCCAACTGACGCCAGAATTCTTCGTCCTCCATGGCAGAGGGAACATAAAATATCTCACCGCTATGACGGTCGAGAAAATACACACGATCTGCTTGGCCGCTGGCAAAGGCATCCATCAAATCATCCCACACAATTTCCAAATCATGCCCAAGAACCATGGCAGGTTACCTCTTTTCTTTGTTGACATCCGCCGGGAGTGGCAGCACTATTTGCGGCATGCGTACGATTTTTCTTGCCGATGCCCACCTGGCGTTACCGACCGACCGCAATTACCGTTTGCTTCTGCAGTTCCTCCATGGGTTGGAAGGGAATACGGAAACCCTTTTCATCATGGGGGACCTGTTCGATTTCTGGCTCGGTTTCCCGTCGAATCCATTCCGTCAGTACGATGACGTGCTGAACGCGCTATCCGCGCTGAAACGTTCCGGCTGCCGGCTGGTGTACTTCGAGGGCAACCACGACTTTCACATGGGCACCATTTTCAGCGAGCGCCTGGGGGCCCAGATTCATACCGGTCCTGCTGTCCTGACCCTGCAAGGGATACGGATATTTTTATGTCATGGCGACCAGATCAACGTGGCCGACCGCGGCTATCGATTTTTGCGCCGCTTGCTGCACAACCGCCTGGTGGCGGCTGCGGTCAACCATTTCCCGCCATCGTTGGCCATGATTATCAAGGAGCGTCTCCAGCATACCAGCCGGGCAGGCTACGGCGCCAAGCTCGCAAAATGGGATTATCGCCGGATCATCCGCGAATTTGCCCAGACCGTCCGAAAGCAGGGGTGCGACGGACTGGTAACCGGTCATTTCCATATGGCCTTTCGCGAAGAGTTGGCTGAGGCGCCCTTTACCATCCTCTCCCTGGGGGATTGGATGGAACAGTTCACCTACGGCGAGATGGTGAACGGAGAACTGTTGCTGAAAAACTACCCTGCGGTTGATCCGTAGTCGAGCAGCAAGCGTCTTACCTGCTTTGCCCGACCATCCAATTATCTCCCGAAAAACTCTTCCAGAGCCCGTTCCCCTACCTGAGTGGACTTGATCTTCCATTTGTCCTGGTTGATTACCAGCGCCACCAATGCGATACGCGGATTTTCAGTCGGTGCGAACGCGGCAAACCATGAATAATGGCCTTTTGGTTCTGTGCCGTCGATGGAACCGGTTTTAGCGGCGATTTTTACGTCAAGTCGCGGACGTCCATGCTGGTCGTGAAAGGCTCTGCGTGACGTGCCGGTTATAACGGTGCTGGAGAGCATCTTGGTCAGGGCCGTTGCTGTCTCCGCCGTCACAAGGCGGCGAATTTCATGCGGTATGTGGGCTTCCTCGACTTTCCCTTTGCCGTTGACCAGTTTGTCGGTCAGTGCGGGCGACATCATGCGGCCGTTGTTGGCGATGGCAGCCATGATCACGGCGGCGTGCAGCGGTGAAATTTTTACCTGATGATTGAGTCCGGCGCCCATCAGTTTCAGGTCATGCTCGTTCTGCGGCTCGGTAGCCTGGCTCTCCTTGGCGGGGGTGCCGGTCAGCAGTGCCTGGTTGAAACCAAACTTGTGGACGTATTCCATGATCGAGGCCTTGCCTGCCAGGTCGCTGGCTACCTGGCCGTAGACCGGGTTTATCGATTTGCCCATGGCATAGGTCACGTCCATCCGGTTGTTCCTGCCTCTGGGGCTGGCATCCCAGTAGCGCGGATTTTCCGAGTAGGAATTCCCGCGAAACTCGACCACTGTTTCCGGGGTGATGCGCTTGGTCTCAAGGGCGGCCGAGGCGGTGATGATCTTGAACAGTGATGCCATCGGATACAGATCGAAAAAGGCCTTTCGGTCCCAACCGGGATCAACGGACGAGTGGGCTGTCATGGCCAGGATACGGCCGGTTGCCGGTTCGATCGCCACGAACACCCCATAAGGCACCTTTTTTTCAACCAGGAAATCATGGACCCGGTTTTGCAGATCCTCCTGGATGGAGTAGTAGAGGGTTTCACCTGTGGAGGTGAGCGCCGTGAGTTGATCTCCGGCAACAGTGGCTGAATTGAGCAGCAGGCATGCGGTTTCAAAGCTGCTGCAGGGAGGCTGGCGGGAAGCCTCTGCCGATGAAGGCGCATTGGATGACCTGAGTAGTGCCACAAGTGCCTTGGCCGCAACGGGCGCTTTGTGGAAGACCAAGGCGCAGACCGGCGCCAGTGCCAGCACAATGGCCATAAACAGCAGGAGATGTTTGAGCTGCTGACGACGTTCACCCGTGGGAAGCCTGAACTTCCTGATGGAACTTTCGTCAGAAGACGTCAGTCTCCTGTTGCTGTGGCTGGGGCGTGGAAAGCTGAAACCGGATAGGCGCTTTTTTTTGGTTAGATGTTTGAGGTCCTGCATGTTGTTCCGAGAAGAATTTATTTAGGTGACTATACAGGGAATGAGGGGGGATTGTCAATCAATGAGGACTTCCGGCTCTTCCTGCCAGAATCTGTGCTGCAATTCCTGTATCAACGGCGCCAGGCTTTTGCGGTCGCGGGCGGAAACAGTCAAGCCATTTCGCGTTCTTGCGATCTGCCGAACCTTCAGAAAGGCGACTGTATCCGCCTTTTTCAGCTCTGCCAGCAGATCTGACTTGTTGAAGACCAGCAGTTGGGGTTTGTCTCCAAGTCCCAACTCCTCCAGGATGCGCTCCACCTGGGATATCTGGTCCTCGAAACGGGATTGGGAGGCATCCACGACATGCAGCAGCAGATCGGCGTCGTGGAGTTCTTCAAGGGTGGCTTTGAATGCACCCATGAGCGATTTGGGCAGGGAACGGATAAAACCTACCGTGTCGGTGATGATCACCTCCCGCTCGCGGGGAAAGCGCAGGCGGCGTGAGGAGGTGTCCAGTGTGGCGAAAAGCAGATCCTCGGTAAACACGGAACTGCGGGTCAGGGCATTCAGCAGGGTTGACTTGCCGGCGTTGGTGTAGCCTACGATGGAAATGATCGGCACTCCGGCCTTGATCCGTTGCTGGCGGCGCTGGGCCCTGCCCCGGGAGAGCTCCTTCAGATCCCTTTCAAGGCTGGCGATGCGGTCACGGATGCGGCGGCGATCCACTTCCAACTTTGTCTCGCCCGGGCCACGGCCGCCAATGCCACCCATCAGGCGCGACATCTGCACGCCCCGGCCGGTCAGGCGCGGCAGCAGGTATTTGAGTTGCGCCAGTTCCACCTGTACCTTGCCGTCAAGGCTCTTGGCCCGGCGGGCAAAAATGTCCAAAATCAGTTGGCTGCGATCAATGACCTTCAACTCGGTCATGGCCGAGATCGAACGGATCTGGGCCGGGGTCAGCTCCTGGTCGAAGATCAGCATGGTGGCGCCCCTTTGCAAGGCCCTGATAACCACATCCCGCATCTTGCCTTCGCCCATCAGGAAACGGGGGTTGAGCCGGCGCGGCTTCTGGATGAAGGCATCCAGGGCCTCCACCTGGGCGGTACGGGCCAGTTCCCTGAGTTCTGCAATGGAGTCCTCGGCCTCCTGGCGTGTTCCCTGGGTGGTGACGGAAATCAGGATGGCCCGTTCCAGGGCTTGGCCAATCTTGGCCACGGCACGGGTGGAACGCTCAAGGTCGGCTTCCAGTTCGGGGATGAAATGGGCACAGTCGATATCGACCCGTTCCAGCGGTTCGACCGGATTGGTGATGGCGACCGGCCCGCCCTGGACAGGCGAAAGCCAGGACAGTTGCGCGAATATCTGCTGCCTGCCGGGAGTGAAGAGCAGGGCAGCCAGCAGATCGAGCCGCAGCAGCGACAGGTCGGTGATGTCGTCTTCGCTGATCTGCTCGTTTTTCAGGTGGGTATGGATCAGGCGCAGACCCCGCAGGGTACGTTTCCCCAGTGGGTAGTCGCGCAGGTCCGGGATGACCAGCCCCTTTTCGTCGCCGACCACGACATATTCAACCAAGCCGTAACGGCTGACGAGTATGCCGACCTGGCGGCGGATGTCGTTGGAAATCTCGACCAGCCGGGAGGCCAGCTCCTGGGAGCAGAATTCGGCTGGCGGGACGCGCCGCCGGTAAAGCCGCTCCAGGGATTGGATCTGGCTCTGTTTTAAACCTGCAAGATTGCCGATTGGTTCTTTGATGGGTGTACTCCGGTATTGAATGCCAGCAACATTGAATCCTTACGCAGCATAGGAAGTCGTAGCCGGTCCTGCGGTCTCAGGCAAGGGGCAGGGGGGGCTGTTCGCTGCCTGCGGTAGCCGGGGCGTCTTCTCTGGGTTTGGGCGCGCCGACGTTCTGTTGTGATTGCAGGATTTCCATCCTGGCTTCCAGTTTGGCCATCCGTTTTTCCACATCGGTCAGGACATCCAGGGTCCTGTCCAGTTTTCCTTTGATGGCGAATACCACAAATGGCATGACAAACCACACAACAGCCATAAAGAAGCTCAGAATGCTCATCATCACCATAAAACCGCCGAAAATTTCCATGTCTTCTCCACTCCGTACAAGTCCGAACGTCTATATCACAGCCTTTATGAAATGTTAATCACAAATCCGACCAGTTGCCTGCAAAACAGTGTTGCCGGAGATTTCAGCCAAGTGTATTCCTGTATCCAATATTGTCAAACCGGCCGGATCAGGTCTTAACGGCAATTCCATTTTTGGGGTGGATTTGCAAAAACCGGTGAATGTCTCGGTGACTTGTGCTATTTTATTGAGATTAATGAGCAGTGAGGCTGATTCGTGAATCTGATCCCTATAACTTCCCCCCGTTTCCTGCCGTCCGAGATGTTGACGACAGGCATTAACTGGCAACAGCTCTTCGGCAACCCAAACCCCTTGGCATTCGAGATCGGCTGCGGCACCGGCGATTTTGTGACACAGATGGCGCAGTTGCATCCCGACTGGAATTTCATCGCCGCGGACTATTACAATAAAGGGTGTCTGAAGACGTGCAAACGCATTGACAAGGCAGACCTGGAAAACGTGCGGGTGGTGCGGGAAGAGGCGCGCGACTTTATGGAACGCTGCATTCCGCGCACCTCCTTGCGGGCGGTAATAATCAATTGCCCCGATCCCTGGCCCAAAAAGCGGCATCGCAAGCGCAGATTGGTAAATGCCGAGTTTGTAACGTATCTTTCCGAATTCATGCAGTCCGGCGCGGATTTCTTCTTTGCCACGGATTTTGACGACTATGGCCTGGATGTTGCCCAATTTATGCCGGAATTGGCTGGTTTTGAAAATGCCCTTGCCCCAGACCTTTATCGCCATGAGTTGTCCGGCTATCCTTTGTCAAAGTATATGTTGAAATTCATTGGCGAAGGCAAGCAGATCTATTTCGTTCATTACCGGAAGCGCTGACTTCTCATGTTGTCAGCAATGTGAAGCACAGACCCATTGCCATTCCAAATGTCTGATAAATATATTGAAAAATCATTTCTCTACCTGCTGGTAGTTTCGCTGTTGCTACATGTGGGCGTGTTTGCCCTTCTGTATTATCTGCCGGAAACCAAACAGCCTCCCCCCAAGGAACCGGTTTTTATCGATTTGCAGCAGATGCCGGAACTGAAGGCTCAGCAACAGCCGCGCCAAAAGGAAGCCAAGCGCCAGTCGGACCAGCGGATGCGTGTGGAACGGGAAACTGCGCCCCGGGGCACGGACATGCGCGAGAGCACGACTCCGTCACGTCCGCCAGCCAGGCCCCAACCGCAGATTCGGCAGCGGGAGGTGGCCAAGGCCGAGCCCAACAGAGGGGCCGCAACAGGAAAGCCAAGCACGCCGCTGCCCTCGGAGCGGCGTGAACCCCGCATCGCCCCCGGATCATCGGTTGCCAGCCTGCTGAGGCCAAAGGAACGCTCGGGCGAACAAAAGACCCTGCCGCAATTATTCCCGGGCGCCGGCAAGATGGCTAAGCTGGAGGAAACCTATCGCCGCAAGTATGAGAATGATATTGCCGAAGGCGATACCCGTTTTCTGAATACGGACGACATCCTGTTCGGATCGTTTTTGCGGAGGTTCGAAAACTCGGTTTATGGTGTCTGGCGCTATCCCAGCGAGGCAGCTCAAAGCGGAACAGAAGGTATTACACCGGTCAAGATCACCTTCAACCGTCGGGGTGAAATCGTGCGGGTAGTGCTGTTGGAGAGTTCGGGCAGCAAAATCCTCGATGACGAGGTGTTCCGGACCCTCAAGGCAATCGGTCCGGTCGGCGCTTTCCCCAGGGGGTTTGACAAGGATGAATTCAACCTGATCGCTTTTTTCCAGTACGGCGGCGCGCGGAGGTCTCTGCGGTGACCGGTCGTATTTGCCCACAGAGGCCACCGGCCAGACAGGTGCGGGGTAAATGACCAGCGCTTTCCTTATCTCCGCTCCCCAGAGCGGTTGCGGCAAAACCACCGTATCCCTGGCCATTATGGCGGCCCTGCACAGGCGCGGCCTGATTGTGGCGCCTTTCAAGTGCGGCCCCGATTTCATCGACCCCGGTTATCATGCCCTGGTCACTGGCCGGCCTTCCATCAACCTGGATGGCTGGATGTGCCCGGAGCCATTTGTCCGCGAGACCTTTCGCCGACACATGGCAACGGCCGATGTGGCGGTCATCGAAGGGGCCATGGGCCTGTTCGACGGCCTGGGCGCATCCGCGCTGGAGGGGAGCAGCGCCCAGGTGGCCGCCATCACCGGCGCAGCAGTGGTGCTTGTGGTCAATGCCAGCGGCATGGCTGCCAGTGCCGCGGCCCTGGTCAAGGGGTTTGCCGGGTATGATCCCAGAATCGGACTGGCCGGCGTGATCTTCAACAATATCGGTAGTGAGCGCCATGGCGAACTGCTGCGGCAGGCGCTGGCTGCGGCGTTGCCGGAAGTTGCGCTGTTCGGCTGCATTCCCAAGGATGTTTCCCTGGCCATCCCTTCGCGTCACCTGGGCCTGGTGACGGCGGAGGACAATCCCTTGTCGGCCGAATTCCTTGAACGGCTGGCTGATTTGGCTGAACAACACCTGGATCTGGCCGGGCTGCTTGAACTTGCGGTGAAAGAAGATGATCCGGCATTACCTCCCCATTGTCCAAGCTCTCTTCCCGTGGAGAAGAAACTCCGAATCGCTTCTCCACATTCAAGCGGAAGGCCAGGTCAGGTATGGTGTGCGGAGAGGGTCCGCATCGCAGTGGCCAGGGACAGTGCCTTTTGTTTCATGTACGAAGACAATCTGCGGCTGTTGCAGGAAGCGGGCGCCGAACCGGTGCCTTTTTCGCCGCTCAGAGATACGGAACTTCCCGTTGAAATTGGCGGCATCTACCTCCCTGGCGGTTATCCGGAACTGTACGCCGGACATCTGGCTGCCAATGGGGGCATGAAGTCAGCCATCAGGTGGGCTGTGCAGCGTGGCATGCCGGTCTACGCCGAGTGTGGCGGCCTGATTTACCTGACACAGGGGCTGGAGGATAATGCGGAGTCTCCCGTGGATTTTTGCGGCGTCTTCCCGGTTCGTACCAAAATGTTGGAGCGAAGGAAGTCGCTTGGCTATCGGCAGGCGTCATTGACGGCCGATACCATCATCGGTGTCGCCGGTGAGGCCGTGCGTGGCCATGAATTCCACTACTCGGAGATAGGCGGGATGCCCGACAGTATAGCCCGCTGTTACCGTGTGGCCCGCCAAGGCCAGGATCTCGGAGCCGAAGGCTATTCCGTCAACAACTGCCTGGCATCGTACCTGCACCTGCATTTCGGCAGTAATCCCGGCATTGCCCCTGCCTTTGTGACGGCGTGCCGGAAGTTCAAAAATCAACACAACAGAGCTGGTGATGATGAACAGAACCCATAACTTTATTTGCGCAGCCCTGGCCGCACTCATCCTGCTTCCAACACAGGCCCATGCCATGCACATCTCGGAAGGCATCCTGCCCCTGTCGTGGGCCCTGGTCTGGTTTGCCGCTTCGGCGCCTTTTCTGGCGCTCGGTTTACGGACCCTGGCCGCCCGTTCGGCCGACGACCTGTCCAGCAAGCCGCTGACCGGGATGGTTGCGGCCGTGGTATTTATCATCTCCTGCATGCCGGTGCCGGTGCCGACTGCCGGAACATGCTCCCATCCCTGCGGCACAGGCTTGGCGGCCGTGGTTCTGGGCCCCTCTCTGGGGGTGGTGGTGGCAGCGGTGGCCTTGCTGATACAGGCCCTGTTCCTTTCCCATGGCGGACTTACCACCTGGGGCGCCAACCTGTTTGCCATGGGGGTGGTTGGCTCCTTCTCCGGTTTTTTTACCTTTCGGCTGCTGCGCTCTTGCGGTGCCGGACCGGTGGTTGCCGCTTTTGCGGCCGGCTTGATCTCCGACTGGGCCACTTATGCAACCACTTCCCTGATTCTGGCGGCCGGCATTCGCGGTTCAAGCCCTTTCTGGCCCCTGGCCGGCAAGATCGCGCTCGCCTTTGTGCCCACCCAACTCCCCTTGGGGATCATGGAAGGCGCCATCACGGCCGGTATGGTGTCTCTGCTGCGCAAGAAACGTCCTGACCTGCTGGCCCGGATCGCCTTGAAGGGGTTGGAGGGGAGGGAGACATGAAACGAATTGTCCTGGCCCTGCTTGGTTTGACTTTGTTGCTGACGCTTATTGACGGGAAGACGATTCATGCTGCGGAGCAGTGGCAAGGGGTCGATGAGGCCGTGGTCGGGAAGTTTGCCCGGGAACATGGCCGCGAAGCTAAAAAGGCGTTGATCGATACCGGCGAGGGTGATCTGCAACTGTTCGCCTTCCTGATGGCCGGGGTAGTCGGTGGTTTTGCCGCCGGGTATTGCTGGCGGTCGCTGCTGGATGGTAAAAAGCGGAAAGACGCTGGTAGGTGACATTCGCGCTTTAAGGCGATTAGATCAAAAACGCAATGATTCTTCCGTGCTACCGGTTTTAAGCGTCGTTTAAGCCAAGCTGCCCGTTACCCGATGTTGATGCATGTTATCAGGGAACGATGGTCAGGCGCACATCGTGGCTATTGGGGCCAATGGCCGGGAATAGGTAGGTAAGTGGCAGCCCGCCAGTTGCAAAGGGATCGGCAGGTAGATAGGAAAGTCCGATAAGTCTGGCCATTTTTTCTATTACGTTCTTACAGGATTCATTCCTGGCAAAGACAAGCAAGTGCATATCCGGTTGTGTCAACAGGCGTCCGTAGGTATACGTCTCTTCCGATGTCAGTCCGCAGGCCACCACCACTGTTACTCCGGCATATTCGGCCGTAAAGGAATCCGCTCCCTGGACCACTGTCCTCCCGGGCTCCAGCAATCCCATCTCTTTTGCCATGTTTCTGGCCAGGGTGCAGGGGCGGTCTGCCCTGAGGGTGATCTGTTGCTCAACTGTATTGCGGGCCGGTTGGGTCTGGGGTTCCTGGACAGTTTCGGGTGACTTCGCTACCTGTGCTTTTCCTGTCTCTGTTTGCTCTGTAGGCTGGACAGTTATTGGCTGTTCCTGTGGTGCCGGTTGAGTGGTTTGTTCCTGGGGTAAAGGTTGTTCCGGTTGAGCTGCCTGTTCTTGTGTCGCGGCTTCTCCCTGTGCTGAAGGTTGTTCTGGCGTTGTTTGAGCTGTAGGCGCTGTATTTTTGCGGGCTAATTTTGCCGTACGTTCCTGTCGCAGCGGGAGCGGGATGGTCAGCCGTTTTCCCACGGTCAGTCCGTGGGGATTTTGGATGCCGTTCAAGCGCATCACCTCCGGAATAAGACGTTCGGCAGCGTTGTTGGAAAGGCCGTAATGTCTCATCAAAATTAAGAAAAGGTGATCTCCCGGTCGAACCGTGTAACTGCTGAATCCCTCCTTGCTGTCGGTTGCGACGGCATTTTTCTCTCTGGTTTTTACATGGGGCGCGCGGCGGGACTGCTTGGCCGGGGTGGGGTGCAATTCCTTGATATCGATGTCGAAGTTGTTCTGCTCCGCAACCCCTGAGCCGGGTTGGCAGATGATGGCGGATAGCAAGAAAAGCATGATCACTGTCGGATGTTTCATCGGTAGTGCTCCTCCCGTTTCAATCTTCACTTCCGGTAGTCAGGCAATCCCGACCGGAATCAATATCATTAAGATTGTTGCCTCTTCAATCGGAATATACTCCAAACAGCATTTCTGTAAAACCCATAATCATGATGAATTAAATATTTACCTGCCTGAGAAATTCCAGGCTCTTCAGGCGCTTGCCGGCATGGGTTGCGACTGCATGGTCCAGCAGGTTTCCAGCCTGATGCAGCGATTCCGGTGAAAATGCAATCAGGTCGAACCGTCCGGTTGCCAGGCAAGACTTCAAGGTCCTGAGCGCGGCATTCGCTATTGGCGTCCCGTGGCCCAGGCAGGCTTTGCAGGTTAATTCACCCCCATCCTGCAGCAGCGCACCTGCTTCACCAAAAGGGGTGTTGCAGCGGGAGCAGGTTTCCAGTGAAGGTCGGTAACCCAGTATATTCAACAGGTTGAGCTCGAAGAACCGGCGGCTCCCTTCGCTGGCGGTCTCTGTTTCCATGTGGTCCAGGTATGCGGCCAGCAGGCGGTAGAGTCGTGGCAGCGGATGCCCCTCCGGGGTCAGGCATTCTACCAGTTCGCAGGCGTAAAGGGCGTGCGCGATTCCGGCCAGATCACGGCGGATCGCGGGATAGATGGCGACAATATCGGTCTGCTGGAGTCCGGACAGCCCTGTCTTGATCCTGATTTGAGCTTCTATGCGGGCAAAGGGCTCCAGTGCGGCCCCGAAGCGTTTGCGGCTCTTTCTGGCCCCTCTGGCAAAGGCCTTGATACGTCCATGTTCGAGTGAAAACAACGACACGATCCGGTCGTTGTCGCCGTAGTCTATGGTTGAGAGGACAAAGGCCTGGATCTTCTCGCTGTGCATGCCTTCAGTGGGCCTCGCTCCAGTTGGAGCCGTGGCTGATATCCACCTTTAGCGGGACCCTGGCCTCCACTGCCCGGGACATCTCCTGCTCAACCAGCAGTTCCATCGCAACCAGCTCGCCTTCCGGCACCTCGAAGACCAGTTCATCGTGTACCTGCATGACAAGGCGGCTTTGCAGTTTTTCGGCGGTTATCCTCTGATCCACCCTGATCATGGCGCTCTTGATGATGTCGGCCGCCGAGCCCTGGATGGGGTAGTTGATGGCGTTGCGCTGGGCAAAGGCGCGGATATTGCCGTTAGTGCTCTTGATGTCCGGGATCGGCAGCCGCCTTCCCATGATGGTGGTAACAAAACCGTTCTCTTCGGCTTGGCGGATACAGGCATCCAGATAACCGACCGCGCCCTTGTGGCGCTCCTTGTAGGCGGTGATGAATTCCTCGGCTGTCTTGCGGGCGATGCCCAGCTGTTTGGCCAAGCTGAAAGAGCCTTGGCCGTAGATGATGCCGAAGTTGATGGTCTTTGCCTGGCGCCGCATCTCGGAAGTGACCATCTCCGGAAACAGGCCGAAGACTTCCGCTGCGGTGCGGGTGTGGATGTCTTCATCATTGGCAAAGGCGTGGCAGAAGACCTGATCCCCGGATAGGTGCGCCAGTACGCGCAGCTCAATCTGGGAATAATCGGCCGAGAGGATGACATGTCCGGGCGGAGCGATGAAGGCATGCCTGATACGGCGTCCCTCCTCGGTGCGGATCGGAATGTTTTGCAGATTGGGATCGGATGACGAGAGCCGTCCCGTGGCTGTGACGGTCTGGTTGTACGAGGTATGCACCCGTCCTGTCCCGGGGTTCACCAGGCGGGGCAGGGCGTCGGTATAGGTTGATTTGAGTTTGGAAATGCCCCGGTAGTCCAGGATCAACCGGGCGATTTCATGGTCCTCGGCCAGGGCGGTCAAGACCTCGTTGTCCGTGGACCAGCCGGTCTTGCCCTTGGTCTTTTTGCCGCTCTTCAGTCCCATGCGCTCGAAGAGCGCCTCGCCCATCTGCTTGGGTGAATTGAGATTGAACGGGCCACCTGCCAGATCGAAGATGCGTCCTTCCAGTTCGGCCAGCCGGGTGGCGAAATCGGCCGAAAGCCCCCCCAGCATGGTCGTGTCCAGGAGCACGCCATGGTTTTCCATCCCGGCCAGGATTGTCACCAGCGGCATCTCGATGGTCTGAAACAGTTCCTCCAGTCCGCTCTCTTTCAGTAACGGCCCGAACTTGCGGCGCAGGAGCCAGGTGGCATCGGCATCCTCACAGGCATAGCGTGATGCTGCCTCCATCTCCACCTGGGAAAAGTTTTTTTGTTCCTTCCCCTTTCCGGTGACCTCTTCGTACGAAATCATGCGGTGATTGAGGTGCTCAAGGGCCAGGGCGTCCAGCCCGTGTCCGGAACGGGCCGGGTTGAGGACGTAGGAAGCCAGCATGGTGTCGAAGCTCACCCCGGCAAGGTTTATGCCGTTATTGGCCAGCACCTGCATGTCGAACTTGATGTTCTGACCGACCTTGGCCAGGGCCGGGCTCTCCAGCAGGGGGCGCAGGCGGTCGAGGACGGCGGCGCGGGGGAGTTGGTTCGGGGCGGGGTGCGATTTATCCCCATCACTGCCACCTTGGAGGTGAGCGGAAAATAAAGTGCGCTCTCCTTCAGGGGGAGGGTCATGATGATGCGAGGTGGTTGTGACATGCCCCACGGGCACATAATACGCCTCGTGGTCCCGGAAAGAGAAGGATAGTCCGACGATCTCAGCCAGACGCGGGTCAAGGCTGGTGGTTTCCAGGTCAAAGGCAAACTCACCGGCCTGCTCAAGTCCCTGTGCCAATGTCTCCAGCCCATCAGTCGAATTGACTGTGATGTAGTTTTCGGTTGATAGCGTGGACCGGCCGGTCAAGTCCTTGATCAGCGTGGTGAAGCCATACTTTTTGAATAGTGAGTTAAGGGCCGGGTTGTCGGGCTCACTGGCTGCCAGGGCCTCCAGGTCGATCTCCATCGGCACGTTACGTTCAATGGTTGCCAGGCGCCGAGACAAAAGGGCCTGGTCCCGGAACTCGCGCAGTTTTTCGCCGTTTTTACCCTTGACTTCGCCGGCCCGTTCCAGAAGCTCTTCCAGGGAGTGGAACTCCTGGATCAGTTTGATGGCGGTTTTTTCGCCGATGCCGGGCACGCCGGGTATGTTGTCGGAGGAGTCGCCTGCCAGGCCGAGGATGTCCGGCACCAGTTCCGGGCCGACGCCAAAACGCTCGATAACCTCGGCAATGCCGGATTCCTTGCCTTTCATGGTGTCCAGCAGGGTGACCGTGTCGGTCACGATCTGCATCAGGTCCTTGTCGCCGGTTACCACCACCACCTTGCCGCCAGTTTTGCTGAAGCGGCCTGCCAGATCGCCGATGATGTCGTCAGCCTCGAATCCTTGCAGCTCCAGCACCGGGATATTGAAGGCGCGCACCAGTTCGCGGATCGGTCCCACCTGCTGTCTCAGGTCATCGGGCATGGCGGCGCGGTTGGCCTTGTATTCAGGGTAGATTTCGGTGCGGAAGGTGGTCCGGCCGGCGTCGAATACCACCGCCACATGTTTGGGCTGATAGTCCTTGAGCAACTTGAGCAGCATCTGGGTAAAACCGTAGATGGCATTGGTGGGAAAGCCGGAAGGTGACGAGAGGTGACGTATGGCGTAATAGGCCCGGTAGATGTAGGAGGAACCGTCCACCAGGTAAAGGGTGTTATTTTCTGACATGGGAGATCCTTGAGATAAGTCTCTCAACAGTGTTGAGAGTGCTGATAATGCCGAATGGTCTGTGTATTCATTCAGTTAAATACGAATTGTTCAATCGTTAGACCAGCGGCATGCAATATGGTGAAATGTGCTCCCACTTGGAACTTCTTATCTTGATAGTGAAAAAAAGTTCCGCATACTCTTTCTCTTTCTCGCCGATGGCACGTTCAACCAAGCTTTTATTCATGGCACGAAAAGGAATTCTTTTCAATGCCTTGCTTTCAGGCAAACTGAACTCCTTTTCAAATACCCCCATCCAATTCCAACTGCGGCTATCGATGCACTTCAGGAACATGTGCCACGCGCAAAAAGCGTCGTCCTCTTCTTCTGCAGTGAGAAACAATCTGTACCAGTGCTTGCCCCACTCGTTTCGATCACTTATATACTTCATTCTTAAAACTGGTTTCTCCAGCCAAGTATCTTCGACATCTGCTGTTTTAATGACCTCATCAAACGCTTTGGGGCAATCATCTGAGAGCGCAAGGAGCATGAGTCCTTTTCCACGTTGCCAGAGATGAGGAGAGCGTAGAAGTAACTCCGCTTTCTCTAAAATCCAAGAGTTCTGTCCATATTTCTGCGCGGCAAGAACCATGAGGTAAAGCTCCACATCCGAGTTTGCTGTCAGCAATAGCTCCTCGCATGCAATACGCCCGGCATCTTGCGGTAATGCCGTGAAGGCCATGTAGGCCAACCAATCGACACTTGATGCGTCAATCACACTTCCTCTTGCGGATTTCAATCTACGCCATAATTTGACCCCATAATCGGAGTCCCTTGCCAGCATAACTTCGCATAGAGAGTATAATAGGCCGGAAAATACATGAATATATGAAGTGGGGTCATCAATGGCTATTTTTGCCCAATTTGTCACTACATTCTGGTCTGCTTCATACATCGCCGCCATCACATCCGGCTCTATCCGTATAGAATGTAACTCGTGTTTGTACTTTTGTGCGGTCTGCTCAATTAGCATATTTGTGTCAGGGACGAAATCAAGTGTAACGGAGCATATGACAGCATCAATGATGTTGGTGATCAGTCGGATTTCTTCAAGGACATATCCCCGTTTTTTGATAGCTCGGAGGGTGTAGTATAATGAAAGACGTCGGAGAAGTGTTTCGAAAGGTAAGGTCGTGCCATGAGCGACAATGATTGCAGCTTCGTAGGCATGGGTACGTGAGGCGGTGGCGGGTATTGACAACTTTTCATGGATTACTTGCTCAATAAGGGTTTCATTGTTGCTATAGTAAGCGTATCGCAAAGCCCCACATTGCATATCGACATCTTTTCCGGAAAGAAGTTCAAGCAATCTGTTTTCATTATCTGTTGTCAGAAGGTCAGATGAGATAAGAGGCAAAAGCCGAAGAAGCCTTTGAAGGTATTTCGTGTCTGGCGGAGACAATAAGCTGTTTAATAGATGTTGCCCTGCTTCAGGAGAAATCTGCTGACACTGATCGAACATATTGACATCAATGGCATCTTTATGCCTGTCAAGAATATCGTCAACAACACGATCTGGAGGCATATGATAGTGCAGGGCCAGGGTTCCTGCAGATTCGGAATGTTTCAAGTCGTTTTTCAATGCGCCTTCGGCAATTGCCGAGCGAATAGCCGAGAGTGTTTTCCGTAAAATCTGGAGTTCCTTTTTACGTAGCAGGATACAAATCTTGGGGAGAAGCTTGAGAAACCAAGCCTGCTGCTCAGGATCTCTGCTCGGCAGGTTTTGGATTATGGATCGGAAAATATCACCGGTCAGCGTAGGATAAAAACGGGCGGCAACATCAATAAACCGGTCTATATTACAGTCTTCGATAGTGTTTCCCATTTGGTGCAGATTATATGTCTGGAGAGGAAGGTTTCGACTCTCTTCCGAGAGACGGTTCAAAAATTCCGGTGACGCCGCTAAGTCAGGATCGGGGAGAAATGTGTTCAGTTTCCAGAGAGCCTGTTCCATGGAGATATCTTCTCGCGACAGACATTCCTGATAATGCTCGCGGCCAATGGAAAACGGACTTTTGCAGGGGTCTTGCTCGTACTCTATTTCCCACTCCTGTTTAGGGTAGAGTCCGTGGAGCAGCCGTTTTTTCATCTCATGGGCTTCTCTTGTCCCCAAACACCACAGGAGACCGTTAGCGGCCTTGCGCAGAACATCGTCATCCGATTTTGCCATGACCTCAAGATCACCACGCAATGTTTCCCAGAGCGGTTCATCCGTCAGGCGGAGAGCCCAAGCTACATCTTCGCCCTCAAGGAATCTTTCCATAATTGATCGTGAAACGGCCCAACAAAATAAAGCTTCAAGAAAAGTAAGTCGATCACCTGCACAGATTACTTTCAGGGCAAGGCGTGACAGAAAAAGCTTTCTGTCGTCGTCTATGACATTGAATGTCCAGCGTCCAAAGTCAATGCTATCTCCTGCCTGGATTTTTCTTCCCAGCTTTTTCTCAATCGCCGCTATGTGCTTTGCTCTGGCATCGCCATGGATGTCTTCACGTGAAGGATATCCACCAATATTGACATAGCTCATCCAACGAATTGCCGCCCTGATAAGAGCAGGTTTGACCTTGGGGTGATCACGCCGATAAATTATGGACCAAGTCAGACGCTCCTCGGCGATCTCATTCATGTTTCTTTCTTCCCAAAATGAGTCCGCAACCGCAAGCACATCTTCGGGACATTCGGGAAGATATGCTGTCAGAATATCCTCCTCCGTATCTGAAACATTGCGACGGGAAAGCCAATATTCTAGAAGCGCTTGGCGAGCATGTGAGGGATAGGAGGGATTGATAGTGGCAAAGAATATCGCGGCCCCGACAATCGGCGATTTGATATCCATTTCTGCGCCCGGCTCAAGCCACCTGCCGATGCTCTCAAGATGCTCGGAACGCGTCTTTTCTCCTGCGTCAGCAAGATGATCCGCCAGAAGCATTCCCAATCCATGGATGAGTCTTCTTCGGTCAACTTTGAGTGACGGAGATATTGTTCCTGATTCAACAAATAGACCGCCATCCATAATTTCTTGAAGCGCGGAGTCTACCTCCGAGGCGCCCGCAACGAGGTTGGATATCTCGTGTCGTCGGAAATGGGTGACTCCCTCACGATACTGCTCCGCCAGTGCAGTAAGAATCTGGCTGAAATCATCCGGTGAAATTGGATAGTTGGCCTTTTTCTCCATGCGGTTACGATAGTCTTCGTACAGAAGGCGCTCAATCGTCGGATCTTCCGCCATTTTCTCGAAATGCGTCAGAACCAGTTCGCAATACCGCGGCCGACGTATTAACGGGCGAAGCGCCTGTGGCACTTCTTGAAGATGCCGCTCTGCCAGGGAGAGGATACGTTTCAGTTCCTGATCGTCATACCCTTCGGTTTGGATTGTGTTGCAAGGCAGGGTAATGTAGAGTTTTTGCCAGTAAACGGGTCTACATGTGGCAAGAAGAGCGATTTTGCCCCGGTAATAATCGGAGTTCGTCTGCTCAAGTAAAAGCCGCCACTGGACTTTTGGCGACTCATTGAGGCCGTCAAGGAAGAGAAGCAGAGGAGGGAAGCCAAGGCGGGCAGGCTCCCACCGCTCAATGCGTCTGCTCCAAAAAAGCTCACTACGGCCAAATCTCTTGTGAAGAGTACGAACGACTATTTCGCTCAAATCCGTAACATGTGGCATCTGGCCGGAGGTAACGGGCATGATAATCGGTGCATTAGGCTGTTGCGACAACTTCAGCAGCCATGCCATTGCAGCCCATGTTTTTCCCACCCCCTCCTCACCGAGGAGGGCACATCTCCACTCGTGATGATTGCCGTCATTCCACCAACTCTTGAGTTGCCCGGAGATTTGTTCCCTATGCAATGGTGTTGATCGGCCTTCATCCCGGAGGCCGACATCCTGAAAAAAGGTCGCCATTGATTCTTGTGTGGACTGAAGTTTTCTGCTTAACCAATCTGATGCGCGTTTTCTTGTTGAGTCGAAGCCGATGGTTGCCCTCTGCAGTCTGAGAGATAATGCTGATGATTGGACTTGAAAACCGGGGTGAAGAGATATTTCTTTTAGTCGTGCTCGAAGAGCTTCTTCTGAGAATGGAGTGACATCGCGACAAAAAGCGGTAACCGTACCGGGAAATCTGGCGCAAAAGGCCTGAAGGGGCCCCACGCCTTCCACACGCGCATCAAGTGCAATAGCTTCAATTCCAAATGTCTCCGCCCGTTGACGGAGATTTCGTTCCTCAATTTCGCCAAGTTCCCGCGTAGTTGCTAGTATCCAGATGTCAAGCTCTGGCAGTGCTTCCGCTACTTGCTGTAGTTTGCTGGAAATATCAGCATCGCTTAACGGGTGGCTGGGATCGTATTTTTTCATCTCGGCGGCAATGCAGTTTGCATTGGCATCAGAAGAGACCGCGTCCTTACCGTGTTGACTCCCCGATCTCGCTAGGCGGAATGTTTCGCCGGTCCACGTCTCCAGAAGGTTTCTGACCAAACCTTCAAACCCCAGAGGGCCTGTTGCTGCTAGTGAAAGGAGGAATTCTAGAAGGACGTCATCTTTGAGTTTGTGACCGGTCATAATAGATTACGTGTACGACAAGTGGCGGTTGATGGTCATTGGTATTAAAAGGGGACTCAACTACGCAGCAATTCAGTATGTTTAGTTTTCAACCATTCCAGGACAGTAGCGCGGAACTCAATGACAAACTCAAGCAACTCTGCAACTTCTCCTTCGCTGGTTGCGCCGATCCTATCATATTCGACCGTATTTCGCTTGACTCGGCATGCGTCGAGATAGTCCGAGTCTCCCGAACGCTCTGGCCCGAGTATCAGTGGGAGTGCCTGGATAGTCCGGTAATGCTGTAATCCCTGGCCCGAACGATACCCTTCGGCGGCCAGCAGTATGGTACACAGCTTGAGGGCGGCGTTATAGGCAATGCCGAATTGCCAGTCCGTGGAAATGCCGCCGGATTTAGCATCAGCGATGTCACGGTCCACGATTGCCATCAGATCGGCTATCTCTTGTGAGCTGGTGTTATGGCTCTTCAACCAGCCGTATTCAGCCCAATTTTTCAAGCTCATGTTCCGTGCCTTTCACAAACAGACGGGAGGATGAGAGTACCGTGCCGATAAAATGCTCTTTTTCCTTCTTTCGCCGAATAAACTCTTCCCTGCTGAATACATGCGGATTAACCTCGCGGCCGATTGTTGATCTGAAATCGGTCAGCACCCCCGACAAAGCGCGCAGCCCAATGGTCCCAATGACCATGAGATCGATATCGCTTGCCGCATCTTCGCTGCCGGCTGCAATCGAACCAAAGACAAATGCGATGTCGATGTCATTCCGTGAGGCCAAGTATTCCTTGAGATAATCTGCCAGGCCTGAGGTTTTCAGAACCAGTGAGTGGATGTCGGGGTAAAGGGGATGTTCCCGGTTGGCCCGGTAGTAAAGGCGGTTGCCGCTTCTGCGAGCGCTGACCAACTGGAGGCCGAGTAGTTTCTTCAATTCGCTCTGAATCGGGCCGATGGTGCAGCCGGCCCCCCGCTCCAGTTCACGCATGTGCAGCTCGGGCGCCTGTAAGCCGAACAGGAGCCGGAAGATTTCTGCGCGAACTTTAGAGGAAAGTATCTGGGCGAGGACATTCATGATGTATGCTTATATAATACGATTGTATTTTTATACAATACATTTTGTTTGTTTCGGAGTTCAAAATTAATTAAATTGAAAATCGTACTACACTGTATAGCCATCACACTTCAAGTGCGTTCATGTTCCTCTCTGTTAAACAGTATAAATGCCATACTCGGCCGCCGGCTGGATTCACGCATGGCGAATTGCATGCCGTCGAAGCGCCACCCCTTGGCTGTCCACTCGTTGAGCGTATCCTCAATGGCCTCCTCGGTCACCGTTCCCAGCTCAACCACTTTATAGATCAGCATTGTCATACCTCAAGCGGATTTTGGGACATACTAGCCAATGGGTGCCGCCTCTTCAAGGGGAAATGAAAAAAGGCGGCCAATTCGCCGCCTTTTCTGATCTGGTGCATGATAATGCTATTTCTGGAAGCCGAGCTTGGTGGAAATCTCCTCGGCGGCCTTGAGAACCAGCGGGATAAGCTCCTTTTCCATTCGTTCGTCCGAGAAGCGCATGGATGGTCCGGAGATGCTGACAGCTCCTATGATACGGCGGGTATAATCACGGATCGGCGCCCCCACGCATTTTACGCCGATATCCAACTCTTCGTTATCGAGGGCATATCCTTGCTCGGCGATTATTTTAAGCTGTTTTTTCAGAACATCGCGGTCGGTAATGGTATTGTTGGTGAAGCGCTTCAGTTCCTTGGTGGGCAGGAAATTTTCCAGCTCTTCGTCGCTCATGTACGCTATCTGCACCTTGCCGGCCGCGGTGCAGTATGCCGGTAATCTTGATCCAACCCTGGGAACGACCCGCACGGTCATGTCGGTTTCCACGGCATCCAGGTAGATAATGTTAAGTTCTTTCAGGATGGCGACGTAGGTGGTTTCGTTGCATTCTTTTACCAATGACTCAAGTACCGGTTTGGATTGTCGCAACAATCCCATTTGACGGATGAAAGTTTGCCCCAGTTCCAGCGTTTTCAGGCCCAAGCGGTAGTTTTCCGTTACCCGGTTCTGCTCGATATAGCCTCTGGATTCCAAGGTTGCCAGCAATCTGAAGACGTTGTTTTTGTGGAGTTTCAATCGTTTACTGAGTTCTGTGACGCCCAGTTCATCGGTCTCGTTGTGAAATTGTTCTAATAAGTCTAGTGCGTGTGATACTGCCTGGATTAGATATTCCGATTTTTCTTTCTTTGCCATTGCCTCTTCCTGTAGATGATATGGAATGTGAATTTATAAAGCGCTTAACATGCTGAAATAATATGAAAAAGATTAAAATGTCCTGTTTGGGCATCAGATTGCACCAAATTGCCCAAAACATAGAATATTGTTTTATAATTGTCAAGTATGAAAAATTGCTTTATATTTTCTAACGAATTAGGGGGGGGCTCTGCTTGCCAGGTGCCGAAAAAATCAAACGCTTAGGTTTTAATGAAATATTTGATCCATAATATCAAATATATATGATATATATTTATCGTAGTGATATTCACTAAACAATCAGTGCGTTGTTCGAAAGGCAGGTTATGTTGCTGTACCGTTTTTTGTGTTGTTTGTCTTTAGCCGTCTTCTGCTGTTTTCCACTCTGCAACACAACCGCATCCGCAGCCGAGCCACCCGGCATACCCATTCTGCTTTACCACCGCTTGGGTCCGACCGTTGCCGATGGCATGACTATCACCACCACAGTGTTCGAGTCTCAGATGAAGTATCTGCATGATAACGGTTACACTGTTATCCCGTTGCGTCGACTTATCGACAGTTATCTGGGTAAGGCACCGTTCCCGCCACCCAAATCTGTGGTGATTGTCGAGGATGATGCCCACAAATCCGTATATAATTACATGTTGCCTGTTATTCTCAAATACCGCTACCCGGTCACGATCTTTTGTTATCCATCTGCAATATCCAATGCCAAATATGCCATGACGTGGGACCAATTGCGCTATCTGAAAAAGACCGGTCTGTTCGATGTTCAGTCCCACACCTACTGGCATCCGAATTTCAAGAGGGAGCGCAGAAAACTTGACCCGCAAGCATTCGAAAAACTTGTCACGACCCAGCTGAATAAGTCGAAGTCCAAGCTGGAGGCAGAATTGGGTGGTAAGGTCGATATGCTGGCCTGGCCGTTTGGTATTTATGACGATTTTCTTTTGAAAAAGGCGGTTGCGGCTGGTTATGTCGCTACTTTTTCTATTGAACGCCGCCATGCGACCCCTAGGGACAGTATCACGAAGCTTCCTCGTTACCTGTTGGTAAATGCCGACAGCGGTAAGGTTTTTGCCCAATTGTTGCATGGAAATGCGGTCAAGCGGAATGTTGTCTACTGAATGAGCTGCGAAAATACCAAAAAACACCCATGTCCTGATTGCCGCTGCTGTCAGTGGTGTTCCGAGGACCGTTGCCGTCTCTGCCTTGGCCGGAAAAACTGCAATCGCCGCAAACTTTCTTTTGCGGAACAAATAGCTCTCTACGACGCATTGGAAAAGGGTGTTGCCGACAAATCAGATAAAGGGTGACAACTTGACCTTTAATGCCATTAAAGGGTATATTCCTGAAATAATATTATGACGCTATAGATCAATAAACCATTCTAGTTAACTCCGGAAACCCTAATGCCCCAAGCTTCTCCAACTCATCCGTTCAGCCGCTTGTTCTCGGTTTGCTGTCTCTGGCTGACAGTTGTCTCCGGAATAACCCTGTCTATAGTATCGGTTCTGAAAATCTGCTCTGATTGCAGCGAAACTGCCGCCTACAGCATTTTTAATCTGAATTTCGGCTGGTTCGGGATCGGTTTTTTCTTTGCTTGTGCTACGCTATTGGCTGGCCGGAACCGATTCGGCTGGGCCGATTGTCTGCTGCTGGTAATGTTGTCATCCGCCGTGGGCGCCGAGGCCCGGTTCATCTGGTTGCAAAAATACGTCATTGGGCAATGGTGCCCCGTTTGTCTCGGAATTGCGGCCACGGTCTGTTTGGGTTGTGTCGCAAAGTTTTATGAAGCATTAAGTGCTACTGTCATCAAAGGAGTTGGTATGAAATCGAGCCTGAAATTCTTCATTGTTGTCACTTTGTCCATCTTTGTGGGTCTGGCCGGAGCAATGATCGGGGTGAAAAACGAATCCGAAGCTGCCGAGCTTGATATGTTTCTCGGCAAGACAAAAAGTCAGACGGTAGTTTATTTTGTCAGCGACTGGTTTTGCCCTGCTTGCCGCAAGATCGAACCGGTTGTCGAAAAAATGTATCCCGACATAGCGAAAAAGGCAAAGATCGGTTTTGTTGACTTTCCCATCCATAAGGAAACCCTGAATTTCACTCCGTACAATCTTCAGTTTCTGTATTTTGAAAAGGGTAAATATATCCAGCTGCGCAAGGCTCTGGGCGAGCTTGCCATGAAGACTAAAAATCCAACCCCTGAAGAAGTTCAGACTGCGGTTGCCCCTTTGGGAGTCAAGCTGCGCCAGGTAAATTACTCGGATATTCTCTATGGCATGCAGGCAAATCTGACAGTGTATCGTGGATTTGATGTCCGCTCGACTCCGTCGGTCGTGATAACTAATACCAGAACCAAAAAGACCAAGATCCTTGTCGGAGATCGCCAGATTACGGAGCCGGCGGTTTTGGCAGCCATCGCGGAGGCTGAAAAGTAGGCTATCAGGTTGGGGCGAAGCAATGGTTTATCTGCTTCGCCCCAATCGTTTGGATAAGTTAGCAATTGTATTTTTGATAATCTCCATCCGTTGTCAGTCCTGCACTTGATTTGCCCATTATCCCGGTTGATCTCCACTCAATAGAATAATGCTTGATGGCTTGATAAATTGTTTTGTGGATGTATGATTTTCAATTATTGATTTCAAATGGTTGGGGAAAATATTCAATACACAATATAATTTGATAGACGATTTATCATTTATGCACTATATTGAATACGTTTGTGTGACCTTCAGGCAACAAATGCCTTTCACAAACCGAAAGAGGAGGTGATTCCAGATAGTTGGCTTATCCTGCCTAAGGTGTTACAAAGACGCTCTAGTTGCTGCAAGAAAAATAGACCAAGGAGGACGTATGAGGCACAAAGTGGTGAAAAAGTTGTTGTTAACGGCGGTTGCAGGGCTTGTCCTGCCCCTTTCCGCTCATGCTGCGGACGAAGATCTACAACAGAAAATCGACAAGCTGAGCAAGCAGGTCGACGAACTTACCGGACAGGTTAAGAGAACTGAAAGCAAATCCCTTGGCAAGTGGCTGACCATAGGTGGTGATTACCGCTTTAGGATCGACTCGCTTCATGGGAAAACAGAGGCTTACACGGATGTGATGGGTACATTCGCAAATGCTCAGCAGCAGCTGCAAGGTGCGTTTTTTGCTGACCCGACAGGTACCTCACCCTTTTTTGGCCCTGCTACTAATGGAGCTGCTCTTACTGCACTTATGCAGTTTTCACAAAATATGTCATTGGTAAAAACATACCAAGATGCTGTCAATTTTCCTGCAGGTTTTTCCGGTGGTTTTCCCAATAGCGCTTTAATGGGCGGAATTGGGGGGTTTGCAAAACAAGTCCCGGCATACAAACCCCAGAACGAAACCCTCTATACCAATAAGTTTGGTTTGGACCTGCATGCCAAGGCCACCCAGGACGTAACCGTCAATGTCAAGCTCGACATGTATAAGGTGTTCGGCTCGCAGGACGCTACTCCGGCGCTTGGCAATTATTTTGCTGACCGCATTGGCGTATTTGACGGCACTCTCAGCCACGTACCTTCCGACAGTCTTTTGAATGTGGACCGCGCCTATGCCACTTGGAGCAATATCGCCGATCAGCCGGTCTGGTTCTCGGTCGGTCGCCGTCCTTCCACCAATGGCGCTCCCAGCAACCTCAGGCTCAACAACGAACGTCCCGGCAACGGCGGCACTCCTGCTCTGCTGGTTGACTATGCCTTTGACGGTATGACAATTGGCTGGGCTCCTGATATCGAATCCTTGCCTGGCGCATATGCCAAGGTCTGCTACGGCCGCGGTTTCGATAGCGGCATCAAGACAGCTACCAACAGCATCAAAGATACCGATATGCTGGGTGTAGCAGTCATTCCGGTAGATACCGATCCGCTGCGCGTCTGGTTGCAGTGGAACCGCGGCTTCAATATCTTCGATGCTCCGGTCATGGCTAATTCCGCATTCGGTCCTACCGCACCAAGCACCAATCTGGGTGATATCGATTGGTACGGAGCAGGTGCCATGAGCACTCTCAAAAATGTAGGCCCCGGCAATCTGAACTTCTTCAGCGATTTCGGCGTGAGCATTACGCATCCAAATGACAACGTTTCCGCTAACTTCGGTTTCATGGGTCTGGGAACAGGTCAGTTCTTTGCCCCTGAGGCACCGACCAGCAAGACCGGTTGGGCAGTATACACCGGCGTCCGTTATGATCTCCCATCGAAAACTAAAATCGGTTTCGAGTTCAACCATGGTTCCAAGGATTGGATCACCTTTGCCCCCTCAGCAGACGACATGTGGACCAGCAAGGTCGGTACCCGTGGCAATGTTTATGAGCCGTACATTATTCAGGAACTCAACCTCAAGCCAATTTCTTCATACCTGAGCAAAGCCTTCTTCAGGCTCGGTTATCAGTACTATGACTTTGAATACACCGGCAGCAATAACTGGGTCGGAGCTCCTATGAAGATTTCCGATGTCACCCAGAACACCATGCTGCTTCTTGCACCGCTCAAGGAAGCGCATGACGTTTATGCAACCTTCGAAGTTCACTTCTAGTTTTGAATGTCTGTTAGCGGGAGAGGGGTAACCCTCTCCCGTTTTGTTGCGTTTGAAAAAAATATTTATCCTGGTAATCTATTAAACATGATTATCAATCTCATTAAGTAGGAGAGTATTATGAAAAAGTATCTTTCATTGGTAGTGATGGTGGCTGTATTGGCGTTTTCTGTCTTCACGCTTGCATCCAAGGCAAGTGCCGAAGATGTCAAGGTGGTTGGGGTGATGACAAAAGTAGTGATTGCTGCCGACGGGAAATCCGCCACGGCAACTCTCAAGGACAACAAGACTGGCAAAGATGTGGTTGTGGTTGTTACCGATGACCTGACGCTCGACAAATTCAAGGACAAACGTATTGTCGAAGGTGACGAAATCCGCTGCAAATTCGATAAAGAGGGCGACAAGAACGTCAGCAAGATCTTCAAGAAGACAGCAGGCTGTTAAACTCCGATTATCCACCCAAAGGAGAGTTCTTCATGCTCAGGAACAAATCCCGGTTGCCTTTTTTGATCTTAATGGCAACTACAACCATACTTGCGTTCGCCAGCACGATATTTGCCGAACAGCAACCTGTCGTGAAGCCGACCTATGCGAAACTGTGCACCTACTGTCATAAGGCGGAAGCAAATACCCTTATGGGGTTTTTCGACAGCATTGCGTTCAAGGCAGAAACCATTCAGATGAAGGTTGATGATGCTGTCCAACTGGTTAGATTCGATGTGGACGACGTCAAGGTGGTTACGGCCGCAGGCAAGGAAATGGATGGCGAGGCCCTGCACAAGACTAAAAAAGGGCAACCGATCCAGATAATTTTTACGGAAAAAAATGGTGTTAAAACCGCCGTGAAAGTGGTTGAAAAACCGCCGGCAAAAGTTGCGTCGGAAATGCTCATCACCACTGCCCAGGTAGAAAAACTTGTTGGCTTGGGCCCGGATAAGGGCAAGTACTTCCTCTACGATGCTCGCCCGTTGTTCCGCTTCCAGGAAGGTGCTATTCCTACTGCCGTCAGTATGCCTTATAATTTATTCGACAAGATGACAGAACTGCTGCCGCAGGACAAGAATGCCCTGATTATCTTTTACTGCGCCGGCATTAATTGTTACATGAGCTCAGGTTCTGCCGAAAAGGCCAAGAAGCTGGGATACACCAATGTCAAGGTCTATCGCGATGGAATTCCGGCATGGTCTGCCAAGAACTATACCGTTTTGTCGGCCGAAGGCCTTAAAGCGGCGTGGATTGACAAAGATGTGCCGTATCTGTTGCTGGATGTACGCTCCGGTAAAGCTGCATCAAGAGGTTTTATCAAAGGTGCTGTATCGTTCCCAGCGGCTCAGGTTGCCAAGCTGATCAAAAAACTGCCTTCCGCGGAAAACAACCCACCGATCGTGGTTTATGACGCCAAGGGCTCCAAGTCTGAGGTTCAGGTTGCCAAGGCCCTTCTCAAATCAGGATACGGCAATGTCAAGATCCTCCTGGGTGGTTTTGATGGTTGGAAGTCAGCCAAATTCGAAGCCATGACCGGCAAGCTTGCCTCAAAAGCCAGTTATGTTCCCAAGCCAAATCCCGGTGAAATCAACATCGAAGTATTCAAGGGGTATGCTACCGCTCTTCCGTCGAATGTATTCATTCTGGATGTAAGGAATCCCAATGAGGTGAAGACTGGGATGTTAAAGACCGCAGTAAATATCCCCATGGAAGATTTGCAGGACCGTATGGCAGAAATTCCCAAGGACAAACTGATCATCACCCAGTGTTCGACAGGGGTAAGGGCTGAAATGGCCTATTACACCCTCAAGGAACTGGGCTTCTCCAACATCAAATTCCTCAAAGCCAATACCAAATTCGAAAAAGACGGAACGTATTCCATAACCAAGGATTAACGTTATTTCACAGGTGCCCGCTACGCAAATAGGCGTAGTGGGCACCTGCTCATCAGCTTTAATTATTAAAAACCTGTATTTATTCAAGCACATATACAGATTTATATAATTGGAATAAGCATTGCATAAGTAGAAAATGTTTCTAACTCCACCAAGGAGGTTTTGCAGTGACAACAAAGTGTTCACGCAGATCTTTTTTAAAGGCATCTGGGCTGGTATCTGCGGGATTGGCCATAACATCGACCCTTCCTGATAAATTTCTCCTGTGGGCGGAAGAGCAGGGGATGCTTAAGGCTACTTACACGCCCACTTTTTGCGAAATGTGTTTCTGGAAATGCGGCGCCATGGCCAAGGTTATCAATGGGCGGGTCGTCAAGCTGGAAGGCAACCCGGCTCATCCCGGAGCACGTGGCAAGCTGTGCGCCAGGGGCAATGGCGGCGCAGGTCTTCTCTATGACCCGGACCGCTTGAAGACGCCCTTGATTAACACCGGAGCTCGCGGTGAAGGAAAGTACAAAAAGGCATCATGGGATGAAGCGCTTGGCTTTGCCGCCGAAAGACTCAATAAGATCAAACAGCAGTACGGTCCGGAGTCTGTTGCGCTTTTTACCCATGGCACGCCAACCGATCATTTCCTGCCTCTGATGTGGGCATACGGCACCCCAAATATCGGCATGCCCTCCTTTGCGCAATGCAGGGGACCCCGCGATGTGGGTCTTGAGCTGACATTTGGGGAAGGTATCGGCTCTCCCGAGCGCGTGGACATGGTCAACAGCAAGGTGGTCGTGCTGTTCGGTTCCCATCTTGGCGAAAACATGCATAATTCCCAAGTACAGGACTTCAGCGAGGCAGTCGGTCGCGGTGCCAAGTTTGTCGTGGTCGATCCACGCTTTTCCATCGCCGCCGGTAAGGCTGACACATGGCTGCCCATTCGTCCATCAACGGACATGGCCTTGATTCTTGCCTGGATAAATATAATTATTAAGCAAGGGTTGTACGACAGGGAATACATTGGAGCATATGCCAATGGATTCAAAGAGCTGGCAGATGCAGTGTCGGAATACACGCCTGAGTGGGCGGAAAAGGAGACTGATCTGCCTGCGGCCAAGATTGTGGAAATCGCAATTCTCATGGGCAAAAACGCTCCTGCCGTCTGTATCCATCCGGGGCGTCATTCCACTTGGTATGGTGATGACGTTCAACGCACACGTGCCATGGGCATTCTCATGGCTTTGCTTGGCTCCTGGGGTCGCCAGGGCGGCACCTATATTGGTACCAAGGGATCGTTTCCAAAGGGTGAGTCCAAGCCATACCCGGAGCCGTCGAAGGCTGCCTTGAATCTCGGCAACTATCCATTTGCCGGCGGTGAAGGTGTCACCCAGGTTATCAGGACCGCCACCATCACTGACCAGCCATATCCGATCAAGGGCTGGTTCGTTAGCGGGACCAATCTGATGAAGTCCATCCCCAACCAGAAGGAAACCCTTGAAGCGATCAAAAAGCTGGATCTGTTGGTCGCGGTTGATGTCATGCCGTTCGATACGGTTATGATGGCCGATGTTATATTTCCCGAATGCACCTATCTGGAACGACACGATGCCCTGGCCGTAGGTAAAGGCAAGTCTTTGACCGTATCGCTGCGGCAGCCCGTAATCGAGCCGATGTACGAATCCAAGCCGGGCTGGTGGATTGCCAAGGAGCTTGGCAAGCGCTTGGGAGTTGGTGATTACTTCCCGTGGAATACCTACGAAGAAAAGCTCAAGTCCCAGTGCAGCAGTTGGGGCATAAGCTACGAAGAGCTAAAAACCAAGGGAACCATTACAATCCCTGACACTTCGGATCCGTATATAACCGCAACCAACCAGCCGGTATTCAAGACAAAATCCGGCAAAATCGAGCTTTATAGCAGTGAGCTCAAGGAAAACGGGTTTGATCCCGTACCACGCTACACCAAACATCCCGAGCCCGCAGCCGGCGAATTCCGCCTGATCTATGGAAGGAGCCCGGTACATACATTCAGCCGCACTACCAACAATCCCGAGCTTCACGAGCTTTATCCGGAAAACGAAATTTGGGTGAATGCCAGCAAGGCCCGCGAAATGGGATTGATAAACGGCAACTACGTTTCTCTGGTTAATCAGGATGGTGTTAAAAGCAATCCGATAAAACTCAAGGTTACGGAGCGGATCAGGGAAGATTGCGTCTACATGGTTCATGGTTTCGGTACCACCAGCAAGGAATTGAAGAATGCTTATGGCAAGGGCGCTGATGACCAGGGTCTGATCACCAAATATGCGGTTGACCCGATCTGTGGCGGAACCGGCATGAGAGTAAACTTTGTCCGTCTGCAAAAGGAGGTAAAACATGCCTAGGTATGCCATGGTTGTTGATCAGCGACGTTGTGTTGCCTGCATGGCGTGTGTCGTGGCCTGTAAAAAGGAAAACGATGTCCCGCCCGAAGATTATCGAACCAGGGTGGTGGAGGAGGTAGAGGGTGAGTTTCCTCTCCTGCGGATGGAATTACGTTCCGAGCTATGCAACCACTGCGATAATCCGCCCTGCGTATATAACTGCCCGACCGGCGCTTCTTATAAAAACAAGGAAAATGGTCTGGTGCTGCTGAAGACCTATCGTTGCGTGGGGTGCAAATCCTGCATTGCTGCTTGCCCATATGATGCGCGTTATATCAATGAAGAAAAAGGTGTTGTCGATAAATGCACTTTCTGCGCGCACAGGTTAAAAGAAGGCAAAGAGCCGGCCTGTGTTGCCACCTGCATCGGGAAATCACGGATATTCGGCGATCTGGATGACCCGACAAGCGCTGTCAGTATCGCACTGAAGGAGTATCACTCCGAGGTTCTGCTGAAGGGCGTCGGCACGAAACCTCGGGTTTACTACATCAGAAAATTCAGCAAACCGGAATAGGAGTGTAGCGCATGGAAATCACGGTTACCGGATTGAACGCCATTACAAGTCCCCATCTTCATGTCTGGGACTGGCGTGTATCGTTGTATCTGTTTCTTGGAGGCCTTTCGGCCGGTCTGGCGATGATGAACTCGGTACTGCATGTCCGCAAGGGCGGCCAGTTGGCCGAGGGTGACAAGGCGGCGATCATGGCGCCGATTTATGTTCCCATCATCCTTACTATCGGTATGTTTTTCATCTTTCTCGACCTGGAGAGCAAGCTTCATGTGTTCTGGTTCTACCTGACCATTCAGCCGTTTTCGCCCATGTCGTGGGGTTCCTGGGGATTGCTGGTCTTCTACCCAGTCAGCATTCTCTATGCCCTGGCGATGTTCCCTGAGAATAAACGCAATCTCCTGATGTTCCGGCAGTTACAGGAACTCTCCTCCTGGTTGAGCCGCTACAAACTGCATCTGGCAGCCATCAACTTTGGCATGGGCGTCTTTATCGGGATTTATACCGGGGTGCTGCTGAGTGCCTATGTGGCTCGTCCGCTCTGGAACTCAGCCCTGTTGCCGGTTATCTTCCTGACTTCGGCCATGTCGGCCGGAGCGGCATTCATGATCATTATTGCCAGCCAGAAAAAGGTGAAGCTGTTCTTCACCAAGGTGGAAATCTGGATGATTCTGGCAGAAATGGTCATGTTACCGCTGTTCTTCTATGGCCAGTACATTGCCTCCGATGCGCAGCGCGAATCTATCATGCCGTTTTTTACTTTCAATCATGAGTATTTCTGGTATGGCCTGGCCATGCTGTTTTTGGTGTGGATCCTGCCAGCCGCGCTGGTCATGAAATACATGGAGATTACCGAAGAACACGGCGAGGAGTTGACCTCGGCAGCCCTGTTCAAGATGAATCTGAGCGCGCTGATGGTTCTTGCTGGAGGACTGGTCATACGTCTCTCCTTTGTATATGCTGGACAACTCAGCCACTTGTCTTGATCTGGTATTGCAGGGCGATCAAGGCCGATATACAAAATCCGGAGATCATGGCCCGAGGTTTTGTATGCCGGGCTACTGATTGGGAATAATTAAGGTTTTACAAAATAATCTAGACTTTTCTTATTAATGCTAGTATCACTATAGACTGATTTTGCCGGCTTGCCGGACTAATTCCGATTGGAAAGGGGAAGAGAATGAAGAAACTTATGGCGATGATGGTTGCAGCAATGATGGCGCTGAGCTTTGCGACGGTTGTTTTGGCTGAAGAGAAAAAAGAGGAAAAACCTGCTGCCGAAGCCAAGGAAATGAAAAAAGAAGTTAAAAAAGAAAAGAAGAAAGCAAAAAAAGCCGAGAAGAAGAGCGAGGAAAAACCTGCTTCCAAAGGTAAAAAAGAAGTTTCAGGCTGCTAACCCCCAAATTATCCGCAATCAGGAGGCCGCGCTAACGCGCGCCTCCTTTTTTTGTATTTCATTTGATGGCACAAAGATTGCAACACTTTAATTAAAAATACGTGGTTACAGGATTTCGGATTCATACTGCTTAGAAAAGGGGAATACCATGAAAATCGGGATCAAAGCCAAGTTGCTCGGAATGCTTGCGGTCATGTTGACCTTTATGATCATTATCGGGGCAATAGGCCTGGCCGGCTTTAAGGAGAGTAACCGTTCTTTGCAGGGCGTCTACGAAGACAACATGCAGAATATCAGTCTTTTGTCCAAGATTGATGGACTTATGAGGGCCAATCGAATCCAGATGCTGCTAGCGCTCCAGCATGATCCCAAGAGCGAATTCAGTTCTCTGCATGATCACCCAACCAGTGCCCATGCAGATCTGGCAAATAAATACATCGCAGAGATCAATCAGGCTTGGACCGAATTTTACGGCAAGCTGTCAACCAAAAAATCACGTGATCTGGCTGACACTTTTAATAATGCACGCATGCAGTATGAGAAGGAAGGATTAGGTCCTGCCATGCAGGCCGCATTGGACAATGATTTTCATGATGCCTATCGCATTACCTTTGACTCCATCAATCCGACCATTCAGAAAGCAAACAAGGCCATGGATGCATTGATGCAGCATGAGGTCGAGCTTGCCAAGACGGCCCATGCCGAAGCGATGTCCAGGTATGAAACTTACAGACTGTTAATCTTGGTTGCGATCCTGCTTGCGGTTATCTGCGGTGCAGCTATCGGTTTGCCGGTTATCCGCTCCATCGGGCGTTCGTCTGCCATGCTCAAGGACGCTGCGTCGCAGTTGGCCAGTGGCGATCTTACCGTGCGGGCCGATATTAAGTCGAACGATGAAATGGGCAACATAGGCGATTCATTCAACAATATTGCCGATGCGTTTTCCGATCTGGTAAATCAGGTCAACAGCAGTGCCGAGCAGGTTGCAGTAGTCTCGGACGAACTCAAGAAGCTATCCGATCAAATTCTGCTGGATTCCGAGCAGGTTGCTTCCAGATCCGTTTCGGTGGCCACGGCCGGCGAGGAGATGGCAGCTACTTCCAATGATATCGCGAGCAATTGCACCATGGCTGTGGAAAGCGCTGCAAGGGCCAATGGAGCAGCCGACAATGGCGTGGAAATAGTACAACAAACCGTTCATGGCATGTCGCGTATCGCCGCCAAGGTTCAGGATACTGCGCGAACCGTGGAAAACCTGGGAGTCCGTTCCAACCAGATCGGCGAGATTATCAGGACTATCGAGGATATTGCCGATCAGACCAATCTGCTGGCTCTTAATGCAGCTATCGAGGCAGCCCGGGCAGGAGAGCAGGGCAGGGGGTTTGCCGTTGTGGCCGATGAGGTACGTGCCCTGGCGGAACGCACCACCCGCGCGACCCGGGAGATCGGTGAGATGATCAAGGCAATCCAGGGTGAAACTCGCAATGCCGTTGCGGCCATGGAAGAAGGTGTTATGGAGGTAGGCCGGGGCACAGAAGATGCAGCGCGTTCCGGGCAGGCCTTGCAGGAAATTCTTGAACAGGTCAATGAAGTTACCGGACAGATCAACCAGATTGCCACGGCAGCCGAGGAACAGACGGCTACCACCAATGAAATCAGCGGCAACATGATCCAGATTACCGAGATGGCACAGACAACCGCCGGAAGTGCCCATGTGACCAACGGTTCTGTTGAGAGCTTGTTGGGGTTGTCCCAGGGGTTGCGGAAAATTGTGGGGCGTTATAGGGTAAAAGCCTGATCCGTTTCCTTGGTCTGCAAATCAGATATCTGATACAGGCGGGGTCGATCCGAATACTCCGAAAATGCTGGATATGAAATCAGTGAGTAGGGGATTTGACGGGATTGTCGTGTTGACGATGAGTGTCCTCTGGTGGGTGTGATTAAACCCCGCGATTCGGTGTTCCCTGAGAGTTCCCTGTTTTACGTGTTCGGCCACCAGGGTGCGTGAAGCAAATGTTATGCCGTTTCCTTCGCGTGCAGCGCGGAGGATCAGGTGCAGGTCGTCGCAAACTATAGTGCGTGCGAATTCTGCGCAGTCCCGGCCGATGTTGTCCATATTGAATGCGAGCATCTTGCTGGAACAGCACCCTTCCGATCTCAGGTAAAGGTCGTTGCCCAGTAGTTGGTCGATGGACACGGTGCCTGTATCAACGCCGAGATCAGGCGAAGTAACGAAGACCAGTTCGTCATCCGGCAACGAAAATGTTTTGAAGTCACCCAGGTCGAAGCACTCATAGTGTTCGATAACCCCAGCCTGGTAGATCCCTTCCCGCAATCCCTCCACCACCTTGTCCGGCAATTCGAAAAAAAACTTCATCTCCGATATGCCCGAATGCGACAGCATGAAAGTTTGCATGATCTCTGGCAGATAGGCAATGCCAAAGGCCGGGGTGCAGCAGAAGGTGACCCCAGGCATTGAAGTCAGTCCCTTTAAGTCCTGTAATAATTCTTTTTCCAACGCCATCATCTTTTCAGCTTTTTCAAGGACTATCTGTCCGGCTCCGGTCGGTTTCAGCACTGGACCACTTCGGTCAACTAGCGGGCAACCGTACTGATCTTCCAAAAATTGTATGCGCCGAGAAACCGCGGACTGGGTTACGCAAAGATTTTCCGCGGCCTTGGAAAAACTTCCCATCATTAAAGAAACTATAAGGGTTTGAAGATATTCGGATTTCATATTAGAAACCTATAACCTATTGGATTGATGAATAAAACGCATGACGTTATGAGTATATTTCGTTTCCACTATGTTGTAAACAGGGAATAGAATATGAACCTAATGAATTCGGGAAATATTCATCTCAGTCATGCTCATAACAAAAACGCATAGGGGCATCCTGGTAGGGGAGTCAAGCCGATGGTTTGCAAACGCGTAACAATCATCTGTTTCTGTTTAGTCTTCTGGAGCGTCTGCTGCAAGGCCGACACGCTGATTATCACGTACAGTTCCGGCAAGACCCAGGCGGTTGCTCTGGACGATTCAATCCAAGCCGTAAGTTCACTTAAATATCTGGCCGGCGATGGCAGTGAAACCAATGTTTCCGGGGCTACAGAAACCAAGGCGCCCCAGAACGCAGTTACCACGCCCAAGCCCGAGGCAAAACCTGATGTCAAAGTTGCTCCGGCGACAAAAGGTAAAGTCAAGTTCAGGTGGGCAGAACCGATGTCGGGAGAATGATCAGTTGATTTATTCTGACCAGCTGAAATTAATTCAGGCAGTACCTCCTTCATTGTGATTGCCGGCGGCGTCTGTCCGCCGGCCTTTTTTAAGACATTTGGCGTTCGCGCCCGGATGTCGGAGGGGTTTTTGATAAATTTGCAGATGTATTTTTATTCTTAGGGGGATCGAAAGGAGGTGGTTGGAAACGCCTTGAATGTTGATAGTTGTTGGTTGTGTAGCGGTTTTAAAAACTTCTTTGAGGAGGATTTATGTCGGAAAGGATGATGAAAAAGAGCAGGTTGCTCATAGCAGCTTTGCTTGGGACAATGATGATTGCCGCCCTTACCCTGTGGGGGTGTGGTGGTGATGGAACCAGCAGTTACAGTGATCCCAGCCCAACAACTACTAAATCGGCCGCAATTATTGGTGCTGATACTCTCAATCAGTGGATTGCCGAAGGCAAGCTGAATGCTCCATATGGTAGCAGGGATAGGGTTGTGGTCGTATCAACATCCACTGTTGCCGATTGGACCGGCAAAGGCCATATCCCCGGTGCCGTACGCTTGGGCACTGATGAACTGGCAAAAGACCGTGTGGAAGGACTTGCCCTGGCAACCAGCATGATGCCAGACGGTCCCATGATGGACACCCTCGTTCAAAGATTGGGAATTGACGCAAATACCACCATTGTTATTACACTGCCTAAAAACTCAACTTTGTATTATCAGTCGATTGCCTTTTGGGATTTCAGGTATTGGGGTTTTGCCCGTGACCGCGTGAAGATTCTGAATGGCGGTGACGATGCCTGGGATGTTGCCGGTTTGCCGCTGTCAACCGATGCGACCGAAAAATATACGGCTTCCACCTATAGCGTCAGCAAAAATGCCGCTCTCAAAGATGTTCTCCGCTACTCCATCGGCGAGATGATCACCAGGGTTGATGCGTTGATTGCCACTCCGGCACTTAAAGATACCTGGCAGATGATCGATGTTCGCGGTTTTTCAACCTCGCCTTACCTGACCAATGCTTTACGCTTGTCAGCTTATACCATGTACTTTTCACGCTTGAACGGCGATGCTACCAAAAACTTCGTATTTCCGGACAAACAGACCCTTGAAGCAAGGATGGCCAGCATTCCCGCAAGAGACGGCGCTACCGATGTGTTTGCCTCTCCAGCTAAAAAGACGATTGTGATGTGCATGGGCTCCAGCAGCGCAGCTCCTTCTTTCGTGCTTTTTGACGCTGTCCTCAATGTTCCGGAAGGCGACATCGCCATGTATGACGGTTCCTACAGCCAGTGGCAGAATTACTCTGCTGAGCGCCTGCTTCTTGCATATCCCAATGCTTCAGCTACTCAAATAAGTGCTTGGGCATTCAATAATGCAACCAATCCCCGCGCTCAGGGTACGATGCTCACCACTGCCGTGCCTACCATCTGGTCTGCTTTCTCGCCTGTCCTTGGCCCAACAAGCACGGACATGAATCAGATTGAAACCGCCGACAAGGCTTATATCACACCAGTAACGACAACAACTGGTGGCACATCCGGTGGAGGATCCGCACCGGGCGGTTGCTGATAAGCATTTATGATGTAATGCCCGTCTAAGGGTTGACCTATTTGAAAGGAGTTCACAGATGAAAAAAAATATACTTGGCGCTGTGCTTGCTGGCGTCACGCTTTTTGCCGGCACGGCCTTTGCCGGACCGCAGATGACTTTCGGTCCCAACGACGAGGGTGTTTTGCAACTTGATTACAAGGGGCAGTTTCAGATGTCGATACGTGATAACGGCTCCGGTCCCAACAAAGACGACGAGACCATGGGCTTCAACTTCCGTCGTAACCGCTTGGCCCTGATGGGCAAGTACGGCGATATCCTGGGTCTGTATGTCCAGACCGAGTTCGTGGAGCATCAGGATATCGAAACTTTTGCTGTGCGCGATGACAACAGCGGTTCCGAGTTTCAGATCCTCGACGCTGTCATGCGTTTCAATTTCGACAATGCTTTCCATGTAAATGCCGGTAAATTCAAGTACAACTTCTCCCGCGAGAACCTGGAGGCGTGTGAAGCGCCCCTGACGCTGGACCGTTCGCTCTTTATCAGGACACCGTATGTTACCACCAGGGACAGGGGGGTTGCTGTCTGGGGCAACTTGTTCAACGATATCTTCCAGTATCGGGCCGATGCCATGGAAGGGCGGTCGGCCACGACAACCGCCGCTCCTGCTCCGAAATCCAACTTCAGGTATTCCGTCCGCGGCCATGTAACGCTTTTGGATCCTGAAAAAGATTACGGCTACAAGGGCACCTACCTGGGCAAGAAAAAAGTGCTGACTGTCGGCGCTGCTTACCAGTACGAGCCTGACGTTGCCTATTCCGACACCGTTGCCAAGACCGGAGCCCAGGATTACAAAGCCTGGACCGCCGACATCTTCTTCGAGTACCCTCTGGAAAAAATCGGAACCGTGACTGCCGCCTTTGCCTACGAAGACATCGATCTTGGCGACGCCTACAAGGGCATCAATCCCGATCCCGATACCATCGGTCTCAACGGCCAGAAGAACGGCTATTACATCAAGGGCGCCTACATGCTGCCCATGTTGCCTCTCCAGTTCTTCGGACGTTATGAAAAATGGAAATTTGCCAACCTGAACGGCGTCTATGACCAGCGGGTCGATTGGTATGCCGGCGGAGCCAACTACTATTTCCGCGATCAGAACCTGAAACTGACCCTTGAGGTCAGCAAGACCGGATTTAATAAGGGAACTGGAACTTCCGTTGACGAGACCAAGGATTTCACGACTTTCATCACCCAGTTGCAGTTGATCTTCTGATTCATGCTACACATCGACATGCAAATATGCTAAAAAGGAAATGTGTCTAAAAACGAACTCTGCGCATCTCCCGGCCATGCCGGGGGATTGCCCAGAGGAGATGTATGAATAACAACCGATTCAATCTGTTTGTCGTGGCGGCCTGTCTCTTTCTGGGATGGGCCGCTTCATGTCTGGTGGGGTGTGCGCTCCCCACAAAAGAGGAATCGGGTTGCGTCTCCTGCCATTTTGGCCTTGAAAGCGCCTCGAAGCACCACCCCTCCTGCATCTCCTGTCATGGCGGCAATGAAAAAACTCGCGACAAAAAAGCAGCCCATGCCCAGATGTACGGCCCCAAGAACCCGGCCAGCCCGGAGTTCTGGGACAAGTCATGCGGTGCCTGCCATGCCTATCAGCTGGGCCGGGTAAAATCCAATCTCATGTACACCAACACCGGGATGATCAGAAACATCCAGCTGACCTGGGAGGGGGAGGACAACAACCTTTATTCGACCAAGGCTGAGGATCTCTTTGACGCTCTCGGCAACCCCAGGCATCTGAAAGGGGTTGATGAACTGGATAACCTGTCGGGTGAACTCTACCGGAAATTCTGCTCCCAGTGCCATGTGGGTCACGAAACAACCGATGTTTACAGCGCCAGCCACGCCTCAGGCTGCGCTGCCTGCCATTTCCCTTTCAACGATACGGCGACTTATGAGGGCAGTGATGTTACGATGCGCGGCAAGCCCCCGTATTCCGCCAGCCATACCATGGAGCCGTTGCCCGATACTAAGGCCTGTTCACGCTGCCACAATCGCAGCGGCCGGATCGCTTTTTCGTACCAAGGGCTATATGATGGTAACGATGGCCTGGTTCCCACCAGTAAGGGGGAGGGGGGACCGGAAATGGCCAGCGGAGCACGCAATCTTGTGCATATTGCGCCCGATGTCCATTTTGCCGCTGGCATGGATTGCATCGATTGCCACACATCCCGCGATGTAATGGGCGACGGTTATTCATACAGAAACATGTACCTGCAAACCGAGGTGGCCTGCGAGGATTGCCATGGCAGTGCCACTGAGGTGCCGCGCTACCGCGAGATCACCCGCGAAAACGATGAGGCGCTACGCGAGTCGCGGTCTTATAAACAACCGATGCGGCCTGGCATGCGGATGATCCTGACGTCTAAGGGGCGCAGCTATTCCAACGTATTCTATCAAAACGGCGCCATCTGGCTGCAGGGCAAGCGTAGCGGCAAGCTGCACCGCAGCAAGGTGATTACCGGCACTCCTGAACATTCCATTATTGGCCATTCCCGTCTGGAGTGCTACAGCTGCCATTCCCGCACAGTGGTACAATGTTACGGTTGCCATACCAAATATGACAAAACGGCTACAGGCAGGGATTTTATCAAGGGATTGGACACGCCAGGGGCCTTCAGCGAGACCGAGGATATCCGCATGCTGTATCCATTTCCTTTGGCGCTCAACCAGCGCGGGCGCATTTCGCCGGTCACGCCCGGCTGCCAGACATTCGTCACCGTGGCCGAGGAAAATGGTGCGCTCTCCAAGTCTGAGTATGTCTCGCGCTTCAAGGGGAAACAACAGTTGCGTTTTGCGCCTTTTTACTCACACAACACCGGCAAGAAGGCTGTGGGTTGCGAGGAATGCCACGGCAATCCGGCCTTCTTCGGATTCGGACAGCATATTGTCGAAGGGGCCGGCATCCGCGGCACCCTTGTCTGCGAACGTTCCGACTCCAAACCCCTTGATGGTTTTCTGACCATGGAAAAGGGACGGGTCAAGGCGTTTTCCGCCATTACCCGGGAGAACGCCCGCCCCATGAACGGTGCCGAAATCAAACGGGCGCTCTCAGTAAACCTTTGCCTTCCTTGCCATCCCAAGGCAAAAGATCCGATCTACCGGAAAGGACTCGATTATCGTGCGCTGGATGATACCCTTCATCGCCGCCTGTTGTCTGGCCGCTAGTCTATTTCCTCCCCTTGCCGAAGGTGGGGAGAACTGCACGGTCTGTCATCGCGTTGCACTGCGGGATGTCCATGCCGCGCTACCATGTCTCTCCTGCCACCTACGGGAGAGCGGCACGGTAGAAGATCCCGCCGCCATGGGCAACCGCGCCGTTGGTTGCGCAAACTGTCACAAGGGACACGAGCGCATCTTCGATCACAGCATGGCCAACCGCACTGGCGAGCGCCGGTTTGTCCAGCGTACCTATGCCAGGATGGATAAGGATTTCTGGGGAAAAAACTGCGACTCCTGCCATGTCCAGGGATGCCAGGATTGCCATGGCAAGGGGCATGAGGTCGTCAAGCCGGGGATCGGAACGTGCCAGACCTGCCACCGCGGTTATTTTGTTGGCTGGGATTACTCCGGCCGCGCCCCCCGCGAGGACAACATGCGTTACCAGCGCGGCATGGTGGTGGATGGCGAGACGTTTCAGAAGATGCTGCCGGATGTGCATTATGCCGCCGGCATGAAGTGCGGAGCCTGCCACTCCATGGCCAGTCTGGCCCAGGGGCGCAGATCATCCAAGGGGTGCCTGGATTGCCACAAGCCCAGCCCCAAGGTTCTCGAACACCGTATAGCCGCCCATCTGGAGCGCCTGGAATGTTATGCCTGCCATTCCGCCTGGGCAGCCCAGGAGTACGGCACTTTCTTCCTGCGCTTTCGGGATCTCAAGCTGAAGGAGGACTTCGACCTGAAGCCGGGCCGTAGTGAGGATTACCTGTCCAGCGCTTTCCTGAGATCTCAGGATGTGCCGCCTCTGGGCATCAATAGCGCCGGCCGCGTCAGCCCGATCCGGCCGCAGTTTATCGCCTATTTCACCGATATTCAATCAGCCCGCGCCGGCGGCCCCGAAAATCAGCTGCTGGCCGCCGAGTGGCGGGCGTTCTTCCCCCATACGATCCGGAAGGGGACCGTTACCTGTGAGAAATGCCACGACAGCCCGCGCCGTTTCCTGCTGGAGCCGGCTGGCCAGCGTATCTATCAGCTCAAAAAAGATGGCATGACCCTGGAATCCTTCTGGGATCAACGCGGCCAAAAGATTGTGAACGGCGATTTTATGACCGCTTCCCGCTACCAAGTCATGAGTGCCAAGGGACCGGCCTACGTCAAGGAATACATCGAAAAATGGAAAACATTCCTCAATCGCGTCGAACCTTCCTCGCGACCATAGCCCTGCTGGTCGCTTCAGCAACCATGCTGCGCCGGTTCCTGACTCCCCGCACCAAGCCGCAGCGCAAGGTTGTGGTGAGCGTGGCCAGAGCTGACATTCCTCCCCTGGGGGCACTGGTATACCGGGAGTCCAGGGTGGCGCTTATGCAGGCCAACGGTGAAATATATGCCCTGAGCCTGGTCTGTACCCACCTGGGTTGCACCCTGAACGTAACCAGTGAGAAGCTTTCCTGCCCTTGCCATGGCAGCGAGTTCGACCGCCAAGGGAAAGTTTTGAAAGGTCCGGCCGATCGGCCGCTTAAACGATTAAGTGTGGAACAGCGGGATGGTATGGTGGAAGTGGTGGAGGCATAGCTACCTAATGTTTGTCTGTCCTGTCCAAATCTTTTTGAGAATAAAAAAGGGGTCAACTCTTGTGGTTGACCCCGTGGGTAATTTGTATGTGTAAAAATTATCGACGGGTCTTGCTTGACGCTAACCTGACTTTTCGGCGCATCAATACGGACAGCAGCACGAATCCCAGACCCAGCAAAACCAGGGTACCCGGTTCGGGAACCGGCGCCGGTGTGGTTTCGTAGCAACCCGCCAGATTCATCCAGGCAACATAGAACTCACCGCTTACCGAAGTTATCGTGACTTCGAGGAGGTGGTCTTCGTAAAGCTGGCTGAATACATTGATAGTCCCGGTGCCTCCGGTGCTTAAGGTTACGTCGTTCCAAGACAGGATGTTATCCAAAAAAAGGTCTGCAACGTCACCATTGGCTTGGCAAAACTTCATCGTCAGATAGGCTCGGTGCAGTTCGTCTGTAGGGGACATATTCCCAGTGAAGTAGTCGTTCGGATATGTTGTATACCAGTTTATGCCACCACTATTTAACGGTATCGAGTCAATGGCCCAGAGGTCCATTTGATCTTCATTCAAGTCGAACTTCCAAGTATGTGAAGCATTAGTCGTAAAAGAAACATTCGCCTCGCCATTATCCTCAAAATGATAATAGGTGGCTTGCGCCAGGCCGCCATAAACAGGGGACAGCAGCAACAGCAAAACCAAAATTGACAGCATCTTTTTCATTTCATCTCTCCAGTATCTTCGATTGATAACATGTTTGCAGTTGTGTTTACCTGGTTGGCATGCATGCCAAGTCTGACTTTCGACATACTTCCAAAAATCATGCCAAAATTAAAATAAACTAATTATCAAGAGGTTACATGAAGGGCTGTTGTTGACTTAGGGCAGGTGTAAATGATTCCGACAATGACAAAAGGAATGTATTGACAAAATCATGCAATTATCCATATAAATCAAAGGACTCTACTTGTTTTCCGCTATCCGCAAAATTCTTGGTGTGGCAAGCATCCAATACTGGCTGGAACGATGATCAGCGATTTCCTCAAACATCTTTTTCCACGCGTGGTGCCGGAGAAGAACCTGCGCATCAGCTACACCTTCTGTCTGGGCGGGTTGGCCTTCAGTGCTTTTCTGGTCATGGTGGCCAGCGGCGTGTTGCTTTTGGTGTATTATCAACCGACACCGGAGCGCGCCTACAATTCAATCCTTTTTCTGGAGGCTTCGGTCTGGGGCGGCAAGTATCTGCGCAGCCTCCACAGGCTGGCCTCGCACACCTTTCTGGTACTGATTTTTCTGCATACACTACGGGTCATCCTGACCGGCGCCTATCACCGGCCTCGGCAACTCAACTGGGTGATCGGCATGCTGTTGCTCTGTCTGGCGGTTTTCGAGGCCTATACCGGCTATCTGCTCCCCCTGGATCAATTGGCCTACTGGGCCACCCAGACCGGCATGGAACTATTGACCACGGTGCCGTTCGGTACTGAACTGCGCGCATTGCTGGTGCCGGACGGGATCGGGCAGGCATTGTCGCTGCTCCGGTTCTATGCGCTGCATATCGTGATCGTGCCGCTGACAGTGTTGATGCTGTCAATGCTGCACTTTTACCGGGTGAGAAAAAACAAGGGAGTGCTGCCGTATCTTTGAGAGCTTGAAAGGCGGCTTCCACAAATATATTGCTTCAAGATTACCTCATGATTACTCAAGATTTTAAAATCCAAGTAATCTGGAAGTAATCGTGAGGCTAATAATAGATTTTCTCTCTGTCTGCGAATTCTGTGAAAATAACAGTATTGAGTTTAGTAGGTTTTCCGAATGAAAGATGGTTTCGTTAAAAGCTCTCCCCGCTTCTTCAGGCTGATAGAGGGTTCTGCCCTGCTGCTGACGGCACTGTTGCTGCTTCTGGCCACCCTCATTCAGGCGCCGCTACAGGAGGCGGCCAATCCGGCCTTGACCCCTAACCCGGTCAAATCCGCCTGGTTCCTGCTCTGGCTCCAGGAACTGGTCAGTTGGTCGCGCCTGATGATCTATCCTATCCTGCTGCTGGGTGGCCTGTTCCTGCTGCTTCCCTGGCTGCCCGGCTCAAGGCATATCCACCGTGCCCGCTGGTTCCCCAAGGAGCAATTTGGCATTTCTATATTTACCATGCTTGTTTTCATCGCCATTCTGACGTGTACCGTCGTTGCCCTGTTTTTCAGGGGGGCCAATTGGTCGTTTACACTGCATCCTTAATCATCTCTCTATTTCTGCTTTGCTCGCCCGCCCTGGGAGGGCAGCAACGGCAGCTCTGCCTGAAGTGTCACCCATCCCATTATGCCGGGCGGGGCAGCTGTGTCGCTTGCCATCGCGGCAACCCCAACGCTGAGCGCATGAATGTCGCCCACTACCGCATGATAGCGGGCAGGTTCGCTGCCTTTACCCTGGGGGATGTACCCGTGGTCAAGGAAGGCAACCGATTGATGGACCATTACGCCTGCCGGCGCTGCCATGTCAGCGGCAGGCGGGGCAACCGCCTGGCAACTCCGCTGGATACCCTGATAGATGAGAAAACGCCGGAAGAGATTGCCGAGGCTATCCGGGTTCCTGCCCAGGGAATGCCCAACTTCAGGTTTGCCGAAAAATCTATTGTTGCCGTGGTGAATGCCATTTTTGCAGGTGGTAAAAATGCCGGTGTTACGCAGGGGAACCGGCCGCTGCTGGTGCATTTCGATGCGGAACCCAAAGGTCAGGAGAACGTCTTTACCAGGAAATGCGGCACCTGTCACCGGGCCTTGACCGAAAAACTCGGTTTGCTTGGCAGCGGCGATATCGGTCCGAATCTTTCCGGATTGTTGTCAAGTCATTATCCGAAGACGTTCAAGGCTGGAGAGGCGTGGACAGAGGATAGGCTCAAGCGCTGGCTAGAAAATCCCCGCAAGGTTCGGCCGCAGGCCCAGATGCTGCCGGTACAGCTGAAGGCCGGGGAATTCCGGGAGCTGGTTGATCTGCTGCTGGTAAAACATGGGGATGGGAAATAAAAACGGGACCACCAAAAGGTAGTCCCGTTTATTTTTGATGGTGAAGTGTTACGGTTACTTCCCGGCCAGTTCCTTTGACCTTTTGCACGCGGCATCAACGGCGTCCATGACCACTCCCCGGAACCCGTCCTTTTCAAGGGCGTGAAGCGCGGCGATGGTGGTGCCGCCGGGAGACGTGACTTTGTCGCGCAATTGGGCCGGATGTTCTGTGCTTTCGGACATCATGCGCGCCGCTCCCAACACGGTTTGCACGGCCAGTTGCAGGGCTACGTCACGCTGCAGGCCGTTTTTGACACCCGCATCGGACAATGCTTCGATAAAGGTGAAGACATAGGCCGGGCCGCTGCCGGAAAGGCCGGTAACTGCGTCCATCTGTTTCTCGGGAACGGTGACGACAGTCCCCACAAGGGAAAATATTTCCCTGGCAATCTCGATATCCTGGTCGGTTGCTTTTCTGCCGGGGCAGACCGCCGTTGCCGCCGCCTGGATGAGGGCCGGTGTATTGGGCATTGACCGCACCACGCGCACACCGTTGGTGAGTGTCTCCTCGATAAAGCCGGTGGAGATGCCGGCCATGATGGAGATGATCAGCTTGTTCGATGTTATGGCCGGCTCCAGTGAGGTCAGGACGCTGGCAGCCACTTGCGGTTTTACAGCCAGGATAATGATGTCGGCTTGGCGGGCCACATCCAGATTGTCGTCGGTGAGCACCGAGTATTCCGATGAAAGGAAACTCCTGCGCAGGGAAATCGGTTCGGCCACCATGATGGCGCCGGCCTGGACCCCTCCGGCAAGAAGCCCCTTGATGATGGCCTCGGCCATGTTGCCGCCACCGATGAATCCTATTTTTTTCCCATCAAGCATCATAGTCCCCCCCCTTCAGCTTCCGCTGCTTTTTGTGATCATGATAACTCCGACGCAGACCAGGCTGATGCCGGCCCAACGCATCGGACTGACATTCTCTCCCAGGAACCACTGGGCCAGGAAGGCCACCACGATGTAGCTGAGGGCCTGCATCGGCAGGGCCACCGAGAGATCTTCCCAGGATAGAACCGCCAGCCAGAGGCCAAAATATACCGCCTGCATGGCTGTCCCCAGGATCAGGCGCCAGTTGGTGAGGGCACCGATCACGGTGCTGACGATCTGCCGCAGTCCCATTGCCGAAATATCCCCGGAGCTTTTCATCCCCTGGGTCAAAAATATATCGCCAACCGCACCTGCTGTGATCGCAAGCAACATGACGACCAATGTCTTCAACATTTTACGTCTCCACGGTAATTTTGCACTGTTATCCGCAACTCCTTGAGTTTCTGCCGAACCGTTGGGCTGAGGAGGGCAGCCAGCTCGGCCTCGTGCCGATAATCCGGCATGCGGCGCGTAATCTCCGCATCGGGGAGGCAGCCGGGATGGAAATACATCTCCGTCAACCCTTCGCCCAGACCGTCCAGGATGGACAGGACATAGGCCTCGGTCATGCTCCCCGAGTTGAGCACCCCTTTGACCTCAGCCGCGTAGCGGATGCCAAGCCGGTCCAGTTGTGGCCGGCAGTGGTCCGACAGTGCCCCGAAGATGATCCGCTCGGCTGTTTTGCCGACCAGGCGATTCCGGTCGAAGCGCACGTTGTGGGACAAACGCTCCTGGGAGAGGCGAAAGCTGGCAATGCCGTACTTGGACATCAGATCTGTGAGGATGGCAAAGACGGTAGGATGCTGGTGGATATTGAGATGGCCATCCAGGTGTGAGATTGCCATGCCTGACTCGCGGACCTTGACTATCTGGGCCTCGATCTCCTGCTGCAACTGCATGCGCACCCCTTTGTCAAAAAAGTAGCGCATGCCGGATGTTACCGGGTTGTTGCTGAAGTTTCCCGCCTCGTCCACCAGGCCGGGAATCTGTTTTGGGGGAAGTACCGCCCTGCCGTGAACCAGGGTCAGATGCACGCCGACCTGGAGGCCCGGGTTGCGTCGGGCAATCTCGACCGCCTCGTCAAAGGCATTCCCGCCCGGCATGAGCGAGGCATTGGTCAGGATGCCGTCGCGCCAGGCTTGCTCGACAGCCCGGTTGACTCCGCTGGAGAGGCCGAAGTCATCGGAGGTGATGATAAGTTGCCGGTTCATTTACAATCTGAGCAGGATTCTTTCCGTTTGCGCATGTACTCCAGATACTGTTTCCCTTCCTTGAGCAGTTTGCGGCGCTCCTCGCCATCGACGATCATCCTGCCGATGCTGCGCATGATGTATTTGGGTCGGAAGTAGAACTTGTTGTAGAACTCCTCCACGGAGTTGAAGATCTCGGCGTTGGAGAGATGCGGATAGTTGATGACGCATTTCTGGTGGCCGGTGTCGTCGATAAAGGCATCGGAGGCGATCCAGCCCTTTTCCTTGCAGAGGTCATAGAACTCGGTGCCGGGGTAGGGGGAGGCCAGGGATGCCTGGATGGAGTTGAGATCCAGCATTTTGGCGAATTCGATGGTCTCGCGAATGGTCTCCTTGGACTCTCCGGGAAGCCCCATGATGAAGGCGCCATGAATGGAGAGCCCCAGTTTCTTGCAGTCCTTGGTGAACTGGATGGCCTGCTCCTTGGTCACACCCTTCTTGATGTTCTTGAGGATCTGTTCGTTGCCGCTCTCGTATCCGACCACCACGTGGCGCAGACCAGCCTCCCGCATGACCTTGAGGGTCTCGTAGTCGCAGTTGGCGCGGGCGTTTATGGTCCAGGAGATGCCCAGCGGCTTGATCAGCTCGGCCACGGCGCGGGCGTGTTTTTTGTCTGCGGAAAAGGTGTCATCGTCAAAGGAGAGTTCCCTCATCTCGGGGATGTTTTCCGTGATCCACTTGATCTCCTCGTAGACGTTTTGCGGGGAGCGGGTGCGCATCTGCCGGCCGGAAAAGGTCTGGGGCCAGAGGCAGTAGATGCAGCGGGCCGGACAGCCGCGGCTGGAATAGATCGAGACATAGGGATTCTTGAAATGGGGGATGACGTATTCCTTGATCGGCAGGTCGCGCTTGTAGACCGGCGCCACAAAGGGGAGGGCGTCCAGGTCTGCGATGGGCGGGCGATCCGGGGTATGGACCACCTGCCCCTCCTCCAGGTAGCTGATGCCATGGACCTTGTCCCATTTGCGCCCCTCGCACAGCTCCTTGGTGGAGTAGTCGAATTCGCCGCGGCAGACGATGTCGATGACACCTTTGCCGGCGCGGAGCGATTCCTCGGGCAGGATGGTTACGTGGGGACCGGTCAAAACAGTCACTATGGCCGGCTTGACCTCCTTGATGCGGCGGGCGGTCTCGATATCGATCATCAAAGTGGGGGTGGAGGTATACATCACCACCATATCGAAGTCCTTGGCAATGGTCAGGCAATCATCGAGGGTGAGTTTTTGCACCGGTGCGTCCACCACACGGCTCCCGGCGATCATTCCGGCCGGGAAACAGAGCCAGGTGGGGTACCAGAAAGAGGTCACCTCGCGGGATGCCTGGTAGCGGGCTCCGGCGCCGCCGTCAAAATCCTCGAAGGTGGGGGGATTTAAAAAAAGTGGCTTCATTACAACTCCTTTTCTACACAAAAAGAACAAAATAGTAGATATCGCGTGGTAATGTCAAGGTCAAAGCTATGGACTAAGCGTGCCCGAAACTGTGCCTAGCAGAAGGATTAGATTCATTTGGTTTGTAATTCTTGGGCTGTGGTATAAAATGAAAAACTTGTTGACAGCATACCTTCGAGGCAGCATGGGAAATAAAACTGCTAACAAAAACAAGCGCGCCATACTGGTTATCGTTGCTACCTATACCCTGGTCGGCACCTTGTGGATCTACTTTTCCGAAGAATCCCTGCGCTGGTTTATTAGTGACCGGGCAGCCATCATTCGCCTCGATATCATCAAGGGTACCCTGTTCATTTTTCTCACGGCGTATCTCCTTTACGTTCTCATCAGCCGCTACGCCAGACAATTGCTGGTATCCGAGGGTGGCCGGATCGCAAACGAAGAACGGCTCGAATTGGCTTTGTCAGCATCCAAAATGGGGGTTTGGGAGTGCGATTTGCGAACCAATGCCATCTATTGGTCTCCGGAATGCTTCGAGATCCTGGGGTTGGAAAACCTGAACCACTCTTTGGACTCTTTTACCAATGCCCTGCATCCAGATGATGCAAGCCGGGTAATGGCAGCCTACACCCAGGCACTGTCGAAGCAGATTGAATATGCCGACGAGTTCCGCGTAATCCTTTCCAATGGCGACCTGCGCTGGATTTTGAATTGCGGGCAGGGCAAGTACGACAAAGAGGGTAAGCCGCTGAAACTGGTCGGCACCGTTCAGGATATCACTGAGCGGAAGAAGATGGAAATTGCCCTGAAAGAGGCGAATGAATTACTTGAATACCGTGTGCGTGAACGGACAGAAGAACTTGAACAGGTAAATCTTACGCTTCTGAATGAGATCCAGGAGCGAAAACGGGTCGAACTTGAAATCATCCACTATCGTGGACATCTGGAGGAACTTGTCAGAGAACGTACCACGGCCCTTGAAGCCCGCAATAAACAGCTGGATGCCGAAATAGAGCAACGCAAACAGGCTGAGTCGGCTCTCCGCAATTATGCCCAGCGCATTATTGTTTTGGAGGAAAAGATGCGGAGAAACATCGCTTCGGAATTGCATGACGAGATAGGGAGGGATCTGACAGCCCTCGGTCTCAATTTTTCCATCATCAGCAATGCTCTTTCAAAGGATTCCAGGGAGAAGTTGGGATCGAGGGTTGATGATTCCATCTGCTTGATAGAAGATATGGGCCGCAACGTCAGAAGCATGATGACCAGACTCAGGCCGCCGGTACTGGATGATTACGGTCTGGTGTCGGCTCTGCGCTCCCATGCGGACCAGTTTGCAAAACGGACCGGCATTGCCGTGGATGTGCAGTTGGAAGTGATTGTACCAAGGCTTTCCGATGAGATAGAGACTACTTTATTCCGTATTGCCCAGGAAGCACTGGCCAATGTCGCAAAACACGCCGAAGCGAGTTTTGTCACTCTTAGTCTGATAGGGGGGGATGGGCGGGTACGGCTTTCAATCGAAGATGACGGCCAGGGGTTTGATCCCGATTTGGACCGTCCGAAAGGGCCTGAAGCGGGATGGGGATTAACTATCATGCGCGAAAGGGCGGAATCGGTGGAAGCATGTTTTAGTATTGCTTCAAAGCCAGGCCAGGGTACCGTGGTTGCCGTCGAAACCGGAAAGGATTCATAGATGTCTATTAATGTCCTGATTGCCGATGACCATGCAGTGGTACGGGACGGCCTCAAAATGATCCTGGAGGCCGTGGAAGGCATACACGTCGTTGCCATGGCGGCTAATGGTCGAGAGGCAGTCGCAATGGCCGAAGAATTCCGGCCCGACGTGGTGGTCATGGACGTATCCATGCCGCTGCTGAATGGAATAGAGGCTATCAGGATAATCTGCGAAAGTTTGCCCAAGGTTAATGCCCTGGTCCTTTCCATGCATCATACGCGGGAACATGTTCACAGGGCAATTCAGGCTGGAGCCAGGGGATACATCCTGAAAGAGGCCGCCGGCTCAGAGGTCGCCGCTGCGGTGCTGGCTGTTATGAAGGGCGGCCGTTTTTTCGGCAGGGGTGTTGAAAAGCCGTTGGAGTCTCGCAATGGCTTGCGTGGCGAATACCTGAAAAGCCCACTTGAGACCCTGAGCCAGCGGGAGCGTGAGGTTTTGCAACTCGTTGCCGAAGGGAAGACCAGTGCCGCAATTGCAACAATCCTCTCCCTTTCGCCCAAAAGCGTAGAAACCTACCGCAGCCGGCTCATGCTCAAACTTGGTGTTGCCAATATCCCCGCCTTGGTTAGATTTGCAATGCATCATGGAATTACCCCAGCCGATTGAATATATTTATCAATATCAAACTTTCCTGACAGACCGATGTCCACATTTGCGGCTATAATCTGCAAATACTTGACCCTTATGCTAGATAACACCCGAAGGGTGGGCACGGATGGGACTGGATTCGAAAAGCAATATCCGTATTTTGCTGGCATTGTTGCTTCCCTTTGTCACATGTGGAGTGCAGTGGCTGTTTTGGTCCGTTTTCGCCCCATTCGTCTGGTTTCTGTTCTTCCCAACGGTTTTTTTTAGTTCGCGCATTGGTGGCAAGAGCGCAGGAGTTATCTCAACTGTCATCTCGGCAATTCTGGTCGTCTACTTCTTTATCCCTCCCCAGCTTTCATTTATTGGTAAAACCCCTTCAAATCTGTACTCAGTTTTGCTTTTTCTCTTCATGGGTGTTTTGTTCAGCTATACCCATGAGCGCCTGGAGAGGGCAGATCGGCGCGCGGTCGAGGCCCAGGAAGCGACCCGCATAGCCAACGAACAGCTCCAGGAGGCTCGTATTGGCAGGTTGGAAGCGGAGCAAAGGCTTGCTGAAAAAACGCTGCGTGAGAGCGAGGACCTGCTCAATACGATGGGGCGCACCGCCAAGGTGGGCGGGTGGGACCTGAACCCCGTGACCGGTGAGGGGCACTGGACCGAAGAGACGGCCCGGATCCACGACCTGGACCCTTTCTTGAAACCGGACAAGGAGATGGGGATCGCGTTCTACCAGGGCGAATCCCGCACTCGAATCGAGGCGGCAATCCGAGAAGCCACCGAGCATGGCACCCCCTATGACCTGGAACTGGAGCTTATCTCCGCCACGGGAAAGCACAAGTGGGTGCGTACGATTGGCCATCCGGTTATTGAAGATGGCCGGGTTGTTAAGCTGCGCGGCTCGTTCCAGGATATTACCGATCGCAAACAGGCGGAGGTCGCTCTTATCCAGTCCGAGGAGAAGTTTTCCCGGGCCTTTTCCTGCAATCCGGCCGCAATTGCGCTGACCCGCTTGAAAGACGGGCTGTTTCTGGATGTGAACGATACCTGGGTTTCTCTGTGTGGTTACAGTCGCGAGGAGGCAATAGGGCATTCATCGAGAACCATGCAGATTTGGCCAACAGCCGAGGCTGCCCAGCGCTTTGTTGACGAGTTAAATGAAAAAGGGATGTTGCAGGGGTGGGAACAGGAGTTTCGCGACAAATCTGGCAAGCTGTTCGTAGCTCAGCTATCGTCACAGATTCTGGACGTAGGCGGCGAGCAGCTGATCCTATCGACCTTGGTGGATATCACGACACAGAAACAGGCAGAAATAGCACTACGGGAAAGCGAAGTCAGGTTCAGGAGTATCTTTGACCATGCACCGGTTGCTATCGGTATTGGCGCCCTTGCCGATGGTCGATTATTCGAGGTAAACGCCTTCTGGCTGCAGCTTTTGGGTTTTGAGCGTGATGAGGTGATCGGTCGAACGACCAGTGAACTGGGGTTGTATGTCGATGAAAACGAGCGTGCAAGGATTGTCACTGCCATTACGGAACATGGCCGGATCGTCAATACGGATATCCGGATCCGGAATAAATCCGGCGAGATCCTTAATATCATGTTTTCCGCCGAGATCATCACTCTGGACAGCACGCCCTATCTGCAAGTGATGATGTCGGATGTCACCGAGCAGAGGCGAGGGGAATTGGCGTTGCGGGAGAGCGAGGAGCGGCAGCGGGTGTTTATCGAGCATGCCCCCGCAGCCTTGGCCATGTTTGACCGGGGTATGCGCTATCTCCACGCCAGCAGGCGCTGGCTACAGGATTACGGTTTAGGCGATCGAAAATTGACGGGATTGTCGCACTACGAGGTTTTTCCGGAAATTTCCGACACGTGGAAGGAAACCCATCGCCGGGGCTTGGCAGGGGAGGTACTGCGCAAGGACGCCGACAGGTTTGACCGGGCAGACGGCTCGGTTCAATGGGTGCGCTGGGAAATCCGCCCATGGCATGACGCCAACGGAGCGGTTGGCGGCCTCTTCATTTTTTCCGAGGACATCACCGATCTCAAGCTGGCCGAGGATGAGATCATCCAGCTCAATGCCAGCTTGGAACAGCGCGTGGAGGAACGCACCGCAGAGCTGCAGGCTGCAAATCAGGAACTGGACGCCTTTGCCTATGCCGTATCCCACGATCTGCGGGCGCCCCTCAGGGCCATGAACGGCTTCAGCCAGGCACTGAGCGAGGATTACGGCGAGCAGTTGCATGGCGAGGCGCTCGTCTACCTTAAACAGATTTCCCTTGCCAGCCAGCACATGGGGAATCTTCTCGAAGGGCTGTTGACCCTTTCGCGCAGCACGAGGGGCGATTTGCACCGGGATTTGCTGGACTTGTCCGATACCGCTGGGCTGATCCGTGACGAGTTGGTCCGGCTTGAGCCTGGCCGTCAGGTGGCATGGCAGATCGAGTCTGGCATGTCGGCACGGGGTGACGCCAGCATGCTGGAGGTGGTCATGCGCAACCTGATCGGCAATGCCTGGAAATACACCGCGGGTATACCCGCGCCGATGATCAGGGTCTACTGCGAACAACGTGACGGTTCAACCTGTTATTGCGTGGCGGATAATGGCGCCGGATTTGACATGAGGCATGCGGAGCGGCTCTTCAAGCCGTTCCAGCGTTTGCACCGCCAGGACGAGTTTCCCGGGATCGGCATCGGCCTGGCCACCGTACAGCGCATCGTCCGCCGCCATGGTGGTGAAATCAGTGCAGAAGCGGAACCGGGCGCAGGGGCCACATTCCGATTTACACTGGCCGGTTCGGGGGTAGTATTGTAGCAGACAACTTGGAAGGGGGATGCCATGGGCGATATCAAGACCATACTGCTGGTGGAGGACAATCCTCATGACGAGATGCTGATTCTGCGTTCGTTGCGCAAGGTCAACCTTGCCAACCAGGTGGATGTGGCCCGCGACGGCCAGCAGGCCTTGGATTACCTCTTCCGCGAAGGGGAGTTTTCGGAGCGTGACGGTCCGGAACTTCCGATGGTTGTTTTGCTTGATATAAACCTGCCGCGGGTTAACGGCCTGGAGGTGTTGGAGCGCATCCGGGGCGATCAACGCACCCGCTTGTTGCCGGTGGTTATTCTGACTTCATCCGACGAGGAGCGTGACCGCCTGAAGAGCTATGAAAACGGGGCCAACAGCTTTGTCCGCAAACCACTGGATTTTACCGAATTCGCCGAATCAGTGGCCAGTCTGGGCGTGTATTGGCTGGCAATAAATATAGCACCCAAGGGGTAGCAGTTTGATGCAACAGACTCTGAACATCCTGGTCATCGAAGACAATCAGTCCGATTTCTTGCTGGTCGAGCGGCACCTGCACCAGCAAGGGCAGCAAAATACCTGTGTCCGGGTCGATAACTTCGGGGATATGGCTCGTGCCCTCGATACCGGTCGCTGGGATCTGATCCTTACTGATTACAGCATTCCCGGCATGGACTTCCTTGAAAGTTTTGCCTATATCCGGTCCCGTGTCCCAGACCTGCCGATCATTCTCGTTTCCGGCAGTGTTGGCGAGGAACGGGCGGTGGAATTGCTCAAGATGGGGATGTGGGATTTTGTCCTGAAGGACAATCTGACCCGGCTTGTCCCGGCAATAGAGCGCAGTCTCAGGGAAATGGGAGACAGGAAGGCCAGGTTGGCTGCCGAAGAATCCATGAGGGAAAGCGAGTACCGTTTCAGGAGCATATTCAACAAGGCGCCGGTTGCCATCAGCATAAGCCGGCGAGATGACGGCAGGCTTGTGGAGGTCAACGATGCCTGGCTCATGCTTTTAGGCTATGAGCGTGATGAAGTGATCAACCGGACCACTACCGAAATCAATGTTTATACCAAACCGGATGAACGCAGCAAGATTATCGGCATGATAAGCAAGTGCGGCCAAGTGGTGAACCGGGAGGTCCAGCTTCTCTGCAAGAGCGGAAAAATGATTGATGTCCTTTACTCGGCGGAAATCATCGAACTTGGAGGTGAGTTCTTCCTGCAGGTTATGATGACCGACATAACCGGCAAAAAGTGGAACGAAAAGGCGCGGGAGGCAACGGTAGAGTTGCTGCGGATCTGCAATATGGCGGATAATTTGCCCGAGCTGATGCAGAACCTGATGCACTATTTCCAGAAGATTTCAGGTTGCGAAGCCATCGGGGTCAGGCTCCGCGAAGGAGACGACTTCCCCTACTATGTGACGCGGGGATTCTCAGAAGAGTTCGTACTGGCTGAAAGAAGTTTGTGTGCGTATGACATGAAGGGTGAATTGATTCGGGACTCAGTCGGTCATCCGGCATTGGACTGCATGTGCGGTAACATCCTTTGTGGCCGCTTTGACCCTGAAAAGCCCTTTTTTACTGACCACGGGAGCTTCTGGTCGAGCTGTACCTCGGAGCTCCTGGCGCGTACCACTGATGCCGATCGTCAGGCAAAGACCCGCAATCGCTGCAACAGCGAGGGATACGAGTCGGTTGCCTTGCTCCCCCTCCGCTATAAGGATGAAACCTTTGGCCTGTTCCAGTTCAATGATAAGGGAAAAGGGGTCTTTACTCCCGAAAATATAGCCCTTTATGAAGGCCTGGTGGATTATGTCTCCATAACCCTCTCCAAGTTGAAGGGCGATGAGGCGCTTAGGGCATCGGAACAGGCCCTGCGCAAGCTTTACGTTGCCGTGGAACAGAGTCCGGCAGTGATCGTGATCACCGATGCCCAGGGCAGGATCGAGTTCGTGAATCCACGGTTTACCCAGGTAACCGGCTATGCCGCGGACGAAGCCATCGGACAGAATCCCAGTGTTCTGAGAGGTGACACGAACATTGAGGTGTATCGGGATCTATGGGCAACCATCAGCGAAGGCATGGTTTGGGAGGGGGAATTCCACAACCGACGGAAGGATGGCACGTATTTCTGGGAGCACGCCACCATCTCTCCCATCAGGGATGCTTCCGGCGCAATAACCCATTACATGGCCTTGAAAGAGGATATTACCGAGAAACGCAATCTGGAGCATCAGTTGCGTCAATCACAGAAGATGGAGGCCATTGGTACCCTGGCCGGCGGCATCGCCCATGATTTTAATAATATTCTCACAGCGATAATCGGCTACAGCACGTTGTTGCAGATTGAACTCAAGTCGAGCGGCAAGCCGAAGGAGTACGTCGACGGCCTGATAGCCCTGGTCGAGAGGGCAGCCAATCTCACCAGGGGACTCCTTGCCTTCAGCCGGAACCAGGTCATGACGCCGAAGATGTTCAATCTCAACGAGGTCGTGACCACCATGACCAAGCTGATCAGTCGCCTGATCGGAGAAAATATCGTGGTGGAAACAAGGCTGTCCGGGCATCCGCTATCGATCATGGCCGATTGTGGGCAAATCGAACAGGTGCTGATGAACCTGGCGACCAATGCCCGCGATGCCATGCCCACCGGCGGCAGACTTACGATCGTGACAGACGCGGTGACGCTGGAATCTGGCAATCCGCTGCTTACCAACTCCTGTCAACCCGGCACCTATGCCATGATCTCGATCACGGACACTGGCACAGGCATGGACGAGGCAACCACGGCCAGGATTTTTGAACCGTTTTTTACGACCAAGGAGCAGGGCAAGGGAACCGGGCTGGGACTCTCGATTCTGTATGGCATAATCAAACAGCACCATGGCATTGTATCGGTAGCCAGTCGCCCAGGTTGCGGCACCACTTTCAAAGTTTATCTGCCGTTTGCGGTGCCGAGCGGTGAAATGGCGATGGACAAGGGGCAGGCGCCGGTCGTTGGCGGTACGGAAACAATACTGCTGGCCGAAGATGACCCCATGACCCGCAAGGTGATCAAGCATGTTCTCGAACAATTCGGATATAAAGTGCTGGAGGCGGTGGACGGTGAAGAGGCGCTACGGATCTTTAGTGAAAATCCATCTGCCATCTCGCTGGCAATACTGGATATGATCATGCCGCGCAAAAATGGCAAAGAGGTCTGCATTGCCATAAAGGATTTAGCGCCGGATGTAAAAACATTGTTTTTCAGCGGTTATCCGTCGGATATAATCGCCCAGCGAGGGTTATTGCCCGAAGGTGCGCCGTTCTTGCAGAAGCCGGTTTCCCCCATGGACCTTTTGGATAAAATCAGGCTGGTACTGGACGCATAGGCGGGGAAGAACTGCTGATTTGCTGCAATTGTGAATATAATTCAAACAGAGAGGGACGACCCGGGTCGTCCCTCTCTGCTTTTTTGGTGGCTGGTGAAAATTTTTTACTCAGCAGTTAGAGAGAAAACCCAGGATAATGGCAAAGGTTTCCTCAGGGCGCTCTTCGTGCGGATTATGGCCGCAGTCCGGAATAATGACCATCCGTGAATTTTTCAATTCCCTGTTTAGCTGTTTCCCTTGCCATGGCTTGACAATGCGGTCATGCTCGCCCCAGAGAATCAACACCGGAATGGAGAGTGTGCCATAACTGGCATTGATCTTGGCGGCGTTGGGGGGGAGGATCTGCCGTACAGTGCTGGCCAGGGCGCGAGCAGAACCTTTGTGGCGATAAACAGTCGCATAGCGCTCTATGAGCTGTTCGGTAATTAGTTCCTGCTGGTGGAAGACCGATTCGAGCCCCCTGCGGGCAATCTTGTCGGCCGGAATGGAAGACATCAGCAAGGGACCAATTAGTGGCAGACGCAGGATCCGCATGAACTTGGGGATCTTTTGCGGGAACCCCGGGGTTCCGATCAGGATTAGGCGGGCAATTTCCGGACAGTCGAGTGCACTCAACAGGCCGACCAGCCCTCCGTAAGAATGACCGATTAGAGTGATATCCTTGAGTTTGTGGGTGCGAATATATCCTGCGATCAGCCGCGCGTTTTGCAGTGCGGAATAATCGCCGCCGAAGGGCCTGGATGAATGCCCGTGCCCCTTCAGGTCGACCAGGTGCAGTGTGAATTCGTCGAGCGGGAAAAATGGGGTCAGATCGTCCCAGGTGTGCAGCGACGCAGCGAAGCCATGCAGGAATATGACATTGGTGCTACCGTTGCCCATGACTTGAAAGTGCAGATATTCGCCCGGTTGATATAAGAACTTGGAAGATGGTATGGTCATGGTGCTCTCTTGTGTGATAAAATTAAAAAATATTTGATAATTACCAGGACGTTCAGTGAGCGAAGAGTTGTTTCATCCGCTTTTCGGCTGATAACTGACCCAGTAAACTTACTTATCGTGTTTTCAGAGGTCGGTCAACGAGCAAATTTTTTTCCTCAACTCAGCAAAGTGTGCTAATGAAAGAGTGGCGTCAATCCGGCGTCACACTGCCAATATCAAAAAGGAGAGTAGCAATGAGCAACAAGAAGCCCGAAATCACATTCAAGTATGTTTTTAATTACAGTTACAATCCGACCTATGTCAATGGTGCACAGGGCGGCTTTTCCCCGCGCGGGGAGATGGTGATTCATTTTTATCTGGAACGGCATCCGCTGCCTGAATCCATCTCCCACGAGATCACCCCCGAAGGCGTGATCGGCAAGGAAACCGCTGTTGAGCCGGAAGATCTGCAAAAAAGCATGGTGCGCTTCATTGATACCGGCGTGGTCATGAGTTACGATAATGCGCGGATTTTCCACTCCTGGCTGGGCGACAAACTGCGCGAGGTGGAACAGTTGCAAAAGGCTCAAACCGCTTTCGAGGGAGCGCCTTCCGGAGCCCAGGCCTGAATCGTTCCCTTTCGCTGATTTGTGGGTAATAACATGTTGAGGCATAAAATGTTTAAAGTTGCACGGTTGTACTTAGTCTTTATGGGATTGACCCTGGCTGTCGGCTTGTTGCCGGTGCCGCAACAGGTCTTTGCCTTTCCGATCCCGGAACGCCTGGAATTCGATGTGTCCTACGCCGGTATCCCTGCTGGCCGGGCTGTCCAGGAAGTGACCATGGAAGGGGACGAGGTGCATATCGTTTCCACGGCACGTTCTGCGGACTGGCTGAAAATCTTCTTTCCGGTGAACGATCGCATCGAGTCCATATTGATATCCGGAGCACCACCGCTGCACATAGGTGTTCCCAGGTTTTACAGCGAGCGTATCAATGAAGGCTGGACTCACTTTAAAAAGGACGCGGTCTTTGACCGCCAGAAGTTGGAGGTGCATACCAAGGATTTTCTGAAAAATTCCGAAACTACACAGAAGATCACGCCGCGCACCTACGACACCCTGTCCAGTTTTTTTTATTTCAGGACGGTCCCGCTGAAGGTAGGCTCTTCCACCTTCATCGAAATCTTCGACTGCAAAAAATCATGGAACACCGAGGTGCAGGTACTGCGTCATGAAGAGATAGAAACCCCGCTTGGTAAGTTCAAAACAGTTGTGATCAAGCCGATTCTGAAGTTTGAAGGGATTTTTGCCCGTACCGGTGATATGTACATCTGGTTGACGGACGACGACCGTCGCATCCCGGTGCAGATGAAGTCCAAGGTGAAGATCGGCAGTATCACTGCGACGCTGGTGGGTGGGAGTTACTGGCCACAAAAGAAGTGAATTGAATGTTTAAAAGTTGCTTTAAAATGCATGCAAACAAAAAAGCCCGTCTCTCTTGAGCGGGCTAATTTGTTTGTATTGTTTGGCAGGTTTGCCGGTATTTAGCTGTGTAACGTTACAGATAGCTTTGTCTGCCTTGAGCTTATGGACTATTTTGATCCACCGGCTTTTTCATAGGTTTCGTAATCAGCGCCATCTTGATCCTTGGCAGAGGAATTCATCTTGGCGCTCATCTGCAAGGCTTGCTGGGAGATGGTAACTGTATCGGTCTTGGCCTTTGTTACCCCGATATCGGCTGTTTGATTCGCTTGAACAGGGGCGGCCTTTTGCTCTGTTTGTGCATGGGGGTTTATGTATGCAGGATTTGCCAGCACACTGCTGGGTGAAAGTTGAGCTAATGCCATTGGTTTCACCTCCCGAATAAATTCCCTTTTGTATTTTAATTTATTTTACAGCTTCTTGATGTAAATATGCAAATTATTATTGCGTCATTTGCTGAGATAGTCTCCAAGCAGTCCCCGGGAGTGTTCGTCTTCATGGCAGTGGATGCAGAGATTTTCCCAATTGCTGCCGTCGGCCGGGTTGTTGTTGTGATTGCCGTCCTTGTGGTGCACGGTCAGTTGATTAAGGCTTGACGCATCGAACTCGCGTCCGCACTTGGCGCAGATCGGACCATGGATCTTTAACGACTTTGTCCGGTAGTTGCTATTGCTTTCCATCTCCCCCCGCATCTGCTTGACCAGGGCGCTGGCTTGCTCCGCGCTTGGGAGAGGCACTGTCCTGGGTCCTCTTGGTCTTCCCGCCATCCTTCACTCCTTTCTATCCAATGGGCTACAAGTTTTTGAAAATTAAAACTTTGTTTATTTACAGGCCATTCAAAAGTTTTACCGTTGCCCGGTTGTCGGCGTAATAGTCGATAATATTGTGGCAGCCGTAGTTCTGTTCAATGTTGAACATTCCCGCCAATGGCGCCCCGATTGCGTTCAGGAGCACGACGCGGTTTACGCCCCCATGGCCAACCACCAGGATCTCCTGTCCTTTGTGGCGTTCAATGATCTCGGCAATTACCGGCATGACCCTGTTATGGACATCCAAAAGATTTTCTCCCTCCGGCACTCGGTAGTTGACCAGGTCTGCCAATCGCGCCCGCCATTCCTCGGGCCACCGCGCGGTGATCTCCTGCCAGGTCATTCCTTCCCAGATACCTATGTTCAATTCGCGCAGTTCCCTGCGCCTGACCGGCTCGATGCCGAACTGGCCGCAGATGATGTCGGCACCGATTGCGCATCGGGACAGGTCGCTGGTGTAGCAGGCTGAAATGGGTTTGTCGGAAAGCAGATCTTTCAGGCGGTGGTACTGTTCAAGGCCCACATCGGTCAGTGCCACATCTGTCTGGCCGTTATAGCGGGGTTGGTCATATCCGGCCACCTGGCCGTGGCGGATGAGGTGAATGCGGGTTGCGGGGGTCATAAAGCTCCTTTGCCGGCGGTTCCCGGTGGTGATTGTTTCTTGCTTAAAACTTCATCGATCTTTTGCAGTAGGTCATGGGACAGGAAAGGTTTCTGAATATAGCAGGTGCTATCTGCAAGGACGTGCCGATTGGCGACCAGATCCTCGTTATAGCCTGACATGAAGATTACCTGCAGGCCGGGCTTGAGCTGCTTCAGCTTTTCAAAGAGCGCAGGACCGCTCATGTGCGGCATGATCACATCGCTCAGGAGTAGATCCACGGCATCCAAGTTCGTATCCATCAGCGATAATGCCTGTTGCGGGTCTTCTGCCACCAGCACGGAATAACCCTGGTCGGTCAGCAGTTCATTGGTCAATTCCCGGACCATGGCGTTGTCTTCAACCAGCAGAATGCATATGTCGCGGTGAAGGCGCGGACAATTAACCTCCTCCACGTTATCGGCCGTTGCCGACTGCCCATCCAGTCGCGGGAAGTAGACCGTAAAGGTGCTGCCATGGTCAGGTTCGCTGTAGACATCGACGTGTCCACTGTGCTGCTTGGCTATGCCGAATACGGTGGCCAATCCCAAGCCTGTGCCCTTACCGGATTCCTTGGTCGTGAAAAAAGGTTCGAAGATTCGCTCCTGCGTTGCACTGTCCATCCCGCATCCGGTATCGCTGACGCACAGTTTGACATATTCGCCAGGAGGCAGTTGGGAATGGATCTTTTCAGATTCATGCAGAATTATGGTGGAGGTCTCAATGAGCAGGTCACCGCCGCCCGGCATTGCATCTTGGGCATTGATCGCCAGATTCATGATGATCTGCTCTATCTGTGGTCGGTCAGCCATGATACTCCCCAGATTGGGGGCAAGTTTCATGGTGATGTGGATGTCCTCCCGAATGGTACGTTCGAGGATCGGACTGAAAGCCTCAAGAATCTCGTTGAGATTGACAATCTTCATCTCGAGAATCTGTTTGCGGCCAAATGCCAGCAGTTGGCTGGTCAGGTCACGCGCTTTGCAGGAGGCACTGATGATCCCGTTGAGCTTTTTCATGGTCTTTTCGTCCGAAGCGCAGGAAGTGCGCAGCATCTCGGCATAAACCATGATAGGGGTCAGCAGATTGTTGAAATCGTGGGCTACCCCGCCTGCCAGGCGCCCTATGGATTCTATCTTCTGGGCATGCAGCAGGTTTTGGGCCAATCGTTCCTGTTCCGCTTCGGCGCGCTTGCGGTCGGTCAGGTCTCGCCAGGCTGTATGGAGAAGCCAGCGATCCCGCATCGGGATTGCGGTCAGCATGACTTCCACCGGCAAGGGGGTGCCATCCATCCGGCGGTGCAGCCATTCAAAGCGGTGGCTGCCATGCTCGTAAGCATACAATAACATCTCGTTGGCCTTGCTTGCCGATCTTGCCCCGTCCGGCTGATATTCCGGCGAAAGGTCGCCCGGATGGCTGTCCAGGACTTGTTGTTTGTCGGTGCAGCCCAGCATACGCAGCGTGGCCTCGTTGCAGTCGATGTAGGCGGTCCCGTCGATCAGCAAATTGGCATCGCCGGATTTTTCGAAGAGCAGGTGGAACAGTTCCTCTTTTTGCCGAAGCTCGTATTCAGCCTGTTTCAGCTCGCTGATATCCAGCATGACACCCACCAGACCGCGCAATGAGCCATCCTTGCGGAGCATGGTTGATTTGTAGAAGAGCACGTCGTGCAGTTTGTTGTCGGCATAGCGGACTGGCGTTTCATAGACCTGAATTCCCTTTTTCTGCATGAGGTCGATGTCTGCCTGGTGGTAGCTTTCAGCCAGCTTCTTCGGAGCAAGATTGTATACGGTAGAGTTGATGATCTTTTCCCTGGGGAAGCCGAGATAGCGACAAAAGGCGTCATTGCAGCCGGTATAGATACCGTTGCAGTCCTTGTAGAAGATGGGGTTCGGAATAGTGTTGATGATGCTGCTCAGCAGTTCTTCGCTTTCCAGAAGCTGGCGCTCCGCTGCCTTGCGCTGGGTTATGTCCTCGGCAATGCCGAGATAACCGGTGGTGTGGCCCTGTTCATCGAGAATGATCGTAACAGTCAGGCTGACCAGCAGACGGCCGCCATCTTTGCGCAGATAGGTCCATTCGTGTTGCTCCGTGCCCACAACGCGGGCTTGCTCCACAAGCACCCTGAAGCCGGTGACCGGCCTGCCCAGTTCTTTGCTTAGTTCTTTGCCACGTTCATCTATTTCCGAGGCCAGATGCATCGCCATAGGAGTCTGCTTGCCGACCATCTCATGGGCGCTATAGCCCAGCATCTTTTCGGCTCCGCGGTTGAATATGGTGATCAGGCCGTCCCTGTCCGTGGCGATGATGGAGAATTCGGACGCGGCATCAAGCACCGCCTGGAGCTGGAGATTTGCTGAAGCCAGTGTTGCCCTGGTGGCTTCCAGTTCCTGGATACGGTGCTGCAACTCCGGGTAATAACTTTTTCGGGCGGAATGCTCACCGAGACCGATGATCAGCTCCCGGCGGCTCTCCCAATCCTCAACTTCGTCAGAGGGCTTTTTCATAGATGGCCTCAATGTCTTGAGCAGTCGGGCGACGGGGATTGGTAACCATGCAGGCGTCCTTCATGGCTTTTTGAGCCAGGGCAGGGATGTTTTCCGGCATTACTCCGGCAGACGACAGAGTGGTTGTGATGCCGGCAATGGCGCGGAATTTCCGGATGGCCCCGGTCAGGGCCGCCAGGCATTCTGCGGGCGCCAGGTCCGAGGCGGCAATCCCCATGGCAGCGGCAATGTCCCGATAACGTTCGACAGCAGTGGGGAAATTGTACTCGACCACGTGGTCAAGAAGCATGGAGTTGCATTCACCGTGGGGAAGATCGTAGAATCCTCCCAGGCTGTGGGCCATGGCATGCACGGCGCCCAGGCTGGCATTGGAAAAAGCCAGGCCCGCCTCAAGGCTGGCGAGCATCATTGCATCCCGTGCCACAAGATTACAGGGCTCGGTGATTGCGGTCACAAGGTTTGAACTGATCAGGCGTACGGCTTGAAGGGCATGCAGATCGGTCAGGGGGGAGCTGGCATTGGAAACATAGGCCTCCATGGCATGTACCAGGGCATCCATGCCGGTACAGGTGGTAAGATGGGCATCCATGGTAGTAGTGGTTTGCGGATCGATCAGGGCCACATCAGGGACGGTCGATTTGCTGATGATGGCGATCTTGACCCGTTGTGTCGAATTGGTGATGATGGCGAACTGAGATACATCGGCCGCACTGCCGGCCGTGGTCGGGATGCAGATCAGGGGGGGCATGGGATGCACCACCCGATCGACCCCCTCGCACTCCAGTATATGGCAGTTGTTTGTGCTGACGATGCCGATCCCCTTGGCGCAATCCATGGGGCTGCCCCCGCCGATTACTACGATGGCGTCGCAGCCGGCGGCGCCATATAGCTCAGCCCCGCACATGACTTCGGATTCCCGCGGATTTGGAGAAATAGCTGAAAAAAGTACGCTTTCCATGCCTGCTTCATCAAGGCTGGTGATGACGCGGCCAGTCCAGCCGGCGGCAATTACTCCCGGGTCGGAAACCACCAGTAACCTTCGGGCACCATAGCTGCGCGCATATTGTCCGGCAAGTCCCAATGCACCGATTCCGTAGACAAGCTCGGGGTTGACGAATTTTCTTATCGGAGATATCGGTGCCATGTCTCTCCTCCCCAGAAAACGCAGCAAGATCAACTACACAAATGCAGGTGGGTTCGGCTAATGAAAAAGGCTCACGATAATATGGCACAACTCCAAGTGGTTGAACAGGGAGAATCTTTGTGTTACAGCAGTTTATATTTTACCCCCCTTAAGATCTTCCGCAAACAGCTTGCCTGCGCCGCGTGAAGCGCAGAAATCTCCGCACATGGTGCAGGTGGCTTCGTCATCCGGGGTGCGGCTGGCACGGATGGCCTTGGCGTCTTCCGGATAGAGGGCCAGTTCAAACTGCTTCTCCCAGTCCAGGTCGCGACGGGCCTTGGACATCTCCTTGTCCCGCTGGCGCCCCTTTTCCGGATACTTGTTCATGTCGCCGATATAGGCCGCGATTCGGGCCGCCTTGACTCCATCTCTGACATCCTGCACGTTCGGAAGGGCCAGGTGTTCGGCCGGGGTGATGTAGCAGATCAGGTCGGCGCCAAAGCGGCTGGACTGGGCCGCGCCGATGGCGGCGGTGATGTGGTCGAAGCCGGGGGCGATGTCCGTGGGGATCGGACCGAGCATGTAGTAGGGGGCGCCGCCGCTCATCCGCTTCTGGAGCTGGATATTGCCCTCGATCTCATCCAGCGGCACATGGCCCGGCCCCTCCACCAGCATCTGGCACCCCATGTCCCGGCCGATCTCGGCCAGCTCGCAGTTGATCAGCAATTCCTGGATCTGGGCCCGGTCGCTTGAATCGTGAATCGCCCCGGCGCGCAGGCCATTGCCCAGGGAGAGGACCGTGTCGTACTTCTTCAGGATTCCCACCACCCTGTCGAAGTGTTCGTAGAGCGGGTTTTCGCGCCCATTGGCCAGCATCCAGGCCACCATGGAAACCCCACCCTTGCTGACCAGGCCGCCGTAGCGGTAGCCCTGCTTCCGCAACCGTTCGATGGTGTACAGGTTGATGCCGCAATGGACCGCCATGAAGGCCATGCCGTCCTCGCACTGCTGCTCGATCAGGTCAAAGAGCAGCTCTTCGTCCAGTCTGTTGGGGTCGCCGTATCTGCGCGCCGCCTCGCAAAAAGCCTGGTAGAGCGGCACATTGCCCACAGGCAGGTCCACGGCCGCGATCACCTCGCGCCTGACCCGGTCCAGGTCGCCCCCCACCGAGAGTTCCATCAGCGTGTCGGCTCCGGCTTCCTGGGCAGCCAGTGCCTTGGCGACCTCTGCCCCGTAGTCGATGATATCCGAGGAGGTGCCGATGGAGGCGTTCACCTTGGTACGCAGACCTTTGCCGATGCCCATAGCCCTGGGCTGGCGGCTGTGATTCCAGGGGATGACGATCTTGCCTTCGGCGACCATCTGCAGGATGTATTCGTTGGACAGCTCTTCACTTTGCGCCACAGCAGCCATCTGGGGGGTCACTATCCCCTGGCGGGCGGATTCGATCTGGGTCAGCATGGGTTCTCCTTGTGATAAATTCAAATGCAATAGAACACGGATGACGAGGATTCAGCAGATTTGCGCGGATTTGAAGATAGTTATGCTGTTTTCAGATCAAATTCGCGAAGATCCGCTAAAATCAGATTTGATCCGCGTGCCATTGCTTTCTTCTACACTGCATTCCCGACAGCCGCGCACCGAATTGACCAGCCAGAACTTGTCGGCCCGGTGCAGGTCATCCAGGGTCAGGATTGCCTCGCGGACAGTGCCTTTGTCGAGCAGTTCACACCGCAGCACGCCGGGCAGCAGGCCGCAGGAAAGGGATGGGGTCAACAATTCCCCATGCAAGGCAACGACGATGTTGTTATAGCTCCCCTCGGTGAGCTCATCACGCTCGTTCAGGAAGACGACGTCGTAACAGTCCGGGTGGGCCCGGCGTTCACGTTCGAACAGGTCGCGGCGGGTGGTCTTGTGATACAGGAACGGGTCGGCGGTGGTCACCCGTTCCCGTGCCACTGCCACCAGGAGCGGTGTTGCGCCTGCTGGCCCCTTGCCCTCTGGGAGGGCGGCAGGGCAGGGGGGGGGATGCTGGAACGGACCGGTGATGGCCTCCGACTCCAGCGTCAAGGAGCCGTCAGCGGCCAACAGGATGCGGATCTTGTGTGAGCCGCCGAGGGTCCGGTCCATGAGATCCAACCGGTCGCGTAACTGGCCGGTATCCAGATTGAAGCCGAACCATGCCGCCGATGCGGTCAGCCGTTGCAGGTGCCGGTCCAGCAGCACAAAGCCATTATCCTCAAGGCGCAGCGATTCGATGAGCTTGAAGTCGGGGCATTCCCTGGCCAGGAAGGCGCTCTTGGCCAGGCATTCGCGATATTCGCCGCTGGGCTCCGAGTCCCAGGTGATGCCGCTGCCGACGCTGATCTCGCCTGTACCGCCGGCCATGTCCAGCACTGCCGTGCGGATCGCCACGCTGAAGACTGCTTCGTGTCCAGGGGAGAGGTAGCCGATGGCGCCGCAATAAACCCCGCGGGGAGTCTGCTCCAGGCTTTGGATGATCTCCATGGTGCGCCTTTTGGGTGCCCCGGTGACGGAGCCGCAGGGAAACAGCGCCCGAAAGATGTCGATCAGGCGCGCCTCATTCCTGATTTTAGCCGTGACGGTCGAGGTCATCTGGTGCACGGTCGGATAGGTTTCTGTCTCAAACAGCCCTGGCACGGCAACGCTGCCCGTCTCCGCGATGGTGGAGAGGTCATTGCGCACCAGATCGACAATCATCAGGTTCTCGGCCCTTTCCTTGGGGCTGGCAGCCAACTGTTCGCACCGGGCCCGGTCAGCGGCGGGAAGCGGCATCCTGGGGGCGGTCCCTTTCATGGGCTTCATGGTGAGGTGCCCGTTTTTCAGGGAAAAAAACAGTTCCGGCGAGGCGGAGAGTATGCGGTGCGTCCCGGTGTCGAGCCAGGCGCAAAAGGGAGCCTGCTGGTTCAGGCACATACGTCGGTACAGGGCAAAGGGATCGCCGTCGAAGGTGAAGCCCTGGCGGATGGTGAAATTTACCTGGTAGGTCTCACCTGCGGCAATGGCAGCCCTGATGTAACCAATTGCCCTGGTGTAATCCGTCTCGTCACAATCGGTATGGATGGTTGAAATCCGGCAATGTGCGCCCATTGGTTCCTTCCGGTCCGGGATGTGCGGGTGGCGCTCGGTGAAGATACCGAACCAGACCAGCGGCAGATCTCCGGGCGTGGTTGCGGGCAAGTCTGGGTTGAGGGCCGAGGCAGCTTCGTAGCTGACAAAGCCGGCCGCGTGCAGACCTTGCTCAACGGCTTGCCCCGCCGCTTCCAGGGCAGGGATAACTTCATCGGCCGTCTGCGCCACTATAATGGATTGCAGCCCGTCAAAACGGAACGAGTGGCTGTGATGTCCGTTTGAATAGGATTCCAGGAGGACTGTCGGATATTGTCGTGATGGTGTCTGCATTCAAAAAGGGAAAAACGGCAGGGCGGAGAGCAGTACGAGGGAAAGTATTTCATTCAGTTCGCTGATGCAGCCGATCACGTCGCCGGTAATGCCGCCGATCCTGTGGCGAAACCAGGTCTTGAGCAGCCATGTGAAGACCATTGCCGCAGCAAGAATGATCAGCCCCTTTATGCCTGCCAGGAACCAGGTAACGACCAGGGTCAGAAATCCGGCGATCAGCAGTTGCATGCTGCCTGCTCCGCTGATGAAGGTCGAACCCAGGCCGTCCTGGCGGGCGTTGCGGGCAAAGACCACGGTCTGCACCTGGGCAAAGCGGGCGATGGCCGGGAAGAGCAGCAATGCCTGCCATTTGATCCCGACAGGGACGGCAACCAGTGCCTGCCATTTCAACAGCAGCCCCAGTGCAATGCCGACGGCGCCGACAGCGCCTATGTGGGAATCCTTCATCACCTCCAGGAAACGCTCCCGGCCACCCCGCGCGGCAATGCCGTCGCAGACGTCGGCCAGCCCATCCAGGTGCAGTGCGCCGGTCATGGCCGAAAGTGCGGTGATCAGCAGGGCATCGCACAGCGGACGGGCCAGCCAGGGGGAGATGAGCCAGTCCAGGCCGGCCAGCAGGGCACCGATGGTCAGTCCGGCCAGCGGGAACAGGGCCAGGGAACGCCCCAGGTCTTCCTTGTTACAGCGAACCTGGAAGGGCAGGGGGATGATGGTCAGAAACTGCATGGCAATGATGTATTGGCGCATAAATATCTTTTTCACCACAGAGGCAAAGGAATACAGGAATAACCAAAAGCGGTTTAACAGGGATGCACAGGATACACGGGATAGGACCTGAACGCCTTTGTGTTGTCCTGTCCATCCTGTATATCCCTGATGCTAAAAATCTTTGTATTTTCGTTGTTTCTGTCAGCCTTTCGCAACCCCGGCCTGATCAAATGTGGCCATTTCCTTCAGAATCTTTACCCCGGCCTCGATCATCGTCATGGCCAGGGCTGCGCCGGTCCCTTCGCCGAGGCGCAGGCCCAGGTCCAGTATCGGTGCGGCTCCGATCCGCTCCAGCATGAAGCGATGGCCGATCTCCACCGATTCATGGGCGGCAAAGATGTAATCGCGGACATTGGGGTGCAACTCGGAGGCGATCAACGCCCCGGCCGTGGAGATGAAGCCGTCGATCACCACTGGTATTGAATTGGCTGCGCATCCCAGCACCAGCCCCGCAATGGCGGCGATTTCCAGGCCGCCTACCTTGGCCAGCACATCCAAGGGGTTTTGGGGATCCGGTTTGTTCAGCGCCAGACCGGTCTCTATGACACGGATCTTGTGCTGCAGGGCTTCATTGTTGATCCCTGTGCCGCGGTGGGTCAGCTCCTGCACAGGGATACCGGAGATGGCGGCAATAATGGCTGACGAGGGGGTAGTATTGCCGATACCCATCTCGCCGGTGCCCACAAGGGCGACTCCCTCGGCCTTGCACTGGTCTGCCAGCTCTATGCCAACTTGCAGTGCGGCCAGCATCTCGGCTTCGGACATGGCCGGCCCCTTGGCGAAGTTCCTGGTGCCGCGGGCGACCTTTCTGTTGATCAGTCCGGCCGTGTCACCGAAATCATAATCGACCCCCACGTCCACCACCCGCACCTCGGCCCCGGCATGTCTTGCCAGCACGTTGATCCCGGCGCCTCCGGCCAGGAAGTTGAACACCATCTGGGGGGTCACCTCCTTGGGAAAGGCGGAAACACCCTCCTCGGTTACGCCATGGTCTCCGGCAAAGGTGAAGATAATTTTTTTTGTCATGTCTGGTTCGGGGCTGCCGCTGATGGCGGCCATGCGTCGGGCAAATTCCTCCAGCCTCCCCAGGGACCCCAGCGGCTTGGTCTTGTTGTCCAGCCTGGCCTGGGCCTGTTGCAGCAACTCTTCACTGACCGGTGTGATACGTTTCAGTGTGGATTGTACGATGTCCATCTGCTCCTCCTGCATGTTTGAATGGTGTGTAGTTTATTTCAATCGCAGCGGTATCCCGCTGATCACCACGTGGGCCTCGTCAGCGGCCGCCGCCAGGAGTTGGTTGGCCTGTCCGGCAATGTCGCGGAACAACCGGGCCAACCTGTTTTCCGGCACGATCCCCTGGCCCACCTCGTTGGATACCAGGATAACGGGTGTTGCCATGCCACGCAGGGTTACCACAAGCTTATGGGTTTCTTCCTGGATTCGTTCCTCAACATCATCTCCCAACTCTTCATACAGTAACAGGATGTTCGAGAGCCAGAGTGTCAGGCAGTCCACCAGCACCGCCTGATAGCTGCAGTCGCAGCAGGCCAGGGCCTGTGACAGGTGGAGCGGCTCCTCAATGGTCGTCCAGCCATCGCCGCGTCGCTGCCGGTGCTTGCCGATGCGCTCAGTCATCTCCGCATCAAGCGCCTGGCCCGTGGCCAGATAAGCCAGGGGCGCTCCGAAACCCAGTGCAACCTGTTCCGCGAACCTGCTCTTACCGCTCCGGGCTCCGCCGGTGATAAAGATTATCCTGGCCATGATTCCTCCATACGAAAAAAGCCCTTGCCGTGGTTAGGGCAAGGGCTCGAAAAACCTGGATGTTCCATAATATCCGGCTTCGGCCCCTCTTTCCACGGAGGTCCCAAAAGATATCGGAATGGCAGGTTTCCTGGCTCCAGGGTCAACTTACTCACCGCGCCTTCCCAGGTAATCCCAGTGGCATGATGCGGCTTTCATCTCCTGTTACAGTTGCGGGACAGCGAGGGATTCTCACCCTCTTCCCTTTTAACCGTGTCCAATCGGACACGGCACCAAACCGCGAAAAATCAATTGAACTTCTTGTAGCAGCCAACCGGCAAAATGTCAAAAGCAAAACCGGGTGGAATTTTTTTTGGTTAACCCCCTTGATTTTTCATAAAGCGCTGACTATATTTCCTGAGTGTTAGCACTCGGGAGTTTTGAGTGCTAAATTTGCCTGAGACTTTACACCAACCAAGGAATAGAAAGGAGAAGGACACAATGAATTTGAGACCACTGCAGGATCGTATCATTGTCAAGAGGGTCGAAGAAGAGACCAAGACAGCCGGGGGGCTTTTCATTCCCGAAACCGCAAAAGAGAAACCGCAGCGCGGCGAGATAGTGGCCGTTGGTAACGGCAAGAAGACCGAAGATGGCAAGGTTCTCCCGCTGGATGTCAAGGTTGGCGACTTAGTACTGTTCGGAAAATATGCCGGCACGGAAATCAAGGTTGATGGCGACGATTTCCTGATGATGCGTGAAGACGACATCCTGGCCGTTGTGGAATAGGAAACGGTCTTTTTTCGCCCTGGCCTTGCCGGTTTTCACCATGCCATTGTGCGGCGTAGCAAAGGGTACGCCTCCGCGATATTGCTCAATCGGCAAACCCGGGACAAAAAAACCTAGTTTCTAAGATGGATCATATAGACAGAAAAACTAATACATACATGGAGGAATACACGAATGGGAGCAAAGATCATCAAGTTTGACCAGGAAGGCCGCAACGCTATCCTGAAGGGCGTAAACATCCTCGCCGATACCGTAAAAGTAACCCTCGGACCAAAAGGGCGAAACGTTGTTATCGACAAATCTTTCGGTGCTCCGTTGATCACCAAGGACGGCGTTACTGTTGCCAAAGAGATCGAACTGGACGACAAGTTCGAAAACATGGGCGCACAGCTGGTCAAGGAAGTTGCTTCCAAGACTTCTGATATCGCCGGTGACGGCACCACCACTGCCACTGTTCTGGCCCAGGCCATCTACAAACAGGGTTCCAAGTTGGTGGCAGCCGGTCATAACCCCATGGAGATCAAGCGCGGCATCGACAAAGCCGTTGAAACCATTGTTGCAGAGCTTCAGAAGATCTCCAAGCCGATCAAGGACCACAAAGAGATCGCCCAGGTCGGCACCATTTCCGCCAACAACGACAAGACCATCGGTGACATTATTGCCGAGGCCATGGAAAAAGTCGGCAAAGAAGGCGTTATCACCGTTGAGGAAGCCAAGTCCATGGAAACCAGCCTCGAAACCGTCGAGGGCATGCAGTTTGACCGCGGCTACCTCTCCCCTTACTTCGTGACCGATCCTGAGCGCATGGAAGCTACCATAGAAAACGCCATGATCCTGATCCACGACAAGAAGATTTCCAACATGAAGGACCTGCTCCCTATTCTCGAGCAGACCGCCAAGTCGGGCCGCCCGCTGCTGATCATTGCCGAAGACATCGACGGCGAAGCACTGGCAACCCTGGTAGTCAATAAACTGCGCGGCGTGCTGAACGTCTGTGCCGTCAAGGCCCCTGGCTTCGGCGACCGCCGTAAGGCCATGCTGGAAGACATTGCTGTCCTGACCGGCGGCCAGGTGATCTCTGAAGAGGTCGGTTATAAACTCGACCAGACCACCATGGATATGCTCGGCACTGCCAAGCGCATCACCATCGACAAAGACAACTCGACCATCATTGACGGCGGCGGCAAGGAAGATGCAATTTCGGCCCGCGTCAAGATGATCCGCGCCCAGGTTGAAGAAACCACCAGCGATTACGACAAGGAAAAACTCCAAGAGCGTCTTGCCAAGCTCGTTGGCGGCGTTGCCGTTATCAAGGTCGGTGCAGCTACCGAAGTTGAGATGAAAGAGAAAAAGGCACGCGTGGAAGATGCTCTGCACGCAACCCGCGCAGCTGTTGACGAGGGCATCGTCCCTGGCGGCGGCGTGGCCTACATCCGTGCACTCTGTGCATTGGACGGACTCAAGCTGGACAACGAGCAGCAGTTCGGCGTCAACGTGATCAAGGCCTCCCTGGAAGCCCCGATCCGCCAGATCGCCGACAATGCCGGCATCGACGCATCCATCGTGGTGGACAAGGTTAAAAACGGCAAGGATGCCTTTGGCTACAATGCTGCAGACGATACCTATGTCGATATGCTGCAGGCAGGCATCATCGACCCGACCAAGGTCTCCCGTTATGCGCTGCAGAATGCATCATCCATCGCCGGTCTGATGCTGACCACCGAGGCGCTGATCGCCGAGAAGCCGAAGGATGAGGGCGCAATGCCGGCCATGCCTGGTGGCATGGGTGGTATGGGCGGCGGCATGGGCGGCATGTACTAATGCCACAACTGCATTCGGCACGGTATCTGTAGAGACGGGCCGCTGGCCCGTCTCAGACGCCCCAGCGGGGACGTCTCTACGATACCGATCCATGAAGAAAAGGCCGGGAGCTTGTGCTTCCGGCCTTTTTGCATGGGAAAACTGTTGCCAGTGGGGCGGTTGGGGCCTATTATTAAAATGCTGGAAGTGCCAGTCTGTTGGATAGGGAGGAACATAATGGACTTAATCGGAAAAGCGCTAACCATGAGCGAGCTTGTGGCATACCAGGACGGTTCGGTGGTCAGCAAGACGTTGATAGACAAGAAGATCGGCACATTGACGCTGTTCTCTTTCGATAGCGGCCAGGGGCTTTCCGAGCATACCGCACCCTACGACGCTTTTGTGCAGGTGGTGGAGGGCGAGGCCGAAGTTACCATAGAAGGACAAAATCATGTGGTGGGGGCAGGGCAGATGATCATCATGCCCGCCAACAAGCCACATAGCCTTCAGGCGGTGAAGCCTTTCAAGATGCTGCTGGTGATGATACGGGCATGAATAGGGGGCTTTTCCGCCCTGGCTGCGTCAATCTTAGGCTTTACTTGTGCGGCGTAAAGGTACTACGCTTCCGCGCAGATTCTCGATTTTCTACCCAGGACAAAAAAACTCCTTTTCAAAAGTTTTAAGTCGGAATTAGAGGATAGATCACATGTCTGAAAAAACTGCTGTGCTGCTGCTCCAGATGGGCGGGCCCGATTCCCTGGATGCAATTGAGCCTTTTCTATTCAACCTCTTTTCGGATCGGGACATCATTCGTATTGGTCCTGCATTTTTGCAACCTTTGATTGCCCGATTCATTTCGCGCCGCCGTTCGCGGAAGGTTGCGGAATATTACAAGCAGATCGGCGGCAAATCGCCTATCAGGGAAATAACCGAGCAGCAGGCGTCTGAGTTGGAAAAGGTATTGGGAGATGGTTATCGGTGTTTTGTGGCCATGCGCTACTGGAAACCCGATACGATCGGTGCCCTGGCAGCCATCAAGACAGCCGGCATAAAGCGCATTGTCGCACTGTCGTTGTATCCTCACTACTCGCGCGCCACATCAGGTTCCAGCTTCAATGAACTGGAACGGGCCCTGTCTCTTGCAAAGAGTGCGTTTGATCTGAAATACGTGCGGCAATTCTATGGCCATCCGTTCTATATTGATGCGCTGGCAGAGAATATCGAAAAGGGGTTGGCGGAATTTTCAGGTAGGAATACGCTTCAATTGCTTTTTTCGGCCCACTCGCTGCCCCAATCATTCATTGACAGTGGCGATCCCTATCTTGACCACATCCGGGAAACCGTCCGTCTGGTAATGGAACGTTTTGAGGGCGTCTCTTATCACTTGGCTTTCCAGTCACGTGCCGGACCTGTCAAGTGGTTGGAGCCTTCCACGGAAGAAAAAATCAAGGAGCTTGCCGAATCAGGCTGCAAACAGCTGTTGATGGTACCGCTTTCGTTTGTCTCGGATCATATTGAAACGCTGTATGAGATCGATATCCAGTATCGCGATGAGGCCGTTAAGATGGGGATTCAGGAGTTTCGCCGTAGCGAGTCCCTCAATATTTCACCACGTTTCATAGCCTGTTTGGCTGATCAGGTCAGGTCTGCCGGCTGAATTCCGTGCTGAGTCGGTTTGCTGGCGGCCAATGACAGGTCAAAGCAAAAACTTGTACAACTTCATCATGTCGTTGTCCTCATCTTCGACCGCACCGCACTGCCAGACACATCCCGGCAAGGCAGCAGTGAATATGGCTGCCTCGATTTGTTCGGTATAAGCGATGGCCGCTGCTGCTGTCAGCTTTTGATTTGTTATCTTTTGCATTAACATGGGCATCTCCTTTCGCTGTTTCTTCCGACCTTAACGGTTGATTAAAGATTCAGATGCTTAAATGCATGAGAATTTAGCAACAAACATGCCATCCGCTATTTTGTTTAAAATTGATGTAAATCCCTATGTTACAAGCCATGACAATATATTGGGGCTGGGTGGTCTGTAAAATATTGTTACAATGGCACTGTTTAATTAGTGGGGAAAGCGCTTAACAGCGGGTTTTTGCAGACTGTAAAATAAACTGACACTCTGAGTGTTTTTTTGCTTGCAGGACCGATCAGGCCGTTGGGGCAGTTTAGATGAAATTGTGAGGTTATATGAAAACTGGGAAAATCGTGTTGATTAACACATTGCCTTGAAATCAATTTTCTGATTTTAAAACAAAAAAAGCCCCGGTACAAACCGGGGCTTTTTTTGTCCACAAAGGGGGAAAACTAAATTTTCTTTACATTTGCGGCCTGGAGTCCTTTGGGACCCTTGGCAACGTCAAAAGTCACGCTATCTCCTTCAGCAAGGGACTTGAAGCCATCGCCGGTGATTGCTGAAAAATGGCAGAATACATCTTCACCATTTTCCTGCTCAATAAAACCAAAGCCCTTACTGTCATTGAACCATTTTACTGTTCCGTTTGCCATTTGCTTACTTCTCCTGATTCTTCATTTTGATTTTTTCCGGTGCATATGACCGAACTGTATACACCGTAACAGCTTTCAAGATCTAAAGTCAAGCTCCTAAATTGCTGTATCCGAGGACTATGTTGGCCAACTAATCCCTTGACCAGTGCAGGGAAGTTGGTCAATGACTAAGTTGAGGTGCAAGAGCGATTAGTCGCTGGTAGTCGGCGTAAGTCAGTACGCTGTTCCAATGGCCGCTGATCATCCCGGCGCCAATGCCGACTGCAAAGGTTATTATTACCAAGCACGGGAAAAACCATGCCGGCATTGCCTGTTTTCGAAGTGGCGGAGACATCTGCAGGACGTTTGGCTCGGGGCAATTCTCAACACATGTGAGGCATCCGGTGCATTCGGGAGAAGAAATCGCTTCACTGGTGTGAACCGGAAGTCTTGATGGACAGGCAGCGCTGCAACGTTGACAACCGGTGCATTGATCTGTATTGCGACGGACCTTGAGGGGGCCGATAAAGCTGACTAGTCCCAAAAATGCGCCATAGGGACAGAGATAGCGGCACCAGAAGTTCTTATAGAGCAGGGAAAGGCCAGTCAGGATTCCCAGTATAACCACGGTAGTCATCGACATGTGGGTAAAGAACCGGAGCATTTTTATGTCACTGGCTGCCCAGTAGGGCGCGGCCAGGAACTCAGCCAGTGCTGTGGCTGTCATGTCGATGAGGATAATCTTCACAAAAAAGAGGAGCAGCAGGTATTTTAATCCCCTTAATATCATATCCAGCCAGCTCCAGATTTGAAAATTGCGGCCGAAAAACCGTTTTCCCAGTTTCCATGCTGCCTCTGACAGGGTCCCCACCGGGCAGAGCCAGGAGCAGAACGACTTCCTGGCAATCAGGCTCATAAACACAATAGTAAGGAAAATTACCAGGGCCGCCGGATGCATCGGGTCGAATTCACCGGAGACAAGCCAGTATTTGAAGCTTGTCAGCGCTCCTATCGGGAGGAACCCTTCCACACCTGGAGGGCGGGCCACAAAGGGAAAAGCGCCACCACTTTCGAAGTGACGGACAAACATGCCGAAACGGATGCCGATGAAAATCACCCAGACAAGAAAACCCCACTGAACGAACAAGCGGACAGTGCCAACTCTACCCCGGTATTTTGCTTCAGCCATAACTGATGTTTCTCCAAATGATTGAAATGATGCGTTGGAAAGTTGTTTGTTTGCGATTATACCATTTACCCCGAGGAAGCGATATGAATTCATTAAGACGCCAGTCTTCTGGCCAACGCAATTAAATAAAAACGAGATGCCGGTTTCTGTCGTCTTGATGAGATCAGAATAGCATGCTAAAAGGAACAGGAATTTGATGCAGATCAAATAATAAAGATTCCATAAGGGCCATGACAGTTATGATCGTTTGTCAGTCAACAAAATATGCATAAAAGTCACAGCGACCATTCTGCACTTTATCGATGGCTCCCGTTTGCCCTTTTTATGGCCTTTATCGGCCTTGATGAGGTTCTCCGCTTTCTCGGCCACAAAGGGTGGATCCACCTGTCACCCCGAGATCTGTTGTACCTATACCCAGTCAAGGCTATCAGCGTAGGTCTGCTTCTGTTGTATTTTCGCAGGCGCTACGAAGAAATCCGTCCGCAGGATCTGGCGCAAGTCAAAAACCTGGTTCTCAGTATTTCTGTAGGTGTTGCGGTATTCCTCCTCTGGATTAATATGGATTGGAGTTTCGGCACCCATGGGAAACCGGCAGGGTTTGATCCGACCATTATGTCGGATTATTTAACACGTCTAATTTTGATAATTTCCCGGGTGTTTGGCGCGGCTGTGATAGTGCCTATTATGGAAGAATTGTTCTGGCGTTCTTGGTTGCTCAGATATATCATTGATCACGATTTCAGCAAGATACAGATAGGCACCTTCACTTGGTCGTCTTTTTTGATAAGCACAATATTATTCGGTCTTGAACATAATTACATCATTGCCGGCATCATGGCCGGCGTTGCCTACAGCCTCCTCCTCTACCGTACCAAAAGTCTCGCCTCATGTATCCTTTCCCATGCAGTTACTAATTTCGCCCTGGCCATATATGTGCTTGCCACCAGTCAGTGGCGATTTTGGTAATTCATTTACTCACAAGTTCGATCGCTTTACTTCAATAGGCAACTGAAACAACGAATAAATTTTGAATTCAATTAGCATTATATAGATTGATTCTGAACTGTTATGCATACTTTTCAAGTATGTAGATTGGCTTTGCATTAAAATTAGCGCACCTTTAATTAGCGTCGATTTTTTTTACACCTGATAAAATCTTAGTAGAGTCACCAATAAATAGACCTAATATCAATATGATAGGCGTTGGCACTACTATTGCTATGGAGTACACAAATAATATAAATTAGTAAAAACCACATCAATAAAAAAGGAGGAAGTAAAATGAAAAAGTTTGCCTCAATACTGGCTGGGATTGCACTGATGATTGGAATGGTAACAGGTAGTGCTATGGCTACCCCTATTACCGGTGAGATTAATTTTACTGGTTCGTTAAATCTTGTTGATGGAAGCACTTTGGCAACTGCTACAGGTATAGACTTTGCTGATGGTACTGAAATCGTGGCTCAACTTGTCTCTGGAACCTATGCATCGATTCCGACACTTCCATCTGGTATTACACCTGTTTACTTCACAGATTTTACTTATGTACCTTTTTCAGCAGTCACTGATCTGTGGAAATTTACTTATGACGGCAATAGTTATTCATTTGACTTGCTTTCCCTGACCGGTATCACTGATACACTGCTTACGGGAAGTGGAATGTTGCATGCTACAGGTTATGACGATACTATTGGTATGTGGTCTCTTACTACACAAAATGGTACGACTAGACTGGCATTTTCTTCCACTAGTGCTGTCCCAGAACCTGGTACAATGGTGCTGTTAGGAGCTGGCTTGCTTGGGCTTGCAATCTACGGTAAACGACGTATGAATAAAGAAGTATAATTCCAAACAGTTATAATGTGTTACAAGAAAAGGCATTGCTGAAGCAACGCCTCAGATGATTGACAAACCCCGTCTTTTTAGGCGGGGTTTGCTATTTCCGTGGTTGTGATGTGTTTGAAGGTTATTTGTACGAAGTCTGTGATGAACCCGTTGAGTCCTTTGGAAACCCGTTGATAAACTTTTTGGGGCTGCCAGAACAGTCGTGGTCGCCTAAATAAACACATTAAATCGTCCCTCTCGACTACTAGGGCAATCTTTTTCATGTTCTGCACCGCTGAACATAACAGGCATTGTTCAAAGACCTTGCTCCTACCCCGCAGCCTCGCATAGCGATGCCCGTGCAGTTGCTTGGAATCAGCAAAACTCCGCTCTACCGATTTCTTGTGTCTTCGATAACTCTCTTTACCCCGATCTGTGTAGCGATGCCTGTTGGTTCGATATTTATGGTCCTGCCAGATGTGCCGGGTGACTACTTTGATGAAGTTTGCCGACTTTGAGCACTGCGGGCGGAGTGGGCGTGTTCTGCATTGTGTGGGATCTTATGCGTAGTGACGATATCCAAGGCGGTCGGCAGTTCGATAACGGAGTATGCAACCTTTCGGACAGGTGTAGCAATCAGTTCCGCTATCGTATAGCGTAGTCGCTCTTATGCCGGTAGCCTTTGATATGGTTCTGGCGGCGATAGGTAACATTGACCTTGATGTCGCGCACCAGTTGGCGTCCACTACGTACGCCAAAAAGGTAGCCGATAAAGAGCATCTTGAACAGAACCACCGGATCAATTGCTGGACGACCATTGTCGGCGCAGTAAAGGCCTCTGACTTTCTCACGGATGAATCCGAAATCTATCGCCTTGTTGATTTTGCGCAGCAAGTGATCCTTCTGGGCCAATTCCTCGATACTCGCAAACTCCATGGAAATCTGACGGGTGTCTTTGTCGATAAGGATGGACGCATTATAAAAAAAGCCCCCGCCAGAGGCGAGGACTTTGTCAGCAGTCTGAGGCGTTGCTGAAACCTTTTCTAGTGTGCGCCAAGCGTGGTGCTTAAGCGCCATATATTCAACAGTTCTAGTTGAGTATTGAGTTTGACGTGCAAATTCTCATCGGCCCCTGATGGTCTCTGTTTCGAAGCCGGAAGGGCACGCTATGCCCGATCATATCCATCGTGTATTGAGTGCTCCATCGAAGTACAGCATTTCAATGTAGGATATCTGAAATGTAAGTCAGCTATCCACATCCATCGTAATGTGTCATGGTTTTACCGGAAGACAGTTATCGGATATTGTGTAAGTACTATATGCTTGGATGAAGTGGCCCTTTTTAGGGGCTTTCCTAAAGAAAATTTTGCTATCCATAATGAAAGTGCATTTTATGGCTATTTTCTGAATTTACATAAGACAATACTTCCTAGTCCAAAGCCGATAAGAATAATTGCTGATGGTTCTGGTACTGGGTCTGATGCCTTTATGTCACCATTAATTCCAAGCTCGAATGTACCAAACTGTCCATCTATGAATGATGCTGTGATGGAAGCTGTGCCAGTTTGCAACAGATTTTTTGAATCTATTCCGTTTACACTGATCACGGAGGATTTGAAAAATGAAGTAGCCCCAGATGGATATCTAATATTGACGTATGGTCTAAAAGTTGTATATGCACTTTGCCCATCTATTTGAGAGACTAAAGCCGTTAGCCATGTGTAATCAAAACTTATTGTTAAATCGCCAGTGAAGTTGGAATAAAAAGCCCCACCCAAGACAACACCTGCAACACGTGATGCATCATAGAGCTGGTGGTCATTCATAATAGAATAACACTCGTACATGAGCTCAGTACCAGGAGTGAATATAGCACTAGTATCCTCTGCGATAGCGCTGACAGGTAACCATTCTTGCTGAATATAAGTATTTGAGTCATTATTAACAGCCACCCCATTTGTGTTTGACCTTGAAAATGCATATGCGCTTAGATATTTAATATCTATGGGGTTATCAGTGCCGGTATTCGAGGTAAACTCAAGAGAACTTAAATCTATAACTCCTTTATTATAGGTATATAATAGCGCATGCGCTGGTATTGTCATAACAAGTACTAACCACATTATTGAAATTAGTCTAATCACTTTAGGTCTCCACTTGCGATATTTTTTATCGCCCGATATGTTATATAAATTTAAATTAATTATCAAATATTAATGTATATTTAGATCACTATCGAAAAAGTCAAGCCAGCCAGTGTTAATATGGAGAAGGATTATTCTACGACAAGTGTAGCGCGCCAGGTACCTTAGATTCTATGGTGGCCTGTACTAACTATTCAGCAATTTATGACCAGATGCTTCGGGAAGGGTGGCTATGAGCGGCATACAACACCAGCGGATAGTTGCTCTGTGTGATGACCTCAAGTTTCAGGCTATTGACGATGTCTGCGCCGACCTAGCCTATGGAATTGCTGGAACCGAGACCACTGATCATCGACGTCATCCAGGTTAGAGGTGACAGCCACCGCCCTGCGGACGGGAATACTTGGCCAATATGATGCTCTCAGTTCAAATCTAAAATAGACAGGTAGGTTGACCAGTTTTCGATTACCGTTGACAATATATTATGTGGTAAGACCGGCAAAAGGCCGGCTAAATAACTGTAATTAAGTTTTTGCGGAGGGGGGAAGCGAACACATAATGGGATACAGGTTATATTGGGGAAAGTAGAATGGCTGATTTCAGTGTATACACCCAGCCATTCTGTATGTTTCGCGCATTACAAGATCTTGGTCGTTGCAGTGCAAAGCAACAATATTTCTCAAACTGACAAATGAATTGGCATCTATATTGTTGATCTGCATACCCACTCCGGTATGTTCGCGGCGTATTACATGGGCATTCAAAAATATAGATGAGTTGGAGGAGTAGTAAACTGTAACACCAACAGCAATATTCAGAGGTACTTCCTGATCTGTTTTAAAAAACAACCCCTGCAGACTCACGTTATCAATATCGCCAAAAAAAAGATGGTCGTCGTATTTGATTGATGCCCATACGGTAAAATTTACCCTCGTAAAATTTCTTTTTTCCATTAATCGGTCCCCAGGATATCTACCAAATAATGTTCTTGATTGAATATAAAGCAAATACGATGCCATAAGGCAGAATATATTTTGGCTTGGTAACTAACTGTTTGAACACAGTAAATTGTCTATTGTATATGAATGCAGGGAGGTTGGTGAATGAGTGTAAAGTTTGCCGACTTACAAATGGTTATTTACTTAGACATTATGATGGGAAAACGTCCTTGAAGAATTTCTGTTTAAGGTTGCCGCCTGCCAGTTGCAAGCGGCAGTATGGGCTGAAAAAATATGCATTTTAATTAAACTGTAGTTCTCATGACAACGTCAATGGTGGTTGAATAACCAAATAAAGTTTGATTTGATTTTGGACTTTCCTGGTGCACCAGGAAAGTCACGTTGTAATGAGTCCATTGACTGAGATGAATTATGTAAACCTTGAATACGTGTAAAGTGCTTTTGCTCTCTGTAACTGGATGTTATGTTTAAAAATTAAAATGTAATCAATTGTATGTGTAAAAGTTTCTTTACGTCATACCCACCGCCAAAACACCATTTTCTTAACCAAAACGAGTGCAAAATTGAATTAAAAATCTGCAAGTAACTGTTTCGTAGGTATTAATAATATCTGGCACGGATGTTGTAAATGTAGTTATTATGGATACCTCCGAATATAATTATGTGCTATGGATTAATTTAAATATTCAAATACCAATAAATGGAATTTATTTGGCTGTAATTTATTTCGACAAAATGTTATTGTTTCAAGATAATGTTAAATTGTAATAACCTGGTTCTAATTAATAAACAAAATATAATCACGGTGTTTGGGGGAACCATATGCTTAAAAAATATTTGGTTTTATTTTTGGTTATGATCATTTGTTCCGCATGCACATCTAAAACAAAAGAAGAATTGTGTTCCGAAGGGGTCAAACAGTTGAAGGCATCTAACGCCAGTGGGGCTGTGGTGCTGTTCAAGAATGCTCTTGAAAAAGATGAAAATTATAGCGAAGCACGATTTCAGTTAGCTAAAGCCTTTGTGATGCTTGGGAAAAATGAGCAGGCCGAGAAAGAGCTGATTAAGGTTATTAAGCAGAACCCACTCCGAGATGAGGTTGCAATTGAATTGGCTAGTCTCTACAATTCAATGAAGAAGACAGATGAGGCGTTCAAGCTGGGTGAACAATATCTCGACAAACACCCTAACAGTGTTGAGGGGCTGGAAATACTCGGGGTATCCTGTGCGATAAACAAGCGATATGAAGATGCTGAGGCCTATCTTCTGCAAGCTCTAAAAGCGGATCCCTCCCGTTCGAAAACAAAAATAGAACTGGCTTCGGTATATGCTAGCTCTGGCAATGAACAGAAAGCTAAAAGCTCTTTGGAAGATGCCATAAAAACTGATCCCAAGAATATCAGAGCATACTACATGCTTGCGGCATTGGAAAAAGGTATGGGTAATGCTGATAGGGCATTGGAAATTTATCAAACAATATCATCAATTAATCAGGCAGATACCCTGGCGGCATATAAGTCCGGGCTCATTTATATTGATAAAAATGATCTGGTCAAGGCCGAAAAGATTGCTGACGATTTAGTTAAAAATTACCCCAAAAAAGCCGATGGCCATAGATTGAAAGGTTTGGTGTATTACCACAAGAAAAACTATGTTGATGCAATGAGTTCCTTGCAAAATTCTATAAAAATAGCTCCCACCCTCGAAGGATACTATTTTCTCGGACTCTGCTACTATAATCAAGGTGAATTAGAAACTGCGCTGAGCCAGTTCCGCAAGATACTCGATAACGTTCCTACTTCTCGCCAAGCTCGCCTTATGACTGCTACGATCCTTCTTTCCCAAAAACGTGTCGATGATGCGATTACTGAAATCAAAAAGGTGTTGCAAAATGATGACAAGGACGCAATTGCCCATAATATGCTTGGAAATGCCTATATGGCCAAGGGGATGTTTGAAGATGGCATGCATGAATTGAATCAGGCCACCAAGATTGATCCTAAGTCAGTGGATGCCTATCTGAAAAAGGGGTATTTCTACTTCAGCCGGGGTAAAAATGCCGAGGGTGAAACCGAACTGGTCACTGCCGTACAGGCAGCGCCTGACGTTCTCAACAGTCGTCTTCTTCTGGCATCTTATTACATGCGGAAAGGGAATAGTTCCAAGGCGCTGTCAGTACTCAAATCCGGCTTAAGTGGTAAAAAGAGTGATGCCCCTTTGTATAACGCTATGGCTGCTGTCCTGTTTTCTGAAAACAAACAAGATGAAGGGTTGAAATGCATACAAAAAGCCAAGGAAGTCGATCCGGTTTTTCCCGCGTCCTATCAAAATCTCGCCACTTATTATGCCGCTTCAGGAAATTACGACAAGGCAATCGACGAGCAGCTTTCTTTGTTAAAAAATGATCCTAAAAATTTACAAGCGATGTTGGGATTGGCGGCACTTTACGAAATTAAAGGCAATGATCACGATGCCCAGGAATATTATCAGAAGGCAGTAGATACCAAGATTCCGGCGGCTTACCTGGCTCAAGCTGGTTATTATATGAAAAGGAAAGATTCCGGTCAGGCGCTTAAAGTTCTTGACGAAGCCATCAAGAACGATTCCCGCAATACGGCGGCATTGGAAATGAAAGGGCGCATACTCGTCTCGCAGAATAAGTTCAAGGACGCAATCAGGGTATTTGAAGAGCTTGATCTTCAAATACCCGATGTAGCAACGGCTCTGAAGATCAATACCTATGTTGCAATGAAGGATATACCCAAGGCCCAGGAACAGGCCAGATTGATAATCGCCAAATATCCACGCTCTGCAAGAGGGTACATGGTTCTGGCTTCGATTTTTGAAAGCCAGAAAGATATAGTGGGCGCAATCAAAGAAACCAAGAACGGTTTAAAGGTTGATGGCAATAATCTTCAAGCGCTCCTCTATCTGGGAAAACTTTTTGAGGCGAGTAAAGAATATGGCCAAGCCAAGTCTGCGTATGACGAGGCGTGCCGAATAAAACCGGATTATGCGCCTGCCATTTTTGCCCAAGGCGCGCTACTGGATATGTCCGGTAAGAAGAAAGAGGCGGCGGTTAAATACAGAGAAGTTCTGGCTAAGTCCAACAAGTTCGTGCCTGCCATGAACAACCTTGCCTATCTCTGTGCCGATGGCTACGGCAACCGTGAAGAGGCTCTGCGACTAGCGATCACAGCTTTCAAGCTGGATCCAGGTAATGCTGGCGTTATGGATACACTGGGATATGCCCTGCTGAAGAACAATCGTAAGGTGGAAGCAAAACAAGTCCTCGAAAAAGCAGCTGGCATGCTTCCCAATAACCCGACCGTTGTCTATCATTTGGCACTTGCCTATAAGGAATCCGGAGACAAACCCAACGCGATCAGAACGGTACAAAAGTGCCTCGCCCTTGGTAATTTCCCCGATTCTAACGCAGCTCAGGCTCTGTTGTCTCAGTTGAAGAAATGATGGAGTAACCAATATTTTATGCTGATTAGGCTCGCCTTGCTCATATTGATCGATGCCGTACTGGCAGTCACGGCCCTTTATTCTGCCATGCTGGTAAGGCTCGGTGAATCCGAAGTAGAAGAGATTTTACATAATGTGCAAGCATTGTATACCACGGTCGTTTTTGTTGTTGTCATTCTGTTCTCATCCAATCTTATGGAGGTATATGATTTAGATAAGAACACAAGAAAACGTGAGATTATTATTAACGTTCTTTTTGGAATGACAACCTCGTTCTTTCTGTTGTCGCTGGTGTATTACGTGAACCCTGGCGTAATACTGGGTCGAGGGGTCTTGATCATAACGCTGGGCATTTATGCTATCCTCCAGACATGCTGGCATGTGCTCTACCTGATAAGCCATACCGATCAGCGTTTTTCCAGGCGGGTTTTGGTGCTTGGCACCGGTCAGCATGCCGCACAGATTGGCGACTTGGCGGCTTCCAATAATCGGAATTTTTCTCTTGCCGGTTATGCCTCTTGTAACAGTTCTGGGGTGAATGACAATGAGCGAGTCAACCTCTCGGTCCCCCAGGATTTGGTCGTTGGAAATGCCGATGACTTGATGGGGGCTACAATCCAGGCAAACGCCGACACTATTGTTGTCGCGCTCTCTGAAAGAAGGGGAGTTTTCCCTTTGAGGGATGTCCTTATGTGCAAAATGAACGGGATAAATGTCATGGACGCCCCTACTTTTTACGAACTCGTTCAAGGCAAGTTGATGCTGGAATCCATAACCCCTAGTTGGATAATCTTTTCCACTGGCTTTCGCAGAACTAATGTTTTCAGTGTCTGCAAACGTGGTATAGATATTTTTCTGGCTGTGGTGGGACTTCTTTTGACGTTGCCTTTTTTCCCTATTATTGCTTTTGCCATTAAATTGGATTCTCGTGGTCCTGTCTTTTTCAAGCAATTGCGTGTCGGTAATAAGGAAAAAAACTTTATGCTCTATAAGTTCAGGACCATGCGCCAGGATGCCGAGGCTGATACCGGAGCGATCTGGTCAAGTAAAGATGATCCGCGCATTACCAAGCTGGGGAAATTTCTCAGGAATTCCCGTATCGACGAACTGCCCCAACTCTATAATGTGTTGATAGGCAACATGAGTTTTGTAGGCCCTCGCCCGGAACGTCCCGAATTTGTTGAAAAGCTGAAACAGGTCATACCCTACTATTCAAAACGTCACTTTATCAAGCCGGGCCTTACCGGATGGGCTCAGGTCAGATATTCCTATGGCTCGTCGGTTGAAGATGCCATAGAAAAATTGCGCTATGATCTCTACTACATAAAAAATATCTGCCCGTCTTTGGATACGCTGATCTTTTTTGAAACCATTAAAGTGGTCCTGTTTGGGCGGGGTGGCAGGTGATCAGAGGGTAGAAGATATAGGACAGACTGAACGCTCGTCACCGACCGCTGCATTTCAAGGAGAAACAATCGTGAAGAACATGCAACTCATAATCTGTATACTCTGCATATTGCTGATGTTACCACTAACTTCCTTTGCAGGTGACTATGTTATCGGTGAAGGTGATAGCCTCGATATAGCTGTCTGGGGTGTTAAGGAACTGACTTTTCCGGTTAAGGTGCGTCCAGACGGGAAAATCACTGTTCCTGGACTGGGTGATGTCCAAGCCAGCGGTTTGACCCCTAAGGAGATGCAGTCGTCACTGGGTACAAAACTGAAGGAACTGGTCAAGAATCCTATTGTTACAGTCAGTGTCACTGGAATCACCAACAGTAAGGTTTATATATTCGGAGGAGGTGTGAAATCCGGTGTATTTGATCTCCTGCAGCGTACTACGCTTTTGCAATTACTTTGCGTTCTTAGCGATGTTAAATCGGCAGACCTGAAAAAGGCCTATTTACTCAGAAATGGAAAAAAGGTCAAGGAAGATTTCTATAACCTGTTCATTGGTGGTGATACCAAGGACGATATTACCCTGGAAACCAACGATTCGATCTTTATCCCAACATTGTTGGATAAGAGCGTTTATGTCTTGGGAGCTGTTGTCAATCCCAAGGCTATAGAATACCGGGAAGGGATGAGGGTCATGGAGGCCATCCTCGAAGCCGGGGGATTTACCAAGTTTGCAAGCCAAAACGATACCTACGTGCGCCGTAAACAGGGTAATACCGAAGAGTCATTGCCGGTCAAGGCCAAAGAGATAATCAATGACGGGAATATGAGCCAGAATCTGATGTTAAAGCCTGGTGACTATATTATTGTAAAAGAAAGTATTTTCTAATTTATGTATAGGGTGTTTGAAAAACAGAGCATGGAGAAATAGATGGCTGACAATGAAATGGATTTTAAAAGATACCTGAATCTGATCAAAAAGAACAAAAAACTTTTTATTGTCTCTGCATTGGTAATCATGACGGCCATAACGATTGTCTGCTATTTGCTGCCCAATAAGTATGAAGCCAAGAGTACTGTATTTATTGAAAGAAGTGTCATTGCGGATCTGGTAAAAGGGCTTGCGGTTACTCCGACCGTAGAAGATAAGATCAAGGCACTAACCTATGCGATAAACAGCAGAACCCTGATAATGAAGGTAATTGACGAACTGGATTTTAATATTAAGGGCAGCAGCAGTGCAGAAACAGAGAAACTAGTGAATGACCTGCAAGCCAATACCCAAATAAATATAAAGGACAAGGAAGGCCTGTTCATTATTTCTTTTGTCGGCAGAAATCCCAAACAGGCGCGTGACTATGTCAACACCCTGGTAAGGCGCTATATCGAGGAAAACACATCCAGCAAAAGGGAAGAGTCTTACGGTGCGACCAAATTCATATCCGAACAGTTGAACACTTTCCGTGACAAGCTGGAGAAAGCTGAAGATGCCGTCAATGAGTTCAAGCGTGGTAACGGTTCCATTGCCGCCATGGATACTGGGGTTCTGCTCAAGGACATCAATGATGCTCAGCAGCGGGTCGATGACCTGAAGATAAAACAGGCTCAATTGGAAACTGCGCTGGTTGCTGCAAACAGGCCAAATAGTGAAGTTCAGTCGAACCTGCCGCAATTACAGAAGAAGTTGCAGGAACTCCAGCTCCAGTATACCGACAGTTATCCGGAAATAATCAAGACAAAGGACGAAATCCAGGCCTTGGAGCAACAGATGAAGAAAGGGCGGGGCAGCAGCAAACCGGTTAACTCCCCGGAAAAGGACAGGATTGCCTCGGAGCTGCGGGCACTTCGTCAGGCCGAGACCAATCTTCTTGGTATAATTGCCACAAACCGCGGGCTGCTGAGAAGCATCCCTGCTGCCAGGGCTGAGCTTGAAAATCTGGAACGGGAGAAGGACTCCCAGAAAACACTCTACGACCAGCTGGTGGCCCGTGAGGGGCAGTCGGAGATGTCAAAGCAGATGGAAGTTCAGGATAAATCCACCGTCTTCAGGATAGTTGATCCGGCAGTTATGCCGATCAAGCCTGTCAGCCCCAACAGAATGAGACTCTTGATGATGGGCATCCTCGCCGGGATCGGCGGCGGTTTTGGACTTGTACTGCTGAAGGACCAGATGGACCATTCGGTAAAGAATATCGACATGGTCAAATCATTCGGCCTCCCGCTTCTTGCTGTAATACCTCACATGGTCGATCCTGAACAGGAGGCTTTGCAAGCCAGGTGGAATCGCAGGTTGTATGTACTTTCAGGCATATATTTTTCTTTCATAGTTGCCATACTGATGCTGGAACTCCTGAACATAACAATAATTTCCGATCATATCGGGAAAATATACCGCTAAACCGTCATAGCAAGCATCCCGCATTCGGACAAGGTGAACCAATGAGCAGAATAGAAAAGGCTCTGGAAAAGGCCGCACAATTACGAAATACAACGACAACAGTTGTCGAGCAGATTACAAATTATCCGGAAAATTCGAACTACTCCTCCCAGACAGTTTCCAGGACATTGGATATCAAGCCGTCAAGCCGGCTGCTGACTACGATTATAGATCCGCATTCGCCGGTCTCGGAGCAGTATCGCAAGCTCAAGACGCACTTGGTCAAGCTGACCCAAAAGGACGGGTTCCAAAACATACTCATGGTTACCAGTACGGTGTCACGGGAGGGGAAAAGCATTACCGCACTCAACCTGGCTATATCATTAGCACAGGAATTCGATCACACGGTGCTGCTTGTTGATGCCGATCTGCGCAGACCGTCAATTCATCAGTACCTGGAATTCGAGCCTGAGATCGGTTTGTCCGATTGCCTCCTGGATGGGATTGACATTGGTGAGGCCATTGTCAGGACCGGTATCGGCAAATTGTCTGTTATCCCAGCAGGGAAAGAGGTACCCAATCCGCTGGAACTCTTTTCCTCCAAAAAGATGCAGGATCTCGTCAAGGAGATGAAGCACCGTTACCATGACCGATATGTGATCTTCGATACCCCCCCACTGCTCCCGTTTGCAGAGACTCGTTCCCTAGGGCATTTGGTGGATGGCATCGTGTTCGTTGTCAAGGAGGGAGAGGCTTCCCAAGCTGATATTCGTGAAGCGATTGATGCTGTAAAAGGGTGCAGAATTCTTGGGGTGGTTTTAAATGAATCTTCAGACAGCGTTGACGACAACCGTTACGGTGAATATTCCTATTATATGAACTATGCCAAGGACAAGGCGGCTGCATCTTCCTGAAGTGACATGTTGGCAGGCAGAACTAAAGGACAAATATCAGAATGTATCTTTCTTTTTTTAATCTGAAACACAAGCCGTTTGATCTGGTGCCCAATCCAGACTTCATGTTTCTCAGCAAGACCCACAAAAAGGCCATGGTTTACCTTGATCATGGCATCCGGGAGCGTGCTGGCTTCATTCTGCTCACCGGTGAAGTTGGTTCGGGAAAAACAACCATCATTAGGGAGTTGATTGCCCGCCACCTTGATAATGCGGTGCTGGCAAAGGTATTCAACACGAATGTCAGTTCCGAGCAACTTATTGCTATGATCAATGATGATTTTGATCTGCCGATCCAGGGAAAGGACAAGATAGCTCTACTGCGAGACCTGAACAATTTCCTCGTAGAGCAGTATGCCAAAGGCAATCGTCCCCTGATCATAATTGACGAGGCGCAGAATCTCACCCTGGAAACACTCGAAGAGATTCGTATGTTGTCGAACCTGGAAACATCCGACTCCAAGCTGATGCAGATTATCCTGGTAGGTCAGCCGGAATTGAGAGACTTGCTGGCAAAACCAGAACTGCGCCAGCTCCGCCAGAGGATCAGCATCCAGTGCCACCTGCAGCCGCTTGACCGCCAGGAGATTGAAGAATACATCCTGCACCGTCTGCAGGTAGCCGGAAATCGCGAGGCCCTCCGTTTCGAACCAGAAGCCATTGACGTCATCTACAAATACAGCTGCGGGATTCCCAGGCTGATAAACATCATCTGCGATTTTCTCCTGTTATCGGCCTTTGCTGAAGAATTGCACGACATCAGCAAGGAGATGATCTGCGATATTGTCGGTGATCTGGATTTCAACCAGCACTTTTGGGCCGCAGAAGAGGCATGGCTTTTCCCGGGGAAAAAAGAAGTTACGGGCGCTGTCGATGTTCCCATTACGGATGTGGGAAACAGGATGGAAATCCTGCTGGAAAACATGTGCCGGCGTCTGGAACAGTTTGAAAAGGAATCGCTCTCGACAACACAGGCGGCTCTTAGTGCCTTCAGTGAACGTATGGATCAGATGCAGAACAACTTTTCATATCACCTTAACAAGACTAACTCTGCTGTGGCCGAATTAAGCAAAAAAATCGAAGTTCCTCCGCGTGATGATATAAAGCCAGCTGCTCCGCTTGAAAGTGCAAATATGCCAAAACCGGGCTTGATTCATCGGATTTTTGGTTGAACCGCAAAAGTAAATCCTGAAAGCCTGCTAGCAGAGATTTTGATTTATGAAAACAGGAACCACGGCCATATGAGATTACCCGAGAAAAAATTAGCTTTTGGCCTGATCGCAGCAGCGCTGCTGTCATTGCTGTCGCTGGCTCCTGAAACTATCCTGGCGGCCGATTTTCGCCTGACACCCTCGCTTAAAGTGAGCGAAGAGTACACTGACAACGTTTTCGAGCGAAACCTTAACAGGAAGTCCGATTACATTACCAGAGCACTACCGGGACTGGTCATGGCATACAAGGCTCCCTTGTGGGACTGGGATCTGGGTTATAACTTTGATTACCGCTACTACGCCAAGGGCAGCAGGAAAAATGACAATACCCACGAAATAAACGCCAAAGGGCATTTGAAGATTGTGGATGAGGTGCTATTTCTCGATGTGAGTGACGTCTATAAGCGGGTCTCCCTGGACGTGACCCGTGATACTACCCATGAAAGCCTGTTCGTGAATCAGACTGACCAGAACATCGGTACAGTATCGCCTTATCTGGTTCTGCGTCCCAGCACCCGTATGACTATCAAGACCGGTTATCGCTATATCAACACTTGGTATAAGGATCCCGCAGCCATCAGCAAGCAGGACCATGTTGGATTTATTGACAACTCATATGAGATGTCGCCCAAGTTCTTCCTGACAGCCGGCTATACTTTTACCAGGGAGGATGCTGCAAACAGCATCCTCTACCGTCATGAGACATACCTGGGACCGCGCTACGAATATGCCGACAAGTCTTTCATCTTTGCCCAGGGGGGCGCCATAGTCAGTGTCTATGACGACATTCGCGGGGAAACCGTAAACCCGTCCTGGAGCGCGGGTATCACCCATACCTTTGACACCATGACAGCCAACCTTTCCACAAGTGTAAAATCTTCCGACGACCCACGCGGGGTATCTACCCTGGAGACGGCATACAGCGTCTCCCTTGTAAAGAACCTGCAACGCGGCACTGTGACTCTGCAGGGATCATACAGTGAATTTTCCGATGCAATTGCCAATATCCTGAAAAACAAACGCTACTCGGGCGGGTTTACGAGCCAGTTTGAAATCCTTCAGGATCTGCGAGGCACACTTGGCCTTACCTACGAGTACTATACCGATGAACGTTTAGCAGCCTATACCCGAAAATATTTCGTGGACAGCGGCCTCACCTGGTCGGTCGGCAAGGATATCTCCCTTGGTCTTAGCTACCGCTATATCGATTATTCGTCACCAAAAATCGTAACGGACAACTATCGTGTGAATCGGGTGATTTTGGAGGCTAAAAAGAGCTTTTAGGCGGTTGCGGAGACTCGAAGTGACGAAGTCACGAAGATGCGAGACCTCGAGATCGCGACTCCGAAGCTCCGCGACTGATTCTCGAGGTATTACTCGGGCAGAAACTTCAGGCAGATCAAAGCATGGCAACTTACGGACAACCTTGCTGTGGAACGAAGATGCGAAGTCTCGTAGTAGCGAAGACAAAAAGATGACGTAAGCCCGCGACCCCGAGACTTTGTAATTCCGTAACTTCGAGACCGACTTATGTTGAATGCCCTAACAATAGACGTCGAAGACTACTTTCAGGTGAACGCTTTTGCCAGGTATGTGCGGCAGGACCAGTGGGACAGCTATCCTCTGCGGGTGGACGGCAACACCAGAAGAATACTCGACCTTCTCGATACCTATGCCATCAAGGCCACCTTCTTCATCTTGGGTTGGGTGGCAGAGCGCTTGCCGTCACTTGTTAAGGAGATTCACCGGCGTGGACATGAGGTTGCTTGTCATGGTTATGGCCACGAACTGATTTTTGAGATTGGTCCGGAACGGTTCAGGGCTGATATCAGGCACGCAAAATCATTGCTGGAAGATCAGTGTGGTATTCGGGTGAATGGGTACCGCGCTCCCAGTTACTCAATTACAAAACGATCCCTTTGGGCGTTGGATATCTTGGCTGAGGAGGGCTTCAGCTATGATTCCAGCATCTTCCCGGTCATGCACGACACTTATGGCATCCCCGACGCGGAACGATTTCCTCACAAAATTCTGACCGGGTCTGGGACTTTGCTGGAGTTCCCCTTAACAACGCTTCCGTTTAGGTTTGGCTGGAAAAATATGCGTCTGCCGATTGCTGGCGGAGGATATCTGCGGCTATTACCAGTTGGAATTATCCGTTACGGCATTGCAAAGATTAACGAACGTGAACATCAACCAGCCGTGCTTTATTTTCATCCTTGGGAGATCGATCTTGGCCAACCTCGAATACAAGCGGGAGTAAAGTCGCGATTCAGGCACTATTTGAATCTGGATAAAACCGAGGACAAGTTGAAACATCTTTTTTGTAATTTGAAGTTTTCACCGATGCACGAAATTCTCGCATCAAAAAGGTCTTTGGTCTGATGACGTTAGTACACTCCTTGGTTACAGTTTCTTTGAGTGCAGGACTAGCAGTTCTTACAGTCTTGGTGCTCTACCTCTGGTTTTTTGCGCTAGTTTACTTCTTTGCCATAAAACGTGAGATTACCGCTGCATTGGATCCCAAATCCCGCTTTGTGTTTGTTGTCCCGGCCCATAACGAAGAGATGGGAATAACAGCCACAGTGCAGAGTCTGTTAAGTGTTAGTTATCCACGCCCTTTGTTCGATGTTGTGGTTATTGCAGACAACTGCACTGATGCAACTGCCGTACAAGCCAAAACTGCTGGTGCAGAATGCCTTGAAAGACATGATACAACCTTGCGGGGTAAGGGATATGCCCTTTGCCACGCTTTTACCGAACTAATGCCGAGAGGCTACAGCGCTTTTGTCGTTATAGATGCGGATAGTGTTGTAAGTTCAAATTTTCTTTCAGTACTAGATGCTCGCCTGAGGAGAGGCGAACAGGTAGTTCAGGCGTATTATGGCATGTCCAATCCTGATGCAAGTATACTTACGTATCTGTTTCAGGTGGGAAATCTGATTGAGAATATACTTTTTTGGATACCAAAGAATAAATTAGGTCTTCCGATAATTCTTAGAGGAAATGGCATGTGTTTTTCCAGTGAGATTTTGAAAAAATATCCTTGGAATGCTTTTTCAATAACAGAAGATACCGAGTACGGTATCATGCTGGTAAATAACAGAATTAGCATCCGTTTCGCATCTGATATAGGAGTATTCGCACTTCAACCGGTGACATTGCAACAGGCCTTTGACCAAAGAGTACGCTGGGCTACCGGCAACTCGACTTTGACCAAAGGTCGAGCATTTAAGTTGATTGCATCGGGTATCAAGCAGTTCAACATAGCGCTAAGTGACCTTGGCGTCAGTTTAATCGTTGGCAGCAGGCCATTGCTGTTGGTTGCTAACATCTTATTACTAGCTTTATCATTTGCAGATGGCTCACAAATATTGCTGTGGTGGTCATGTTCAGTGCTTTTTGCGCAAGTGCTATATATATGTCTTGGAATAGTAATGAACGGTATCTCGTGTCAAAAAATGATGCGACTGTTTTTTTCGCCGATCTATCTTGGCTGGCTTTGTATGGTTTCATTACTTGGTGTGTTTGGATTTCGCAAAAACCAATGGGTCAGGACTACCCGTTCATGACCAGGCCAATCATTATTGCCCATCTCATAGCAACAAATTTCTATGGTGGTCCGGAAAAGCAGATTATCAGCCATGCCCAGCACTTGGATCCTTCCAGATTCAGGTTCGTACTAATTTCGTTCGTTGAAAATGGGCAGCCGAACGAGATTATTGATAAGGCTTCCCAGCTTGGAATTGACTTGGTTGAACTACATGTTGACCACGCATTTGATCCTCGATCAATATTAAGGCTAAAAAATATACTGCATGATAAACAAGTTGACCTCCTTTGTTCCCATGGTTACAAGGCCAATGTGCTTGGTCGCTTGGCTACCTGGATAAATCGAATTCCTCAAATTGCCATATCAAGGGGATGGACTGGAGAAAATCGTAAAATTAAAATTTACGAGGTTCTGGATAAGTTCTTTCTACGATTAAATGATCATATTGTTGCTGTTTCCCATGGCCAGAAAGATAAGATCCTGAAACTGGGAATCAAGCAAAAATCTATATCTGTTATTCACAATGCAATTGATCTGAGTTTAGTCGATTACGGCTCACGCAATGAAAGACTAATTAGAAGGAGTTTGGGAATTCCGGATGATGCTATATTTGTTGCATCGGCAGGTAGGCTTTCGCCTGAAAAGAATTATGCCGGTATGATAGAAGCAGCGAGCCAAGTCTGTGCTCAAAAAAATAATGTTTATTTCGCTGTATTCGGTGAGGGGTTTCTGAGAGCTGATTTGGAAATGAAGATAAGTAACCTCGGGCTTGATGGACGCTTTTTCCTTCCAGGCTTCAATAAAAACATGCCGCAAGTATATAAGGAAATTGACGTATTCATGTTGCCATCTTTTACGGAAGGTCTTCCAAATGTTGCCTTGGAAGCATTCGCGGCAAGAAAACCAATTGTCGCCACAGCAGTGGGAGGAACTCCTGAGGTTGTTCAGCAGGGAGGGTCTGGTTATTTGACATCACCGGATGATATTTCAGGGATGGTGCAGTATCTTTTAGAGCTGGTTTCTGATGCTAATATGCGTAGGCACATGGGTGAAACTGGATATGCGCATATTACCAAACATTTCAGTTTTGCCGAACAGACAATGAAATACGTCATGTTGTATGAACAGTTGGCAAAAAGATATATGTGAATTGAAACAATAAATTGTGTAATTTAATTGGAACTATCGATATGAAAAGCAGCATTGTCATTACACTGCATGGAGTGGCGCCAGATAATAAATCTATAGATGGGCAGGACACCGGTGCCGCCAAATATACAATTGCACGTTCAACTTTTATTGAAATTGCCAGCCTTATTAAGAACAATCAAAACTGTACCATTGAAGAATTTGTCGATAACCCCAGCGGTACATATTCGATACTCACCTTCGATGATGGACTTATATCCGATTACGAAGAAGCATTTCCAGTACTCCTCGATAAAGGGCTTAAGGCCACATTTTTCGTAACAACTGAAAACATTGGTAAGTCTGGCTATATGAATCGGAGTCAGATCAATGAAATGGCCAGTCACGGCATGGAAATAGCGAGTCATGGACTGCAACATCGCTATCTCGTGGATCTGCCTGAATCCGATGCACGTAGGGAACTTGCTGATTCAAAAGAAAACTTACAGCAATTGATGGGAAGATCTGTCACATCGTTTGCACCTGTCGGTGGGCATTATCTACCTTGGATGATTGGTTTTGCCAATGATTCCGGTTATCGTGCTTTTGCCACAATGATCCCTGGTCGCACTTTTTGTTGTCATACTGGCTCTCCCCTTGTTATCAGGAGGAATCATGTCCAGTCGCATCATCAGCTATCATACATATCATCCCTGATAAACGGAGATAAATATTTGTTAACTAAAAACAGGATTAGATATACGCTCCTTACTATCCCCAAGCTTTTGTTGGGGATGGATGCATATGATCGAATTAAGCGGAATTTAATAGGCGAGTCGCATTGATGAAATATTTAAGCATAGTCATTCCAATACGTAATGAGGAAAAATTTATTGCCGATACGCTGAAAAGCATGATCGAACAAGATTATCCAAGGGACAGGTTTGAACTGCTGGTGGTAGATGGCAGATCAACTGACAGTACGCGCTCAGTTGTCGAGCGCTTAATAAGGGATAATCCGGATACTGTTATAAGGTTGCTTGATAACCCGGGCCTTCTGTCGAGCAGGGCCAGAAATGTTGGCATCAGGGCGGCGGAAGGGCAACTTATAGCTGTCATCGACGGGCATGTACATATTCCGGATAGATACCTGTTTCAGAACATGGAAAGCTTGAAGGAAAATAATAATGCCTTGTGTCTTTCCAGGCCTGCACCGTTGGATGTCCCCGGCCTTACCGGGGGGGCGCCATTCTGGATTGCCGTTGCTCGAAAATCCTGGTTGGGTCACAGTGTCAAGTCTTTTATTTATAGCGAATTCGAGGGATTTGTTGATCCTATGAGTGCCGGATTTGCCTATGACCGTTCGGTTTTTGATATTGTTGGATATTTTGATGAAACGTTTGATGCCGCGGAAGACGTAGAGTTTCATTACCGTCTAAAAAAAGCAGGGATTAAGGCATTTACAGCCCCATCTCTCATGATTTATTCCTATCCGCGCGAATCTCTTGGTGCTCTCTTTCGCCAGCAGACCCGCTATGGGGAGGGGAGGGCGCGTTTGGTAAAAAAACATCCGGAGTCATTTACCAAGGAAACCCTGGTTCCGGTCGGGATTTTCTGTATGACCGTATTAACTCCGTTTGCCCTGCTCTTGTTGCCGATCATGTCGATGCCCTCCTTTGTAGTAATAAACATCTTTCTACTTTATTTCGCCATCATCTGTATCACTGGCTTGTTTGAAGCGTTGAAGCGCAGACATGTCATCCAGGCGTTTTATATTGCATTGGCCGTTTGGATTACTCATTTCGGATTAGGGTGGGGCTTCAGCAAAACCTGGATCAGAAATAGCATTAAGTGACTATGTAAATGAGTTTAGCACATGATTAAAATAGCTTTCATAATCGATATGATCGAATCCCCCACCGCAGGGACGGAGAAGCAGTTGCTGTTACTGATCAAACATCTGGATCGTAGCAGGTTTCAGCCTTATCTTTGTGTTTTACGAACTTCTGAGTGGTTGGAGAAGGAGTTTGATGCCTGTCCGGTTTTTGTTGTAAAAATGGATTCATTTAAAAGTATAAAGGGACTTAAGGGGCTTTTTGTCCTCTCTAAATACCTTAAGGATAAAGGTGTAGATATTGTACAAACCCATTTTAGAGATTCAAGTATAGCCGGGATTCTAGCTGCTAAACTTGCTGGGATTAAGGTAGTCATTGGAACACGCAGAAACCAGGGATATTGGTTGACGCCATTTGAACTTAAAATACAAAAGAATCTTGACAGGTGGGTAACAATTTATATTGCTAACTCGCAGAGTACTAAACAGTGGCTAATCAATAATGAAGGAGTGGATCATAGGCGAGTCGAAGTTGTCAACAATGGGTTTGACATTTCCTTGTTCCCATCTAATACTTATGCCTTCAAATGTCAGATGCGTAAGTCGCTTGGGATCCCAGAACATGCTCCTGTTATTGTGATAGTTGCAAATCTACGACCTGTCAAAGATCATGAAACTTTTTTAAGAGCTGCACAGATTGTGCTTTGTTATAGACCTGATAGCCGCTTTCTTGTTGTTGGCAGTGGGCCAGAATTATCAAAGCTTAAGACGTTATCTTCAGAGCTGGGTATTGCTAAGGCTATTAATTATCTTGGTGCACGGTTGGATATCCCTGATATTTTGGTTGCATGTGATATCGGTGTTCTGTCATCAACATCGGAAAGCTTCTCCAATGCACTCGTAGAGTATATGGCGTCCGGTTTGCCGGTTGTTACTACTGATGTAGGAGGCGCTCGTGAAGCTGTTGATGATGGTGTTAACGGTTTCATTGTTCCGATTAGAAACTGGGATGAAATGGGGAAACGGATTGCCAACCTGCTCGAATCTGGCCGAGCTGCGGAAATGGGGCAAGAAAGTTGTAGGAGAAGCAAAGAACGCTTTTCTTTGGCGACAATGATCCAAAAATCAGAACAATTGTATTCCTCCGTGTATAGAAGGTGACGTTTGAGCGAAAATAGTCAGCGCAATTTCAAATACGACATTGATAATGTTAGGAAAAACTGGCGTCTTCTGGATGATGTTTCTTTTCCTGATATAAAGGGAATAAAGCTGGTTTCTCACGAAAAGTTCGCCAGCGTTCCTGAAATACCGGTTACATATATTTCCCCTGGACGGCTTGCTGTCTTATTTAAAAAGATTTCAGCTGTCTACTGGTTTATCTATGCAATTCGTCTTTTTGTATTATCAGATTTTAGAACAGTAATTATTGTGAATGGTGGTAACACCATTCTCTGGTTTTGTTGTGGAGTTCTAAATGCTTTTCCGATTTTAGGGAAAAGAAAACTATTTTGTTGGGATGTATTTGTAGAATATATTCTTGGGACTGAAAAAAGGCCATGGTTTTTCCCATTCATTAAGATTACTACGAAAAGAAAAGAAAAACTTGCTTGTTTTATTCTTCGTCAGTATGGACTTAATGTCTTGTGGTCCAGTAAACAAGTTACTACTCATGCAAAACATTTCAATCTCCCCGAACGCCATTTCATTTTTCTTCCGTTCAAGGCCAATCACTCTAAGCGCGAAACTTATGATATTCCGATGGGTAATTTTATTTTTGCCGGTGGAAATGGTAAAAGGGATTACAACTGTCTAATTGAAGCGGTTAGAGATACAGAAATACCAGTTGTAATTAGTGCTACTGATCCTGTTGTGCGAAAAGGAATAGAGCCACTTCCTAATGTGATGGTGATCGGGGCACCGGAACCCGCATTTGGACAACTTCAAGCAGCCTCACGTTTTGTGGTGATACCAATGAAATACTCAGGTTTAAAAGGAGGTGGCGAGGCAAACTTTTGTAACGCGATGTGGCACAAAAAGCCTGTAATCGGCGTAGATTCAATATCTGCAGAGGATTACATTGACGATGGTGAAACTGGTTATGTTGTCAAAGCAGGAGATGCTGAAATCCTGAGGAAAAGGATAACTACGCTTTGGGAGAATCCAATACTTTGTCATGAGATGGGCCAAAAAGGTCGAAGGCGAGTAGAAATGTATTTTACTCATTATAAATTTATACGTCGCTTGCTGAGACTTGCTCTTTTATATGGTCATATGAATAATGACAATTAAAAATATACCCAATATGTCAAATAGATCACTACCTGCCGTATTAATAATGGTTTGTTTTTATATGTTTTTGTTTATCGAGCGCCCTTGGGAATCTATACGATATTTGAATGGAATTCCTATTGAGAGAACTTTTGCTGTAATCATGATATTTTGGGCATTCACTGTAGGAAGAATTAAAATTGTCAGTTCTTCGATAAACAAATGGGTATATGGTCTTCTTGCATTGCATTTTATTCTTGCACCTTTTGCCCAGAACTCTAGCTCTGCTGTCGATCAAGGCATTGAATACGCTAAGGTTGTAGTGATCTATCTATTGATGCTATCCGTGGTCGATGATGAAGCTTCTTTGAAGGTAATTATTAAGGTATATATTTTTTCGATGATGATCTATGTCCTGCATTCGCTTTGGGAATATCATAACGGCAGCTATGTCTGGGATATGGGTATTTACCGCATGGTTGGTGTTGGTCGCTCTTATAATCAACCAAATGCCTTTGGCGCCAGCTTGGTTCTTTCAATACCGTTTGTGTATACGCTGTTTCGATTGGAAACAAAATCAATACTTCGGATTCTCTATACTGTTTATTTTGGAAGTGTTGTGCTGTGTTTAGTGTTGACCGGTTCGCGCTCTTCCTCGATTGCCTTTGTTTTTCTTCTTTTGCTGTGGGTTATGTTACAGCATGGCAAAAGAAAAATTGTAATATTTGTTGTGACGCTGATAGCCTTTAGTACTATATGGATCAGCATGCCCGCAGAAAAACAAGTGCGTATCAAATCCATTTGGGATAAGGATGCTGGGCCAGCCAATGCACAAAAATCGACTGATGGCAGGAAATTGGGGTTTATAGCAGGTTGGGAAATGTTTAGACACGCTCCTTTTACCGGAATTGGAGCTGGAGGCGATAATTTTGTCGAATACCGCATGGAACATTTAGATGGAATTCCTGAACAATCGCATAACTTGTATGCTGAGGTGTTGAGTGCATTTGGTGTTGTCGGTGCATTTTTCTTCATTGGATTGGTTACTTCAACATGGCGGGGTTGTTTGAAAGTTAGGCGTTTTTACTTACAGTCAGAAATGGAAAAATCATTCTGTTTTAATATTAGCGGATCGATAATTATTTGTTTGATACTCCTTCTACTACTCGGTTTATCTGGACATAATTTTTATCGGCCACTATGGCTTTGGATGTCAGCGTGGGTAGGATCCATGATGCAAATAATTAATCAAAAACAAGATGCCTTGTATAAATTACAGAATTTTTAATCGCTTCAGCCAAATTGATATAACTAATTAAAGCGTTTTGCGGGTTTTATGTGAGTAAAAAACTACTTTTAAATTCATTATCAGGAACAGCTCTCTATGCTGTCAATGTTGTTGTGACTTTCATCATAAGCCCCGTTCTAATCAGGGCACTGGGCAACCGCGACTATGGGCTGTGGGAATTAGTGATGAGTGTCATAGGCTACATGGGCCTCCTAGATCTTGGTATTGGTGGGTCTCTAGTAAGGTTTGTTTCTGTCGCTGATGGGAGACAAGACAAGGAGGATCTTCAACAGACGATAAGCACGGCCTTTACCTTTTTTGCCATTGTGGGTTTTGTGGCGGTTTTGATCTTTTTATCCCTAGGTTATTCTCCTGGGATAATTGCAGGTAGTGAGATAAAGAATATCGCTAACCTAAGCACTGTTTTTATTCTGTTGGGAATAAATGCCGGAATGTTGTTCCCGTTGCAGGTTTTTATAACCACATTGATGGGTGTGCAGCGGCATTATTTTATTAATAATGTCAGAATTGTTCTTGTAATTATCCGGGCTTGCTTTACTTACTATCTGCTGCTGCGCTATCAGGGAAGGGGGCTTATAATCCTGGCACTTCTCGAACCTATATTTACTGCAATACAATTTGCACTATTTGCCGGAGCTGTCTTCATAGATAGAAATATACCTAAATTATCTCTATCGGCTGTGACATATTACAAGGCCAAGGAAATGATTACTTTCAGTGCTAAGAGCGCGACTATGCTTATAGCATCGCGTCTTCAAAACCAGAGCGTACCTCTTATTATAGGCAATATGATAGGCTTGGGGCAGATTGTCTATTACGTAATACCCAACCGTTTGGTTAATTACGCCAAAGGTATGTCGCAGGCTATTGGTTTTCCGCTTGCACCCTATTTCGGCGCAGCAATAGGTAGGGGGGACCATAGCGAACTGGTAAAATCGTGGTTGAATACTACATTGGCTTTACAGATAGTCTCTTTGGCTATGCCGATTGTAATTTTTTTCTGTGGCGAAACTTTTTTGGGATTATGGATCGGCAAAGAGTATGCCATCGCCGGACATATGGTGCTTTATATCCTGCTGGCCGGCATGGTGGCAGACTCCCTCGCAACTAATGCCTTCCGCATACTAACCGCACAAGGCAAGCATGGCAGGTGCGCACTGTTATGGCTTATTTTGTCCTTACTTAGTATCCCTGTTGGGATATTTGGAGCACATAAATGGGGTCTTACTGGTGTTGCTGCAGCAACCACAATGGTAACAGTCCTGGCAAATCTGCTTACAGTTTATATGGCATGTACTGCAATGCAGGTTCCACTAATCACGTATTTCAAAGAAACGTTGTTGCGCATTGCCTTGCCACTAATGTTGTTTGTTGCAGCACTTTGGTGTCTTGGCATAATTTATCCTGCGAAAAATTATGTAGATTTACTTTTGCATTTGTTTTTAGCGAGCTGTATTTATCTGCCAGCAATTTGGTTGTTAACGTTAGGTGCGGATCTTAGAGAGAGGCTGCAAGATCTGATCAGAATGCGGATTTTCGCCAAATAAAATACTACTACTCAATTTTGATAGCGAGATTGGCCATGGTAAATATACTCGGAATAAGGCTTGGCAGATACATCCAGTATGAACAGAATTGTCCTATCCCAACTTCTGACCAGATCATATACCCTAATATTAAAATTGTTACAGACGCTGACCAATTGAAAGAAGGTTTTTTGGGTATTCAGCGTGAGAGATTAGAAACTTTGCTACATAATGGCGCAGAATTGTTTGTTTACATTGAAAATGATTTACCTTTGGGTATGCTATGGGGTTATCGTGGGAGTTGTTATATACGTGGTCCAGGAATTCCACTATTACTAGATGATGATACCGTATATAGCTTTTGGGCTTATGTTGTTCCGGAGGCACGTGGTAAAAAAATATATAGAAAAATTAGGGATGTTTTCTTCTCATACTATAAAGGAGTGAAAAAGTATGTTTCACTAGTTGAGCCCTCAAACACAATTGCGAGAATTGAGAAAAAAAAAGATGCTTATACTGAAACAAAAAAAATCACTTACATTAAATTTAGATGTATATCAATAATAATAGAACAATTCACTGATTCTCAAAGATTTAACATACATCTTGAGAGCGGGAACCAATATGATTTGTTGATGATTTGACATGATTTATGCTACCTGCATCATTGGAGATGTTGAAAAGTTTAAATTGAAATAACAAAAGGTGATTTTATGAGTATTACCGGTGCATTCATACGAGCTTTAATTGCGCCACTCTGGGCGATGAAAGAAAAGTCCCCTTATCTGCAATATATAAAGACTATCGAGCATATGCATTGTTTGCCAATTGAAAAAGCGCGTGAGGAACAGCTACAGCGTCTACGTACAATTGTTAGACATGCCTATGCTCAGTCTGATTATTACCATGAGCGTTTTGACGAATCTGGCATTACGCCTGACAAAATCGAAAAATTATCCGATCTACAGTATCTACCGTTGCTGACCAAGGATGATATCCGCGCCAACAAAGAGCGCATGACGGCACATAATATTCCAAAAACAAATCTCGTGCAGAAAAAAACATCAGGTTCGACTGGTGTTTCAGTCGAACTCTATATGGATAAAGACAGTGGCGAGTGGAAACGTGCAGTGACAATAGTATATGATCGCTGGGCCGGATGGGACATCGGCGAGAGGGTGGGGGCGATATGGGGTAATCCGGAATGTTATCAAAACTGGAGGATGTATCTGCGTAACATGTTACTGACCCGCCATTGTTATCTTGATACCTTGAAGATGGATGAACAATCAATGCTATTTTATCATTCCACCCTGCTGAAAAAAAAACCAACAATTCTTTTTGGTCATGCCCACTCGCTTTTCCTCTTTGCCCGATTTATGGAGCAAAAAGGACTTTCTGACATCAAACCCAAAGGTATTATTAGCACATGTATGGTTCTTCATGAGTTTGAACGCGAAACAATAGAAAGAGTTTTTGGTTGCCGAGTTACCAACCGGTATGGTTGTGAAGAGGTGAGTCTGATTGCCTGTGAGTGCACCGAAGGTAACATGCACATTAACTGCGATACTTTGATTGTTGAGTTTATACGGGACGACAAGCCCGTGCCTGCTGGTGAGCCAGGTTCAATTGTGGTAACGGACCTTACTAATTATGGAATGCCAATGATTCGTTATAAAGTTGGCGATGTAGGTATACTCTCTGCCACGACGTCTTGCGCCTGTGGCTGTACCTACCCGATCATTGAATCTTTGGAAGGGCGGGTTGCTGATTATGTTGTAACCCCCAATGGTAGTTATATTTCTGGTATTTCACTTACGGAGAATTTTGCCATGTACCTGCCGGGGGTCAAACAGATGCAGATTGTGCAAGAAAGAATTGATTTCTTGGTGTTTAGAATTGTGAAAGGGGAGCTTTTTACTGAGCAAACTGTGCAAACTGTCAATCACCTCGCACATGAACGCTTTGGCGACCAAATGAACTGGCAGATTGAGTATGCGGATTCAATTCAATCCGAAAAGTCAGGTAAGTATCGATTCTGTATATCAAAACTGCCGAATCCATTTTCCTAATATTGTTTGAATCATGATGATATCTTGCCAACCCCCAAAATTACTATTTCAAAACCCTTTCGATAGAGATTTAGAATATAAATTGGCTTAACTTATGGAAATTAGATATCTAAAAGCCAGTGTGGTTGCGTCAAGTTTAGGAGCGGCTGAGTTACTAGTAACAACGGATTTAATGTGATGTATAAATCCACATCTTGTGGGTGTGGTGATGTTTGTTGGCTATGCCGGTCCTGGGTGGGTAAAACAAACATTGGAAATTCAAGCATCATCAGATCCAATATTCGAACCAAGCTTTTAAAGGACCAAGGAGGAAATCAGTCCAGATATTTGTAAATGAGCTATCCCCCCCTGTGGGGGCGCTTTTCAAGGCCGCGTCCTTTGGGCGCGGATTCTTTGCCCGAGGACTTGATTGTGGGGGATGATGTGAAAACAACGTTTAAAAGGATTATCAAAAGGTGCTTACTTGTTTCAGGGGCTATCAGTACTTTCGCTTCCTTACGCCAAGCTGGTGTCGTGATCCTCCGTTATCATTCTGTTCTTGAAAACCCACAAGATTTGGATGACGTAATTGGATGTGGTATTGTGCACAGTGCTGCGGTGTTTGAACAGCAGATGCAATTGTTGTCTGAGTCCTTTGTCCCTGTCACAATGGACGATGTACTTGATTTTGCTAAATGCAATAAGAAAATTCCGCGTCGCGCTGTTGCCGTTACATTTGATGATGGTTTCGCTGACAATGCTACTGTGGCAGCCCCAATAATGGCACGATACGGAATACGTGGAGCTTTTTATGTTACAACAGGCACGATTTCGCCCTACCAACCACCATGGTTTATTGCACTACGCCGAGCATTTAGATGCTCGAAAAGAAAAGAGATAGTCAGTCCTCTAGACGGGACACGGTTTCAATTGGACGTACCTCAAGATCATCGCCAAGCCTTTATACAGTCATGCAGCCATTGTGCTGTTTTGGATCTCGATGAACAAATACACTGGGTTGCTCAGGTAGAAAAGTTTCTTGAAATCGAATCATATCAAGATAAATACGGGTTGATGATGACGGAAGAGCAGATTAAAGGGTTACATTTCGCTGGTCACATTGTGGGCTCCCATACAGTGTCGCATCCAAACGTCGCTCACATTTCAGAAAGCCGTATCAATGTAGAGCTCGAGCATTCTAAGAGTGAATTGGAAAGAGTGTTGGGGGCGGAAATTGTTCATTTTTCCTACCCTTCGCCAATTCTCCAGCCACACTACGATGAGAGAACCATTCGATTGTCTCGTGAAGTTGGTTATAGAACAGCGGTAACTTGTACGCATGGTCTGGTTTACCCGGGTGATGAGCCGCTTGCCTGTCATAGAATTTTTGTGCCTGATAATATTGCAGATTTTCGCTGGAGTATTGAGTCCGCCCTTGCTGGATTCCCACCGTAGCAAAGGAGTTCATTCGATGCAGGAAATAGAAAGTTCATGCCGAATAACGCGATTCTGTGAGGAGGATCGCGCTAAACTTGAGCAATTTTTTAAAAATGTTTGGACGCCACCTCCACAGGTAAAGTCGGCGAACTGGTTAGACTGGCAATGCACGGCTAATCCGAATGCTGGAGTATCACATTTGACCTTGTTGCTGGCTCATGTGGGGGACCGGGTGGTCGGTATGCTTGTTCTTGTCCCAACACCAATATGGATTGACGGAATGCAGCATGAAGTGGCTTGGGGGCGAGATTTGTTTGTAGATCCTGCATATAGACGTTACAAAATTGGTTTACTTCTTAACGAGCATTGGTTGAAAAATTACGTAGCCGCACTGGGGTCGGGGCAATCCGCAACAATGCGCAGCTTACAGCAAAAATACGGTTGGATTGAAATATCACGGGTAAAACAGCTTGAGAAGCTTTTCTTTGATAGTGAGCTTCTGAAAAAATCTGTTGGCGATGGCATAGGGAAGTTTTGCAAAAGGGCTCTTGCTATGCTTTATGCTGGTTTTTGGAAGGGCCGTGAAAGTATTGGAGTAGGATATACTGTTGTCAATAGGCATGATTTTGATGCAAGGGTGGAAGAACTATGGGGTGCCTGCCGTCTAGATTATTCAGGGATATGTTCACGTGATATCCGAACTTTACGTTGGAGATTCATAGAACATCCTTATTATCGCTACACTGTTTTCGAAATATTGGGTCACGATGGTGCTTATCTAGGGTATCTAGTGGCTAGGCGTGAAGGCAATGATTGTTGGTTAGTCGACCTCCTTACTCGAAAAGAAGATCATCGAGCACGTCGTGCCTTGATTTGCCAAGCAGAAGCATATTTCCGCAATGATGGTGTTACTCGGTTTATTTGTAGATCAGTTTGCCTCCCACTTGAGACCACCCTGCAATCGCTTGGTTATCTTGCAACAACTTTTGAACAATATGCTTGTATCAAGCCTAACTTAGGTTTTTCAGTAGGGGGCAAATCAAAGTGGTATATTACTGCTATGGATTCTGATTTAGACCGATAGAATTTACAACAGATACAGGAAATGTGAAGCTTTATGGGGTTATTGTGAGTGTTGGCGGTCAAATTAAGTTTTCCACATTGTTTGCGCGGGACTTATAAATGTTAAATTAAATCGCTATGGCGTGATTCTAATCACACAATATTTTGCAAATTTAAGTAATTGTTATAAACAATAGATAGATCGTTTTCGATCAAAAAAAGTTGCTTTTATGACACATAACAACGGATCATTGTTTAAGAAGACTGACGGTTTGGGGCTAATATATAAGGTATTCGATCTGTTGTTGTCAAAAACAGTCCAAAACGCCTGGAGGTTAATATGGATTGCAAATCTCTAATAAGTAAAAGGGTGTATATACGTGTTGCGATTATTATGCTGGTTACACTGCTAGCTAAATTTTCAGCGGCATCTGAAAATCTTGATGAATTATTTAATCGAATCGCCAGACGAACAAGTAACACATTCTATACGGGAGAAAATTGCACCACAAAGCCAGCATGGAATCCTATGTCAATGATGTATATAGATCAGATTTCTGGTAATGAGGTGTGGAAAATATCGAATGGCACGAATGCCACTTATTCAATTTTCGGCCTAGATATAGGAGAACAGCCTTGGAGCGGCAACGGCTCTAAAATTGCTATGAAGATGCGAGGGCAAACTTGCTTCAATGATTATGGTAGTCAAACTTGGTTGATAAGTAATGTTGACGGCTCGTCACCCCGCCCCGTCTATGAATCATCTCGACGTGGCGGCCCATACATTTATTGGACTCCTTCTGAACCTGCCACTTATTACCAATTTGGTAGTAATGGCTTGGGCGAGGGTGCTGATAACCGCATATTGTATAAGCACACATTGGATAATCAAAATGTAATCACACGTAAATCTTGGATTACCGGATTCCCTTGGCCCTCTGGATTGTACGCCCCTGAAGATTTTAATAAACAAACAATCAGTGGTGACGGGAACAAAGCGTTTACTTTTTTGCAAACAGATGTAGCTACGGCAACTCATCCGATCTATTCGTTGTCACTAACCGGCACACCCGCAATTGACAATCCAACTGGTTACACCGGGTTGTCTGTAGATAATTATTGGGGGTCGTCAACTTCTACAAACATTACGGTAACACATGATAATTATGTTGGTGGATCAGTGGCTACTAAAATTTGGTGGTATTGGATGCCAACAAATTCTCAGGGCGATTGGTGGCGGTCAGTTATTTTGGGTGCTGGAGGCGCGCCTGTTGTCAATAGTTCACATACAACACTCTATAATTTTGGTTCTGAGATGGAACCAATTTACATGAATACCGGCGGCAATCAAGTACCTGAAGGGACTTGCGTAACAGGTTACAGAGACCCATGGGCATGTGACAATGATCCATCTACTACACCCAACTCATATATGAGTCACTTCGTTATTGATCGATGGGGTACTAAAATCACCGGCGCTTATGTTGACGCAAATCCCTGTGTCGGGTTCTCTGTGTACAATGCAACAACTCGCACCTACGATAATAAATGTATCAACGAAGGTTATGCAGGTCACTATTCTTGGAATGCTTGGTCTGATTGGATAGCATCTTCCCCAAGCGCTGCCGGTAATGTCAAACCAATACAAACAGCTAATTATAAAACATCAGTAATTAAACCTATTGCGAATGCCCATGTTAGAGAGGGGGGCAGTACCAGCACAACTTATCAATCATTACCGCGTGTTGCCCAAAGTCCTGATGGCACTAAGGTTCAATGGGTTTCGGATTTTCTTGGTGGAACACCCAATGTTACTCTTGACATGTTTTGGTCGGTTGCCTATTACCCATATCCGCCCGAGATCAAATCAGCTACCAAGAATGGCGGTAATATCCGCCTGATTTGGGACTTCAGCCAAGGGACTTCATGCGCAAGCAGTTCGCAGACAATACCAAGAACAGGGCCAATCCCGAACTTTGCAAATCCCCGCACATATTCAACAAGAGGTTGGCCACACGAAACCCTCGATTGCCCCCCCTCGCCAAGGGAGATCGATAAATTTAGGGTATGGGTATCTACCGACAAATCAGCATGGACCCCGCTTGGCACCACTACATATAACAATTGCCGTGGCACCAACGAGTGCGGCATGTGGGCTGAAAACAGTTGGTCTTATGACTATGCTCAACCCGTTTCATCCACACGTTATTATGCAGTAACTTCGCTGGAATACAGCGGTCTGGAGAGCCATACTTTGAGCAATACCTGGAAAGTGGTAACTGACGGGGCAGGTAATGTGACAACGCAGGTACAGCAATCAGCATATCCGGCTGACCCAGGTGGGAAAAGCGATTTTTATAAAACACCTCCTAAGGCCCCGATATATGCAAGTTATACGCACAAGGAAGCTCCGGCAATTGCAAGTGGACAGTATACAATCCACTGGAATGCTCCCGCAGATAAAGCCATGATACGCTATTACAATATATACGCCAAAGATGGCGCAGTGCCTTTTACAACTGATCTCCCTATCACTGACCGCCAAAAATACCGTATAGCATCTATCCCCGCATCATCGGATTATGCAGGATCCGGTGCATTCAAATATATCGACTGGTTGGGTGCCACCGACGGTTCCACACAATATATTGTTTCTTCTGTGGACTATCAGGGCAACGAAACTATCTATGTAGCGGGCCATAGTCCCTTGGATACCTTAAAGAGGGTACCTAAGTGATTGAAACCATCGTGAATGGTGTCTATTAGGCGTTTGATAGCTTGGTATGCACCGTTCCGAAGCAACTCTGGTGGAACTGGTGCATGGCTTTCGTGGCTGATATGGTTGTATCTATTTGTTACGATAAGCCTTGTGGGTATCATGCATCTTGCCGGTGATCGCTGGTGGTTGGCAACGGTCCTCCTGTTTGGTCCCAGATGGTTGCTTTCTTTGCCCTTGGTTGTTTTGGTCCCATTGACTGCATGTTATGGTCGCCGCCTTCTGCTTCTCCTTATGATCACGACGCTGCTCATTTTTGGCCCTTTCATGGGGTACAATTTGCCATTGTTCAAAATTGTCGCCCCACTAAAACAGCGTGTGCCTGCACTTCGAGTAATCACTTGTAATATCCAGTCAGGTAATTTTAATCCTGAACACCTGTTTTCACTTATAAATGAATCAGCTCCCGATGTTGTTGCATTGCAAGAATGCCCAAAGAAGTTCAAGCTTTCTCTGCCCAGTGGTTGGCAGTTGGAGCGAGCAGGTGAACTGGCGGTTTTGTCGCGTTATCCATTACGCCAAGTCAAATCCATGACGGCGTTGCACCCTCCACACACTTGGCCGCGAACAGTGTTGCTTCACTGTGTGATTTCTGCTCCGGGAGGGGACATTGATTTCTGCACTGTCCATTTACCGAGCCCGCGTTATGGATTGCAGAGTGTTCTCAGCCGGAAAACGATCTTGAACCCTGCCCGTGCCGGCCTCCTGAAACAAGAAACAGAGCACAGACGAAAGACATCCCAAGATGTGCGGAGCGTCATCTCAGCACTTAACCAGCCAGTCATTATTGCTGGTGATTTCAATATGCCAGTGGAAAGTAACATTTATAGCCAGGTATGGGGAGCCTATTCGAATGCGTTTTCAAGTCAAGGTGTCGGATATGGATGGACCGAAGGAGCTAGCCAGCGTGGAATAGTTATGTCAGTGCGGATTGATCATATTCTGACCGGAAGCGGTTTGACACCCAGCCGTTGCCAAGTTGGGCCTGACGTTGGTTCAGACCACCTGCCGTTGATTGCCGATATTGGCAGAACAAAATTATAAACTCTGTTCAATCAAAAAATTGAATTTAATCATTTTTAAAGATATTATCCCGCCGATCCTATTTCCCGGTTATCAATATTTTTGTTTGCTCTGTTTCTATAGTGTGGATGCTTAAAATATCTGGCTGGAGGGCAAATGAATTTTTCCGAGTCCTTAAAGGTATGTCGTTGGCAACTCTTCACAGTATTTGTTCTCTTGGTTGTTTTATATGCGAAAATTGTCCCCGATATGGTTCTGGACTGGTACAAAGATGAGAATTATTCCCATGGTTTTATTGTCCCGTTGATTTCAGGATATTTTCTGTACACTCGTTGGGCGGAGTTGAAGGTTACTCCGGTAGCCCCAAGAAATGCCGGCTTGCTTGTAATTATATTCGGTTTCTTGCAGTTAATATTTGCTTGGCTTGGATCGGAATACTTCAGCATGCGTTCATCATTGATCGTGCTGCTGGTCGGTTTTATTCTTTATTTTTGGGGTGCCTCGGTCCTCAGAGTCATTGCTTTTCCTGTCGCTTATCTTTTTTTCATGGTTCCAATTCCCTACATCATTTACGATGCGGTTGCTTTTCCCCTGAAACTCTTTGTTACCAAAGTATCTGTTGCCTTTTTGAAACTGGTTGGAGTGGTAGTATTGCGTGAAGGCAATATTATCATGTTTCCAACTACGACCTTGGAAGTAGCGGATGCGTGCAGTGGGATCCGCTCCCTAATTTCCTTGTTGGCACTTGCTGTTGCCTATGCCTTTTTTTTGCGCATCAAGCCATGGAAACGTGTGATCCTTATCTGCGCTGCGGTGCCTATTGCTGTTGCAACCAATGCCATGAGGGTCATCGTGACAGGTATTCTGGCTCAACACTGGGGAGAAAAGGCGGCTCAGGGTTTTTTTCATGAGTTTGCAGGCTTGGCAGTCTTTGGGGTGGCGATGGTGCTGCTGGTTTCCCTAGGCGTCTTCCTGAGCAGAGGACAGAAGACAGAGGACAGGGAACAGAAAACAGAGGACAGGGAACAGAAAACAGAGGACAGGGAACAGAAAACAGAGGACAGGGGCAGATTTGTTATTGTGTATATGCTGCTGATTGCCGCTGGGCTTTATCTGTATCTGCACAGCGACGTCACGGTCCCTATTAATAAACCGCTTGCCCAGTTTCCCGCCACTGTTTCAAAATGGCATATGACAGGAGAATCTTTCCTATCGGATGACGTGCAGCAGGTACTGAAGGCAACTGACGTCCTTTACCGACAATATACTGGCCCAAGCGGCAAGCGGGTCAGTCTCTATATCGGATATCATGGTGGTGGGAAAGGTACGGGTGAGATTCATTCTCCCAAACATTGTCTGCCGGGGAGTGGTTGGTATGAGTTGTCTTCGCAGAGATCGATGCTGGTTATGGAGGGGGAAAAGCTCAACCTGGTTCGTGCCGTTTACCAGAAGGGTGAAAGTAAGGAGTTATTTCTTTACTGGTTTGTGGCGAAGGGAAGGACTGTGAACGACGAATATTCCCTCAAAATGTCTGAAATAACCAACTCGCTGTTATACAGACGTCGTGACACAGCTTTTGTCCGCATTTCGATACCGTTTGATACAGATGAACGTGGATCATTGGAAACAGGAGAACGTTTTATAAAGGATTTCTATCCAATAATAAAAATGTATTTACCCAAATAACGTCTTTCAAAATTTGTACTTGCCAAATTGGTATTTATACCGTAATAGTGCTTGGACAATTTCAATAGGAAATTTTGCCAATTCCTGATTTGCATTATAAACAACAAAAAAGCAGTAGACGATAATACTAAACCATTCGCGAGAGTGGGACGGAAAGCCTATAGGGTCTCTTCGAGACAGCCGGGTCGCCGAAATGCTTATTTCACAAGTATTGGCGATCCGGCTTTTTTATTGCCGTTCGAAATGAACAGGTTCTATGCGCAGTAGTTACAAAATTGTTAACAACCTGGTTATAGAGATTTTTATAATCATTCATGTCATATCCCCTCTACATTGTTTTATAAAAACTTCCCCAGCAGTTTCCCTCACACACCACGATAACAATAGCAGCGTTTGCAGTGATATGTTGACCACAGTCGGTGAATGCTATTGGGAAGTTAGGTATTGGTTTTATGGCTACCGCAAGATGGCGTCATATAGCGTAGTTAATCATCAACTGCAGCAGAAGGGTGATAGAACAAAAAGTTCTTTTGAATGGGCAAACTATTCATAAAATATAGAATAATTTCATGTTATTTGCCTGTCGTTTATGGCATGAAACCTATGTTCCTGAGTTTGATTGGGGCTTCCTTCTGTGAAATCACTATTAATATTATCGCAATAATTGATATTTGTGATTCCAATCACACCCATAAATACGGATTTTTGAGATAACAGAACTACATAAATAGTGGTAGACGATAATACTAAACCATTCGCGAGAATGGGACGGAAAGCCTATTGGGTCTCACTGAGACAGCCGGGTCGCCGAAATGCCAAACACAGGTATATGGCGCCCGGTATTTTTTTGTGAGCATTTAAAAGAGCCGGGTTGTGGTGAACACACAATTTGGCTCTTTTTTTTCAGTAGTTAGGAGAAAAAAATGAAACCGGCAAATCAAATGAAAAAATGGCAAATCTTCCAGTTTAGAATATTTTTGTACATCATGGTTGCTTGGATTGGTTTTCAGGGCATCCAGTCCACATGTTATGCCTATGATGTGACGTTAAGTTGGGTTGCTGATTCAGATCCGACCGTTATCGGATACAAAGTGTATTATCAGCAGGGTTCCACAGCGGTCCCATTTAATGCTTCCGGGGCTGTAGAAGGGCCTTCGCCGATTGATAACCATGCCTTGACCACAGCAACGGTCAGCGGTCTTGATCCGAATAAGGCTTACTATTTTGCTGTTACAAAATATTATTCGACAGGAGAGGAAAGCCCATATTCTAATATTGTTGATGTCCCTGAAGGTTTTGCTCCGACTGTCTCGATTACTTCTCCGACAAATAATGCCTCTGTCAGCGGGATTGTGTCGGTTGCAACCGAAGCTTTAGACAATGTTGGAGTGACTAATGTCGAAATCTATGTAAATGGACAGTTGTTGACAACGGAAGCCACTGCACCATATCTATTCTCTTGGGATACCTCTGGACTTGCCAGTGGTGTATATAATATTACAGCCAAGGCCTATGATGCTGCCGGTAATGTTGGTAAGTCGGTCGAAGTTTCAGTTAACGTGGTTAGTGACTCAATGCCACCCACGGTATCAATAACGGCTCCTTTCAATAATGCTACGGTGAGTGGTCTGGTGCCGGTTTCTATAAGCGCCGATGATAATATTGGCGTAAGCAAGGTTGAGTTGTATGGAAATGGGGTGTTGTTGTTTGTATCAAACGTACCCCCATATAATTATTCCTGGAATACTGCCGCAGTCTCCAATGGCAATTACATCCTGTCTGCTAAATCCTATGATGCTTCCGGTAATATCGGCCAATCAAGTGATGTGGCGGTATCGGTAATCAACGACACCGCAGCTCCATCTGTCGCGATAACATCACCGTACAGCAATGCCACGCTTGGTGGGACTGTTGTGGTAAATGCCAGTGCCAGCGATAACATCGGGGTGAGCAAAGTTGAGTTCTATCTGAACGGGATACTTAAGTCTACAGCAACTACCGCACCTTACAACTTTAACTGGGATACTACCACGACAGTTAATGGTGCTTATTCACTGTCTGCCATGGCCTATGATGCGTCTGGCAACATCGGTCAGTCCCCCAATGTAGTGGTAACAGTAGACAACGTAACAGTAAGCAACGATACCACAGCTCCAATAATCGCAATTACCGCTCCGTACAGTAATGTTACTGTCACTGGGACTGTTTTGGTAACCGCCGTTTCTTTCGACAATGTTGGGGTGAGTAAAGTAGAATTCTACCTGAACGGAGTACTTACATCTTCGTCAGCTACTGCACCATACAGATTTAGTTGGAATACTGCTATGGTAACAAATGACGCTTATGCTCTTACTGCTAAAGCCTATGATGCAGCAGGAAACATCGGGAAATCCTCAACAGTGACAGTTACGGTCAATAACCCTGTATCAGATACAACGCCACCTACAGTCAGCGCCTTCACTGCCCCTTCTTCTGCTTATACGCTTTCCGTACCGGTCAGTAGTTTTTTAGCAACTGACAATGTGGGGGTTACCGGTTACCTGATCACTGAAAGCGCCATTGCGCCATCTTCTGGCTCGGTCGGATGGTCTGCAAGCGCGCCGTCAGGTTATACGTTCACCACGACAGGTACAAAGACCCTTTATGCCTGGGCCAGGGATGCCGCCGGCAACATATCGGCAGCAAAGACAGCTACGATAGTTGTCAGCATCCCGAAAACGGTCAGCCAGGATGTAATGGTGCTGGACTCATCGACAACATTTCCAACGATTCAGGATGCCTACAACACGGTACCCGAAAATGGAACTATCGCTGCCAAGGATGTTACCTTGAGCGAAGATCTTAATTTCAACAGGGCGGTCAACGTTAACCTGGATGGCGGCATGGATGCCAGTTTTCAATCAACCACAGGAACTACAGCCGTAAGCGGCGTAATCAAGATCAGCAAGGGTAAAGTTGTAGTCAGCAAGATCGTAGTCCGCTAAAAACTTCATCAATTCATAGTAAACAAAATCCCCAGACTCTCCGTGATAAGGAATGACTGGGGATTTTGTTTTTTTGGGGAAGTTTCCTGATTTTAGGCGACTTTTTTGAATTTAGAATAAAATTGATTGGTTAGCAGGATATATTTATTCTCCAGTATTTCAATTAGTTGATCTCTTTCCAACCTGTTCAGAATCCTGGTAACAGTCTCCCGGGAGATTGAAGCATAATTTGCAATCTGTTGGTGCGTCAATTTTACGTTGATTATTATGCCGCGGCCATCCTTTACCCCGTAAATTTCCTGCAGTCTATCAAGCACAGCCATCAAGCGTTGTTCGGCATTGTCTATGCTGAGTATCCTGATCATTGCCCAGGAATCTCTCAGGCGCTCGCAAAGCAGGTCAATGACCTTGCTGCGAATTCCTTCACTACTCAACAAGTGCTGCTCGAAATCATTTTTGGAAAGAAAGCCGATGACCGAATCTTCATGGGCGATGACGGTTGCCGGAGACGTCTTGCCGTCTAGCAGGGACATCTCTCCGAAGAAGTCATTCTTTTTGTGGATGGTGATTATCTGTTCCCTGCCATCCTCGTATACCTTGGCAACACGTACCTTCCCTGAATAGACAAGATACATGTAGTTGGACGTGTCCTCCTCGTAAAGGACAACCTGGTCCTTTGAGTAATGCTTGATCTTTATGAATTGTTCTATTTGGGCGGTTTCTTCGTGATTAAGTTCTGAAAAGAAAGGGACGTTCTTGATGATGTTCACAGCCGGTTTGCGATGATGAGCCAGTTTAATGATCATGTCGTAACCCCCCTGTCATAATCGTAATGCATTGAAAATAACCTTAACATGTTTTTTAATAAGAGACAATGCGTGTAGGTATCACGTTGGTTGCATATTAAACAGGAAATAATGTAAGATGTGTCACAAAACTATAGATTCATTCTGATTAGATTGTACAAATCAAACAAATTGCCTCCTGAAATTTTAAGAGATTTATATAACCCAACTCACATTTTGAAAGGAATTATTACATGCAACATGATCGTATAGTCTCCGTAGTCGGTCTCGGGTATGTCGGCCTGCCGGTGGCCGTTGCTTTCGGCAAGGTACGGCAAACAGTCGGGTTTGACATCAACCGCACCAGAATCAAAGAGTTGCAGGAGGGGGTTGACCGGACCGGCGAGGTTGCAAGGGAAGATCTGCAGGCTGCTGATATCCTCTTTACTGATACGTTCGAAGAGCTTGCAACAGCTGATTTCCATATCGTGGCCGTGCCGACGCCGGTGGACGAGGCCAATCAGCCCGATCTGACCTTAATGTTCAAGGCGTCTGAATCGGTTGGCAAGGCCCTCAAGGCCGGTGATATCGTTGTCTATGAATCAACGGTATATCCTGGTGTGACAGAGGATTTGTGCGTACCGATCCTGGAGCGTGTATCCGGCCTCAGGAACGGCCGGGATTTTACGGTTGGCTACAGCCCGGAACGGATCAACCCCGGGGACAAGGAGCATACCTTCACCAAGATCAGGAAGGTTGTTTCGGGCCAGGATGCCGAAACCCTTGAGATCGTGGCCAAGGTTTATGAATCGGTTGTGACGGCCGGTGTGCATCGAGCCACATCCATCAAAGTGGCCGAGGCCGCCAAGGTGATCGAAAATACCCAGCGTGACCTGAATATTGCGTTGATGAACGAACTTGCCCTGATCTTCGACCGTATCGGTATCGATACCAACGAGGTTCTGGAGGCGGCTGGCACCAAATGGAATTTCCTCAAGTTCAAGCCCGGTTTGGTCGGGGGGCATTGCATCGGCGTAGACCCTTACTACCTGACCCACAAGGCGGAAAAGATCGGCTACATTCCCCAGGTGATTTTGGCAGGGCGCCGGATCAACGACGGCATGGGGAAATTCATTGCCCAGCGCGCGGTCAAGGAGATGATCAATGCCGGTCACAATATCCTTGGGTGTACGGTTACGGTACTGGGGCTGACCTTCAAGGAAGACTGCCCGGATCTGCGCAATTCCAAGGTGATCGACATAATACGCGAACTGGAGGATTACGGCATCAAGATCCAGGTCCATGACCCGCTGGCCGATCCTGGCGAAGCAGAGCACGAGTATGGTGTCAAGCTGGTTTCTCTGGAGTCTCTCAAGCCGGCTGCTGCCACTGTGGCCGCAGTGCCGCACAAGCTGTACCGGGAGTGGTCGCCGCAAGAGGTCGCACGTATGATGGGTGAACATCCGGTTCTGATTGATGTAAAAGGGATTTATGACCAACGTGCTATGGCGGCTGCGGGAGTCAGGGTATGGAGGTTGTAGGCAGGGGCTAAGTCCCTAAGATATCGATCTGTGAAGCTGCGAGATCCTGATTACAGTTTAATCGGAGAGGAATTGATTTTGATAACATATGATACAGTTCGGAAACAGTTGCGAGAACAACCCAGGACATGGCTGGTAACCGGGGTTGCCGGATTCATCGGTTCCAACCTGCTGGAACATCTGCTCCGCTTGGATCAGAAGGTAGTGGGACTTGATAACTTTGCCACTGGCAAACAAAGCAACCTGGATGAGGTTGGCCAATTGGTCACGCAAGACCAGTGGCGGCGTTTCAGCTTTGTCGAGGGAGACATTCGATCTTTAGCCACATGCCATGAGGTATGCCGGGATGTGGACTATATTCTGCACGAAGCTGCACTTGGCTCTGTGCCGCGTTCCATCGAGGACCCGATCACCAGTAACGAAAGCAATGTGAGCGGTTTTCTGAACATGCTTGTGGCGGCACGTGATGCCCGGATAAAACGTTTTGTCTACGCTGCCAGCAGTTCTACCTATGGCGATCACCCCGGACTGCCAAAGGTAGAGGATAGGATTGGCAGACCGCTTTCGCCCTATGCGGTCACAAAGTATGTGAATGAGCTGTATGCCGAGGTTTTTGCAAATATTTACGGGATGGAAACTGTCGGACTGCGCTATTTTAATGTGTTCGGGCCGCGCCAGGACCCTCAGGGAGCCTATGCCGCAGTCATCCCCCGCTGGATCAAGGCCCTGATCAAAGGTGAGACAGTTTTCATCAATGGCACCGGCGAGACCAGCAGGGATTTTTGTTATGTCGAGAACGTGATCCAGATGAATCTGCTGGCAGCGACCAGCTGCGTTCCAGAGTCTATCAACCAGGTTTACAATACTGCAGTAAATGCCCGCACCAGCCTCAATGAGCTTTTCAGCATGCTGCACTCTCGCCTGCTTCCCCATTTTGCGCACCTCAAGGAGTGTAGCCCGATTTATCAGGATTTCCGCAAAGGTGACGTACTCCATTCCCAGGCGGATATCGGCAAGGCGGCCAGGTTGCTTGGCTATGCTCCGACCCATAAGATTGATGAGGGCCTCGATGCGGCGCTATCATGGTACATGGAAAATCTCGCCTGATGGCGATCATCTTGCAAGAAGAGCTGACTGAATAAATGACAGGTTTCGAATGATAAGCATTGGTCACATGGTAATCTCGATAATTGCGATCACGGCACTGATGGCCTTGGCAGTCCATTCCATCTACAGAGACCGTTCCTGGACGGGTTTGTTTTTATGCTCGGCTCTGGTTGTGACCGCTCTTATAGAATTATTCGACTTGTGTTCGTTGGCGGTGTCGGCCGATGCCGTGGCCTGGAAAAGGTATGCCCTTTTCGGTGAAGGATTTCTTCCCACTGTCTGGATACTCTGTAGTCTGACATACGCCAGACAAAGGGGCCCGTGGAAGATCGGTTGGCCTCTTCGGATCGTGATAGTTCTTACCGGCCTGTTCATCGTGGTCTCCTGCGCGGTCCCTTTCAAAACCTTATTTTATGCACCTGATTTTCCGGTTGAAAAGTTGCTGTTTCTGGGTACAGCCGGATTTTACTTTTACATCGGCATCATGTTCAGCCTGGTTTATTCCCTCGTGAATTTCGAGGCAACTCTTGCCAATGCGTCACCAGAAGCCCTTTGGAAAATTAAGTTGGATGTCATCGGCCTCGGCACCATTCTTACCGTTCTGGCCTTCTATTACAGTCAGGCTCTGTTGTACCGCACGATCAACATGAATTACACGCTGCTCCGGTCCTTCATGTATATCGTTGCTGCTGCCATGATCGCCTATTCACGCTTGTGCCGGCAAGGCACGGTCCGCATTCTGGTTTCCCGTCAGACCGCCTTCAAATCATTTGTTCTGTTGGTTGTCGGAATCTATCTGGTTATGATCGGCCTCCTGGGAGAGGGGATGCAGTACTTCGGCACGTACTTCCCGCGTACCGTATCCATATCCGTTGCTTTTTTATGCGGCATTGCACTATTGCTTCTGCTCCTCTCCGAGAGGACGCGGCGAGAGATCAAGGTTATTCTGCATAAAAATTTCTATCAGCATAAACATGATTACCGCACCCAGTGGCTTCGTTTTACCGAGCAGCTTTCAACTTCCCAATCCGGAGATCAATTGCTGCAGCGGATTCTATCCGCATACTGCGAGATCTTTGGAATCAATGGGGCCACACTTTTTCTTTATGAGGAAAATCATGGCGGTTACTGCATGGCGGCATTATATCATGCGGAACCGATTCAGGAAGTTATCACCTGTGATAACTCATTGATTAGATTCATGAAGGAACGTGCCTGGGTGGTAAATACCAAGGATGATAATCCGGAAATAACAGCCGAGAATTCCCGTTTTTTCGGAAATAATGATATCTCGTTTGTCATACCGCTTTTTGCCTCGGAGCAGCTTGAAGGTTTCATCGCCTTGGGGAAAGTTATTAAGAGCAATGAAGTATACATTTACGAAGACTATGATTTGATGAAAACCATAGCAAGACAGGCTTCACTGGCAATTCTCCACCAGCGTCTCTCCGAACAGATTACCCATGCGCGCCAGATAGAGGCTGTAGGCAAGGTTTCGACATTTGTTGCCCATGATCTGAAAAATCTCGTGTCGAACCTGTCACTGATCGTCGATAATGCGGCCAAGTATATTCACAACCCTGATTTTCAGAAGGATATGCTGGTGTCTTTGGATAATACGGCCGGCAAGATGCGGGCTTTGATCGGAAAATTGAAGAATCTTGGTGAGCGGGATCTGTTGAACATCCAGACAGTAAATCTGCTGGACCTGGCAGAGAAAACCGCCAAGATGATCAGCGGAGCCAGCATCACCATAACCGGCACGCCGGAGAAGGTGCTTGTCGACGAGAATGAAATCCAGAACGTTATCATGAATCTGCTGATCAACGGAATCGAGGCTTCCGGGCCCGATGAACCGTTGATGGTCGAAGTCGGCGCAGTCGATTCGCCCTTCATAAGTGTAGCGGACCGAGGTTGTGGGATGTCGCCCCATTTTATCCGTACGGAACTTTTCAAGCCATTCAGGACTACCAAGAAGCAGGGCCTGGGAATCGGGCTTTATCAATGCCGGCAAATAGTTGATGCGCATGGCGGCCGGATGGAGGTCAGCAGCTCCGAAGGGCAAGGTTCCGTATTCACAGTATGGTTGCGTGGAGTGGAAAACAGAGAGCAGGAGAGGGTGGGAACTGTTTCACCGTGTCATGAAAAAGCCGTGCTGAAAAGCCTTGAGACTCCGTGACGTAAACCGGGAGGAAATGTGGAAAAACTTTTGATCATCGATGATAGCCAAGATATTCGTCAGCAACTGAAATGGGGTTTGGGGGATGAGTACTCGGTGCTGCTGGCTGGGGATGTGAACGAAGGCCTCAGCATCTTCAAGAAGCATCAGCCCAGCGTGGTAATCCTGGATTTGGGGCTTCCGCCGCACGAACACTCGTCGGTAGAGGGGTTTCGCTGTCTGGCCGAGTTGATGGAGTTGAATCCGAACACCAAAATCATCATGCTTACCGGCAATGACGAGCGGGAAAACGCCATGAAGGCGATGCAGATGGGCGCCTATGATTTTTACGCCAAACCCCCTGTTCTGAACGAACTCAAGGTAATCATAGGGCGTGCTTTCCATGTTGCCAGCATAGAAGAGCAAAATCGCTCATTGCAACGTGCCATGGAAGTGAAGTCGTCGGATAGCGGCGGGATGCTGGGGCAATGTCCCGAGATGCAGGCAGTTTTTGCAACAATCCGGAAAGTAGCGGTCTCCGATGTCCCGATTTTTATCACTGGAGAAAGTGGTACGGGCAAGGAACTGGTGGCTCGGGCCATCCATGAGGCAAGTTTCCGTAAAAAAGGACCGTTTATACCGATAAACTGTGGGGCAATACCGGAGAATCTTCTCGAGTCCGAGTTTTTCGGCCATGAACGGGGAGCGTTTACCGGCGCCAATGCAACTGTACAAGGGAAATTGCAGTATGCCCACAAAGGAACGCTCTTTCTTGATGAAATTGGCGAATTACCTGTCAATCTTCAGGTAAAGTTGCTTCGTTTCCTTCAGGAGGGCATTATCCAAAGAGTGGGTGGCCGTGATGATATTGCTGTTGATACGCGGACGGTCTGCGCCACAAACATTGATATTGCCAAAGCGATCACTGATGGGAGCTTCCGGGAGGATCTTTACTACCGGGTAAGTGTCATAACGATCAATCTGCCTCCCCTTCGGGAGCGTGGGGATGATATCATGCTGCTCGCCCATTACTTTCTTCAGATGTACAATAGCGAGCACAAGAAAAAGATACGGAGATTCAGTTCATCAGCAGTTTCTTTTCTCAAATCCCATGACTGGCCCGGCAACGTGCGCGAATTGAAAAACCGCCTGCAACGGGCGGTTATCATGAGCGACGGCGCCAGCATCAAGCCAGAGGATCTTGGTTGTGAACAGAAGATGGAGGACCAGCAGCAGTCGCCCTACGGAATCGTTTCCCTGCGGGAGGCCCGCAACATTGTTGAACGGGATTTGATCGGGGCTGCCATCGAGCGTCATTCTGACAATATTCTGAAAGCGGCCGAAGAGCTTGGAGTGAGCAGGCCGACATTATATGACCTGATGAAGAAACACGGCCTCAAAAAAGATTGGCATACTTCGGAAGCTGACTGAGATAACCTAGTATGCCAATGAGTTGCCGACGCTGCAAATGTTAGCGGACAATCACGCGCAGGTTTTTCAAGCTGACCTTGTAGTTGCCCATTGTCGCGATAGGTATCGGACATGTCGGTAATCTTAGCATAAAACCATCCACCGCCACGTGCGCTGCCCTTTTTGCGGGGTGCTTTGTACACTCCGTCCTGATTGTTGTCATTGAATGCGATGACATGCTTTTCTTCTTTAACCATTGCGGATACCTCCTGGTGATATGTTTATGAAAGCTCTCTGCGCTGCTGTAATTTTTGCAATCTTACTAATTGCCGCAGTAGTCATATTCCGCTTGTTTCGCCGCAAACAGCGCTTGCTCGAAGAAGTGGAAGAGTGCTTTAGCGCCACATTCGAACAGGCTGCCGTTGGTATGGCTCACGTAGCCATCGACGGTACCTGGCTCCGTGTCAATTCCAAGCTTTGCGATATCACAGGCTATAGTCGAGATGAATTGATGGGGCTCACGTTCCAGAAAATAACTCACCCCGATGATCTTGCTGCCGACTTGGAGAGTCTTCACCTGATACTCGATGGTAAGATCCAAACTTGTTCCATGGATAAGAGGTATATACGTAAAGACGGCAGTCCTGTCTGGATTTGCCTGACTGTCTCGCTGGCACGGGACCAGAAAGGTTTCCCCAAATACTTTATAGCGGTTATCAAGGATATATCTGATCGAAAGCTGGCTGAGAGTGAACTGGATCGGTACAAGGAGCATCTTCAGGAATTGATAAAGGAAAGGACCGACGAACTGTCTAGTGCTGAAGAGCGCTTTAGACTTTTTTTCAAGAATAGCATTGCCGCGATGCTGATAATCTCGTCTGAAGGTGAAATGTGCGAAGTTAATCCGGAGGCCTGCCGGCTCTTTCAGATCAATGAGGCGGATTTTCGCTTTTTAAAGCTGGAAGATCTGATCGATCAAACTGATGCGAGGTTTAAGGAGGCCCAGAAATCTTGTGCTGATAATGGAGTGTTTTATGGCGAGTTGACATTGAAACGAAACGATGGGACTTCATTTCCTGCCCTGGTGTCGTTGGCCGTATTTCATGAACCCAGCGGGATTGGTCAGTCGAGCATGGTGATTCGCGATGTTTCCGACCAGAAAAGGACCGAGGAGGCTTTGCGAGCCAGTGAAGCCCAACTCAAAGAGGCTCAGCAAATCGCGCACATCGGCCATTGGGAACTCAATTTCATGACTGAGACAGTGACCTGGTCGGATGAGATCTACAATATTTACGAAGTCGATCCCGATAAATTTGAAGCATCTTTTGATACGTTTTTCAACCTGCTCTCCCCAATGGAAAGGGAAAAAGTCGGCCGTGCCGGTATTGATACGGAACTGAACAAGAATCCCTACGATATCGTTCATCGTTTCAATTTTCCTGGAGGCCGCATAAAGTATGTTCACGAAACCTGTCAGAATTTTTTTGACGAAACCGGCAAGTTGATTCGTTCCGTAGGCACTGTTCAGGATATTACAGCCAGATGGATTACGGAGGAAAGACTTCGCCAATTATCACGGGCAGTAGAGCAGAGCCCGGTGTGTGTCGTCATCACCGATCTGGAAGGTATCATTAGCTATGTAAATCCGCGGTTTTCCGAATTGACCGGCTACAGTTATGACGAGGCGCTTGGCCAGAATCCGAGGATATTGAAATCACATATTACACCAAAAGAAACATTTGTTGAGCTTTGGAAGAATCTCAAGGCTGGTACTGAATGGCGCGGAGAATTTTGCAATAAAAAGAAGAACGGTGAATATTACTGGGAAATGGCCTATATATCCCCGGTAGTCGATACGCAGGGGAACTCTACACATTTCGTGGCAGTAAAAGAGGATATTACAGCCAGGAAGCTTGCTGAGGTAGAATTAAGGGAGCTTTCTCTCTCGGATGATTTGACAGGTCTCTCTAACCGGCGCGGCTTTATGCATCTTGCCAAACAGCAACTCAAGGTTTCTGACCGGAATCGTAAGGGGCTGGTTCTGATCTTTGCGGATCTGGATAAGATGAAATGGATTAATGATACCTTTGGCCATGGTGAAGGTGATCGGGCCTTGGTAGATACCGCCGGTATTTTAAAGAGCTCATTCCGGGTTTCCGACATAATATCACGGCTTGGCGGGGATGAATTCGTTGTCCTTTCCGTTGAGGCGCCGGAAAAATCCGAAGAGCATATCATGGACCGGTTGCAGGAAAACCTGCAGGCACATAACATGGAGGCTGGTCGCCCTTATAAGCTTTCGATCAGTTTCGGAATAACCACTTATAATCCGGAGGAACCTTGCACGCTTGATGAGTTGATCGAACGGGGGGATAAATTGATGTATGAACAGAAACAGAAGAAAAAATTGAAATCTGCCGGTTCCACTGCAACGATTGATTCCCGGCCTGCTGTTACAGATCGACCGCAGGGAGATGAACTTAGATAAAATATTATGACCGATAACGGCGGTCGTCAGGAAACAACGGCCGAAATGTTTGAAGTTGAGTCTCTCAGAAGAAGTTCAACTTCTGCGGCGGGAACGGGTTTGCTGAAGAGAAATCCCTGCATTTCGTCACATCCGAGTTCATTTAAGGTTTTCATTTGAAAATTGGTCTCAACGCCCTCTGCCACAAGGTGTAGTCCGAATCCGCGTGCTATGCCGACAATTGCGTGGATGATCGGGGAGATTCGCTTTTCCTCGGCCAGATCCTTGACAAATGATTGGTCAATCTTGATGGTGCTGATTGGAAAACGGCGCAGGTAATTGAGTGAAGAATAGCGGGTACCGAAATCGTCTATTGAGATGCGTACACCGCGGTCGCGCAACAACCTCATCTTGTCGATTACGCCGGATACATCCTGCAATAGCAGGTTTTCAGTGATTTCTATCTCCAGAACATTGGCTGGCAGGTTGAATTTTTTGATGTTGCAGGCAATTCGTTCGACGACGTCATTGCGGTCGAATTCCAATGGCGAGACATTTACCGAGATACGCAGATCATCCATCCCCATTTCACGCCATTTGGCCATTTGGCCGCACGCCTCGGCCAGTACCCAATCCGTAATGTCACAGATCAAGCCTGCTTCCTCCGCCATGTCTATGAAGCTGGACGGATTCAACAGACCGTGTAACGGATGCCTCCATCTGATCAGCGCCTCAAGTCCGACGATCCTGTCTCCGCTAACGCTTATTTGCGGCTGGTAGTGTAATTCGAATTCAGATTCCTGAATGGCTTGACGCAACTCGTTCTCCAGGCTGATGCGTTCGTGGTAACAGGCGTTCATCTCAGCCGAAAAAAACATATAGTCGTTCTTGCCGTTGGCCTTGACCTTATACATGGCAATATCGGCATTTTTCAGCAGCACATCTGCATTGTCTCCATCGCGGGGATAGACGGCTATGCCGATACTGGCCGTTGCCCGGAATTCCTGGCCGCGTACATAAAACGGTGCTTTAAGTTCGTCCAGAATCTTCTCGGCAATGATGCTTGCATCTTCGGCATGGAACAGATCCGGCAGTAGTACGGTAAATTCATCCCCACCCTGGCGGGCAAGGGTGTCGCCGGCTCTCATGCAGTTGCGCAGACGCAGCGCCACGTTTTTTAAAAGCTCATCACCTTCAGCATGGCCGTGGGTATCGTTCACAAGCTTGAAGCGGTCGAGGTCGATGAACATGACACCAACAAGTCCACCATATCGCGTCGACTGGGTAATGGACAGATCAAGGCGGTCCTTGAACAACCTTCGGTTCGGCAGATGAGTAAGATGATCGTGAAGTGCCTGGAAACTGATGGTCTCCTCGGCAATTTTACGCTCGGTTATATCCCGAGCTACGCCATATGTGCCCATAAAGTGCCTGGTCAGTGAATTTTGCTGGTCACTGCTGTCGTCATAGACGCCCATGGCGCTCAACATGGCTACGATGTGGCGGCTCTCGAAATGCCTGTAGTTGTTGTTTTTACATTTAAGACGAACTTCCACATTCGTGGTGGCGCGGTTGTCGCTACGTCGTTCTGTGAAGGCGTATTGGGCCTGATCCACATCTTCATCATGGACAATGGTGGTGTATTTGCATCCTATCAGTTCGCCACGCGAATAGCCCAGAAGCGATTCAACCCTGCCATTGATAAACATGAAGCAGCCTTTGGGGTCGAGCGTGTAGATCAGGTCCGGGGAGTTTTCGACCAGGAACCTGTGAAGTCGCTCGGATTGTTCTAGCCGGGCCGTCATCAGGGCATGACTGCGCTCCAGCCTACTACGATGCAGGGCATTATCAACCTTGTGCTGGATCTTATCCAACTCGCTTGGTTTGCGCACGAATTCCACGACGCCGTTGCGGAGCGCACGTATGGCGGAGTCGATGCTTTCGTCCGCGCTGACCATGATCACGGCTGTTGGTTTCTTGAACTTAGTGATCCACTCCATCACGTCCAAGCCGGAAATATCCGGAAGATTTATGTCCAGGAGGACAAGGGCTATTTCCTGAGACTTGAGTATGGCTATGGCATCACTGCCGGTCGAACATTCCAGTATTTCCCGGCCCACTCCATCCAGTAGCAGGCGCAAGCTGGAGCGGATCCGGGCCTCATCGTCAACGATGAGGATTCGTTGTGGTTGTTCAAACCATTCCGGCGATGGGTTGAACTTGGTCCAGGAAAAAAAATTCATTTTTTAACCACCTTGGGCTGCGGCAATAGAATAACGAAGCTTGTCCCTTTTCCATCCTGGCTTTGGCAGGTAATATGGCCGCCGAGACGTTCCACCAGTGAGGCAACAATTGATAATCCGATTCCTGAATGCCCTGGCCGTCTGTTGGGTGCCAAGGGCTGAAAAAGACACTGCATGACCTCGTCAGGCAGGCCTGGGCCGTTGTCGCTGACCTTTATTTCAATGTAATCACTGTTGTCACGGGAGATATTGCCTCGTGTGGAAATGACAAAACTGCCACCTGCAGGCATTGCCTCGGAACCGTTCTTCCAGAGGTTGAACAGAATTTGCTTGAGACTGTCACGGTCACCTGTGATTGATGGGAGATCGGGGTCTAATGATTTTTCGAGTGTTATGCCGCAACTGGAGAACAGGGATTCGCCATAAAGCGCCAGCATGCCTTCGATAACTGCATTGACGTTGAACGAGGCGGCAACGGGAGGAATATCAGCCAGGTCACTCAAGCGCCGCACGATAAGCGCTACCCGGTCAATTTCCTCTCTGAGGATGTCCAATTCCTGTTGTACGCCTATTTCGTCCGGCAACTTGTTGCTGACGATCTTCAAATAGTTTTTTATGATGCCCAAAGGGTTGCCGGCCTCATGGGCGACTTTGCGAGCGTGTTGTTCAAAGCGGTTGGTCAATGCTTCCTCAAGTTTCTGATCTCTTGTTCGCAGTTCCCGACAGTTTTCGATGCTGGCTGCCGCCAAGCTGGCGAAATTTGTAATCCATTCAAGTTTAGAGAGCATCCGGGCGTATTGGGGGGCATTCAAGCCATAGGCCATAACGCCTATTTGGTTGTCGTGGACGCACATGGGGACATATAGTACTCCGTCACACCCAAGTGAGCGTGCTATCTGGACATCAACCAAAGAAACGGCAGACGGCCGTTCAGCGTCGAATGTTGCGTGCGGTATGTTTTTCATGATAACGGTGGCAGCGAGGCTTTGCTCTGAATCAAGGGCGATTTCTACCTGTTGCAGCAAATCCGGTTGCCCGCTGACATGTGGCCCGGAAAGGACATTCTTGCCCGGTTGTACCAGAAGAAATGCGAGCCGCCCAAGGCCAAAAAGGATTCGGGCAGATTCGCGTACGGCCAAAAGAATTTCGGATTCGCTGTAGAGGGCTGACAGGTTCTGCTGCATGGAATGCATCATGGCCATGTCTTGTACTGCAGCTTCCATACGGGAATATGCCAACTCATTGCCGCTCGGTTTTGATCTGAAGCATTCATAGGGAGTGGCGGGTGAGGGGAGGGTTTTGGTAAGATCGGTTTCTCCGATGTCGAGAGCGGCTGCAAGCATGGCGACACGATCGGAAGATAGCTGCATAATTATAGCAGTATCGGCCAGGCTGATATTTAATATCGATTTGATCAATGAGAGGCCAACATCATCTTCATCAGGTGGTTGGCCTGTTTTGGCATAGCTGTCGGCAATTAGGTGGGCAGACCATACGATTTGACTCAAGGAGTCGGCGTGAACGATTTCGTTGGCAGGTTTGTGGTGGAAAAGCACTGCATCTGCCATGAATGAGGATAGTTTCCATTGATCGACCAACCAGGCGCCTACTGCGGCATGGTTGGTCCCCAGTAACGGCTCTTCAATGTCGTGAAGCGCGATCTCATCACTGCTCCAGCCAAGCAGGACGCCGTAACGTTCCCCCATTCCTCCCAACAACAAGAGCTGGCCTATGTCGTGCATCAGGCCGGCAAGATAGGCCTCTTCGGCGTCTGGGTATTCAATATGGGTTGCGATTGCATGGGCTATTTCGGCAACCCTCAGGGAGTGGCCCCAGAAGCCGGTCAAATTATATCTAAGGTCACCTGCCGAACGGGCGAAAACACTCTGGATGGCAAGGCAGGCAGCTATGGTCCGCATGAGTCGCGTTCCAAGAGCGACCAAACACTGATCAAGACTCTTTATTTCAGCGCCGCGCCGTAAAGCCGGTGAGTTGGAAATAGTAAGGACTCGGGCACTCAGCGCCGGATCCTGGCCGACCAGTTTTGCCAACTCCGTCATCGAGGCATTATCATCATCCACCACACTCAGAAATCTTAGCAATATCTGGGGCATGGATGGCAATTGGATCGATTCGATTGCATCTAGAACCGCTCCGGGAATCTGTTGCAATCAAGCCTCCCTTGTGATGAGTTTGTGATGGTTGCCAGAAAGTACTACTTTGTACATTGTTAAACAATACTTATAAAAACAAACCAAGATATAAATCTTTATTAGCATATCACCCTTAATTAACCGTAGTCAACGGGTTTTTTGCGCAATTACTGTAAAATTATTTGATTTTTATGGAGTTGACACGTATTTGTAAAGCAACTCGAACTTAAATACAGTAGAGAGATATATAAATCAAACACTAAATTGTTGAAGCAAACTAGGAAGAAGAGAGTTGGTTAGTCCATCCAAAGCTGTATTTACCTATTAATATTCCGATAACTTCCGATATTTCTGGACACAGCGCTCGGACTTGGGTTGATATTCCCCTGGGTTGAATATTGGTTGATTACCGCCATCTGTCCTGCCCGCAGTCTAACAAATAATTATACCGATAACTCTTGTTAACCTGTTTTGGTGTTGTTTCTGGAATTGGAACGGAGCTGCTATGGTTCTGGAACACCTTGAAATGGATTTTGCAAAAAATTTACACTTGCAAATATCGAGTGATTTATAAAAATTTTTCATATTGTATACAAAATTTTATCGTGCTATATGTTTACTGTTGAATTCAGATTTCTAAAGGTATATTGTCAGCACAAATCGTCATAAAAGGAGAAAAAAATGCCCGAATCTAGCCTCATTTCCGGTCTCTTGACTTTTGTCTTCGTATGTTGGTTCATGGTTGCCTGCCCTGTGGGATGCCTCTTCTTTTCGATCTTTTCCGACAGTATCAATATTAACGGCCCCTTTGAAAAAATCGGTGTTGCATTTACCAATCTGATTTTTATTCCACTGATAATGATCGGCAATATTATTGATGGCATCACATCTCCATTTGTCAGCCCTGAAATGAGAACAGCCATCAATAACCGCAACAATCTTAGGGCATAAATCTATTCGACTGAACTTGACTGCTGCGTTTACAGTCAAAATTAGGCTGCACTATCGTGCTGCTTGGTCGGTGTTCCCTGTGATGAGATCTTTAAATAGTTTCCGGTAGTTGTCACTAGTGCCTTTGTGTTATCTAAAAACCGGGTTCCCTGTCATGGGAATCCGGTTTTTTTATATCTAGTTATTGCCGTGGAAGTGATTTTTGTATAGAAGAATCAAAACATCTGGTTCAAGTATCGTCTTAATTTGGGAAAGATGTTTTCCTTTTCTTTGCTTGCGCCACTGAGCAGGCGGGTGTAATTTCAACTTGTTTACTGAGGTGAGCCCATGTATGAATCAACCGAACGCCCTGATTTGGCGGGGTATGCCAGTGTCAGTGCCCTGTCCCGTGGCAGAAAGTATAATGAGGAGTTCCGCGATAACCGGCCGGCCTTCGAGAGGGACCGGGACCGGATTATCCATTGTGCCGCTTTTCGGCGCCTTGAGTATAAAACCCAGGTCTTTGTTAATCATGAGGGTGATTATTATCGTACCCGTCTGACGCATTCACTGGAAGTTGCCCAGATAGGGAGGGCCATCGCCAGGAAACTACATCTGAACGAAGAGCTGACGGAGGCTTTGGCCTTGGCTCACGACTTGGGACACACCCCCTTTGGCCACACCGGGGAGACGGTTCTGGACCACCTGATGAGGGATCATGGCGGTTTCGAGCACAATCTGCAGTCCTTTCGTGTGGTGGATGAACTGGAAGAGCGTTACCCCGGTTTTAATGGCTTAAACCTGACCTGGGAGGTGCGCGAGGGGATAATCAAGCATGCCAGTCCCTACGATATGCCGCTCAAGACCATGGACGATTTTCTGCCTGGCGTGGTCCCGTCGGTGGAGGCCCAAATCATCAACTATGCCGACGAGATCGCCTATAACAACCATGATATTGATGATGGCCTGAAGTCCGGCTACATTTCATTGGAGATGCTGGGGAGGGTCGAGCTCTGGAAGCAGGTCAGCGGCGGAGTGCGCCAAAAATACCCGGATATCGATGACAAGCGCCTGGTGCACCAGACCATCAGCGCCCTGATCGGTCTCTTGATCAGCGACATCTGTGTTACTATATTCGCCAATCTGGAACGCTTCAACATCAACAGCCTCGCCGATCTCAGGCGGGTAAATAATCCGGTAGTCCACTTCAGCAACGATATTACGGCCCAAAACCTTGATCTGAAACGCTTCTTGTTCGACAATCTCTACCGGCATCACCGTGTGGATAAGATGCGGGTCAAGGCAGAGATATTTATTACTCGTCTGTTTGAAACCTACCTGCGTTACCCCAATCTGCTCCCTCCCAAATACGGGGGGCGTATAGAACGCCATGGTTTGGAGCGGGTGGTGTGCGACTATATTGCCGGCATGACCGACCGTTTTGCCCTTGACGAGTATAAACGGCTTTTTGAGCCATATGAACGGGTATGATATGAAAACTAGTGATGTTTCTTCAGAACAATACGATTTTTTCGCCTTTCTTTCGCGGATGCGCTATATCAGCCGCTGGGGCTTGATGCGCAATACGGTTCCGGAAAATATCCAGGAACACTCACTGGATGTGGCGGTGATTGCACATGCCTTGGTGATGATCCGCAATACCTATTTCAACGGTGACCTTGATCCGAACCGCGCCGCACTGTATGGCATCTTCCACGATGCCAGCGAGATCTTCACCGGCGACATGCCTACGCCGGTCAAGCATTTTAATCCCAATTTCAAACGTTCTTTTCATCAGTTGGAGGAACGAGCTCGGCGCAAACTTCTGGCCATGCTGCCGCCCGAACTGGCTCGTGAGTATGAGCCGCTTTTCTTTTTCGAGTCAGAGGAGGAATACGTCAGGATTGTCAAGGCAGCCGACAAGATCGCAGCGCTGACTAAATGTATCGAAGAAGAAAAATCTGGCAATCTGGAGTTTCGGCGGGCTGGTGCCGAGCATCTGGAATATCTCACTGCCAGTCGTTTGCCGGAAGTGCGTTATTTTGTCGAAAAATTCCTGCCGGGATACCGGCTGTCGCTGGATGAGTTGAAGCTGGGATGATTAAGGAAGTGAAACCGGCCAGAACCAAGTTTCAATGGATGCGTGGCAAGGTTGTAGAAAGTGTTATTCAGGGGAAGGCGGCCATAACTTACGGTGTGTAATGCGCACAACCTTCAGGGCTGTGCCGCCTATGCCAATGATGTCACCCGCCTGTATGGCATGCTGTCTGACAGGTCTGCCATTAATGATCGTGCCGTTAGTACTGCCCAGGTCCAGCAGCATCAATTCGCCATTTACCATTTGCACGGCTGCATGGCGCTTGGATGCCATGGGGTCTGTCACTACGAGGTCGGCGTCCTGTCTGCCAAGAACGCACGGGATTGATCCCGATAATGTCTGACCCTTTTGCGGACCGTCCAAGACCGACAACACCACCCTGTCTTCAGCGTAACCTCCCATCGGAAATCCGGTTGCCACTGAAGATGGTTGCCTGGTTGGCCTTCTCCGCAGCAAGCGCGCCATCTCTTCATGGTTGCTGGTGATCGAGTCCGTCGACTCTTGGGTGGTAAGAGTGCGGTAGATCAAGGCATTCACCGATTTTCCCCCACCTTGAAGGGCATATGCCAGCATCTGTTCATCTACCGGAAGTCCGGCAGCTTTACTGAATTCCGTATCGGAAAAATACGACATTCCCCGTGTCCCGCCCTTGAAGAAGAAAAAATTCAGCATCTGGCGTTGATCCAGGATAATAAGCGCGTCGGCAGCTTCCTGCCTGATCTGCTCCATGATCGCCCTCAGGTTGATCAGGTTGGATGGGCCTATGACGGTCGGTTTGTCCTGTAGATAGACCAGCAGGCATTTTAGAAGTACTGGATCGGTGGCGTGGATGGATATGGCGGCACTTCCATCATCCAGTTGTCCCAATTCGAGTAGCAGCTCGATGATGGAGAGCGGGCATGGTTTGTCGGCGACGATTTTTCCGGCTGCGTATGGGCGGCGATTAAAGAAATACAGGAGATATTGTGTGTCGCCTGATTCGATGGATATGAATCCGGTGTATTCCTTCTCGGCCAGACACAGGTCTCCGATAACCTTTTCCAATAACTCGCGAGAGAATGGTTGCGGTGCTGTAATGAGATTACCATCTGGTATCTTTTTATTTGTCATGGGCAAACCCGAGAAAAGGATTGTCAATGTGTCAAGATAACGACGTCGCTCGGCCTAGGCTACCATAAAGCTCTCAACGGCTGCTTCATTCATGTTGTTGACTACGGAAAGAACCTGCACGGTATCGTTGCAGCGGACATTGATCCGGCAGGTGGCAGAAGGTTCTGCTTTGGTGTAGCGCAGCAGGATGCGACAGGCCAGATCGAGATGTTCCTGTCCCTGCCGACCGGTGATGACACCCAGCGGCGTGTTGCCGTCCAGCCATGTGATGGCTGTTTCGCCGGGCTGAATGGCAGCTTCCAGCAGGTGATTGTCGGCTTCGCTGCGACCGATGATGGCTTTGGTACGGTCAGCGATGCGGAAGTGCCGGCCGATCTTGAGGAGACGAAAGTCTCGCAGGTTGAGTTCTTCGGAGTGGTCAAAGACGTCCTTGACCTTTGGGACAAAGGAAGGTTCGGTCAAAAGACAGCCGCCGGCAGGGCAGGGGTAATTTTTTACATCCAGGTCATCGGCCAGTTGTATTTGATCCTTGCGGGAACGTCCCTTGATAGCCAGCAGCTTATCCCGGTCAACCCACCCCTCACTTTCGGGGATGGTCGGATCGAAAAAATGGGCCGAAAGCGGACGCAAAAGCAAGCCTTCCAGGCCGCTTTCCCTCTCGATTACCCGCATGGTGTCGCGGCGCTGGCTCATTGGTCTCTGCCCAAGTACCTCGCCGGTGATAACAAAATCTGCACCACTCTCGGCCATGTACTCCTTGGCTTTGCGCAACAGGTAGATACGGCAGTCAACACAGGGGTTGAGTCCCTTGCCGTAACCGTGTCGCGGGTTGCGGAGTATTTCAAGGTAGTCAAGTCCCTTGTGCATGACCTTGATGGGGATGTCGAATTCCTGGGCAACGCGGACAGCTTCGGATTTGCAGCCAGTGTTTTTTCCGGTGCAGGTGCAGAAGGGGGAGGTGAAATTGAGAGCTTCCACTTCAATGCCCAGATCAAGCATCAGCTTGACTGCCAGAGTGGAGTCGAGTCCTCCGGAAAGGAGGGCGAGGGCCTTGCGTTTCATGTTTTAACTCCTGGGGCAGCATGGTGCGGCTCATCCGGATAGACAGGTGCCGTGCCACGATACCGATTTTTGTTTGGAAAGGCTAACACGGGAGCCAGAGGAAGTAAAGCAATGTATCCAGGATGGCGTCACGGGTTCAGTGTGTGTTTGATATTGCAGGCTGGATGTGTCGAGTCAGCATTATGACAGTGGGTGTTGGGTAACGGTATGTGGGCAATCTATTGCAGTCTGGAGTTGTGGCAAAATATGGAAGACGTTTAGTGAACGGTATTGACAGGTGTCGATATTTATTCGGAATTATATGGCTAAGGTTAGCCGGCGGCGCACAACAAGGCGCAGCCTTCTTCCAGGAAATCCCGTGTACTGCGTTTGTCCACAACCCAATAGAGATTGTCTTGACCCAGCAGGATGGCAACCGGTGTATCCAGGCTGATGGCATACATTTGGGCTATCGAGTAAAATGGGAACTTGGCGTACATGGTGGTCGGTCCTTCCGTGGCCAATGGTTAATGTGGTAGAGCTTATCCAGGATTTAGCATAAGACGTGCCAAATTTAAAAATAAATAATTACAGTGTGTTATGCTTGCGGTATCGTTTTGTTGACACGTGCAGGTGTCGAATGGTAAAAAATATGTCGAATATTTGACTTTCGAGGGTTTTTCCAACCATGCTGGACACGATTGCTATTCTGGAACGATTTTTTCAAGATGCAGCCTTACAGCTGATAATAGACCATGGCCGTGCTGTCGCCGGTCTGGCAGGGGCCATAGGAAGGGCGCTTGAGCTGCCTGGTGAAGATTTGGACTTCATTGATGAGGCAGCCATGCTGCATGACATCGGAGTCTGCCGTGTCCGGGCGCCGGAGATAGGCCTGCATGGCGAGTTTCCCTATATCATGCACGGCATTCTGGGGAGGGAGATCCTGGAAGCCCAAGGGCTGCCGCTACACGCCCTGGTTTGCGAGCGCCATATAGGTGTTGGCCTGAGCGTGACCGATATAATCTGCCAGGAGCTTCCACTCCCGCACCGGGCAATGCTGCCCATATCTGTGGCCGAAGAGATAATTTGTTTTGCCGATCTGTTTTACTCGAAAAGCCCCGGAAAGCTTGGGCAAAGAAAGTCGGTAGCCCATGTCCGCAATAAACTTGTCAGATTCGGTAACGAAAAGCTTCAAATATTTGACACATGGCACGAACGCTTTGGGGCGGTTTTGCTGTCAGGATAATAACCGGTTTGCAGGTCCCCACCCTTACACCAAAGCCTTGGCCTGTTTTGATGCATTATTTGTTGCTTTTCACAAGCCTATGCAGTAAAGTTACGCTCCATTTCCGGGACACCAACCCTCCTAGGTGGTTTCATTGCATCAGAACGCACCGACAATAGAAAACTTTCGCGCTCAAATCGACAGCATCGATAACCGCATCGTTGATCTGCTTAACGAGCGTTCGCGCCTGGTGATCGAGGTAGGCAAGCTCAAATCGGGCAGCAATCTGGAATTTCACGTGCCTGGCCGCGAACGCCAGATATATGAGCGTCTGTTGAGCCTCAATCCCGGACCTTTCCCCAATGATGCCCTGCGGAGCATCTATCGGGAAATCATTTCCGCCTGTCTTGCCCTCGAATCTCCCATGAAAGTCGCATTCTTGGGCCCCAAGGCAACATTCAGCCATCTTGCCACCATGCAGCAGTTCGGTTTGTCGGCGGAGTTGGTGCCTCTCAAATCCATCCCCGCGGTCTTTGAGGAAGTTGAAAAAGGCAAGGCGTTATACGGAGTTGTTCCGGTGGAAAATTCCACCGAAGGGGTGGTTTCCCATACTCTGGATATGTTCGTTGAGAGCAATCTCAAGATAACCTCTGAGATCATGCTTGAGGTTCACCATGACCTGCTATCCCGAACCGGTCGGCTTGAGGATGTCAAAAAGGTCTACTCACATCCCCAACCCATTGCCCAATGCCGCCAGTGGCTTGACGACAATCTTCCCGGCGTGCCGCTGGTGGATGTCGCATCTACTGCGGTGGCGGCACAGATTGCAAGCGAGGATTACGCCGCCGCTGCCATTGCCAGCGAACTTGCCGCCTCGCTGTATGACCTCAAGGTCGTCCGGAGCAGGATCGAGGACCAAGTCAACAATTTTACCCGTTTCCTGGTGATCTCCCGCAAGGCTTGCGAGCGTTCCGGCAACGACAAGACATCGGTTCTCTTTTCAGTCAAGGACGAGCCCGGCATTCTTTGCCGGATGCTGGAGCCATTTGCCAAGCGCGGCATCAACCTCTCCAAGATAGAATCCCGCCCATTTAAGAAAAAGGCCTGGGAATACATATTTTTTCTCGACCTGTCCGGTCATTTCTCCGATCCGGAAGTGGCAGAAGCACTGGAAGAACTCAGGGGCTGTTGCCAGTTCCTCAAAATCCTCGGCTCATTCCCCCGGTCGATGTAGGATGTCATAACATGTCCGTGATTATTGAACGACTGGCAATAATAGGAGTGGGACTGATTGGCGGCTCCTTTGCCCGTGCGCTGCGCGAAGCGGGAGTGGTGAAAACCATCGTCGGCATTGGCCGGTCCAGCGCCAATCTCGAAGAAGCGCTCTCACTGGGGATTGTGGACGAAATCACCAGTGATGCCGTTGCCGGTGTAAGCGGTGCCCAGATGGTGTTCATTTCGGTACCGGTTTGTTCCATTCCCTCCGTTGTCGCCGAGATCGCGCCTGCCTTATCCTGCGGCTGCATTGTCACCGACGGAGGCAGTGTCAAGGCTTCAATTGTCATGGAATGCGAGCGGCTTATGCCCCCAGGCTGCTTTTTCGTAGGCGGTCACCCCATTGCCGGTACCGAGCATTCCGGTGCGGCTGCATCATTTGCCACCCTTTACAAGGGCAAGCGCTGCATCCTGACACCGACCGAGCGCACCGACGCCGCTGCCCTGGAGTTGGTCAACCGTCTCTGGCTTATAACCGGAGCCGAAGTCTGTTCTATGGAACCTGGGCATCATGATCGGATTTTTGCGGAAATTTCGCACTTACCCCATGTTGTTGCTTATGCCCTGGTCCATGCTGTGGGAACAGCGGATGTGGAGGGAGAAAATGTCCTTTCCTACACCGCCGGCGGTTTTAGGGATTTTACCCGCATTGCCTCGTCAGATCCTGTTATGTGGCGGGATATCGCCTTGATGAACCGGCAAGCGCTCCTGAAAAGTATTGACGGTTTCTCCGCCAGTCTGGCGGAACTCAGGCAGCGCATAGACAACAGCGACCCTGATGGCCTGGCGGAGTTCTTTACAATCGCCAAGCAATTCAGGGATGGCATTTTGTAAGGCGGTTTATTAACCATGAGCGGAGAAACTGTGGATACCATTACAATCAGGCCGGTATCATCCATAAAAGGTGAAATCACTGTCCCTGGCGACAAGTCGATCTCCCATCGTTCGATCATGCTGGGTGCCATTGCCAATGGGGTTACCTCGGTTAAAGGATTTCTAAGGGGCGATGATAACATGGCAACAATGGCTGCATTCCGGGCCATGGGAGTTGTGATTGATGACGACGGTGAAACCGTCAGGATTCACGGTAATGGCTTGCATGGTCTCAAGGAGCCGACGAACGTGATCGACTGTGGCAATTCCGGCACCACTATCCGGCTTCTGACCGGACTGCTGGCCGGCCAATCGTTTTTTTCAGTGGTAACCGGCGACCAGTACCTGCGCAAGCGTCCCATGAAACGGGTTGTGGAGCCGCTTTCACGCATGGGGGCGCAAATCCTGGGGCGCGAAAAGGGCAGTCTTGCCCCGTTGGCCATAAGCGGCGGCTCGCTCAATGCGATCGGCTACGAGTCCCCGGTTTCCAGCGCCCAGGTGAAATCGGCCATTATGCTGGCCGGTCTCTACGCGGATGGCGGCACCTCAGTACGGGAGCCAACCCTTTCGCGCGACCATTCCGAGCGGATGTTTCAACTGTTCGGCGCATCGCTGGAGATATTCAAAAGCGGCGTTACCGTCAGAGGTGGGGTTGAGTTGCAGGCCCAGGAGATCATCGTTCCTGGTGATATATCTTCAGCCGCCTTTTTCATGGTGGCTGCGCTGATCACACCAGATTCTGAAATCCTTATCAGAAACGTAGGTGTCAATCCTACCCGCACCGGGGTCATCGATATCCTCAAGTCCATGGGTGGCAGCATTCAGCTGCAGAACGAACGCGAGATCTCCGGCGAGCCGGTGGCCGATCTTCTCATCAAGTCTTCGCGGCTTAAAGGCGTTGATATCTGTGGCAGTGTTGTCCCGCGTGCCATCGACGAGTTTCCCGCCATTTGTGTTGCGGCATCCTGCGCCGAAGGGCGAACAACGATCAGGGATGCACGCGAACTGCGGGTCAAGGAAACCGACCGTATCGCAGCCATGGCATCAAACCTGCGGCGTCTTGGGGTAATCGTTGAAGAATGCGATGACGGTATGGATATCACCGGTATGGAGCGTCTAGGTTGTGGCGAAGTGACAAGTTTTGGTGACCATCGTATTGCCATGGCCCTTTCGGTGGCATCGCTGGTTGCAACAGATGCTCTTGTTGTCAGCGATATTGATTGCGTTGCCACCTCATTCCCCTCCTTTTTTCAGCTGTTGGAAAAAGTCTCCCGTAGGTAGCTGCAATGATTGAACGCACACGCGGTCTGGTTATTGCAATTGATGGTCCTTCCGGTGCCGGCAAAAGCACGATTGCCCGACAACTTGCAACGCGGCTTGGCTACAAGCAAATCGATACCGGAGCAATGTACCGGGCAGTTGCCTATTTGATGAGCCAGGTGGGAATTGATCTGGCAAACGAAGAAAAGGTCGCCAGTTTTTGCAAGGATATCGATGTCCGCCTTGATTGCCGCAACGGTACTCAAAGGGTCCTGGCCAATGGCAAGGATGTAACCGATTATATCCGCACACCGGAGATGTCGCTCTTGACGTCACGCATCTCAGCCCTCAGACCGGTACGGGAAGCCATGATGTGGGCTCAACGCCGCATGGGCCGTGATGGCGGCGTGGTGTTGGAAGGGCGGGACATCGGCACCGTTGTCTTTCCTGATGCCGAACTCAAATTTTTTCTGTACGCGTCTCCCGAGGAACGCGGTATCCGGCGTTTTGCGGAGCTGACCCATAAGGGGGAACAGGTGACGCTGGAGGATACCATAAATGATGTTACCCGTCGTGATGAGCAGGATTCCCAGCGCGATCTCGCGCCGCTCAGGCAGGCCGAAGACGCTATACCAGTTGACTCTTCGGGCATTGCCGTTGAAGAAGTGCTGGATATGATGGTGGCTGCTTTCATGGATAAGATGAATAAAATGGAAACTGAAAAATGAAAATCATCATAGCAAAGCGGGCTGGATTCTGCTTCGGTGTCAAACGTGCAACCCAGATGGCATTCGAGGCTGCCGGCAAAGCCAGTAAAACATTTACCTTGGGGCCGATCATCCACTCCCCGCAGGTTGTGCAGAAACTCGAAGGTATGGGGGTCAAGGTAGTCAAGGATCTGGAACATACGGACAGTGGCACCATAATCATACGTTCCCACGGCGTTCTGGCCAGCGAAATGGATGAAGCGGTTCAGAAAAAGCTTGAGATTGTCGATGCAACCTGTCCCTTTGTCAAAAAGGCCCAGGAACACGTCAAGAGCCTTTCCGAGGCTGGATACGGAGTTGTCGTAGTGGGGGATGCCGACCACCCGGAGGTTCAGGGGATCGTATCCTATGGTGGCGACAAGGTTTTCGTTGTAGGGTCCGGTGAAGAGGTCAAGCTTCTACCCAAGATGAACAAGATCGGTGTTGTTGCCCAAACCACGCAATCATTCGAGAACCTCAAGAATGTCGTTTCAGAGTGTCTTCTGCGAGGTGGCGAGATTCGTGTCTTCAATACCATTTGCGACGCAACGGCCGTGAGGCAGGAGGAAGCAAAGGAGTTGGCTTGCCAGGTGGATTGCATGCTGGTGGTGGGCGGCTTCAACAGTGCAAATACCCGTCGCCTGGCCGAAGTATGTATCGAGATTCAGCCTAGGACACATCATATCGAGACTGCCGCCGAAATCGACCCGATCTGGTTCGAAAATGTTGAACGGGTTGGTGTTACTGCCGGCGCCTCAACTCCCAAATGGATTATCGATGAGGTCGTGAACAGGATTGAGGCGCTTAATAAAACTAATTGAAATTTTATGTAGATGTGTTACATTATTTCGCTTCAAGAGCAAAGAAAATATAAAAGCGGTTACAGAAAACGTTCAGGGGGTAAGTTTTAATGGTTGACTTTAAAAAGCTCGGCGGCGCTGACAACGGTGAACATGATGATCCGGATTCAGAGCTGCAGAGCAGTGAATTTGCTGCTCTTTACAAGGAAAGCCTCAAGGAGAGGCCCGAGCGGGACAAGATAATTGAAGGAACGGTTGTTCGCATCGATCAGGAAACGGTGCTTGTTGATATTGGTCTAAAGTCGGAAGGTTTCGTGCCTGTTTCCGAATTTCGTGATGCCAGCGGTCAGTTGAATGTTAAGGTAGGCGATCTTATACGGGTACTTATGACTCGTGAAGATGGCAAAAAGGGTTACATTCTCTCTAAAAAGAAGGCCGATTACCTGGCTGCGTGGGAGAAGATCGGTGATGCCGGGCAGGAAGGCGGCATTATCGATGGCACCATCACGGCACGGGTCAATGGCGGTTACAGTGTTGACATAGGTATTCCTGCATTCCTTCCTGCTTCCCAGGTAGATATCCGGCCATCCTCCGATCCTGACAGCTATATCGGTCTTCAAGCTAAATTCAAAGTGATCAAGCTGAATCAGCGCCGGGACAACATTGTACTCTCACGGCGTGTATTGCTGGATGAGGAGCGACAGGCGTCACGTTCCGGCACCTTGGAGAAGCTTGAAGAAGGCATGATTGTTGATGGTATCGTAAAAAATGTTACCGAGTATGGCGCTTTTGTGGATCTGGGTGGTGTCGACGGGCTTTTGCATGTCTCTGATCTTTCGTGGGGAAGGGTAGGCAAACCCGCAGACGTCCTCAAACCTGGCCAGCAGATCAAGGCAAAGGTGCTTAAATTCGACCGCAGCAAGGGAAAGATATCTCTTGGAGTAAAGCAGACGCTTCCCGATCCTTGGTTGGAGGTCCCGGCCAAATACCCGATCGACACCAGAGTCAAAGGGCGTGTGGTTAGCCTTATGGAATACGGCGCCTTTGTGGAACTGGAACCCGGGGTGGAAGGTCTGGTTCACGTATCTGAGATGTCATGGACAAAGCGTGTTCGCAGGGCATCTGACGTCTTGAATGTCGGTGACGAAATCGAAACAATTGTTCTTGGTATCGACATGGGCAACCGAAAGATTTCCCTTGGGCTTAAACAGGTTTTTGAAAATCCGTGGAAGGCCATCGCTGAAAAATATCCTGTTGGCACAAAGATCGAGGGCCAGATCAAAAACATGACCGATTTTGGCATGTTCATTGGCATTGAAGAAGGTATTGACGGTCTGGTCCATGTTTCGGACATCTCCTGGACCAAGCGGATCAAACACCCTGGCGATGTTTATGCCAAAGGCGATCTTGTCCAGGCTGTTGTTCTAAAGGTAGATGTGGAAAACGAACGCCTCTCTCTGGGTATCAAGCAACTGGAGCCGGATCCGTGGACCATTGCTCCCAGCAAGTATCGTTCTGGTACCAAGGTGACCGGCAAGGTTACCTCGCTGACGGATTTCGGTGTCTTCGTGGAGTTGGAAGAGGGAGTTGAAGGACTGATTCATGTCTCCGAACTTTCCAGGGAAAAGGTTCCTACTGCCAAGACCTTTGCCGAAATAGGCGACACCCTTGAGGCTGTTGTTTTGAGCTGTGACTCAAAGGAGCGCCGCATATCCCTATCCATAAAGGCGATGCAGGCCGCAGTGGAAAAGGAAGAATTCGAGCAATATCTCGGTTCGCAGGGGAAAGCGACCTCGAACTTGGGTGAGTTGTTGCAGCAGGAAATGAACAATAAGAATAACAACTAAGAATCACTTGTAGGAGAGACGCCATGACCAAAAGTGAATTGATAGAAAAGGTAGTACAGTCGCACGGTATGCTAAATATGAAGGCTTCGGAAATGCTGGTAAACACTGTTTTCGATTCCATTGAGGATGCTCTGCGATCCGGTGACAAGGTAGAGATTCGTGGATTCGGAAGCTTTACCATCAGAGAGCGTACCGGACGAGAGGCACGCAATCCGAAGAGTGGCGAGATAGTAAGTATCCCAGCCAAGAAAACCCCGTTCTTCAAAACTGGCAAGGAACTTAAGGAGCGTGTCAACTGCTAGTTATTTGACCGACGAGCTTTGCAGTTGCCCGTCTCTGCTACTGCCCGGATGGCGGAACTGGTAGACGCAAGGGACTTAAAATCCCTCGACCTAACGGTCGTGCCGGTTCGATTCCGGCTCCGGGCACCACACTAAGCAAAATGGGGCTGACCAGAAATGGTCCGCCCCTTATACTAATCCTTTGTATAGCAAATCTTATCCAGATTGCGCCCGTAGCTCAGCTGGATAGAGCAACGGCCTTCTAAGCCGTAGGCCACAGGTTCGAATCCTGTCGGGCGTGCCAATTTTTATGGAATCCGATAACTGTCACTTCAAGGTTATCGGATTTTTTGTTTTCAGATGCACTTTTTAACCGCCAATGTTGAGGATTTGACTGGAGTAGATTTTTCATTTTTACAGCAATCTCCTTGTAATCGAATCCCTTGAATAAAAACACCTGCCTTTTTAACCCCTTCAGCGCAACATTATTCTTCCCTAACCTTATAATATCTGGATATAAGCGCTCTTTACTTGTATATATGAAATATTATGCTGACGACTAACGCTAATTAATGTATACCCGTAGTATTAAACAAGGAGCCTGTTCGATAGACGTATTGTCTTTCTGATATCTTCAACGATCTTCTAAGCCGCACTACTTATCTTGACTAAATTCGCAACTCGTTATACGGAATTACAAATGAACTGGGAGGCTGAGTAATGACTTTGAAACGTTATAAAGATTGGCGACTTCTGTCCAAGGTTATGACCATTCCGCTGGTCAGTTTCCTGATTATACTGGTTGCAGTGGAATTTTTCGTTGTCCCGTTTGTTGAACATAAATTGCTGGAAGATAAAGAAAACGCCACCCGCCAGACCGTAGAGATTGCCTATGGCATTTTGGAAGAGGCGGCGCGTTTGGCGCAATCAGGACGCGATACACAGGAAGAAGCCAAAGCTCGTGCGATTGCGGCAATTAAGTCACTGCGTTACAGTGGCAACGAATATTTCTGGATCAATGATCTCACCCCCAAAATGATCATGCACCCCACCAAACCCGAATTGGACGGTAAGGACCTAACAGACAACAAGGACCCGAACGGTAAGCATCTCTTTGTGGAATTCGTGAAGATTTGCAAGGAAAAGGGGGGCGGTTTCGTAGACTACATGTGGCCCAAGCCTGGCGAGCAGAATCCGGTTCCCAAAATTTCCTATGTCAAACTATTCGCACCATGGGGATGGATCGTGGGCAGCGGCGTATACGTGGATGATGTCGTCACCGAGGTAAATCACCTGAAATGGTGGATCCATGGGGCTTCATTCCTGTTCAGCCTGCTCTTGTTGTTGCTGGCCATTTCGGTAGGCCTTGGAATCATCAGACCCTTGAAGGCGGTCATCAGTCAGCTCAAAGAGATGGCAACCGGGGATGCCGACCTGACCCAGCGGATCGAGATTACATGTCACGACGAATCCGGAGAGTTGGCGGAATCTTTCAATTCGTTTCTTCAAAACCTGCAAAAGGTCATTAATAAGGTGCGCGATAGCGCTACCAGCGTTGCCGAATCTGCCCATGGGCTGCGTAAGCAGTCGGAAGAGATGGCGCATGGCATGCAGGAGGTTGCACTTGACGCAGGCACGGTTACTTCTGCCGGAGAGCAAATGGCTCTCACTGCTACCACTATTGCGAGCAGTTGCATGACAGCTGCCGATGCCTCTGAAACCACCTCTTCTTTTGCAAGGGACGGGGCTACAGTTGTGCAACAGACCATTGAGGTGATGAATCAGATTTCGACACAGGTGATGGCATCGTCGACAACAGTCGGCAGTTTGGTGGAGAAGTCCAATCAGATCGGTGCGATTATCGGGACTATCGAGGATATTGCCGATCAAACAAATCTATTGGCCCTCAACGCAGCCATAGAAGCCGCTCGTGCTGGCGAACAGGGACGCGGCTTTGCGGTTGTCGCCGATGAAGTGCGGGCTCTTGCCGAGCGTACCACCAAGGCTACCAAGGAAATTGCCACCATGATCAAGGCAATTCAGCAGGAAACCCAGGGGGCGGTTAATATCATGAACCAGGCTGTTTCCAGGGTCCAGGAGGGAACCGGTGAAGCTGCCAAATCAGGCGAGGCGCTGCAACAGATACTTAATCAAGTCGAACAGGTTACCAGCCAGATCAACCAGATAGCCACTACTGCCGAAGAACAGACCGCCACAACGTCGGAAATCAGCTCTAATATCGGCAGGATTACCCAGCAGGCAGTGGAAAAATGCGGGCATGCTTCCGACATGGCCAGCGGTGCCGATTCCCTTAATTCGCTGGCTGAAGAGTTGATAAGTTCGGTCAATCGTTTTCAGACAATCATCAAATGGAATAATTGGATGAGCGTCAAGGTAAATCAGTTCGACGATGAACACAAAAAGCTGATTCAAATGATTGGCCAGCTGAATGAGGCAATGAAAAATGGGGAAGGGGACAAGGTGATCTCCGATGTCCTTGCTTCCTTGGCTGCTTATTGCGTGAACCACTTTGCCAACGAAGAACGTCTTATGCAGCAGTATAACTACCCGGAGTATGCTGAACATAAAAAGGCCCACGAGGCTTTTGTCCAAAAAGTTGGTGAAGCGATAAACGCCTTTGAAAATCAGACCATTACCCCTGCCAGCATCATGAACATACTGAGCGACTGGCTTATGAATCACATCCTCAAGGTAGACAAAAGGTATGCGGATTTTTTCAGCAAGAAAAAGGTGTGAACCAAATCGTATCAAGGGGGCATGATTATGAAACAAGCCGTTTTGCTGCTGACCCTATTGCTGCTCGCAGGTTTCGCTCCATCTGTTCAGGGGGCTTTGACAAAAGATCCGGGGCCTGAATTCATCAACCTGAAAAACGGTCCCAAGCCGCTTCCGTTTTCTCATAGAAAGCATCAGTTACTTCAGGATAGCGACTGTTCCCAATGCCATTATCCAGAGAAGTGGACCATTGACGACTGGGGCAAGGATGTCGCCCATTCCATGTGTATCTCCTGTCACGAACTCAATGAAAAGGGGCCGGTCAAGTGCGATGATTGCCACAAGAAATAGGCAACTCCGGATGAGCGGGATGATATGTTTTCTTCCGCCTCGCACAGGGGGAAATCATGCAATATGAAAGCAACGGCAACGAACAGGCAAGGATTCCGCTTCGGAGTATTCTGGGATTGCCGGTCATTGTGGCCGCACTGGGATACTTTGTGGATATATACGATCTGGTGCTCTTCAGTATCGTCCGGGTGCCCAGTCTCAAAAGCATCGGCATTTCCGGCCAGGAACTGATCGATAAGGGGGTCTACCTCCTCAATATGCAGATGGCCGGCATGTTGTTGGGCGGCATTCTCTGGGGAGTGCTGGGGGACCGCAAGGGACGCCTGAAGATCATGTTTGGTTCGATCTTCCTTTATTCAATTGCAAACCTTGCCAATGGCATGGTGAGCACCATTGACGCTTACGCTGTGCTGCGCTTCATTGCCGGGGTCGGACTTGCCGGCGAGTTGGGAGCTGGCATTACCTTGGTCAGTGAAGTGCTGCACAAATCCGTACGCGGTTATGGCACGATGATCGTGGCTTCGGTCGGCGTTTCCGGGGCAATCCTGGCGAATTTCGTTGCCAAGGGATTTGAATGGCGGACCGCCTTTGTTATCGGCGGTTTGCTCGGTCTGCTGCTATTGATACTGCGCATCAGCGTCACCGAGTCGGGCATGTTTAAAGGCATGGAGGGTACAGATAAGCCGCGGGGCAACTTTTTGGCGCTGTTTACTTCCAGCGATCGCTTCAGCCGTTTTATCAACTCGATTCTGATAGGTATTCCAACTTGGTTTGTGGTTGGCGTCCTGATCACATTTTCTCCCGAGTTTGCGAAGATGCTTGATATCCAGGGGGCTGTCAGTGCGGGGAACGCGGTTATGTTTTGTTATCTGGGGTTGGTTTTCGGAGATTTTGCCAGTGGTTTTCTGAGCCAGCTTCTGAAAAGCCGTAAAAAGGTGGTACTGATTTTTCTGGGGCTCACCATGGCCGGAATAGGGGCCTATTTCACGAGCAGAGGCGTTTCGTCGGCCACGTTCTATGGTATTTGCACATTTTTGGGTTTTGCCAGTGGATACTGGGCGATCTTTGTCACGATAGCAGCAGAGCAGTTCGGTACCAATCTGCGGGCAACCGTTGCCACCACCGTGCCCAATTTTGTGCGCGGCATGGTGGTTCCCATCACCATTATGTTTCAACTTTTGCGCAAAGGGCTTGGCTTGCAGCAAGGAGCATTGAGTGTGGGGGCCATATGCATGGCGGTGGCGCTTTTTTCCCTGTGGCGCTTGCAGGAAACCTTCCACAAGGATCTGGACTATTTCGAGGAATATCTTTGAGGTGATGGTTGGTTGATGTCACTGCCGCGTCGGCTAATGCAAAGAGTTCAATTTCTGCCCAAGTTCCTGGATCGTGTAAGGTTTGTTTACCGCAGCAATGAATCCGTATTTCCTGTATCCAGTTACAACCGGGTCTTGTGAATATCCGCTCGAAATAATCAGTTTCGCGTTTGGATCAAAGGTCAGTATCTGTTCCGCCGCATCTTTCCCGCTCATGCCTTGAGGGATGGAGAGGTCCAGGATTGCCGCATCAAAAGGTGTCCCGGATTCATCCGCCACCCGGTACAAGGTAACCGCTTCTTCCCCATTTGTGCAGGTCGTTACGCTATATCCCAAATATTGCAGGGTGTCACAAGCAAGGTTTCTGATGGCCTCTTCGTCATCCATGACAAGGATTGTGCCATTGCCGCGGTGGAGTGACTGTGGCGCCGGCTCGAGTCTGTCTAACTGCTGCGTGGTCTTGTCGGTTGCAGGGAGATAAATGGTAATGGTAGTGCCTTGGCCAACTTTTGATTCGACGGATATATGACCGCCGTGCTTGTTTATGATCGAGTGGGTTGCGGAGAGGCCCAGTCCGGTTCCGACCAGTGGGTTTGTGGTGAAATAAGGGTCAAAGATCAGTTTCATGTTTTTGGATGGTATGCCGCATCCTTGGTCAGTAAAGGAAATCTTCACATAATCACCTTGCGGCAATCCGAGGGTATTATCGCTGGCAAGACTGATGTTCTCACCGCATACGCTCAATGTCCCGCCGTTCGGCATGGCCTGAACCGCGTTGATGATGATGTTGTTGAATGCCTGGTTCAACTGGTCCGAATCTGCCATGACAGTCTTCAGTGACAGCGGCAACTCTATCTGATCCTTGATCTTGGTTCCCAGCAGGGAAATCTCGACCGACTCCTCCACCAGTTGTTGTATGGAAACAGGTTCCATGGCCGGCGCATTGCCGCGGGCATATGCCAGGAGCTGTTTGGCCATACCGGCAGCCCGGTTCGAGGCCCTTTCGGCATTTTCCAGCGGTTTATACGCTTTGTGAGCTTCGTCCAGGTGCAGGCGCGCCAATGAAATATACCCCAAGATACCGGTCAGGACATTGTTGAAGTTATGGGCAATACCCTCAGCCAGTACACCCAGCGACTCCAGTTTCTGGGTCTTCAACAGCTGCTCCTGCAATAGTTCGCGGTCGGTTATGTCTATCATGACAACGATCAAGTGGCCATTGGCGATCTGGTACTTGTAGATAACGTGCAGAACGGTGCCGTCTTTGCAGGTTGTCCTTGCTTCGTACATGGAAACTTCGTTTTCGTTGTGAATCACCTTTTCGATGGCTGCGTTGCGCAAGGCGGCAACCTGTTCGCGGTATGCCGCCTCAGGAAAAGCTTCCAGCGACCAATTGTCAACGGTATCTATTTCCTCTTTGCTGAAGCCAAAACGTTCTACGAAGAAATTATTGAGATATTCGATATTCCCGTTCAAATCGGCTCGAACGACGCCAACCGGCAGCACATCCATGAGGTTTTTCAGGGTTTGCTCGCTGCTCCGTGCCATCCGTTCTGCCTGGATCCGTTCATTAACCTCTTTTTCCAAAGAACGGTTAAGGGTTACCAGATTCCTCTTGGACTGGATCTCGATGAGCATTGCATTGTGCAACTCGTCGTTAAGCCTTGTGTTTTCCTCGTCTCTCTGCTTCAGCGTTGCTGCCAGCTTGTTGACCGTGGCTGCGGCAAGTCCCATTTCATCGTTACTGATGATCGGGATGGTGAGGTCGTAATTGCCCTTCCTAAGTGTTTCCATTCCCTGCATGAGCTCGTTGAAGGAATGGGTAACCTTGCGGAGGATCAGGTAGCTCAAGGCGGCGACCATGATCCAGAAAAGCAGTGCCACTACACAGGAAATGAGAATAGTACTGCGGATCTGTTGTCTCAGCCCGCTGGAATCGTGCTCGATCCGCACAGTGCCGATAACGGCGCCTGCTGAGTCGGCATTGCCGCTGATGGCGTTTTCCGGAGATGCGCCCAGCGGATTGCTGCGGACTTCTATCAGCTCACTATGCAGGTTTTGGAGAGAGGGCTTGCCTGGTTTGTGATAATCCACCAGCACATGACCATCCTTGGTGCTGATGATAACTCCTTGAATCTCGGGATAGCCCGTTGCGCGCCTGGCCAGATAAAGCAGTTCCTCGTGGTTTTCCGCAAAAAGAGGAAGACGTGCGCTTTCGGCCAGTTGATTCGCCAGCAGGAGGACCATTTTTTCGCTCTGCCGGCGTTTTTGATTGATTTCGGTGGTGATATACAGGGAACAGAAGATAATGGTGATCAGTGCAGTAAGGACTGTAAAGATGAAGAAGAGCTGAAAACGAAAACTGGAGCGGAATCCGTGCTTTTCAAGCCGCATCATGGCCAATCCTTTGGTGTGTTGTTGGATGGCTAACAAATTACAATAAATTACTTAGAAAATATACAAAATTGTCTCTTGCGCCGATCTCGGAATATTTGTGTTAATTAGCCCGGCAGATCTGGTTTCTGCCCCTGTTTTTGGCTTTGTACAGTGCAACGTCCGCCGATTTCAACACCTCGTCGGACGATTGACGGGGACTCGCCTCTGCCATGCCGATGCTGATGGTAACCGAGACGAATCGGTCAGGCCGTTTGTTGGCGCGGCGGCTCTTGCCTCTGCCATCATCCTTTGGACGGTCGCTGTCGCGGAGGTACATCTGATATTCTTCGATAGTCGTTCTGAGCTGCTCCAGGTGGGGGAAGGCATCCTGCATCCCCTTGCCAGGGAAGATAATGGTGAACTCTTCGCCACCATAGCGAAATGGACGGCCCCGTCCTGATATGGCCATCATCTTTGAGGCGATCATTTTGAGGACCTGGTCGCCAACGTCGTGGCCATAGTCGTCGTTAAAGCCTTTGAAATGGTCAACATCCACCATGGCGATGGTATAGGTGCTGCCAAGACATGGCAGCAATTCATTGAGTGCCCTGCGTGAAGGCAGCTTTGTCAGGTCGTCCCTGAATGCCATGTTGTGTGAATCCTGAATAACGGCGATAACCAGGATCAGGGCGGCTGTAGCAGCCAATGTGGCGGGCATCAACGGCACCCATAACCAATTCAGGAAAGCGAAGGCGGCGATTGTGCAGCCGAACATGCCGCCGTCTATCGGTGACTGTCTGGTGATGGTCCGGCACAGGGCAATGGAAATTGCCACAAGAAACATGATCAGGGCTTCCTGTGGCACCTGGAGTTGGTTGAGAAACGGCCAGTCAACGAGTTTCTGCGTCAGGGTCATCCAGAGACCCTGTTGGCTGTTTCTTAATGATAACCATAGTGCGAATACCTGGAAACCAAAGAACAACAGGCGCATTTTGCCGGCTTTAGTAAAAACGCCTTTCTCCTGCATAAGGGAGCAGAGCAGGAGGTTGAATGGCAAGAGCACTGTGATCGCCCGGAAGATCAGCCAGGCATCGGGGGTGTCGGGGCCGGTCAGGCCGGCGAGCCTGGAGGCGCACAGGCCGTAGCAGAAGGCGATCAGCGTGAGGACCATGAAAACGCGGCCGCGCCTGAAATGAAAACTCAGGGCCATCCCGACAGCGATGAGAAGATAGGGGGCAGAGGTAAGCAGCACCTGCTTTTCAGGAGGGATCAATGGTATACGTGGCAGCAAGACCCATGCAACGAGGAAGGTCGTAATTGGCAGTATAAGTGGCGAGAGTTTCCTGATCATAGAGGAAACTAACGTTAGCACAAACAGTCTGTTTTAGCGATCAAAATTCATATTTATTAAATAAATAGAACAAAATGATCAGGATGGCGGATCAGTGCCCCATGTTGCCCTTTCCCTGGTGGGTTGGGCGTTTGAGTAGCAACAATAACGGCAGGATTGAAAGGAATGCGATGCCGATGATCCAGAAGATGCGGTTGAAGGCCAGGGCGCCTACCTGACGGCGCACCATGCCGTAAATCAGGCCCATGGCGGTTTGATCCGCCTGTGTTGCATTGATGCCTTTATAGATCAGAGCCTGTTTGAGTCCGGCGTAATGTGTTTGCCATGCCGTGCTGTAAGGCGTTATGTGGGAGACCAGGGTGGTCTGATAGAATTGGGTGAATCGACTTAGCAAGGTGGCTGCCACGGCGATGCCCACGCTGCCGCCGATATTGCGCAACAGATTGAACATGCCGGTGGCATTGCCCATTTCCATGCGGGGAATGGTGGCCAGCGTGACCGTGGTCAACGGCACGAAGATCATTGCCAGGCCGAAACCCAGTACGACCCGTGGCCAGACATAGTCCCAGTAGGATGCTTCGAGATTAAGGTGTTGCATCATAAACATGGCGGATGCGCCGATAATTAGACCTACCAGGACAATCTTGCGGCCGTCCCGTTTTTGCAGCATGGCGCCGACAAAAGGCATTGTGATCAGTGTGGCCACCCCGCCCGGGGCCATGACCATGCCGGCGTCGGTGGCCGAATATCCCATCAGGGTCTGGAGGAAGAGCGGTATGAGCGTTATTGAGCTGTACAGGCAGAAACCGACCACGAACATGATGAAATTTCCGGCCGAAAAGGAGACATTCTTGAACAGCCGCAGGTTGATGATGGGGTGCTCATGGGTGAGTTCGATCCAGATCAGGGCTATCAGGGAGACAACGCAGACGATAGTGAAGGTGATGATGAAGGAAGAGCTGAACCAGTCCTCCTGCTGCCCCTTGTCCAGAACTACCTGCAGGGCTCCCATGCCGGTGGTGAGCAGGAACAGGCCCCAGTAGTCGATCTTGATGGCCTTGCCGGTGCGCTTGAGGTAATCGGGGTCGAAGATGAAAAAGGCGCACATGGTCAGCGCAATCAGGCCGATGGGGAGATTGATGTAGAAGATCCAGCGCCAATTGAGATTGTCGGTAATCCAGCCACCCAGGGCCGGCCCGACAATGGGGCCGAACATGGCGCCGATCCCGAATATGGCCATGGCCATGCCCTGCTGTTTCGGGGGGAAGGTCTCCATCAGGATCGCCTGGCTGATGGGGATCAGCGCACCGCCGGCAGCCCCTTGCAGTACCCGGAAGAAGATCAGCGAGGCCAGGTTGGGTGCTGCGCCGCACAAAAGCGATGCCAGCGTGAACATGGTAATGCAGGTCATCAGGAAACGTTTGCGGCCAAAGACCCGTGCCAGCCAGCCGGTCATGGGGAGCACTACCGCATTGCTGACCAGATAGGAAGTCAGCACCCAGGTGACCTCGTCGGTGCCGGCATTGAGGCTCCCCTGCATATGGGGCAGGGCCACGTTGGCCACCGAGGTGTCGATGATCTCCATGATGGCCGGGAGCATGACCGTGATGGTGATCAGCCATTTGTTGATGTTTTTATCTTCTGCTGAGGACATGGATAGTTACTTTAGTTAGATATTATTTAAACGGATTCAGTTCCTTGAGCACATCACCTGCGGTCCGCCCCACCAACACGGTGGGAATAACGCTCATCCCCACACGCAGCAGATGCTCAGGGTCGCTGTTGCTGTCGATCAGAATCTTGACCGGCACGCGCTGTACCACCTTGACATAGTTGCCTGTGGCATTCTCAGGCGGCAACAGCGAGAAAGCCGCGCCGGTGCCGGCCATTATGCTGTCCACCCGGCCGGAAAAGTGCCTGCCCGGATAGGCGTCCACCGTGAATTCGACCTTTTGACCCGGCCTGATATAGGTGAGCTGGCCTTCCTTGTAATTGGCCGTGATCCAGGCATCCTGCAGCGGCACCAGGGTCAACAGCGGCTGCCCGGCCTGGATGTTCGCACCCGGTTCGACGTTTTTACGGGTGACGTAGCCGTTGCGGGGGGCAGTGATGCGGGTATAGGAGAGGCGCAGGCGTGATTCCTCCAGTTGGGCCTGTTTTTGGAGCACCTTGGCCTTGTTTTCGCCCTTGGGCGACAAGCCAGCCTCGGCCATGGCTCGCTTGAGGGCCTCTTCAGCCTCTTTCAATTGGGATTCGGCTATGCGTTTGGCGGTTTTCAGGCGGTCAAGCTGCTCCTTGGGAATAACCTCGCGGCCAAAGAGCGCTTCGCCGCGCTGCAGATCCAGCAGGGTCTGGTCAAGCCTGGCCCTGGCAAGTTGGACTGCCGCCCTGGCGCCCTCCGCTTTTTTGTATTCTCCACCGGTTTCGTTCCTGGCAACATCCACTCCCGCTTCGTCCTGGGCAACCCGGACCCGGTAGTCGCTCGAGTCCAGTTCCAAGAGCAGGTCGCCCTGTTTGACAAACTGGTTGTCTTTTACCAGTACCCTCTTGACCGTTCCGGAAACCTTGAACGAAATCGGCACGCTGCGGGCTTCGATAAAGGCATTGTCGGTCTCGATATGGGTTTGGGCCCTGACCCACCACCTCAATCCGAACCACCCGCCGGCGATGAACAATAGCAGCAAAATGATAAGTGCCTTGTGCCTCTTGGTAATGCCGCGCCGTGGCGACTGGACCGGCTCTTCCGGGACCGGTTCTGACGTTGCGGCGGCAACCGGCTGTATCTCTTCTTCCATTGTTTCCCCCATTTGTTGGTTCACTACTTGCGACTGTCTTGCCAAGCTGTTGCCGGTGTGGGTTACAACTCTCCGACTGCCCGCTTCAGGCGGGCCGCGGCTACCTGATAATCAAAAAGCGCCCGGTAATGATCGGTTCTGGTCTGTGTCAGCAGTGTTTGCGCATCCAGCACCTCGGTTGCGGTGCCTACCCGCTCCTGATAACGTTCCCGGTTGATGCGCTGGTTTTCCTCACCTTGCTTGATGGCGGCTTCCGTGACGGCAATGCGATCCTTGGCGACCTGCATGTCGTTGCGGGCCGTGGCAATCTCCAACCGTACCTGGGACTCTTTCTGGCGCAGCGCGTCCTGGTCCCTGGAAAGCGCCTGCACAGCCGCCTTGCGACCGGAGGTGGAGGCAAACCCATCAAACAGGTTGACCTTCAAGCCAACAGTGGCCGACATGATGGTCTGTTCGTTGACCTTGTCGTTTTGCACATAATCCAGTGCCAACCGGGTGTAAAGCTCGGGATAGAAATTGCTGCGGCTTTCCTTCAGGTTCGCTTCGCCGGCCTCGACCGATTTTTGCAGGGCCAGGATCTCGGATCTACGGGCAATGGCACTGTCGGTGCCGATGCGATTATCCATGTTGTCCGTCATGGATGCATTTTCTTCCAGTTCGCCACGGGTGGCAGGATCGGCACCGGTCAGGAAATTCATCTGCAGCCAGATGTTCTCCCGGCGATTTTGTGTGACCAGCAGGTTTTGCCTGGCAGCGGCCAGACGGACTTCGGCCTGGAGCACATCGTTGCGGGTAACGACCCCTTCCTCGAAGAGCGCCTGGGCTGTCCGCAGGTGTTCTTCCACCTGGGTAACCTCGTCCTTGGCCGCCTCTATCAGTTTTCCTGCCTCAAGGATGCCGAAATAGGCCTCGATCACCTGCATGTAAACATCGCTGCGCCGCGCATCGTAGAACATGGAGGTAGAATCGGCCAGGGATCTGGCCCGTGCTATCCTGGAGTCCCTTCTGCCGAAATCATAGATGGTGTAAGAGGCCGACAGTCCGCCAAAGGCATAGTCCGGTTCCTGGGTCTCGGCCTTGATGCCGTTGATCTTGACGGCTTGGGCCGCCTGCTGCATGGTGTATCCGGCCTGGGCATCGGCGCGCGGAAACAGCGCTGATGAAGCTTGTCTGACACCTTCCCGGGCAATGGCCGTATCCCAGGCAGCCGTCTTCAGGGCAGGGTTGTTCTGCCGAGCCTGTTCAAGGCATTCCTGCAGGGTAATGGTTTTTGCGTAAACGGGCGTTGACATTAAAACGATCAGCGTGGCCAAGATGCTAATATGACGGTTTTTCATAAACCCTCCGTTCTCCGCGCAGAATTCCCAACATTCTTACCAATTCGTTAACATCCTTTTGATTCAGGTTGGAGGTGAATTTTACTGCCACGCGTTCAGCTATCTCAGTCAGCGGGGCTTGCATCTCTTTCCCCTTGCTTGTAAGCCGAATCAGATGGGCCCGCCGGTCTTGCGGATGGGGGCGGCGTTCCACCAACCCTATTTTTTCCAGCCGGTCTATCAGGCCTCCCAGGGTGGTCCGGTCAACCTGGCTGATTTCGGAGAGCTCCACCTGCGTCAAGTCGTCCTGCTGCCAGAGAAACGCCAACAAGGCGAACTGGGGCGGGGTCATGTCGAAATGGTCGAGTTCTTCCTTGAACAGTGCCCAGCCGCGTTGATAGGCCTTTGACAAGAGGAACCCCACGCTTTTCTCAATATTGTACATTGTTGCGGTCCTTTAAGCTGAAATTATTCAGGTAAATAATCATTATTCATATTATCAGCATACTGTCAATATGTGTTGCGGTGAAAACCGTTTACAATATTCGGCCATTTGCATATCATGTCAGCCCATGTCCTCGCTGGAAGCATCATTCATCCGCCCCATGACCGAAACGGATCTGGACGGCGTCCTGGAAATAGAGCAAGCATCTTTCCCAACCCCCTGGCGGAGGGAGCATTTCCTCCATGAGATCGATGCGCGCCATTCGTTCCCCATGGCCGCCGTTCACGATGACAAGATCATCGGTTACGTCGTGTTGATGTCGCTTTTCGAGGAGGCCCAGATCCTGGATGTCGCCGTTGCCCCTGATCAGCGGGGCAGGGGGGTGGCCAGAAGATTGATGGAACGGGCGATTCAGGTCGCAATGGGGCAGGGGGCAGAGGCCCTGGCCCTGGAAGTGCGGGCATCCAACACGGCCGCCATTACCCTTTACGAACGGCTCGGCTTTGTACGGACCGGCACGCGGCGGGGTTATTACGAGGGGACCGAGGATGCGGTGCTGATGGAGTTGTCGTTGATTTGAGTCTTTTGGATGAGGTATTCCGATGAAAATATTGCCTGAACAGGAGCTACAATGCAGTTTAAATCCATGATCCTTGCCAATGCCGAGGTTTCGCCCGGCTATTGGCGCATGCGCATGACCGCGCCGCCCGAGTTTGCCGCCGCCCAGCCCGGCCAGTTTGTCATGGTGCGGGTAAACTCCGCCATCGATCCACTTCTGCGTCGCCCCTTCGGCATCTTTGACGTGGGCACATATGTCCCCGCCCACAGTGGTGCCCAGCCGCAGCCGTACCTGGAGATGCTCTACCGGGTGGTGGGGAAGGGTACCGCCATGTTGTCCGAGTTGCATGAAACCGATCTGCTGGACATTCTCGGCCCGTTGGGCAAGGGTTTCGATCTGGGGCCACTGGAGGAAGAAAAGCTGATAGTGGGAGGCGGGGTCGGCCTGGCGCCGCTCTACCTGCTGGCCAAGGAACTGGTGCGGCAGTCGCGGGTCAGGCTCTTTGCCGGCGGCAGGACGCGGGACGATATCCTCTGCATCACCGAATTCGAACGGCTTGGGGTCGAGTGTTACGTGGCAACCGAAGACGGTTCCCTGGGCGAACGGGGCCTGGTGACCGAGGCCTTGGAAAAGCGCCTTGATCTTGATGCCGGCAACGCCTCGATCTTTGCCTGCGGCCCCCACGGCATGCTCAATGCCGTTGCAGCCATCGCGGCGCGGCGTGCCCTTTCCTGCCAGGTCTCCCTGGAAGGCTACATGGCCTGCGGCATGGGGGCCTGTCTTGGGTGTGTGACCCCCGGCCACCACCATTCGCCCGAAACCCCGGATTATCGCTGTGTCTGCACCGATGGCCCGGTGTTCGACTCGGTTGATCTGAAATGGGGGGCCTGAACCATGAAACCTGACATGACTGTAAATATTGCCGGGATTGCATTGCGCAATCCGGTGATGACCGCCTCCGGCACCTTCGGCTATGGAGCCGAATTCGCACAGTACGTTGACCTGGAAAAGATCGGAGCCTTTGTCACCAAGGGGCTTTCGCTGCAGCCCCGGGCCGGCAACCCAACCCCCCGCATCGTGGAGACCCCCGGCGGGATGCTGAACGCCATTGGTTTGCAAAATGTTGGCATCGATGCCTTTATCGAGAAAAAGGTCCCATTCCTGCGCACGGTAAACACCCCGGCCATTGCCAACTTCTTTGGCAACACGGTTGACGAATATGTGGAAATGGCCCGCAGACTCGATGGAATCCCCGAAATTGCGGCACTGGAGGTGAATATCTCCTGCCCCAACGTCAAGCAGGGGGGCATTGTCTTCGGCACCGATGCGCAATGCGCCTTCGGCGTGGTGGCAGCCTGCCGGGAAGCCACCATCAAGCCCCTGATCGTCAAGCTTTCCCCCAATGTCACCGATATCGTTTCCATGGCCAGGGCCTGCGCCGATGCCGGCGCTGATGCGCTTTCGCTTATCAATACCCTGACCGGCATGGCCATCGACCTAAACAGCCGCAAGCCGGTACTGGCCAATATCACGGGCGGTTTTTCGGGTCCGGCCATCAAGCCGGTAGCCCTGCGCATGGTCTGGCAGGTGGCACGGGTGGTGAAGATTCCCATCATAGGTATTGGCGGCATTATGACCGCAACCGATGCCCTGGAATTCATCCTGGCCGGCGCCACTGCCATTCAGGTGGGTACCGCCAGCTTCATCAACCCGTCGGCGGCCCAGGAAATTGCCGAAGGCATGGAGGCCTGGCTGGTCAATAACGGTGTAGCCAGCGTGAACAGCCTGATTGGCGCTCTGGAAGTCTGAGCAGGCTGCCCCGCCAGGGAGAACGATGCAAATGTCAACTCCGAGCAATGGGACAACACCACCGGTATCAGCACTGATAGATGTCAATTACATCCTGATAAACCGCATCTTTGTGCTGGCCGTGACCCTGCTGTTTTTCAGCGCGGTCCTGTTGGCAAGGCGCAGCCGCGGCCAGGAGATCCATCCCCGCATCACCACGCCGATCAAGCTTGCTCTTCTCGGTTTTTTGCTGCTCTACGGCGAGGTGACCCTGACCGCCATCCCCAGCTATGGCGCCATGCTGGAAGGGTTGCAGACGGTAGTTGTCCTGTTCTGCCTGGCCAAACTGGTCATCTACCTGACAGTGGATGTTTACCTGCGATTACGTACGCAACGGGAAATCCCGTCGTTTCTGCGGGATGCCGTTCAGTTGGTGGTCTATCTGATTGTCGGCATCATCTCGCTGCGCTTGGTATTCAAGATCGACCTGGCGGCGGTCCTTACCACGACCACCGTATTGACCGCCACCATTGCCTTTGCCATGCAGAGCACGCTGACCAATGCCCTGTCCGGTTTCTCCATCCAGACCGACCAACTGCTCGGTCAAAAGAACTGGATCGCGGTCAAGGAGAAGAACCTTTTTGGCGAAATTATCAACGTAGGTTTCCGCTATACCACCCTGCGCAACCTCGACAACACCCTGGACATGGTCCCCAACAGCGTCATCATGCAGAATGTGGTCACATACCACGGCAGCAGCGCATCGGACGAAAAGCCGGTTCTCTGCCTGGATGCGATGCTGGATTACAGTACCCCGCCCGATCATGCCAAGGAGTTGCTGCTCAAGGTGCTGCTGGACGAGCCCGAGGTCTTGCCGGTACCGGCACCGATAGTCCGGCTGTTTTCCCTCAATGACAGCGGCATCACCTACCAGCTCAAATTCGCCATCTCCGATCCCGCGCGCAAAATCCCGGTATGGGACGCCATCTATACCAAGATGTGGTATGCCGTCAACCGCGAAGGATCGAGCTTTCCCTTTCCGCACCGGCAGGTTATCAGCAGTGAGGCCAAGTCGCCGTTCAAATTCCCGCGCGAACGTGTCGCGGCGGAATTGCGGAAATCCGAGCTGTTCGGTATGCTCGACGACACCACCATTGAATCGCTGGCGGAAAGCGCCCTGGTCAGGGTGTTTGGCCCGGGAGAGATCGTGGTGCGGCAGGGAGACGGCGGCAGTTCGCTCTTCATTGTACTCAAGGGGGCATTGGAGGTATCAGTGGCCGGCACAACAGTCGGCAGCATTCAGGAAGAATCGTTTTTCGGCGAGATGTCGCTTTTGACCGGCGAACCGCGCCGGGCAACGGTACGGGCCTCCAGGGAGGTCTGGCTGGCCGAAGTTACCAAAGAACTTATGGAGCCGCTGTTGCGGAGCAATCCCGCGATTCTGGAAATGCTCAGCGCCATCCTGGCTGACCGTGAACGGCGGACCAGCGCCAGTGTCAGCGAAGAGAGGGAGCAGATTGCCGAGGTGTCTCGCAGGGAAGATTACCTGCTTAAGCTGAAGCAGTTTTTTAGGCTGTGATTTTATTGTCGTAAGATGGTATGTTGCGGAAAGTTCAAAGAGATAATGCAGCAGGAGGTAATAAAATGGCAAACATAACCAGACTGTCCCTCAAGGAAATACATATTCTGGAATCCTGTTGGATTGTTGAAGAAAAATGCGCCCACATCTACCGCCATTTTGCAAAGATCTTTGCCAAAGACCCCGTTGTGGCGGAACTCTGGAACAAGATAGCAAAAGAAGAGGACCATCACGCGGATCAATTCAGGTTGGCCGCATGCCACCTTGGCACCGGAATAAAAGATGTCAAGGTCAACGACAGAAAAGTGAAGTCAATAATCGCCAAGCTTGAAAAGATACATGAAGAAATCAGGACCTGCCATCCGACTTTGGCGGAGGCATTCGAGCTGGCTTTGTACATTGAGAAATCTTTGGCAGAATATCATATCGGATCAATCCTGACCTTTGCCGATAATGAACTTTCGAAGTTGTTCAAGAAGATGGAACTCCAAGACCAGGGGCATTTAAAGATGCTGCAGGATGCGGTTGAAGAGATTGATGCGATCGAGGCGCTGAAGTAAAGCCGTAGGGTTGCCGTGTTACAGACTAATGGAAGCACGTCGGTCGCTGGTGGGCCGCCCGGTCTTCAAAACCGGTGGAGGGGGTGAGAAACTTCCTCGGTGGGTTCGATTCCCATGTGCTTCCGCCAAAAAATATCCGCAGCAGTCCGGTTGTTGCTTGAAGCGTAATTGGCAAAATTGCCATGTTATGCTTCAAAAGACATCGGGTCTTTTCTATCCAGATCCTTCCCATTCCAACTAATTTGTTTATGTCGTGCCGCGCTTGGTATCTCCTGGCAAGCAGCGCTTTAGCAGGCGGTTGAATATCTGCTGCAGCGGCCGTCTGCGGTGTTGCGCGGTACTGCCAGCCATGCGTAACGCCTCGGTTGTTACGTTCCGTTCGCCTTGCATCCGGCCTTCCTTGTGACGTATTTCAAGCATATCAGTGCTTCAGGGAGTGAGGGCGGAAAATGGATACGGCCAACAGTGTCAAAACAACAATGGCTTGGGCTGCGCAGCCAATAGCCCCGTTTATATAGACTTGGGAATAGAGCCGGTCGTCGAATAGGATAAATTTGTCTTGTGTGGAATAAGTCTGCATTTTTTCCAGCCATCGTGCCACGAAGAAGTAGCCGAAAAATATGGCGATAATGGTGCTGAATAATTTGAATCTGAGCCAGCTTGTACGCATGATGCATAAGCGGCGGAAACGGGCGAGGGCCAGACCGCTTATGAGTGTTAAGCAAGCGCCGGGGGTAATGATCCAGTCGTCGATTGCATCGATCACCTGGTTGAAGACCTGGAGGTCGTTGGCTGTCGTCGCCTGCAAGTCAAGTTTGAGCAGCATTGCTATGCCGAGTCCTCCTCCGATCCAGGCGCTGAAGCTCAGGATGTGCAATGTTCTCAGCAGCTGAATGACAAAATTTCTGTTTAGCATTTCAACCTCCAGACCGGTGTCATCTAAATAGTTTCCATCCGGAAACTCCGGATGAGAAACTGTAGGTTTCCGATTCGGAGAGCGGGGATTTTTTCTTCTGGCAAGGAAATCAAGAGATTGCGCGGAGGCGTACATCGGTACGCCGCACAAGCAAGGCCGAAGATTGACGCCGCCAGGGGGAAAAAGCACCCTTTCCGGACGGAAACTAAATACCTGCAGGAAAATTTAGCAAGTATTGTTCCTGTAAACGGCTGCATTCGCTTTGATGCGATAGATCTAGTAACTTTAGTTACTTGCACGACTTTGCCAGAAAGTATAATGTGCACTATTGGCACACCCGCCATAAATCTGTGCCAAGTTTGGCGCGTGTTTGAGTGGGGGCAAGTGACAGATATCGATAATAGTTGTGGACATCTTGAGTCCATCGGGGACTGTGAATTCGGATGGTCAAATGTTGAAAAATATCAAATCGGAGTAATTGAAGCCCATGACGTCACTTGATGCAATTTCTATGAACTCGGATATGGGAGCCATTGGTGTCGATCTTGGGGGGACCAAGACCGAAGCTGTTCTCCTGGCCCCGGACGGCAGCGTTCTGTGGCGCCAGCGCAAACCCACGCCCCGCGCCGAAGGTTACGATGCCATTCTGTCTTTGGTGGTGGATATGATCCGCGAGTCGGCTGACCGGTTGCCTGTTGGAATGCCTTATTCCGTTGGTGTCGGCATACCAGGGTCGATCGATGCCGCCACGGAACTCGTGCGCAACGCCAACTCGACTTGCCTGATTGGCCATCCCCTGCGAAAAGACATCGAAAGGTTGGTTGGCTGCCCCGTCCAGGTGCGTAACGATGCCGACTGTTTTACCCTGGCTGAGTGCCATTCCGGAGCTGGGCGCGGATATGGCCTGGTTTTCGGCGTCATCATGGGGACAGGATGCGGCGGCGGGATTTGCATCGACGGCGTGGTCCGCGAAGGGCCGCACCGCATCTCCGGCGAGTGGGGCCATATGTCCTTGGATCGCAACGGCGCACCATGTTACTGCGGCAACCAAGGGTGTGTGGAGACGCTGATCAGCGGTTCGGGAGTTGAAGCGGCATTTTATCAGGAGCACGGGCAACGGCTGACCATGGATGAAATTGTCGCCCGGGCCCGCACGGGAGAACCGCGGTGCCAGTCAATCTTCGAACGTTTCCTGGATGACTTCGGGCGTTGCCTGGGAGGCATTATATCCATTCTCGACCCGGATGCGGTCGTGCTTGGCGGCGGGCTCTCCAACATCCCGGAGCTCTATGCCACGGGTCGGGATCGGGTGCGGCAATACGCGTTCCACGACAACTTGCGGACCCCCATCCTCAAGAATCAGCTGGGCGACTCCGCAGGCGTGATTGGAGCCGCCTGGATTGGTCGGGCAAGACAGGATCATTAACGATAGTTGGAATAAATTGCCCTTGTTTATTGGGCAGAGGAGATGCCGTATGATCGAATTATTACGCAAACGTCGCAGTATACGAAAGTTCACTTCTGAAAAAATAGATCCCGCAACCATGGAAACTATCATTGAAGCGGCCCTCCGTGCTCCTGCCTCAAGGGGCATAAATCCATGGGAGTTTATTCTTGTAGACGATCCCGAAACACTCCTCAAGCTCTCCGAAGCAAAACTGCATGGATCGGAATTCCTGAAAAACGCCCCCCTTGGGGTGGTCGTCTGCGCGGACAGCACCAAGTCGGATGTCTGGATTGAAGACTGTTCCATCGCAGCGATAATCATCCAACTCACGGCATTGTCACTGGGGCTTGGTAGTTGCTGGGCCCAAATACGAAACCGGCAGCATGATAAAGAAAAATCGGCTGAAATGTATGTACAGAAACTGCTTGGCCTGCCTGATCACATCAAGGTTGAAGCAATATTGGGTATCGGGCACCCTGCCGAGAAAAAACGCCCTCTATCATCCAATAAGCTCATGCACGACAAGATAAAAACCAACCGCTGGCTGTAGAGTCTGCGAAGAAGCAGAGCTAAGCCCGGTTGATAAAAACTATTTGTGGGGACGGCAGTTTCTTAACCCGTTTTCTTTAGAGCGATGATCACAAGGCAATTGTCCACGAAACGCACGAAAGGCACGAAAATATGGACAGCGGGTTGTTATTCAGAGATGAAAGTTATGCCATTCAGGGCGCTGTCTTTGAAGTTTATCGTGAAATGGGGTGCGGATTTCTCGAAGCGGTCTATCAGGAATGTCTTGAAAAGGAACTCGGGAAAAGAGGTGTCCCTTTCGTGGCTCAGCAAGAGCTTGTATTGAGGTATAAAGGAGAGGTGTTGAAGCAATCGTACAGGCCGGATTTGGTCTGTTACGAAAAGATCATCGTTGAACTGAAGGCATTACGAGAACTAACCGGTGAACATCGCTCACAGGTTTTGAACTATTTGAAGGCTACCGGTTTAAGGCTCGGGCTCCTCGTAAATTTTGGGTGCAACCAAAAGGCCGTGGTTGAAAGAATCATCTTGTGGTGCGTTCGCGTATTTCGTGTTTTTCGTGGACCCCAAGCCTGGTTCCCGGAATTCCCCCTGGTGGCATATTTTGTATTTGATTTGCATCAGTGCCATGTTATCCTGAAATGGCTAGACAGGCTAGCTTGATAGGAGGGTCGTATGAAGACTAATAAGATTGTTCGCTTACCCCATGATCGGGAGTGGCAGCTTCAGGAGGCCAAGAACCGTTTGAGTCAGGTGGTGGATTCGGCCCTGCATAATGGTCCCCAGACAATAACGTTGCGGGGCAAGCCCACAGCCGTGGTTGTCTCTTTTGATGAATACCGCCAACTGACCCAGCCCCGTACCGGGTTATCGCAGTTTTTCCGGCAATCTCCCCTGTGTGACGTTCAGCTCGATCTTAGTCGCAGCGCCGATCTCTCCCGCGAGGTGGAGCTGTGAAATATCTGCTTGATACCTGTCTGATTTCCGAACTGGTAAAGAAAGAGCCGCATCCCGGCGTGGTGAACTGGTTGGACGAACAGGACGAACAGACACTGTTTCTGAGTGTCCTGAACCTGGGGGAGCTGCAGAAGGGGATCAGTAAACTGCCCGACTGTACGAAAAAGGATGAGCTGCAAGCCTGGATCGGGCTCGATCTGGTCGAACGCTTTGCTGGGCGGATTCTTGATATTGATCTGGACACCGCACTCTGTTGGGGGCGTATCCAGGGAGAGGCGGAGCGGGCGGGTGAGAAACTGCCGGTAATGGATTCGCTCATTGCCGCAACCGCTGTGGCGCATGGGTTGATTGTGGTGACGCGGAATGTCAAGGATATGGAGCGGTGCGGGGTGCGGGTTTGTAATCCGTGGGAGTGAGTTGAGCAAACTCTCCCCGGAATTCGGTCTGGAAGATTAAGAAGCAGGGGAAGACCAATCTTTAAGACAATTGTCCACGAAAAGCACGAAAGGCACGAAAATATGGACAACGGGTTGTTATTCAGAGATGAAAGTTATGCCATTCAGGGCGCTGTCTTTGAAGTTTATCGTGAAATGGGGTGCGGATTTCTCGAAGCGGTCTATCAGGAATGTCTTGAAAAGGAACTCGGGAAAAGAGGTGTCCCTTTCGTGGCTCAGCAAGAGCTTGTATTGAGGTATAAAGGAGAGGTGTTGAAGCAATCGTACAGGCCGGATTTGGTCTGTTACGAAAAGATCATCGTTGAACTGAAGGCATTACGAGAACTAACTGGTGAGCATCGTTCACAGGTTTTGAATTATTTGAAAGCTACCGGTTTAAGGCTCGGGCTTCTCGTAAATTTCGGGAGCAACCAAAAGGCCGTGGTTGAAAGGATCATCCTGTGATTCGTTCGTGTATTTCGTGCTTTTCGTGGACTCCAAGCCTGGTTCCCGGAATCCTCCGGTAATTTTAGATTCGCTCATTGCCGCCACCGCTGCGGCACATGGATTGATTGTGGTTACGCGGAATGTCAGGGACATGGAGAGATGCGGGGCGAGGGTTTGTAATCCGTGGGAATGAGTTGAGTAAGATGGCCTTGGGATTTAGTAAAATCTCCAACAGCTTGTTAGAGAAATTCCCTGGGGCCAGAACATCACCATCATGACGAAGGTAAAGGTTAAAGAGGCCCGCGCCTATTACCTGCGGATGACTGCCGAACAGGGCTTGAGCCGCAATGTCCTGCTGAAGCAGATCAATGGGCAAGCATACGAACGTCATATCTTGGCGGAAAAGCAACATAACTTTGCCGCAACACTACCGGAACATCTGGCCGGGCAGGCAGATGAGGCGATGAAGGATGTCTACCTGTTGGATTTCCTCGGTATAGGCAAGCCGGTAGGGGTGGCGGAATACACTCTGACCCATGATCTCCCCAGAGAACTGGCCGGGAAACTGCCCGATGCGAAGCAGATTGAGGCGGAGATTTTGCGGGAGCTGGGTGCTGAGGTAGAGGGGTGAGTGAATACGGGGAGTGTCCCCGGTTTCCCCCACTGTTATTCCACAAGGCAATTGTCCACGAAACGCACGAAAGGCACGAAAATATGGACAGCGGGTTGTTATTCAGAGATGAAAGTTATGCCATTCAGGGCGCTGTCTTTGAAGTTTATCGTGAAATGGGGTGCGGATTTCTCGAAGCGGTCTATCAGGAATGTCTTGAAAAGGAACTCGGGAAAAGAGGTGTCCCTTTCGTGGCTCAGCAAGAGCTTGTATTGAGGTATAAAGGAGAGGTGTTGAAGCAATCGTACAGGCCGGATTTGGTCTGTTACGAAAAGATCATCGTTGAACTGAAGGCATTACGAGAACTAACCGGCGAGCATCGCTCACAGGTTCTGAACTATTTGAAGGCAACCGGTTTAAGGCTCGGGCTCCTTGTAAATTTCGGGAGCAACCAAAAGGCCGTGGTTGAAAGGATCATCCCGTGATTCGTTCGTGTGTTTCGTGCTTTTCGTGGACCCCAAGCCTGGTTCCCGGAATTCCCCGGTAATTTAGATTCGCTCATTGCCGCCACCGCTGCGGCCCATGGGTTGATTGTGGTTACGCACAATGTCAAGGATATGGAGCGGTGCTGGGTGAGAGTTTGTAATCCGTGGGAGTGAGGTAAGCAAGATGGTCCCGGAAGTCCAAGTCGGGAAAAGGAATTGAGAAGATGTCCCTGAAATTCCTAGGTGGAGATGGATAAAGAAAAAATCTCAAATAGTTGGAAACGAAAGGGCGCTGATTGCAGCGCCCTTTTTTTTATGGTATTACACGATCATGGGCAAACAGGAAATCATCAACATAATCAGGAACAGCAAGCCGGAGATCATGACGCGTTATGGCGTGCAGCGCCTCGGCCTGTTTGGTTCCTATGTCCGTGGACAGCAGCGCAAGCGGAGCGATATCGACATCCTTGTATCTTTCAACCGCGACATCGACTTGTTCGACTTCATTGATCTGCGGGAATTCCTTGAAGCCAAGCTCCATGGTAAGGTCGATCTGGTAATGGAAACGGCCCTCAAGCCGGCTATCGGCAAGCGTATCCTGGCAGAGGTGGAGTATGTCTAAAGGGCGCGAGATAGCCGATTATCTGGACGATATTCGCACGGCTATAGCAGAGGTCAAGGAATTTACCGCTGGCATGACCTTCGATGATTTCGCGGCAGACAAAAAGACCGTCAATGCCGTGATCAGGAGTCTGGAGGTGCTTGGTGAGGCGACCAAGCATATACCGGCGGCATTTCGCCGGAAACATCCCGCAGTTCCATGGGCCAAGATGGCCGGTATGCGGGATGTGCTGATTCACGATTACATGGGAGTTGATTTGAAGACAGTCTGGATGGTTGCGCAGGAGCGTTTGACGGAGTTGAAGCAGTTGATGGAAGAGTTGGATGATTAAGTATGCTGTCCCTGGAATTCTGTAAAAATCACCTAGTTAGCGCTTTACGGTTTCCGCCATTTATCCGGATTCCCAGTAGAGGTGTTTCTTACGCGTTCGACATGAATGGCGGCATCTGGTTTTAATTGTCTCGCACGTTCAATTGCTTGTGCTTGAGTTGGTGCAACCGCGCTTGCCCTTTCCGAATTTGGCTTCCGTACCGCATAATCACCTTCGGGGCGTCGTTCCACAAAGAGATTGTTGCTATCCTTTTTCATCTCGAACTCCTTACGCTAGATTTTCCTCTGCTTTTCCAAGTAAATGACATTCTTTGGGGGATTACTTCCCGGACTATCGAATATTCCGAAACTATTAAGTACTTCCGGTTTAACATGAAGGCTTTCCGCAATATCGGAAACGATTAATCCTTTGCTATCGCGCAGTAAGGAGATAACTTGAGGCAATATTTCAGGAACTTCTTCCGGCGGCGCGATTGAAGCCAAAACATCTTCTTTTATGTACTTATTGATATAAACGTGGGCATACCGGTATTTAACCGGATCAATAATACTTAGGTCATACGCTCTCCTGATCAGTGCCTGAAGACTAACACCCCATCTTATTGACATTTCGAGAATCTTAGGCCAGTACAACTTATTGTTTTTCGGAAACTCCCGAATGAACGCGTTCCGAGGCAAAAGGAAAGCGCTGGCAAACTGATTTGCCTGCTCATCTAACAAGGGATCGCCAGATTCAATGCCTCGATGAAGCACAACGTGGCCGCCTTCATGCGCCCTATCAAACCGACTTCTGGCCGTATTTCCTTTGGCTGTATTGCTGACAATTACTGCTCTTGAACGAATAAATGAAAAAGCATCGACCTTTTCCGAAACCCCATGGAAAGTTGTAACCACACAGCCAGCATTTTCAAGCGTTCTTGTAACATTGTGTATCGGCTCATCTGGGTGTAGATTCCAAGCAAGCCGGGATGTTGCAGCTATTTTCTCGATGTGCTCCGCATTGAGAGATTGCGGAGAAGGCACATTTTCTACCGGAATCTTTAGTACAGGTAAGTCAACATGTGAATCGACGTATTTCAGTATCTGACCAAAAAAGGTTCCGTAGGATCTTGCTCTTGTTCGAATGTTGACAGGTGTTGTTTTTGCTTTTCTAAAATGACACTCCTCTTCCTGAACCTCGTCAAGTAGCGGCGAATAGAAAAAACCAGGTTCAACATTGAGAAGTGATGCCAGCGCATCTACCGTAGTAACAGAAGGCGGAGAACAAGAATCATCGACTTCCAACTTTTGAATGTATTGGCGTGTTGTGCAAATTGCTTCGCCGACCTCGGCAAGCGTGTACCCATTGAACGTTCTTGCAACCCGTAATCGGTTCCCAAAAAACTGTTCGCTTTCAGCCATTCCCAACTTCCTTTCCGTCCGTAGTATCTTTGGTTTTGAGCGAAATAGTAGGCGGAGCCAAGATTGTCGGCTCTCTCTTTTCTGATGTTACAAGCGAGATGTTTGTTATCGCATGCTGCGGGAATGTCCACAGATTCCGCATAACTTCCGTTCCTTCGCGGAATTGAGCTATCCCAATTCGGGATGCCATCCTGTTTTCATCTGTTTCCAAAATGATCCGCCAGTACCAGTGAAAGTTTTCTGGATCAAGTAGGCAGAGCTGCTCGTGTGGTATCAACTCATCAGTTCTGATAGTCAATGAGCGTTTATTCGGCTTATCGAATTGCCCTTTGTAATAACGCACTGGAATATCGCCTATGAACATGACAAAATACAGTCCAGTATCATTCACCCGTAACCAAGGGTAGTTATCGGTTGATCGTTTCAGAATGTTCAGAGTTCTTTGGTAGATTGTGCACTCATTGCACCATGTACCATCACCTTCATCGGGGTCGTATATATCAAGAGCTTTTCTACGGATGTCGGCAAGTAATGAACCAACAGTGCAAAGCTTGTCGGATGTCAGAGCATCATGAATTTCCCATGGCTTTCTCGATTCCATTTCAACCTCCAAGTTTTGAAGCGTTATGGAGGTTTTATCCATTTTTGTGTTGTTTGTCAACCAAAAATTAAAAAGTAAACTGCAATTCAAAAAGTAAACCATAAGATATAAAGACATTGAGGAATTACCGGGACACCATACTTAATTCAAAAGGCGGCCAATCGGCCGCCTTTGTTGTTCTGCAAAAGACCTACAGACTCTTCCCGATCAGCCGAACAAAATCTTCATAACCCTCAAAACCGGTCAAGCGCTTGCATCCGCACTGGGAATCATGAGCGCACAAACGCCAGCAACTGGCTGTAATCGAGCCGGTCGGCGGCGCGGAGTGCATTGATATACTGTTGTCGGCAGTCACCGGCATTAACCAGATTGCCGCTTCCCCAGGTAAAGCGCGGTTGTCCCAATAGATGCACCAGCAGAATATCGGTCATCAGCCGGGCATGGCGTCCGTTGCCGTTGGAGAAGGGGTGGATTGCGGTAAGACGGTGATGAAAGCGTGCCGCTATCTCATCCGGTGGATAGGTGCCGTATTCAATCCAGGTGGCGCAGTCGGCACAGAGATCCTGCAAGCCGGTGTCTATCTGCCACATATCAACGCCGATATTCTTTCCGCTGGTGCGTCTTTCTCCCGCCCAGCGCCAGACATTGCCAAACATCCTTTTGTGCATTCGCTTGAGGAAGCCAATGGTGAGGATATCTTTCGGTTTGCGGCGAAATGCCCATGCCTCGGCCTCGCTGATATTTTCCTGTTCCCAGCGGTCCAGTTCCCCCCGGCTGGTGATGTGGGAAAGCAGCAGACCTTGCGCTTCATCCGCGTCAAGCGGCGTTGCCCCATCGGGATAATCAAAGTTCATGGCGTGCTTTCCCAGAGATCTTTGGGCATCTCCCGCACGAGTTCATCAACGGCAGCATCAAGCGATGCGAGTTGTTCCTTGTCTGACAGACTTTGCGCTTCGAGCAGCATGGAGTGCGACACCCGTTGTGTTCTGGATTCGGCAACCTTGCGAGCCTGTGCCCGGACGGATTCCTCTAGCGTCGTGCGGGGAACAATGGCATAGACGAACACGCAATCCATTGCTTCGGCTGCTTGCCGCATGGTTTTCAGAGAGACGACGCCTGACAGCTCATCCTGCTCCAGCCTGGGGATGCGCGGCTGACTGACTTTCAGGCGGTTTGCCAGCTGCTTGCCCGACATGCCGAGTGCTTCACGGATGGCACGTATCCAACCTTTAACCGGCGGTGAATTCTGTTTTAAGGCGGCATAGTCAGACAGCGTTTTGTCGAGCTGTTGACGCGCTATGAGTTTGTATTTCGGCAGCATTGGAATAACCTCTGTATTATTTTATACATCAAAATAATAACATATAGATTATTTTAAGCAATATAAATAATAATCCACAGGTTATTTTGGTGCGGGGAGATAAAAAGGGGCCAGGCTACTTTATCAAACAAGCTGCCTGGCCCTTGTTGTTTCCATCAGAAAAAGATAATACACAGGACGGAGTGTTATGCCGCCTCAACCACGCCTACGTTGGCTTCATCATCTGCCTCCATAATCCCGAACTCCATCAGCAACTCTTCCAGCTCATCCATCTCCAATGGTTTTGGAATGACCAGCATCTTGTTGTCGAGAATCTTCTGTGCCAGGGTCCGGTATTCATGGGCCTGGGGATGGTCGGGCGAATATTCGATGACTGTCATCCGGCGCATCTCCGCCCGTTGCACCTGGTTGTCACGGGGTACGAAATGGATCATCTGGGTACCGAGCTTTTTGGCCGGTGCGGTGACCAGTTCAAACTCCTTGTCGGTCTTTCTGGCATTGCAGATCAGCCCTGCCAGGCGGACTTTGCCCGAGCTGGCGTATTTGAGAATGCCTTTGGCGATGTTATTAGCTGCATACATGGCCATCATTTCGCCGGAACAAACGATATAGATCTCTTCCGCCTTTCCTTCGCGAATCGGCATGGCAAAACCGCCACAGACAACATCGCCCAGAACGTCATAGAAGACGAAATCCAGATCTGGTGTATAGCACCTAACGTGTCGATCGATTATTCAAACTGATTGGTGGCAGGGCGGCAAACAAGTTGTCCTGTCTACGAGGAAGGGCGGGATTCAGGGCAAAGGTTGTAATTTGTTTCCAGGCTGCTTGATAAACTCCATAATCTTGCTAACCTTTTTGTAAATTATTTTGTAAATACATTTGCATGGGAGGCAGAGAATGAAGACACTACCTGGTTTGGTCGCAACGGCCCTGCTAATGACGGCTCCCGCCATGGCAGCGGACTACAACACCGACAGTCAGCCGTCCCCCGAAGTTGCGCCCGGTATCTACGGGAAGATGTCCACCGAGGTAACCAGCAAGTTCAAGCTGTCCATCGGCGGCTACATCAAGCTCGACTATGCCTACAACTCCGTCAACCTGGGGAATGGCGGTGTCATTACCCCCAGTAGCGGGGCCATTCCTTCCAAGGCCATAACAAGCACCGAGACAGCGGCCAATCAGGAACAGTCGATCTTCTCCATGAAGCAGTCTCGTATCTGGTTCAAGGTTGGCGGGCCCACTTTCAGCGGTGCCAAGACCGGCGGGCTCCTGGAGGTGGATTTCTACGGAGACAACTCTGCCGCCTCCGAAAGCCCCATGCCCCGCCTGCGTCTGGCCTACGGCACGATTGACTGGCCCCACACCCAGGTCCTGTTCGGCCAGTACTGGGACATGTTCGCCCCCATGATCGCCTCCACCGAGGACTTCCGCACCGCCGCCCCCCAAGGCGCTCCCTATGGGCCCCGGGTGCCCCAGATCAGGGTGACCCATACGCTGGCACTCAATGCCGACAACCATCTGCAGTTCGCTCTGGCAGTGCAGGACCCCAACCAGTTCGGCAACAACAACAGCAGCGCCACCGGCGAATACGGCCCCAGCGTGAACTATGCCGGCCAGGCCTTCTACATCAACAAATCGCTCGGCACGGCCCCCGGCTACATGAGCCTCTCCATGAAACCTCTCACCGTGGGATTCTTCGGGCTCTACGGCACCGGCAAGGCGCCCAGCAACGCCAACCACAGCCTGGATACGTGGGGCTACGGCATGTACGCTTTTGTCCCACTCCACGGCTCGCGAGACGGCCATGACCGGACCATGACCGTGGCGTTCGAGGGGCAGGCCTACGGGGCCGCCAACCTGGCTTACAGCGGCGCTACCTCCACGGCTGTGGTCGGCACACCCGCGGCCGTATCCAACACCTTCGACCCCACGGGCCACCAGTCGCCGGCCAGAAACTGGGGCTTCATCGGCCAGCTCAAATTCTTCCCCATCCAGGACCTGGGCTTTACCGCCGGCTATGGTTCCCGCCAGCCCTACGACAGGTCGGACTTCGACGGGATATCCAACTACCAGCGCTTTTCGCGGCAGTTCTACACCAACGTGACCTATGACCTAAATGCCGCCATCAGGCTGGCGACCGAGTGGCAGAATATCGAAACAAGATACGGCAATGTCAATGGCGTTGCCGGGAAAAATGCCAGCGGCGTGGACAACACCTTCCGCTTGTGCGCCTATTACTTTTTCTAGTTGACGCGATTGTCTGTGGAGTCACCTCTTGTCCGTGGAGGTGACTCCATTCAGGGGTTCAGGCGCTTACCCTGTCTGGGCCACCATGAGATACAAAGAAGGTATTTACTCTATTCGGCGTCTCCCTGATAATCTCCTTTCCACACCCCCCGCTTCCTCCCGATGTTTTTTGCGGATCATGTTGTGCCAAACCTGTAAATCAATGATTAATATCAAATAATTAGGCCACACTTTGTTTGCGTCCTGTGCGAAATTGGCCTATTTATTGCTTTAATTAAAATTTGAAATTAAAGGTCCGTCAACGTACCCTGTCTGCCGAGTTGGAAATCCGTTTGCACCAGGAGAGTTAACATCGTGAGACCCTTGCCAATAATGGTTATACTCTTTCTATTGGCGATTACCTTCAGTTTGCCGCAACAAGAGGCCGAGGCCTCCCTGGGCTGCTACGATTGTCATGGCACCAGGTCCATGCAGGACATCAGGCCCGAGGATGCCTCTTTCAGAAACCCTTCCAGCGGCGGGGTTCAGGGCAATCACCGCACCCATATGGCCGGGGGGGCGGATGCCGCGACCTGTTCCAAATGCCACCCCGGAAGCATAAGCTATAATTCACGTCACTCCCGCGACAGCAACAACAGGATCAAGTTGTCGTCGCGCATCAACAATTCACTGGTCACAACGTATTACCCGGCTTACGGGAACAGCACCTCCGCGTTTGCGCAAACCTCAGACAAGAGCGGATCGGCCGAACTCGGCGAATGTTCCAATGTAAACTGCCACTTCGAGAAAACCACCCCCACTTGGGGAAGCCCCAAGCTTACCGTGGAAACCTCCGGTTGCGGCGCTTGCCACGGAGCTCCGCCATCTGACGGTAAGCATGGGGGAAAACACGGGCAGTATCTGGGCAATGACGCTGGAAGCTGTGCAAAATGCCATTCAAATCATCTAAGCGAATCATCCCCATTTGCCCATGCCACCAGCGTCGGTAACCGGTCGCTCGTTGTCCGGTTTACCACCGCGCCCAATACAGGTGGCACCTACAGCGGCGATCTGAGCTATCCCAACTACCTGCCCAGCCAGAACCCGGCCCGCAACGGCACCTGCAGCGATCTCTACTGCCACAGCAGCGGCCGCATCGACCCGGACACGGGCAAGTGGGGCGCGCCCATGATGCTGCCCACCTGGTCCGACACCAGGAGCACCACCTGCTATTCGTGCCACAGGGGGACCGCCGCCGACAGCACCCAGGCCAACTGCGCAGCCATCCAGGGGCACTGGAGCAGCACCGGGGTCTGCACCCCGGACCTGACCATGTCCTCCAATGGTCACCATAAATTGGTGGGCGCCCAATGGATCCGCAAGTATCCCTGCTACTATTGCCACAACAACACCGTGGCCACGGACAACACCCTGACCAACATCTCCTCCCTGAAGAAGCACGTCAACGGCAAGGTGGACGTGGCCATGCCCACCCAGTGGGACATTGTGGGCCAGCCCAAGGCCAGTTATAACGCAGCAACCAAGATCTGCAACAACAGCTACTGCCACAGCGACGGCACAGTTACCCCCGATCCCAACGACGTCCGGGTCGTGGGCTGGTCCGAGAAGACCGAGTGCAACTCCTGCCACGGCCATCCCCGGGGCAGCTGCAACGCCGCCGGCTGCCACGACGGCGTCACCAAAGACAGTAACGGCAATGTCATGGCCGTGCTGACCGGCTGGCCCGCCGGCAGCGAATGGATGGGGGCCATGCCGATGTTCCCCAACGAAGGCCCCGGAAAGCCCCGGGCCAACTCCCACTCCCGCCACACCCAGTCCAACTACTCCTGCGACAGTTGCCACGTCAAGACCGTGGCCGGGGCCTGCAAGGACTGCCATACGGACGGCATCCCGGCCGGTGCCATGAGCGAGGCGGCCCACGTGAATGCCAGCTTCCACGTCAATAAAACCAAGGACATCGATTTCAAGGATGGCGGGAGCTACGACATCACCACCAAGAAGTGCTCCAATACCACCTGCCACGTTGGCGAGGAGCCGGTTTGGGGGGGCGGAGTAAACAGCGGCGTGATATGCCTTTCCTGCCACCAGGCCACCACCGCCACGGGCGGGGATGTGGACAGCTTCGGCTTTGTGATCAACGGCGGCGAGCGGACCAGGATCAACACGGACCAATGGGTGGTATCGGGCCATGGCCGCTACTCCTCGTCGGGCAACTACCCGGTATCGGGCAACCCGGCGGCCAACTTCCCCACCACCAATCCCTGCTGGTACTGCCACGACAACAGCGTGCTGCACAACGATCCCACCAACCCGTTCCGCCTGCGCCAGCATCAGCAATTCAACAACCGCTTCGACAAGGAATGCGTCTACTGCCACATGCAGGGGCTGGTGGGCGAATGCCTCGGGTGCCACAACAGCAGCGAGAGCCTCTCGCCCCAGGTGTCAGCGGATGCTGTCAAGGCCAAGCACAGCGGCATAGTCTATACAACCGGCTGCCGCAACAGCGGCTGCCACGACACGGACGCCACCATCCACAATACCGGGGCTGGATTCTGGACCGCGGCCCAGAAGGCGGACGTCAAGAACCAGTACGTCATGATGGGAGTCTGCCTGCAGTGCCACGACGACGATTCCGGGGGCCAGTGCAACGGCTGCCACGACTACAGCCAGCCCAGGTATCAGCTGGGTTTCGATCCTGGCACCGGTTTCATCAAGCCCAAGAAGGCCCGGGCCTCTTCCGCCCATTTCAGTTTCAAGCATTACGGCGACTTCCTCACCAGCGGCGGTTGGGACGCCAACGGCAACCCCATGGGGACCTGGCGGGGGGGCAAGTTCTGCTGGGACTGCCACGACCCCCACGGCGACAGCAACATCTACATGACCCACGACAAGGTGGCCACCACCACGGACGGCAAGTTCGGTGTGCCTCTTACCAGATCCACGGTTGTGTTCACCAAGAAGCAGAGCGGCACCGACTATGCCAACTCGGACCCGCTGAAACCCTACAACGGCATCTGCAACGTCTGCCACACCGCAACCAGCAGACATTTTCAATCGAACAACGGCGACGGCCACAACTCGGGCCGCATCTGCACCGACTGCCACCAGCACCGTTTTGCCGACAGCCACGCCGATGCCCAGGCGTGCAACAACTGCCATGCCAACAGCAAGCCGGTGCCCAAGCATTCCGCGTTTTCGCTCCCACAAGACTGCACCAAATGCCACAGCGGAGTCATAAAAGCCCGCATGGACATCATGGGGCAGTTCAACGGCAACTCCCACCATGTGCAGGGGGTGACGGTCACCAACAAGCAATGCTATGCCTGCCACTGGGAAGCGACTTCGCAAGGCATTATCGATGCCAGATATCATGAAGGTTTTGATCTCAAGAATTACACCTCGGTGCAGAACGCCAAGGTTGACCTGGTGATCTGGAAGGCCGGCGAGCGGCCCACCTTCTACAGCAGCACCTCTGCGGTGCAGTTTTTGGCCAGCAACATCGGCACTGCCAACGAGCGCACCGAGGCGGCCAAGGTGACCAACCACTGCCTGGGGTGCCACAGCGACCAGAACAACGACACCGACCCGTTCAACGACTGCAAGACCCCCCGCCAGTACGCCTGGGACTTCCAGAGCATTGCGGCCCGCTACAGGAACCTCTCCACCACCACCTGGGGCAAGGTCAATTCCACCCTGTTCACCGGGGCCAACCAGAAAGACCAGGTCATCAAGGCCTTCTCGGCCCATGGCAATGCCGTGGCCAACCAGGGGGGGTACGGCACCACCTACGGCATCGACCAGAACATCCCCAACACCCGCAACGGCAGCCAGAACGTGCAGTGCTACGA
>PJFB01000012.1 GCA_003574895.1 Geobacter sp.
CTATTCCCTTATTGACACTGACAGACATATCACGAGTTTCAAGTTCGTACTGGCCAAATAAAGGCGATCAATCCTTCAAATGGATTTCTAGAACCATGGAACAATATTAAACAGTTGTACTCTGAAGATGCTTTCGTATCAGATTACGCTGATGTTCATGGTGCATGTACAGGCGAGACTCTTACATTGACGTGGACAAGTGAAAGAGGAGCATCAGGTAGTTGCACTTTACCTCGATCACAAGCCGACCAACCTTCAAATCTAGTGCCCCGTGGAATAGATTGGGACACGTATAAAGCTGACATTTCAAGCTTAAAAGGTTCTAGTTTCATATTTCGGGGACAAAACAAACCATCGAGGTTGCGTACATCGTTTCATCGTACTGGTCGAGCCGATTTAGAGAGGTTTCTCAACGAAGACATTCAATCTTTACACAGGCATCTCAGTTCAAGGACAAAACATGTTTTTAATCTTGAAGTGCCAAATGAGAATGGTGCATTTTTCAATTTAGTGCAACATCATGGTTACCCTACTCCACTTCTGGATTGGACTTACTCCCCTTATGTTGCGGCTTTTTTCGCCTATCGCGGATTATCTAAAGAACAGGTAGAAAAGGCTTTGCCGACAGACAACGTAAGAATATATGTCTTCAACCAAGGGCTGTGGAAATCAGATTTAAAACCAATAACAAATTTACTAAATCCCATCCCTCATCTTTCGGTTGGCGAGTTTATGGCAATTGAAAACGAAAGAATGATTCCACAACAAGCTACATCAACGGTTACGAATATTGATGACATTGAGTCATACATCAAATCTTTTGAGTCGCCAGCCAAGACATATCTATCGGCGATTGATCTTCCTGTCCGTGACCGCGACAAAGTTATCCAAGAACTTAGGTACATGGGGATCACAGCAGGTTCAATGTTTCCAGGGCTTGATGGTGCTTGTGAGGAGTTGAAGGAACGGAATTTTGAAATCTAACGAAGGGGATCACCGGATGCCGCAAAAGGCGTGGCCCCGGTGATCCCTAGAGCAGTTACCACTCCCCAAACCACACAGGAGACAAAAACATGAAGCAGATTCTTATCTCAGCTTTTATATTCGTATTACTAACTTGCAGCGCATTTGCTCAAGATGCAACTCAGAACACTGAAAAGGATTTATGCCTTTTAGACATCAATAAATGTGTCGGGCAAAGCTACTACAATATTGTCGAGAAGATAAACCGCATCAAAGCTGCCCTTGAAGCAGGTTCCAAGGTCTATAGCCCCCAAGAGATAGAACATCTCAAGTATATGCTCGACGAAGCCCTGTTTTGTTGTGATCGAATTGAATGCCACCCATCCCAAGTTCCGGAAATGGCTGATAGGGACATCTGATATTGAAAAAGCAAGTTCAATAAACTTTCATTGCGGGCGGCAAAACTATAGATACGCCTTACGATTCAATCAACCAGGACAGCTCGGGCGCTGCCATGCTGGGCGAAAACTCGATAACATCGTATTTGGCCACGCCATGCACGCAGAAGGGGTCCTGCCCCAGGATCTCCTGCAGGGCAGGCAGGCTCTCGGCCCGCGCCAGAATCACCCCTCCGGTACGCGGAATCCGCCGGCCCGAGGCAATAAAAATCCCCGCTTCATACTGCCTTTCCAGATAATCCACATGGGCGGCAAGATACCTGTCCACCACGTCAAGCGGCTCCACATAGGTAAGTACGATAACGAACATGTTCCTCATCCACTCCTTTGAATTGGGCTTGCAACAACTTATCTGCCATTCTCCAGAAACTGCTCCAACCTTGGCAAACACTCAGCCAGATTGTTCCTCCCAAACCCGATGCGAAAACAATCGTATCCTTGGCCGTAAAGGGTTCCGGGAAGCAGCAGCACTCCGGATTGTCGTACCAGCTCGGCGCAGAATTGCTCGACCGATGCCCCCAGATAGCGCGGAAAGGCGATCGGGCCGGCCTTTGGTTCATGCCACTCAAAAAGATCCCGGTGCCTGGCAAAAAACGATGCGAGCAGACCCAGGTTGCCCCGGATTATCCCCAGATTCCGTTCGACAATCGGGTTACGATGGCGCAAGGCCAGGGTGGCAAGGTACTCGCTGGGGGCGCTGTTGCAGATCGTGGTGTAGTCTTTGAACGCGGCAAGTGCGTCGAACAGCTCTTTGTTGCGGGTCGCGACCCACCCGATGCGCAGCCCGGCAAGCCCATAGGTTTTGGACATGACGCCGAGAGAAATGCCCCGTTCGTTTATTTCCGCGAACGACGGCAATCTGTCGGCAGGGTCATATTCCAGGCCCCGATACACTTCATCGGAAAACACGAGAAATCCCCGCTTATCCGAGAGAGCTGACAATTCTTGCATGAACCGGGGGTCGGGCAGATATCCGGTCGGATTGTGGGGGACGTTGACGACAACGACCCTGGTCCTGTCAGTCACATTCTCCACAAGGAACTGCAAATCCAGCTCCCAGCCGCGATCGGGATTTCCCGGCCACTCGGTCACATCCGCGCCGATACTGCGAGCCACTTCCCCAAGGGACTGGTAGTAGGGAGAATGAACGATGATCTGATCGCCGGCACTAAGAACAACATTCATAAAGTTGAATATTGCTTCTTCGGCACCGGCATGAACGAGAATCTGCCCAGGGGAGATATTCGGATAAAGGGAGGCGATCTGTGCCCGCAGTTCGGGGCTGCCAAGGGATTCCGTATATCCGAGCCAAAGCGACGACAGCTCTTCATGGGCATTTTGCTCAAGCCTGAGCAAGTCTCCCACGGAAAGGCTCTCGCAGTCGGAGCAGCAAAGCAGATATGGGGCTGTGAATTCGTATTGCGCGAAATACCGCTCAAGCCGGAATGGTTTCAATTTCATTCAATGACTCCCATGTTAACGATAACTTCTGGCCTCAGGGGCCAGCACGCAGAGCAATCTCGCGGAAACCGCGGTCTTGTCACGGCGCCAAACCAGGCGCAGCCGTAGGCGATCCACCGGAATGACAGAAGAAGGCAAATGGGTTTTGGTCGGAATTGACCTCTTGGTGGATGACTATCGGGTCTGAGATGAGGCCATAGTTGTCATCCTCGGGGTATGTCACCGCAATCTCTGGCGTCGCGCCGGCAAAGGCCCGAACAGCTTCCCAAGAGTGCCACAGGGTACAAAGAAAAAAATGCGAATAACCACCTTGATCGACACGACGCACGTATGCGGCGGCATTGCCCGGTATCGACCGTGATTCCTGAATCCCGGTTTTTTCCAGATAAATAGCAAAGGCATCGCCATGTTCATGGGGCACCGCACCGTGCCAGGTACGAGAAATCGGCATGTTGCTCCTTTCCAAGTTCATACGATGTTAAGCCGGGGGCCTACCTTCCGTGAGCACGGACTTCGGCGGCCATTACCGTATTTCGCAGCAACATCGCTACAGTAGTCGGTCCGACTCCACCCAATCTCGGGGTAATCCAGCCCGCCACTTCGCCAACGGATTCGTCAACGTCAGGCAACAGTTTTTTGCCTTCCCAGCTTATGCCGCCGCTTATGACGGTTGCCCCCGCCCTTATCATGTCCGGCTTGACAATGCCCGGACTGCCTACGGCGGCAATGACAATGTCAGCACGCCTCGTGTAGGCGGCGAGATCCTTTATGCCGGAATGCACCACCGTTACGGCGGCATTGGCATAAGGCTGCTTGAGAGTGAGTAAAAGAGAAAGGGGGCGGCCCAGGGTAGGCCCACGCCCGACAATAACAACCTCTTTTCCCGCCACTGGTATTTCATAATGTTGGAGTATTGCCTGAATACCAGCCGGTGTGCAGGGAATGGGGCCCGGTTCCTGCAATACCAGGCGTCCCAGATTGACAGGATGCAGGCCATCGGCATCCTTGTCAGGAGCCATTTGCATCAGGGCCTGATTAAAGTCAAACCCCTGTGGCAGCGGGTGTTGGATAATGTAGGCATCGACATTGACGTTCATATTGAACTCGTGAACGGCCCTGAGGAGATCTTCCTGCGTGCCGTCTTCCGGAATCTCGATATGAAAGGATTCGATCCCGACAGACCTGCACGTTTCGTGCTTTTTGTTGACGTAACTGATGCTGGCTCCATCGCTCCCGACTAAAATGGTGCCGAGTCCGGGCGAGATACCCCGTATTTTCAGGGCTTCGACCCGCGCAGCCACGTCTTTTAATACGGTTTCGGCAACGGCCTTTCCTTCAAGAAGTTTAGCGGACATTTTGACTCCTGTTATTTGTGATATTCAAAAAGCTCTAGCATCAAGCGCAGCTTGATTGAGCAGATCGATATACGCGCTGAGTTGATGAAATACCGCGCCTTTATTTCTATATTTCTGGCCATATGATGATTACCAGTTGTCTACCGTCTGGATCAAGAGATTGTCTGATCTTATCTCGGGTATCGTTTTATCCTCGTCTAGATCAGGATTTCAAGCCGCTTCTATGGTCGCGGGCGGCGCACGGCCCTCGTTGCGGAAGTGAGAATGCGCCAGGGCCAGCGATGCGGCTTGCAGCAGGGCGCAAAAGTAGAACGGCGCGCCGATGCGCCAATCGCCACGCGGCAAATGGGAAACCATAGCAAGCAGCGGCGCACCGAACAAGGGCGCCACCACCGCCATCAGGCTGTTCAGGGAGTTGACCGCCCCCAACGCCTGCCCCTGGCTTTGCGGGTCGGCGGCGCCGGAGATGATGCTTTGCAGCGATGCGGTAATCGTATAGCTAAGCAGATTAAGGAAGATCACCGCGTACATCATCCAGCCTTGGCTGGCTAAGCCCCACAATACGTAGGCGATGGACGACGAAACCAGCCCTGCTACCACAAGTCGTCGCGGACTGAAGCGCTTCAGCAGGCGTCCGAGCAGAAAACCCTGCACGACCAACGACATGATACCGACCGCCGCGAGCGACCAGCCGTTTTCCCGCGGCCCCCAGCCGAACTTGAAGGTCGTGTACAGCACCCAACTGGTGAACAGCACGAATTGGGCAAGCCCGCTCAACGCAACCACGGCAACCAAGCGGCCGACACCGCTCAGCCGGGTCAGTGCGCGCAGCGACACGAGCGGGTTTGCCATCCGCCAGTGGAATGGGCTCCGGCGCTCGACAGGGAGCGACTCGGGCAACACAAAATATCCGTAGAGCCAGTTAATCATTGCAAAGGCGCCGGCGACGAAAAACGGGAGCTGTATAGTGATCGCACCCAAAAGACCGCCCATGACCGGCCCGACGATGAAGCCAACGCCGAACATCGCGCCCAACATGCCGAAACGCTTGGCACGTTCTTCGGGAACCGTGATATCCGCCACATAGGCGTTAGCAACAGCCGCGTTAGCCTGCATCGCACCGCCCACCAGCCGCACCGCGATCAGCATCCACAATGCCGTCGCGAGCCCGGTTGCGATAAAATTGAGGCCGAGTCCGCAAAAACCGAGCAAGAGCAACGGGCGGCGGCCGTAAGCGTCGGACAGCGCACCGAGGATCGGCGAAGCGAAAAAGTTCGCGATGCCGAACGCGAACACCACGGCGCCATACCAGAACGCCTGATCTGACTGTGAGCCGGTGAAACTTCCGACCAACGACGGCAACACGGGAATGATCAGGCCGATCGACACCATATCGATCAGCACGGTCAACATGATGAAAGGCATGGCCGCCGTGCGGTCGCGGCGTGGTGAAAGCAGCTTGAAGTTAATCATGCAAAAATACTCGGTTGAACGAACCACAGGATAGGGAACAGCTTTTTAACTTTTATTTCACCGCGAAAACCCGCCGACCATGCCGCCGGTCAGTTGCGTTAGATCAGCCGGCACAATCTCCAGGGTCCGGTCCGGGCGGCCGATGCCGCAGTAGATGGTTGGCAGGATCGTCAACACGTCGTCATCGATGAAAACGTTGGCATCCTTTCTGAGCGGCAAGGGCGAGACGCTCCCCGGCTCGACCCCAAGGAGTTCCCGCACCTCCTCCGGCGAAAGCGGTGCAAGGTCGCGGCGGTTGACACCCGCCAGGGCCGCAAGCCTCGGGTAATCCACGCGCCGGGTGCCGCGAAGCGCGGCCAGTACCAGCACACCGTTCCTGGTACGGAAGGCAATGGTCTTTACTATCCGCTCCACATCGAAGGCCAGGGTTTGCGCTGCATCCTCCATTGTCCGCGAAGGCCTATGCTCATGGAGGGTGAATGGAAGACAGCTCTGCCCGCAAATCTCCAGTAGGCGGTCAAAGGGTGTTAGTTCCATGTCAAAGGACCGGCTGTTCTTTTGAGGCCTTGGAATATGTCGAAAACTCTTTTTACCGGATTCATATTTGGTCACCTATCATGATAATCGGTTGGTTCCGCGCTACGCCTCGGCCAAGGCCGACACCATCACGCCAAGTGCATCATAACCATATTCAATGGCTTTATCTACTGCCTAATCCATTACGCTTGGCGTCTGCTCAAGCCAACCATAGATATGTAAAATCATGTTGTCAAATAAACAAAATAAGTTTAGTTTTATACATATATTGTCTACTTGCGATCAGGAGATAATTGCCATGGCACAGACAAATCCCAAAAACGATGAAGTCGCCTTGGAGTCGGCCGATTCCCGCAAGGCACTGGCCACGCTCGTCATAAAGCTGTTTCAGCTATGGGGACTGAGTACGTCCGATCAACTGGACTTGCTTGGCCTCAGTCCTAAAAGCCGGGCCATGCTCTCTAAATATGCCAAGGGCGAAGCACTGCCATCAACACGTGACATGTACGATCGCGTGGGGTGGTTGCTGGCCATTCACAAGGCGCTGCGGCTTTTGTACCCCCGGAACGAAGAAATTCGCTATTCCTGGGTAAACAGACGAAACGCCGCATTTGCCAATCTTGCCCCCTTGGATGTCATGAAGGAACAGGGAATCATCGGGATTGCCCGCGTTGCCCGCTATCTTGATTTCTACCGGGGACAATGATGGCAGCGCCACTGCTCTTCGACAAGACCCGTGACTTTGACGGCGATGCCTACCGCAATATCGTTTCTCTCCGGGAGTCGGAGGACCTGTTTTCCGACCTTTCGGGCGGTGACGAGTTCTTGAGTGCCGTTGCAACCGCAGCAGAGATGAAGGTGAAAGCGGATATCCCTTCCGGGTTTCTTCAAAGGGGGTTCCACTATGCCACTTCCATTACCTACCCATTCGAGCATGAGCCATACTTGAGAACACGCTATGGCAACGGCTCCTTTGGCGTTTGGTATGGTTCCCTGGCAATTGATACCACCATCCACGAAACAGCTTTCCACATGGTGAGAGAAGAGGCCGGCATAGAAGGCAACCACGGATTGATTGTCAGGGAAAGGGCGGTCTACTTGGTGCGCTGCCAAGCGCTTCTGATAGATCTGAGCGGAAAAAGGAAAGCCTTTCCAGGTCTGGTGGCCCAAGATTACGGTCTTACCCAGCAGATAGGCGAACGCCTTCACAGGGAAGGCCATCCGGGATTGTTAGCCCCTTCCGCCCGACATGAGATGGGCACGAACCTTGTTGCACTCACGCCAACAGTGCTGAGCGACCCAAGACCCTTCTGCTATCTCATATATTTCTGCGATCCGGTGCGGCGGATGGTGACAATAGAGCGACAGCCGGGAGAGATTCTGACCTCATTGAGTTTTTAATACACTCGCAAAAACTGCGTCACTGCTTCCTCAGGTAGCGGCCCTTTACGTTGTAGGCGATCATCCATTCGGCCAGCGAGCGCTTGGGCAGCACCCTTTTCAATTCAGCGGCAATGGCGTCGGCATCCTGCGACTTGGCCGCAAGTTCGCGGGCCTTTGCGTCGAACAGCAGCAGGTATTCCTTCATCTCGGTCAGGTCCTTCTTGGTGGAGAGCGGTCCGTGGCCGGGGACGATCCGTTCCACGTCCATGGCCTGGAGGGCGTCGAGTGTCCTGATCCAGCCGGGGATATCGCCGTCGGCCAGATAGGGGTGGAAGTCGGTGAAGAGGATATCGCCGGTAAAGAGAAGCTTCTTCGCCGGCAGGTAGACGGCCACGCTCCCCTCGGTGTGGGAGGGTGCCACACGGATCAACTCCACCTTCTCGTCCCCCAGGTCGATGGTCATCCGCTCGCTGAAGGCAAGCTGCGGACAGACGATTTCCGTTCCTGCCATGTCCTCCGGCTTCATGCCGTAGTTGGCGATGTTCTTCAGGGTCTCCTCGCCCATTTTCTCCAGCAGCCTGCGATCCGCGTCGTGGGAAATGATAATGGCGCCCTGCTTGGCGAACACACAGTTGCCAAAGGCATGGTCCAGGTGGGCATGGGTATCGACCACGTACTTGATCGGCTTGTCGGATACCTTGCGGATGTCGGCCAGGAAGCGCTGCGCCTCCTTGGCGGAGACGAGCGTATCGACCACCAGGATGCCATCCCTACCGATCACGATACCGGCATTGGCGGCAAAACTGGTGGCTGGGGAGGACTCCTTTACACCGACATAGGAGTAGACATTGTCGGCGACCTTGGTCAGCCCTTCCTGGGCGAACGCAACGCCGCCGCAGAGTACCGCTACTAAACACATCAAAACAGCAATGATCCGTTTCATGATCCCCTCCAAGCTGATGGGGGCACATGTTATCGTGCCCCCTTTATGTTACGGTCCATACAATATCAAGCCATTCACGGCCCGTATTCGAACGTGGTATATTGCTTTAACACCCCTGTGTCGTCGTAGACGGAAATTTTCGCTTTCTTGCCATCGGAGTTATATTCGATCGTGCTATACGCTGTTAAGTTGCCCGCGACATCAAAACTGGATGTTTTTGCCAGCCTGTTGGCCTCGTCATATTCGTACGTGGTGGCTTTTTTTGCCAATCCCGTGAACCCGTTATAGATGGTAACCCGCACCATCCGGCCGGCATCATCGTATTCGGTCGTGGTATATTCGGCCAGATCGCCATTGATATCATATTCCGATTCCTTGGGGATTTTCCCTGCTTCATTATATTCGTAAGTTGTATAGCTGTTATACTCACCAGCCATATAGGTGGTTTCCTTGGTCATGCCCCCTGTCGCGTTATATTCGTAGACGGTATAAGCCGACACGATTCCTGTGGGGCCGCAGGTAGAGGTCTTGATCACGTTGCCGACGGTATCGTACTCGTTCGTTACATACCCGGTCATAGACGAGGTTTCGCCAGAGGAAATATAGGTGGATATCTTTATCGGCCAGCCCTCCCCATTGTATTCGGTGGTTACGTACCCGGTCAGCAGGTCGCCCAGTATGTAGTTGGATACCTTGGTTACGCTGCCGGCCTCGTTGTACTCATAGGTGGCGTAGTTCAACAATACCCCGGTGGAGCCGTAGACGGACGATTTTTCTATCCTCCCGGCGGCATCGTATTCATAGGTCGTATAGTCCATCAATTGGTCGGCGGTACCGAAGTTGGACATCTTGATTAGCCGCAGAACAGCCGTTGCCGCCGGCTTTGCCGCTGCCTCGGCCGAAGGTGCGCTTTCTTCCACACCGTTGCCGGCGGTGACTATGTAGTAGTATGTGGTGCCGTTGGCAAGACCCGTGTGTTTGTAGGGAGATTCCGCAACCGCCTGGATCTTCGTGCCGTTCTCCTTGGTGACCCCTGGAGAGGTGGACCAGTAGATATTGTAGGAGGTGGCTCCGGCAACGGTATTCCAGCCGATGGTCGCCTGCCCGTTTCCAGGGGCTGCCGTCACTCCGGTGGGAGCGGGCAGCGCAACGTGAACTGGGGTGATGATAACCTGGGCCGATTCTAGGCTTTCACCGTTGACGTTCAGCGCTGTCACCACGAAGTAGTGGGTGACGCCGTTGCCCAAACCGGCTACCGTTTGTCCGCTGTTTGCCCCGGCGACCTTGGTGCCGTTGGATCTGGTAACGCCGCTTGCGGTGGCATAATAGACATTGTAAGAATTGGCTCCCGGGACGGCATCCCAACCGATGGTCACCTGGCCGTCACCGCCCGTGGCAAACACGCCGGACGGTGCCGGGGGCGGTGTTGACGACACCGGCGGAGCCAGGACCAGCCGGTTCGCCTTCAGACTCCCCGACCTGATGGCTACGGCACCATGGAGCTTGGTGACATTGCCGGCATTGGCACTGAACGCGCCGTCGTATCCCCCCTCTATGGTGAAGTCCACACCTTTGGCAAGGTCAAGGCTGCCTGCCTGGTCCAGGGCAACCACCATTACCTTTCCTCCGGGCGCAATCTTGTTGTAGGCCGCCTGCAGCGCCCCGTAGTTCGAGCCATCCACCCTGATCAGTGAAGACCTCTGCTCAAAAAAGGCATTCACCGTCTTGTCGATGTCCAGGGCAAGAGAGCAGTTTTCCATTCCGGCGCAGGCGCCGCCCCAGCCGCTGAAATATGAATTTAAAGCAGGGCCGGGATAAAGGATGGCAGTGGTAAAGGAGGCTGTACACGTGCCGGGACAGGTGATCCCCGATGGAGAACTGCTGACGGACCCTTGCCCGGTGCCGGACATGACAACGGACAGGGTCGCCCCGTAAATCGGCAACGCGCCGGCGGGTCCGAAAAGATAAATCACCATAAACAACAGGCTGATCTGTTTGAGCTGCTTACCTAGCAAGGCCATCATGAAACATGCCTGTTTTTCGAGACACACCAACATAGATTTGCACATTTCAGTGCCTCCTTTTCAGCGCCTTTCTCCTATTGATGCCGCAATGTCGCCCGCAAGAATGCCACTTAAAAAGCCGCTCAATCAGCTTTCACGCTGACCAAACGGCTCTTTGAACCTGCTTCGGCATCCCATCCGTCCCCCCGAGCGCTACATGAGAATCAATTCATTTAGATACACCTAAAAAAGCGCTGGTGTCAAGGAGCCTAAAAGGGTGCGGAGGCATCGATGTTTGTATGAGATTGTGATCGAACTGCTGCGGGGCTTCATGCCAGATAACGGTGCGGGAGACTTGCGATCATTCCCTTGAGTTCCAGTATTGCTCCCTCCAGCTCGGAAATGTCCATATCCAGCTTTTCCAGGTCGTCGCCATCCATGTTGCGAACAATGTCCTTGATCACTGCAATCTGCAACCCCAACATTTCGTTTACCCGCGCGGTCTCGATGTGAGTCATTGTGCGCTCCTTTTGTAGTCTTGCCCATGAACGATAATTATGCCTGCAACAACTGCGTGGACTAAAAAAGTATACGGTTTATTAGAAATTTATCAAACAATCCAAATAGATTTCTACTTACTGCTTCATATTTTCGCTGCAATGCCGATATATGAAACATTGACATTACAAAGGAGGCCGGTGATGTCCTCGATACCTCTGCTGTCACCTAACGCACTGATCGGCAATCCCGCCAACATCAACCCGCTGGCACACTCCACCTACAATACCTCCGCGGCAGTGGCGGGAACCATGGCACAGCAAAAGACCAAGGAAGACAAGAGCGATTCGGTGACGATCTCCAGGCAGGCTTTGGAAAAGGCGGCAGAGGCCGAGGGGCGGGATGAGAACGGCAAAGAGACCCAGGCGAAAGGAACACCTGGCCGGGCCAAAGGGAAATAAAAACAGACAATAATTGAATATGGAAAAAATGGCAGGCACCAACCGAAAAGTCCCGGATTTGGTGCCTGCCATTTTTGTATCCTGCCCGGAACCCTCGCCAACCGCCCTTTATGGCGTGAATATCCTGGTATTGTAATCCTGGCGGTACTGATTGTGATCCAGGTCCATCGGGTACGCCTCCGGCGCCGGCGGCGGATAATCGCTCATGCCATGGAAAGGCAGCGGCTCCAGATACTTGTACTCCTTGAATTCCTTGTAGTAGTTGTCGGCCTTGAGGATAAAACCGCGCGCCATGCCGGCCTCTGGTGCAGGCAGCGCCGGAAACAGCAGTTCCAGCTTGTCGGCATAATTCATGATGACATATTTGTCATCCCGCTGCGTCAGCAACTCCTTCACCTCACCCAGTCCGGTGAAATTTCCGTATCCGTAATACCCCGGATATGGCGGCAGGGCTGTTTCATTCACCAATATCCGGTGCTGCTCCGTATTCATCGCCTGAATTGCATGACCTCCAACCTGCAGGTTCGCAGAAGAGGCCGGCAATTCCTGCACTGTGACGCTTACCGGCGCGGAGTCGTCCAGCCTGATGCGGTCGATTACCCAAACCTGGGCCTTCTTGATACCGAGATGCACCCGGACGCGGTGGTCGGAACTGAGGAACAGGCCGGACAAGTCCACGATCATCGTCTTCAGGTCGCCCATGGGCATGCCGAAGGATTTGACCTTGACCCACGCACCGCTGGCATCCACAACTTCAACATAGGGCTGAATGGTTATCGTTGAAAGATAGATCTTGGAGTTGATAATCTGCCAGGCGTCTATGACCAGCTTGGCGTTTTCCGGATGCTGGATCGTACCGAAGTCAAAGGTGTAGAAGTTCTCCGGGTCATCGGGATTCATTGGCGCCGGGTTGTTGTCCACGCCCAGAACCTGCGCCAGGACATCGTTGCCGGACTTGTCGGTGGCGGTGAGCGGCGGGACGGGGTCCTTGAGAGTGTAGATCTTGAACGGATCAACATAGTTGTAATAATAGGTGTTTTCCGCCCCCGAAGAGGCGATTTGATACCCTTGGGGGTAATCCACGGCCAGGAGCTTCGCCTCGTCCAGAAGGGTCGCCTCGATCAGGGACTCCCAGATCTTGACCCGATACTGGTTGTTGGCATCGGGGACCAGCCTCTCCAGGGAGATGTATGACGGCTGGTAGAGCGTGACGTTCCTGAGGCCCTTTTTGATCTGGGAAATGGCCGGGCCCTGCAGGTCGGTTTCATAGCGGTAGCCGGCGCCGTCCCAAGAATAGACCAGTGGGCAACTGCTGGAGCAGCTGCTGTCGCAGTCGCAGGTCCAGGTATAGGTGTCGGTGAACGAGCCGGTCGCGGAATAGGCGGACTCCATGGCCGTATCCACCGCATCCCTGGCCTTGACCCGCCAGTACCAGGTACCGGTTATGATTGGCGACGGTGTGGTCCAGTTTGTGGCCGAGATCCAGCCCGGTTGTTGCAGATTGGCGCTGTTGAAGCTGCTGGTCGTGTCCAGTTGCAGGTAATACTCCACGGCGTGGCCATCGGGCGCGGTTACGGCATTCCATTGCAGGTTATGGGAGTATGCCGTGGTACAAGCGGCATTCCCGTCGGTCTGGGTGATCAGCACCGGAGCGATGGGCGGCAGTGGGGTTGTGGATATGGTGAAGCTGTTGGTGGCCGATGATGCGGATACGGCCGTGGTGTGGCCGCTGTCCCTCGTGGTGACCCGCCAGTACCAGGTGCCAGGTGCCACGGTCTGGGTCCAGCTGGTGGCGGCCTGCCACGCGGACTGGTAGGTGATGGTGGCGAAATCCGCGGCGCTGCTGACCTCCGCGTAATACTCCATGGGATCGGCATCGGTGGGAGTGACCGCGTTCCACTGGAATGTAACGGCCACATCGGTGCCGCTGCTGTAGTTGGGCTGGGCGATCAGGGCCGGTGCCGCGGGTGCGGCGTACGTAATCGCAAAGGTGCCGAATGTTGAGGGGCTTGAGACCGCCATGGTGTGGACGCTGTCCCGGGAGGTGACCCGCCAGTACCAGGTGCCGATGGGGAGGGCCTGGGTCCAGCTGGTGCCCGCCTGCCACCCCGACTGGTAGGCTATGCTGGCGAAGGTGGACGCACTGCTCACCTGGACCTGGTACTGGCAGGTGTCGCCATCTGGCGCGGTCACCGTGCTCCAGCCGAAGGTGATGCTCTTGTCCGTGCCGCTGGTATAGGAGGTGGCCGGCTGGGCCGTCAGGGTCGGTGCGGCCGGCGCTGTCAGGAAGATGCTGAAACTGCCGGTCGTGGACGGTGCCGAAACCGCCGTGGTGTGGACGCTGTCCCTGGTGGTGACCCGCCAATACCAGGTGCCGATGGGGATGCTCTGGGTCCAGGTGGTGCCTGCCTGCCACCCCGACTGGTAGGCTATGCTGGCGAAGGTGGACGCACTGCTCACCTCCACCAGGTACTGGACCGGATCCACGTCCGTGGGGGTGACGGCATTCCACTGGAAGGTCTTGCTGATGTCTCCGCCGCTGCTGTTGGAGCTGGTCTGGGCGATCAGCGTCGGCGCTGCCGGCGGGGCGTAGCTGATGGTGAAGGTGTCCGTGGCCGACGGTGCCGAAACCGCCGAGGTATAGACGCTGTCACGGGCCTTGACCCGCCAGTACCAGGTGCCAAGCGGCAGGGGCTGCGCCCAGCTTACCGTCCCGATCCAGCCGGTATTGTAGCTGATGACCCCAAAGTCGGCGCTGCTGCTCAGCTCGGCATAGTACTGGGTAGCGGCACCGCTGGAACATGTTACCGCACCCCATTGCAGGGTAATGTTCCTGTTGCCGCCCGAACTGGTGGAACTGGCCTGGTGTGTGGGCGTGGGCGCTGAAGGCGGGGCCGCAACCGCCCATGGCGTCACCCCATTCCAGCTCTGATTGATGCCGCTGCCGGTGTTGCCTTCGTGGCAATTGACCGAGAATGAGGTGCCGCAGGCGCGAAAACCGCCACAGTCGTCGCCTGAACCGCCATAGACCCCCGGTATCCTGCCGCTTCCTCCCCCATAATCACCGCTCTCCGAAAAGGAGGTCATGGGACTGATTCTCAATGCTGCGCGTCCCTTGTGGATGCCGTCCAGGCAATTGGTGACCATCAGCCGCGGCAGCACCGAACTGGTGTGGGCCGAGTGGCATTTGGAGCAGGTGTAGCTGTGCTGATTCGTCCCGTTGGTGCTCTTCCACCCCTTGACCGCCTCATGGATCCTGTCCTTGCTCTTCCAGGTGTGGGTCGTACCGTTGGTCAGGCTGGCCTTGCTGTGACAATCCAGGCAGAGGCCCGATGCCAGGGTCGGGTCGTTCCGGACCAGCGTCGGCATCGCAACATTGTTTATCCCGGCCCCAAAGGTGTTCTGGTCTATGTGGTACGGCAGCCCGGTGCCCCCGGTGATGAGCATGTCGCCGTTGTTGGCCGGCGAGGTGTCCTCCTGGTAGGGGGAGGTGAGCCAGGTCCCTTTCAAAAGGGGTACCCCATACTGCTGGTTGGCGCCCATGGTGGGGCTGACGCCATGTGGATCGTGGCAGGGGGTGCAAAGGCCGTTGATCTGGTGGGTGGCGTCGAGGGAGCTGCCCAAGGGGGACGATGCCCCGAAGTGCCCACCCTTGATGAGGTTCTGGCCCTTGAACGGATAGCGTTGTTTGGCGCCGACATTGGGGCCGTAGGACATGTAGGGGGAGTCCCAGTAGCCCAGGATACCCTGGGTGGCATTGAAGGTGGAATTGTAGCCCCAGGGGGTGGTGTATCCCTTGAAGGCGGCAAAGGGGGCCTGTTTGGGGGTGGCGCTGAAATGGCAGTCCAGGCAGAGACTGGCGCCTGGGTTACGCAGGTCCTTGTCGGCCGCGGAACCGGCGGACTGGGGGCTGTAGGTTGAAGAGTAGCCGCCGTAGCCTTTGACGGTGTTTTTGAGCAGCCCCCCCTTGTTACGTCCGGTGGCGCTGGAATAACGGCTGGTTATCCCTGCCACGGCGGAACCGTGGGAGTTATGGCAGTCATAGCATTGCACGGCTATGGCACCGCTGGTGTTGGCAATGGTGCCGTCAACGCCGCTGGCAGTATCCCAGCCCCGCTGGTTGGCGCTGCCATTGCCATGGGCCGACAGAGCCTTGGTGATCTTCTTTTTGGCGGCATTGGGATAGCTGGCCGAGGTGTATTTGCCCCAGCTGGTTGTCCCGCTCTGGGAGTAGCGGGCATCCACGCTGGTATTGTCCCAGGCGTACTGTCTGGGGGTCTTGCCGTCGCCAAAGGGCTGGGCCGTATTGTTCCGGTCGCTGTGGCAGCCCAGGCAGTGGTTGCTGATCTTCTGGATCTGGGCCCGGGTGCCGTTGGCAGAGTAGGCGATGAAATACCGGCCCGCATTGCCGGGCCGCTGCAGGGAGCTGTAAATCACCAGCCGCACCGCGGCCCCGGATACGGCGGCATTGTGGTACGCCGGGTTGATGCTGCCGTCGCTGTTGGCCTCCCAGTGGCACTGGTAGCACTTGGCATCGGTAACCGCGCCCTGGATATGATGGGACTGGGCACCGAACTGCGGGGTTATGGCCACGCGGCTCCCCTGGGGCACCGAGTGGCAACCCAGGCAGGAGGTGGAACCCCACTGGGCCGCTGAAGAGCCGCTGCCGTGACAGGCGATATTGGCGCAGGTTTTGGTGCCAGCGGTCCAGGCGACGCTTGCCCCGGCCTTGGCCGGATTGAAGGTCACGTCACGGGTGCCGTTGATGTGGAGGGTGGACCCGGCCTTGATCTGAGCGCCGCTGATGGTGGTATCGGTATGGCAGGCATCGCAGCTGGCAGGATCGCCTCTGGTGTGCCGCTGGTGGCTGTTGGCCCTGGGGGTGGCCGTACTGCCATTGACATAGTTGGGCTCGCCAGCGCTGCTTGGCGTAAAAGCCGGGACAACGGCGCTCCCGTGGCACCCCTGGCAGTTCAGGGTAGTGGCGCCCTTCCAGTTGTCCGTGGCCATGCTCTTGGCGGTGCCCTTGCCGTCGCTGTGGCAGTAGGTGGCGCTGCATACCCCGGTCGCGCTGTCGTAGGTGCTGCTTCTGCCGGCTCTTACCCCTGAGAAGTCCACGAAACCGTTGACGTGATTGGAGTACGTGCCGATTGTGGTGTTGCCGGACACGCTCTTGGCATGGCATTCGGCACAGCCGAAGTTTGTTCCCAAAACCGCGGCATTGTTGATATGGGCACCATGCTTGCCGCTTGCCAGGGTGCTTGCGCTGCCGGCCGCGCCACCATGGCAGCCGGTGCAGTCGCTTGGCAGAGACGTTCCCCATTGAGGTGTGTTCAAGGGAGCGTTGTATGCGGGGACCTTCTTATCTCCGGGGCTGTGGCAATACAGATTGGAGCAGGTGCCGAACGTCCGCGACAGGCTCTGGCTGGGCAGAAAATCGGCACCATCACCGGAATAGGCCCCTTCGGACAGATGTACAATGATCCCTCTCTTAGCCACGCTTGTGGCGTGCGAGAAGATGAGCCCGGTCTTGTAATCGGGATGGCACCTGATGCAACCATTTGCTGAAAACGGGTAATAGTTTTCGTGTTTGACATGGCTTGACGAGGAACCCGGCGACGTGTGGCAGGCTTGACAATCTGTTGCTGAATTGAAGCTTGCGATTCCCCAGGCCGGAGAAATTGTTTCAAAGTGGCAGTTTACATTGGCGCATGTTCCGGGAACCGGCATCGAAATCTGGGGAAAGGCGGAGGTGCTGTTGCGATATGGCGTAATTGCCGCCGAGTTGTTGATGCGGGATGACACCTTGATCAGGCCGTCCCGGTGGGAGGGAACATAAGCGGCGCTGCCTGGATGGCATTTGACGCAAGCAGCCGAACTCGTCGTCTGGCCCAGGTGGGTGCGGTGGTTGCCCTGGAAGCCGCCGTTTATCGGATTGCGTTCGTCGGAATCCAGTGGCCGGTAGTCGGACGGGCTCGATGTGCCGTGGCATTGATTGCACTCGATCGCGGCCCCGGCCGACAGGGCCGAAAAAGCCAGTATGGCCATACTGAATATCAGTCGGAACAAATGCCTTGGTCTCATGAAAGGTTCCCGAATTGGATCGAACACAGCAAGGGCTCGGTGGCGGACCACAACCTCTTTCCCGAATGGCGGAATCGGGTTATTTTTTTGAGTCAATATACATCTCCACACCCTTAGCTTTTTTTAAAATAGCAATAAAAGCACCATGAGCTTACAAAAGCCCCATACATGTAGAATCGTTAATATTATTTATTCTTTATTTTATTTTGTTAATTGTTTGCGCGTGGTTATGACAACCATGCCTTTACCATTCAACTTGATCGCAAAATTGAATTTCATGGTACGGCAGGCTGGTCGGGGTGGGAAATATTGAAAAGCTCAGTGTGTCAATTCAGCTGGGAGAATACCAGAAAATACTGGCGCTCAAGGAAATCATGGGACTTGCTCGGCCTGAAGCCGGCAAGTTTCATCTGCTCAACTAACAGGTCCATGGGGACATATAATTTTTTGCGGGTGACCGATTCATTCCAGTTTACAATGGCGATGATCCCTCCCGGCTTGAGTGCCTTGCGCAGATTCTTCATGAGTGCGACCGGATCGCCCAGTTCGTGGTAGGTGTTCACCAGCAGGATGCTGTTGCAGCACCCAGGTGGCAGCATGGGATCGATTGGAGTGGATTTTACCGGGACAATGTTCGTTATCCCGGTTTTCTGCATCTTGGCGCGGATGTACGCCAGCATTTCATCCTGAATATCGACGGCATAAACCTTGCCCCCGCTGCCGACCGTCTTGGCCAGGCGAAAGGAAAAATAGCCGGAACCGGCCCCCACATCGGCAACAACATCCCCCGGCTGCAGGCCGAGTGCTGCGACGACCCGGTCCGGTTGCTGCCATTGTTCCCGCTGCGGAGATTCCAGGCCTTTTTCGATCCTTGACGGAGAATAGGGCTTTCTGGTTGCCCTGTTTTGCAGATTGTCCTGTGCGGATGCGGCAAGGCAGACTCTGACAGGCAATAGCAATGCTGCCGTGACTATGAAAGCTGTTGCGATCCGCGCCAATCTCACGGCCACCCCCATATCGGCATTGGTTATTTTGCCCAAGGTGTAACAGAATTCCATTGCTGGTTAATTCTGCTCCCGGTATTGCCCTCGTGGCAGTTGATCAGGTTATTGACACCATTGGTTCCTGAATAGTATCCGGGGATATATCCGGTGACCGTACCTGGGTTGTTGGCAGATACGCAATCGCCCAAGAAGCTCGCCTGTCCGGTGCAGGTCCCGTCATTAGCATAGGAACCGGTACCGGTATCGGTGAGCACCGCCCCGGGGTTGTTGCCGAAACGCCCTTTATGCACTCCATCCAGGCAGTCGGTGACCATCAGGCGCGGCAGAACCGAACTGGTGTGGGGGCTGTGGCACTTGGAACAGGTATAGTTGTGCTGATAGGTGGTATTGGCGGTCTTCCACCCCTTTACCGCCTCGTGGACCCGGTCCTTGCTCTTCCAGGTATGGGTCGTCCCATTGGTGAGATTGGCCTTGGCATGGCAGTTCAAACATAATCCCGCCGACTGGGCATCGGTCTGGGTGATGCCGGTCACCGCACTGTTGTTGGGGGTGTTGCCAAAGGTGTTCTGGTCGATGTGGTACTGCACCCCTTCCCGGTATTTATCGGTGCGGATGGTGCCGGCTACATTGTTGGCAGGGGTAACATCCTCCTTGTAGGGCGAGGTCAGCCAGGTCCCTTTCAAAAGCGGCACCGCGTAGGGCTGATTCAAGGTGGTGCTGACCCCGTGGGGATCGTGGCAGGGGGTACAGAGGCCGTTGATCTGGTGGCTGGCGTCGGGAGGATTGTTCAACGTCGATGAAGCGCCGAAATGCCCGCCCATGGTCAAATTAACAGTCTTGTAGGGATACCGCTGCTTGGGACCGGCAGAAGCGCTGCTGTAGCCCATGAATGGAGAATCCCAGTAGCCGATGATGGCCTGGGTCGCCCCGTAGGTGGAGCTGTAGCCCCAGGGGGTCGTGTAGCCGCGGAAGGCCAGGGCCTGTTTCGGCGTGGCACTTTGGTGGCAGTCGAGACAGATGCTGGCGCCGGGGTTGCGGAGGTTTTTCTTGGCCACCGAGCCGCCGGCCCGTGGCTTGTAGGTCGTGGAGTAACCGCCAAAGCCCCGGATGGTGTCCTTGAGGATGGCACCCTTGTAACGCCCGGTGGCGCTGGAATAGCGGCTGGTGATGCCGGAAACCGTGGAGCCGTGGGAGTTGTGGCAGTCATAGCATTGGACGTTGATGGCGCCGCTCGTATCCTTGCCAGTCATGTCGCCGTCCACACCGTTGGCGGCATCCCAGTAGCGTTTGTTCGCACCTGCCTTGCCATGGGCCGAGTAGGCCTTGGTGATCCGCTTCTTGGCCACGTTGGTAAATGTGGCGGAGGTGTACTTGCCCCAGGAAACAACGCCGGTCTGGGCATATCTTGCCGCCACGCTGGTGCCGTCCCAGGCGTATTGCTTGGGGGTCTTGCCGTCGCCGAAAGGTGTTGCGCCATTATTCTGGTCGCTGTGGCATCCCTGGCAGTGGGTGCTGATCTTCTGGATCTGGGCCCGCTTGCTGTTGGCCGAGTAGGCCACATAGGTGACGCCCTGGGTATAGATGGTGGGTCGGGCAACAGCCCCGTAGATCACCAGGTCCACCGCTGCTCCCGGCGCCGCTGCACCGCCATGGTAGGGGGTGTTGATGTAGCCGTTGCTGTCGGCTTCCCAGTGGCATTGATAACAAGCTGCATTGCTGAGCGTGCCCTGGATGTGGTGGGAATTGGCTCCGAATTGCGAGGTAATGGCGGCCCGTTTCCCCTGGGTAATGGAATGGCAGCCGAGACAGGCGCCGGAGCCCCACTGGGCGGTGGTGTTGCCATGGCACGAAATATTGGTGCAGGTGCCGCCGGTGGTGCTGAAGGTGTAGGTGAAGGTGATCCCTCCGGCCGTGTCCGGGCTTACGTCGTAGGACTTGCTGACATGCTTGGAAGTGTCGGCAATACTGGTGTTGTCTATAGTTACCTGCACATGGCACTGTTTACAGGTGGCGCCATGCTGGGCGTGGATCCAGTGGCTGTTGGCCTTGGGCTTGCCTGTTGTGTAAAGAGGGAAGGCCTTGCGCCAGTCGCCGGTGTAGGTCTGGTTGCCATGGCAGCCGTTGCACGCCATGGCGCCGGAACCCCAGACCGGCGAGGTGTTGGCAGGGATGGTCCCACTGGCAACCGAGCTGCCGTTACTGTGGCAATAGGTGTTGGCACAGCTGCTGTAACCGGTGCGGGGCGCCTTGGACATGGGGGCGGCAATGTTGGCATATTTGCCGGTCGTGAAATTAGGGTCAAAGGCGATATCTATCTTACCGTTGACATGCTTGGTATAGCGGTTCTCCGTATATTGCCCCCAGATGTCTTCATGGCACGGCCGGCAGGAGGTCGTGACCGGAGCCGGGTCCCACATGTGGCAAGCCGGGCATTTCGCGTCGCTGCCCAGGTTGAAGGTATAGGAAAGGTGTTTGGTATGGCTGCCGGTGGTGATCGGGTCCGGGGAGCCATCGGCTGCCACGGAGCCATGGTCGCCGACCCTGTGGCAGGAAAGGCTGCACGCGCCCGGATTATTGCCCCATGTTGGCGTGCCGTAGGTCGGTGCGCCGATGCCGCCGTCGGCCTGGACCGTGGAATGGCAGTAGGTGTTGGTGCAGATCCCGTAAGCACTACCGGGCAGCTTGCCCATGGGGGAGGCGGAGCCGGCATAGGTGCCGTTTATTGCCGTGGTGCTGTTGTTGAAGGCAATGTTCACCTGCCGGTTGGCATGGTTGGCGTTGTTGGAGATGGTCCGGTTGGCCGAGACCGTTGCGGCGTGGCATTTGACACAGCCGTAGGTATAGGCCAATACATGCTTGGTATGGCTGACGCTGCCCACATTGCCCATCTTGTAATCGGCGTCGATGTCGCCACCGTGGCAACCGGAGCAGGTAGTATTGAGGGTGCCTCCCCAGGTGGCGGTGATATTGGGAACCACAGGAGTGTTCGAGGTGCCCTTGCTGTGGCAATAGGTGCCGGTGCAGTTGCCGTTGCGGGCCGGAGTGCTGCTGGGCAGGTAGTTGGGGTAGCTCGTGTCGCCGGAATAGCCGCCGGCGCCATTGTTGGGTGTAGCAGCAAAGGAGATGATCAGACCCCGGTTACCGGCGCTGGTGGCATGGGCAAAGAGGTTTGTTTCGACCCTATGGTCGGCATGGCATTTCGGGCAGGAGTTGGTGACGCCTGGCGTGCCATAGACCCCAGCGTGCGTGGGATGGCTGCCGTCGGCCGGGGCCGCGCCGTGGCATTGACCGCAATTGCCGGTTGAGGCAAAGTCAGAGGTGCCCCAGGTCGGAGTTTCACGTTCGAAGTGGCAGTTGACGTTTTCGCATGTCCCGGGAGTGGGGGTTGATGTTTGGGGAAAGGCGGAGGTGCGGTTGTTATATGGCGTAATCAACGGTGAACCGTTGATGTGGGATGAGACCTTGATCATGCGGCTGCGGTCCGTGGAGTGCGTGGAGCCGTAGGCGCCACTGCCGGGATGGCAGATATCGCAGGCTCCGGCAGAGGCAGGGGCGCTCAGATGGGTACGGTGGTTGCCCAGGAAGCCGCCACTGGACGGATCACGCTCGGCCCCATCCCGGGGACGGTAGTCGGCCGGGCCCGATGTGCCGTGGCATTGATAACAAGCTATCGATGCCACGGCAGGTAGTGTCGGGAAAATCGTCATGGCCACGCAGACCATCAGACAGACAATATTTCTTCGTTTCATGGAAAGTCCCCGAATCGGGCTGGACAACAAACGCCCTATTGTCGGTATGAATTCCCTTGATATCAATTGAGTAGCGTATCCGGGTTCTCAAGATATCAGAAAATATTGCTAATAATGTTTGTTAATTTGCAAAAACTAATTCGTATAACGCTTTTTGCAGTCGTTACTCTTTGCAATCAGCCGTAGATGGTCTGCCGGAATTCAGCTCATATCCAGTTGCCATACAAGCAAAACAAGTGCCTTTGTACTCAACTCATGTCCCAAGTCGTATTCTTTCGGACAAACTTTAAGAATATATATTAGTAATAAAGTCCCATGTAAACACAAAAAAGGGCAGGATCGAAATCCTGCCCCATTAATTCACTCATTGCATCGATCGGATCAGTACCGGTAATGCTCCGACTTGTACGGCCCTTCCTTTTTCACGCCGATGTAGGCGGCCTGGGCATCGGTCAGTTCGGTCAGCATGGCGCCCATGGTCCTCAGCTGCAGGCGTGCCACCTTCTCGTCCAGTTCCTTGGGCAGGGTGTAGACACCCACCGGGTACTTGCCAGGGTTGCAGAAGATCTCCATCTGGGCCAGGGTCTGGTTGGCGAAAGACGAGGACATAACGTAGGAGGGGTGGCCGGTGGCGCAGCCCAGGTTGACCAGGCGCCCTTCAGCCAGGAGGATGATGCGCTTGCCGTCCGGGAAGATGACATGATCCACCTGGGGCTTGATGTTTTCCCACTGGTACTGCTTCAGCTTGGCGACCTCGATCTCGTTGTCGAAGTGGCCGATGTTGCAGACAATGGCGTTGTGCTTCATGGCCTTCATGTGATCGTGGGTGATGACGTCGATGTTGCCGGTGGTGGTGACGAAGATGTCGGCCTTGTCGCAGGCGTATTCCATGGTCACGACCTTGTACCCTTCCATGGCGGCCTGGAGGGCACAGATTGGGTCCACCTCGGTCACCCAGACCTGGGCCTGGAGGCCGCGCATGGCCTGGGAACACCCTTTGCCCACGTCGCCGTAGCCGCAGATCACGGCCACCTTGCCGGCCACCATCACGTCAGTGGCGCGCTTGATGCCGTCCATGAGGGACTCGCGGCAGCCGTAGATGTTATCGAACTTGGACTTGGTGACCGAATCGTTGACATTGATGGCCGGGAACTTGAGCTTGCCCTTTTCGTGCATCTGGTAGAGGCGGTGCACGCCGGTGGTGGTCTCTTCGGTCACGCCCTTGATACAGGCGGCGGTTTTGGAGTACCAGCCGGGCTGCTCGGCCAGGCGTTTTTTAATGGCTGCGAACAGGAACTGTTCTTCTTCACAGGTGGGGTTGGCAATGACGGAGGCATCCTTCTCGGCGTCACTCCCCAGGTGCAGCAGCAGGGTAGCGTCGCCGCCGTCGTCCAGAATCATGTTGGGGCTGCCGCCATCGTGCCACTCGAAAATCCTGTGGGTGTAATCCCAATATTCCGCCAGGCTCTCCCCCTTGCGGGCAAAGACCGGGATACCGGCGGCGGCAATGGCCGCGGCGGCATGGTCCTGGGTCGAGAAGATATTGCAGGAGGCCCAGCGTACCTCGGCCCCCAGGGCGGTCAGGGTCTCGATCAGCATGGCGGTCTGGATGGTCATGTGCAGCGAGCCGGCAATGCGGGCCCCCTTGAGCGGCTGAGCAGCGGCGTATTCCTCACGGATGGCCATCAGGCCCGGCATCTCGGTCTCGGCGATGATCATTTCCTTGCGGCCCCAGGCGGCAAGGGAAAGGTCTGCTACTATGAAGTCTTGTGACATGGTTTGTTCTCCTTTTGTGGTGAGTGCTTAACGAAAGTTTCAACTACCTACAAGCAATAGTAAAATCAACATCTGTAATGGAACGCGGAAAAAGTCGGATCATGGCGGATCGACACGGATACACCGAAAATCCTTGTTGTAAAAAAATCCGCGTAAATCCGCTGAATCCACGCAACTCCGCGTTCTATTGCCGTTCCGGATTATTTTCTGCTTTGTACCAGCAGCACAAATTCCTGTCCGACAGTTCCTTGAATCTTCTCACAATGGAAATCCGCAAACCCGGCCGTCTTAAGCCATCCCGCCAGCTCTTCCTCCGCAAACCCCAGCCACTGGTCGGCCAGTTGCTCTCTAGCAGTCTCCCGTTCGTGACGCGCCAGGTCGGCCAGCACCAGCCCGCCGCCGGGCATCAGCACCCGCCGGATCTCGACCAGCACCGCGGCAGGGTCGGCGGCATGGTGCAGCACCATGTTCAGCAGAACGCAGTCAACGGAGTTGTCAGGCAAAGGGAGGTGGGTCATCTCACCCAGGCGCAGATCGGTCCCGGCCAACCCCGCCGCTTCCAGCCTGACGCGGGCCTCCTCCAGCATGGCCGGCGAGTGGTCCACCCCGATCACCCGCTCCGCCTTGGCTGCCAGGGCCGGCAGCAAGCCGCCGGTGCCCAGGCCGATCTCCACCACCGTCTTGCCCCCAGGCACAAGGGAAATGAGTTGCTCCCGGTAATCGGGCACCGGCAGCAGCGTGCGGGCCAGGTCGTCCCACTGGCGGGCGTGGCGATCGAAGAACTCCTGGCTGCGCCGACGCCGCTTCTCCAACACTGTTGCCACGGCAGCCAGATCCTGAGAGCGCTCCGGCAGCGTCTCCAACTCCTGCTCAAAGACCGGCAGGATAGCGTTGAAAAAAACATTGTCCCCGCCAACGCGGTAATAGCTCCACGTCCCTTGGTGCTTGACGGAAAGCACTCCGGCCTCGGCCAGGATCTTCAGGTGCCGCGATATGCGGGATTGCCCCATGCCGAAGATGCCGGTCAGCTCCTGCACGGTGAATTCGCCGGCCAGCAGCACTGCGGTCAGGCGCAGGCGACAGGGGTCGGCCAGGGCTTTGAGGGTATCCAGCAACATTTATCACATTTCCTGATTATTATAAATCAACTTTTCTTGATATAGCATGATCATGTCTTGGAAGGCAAGAATTTTGGCACAAATAAAAGCAGAACGCGGATAGCATCGGACCTTGGCGGATTTCCTGCCGGAATATTGGAAACATTCCAGGCGTATCCGCTTGATCAGCACAATCCGCGTTCCAGTGACGATGATTTATTTTTGGGCAAGTGGCTATGCGTACTTTTCCCGCAAGGTCACCTTGCTGACTTTCCCGATGCTGGTCTTATCGATCTCAGCCACAAAGCGCACCTTCAACAGCACCACCTGCTTGTTGACCAACCCCTTGTCGGCGTACTCCTTGACGAGATGGGTCACATCCTTCTCGGTCAGCCCGCTATCGGCGCGCGGCAATACCAAAGCCAGGGGCCGCTCGCCCCACTTCTCGTCCGGAATGCCGATCACCGCCACCTCGGCCACACCGGGATGGTGGGCGATGATGTCTTCCAACTCCAGCGATGAAACCCACTCGCCAGCCACTTTGATGATATCCTTGGAGCGGTCGGTGATACGCACATAGCCCAACTCATCACGCACCGCCACGTCGCCGGTATGCAGCCAGCCACCTTCCCACAACCGTTCCGAAGCCTTGTGGTCTTTCAGATAGCCCTGGGTCAACCAGGGGGCCCGCACCACGATCTCGCCGGCGCTGACATTGTCGCGCGGCTGTTCCCGCAAAGCAGCGTCAGCAACCTTCAGATCAACCAGCGGCAGCGCACGGCCGGTCTTGCAGCGGACAACCGATTGTTCCTCGGGAGCCAGCTCCAGCATCTCCGGGGTCAGGTGGGCTATGGTCAGGATCGGGCAGGTCTCGGACATGCCATAGCCGGTAAAGACGTCAATGCCGCGGCCCATGGCCTCGATACAGAGAGCCCGGGACATGGCCGCCCCCCCGATGATCAGCTTCCAGCCCGACAGGTCGATGCGCTTGGCATGGGTATGCTTGAGCAGCATGTGCAGGATGGTCGGGACGCAGTGGGAGAAGGTCACCCCTTCTTTTTCCACCAGCTCCAGCAGCAGATCCGGTATGTACCGGCCCGGGTAGACCTGCTTGATCCCCAGCATGGTGGCCACGTATGGCAATCCCCAGGCATGGACGTGGAACATGGGGGTGATCGGCATGTAGACGTCCTGGCGGTGAATGCGGCCATGCCCAAGGGCCGAGCCGAGCACGCCCAGCACCGCCATGGTGTGCAGCACCAGCTGGCGGTGGCTGAAGTAGACCCCCTTGGGCATGCCGGTGGTGCCGGTGGAGTAAAAGGTGGTGGCGCGACTGTTTTCGTCGAAGTCGGCAAAGGCAAAATCGGGCGAAGCCGCCGCCAGCAGCGCCTCGTACTCGCCGGCAAAGGGGATGGTGCTGACCGGGACAGACGGTTCATCGTTGAGCAGCACATAACTTCTGACCATATCGATGCGTCCGCGGATCTGCTCCAGAATCGGCAGGAACTCGCTGTTGACCAGCAGAATGTCGTCTTCGGCATGGTCGATGGTGTAGAGGATCTGCTCCGGCGACAGGCGCACATTGATGGTATGCAGTACCGCACCGATCATGGGCACGGCGAAAAAACATTCCAGGTAGCGATGTGAATCCCAGTCCATGACCGCCACCGTATCCCCTGGCTTGACCCCCAGGTCTGTCAGGACATTGGCCAGCCGTTGCACCCGCTTGCGCAACTCGCGGTAGGTGTAGCGAAAGGTTCCCCGGTAAACGATCTCCTGGTCCGGTGCATCCATCACCGGGCAAAAGAGTATGTTTTTGATCAAAAGCTGATAATCGTGGGCTGAATGGGTGCGGGGTATGCGGGCATCGGGCATGGGAGCTGTCTCCTTACAGCATAAAATGGCTGGCAGGCTCACTTTGTAACACAAAGCAGAAGGGCTTGCCAGACGCAACAAAGCCGCCGGGATTAATTCCGGCGGCTTTGTTGGTCCGTATCAATGGCTTGTTTCAGGCTGCTTGCTTCAACTCTTCCGTGGCAGCGGCCTTTTTCTGCTCGCCGAACAGTTCCTCGAAGATCTCATGCACCGTGGTAATGCGGTCCGCCTTCCAGGCATTGCTGCCGCAGAAAACCAGCCCTGTTTCCACGTCGCCGCGCTGGGCCCGGTCCAGGGCCGTGACAATGCAGAACCGTTCGCCGGTCTCCTTGTAGGAGCACTTCTTCAGGCAGGCTTGGTTGCAGGTGATGCCATAGTCCAGATCATGCTGGCGGATATTGTCCTGGTTGCTGAGGATGGCCCGCCCGGGCAGCCCGGCCGGGCTCATGATCAGGCCGATGTCTTCCTTGGTGCAGTCCAGGTAGCGCTGTTTAAAACCATCCTCGGCATCGCACTCCTCGGTGCAGACAAAGCGGCTGGCCATCTGCACGCCGTCCGCGCCTTCGGCCAGGGCATGCTCCAGGTCGGCCCGATCCCAGATGCCGCCTGCCGCGATAATCGGGATGTCGGCATTGAACTCGCTACGGAAGAACTCCTTGATGCCGCGTACCGTGGCATACTGGTCATACTGGCCAGTGCCGATATGCTCCATCTTTTCGCCCAGGTGTCCGCCGGCAGTGTCCGGATCCTCGACAACGACCGCATCGGGCAACCGGTTATAGGCTTTGTGCCACTTGCGGGCGATGAGCTGGGCCGCGCGCACCGATGAAGCGATCGGCACCAGGGCCACATCCGGAGCATGGGCAGTAAGTTCCGGCAGGCTCATGGGAAGCCCGGCCCCGCAGATAATCACCTTGGCGCCGGCTTCAATGGAGGCCTTCACCAACTGGGCATAGTCGGACAGGGCAACCATGACATTGACGCCGATGATGCCATCGGGAGCTATCGCATAGGCCTTGCGCAGCTCATCCTTTATGGCCTCCAAATCAGCTTCGAAGTAGTTATGGCCGTTGAAATGACCGCTGTTCATGCCAATGCCCGCTGCCGCCACAATACCGATCCCACCGTTCTTGGCAACATGTCCGGCCAGGTTGCCAGCGGAAATGCGCGCCCCCATACCTCCCTGAATAAGCGGATATTTGGCAACATATTTACCTATCCGTAACGGTTTCATAATCGATTCCCCCTGCCATACTTGAAAGTTGACTTGAATAATAGCAGCACTACCTGGATGGGGATTGTAATATTTTTGTAAAACCGGCACGATGCCGCACCCTTTCCTGATTGACTCACCTGTTGCGATAAGGAATAATGCTGCCTGCTGCTGATGGAACCATGGGAGCCCGGATGAAAAACACATGTATGCGAATTGCCCTCTGTCTGCTGCTGACGGCCATGTTTGCCGGATCAGGCCCAGCTGCCGCCGCCGATGCCCAGGCAAACGGCACCGAGGCCCAAAAGGGTCAACAGGGCGCAATCATCACCCTCTGGCCGCTCTTTGACTACCGCTCCAGTCCGGCCACCGGCTACAGCAATCTCTCCATTCTGGGTCCCCTGTTCAAGCGGGAGCACTCCGGAACCGATACCACCACTGCCATACGCCCCCTGTTTTTCTCCAGGTCAACCTCAAAGTCTGAGGAGACCGACATCCTATATCCGCTGGCCTCCACCGCCAGCTCGAAAAACGACTCCGACGGCCAGTTTCTCAAGATCTTTCAAACCCATGCCAGCCGGCTGGGGGAACCCGAAGAAAAGCACGAAACCATGCTGTTCCCGTTCTACATCAGCGGCCGATCCGAAAAATACGGCCCCTACAAGTCCTTCTTCCCCTTCCACGGCGACATCTACGAACGCTTCTGGCGAGACGAATACCACTACACCCTCTTCCCGCTCTACGGACGGACCGTCAAGAACGGGACCACTTCCACCAACTGGCTCTACCCGATCTTCAATACGATTTCCGGCGATAAAGAGGAGGGCTTCCAGATCTGGCCGCTCTACGGACAGGCCCGCAAGGAGGGAGTCTACGAGAAACGCTTCGTGCTCTGGCCTTTCTACAGCAGGGAAAGCCTGGGCCAAAACACTGACAACCCCACCGAAAACCTCTACCTGCTGCCGTTCTACGCCTCTTCGCGCTCAGCAAAAAGGAGTTCAACCTACGCCCCCTGGCCGTTCTGCGGCGTGGTGCGGGATGGCGACGGCAAGGCCGTCGAGCGCGACTTTATCTGGCCGTTCTGGATGACCGCCTCGGGCAAGGATTCCACCACGGAGCGCTACCTCCCCTTCTATGCCGAATCCAAAGTAAAGGACAACACCAGCAGTTGGATCATGTGGCCGGTCTATCGCCACCGGACCATCGAATCCGCCGATTTCCGCCAGCAGAAAACCAACCTGCTCTATTTCCTGTACAGCCGCTCGGACGAGTCCTGGCCCCGGGCCGGCAAGGACCGCGCCACCAGCGCCTTCTGGCCTCTGTACGCCTGGAAGCGGGACGAAGACGGGGTGCGGACGCTTTCCATGCCTGCCCTGGCGGAAGCGGTGATCTGGAACGACGGGGTGGAACGCAACTGGGCGCCGCTGTGGCGGATCTTCATTGCCAAATGGGACGACAAGGGGAATAGCGCCACCTCCATCCTCTGGAATCTCTACTGGCGTGAGAAACGGGGCGACGAAAGCGCCTGGGAGCTGTCGCCCCTGGTCTCGTACCGCTCGACCAAGACCGGTACCGATTTTCGGCTGCTGAAGGGGCTGTTCGGTTATGATTCATCACAGGGAAAGAAGCTACTGCGGCTTTTCTGGCTGCCTTTAGAGCTGTAGAATCTGTCCCCATGGTGCAAAAAGTTCAACAAGAACGGCTTTACGTGCTATATTTCCCGGCACACAGGAAAATGACATGACTCAACTTTTCGATTTCATCGGCCGCAAAGTTCTCGACTCCTTCCGCATCGTCGGCGAGGTCCTGATCCTGTTGTGGCGGACCATGCTAGCGTTCCGCGAAGCCCCGCGCAACCTGACCAGCATCTTTAGCCAGATGGCCATCATCGGCTATGAAACCCTGCCGGTGGCCTCGGTCATGGGCTTCTTCGTCGGCATGGTGCTGGCCCTGCAAACCGGCACCGAGCTGTACAAGTACGGCACCCAGGACATTATCGGCGGCATTGTCGGCCTGTCCATGGTGCGCGAGCTGGGGCCGGTCATGACCAGCTTCCTGGTGGCTGGCCGGGTGGGTAGTGCCATGGCCGCCGAGATCGGCGTCATGAAGGTCTACGAGGAGATCGATGCCCTCAAGACCCTGGAGATCGACCCGGTGCGCTACCTGGTCATGCCGCGCCTGATCGCGGCCTTGATCTGCGTGCCTGCCCTGACCATCTACGCCGACTGTATCGGCATAACCGGCGGGGCCATCATCAGCCACCTGCACCCGCGGATCTTCATCTCCTACAGCACCTATACCGATTCGCTGCGCATGGCGCTCAAGCTCAAGGAGATCATCGTCGGCCTGACCAAGTCCTTTGTATTTGGCGGCATCATCGCCACTGTCTGCTGCTATGTCGGATTCGGCACCTCCGGGGGGGCCAGGGGAATCGGCGTATCCACCACGCGCTCGGTGGTGCTCTCCTTCATGCTGATCCTGGTGGCGGATTACTTCCTGACAAGGGTTCTTATGTAGTGCCGCCGCTATTCCCAACATGAACAACAAAGGCCGCTCCCTTACCGGGTGCGGCCTTTTGCATTTTCACCTCATGGCATGGCGCGTGACTTGCTAATAGATCATGCGTGAAATCAGGTAGGCCACTACCGTGGAGACGCTCACGCCAATGAGACCGGGAATCATGAAGCTATGGTTGAGCAGGTACTTGCCGATGCGGGTCGTGCCGGTGCGGTCCATGTTGATGGCAGCCAAGTCGCTGGGGTAGAAGGCAAAGAAAAAGTAGGCATAACTGGCCGGCATCAAGCCCAGCAGCAGAGGGACCGGCAGACCCAGTGCCAGGCCCAGGGGGAGCGTGATGGCAAGGGTAGCGGCCTGGCTCTTGACAAAGGCCGAGATGCAGAAGGTGGCGATGGCAAAGGTCCAGGGTGCGATTTTGACCATGATGCCGATATTGTCCACCAGGAATTTCTTGTTGGCGGAGATGAAGGTATCGCTCATCCAGGCAATACCGAAGATGGATACGACAGCGATCATGCCGGCGATGAAGACGCTGGAGTGGGCAATATCCTTGGCCTTGACGTTAGCGGAAAACATGATGAAAGCGCCGAAGGCAAGCATGACGAACTGGACCACCGTGGTCATGGCAACAGGTTTGTTGCCGGCCGCCAGCGGCAGAAGTTCGGGGCAACTGGCCAGCAGGATGATCGAACCGACACCGGTGAAGAACAACGCCACCGAGATCTTGGCAGTGGTGGAGATTTTTTTGTCCAGGGTGGTTACATCCGCATCCAGGGCCTTCTTGAAATCCGGGTCCTGGAGACGGGCCTGGAATTCGGGGTCCTTATCCAGGTCCTTGCCGCGGTTGAAGCTCCAGGAGGCCGCGGCAAGCACGCCGATGATGCCGGCCGGCATGGTGACTGAAATAATGTCGATCAAGGTCACCGGGTATCCGGCCTTGGCGGCAAAGCCCAGGAAAAAGGTAACGGCCGCCGCAACCGGGCTGGCGGTGATACCCATCTGCGAGGCAACGCTGGAAATGGCCATGGGCCGCTCGGGACGGATATTGGTCTTGAGAGCCACGTCGGATATGACCGGCAGCAGCGCGTAGACCGCATGGCCTGTACCGCAACAGACCGTCAGGAAAAAGGTGGAGAGCGGCGCCAGGATGGTCACGTATTTGGGATGGGCGCGCAGCATTTTTTCCGTCAGTTGTACCAGGTAATCAAGTCCGCCAGCCACCTGCAGGGTTGCCGAGGCCGTAACCACCGCCAGGATGATCAGCATGACAGCGATAGGCGGCTCGGAAGGCGAGCTGCGGAACCCCAAGACCAGCAGCGAAACCCCCAACCCTCCGATCATGCCGAGTGCGACGCCACCCCTGCGGATGCCGATAAGAACGGCTCCGAGTACGAGAACAAATTGGATCCAGAACATTGCCATGATAAGCCTCCACGCTGAGAAAAGGAATTGGCGAAGCCGTTGCGGCGTCGCATCTGTTTTCCCTTAGAAGAGCATGGAGAATGCCAATAGCGAATATTTATGTAACATACTTTAATTACAGGACAAAGTGGCAAGAGCCGGCTTGTGGGGGCATGAAACTGCCATAACCGCAGGTTATGGAAAACAGGTGGGCGTAAGGCGAACTGCAATGATATCAATTGGATGGATGCCGGTATAACCGCAGGTTATGGATATAACCACAGGCTATGACCCTATGCAACCATGCGAAATATGGAACATTCCGGTAAAGTTGCCTCCCGGTTCACTCCCAGAATATCCCGGTCGGATCGGAGGCAACCTCCATCACCAGTTTTTCAAGCGCATCCCTGTTCCTTCCCGTGGGATACAGCTGACGCCGGTTTTTCCGGTCGTACCAGTATAATGTCCATTGGGGGGTATCGGCGCTGTACTCGAACTGGGCAACCTTGATTTCATTCCAGATGGCGGGGTCGATGAAGAGTGGGCGGGATTCGGTCAAGGTGACCCGGTTGCCTTTGGTCTCGTATTGCAAGGTCACCTGGCCCGGTATGGTCCGCTGTTCACAAAGCTGTCCCAGCAGTTGCTCCACGCGCTGTTTTTCCGCCTCAGGTAACGCCATTCCGCCATTCTTTCTTTATCCCAAATACCGGTCAATCACCGTTCACAGCTGGCGATACTATATGAATTCCCGTCATTATTGAAGACAAACCAACAATGTCCCGGCTGTTTTTTGCAGTTGCCGCGTTGCCGGCCACGCAAACACCGACGGTTGCGATGGCGCACAGGGTATGCTTCAAAAACACCAATGGCCGATCCTAAAAGGAATCGGCCATTGTCATCTCTTCAGCAATGGTTTTCAGTCAGCGCTTGCAATGCAAGGCACCTGATCCCACATCTCGAATTCCTCTTCAGTGATTCGGTGAAGTTCCACTGGGATGTATTCCGCATTCGCGGCCTTAGCCCTGTCAATGTTCAAGTCTCTCATATCCCATACCTCCTTCCACTATTTGAACCGGTCGCAACAAGTTACAGTAAGCATCATCGTCAGATGACAAAAGGCGCAGCAGCCATTGCCACGCATGCGACGATAAGCAGAATCGTGTTGCCGATGAAATACGGCACTATGCAGAGAGCCACTCCCCAGCACACTACCTTTATGTTGCTGTTTTTCTTGCCGTACATGAAATAGGCCGAGCCGATCAGCCCTGCCAGAAGATTTACGCAGATCACGGTCATGCTCATATTTCCGAGCAACGACCCTATGCCGAGGCCGGCCGGGTCTGAACCGGCGGCACCTGACTGAAGTTTTGCCGCCAGATCACTTATCCCTGATAAACCCTGCGTCATGTCCGCCATGCCGATTTCATCCTTATGAGTTGATCATGTTGCCATGGAATAATTCTACTCCCTTTACGCCCCGATGTACCCTTAAAAAATCCAAAGATTTCCGCAGGGTTTGATGCCAGTCGGAAAGACAAAGCGGCTCATGTACACAATTCAACGGAGCCAATCGGTCTCCTGTCCTGGAATATGCAAAAGAATCGGCGCTTCACACCGCGTAACCATTTAAATTTAGTATAAATTGTGCATCCGCCTTTAGATGGGCAGTTTTTATGGTATAAAAATTAATTGGATTGTATTTTAATGTATCAAGCAAATATTTCCCTGAATGGGAATGACCTGCCGGGAATTCCACACTGACTCCCCGCGTATAAGAGCAAGGAATACTCATGATCTATCTTTCGTTGATACATAATATCGCACTGCTGGTCTCCCTGACCTTTGTTAACGGCATTCTGGTCAGGCATGTCAAGAGAGACGGGCTTGTCTATCCGTTCCTTTCCGGACTACTGTTCGGCGGCGTTTGCCTAATCGTTATGATGAGCCCGGTGGTGTTGCAACCCGGGCTCATCTTTGACGGCCGCAGCATCATTCTCAGTGTTGCCGGCCTCTATTGCGGTCCACTGACTGCCGTTACCGCCGGTGCCATTGCAATTGCCTATCGCCTCTGGCTGGGTGGAATCGGCGCCTTACCAGGTGTTGGCGTCATCATTGGGACCGCCGGCCTCGGGGTTGCCTGGCATTACCTGTGTCGCCGCCAAAAGTGGGCCTCTAGAACTCCGGCGTTATATATTTTCGGGCTGCTGGTGCACCTTCTGATGCTTGCCGTCCTGCTCCTGGCCCTGCCTGCAACTGCCGCCCAAGGAGTATTGAAGCACGTTGCCTTGCCAGTGCTGCTGCTCTATCCCCCGGCCACCCTGCTGGTTTGCCTGTTTTTCCAGATGATGGAGCAACACATTCACGGCGAGGAGGCCTTGGTGCAGAGCGAAGAACGGATGCGCCTCTTCTTTGAGCGCCAATTGGTGGGCATGGCCATCACATCGCCTACAAAGGGCTGGCTGCAGGTAAACGACAAATTGTGCCAGATGCTGGGCTATACCCGCCAAGAACTGGCGCAACTCTCCTGGGATACGCTTACCCATCCGGATGACCTTGCCCAGGACCTTGCCAAGTTCAACCGCTTGCTGTCTGGCGAAATCGACGATTATTCCATTGAAAAAAGGTTTATTCACAAAAATGGCTCGATTGTCCATACAAACCTTTCCGTAGGATGCGTCCGCAATCCCGACGGCTCGGTTGATTATGTTCTGGCCCTTCTCGAAGATATTACCTCACGCAAGTTACTGGGACTTAAGCGTGAGGAAGATCAACTCTTCTTGCAGACCATCCTTGATTCCATTACAGATTTTATTTTCTATAAAGACAAAAACAGTATCTTTCTCGGATGCAATGATGCCTATGCCTCCCGTTACGTGGGCCTGCCAAAGGAACGGATCATCGGCCACTCCGACCGGGACTTCATCCCCGACCAGGAATTGGTCAAGAAATATTACGAATCCGATCGTCAGGCCATGGAATCCGGCACTCCATTGCTGTTTAAACCCTGGATCACCCAGGCAAATGGGCAGAAAATACTGGTGGAGGTGCTAAAGACCCCCTTTTATGACGTAAACGGCCAGGTAGCTGGTGTAATCGGGGTTGCCCGCGACATAACAGAGCACCATTTGGCGCTGGAGGCCATAACCCGGGAGAAGGAGACGGCCCAGCGCTATCTGGATATCGCCGGGGTAATGTTTTGCGCTCTTAATAAAGCGGGTGAAATCATCCTGATGAACAAAAAGGGCTCCCAGATCCTTGGCTATAATGACGATGAGCTGTTGGGACAGAACTGGTTTGACGTGTGTCTTCCGGAATCCGTTCGTGAGACGGTAAAAGGGGTCTTTGCGCTGCAAATGGCCGGCAATCTCGAACCGGTCGAGTTTTATGAAAACAGTGTGATCACCCGCGATGGCGAAGAACGGCTGGTCGCCTTTCACAATACGCTTCTGCATGATGAAAACGGGGTTAGCGGTGTATTGTTTTCCGGGGAAGACATCACCGATCAGCGCCTGGCGCAGGACGAACTCCTCAAGAGTCAAAAACTGGAATCGCTCGGAGTCCTTGCCGGAGGGATTGCCCATGATTTCAATAATATCCTCACCGGGATCATGGGCAACATCTCCTTTGCCAGCATGTCACTCGACAAACCGGACAAAGCGCAAAAACTGATGGAAAATGCCGAGAAAGCATCCCTTCGAGCCGCTTCGCTTGCCACACAACTCCTGACTTTTGCAAAAGGCGGGAAGCCGATTAAGAGAAGGGTGATGGTGCGCCCAATTCTTGAGGAATCCCTGTCGTTGTCGCTCAGGGGCGCAAACGTGAAAGGAATAATTGAAATCCCCGAATCCCTGCACAGCATCGAAGCCGATGAAGGGCAATTAAGCCAGGTATTCAATAATCTCATCATCAATGCGGTACAGGCAATGCCCGGTGGTGGGACCCTGCTGGTCAAGGCCGGGAATCTTACCAGTGAGGCCCGGGAAAAGGCCTTACTCCCGCCAGGCGAGTACGTCATGGTATCTTTTGCGGACCAGGGGTGCGGTATTTCGGAAGAAGATCAGAAAAAGATCTTTGACCCCTATTTTACCACCAAAGTCGGCGGCTCCGGGCTTGGACTCGCCTCGGCCCATTCGATCATCAGCAAGCATGGCGGGCGTGTCGATGTCAGCTCTGAAGTGGCTAAAGGTTCTACCTTTACCGTTTATCTCCCTTCGCTCGGGCCGGCGGTTGCCAATCAGCAAGCGAGCAAGGTGCCACAAGTAGCGGCCAGGCATAAAGATGGCACCATTCTGCTGCTGGATGATGAAGAACTCATCCGCCTTCTCACTGCCGATATCCTGGAACATCTCGGTTACAAGGTGAGAACCTGCATCAATGGCGAAGAGGCCATAAAGCTTTATAAAACGGCCAAGGATGCGGGCATGCCTTTTTCCACAGCCATCCTGGACCTTACCATTCCTGGCGCCATGGGGGGGCTGGAGGCGGCACAAAATATTCTGGAATACGACCCGGCGGCCAGCCTCATCGTTTCCAGCGGATACTCGAACGACCCTGTGATTGCCGAATACAAAAACTACGGATTCAAAGCCGCAATCATCAAGCCTTACAATGTTGAAAGTATAAAGGGGGTGCTGGTTGAACTGGAAGCCGGCTCTTGCTGATGCCATGAAAAAAGGGGCGGGCTACTTTATGAAAAAGTTGCCTGCCCCTTTAAGTGGCAAATCGGTCAGTTAGTTTTCATCCGGAAACATCGGATGTGAAACTATGGATTTCCGAACTGGAACCGGTTATCGCTCCCGACCGCGTCTCTCTTCCTCTTTCCTCTGCTCCTGCCCATGACCTCCGGGCTCCTGGGTCCTTCCCCGATCCTGCTGCACTCTTTGTTGCTGGTCTTGCGTCCTGGGTGCCCGCTGCTCACGCTGTACAGCCCCTGGCTGGGGCCTCTGTTCCCTCAATGCCGGTCCCCGCTGCTGAGGAGGGGCCTGGTACTGCGGCTGGGAATGTTGAATAGCCGGCCCACCCTGCTGTCGTGGCGCCTGACGCTGCGTATCCTGCGGCCTTGGGCCGCTCATGCGGGGCGCTTCCTGGCGCCGGGCTGGCGCGGGTGCAGCTCCCTGTGGCTGAAAATGCTGGCGGACCGCCCGGTCGCGTGGCTGGTAACGGTATTTCTCGCTTTGCAGTCTCCGCTGCTGTTCCACTTGTCGGGGATATCGATCCCCCGAATACCGTCGCTGGTAGACGGGCAACGGTGCAGGAGCCGGCGCGGAACGGCGGTTCCACCGATCCCAACCCCTTCTGCGCTGCTCCCACTCCGGTCCCCAGTGATTGCCCCAGCGGGGCGGGGCATCGGACCGCCACCCGCGAAAGTAGACCGGAGGCTGCCGGTAGTAGCGCACCGGGATGCGCAGGATGTAGAGCGGCACCACCTCCGGTTCAACGAACCACCAGGGACCGTTGTACCAGGAACTGGCATACCAGTTGTCATCCCGGTAAACCCAGTACATGCCATCGTAAAAAAAGTAGTTGGCATCCAGCCGGGGGGCATAGTAGACCGGGTACCCGGGCACCCGGACGAGATCCGGGAACAGCGGCAGGTTGATCCCGATACTCAAGTTGGGCAACCCGATCCCGATGCTCAGCTGGGCCGAGGCAGGAGTAACCGAGCAGCACAACAGCATCAACAGCACAACAACTCCGTAGCGAATTTTCCGCATGTTGTCCTCCATTCAGATAGATCGGTCGTGGGTATTGCCTGGCAACGGCAAGCGCCCACGGGTTTAAGTTCATTAATTTTATACCACTCAGTTCCCCTGTCAATCAAGGTTTACCTTGGAACAAACCGGCATCATGCGCCAGACGTTGACAAAAATACCGCTGCCGTGCCATAAAATAGGCGGTATGAGGAAAGCCGCTTTTGCCTGTTGAAGCGGTTTTTGTATTCCTGAGCGCTGAAAAAACTGGAGAACGTGCGTGGACAGCAGAAAACGACTACTGATCAGAAACAAGACAATAGCCACGGGATTGATGGTTGGCGCGGCCATACTGTTTGTGGTTGCCCGCTCCCAAAAGGGGCATGGCGCCTGGGAATGGCTGGCCGCTTTTGCCGAGGCGGCCATGGTTGGCGCCCTGGCGGACTGGTTTGCCGTGGTGGCGCTGTTCCGCCACCCCCTGGGGGTACCCATACCCCATACGGCCATCATCAAAAACAAGAAGGACACCATCGCCGGGAATCTGGCCGACTTTATCCGCGATAAGTTTCTTGCCAGCGACACCTTGATCGCCAGGATGCGGGAGTACAATCCGGCCGAACATCTTGCCGTTTATTTGATGTCCAGGGAGAATGCCGCCAGCCTGGCCAGGGGAGTGACCCGTGTCCTTGCCGATTCCCTGGATTTCATCGATGACGAGCGGGTGCAGAAGCTGTTGCGCGCCGCCTTGAGCAACCGCATAGAAAACCTCGACCTCGCCTCTTCCGCGGGAACGATTCTCGATACCCTCAGAAAAGACCAGCGCCACCAGGTCGTTCTTGATGACCTGCTGCACCGCTTCGCCGGATGGTTGGCGACCGCCGAGGCCCAGGCCAGGCTGGCCACCTCCATCGACGACATGTGCACCAAGGAATACCCGCTCCTGAGTGCCTTCATCCCCAACCGGGACCAGTTCTCCAGGGGTGTGGGTGAAAAGGTCGCCCGGAGGATGAACGCATTCATCCAGGAAGTGAATGCCGATCCGGGCCATGAAGTCAGATTCAAATTCGACACCGCAGTCGCGAATTTTATTGTCCGGTTGAAATCGGACCCGGTGCTGCGTAACAAGATCGAGGCGATCAAGCTGGAGGTGGTTCATAACCAGGCCATAGCCGATTATGCGCAAAACCTCGGCAAAGACCTGAAGAACTGGTTGGAGAACGACCTGCAGCAGCCCCGGTCAAGGGTGAGGGAGAAGATCGCGGCGGCGGTGGAAGGACTCGGCACTACCCTGGCGCAGAACCGGGGGTTGAAGGAGTCTTTGAACGAACACCTGGAAACCCTGATAATGCACTACGGGGACTCGCTGCGCACCGCCATTGCCGGGCACATCTCCGGCACCATGCAAAAGTGGGAAAGCGATGATTATACCAACGAGATCGAGCTCAGCATCGGTTCGGACCTGCAGTTCATCAGGATGAACGGCACCCTGGTGGGCGGCGTTATCGGCCTGCTGCTGCATGCCGTCTCGCTGCTGCTTGCTTAGGGATTGCCCGTTTTTGCCGTCTGCGCCGCCAGGCGGCCCGGCCGCCGAAGAAAGCACCGGCCAGGGTCAATACCCAGATGGTGATGGTAACCGCTAATTCGCTGGTGGTGATCATGTTGTCGCCCCTTGAGACCGCACTGTTTCCAATGCCTGATAATCGATGCTCTCGCAAATTGTCATTCCCGAAGCGATTCTGATCGGGAATCCAGCCTGTAACCAGTTGAAATCATGGATGCCCGATAGAGACATTCGGGCATGACAAATAGAAATTGCGAACTCATCATAATTGGTGTCCTTACCTTAATATGCGCGGCTTTAATCATACTGGCTGAGAATACACCGGCTCCGGCGGGAGAATAATGATGCATGTCAAAAAATCGGAATGAATGGAGGAACCGGGGGGCTGGGAACCTATGGAGGCGGTTTCCTGGCAAAAGCGTTCAACTGCCGTTTCAGGGGGCATGAAAAAAGGGCGGGCTGCTTTCACAAAACACAGCCTGCCCTTTTTATTGTTGGTCAAAGTGCGGAAGTTACAGCCTAAGCGGTGCGGCTGGTGACCTCCAGCAGGTGGTAGCCGAACTGGGTCTGGATCGGGCCCAGGACCTTGCCCACTTCGCCGGTAAAAACAGCCTGATCGAATTCCTTGACCATCTGGCCCGGTCCGAATGAACCCAACGCCCCGCCCTGCTTGCCAGAGGGGCAGAGGGAATGTTCACTCGCAACAGCCGCAAAGTCGGCACCTTCTTCGATCTGTTTCTTGAGGTCTTCGCAGACCTCCTTGCTTGCCACCAGGATGTGGCGGGCAGTTGCTCTTGCCATGTTGTACTCCTTATCGTGTAGGTGTCTCCCGTGATGGGATTGAAAGCATATCACAGACGATAAAACCGGGACAGCGTCTTTTATCGTTACCGGCTGCCTGATTGCACCATTGCACCGCTTACAGATGGATAACAGCGTCCCACGCGCGGCCTCGCTCTCAGGCTGCCTTCAACAAGACCACCGCTTCCAATTCCTTGCGGTGACGCCGTTCGGCATGCCAGAGATCGTAAACATTTTGGGCATTCAGCCAGAACATGGATGAATTGCCGAACAGATGGGATAGCCGAAGGGCCATGACCGGGCTGACGGCGCGGCGGCACTGCACCAGCTCATTGGCAGTCTGACGCGACACTCCCAGAGCCGTGGCCAGAGAAGAAACATTCAGCCCGAAATCCGGCATGAAATCCTCACGCAGCATCTCACCGGGATGGGTGGGTGATAGGCTGCGCTTTTTCGTGTTCGGTAAGCTCATAACTGCACCTCGTTAATGGTAATCCGTTATCTCCACGTCATAGGCATCGCCGTTCGTAAACCTGAAACAGATGCGCCACTGATCATTGATCGAGATGGCATGCTGCCCGGCACGATCATCTTTCAAGGCACGCAGTCGGTTACTGGGCGGCACTTTCAAGTCATCAAGCGATGTTGCCAGATCGACATATTCCAGCCGTCTCAAAGCCCGTTTGATCACTTCCGACGGCAATCGCTTCGATTTTCCGTCGGTGTAAAGTGATAACGTGTGCTTATCGGCAAAGCTCTTGATCATGGTTGCAGTGTAATGCGTGGCGTGACACATGTCAAGGCTCCTTGATCTGGGCATTATATCGTGTTGAGTCAACCGAGCCGGTTGTATGGCAGCCAAGCCCGGGCCGGCAGCTCCATCTTTGACGAACATGGCTAATGAATTGCGCAGCGAGCCGCAACATGTTATATTTAAAAAACGTCTGAACCACAGGGACCTCCTCCTGTGGTTTTTTTGTGGGCGCAGAACAGAATGAATCCGTCGTGCCCATTGTTGGGCAACAGACCGATTCCCACATGGTGGTCATCACATGAAAAGAGAACACAACAGAACCGGCCTCACCACTGCCACATCGGGTCCCTCCTGCACCGACCAGGCATGCAGCGGATTGATAACGGCCCACCACGGCGTGGAGGTGGAGGTGGCTTTTACCACCGGCAAACGCCGCATGGTGCGGGTCAAGCGGAGTTCAGGGCACGTGGTCGGCGATAATGTGGAGGTCACCGGCGAGGTGCTGCAACGGTTGCCCCGCCGGACCGAGTTGCGCCGGCGCGATGGCCGCGGCGGCATCCACCTGGTAGCGGCAAACCTGGATGTGCTGGGGATCGTGGTTGCGCTCCACTCGCCAACCGGATTCATCGACCGGGCCATTGTCGCGGCCAGGGTGGCAAAGTTGCAACCCTTCCTGGTAGTCAACAAATGCGACCTGGACGGCACTGCCGCGCTGCTTGCCGACCTGCGCCGGATCTATGGCGGCTCGGTTCCGGTCTTTGCCCTCAGCGCCACAGGCCAGACCGGCCTGGTACCGCTGAAGGAGTTTCTGAACCAGGGGCACCGGGGGGTCTTTGTCGGCTCCAGCGGTGTGGGAAAAAGCTCGCTGCTGAATGCCCTCTGCCCGGAGATCGATCTCAAGGTGGGGAAGGTCAGCGATCACAACGGCCTGGGGCGGCACACCACCACCGTCTCCACCCTGCATGGGCTGTCCGGTGGCGGCGAACTGGTCGATACCCCCGGTTTCAGGGATTTCGGCCTGGTGGAGACCCTGGCGGAGGAACTGGCCATCCACTTCCCCGGCTTCGAAGAACATGGCGAGGTGAGCTGCCGCTTCCGCAACTGCCGCCACCGGACCGAACCGGGCTGCGCCGTCATCGAACTGGTGGAACAGGGGCAGATCCCTGCCGACCGGTACGCCGTCTATCTGGAACTGCTGGGCGAAGTGGAGGCCGATCAGAACGAGGCCCGCTGCAAAGGGTGGCGAAACTGATTTTTATCCACGAAAGATGGATAACAGCAATTGAACGCAGATAACGCGGATTAAGCGGATTTACGCAGATATCAACTTCTATATCATGATTAGCACTAATCTGCCGATATTGTCATTCCGGCAAGCTTTAAGCCGGAATCCAGATGTTAAACTGATTGAAAAACATTGATCCCCGATAGAACAATTCGGGGATGACACCTTATTGCGGGAGATCAGTACCAGTAAGATTCTATATTTATTTTGAGTTATCCGTGGCTATCCGCTTAAATCGGATTTGATCCGCGTTCCATTGCCTTTGACTTTCTCATGTTTTTCGTACTTTTTGTATATATGTAGTTATTTTAAGGAGTTCTATCCATGTCTTTTGAATCTCTCGGCCTGCGTGCCGAACTGCTGAGCGCCATCAGCGCCCAGGGTTATACGACGCCCACACCCATCCAGGCCCAGGCCATCCCGGCGATCTTCGAGGGCTGCGACCTGCTGGCCGGGGCCCAGACCGGCACCGGCAAGACAGCGGCCTTTGCCCTGCCCATCGTGCAGCGACTGAGCGAAAAAATCCCCAAGGAAAAGCGCCGCAAGCCGCGCGCCCTGGTTCTGGTGCCGACCCGCGAGTTGGCGGCCCAGGTCAGCGAACAGATGAACAACTATGCCCGGCGCCTGGCGCTGCGCTCCACCATGATCTACGGCGGGGTGACCATCCAGGCCCAGATCGAGCGGCTGCACCGCGGCGTCGATATTGTGGTTGCCACGCCCGGCCGGCTGCTGGATCACGCGGAACGGGGCACCGTTGACCTTGCCCGGATCGAATTCCTGGTGCTGGACGAGGCCGACCGCATGCTCGATCTGGGGTTTATCGACGCAATCAAGCAGGTGGCGGAGTACCTGCCAATCAAGCGCCAGACCCTGCTCTTTTCGGCCACCTATTCCCAGAGCATCAAGCAACTGGCCGACAAACTGCTCGATCACCCGCGGCGCATCGAGGTGGCGCGGCGCAATATCGCCGCCGACGCGGTGACCCAGGTGGTCTATCAGGTGGAGCGGAGCCGCAAACGGGAGATGATCTCGTTTCTGATCCGCAATGGCGGGTGGAACCAGGTGCTGGTCTTTGCCCGGACCCGCTACGGCGCGGACAAGTTGACCGAAGAGTTGCTCCTGGACGGGATCAAGGCTGCCGCCATCCACAGCAACAAGAGCCAGTCGATCCGGACGCGGACCCTGGCGGAGTTCAAGCGGGGTGAGTTTCGGGTGCTGGTGGCCACCGATGTGGCGGCGCGCGGGCTCGACATCGAGCGCCTGCCCCATGTGGTGAATTACGATCTGCCCCAGGTGCCGGAAGACTATGTGCACCGGATCGGCCGCACCGGCCGGGCCGGGGAGGACGGAGTGGCCATCTCGCTGGTATCCCGGGAAGAGCTGCCTTTGCTGACCGCAATCGAGAAGCTGCTCAAGTATGCCATCCCACGCCAGGCCCTGGCGGAATTCCCGCTGCAAGCGGCCAAACGGAGTGTGCGGGTAAAGGAACTCAAGCAGGCCGCCAAACCGCCAAAGGCGAGGAAACCCCAGGAAAGGCAGGTCAAGGAGCAGCCAAAGGCCCTGACCAAGACTCCACGGCGGGGAAAGCCCGTGGCCGAACGCCCGGCCCCCAAGCTGGGGCGCCGGGGCAGCAGGTCGTAGTCCTTCGGGGTTCCGCGGAACAGGCGGTGATTCTAAAACAACAGGAGATCGAACTATGGAAGTGGAAGTGGACCTGCGTCAGTTGCGCAACCTGATCAGCAAGAGAAGGAACGAGATCGAACAAAGCGTTGAGGGAACCGGCTATCTGGCAAAAACAGTCATCGGCGTCGGCACCTTTTTGCTGGACAACGAAGGGGATGTCACCCTGCTGTCGGCGAAACAAAGGGCTACCTATGAAAAGTTTCTCAAACCGCTGCTCGCTTCCCGCTAAAGACGGCCATCCGGGCCGCCTTTAGCTTTCAGCTGTTGCTCATTCCGCCGGTTTGTAGTCCGGGTTCATCTGCCACAGCGCCAGGGTCGCCCCGGTCGGATCGGTGATGACGCTGAACCAGCCGATGCCCGGTATCTCGGTGACATCCTTGCATATTGTCGCCCCGAGGGTCCGGGCCTTCTCGGTGGCAGCAACCGCATCGTCCACCAGGACATAGGCCAGCCAGTAGGAGTGCGAATCGGGCTGCACGGTTTTCATCATGCCGCCTCCGGTCCCTTCCCCCACCTTGATCAGGGTGTAGTCCATCCCCGGTATATCTTCCAGTTTCCAGTCGAACAGCCCGCTATAAAATGCCTTGGCCTTGGCCACGTCGGTGGTGGCCAACTCCACATGTACGAATGGATTTGCCATGACTAGCTCTCCTTTCTCTCCATTTTAGTAAGTTAAACGTTATTTTCTGCTATTTTCAGGCAGAAAATAACTTTGTTAACGCACTTATCCTGTTTATCGGGGTTTGGTGTTTCCATGCATCCATTATACGCCTTCACAGGGAAAAGGATGCCGGAGAATTCCGGAGAGCAAAGTGGTTGCGCGAGCCGTGAACGGGCGGTCATCACTCCTTCAACATCTTCAAGCGCTTGGAAAGCGCCGGCTGCGAAATGCCCAGCAGGCGCGCCGCCAGCGTCTGGTTGCCGCTGGCCCGGTCCATGGCCTCCATCACCAGGAAAGCGGCGGCATCGCTGAAGGTCGGCAGCTCATCGAACCCGGCAAAGGGATTCTGTTTGGGCGCTGCGGCCCTGCGCGGTCCGGCCTCCTGCTGGGAGCGCTCCACCGCCTTGACAAAGGTGTCCATGGAGAGCATCCGCTCGTGGTGCACGCTGACCGCGTCATAGGCCATGGCCTTTAGTTCGCGGACATTGCCGGGGAAACCGTAGGTGACGAGAAATTGGGCCAGCCCCTTGGGCGGGGTCGGCTTCTTTTTGCCCAGGGTCCGGGCCGCCTCTTCCAGAAAATGCTCCAACAACAGGGGGATGTCCCCCGGCCGCTCCCGTAACGGCGGCAGATGCACCTGATGTGTCCGCAGGCGGTAGTAGAGATCGCGCCGGAATGTCCCGCCCCGCTCCTTTTCCAGCAGGTTCTGGTGAGTGGCGACGATGATCCTGGCCTTGAGCCGCTTGGGCAGGTCGCTGCCCAGGGGGAAATATTCCCCTTCCTGCAGCAGCCGCAGCAACTTGACCTGGGAGGCAATGGCGAGGTCGCCGATCTCGTCCAGGAACAGCGTGCCGTCGCCGGCCTCCTCCACCATGCCGCGCCGGACCTGCTCGGCGCCGGTGAAGGCGCCCCGCACATGGCCGAAGAGGGTGTCGCTGAAGACCGTGTCATCCAGCCCGGCCACATTGACCGTCACCAGCTTGCCCCGGCAGCCGCTCAGGGAGTGGGCGGCCCGGGCGATGAGCTCCTTGCCGACCCCGCTTTCACCGGTGATCAGCAGCGGCTGGGGGCTTTTGGCCACCGCCTCCACATAGGAAAAGATGGCCAGCATGGACCGGTCGGCGGTGACGATTGGTGAAAAGGCCTCGGGATGACGGAGTTCGCGGGAAACCAGGCGGCTCGACATCTCCTGGTACTCCCGCCTCATCTCCACCATCCTGACCGCCCTGAGCACACCTCCCACGATCCGGTCTTCTTCATCGGTCTTGACGCAATAGTCGAAGGCGCCCAGTTTCATGCAGCGCACGGCTGTCTCCACCTGGTTCAGGCCGCTGACCACGATGACGACGATCTCGGGATGGCGCTCGGCGATCTGTTCCAGCAACTCCTCGCCCGACAGGTGGGGCATGGTCAGATCAAGCAGAACCAACCCCACCTGGCCCTGATCAAGGATCTCCATGACCTGGCGGCTATCGCTGCAGGTCGCAATATTGCTGATGCCGCCGAGGGACTCCAGGGTCAGGGACAACGAACCGAGCCAGGCCGGCTCGTCATCGACCAGGAGAATGCCGAAATCGGGATAGGTCGTCTCATTCACGGGGTTTTCTCCTCTTTGTATTCGGGCAGGGTCAGAGTAACGGTTGTCCCGCTGCCGGAAACCGACTCGAATTCCAGTGTCCCGCCATGCTCCTTGACGATCCCGGCCGAGACCGACAGCCCGAGTCCGGTACCGCCCAGGTCGCGCTTGGTGGTGAAAAAGGGGTCGGTCAGGCGGGAGAGATGCTCTGGGGCAATGCCGCTCCCCTCGTCCCGCAGGCGAAACGCCACCACCCCGCCCGCCGGGTCGTGCCAGGTTGCCAATGCAATGGCCCTGCCGGTGTCGGGCAAGGCCTGGCAGGCATTCAGGATCAGGTTGACCAATACCTGTTCGATGCGCTGGGCATTGCCCCGGAAACTGGGGAGATCCGGGCCGTATTCGGCGCTGAAACGGGTGGTCGCCTTGCGGATGGATGGCTCGACCAGACGCACTGCCGCCTGGGCCACGGCGTTCAGGTCCACGATCTCGTTGCAGGCCGAATCGCCCTGACGGGCAAAATCCTTGAGATCATCCACGATGCGCTTGATGCGTTTGCCCGCGTCCTGAAGCTTGTCCAGGCTGCGCGGAATCTCCTCCCGCATGCGTGAGTAAGGCAATCCTCCGCAGTTGAAGTCGCCATTTTCCCGATAATAGCGCTCCAGGATCTTGGCGGCGTCGCCATAGGAGCGCTTGAGGGTCGGGACCTCCAGCAGGATCAGGCCGGTGGGGTTGTTGATCTCATGGGCCACGCCCGATACCAGCACCCCCAGGGCGGCCATCTTGTCGGCCTGCAGCAACTGCTGCTGGTTGAGGCGCAACTCCTCCTCGGCATTGCGCCGCTCGGCGATCTCGCGGGTCAGGTCGGCGGTGCGCAGGGCCACCTGGCGGTGCAGGGTGCGCGACCAGAGCGCAAAGACACTCAGCAACAACAGCAGCGGAACCACCACGACAGCAGCGTACTTGGCAATGGTGCGCAGGTCTACGCGCTCCGGCTCCAACACGCCCAGCCATTTATTGTAGATCACCCCGTACTTACCGGTCTTCTTGAGGATGGCCAGCCCCTCGTTGAAGCGCGAAAGCAGTTCCGTGTTGCCCTTTTTCACCGCATAGCAGTAGCGCTGGGTGGCCACGTTGCGCACTATGGGAATCAGGTTGGTCAGCTTGAGTTCACGGATGATAAACATGCCCGGAACGATCGCCACGATGGCATAGTCGGTCTTGCCGGCCGCCAGCTGGCGCAAGGCATCGGCCGGGGTATCGGTCAGGACCAGCCGGCCCCTGAACCCCTTTTTGACCAGGTAATCATGCATTATCCCGCTGCGATGGACCGCCACCGACTTGCCCTCAAGCTCTTCCATGGAGTTGATATCGGGTGAATCGCGGCGGGCGAACACGGCGTGGTTGACAATGGTGTGGGGCAGGGAAAAATCTACCTCGCGGGACCTGTCTTCCGAGTAGGACATGCCCTGGAGCACATCGATCTTTCCAGCTTGCAGAGCGGCCCGCATCTCGGACCAGCCGCCCAGGCGAAACTCGACCCGCATGCCCATTACCTCGGCAATGGCACGGGTCAGTTCTACGTTGTAGCCGCTCGGTTGCCCATTTTTGTCGATGAATTCGTAGGGAGGATAGTCGCGGTCGCCGCCAACGACAATAACGGAGGTATTTTTAGGAGGATCTTGTGCCGCACCGGCAGAAAGCGGCCAGAGCAGGAAGATCCCGACTAACAGCAGAAGTTGCCGGAGCCAGGCACACCCTTGAAGCGGTGCATGGTCAGCAAAACGCCGGACTTCATGGTGTTGGCGATGATACATGGCAGGCCACCGGAAATTGATCGTTAATATTGGCATTCCGATTATCGGGGCCGGGTGGCAAAACATAAATTCCTGGCATGGCCGGCATCATGCCCCAATCTTGAGCTAAAAGCATATCACAGTCATTATTAGCGGGACAGCGCCATTTATCATCTCTTGCCGATATCAGGCCTAGGGTGGAGGCTTGACCGCTCCGCTTCCTCCCGGGGATCACACGAAAAAAGGGTGCCGGCCAAAGCCGGACACCCTTTTTTCGTCCAGGAAGGAACAATAACCTGCTAGAAATTGTAACGCAGCCCAGCCATGATGTTGCTGCTGTTATATTCTATGCTCACGTCGTTTTTTGAAAAATCGGAACCGGCACCCTGGAAGTGATAAGAAAGATCCAGCGCCAAATTTTTGTCCACCTTATAGGCAGCTCCGACAATGAGTTGGTAACCGAACTCGTTGTCATCCTCCTTGGTGCCTTGTACTTTCAGTTCACCATTCAACAAACCAAGTCCGGCACCGACATAGGGAGTAATCGAAGAATTGGTTTTTATGTCATAAAGGGCATTAACCATGTAACTCATCACCGTAACCTCGGTATCAGAAATCGATGCTGTGCCGCCTGGACCGGAAAGCTTGTCCATATCGGCATTCTTGTAGCCAAACTCGAACTCAACCCTGACAGGTTCCAAGTTGTAGCCGGCAGTCACGTTGAAACCATATCCGGTGTCGTATTCTGCGGTCGCAGTACCAACGCCTGTAACTTTGATATCGCCGTCATGCACAATGCTCACCCCGCCAGCAGCACCCACATACGGACCCGCGGCCAGAGCCGATGTGGCAGATGCAACCAGCAAAAGTCCCGCTAACATTACCTTGATCTTCATTGATCACCTCCAATAATTTAATAACGTCGCAAAAATAGCAGAACCATCCAGATTTTCAACAAATAATTCAGTCATACCAAAACCTCAGTAATGGTACTGCCCAGGCTTGAATTATGCCGGCCTGGACAACTTATCGGCTAAGCCTCTCCGACCGGCTCGACGCTGCGGCACTGGGGATAGTCGGCGCAGACCCAGAACCACTTGCCGGCCTGGGCGCCTTTGTTGACGCGGCGCTTGTGCATGGTGGAGTTGCAGGTAGGGCAAGCTCTGGCACTGCTCGCAGCTGCCACAACAGTGGTGCGATTGCCTGCTGTCGAAGAAGGCGGTGCAACAGGAAGCTGCGGGATCTCCCGCCCCAGGCGCAGATAGGCGCGCTGCGTCACCTCGTCTTGGGGGAACTCGGCGATCAGCCGCTCGTAATACTCGCCGGCAGCCTCATTCAAACCCATCTTTTCCAACAGCGATGCGCATTGAACCAGTGATTTCCGACGCATCTCCGGGGTGGCGTCAGGAGCCGCAATGACCGCATCCAGGCAGCGGGTAGCGGTGTCCTGGTCGCCCTGGCGCTGGAAGATGGCGGCCAGGGCCATCATGACGGCAGGTTCCAGGGGGTCCTGATACAGGCGACGGTATTCCTGGTAGGCCTGGGCCGCCTCTTTGGAATTGCTGCCTGCCAGGCGGGTGATTGCTTGGCGGTACAGCTCCCGCCCCTCGTCGCTGGCAGTGTACTTGGATTTGATCCGAGCCAGCATCAATAGCGCCTCCAGGTTGTCGGGATTGCGTTCCAGCACCAGCCGCAGCGACTGTTCCCCCTCGCCGTAGCCCACCTTGGCACCTGCCGCCTTGGCGCCTATCTCCAAGTGGCGCTCCTCGATGGCCCCCTCGCCCAGCTTGAGAAACCCGGCCAGGACCATGCCGGAGACCATCCCTCCAAGGTGGGCCCAATGGCCGATCATCGAGGCGTTCTGCCCAGTAAGCTGGCCAATGCCGCCCGACAGGTCCGACAGGAAGAACAGGCCGATGATCACCAGCGAATTGAGCCTGACCTTGAGGCTGATGGGCAGGATCAGCGAAAAGATCCCGAGGATCGGCACGGGGAAGATCATGCTCTTGAAGTAGCAGCGCACGGCAAAGATCCCCATGATGCCGGCAATGGCGCCCGAGGCGCCCAGGGAGTGCCCGGCCTCGCCCGTGGCCAGGAACCATGAGAGTACAAAGGCCACGCCCCCGAACAGGCCGGTAATGATGTACAACAGGGCAAAGCGCTCGGGGCCGATGCGGCGCTCCACCGAGGTGCCCAGCACCCACAGGAACACCATGTTGCCCCACAGGTGGCCACCTCCGGCGTGGAGGAACATGGCTGTAAAGGCGCTGACCACCACGTTCCACGGGTTCGGCTCTTGGGGCAGGAACACCAGGTTGTCGCCGATGAACTTCGTATCGCCCCAGGGTGCGGCCTCGTACAGGTAGAAGATCAGGACGTTCAGCAGTACCAGGCCGTAGGTGACCCAGGGGATGATCTCTTTCTTGCGGTCCCCCTCGGCATACATGATCGGGATGAAGGTGATGTGCTGCTTGAGCAGCGAATAGGTGCTGACCCCCTCGCTGGCGGCCTTGAAGCGAATACAGAGAAGGAAGATGAACGGTGACATGATGAACAGCAGCAGGAGCAGGCCGCCCAGGAAGGTCTTGATGAAAAGGATCAGGAAGATGGTCAGTAAGGCCTTGGCAATGAAGGCCTGTTCCTCGTGGCGCTGGAAGTACTCCTGCAAGTCCTGCATGCTGTCGCCTCCTCGTTCCGGCAATCTGTTCCAAATGTTCAGCCTCGTGAGAAGCTCATGATTTGCCTGTTGCCTGGAAAACTCGAAGTAATCACGAGGCTAAACGACTTGGGTTTTTCAGCTTCCCGATTACCTCAAGATTACTCATGATTTACCAACACTTCTTGATCCCGGAGTAAACCGTTTATAACCCTAAACCGGGAGCTCCCTGTTTCACCGGCCGCTCCACCCAGCATTGCTCCGTCGCGAGGGTCCGGAGGAACTCGCCGGCAAAGAGGAACTTCGTCAACGGCACCGGCACGCTGATGAAATCCTTGCCGCGTCCAATTGTCAGGGCAAAGCCGCTCTTGCCGCCCCGCTCCCACTTTTCCACCGCAAGGGTCGTCACGGTCTCCTCGCCCCGGTCACCCGCCGTGAATTTGTGGGGCGAGAGCTTTTCCTTGCACGGCGCTGACGAGGCCGCCACCTGGCCGATCATGAGCGCCAGGCCAAAAGCCTCGTCCGGCTCGCAGATGAAGCGGATCTGGGTAACCTCGTCCGTTCTGGTCCGGGGGGTCAGCTTGAAGAAGCGGAGCTGGACCCGGCCGGCGCGCTCCATCACCCTGCCGTTCTCCTCGTGGGTCTTGGCCGCCTCGCGGATCTCGACCCCGGTGGACTGGGAGAAAATCTCGAAACAGCGGTAGCGTTTGAGTTCATTGGTTTGGGGCATTTTGGGCTCCTTGTCGAATGGAGGGTTGACTTTTCTGGGGGCCTGTTGAATAGTAATTCCAGGAACTACCATGAGGTGCCATATGAGCCAGGCAAAATCTGCATGTGCCAAGGAAATTTATCGCGAGATCGAAACCACCCCGGAGGAGTATCTGCCTGCTCTGCTTGAAATCGTTCGGGGATTCCGCCATGGAATTTTCCTGAAACCAGCGGACGAAAGTTTCCGCCAGGGAATGCGGGAGGCGCTGGAGGGAAACACCTTGCCGGTATCTGAACTGTGGAAAGGTATTGATGCCCGCTGATCCGGTCTGCATATCGTTTACCCTTGAATTCAAGCGCAACCTGCGCGCACTTGCCAAGAAATACCGCTCCATCCGTTCCGACATCCAACCACTCATCGATCAATTGCTTACCGGCAAGCTTCCCGGAGACCAAGTTCCGGGTATCGGCCTGACCATCTTCAAAGTCCGCCTCCAAAACAGTGACATTCAGAAAGGTAAGCGATCCGGCTACCGCTGTATTTACTACTTCAAAACCCAGAACGACATCATACTGGTCACAGTCTATTCCAAATCCGAGCAATCCGATGTAACGGCCTCCAAGCTGCAATCGATACTGCAGGAAATGGGATATTAGCCACTAAAAGCTGCCTGCCCTGTTTTTACCTCGACTTGCGTTTTGCCTTTTTCCCGGCTCCTGCCATTTTATTCCCCGACACCCATTGGTCCTGCGTCAGGACCCTGCACTCGTTTGAGCCGGCGCTGCAAAATTCCAGCGGCAATGAAACGAGATCGAATCCCGAGCTGGGCGCTATTGCTTGCAATGAGGCATCGGGCATGGGCTCCGGACGCCAGACGGTCAGTTGCAGGTATGCCTCCTTCCGGTTTTTCGCCGCACCGGCCAGGCCGATGACGTCTCCGGTTGCAACAGCCTTTCCCACAAAAACATCCTTGCCAATTTCCAGGTGGCCATATGTCGCAATGGTTGAGTCGTCATGGAGTATGTCGATCCGGTCGTCGGCCTTGATCTGCACCACCGTGCCTTTCCGCGCGGCAAGGACCGGAGTGCCCGCGGGCACGGAGAAGATGACGCTGTAGCGGGTATAGGGCGTGGCGCTGGCCTTGTCGGCCACGTTGACATATGCCTTTGCGTTCTTCCCGAACGGGAAGCGGTAGTGTTCGGGGCAGTTGTGGCTGGCCCTGTAATCACCGATGCTCCATGAGTACGTGTACCGAAGATTGTAGGGGGCGCTTTTCACCTTGGGTCCGAAGTGCACCAGGGCCAGCTCCGTATTTGGTGGCACCACGGCATTGAACGGCAGCTTCTTGTCGGCTGACAGGTTTTCAGACCCATTCGGATCAGCGCCGATGGTCACGGACACCGGGGCGTTGCCGTGATTGAATGCGGTTACTGCGTAAGTCGTTTGACCTGGGAGCGTTGGCAGATATGATGGCGGCGCTATTTTAACTCCGTCCACGGTGAAGTCATATTTCCCCCTTACGCTCCCCATGGTTTTGGCAAAACCAGGCTTGCCTATTGTGGGCAAAAATGGCGTCGGCTCGGTTTTTGCCACCACCGGCTCGGAGGGGGGAGGCGACGCGGGTGCTTGGGGTTCAAGGGTTTCGGGGGCTACGGGTTTCGCGGCCTTGGGAGCTTCCCCGAAATGACCGACATTGCCGCTGACAGTGACATAATCGCCTGTTTGGTAATTTCCCGTTTCCTTGCCGTACTCCCATGGCCAGATGCCTTTCTGGCGCGGCCCGCTGGTGCATCCGCAGCACAGGATGCACGCCAGGAGGCAAAGCCATGGGCTGTATTTGATGGTGTAGGCTGTAGTTTTCATGTGATCATGACCTTGCTGGGCATGGATAGCGGTGATGCCGGCCGGCGACAGGCAATGCCGCAAACGAGAAACTTTAAAAATTCCTGCCTCGATTATTCTTTCAAGAGCGCCAGAATCCCCTCCGCGATCTCCCGTGTGGGATCACGATCATCGGCGAGCAGGGGGGCATTGGTATTGCTGAGTACCGCAACCGTGGCATCGGTTTGAGAATCATGCCAGGCATCGGCATGGTAGCCGATCACCGTGCCGTTGTGGCCAACAAGGTTCCCGTTTATCAGGATTCCGGCACCATAGGCCATTCCTTCCGCAGTCGCCTGGCCCTGGTAGAGGTCAGGCCAGAATTCTTTGGCCACCAGCTCCCCTTTGGCCAGGGCATCCATCCAAGCAGCGACATCCCTGGCTGTTGAGACGATACAGCCTGCCGACCAGACATAGGACATGTTCATCTTCGTCCAGTTTTCGTAGCTGCCGTCCTCATCAAAATCATAGTAGCCTTGCACCAGGCCGGCCGGGGTGGTGCCGTCCACCATCACATGGGTGTCTTTCAGCCCCAGGGGTGTGATGAACGTCTCCTGGATGTAGTCCTGATAACTGCGCCCTGATACCGCTTCAATCAACATCCCGAGCAGGATGTAATTGGTATTGGTGTAGAGGAAATCGCTGCCCGGGGGGAAGAGCAGTTCCGGTGCGGAATGAAATGACACGGCAAGGAGTTCATCGGGGCGATAGCCCTGCTCCGGGTTGGGCAGAACGGTTCCCGCAAGAAACGGTACGGTGAGATATTGGGCAAGGCCGCTGTTCATGTTCATCAACTGGCGTACGCTGATCTTAGCCAACGGAGCGTAACCGTTGACCAGTCCCAGATAGCTGCTGATGGGGGCATCCAGGTCGAGCAGGCCACGTTCGGCCAGCTTGAGGACAGCAGCAGCGGTAAAGCTTTTGGTAAGGCTGCCGATGCGGAACAGCTGCCCATTTGCCACCGGGGTCTGCGTCACCAGGTCGGCCGCCCCCCAGACAAGGGAATGATCGCCATACTTTGGTGACTTGATATACACCGAAACACCAGGCGTGCCGGTCTCGGTGCAGACCGTTTTCATCAAACTGGTAACATCCTGTTCCAGGGTGGTATTCCGGCTCGCATCAACGGCAGTACAGGCGACGAGCAGCAGAATAAAAAATCCCAGCCCATTGAACTTTAAAAGCCTCATCTTCTTCTCCGGAAAAATGATGCAGGGTGATGATCTGCAACGTTACATCCGCAACATAGTTTTTAATCGCCACTGCGTCAAGATACTCGCTGTTTATGGAGTGGCGAAAAGGAGACATATCATCGCAGTAACCGTGATGACGGATCGGATTGTCCAACCATTTGATGTAGTTAGAATAATTCCTTGGCTGGATTGGTAATGAAATTGACAACAAGCATTAAAAAGCAGCATGGCCCCTTTATTGCGGCTACCGTTATTGAAGTTGCAAGTCATATTACTTGTTAGACATGATTAAATCATTCAAGTCATTTTTTATTGGATCAAGAGCATCATTATTAAGTCGCGATATGGTGTCAATGACATTTGATATTACTTGTATATGGGTTTTGTTACCATGTCCATACTTGTCTCTCTGAATATCAATGGCTGTATTTAAATAACTAATAGATTCTCTATATTTACCCTGGAGTATTAGTATATCACCTATCATATAATATGGTTCTGGTCTCTTATTATAGCAATCAATCGCCGATTTATATTTAGTTAGTGCATTATCATATTTACCCAATTTCCTAAGTGTATCTCCCCAACCAATGTATATATTGAATTTCAGGTCGCTTTTACATTTGTTAATGTTTATTTGATTAAATTTACTTATAGCTAGATCATATTTTTTCAGGCTAAATAGCGATTGTGCCCAAATTAAGTATTTTATATTTGAATCGATATGTTGGCAATTATCTACATGTACAGTATTAATTGTATCACAAAGGTTTATTGCAGTATTTATGTTACCATGTATCAAATAATAATTAGCTGCCACCAAAGGATCTATTTGGATATAAAGCCTTAATGCTGCCTCTTTTATCAGCTTATCAATGTTGTTATCATTACTAGTAATGTATTCAGTATCATTTGCAATTGATAATCTTTTTTCTCCCCTTAAATTAACCATAAGTTTAAGTTTATTGTTATCAGTTACCAGATAGCCAGTAACAACGTATAATGGCTTCGATAATACTTTTTTAGTATTTATAATCAATGATCTTATGGTATTCCCTGGCCCTGGTATCACAAAGTCAGGTGTCGCACTGGAACTTATGTTAACAATAACGGCATCTTTGCTTATGGTTAGGTTTGACCTAATATCATTTATGTCTGCTATTAATTTATCTACAATAGTTCTGCTTGTATAACCGTTATTAGCAAGCTGTGCAGGTACTTCAAATGGCTCTACAATTACATAATCCTTATTAACTCCAATAAGTATACTAGCCACTACATATAAAAATGATATAATCACCACTAGTGCGGCAATATCTTTAGCCATTTTCTGCATAGTTAGGTTATCCAAAACAAATCCTAAACGATTAAAGGCACGTGTTAACTGCTCCACAATGCTATTAATAAAATCATACATACGTACTCCTATTGCCACCCATTGGAACAGTCATGAATGTACTGCTCAGGGTCGGACCAGACTAACCCACTCAAAAACGGTACTATAAGGTTCAAATTCCTCTCTCAACACACATCGACCAGCTTCTTGCTCTTCGATTCTTCTCCCCATTCCCATAATACCAAGCATGGACTTTGTCTCTTCAACAAAGCCAATGCCGCCAACAGCAATGCTCTCCGTCCAGCAACTTTCACGCTGACCTTTGCCCTTGCGGATTGCCTCTTGAACCCACTGCCGATGCTGCTCTGCAAATTGCTAGTGGTCCGGAAATCCTCAATAGTTCCGTAAAGCGCAACAGTCATAAGGGGACAGGCTACTTATTGATGGCCCTTTTGCGCCCCTTTAACCATCCCCGTTGTCGGATTGTCGATTCTAGCCCCATCTTTTCACAAACATCTATTCTCCAATCTTCCTTGCCAAATGGAGCTTGCCTGTTCACGCAGTTTCTTAGTTTCTCGATCTCTGTATCTGTTATTGGCGTGTTTACATAACCAGCCCAATCATCGGGAAGAACAATCGGCAATGTGTCGGGTCGAATGTCGCTGGCTGTAGTAGTGCGGAAAACATGCGATGACCATGGCCATTGATCGGCAGCTGCGGCGAGGCCGGCCCTTACTGGATTTGCCTCAATGTATCGAGACACCGTTAGCAAATGGTCGTCGTCCTGAATGATGAAGCTCTTATATCTCCCCTGCCAGACATGTGTTAATTCGGGGGACAGCTTACTCAATTCCAACTCAAGTTGTTAATTCGGGGGACAGCTTACTCAATTCCAACTCAAGCATATTCAAATCCCATTCTCGCCTTCTTCCCCCACCAATCCTTTGGCGTCCTTCCCATCCAACTCCAGAACCGGCGGGGTACTCTTAATCCGCTTCTCTACTTCGTTGATATGCTCGGCAGGGGGAATCTGCTCCGGCATTGTACCGCCAATGCGTTTAATTGCCTCTCGGACTTCCTTGCCCACTGATGCGTGTGTCCGGATTGCCGCCTGCTGATCGCTTACCCGGTCGCGTACCAGCTTGTCCCGCGCCTGGGTCATGCGAAACTGGTTTGCCGCAAGCTCGGTAGTATCCATCCTGTCCATCAAGTTATCTTTCTTCGGGATACCTTTTCTTTGCTTGATTGCCTCATTGCCTAATCCACCATAAAGCCCCTTATATCCGGCATCGTGGAAGACACCAAACATCCTGTCCTGGACCCCTGCCTCACGAGCTGCGCCGGAAAGCGCCTTGAACTCCTCGGATGTTTGCTTACGAATCTCCAACCGCTCCTGGTCGGCGGCCAACGCGTCGGACATTTCCTGTCGGCGGGCTTGTATGGCAAAATACTTCTGCGCCTCGGCAATTTCCGGTTTGCGCGGGTCACCGTTCTGGGCGATCAAGTAGCAGGCGAAGCGGGAGAGATGGTAATCTTCAACCTCTCTGTTGCTTTGGGAACCAAGTTCGACCATTTTGCCGGCGCCGGCAAAATGGTAATCAGGATTATTCCCGGATTGTCTGCAGGAAATCATGGCTCGCTTGATCGCATCGTCAAAGCGACGCCACTGGCTGTACCCCAACAGCGGCTGAAGCTCGCGGGCGCTCCAGAATTCTGCTCCATGCTCGTTTACCTTTTTCAGTTCTTCAAATGAAACGTTGCCGCGAACCGGCAGTGATTTTTTTACCATGTAGGTTTCTCCGTGAACTAAACTATTTTTTTCTGCCCTTGCACGATTCTTTTTGTACGGTTTCAGTTTTGGGTTGGAAATCAATACACAGTTGGCAATCGAGCGCCAGGGCCAAGGCGTTGATGGTCTTGATGGTCATATTCGGATTGCAGTTCAAAATTTTAGTCACAAAGCCCTTGGAAACGCCGAGGCGCTTGGCCAACTCCACCCGGTTGATCTTCCGCTGTGCCATCATGGCAATGATCTTTTCGTTCAGATCGATGATGGAAAGTTCGGTCTGGAATTCAGCGGTGTACTGGTTCTGATCGATATAACTTTCAATCCACGTCATTTTTTACTGCCTTTTCTGAAACAAATCCCCTTCCCATCTTCCCCGCCCACCAACCTTTTGGCATCCTATCAATATTAATCCGTAGCTACCGGCCGCAGACCTCGTCGATCAGCTTCGGATCAATTACGACCTGCCTTGGCTGCCATGCCGGGTCAAGCCGCTTCATGCCGGCAACAAAATCCGACGAATTCATGAGGAGATAACCCGCTGCCGCGCGCAGCAAATCGACCGTATTCCTGGGCAGGGCGAACGATGTGGGCAGCTCCTGCAGGCATCTGCGCAGGCGAGGGTCCGGGATATTGTCGAAGGTCAGCTCGCTGAAGGTGAAATCGGTGGTGATCGGGTTATAGATCTGCGGAGCAGCAGGGCAATATTGACCCAGCCGCTTGTTGCACGACGCCACGGTGTTGGATAGCTGCTTCATCTGCGTAAAGTGGCCATCAACCATCTCGGTGCTGTCGAAAGAGACATCGTCCATGGGCCCGTTCAGGGCAACATCAAGGACGGCACCGATGCCTGGCGGAGAACTCTTCTTATCCCAATCCCGCTGTTTTGTCGTTTTGGCGTTGACCGCAATCATCATCAGCCGTCCCAGTTTGTCGAGATTGGCTAATCTGAGGATGCTCCATGGGCTGTCAGTCGTGCTTACGGCCTGGAACGGGCCTCTCAAGCCGAGATTGTCCGAAAGGCCACCATCCAGCAGGTGAACGAAACTCCGGTCAGCCTCGCGGTAAGAATGGGCGGCGGTGGCATCGGCAACGCGGCGTTTATCAGGGTTGTGCTCCCGGTCCATCCCGAGTTCGATCCACATTGGCAGCTGGCCGCAAGGTTGCTTGTTGAAGATGTCAAGGGTGAGCGGGGCAAAGGCGACGGGGAAGTCGGAGGATGCGGCAACGGCCCTGGAGAGCGAGACACCGGAGAGATCCGAGCAGAGGAGGTCAAACTGGTCCTGCGTGAACTCGAAGCGATGGGTGATGCCGATGTCGGTGGCATTCAGAACCAGGAACGGCGATTTGCCCTTTGGCATGTTGACCAGATCCGCGAATGTTTTATTGTCGAAGACGGTATTGTTGTAATACTCGTCAGCCATGTCGATTCTGCTGAAATCCGGCGAGGCAAGGCGCCACCAGTTGTAGGGATTGAAGAGCCGCCAGACAAGCCCCATCTGAATATTCCGGTAGAGGAACTTTTCCGGGAAATCCCTGAAAAAGCTTTCAGGGTACAGTGCATAGTAGGTCGAGGTGAAACTTCCGCCCGAGACGGACGAAATTATTTCCACGTCATCAATAAGCTTCCGCTTCATACCTTTCGCGATGTATTCGACAGTCTTCAATTCTTCCATGAGCCCAAAGGAGAAGGCCGCGGCCCGCGTGCCTCCACCGGAAAAGGCCAGGACGACAAAAGGCGTGTCTCCGCCGGGTATGGGGCGAACCACGCTGTACCGATAGCCCTCATTTGTGGCTATGGATGCCAGCCGGGGATTGTCGGGATAATGGGCGCAACCGCCGCAAATGAGCAGAACAGCCGAACAAAGAAGCATCAAGCCGTGATTTGCTATGCGCATCGGAACGGCACCTCCATGGGAGAGATAGGGTCGGTGTTATTAATGGCAACGGTAGTTTGGGCAGGGATACATATTTTACCCGCAGCGCATTGAAGGGAGACTGTGTGGAGTCCGGCGTTGCACTGTTTGGTCAGCAAACCGCCCGAGCTATCCTTGTTGGGGCCTTGATCATTGCCATCGAGGATCACGTTTCCGGTTCCAGAACAAGGGCAGATAAAGAATTCCATGGGTTATCTCCTTTTGTAATGGGTTGTGGACAACGGCAGCCTGGATCCAGCTTTATTTTTTGGGCTTGATCGCTCCCAGGACTTCCGCGCCTTGCCTGTTGCCTGGTAATCTCGAAGTAATCGCGAGGCTCACAACCCATATTTCAGCTTCCCGATTACCTCAAGATTATCGTTGCACTACCTCTACTTCTTCACTGTTTCCTAAACCCTCCGGCAAAATCGATCACGCACATGCCACCGAAGCGCGGATGGCGGCCGCAGGCGACCCCGGCCGTTGTAAAAGCCGTGCTGAAGATGTTCTTGCGGTGCCCCCGGTCCCGCACCCCGTCGTCGATGATCAACAGCATGACCATGTTCCGGGCGTCTTCGGGGCCGTACCCGATGTTCTCGCCGATCCGGCTTTCCCATTGGCCGTGCCGCTCGATCCGCTCCCGCATCCCTTGGCTCTCCCTGCCGGTGTGGCCGATGCCACCGGTGCGGCCCTGCTCCTCTGCCAGCTCTGCCGCTGCCTCGGCAAGCCCGTCCGACCATGTCAGCGGCGGCAACGGTTTCTGGCGGGAGAGGAATCTGATCGCCTCGTCCACGGCCTTTACCCCTTCGCTGGTCTGCATGTGGACTACGCTGCCCGGCAGCAGATAGGTTTTTCCCTGGAACCGGCCGCGGAATTCGCGCAGAAAGCCGGCATAGGTGGCTGGTTTGCTGCGGGCCAGATTCATCTCCGCCAGGACTTGCCTGGCAAGGTCGTGGTCAAGGGCGGCAACCGGGGCCGCCAGGGCGAGACAGAGGCATATGGCTAAACATAAAATGCGCATTTTATTAACCACTAAGTCAACGTTTCAAAGTTAAATTTATCTGCGTTCATCCCTGTTTCCGAAGGCCTTTAAAGTCTTTTTGTAACCGCAGATCCGGTTATCCCACGTCAGCACTCTTGTTGATCCGTAGTTGTGCTAGCCATCAATTTGGAACGACTAGACGGTGTGAATGTCTTTCTCTAGCGTGGCGCTGATCAGGAAGTATTGCCCTTCGGCGGAGAAATGGAGCGTGAAGGTGTCGGCGGGGTTGCCCGTTGAGACAAAGTACTCCTTGCCGGACACCACCGAGGGGGTGGAGAGCTTGATATCGGCCCCGCCGCTGGAGAGGTGCTGCTTGAAGGAACCGGCGGTCATATTCGCGATCTCCCCGATGGCGTCGCGTACGTCGTCGTCGAATTCCGTCACCTCCATCCCCAGCATGCCGGAGGTAAAGGACATTGCCAGGCCGATGGGCGCATGGAGGCAGACCAGGCCGCTATAGGCCCCGGTCAGGCCGACCATGGCGGTGATGCTGTTTTCGAAATTGGCCGGTGGGGCGGCATGCCTGGGAAGATGCAACAGATCCTCCATCCCCACCATGGTGCTGAACACCTCCTGAATGTTGCTGGTCAGTCGGCTGGTCAGTTCATCCTCGGTAAGTCCCAACGCCTCTATCACAGCCTGATTTAGAGCCATATATCCCTCCTGGCATTAGCAAAATAACATTAGCAGGGTAGCGCATTATCACCTTAAAATCACCACATAATGCCGACTTAATCAACATTCGTGCCATAATTGGGAGAAGCCCATGGAACGGGCGTTTACAGGGCAAGAATCAACCAGGGCCGGTCAGAAGGGTATCAATTGCGAAGATTTGCATGGCCGGGAATGTAAAGGAACTTTACACATTTGAAGACAACAACCGTAACCAACACATATTATAAGGTTTTTGCAAACGTAAAGTTTCTTTACACTATTTTTAATAAAGCTGGCAGTTCCTTTGTGCAAGCGGGTTTGCTGCTATGTAAAGAAACTTTACGTTTTTATCGGAAGGCGGCAAATGGAGGGAATCGGTGGATACGGCAAAGCCGGAATCAAACAGGGAAGGCAACTCCTGCTTCAAGCATAAAAAAAAGGGGCGCAATCGAGTGCGCCCCTTTCCTGCCAGGAAACGGCAGCAATTTTATGCGATTTTCCTGACCGCCAGTCCCGATGCGGTCAACTCTCCCACCACCAGTTCGGCCAACCCCGGCAGTTTGCCCGCCAGCATGGGCGACAGCTCCACGCCGGCATCGTAGGAGGCCGGTATGGCGCCAAACAGGCTTACCTGGCTTGGGCACCTGTCGCGGATGTCGGACAGGGTCAACACCTCCTGGATGCCGATCTGGTGGGGCGACATCTTGACCGGCAGCCTCCCCAGCATAAAGTCGTCCTTTTCGTAGCGGTAGATGTCGCCGGGCTCGCCGGGGGCATCGATCACATCCACCAGGTAGACCCGGTCGGCATCCTCCAGCATATGGGTGACCATGATGCCCAGGGTGCCGCCATCGTACAGTTCCACCTCTTCGGGAAAGAGATAGTTTTCCTGCATGTATTTTATAAAATGGACGCCAAAGCCCTCGTCCGAGAGGAGCAGGTTGCCTGCGCCGAATATCAATGTTTTCATAAATGCTCCAGACTTTAATGGAACGCGGATGTTACGGATTTGCACAGATTTAGGCTAAATTCTTTGTTAACGCACTTAATCCTGTTTATCAGGGTTAGGGTTACCCCCAAAGCTTTTTTGATTTTTCTTTCAATCCGCTTTTATCCGCTCAATCCGCGTCATCCGCGTGCCATTGCCTTTTAGTTATTTACATCACCTTGACCTTGGTTATCTCTTTCCCCTCCGGATCGATGGTATGCACTGCGCAGGCAATGCAGGGGTCAAAGGAGTGGATGGTGCGCAATACCTCCAACGGCTTCTCGGCATCTGCCACCGGGTTGCCCACCAGGGAGGCCTCGTAGGGGCCCATGGCGCCTTTGTCGTCCCGGGGCGAGGCGTTCCAGGTGGAGGGGACCACGGCCTGGTAGTTCTTGATCTTCTTGTTTTCGATCACGATCCAGTGGGAGAGCGTGCCGCGGGGCGCTTCGTGGAAGCCGACCCCCTTGTATTCTCCCTTGGGAATCTCCGTGGGGTTGGCGTAGACCTTGTCCCCCTTGCCCACGTTGTCCACCAGTTTGTCCAGGTATTCCAGGGAATAGTCGGCCATCAGGTGGGCGCGGATGGCCCGGGCGCCCAGGCGGCCCATGGTGGAGTGCAGGTCGCCCACGGTTACGCCGATCTTGGCGCAACTGGAATCCACCAGCTTTTTGACCTTTGCGTTGCCGCCGGCATAGGCGGCGAACAGTTGGGCCGGCGGCCCCACCTGCACCGGTTTGCCGTCCAGGCGCGGCGCCTTGCACCAGGTATACTTGCCGTTGTCCTGGAATTCGCTGTACTCGGGCTTGGTCTCCCCTTCCCAGGGGTGCAGCGTGCCATTCCCTTCGTACCAGGCATGGGCCACGTTTTCCTTGATGTTGGCGATCAGGTCCAGATCCTGGTGGTTGGTGATGATGCGGGCGTGCTTGATGTCGCCACCGGCGATGATGGCGCCCGGCAGGGCGAACTTGGTGTTCCTGGTGTCCTCGGGCATCTCGGGCACGGCCAGGTAGTTGACCACGCCCTTGCCGTACTTGAACCACTCCTTGTAGGCCGAGGCAATGGCGATCATGTCGGGGTAGTAGACCTTCTGGGCAAAGTCGCGGGTCTCTTCCATCAGCACCCGCAGGGCAACGATCTTTTCCATGTTGAGGGTGGCCAGGTTCTCCATGTTGATGGCCGTAGCCACCCCCCCAACGCAAAGGTTCTGGATATGGGGGTTCTTGCCCCCCAGGATGGCAACGGCCTGGGCCGCCTTGCGCTGGTAGTCCAGGGCCTTCAGGTAGTGGGCCACAGCCATGAGGTTGGCTTCGGGCGGCAGTTTCATGGCCGGGTGGCCCCAGTAGCCCGAGGCAAATATCCCCAGGCGGCCGGTCTCCACAAAGGCCTTCAGCTTCTGCTGCACGGCCTTGAATTCGGTCTCGCTGTTACCGGGCCAGTCGGAGATGGACTGGGCCAGCTGGGCGGTCTTCTTGGGATCGGCCTTGAGGGCCGAGACCACGTCCACCCAATCCAGGGCCGACAGGTGGTAGAAATGCACGATGTGGTCCTGCACCGAGTGCTGGGCCATGATGATGTTCCGGATATACTGGGCATTGAGCGGCACATCCACCTTGAGGGCATGCTCCACCGAGCGGATGGAGGAGATGGCGTGCACCGTGGTGCAGACGCCGCAGAAGCGCTGGGCATAGATCCAGGCGTCCTGTGGTGGACGGTCCTTGAGGATGGTCTCGATGCCGCGCCACATCTGGGCCGAGGACCAGGCATTGGTGACTTTGCCGCCGTTTACTTCGCAATCGATTCTCAGGTGACCTTCGATACGGGTGATCGGGTCAAGGGTTATGCGGGCCATAGGTACTACCTCCGATATGAATTCTAAAAATTAATGCAATGGAACGCGGATGACGCGGATTGAACGGATTTACACTGATCTGAAATCTGGAATCTTTTGGGTAAACCAGACCCCGATTTATATTTTGTCCTAAATCCGCCTTTATCCGCTAAATCTGCGCGATCCGCGTTCCATTGCCTTTGACTTATGCCTTTCCAGCCACTGTATGCCCATCATCGTGATTGGGTGTGGCATGCCCGTCATCGTGCTGCTGCGCCGCGTCCAGCTGCTGCCGCGTGTGCAGCTTGGGCAATACCGGCAGGATCTTGACCAGCACCTGGTAGCCCAGGATCTCGAAGGCCACGATCCCCACCGTGACCAGCAGTTCGGCCAGGGCCGGGAAGTAGTGCCATCCCTTGCCCGGGTTGAAGCCGATCAGGTAAACGTTGAAGCGGTACAACGCCCCTCCCAATACGATCAGGGCCGCCGAGACGAACAGCCAGCGCACCGATTCACGCTTGCGGCCACTGAACAGCAGCATGGAGCCGCCGCCGATCAGGCAGAATTCCAGCAGGAAGAAGCGCGAATAGAAATCAAAGGAAAGGGCCGTGGCCAGTTGCCCGCGCCAGGCCAGGTCGCCGATCACGACGCTCAGCCAGATCACGGTCAGCCAGGGGATGATGCGGGCCAGACCGGATAGCTCCTTGGTTTCGTAGGGGCGCTTGAAGGCGTAGCAGGAGATGACCGATTCCAGGATGGCGATGGAATAGCCGATGTACATGCAGTTGATCAGGAAGAGCAGCGGCAGGAAGCCGGTATGCCAGAGCGGGTGCAGCTTGGTGGAGGCGATCAGCAACAGCGAACCCAGGGACGACTGGTGCATGGTCGGCAGGGTGATCCCCAGTACGATGATGAAGATCAGCACCTTGTCCAGCCGCGGCTTGAGCCAAGCCGCAACATCCTTGACCGATTCCAGCCGTTCTTCAAGCCGTTCCGGGCGCCTGATGCCGGTATGGCGATGCAGTTTGTCCAGCAGCATCTGCAGGGTGGTCCATTGGGTCTTCTCCAGGGTTGTCAGGACAGCCGGGAGAAACTCCATCAGGAGCACCGTGGTATAGGCCATGACGCAGAGGGCCACCTCGAACATGGCCGAGTTGGCCTGCCACTTGGATGGGATGAAAAAGTTGTAGGAGTTCCAGGGGCGACCCACGTCCACCATGACCGAAAAGCCGGCCAGTCCGTAACCGAACATGCTGGTCAGGATGGCGGAGCGGATCATGGGGTGGTAGTGCATACGATTGCGGATGTAGATGAGGATTGCCATGGCATAACCGCCGCAGGCAATGGCCGTGCCGGTGGCCACATCGTAGGTGATCCAGATCCCCCAGGGGTAGCCGTCGCTCATGTTGGAAACCGCGCCGATCCCCTTGATGAAGCGCACCGCGATCAAGGCGAAACCGATCAGGGTCAGGGCCAGCAAAACCATGAAGGATGGGGTCAGGATCTTGGCGTCATGTTTCTGGAATTCATCGTGACTCATCAGTCATATCCCCCTTGTCCTGTTTGTGGGCGTCATCCTTGTGTGAATCGCCATTTCCCTTCAGGTTCTTGACCGCGATGAAGCAGAGCGTGCTGTAGAGCGCCACCGGAGCGATGAAGCCTTTGTAAATGGTATGCTGGATCTTTTCGGAGAATTCGGCCGGGGCCTCGTCCTTCAGCACCGGCAGGCCCAGCTTGTTGAACTGCATGGCAGCCAGGTAGAGATGGTTGGTGCCACCCACCTCCTTTTCGCCGTAGATGTGGTTCAGGTATTTGCCGGGAGTTTCACGCAGGCGCTTGTCGGCCTCTTCCAGCAGATCCTTGCGCTTGCCGAACATGATGGCGCCGGCCGGGCAGACCTCGGCGCAGGCAGGAATCCCCTTGGTCTTCAAGTTGGTGTTTTTGCACATGTCGCACTTGACGATCTGGGGAATGGCCTTGTCCCACTGGAACTTGGGAATATTGAAGGCACAGGCCACCTGGCAATAACGGCAGCCGATGCAGGCATTCTTGTTGTAATCCACGATGCCGGTCTCCGGGTCCCGGGTCATGGCGCTGACCGGGCAGACCGAGACGCAGGACGGCTTCTGACAATGCATGCAGGAGTACTTGACATAGGACCATTCATGCTCCGACTCCTTGAAAAGCTTGATCAGGGTGCGGGTATTGCCGGAGAGGTCCTCGGGTGCGTCCCACAGGGCATCCTTGTCGAATTTGGCCTGTTCGTAGGAGAGGCTGCCATAATCGCCGTTGACCCGCTTGCAGGCCGACATGCAGGCCTTGCAGCCCACGCACTTGGTGGCGTCGTAGAGCATGCCGATGGTCTCGTTGTTGATGTGATGCCCTTCGGAGGCAGAGGCAGACCGGCCGGCCAGCAGGGCCGCGCCGCCGGCGCCCACGATCTTGAGGAACTGGCGCCTACTCGGATTGCCCATGATCATCCCCCTTTTCCGGCCCGTCAGGCAGCTTTTTGGCCATCATGATCCCCGCGCCGATGGCGGCGCCGGCGGCCAGTCCGATCACGCCGGTGGTGAGCGGGTCGGGACCCTTGCCTTTTTCCTTCAGGTCAACCGGTGCGTAACTGTCGAAGGGCGTGGGCTCGTGGATCTGGACCTTATCGGCGATGGCGGTCTTGAAGAGCAGGTCCGGCTCGGTGCAGCCGATGCAGGGGTGGCCCACCGAGACCGGCCAGACGCCGACATCGTTGAAGCGCAATACCGAACAATTGGCATAGGTGGCCGGGCCCTTGCAGCCCAGTTTGTAGAGGCAGTAGCCCTGGCTGTGTCCGTCATCGCCAAAGGCCCGGGCAAACCTGCCGGCATCGAAATGGGGCCTGCGTTCGCAATGCTCGTGGATCTTGCGGCCATAGGCGAACTTGGGGCGCCCCATCTGATCCAGTTCGGGCAATTTTTTAAAGGTGGCGTAATACAGCACTGTGGAGAGGAAATTGTAGGGATTGGGGGGGCAACCGGGGATGTTGATGATCGGCTTGTCCTTGACAAGATCCCGTACGCCCACCGCTCCGGTCGGGTTGGGTCCCACGGACTGGATGCCGCCGTAGCTGGCGCAGGTACCGATGGCAATGATGGCCAGGGCTCCGTCGGCCGCCTTTTTCAGCGAATCCTGGGCGGTCTTGCCCGAAACCTTGCAGTAGATGCCGTTATCCTTGGTGGGGATGCCACCCTCCACCACCAGGATGTAGTTCCCCTTGTTGGCCAGCATCGAATCGTGCAGAGACTTCTCGGCTTGGTGGCCCGAACCGGCCATCAGGGTTTCGTGATAATCCAGGGAGATCAAATCCAGGATCAGGTTCGATACCGTGGGGTGGGTCGAACGCAATAGCGACTCGGAACAGCCGGTGCACTCCTGGAAATGAAGCCAGATCACCGCCGGCCTCGAGTCGCTCTTCCTGGCCGCCGCGGCCACCTTGCTGACCATGCTGAAAGGCAGCCCCAGCATGGCTGACACGGCCACGCATGTCTTGATGAAGTCCCGGCGAGTGGTGCCGGGGAACAGGCCTTCCTTACTCATTGTATCCTCCGTTCCTTATAAAAATGTGATGTCTGCAAATATCAGCCAAGCGTATACGGCAACTGGCGTGCCAAATTGTTGTTATGCCGACTATTTATAAATTAGTTAAAAATTTCATACAGTTGCGGACAACCGGCGTTTACGGGGTAAACAGCAAAATGAAACAGCGATTGCTTCTTTTTGTCCGTGCATGTATCATTTTGTCCCTAGCAGGAAAGAAACGCCCTACCCATTAAAGGGAAGCCCGAAAGTCCCCTCCTTTAGGCCCATTCGGGTCCGCCAGGTGCGGGGGAGTTCATCAACACAAGGAGCAGTCCATGCCAACCATCTTCGTATGTGACGACGAGGCCGACATCCTGCGTTATCTGGATAAACTGCTGCGTGCCAACGGCTACCTGGTGGAGACCTTTCCCCGGGCAACCGACCTGCTGGCGCGCCTGGGAACAGGGACCGGCACCGTTTGCGACGTGATCCTGCAGGATGTGCGCATGCCGGACATGGACGGCCTGCAGGTGCTCAAACTGGTGCGGGAGAGGTGCCCCCAGGTGCCGGTGGTGATCATGACCGCCCATGGCACCATCGACGACGCGGTGAACGCCATCAAGCAGGGCGCCTACGACTACATCACCAAACCCTTTCCCAAGGAAAAACTTCTGGGCATGTTGGAGCGGCTTTTGGACCATCGCCGGCTGGCAGAGGAAAACCGCCGCCTGCGGGAGGAGTTGCAGCGCGGTTCCAGCGGCTCCGATTCCATCATCTTTCGCAGCGCCGCCTTCCGCGAGGTCTACGACCTGACCCTGCAGGTGGCGGAAAGCGACGCCAACATCCTGATCATGGGGGAATCGGGCACCGGCAAGGAGCTGATCGCCGGCGCCCTGCATCGCAACAGCCCGCGCCGGGCCATGCCCTTTGTCTCGCTGAACTGCGCGGCCCTGTCGGACACCCTGCTGGAGAGCCAGCTCTTCGGCCATGTGCGGGGCGCCTTCACCGGCGCGGTCATCAATCAGAAGGGGCTCCTGGAGGAAGCCGACGGCGGCACCCTGTTCCTGGACGAGATCGGCGATGTGAGCCAGGCGGTCCAGGCCAAGCTGCTCCGGGTCATCCAGGAAAAGGACTTCATCGTCCTGGGGAGCACCCGGCCCCGCAAGGTGGATGTCAGGTTCGTGGCCGCCACCAACAAGGATCTGATGAACGAGGTCAGGGACGGCCGGTTCCGGGAGGATCTGTACTATCGCCTGAACGTGATCTCCATCAGCCTCCCCCCCCTGCGGGAGCGGCGGGATGACATCGAGCCGCTGGCCATGCACTTCCTGGATGTCTCGACCCGCAGGATGCGGAAAGGGGTCCACGGCTTCGACGATACCGCCCTGCGGATGCTGTTGCAGTACGATTGGCCCGGTAACGTGCGTGAACTGGAAAACGTCATCGAGCGGGCCGTGATCCTGGCCAGGGGCGGCACCATCACCGCCAACCTACTGCCGTTGGGCAACCGCAAGGAGGCTGCCGCCAAGACCGGTTCGGTCCCCATGGTGGGGCTGGACGAGGTGGAGCGCCAGCATATCGTGTCCGTCCTTAAGGAGACCGGTTTCAACAAAAGCCGGACCGCCACGGTCCTGGGCATCTCCCGCAAAACCCTGGACCGCAAGATCAGTGAATACAGCCTGGGAGACGAGCGGGTAGAATGAGAAGCTACTTCCGTTATTCCATACGGCTGAAACTGACCGCCGCCACCCTGGTACCGCTCATGACCGCCATAGCCCTCTGCTGGGTGATCGGTGCCTCCATCATTACCGACCGGATCTTCAGCCAGGCCCAGCAGGCCGTGGAAACCGACCTGAACTCCGCCCACGAGATCTTCCTGGGAGAGCTGAACCACCTGACCGACAACGCCCGCAGCACAGGACAATCGCCGGATCTGGCCATTGCGCTGCGCGACAACACCCCCCTGCAAGCCGTTCCCTCCCTGCAGGTCATCATCAGGAACGAACAGTTGAGCTTTCTGACCATCACCGACCGCTTCGGCATGGTCCGTTACCGCGCCACCAATCCCAATGTCACCGGCGATACCCTGGCCAATGACAAGCTGATCAAGGATGCCATGGCAGGTGCGATTGCCAGCGGCCTGACCCTGCTCTCGCCGGAACAGGCCGGCCAGGAAAACCCGCGGCTGCCCCAGGAAATGACCATTGCGGTCAAAGCCACCCCCCATGCCCGCCTCTACTCCACCAAGGCCGAGCAACGGGGCATGTTCCTGGTGGCTGCAGCTCCGGTAAAGAGCGCCAGCGGCGAGCTCTGCGGAGTGGTCTATGCCGGGCAGCTGTTGAACGGCGACAACAGCCTGGTGGACCGGATTACCCGCGTCATCTTCCGGCAGAAGAACACGGCAGCCGCGGCAACCGGAGGCGCCACGCTTTTCCTGAACGATGTGCGCATCGCCACCAGCGTGCTGGATGAAAACAAACAACGGGCCATCGGCACCCTGATGTCCGAGGAGGTCTACGACAGCGTCTCCAAGGGCGAGAAGTGGATCGGCAGGGCCTTTGTGCTCAACGATTGGCACTTTTCCGCCTATGAACCGGTGCGCGACTATCGGGGCAGCGTCATCGGCGCCCTTTACGTGGGAACGCCGGAAAAACCGTACCTGCTGATCCGTTCCCATTTCGACATGATCTTTACCGGGGTGCTGATCTTTGTCACCCTGATCGGGGTGTCGCTCTCGGCCTGGCTCGCCACCAGCCTGGCCAGTCCGATCAGGATGCTGGAGGACGCGGCCCGCCGCCTGGCAGCCGGCGAACAACCGCCGGATATCGTTGTGGGGGGGCATGACGAGATCTCCCTCATGGCCGAGGAATTCAACATCATGAAGCACCGCCTGATTGAACGGGAGGAGGAGAATCTGGCCCTCAACCGGACCTTGGAACAAAAGGTAATCGAGCGGACCAACCAACTGGAGGTCAAGAGCGAGCAACTGCTCGCCGCGCAAAAGGAACTGGCCCATTCCGAACGCCTGGCCGGCATCGGCATGCTGGCATCCGGCGTGGCCCACGAGATCAACAACCCCCTGGCCATCATCCGGGGCAATGCCGAACTGCTGGAGATGATGGATGATTCGGACTCCGACCGCTCGGAGGAAGTGGAAACCATCATCAAGCAGGCAACGCGCATCGAGCGCATTGTCAGGAACCTGCTGACGTTTTCCAGAAGCAGCATCAAGCGGGTCACCAGCTTTTCCCTGGTGGGCCTGCTGGACGACATCCTCGACCAGATCGGCCATCAGATCCCACTTGAAGGCTACACCATCGAACGTCACTACACAGACGCCGGGATCGCCACCGAGGGGGACCAGGACCAGTTGCGCCAAGTCTTCACCAACCTGGTGCTGAACGGCCTGCAGGCCATGAAGGACGGCGGCCTGCTGGTAGTGGACGCGGCCCTCGATCAGGCGGCCGACCTTTGCTTCGTGACGATCACCGACAACGGACCCGGCATCGAGCCGGCATTGCAGGAAAAGCTCTTCACCCCCTTCTTCACCACCAAGGACGAAGGAACCGGCCTGGGCCTGGCCATCTCCTACGGCATTGTCCGGGATCATTGCGGCGAGATCCGGGTGCAGAGCGAACCGGGCAAAGGCACCACCTTCACGGTTATTTTGCCGGTGCGGCAGGGGGCGTGATCATAAAACAATTCCAGAGGTGCAATCCGCCCATAAAGATCCGGGGGTTAACCTTTCAGGCTTACCCCCGGCTAATTTCCATCCGGCCTTCCAGGCCGAAAGCTGCCATGCCCTGAAGGGGCAATAGATATTAGCCGTGGGTAGCCGTGGAACGGCAACCCACGGAATGGTGGCGCAATAATAATGCAGCGCCCTGAAGGGGCGCGGGGAGAACCTAAAGCGAGGCCACGATGTCGTCAACCCATTTGAGTTTGCATTACCACGTGGTTTTCAGCACCAAAGAACGTCATCCCTTGATCGACCGGGAGTGGCGGGAACGTTTGCATGCCTATCTCGGCGGGATTGTGCGCGATCTCGGCGGAGTTCCCGAGTGCGTGGGAGGGATTGTCGATCATGTCCACCTGTTGATCGGTCTGAAGGCCACTCATCGTCTGTGTGACGTACTGCGGGAGATCAAGGTGTCGTCCTCGAAGTGGGTTCATGAGACGATAGAGTTACGGGAATTCACCTGGCAGGATGGATACGGCGCATTCACGGTCAGCGAAAACCGTCGTGAAGCGGTCAAACATTACATCCTGAATCAGGAAACTCACCATCAGACACGGACTTATAAGGACGAATACCTTGCTTTCCTGCGCCAGGCAGGGGTGGAATTTGATGAACGGTACCTGTGGTGATGTGCACGTTTCCGGAGGCAATTGGTTTCGGGGGCATCAAATAGACGGAGGGCCAATCCGGCGTATAATGTTCCGGGGGTTAGCCAAAGTTGTGGCAGGCAAGGTTCGCTCTGGTGTATATTTTCGCAGAAAGTAAGGCCGAACACGGGCAGGAGGAGATCCATGCACCATATTCATCCAATATCGGAATTGAAAAACAACCTGAATCAGCTTGCCGAGATCTGCCGCAGGGAAAATGAGCCGGTTTTTCTGACCAGAAAAGGACATGGCGATCTGGTGTTGTTAAGTCTGGAAGGTTATGAGCGGATGGTGGCCAAGCTGAAAGAACATGAAGGATGCAATATGGATAATGAGGCGCTCTGGGTGCGAGAGGCCGAGGCTCGTTATGACGAGATTGCGAGCGGCAAGGTGCCCTGCCGTCCTTTGGATGAGGCAATCAAAGATGCACGTAACGCATTGAAATGAAGCCGATTGTGATGCATCCGGCGGCAGAGGCGGAGATGCGTGCCGCTGCCGGTTTCTACCAGGAATGTCAACCGGGGCTTGGCGACCGGTTTCTTGATGAGGTGTTACTTGCAGCCGGACGCATCAGGCACAATCCAACAGCTTGGCCCGCCATAGCCCAAACAGGAGAAATACATATGCCGGAGATAGCTGGAATTATCCGCATTCTCGTAAGAAAGCCGAAGAAACAGGGTACCGGGGTTCGGGTAGGGCTGTTCGTATGGTTGTATTGCATAAGACAACATGGTTCTTAGGAGTCCGGCTATGCAGAGTTCTTATGAAACAATAACATAGTAACTCCTCATACTTTTCACTCAAATTGGTCTGTTTTTGTGATATAAATCCTTAAATTTCATCTTACCTTGAATCCGCATGACTTATTGTGTCGCTTGGTCATGGCATTATTTAAATATGCAATAAGAGTTAATTCAGTGACCTTGACAGGATTGGTATGACTGGCATGACGAACGACATCTATAGAGATGAATTGACTCGTCTGGAAATGCTTGGCTCCGACAGGGAGCCGACAAACCTATATTTTGTCACAGACAAAGAGTCTGTCGAAGCACATATAAGGATTGCGCTGGAGCAGGCAGAAACATATAAAGCTGACGCTGTATTTTTCCGAACATTTCCCGAAGACAATAAGCGTTCCCCGCTTCCACAGATTTATATCTATCGCGACACATCGCTAACCCTGAATGAAAGCGATTACGCCACGATTCACTGCCGACTTTGGAATGCGGGAGTGGTTCCGCTGGCATTCATCATTACAGCCAGTCAAGTAAAGATCCTAAATTGCCGTCACGAACCGGATTTTGACAAAAATCACAACCAACCTCGATACACCCCGTTTCACGAACTTGAAGAGCTGGTAAAAATCGACCGGGCTTTCGTTGCTCGTGAAATATCCGCCGGAACATTGTGGGAAGATCCAAAATTCAAGTACGATTTTTGTCTGGAAAACACAGCATACTACAAACTGCTTAGCCATCTTAAGGACTTCAGGCAAAATTTGGTTAAGCAGAAAATTATATCGGAACCGACCGTCAATCGCATTCTGGTCATGGCCATACTGGTCAAGTATCTGGATGATCGCCGTGATTCCGCGGATAACCGGGTGTTCCAAAAAGGATTTTTCCGCAGATTTTCTCACGCAAAAAATGATGATATTGAATCGCTCTTCCGGGAAAAAGGGAGTTGCGTCAGGCTGTTTGACTATTTGAGCGAACGGTTCAATGGTGGCATCTTTGAATTGAGCAATAGCGAAAAAGATGAACTGGAGGGGGCCGACCTTACCCCAATTGCTGATTTTCTGAAGGGTGACACAGAGCCAAACGGACAAGGGCTGTTTTGGCCGCTCTATTCCTTTCAGGATCTTCCGGTCGAATTGATTAGCAATATCTATGAAGAATTCCTGGCAACAAGGGATAAAGACGCAAGCAAAGGGGTTGTCTATACACCTCCGATGCTGGTTGATTTCCTGCTGGACCAGTGCTTACCCCTCCGGGCTGAGACACTCTCCTGGAAGATCGTTGATCCTGCATGTGGCTCGGGCGTATTCCTGGTAGGGGCGTTCAAACGCCTGATTCACTGCTGGCGCATGGCCAATAACTGGCAACGGCCAACCTATGTTGATTTACAGAACATCCTCAAAAAAAGTATCTACGGATTTGACAAGGAAACCGAAGCGGTTTTGATCACTGCTTTCAGCCTTTGCGTTGCCTTATGCGAAGAGTTAGACCCTCTGGCCATCTGGAATAGGCTCAAATTTGATAACCTGCAAAAGAAAAATCTCTTGGCGAAGGACTTTTTTGAAGTTATCGAATCAGGGCAATTTGACGAACATTTTGATCTGGTAATCGGTAACCCTCCTTTTGACAGCAGGCTAACTACTCGCGCAGCTGAACGGGTTGATTCAGTCAATGTAAAACTCCGTGGAAAGCTTCCTGACAAGCAACTAGCGCTCCTCTTTCTGGAGCAATCCTTTAAACTGGCCCGAAAAGATGCAACCATCTGTCTGATTCAACCGGCAGGGCCTTTGCTGTATAACGGCAATGCCACTTCATTCCGTGGTTATCTGTTCAATCAATTTGCCATAGATCAAGTTTATGACTTCACTGCGCTTGAAGGTGTGCTGTTCAAGGCCAAAGTTGCGGCTGCCGCTATCGTCGGGCGCAACATCTTGCCTTCGGCAGCGAAGGTGCTTCACGCTACCTTCCGGCGAACCAGGGCTATTAAAGAAAAACTCCTGTTTGAGCTTGATCCGTATGATTTCCACTGGGTCACCCGTGCGACCATAGAAAAAAACAAATATGCCTGGAAAGCTAATCTGTTAGGTGGTGGGCGTCTACACCGGATGTTGGGGCGGCTTTTTGCCAATGTTCCGACTTTAGGAGAGTATCTGGAGGAGAAACGGCAGAATCATGGGTGGCAGTTTGGTGAAGGGTATAGCGTTGGATGCGGAAGCTATTTGAATGATTTGCCAAATGTTGTGGAGTTGACAAAATATTCTCCCAAAGAGCTTAAACAGCAGTTTGACCTAAAAAGAACTCCAAAACTTGCGCCATGGATAACCGGAAAGCAGAATGTTTCCTCGGAAGCAATAACAATACATGGCATAGATATGAACGTTGTAAGTCTCTGCGAAGAGTTTTTCTTCGAAGAACCACGTAAGGTAACTCGCGCCATTTTTTCCCCACCCCATGTCCTGATCAGAGAAAAAGTGGAAAGATTGGCAATACCGGCCGCCTTTTCAAACGATGAGCTTGTTTTTTCTAAGCAAGTAATCGGCGTTCACGCCCCAAAGCAAGACACTGACCAACTATTAGGGCTAGTCGAACGATTAAATTGTACAGATTTGTATGGTGTTTTGGCAGCAGTTGTAAGTAGCAGGATGCTTGTTGGGCGTGCATCTTCACTACTGAAAAATGACATAATGGAGTTACCATATCCCAATGATATGCGAGAAATCGATCTTAATTTTTGGGAACGTGCTTTAGTTGAAGATATTGGCAACTACCTTGTTGAATTCAGGCGTGACGGAGAAAATGCCGATGTTCTCATCAACGTTGACAAAACGGATTTGCACGACTTCGGCGCAATGTACTGTAACATCCTCAACCCGGTGTACAAACAGTTCCGCCCCTTACAGCCGATTTCGATGGGCTCTTTTATCTGCTACCCTTTCTGTTACGGTGATGCTCCACAAATAGAACTTCCTGATGAAACCCAAATCGTTTCATTCCTGGATGGATTGCTGCACAAGCAACATTCCAGCCGCCTTTTCGTGAACCGCATCCTCCGCCTGTACGACCATAATGTTATCTTCATGATCAAGCCGAATCAGAAGCGTTACTGGCTCCGCTCCATTGCCCTTCGAGATGCCGACGAAACTTTGATTGATCTGCTGGAGCAAGGATATTGAGTACCGTGGCGAATTATCCGACCGGGCGGATGCTTAGCGGCACGGGAACGTTTTCCGGTCCGACTTCAAACACGCAATTCAATTGTGTTGTTGAACTGGTAGTTCAATCCCTTCCTGTTTTTGCTACATCTGTAATGAAAGAAGGAATTACAAACGAGAATGGACTCAACAGCCAATTGGCGCTGTTCATTTCGAAAAAAGCCATGCAGAACAATCTGCCGTTCATTGTGCTGCATCAAAGTATGGAGGACTTGACGCGAGGCGACAGCCCAGCACCGGATATCGGCATTCATCTTTTTGTAGACGATGAAGCAGAGCCACCACCGAGAATCACTGTATTCGAGGGGAAACGTCTTACTACACAACTTGAAGCCAAGCGCCGACATGAATATGTGGTTGGACATGTAAAAAACGGGAAGTATATCAAAGGTGGAGTAGAGCGGTTCAAGCATTCAATCCACGGTGGAAGGCTTTCTTATGCGGGCATGATCGGTTACATTCAGGATGAATTACCTGATTTTTGGTGGACTCAGATCAATTCATGGATATCTGAATTGACCTCGCAAGTCGCCGCCCCCAGATGGTCACATGAAGAATGTCTCTCACCGCTTGATACCTCCGTGAGAGTCAGCAAATCGACGTCAATTGTCATAAGAGCAGCAGAAAAACTCCATCTAACACACCTCTGGATCAATCTAATAGCTTAACTCATGCCCATAGAAACCCACTTCGACATCCCCTTCATCTCCTCCCTGGCCCTGAAGGAAAAGCAGATCCAGCAGAACTACCGGCCAATCATTGCTGTGCACAAGTGGTTTGCCCGGCGGCCCGGGACCTTGTTCCGGGGGCTGCTCCTCGCCGAATACGGCGACAGGCCGCTGAAGGATGCGTTTTTCTCCGCCAACGACTTCAAGGGGATCGCCATTGCCGACCCTTTCATGGGAGGTGGGACCCCGCTGATCGAGGCCAACCGGGTGGGATGCGATGTGTTGGGGTACGACATCAATCCCATGGCCTGGTGGATCGTCAACCGGGAGATTGAACATCTGGACCTGGGGGCGTACCGCACAGCCGCCACCGGCCTGATGCAGACCCTGGAAGAACAGATCGGCGGCCTGTATCGCACCCGCTGCCTGAAATGCGGTTCCGACCAGGCCCATGTGAAATACTTTCTCTGGGTGAAACAAAAGACATGCCCCCACTGCCATAAAAATTTTGACCTCTTCCCCGGCTATCTCCTGGCCGAGGACAAGCGCCACCCGCTGAATGTGCTGGTCTGTGCTGAATGCGGAGACCTGAATGAAGTAATTGACCGCCGCAATCCCGGAAAATGCAGCTCCTGTGCGGCTGAATTGCGCCTGGAAGGCCCGGCCAAACGGAACAAGTGCGCCTGCCCCCATTGCGGTAAAACCTCAGCCTACCCCAGCCCGGATGACGGGCCGCCCCGCCACCGGATGTTTGCCATGGAGTACCACTGCCGGGCATGCAAGCCCAGACACACCGGCCGCTTCTTCAAGCGGCCCGACCCCGCCGACCTGGCACGCTACGATCAGGCTGTCTCCCAGTTTGCAGAGAGTAACACCCGCTTCGTGCCCGATGACGCGATTCCAACCGGCGACGAGACCGGCAGACTGTTGCGCTGGGGATACCGCCGCTACCGGGAGATGTTCAACCAGCGGCAACTGCTGGGGCTGGAATTGAGCTGCCGGGCGATTATGGCAGAACAGGACGAGCGGGTCAGGAACGCCTTGATAACCAACCTCTCCGACCTTTTGCGCTACCAGAACATGGTCTGCCGCTACGACACCATGGCCCTCAAGTCGCTGGACATCTTCTCGGTGCACGGTTTTCCGGTGGGGCTGGTGCAGTGCGAATCCAACCTGCTGGGCATCGCCAACGGCGGCGGGGTCAGCGTGGGAAGCGGCGGCTGGTCAAACATCATCGAAAAGTACATGAAAGCCAAACAGTACTGTGACACCCCCTTCGAGACCCGCCACGACGGGGCCCGCAAGGTGCAGGTTCCGATCACGGGCGAGTGGATCGGCGACAGCCGGGGGGATGAAAACGGGCGTACTGTGCGCATCCTCTGCCAGAGCGCCACCGATGTCGATCTGCCGCCAGCCAGTCTGGACGGGGTCTTTACTGACCCTCCTTACTTCGGCAATGTGCAGTACGCCGAACTGATGGACTTCTGCTACGTCTGGCTGCGCAAACTGGCGGACGATGCAATCCCGTCCCTCATATCCCACACCACCCGCAACCAGGACGAACTGACCGGCAATGTCACCATGGAGCGGGGCCTGGAGCATTTCACCGCAGGGCTGGCAGCGGTCTTCGTCAATATGGCCCGTGCCCTGAAACCTGGTCGCCCCTTGGCCTTCACCTACCATCACAACCGCCTGGATGCCTACCACCCGGTGGCAGTGGCGATCCTGGACGCCGGACTGGCCTGTACCGCAGCACTCCCCTGTCCGGCGGAGATGGGGGCCTCGATCCATATCAGCGGCACCGCTTCCTCGGTGGTGGATACGGTCTTTGTCTGCCGCTCCACCGGTGTTGTCTCCAGACGGACTCTGACCAAGACAGCCGGGGAGTTCGCGCAGCTCGTGACAGAGGACCTGGACAAGCTCCGGCAGGGGGGACTCAAGCCGACACAGGGGGATACCCGCTGCATCATCTTCGGGCAGTTGGTGCGGATGACTATCTGGGAGCTGAGAACGGGGTGGATTCCGGCACTTTCCGCTAAGCAGAAGCTTGCGGCAGTTACCCGACACCTGGCCACACTGCCGCGGCCGGAGGAGATCGAGGCCGCACTTTCCGACGGGAAATTACCGGCATTTCGTTATGCGGTGAACGAAGGTCCGTCTGCCTATGAGGCCGGGGGCGATGAAATTTCATTTTAAGGGGTGCGAGAGATGCCAGGAGAGCGTCCGTTTGAATTGAGTCAAGAAGAGTTGGAAACACGCATTGAAGAGATGGTCAGCGCTACTTTCGACGATCTCTCCTCTGAATTTCTCCTCATGCCATCAGGAACGGCTTTCGTGCGGTATCCTGAATTTCAGGCCGCTTACGAGGCTTTGAAGAAATGTACCAGAGGTTTTCATATTCTTTCTCAAGAAACGGTGCGGGATGCCATGTTGGAGAACAGCCTTGTCATGGGTGTGCTTCGTTCGGTCCTGGGTATGACCGCCCCGGAGTGGGCCGAACTGGCGCGGACCGAACTGGGGAGCGACATTACTCAGGGGGCTGCACGCAACATCGACAAGAATTGCAAGACCATCGACTATTATAGGACGCTGATGGCTCGGAACTCCGCCACCAAGACAATTGAGCGGATCGAAGCCTTGATCGGGGTCGCCATCCAGTATATCGAAAAGGGCGCTCCCCCCGAACAGGATGGGGTCCTCCATCGTCTGGCCAAGTTCGATACAACCTTTGGCCTGGAATCGCTGGAGCATGCCGCCAGGGAGAACGTTCCGTACGCCGTGCTCCTTTACGAACGTTATCTGGGCCGCCCTTTTGCGACGCACCGCGATGCGGTTTCGGAACTGGTTGGCGAGGTCATGGAGAACGCTGTTGAGCAGCGGTTACGGGAAGCGGGCGTATCCTATCGCAAGACGGGCCGGGCCGAGAGAATCCCCGGCTTTGGGCAGGCTCCGGACTTTTGCATCCCGGACGAGATCAACCCGGTGGTGATCATAGAAGCCAAGATCACCAGCGATGATGGCACCGCCAGGGACAAGGTGACCAGAATGAAGGAGCTGGAAACCCAGCGGAACAAACATGTCAAGGAGGGCAAGCCACACTATGAGGTAGTGGCCTGCATCGATGGCCGGGGATTCCGTCAGAGAAGGGCCGACATGCACGATCTGCTGATTCGTCTGAATGGCAAGGTATTTACTGCCGTAACCCTTGACCGTATGATCGCCAATACCCGCATCAGCGAGTTTGTGAGCCGGTGAACATGCCTACGAGCACTCGCCATACGGCATTCCGCCCATGACCACCATCGCCTCCTTCCGCCGCCAGCGCTGGACCCTCTTCGGTGTCCTGGCCCTGATGTACATCCTGGTCTACTTCTACCGCGTCTCCCTGGCCGTGGTGGCTGGGGACATCTCGCGGGAACTGCGGCTCAGCCCGCAGCAGCTGGGTACGCTCTCCGGCATCCTCTTCTATGTCTATGCCTTTGCCCAGCTCCCGCTGGGGCCGCTGATCGACCGGCTGGGGGGGCGGCTGGTGATCTCCTGCTGCGGCGTCCTGACCACCATGGGTGGTATCCTCTTCTCCCAGGCCGATACTCTGCAGACGGCCATGGCGGCCCGGGTCCTGATCGGTCTCGGCACGGCCTCGGTCCTGATGGGCACCTTCACCATTTTCAGCCACTGGTTCGGCAAGCAGGAGTTCGGCCGGGTTTCCGGCTTCATGGTGGCGGTGGGCAACCTGGGCAACCTGTCGGCCACGGCGCCCCTGGCCCTGGCCGTGGGGGCCATTGGCTGGCGCTCGTCGTTCCTGACCATCGGCATTGCCCAGGCCCTGGTGACGCTGCTGGTCTTTGTCATGGTGAGGAACCGGCCGCCTGTTGCCGGCCCTGGCGGGGAAAGTGCCAAGGGCTCTCCCAGGCCTTCCGGGATGATGGCCGCCTGGGGAGAAATCTTCGGCAGCCGGGATTTCTGGCTATTGGGGGTAATCGCCTTCTTCTGGTACGGCAATTACCTGGCCCTGCAGGGGCTGTGGGGCGGGCCCTACCTGATGGAGGTGCTGCACCTGTCCCGGGCCGAGGCCGGCCAGAAGCTGATGTGCACGTCGCTGGGCTTTATCTGCGGCAGCATGGTCACCGATACCATTGCCCGCAAGCTGTTCCGGTCCTATAAAAAGACCCTGCTGGCCGGCCAGATGCTGCTGCTGGTCCTGATGACGGCGTTTCTGGGCGCGGCCGATACCCTGTCTCAGCCGTCCCTGGCAACAGGGTTTTTCGCCATAGGCCTGGCAGTCTCCAGCGGCGTGATGATCTACCCCATCATCCGCTCCATGTTCCGGGTGGAGATCGTGGGCACGGCCCTGACCTCCCTCAATTTTTTCGTGCTGATGGGGGCGGCCTCGACCCAGCAGATCATGGGGGTGATCGTGGGCTCCTTCGGGCGCACGGCTCTCGGCGCGTCGCCCCGGGCCTTTCACGCCGCCTTCCTCTTCCCCATCAGCGGCCTGGCCATTGCCATTGTGCTGTTCATGTGCGCCAGGGATTATTGGGAGAAGGGGTAATGCATCGCCTTGAAAAGGCCGTTACTCACGCGACGACGCAACGAAAATCACAGACTTAAAAGAGAGTGGATACGAACCGGTTAAAGGCTTTGAACGGACCGGCTCGTTCGTCGCGTGAAACCGATTTTTAGATTTAGAGAGAGATGACAGGAGGTGATGGCCATGACGACCATGCAGATCGACGAAAATCCCTTTGCCAGAAACATCGGTGTCCAGGGGTGGCAGAAGCGGGAACTGATCGTGCCCAAACCGGATGAATACCTGATCGGGGAGCTGATCCCGGACAATTCGCTGGTTTCCCTGCAGACCAACGGTATCTACGGCAAAACGACCCTGGCCATGCAGTTGGCAATGTCGGTGGCCTTTGACGTGCCCTTTCTGGGCACCTATCCCTGTCTCCAGCCTGGCAAGGTGCTCTACCTGAATGCCCGCGACGCCGACGTGGACAACCACCGCCGCTTCAAGAGGCTGGTCCGGGAGATGTCGCAGACCGTGCCGGACATCCATGAGCGGATCGACGAGGAGGTCAAGAATCTCACCTACATCTCCATGTACGATGAGTGCTACGACGTGTCTCCCCACCTGATCGACATGTCGGGCAGCATGACCAAGACCTACACCTACCTGCGGCAATTCAGCGAGTATTACAAGACCAAGCTGATCGTCCTGGACCCGGTGGAGGATTTTTTCCCGGCCAATATCAAGAATATTGCCGAGCTTTACCAGAAGCTCAGGCAGTTGAAGGTTACGGTGTTGCTGATCGTGGGCGACAAGAAGTGGTATAATACCTTCCACGAGGTTGAGGTGGGCATGTTCCTCCATGAAAACGGCCTGCGCCTGCAGAGCGTCTACACCGGGCATCGCGAGATCTCTCTTGAGATGGGGGCAGGGATCTGGATCAAGCCCTGATACCCCGGACTGACCGGTGAGAACACCCCTTCATCGGGCGCCGCCGGACTACCAAGTCAAGCCGGATCGGGATATCCGGGCTGTTTTTCCCGTTTCCCCGCTTGCCTTCCCAGCCAAAAACAGGCACAATAATGCAATTTTTTAAGGGAGCCGCTTTAATGTCTTTGCGTGTTTACAATACCCTCACAGGTGAAAAGGAAACATTTGTCCCGCTGGTGCCGGGTAAGGCCGGCATGTACGTCTGCGGGGTGACGGTCTACGATTACTGCCACATCGGCCATGCCCGCGCCAACGTGGTCTTCGACGTGATCTTCCGCTATCTGAAATACATCGGCTACGATGTCACCTATGTCCGCAACTATACGGACATCGACGACAAGATCATCAACAGGGCCAACCAGGAGGGCGTGGATTACCGGGTCATCACCGAACGTTTCATCCAGGCCTTTGACGAGGACATGGCGCGCCTGGGGCTGGATAAACCGACCGTGGAGCCCAAGGCCACCGACCATATCGACGGCATCATCGCCATCATCGAGGCCTTGATCGCCAAGGGGCATGCCTATGCCTCCGACGGCGACGTCTACTATGCCGTGGAGACCTTCCCCGAGTATCTCAAGCTCTCCAAGCGGAATCTTGAGGAGATGCAGGCCGGGGCCAGGGTCGAAGTAGGGGAGAAGAAGAAAAACCCCATGGACTTCGCCCTCTGGAAGGGCTCCAAACCGGGCGAACCGTGGTGGCAGTCGCCCTGGGGCCAGGGGCGGCCCGGCTGGCACATCGAGTGCTCGGCCATGAGCATGCGCTTTCTGGGGGAAACCTTCGACTTCCACGGCGGCGGCAAGGACCTGATCTTTCCGCACCACGAAAACGAGATCGCCCAGAGCGAGGCGGCCAACGGTTGCGCCTTTGTGCGCTACTGGCTGCACAACGGCTTCGTCAACATCAATTCCGAGAAGATGAGCAAGTCCCTCGGCAACTTCTTCACCATCCGCGAGGTGCTGGAGCGCTTCGACCCCGAGACGCTACGCTTCTTCATCCTTTCGGCCCACTACCGCTCACCCATCGACTTCTCCGACCAGAACCTGAGCGAGGCCCAGGCCGGGCTGGAGCGGATCTACGCCTGCCTGGCGGCCATGGATACCGTCATCTGGGAAAATCCGGCCGCGCTCGTGGAGCTTTCCCCGGAAGTGTTGTCGCCGGCCGGAATCGACCTGCTGGAGAAGAGCAGCCAGATGCTGGCGCGCTTCAAGGAGGCCATGGATGACGATTTCAACAGTGCCCTGACCATCGGCATAGTCTTTGAGGTCGTACGTTGCGCCAACCGTTTCATGGCGGAGATCCAGCCCGGCAACAAGGCGGCTATCACCTTGCTGCACCGGGTACGGGTCGAGATCGCCGAGCTGGGCGAGGTCCTGGGGCTGTTTCATTCCAAGCCGGCAAAATGGCTGGAGAAACAGCAACAGGAGAAGACCAGCGGCCTGGAAATAACAGCGGAAGAGATCGAAGCGCTGATCGTGGAACGTAGCGAGGCACGCAAAGCAAAGAATTTCAGCCGCGGCGACGAGATCCGCGATTACCTGCTGGCCAAGGGGATTCAGCTATTGGACTCCGCCCAGGGAACAACCTGGAAGGCCAAATAAGCAGTTAGGGCTTCAACGCGCCAAGCTGAACCTTTAACAAATACAAAATTTGCGAGGGATTTGGAGTGGACTGGGAATGCTGCTGGACCAAGGAAGCAATTGCGCTGGGTGACTGCCCGTATATTGCCGAAGATGAAGATGAGCTGCTAGTTTCGCGGCAACGCCGGGTTATCGAGAGGTGCTGCGACTGCCATCTGTTCAAGCGCGACCTGTCCCGTTTCCGCGACAGCAACCACCCCCTGGCCCCTGTCTTTTCCATTGTCTATGGCGAGCATCAGCGCCAGAGGGCACAAATCCAGTCCCTGGTCAGTTTCCTTGACAGCAAGACCCTGGAAGTCCGCTTCCTGCACGAGCTGGGTTCCGTGCTGCAGAGCTCCGTGGACCTGGAGGAAGTACTTTCCGTGGCACTTACAGCCATCACGGCAGGCAAGGGCTTTGGCATGAACCGCGCATTCCTGCTGATGAGCGACAAGGATCGCGACCACCTCCAGGGGTATCTGGCCATTGGTCCGCGCAACCTGGAAGAAGCCAGCCAGACCTGGAACGAGATCGCCTATCACGACATGGATCTTCAGACCCTGGCCCAGAGCTTCAGGCTGAACAAGCTCTCTTCGGAAAGGGCCAAGTTCCACGACATCCTGGAACAGCTTTCGGTGCCACTTTCCGATACCGACAACATCCTCATCAGGTCATTGACCAGCAAAAAACCGGTGCTGATCGAGGACGCCTTTCACCACCCCGATGTGGACCCGCAATTTGCCCGCTTGCTGGGCGTCGATAACTTCCTGCTGATGCCGCTCATCTCGCGCAACCGCCGCGTGGGGATCATCATTGCCGACAATTGCATCACCCATCGCCGCATCACCGAAGAAGACATGCGCTCCATGGAGAATTTTGCCTTTCCGGTGGCCTTCGCCATCGAACGGGCTTCACTCTATGACCGGCTCCAGGTGGAACTCAACCGCGCCACCGAGGCCGGCAACAAGCTGAAGGAACAGCAGGAGTTGATCGTCCGGATGGAAAAGATGGCCCTGGTGGGGCGGATCACCTCCAGCATCGCCCACTCCATCCGCAATCCGTTGATGGTCATCGGCGGCTTTGCCCGTTCCATGCTGAAGAATACCCCCGACAGCGATCCCAAGCGGGATTTCATCGAATCCATCGTCGGAGAGACACGCCAGCTGGAAGGGGTGTTGGACGAAATCCTCAACTACTCGGACTCTCTCTTCCCGGCCAGGGATTTCTGGGATGTAAACCATCTGATCGAGAGCGTTGTCAGCGATACCGGCGACGCGTTAAAGGCGTGGAACTGCACCTGCCGCTTTTCCCCAAGCCCGGGCCTGCCCATGGTTTACATCGACTTCAAACAGGTGGCCTACTGTTTGCGAACCATCATCCAGGGCGACATCGACAGCGCCCAGGATGGCGGCACCATCGACATCAGCACCAGCCTGACCGGGAATTCCGTAGTGATCCGCATCGAAGACAATAACATGCTTATTTCACAACAGGAGCTGGATACCCTGCTGACGCCGTTCGCCTCAACCCAGGATCTTGGGAACGGGTTTGGCCTGGCAATGTGCAGAACCATGATGGAGAGGCAGGGGCTGCCTTTCAGCGCAGTTTCGTTACCCGCAGGCGGAATCATGTATACCATCACACTTCCCACACATAAGGAGGATCGATCATGAACAAGATAATTGTTGTGGATGACGAGGCCAACATCCGCCTTCTTTATTCGGAGGAGCTTGCTGAAGAAGGTTATGAGGTCGTAACTGCCGGCAGCACGGCCGAGGCGATCGAAAAACTTCAGGCAGGCGCATTTGATCTGGCAGTGCTGGACATCAAGCTGAAAAACGAGAGCGGCATCGACCTGCTGCAGAGATTGGTCAAGGAGCGGCATGACATGCCGGTTATCCTCTGTTCGGCCTTTTCCTGCTACAAGGACGACTTTTCCGCCTGGTTGGCAGATGGCTATGTGGTCAAATCCGGCGACCTGACCGAATTGAAGCAGGAAATTGCCCGGGTGTTGGCCAAGAAGGCCCAAAGGACCAGGGCAGGCCTGTAGGGAATCATATTTTCGCCCTGGACGGAAGTGGATTCAAATTCATACATCCCAAGGAGTAACCCACTATGAAAGCTGTTATCATGGCCGGCGGGTTTGGTACCCGCATCCAACCTCTTACCAGCAGTATGCCCAAGCCGATGATCCCACTGTTCAACCGGCCGATTATCCTTCACATCGTGGAGCTCCTCAAGAAGCACGGAATAACCGATCTGGTCATGTTGCTCTACCACCAGCCGTTCTATATCAAGAATTTCTTCCGGGACGGTGCGGATTTCGGCGTCAAGATAACCTATGTCACGCCGCTTCAGGACATGGGGACCGCCGGGGCCGTCAAGGCGGCCGAAAAATACCTGGATGAGCCGTTCCTGGTGATCAGCGGCGACTTGCTGACCGATTTCAACCTCAAGAAGGTGATCGATTTCCATGCCGACCACAAGGCCATGGCCACCATCACCCTCACCTCGGTCAAGGACCCGCTGCAATTCGGGGTGGTGATCACCGACAAGGAAAAACGCATTACCCAGTTCCTGGAGAAGCCGGGCTGGGGCGAGGTGATCTCCGACACCATCAATACCGGCATTTACGTGCTCGATCCATCCATCTTCAAATACATTCCCCTGGGGGACAATTTCGACTTTTCCCAGGACCTCTTCCCGTTGATGCTGAAAAACAGCGACCCGCTGTACGGTTTCCCGGCCAAGGGGTACTGGCGCGACATCGGCAACACCGACTCCTACCGCGAGGCCCATCACGACATCTTCAGGGGCAAGGTCAACCTGAAGATCGATGAGGCCAAGCAGGACTACGTGGGCAAGGATCTGCGGGTGGGTGTCGATGTCACGCTGAAGGACGCCTCGTGCCTGGAAGGGACCGTGGTGATCGGTGACAATACCCAGGTACTGGGGGACGTGAATATCAAGGACTCGGTGATCGGGCGCAACTGCACCATTGAACCGGGAGTCAAGATGAACCGCTGCGTGATCTGGGACAACGCCTACATCAAGAAAGGGTCCAAGATTACCGACAGCGTGATCTGCACCAACGTGCGTGTCGGTCAGGGGGCGGTGCTGGAGGAAGGGGTCATCGTGGCCGACGATACTTCGATCGGCGACGAGGCCATCATCAAGGCCGACGTCAAGATCTGGCCGCGCAAGGTGATCGAGGCCGGCTCAACCGTCACTTCCAATCTGATCTGGGGTGAGAAATGGAAAAAGTCACTCTTTGAGGGGGCCCTGGTCAAAGGCCTCTCCAATGTGGAATTGACTCCGGAATTCTGCGCAAAGCTTGGCTGCGCCTACGGCACGACCCTGCCCAAGGGGAGTTATGTCCTGGGTGGTCGCGATTCCAATCTCTCCTCGCGCATGCTCAAGCGCAGCTTCCTGGGCGGTATCCTGTCGGCCGGGGTCAATGTGCGCGACATGAAGATGATCCCTCTGCCGATCCAGCGCTACAAGCTCAAGACCTTCGGCGAGGTGGGCGGCTGCTATTTCCGCCAGGCCCAGGACGATCCGGCCGCCATGGAGATCGTCTTTCTGGACGGCGACGGGCTGGACTTCTCCAGCGGCATGGCCAAGAACGTGGAGCGCATCTTCTACAAGGAAAACTTCCGTCGGGCACACCACAGCGAACCGGGCGCCATCACCGAGATCAGCAACGTGGTGGAGTTCTACCACGAGGGCTTCCTGCGCGCCATTGACCGGGAAATGGTGAAAAAGGCCGCCTGGACCGTGGTGGTGGATTTCAACTACTCCACCGCCAGCCAGATGATGCCCATGATCCTCAACGAACTGGGTTGTAACGTAATCGCACTGAACGCCTACGTCGATGAAGGGCGGGGCAGCAAGCAGGCCAAGGACAAAAAGGCGGCCCTGGAGCAGCTCTCAAAGATCGTGGGCTCACTGGGGGCCCAGGCCGGCTTCTGGCTGGACCCCACGGTCGAGGCAATCACCATGCTGGACGAAACCGGCCGCATCCTGGACGGGGTGGAACTGCTGGGGCTGTTGACCTATCTGACCCTTTCCAGCGGCCAGAAAGGGGTGATCGCCGTTCCGGTTCAGTCCCCTTCGACCATCGAACAGATGGCCATCCAGAAGCGTTGCCAGGTGACCCGCACCAAGAGTAGCGACCGGGCCATGCTCGAAGTGGCCGGCTCCTCCGAGGTCATCCTGGCCGGCTCGACCGATGGTCGTTTTGCCTTCCCCCGCTTCCAGGCCGCCTTTGACGGCATGTTTGCCATTGCCAGGCTGATCGAGCTGGGCGCTGCCAGTGGCATACCCCTGTCCAAGGCCTTGGCGGAAGTTCCGGTGCGTGCCTTCCTACAGACCAGCATATCCTGCGCCTGGGAGATGAAGGGGGGCATCATGCGCAAGATGAGCGAGGACAGCCTGGACAAGGAGGCCACCTTTATCGACGGCATCAAGGTCCATTTCGATGACGACTGGGCCCTGGTCCTGCCCGACCAGTACACCCCTTTTGTCCATATCGTGGCCGAGGCAAAGGATCAAAAGGCAGCCCAGCGGCTGCTCACGGAATACCAGAAAAAGGTGGAAAACTGGAAGAAAGAGCTGGAGTGACAATGTCCGCAACACAAGATCCGAAAGAGGTCTGACTATGCCAACACCACTGGACGTGGTCATTGTATGGCACATGCACCAGCCGTACTACAAGGACCCTCTGAAAAACGAGTACGCGCTTCCCTGGACCTATCTGCACGGCATCAAGGATTACTTCGACATGCCGGCCATTGTCGAGGACACCCCCGGAGCCCGGGCGGTCTTCAACCTTGTGCCGTCATTGATCGAACAGCTCCTGGACTATGCCGCAGGCACCGCTGTCGATCCCTTCCTGGAAAAAGGGAAGGCATCCCCTGCCGACCTGGGGGAGGATGACCGCGTCTTCCTGCTGGAAAACTTCTTTTCCGCCAATCGCCAGCGGATGATCGAGCCTTCCCGCCGTTACCTGGAGCTGTTGTACATGGCCGGCGAGGGAAGGCCCGGCAGCGCCCGGGACCGGGTGCGGCATTTTTCCGACCAGGACCTGCTGGATCTGCAGGTCTGGTTTTTCCTGGCCTGGACCGGCGAGGCTGCCCGCAGCCGTTATCCGGCCTTTGGCGAATTGCTGGCCAAAGGTGAGGATTTCACGGCCAGCGACAAGGAGCTGCTCTTCGCCACCCAGCAGGAACTGTTGCAAGCCACCATACCGCTATACAAACGGCTGCACGAAGAGGGGCGCATCGAGCTGGCCGTTTCCCCCTATTACCACCCGATCCTGCCGCTTTTATGCGACATCAGCAGCGCCAGGCCGGCCATGCCACGGGTAAAGCTGCCGCTGGAGCAATTCCGCCACCCCGAAGACGCCAAGGCACAGATCCGGCTGGGCATCGAATATTTCCAGAAGATCTTCGGTTTCAAACCAAAAGGTATGTGGCCGTCGGAAGGGTCGGTCAGCAACGAAACGATCGGAATCATCGCCGAATGCGGCATCGGCTGGATCGCCACCGATGAGGAGATCCTGGCCAAGAGCCTGGAGGGGGGGCTGGGCGACCACAAGGAGCGGCTCTATCGCCCCTGGCGTTTTGCCAGCCAGCAAGGGGAGGTGGGCGCATTTTTCCGCGATCACCAGCTCTCTGACCTGGTGGGATTTACCTATTCCCAGTGGGATGCGCGCCGGGCCGCCGCTGATTTCTACAATCGGCTGGTCGCCATTAAAGGGCGCATAGGCGGTGAGGGGCGGGTGATCCCGATCATCCTCGATGGCGAAAATGCCTGGGAATATTACTCCAACAATGCCTATGACTTTCTGCAGGGGATGTACCGCCGCATTGCCGATGCGCCCGAGCTGAATCTGACCACCTGCAGCGATATCATGGCCCGCACCAGCTTTGATGGCCGGCTGCACGGCATCCATCCCGGCTCGTGGATCAACGCCAACTATGGCATCTGGATCGGCCATCCCGAGGAGAATCTGGCCTGGGACATCCTGGCGCGGGCGCGCAATGCCGCGGTTTCCAACAATCCGGAGGTGGCGGCTGCCTTGAGCAGCGGCAACCCGCCAGACGATGGGGCTGCCGGGATGATCTGCCGTTCACTTTATGCCGCCGAAGGGAGCGACTGGTTCTGGTGGTATGGCGACGACCATTTCTCGCCCCATAGCGACCGTTTCGACCGCCTCTTCCGTCAGCACCTCACAAACGTTTACCGCCTACTTGCCCTGGATGTGCCGCGGGACCTGCTGGAGCCGATCAAGAAGAAGAGTCCGGCCGGACTGATCCGCGAGCCGGCCGCCTTTATAGAGCCGGAGATCAACGGGCGGATCAGCGACTATTTCGAATGGCTGGCCGCCGGCCTCTACGACCTGACCCGGCAGGGTTCGGCCATGCATTCCTCGGATCGCATGTTGCAGAGCTTCTATTACGGCTACAACAAGGACATGCTCTTTTTCCGCATCGACGGCATCCAGGAATTTTCCCGCCTGCTCCGCGATATCGATGTCCTGAATCTGCACCTGATCTATGACCGGGAATTCCGGCTCCCCTTGCAGGTACGCAATGACGAAGGTCTGCTGCTGGTCAAGGAGAACAATGTCTGGGTGCCCACCTGCGGCCACTGCCGCTGGAATATCGGCAAAATCTGCGAAATCTGCGTCCCGTTGAGCTGCATCAAACTGACACCCAAGAGCAAGCTGTTCGCCTATGTCACCCTGGTGCGGGACAACGAGGAACTTGGCCGCTGGCCGTCCGATGCGCCGCTGATGCTGTATTACGCGGGGCAGGAACTGGAGCTGGATAACTGGTTGATATAGGCTTTGCATGCTGCGTAAAACCGATCACATAACCCTCCTCCTCGTTTCCGTGATCCGCCGCGTTTCCATTCCCGGCTGTTATCTTCCGCTGTTCGCCTTGTTGGCCTTATCATGTCTGACACCCCTTACCGCAAATGCCGCTGTCCGGACCGTGACGGTCGGCGTCTATGAGAACGCACCCAAGGTCTTCACCTCCGAAAACGGCAAGCCCTCCGGCATCTTTATTGATATCATCGAACAGATAGCAAAGGCCGAAGGCTGGCACCTGCGCTATGTATCCGGCACCTGGGCCGAGGGGTTGGACCGCCTGGCAAAGGGAGAGATCGACCTCATGCCAGACGTGGCTTATACGGCGGAGCGTGAAAAGCTGTACGCCTTTCACAAGATTCCGGTCCTGTCCGTCTGGTCCCAGGTATATGCCCGCAAAGGGAGCGGCATCCAGTCCATACTGGACCTGAACGGCAAGCGGGTGGCCGCCCTGGAGAATACGATTCAGCTGCAAACCTTCACCCGGATGACGAACAGCTTCGGGCTGAAGATCACCTTCATTCCAGTGCCGGATTACAAGACCGAGTTTGCGATGATTGCCGCGGGCAAGGCCGATGCCGGACTTACCAACCGGTTTTACGGGCTGATGTATGCAAGAAAGGCCGGACTGGAAGATACGCCGATCATGTTCGATCCGGCCCCCTTCTTTTTCGCGGCGCCCAAAAACGCTCCGGGGCAATTGCTCGCGGCCATCGACCGGCACCTGGGGGAGATGAAAAAAGATCCCGGGTCCGCATATTACGCAGCCATGAAACGATGGACCTCCGAGGAGGTGCACTATGCGATCCCTGCCTGGCTGCAACTAGCCGGCCTGGTTTTGGGGGTGGCACTGCTGTCGAGCCTGGCGGCCGGATTCGTGCTGAAGTACCGGGTCGATGCCCAAACCAGGGAATTGAAGCTGATCAATCAGGAAATGGAGCAGCGCATAGACGAACGCACACTCACGCTGCAGGATACGAACGTAAAATTGCGTGCCGCGCTGGCCGACCTGGCCATTGCCAAGGAGCGTGCCGAGGCGGCCGACCGGCTGAAATCCGCGTTTCTGGCCACCATGTCCCATGAGTTGCGCACGCCGCTCAATTCCATCATCGGCTTTACCGGTATCCTGCTACAGGGCCTGGGGGGACCGGTCAATGACGAGCAGGCCAAGCAGCTCAACATGGTGAAAAACAGCGCCAGTCACCTGCTGTCCCTGATCAGCGACATCCTGGACATTTCCAAGATCGAGGCGGGGCAGATGACAGTTGCCATGGAACCGTTCAAGCTCAAGGACTCGATCTACAAGGTGGCCCAGAGTGTGCGCCCACTGGCGGAACGAAAGGGGCTGGAACTGTCCGTAGAGGTGGCAGAGGCCGTGGGAGAGGTTAACGGCGACGTACGCCGTGTGGAGCAGATCCTGTTCAACCTGCTCAGCAACGCGGTCAAGTTCACGGAACAGGGCACTATCTCGGTTCGGTGCGGCCTTGAGGCGGGGAACTGTCTGACCACCGTAACCGACACCGGCATCGGCATCGAGAGCGAAGACCTGGCAGGCCTGTTCGAGCCCTTTCACCAGATTGACACCGGCCTGAGCCGCAAATACGAAGGTACGGGCCTGGGGCTCTCCATCTGCAAGAAACTGGTGGCGCTGATGGGTGGAACCATGCGGGTTGAAAGCAGTCCAGGCAAAGGCAGCACCTTCGGTTTCACACTACCAGTTGAAAGAAATCAGGCATGAAGGAGAAGTTCCCCCAATACATGTTAACCTGTAAGGGGATATGACGTACGTGGCGCCCAGAAAATGGAAATATTCTAGTACGTGACAGGATTTCTCATGTCCTCTCCAGTCAGACCAGCACCGTCATCCAAAACTCAGGCCTTGATGCAGAGCATCGCCGTTGCTCTTGCGTATATGGGGACGGCAAAGCTCGGTTTTCTGCTGGCGCTTGAACAGACGAACGCCACCGCCGTATGGCCGCCAACCGGGATTGCCCTGGCGTCGTGTCTTGTTTTCGGAATTCGCATCTGGCCAGGCATCTTTCTCGGAGCCTTCCTTTCCAACCTTCTGGTGCTGGCAACCGGCCATTTTCCATCAATGCCCGCCCTATTGACAGCACTGGGCACTGCGGGCGGGAACACCCTGGAAGCGGTGGCCGGTGCCTATCTCATCAGCCGTTTCATATCAGGCAAGCTTCCATTCGACCGCACTCTGGACACCATGCGCTTCATTCTGCTGGGGGCGCTTGCAAGCCCGCTGATCAGTGCAACAATCGGGACCACCGGCTTCTGCCTCTACAGCAGCGACTGGTCGCGTTACCCGCGGATGTGGTTGACCTGGTGGCTGGGCGATGCGGTTGGCGTCCTTGTCTTTGCCCCATTGCTTCTAACGTGGGAGAAACGTCGCGCCCTTTGTTGGGACAAAAAGCGGGCCGCCGAAGCAGCCACCCTTCTGGTCCTTTTCCTGCTTGTGGAATTGATCATTTTCCGCTTGAACTTTCCCTTGGAATATCTGATTTTCCCTGTCCTGTTCTGGACCGCCTTCCGCTTCGGACAATTCGAGACCGCTGCCACCGTGGCACTGGTCATGGCGACATTTCTGCTCTGGACCGTAAAGGGATTGGGCCCCTTTGCCGGCAAGACCATCAACAGCTCTCTTCTTTTTCTGCAATCCTATCTCGGCGTGGCAGCGGCCTCCACCCTGCTTCTCTCGACTCTCATCAATTCCCGCAACCGTGCGGAGGAGGCACTCAGGGCATCAGAGGAGAAATTCAGGAATCTTTTCGAAAGTGCGCCGATCGGCATTTTCCAGTCCACCGCCGCCGGCAGGTTCGGCAGCATCAATAAAACACTCGCCGCCATGTTCAGCTACTCCTCCACGCAGGAAATGATCAGTGAGGTGACCGACATTCCCCACCAGATCTTCGTCATTCCCGAGCAAAGGGATGTCATCCTTGACAAGGCCCGCAATGCCAAGGACTACGTCCGTGAAGAGATCGCATATCGCCGTAAAGACGGCTCGGAATTCATTGCCAACCTCTACATGAGGATGTTGCACGACAGCAATGGCGTTGCCGCCAAGCTGGAAGGTTTTGTGGAGGACATTACCGAGCGCAAACAAGCTGAGAATAGTGTGCGGGAATACCAGGACAACCTGGAAAAACTGGTCAGTGCGCGGACGGCCGAACTGCAGGCATCAAATGAGCGCTTGACCATGGAGATCGAAGAGCGCGCCAGGGCCGAACATGAACTTTCCATTGCCAAGGAGCGCGCCGAGGCGGCCGACCGGCTGAAATCGGCGTTTCTGGCCACCATGTCCCATGAGTTGCGCACGCCGCTCAATTCCATCATCGGCTTTACCGGCATCCTGCTGCAGGGCTTGGGGGGACCGATCAATGACGAGCAGGCCAAGCAGCTCAACATGGTGAAAAACAGCGCCAGTCACCTGCTGTCCCTTATCAGCGACATCCTGGACATTTCCAAGATCGAGGCGGGGCAGATGACAGTTGCCATGGAACCGTTCAAGCTCAAGGACTCGATCTACAAGGTGGCCCAGAGTGTGCGCCCACTGGCGGAACGAAAGGGGCTGGAACTTTCCGTAGAGGTGGCAGAGGCCGTGGGAGAGGTTAACGGCGACGTACGCCGTGTGGAGCAGATCCTGTTCAACCTGCTCAGCAACGCGGTCAAGTTCACGGAACAGGGCACTATCTCGGTTCGGTGCGGCCTTGAGGCGGGGAACTGTCTGACCACCGTAACCGACACCGGCATCGGCATCGAGAGCGAAGACCTGGCAGGCCTGTTCGAGCCCTTTCACCAGATTGACACCGGCCTGAGCCGCAAATACGAAGGTACGGGCCTGGGGCTCTCCATCTGCAAGAAACTGGTGGCGCTGATGGGTGGAACCATGCGGGTTGAAAGCAGTCCGGGCAAAGGCAGCACCTTCGGTTTCACACTACCAGTTGAAAGGAACCAGGCATGAAAACTAAAATCCTGTATATCGAGGACAACGAACAGAACATGTATCTGGTCACATTTATTCTTGAAAAACACGGCTATGAGATCTGCGCCGCCACTGACGGGCAGGAGGGGATTGATCTGGCAGCCAGGATCAGGCCCGATCTGATACTGCTGGATATCCAACTGCCGTGTATGGACGGCTATACCGTTGCCAGGCAACTCCGTACAAATCCGGATCTGGCGGCCATTCCGATTGTGGCGGTCACATCCTATGCCATGGCAGGAGATCGCGACAAGGCGCTTGCTGCCGGGTGCAACGGCTATATCGAAAAACCGATCAACCCGGATACCTTTGTGCTGCAGATAGAGCAGCATCTCCCAAAGCAGGAAGAGTGAGGAAAGATCATGCAAAGCATTCTGATTGTCGATGACATTGCCGAAAACCGCTATTTCCTGGAAGTGCTTCTGAAGGGAAACGGTTTTGAAGTGCGCTCGGCCAGCAATGGCGCCGAGGCGCTGGAGTCGGCCCGAATGACTCCACCGGACCTGGTCGTGTCCGACATCCTCATGCCGGTTATGGATGGCTATGCCCTCTGCCGGAAATGGCGTGCGGACGAGCGCCTCAAGCAGATACCGTTCATATTTTACACCGCTACCTTCACCGATCAAAAGGATGAGGCGCTGGCGCTCAGCCTGGGGGCCAACCGTTTCGTCATCAAGCCTCTGGAACCGCAAGCGCTGATGGAGATCATCCGCGAGGTGCTGACTGCCTCCCGTAGCGGCCAGTTGGGAGCAGCCGACTTGCCCAGACAAGAAGGCGAATTCCTCAAGGAGTACAACGAGGCGCTGTTCCGCAAACTGGAAAAGAAAATGGCCGACCTGGAACGGGCACACCAGGAGCTTCAGCAAACCATGGCAGAGCAGAAGCGCCTGGAGGAGCAACTCCGCCAGGTGCAGAAGATGGAGGCCATCGGTCGTTTTTCCGCCGGGATCGCCCACGATTTTAATAACATTTTGACCGTCATCTCCGGTTTTGGCTCCATGATGCAGGTAAAGATGCCCATGGATGACCCCCAACGGGGCAGGCTGGATCATATCCTTGCTGCGGCTGAGCGGGCCAAGAACCTGACCCGCAGCCTGTTGACCTTCAGCAGGAAACAGGAGATGGAACTGAAACAGCTGAATCTCAACGACTGCATCAGAAATGTGGAAATTTTTCTCCGCCGGATCATTGGCGAAGACATCAAGCTGGTGGTTTCCCTAAGCGGAGAAGACATACCGATCATTGCCGATGGCGGGCATATCGAGCAGGTGTTGATGAACCTGGCGACAAATGCGCGGGACGCCATGCCTGATGGCGGCATTCTCTCGATCAGCACGGACCTTGTGGATATCGATGAGGGATTTATCCGGATGCACGGCTACGGAACGCTGGGGCGCAATGTGGTCCTCACGGTTGCCGACAACGGCGTTGGTATGGACGCGGCGACCCGCCAGCAGATCTTCGAACCTTTTTTTACCACCAAAGAGACCGGCACCGGTACCGGGCTGGGTCTTTCGATAATTTATGGCATTGTACAACAACATAAGGGTTACATCAGCGTCTACAGCGAACCGGGCCGGGGCACCACGTTCAGAATACTGCTGCCAGTCATCGAGGGCGATGTGCTTCCGCAAGATACGGCGTTGAACCACCAACCACTACGGGGCGGACAGGAAACCATCCTGGTAGTTGACGATGAAGCCGCCATCAGGGAATATCTTGAGATGTTCCTGACAAGTCTTGGCTACAACGTACTACTGGCAGGAGACGGGCATGAAGCAATCGACGTATTCCGTGAAAATGCCGAAAACGTCGATCTGGTGCTGATTGATGTTGTCATGCCGAACATGAAGGGTAGCGAGGCGGCCCGGGAGCTCAGACGTATCAGGAGCGACCTGAAAATCATCTTCACCAGCGGCTACCAGAACGACCTCGTCCATAAACAAAAACTGCTCGAAGAAGGCATGCAGCTTCTCATGAAACCGTTGTTGCCAACCGATCTTGCCGGAGTACTGAGAACTGTCCTGGACAGTGCAATAGACAAATAATCTTATGTTTCTTTTGGATTCAGGGAATTTCCACTGAACATTTATCGAATACTGTTGTATGAATTGATAAAAGAAAACGACAAGGAGCTCACATGTCCGAACTACGCTGGGATCCGATTAAACTCCACTGGGTGATCATTGCCACCGAGCGCGGCCGGCGGCCGCGGGACTTCCTGGTGGAGCCCGATGACACCGGCATGACAGCCTGCCCGTTCTGCTACGGCAATGAGGACAAGACGCCAACGGAGATATTCGCCATCCGGCCCAGCGGGATTCCCAACGCCGCCAACTGGCGGGTGCGGGTAATCCCCAACAAATATCCCGCTTTGAGGGTAGAGGGCGAGCTCAACAACCGCGGCTTCGGTCTTTACGACGTGATGAACGGCATCGGCGCCCATGAGGTGATCATAGAAACACCCGATCACAAACGATCGCTGGCTGACCTGACGCCCAGCGAAATTACCGATGTACTGACCGCCTACCGTGCCCGTTACCTGGACCTGCGCCGGGACTTCCGTTTCCGCTACATGGTGCTCTTCAAAAACCATGGCAAAAGGGCCGGCGCAACACTGGCCCATTCCCACAGCCAATTGATCGCGGTGCCTCTCATGCCTCCGGTGGCGTCAACCCAGCTCAAGGTGGCACGCAACTATTTCAACAACAAGGAACGCTGCATATTTTGCGACCTGATCAATTTTGAACTGCGCGAAGGCACCAGGGTGGTGCGCGAATTCTCCAACTTCGTGACCATGACCCCTTACGCCTCCAGTTCGCCCTTCGAATTGCGGCTCTTTCCCAAGCGGCACAGCCACGACTTTGCCCTGATGAACGATGCCCAATTGGCCGAACTGGCCGTGGCCATGAAGGACATGCTGCTCAGGGTCAAGCAGGTATTACGTGACGCGCCCTATAACTTCATCCTCCACACCGCGCCCCCAATGCACCGCCGTCCGGGCAAACCGGGCCACTGGAGCTCACTGGAATACGACTATCACTGGCATATCGAACTGGTGCCGCGCCTGACCCAGGTGGCCGGTTTCGAATGGGGCACGGGCTTCTACATCAACCCCACATCCCCCGAGGATGCGGCCCAGTTCCTGCGCGAGGCGGAGGTATAGATCGGACTTGCCGAAGTTCTGTCCATGCCCAACAGGGCGGTTTTTAGAACTTCCAGCTCATGCTGATCCCCAGCAGATGCAGATCGGAATTGTAACTTCCGTTGGCGACGGAGCCATAACTGTTTGTGGATTTGGTCCGCTCCTCCTGCAGTTGATAGCCGTATCCAAGCGATATCTTCAGTTTGTTTACCTGCGCCTCTCCTCCAACACAAAAGAGATGGGTATTCGAATCAGGAATCGATGGTTCAAAGGTTTGATCCGGCACCGGATTCAACCCGTACAAGTATCCAGCCGAAACAGAATACCGGTTGCCGAGCCTGTATTTGCCTCCCAAATTGATTGCAAAGGTATCGTGCCAATCCCTGGGGTACACAACAGAAGAGACACCGGGGAGGTCAAGCTTGAGCTGGTTGAACGATGACCAGTCTTCCCAACGCATGCCCGCTTCCATGCCGAAATGTTCCGAAACCCGGTATGAAATTCCGGCGAAAACCTGCTGAGGAAGAGTGATTGAAGTATTCCCGGACGTTTTCTGCGATGAAATATCGGTGGAGAAATCACCATCAATGTCGATTTCAACCTCGCTTCGATATGATGCACCAAACGATAGATCGTCAGTAATGTTCCAGAGTAAGCCGACATTATACCCTATTCCGCTCCCGGAACCGCTGAACTTCTGCGCCACATCAAACAACGGCCCGGGAATGCCGATAGCAGTTGACGGTATTTTGCTTTCCAGTGTGGCATCGAGCAGAAGGATGTCGAGTCCGGCGGCAATGGAAACGTCAGGGAGAACCCGATATGACAGTGCGGGATTGATGTTGTAGGTCTGGATCTCGGATTTTGTGGCAAGGTAGCGCCCACTCCACTCCCCTCCCCAGTCGGTGGAGAGACCGAACGGATTGAAAACCGCCAAACCGAGGCCGACGTCGTTATTAAGTGCATGGGTCAGATAGAACGTGCTGGGGAAAAAGAGGGTGTCTCTTGTCGTTGTTGTGTTGCCGCCTGGATCTCTGAATTGCCGCTGGGGAAAGATGAGGGTTGTGCCTGCTTCCATCTGCGTTCCAGTGAGCTGGTTTATGAGGGCAGGGTTGAAAAAAAGAGCCGAGGGGCCTTCCGGGTGAGCCACAACTGAGTTTGCCTGGCCGAGAGCTGCGGCGCCCTGTGTAAAAATTCCGAACCCTGAAGCATTGGCGTTGACACTCCATGCACAGGTAATGAGCCACGCGAGAGTTGCCGACTGCAACAGTTCCTTCACTTTGGTCATAATATCCTCCATACAGACTTGACGTATGATCTCCAGGCTGATTTATCAAATTCCCGGCTGGGGTATGAAACATAATTTCTGTTAAATCCGGTTGCAGATAATACATCCCGTGACATTTGTGTTAGAATATTTTAAAAATTGTTTACCACAAATCCAGGAAGCCTGATACCGGAGATTGCTCATGGCCCCACATCAATACATCATGGAGCATAATGAAGAAGCCCTACGCCTTGATCTGAAGACAGACAGCGAGTCGGTCATGAAGCAGTCCCTTTGGGCCGGAATACAACCCGGGATGAGGGTCGCCGATATCGGCTGCGGTTCGGGAATAACGACCCGTTATCTGCATCAACTCATTCAGCCGGCAGGTGAAATCGTCGGTATTGATGCATCTGAATCCAGAATAAAACATGCTGCCGAGCATTACAGCGAGAACGGGATCTCATTCATTTGTAAGGATTTTTACGAGCCATTGCAGGACCTTGGCAGGTTCGATTTCATATGGGTCCGTTTCGTGCTTGAGTACCACAAGGCAAAGAGCAGTGAGATCGTGTCAAACCTGGCGGAGATATTGGCTCCCGGAGGAATTCTGTGTTTGATCGACCTCGATTACAACTGCCTTAATCATTACGGGCTCTCTGACAGGTTGGAGCAAACCATATGCGGCATCATGGACAACCTGGAAAAACACCATGATTTTGACCCGTATGCAGGCCGCAAACTCTACGCGTTCCTTTATGATCTGGGCTTCGACGACATTTGTGTGAATGTAGGGAGTCATCACCTGATTTATGGGGAATTGAATCAGGTGGACGCCTATAACTGGGCAAAAAAGGTGGAAGTTGCGGCAAAAAATTCCGGATACCGGTTCGACCAATACAAAAACGGTCACCAAGGGTTTCTGGAAGAATTCAGGGTTTTCTTTGCCGACCCGCGAAGATTTACTTATACTCCGTTGATCTCCTGTAGAGGGCGCAAGCCGTTGGCCTGAACAGGCGCGGCATCTTTCTACCAACCTTGCATGACTTAATCACCTCAATCTAACCGCAATAATTTCATCCTGCCATTAAATTGGCATTAGATGGCATCCTCGGGAGGAGCCTTATTATCGAGATAAGTCCTGGTGTAGTAGGTGATGAGCGCCTCCACAAACTTTTCGTCGAGATGGGTACCGGATTCCTGCCGCAAAATGGTGAAAGCCTCGTGGATAGGCATCGGCTCACGGTAGTGACGTTTTGAAGTGATCGATTCGAAATAGTCTGCCACGGCGATTATCCTTGCCCCCACAGGGATGTCCATCCCCTTCAGCCCAAGCGGATAGCCACTTCCATCCATTTTTTCATGGTGTCCACCGGCAATCTCGGGGGTTTCGCAGTAAATTCCCTCGAAGTCGATCTTCGCAAGGATCTCGGAGGTTATTGCCGCATGATTCTTGATAACCTCGAATTCTTCCGGTGTCAGCTTGCCTTCCTTCTTCAGAATATTGTCAGGGACGCCGATCTTGCCGTAATCATGGAGAAGGGCGGCAACCCTGATTACCTCGCAGTAATCAGGGGAAAGCCCAACCTCTTTGCATATGGCGATTGAATATTCGGTGACTTTTTCCGAGTGGCCTGCCGTGAGGGAATCGCGTGCGTCGATGCTCGCTGCCAGTACGAGCAGAACCGACTTGAAAACCTTGACCCTGGCTTCAATGAGCTCGCTGTTTCGGATGCTGATGCCGATCATGGATGCTATTCCCATTAACAGGCTCACATCGCTCTCGACGACCGGCCTCTTTGTCTTAATATTATCGACTGCAATGACACCTATGGAATTATCTTCGCACATGATCGGACAACAGATGAACGACTGGGTTCCGAGCCTTCTCGCGAAGACGAGGTTGCGGGGCGATACATCCTCCTCGACATCGTTCAGGTCGTTTATGAAAAAGGGCTTCTGCTCCCGGAACGCCCGTACAAACACCCCTTTTGATGCTGGTCTGTCCGTATGGAAAGACCACTTTCTTAAATAACTACGCTGTGCCTCGTCATAACCGTAGCAGGTTGTCATCACCATCCTGGTACCTTCACGATTTGCCATGAGAATCATACCACGACTGTAATCGAGTCGTTTTTCCATGATCTTGGTGACATGGGCCAGGATATCCCCGGTGCTGCTATACCGGCCGAGCGCCTGACCTATCTCGTTGGTCATCAATGCATTGTTGTAGTTGATATTTATCTGATGAAGCAGATTGTCGTTGGCCTCTCTCGTATTGCTCAAGCTCACCTGCAGTTCTTTTTTATCGACCATTTCGATGCCAAGGGCGAGAAGCATGACCATGAACAGAGAGCCAAACAGCGAAGTCTCCAACACGGCCCAATTTCCCATTAACAACAGCGCCAGGTTGAAGAGTGCCAGGAGGAGGATTACCATGACACTTGATCTTTTCAGGGTGACGGCGAGAGATCTGTCCCATGTAACCACATACCGGCAAACTTTACCCCCCTTGAACATGCACTCGGTATGCTCGATATGCGGGTAATGCTTAACGTCGGAGATTTTGAGGTTGAAGATAAGGACCATTGCTTCGAAAAAGCCGATCCTGTTCGCGCACTGGAATGGTTGTTCCACGCCTTCAATAATGGGCGTAACCGTAATCTCCACCTTGTTGGAAGATATCTTTCTGGATTCGTAGCGGGAAGACCTGGTAAAATTGGCGGTGGTTTTGTTGATAATCTCAAAGGCATTGGAAGCGCCCATCAGTCCCAGGACAAACTGCCTCATCGCCCCGATTGCATCCGGCGATGCAGCATAACGTCCTGCTTCCCTGGCAATGTTGTGATTTCCGGTGACTTGCACGAGTTTCTCGTAGAAGCGATTGACCTGCTCCTGCGTGAACCAGTGGGCTTCATCCGCAACCTCGTAACCTTTCATTCCGGCGAAATTCAAGAGTTCACCCACGTTGACGTCGGTGTATTTCTGCTTGATGAGCCTGATATATGAATCAATGATCCGGCTGTTGTAAAGCGGTATGCCGTTGAGATTTGAAGACTCCATGTCATCTCCGGGGAATATGCTCAATCGGTTGTTCTGGCACCCTTGAACAACCCGTCACAGAACCTGAAATAATCGTCGCTGTAGTGCAGGTCCAGTATCCAGAGCATGTAAACCTTCTCGTATTGGAGGTCCCGTTCTTCTACAAAGGAAAAGGGATAGATCAAGACCGGCATCTCCTCCTCATCATACAACTCGGATACCTGTCCGAGGGCCAGTCCCAAGATGTCAGCCGGTATGGTTTCGTCAAGCGCGATAAAGATGGCGCAGTTGGTAAGATTGGCCATGTTGAAGCCGGCATCGGTGCAGTTCGCCATAATCATGGCCTTGAGGGTCCCCTCCTTCCGCAGGGCATAATAATGTTTCTCTTTCTTGAATCCCAATTTCCGGTATTCCTTCGCCACTTCATCTTGGCAGGCGAAGCCTGGATGCAGATCAAAGGCGTCGATCATCAGGCCTCCTGACACAAACGCATAGAAGCTCCCCAACTCCGCAAAATCGAAAGAGTTCGCCTCGGCCAATTTCCATGGCTCAGGTATGGTGCCATCATCAATGCTTTTCCCGCGATAATGAAGGTAGGCAAATTTATCCAGGGAACACCCCCGAGGGTTGTTCAGTTGGCGTGCAAACTCACCGAACACCCTGTTGGGGAACCGGTTTTCGGGCCTGAAATAGCAGTAGACAAAGTGCAGACGAGTAAAATGGAGATTTTGCAGCTCATTCAGATACTGACCAACCTGGTTCAATACCTTCAGGCCTGCTTTCGCGGAAACCGATTTCCTGGCAGCATGATGGTGGATGAGCCAGGAATCCTCGTAGAAGCGGACCATGGCCATATGTCCCAGAATCTTCCCTCGTTCCAGATGGATGAAATGCCGGGCTATATGTGGATTTTGACCGTAAAGCTTGTCGTAGGTTTGTTTGATCTGCTCCTTGTTTGCCTGAAAATAGGCATATTTTTCCGGATATATGAACCCGGTTTCGAAAAAGAAGTCCCATAGTGCATTCATATCCACATCGGTACAGACATAGGAGTTCTTGTCTTCCGCTTGATGCAGGATGGACAGAAGCTTCACATGTTCGTGTATGTCCATGTCCAGAATGGCGAGTCCGCACTTCACCACCTCCTCTCCCTCATTTTCAACCAGATTCCGCGATACAACCTGGGCCTTGCAGCTTATGCTCAATCCATGAGCAAAACTGAGTTCGATCCCCGGAATGATCATCCCCGGCAGCAGGATTGAAGTCTCAACGCTTTCTTCCACGGAAAATCCGGAACCGGAGAGGTCTGCGACCTTGAGATTCACCGTACTGCCAATCAGGGGGTGCCTGAAAACCATGTTAGGCGATGGAACAAGCTCCTGCCGTTTGTTACGGTACTGTTTCGGCTTGATAAGCTGGATGGAGCTGGTTGCGGGGCGCAGAACGAATCTTCTTCTGCCGTCTTCCTGTTTACGGCTCTCACGGGTGATAATACATTCACCGGTATAGAGAATTTCAGTGCCCGCATAAAGATGTAGGTTCACTCTCGAATCCACCATGGCCCAGCGCACGGCCTGCGGCGATTCCGTACTTCCATCCACCAGAAACGACACAGGTGTGAAATCAATGAGGGAGCCATGGAACAGTGTGCTGTTCTGCGAGAATTGCGTGGTGATGCCGATGCATGGATGTCTTTTTATTCTTCTGTTCTTGTATTCCCGGCAGTTCGCAGGCAAGAGAAGGGTTATTCCGGCGGAGTTCATGGAGATCACTTGCGCATTGACGAGGAGCAGTTTGTGGCCGTCCGTAATGAGCAGGTATTCGAAGCGATACATATTCAGCATCTGTTCGATATCGGAGCTGTCTTCCCAGGTGCATTCCAGGTGCTCACCCGCGCAGGGCAAAGGTTTTGCGCGGAAGGACATGGTGTTGTCGTATCTGGCGTGCCTGAAGCTGACGAGGATGGTCTGGTCCTGGAAATTCAGAAAATTGAGTTTGTTGACAAGGTATCGCTTGTTGACGGTCTTGTCGTGTGCCAGGCTGTCAACTTGAGCAGCACAGGGGAGAAGACCGGGGGAATTAAGAGGATTATCCATTTTTGACCTCATTACTGTAGCCTTACGTTACCTCATAACAGTTTCATTATTAATTTTATATAATAATTTTACCGGCATTACAACTTTGGCGAATGGAATGTGCAGCGTTTATGGGACGACCGTGCCCATCGCTATATGGTTCGGTCAGCGTGAGAGCGGTATTGTTGGCACGGAAGGTGGCCCTGGTCTGCTTTGGAAAATTGCATTTCATGATGTTGCATGCTATTTAACCATGCAAAATTGCATACAGACCCTTTGAGTTGTAAAGGTCATCACAACCATGGCAAATCTTGATATCAAAACCATCCTCAACCGCCTCTACGCGGCCCGTTCCGCCATCCACCTGGCCAACGACCCGCTAACGTTCTGCCACCGCTACGACGACCCGGCCGACCGGGAGGTGGTGGCCGTGATCGCCTCTGCCTTTGCCTATGGCAATGTAAAGATCATCCTGCGCAACCTGGAGGCGATCTTCGCAGAGATGGGGCCCTCGCCGCGCCGCTTTGCGGAGCGATTCGATCCGAAAAACGGGCTGCACACCTTTGATGGATTCAAGCACCGCTTCAATGACGGGCGCGACCTGGTGGCGCTGCTGCTGGCCATTCGCTTGATGATTGAGCACTCTGGCAGCGTCAACGACTTTTTCCTGAATTTTCATGAAGCCCAGGCAGAAAACGTAACCTTGTCCCTTGGCAAATACGTGGCAGCGGTACTGAGTCTCGACTATCAGCAGGTATTCGGGCAAAGCGGGATTCCGGATGATTCCTATTTCCCTTTCCTGTTCCCCTCCCCCGCTTCCGGCAGCGCTTGCAAGCGGCTTTGCATGTTCCTGCGCTGGGTGGTGAGGCCCGATGACGGCATAGATCTCGGTCTCTGGCATGGAATCGGCACTTCTCAGTTGGTTATCCCTGTGGATACCCATATCCAGCGCATCTGCGGTTATCTGGGCTTTACCGGACGCAAGAGCGCCGACTGGCGCATGGCCCTGGAAATCACCTCCAGCCTGCGCGCTTTCGATCCCCACGATCCGGTCAAATATGATTTCTCCCTGGCTCACCTGGGAATAACCGCAGGGTGCGACGGTGCCGACCCGAATATATGCCTTACCTGCCAAATCAGGGGAATATGCCCGCAATTCGGTGATATTACAGCATGATCCGAATTGTAATAAGATTGACACCTTTCAATTATTTCTGATATAAGACTACCGTTGTTTCAAGCAGTTCCGTCGTCTGGCACTTCAAATCCAGGTCCAACCATCCGGAGATTCCGGGTTGTCACGAATTAAAATTATCACCGGGGGGCGCAGATGATTATCCAGTGTGAACAGTGCAATACGAAGTTCAGGCTTGATGATTCCAAGGTCACTGACAAAGGGGTCAAGGTCCGTTGCGCCAAATGCAAACACGTGTTCACCGTTAAATCGGAGCAGCCGGAAAGCACGCCAGCAGCGGATTTTGGCACCATGCTCGACGAGTCGGCTTCTTTTGGACAGGAAGAGGAAACCACGGCGGCAGAATCCCGGCAGGAGGAGAGCGCCACCCCCGCACAAACGCCTGAACCCGCCTTCGACCCTTCTGTTTTTGGTCTGGAAGAAACCTCCGAATCCACGGTCAGCATGGCGACCACTGACGAACCTGCCGCGGCAGAGCAGTCCGACTCAGCCGACAACTTCGACTTTTCGTCCCTTGAAAAAGATCAAGGTTTTGCCATTGGCCAGGATGAGACCCTGTCAGCGCCAGGTGAAATAGATTTTGGCGGTTTTGATTTCGGCGATGCCCCCATGGAGGAAGACAAAACCATCTTGGCGTCGGCTCCGGCTCCAGATGCGGACGAGATGACCATGGTCCAATTCCCCTCTTCAGCTGTTGCAGAGGATAAAGATACCGATCTCGATTTCGGTGACGAACCCCTTTTTGGAGATGCCGTTGCGCCGCCAGAGCCCGAGGAATCTACCGAGGAGATCAAATTCGATTTTCAGATGGACGAGTTTGCCGACTCCATGGGGATTGATGCCTCCGCCGGCAAGCCGGCCAACCCCGAGCCCTTTGTGGCGGCACCCGGACCAGACGAGCCTTTCAGTCTGGGCGAAATCGATTTTGGCGACGAACTTACCTCGGTAGCTGTTCAACAGGTGCATCCGGACGAGCTGAAGCCTGCACAGGAACTGCTCTTTGGGCCACTGGCCAATACGCAGGAAAGCGCACCTCCGGATGCCAAGGACACCCTCAAGACCGCACCGGCAGCCGAAGCACCCCAGGCGCCACAGGAGGAACTTCCCCCGCTTTCGATAGTCTCCCGCCGCAAGCAGAATCCGCTGTTCACGGTTCTGGTCGCCATTGCTGCACTGGCAGTGGTTTCGGCTCTCGGTTATTTCGGGTATTCCATGTTCTCGGATGTAAAGGTGAAAAACGTTACCGATGCCGGCAGGATCACGGTGCGGTCAGTTGACGCCTCGATTGTCAAAAACGCCGTGGTCGGGGATCTGCTGGTCATCACGGGCGAAGCTGTCAATAACTTCAATAAGCCACGCGCCGCAATCCAGATCAGAGGGATGATCTATGACGGCAGCGGCAAAGTTCTGGCCTCCAAGAACGCCTACTGCGGCAACCCGTTGACAAAAGAGCAGCTGGCCACAATGCCTTTGGATAAGATCGAGTCGTCCATGGCCAACCAGTTCGGTGATTCGCTTGCCAACATGGGAGTTGAGCCGGGCAAGGCCATCCCTTTTGTGGTGGTAATTGCCCAGCCGCCTGCAGAAGCGAAAGACTATGGTGTGGAACCGGCCGGATCGACCGTGGCCACTGGAAAACAATAGCAGCATACCCAGGAGCGATACAAAACAGAAAGGCCGCTGACGAGATGTCAACGGCCTTTCTTGTTTCAAAATGGAGCCTGCTGGCCATTAGCCTATGCCTGGCGACACAGGCCCGGCACCCTGCCGGTTCTCAGGAAATTTCCACCAGCTTGATGTCAAAGGTCAGATCCAGCCCTGCCAACGGGTGATTGGCATCCAGCGTGATGGTGGTATCGGTCACTTCGGTCACCAGGACCGGCAGCGGCGTGCCATCCTGCAGAATGACCTCCATATGCTGCCCTGCCTCTGGGTTCATGTCGGCCGGAACCTCGCTACGCTCCACCACAGCCACCATCTCCTCGACCCGCTGGCCATAGGCGTCGTCGGCCGCGATCTTGACTTCCACCCTTTGGCCCGGCTCAAGTCCGATTACGGCTTGCTCGAATTTGGGGATCAGTTTATTTTCGCCGATAACGAATTCCATGGGATCGGTTGGATTGCTATTGCATCCGCACCCCTCATCATCGCAAGTGTCAACGAACCCTTCCGATGAATCGAATATGCTGCCGTCTTCCAGTCGGCCGGTGTAATGCACGCGGACCCTGTCACCGTTTTTTGCCTGTGCCATTGTTGTTTCCTTTCGTGGAGTATTTCAGCCGATTGACAGATGGTTCCGGTAGTTGATCGGAAGTGGACAGAATCCGAAAGGGCCGATAAGAGTGGTTCAGTCTGAAGCTATGTTCTTGTCTATGATCTGCCGGAGCCGGTCGGGGTCGCTGCTTGATATCCGCACCCTCTTGTGGCGGGATGTTTCACCGGAAATAATCTCGACCGCTGATTTGCTCACGCCCAGCAATTCGGCCAGGAACTCGCGGCAAAGTTTGTTGGCCGCCCCCTCCACCGGAGGCGAGGTGAGCCTGACCTTCAGGGCGTTGTCCTGAGCCCCGCATACCTCATTCTTCGACGCCCGGGGCTGGATGTGAAGGTTGAGGACAATGGCGTCCTTCTGAACGGTGTAAAGTGCCGGTTCAGGTCGGCTCATCGCCGGATAGTTGGCGGGCGAAGCTGTCCAGAAGGCCCTTGAGGCTCATTTCGAACTGGATCTTTTGCCGGCGTATTTCTTCAATGCGGGTCTTGAGCTCGCCCAATTGCCGTTCAGAGTCGGCCACGATCCGCTCGGCCTTGATTTCTGCCTCAGATATGATCAGCGAGGCCTCTTTCTTGGCATTGGCTTTCATATCCTCGGTGATGCGCTGGGCCGCCAGCATGGTCTCGCGAAGGTCTTTCTCCTTCTCGGCCATGTCAAGCATATCGCGGCTCTGCCGGGCCTGCTGTTCCTTGAGTTCATTGTTCTCTCGGATCAGGTTCTCCATCTCACCAGCTACGGTTTGCAGGAATGCATCCACATCTTCCGGGTCGAGCCCGCCCAGCATCTTACCCTTGAACTGCTGCTGCTGAATGTCAAGAGGAGTTATCTTCATCGTATTCAGAACCCTTTCAAATCCAATCCCGCGGCGCTGCCAAAAGCAGTCCTCAGGTAGTAGATCGCTGTATCGAATACCACAATCTGAACGACGTATATAAGGGCAAAAGCCACAATCGGCGAGATGTCCAGCGCCCCGGTATTCGGCATATAGCGCCTGATCCGCCGCAATAACGGTTCAGTGACGCGATAAATGAAATTTACGATGGGATTATAGGGGTCCGGATTCACCCACGACAGCACGCACGCTGCTATCAATATGTACTTGTAGATCGTCAGCAGGCCGCTGGCCAGTTCCAGAATCACTGCCAAAGCCCTGAAAATGTTTGCCATGAGAACCACGATAGACGCTCCTGAGAAATTCCAATTTCAAACCAAAGATGAGGGGGATAGGCTACGAAATCGTATAAATCAGTACGCTGAGAAACCGAAGACGAGCCAACGTAGATAGCGCTTTGATTTGGGATCGGAATAAGGTTACCAAACTGGCTAACTATGCCCTAAAGCATGTATAATGTCAAAGCAACAATGACTGGCGCGCTTGCCTTCCGGGCGCGGCTCTGATATAAACGCTACCAGGGTAAGGGCGGCAATCAGCCGCCTTATTTTTTGGAGGCTGGCCATGGATAATCGGCAGATATACCTGGATGCCGCAGTCGAGGCGGCCCTTGCAGCCGGCGCATTCCAGCGCTACCGCTTCGCTTCGCAGCTTGCCATAGACATGAAGGGTGACAAGAATCTGGTCACAGAGGTGGATCGGGAGTCGGAACGGATGATCGTGTCATGCTTGCAGGCGCGTTTTCCCGAACACAATATCGTGGCGGAAGAAGGCGAATACGCCCAGGGACCCTCGCCCTTTCGCTGGATAATAGATCCGCTGGACGGCACGACCAACTATGCCCACGGCTTCCCCTGGTTCTGCGTTTCCATCGGCCTGGAAGAGGCGGGAGAGTTGCTGGCGGGAGTGGTCTACAATCCGCTCCAAGAGGAGCTGTTCACGGCCACCAAGGGTGGTGGAGCCTATCTGAACGGTCATCGGCTGCAGGTCTCTTCCCGGTCTCCACTGCGGGATACCTTGCTGGCCACCGGCTTCCCCTACGATTGCGCAACTGATCCGGCCAACAACTTTGCCGATTTCATCGCCTTCCAGAAGACTGCCCGTGGTATTCGTCGTGCCGGGGCCGCGGCCCTGGACCTGGCCGGCGTGGCCTCCGGCCGCCTGGACGGTTTCTGGGAGCTCAAGCTCAAGGCGTGGGATGTGGCGGCCGGCGTGCTTCTGGTCCGGGAGGCAGGGGGCACGGTAAGCACCTTTGACGGATCCACATATGACATTTTCAATGACCGCATTGTGGCCAGTAACGGTTTGATCCATAAGGAGATGGTGGCAATGCTGACTTCAGGAGACAAGGGAGGTGCGCCATGAAAAAGAAGAGAATCGCCTTGCTGCTGAATGCGTTCATCCTGCCGGGCCTGGGCCAACTCTATCTCGGCCGCAAGGTCATGGGAATCGCCATCGTCATGGTCCTCAACCTGCTGCTGCTGATCGCGCTGTTCGTGGTGCTGAAGGGGTTGTCGCCGGTCATAGCCGCAAAAATGGCATCGGGCGCGCTCGACACCAACCAGGTGCTGGCGGCACTGCACAATGTTGCCGGCTTCGGCAAGGGCGTGCTGTCTTCCATTATCCTGGTATGGGTCTTTGCGTTGGTGGATCTTGTCAGGCACTGGGCAGATCCCTGATGGTCGGCGGTGCTCAGCGGACATGTGTCGAATTCGCTGCATACTCCATGCATTCCATTTGACAAACAGCGTTATTTTGTGAGATAAGTAAAAAACTTTATCCCTAATGAAATCATCACCGTAACAAACGAAAGTGGAGATACAATGATCATATCAAAAATCATCGGAAGCGGCTCGTGCATGCCCGAAAGGGTAATTCCCAACAGCCACTTCGATTACCTGGTGGAGAACGCCGACGAATGGATCTTCACCCGCACCGGCATCCGCGAACGCCGGTTTGCCCATGCCGACCAGGCCACCTCGGACCTGGCCACCATAGCGGCCAAAAATGCCCTGGAATCGGCTGGCCTCTCTGCGGAAGACATAGACTGTATCGTTGTCGGCACCTCAACGCCAGATATGAGTCTGCCCTCCACCGCATGTATGGTTCAGGAGAACATCGCTGCAAAGAATGCTTTTGCCTTCGACATCAACGCGGTTTGTTCCAGCTTTGTCTATGCCATGGAAATCGCCGACAATTTCATCAAATGCGGCAAATACAAAACCGTCATGGCCATCGGGGCGGACACTTACTCCAAGATACTTGATTTCAACGACAAGTCCACTTGTCCGCTGTTCGGCGACGGTGCCGGAGCGGCCATCCTCAGCAGCGGTGGCGACGAGAAAACCGGCATTCAGCATACCTACATGCGCAGTGACGGCAAGGGGTGGCCGCTGATTCAGGTACCCTCCTCCGGCTCCCGCAAACCGATTACCCCCGAGACGATCGAAGCCCGCGAAATCTTCTTTCAGATGGCCGGCAAGCAGGTCTATATCTTTGCCACCGATGTCATTCCCGACATCATCAACACACTCTGTAAAAAAGCCGGCATTACGCCGACTGATCTGGATTACATCATCCCGCACCAGGCCAACGTACGCATGATTGATTTTATCTCCAAAAAAAGCGGCTTTCCAAAAGAACGCTTCCTGCTCAACCTGGATCGTATGGGAAATACCTCGGCCGCCTCGGTGGCCCTGGTTTTGGACGAAAACCGGCGTAACGGCACCATCAAACCGGGCAATCTGGTGTTGGCCATGGGTTTCGGCGGCGGCTTGACCTGGGGTGGCCTGCTGATCCGCTTCTGATTGTAACCAAAAACACGGCGATGGAGTTCGCCAAAACCGCTTGCAAAAGCTGATGACTCCTGCCCTTCAAACCGAGGGCAGGAGTTTTCGTTTTTCCCGGGGAGGGTGATAATATGAAAACAGCCGCTATGATTGCCCTGTTTTGCGCCGGCGGGGGGCTTACCCGCTACTACCTCTCGGGGTGGGTCTACGGCCTCCTGGGCCGGGCCTTTCCCTACGGCACCTTTGCCGTCAACATCATCGGCTCCTATTTCATCGGCCTGGTCATGGAACTCGGCCTGACCAGCACCGTTATCCCCGACACATTGCGCATCGGCCTGACCGTCGGTTTCATGGGCGGCTTGACGACCTTTTCCTCCTTCAGCTATGAAACCTTCAAATTGCTGGAGGACGGCCAATTCTTAATGGCCTTCACCAATATCCTGGCAAGCGTGGCGGTTTGCCTGGCGTTTACCTGGCTGGGGATCATTACCGTTCGGACGATTTCCTGACCCGAATAAACGGGATAAGTGTTTCTAACTTACTAAGGAGACAGGCAATGACAAAACTGGTAGGCGAAAATGTACTGATGCGGATCTTTATCGGGGAGAGTGATCGCTATGGCCGCAAACCCCTTTACGAGGCACTGGTCGAACTCCTGCGCAAGGAGGGTTTTGCCGGGGCAACGGTCTTGCGCGGCCTGTGCGGCTTTGGCGCCCACAGCGTCTTCCATACCCAGAAACTGCTGGATCTTTCCGCAGACCTGCCGTTGATTGTCGAGGTGGTGGACAGCCAGGAGAAGATCAACGCCATCATGCCGCGCATCGACGAGATGATGGGTGGCGGCATGATTACCCTGGAAAAGGCTACCGTGATCCGCTATTCTCCCGATCCCAAGAAGCCGTAATCTGCATGGCGGCGACCCCTTCGCCCGCTTCAGTCACTATCAAACCGCATTCCTTGCACAGAGCCCCGAGGAACTCCCCGGGGTTCTGTTTTTTCCACCCGCCGTGAAAATGATCCGCCGCCAGCAGCACCCCTCCCGGCGCCAGCAGCGCCGCCAGGTTTGCCACGACCCGCCGCAGGCCGTTGTGCCGGTTGATGATCGGCCCTCCCAGCAGGCCGTTACAGAGGATCAGGTCGTATCCATGGGTTGAGGGCCGTTGCAGAAGATCGGCTTGCCTGAAGAGCAACGCCGAGTCCGCTCCCAGCTCGAAAACCGGTCCGGCCCATGAGCGGAACAACCGTTCCCTGTGCGGGTCATGGGGAAAGGACCCGTGAGCAGCGGCCCAGATCTCCAATGGCTCAAGGGTCCACCCTTCGATGGCAAATTGATCGGGCCGCCACCCCCCGTCCAATAACAGGCGCGCCAAGCCATAGCATCCGGCGCCATCCCCGCAGGCCGCGTCCAGGCAACGCAATGGCTCACCCCGCTTTTTTGACAACCACTCCCGAATGAACTCCTCCTGTTTGGGATAGCGAACAACTCCTCCGTAGAAACGGCGCGGCAGAAAGGAGGCAAAGATGAACTCCTGCAACAGGTTACGGTTATCAAGAAGCGCAGCAAGGATCCGGGCCGGATTGGCGCCGAGCTGGAACTTCGGCGGCAAGGCGCTGAATGCGTCGGCCCAACTCAGGGCGTCATGGAAGGGGGTGCTGGAGAGGATCGGCGGATAGGCCAGGGCGGAACAGTAAAGGCGGTTGAAGCAGCCGGCAACCTCTTTTATGGGGAGGTACATCTCACTCTGGCAGCGGATCTCCGGGGTGACGACCAGTCCGGGCGCCGGCAGCGGGGCGGGGCTGGTGGCGGCATAGACCAGGAAACGGTCATTCAGGCGCTTGATGGCCCTTTGAAAGGATGCCGACCTGTGGGGTGCAACAAGCAGCAGTTCAAGGTGCCGCCGGGCGACTTCCGGATCAAGGGACGGCCGGAAACCGACCATCAATAGGTGCGGATCGGCCGATAGAGCGTATCCCGTTCCACCGGAACCTTGCCGGCCTTGCGAATCAGCGAGATGATCCCCTCCTTGGTCAGCGATTGGGGGCTCTGGGCCCCGGCGTCGTGACCGATCTTCTCCTCCACCACGGTGCCGTCCAGGTCGTTGACGCCAAAGGCCAGCGACACCTGGGCGATCTTTTCACCCAGCATGACCCAGTAGGCCTTGATGTGGTCGAAGTTGTCCAGGAAGATGCGGGCAATGGCCAGGGTCTTCAGGTCGTCCAGGCCCGAGGTGGCCTTGATGTCCAGCTTGAGGTCGGAGTTCTCCGGCTGGAACGCCAGGGGGATAAAGGCCTGGAACCCGCCGGTCTCATCCTGCAGATTGCGCAGCATCTCCATGTGCGCCACCCGGTCGGCGTGTCCCTCCACGTGGCCGTAAAGCATGGTGGCATTGGTCTTCAGGCCGGCCAGATGGGCCTGGCGGATGATCTCCAGCCAGCGCTGCCCCGAGATCTTTTCCGGACAGATCCGCTGCCTGACCTCCTCCACCAGGATCTCGGCCCCGCCCCCGGGCATGGAACCGAGGCCCGCCTCTTTCAGGCGCGCCAGGACCGTAGCGATTTCCAGGCCGGTAATGCGGGCAAAGTAGTCGATCTCCACGGCGGTGAAGGCCTTGATGTGCAGCTTGGGCGCGACCTTGCGGATGGCGGCCAGGGTTTCTTCATAAAATTCGAAAGGAAGATCGGGGTGCAGCCCCCCCACCATATGCACCTCGGTGGCGCCGTCGGCCTCGGCACCCCTGGCCCGGTTGCAGATCTCTTCCTGGGCCAGGGTATAGGCGCCCGGCTCTCCGGTTGTGCGGGAAAAGGCGCAGAAGGCGCAGCGGTTGACGCAGATGTTGGTGGGGTTGATGTGGCGGTTGACGTTGAAGAAAACCTTCTTCCCGTTCTTGCGCTCGTTGGCCTGGGCGGCCAGATTCCCTATGGCCAGCAGGTCGTTGGATGCGAACAGGAACAGTGCTTCTTCAGGGGAAATGCGCTGGTTGGCGCTGACTTTGGCGGCAATGGTCTCTAAAGTTGACATGGCTGGAAGTTTACGGGAAACAGGGCAACGGTTCAAGGGTTTTGTCGTGCCGATTCACCTCCAACAGACAATGGCCATGATCAAAATTACTTTTCCCGGCTTTTCTGATAAAGTATCTTCAACAATGTCTGCAAACCGTCAAGGCTTGTTCCGCGCCGATAACTCCCGGATGGCGCATCATGACCCAGGTCATGGCAATCGACGTAAAACTCAACTATCGAGATGCTGACAAGCTGAAAATAGCGACTCGCCAACTATTCAAAGGACAATATGAAAACAAAAAAACGGATCGTCATTGTAGGAATGGGGTTCGGAGGAATCCGTGCGGCAAACGCCCTGGCGGGCAAAGGGCACGAAATCGTGCTGGTGGACCGGAACAATTACCACCTGTTCCAGCCATTGCTTTACCAGGTGGCAACGGCCGGACTGGAACAGGAATCCATCGCCTATTCTGTGCGGGCCATGGCCCGCAAATGGCCAGGAACGCGCTTCCACCTGTCCGAGGTGATTGGCGTGGATTTCGCCCGGCGCGAGGTGCGGACCGACAATGGCTCAATTCCATACGACTACCTAGTGATCGGTGCCGGCAGCGTTACCAATCACTTCGGCCTCCATTCGGTGGAGCGCTACTCCTTCGACCTCAAGGAACTGACCGATGGAGAAAGGCTCCGCAACCACATCCTGACCGCCTTTGAACGGGCGGTCAATGAGCCTGACCCGTCCCGGAAACGGGCGCTGATGACCTTTGTCATTGTCGGCGGCGGGCCCACCGGGGTCGAGTTTGCCGGTGCCCTGATCGAGCTGGTCCATTTCGTCCTGGCCAAGGACTACCCGGAGCTGAGCACCCATGCGGCCAGGGTGGTGCTGGTGGAGGCCACCGACATGCTGCTGGCGGCCATGCCCGAGCAACTGCGCACCTATACCCTGAAAAAACTGCGCAGCATGTCGGTGGAGGTGTTGCTCAACTCCAGGGTGGTGGATGCCGGGCCGGAGCGGGTCGTCATGCATGACGGCGCCGTCATCCCCGCCCACACCCTGTTCTGGTCGGCCGGGGTCAAGGCCGCACCCCTGGCTGCGACACTGGGCTTGCCGGCCAGGCCTGGAGGGAGAATCCAGCCGGAGCCGGACCTGACTCTCCCCAATCACCCCGAAGTCTTCGTCATAGGCGATATGGCCTATCTGGAGCAGGACGGCGCGGCGCTGCCAATGACGGCGCCCGTTGCCATGCAGATGGGCATCTACGCCGGGAAAGCCATACTGGCAAAGGAAGCCGGGACCCAAATGCCCCCCTTTCGCTACCACGACAAAGGGAGCATGGCCACCATCGGCCGCAATGCCGCCGTGGCCAGCGCATTCGGCATGAACTTCCGGGGCTATCTCGCCTGGCTGGTCTGGCTGCTGCTCCACCTCTACTACCTGATCGGCTTCCGCAACCGCATCGTTGTCATGCTCAACTGGGTCTGGTACTACTGGTTCCACGAACGACAGGTGCGTCTGATCACCAGGCGCGAGGTGGAGGTGGATGCAAATCGTAGTGGGGGTATTTGAGCCATTGCAACTTTGATCGTCTGAGGGGGCCACTTCCAAGACACTTCCGGAATGTAATTCACTGGAGAATGGCGTTATTCTTCTTCAACTTTCAGCAGTTTCCGCTTCACCCTTTCCGGTAGTTCCTTGTAATTAACACGCGTTGAGACACGCCGTCCCGATTTCTGCTCCAGATCACGCCGGGCACTGCCAGCCACGGTGCCGCCTTCCACCGAGGCGTCGAGGTTTTCATCATACCCCTGGGCATCGCGGTTGCGGGCGATCTCGGTGGTGGATGCCTCCCCCAGCATGGTGAAGATCAGCTCCAGGTCGGTCATGTGATCGCGCAGATTATCACGCTGTTTGTCCAGGGCCTTGAATTCCTTGTATTCCGATGGGGTCATGCCGAAGGTGGCTCGGCTGATCTCGGCGGTGAGGATGGAGTACTCCCGTTGTTCCCTGACGCCGCGCTTTTGCCATTCGTTGGTCAACTCATCCCGGATCGCGATACCGCGCACCCGCTTTTCAATCCACTCGTCGCTGTATCCTTTGGCCTTGTACAACTCCCGCATCCGCTTTGCGGCGAGTTCCGGGTTTTCAATTTCCTCCAGCCGTTCGTAGCCGACTCGCGCCAGCCAACGTTTGAAGGGTTCCGCCTTGGGGGAAGGAATGGACTGGATGATGCGCAGAAGTCCTTCGGCGTGGGAGCAGTCCGTTTTCCGCAGTTTGCCATCCGGCGCTTCAAGTTTGAACTGTCGACAAATTGTCGACAGTTCAATTCCGTTGATCTTCTCCCGTTGCTTTATGCGATACCAATAGTCCCTGGGATTAGGGCTGTCGGTTAGGGCCGCAACCACATCGATAACCGAAAAAAACCACTTTTGCTCCTTTTCATCCCAGATAGAGCGAATCTGTTTTAATTCAAACAGCTTGATATTACTCATGGGTTGCCTCGCGATAAAGATTCATGTGCTCCAACTAAGATGCCTATGTCGTACCCTTCATCTCGCAAATCAACGATTGCTTAACCATCACGCCCTGCTCAACAGACATTGGCGGTCAGGTGTTGTAACTGCTCATTTACCCAACTGTTGATACTTTCCCCTGACTGCTTGGCCGCTATATACACCTTGCGGTGTAGGTCTGGAGAAAACCGTAACATGAATTTGCCGGTAAATGGCTTTTCAGGCGCATGCCCAAGCTGGGCGCAGAAATCGATATAATCGTCAACCGATTCCTTGAATGCCTGCTTGATCTCTTCAACGGTCGTTCCCTGGAAGGTGATCACATCGCGCAGGCCGATTACCTCACCATGGAAAATTTCCGCGTCGTCGTCATACTCAACCCTGCCGGAATACCCTTTATACTGCATCATGGCCGAATACCCCCTTCCTCGAGAAAACGGCGTACCGATTTCACCGCGCCCTTATCAGTTTCCTTTTTTGGGTGTGGCCGGTGGAAAGTAGCCTTGATCCCGTTCAGAAAAAATCTGACACGGGAGCCGTTTCCCTCAAATCGTTCAGCACCCAAAGCCACAAGCAACGCTTCTATGTCATCCCATACAATACCTGGCATCACAAGATGATACTATTGTAAATAGTATTATCAAAGGCATGTACAAAGAAAAAGGCGCGAAGCCGAAGCCCCGCGCCTTATTCCGTTACTGCATGTTTAATGTAACCTACCCCAGGATCGCCTTGATATCGGCCTCGGCCGTGGTGATGGGGCCGATGTTGAAGTTCTCCACCAGGAAGTTGAGGACGTTGGGGGAGACAAAGGCCGGCAGTGTCGGGCCGAGCTTGATGTTCTTGATCCCCAGGGAGAAGAGGGTCAAGAGGATGACCACCGCCTTCTGCTCGTACCAGGAAAGGATCATGGAGAGCGGCAGGTCGTTCACCCCGCACTCGAAGGCCCCTGCCAGGGCCACGGCGATCTGGATGGCCGAGTAGGCGTCGTTGCACTGCCCCACGTCCAGCAGGCGCGGAATGCCGCCGATGTCGCCGAACTCCAGCTTGTTGAAGCGGTACTTGCCGCAGGCCAGGGTCAGGATGACCGTATCCTGGGGGAGCTTTTCGGCAAATTCGGTGTAGTAGTTGCGGCCGGACTTGGCACCGTCACAGCCGCCGATCAGGAAGAAGTGCTTGATGGCGCCGGACTTGACCGCGGCGATGACCTTGTCGGCAACCCCCAGCACGGCGTTGTGGCCGAAACCGGTCAGGATCTCCTGCCCGGGGTTGTCCGGGAAACCGGGAAGCTCCTGTGCCCTGTTGATGACGGCGGAAAAATCCCACCCGTCGATATGGGGCACGTCGGGCCAGGCCACGAGGCCCCAGGTGTAGAGGCGGTCCTTATAGCTGTCCGACGGACGCTGGATGCAGTTGGTGTTGAAGATGATCGAGCCGGGGAAGTTGGCAAACTCCTTGGCCTGGTCCTGCCAGGCGCCGCCAAAGTTGCCGGCCAGGTGGCTGTATTTTTTCAGGCCTGGATAGCCGTGGGCCGGCAGCATCTCGCCATGGGTGTAGATGTTGATCCCCTTGCCCTCGGTCTGCTTGAGCAGCTCTTCCAGCATCTTCAGGTCGTGGCCAGAGACCAGGATGGCCTTGCCGGCCTTGGTGCCCAGTTGCACTGCCGTGGGGACCGGGTGGCCGTAGGTATCGGTATGGGCCGCGTTCAGGAGGGCCATCACGGTAAGATTCTGCTTGCCGCACTCCATGCAGAGGCCGACGAAGTCCATCAGCCCCAGGTTGGGATCGGTGGTGGCGGCCAGGGCCTTCTGGACGAAGGCCATCACGTCGTCGTTGCTCCTGCCCAGGATCATGGCGTGGTCCATATAGGCAGCCATCCCCTTCAGGCCGTACATCAGTATCTCGATCACGGAGCGGATGTCTTCGTTGATATGTTGGGTGTTGATACCGTACTGCTCACCCTGGGCTATCATGCCGGCCAGGTCGTCGGCCGGTTTCCAGTCCGCCAGCGGGCCGGACAGGGTGACACCACTGGCGGCCCTGGCCTTTTCCTTCATTTCGTAGCATTGCTTGATGACGCTGCCGATGCGGGGCGCGTCAAAATCAACATTGGTGACCGTGGTGAAGAGCCCTTCGATGGTGAAACGGTCGATCTCGGCGTTCCGCCCCAACTTGTCGGCATAGAGCGCCAGGCTCTTCAGGCCGTAGAGCAGATGATCCTGCAAAGTCGCCACTTCCGGTTTCTTGCCGCATACGCCCGAGATGTTGCACCCGACCCCATTTGCTGCCTGCTCGCATTGATTACAAAACATTTAGTTGATCCCCCTTTGGATTAATTGTTTCTTGATGTAGTTGAATGCCTGTTTTTATGGTATGAGAATATGCGATTCAGCTTAACGTAACCTTGACCATTGTCAATTTTTGCAACTTTCCGAGAAAGGGAGATATTTATCATGTCCAACGTCTATTTTGCCGACCTGCGCGCCGGCCACAAAGAGAACCTGTTCGACAAGATCACCAAGTTGCTGACCCTGGCCGGGCTCCCCCAGCGCGTCAATGAAGGGGACCTGACCGCCATCAAGATCCACTTCGGCGAAAAGGGGAACCATGCCTTTATCCGGCCGATCTTTGCCCGCCGCGTGGTGGATGAGATCAAGAAGCTGAAGGCCGCTCCGTTTCTGACCGACTCCTCCACCCTCTACCCGGGGGAGCGGAAGGAGGCGGTCTCCTCCCTGACCTGTGCCATCGAAAACGGCTTTGGCTATGCCTGCGTCGGGGCGCCGTTGATCATCAGCGACGGCCTGCGGGGGGTGACCGAGACGGATATCACCATCGAGGGGGAACTGCTGAAAAAGGTCCATATCGGCAGCGAGATCATCGAGGCCGACTCCCTGGTCTGTCTGACCCACTTCAAGTGCCACGAGCTGACCGGTTTCGGCGGCGCCATCAAGAACCTGGGCATGGGATGCGCCTCCCGCAAGGGGAAGCTGGTCCAGCATTCCACCGTGGCCCCCAAGGTAGCGGAAAAATACTGCACCGGGTGCGGTCTCTGCCTCAAGTCCTGCGCCCATGACGCCATCGCCGTCATCGAGGGGAAGGCGACCATCGACCCCACCCTCTGCGCCGGCTGCTCCCGCTGTATCACGATCTGCCCCGTCAAGGCGATCAACATCCAGTGGAACGAGGCTGCGGACCTGGTGATGAAGAAGATGGCCGAATACGCCAAGGGGGCGCTACAGGGCAAGGAGCACAAGGCTGTGTATCTCAGCTTCATCACCCATGTTTCGCCCGCCTGCGACTGCTACGGCCATGCCGACGCCCCCATCGTCAACGACATCGGTATCTGCGCCTCCACTGACCCGGTGGCCATCGACCAGGCCTGCGCCGACCTGGTCAACAATGCCCGTGGCAACGAGGGCTCGGCCTTGCAGAGCGGCCACGAGCCGGGCGGCGACAAGTTCCGCGGTGTCTACCCGGAGATCCCCTGGGAGGTGCAACTGGAGCATGGGGAAAAGATCGGGCTGGGTTCGAGGAAGTATGAGTTGGTGCGGATCTGATTGAGCTGATCGGGCAAGCTCCGGATAAATGTTCCAAATGGCTTGTTGAGTCCACAGAATCGGAAGGAAGGAAAATGTCACTTGTAGCAGGCATACACCTCGGAGATATTGCGCTTCTGGTCGCAGACAGGAGAGTCGTAACAAAAAACGAACTTGGTGAAATCATCATTTTAAGTGACGACCATAAGAAAATTATTGATACAGGAATTGGCTACATTACAGGATCAGGATGTGTAGAATTACTCGACCCCGTTAAATATGCAATCCAAGACAGTAATATTACCCACACAGACCAAATTCTAAACATTATCAGCGAAGAAAAAGAATACTTCAGAGAATGTGCAGTTTTTGGAGATTTAACTGATGAAATTATAGGTATGACAGGATGGTTATTTACCTACAGGACAATTATTGAGGATAAACCAGAGATACGAGTAGCTTTATGCCACCCTTCTTTAGGAAAAGAGATGGGGTTAATTTTAAAAGGCAAAGCCAATTTCATCATACCAGTTGGTAGTCCAGAAGATCCAATACTCCGCGTATCAGATCTAGTTAATAAACACATCAAAACATCAGATGACATCACTGACCCCATGAAATGCCTTGAGTACCATATTCCCATTCTCAGAGAAGTTTATTCCTTTGTGTCAGAGTGTTGTAAAACTGTTTCGGAAACTTTTAATATAGGTGTCGTTTTCAAGGATGGGACGATGATGCACTCAACGGAAATCGGTCCTTCCAGTAACAACATTACTTTCACTCCCTCTCGTTAAAAAACAGGAACAACAAAGGAAATTTAAACATCCTTTTAAAAGTGAGTCGAAAGAAATATCTCAACAAGGAAGCAAGACCGGCCTAGGCCGGTCAGTTCCCGGCCCGTTAGCTGAAAAAATGAACGGAGGATGGAATGAAACATATTCAAAGGTTTGTTTTGTCATTAATCGTTTTCCCCTGTTTTTTCGGTTGCGGTAGTAATGAAAATAATACGGCTACTGGCATACAAGGGGTGACATTTGTCGATAAAGGTACAGTTGCTCCAAATCCGATTAGCACAAACGTATCAATTGACTCAACCACTATCAACTACTCACAATCGCAGTCAGGGCAAATTATCGGAGTGTGGTCTAAACAGATTCAGTTTTCTGATTACACCTCGGTCCGGAAGGTGATATCAGACAACAGGTTATATGAAAGCGGGAATGTACTTCCATCTGGCCAACCAACTTGTACGGGGGCACAAGGAATGACTGTAAATGTTTTAAAAGACAACTCTATCCATTCCTTTGATATCGACGGTGGTGTGTTATGCGATAGAACTCAATGGCCCGTTGGTGTTCGTGATTTGGTAAATCTTGAGGATGCGCTGGTTGCTAAATATAAATAGTGTATGTCGATTATGCCGACTTCCGCTAACCAGGCCCTGCACGCGGATTGCTCCACGCTTCGGGTTCCGGCACCCGGTGAGGGCCAGAAACGTTAAAGAAAGCTCAAGCACGTCTCAAAAGGGTGGTGGGGTCGTGACAACTTGTCACGGACTGAAACTGGTAGAGCCGCGGACGGGAAAATATGTGGCCAATTGCCTGATCATCGTCATCCCGGAAAATTATCTGTCGAAACCGCTTCCGCCAAAGAGGAAAATGAAATGAAAGCTGTCATCCAGCGCGTAAGCTCGGCCAGCGTAACAGTCGAAGGCCAAACAGTGGGCGAGATCAGTCGCGGTATCCTGGTCCTTCTGGGGGTGGAGAAGGGGGATGACGAAGCCAGGGCCGACTGGCTGGCGGAGAAGATCGTCAACCTGCGGATCTTCGAGGACGAGGCGGGGAAGATGAACCGGTCGGTGCAGGAGATGGGGGGCGGCCTGCTGGTGGTCTCCCAGTTCACCCTGGCCGGCAACTGCGCCAAGGGGCGGCGACCGTCGTTCGACACGGCGGCCCCGCCGGACGAGGGGAAGCGGCTCTACGACTATTTCGTGGCAGCGGTGCAAGGGCTCGGCTTGGCGGTGGCGACCGGCATCTTCCAGGCGGATATGCAGGTCGCACTCGTCAATGACGGGCCGGTGACGTTTATCCTGGAGCGTTGACGACCGTTCCAGTCATTCGCATCACGCAAATCGCATCAGTACTCGTCCGGCCTCTTCTGCACCGCATTAAGAATCAGGTCCGGGTCGAGAACCACCAGCATTTCCTGCTCACAATCACCATCCCGGCTGATCACGTTCCTGATGTAACCGGCATCGTGCTTGATCATCTCGGGCACGGCCTCGATCCGGTCCGCCTCGAATTCCGGTACCGAATCCAGGTCGTCGACGATCAGGCCCACAAGACCCCGGTTTGTCTTGGTGATGATTATCTGGTCATCGGCCCGCCGCGAACCGCCATCCTTGCCGAACAGGTGGCGAAGATTGATAACCGGGATGACCGTATTGTTGAACGAGATCGTCCCGGCAAGGTACGGCCTGGAACCGGGCAGCGGCGTAAGGCGTCCGGACTCTATGGCTTCAACCACCTCGGGGGCGGTGATGGCGAACATGCGGTCCGCGGCAAAGAAGGTGGCCAGTTCGACCACATTACCCTTGGTCTGGGTAGTGGCATACAGGGTGGCTGGTTTCGCCGCGTTTTCTCCCTTCTCCTTCTCATCACCCAGCGGCACAAAGGCGAATGATATGATGTCGTTGGTATAGTCGCCGCTATTCTTGTATTCGCGATAGCCAAAGCTGGTCATACAGCCGACGATATAATATTTGCCACGGTGGACAATGATGTTTGACATCCCTTCACCGTTTCCCAGGGTAAAAAATTCCGGGTTGATGTCGAGGACGCTGCCGACTTGATGCTCGGGGCAGGTGGATGAGACGATCCGGCCGTTGCGATCCGTGAAGATGCCGAACGTTCCCTGCTTGTTGGGAAGCGAGTCCAGCAGCATGTCCTTGAATTGCGGTTCCGAGTCAAACACGATCCCGATACCGCCCACCACCTTGGCCGGGTTTTCGGGGTCGCGGATCGCGGCATTGTAGATGTAGGTATGACGGTCGTTGTAAAGCCATGTGGCTTCAAATGGCGATACATTGTAGGACTGGCTGGTCTCGAGCTGAAACACCTTCTGGGTATAGCCGCTCTCAAATTTCCTGCCGCATACGCTTAGCCCGTCGTCATGCAGGTTCGAGGCAGCCAGTATGGTGCCGTTCAAATCGTAGACGAACAGCCGGGTGTAGACGGTATATAGCCCGTTGATGTATTCGAGGATGTCGGTCATCTTGGCCAACTCCTCCGGGCTGGGATTTCCGGCGGCCAGGATACGGCGCAGGTCGGAGGCGAGGGCCCACCAGCGGCAGTCATTGGCCCGTTCGTACAGATTGCGGTCCATGATGTCGATCATGAGCCTGGCAATGAACTGGACATCCTGAAGGCTGGACGAAATGACGGTCTCGTAGAGATTCTTGATCGAATCGGCGAATACGCTGCTGGTCTTGTCGCCGGTCTTGCTGATCTGGCGGAGAATGGCTTTCAGTTTCAGGAGATCGCCCCGTTTGCCTGCTGCCATGACCTGGCCGTTCCACACCACCCGGCGCAACGAGAGGTTGATCACGTCCGCCCCTTTTGCGATGCTGCTCAGGGCCGGGCAGAATGATTCGGCATGGCCCATAATCCCGTCGATGATCTCCTTGTCGATCAGGTCCAGGGCATTGGTCCGGGCTTGGCAGAAAGCCGATTCAAGGGGGATCATGACGTGGCCGAACCAGCCCATGCCGAAATACCCCTGGTAGCCGCGCGTGGCACAGGTCGTGGCGATATAGTTCCGACCGGCGAAATCCACAACACGGTATTCATCGTCTACCACCATCTCCAGTGCTCTGCCGATCCTGACATGGTCTTCATCGCTGCTGGAGATGACCGTTCCCTCCCGGTCGAGCAGCAGCATTACCGACTTATCTCCCTTTTTCTTCAGGTTGTTGAATATGCCCTGCATTTCGTCTTCGAAGCGGAAGCAGAGGCAGAGAACCCCGATCTGTTCGCCGGTGTCAGGGTGTTCTATCTTCTGGGAATAGATCAGGGTGCGGTCAAGAGCGGGGCGCAAATCCGAGCGCCGAAAGGTTTCAACATAGGTGTCGCTGGCGAGGGTCTCTCTGATCAAGGGGTCTTTGGAGAACATGATAGGGCTTTTCTCATCCAGATGGGCCCTGACCTTGCCTTGGATGTCGAGTACGATGATCTCGTCATACACGGTATATTTGTCACGGTATTCGCGAAGTCTTGTGGTGATGGACTCCTCATCGTTGCGGCCGGGGGCGGGGTTGGTGAGAAAGCGGCGTATGTCGTCGTCGGTAGCCAGAAAACCGACGTCGGCGGTCCGTTCATAGAGGTTCCTGATCAGGATGTCCACCGCGACCTGAGCCTTGGAGGTGATCTCCAGGATCACCTTTTTGATCTCTTCGCGGACCAGGTTTTCGATCAGTTGCACTTCGAGCCGGCTGAAACCCTCGCGGGTGCTCGCCATGGTGGGGAGGATGGTCTTTGCCTCGGTCGGGCAGTTCATCTCGGCATTGACTTCGATGTTTTCCCAGGTGAAATTGAGTCCGTTCAACAGCGTCTGGTACTTCTGCATATTCGGCATGAACCTGATGAACTCGTCGACATTAACGATTGTATCCATGACCACCCCCATTCGTATGGTGGATGAACACCGTTGTTCATCAATATCAGAGCAGAAAACAAAAATGGGCAGACACGCGACACCGTTGTCTGCCCATTCCGACTATGTATATTAATTAATAAACTCCGTTACATCTGTCAACAAAATAGTTACATAAATTCATGTTTAACAGGTTGTTGGAAAACTCAGGTTGTTCAAAAATAGTCAGATCGTCGCACCCACAGAAAGGCCCGCGGAGGCGTAGCAGCGCTACGCCGCACAAGGTGGCTTTCGAGGACAGCGGCGAGATGGCTGTTTTTCAACAACCTGTTAAAACGAATGGTGCGGTCTATCCTTCCCGCCGCCGCAGCATCAGGCTGACCGCCAGGACAAAGGCCAGGCCGGTCAGCACGGCTGCCTTGCCGTAGAGGGGGACTCCGGCCGCGGTGGCGGCGATCCCCCACGACTGGGACACGGCCCCGCCGATGAACATCCCCACCACCACCAGGCCGGCATCGGTGTTCCCCTCGCCGGCCTTGATCATCTGCCGGAAGGGACACCCCCCGATCAGTACCGAGATCCACCCCACCAAGGCCATGCCGAGGAAGCTCCAGAGGTGGTCCAGGTGCGCGCCGGGCTGGCCGTACAGACCGGGATGCAGGCGGCCGGTGGCCACGTTCAGGGCCAGGGCGCTCAGGACGAAGGCCCCCAGGCCCCAGTGCAGGTAGGAGCGGCGCCCCACCAGGAAGATGTCGCGGATGCTGCCGGTAATGCAGAATTGGCTCCGCTGGGCCAGGACGCCCAGGAGCCCGCCGGCGGCCAGGGCCCACTGCCAGGGGGCGGCCTCGGTGCCGCTGCCGTCGGTGGAAAAGTTGATGAAATCGGGCCTGATGATCAGGAAGGCCAGCAGCAGCAGGAACAGGAAGGGCATCACGAGGCCGCTGCCTGATGGTTCCGCTCTCTGGGAACCCAATTCCACCCCGCTCACGGCCCCTTTGGCCCCCAGCCAGACGCCGCAGACCAGGCCGATGACCCCGGCCACGGCAGTCAGGTCGCCGGCGGAGAGACGCAGCAGCAGCTTGATGGGGCAGCCGATGAAGACCGAGCAGCCGATGATCAGGAAGATCCCCCCCACGAGCCGCAAAAGCGGTGAGCTCCCCCCCCGGGAGCGGAATTCGCGTCCAATGAGGGCACTGGCCAGGGCCCCCAGGATAAAGCCGATCAATTCGGGGCGCAGGTACTGCATGCGGACGTTGTTGTGCAGCCCCAGGGCGCCGGCGCTGTTCTCGATGAAACAGGAGACGCAGATGCCGGAATTGGCCGGATTACCCCACACCGAGAGCAATACCCCCAGTATGCCGAGCGCCAGCCCTGCCAGGATCACCACCCAGAAATGACGGTCTTTGAGCGGCATGGCTATTCACATCCTCCCGCCAGGCGGCTTTTCAGGTAGTTGAGGTTGGCCAGGGCCGTTGCCAGGGAACGGTTGTTCGGATTGGCCTTGGCTTTGGGGGCGATGTCCCGTTCCCCTGCTGCCACCAGCCGCTGCAGGGCGTCCCGCTGGGAAAGGGGGGTATTGCGGTCCACATAGGTGCCGTTCAGCCTGATCCCGGCCACGTAGCTGGCCAGGGCGGCATCCAGGACCCCCATCTGCTGCAGGATCTCCCCCTGCAGGATGTAGCCGTGGGCCTCACCGGGATACTGGCGCGACAGCTCGTCCAGTTTGAGCAGCGCGTTCTGCAGCTCCCCCTTTTGACGCAGTTCCTCCACCGGGCCGTACAGCTTCTGCAGCAGAACCACCCGGGCCTGATTGGCCAGCTCCCGCTCCATGGCCCGGTTGTTCCCCCTGGCCAGGGCTCCTTCCCGGTGCTGTCCCTGCCAGAGCAGCAGCGTCAGGGCCACCAACACGGTGCCGAGCAACAGCCAGAGAATTTTGTCAAAGCGATCGGTCTTCATTGGTCTCAATATTTCTGGTACGGCGGCATGTTGACCCGCTTGGCCATCTCCCGGATCGGGTTGTAGTCGCTGTCCTGGAGTTCTTCGAAACCGTCGATCCAGGCCGCCTTGAGCACCTTGACCCGCTCGCCGCCGTATTCCACGGTTGTATCCGGGGTCAGGTCCAGCAGGGCTTGGCGCACCTTGGCCACCAGGGCCGGGTCGGTCTCCTTGGCCGCGCCAAAGGTGCAGTAGGGGATGATCGGCGTCTGGCCCAGGATGACGAAGTCATCGGCCGCGATCTTTCCTTCCTTGACCATGAGCTCCAGGTCCAGCAGCGGGGCGGCGGCCACGTCGAACTGGCCGTACAGGACCGCGTAGATCAGCTTCTCGTGCTTGAACGACCCGGGCGGGATGGCGTAGTAGGCCAGGTCCTTTTCCGGGTCGATGCCGGAGCGGAGCATGAGGTCGTATTCGGCCAGGTAACCGGTGGGGGCGAGCATGGGGCCGAACACCATCCGTTTCCCCTTGATGTCGGCCAGCTTGGTGATGCCGCTCCCCTTGCGGGCAATGATGGCGCCGCCGGTCCGGGAGCCGAAACGCCCCCGCTTCTCGGCGGCCAGCAGGGTCAGGCCGAAGTGCTCACGCAGGATGATGTAGAGCAATGAATTGCCGTGGGTAAAGGCAAACTCGCCGCTTTTGAAACTGTTCTCGAAATCCTGGGTATCCACCGGCACGGGCTGGAAATCCACGCCGGTCTTTTCCGACAGGTAGCGGGTCAGCGGTGCAAAGCGGGCCAGGGTTTCCTGTTCGCTGTTGCAGATCATGTAGCCGATCTTCATGACCTTGTGTTCCGGTTTCCTGTTGCAACCGGCAGCAAGCGACAAGGCGCAGAACAAGGAAAGAAACAGGGCATACCGGAGAATGGAGCAACAGAGGCGTGAACATGATCTGTACATCGGAAGGTCCCTTCTAATTATTAGCAATCCCGCAAGCCGGATCAGGCAGAGCAACATCGTTTCCCGCCACCAGGCTGCGACCACGGCAGCCCCCTTTGCAGCCGGCCTTTTCCGGGCAGTCCAGGCAGGCGTCGGGCAGGATGGCCACGGCGGCCCGGAAACGTTTTTTCGCCTCGCCTCCCACCAGTTCCTTGAGCGTCGTCTCCGTCAGGGAGCCCAGGGCCAGCGGCAGCGAGGGACAGGGGTAGACAGTGCCGTCTGGGGCGATGGCCAGCATGGTGTTGGCAGCCTGGCAACCGCCGCCAGGAAAGGGGGTGTCCGGATGGAAGGCGCGCCAGAGGAACGGGTCGTGGATGGTCAGCCGCAGCCCGGAACAATCGATCCCGGCCAGTTGTTGCCCCAGTTCGTCCCTTTCCGCATCCGTGAGCATGAATGGTACTGCTCCATGGTACAGGCGCTGCATCGGCAGGGTCAGGGAGGCGACTCCTTGCTCAAGGCTGAATCGCACGACCTGGGGCAGCTCCCGCCAGTTGTCGCATGTGGCCTCAAAGGCAATGCCAGCCGCAAAATGCGCACCTGCTGCCGCAAGAATAGAGCGGGTTTCCTCAAGCTCCCCATAGGAATGGGCGTACATGAGCAGGCCCCGCAGGCCGAGCCGGTGCAGACGCTCCAGGTTGGCGGGCGTCAGTGTTGCCGCCCCGGTCGTCAGGGTGATGGCAAGTGGGGTCCCCTGCATGCGTTCCAGGATGGGGAGGCAGTTTTTGCAACTGTCATCGAAAAGGTGCAGCTGGAGTGGCCCGACGGATGTTATCTGTTCGCAGAACCGCAGGTAGTCCGGGCAAAGCCGGTCAGCCGGCGACAGATCCCAATAGATGGTGATCGGTCTGGACAGTTCTCCCAGATTCATGGCTCTACCCAGCAGTGGGGGTCGGGGCTGTTGATGTCGCCGGTCATGGCCAGGGCCCGGGCGCTGCAACCCCCCAGGCAATCGGCGTAGTGGTTGCACGAACCGCATTTGCCGTGGGGCTCCTTGTGGCGCATCTTGGCCAGCAGCGGCGAATTGCGCCAGATTTCCCCCAGGTCGTCCCTGACGATGTTGCCGATGACGACCGGGATAAAGCCGCAGGGGGTGATGTCGCCGTTGGACTTGATGGCCAGGGACAGCTTGCCGCAGACGCTCCCCTTGACCAGGGAGCTTTCGGTGGGGAGCCCCAGGGAGGCGATCACCGGATCATCGAAGGAGATCTCCAGCCCCTTTATCCGTTCCTTGACGACTAGGGCACGGCGATAAAAGGCCTGCCACTGGGCAGGCGTCAGGTCCAGTTCATCCTTGTTGGCCAGGCCATGGCCCGCGCATTTGAAGTTGTGCAGATTGAGGCGGCTGACGCCGTGCTCCAGGGCAAAGGCAACCAGTTCGTCGAGGGCATGCTGGTTGATGGTGCAGATCACGGTAGACAGGGAGGTCTTGATGCCCGCCGCCCTCAGGTACCCCAGGGCGGCCACGGCTCGGGCATGGCTTCCTTCAATACCGCGGAAGCGGTCGTGCACCGGGGCCTCGTGGCTGTCCAGGCTGATCCCCACGCCGGCAAAGCCGGCCTGTTTCAGGGCAACAGCCTTGTCCCGGTCCAGCAGGTAGCCGTTGCTGTTCATGGAGACCCGCAGCTTCAGGGATGCGGCATATGCCGCCAGTTCCAGCAGATCTTCACGCAACAGCGGTTCCCCGCCGCCGAAGTTGACCGCCATGACCCCCATTTTTGCCACCCGTTCGAAACAGCCCCGCAGCGTGTCTCCATCCAGCTCCTCCACGTTTTCCACCCTGCTGTAGCAGTGGCGGCAGGCGAAGTTGCAGCTGTTGTTGAGGGCCCAGTTGATGGTGAGCGGCGCCTTGATCAGCCATTCATGCCCCATAGACGATGAATCCCTTCTCCGCCAATGCCGCCAGGAAGGTGGCGACATCGCCGGCCAGTTCCTGCTCTTCCACCTCGAACATGGCCAGCAGTTCAGCCACGATATCCTGCTCCGTCCGGCCGTCGCACAGCTTCCAGATCTCCGTGCCCAGCAGGTTCAGGGACAGCATCTGGCCGTTGTGGAACAGAAGCGACGTGCCGAGATCCGCAGCATCCTCGCCATTGCCCTGCTCCAGGTCGGCCAGGGCCTCGTTTCGGGGTTCTTCCTCCTCCCGCCAGAGTACGTCGGGGTTGCGCTGAATCTTTGACATGCTACCTGCCTCTCCCGGCATTTTGCACCGCTTCTTTCAGATACGGCTCAACAATGATCCGCCCCACCGTGGGATCGCTATGTTTGTCGAAGATCAGAGCCGCCACCTTGTCCTGTTCGGCTGTGCCGAACCAGTTGCCGGCTGCCGGCACATCATGCTCCTGTTCGTCGGCAATGGCCATATTGTAATCAAGATTTGCATGGATGTTGTTGGCCGTGATGGCCATACCCTCTGCCCGGTAGAGGTAGATTCCCTTCTGGTTGGCGGTTATGTCATTGCGGCTGATCTCGCCGTTGCATTTTTCCTTGATCCATATGCCGAAAAATTTGTTGTCGCGGATGGTGTTGCCAATAATTACGCCACGTGACTTGCGGACATTGACGCCTCCCTTGTTATTCCGTATCAGGCAGTTTATGACGCTAAGGTCGGCTTCCTTATTGTATCCGGGGGCATCAGTGGTCTCCTCATCCTTCTTGACGCTGATCGCCACGGCATTGTTCGCAAGCTCGCACTCTTTGACCAACACCTGGGCGCCATGGGCATGGACGCCGTTGTAGGCATAGGTAATACGGCACCACTCCAGCAAGTTCCCCTCGCCGCCCAGGAAATTTAGGGCAGCCCAATCAGCTGTCTGGGGCTTGGCTTCGTCAGAGGTGAAGATGATCGGCTGCTCCCGAGTCCCCCTTGCAATGAGTTTGCCCGTAACGATGATCTCGGCCTGGGCATAATAGGGAGAGTTGGTGCCGAATAGGTTCCGGTCGCTTTCCGCACCGATCTTTTTGAACTTCACGATCGTGCCGGGAGAAATGTTCAGGGTCACGCCGGGGGGGACCAGGATATCGCCGGTGACCAGCACGTTTCCGCTCCAGGTGGTGTCTTTTTGGAGGGTTGTCTTGCCCACCTCCAGCAATGCGGCCCGGCATGCCCGGGGTGCCCAGGCCATGACAAAACAAGTTGCCAGCAGTCCGAAGCTGATAATCATGCCGATTTTTTTCATAGTCCTCACCGTTTTGTTTTCATTTTATTCTGAAGGCTCGCCAGTGCCCCCAAAAGGGTATCACGTTTGCCGGTTTCGCTGCCCTTGTTCCCGTTTTTGGCGAGATTGCGGGAATTGGCCTCCAAACCCTTGCGGTATGCTGCCTCGGCCTCTTTCAACTGGCCCAGCTGTTCAAGGGCTTGGCCGAGTGTATGGTAGACCAGGGTATCCTCGCCATTGATGGCAATGGCCTGCCGCGCCCAGTTGACCGCCTCCTGGAAATTGCGCTCCTTGAGCCGCACCAGTCCCAGGCCGTCATGGGCGTCGAAATCGCGGGGGGCGATCCTCAGTACCTCGCCAAACTGCTGGGCTGCCTCCGCCAGCTTGTTCTTGCGGTAGAGGACAATGCCCAGCTTGTTGCGGGTAGCGCAATCCTTTGGGGTGATTTCGAGCACGATACGGTATTCGGTCTCGGCAATGGCATCCGGCAGAAAACCGGTTTCGGGATGGGCGTGGGCAATCGCGGGAAATGCCAGTAAAATGGCTATCAGGGCCGGCCGGAAAGTTCTCATGCCATATAGAAATGGGTCAGGGAAGAGTAGAGAGTGAAGGCCCCGACCAGGGTCACGATCACGGCGCTGGCAACGGCGGCATAGGGTGCGTAACGCTCGGTATCGATGAACCTGCTTGTCATGCGCACGCTGTTGACCACGGCCAGGCCGATGGCCACCAGGGCCAGGGCCAAGCCGGTACTGAAGATGAGCACCAGTGCCAGGCCTTTGCCCATGTCGCCTACCGAAGCGGATGCCAGCAGGATCGCCAGGGCTGCCGGACAGGGAACAATGCCGCCGGAGATGCCGAGGAGTATCAAACCCCACGCCCCCAAGGGCTGCCCAGACGCGGGAGCGTGGCTATGCCCGTGATCGCTGCCATGGTCGTGGTCCTGGTCATGGCTATGAGCGTGAGAATCGTCATGGGAATGGTTGTGCCCGTGGTCATGGTCATGGGAGTGATCATGATCGTGGTCGTGACTGTGGTCATGGTGATGGTGGGAACCGAACAAATGGGTGTGGTGATGGGCACGGCTTGGGTCGCGCATCCCCAGCCAACGCGATCTGAGCATCCAAAGGCCGATGGCGAGAATGATCAGGCTGGCCACGATGCCCAGGTAGCCGTGCAACTCCTGTTCGCTGAAATAGCGTGAGGAAAACTTGGCGATAAGGCCGAGCACTATGATGCTGAAGGTGTGGGTGAACGTCACCACCAGGCCCAGGATTACGGCATCGATGTTTCGCCCCCTGGAGCCAACCAGGTAGGCGGCCACAACGGTCTTGCCGTGGCCCGGCTCCAGTGAATGGGCCGCGCCTAGGATAAAGGCCGCCACGTAGATGCTGAATATGCCGAAATTAGCTGTTTGCATATAACCTTCTTATCAAGAGTGCCAGGGCGCCAAGCCCTGCTAGTACAAATCCCGCAAACACCACCGACCGCCCGGGATCGCTGACGATCTGGATGCCGGCGTAGGGCTCGCCGCTGGGGGTCTTGTCGATCAGTGTCGAGTAGAAATACAGTCCCCGCCATTGGAAGGGGTGATTTATCTCCGTGCTGCCTTCCGACATGGTATTTGCGTCCTGTTGCAGCTTCAGGTCCACCCAGGTGCGCCGCAGCACCGGATTTTTAAAGGCCACCAGCTTGAAGGCGTAGGGGAAACCTCCTGGCAGGGCGGCCTCTCCCGAAGTGCTGGCCGTCCCGATGGTGCGATCTCCCTGGGAGATGGTCAGGAACAGGGTCTCGGTGCGCAGGTCAAGAGAATCGGCCCGGACCTGGTAGCCGCCGATGTTGAAGCTCTCGCCGGTCTTCAGGGTGAAAAGGTCTACCTTTTCGTTGCCCCTGAGAACGCCGACCCTGACCGGGATCGGCAGGTAATCACGATTTATTTTGACGACCGCAAGATCGAAGCCGAGCGGCGCGTCTTTCTGAAGATCCCAGCGGTAGGCAAGTTCGGTCTTTCCCCCCTCGTACACGTTGACTGTCGCCACATATCCAAGGGAGGTGAGGAAGGCGCCGCAAAGGACAACCAGCACTCCGGCATGCAGGAGCACTACCTGCCATTTGAGCCTCTTCCTGCGTTGCACGGTACAGACCAGCAGATTCAGCATCAACAGGCCGAGCAAGACCTTGAACAACGGGCTGGAATACCATGACCGCCCGATGCCGAAGGTGCCGGGGATGGTGAGCAGAGCTATGACACCAAACAGCAGGAGAGCCAGTTCGGTACCACCAACAAAGCGGAACAGGCGCTCGGAGATGCTATGGGATTTCCGCGGTTCCACGTACTCAGATGAGTTTCTTGGCCTTGAGGAAATCGCGGGCGATTTTTCGCGGTTTTTCGTCAGACTTCAAGGATTTGAGCAGCTTCCCGTAGGTATCGTCATTCAATACGCCGGCAAGCTTGTTCAGCAACTTTGGCAGGGCCGGCAAATGGCCCATGGTATCCACGGAAATAACCGGGGCAGAGGGCCGGCTTGTGCCGAAAGGCTCCAACCAGACCAGGTTGAGGTTCTTGCGGTACTCTTTTTTCGCCAGATCGTAGGCCTGCTTGGAATTGTCTTCTTTCAAGTTGAGATGGTGAAGCGCCCGCTCGGTATTTTCCACCAGCACGCCCACCTCGCCCTTTTTGACGGCATTGTACAGTTCGGTATCACCTTTGAACTCCAGGATCTTGACCGTTGTTCCGGTGCGTTCGGTCACCAGTTGGGCAATGATCTCGGCAAAGAGCATCTCCTGTGTGGTGCCGGTTATTCCGACATAGAGAGTCTTGCCGACGCAGGCCGATGCCGGCTGTACGAAAGACACCGCGAAAACAAGCAACAACAGTACAACTAAATTTTTCACTGAAACCTCCTGCCTTGGTTAATGCCGCTTGCGTACCGTCTTGCACATCTTTACAAAGTTACGGTGAACCAGAAATTCTTATGCAATTACCGCTCCTGGTCCGACATCTTCTGCAGTACCGAGGTGATCCGCCTCATTTTCATGAGTTTCGCGTAGGCGGCCTGCTGTTTGTTGCTGATCTGCTCGGGGGTATCCCCAGCCTTTGGCGTTGCCAGTTCGTCATGCTCCCTCTGCAGGCGGGCCAGCTCATTGGTCAGGGCACTTTTCCGCTCGGCAGCGTCCACAGGTTTTCCAAGGGAGGCGTTGCTGTCGCGGAAGGGTGCTGGCGACGGCTTGGCGACGGGCGCCACGTTTTCGGTGGCCTTTGCCGCCTTGTTGGCGGGGGAACCGGTCGACTCAACGTAATAATGATCCGGATACTCAACTATGATCGTTTCCGCACAGGCAATAGCAGGCAAGAGAAGAGTCGCTAAGATGGCTATTGTTTTCATGGCTGCCTCTGCTACCTGGGACTGATCATTCAAGGATACTGCCATACCACGAAATCCGTATTCACACTGTCCCCTACCTTTACGGTTATAGGCGCCGCAGCAGCGGTTTCGGAACAGCGATTGCCGGTGTACTCGAAATACTGGTCCGTGAGGCAGGGTGATGTGTAGAGATAGTAAGTACCCGGGTCTCGCAATTCCAGGGTATATTTACCATCGGCGTCGGTTGGCATCAGCGCGATGTACTTGTCCGGCCCGCACTGGTTGACATTGTAATTATAGCCATCCTTGTAGCATGGCTCGGATTGCGCCCTGACATAACGGCCGGCCAGGGGCACGCCCTTCTGGGTCTTGACCGTACCGGTAACGGTAATCGGCGAAGACGAGTAAAAATAGGCGTATTTTGTTCCGATATCAAGGGTTTGGCCGGCGGTAATCGTGATGGGGGTGGTCTGCATCCAGGTATAATCACCCACTCGCGGCGGACCTTGCGGCTCTGTGTGCCCCAAGAGGGGATTTCGTTGGGTGATCCTGATGTAATAGGTGCCGGCTGGAATATTAGGGTTCACGTAGGTGCCATTGCCATATGATTTGCAGTCGATAAAATCGGCTTTTGAATAGAATTTCTCCATGGGTGGAGGCTTGGTTGCATTATGCAGATAGACGAAACCATAGGGCAGGGCCGTTTCAACCCCTGTGGCAGGATCCTTGAATTTGAAACCATACTTAAGCGTGCCCGTACCCGCGGCCTCAGCCAGACCAACCGTATTCATCAATAACAGCAAGCATAAAGATACGAGTACAACCAATTGTTTCGTCATCATTTGGTTTCCCCCTCTTACCATGAAGTATCCAATTATCGCTGCGATAACCGCGATAATTCAGATCGACTTTGTGGCACAAAACCCCGGAAATAAATTGAATCACAGGAAAAAAGCATCAGAGAATTATATTGGGAAGCGGTATTGATATCCGCCGGAAGCTAAAACAGGGAGGCGCAGAGCCGGCAGCAAGCTGGTGCCCGGTGCCTCCCGCACAACAGAATGTGTCCATCTCAGCAAGGATGGACAGTGGCGCTGCCTACAACCTTTGGAGCTACATATTTAATCCTTTTCATCTCTTGCACCTCCTTTCCCCCCATAATGGAGTTTATGGAAAGCTGAATGAATCCGCTGGTTAAACATACTATTTCATCTGACACATTACTTTAGAAATGAGTAGCTGTCCAATTTTATTGTTTTAATTATATCATGCAAATAACTAGTAGAAACGGCCCTCTCCATGGGCTTAATCAAGTTTTACGGTTAATCGATGTTGCCTACTATTCCCAACCTGATAACTGCTAACTTACTAACGGCAACACCAATTGTCAGTTATCCGGAATTTCCGGCAAAATCTTTTCCGTTGCTTGCTCGGATTCAGGAAGCGGCCCTCTTTTAACGGTAATATCCCTTGTAAGAGGTTGCTTATTCTGCTCCAGCGTCAACTCCAACTCACTGCCGGTCCCTGTCGGCAGCGGAAACTCCTTGCCGACCCCAAGAAAATAGTGGCCAGGGGGAAGGTACAAGGTGTATTCGCCATTCGCACCGGTCCAGGCAGAAATGTATTCGGGAATGCCCTTTACCTTTTGCGCCGTGCCGGCAAAGGCGTAAACGCCGCTGACCGGTCGCCCGTCCTGGTCCAGAATCCTGCCGGTCATCAGCCGGAAATCGGCCCTGACCTTCTGCTTCTGGCGTACCGCCTCCCGGATGTCCACGACAGTGAAATCCTGTTGCACGTCCTTGGCATCGTCAGGTTCCACGACCAGGGGCTCTCCAGAATGACGGTCTCCCGGCAGCAGCGGGCCGAATTTTTCTCCGGAACGGACCCGGGCCACGACCCAGAACTTACGGGAAGACAGGGTCAGGCTATAGCGGCCGTCAACGGCGGTGCGGGCCGAGATGAAATCAGCCGGACGCCGGATGACGGCGCTGTCGTAGGCAAAGATCTCGGCCCCGGCCACCGGTTTGCCGCCAATGTCCGTAACCTGTCCGCTCAGGATAAAACTGGCCGCGCTCATGGCAGGGACAGGCAGAAAAACAGTCATCATGATGGTTATTAACAACGCGACGGTCATGGCCTTCAATATGCTGCCGGTCATGGCTTGTCACTCTCCAGGTTCACCGGCTCGCGGCGATAGGGTTCGTAACGCACTATGCCGATGCCCGGCTCCGAACGGCCGTCAAACAGGTACTGCGACGGATCGCCCTGGCCCCACCAGTTGTCGCCGGCGGAGATGTCTTCGTTGTTGAAGTCGCCTACCCGGATGCCATAGCCCCGGTTTCCGGCAAGGTTGTTGGCGCTGATGGTCAGGCCGCCCCCCTTTTCCCGGACAAAGATGCCGGTTTCATTGCCGGAGATCCGGTTTTCCCGTATGACCGCATTGCCCCGATACGACCTGATGCCGATGGTGTTGTCGCTGAAGACCGAATGGATGATCTGCATGGGACCGCTGCGAAATCGCATGCCTCCGTAGTTGTGGCGAAAAATGTTATTTGCCAGGGTGAGCGGCGTGAAATGGCTGTGTAAACCCCAGGTGGCATATTCGAATGTGCAGTGGCTGATCCGGCTTCCTGCCGAGTACTCCAGCAGGATTTCACCCCATGACGAGTCCCCTGCCGGCTCTTGCGCCGTGAATGTTATCCTGTGCTCCTTGCTACCTTGTGCAATGAGCGTGCCTTGTACCGACAGCCCGGCATCCTTCCGAAACAATACCCCGGTGCCCGGGGCAATGACCAGGCTGCCCCCCTTTGGCACACTGACCGTGGCATCCACCTTGACGGCACCCTGCCAGAGCGCACCGGCAACAACCTGGGCCAGCGGCCAGGCGATCGGATACGGCGCCATACTGGCCGGGGCATACCCGACCCGGCCCCGTTTCGGATCGAGGCGCTTATCGCCAATGACCTTTTCCGGCGATGAATCGCCCCACCAGTTGTCCGGTGCGGCCAGGTCGGCAGTTCCCTCGTAGTCAACGGCAAAGAGGCCGTTGGCGGCGAAATTATTCCCGCTCAACACCCCTGAAAAAGACTGGATGCCCATACCCCGTTCGCCATTGCCTGCAAACAGGTTGCCTTGGACGGTTGCGCGGGTTTCCTGGATGTTCATGCCGTTAAATCCGTTTGCAGTAACAAAATTGCCCGCGATCTCCAGATTGTCGGTATTTTTCAGGGAAATGCCAAACTCGCTGTTGGCGGACAGCACATTGCGCTTGAAGCTCCCCTGGAATGTATCGGCCACCATCAGTCCGAACCGGTTGCCATCTATCAGGTTTTCCGTCAGGACAGCCGTGCTCTCCCGCAAGCGCAGGCCTTCCTTCATGTTTCGAAAAAAGCGGTTTCCATTGGCGGTCAGGTTGACCCGATAGAGATTGGCGCCGTCATAATTGGCCGTGATCCAATTATTGGCAAGCGCGACGGTGGAATCGCGGCCCTGCATGCCGTTTTTGTTGCCGTACACCCAGTTGTCCCGCAGCTCCACCGCCGATTCCTGGAATTGAATCCCGCGATAGTTGTGGCGAAATACAGAGTGGTTGATGGACAGATTGGAAAAATGGAAGTGGGCGCCGCGGTAGGCATCCTCGATCTGGCAATACTCCATCAGGTTCTGGCTGCCGTCGCTGTTCATGATGTTGATGGCGTCCCAGTCGCCAATCCGGGGATGGGTTTCCGCGGAACGGAAAAATATCGGTGCTGTGGCGGTACCCTTGGCAAGCAGACGTCCTTGAACGAGTAGACCGTTTTCGCCGATACCATCGCCATTGGTATCCTTTTTGCCGAATTCGACGATCGTGCCGGGCAGAATGACCAAACGGCCATCCTCGGGCACGCGGATGACGCCATTGACCCGGATTCTTCCCTGCCATACCGTCTCTCCAGCCAGCACTTCGTCACCATATTCCCTGGCAATGGGCAGCTCCCTGGCCACATATGCCTTGGTTGCCGGCGCTGGCACGGCCGGCCGTTCATACAGGTCCTTTTTACTGTTGCCCGCCACCTCGGTCTTCAGCCGGGTGACCTCGGCGCCTCCAAACAGGAACAGGCCGTAATCATTGCCTGCGATCCGGCTGTTCGCGAGTTGGGCGGTCGCGGCTGTTCCCATTGCCGCCAGACCGTAGCGGTTCCCGGTCAAGATCCCATGGTCCAGGTTCAGGGCGCCATTAATCAGTTGGATGGCCGTATCGGCACCGCTGATCCTGCCACGGGAAATGCTTGCGCTGCCGCCGTCGATGATCACCCCGGCCCAACTGCCGCTTTTCCCGGAAACAGAGGAGAAGTCAACTCCCGCTTCAGGGGTTCCCTCCACCTTGAGCTTGCCCCGTATCGTAATTTCGGTCAAAGGCGACAGATACTCCGGATCGGTTTTGGTGCTCTCGGCAGTGGCAACCTTGACATGGGTGCCGGCCGCCACGGTCAGCGTCACCCCGGCCGGCACGAGGACATCCTCGCCGACGGTTACGTTGCCGCGCCAAGTCGTGTCTGCCGTCAAAACGGCCGCGTCAACGGCAGGACAGGTCAGCAGCAGTGTCGAAACCAAATACAGCAGGAATAGCCGGGTGTTCAGAAGATGGTTTGCCATGAATAATCCTGAATTTTGAAATAAAAATCAGTATTCAGACCACAAAAGGGCGGGAACGGGTGAGTTAGGTGTCTCTAACGTCTGAATATGTAAATAAATTATCGGTAGAAAGTATACAAGAGGATGATTGCATAGCGCAATGTTTTGGTTCCCCAAAGCAGAGAAACAGGGCTTGCCACCTTTTGATGGAGGCATGGGCTTCAAGGCGCCCTATCCCTGGGCGGCTGTGCCATTGACTCTAGTACATCCAGCCGTTCCCGGGCAAGGGCCTGGCAGCGTGCTTCCATGCCAGCGGTTTCCAGTATCCGGCGGTAGGCTGCGGCAGCCTTGTCAGTCATGCCGGATTTCTCATGAATATCCCCGAGCAGCAGGTAGGCATCACCGTAGAATGGAAAGTGTCCGGTCAATTTTTCAAGCGTTGCCAGGGCATCGGCTGAGTTGCCTCCCTGATACTGCCGAAGTGCCAGGACATAGGCGAATTTAGGTTCATCCGGCTGAAGTTCCGCAGCCTGGCGGCACCAGGAAACAGACTCCGGGGACCCGGCCACCCCGATCAGGCAGAGATTGGCAGCGGCGTCGGCCATGCCGGGGTCGAGCCGGAGCGCCTCACGGAAAGAGACGGTCGCTGTCTGCCAATCTCCCTGACCGGCCCGGAGCAGGCCCAGGTTGTAATGGGCGACCGCAATCCCCGGGTCGATGGCTACTGCCTGCTGCAGGCATGACTCCGCGGTGCCGGCATCACCCTGCCGGGCATGGACAATGGCTGCATTGACCCACGCCATGGCGGTTCGCGGCTCGAATCTGAGAGCAGCCTCGTACTCTGCCAGGGCCTCTGGCAGCCGGTTGGCGCTCAGATAATAGTTGCCCAGGTTGTAATGGGCTACCCAGCTGACCGGACGGGCCGCCAGCGCGGCCAGGTACTCGTCGATGGCACGCCTGGCCGGTCCGGCGAACTCCCCCCGCAGCGCCACTGCCGGATAAAAGGAGAGCACGCCGGCAGCCGCCACCCGAACGAGCCGGTACTCGTCCGTGGTGGCCGCTGCCAGGGCCTGGAGCGCCGCAGGGGTGGGAGTGCGTCCAAGGGTGTCCGCCGCTGCGGCCCGCACCAACGGGGATCGGTCCTTGAGGGCCGTGATGAGGGCCGGCACGGTGCGCTGGTCATTGGCCACGTCCAGCAGGCGGATCAGGGACGCGGCAAAGATCTCGTCCCGGTCAGGGGAGGCGATATAGGCCAGCATCTCCGGCAGGCGGCTCCAGTCCCGATTCCGGGCCGCCTCCACCAACGCAGCCCGCTTGAGGACCGGCGCCTGGTAATCGCGGGGATACCACTGTCGCACCTGGCGGTCGGCCCAGGCGGCATCCCGGTCGGCATGGCAGATGTTGCAGGCATTGGGGGAGCCGAACCTGATGGTGGCAGCCGGCGTCGGGGGGAGGAAGGAGTGGTCGCTTCTGTCCATGCGGGCGAATTCGGTCTTGGGCATGTGGCAGCCGATGCAGCGGCTGCCGGCGCTTGCGGCCGGGTGGTGGCTGTGGGCAGTGACGTTGTTGACTCGCTCCGCGTGGCAGGGGAGACAGGCCTTGTCGCTATCCTCCGGCTTGCGGAAACGGTAGCGGCCGCTGGAGGTGTGGCAGGTCACGCAATGCAGGGGGCTCTTCCGGGCGCAGGGGTTCAGCATCCAGGAGGTGGCGGTGTAATTCTCCCCCAGGTCCCGGCCGTCGGGGTAGAAATCCCGGTCTTCCAGGGTCACCAGATCGAAGTGGTCGAAGAAGCGCTCCCCCGGCCGGTAGCCGTCGGTCAAGTGGGCCATCTTGGCATGACAGGAGTTGCAGGCGTCATTGTGCTGCGCCGGTGTGAACGGCTTGGTGCGGATGATATGGTAATCAGTCGCTTTCTGCCCCTTGGGCAGGGTTTCCATGACGCGGTTGTGTTCCTCTGAAGGGCCGTGGCAGGTCTCGCAGTTGATCCCCGGTTCTTTCCAGGTGGTGTTGAAGGTGTCTGTCGTCGGGTCGTAGCTGCTTTTCCTTTGGCTCACATGACAGTCCCGGCAGGCGGTGTTGAAGGTGTAGGGCACGGATTTCCAGTCAAGGGGCTTGTCCGGCTTCTGGCCGGGATAGTGGCGCACGCCGGAGAGCGCGGTGTCGAACCACTCCTTCCGGCGCAGGTCGTAGGCCACCGGAAGGGTCTGCAGCCGCCCCTTTTCCAGGTTGGTGAGGAAGTAGAAGACGTACTTGCCCCCCATGACATGATTGATCGGGTAGCGCCGGTTGCCATCCGGGCCGTTCTCAAGCATGGTCCCGCTGTCGAGGTCGACCCGGTACCGGCTGGTCCCGATGACGATGGGTTCGCGCTGGGGGGAGAGGTTGGTCCGGGCGAACTCGGCACTATAGGGCCCCATGGCCAGGCCGTGGAAAGAGGTGGACCAGAGTTGGTAGAAACGCTCATGGCACTGGCGGCAGCTCCGGGAGCCCGCATAGGCACCGGTCGTTGGACCACCCGTGGCGATTGCGGGCGCGGCAACGGCCGGTGCCGCCGCAACCGGGAGTACGGCAGCCAGGAGGGCCGCCAATACGCCCACTGCTGTGCGAAACGCTTTCATGATTCCCCGGTCAGGCCGGTTGACACCCGTTACTGGCACACCGGCTTCCCGTCCTGCTCGCTGCAGATGCAGGTCGCATTGCCATCACCGCCGGTGAATGCGGGAGTGCTGATAGTGAACTCGCTGCTCAAGGGCGATTGGGTGCCGTCGTTTGCGTTGACGGCACGGACCCGGTAGGTGTAGGCCTTCCGGGGCTCGATGCCGACCGTATCCATGAAGCTGGTACTGTTGTTCGTCACGGCGCGCTGCACCCATTGGCCGTTCCATACCTTCCGGTCGATGATGTAGCTGGTCTCCTTCTGCGAATTATCGGTCCAGGCCAGCGGGATCTTGTAGGGATAGGGGCTCATAATGTACCCGCTGGTGCCGACGGTGGTGTCCCGCGAGCCGTCCTCGTTCACTGCATGCAGATCAGTGGGGGTGATGAGCTGGGTGTTGGCGATGAGCAGGCAGGTGTTGTCCGAACCATCCCTGGTCCCCGGCGTCCCGATGCTGGCGCTGGGAGGGGTTGCTGCATACTTGCGGACCCGCACCCAATCCACGCTCATGGGATAAATGGTGGCAGCGGCGGAGTTGCTTCCCCAGATGTGCCCCAGGTACAGGTAGGGGGCGGTCGGCCCGGTGGGGTTCCAGACGCTCGGGTAGTTGGTCGTGGCGGGCAGATACTGGAGAGCGTACGTGACCGGGTCCTTGCTGTAGAAATTCAGGTTCGTGGCGTTCTGGTACTCGACGCCGATGAGGCGGTCCTGGCCGGCCACGTTGACGTCGCTGTTGGCGGGAATCCCGCTGTTGGGGCTCAGGTAGGCGTTGACCACATTCCAGCCGGTGGCGGCCCCGTCGCCGGCAATGCCCAAAAGACCGCTGGCACTCCCCATCCTGAGATCGGCATGGGCATAATAGGGGCTGCCGTTGCCCGAATAGGTCGCCGGGGCGTTGCAGACCGAAATGCCGGAAGCGCCCGTCGTGGCTGTGGTCCAACTGTTCTTCATCTCGAAGGTCATTCCCATTGGGGTGGCGAGATTGGGGAGCGTGTTCTTGGTGTAGACGGAGCCGAGGGCTATATTCAGCCTGCCGCCGCTTACCGTGGCGCTCCCGCCCGTAGAAATACTCCAGGTGGCCGTATCCAGTAGTGTGCCGTCAAAGTCGTCAAAAAACTCGAAAACGCTTGAGCCGCTGTACGTGGGCGTGGTTGCCGCCGGGTTGCCGTAGTAGAGGTAGATGGCGTCGCCAGTGCTGTTTGGGGTCTTGAACCAGAGTGTGGCTGAAGTCCCTGGAACCATCTGCTCGACCCAGTAGGGAATTTCCCGCTTGGTGGTCGAGTTGAAAAGCCGGATATCGGAGAAGTCGGTTTTCATACCTGTCAGATACCCGACCACCAGCCGCGTCTGGAAGTTCGCCATGGGGTTGGTGATGGTGATCGGCGCCATGCTGGACCAGGTCCCGCTGTTCGCCCCATTCAACATGTCATCCACCCGTGGATAGTAGGCCGAGGTCACGCCGCCGCACGCATCCTTCCAGCTGGCCACGTAGAAGCAGTAGGGGGTGGCATCGCCGGTCAGCCCCGACCAGTCATATGCCAGGGCATTGCCCACGGCATCCTTATCCTTGGTGGTGCAGGTGCCGCCATGGCATTCCATCAGCGTGAAGGCGGTCTGGTCGTTCTCGTTGCTGGGGGTCCAGGTGAGGCCGACAACGCTTTCCGATTTTGCCGTGGCGGATAGCCACGTGGGCGGGTTCAGGGGATTGGTCGTGTTGCCGGCGCTGTTGCTGGTTGCTCCGGTCCAGGGGACCAGGTTGTTGAACGGCATGACCCGGTAATTGTAACGGTTCCCGGGGCAGAGCTGCATGTCCGTGAAGGTTTGCAGGGCGGCATCGACAGAGCCTGTGTAGCCGCTGGAGATACCCAGATTTTTGATAGCTACGTTGGGGGCATAACTGTTGCCGACCTCAATCTGCAAGGGAGCAGAACGGGAGCCTGGCGCGTGGTCGAGCACCGGCACCGTCGCGGTTGCCGTTTGCAGATCATTCACATACAGGGTCAGGGCGCTGCCGTTCTTTGTCCCGCGCAGATGGTACCACTTGCCGACAACGAACGGCAGCCCGTAGGCATCGCTATTCAGGTCTATGATGCCGCTGCCGTTGTAGCTCCACGTGAGCTTGATCTGCTGACTGGGCGAATTGCCCCATCCCTTGGTTGACACAACCAGGCTGGGGCCACCGGAAGGAGCATAGGTAATTATATTATTGTTGGTGCCACCATATGAGCCGCTGAACTTGATGTCGAACTCGATGGTGTGGTTGTCGTTGTCCAGCATCGTGTTTGCAGGACTATAGTAGGAATAGTAGGCGGAGGTGAGGGTCAGGCCGCCACTGGCGTCGAAGGAGGGTGTGTAACTGGGCCCATTGGTCGGTAACAGGTTCAGCCCGAAGACAAAGTTGCCGGAAGCCGCTGCAGTGGGGTTGGTGGAAATGGTGATGGTTGAAGAGCTGTTTATGGCTGAAATAGTGGTGCCAGCCGGGATGTTCGGGCCGCTTACCGACATGCTCGGGACAAGCCCGGAGGTATTGGCAAGTCCGATGATCTGGTAGGCCGCCCCAACCGGATCGGTGGTGCCGGTCTGGCCGTTCGTCGGACCGAAGACGAATGTTCCCGATGCTGCGGCGGTGGGGTTTTTGGAAAGGGTGACGGTTGTCAGGCTGTTGGCGTGATAGATGCGCCGAATGCCCGAATCGTCGAAGCCGGAATACCACATCCGGTAATTTGTGCCGTCCTTGACCACGGCCGGCCCGAAGACCCCGGTGCTGTCCCCTTTAGTGGCATTGCCGAGTGGGATGCGGCCATTGCTCCCCGTGGTATCCGAAGGGGTGGCCGGGACCGAATTGTCCTGCTTGGTCCAGTTCAGGCCGTCGGTGGAGGTGGCGTAATAGATCCGCCAGTTGGAGCCGTTGGAACCGGAGTACCACATCCGATACAGCTCCAGGCCGTCCTTGATCACGGTCGGCGTATAGGCATGGCTGCTGTCCCCAGTTGTCGCATTTCCCAAAGGCAGTCGGCCATTGCCGTCGGTCGGCGTGACGCCGGAGTCGGTATTTGCCGGGACGGAATTGTCCAGTTTGGTCCAGTTCAGACCGTCGGTGGAAGTGGCATAATAGATGCGCCAATGGTTGGTGGGGGTTGCACCGTCATTTCCCGAGTACCACATCTTGTACAATGGACCGTCCTTGATCACGGTTGGGCCGAATACGCCGCTACTGTCGCCGGTCGTGCCGGTCCCCAGGGGGAGGCGGCCATTGCCGTTGGTCGGCGTGACACCGGTATCGGCGGGAGCGGGGATGGTATTGTCCACCTTGGTCCAGCTCAGGCCGTCCGTAGAGGTGGCATAATAGATGCGCCAGTTTTTCCCGTCATACCCCGAATACCACATCTTGTACAACGTACCGTCCTTGAGCACGCTTTGGGAGATAAAGGCGTGGACGCCGTCACCGATGGTGGTATTGCTATTGCTGTTTTTATTGTCGGTTCCCAAGGGGATACGGCCATTGGTCCCGGTGGTGTTGCTGGGGGCGAGCAGGGTGTTGTCCTTCTTGGCCCAGACCAGGCCGTCGGCAGAGGTGGCATAATAGATGCGCCAGGACCCGCCGCTCACATCCATTCCCGAATACCACATCTTGTACGTCTGATCGTCATCTTTGAGAACTCCCTGCCCCTCTACCCAGAAATAGTCCCCCCGTCCGTTGGTATTGGCCAGGGGTATCAGGCCATTGACGCCGGAGGTGTCCGATTTGGCGGGAACGGCGTTATCCCGCTTTGTCCAGCTGGCCGGATCGCTGAAGATGTCGGTGATGGTGGTACCGGCCTGGATATTCGGCCCGGCAACTGCCGTGCCCATGGAGAGCCCCGACACGTTCGACAGGCCCGTGATCTGGCTTGACAGGTTGGTGCTGCCGGTGGCCTGGTTGTTGTACCTGTCGGCAAGATCGGAGAACATCGGGTAGTAAGCCTTGCGCCACTGATCCAGGGAGCGCGGCAGGTTGGCCGCCGGAATGGAGTAGGTGGCCGTGGTGGTCGCGCAGTCGGACGGGTCCGTACAGGGCTCGCAGCCGTTCCCCATGCAGCGGTAGATGTTGTAGCCGGTATCGGAGTTTGTCCTGTCCGTCCAGGTGAGTTTCAAGGATGTCGCGGTTGGCTGTGACACGGACAGGTCGGTTATCGGCAGCTGGCCAGTGGCTTGGCTGACGGTGTTGCTGGCCGTGCTTTCCCAGGGGCAGATAGCGGCTTTGTAGGCGGCCACCTTGTAGCGGTACGTCTGGTTCGGCAACAGGCCCAGGTCATGGAAGGGTATGTCGCTTGCGGTGACCTGCCGGTAGGGGGTGGCGCCGAACGTACAGGCGCTGCCGCTGTCCATGCAGCGGTAGATGTTGTAACCGGTCTTTTCGGTGAAGAAGTCGTTCCAGCCCAGGTCGATGGCCGCTTCCGACACCCGGGTGGCGGTCAGGGTCAGGGGGGCGAGCCGCACGAACTGCACCATATCGACCCAGGCCTGGCCTGCAGGCGAACTGCTGGCAAAGCAGCGGATCTGCACCGATGTGGTATCGGCGGGGATGGTAACGGTTTCCGTCTTGTAGGTCCAGTCGCTTGAACCGCTGCTGAAGATGCCGGGTGAGTCGATAGACACGACCGAGGAACTGTTGAGCCCGTAGACATCGCACTGAGCCTGGCCGGCGGTCAGGTTGGTCTTGAGATAGCCGGAAAGCTGATACTGGGCGCCGGGCGTTACGTTGACGGCCTGGTAGCGCCCTTTGGTGGCATTATTGGAGGCGTTGTTGAAATAGAGACCTGCTTTCCCGCTGTAGGCGCCGCTGGCTTCGAAGTAGGTGTACAATGTTGTGCCCACCCCATTCCACCAGTACGCCGAGCCGCTCTCCATGTCCGGATCGGTGAGGACGTTGGCCGGATTTGCCGTCACAACGGTGGTGCTGACCGTGGTTCCGGCAGTTTTCATCTCCACGGGAGCAGTGGCGTTGTAGTGGGCCAGGATCTCCTGGTCGGTCAGGGGGCGGTCGTAGATGGCCACCTCGTCGATGATCCCTTTGGCATAATTGGTCGTATCCTTGTTGCCGATATGAATCGGCTGCCCGCTGGCCGGCATGGCGGTGAATCCCCCCGGAAGCGTCGAGTTGACGCCCCGCTCCACCCCGTTGACGATGACGGATATTTTCCCCTGGGCCGCGTCGTACCTGGCCACGAGATGGTTCCAGGCATTGTTGAGCAAGGGCTGGCTGTTGTCGCCGGGAACGCCGGTCGTGCCACCTTTGTCCGCCCTGAAGGCCACATTGTTCCCATCGATCACGGAGAAGTTCACGGTCCGGTAGGTGGAATTGATGGTTTCGCCGTTGGCCGTGCCGTCGCAGGCCAGGTAGAGGTTGAACTTGGCTTGATTGGCACTATTGGAGTTCCTCTGCACCAGCGACTTGCAGCTGCCGCTCACGGCGGTGTCGTAGTAGTACCAGAGATCGATGGTCATGGAGCCGGTGATGTCCAGGGGCGCCCCGGCGTTGACCGGGATGCTGATGTAGGTGCTCGCACCGTCCAGTTTCAGGCCGTTGCCGTATTTGCCGCCGGCCTGGATGCCGTAGCCGGTGGCGAAGATGAAGGGGAAGACGCCCGTTGCAACCGGGTTGGTGCCGCTCCGGTCCGCGGTGTAACCGCTCAGGGTACCGGCGTTCTCCTCGAAGGGCCAATAGCCGACCGCACCATTGACAATGGTTGCCACCTGGAGAGATGCGCCCTCATTGGCGCGGGCCTGGATTTCCGCAGCGGTGAGGGCCCGGTTGTAGATGCGGACATCGTCGAGCATCCCCCCCAGGAAAGAGTTCGAACCGGCGGCATTGGCACCGATGGTCAGCGGCGTGTTGTACACCCCGATGACAACCGGCGTAGCGGCATTGGCGCCATAGGCGGTGGACATGCCGGTGGTGGCGTTGACATCCTTGACACCGTCGATGTACACGGCAACTTCGGCCGTTGACGCATTGACAATGTTGTACGTTCCGGCAATGTGATGCCAGCCCACGCTCAGGGTCGGGGTGCTGTTCAGGGTATGGCCGGCAGCGGCATTGTCGTGATTGACCGTGTCGGTGGAGATCATGGCGCCGCTGGCATTCTTCACCAGGAAACGCAAGACACCGGAGGCATCGACAAAGAGCGCGTACATCGATGCGGTATTGTCGCTGTTGAGCTTGGCGGCCAGCCTGTTGCCGGACTGGTTGGTGCCGTCATAGTAGTACCACCCTTCGACAGTCATGGCACCGGTGATATCCAGGGGCGAGTTCGGGTAGCCGGAGTCCGCCACGGTAACGTAATTGCCGGTTCCGTCCAGCTTCAGGCCATTGCCGTATTTGCCGCCCGCAGCGATCCCATTGGGTGCGGTGAAATTGGCGGCAAGCGTACCGTTCAAGCCCCAGCCGCTCATGTCCGAGGTGGCACCGCTGGTGTAGGGGGTCGGGAACTCTTCGAATGGCCACCACCCCATGGTATCGGAAGAAGCGTAATTGGTGGTGGCATTGCCGTAATTGAGGTCGATGTTCGCCGAGTCGCCCGGCAGGAACCAGATCTCTGCGGCAATCGGGTTGTTGCTGCCATCCCTGGTGATGGTGCGTATCCAGTAGGGGAGTTCCCTGTTGGCATCACGATCGAGGAAGCGCAGGTCCCTGAAATCCGGCCGCGGATTGTTGCCGGCGCTGCCGGACGGATTCCGCGGGACCACGATCTTGGCCAGGGTATTGGCCTGGAACGCGGTGAAGGCCAAAGGCAGCTTGACCGGATTGGCCGTGCTGGATTTCGGGCCGATGGTCACCGACCCGCTGTAGTGATTGGCGATCTCCCGGTCGCTCAGGGCCCGGTTATAGATGCGCACCTCGTCGTACATCCCCTTGGCGTAATTGCCATAGGCGCCCCGGGAACTGATGCCGAGGGTTTCGTTGTTGACCGGGATCGTGATCGGCGTGACCGTGTTGGAATATTCAACCCCATTGACGAACAGCGACATCTTGCCTGCAGTTGCATCGTACCTGCCGACCAGGTGATACCACGTACCGGCGGTCATGACCGGTCCCGCCGGACTCGCCAGGGTCGTTGCCGGCAGGGCGTTGGCGGAGTTGACCACGAAATAGGCCTGGCTGGCGTTGTTCAGCTGGATGGCATACAAGTCCCAAGGCTGCGCACCTGCCGTGGTGGGCTTGGAGATGAGCCGCGCCCAGGCATCGCTCGTCTGGAACTGGTACCAGAGCTCTATGGTCATGGACCCGGTAATGTCAAGGGCCGAACTGGTGGTGTCGGCCACGCTGACCCAGTAATTGCTGGTACTATCCCGCTTGAGGCCGTTACCGATCTTGCCGGCCGAGGTATAAATACCGTTGGGATACCATAAATTCGCCAGGGAACCGTTCAGGTTGTTGCCGCTGATGTCGGCCGTGCTGCCCTGGTAGGTGTTATCCGCCTCCTCGAAGGGCCAGAAGGCTGCCAGCCCGTTGCCGGCAAACAGCGTAGCGGCGCTGCTGCTGGAGGAGACGGCGTTGGGGTTGCCGTAATAGAGATCAATGCCGGCGTTGGCGCCGGTCTTGAACCAGACGATTGCGTATGAAGCGTTGTAATACCTGATCCAGTAGGGGAGTTCCTGCTGGGCGGTACGATCGTAAAAGCGGATATCGGCAAAATTGGTCTGCATGCCGGAGTCATAGGGGATGATGACCTGGGCAGGGGTATTGGGGGTAAAGTCGCTGAACACAAGGGGGGCCTTGTAGCGCCAGACCGGCTGTGTCCCGGGATTGGAGAGCGGCAGGCTGGGACTTTCCAGGGCGGATACCACATAGGTATAGGTGGTGTCCGCACAGACCGAGGTGTCGTTGTAGGTCAAGGTGCCGGAGCCTGCGGCAGCGATGGCGACATTGCCGTAGCTGGTTGCGCATGGCGGCGGTCCGGAACAGCGCAGGATCGAGAAGCCGGATTCCGCCGCAGTGTTGTCGGTCCAGGCCAGGTTCGCCTGGGTGGTATTGGCGGTTACCGTACTGAAATTCGAAGGCCCGGTGAACGAGGCAATGGCATACGCCGTCGAGCTGGGGAGGCTGCGCACATCGCCGCAGGCGGTCGGTACCTTGACCTTGACCTGGTAACCGTAGGTGGTACCGGGCACGATGTTGTTGGTGTCGATGTAGCTGATGGTGTTGGCGGCGCTGGTGGTCAACAGGGTTGTCGGTGTGCAGCCGGCTCCGGAGCAGCGGTATATCTCGAAGCCGGACTCGCCGGAGTAGGTGTCAGCCCAGCCGATGGTTATTTGCTGCTCCGAGTTGCGGGTCGCCGAGACGCCGGTTGGTGTTGCCGGGGTGCTGGAAAGGGTTGCCGGGCCTGCCACGGCGCTTGGCCCCCGGACCCAGGAGGTGCCGTCCGGGTTGCTCTTGTAGGCGGATATGCGGTAGCGGAATGTGCCGGAACAGGGGAGGCCGGTGGTGTTGCTGTCGGTGAAACTGGCAGTGGCCGCATTGTTGGCGGGCACGTCGATGGCATAATTGTTCCCCGCCAGGAAGGCGCACGCTGTCTCGCCATTGGTGTCGTCCTGACAGCGTTCCAGGGTGAATCCGGTTTCGTTGGCGCTGTTGTCGTTCCAGGTGACGGTGATGGTGCCGGTCTGGGCGCTGGCCTGGAGGTTGGAGGGGGCGGTCGGGTTGACGGTCGTCATGCAGACCGTGTTGCTGTACGGGGTCTCGCCGGCGGTTGGCGTGGCCGCTGTCCAGGCGGCATTGACCGCCTTGACCCGGTAGCAGTACGTATAATTGGTGGTAGCGGCGTTTACGATCGTGTCCTTGTCGATATAGCTTACCGATGAGCCGGCCCCGCTCTGGGGTGATACGTCGATGCTCTTGCTGATGCGGGGGAAGCTGGAGGCGCTGCAATCCGCGCCGTCGCACCTCTCCAGGGTGAAGCCGGTCTCGCTGGAGGTGGTGTCGGTCCAGGTCAGGGTATTGCGGTCCGTGCCCAGGGCGATGGTGTCCAGGACAACATTGACCTGGTAATTGCTGAGCGTGACACCGGCTGCGTCGTAACTGACGGTCACCGGCTTGCGGAACAGCCAGGAGCCGGTCTCGCCGGGCAGGGCATAGGGTGCCCCCGCGGTATCGAGCAGCCCCAGGGAACCGGACGGTGCGGGACTGGCGTATTTGCGCACCCGGATCCATTCCCAGTCGGCCGTATAGGCCTGGTTGTTGTAATTGTTGCTGCTGTCGTCATACCGGCGGCCGATGGCGATCGGCCTGGTGTTGACGGTCTGGCTGCGGTCACCGGCATCCCAGAACAGGGTGTTGTTGCTCCCTTCCCAGTCATAGATCGTCGGATTGAAGGACGAAGCGCTTTTCAGGGTCACATTGAACTGCAGGGCATCGGTCAATGAGGTGCCGCCGGGCAGGGCGGCGGTCATCTGGGTAAAGGCGTTGTTATTGGAGTAGAACACGGCATTGGGCGAACCGCTGTGGAGCCAGCCGGTATTGTCGTACCAGCTGTTGAAGAAGCCGGCGGCCATGTAGCCATTGGTGGGCCGGGTGGCTGACTTTACCCTGGCCTGCAACGAGTAGCCCGGCCCAAAGGTGTACGGGGCCTTGGAGATCAGCCGGCCGGTGGTGTTGGTACCGGTCAGCTTGCTGTTGGCAACGCTGAACCCGGTGCCGTCGGTGACGGTCCACTTACTGGTGTCGATGGCGCTGCCGTCGAAATCGTCGAAGAAATCGAAGACGCTGCCGCCGCTGCTGGCCGAGGCCGCCTGCAGGTTGCCGTAGTAGAGTTTGAGCTGCTTGCCGCCGGCCGGGATGCTGGGGACCTTGACGATCAGTTTGGTCGTGGCCTTATTGCACTGGGAGTTCAGATCATCCTTGCTGGCCAGATAGTAATTCAACTTGGTGGTGTCGTCGCTGTCCATGAAGCGGAAGTCGGCACAGTCGGTGGCAATGGAGTTGGAACCGCCCAGTGCGCCCGGCGCCGGCAGGTTGGTGTTCTGGCTCTGGATGGCGCTGTCGGCCGTTTCCCAGAATCCCGCGCCGCCGTTGCAGGAAGGATTTTCGGTCTTGTACGCCCTGACCCGGTACCAGTAGGTGGTGTTGTAGGTCAGGCCGGTGTCGCTGTAACTCCGGACGGCGGCGCCGCCAGGGGCAATGACGGGAAAACCGCTGTCGCTTACGAAGTTGGCGAGGCAATCGGCACTCGCGGCGGCACTGCACCGGTCGATCCTGAAACCGGTCTGATCGCTGCTGGTGAAGGTCCAGGCAATGTCGATCCGCTCTTCGGAATATCTGGTCACCCCTGCAGGCGCCAGGGTCGGGGCAGAGGGTATTGCCTGGGTCGTGGCGGCGGCAGTGCTGAAGGGGCCGTCCCAGAGGACCGGGAGCTGGGGTTGCAGGCCGTTCGTATCCGTCACCACGTTCGCCTGGAGCGGGGTCGCCACCGTCGGCAGGCTTGCGGCGTAGTGGGTGGCCATTTCGGCATCGCTCAAGGCCCGGTTGTAGATGCGGACCTCCGAGATCCGCCCCTGGAACGCCCGGTCGTTATACCCCAGTACGCCAATGGCCAGGTTGGTGGATGTCAGGCTCGGCGCCTGCGCCAGGGTCAGATTGGTCTTCTGGCCGTTCAGCCAGAGGGCCACGGCAGTGCCGCTCTGGACCACCGCCACGTGGTTCCAGGCATTGAGAACGGCCGTCGGGCCGGAAGTGTACACCGCATCATTGCACCAGGTCGCCAGTTCCGGCCGACCCTGGCCATGCATGCCAAGGGCGTACCCCTGGCCGTTGCATGCCCTCGCCCCCCAGGAAACGATCCCGTTATAACTTGCATCCGGGTAACCGGTGGGATACACCCAGGCCTCTGTTGTCGAGGCCGTGCCGTTTGGCAGGTTGGCGGGGGTGTTCCGGCTGGCGTACATGTACTGGGAACCGGACGTGCTCAGTGCATGGCCGCCGAATACCCCGCCATCAACGATTCCGTACGAGGAGTTGAAACCGGTCATGCCAAGATGGTTCCCCTGGCCGCTGCGGTCGTTGAGCACACTGCCGTATGTATAGGTGCCGATGGCTTCGCTGAAGGGCCAGTAGCCCACCAGGCCGCTGCCGAGAACAGTGGTCTGGCTGCTGCCGGAGATGGCGCTGGGATTGCCGAAGTAGAGATAGATGTTGTCGTTGTTGCCGGTCTTGATCCAGACCGTGGCGGTCGTGCCGGAGGTTTCCTGGATCCAGTAGGGGAGTTCCACGCCGGCCGAGGCGTCATGGAAGCGGATGTCCTTGAATGCCGCATCCATGCCGGTCAGTTGGTTGATGATCATCCTGGTCAGCAGGTTCGGCTTGAAGGTGGAGGCGGGGGCGCCGAAATCGAGCTTGACCCTGCTGGTCCACGTGCCCCCTCCGGCCTGGCTCAAACCGGTCATGGCCAGCCCCTGGGAGACCGCCTTGACGCAGTAGTTGTAGGCGGTGTTGTTGCAGGCCGTGGTGTCGTTAAAGCTGACGGATGAACCGATACCGGGGCTTTGGGCCACGGTCGCCAGCGGGCTCATGGCGTCGCAGTCGGTGCCGGGGCCGCGTACGACCTGGAAATTCGTTTCATTGGTGGTGGTGTCGGTCCAGGCAAGATTGACCTGGGTCGTGTTGGCTGCCGTGGCGGTAAATGGCGACGGCGGGTTGTTGGTCGTTATGATGGTGGCGGTGTTGGAATAGCCGCCATCCCAGCCGCCGCCGTTCCAGCCCGGGCTGGCGGTACAGCTCTGGGCAAAGGTCTTGTACGGCCGTATCCGGTAACTGTAGCTTGTGGCCGGGGTAAGCACGCCGTCGGTGTAGGAGGTCGTGCCGGATGTCACCGTGGCGATCTGGCTGAAATTGGCCGGATCGGCACTACAGCCGACGCCGGCGCAGCGTTCGATCTTGTAGCCGGTGGCGTCGTAGGAGCTGGCTGCCCAGGAAAGGTTGACCTGCATCTCCGAGACCCTGGCCGCCGCCAGATTGTAGTTCGGGACCAGGCGGATATCGTCGGCAGCGGCGCTGCCGCTGGGATAGTAGTACGGAACGACGGCCGGCCCAGATCGATTGAGGTAATACCGCACATAACTTTGCCCTGCCAGCGTACTGGTATAGTCGGCATTCAGGTCGTGCCAGGAGCCGTCTTTGTTGAAGGCGATGTTGGTGCCGCCGGTGTAGCTGTCAATACTGATGGGAACGGAAGAGGTGCGCGTGGCGTTCAACAGATCCACGTTGACACTGCCATAGTCCAGATCTGATTTCAGCGAAGCGTACAGCGTGTACATGCCGTTGTTCGCCATTAACACCGGTTGTTTCCTTCCCAGGGCCTGTTTTGCGATGGACATGGCGCTTCCCTGGGTGGCGGTTGCATTGCCGTAGTAGACGGAGATATTGGCGGTGTTGGTGCCGGTCTTGAACCAGAAGGTCGCCGAGGTGTTGGTGGCATTGCCGACTACCATCAGGCAGGGGATCTCAGCCGGCGTGTCGCCGGTGTTGTAGGCGCCGTAGAAACGGATGTCCCGGTAGTTGGCCAGCGGCTCGCTGCCGTCGGCAATGGCCGTGTTCCTGGGGATGGTGACCGATATGACGGTATTGGCAGCCAGGTTGGTCAGAGGCGACAGGGACTTCCAGGCATTGCTGCTGCCCGGATTGCTGAGAACCGGACCGTTGGTGACCGCAGTTTTCGCTCCAACAGTGGCAATCTGGGTCGGAGCGGTCGTGAGCCCCCATCCGCTGTCGGCACGAATGGCGCTGTTGTCCGTGGCCATTGCCACCACGTGGTTGCCGACGCCGTTATGGGTGTCGTCGGCGACAATGTTGCCGATCAGGAAGTAGTTCTGGTTGGAATTGACCTTGGCGGGCCAGCTGGTGATGGGGTCCACACTCTCGAATCCCGAATCCGCCATAAGGTTATCGGCGGTGGGGGGGATGACCCCGGACGAGGCGGAGAACGGTGAGACCCAACCGCTACCGGTGGCCCGTACCTGGTAGCGGTATGTCGAGCCGGGGCAGACCGTGGTGTCGGCATAGCTGGTTGCCGTGCCGCCTGCCGTATCCAGGAGCGTGAAGTCGGCGCCGGAGCAGGGGGTATGGCCGGGGCCATCCAGGCAGCGCCAGATTTCAAACCCGGTGGGCGCCGGCGCGTACGCCGGCAGGCCCCAGGTGACGGTAACGGAGGTGGTGCTGGTGGCCACGGCGCCATAACCGGTATCCGCGGTGGTGTCGGGGGACTGGGGCGCCATGTCGGGCGCCTGGGGGATGCCGGTTGTCACGGTGGTATTTGCCCAACGGGAGTAGTCTGTCCCTTTGAAGGCCCTGACGCCGTAACAGTAGGTGGCGCCGCTTGTGCGGCCCGAATCGGGATAGCTTACGGTATCCGGCGCCAGGTTGGCGGCGATGATTTCCGTATTCGTGTCCCAGAGTACCGGTTCTCCCGGGCAGGCGCCGTCCCTGCGGGCGACTTGGTACCCCTCTTCTGCCCGGGAGTTGTCGGCCCAGTTCAGAGTGACGGTGGCATAACCGGGGGTGGCGGCAAGTGGATACACGCTCTGGATGGCGTCGCCGTCGATCTTCATGACGACATTGGACACGGAAGTATCGGCGTTTTTGGTATACCCTGCCACAAAGGTCTCGCCCAGGTAGTTGGCGGCGATGCCGAATGGCTTGGCTTCCGCAGGGGTCGCGGTCGAGTTGTAGCCGGTGGCGGTGCCGGAGAGGTTCCCCTCCCAGTCCAGCTTGACGGTCAGCATGGAAGCGATACCACTGTTGTCGGTCGTGCTCCCCGTGACGAACAAGCTGCCCGAGCTGTCCATGGCCATCCCGACCAGGTCCTCGTCGCTCCCTTCCCGAAGCAGTGTCTTGTGCCAGAGCTCATTGCCGTCCGAGGCCCGGTAGCGAATGACGTGATAATCGTGGTTCCCCGGTCCTGTCAGCCAATCGCCCGCAACCACGATATTGCCGTCGATGGGGTCCACTCTGACGGCAACCGCCTCGTCATCATTGGCAAGCGGGTTGGAGGTGATCCTGGGGGTTCCTCCCCATTGCATGACCCCGTCTTTATCATACTTGATGGTGATGAATGCCGTATCACCCTGGGCATTGATCGTCGCGAACCCGGTCACATAGACATTGCCCAGCTTGTCAACCGTCACATCGTTGGGTTCGTCGTTGCCGATGCCGCCGTTGTAGCTCTGTTCCCAGAGCAGGCAGCCCGGCACCTTGTCGGCGGGGCAAAGGGCGGCGGTGGCGGTGCTGCCGCTGAATTTGGCAGTGTAGATACTGTAACGGTTGGTGGCGGAATTGGGCAGGTTACCCACGAAACCGGTGATGATCACGTCGCCCCAGGGGTCCACCACGATGGCGGTCGGCTGGTTGTCGTCCATCTTGCGGATGGGGGTGGCGGCCCAGTAGCCCGGATTGGGGGAGCCGGTAGTGCCGGGGCCGTTGGGCGGATAGTGCAGGACATAGATGTCGTGCTTGTCATAGTCGGTGGGGGAGCGAAGACCCATGCCGACCAGGGCGATGTTGTCGGAGGAGTCCGTGGCGGTGGCCACGGCTATGGCCTGGGCATTGCCGCCATTGGCGGCGTTGTACTGGTGGTCCCACTCGTTGAGCAGCGCCGGATCGTCCACCGGTTCCGAGGGAGCGCCGGCTTTGTACTTGATGGTGTAGATGGCGTCCATGTCCGTGCCGTCGTTATTGAGGAACGAGAAGCCGGAAACGATGATCTGGCCGTTGCTGTCGATTGCCAGGCAGGTGTCCACATCATCGGCGCCGGAGTAGAGCTGGGGTTCGCCGTAACGCTGACTCCAGAGTTTGTTCAGGTCCCGGTCCAGCCGGATGGTGTAGTAATCGAAACCTCCCGGGGTGAAATACCGGTTGCCGGTCACCACCGGGTTCCCGTTCGCCGGATTGATGGCGATGGAGAGCCCGTTGTTGTTGCTCAGGCTGGGGGCCATGCCGGCGTAGCTGTAGGCCGGGGGTGAGGAGACGATGGCAACGTACTGGGTTGCGGCATGGGCGGTGTTGCTGGGATAGGTGTCACCGGCAGCGGTGTTGTGGGCCGTTACCCGGTAGTAATAGTACGTGTCCGGATCGAGCCCGCTGCTGTCCGTGAAGGTCGTGGCCGCGATGTCGTCCGCCACCGGGGAGAAGGTGCCGCACTCGGTCAGGTACGGTTGCTGCGCGGTGCAGCGCTCGACCCGGAATGTGGTGGGGTCCGATCCTGACGCCGCATTGTTGTCCCGCCAGTTGAGGGTTATGGAGCTGTTGGAAGCCGCCGCGGCCGTGAGGTCGCTCGGGGCGTTGAGCATGCCCCGGTCATATTTGACGACGTAGTAGTCCTGGTCTTCCTTGTCGTAGATGTAGTGGTTGTCTCCGGCAGTTATGGGGCTGGATAACGGCAGGACCAGGGTGAGGCTGGTGGCGGTGTTCGACAGTATCTGCTGGGTCTGGCCGCTGTTGGCGCCATTGGTCATCTTGACCCAGTAGCCGGCCCAGGTCCCGCTGGTGGTACTGTCTTCCAGCACGCTTTTCGAGCCGTTGTCAACAGTGGCGGTGAAGCTGTGCAGGGGTGCGGTCTCGTCCGCATAGCCGCTGACAAAGGGGTTGCCGCCGGAGTCGAGGCCAAGGCCGATGCCGATGGCCTGGTCGTTATTGTTGGCAACACCGTGGAAGGTCCGGGACCAGAGCAGGTCGCCCGTACTTTTGCGATATTTGATGGTACGGAAGTCGGAGTTGTTGGCGATGGAGGTATAACCGGTCACAAAGAGGCTGTCGCTGGCGGGATCAACTACAATGGCCGTGGGACTGTCGATATTGTTGCTGCCGGAGTCGAAGACAATGCCCCCCCCGGGCCAGAACGTCTGGGGATTAGCGGCGCCGGACTTGTACCTGACGGTGTAGATGTGTCTGAAGCCGTTGACGGAGGTGTGCCCGGTGACATACACGTTGTCGCTGTTTAGCGGGTCGGCATCCTGGTCCAGGTACAGGCCGTCCGGTTCGGTGGTCTCCTCCAGGGCGGTGGTCTGGCTCCAGACCACGGTTCCCGAATCTTTGGCGTATTTTGCGGTGAAGATGTTGTTGTGGCTGCCGTCGTAGGTCTTGCCGGTCGCCACCACGTCGCCGGCGGAATCGATCTTCACGAACAGGCCTGCGTCGTTATTGTGGGTGAGGTTGGTATTCTTTACGTTCCAGGCGTGGCTTCCATCCAGGTTGTATTTGATGGTCTGGAAGTAGTTGTCCAGGGACATCCCTGTAATCGCTATGCCGCTGGCGTCCACGGCAATGGAGTTTGCCGTGCCGGTGATGTTGGTCACGGCGTTAGGTACCTGCCAGGGCGCCTGGCTACCGTCGGCCTTGGCATAGGCCAGCACCATGAAACAGTTGCTGCTGTTGTAGCGGGCCGAGCCGGCTACGTAGACGTTGGTGCCATCCAGCGCCATGGCAGTGGCGGTGGAGATGTGGGTGCCGCCGTTGTCGAAGGTCTTGACCCAGGTCTCCTGCACCATTTTGGTGACCGGGTCCGGGGTGATGGTGGCGGCTGCGTATTTCAGGATAATGACGTCGCCTGCGACATTGCCGGCGACAAAGACATCCCCAGTGGCACTGTCAACGGCCATGGCCGTGACAATGGCCGCCTGGTTGGCCTGCTGGTAGACGGCACGCCATGCCAGGGTGCCGTCGCCAGCCATCTTGACCGTGTAAAATTGCGGATAGGCGCTAGCGGGGGGCAATTCGTAGCCAGTGATGTAGGTATTGCCGGCAGCGTCGGTTATGGAGGCAACCGGGGTCTGCTTGCCCGGTCTCTGGTCGCGGGCGGGAAATTGCGGGGTGATGATATCCCCCCCCATGGTGGCGAAGGCGGCTGGGGAAAAGCTCAGCAACAGGGCAAGCGCTGCAAGCACAAGCGCCAGAATAGTATAACCGCCGCGCATCGCCAGGCTCATTCTTGTCATTTTATATCCTCGAATATCCCTGAGGTTTTGTTCTGTCATTGTTCTACTCCGGTTGTCGAACTGCCGAAAATCCATGCTCTACTTTGAAAGCGGCCAGGGGGTTACGCTGTTCCAGAAGTTCTGGTCAGGCCACTGCGACGGCACGGGTGATGCCGGACTCACCCCGGTTTTGACCCGCCCGATGTTGAAGTCCCTGATCGCCGGCACCATCTCCGTGCCGCTTGCGAACCGGCTTACATGGCAGCTTATGGACGCCTCGGGAGTTGTGGCGGCGTATCCTCCGCCGCCAAGCACCGAGGCGGTCGGATAGCCGCGCAGCTGGTACACGGACGAGGAACAGCCGCTATCACGATACGATACCGATCCGATGTTGGCCAAGGCCTTCAGGGACGACCAGGCAGTACCGCCGCTCGCCGCGAAACCGCGGTGCTGGTAGTCGAGACAGTTGGTCTGCATCAGCCTGGGCAAGGCCGAGTTGTGGGGCTGGTGGCACTTGGAACAGGTAAAGGCGTGTTCCTTGTTGGTGCCCCATCCTTTTACCGAGGCATGGATCCGCTTCGAGCTCCTCCAGGGTGCCAGGTTGGCGCTGGTGGCGGTGCCGAAGGCGTAGCTGCCGAACAGGCGCTCCTTGTTGTGGCACCTGGTGCAGAGGCCGGCAAACTGCGTTTCGTCCTCGGCGACCTTCTTCGGCGTACCGTTCAGGGTGCCGCTGGTCGTTCCCAAGGTGTTGCGGTCCAGCTTGTAGTTGGCGACGGGATCGGTGCTCGGGAATTTGCGGCCGCCGTATTGCGGTATGCCCCAGCCATAGCCCTGGGCATTGGCCCCTGAGGGGTTGGGGGCAGGGTTGTCCTCCTTGTAGGGGGAGGAAAGCCAGGTGTCTTTCAGGAGCGGCACGGCATACTGCTGTTTGTCACCCAGGGTCGGACTGACCCCGTGGGGATCGTGACAGGGGGTACAGAGGCCGTCGATCCGATTCTGGCTGCTGGTGGAGTACTTGAGCTGGGTGGCCGCTTTCAGGTGACCGCCGGCGATGGTCTTGGCCTGCTTGAAGGTGGTGCCAAGCTTGTAGACCTGGCCCGCATACGGATCGGTGTAGTTCCGGTCGCCGAACTTGTAGGCGTCGCGGTACCCCTTGATCGGCTCCGTGGCGCCGAAAGTTGACTGGTAGCCCCACGGCACGCCGGTGCCGGAGGTGGCCTTCATGGCCGTCATGTGGCAGTCGAAGCATTGTCCGGCGCCGGCGTTGTACGGATTGGCGCCGCTGGTGTTGGCCTTGGCGAAATAGGTGACCTTGTAGCCCCCCTTGCCGGCGCCGACTTCCTTGATGTTGCCGCCGTTTTTCAGGCCGCTGTAGGAAACATAGCTGGAGGTGACGCCTCCGGCCTTGGAGCCGTGGGAGTTGTGGCAGTCAAAGCACTGCACGTTCTTGCGGGCCGTGCTCATGCCGGTGAATCCGGCCCGGTAGTTGTTGATGCCGGAGTCCGTTCCGGTTGCCGGGTTCCATCCCCCCTGGTTGGCGGCGGCATTGCCGTGGGCAGAGAGCGCCTTGGTCACCTTGTACTTGGCGTTCACCGTGGTGGAGGAGTACTTGCCCCACCTGGTAACGCCCTGCTGGGAATAACGGGCCGCTATGCTCTGCAGATCCCAGGCATACTGCCGCGGGGTTTTGCAGTCGTTGAACGGCTTGGTGTCGTTGTTCTGATCGCTGTGGCAGCTCAGGCAGTGGTTGGTCACCTTGGCAGACTCCTTGCGCTCGGTGTTGATGTCGCTGCTGCCGATGTTGGCGGCCAGGAACTGCGTTGCCGTGGCGCGGCCGGCTGCCGAGGATATGGTGCGGTAGGCAAGGGGCCTGGAACTCGGGCCATAGATCACCAGATCGACCTTCTTGTCCTTTTGCGTGGAGTAGTTATTGAAGTTGAACCCCTCATGGTAACGGTTATCGATCATCCCTTCGGGGGTGGATTCCCAGTGGCACTGGTAACAGTGCCTGTTGTTGATCGGGGTCCCCTGGACATGGTGCGACTGCCCCTTGAACTGGCCGATGATGTCCACCCGGTTGCCCACGCTGCCGGTATGGCACTTGACGCAGTCCAGGGGGAGGCCGAAGCCGGAGTGCCGCGGCACCGGCTTGTTCATATGGCAGGTGTTGCAGGGGTTGCCCTCGGCATGGCTGTCGGTGAAGCGGTGCTCATGGCAGGTGGTGCAGATGGTGTTGCTGTTGTGGCTGTCGCCGCCGGTGGCCTGGTAGTGGCGGCTGTCGGGGCCGTGGCAGACGTTGCAGATACCGGTGATGACGTCTCCCTGGGGTGCGCTCTTCTGGACGTAATCGGAGCCGGTGACTTTCTGGGTGAAGATGACCTTGGCCCGCTGTTTAGGTATCCCGAACCTGCCGTCGGTAAGGGTAGCCACATTGTCGTGGATCATGAAGATATTGGTGTCGCCGTGGGGGTCGTGGCAGTCCCAGCAGAACTTGCCCCCCTTCCAGATGCCGACGGCCTTGCCGTTGGCGTCCACGCTGCCGGTGAGCAGCGATTCCCGGTTGTGCTTGAAGCCGAAATGGACCGACGAGGCCCGGGCCTTCTTGGGTTTGATGTAGCCGGTGCCCGGATCGTACCCCAGGTCGTATTTTTTCGGGTTATCCGCTGGCGGGGTGTGGCAGCCGGTGCACTTGTTGTTGCTGTCGTCGTCGTGGCACTTCAGGCAGACACCCATGGACATATACTGGTTCTTGACGTCGGCCTTCTGGGCAAAGGACCAGAAGCCGGCGCCCGAATTGTGCAGTTGCACATCCCTGGTCGAATTGTTCGGATCAACATAGTGGCACGGGATGCTGTTGTAACTGGTGGACATGCAGGAGGGGACGCCTCCGGTGGTCTCCCAGGGCCTGTGGTCCGGCCTGGGGGCATGAACGGATGAATTGTTCGGCCACACGGCAATTCTGACCCCTGAACTTGAGATGTTTCGGAGTTGGGGCGCAAGCGATTCGCCGGTTGCCTGATCAACGTTATGGCAACTGAGGCACTCCACATCCGTGCCCTGCATGTGGCAGTAGACGCACTCCTTGTCAAAGCGGTTGCTGAACTGGTTGTGCTGCTTGAGCCGGAACGGGTTGCCGCTGTAGTTGTGCAGGACCTTGCTGTCATGGCAGTACCAGCAGGGGTTGCCAGGGAAGTTGGCGGCGGGGTTGTTGGAGCCGGGATAGCGGCCGAATGGCCCGGAGGTGGCCGATGACATCCTGCCGTGCCCGGTGGTTTTCCATTCGGTCATGTTGATCTTGGCAGCGGTGCTGTTCAGGAACGAAAATGCATAATTGTCCGTATCCGCAGCGGTGGTGCCGTGGCAGTTCAGGCAGATGGTGTTGTCTGTCGAATCGCCCCACTTGGGCGTGTTGCTGCCGTGGCAGGCGGCGCCGTCCGTACTCTGACAGGACTTGGCAATGCTGTTGTAGGTCCCCCCCTGCCTGAAGCTGACTTCACGCTTCTTGTTGACGTGGAACAAGGGGTTGAGGTGGGCTGTCTCGCCCATGCCGCTGGGGGTCTCTCCGGTGTGGCAGGCGGTGCATTCCCCGGTGGGGATCGTCAGATAGTGGCATTCACTGCAGCTGATGACATTTTTGCCTTGCACATGCAGCGGGTGGGAATTGGCCCGGGTGCTGCCGACGCCGCCGTTGCGGTACATCGGCATGGCCGATTTCCATTCGTCGGTCGCACTCCAGCCGGTCTGAGGGTATGAAAGGACCGTGGAGACGTTGTTGAGAAGGAATTTGGTCTTGTTGTCGTGGCAATTGGTGGTGCAATCGCCCTGGGGGTGGCCGTGGCAGGCGTTGCACTCGGCGTGCTTGCGGACCCCGTTCTCGCGCCAGTTCCAGGGGAAATCCCTGATCGTGTCCGGGTCCACGGACCCGTCGCTGTGGCAATAGACATTGTTGCAGACCTTTGTCTGGGGGTTGTAACTCGGTGCCGAGTAATTTTTGAGGCCGCCGTCGATACGCCAGTAGGGGTTGATGATGACGTTCGTGCTGTAGTTGACATGCCTGGCCGGGATGATACCACCGTCGCCGGGCGGATTGCCTGCACCCTGCGGCACTGATGTCACCGTACCCGCATGGCAGAAGGTGCAGGGATAATGCCTGATCCACTCCGGTCCCACCAGGCGCTGATGACCGTTGGAGGTCATGGTCAGAAAGGGGGTGCAGATACCGGTGTCAAAGAGACCGGTCAGGGGGTTTTTGGCATAGGACCAGGTCCCGCCGGTGGCGGTGCAGTTGGCCTGAGTGTTGTCGTTCAAGGATGCATTGATCTCGCTGTAACGCCCCTTGTGGCAGGAGTAACACTTCATGCTGTCGGCTTCGGACCATTTGGGCTGGGTCGTAGGCGGGTGGCCCAGGCCGTCGCTATGGCAGTAGGTATTCTGGCAGACGCCCAGTTTCGCAGCGTGGTCCGCGGCCTGGCTGGGGAGGTACCCGGTGATCGGCGCAGCAGCGGTTGAATAGCGCCCGTACGGTACATTGGCCGGGGTGCGGGGCGTCACTACCAGGCCCCGTTTGCCGGCGCTGGTGGCGTGGGCAAAGGGTTGCTGGTCGGCGGTGTGATCCGGATGGCATTTGACGCAGTTGGCGGGGCCGGTGTAATAGCTGTCGTGTTTGGCATGGCTGCCGGCGGCGCCGCCGCTGTAGACCGTGGCCGTCCCGGTTGGCGGGGCGCTGTGGCAGGAGTTGCATGTGGTGAATTGCGAGGGGGTCCCCCAGGTATCGGTGGTCTTCTCGAAGTGGCAGTTGATGTTGGTGCAGCTGGAGAGTTGCGGGGTTGCCGACTGTGGCCAGGCGGTGGTCCGGTTGTTGTAGGCAGTTGCTTGCGGCGAACTGTTGATGCGCGAGTCGAGCCGAATCCGGCCGTCGCGGTGGTAGGACTTGTAGCTATCGCTGCCGGGGTGGCACTTGGTGCAGGTGGCAGGTACGGCCCCACTTCCCATGTGGGTGCGGTGACTCCCCGGGAAACCGCCGCTGGACGGGTTTCTGAAGGCGGCGTCCGCCGGTCGTATGTCATGGTTGCCCCGGGTTCCGTGACAGTCGTAGCATCCGGTTGCGGCCATGGCCGGCAGATACGGGATGCCGATGAACATGGCCACACAGAAAACAGTGATGCCGAGCCTGCTGGTTATGCTGATCATACCGAACCTTTCCACGATTGGTTCTGAACTTTGGTCGGAAGTCCCACCGGCAATCACGTAGTAGCGTTTCTCGAACCCGGTGGGACTGGTTGGGTCATAAAAGATTGGCTGAACGTGCTGGAATTTACGTCCTATTCTTTTTATCGCAATGCCCTGATTAGCTGATGCGCAACATTAAAAATGTATAATTATTTGAAAATGCACGTTTTTTTCGCTTATTGCAAATATTGAGCCTATCTTTTGCGCGGGAGGAGGGCCAGACCATGTGGGCCCTGCTTGCACTGGTCGCCAGTGGTGGGAAAAGAGAGTTGAAATAGTTTTGCAGAGGGTCAGCGGATAAATTTCAGTTCATATTTGGCGCAATGGTGCCCGGCAGCTCCGAATTTGCCGGGCACCATTGCCATGAGTATTTATCGTTATTTGGCGGTTATTTAGATTTCTGCACATGTGATTTAACAGTTTATTACTGTGTTATTCCCTGTTCCCGGCCACGGCCTGGAAATCTTTTCCCGGTCAGGACCACCCCAGGGGTTGTCTCGCCGGTTTTGACGGTTACCCGATGCAGGGGCTGCTCCTTATTGCCGTCCAGTATGGCCCCGGCTTGGGGCGGGCCGCCGCCGAACGTGCTGCGCAGCTTGAGATAGTAGGTCCCTCCCTCGCTGACGCGGAGGACGAATTTGCCGTCATTGGCGCTGCGGTCCGAAACGAAGAGGGGTTTGCCGACCACGGTCGGCGTGGGGAAGGCGAATACCAGGACCCCGGCCTCGGGCTTGCCGTCAGCATCCCGAATTGTGCCCACGATGGCGGTCAGCCCCTTGGTGTCCAGGGACGGCGCAAAGGGTTTCGCGCCGCTTATCACCCCCATATCAACGGTTTCGTTGCTCTTCACGGTGAATTTTCTCGGCTGGCCGTTGCCGTCGGTGCTCAGCAGGAACATATCCCCCTTCTGCGGTGGGCCGATCAGGGGGGGGCCATTGCGCTTGATGGCCCCGATACAGTAAACCCCTTCCAGAAGTTGCACGGTAAAACGGCCATCCCTGTCCAGTTGCTTGAAATGGTCGGGAACCCGCCAGTAGCGGTCGCGGGAAGGTTCGGGGCCGGTGGCCAGGTTGTAGATATAGACCAGCCCGTCCGACATGGGCGTCTGCGGGGTGAGCATGAAACGGCCCGTAATGGTTCCGGGTTGAAAGGCATCGGCCCTGGCGCTCTCCATTGCCGTCAACAGGGCAACAATGCAGAAAAATGCGACAAACAACTGTTTCATGGTTGCACCTCCTCGGTCTGTTTACCCGGAGCGGCGGCAGACCTGGGCTCCCTGACCCCGGCGCCTTCCACGGGAGCGGCGAGAAAGGGCGCATAGATGACCCGGCTGAGCCCTTTATCCTTGTCTTGGTCGTAAATAGATCCGGCGATTGTTGTGGCCAAGGCCGAACCCCACCAGTTGCCGGCAACGTTCACGTCCCGGTCCTGCCCCTCGCCCAGCGAGAAATTGTAGTTACGGTTATTGAAGATGTTGTTGTCCCTGATGCCGGGGTTTTCCTTCCCCCGGTTCAGGCGGTCGAAATCGATGGCATTGACGTGCTGCCGCACGAACAGCAGGCCGATGTCGTTGCGGGAGATGTTGTTGTTGGTGATTTGCACGTTACCCTCCAGCCGCATGAACCTGATGCCGATGCGGTTGTCGGTAAAGGTGCAGTGATCCACGCGCAGGTTGGCGGTGTTGTAATGGAGGCCCCGGTTGTTATGGCGAAAGAGGGTGTCGCTGATCCGTACGTCGGCATAATGGACCATGACACCGGCAAAGGCGTATTCGAACCGGCAGTGTTCGATGACGTTTCCGGGATCGGAGGCCAGGAACTGCAGATAGGACCAGTCGTTGACAGCGGGTTTTCCCTCGGCCGAGGTGAAGACGATCTTTTGATCAGCGGTCCCCCGGGCCACCAGGCGCCCTTCGACCAGGATCTCGCCGTCACCGATTTCGTTGTGGTCGCGATCAATGCGCCTGAATTTGACCGTTGTCCCGGGCAGGATGGTGAGAGTGGCGCCCCGTTTGACCGAGATGACGCCGCCCAGGTGGATCTCGCCTTGCCAGACCGTGTTACTGCCGATGACGCTGTCCGCCAGCAGTACGGGTGCACCCCCCGGGGTCCCGATGACGACTGGCGCCATAGCGGTTTGCTCCCCGGCCTGGGAGCCTGCGGCCGGAGGCATGACCCGGCCGGCGGTGATGGCGATGTTGTCTACCAGCGTCCCCTTTTTGAAGGTAACCGCATGGCGGATGTTGCCCTGGTAAAGGCCGTAGATCTCGCCACGGTGGGGGCCGTCACCCAGGATATCGCGGGCTACGATGCCGTAATCGCCGTCCTCGTCCAGCGGGATGAAGAATTTTCCTGAGGAGTCGGTTTCCGAGGAGTATTCGGTGCCATGGTACAGGTTGTACATCATGAAAACCGGCGATGCCAGGGGGTAGGCCAGCACGGTCAAGCCAGGAAGGGGGCGGCCGTTCGTATCCGTGACCCTGCCCCGGATACCGGAATCGGCAACGGCGGCCCGGTCGGCAACGGTCTTGAAATCGTCGCTTTTCACGATAGGCACGGCAACAAAGGAGTTGCGGTCAATCTTGGGATAGCAGGAGAATTCGAGGCGGGCTGCCTGATCCTCTTTAACTTCCACGGGGTTTTGTGAGTAATAGCAGTACAGGTCGCCTTTGCGCGGGGGTCGGTTGCTGGTGCCGCCGATGATCTTCCGGGCCGTGATGACGTACTTTCCCGGCTGGATGTTGATCTTGAAACGGCCGTTGGCGTCGGCGGATTCGGTCTTGACCCCCAGCCCCTTGAAGGTCTTGCTGTCGGGGGGGTACAGGGCCACGTAGGCGCCCGGCACCGGCTGGCCCTTGTAGGTGATCACCCCTTCGACGGTGCCGGTGCCGGAGGTATAGACCGGCGCCGGGTCGGCCGGGGTTGCCAGGAGGGCCAGCCAGAGATTGTCCTCGTCCGCCTTTACCGGGTTGCTGCCGTGATAGGCATAATAGGGGCGGCCGTTGACCGTGCCGGTGGCGGTGAAATAATAGGGTCCCGCTGGGAGGTGCAGCCGGTAGACCCCTTCCTGATCGGTGGTGGCCGCAGCCACCGGGGGGGAGCCGGCCAGGAGGTCAGCATAGTTTCTGTGTACCGTCACGGTTGCGTTCGGCAGGGCTCCGGCCTCGGTAAAGACCCTGCCTTCGATCGTTATCCCGGCTCCAAGGGCGGTCAGTGGACATAACAGGATCACGAACATGAGAAGTCTGATCATCATCACAAATCACCCAACTCCATTGGATTACACCGCGCCATTATCAGGTCATCTGTTGCGCGCTCCTTATGAATACTGCCGACACATATACCGTTTAGGCGTTTTTGTCGATAGCAAAATCACTGGCAAGTACTGTCCGAGGTTCCGAACTGGGGCGTCGTAACGTCCTTGACGCTGCTGTAGACGGAGGCATCGGTTCCCTTGTAGGCCCTGACCTTGTAGCTGTAGGATTTCAGGGATTCGATGTTGACCCGGTCCGTATAGGTGGTGGCGGTGGTTGTGGCCAATAAGCCCCAGCCGCCGTTCCAGGCCTGGCGCCAGACCTCGTAGCCGTCGGGCTGGTCGCAGGTGGCGGGGGTGCAGGCCGCCGGATCGTAGCTCCAGGAGAGCTGGGTCACCCGCTTGGCCGCCACCGTGGTCACGGAGACCAGGGTCGGCGCGGCCACGGCCGGGGTCTTGCCGCACAGGGCGCTGCTGGGGGCCGAATCGTGGGACGGGTCGGCGTCCG
>PJFB01000013.1 GCA_003574895.1 Geobacter sp.
CTTACGGGAACATTACAGTTTGGTAAGGCAGGAAATATTTGAGGCGGGGAGAAAGGAGACTTATAGATGCGCAAACGCCCAAGAATGGGCTATTGAATAAGACATGACTTGTTAAAGTTACTCAGAAACCCATAGAAAAACATTAAATATACATGGGTGAAGGGATACAAGGGATAACGGCAAGATCAACATTCTTTTTTTAAAGATGTTATCACCTTCATCCTTCAGGCCCTTTGGGTCCTTTTACCCCTGTAAGAATGCCTCTTTTGGTTTTAAGCTGTCATTTCAGTAGCGCTGAACAAATGCCTGATTAAATATATCGATCAAGCAGCCTGGCCGGGAAAGCGCAACGTAATCGTGCTTCCCTGGCCATATACGCTTTGAATGGAAATCGTGCCGTTATGCATGTCCATGATGGACTTGACAATGGAGAGCCCCAAACCGGAACCCTGCGGATTATTGGCCGGACTGGTCGATACGCGGAAAAAGCGGTCAAAGATCCTTCTCAAGTCAACTTCCGAGATGCCGTACCCGGTGTCGCTGATAATGATTTCCAGATAACCGTCTTCCGCCGGCTGGACTTTGATATCGATAGTTACCCCGGGAGAAGAATAATAGAGCGCGTTTGACAACAGGTTGCTGATCGCGCGCCGGAAAAGTACGCGGTCGCCGTTTAACAGCCCATTCCCGTGATATGATAGCTGGGCCTTTTTGTCAGCTGCCAGTGCTTCGTAGTAACTGCATACCTTGTCGATCTCTTCCAAAGGATTGAACACGGTGTGATCAAGGTGGGTAGCAGGATTCTCCGCCCGCGCCAGGAACAGAATGGCTTCTATCAGGCGCGAAAGCCGCATGTTCTCTTCCAGACTCGATTCAAGCACCTTGCGATACTCTTCGGTGGTTCTCTCATGCGAGAGCGCGACTTCGGCCTCACCCATCAGATTGCTGACCGGAGTGCGCAACTCATGGGCCAGATTGGAGACACTGTTGGACAAGCGGTTAAACGAATCCTCTATGCGGCTCAACATGTCATTAAATGCAACCGCAAGATCCTGAAGCTCCAAGGGCCAACGTTTGGGGTCGGTTCTGACATCTATCTGATCTATGCTGATCTTTTTGGCTGTCTCGGCCAATTGATTGATCGGGCTGAGCACCCTGCGTGCAACCACAAAACTGTAAAGCGCTGCAAAGACAATCCCAAATAGGATAATCGCAATCATGCGCCGCTGATTGGTCTTGATGATATTTTCCTGGGTAGTGATATCGATCGCTATCTGGATTGCTATGCGCCGGTCGGCGTGGACCGTTTCCGCCCAGTAGGACTCAAGCAGGTATGTCCGGCCATTGATGACGTTCTTGACCGACCGTGACCTTTTTTGCGTTTCAATGTTGAACACGCAGGGATCAGGGAAGTTTTCGGGCGGAATCAGCTCGTTCATGTGAGCTGTTTCTATGATTGTGCGGCAATGGTCGTCCAGTAGGCGGGCGTAATATTGCGGATATTTTACAAAAGCGCCTTCCCATTCGATGTCGTGCATGATGAAGTAGCCAAAATCGGGGCTGTGCTCAATAATGGCTTGGTAGACGCGGATCCGGTCGTCAATGTAATCCTTTTCCCCTTTCAGGAGCGAAACATGAAGGGTCCAGGTCAGAAAAACAGCAGTGATGGCCAACATCGCAAAAGCGGAAAGCGTATAGGTAACCACCAACCGCCGGGTGATGGACCACCGCTCGTAAACCTTGGGACGAGAAGTTTTATCAGCGCTCTTCGAGGACATAGCCCACCCCTCTCAAGGTATGGATGAGTTTTGTTTCAAACGGATCATCCACCTTGGAGCGCAACCTGCGAACCGCAACGTCAACGACATTGGTATCGCTGTCGAAGTTCATGTCCCAGACCTGTTCGGCAATCAGGGTTCTCGAAACCACTTCTCCGGTCCTGCGGGCAAGAAGGGACAGTAACGCAAACTCTTTTGGGGTGAGATCAAGCCGTTTGTTGTCCCGCGTAGCCTTGTGGCGCACCAGGTCAATCGATAAATCACCTATCCTGAGTATGTCAAGCTGGCGTAATGGACCACGACGCAGGATCGTCCGCACCCTGGCGAGCAACTCCGAGAACACGAATGGCTTTATAAGATAGTCATCCGCTCCCAGCTCCAAACCTTTGATCCGGTCTTCAACCGCATCCCTGGCGGTAAGAAAGATCACTGGTATATCTTTGCCGCTACGACGCAATTCGGAGATTACCGACCAACCCGAACGTTCCGGGAGCCCGACATCAAGTATGATTAGCTCGTAATCTCCGGTTAGCGCCAGGTGCAGGCCATCTTCTCCACACCCTGCAACATCGGCGACAAAACCATTCTCAGAGAACCCCTTGCGAAGGTACTCGGCGGCCTTTGTTTCATCTTCAACAATCAATACTCGCATAGTGGCATACTACATTCCAATTCCCGACAATTCAAGTTGGTTTTAGCACAAAGATATCCAGCCCATTGTTTAGCGGTACAATTGGTTAAAATAAATTTAACTTTACTTTTCACCATGTTATCAATATAGCACATCTACATTAAAAAAACAGATTAAGATTTTTCCCTACCATAAAATTCATTGTAACCCTCTAAAATCAGTTCTGATGTAAGCCACTTAAACATGAATCTACTGCGCCACACCTGCCGCAAACACACTTGCGGACCGGCAAATTAAGTAAAAATAACCTCAATATCGTACAGTTAGGTTATTTTTTTGCATCACACCCAATATTCGTGATTTGCTTTTGCTATTTGGCGTTAGCAACAAACCGGATTTTAGTCCTTATCAAGATACCAAACAGCGATTCAGACAATAAATTCACTCTGATTCAAGCGAGTTACCAAACCCGAGTAGAAGCAGACCGGAAATCGCTCTGCCACGGTGAAATCGCGCAACCGGCAGGACAAAGACGGACAAAAATGAAATGAGCATGTCCGGACAAATCCGCATCACATGGAAACTGTTGAAGGGGATTTTTTATGCCGCTGTTTAATTGGAAAGAGGAGTATTCAGTCCACATTGAAGAGCTTGATCATCATCACAAGAAGTTCATGGATATTCTGAATGCGTTGTATGACGATTGTTTTGAACGGGATAAGGATCTATCGGTCGGGCACAAAATTGATGAATTGATAGCCTACACCAAATACCATTTCGTGGCCGAAGAGAACTTCATGAGATACGTTGGCTACGGGCAAATCAGTGACCACCTTGAAAAGCATGAACAGTTCGCCCGCAAACTGATGGAACTGAAACAGACTTCCAATGGCAACCAATTGGAATTGACGCAAGAATTGATTATCTGCTTGGGGACATGGTTACTTCAACACATTCTTGAAGAAGACAAACGATATTGAATGACATGCTTCGAAATGATTGCATGAGTAAAACAGGGCCGCTAAATCACTAGGCACCAATAAAAAAACCACCCATTGCTGGGTGGTTTTTTTATTCTTCGAAAAAGAAGAATTACTTGGCAGCAGGAGCAGCAGCAGGAGCTTCTTCTTTAACTTCTTTTTTCACTTCTTTTTTGGCTTTTTTAACTTTTTTGTGTTTCTTAACGGCTTTTTTCACTTCTTTTTTCTCAACAGCAGGAGCAGCGGCGTCAGCAGCAGGAGCTGTTGCTTCGGCAGCAAACACAACGGCAGAGAAAGAAAGGGCAACGATTGCAGCAACGAGTGTGGAAAGAACTTTTTTCATTTTTGAGGCCTCCAAAAGATATTGTTACTTCTTGTGTAAGCTAACTGCATCTCTGATGCCACATCCAACAACTTTTGTAACATACTGTTTCTAGTGCATTTTTATACCAGCACCGATATCCGGAAAGCAAATTCAAGACGCATATGGGCCAACAAATACCGCAAATAAGGTTTTAAACTTTTTATGCAAGTTTTCAATATCGGTCAATTTATGGAAGGATTCCGCAAAATGCAAAATAAATAGCAACCTCTTCATTACCGAATTGTAATGACCTGGTAACGCTACTGTAAGGTGAGAAGGTATAGATGTGTAGGCATGCAATTCTATGCACCATCCTGGTGAGGGGGCAGAATGCCGATACCTATACATGAATTGTCGGGCAGCGAGCCGGTTGAAGACAAATGTTTGACCGGTCCCGCATCAGAACATTTTTCCATCTGCCTGAATGGCAACTGGAGGTGCCGCTATTCGCAACTTGCCGACGATATCAGAAATTACTGCATACACCCACACCACAAACAATTTCAAAGAAATGAGTTTTCGATCCCAAACAAAATAGCACCTGGTCAAAGTAAGGAAAACAGCGCAGCCATGGCATCCAATGACATCATGGCCCAAACACGACAAGCTTCATCAGCAGACAAAAAAATACCCCCCGTATAAGGAGGTGTCTACGGGGGGTGCCAAGAGGCGATTTCCTGATTATGTAACATAAGACGGGTCATGCCCGCATTTGGTTACAAAGAAATTAATGGTGTTATCGCTTCCTTGAGCACCGAAAGCTTGTAAGGTTTCTGGATAAATCCGGCCAAGCCCTTGCCGACAAATTTCTGCGTAACCTCATGCTCATTGTATCCGCTCGATATGATCACCTTGACATCGGGCCGTATTTGCCGCAGTTCGCGGAAGCACTGCTCGCCATCCAAGTGGGGCATAGTCAGGTCGAGGATTACGAAGGCAATGTCAGGGGTCTCCTTGAATATCCGGATGGCTTCCAAACCATTGTCGGCAGTGACGACATTAAAACCGAGCTCGCGCAGCATTTCCCCGCCGATACCGCGCACCGTCTCCTCGTCATCCACAAACAAGACCGTACCGCTACCCTGCCAATCATGCCAAGGGACAGCATCGTTGAAGATCTCGCCAGGTTTGCCCGAGGCGGGTAGCAGAATCTTGAAGGTGGTCCCCCTGCCCGGCTCGCTGTAGATTTTGATGGCCCCCCTGTGGCCGCGTACGATTCCCAGAACAGCTGCCATCCCAAGGCCCCGGCCCGTGAACTTGGTTGTAAAAAAAGGATCAAAGATCTTGTCAACGGTCTCTCGATCCATGCCGCAACCGGTATCGGCTATCTCAAGGTAGACATACAGGCCATCGCTGAGGTTTTCCTCATACAAAACATCCTTCAGATAGCTCCGGTCGCAATCCAAACAGCCGGTGGTTATGGCAATCACGCCACTGCGATCCCCGATCGCCTCTGAGGCGTTGATGACAAGGTTCATGACGATCTGGCGTATCTGGGTCGCATCTCCCTCAATCGGAGGAAGCGACGGCATCAGGTCGAGACGCAGAATCGCCTTCTTCGAAATGGAAACCTCCAGCATATGCAGCATATTCTCCAAGAGGCGGCTCAGGTCCATGTTCTCGACAATGAATTTCCCCTTGCCGGAATATGCCAGCATCTGCCTGGCAAGGTCGGATGCATTGACGGCAGCCTGTTCGATGCGGCGCAGGTTTTCCACTACCGGGGACTCGTTGCTGAGCCGCATCAGAGCCAGGTCGGCATTACCGATAATGGCAGTCAGGATGTTGTTGAAGTCGTGGGCAATACCGCCAGCCAGCACGCCAAGGCTCTCCAGCTTCTGGACATGCAGGAGCTGACGCTCCAGCTTCAGGCGTTCTTCCGCTGCCTGCTTGCGCTCTGTCATATCACGATGTATGGCCAGTACCATGGGGCGGCCAACAAGCTCGAATTTCTTCAGGGATACGTGCACAGAGCGCAGGCCACCATCTTTCCCACGATGTTCCGCTTCAAAGCTGATTTCCCCGGTCTGATGCAATGTTTCCAGAATTTTGTCAACTGCCATTGTGTTTTCGCTGCAGTGTATTTCATGGACCGTAAGGGCGGCATACTCCGCGCGGGAATAACCAAGCAAGGTATGCGCTGCCTGGTTGAACTGGACCGGCTTGAGTTCATCTATGTCAAAAAGAATTACACCGTCCGGCGACTGCTCGAACAGGGTGCGGTAAAGTGTCTCCGATTCCTGCAGCCGACGATTGGCCTCGGCCAGTTGCGCGTAACTGGAAATCTCGTTATCAAGCATCAGCCCTGCATAGACAAAGAAGGGTTGCAGTTCATCAAAGATATTCCGGTCGGTAAGCTGCATCCCATCCATGCAGATAACGCCAATTTTCCTATCCCCTGCCAACAGGGGAAAGATCCAGTTTTCAAGAGCCAGATCCTCGTTTTGCCCTAGACATGGAACCCGTGACCCGGCGTCATGAATCCGCAACGGAGTGTTGGCGTCTAGTATTCTGGCGATATCGGGGTGATCAGTTGCGCAGATTTTCCGATTCACACCAAAGAGGTCCCGGAGCTGCCAGGAGTCATCCAAGCGGAAGATTATGGTGATATTGGCTGCCCCTATGGTCTGCAGCAGGATATCAAGTATATGCTGCACCATGTTGTCAAGACCGGCGACCGAGCTAAGACTGATGAGCAGGCGATTTATCAGCTCCAGCCTCGACTTGCTCCTGGCCAGCTCCGTCAGTCGCCGTTCCAACTCTTCTGCAGCGATCTGTTTATTTTGAATATCTGTGTTCATTTTCTGTCTGCCTTTACGCGTTCAAGGGTCGTTGCCAGGTTTGCTTCGAGGTGTTCGAGTCCCACATCAATCCAGCGCAACTCCAGGGATGTCATATCGCTGACGATCTTTGCTTCGGCACTGAAGTCCCCCGAACAGGGGGTGCGGATCGCCAGCAGGTACGTATGGGCACTGCAAAAGATGTTGCGCATGATCTCCGGATCGCCCGGCATCACGGAGCCAACGATCTCCTGCCAGTGAAGCGCCCAATCCTCGAACAGGAAAAAGGCCCCTTGCTCCAGTTCACGGCTGAACAGCTCGTGTCCCAGGTAAATATCAACGCAGTTCTGGCCAGGAGTTCTAATGACATGGGCCGCAGCCAGGATCTGGTCCATGCTGGGATGGCAGGCTCCGTAAAAAACTGCCGCCGGCCTGGCCGCATTCTGTTGCAGGCATGCTTCAAGGCCGGACTGCAACCTGTCAAAATCCACGTGCAACCCTGATGGCAGGAATTTAGTTTGCACATGCCAGCCGTTTTTTTCTACCAGACACCGGATTTCCTTCTTCAGGATACCGCATCCGATAATCAGTTCGGCTTGGCTCACATAACCTCCGGATGGTAACTGCCGTGTTTGATGGCAGCATCCATCATCGCCCGGATGTTCTGCTCCGGTATCCTGAAGGGCATCAGCAGGGTACCGAACAGGAAGCCTCCTGCCTGTTTGCCGGCATTCATAATTTTTCCCACCTCAACGTCGATCTCTTCCGGCGACCAATCAATCAGCCTGATGTCATTGATCGCCCCGGCGATCAGCGCCTGCGGCCCTAAAATGGTGCGGGCCTCGGAAATATCGTCAAAGGGATTGAGATAGTAGGCGCCAATGCCGGTATGTTCCCTAAGATCGGCCAGAATCGGGTTGATCCGGCCGCCGCCGTTGAAGAAGATCACACCGGTCGGCCCGGACTGTACCAGGTCCCTGATCACCCAGGGCAGGGCCAGCTCGCGAAACTTGGCAAGGGTGATGAAGGTGGCCGAAGCTACTGGGTTTATGTATACGATCAGGTCGGCGCCGGCCTCGCGCAAGGCAGAGATCTGCCTGGAACAGAAACGCGAGCAGGTTTCCAGCAGGCGATCGCGAAGCCCTGGGTCACCGTTGAGAAACAGTTCGAGCCACGGCCCGATCCCCATCAGCATGGCCGGCAGGGTGAATGACGCCGTTGCAACGCCGAGCACCGGCCAACGGCCCGCTGATTCACGTTTCAGGATGCCGATGCAGCTTGCCAGCTCCCTGAAACGGGGATGGTCGTTCAGGTCGTCCGGCAAGCTCAGTTTGCGGATGTGCTCAGGGGTATTGATAATCAGATGGCCGATATTTGGCGGACCGTCATCGGCATAGATGATCCTGCTGCAACCGAGCAGTTCTGCCTCCAAACCGGAATAAAACATGCCCAGCAGCGTGTCGTAACCGTACTTTTCCCGCATGCGCAGCTGACCTTCGGCCACCAGGTCGCCACGCGAATAGTACTCCTTCAGGGAAACCTTCATCTCCCTGGCCCCTTGGTCGAGCAGATTGCAGATGATCGGCACCCTGTCCGGTGTCGCACCCGACATCAGAGCAGCAAGACGATCCATGCCGGTGATCATGGCAAAACCTCCGCCATGAGTCGGGCAACGACTGCCGGCGCTTCGGCGGCAGTGTCTGCCCAGGCGTCGGCCCCCACCTCTTTGTACAGGCTGTCATGGAAACGGTAAGGGGCGCCGCCGACAATAATCCGCACCTTTTCCTCCAGCCCCTGCTCTCGCAATAGTTGGCGAACCCGCTTCGGGCCGAGCTCACCGGTGGCTGTATGCACCATCATGGAGGAAATGCCGATTACCTTGGCGTGATTTGAAAGTGCGGCTTCAACAAAACGCTCCGGCGCAACATTAATCCCCAGGTCCGTGACCCGGAACATTCTGGCCCGCAGGCAACCAATGACGATTTTCTTGCCCAAACCATGGAAATCGCCATGACAAGTGCCAATAACCACATTCCCCTGAACTTCGGGGGCCACAGCAAACAGGGGAATAAGCCTGTCCGTCACCTCTTCGGCAATTTGTGAGGCCAGGAAATGCTGCGAAAGAGTTACAAGATTGTCGGAGAGCATCCCACCGATCATCCGCTCCATGCCTGGGACCACTACTTCAAAAATCACGCTTTCAGGCGACATGCCGTTATCCAGGGCCTGTTGCACAATCCGCAGGGCAGCAGCCTTATCGGTATCGAAAAGGGCCTTGAGATAGTCGTCCAGTGCCTGCTCTTTAATACGGTCGGTCATGACGGGGTCTCCTGTCAGCTTGGCCATATTCCTTCAGACAGCCCATTACAAGCTTGATTTTCTAAGTTGTTATCCTACCACAAAGTATAAAGTCAGCAGAGATTATCAAAAGCTATACACGATACAGAATCTACCCGGAAGGATTTTTCGAGGCAAGATTAAAATAAATCCGAGGACTGGGTGAAGACCCCGGTTCATGGTTGATCAATATAAATACGACCATAAACTGAAACAGGGGCCCGGCAAAACCGACCCCCTGTTCTTTATCTTTACGCCAAGTACAGATGGCGCTGATCTGAAGTGTTGCCGATTACCCCTCGGTCAGCACCTTGTCTTCGTAGATCCCCTCGATCTTGCGACGATGGCCAAGTTCCACATCGGCGAAACTCATAAGTACCTTCTGAAGCCTTTCATCATCGGTCATGCCAGCTGCGGCCTTATAGAGCTGGTAAGCATTGTCTTCGGTCTTCAATGCATAAACCAGGATTTCCCGGTAGGACATGTCCGGACGAAAAGTAACGTCCGTCAGATATTTTGCTATGCTGGTCTCAGGTATCTTGCAAAGCTTGTGGTTCTCTGCCTTTTCCGCATCGATCTTGCTGAACACATCCTTGTGAGCGGCCTCCTCGGCAGCCAATTCCTCGAACATCTTGCGTGCAGCAGGCCCGGCACTCAATTCGGCAGCGCGCTTATAAAGACGATACGCCGTATCTTCCCGTTCTATTGCAAATTTGATTACATCTTCAAGGCTTACAAACTCCATTTATTACCTCCGATCATATGATGTAAAGTTTAGGTTAAATTTAATCCGCTTTGTCCTGTTTGTCAACACACATAAAAAAACCCGTCAGTGCCAAAATCGCACTCCACCGAGTCGTTTGATCAACCTAACTTCAAACATTTTATCCAGTTTGACTTATTCCGAAATCAATTCACATTTCAGACAAGCTCTATTACTTTCTTGTAACCAAACTGTGGCAAACAATACCAGGAATGTTAATTAATCTAACTTAACATACTGTTTTATAGATGTTTTTCCATGTCGATAAAGTTAACACCATAATTGTCGGCAAGAATATACCCAATTATTTTAGTGTGTTATTCATAGGCACGATAAATGCTATATGTCGAACAAAGCACTTTTATTCAGCTAACGGAGGTACTGCATATGAGAGTCCGGCTAATCGCAACCAGCTGCGCACTTTTCTGTATCATGGCAGCCCAATCGGCTATGGCTTTGACGATTAATTACTCTTACAGCGCATTTTCCAGCATCCCCACCTGGGGGACCATGGATATCAATGTTGTCAACGACACAACTCTTTCCGTACTCTACACGGCAGCGTCCCCCCTGCCGGCAGGGACCCAGGCTACGGCATTTGCGTTCTCGTTTGCCGGTAACCTGAGCAATCCCACCATCACCAATCCGACTGTTGCCGACAATGACCCTGACCTTACCTGGAAAGTATTCACCAAAGGGACCAACACATTGCCAACAATCACAAACAGATTTGATTTTAACCCTGTAATAAATGAACAGTACGCTTTTGAGATGGCAGCCACCGAAGGAGCGGCAAACACCATAACACCGCCTGGAATTGAGGCTGGGAAAAAGGACATTTTTTACCTCAACTTCACCGGTACCAATTTTTCTGCATCCGGGTTTGATCTTGCCTCCTTTGTTGACCTGACAGCAGTGAGACTGCAAAGTTTTTCGACACGGGACGATGCCGGCAATTGTGTCGACAGCTTGTTCCTGGCAGGTAAAGAAGAAGTGCCCAACACACCGGTTCCCGAGCCAGGCACCCTGGCACTGGCAGCGGCAGGCCTGGCAGGCCTGATTCTGTATCGCCGCAAACAAAAAATGTAGAATTCGTCCGGAACTTAGTCGCTTCCAAAATCAGAAGATGCACAAATTAAAGGCCCGCCGGGATAGTTTCCCGCCGGGCCTTTTTACATCACCTTCAAAGAATCTGATAAAAAGTTCATCGGCAAGAACCAAGGCAAGGAGACAAAATGGCAGCTATTATCAAACAGAGGTTTATCCTACTTTCATATTTAGAACATTGATTTGCAGATATGGTCCATCATTTATTGGTGCAATTCGTGTGTGGATCACCGTTAAAACTTACAAATCACCAACATTGCATTCAAACATTACATATACGCCATAGTGGCTGAACAAGCCTCCAAGTACTTGCAATTCCAATCTATAGAACATGATTAGTATTTATCAAAGCGACGTTTATTGCATTAGATTTATTTCATAATATATACCATAAAAATGTTTTGACCGCCGCCAATCAAGGATGCTATTTTAAAACAAAAAAAATCAACTTCTATGGCCATTGACCCCTTTCCTTTGCCGTCCCAAAGGAGGCAGAACTTTGAGCGTATTCAACCCCAATGAACAAATACAGTTGGTGACCTTTTTCCTGAACGGTGAAGAATATGGTATTGATGTCATGCGGGTCCGAGAGATCAGCAGCATGACTGAAATCACCAAAACCGCCAATTCCCCCCACTACGTCAACGGAGTGATCAATCTCCGAGGCTCCATCGTCCCCATTATTTCGCTACGCAGGCGCTTAGGTCTGCCCGATCCTGCCGATGACAGCATGAGCTGCATTGCCGTGATGGACTTCAAGGGCGAGTTGACCGGATTTGTCATCGACGAGATCTCCGATGTCATCCGCATCAAACGTAGTGAAATCCAACCGCCACTGGATATGGTCGCACAACCGTGGATAGATGGCGTCCTGAACATCGAACAAAAACTTGTGGTGTTTTTGAATCTTGAACATCTTGCATAGGAGTTGTCAATGGAGACAAACAATCAGAGACTTGCGCTACAAGACGCAATGGTGTTTCTGGGGGCTATCGCATCCGGAACGGAACAGGCGATTGGCGAATCAGCCAACAGCATATCCTACCTGGCAGGCGTGAACCTCGGCAAGAAGCTGTCCGAGGGGGTACCGCACACCAACGATATTCAACAAGCACTGGATTCGACCAGGGATGTCCTGATCAACAACGATTACCTTTGGATGTTCGAGCCGTTCAAGACCCATGACCAGGAAAACATTATTCAGGAGTGCGAAGACGGCACCCAGGTCATGCTGGTGTTCAGGGACTGCATGATCCGCCAGTCACTGTTCCGCTTCGGTCATGTGCAGAAGGGGTCTCTCTGTAACATGATGTTCGGTTTTTTTGCCGGCGCGCTGCAAAACATCATGGGACAGGAATCATCGCTGGAAATTATCCACGCCGGTGAAAACGCCTGCTACAAAAAACTGATAGTCAGGAGGGCACAATGAGCGAAGTCACCCTGAATACCGAGTGGCTGAGCGATTGCTCCGGCTGCCATATCGCAATCGTAGACCTGCACGAAAAGATCCTTAACGTCCTGCAAGCAGTCAAAATCCAGCGTTGCCCCGTACTCACAGATATCAAGGATTATCCGCACGCCACAGTCGGACTGGTGTCGGGCGCCATCCGCAACGAACATGACCACCATGCCGCCCTTGAAATGCGTAAGGCCTGCGATATTGTCATTGCCTGGGGGTCATGCGCGGTCTTTGGCGGTCCGGCCGGCGCAGGCAACATCCATACCCCGGCCGAGATCGGCAGAGCTGTTTACCTTGATAACAAAACCACCACTTCAGCCGCCCCTCCCAGCAAGGAAATCTCGCCAATGGAATCCCGGGTCACTCCCCTTGATTCCGTTATCGAAGTGGACCTGTACCTGCCGGGCTGCCCCCCCCATCCGGCCTTTGTCTTTGAAGCCCTGTCCGCATTGGTGGAAGGACGCCAGCCAGAGGTCAACAGGCGCTCTGTCTGTGCAAAATGCAAACGGCATATGGAAAAGACCGATGTCAGCCGGATAAAATCCAATTCAGAGGGCCTGCCGAATGCCGAGCAGTGTTTCCTGAGCCAGGGATACACCTGCATGGGATCGGTTACCATCGACCGTTGTCTGGCCCCCTGCCCTGCCAACGGCGTTCCCTGCACTGGCTGCGCCGGGGCGACCATGCAGATTCTGACGGAACCGAACAGAGATATCAGAACCGAAATCGCCGACCGTATGTCCCGCCTGACTAAAATCGACCGAGAGGAGATCGTGCACTCTCTCGAACGGGCTTCCAAGTCTCACTATTCCTACACCATGGCCACATCGATGATAGGCAGCAAACCGACATTCCACATCAAAAAGTGGATAGAAGACGAGAACGAAGATTACGAGGCAGGAGAGGCCACTGCATGAAAAAGACCTTTAAAATCGACCCAGTTACCAGGATAGAAGGACACGCCAAGGTATTCATCAATCTGGATGATAACGGCACGCTTGAAAACGCCGGGCTTGTGGTCAACGAACTGCGCGGGTTTGAAAAGATTCTCATCGGCATGGAAGCCGACCGTATGCCGCATATCACCGCCCGTATCTGCGGGGTCTGCCCGACCGCCCATCACATTGCCGCATCCAATGCCCTGGACCACGCCGCCGGTGTCAAAGCACCTCCCGCTGCCATGCTGCTGCGGGAATTGATGTACATGGGGCATATCATCCACTCCCATAGCCTGTCCATCTTTGTCCTGCAAGGACCGGACCTGGTAATGGGACTGGATGCCGATCCCGCAACCAGAAATGTGGTCGGCATTGTCCAGGCCAATCCGGAACTGGCCAAGATCGCCCTGCGTCTGCGGACTATCGGGCAGAAAATTAACGAAATGGTCGGAGGTCGCGGAACCCATCCGGTCACATCCGTTGCCGGCGGAATCACCTTTACCCTTGACCAGGAAAAACAGAAAGCGATCCAGGAATGGATCAACGAGGCCCGCGCCATGCTGCCGGCTGTCGTACCTGCCGTCAAGGGGTTGCTGCTGAAGGCATTGGAGCAGCACCCGGCCATGCTCAATGATTGGGTCGCGCCATCGTGGGGTTTGGGTACGGTTCTGAACGACAGGGTTTCCCTGATAGAGGGAAAATTAAGGGCAATTGACGAGACCGGCGCTACCCGTATCGAATTCGGTGTTGAGGATTACGACAAATACCTGGTTGAATCGGTCGTTGATTGGTCGTACATGAAAAAGGTGCACATCAACCTCGATGGCGGCCTGCATGAATACCGTGTCGGGCCCATGGCAAGAATGAACGCCATGAGACGTTTCGGCACGGAACTGGCGGATGCCGAATATGCCGAATTTGCCAAACTGGGCGGGGCTCCCTGCCACATTACTGTGTTCCAGACATACGCCAAGCTGGTCGAGATCATCTGGGCCATCGAGCGTGCCGGTGAAATCATCAACGACAAGGCTGTCTGGGGTGAAACCCGTGTACCGGTTACATTCAAGGGAGGCAGGGGTGTCGGCCACGTGGAGGCACCACGCGGGACACTGATCCATGACTATGAAATCGACGAGAACGGGATCATCCGTGCCGCCAACCTGATTGTCGCCACTCAACAAAACTATGCCATCATTAACCGCTCCATCGAGCAAGCGGCGCTTTCGCACGTCATTGACAGACCAGATGAAACCGCTCTGCTGAATGCGGTGGAGTTCAGCATTCGCTGTTATGATCCATGCCTTTCCTGTGCTACCCACGCACTTGGCCGGATGCCGCTGGAAGTCGCCATTACCCGTGGCGGTGAAACCGTAAAGACCATTAAGAGAAACAACTAAGCGGCAGTAGTTAAGCAAGCTTAAACTGCCGCTAATCGGAGGTAAATGCCATGTCACTGGAGATTATAGTTGACGAACAATCATGCCGCGGCTGTGAACTGTGCATAGATATCTGCCCGACCAAGGTTTTTGAACTGGATGCGGAAAAACGGCTTTGCGTTGTCAAGCATGCCGAGGATTGCATTGCCTGCCTTTCATGCGCCTACATCTGCCCTTCCAACGCAATCACCCATACAGACTACCACGCCGTAAAAAACTTCTATCGCGACGCTGAATTCTGCCAAAGGATGGGTAAATTTCTATGAATACGACAGACTCCAAGTATGTTCTCGATCTATCGCCGGAGGATTACCAGAAGGCAAAGACCGAGGTCGCATTCCTGTTGGATGCCTTTGCCAGCACGATTGACAATATCATGGGTGGCAATACGGCTCCGGTCGGCAGAATAGCGGGACGGGACACCGCCAGTAAACTTCCGGTGCACCTTGAAGACCCAACACTGCAGGACATTATTGCAACCTTGCGTGAACAGATGAAGGCTGGTTTCGACTTTTCCTTGGACAACAATGGACTATTGTTCAAATCCTGCATCATCAGGGAGATGTGTGCGGTCCGCAAGATCGAAACCGGCGGCGCCCTCTGCCACTTGTTCCACTCCTATTTCGACGGAATCATCAACGGCCTGCTGTGCAGGCCTGTTAAATCCTCGTTTGTCTCGGTTGGTGAAGAATGCCGTCTGCAGACCGCCGTACAATAATCGTCTGTATCGGCAACGAGTTGATCGCTGACGATGCGGTCGGCTTCGAGATACACAACCGGCTTGCAGGCTGCAGCGCCCGCCTGGAATATTGCGGCGTGGGCGGCATAGACATGCTGGCGCTGCTGGATGGAGAAACCGATCTGATTGTCGTGGATGCGGTTCAGCTTGGTGCGGCGCCGGGGACAATTCACGTCATTCCCTGGGACTCGCTGCCACGAACCGGCACAGCCGTCTCCGCCCATGGTCTTGGACTGCGTGAGACCATAGAGATAGGCAAGACGCTGTTTCCCCAAACCATGCCGGAACGCATTACGCTGATAGGCATTGAAGGGCGCTGTTTTAACCGTACCAGAGACCACATGAACAAAGATGTTTTTGACTCAATCGACTTGGCGGTTGAAAAGATAAAAGAACTCTTGCAAGGGGGCGCTTAAATGGATGCAACTGTTTACAACGTGGTGAAACAGTTATCTGAAGCCATGATAGCAGGACAGCTCGATGTCAGAGGGGACTGCAGCTCGTTAAGCGGCGAGGAGGCCGAGACTGTCCGGCTTATCAATGACATGATCGACGCCATGGTTACACCGATGCGGCTTGCCGGGAACGCCCTGGACGAGATTGCCCATGGCAAGCTGCCGCCCTTTGTCATAGATGACTGCAAAGGCGAATACAACACCATAAAGCAGAACATCAACACGCTGTTGGCGATACTCTACGGGATGCACGGTGAAACCGAACACCTGATCAGCAGTGTCAGCAAGGGGAAACTGAAAACTCGCGGCAATGACTGGGATTACGAAGGGATCTGGAAAGAGCTGATCAGCGGCATGAATACAACCCTGGACGCGGTTATCGCACCTGTAAAAGAGGCGGGCGCGGTACTGGACAGGCTTGCCAATTATGACCTGAAAGCACGAATGAGCGGTAAATATCGCGGAGAACATGCCGCCATCAGAAAGGCAATGAACACTACCGCAGTGTCGCTGCACGAAGCGATTTCCCAGGTTTCAGAGACGGTGGGACTCGTGTCGGATGTGGGCCGCCAGATTTCCCGCATCAGCTCGATTGTCTCAAAGGGGGCCGAGGAGCAGAGCGTGCAACTGAACGAAACATCCATGAGTCTTGCCACGCTTTCGGAGAGCGCAAGTCATAGCGTCAGCAGCACCGCTGCCGCGCACGGCAACGCGAAGCAGGCATCCGACGCCATTTTAAAGGCAAAAGAATCGATGAACCGCATGGTCGCCTCCATGAACGACATCAGCGGAGCTGCCGATAAAACTTCTACCATCGCCCATGAAATCGACGGCATTGCCAAGGAAACAGGCTCATTGGCCGGCAGCGCAGTGGAGAAGGCCGCCAGAATGCGCATATCCGCGGGAGGTTTCGGTGTTGTTGCCCAGGAGATACGCAAGCTCTCAAGGCAATGTACCGAAACCGCAACCGCCATGAAAGAATTCGAGAAAAAGATGGGGGCCGACCAACAGGAGGAGTTCGGAGAGTTGATTGCAAAACTGATGAACATCGCCCGTTTTTCCAACCTGCTGGGGGTCAATGCCGCTATTGAGGCAGCACACGTCGAAGGGGCGGGCAATGAATTCAAGATAATGACCGACGAGATTCATAGCCTGGCGGTCCGTTCGGCCGATGCCGCCAACAAGACCACTACCCTTACCAACTCATCCTCTTCTCTTTCAAAGAGCGGCATGTTGCTCTCGCAAGAGATTGACAAGCAGCTGGAAGGCGCCGTGCAGGGAGCCCAGGCGCTCAGCGCATTTTCGGATGAAATTTCCGCCAGCATTCACGAACAAACCGCGGGACTGGAGCAGATCAGCAAGACAGCATCGCAGATCAGCCTTGTTACGGATAAAAACGCCGAGGGAGCCGCCGAGTCCCTGGAAGCGGCCAACAACCTTGAACAGCAGGTCGGAAAACTGACCAGGATGGTGAATCGCTTCAGCTTTTAACCTACAAAAAACATTTCCCCCCAAAAGTCCCCCTCCCCCCTGGCTGATAAGTTAGGGGGGAAGTTGCCACGTTTCAGCCAATTGCAGCTTTCCTGCCACCTAAACCCTCCCGTCAAGAGAGTGGGAGCATATTCGTTTCAGTCTGGCGATGGATTGTCTACAGGTGGCAACGGACCATCTATAGACGATGGGTCTTGAATAAGACTATCTCCCGAAGTAGATGACCGTATAAACAAACCGTCAGCAATTATACCGCCGCTCAAAATTGTGAGAACACCATTCAGGGTCGTGCCACCAGTTCGCGTGCTGTAATCATCGGAATAACCGCCTCTCAAAGTAAAGACGACATCACGGTTGAGAGTCAGGTCCTCTTCGAATATCAGATCCTTAGCCTCTATAACCCCATTAGCAGCGATATCGTTATAGGCATTGGTAAGCGTGCCATAATTGACATTATCAATTCTGGCGTTGGGTATTACTGAAAAAGCGGCAGTAGCTGTTTTGTCAGAATCCATTGTGACAACACAGTCACTCGCAGTGTGATTACATGCACCGGTCCAGCCATCGAAAGATGATCCTGCTGAAGTGGTAGACATAAGAGTTACTGAAGTATTTGGGCTATAGTTGGCAGTGCCGACGTTGTCAATCCAGTTCAAAATCCCGACATTTGCTGTGATATCGCCGGTGCCGATGCCTAGCTTGGTTACACTCAGTACAGGGTTGGATGTGAATATGGCGGAAACCGCTTGGTTTGAGTTCATTATAATGACGCATTGCCCCGAAATGTTTGTGCAGGCACCGCTCCAACCGGCGAAATATGACTCTGCTGATTCGGTTGGTGTAAGGGTTACAGAAGTGTTGGTGGCGTAGCTGGCAGTCCCGACATTGCCATTCCAAATCACTGTTCCGATATCTGCTGTAACAACACCAGTACCGGTGCCCAATTTGGTTATGGTGAGCGTTGGCAATACGGCCGTAGCGTATAATGTTACCGTGAACGTCGGTGTTGCTGGGTCATTGGATGGGATAGATATTGAAGCGTACTTTGACCCGACTGAAGCAGGGGTAAATGCCGCCTGAATCGTGCAACTTGCCGCAGCAGCAAGGGTCTGGCCCGAACAGTTATCAGCTGTGATAGTTAATTCGGATACGTCTGCACCGCCAAGCGTAATTGCACCAAGAACGAGGCTGCCAGTTCCATTATTCCTAACAGTGATAACCTGTTCGGGAGAAAGTTGGTTCACATAGATATTGTTGAAGTTAACGGATGTCGGTGATACCGCGACAACTGGAATGTTGACGACCTTTGCCACCAACTTGCCGTTCAACAGAATGTAGTCCGTGAGAAGTGCCCCATTACTTTCTGTCTCGCTGATGACGTTTCCACCTTGGTCATAATGATACACGGTTGTTTTGCCGTTTGCTGTCTTGGTCACGCGCATTCCGTCGCCGTCATACCCATAGTTGGCAAGTGTTATACCTCCGCTCGAAACGCTGGTCAGGCTGTCATAGGCATTGTAACCAAAGGTGTAGCTTGTACCACCCCAAGTGCCGGTAAGCAGGGAACCATTACCATTGTATGAATATGATGCAGGTTCATTGCCGGTAGCCGAATCGAGACGGTTATTACTGTTACTTTCATTGTAGTTATAGGTTGTGGCGTTAGTGCCGATCTTTTTTGTCTTACGGTTCCCTACGTCATCATATTCAAATACCCCATTCCCCCATGCACCGTTAAATATCGTAAGTCGGCTTAAATCATCGTAATCAAGTCCCTGAGGACTGCCAACATTGCTGGTAAATACTTTTGTGTTACCACGGGAATCATACTCGTAATGGGCTGTCAATGCTGAACCTGATGTACCAACAGTAATATCTTTAATGAGTTGTCTGTTGTAGTAAGTAGGGGTGGTTATCAGATTATTATTAAATGTGTAGGACTTTGGAAGACCAGCAGAGACTCCCAAATACTCTGATGTATAATATTCAACATTTTTCACAAAGTTGGTAATTGAACTTACTTGGTCTTTAGTACTTATAACGTAGTCTACGACTCTACCTGACGGGTAAGTGATTTTGTCTATTATGTCATTTCCAGTATATTCGTACTTGGTTAAGTAACTTTTACCAGCTATGTTTTCTGTTTTAGTTTCCAGTCGATTTGTTGCATCGTAAGCATAGTCTATATGTGCATCGCTGGTTGAAAGCAACTTCCTGTTGTTCGCATTGTCATAATCGAAATCTATAATTTCATCACTTTTACTGATTTTCTTGAGTCGATCGATTTCGTCATAGGTATAGGTTGCCGTACCCGACGCATCCAACCTCTGTTTCAAGTTGCCGACATTATCCCTTACATACGTAATGGTGCCCGTTTCAGGGTTGGTTTCAGAAACCAGGAAAGCAGGTTTGGTAAGATCCAAGGTGAGATTTTTATACAAACCGTAGGTATAGCTGCGAGTCACACTGCCACTTGTCATGACCTGACTTGTTTTGGTAAGCTTACCGAGAATATTTCTGGAGTATGTTGTTGTTTTAGAATTCTGGTCTTTGACGGTCATGAGGTACTTTTCGTCTGGATTGCCAAATGCGGTATATGTGAGATAGTACGATTTACTATTCTTGTCCGTTACTTTTGTTGTCGTCGTGCTGCTGACAGCATTATAATCATATGACTCGCTGAAACTGTCCTTATCCGTAACTTTGGTTGGCCTGCCAAAGAAATCGTATTCGGTCTTGTCACCAATGTTCGAATTTGTATAGTCTTTAACGCCATATGCCTTGTAGGCTGTTGTTGTAGTAATGCTTTTTGAATTAGTGCTGCTAGTCTGGCGTCCAAATCCGTCGAAGTAAAATGTTGTAACAAACTGGCCACGAGTCTCTGTCTTTGTGGAATTGTCTGAAGAATAATCGATATTAGTAATGTTAGACGGTGAGCCGGAAACAGGTGGCGTGATTTTTCTTAAGCGTAGATTTTTGTCATATTCGTAGCTTGTTTTGAATAGTGTGCCTCTGCCGTCGGTCTCGTTCTTGACGGTACCATCTATGTTTATTTCACGTTTAATCGAAAATGGTGTCGGCAATGAATTTGTTTCCTTGGATATTTTGCCGTTTGACCATTCATAGGTCATGCTGTGACCGTTGGCATCGGTAACCTTTTTGAGATTACCGCCATTGGGTCCATACTGGTTGTAGATGATGTCATCCTTTGGGTAATATTCGTAGCCGGTTGTTACTCCGTTTATGTTTGTATTTGTCACGTTGATGCAATCGGAAGGATTGCCATAGGTCCAACTGGACGACGAGGTCCCGGTAAATACGTTACTTGTATTACTTACAATGGTTTCTGTTGCCACTTTACCTTTGACGATATTGAGAGAAGTGTTCGTGCAATAAGTTAAAGTCTTCGTTCTCTTTGCGTCGCCTGTTTCAACAATTGTTTGCGGGTCGCCATATGCGTTGAAATCGCTGAAAGCATTGAAATAGGTTTTACCATCTCTTGTGCTGTTATTTGTAATCATAAAGGGGGGATACACCTTGGTATCGGAGATAACAAAGCCGTTGCAGCCCCAGGTTATATTGCTTATCGGTATATCCGACAATGCCGCTGCCGGTTTATCCCAGTCAAATGTCTCGGACGAGGTTACGCCATTGTAATTGACCGTCTTGCTGATCGGCAGGCCAACTTTCCAAAGATTGTTACTGCCCGTGTTACCCCATCCATAATAAGTATAGGTTTCCGTTACACTATTTGGTGCCGTGACGGTCGTGATATCTCCTTTCGACCCACCTGAATTGTAATTGTACGTCCAGTTGCCACCTAATACTCCTCTAATACTCTGGGTATCTTTCTTCGAGATAACTCTGAAAGCGACACTACAGCCGCCAACATTGAAAAATTTGTCTTCGTAAGTGTATTTGATTTTTCCACCAGCGGGAAATGTGATGTCAGACAATTCATTTGTCGTGTCATAGTCATATTGCCAAGGATTGCCGACCGGCAAAACGACTTTGTTCACGAAGTAATAAGACCCCACGGTTTTGTATTCATAGGAAACGCTTCTCAAATCAGCGCCAGTACCGGTTGATATCGATTGGAGCATGAAAGTGGTTGGGTTATAGGTGAAGGTGACTACGCGGCCCAAGGAATCGGTTATGGTCTTGATGGTCGAGTCGGAGTAGGTTCTGTTGTAAGTGATTACTATGTTGGCAGTTTGGGCCGCATTAGTAATGGAGACTACTTGTGCCACGTTCGTTATGTTTTGGTTTGTGATGTTAGATGTTCGATACCCAGCGGTATAATTGGTAACCACATAGACCGTACCATCGGGAGCTGTTATCTCCCAATCGCAGTGATTGTTGGTATCGTAAATTCTGAGAGTCTTCAGCTTCCAGAAATCCTTGCTTACCATGTGTATTCTATCATTTGGAACTGGGTAAAAAATCTGCTTGGTCCCGTCAGGCAACTCAAATATGGGATTGTTACCCCACGTCATAGTCAGTGGGTAATTGACATCAGCCATGTTTGGTGGACTGCGCAAAATACCCATATGCATTGACCAGCCTGGCCCAAGAGGACTTTTGTCGTATCCTCCTACGAATGCTGGGAAGGAGTAATCTCTGCGGCCATATATCAGACTGTTATAGGAGCGATTGAGGGTCACGTCCAAGCCGCCTTTGCCAGGCAAATGCAGGTCGGTATGAACAATCAGCATGTTGCCTGAGAATGGGTCGATATGTTCGGTGATATTATCGTAGGTAGGAGCGCCGAGTTTTCCGCGACGGTCATAGAAAGGGTCGGTATCGAAGTCGGCAAAGGCGGAATTGGCTATCAAAACCACAACAAGCAAACTGATCGTTATGATGCCACGTGTATTCAAATCAGTGCTGAACATTTACCCTCCGAAAGTGTTTAAACTTGCCAGATTTACATTACTCCATGGATTAATCCGGGATTAATGCGAAATAGACTGTATTCGAGGTTTCTGCTTGATAGGCGCTTAGCGCCTAAATGGTCTGGCCCTAGGTCAGAAAAGGCGGAATCCATTCTATATTTACGTATGATATATGTTACAACTTTACAAAACGCAGGTGATTGACTAAGGAATAATCTTCACCACCTTGTTTAATTTCTGACAACTCATTTCCAGCCCAAGCTGGAGTCATAAAATGTATGTGATCTTTCTTGTTGCGTAAGTACAAAAGCTTTTCTAACAATATTTCGAGACCTTGTTCATCACAGCATATAGCAACCTCTGCAATGGCAACGCCTTTGGCTCCCTTAATTTCTACTGTAATCATAAATTCAGTCTCCCATTGATAGCTTTTTTTTCTGTAAAGATCCGTTATAAGACTTAACTCGATTGACATCTACATGTGGAGATTCTCCAAAACTATTAGATTCATCTATGTGATATGAACGACCAGTTTTAGGATTCACATATCCGCCCAATCCATTCTGCGGCTCAGGCCCTCTTGGTTCAAATCCTTTTGCTCGCAACATTGCATCTATTTCAGAAGATGTTTTTCCTTTGAACGGGCTACCTAATCCTTTTTCAACTGACGCAGGATTCTTAACTGATGTTACAGGAACACTTGATAGTGCCACCCCAAGTTGTTCTACACGCTCAAACCCTGTAAATTCATTTCCTCTAAAATCGTAACCAGTCAACGCTGCATTCAATCGGCTTGCTCCTATTGCCTCTCCAAACCGTATGAAAGCCTCGCTGGATACAACTTTTGACATTAATTCTCTAAGGACGGGCTCCTTTCCATCCGGGTCAATATATCTATACGGATTATTCATTCCATAGGCATAAACATTCAACCGCTGAGGATTAAGCAGCAGCCTCTCATTGGTCTTACCGGTCATAGGGTCTACTGCCTTCACCGGATCGACAGCGGTAAATCTCCCAATCTTTGCATCCTCATATCTGGCACCGAAATAGGAAAGACCAGTTTCCTCGTCCTTCTCCTTGCCGACAAAACGCTTGTCATTGGCAGCAGACCCGGTAACCGCGTACTCTTCTCCAAAGGGTTTATAATCTGCCTTCCAGACAACACTGCCATTGGAATCGGTCATCGACAACGGTGTCCCTGCCGGATCGGTATGGTAGAAAAATACCTGTTCAGATGCGAATCCTGTCGATGAGAAGCAGAAAAACAACAACATGGTTTGAATGGCTCGAAGGGTCACGGTGCCTCCCTGGAATAATATCAACTCACGCGTCCATATAAATACATTAAGTTGCGAGAGCAACCTGTCACCAGTAAACATTAAGATCAACCGTTGTTTTGTGTGTTTTTTACAATGCCATACTGTGCGGTTGAATTATCTACTAACATTTACTTGTATTTTGTTTATATCGTAGGTATTGATGTTTCCGGGAAAGACCCAATAGACCTTTTTTGTTGAATGACCATTAGGTGTCAATACTTCTTTGTTTATTATTATGTCTGCTACGCTATCGATATAAATTTTGCTACTAATACTACTGCCTAATAATAGTTTGTAATCTTCTATGTTGAATATTACGGGTTTTGTAGTCAAGTTTTTAACATCAATAACCCCATATATAAATGTTTGTAAGTTGCTAGTTAAATTAAGTTGTTTAACCTCATCTAAGTTATATGTCTTTGTTTGTACTTTATTGATATTACATGTCACTCTAATACCATTATCATTTACTTGAGATTTGTGATTAATAGTTTTAGTTTGTGTGCAAGCAACAGATGATATAACAATACTTATCATGGCCGTAACTAATAGTATTTTCATGTTATTACTTTAATTGGTTATCAAAATCACAATAAGCAAACTGATCGTTATGATGCCACGTGTATTCAAATCAGAGCTGAACATTAACCCTCCGAAAGTGTTTAAACTTGCCAGATTTACATTACTCCATGGATTACTCCGGGATTAATGCGAAATAGACTGTATTTGAGGTTTCTACTTGATAGTTGATGATATATTGTCTGGCCACATCAATACTTCTCGTCACATAATCTGAATTCAATTCTCCCTCTATTTGATCACAATACCAATTGTCGTAATTTGAATGAAATGTTTCACCATTTTTATGGTAAACATCTCCGCCAAGTATTGGAACTTGTATTTCAAGCAGTTTATCAAGAACTAAAAGAGCATCTTCTTTGGTTAATGCCCAATTATTTATTCCTATTTGAAAAAGAGGTTGACCACAACTTAAAACAGTGTCTATTTTTTCTGACCATATAACTTTCATATGCTCACTCCTTACTGGTTTTAAATAATCTATGGTTGATCGAGCCGTTACTATCTTTAATAAATTCAAAAGTTCCTTTTCGTCCCCCATACTCACCAGGTATCTCAAGCATTTGTCTTGTTAATCCATCGCCACCCCGAATTGTAGATACAACACCATCTGACTCTAAATGCTTTAACGCTTTCGGGAAAAGCATGAAAATCGCCTTGTTTCATTTGTTTGAGAACTTTATTAGTATATTTTGTGCCTTCAAAAAAACTTTTACTCTCATTTGCGCCCAATCTGCCAAGTATGGATTCTGTAAGACGACCAGTAACAAATCCACCTGTTTCCAACAGTGCAACTCCACCAGCAAATTCAGCGATGGACTGAGAGTGTATAGTAGATGTGCTTTTAAACTCAGGTGCATTCGCAACGCTCGGAAGAAAAAGATTAGCCATTCCTGCTAGAAATAGAGAGATGGCTTCATTACCATTAGGGTCAATGTAACGATAAGGATTATTCAACCCATACGTATAAACATTCAACCGCTGAGGATTAAGCAGCAGCCTCTCATTGGTCTTACCGGTCATAGGGTCTACCGCCCTCACCGGATCGACAGCAGTAAACCTGCCGATCTTTGCATCCTCATATCTGGCACCGAAATATGACAACCCAGTCTCTTCGTCCTTCTCCTTGCCGACAAAACGTTTGTCATTGGCAGCAGACCCGGTAACCGCATGTTCTTCTCCGAAAGGTTTATAATCTGCCTTCCAGACAACACTGCCATTGGAATCGGTCATCGACAACGGTGTCCCCGCCGGATCGGTATGGTAGAAAAATACCTGTTCAGATGCGAATCCTGTCGATGAGAAGCAGAAAAACAACAACATGGTTAGAATGGCTCGAAGGGTCACGGTGCCTCCCTGGAATAATATCAACTCACGCGTCCATATAAATACATTAAGTTGCGCGAAAACCTACCACCAGAAAACATTAAAATCAACTATACACCTGGAGCAGTGTTACGGGTGGGCAAAGCTGTAGGTCCCGCACATCCGCAACGCAAGTAGGCAAGAATGGAGAGTGCAAGGCAGAGGCCGGGCAGACGGGATTTGAAGGGATACGGCTGCAAGTAAAACTCCGACGACATGCAATACGTCTAGCTGGATCGGGAATCGGTCGCTATGGTCGGATACACTCCCCATGGGTTGCGTATCATAAAAATAGCCCGCCGGTCATAGGCGGGCTATTGTGAAACCATCATGGTGACGATAGCAAATTTTGCAGGTCAATGGGTGCCCGGGTGGATAAACAGGTTCGGGCCGCCGCGCGTCTTGCCCTTGTTGTCCATCAGCATATCCAGGACAAGGGTGGCCAGATCGTCGGCCATCGCCTCCATCCCGGAGTCCTTTTCCAGGTACAACAGCTTCAGGTAAGTGCCGCAGTCAACGCAACTCTCCACTTTGATGGCACCGTTGGAGCCTTCGATGGTGTGGTGTTCTATTCCGCCGGTGGATGCGCAGTTGCTGCACTTGATCCGCACCATGTGCCACTGCGAGGCGCAGAGAGAGCAGCAGAGGTAGCGCAATCCCTGCTCTCTCCCGCCGCTGCGTACGACACCTGCCATCGGGTATGATCCGCACACCGGGCATAGCCCCCCCTCTTCCAGGCGGGCAACCGCTTGTTCCCCCAGCCCCGACGCCATATGCACCCAATAGACCTGCAAAGCGGCAGCCACAAAAGGCAGCTCCTGGGGCAGAATGCCACTCAAATCCCCCGCCAGAACCCGATCAGCCAGCTCCTCCAACCCGGTTTCACTCACCAGCGCCAAGCCTGCTGCAGTCTCCTGGGCCGCCATTGGCAGGGCAGCCTCAGTCATCCGCTGGAGGATCGTGGCCAGCCCCTCCCGCCAGGCCTGGTCCCGGGGCCAGGAACGGGCAGCCAGGAGCGGCATGCCATGGGCGCGGCAGAGCGCCTGTTCCCCTGGATCGGGCAGAGGCAACGCCGGGAACAGGTCCAGGGCCACCTGCTGGGCATCCGCAAGCAAGGCCAGAAAGGCCAGGTACCCTCCAAGAGAGTGCCCCTCGGACAGATGACGGAGCCGTTCGGCGCGGAGGGTGAACAGGTCCCGGCCAGGGAGGCGGACAAAGCGGATCTCCCCCACCGGCGCTTCCATCCGGCCTGGCTCAGGGATGCGGGTTTCGGTATTCATTTGCCCCCTCCGGTCATCTCCCGGAACCAAGCCGGATGATGCTGTTTCGCCCAGGCCTTTCTGACCCGGCCGAACAGCATGGCGTCGATGCTCTCCCTGGTCCAGATGGCGAGGTAGATGTGACCGATTATGAGGGCGATCATTATTGCCCCTGCTGCCGCGTGCACCACGGCTGCGAGGCGGACCAGGCCAACCGGGAACAGGAACGAGAAGTAGGCGCGCCAGATAACTAAGCCGGACAGCACCAGCAGCACCATGCAGACCACCAGCGACCAGAACATCAGTTTCTGGCCGCCGTTCAGCTTGCCCGCCTCCGGCATGTTCCGGTCATCGCCGTTTATCATCTCGCGCATGTGGCCCAGCCATTCCCTGTCGGTCGGCGTCATGATGGAGAGCCGCCGGAACCGGAGAAACATGCCGCCAAAGAAGATGATCATCCCGGCCCCGAAAAATGGATGGAGGATGCGTGTCCAGACCCCACCGCCAAACAGCTGATTCAGGGGGTAGAAGAAGGGATGGAAGAATGCCAGCCCCGACAGGGCCAGCAGAAAGAACGTGATGGCAACCAGCCAGTGGTTGACCCGCTCCGATGCCGTAAAACGGAGCAGTTTATCGGAGTCATTTTTCATCTTCAAACTCCTTTTCGATCTTCTCCGAGACCTCTTTGGGCCCCGTGGTCACGTAGTGGAAAAACGCGCCGGCAGCGACCGCTGCCAGGGCAATGGAGGCCACCGGCTTGGCAGCACCCTTCCAGAGTTCGACCATCGGCCCAATGGAAGGATTCCCGGGGAGGCCGCTGTAAAGTTCAGGTCTGTCGGCATGTTGCAGCACATACATCACATGGGTGCCGCCAACCCCTTGGGGGTCGTAGATCCCGGCCTTGGCAAAACCCCGCTCCCTGAGGTCTGCGATGCGGCCTTCGGCATGGTGGGTCATCGCCTCCTTGGTACCGAACACGATGGCCCCGGTGGGACAGGTCTTGACGCAGGCCGGCTCCAGCCCCACCGCAACCCGGTCGGAGCAGAGGGTGCACTTGTAGACCTTGCTGTCCAGCTGCGACAGGCGGGGGATATTGAACGGGCAGCCGGTGATGCAGTAGCCGCAGCCGATGCAGTTTCCCTCATGGAAATCCACGATGCCGTTGCTGTACTGCACGATGGCGCCCGGCGCAGGGCACGCCTTGAGACAGCCCGGTTCGGCGCAGTGCATGCAGCCGTCCTTGCGGATGAGCCACTCCAGGCCCCGGTCCGTTTCCACCTCGGCGTAACGCATCACGGTCCAGGAGTTCGCGGTCAGGTCAGGTGGGTCGTCGAGCACGCCATGGTTGGTGCCTATGGCGTCGCGGGTATCGTTCCACTCCATGCACGCCGCCTGGCAGGCCTTGCAGCCGATGCATTTGGAGATATCGATCAGCTTGGCCACCTCCTGGGTGTGGCGCTGGCCGGGCGATGGGGTGGTGGTGGCGGAACAACGGGTTATGTCCAATGATTGCAGTGCCATGGTTATTCTCCTAAAGGCCAAAGGCCATGGAACGCGGATCAAATCTGATTTGAGCGGATTCTCACTGATCAAAAACAGGCAACTTCAAAAAATCTGCGTTCATCCGCTCAATCCGCGTCATCCGCGTTCTATGGCAACTTCTTTGGGCTATGCCTTCTCTATGTTGACCAGGAACGATTTGAACTCCGGGGTCTGGGTGTTGGCGTCACCCACGAAGGGGGTCAGGGTGTTGGCCAGATAGCCGTCCTTGGCAATGCCCTTAAAACCCCAGTGGATCGGGATACCCACATGGTGAACGGTCTTGCCGTTGACCTGCAGGGGCTTGATGCGCTTGGTCACCACTGCTATCGCCTTGATGAAACCCCGGTTGGACCAAACCTTGACCCAATTGCCCGCCCTGATCCCCTTTTCCCTGGCCAACTCCTCGCTGATCTCCACGAACTGCTCCGGCTGCAGGATGGACGACAGCCGGGTATGCTTGGTCCAGAAATGGAAATGCTCGGTGACGCGGTAGGTGGTGGCGGCATAGGGAAACTCCCTGCTCTTGCCAAAGGCCTCCAGATCGCCCTTGAACACCCGGGCCGCTGGATTGCTGACCACCTTCGGGTGCAGCGGGTTGGTGTCGATGGGGGTCTCGAAGGGCTCGTAGTGCTCCGGGAACGGCCCTTCCGCCATCTTGTCCAGGGCAAACAGCCGCCCCACCCCTTCCGGCTGCATGATGAAGGGGTTCATGCCGTCGCCAGGGGCGGAATCGGGCTTGAAGTCCGGTATGTCGGCGCCGCTCCACTTGGCCCCGTCCCAGCCAATCAGCTTGCGCTTCGGGTCCCACGGCTTGCCGGACGGATCGCAGGAAGCCCGGTTGTACAGGACGCGCCGGTTGGCCGGCCAGGCAAAGGCCCAGTTGAGCGTGGTACCCAGGCCCGATGGGTCATAATTGTCCCGCCGGGCCATCAAGTTGCCCTTTTCTGTCCAGGCTCCGGAATAGAGCCAGCAGCCGCAACTGGTGGAACCGTCGTCCCTGAGCTGGCCAAAACCGTCCAATTGCTGGCCTTTCTTGAGCAGTACCTTGGTCGGGTCCTTGGGGTCGGTGAGGTCAGCCAGAGCCTTGCCGTTGTACTCCATGGCCAGCTCCTCGGGGGCAGGCGCATGGGGAAGCCAGTAGTCCCAGGTAAGATTCAGGATCGGATCCGGGAAGGCGCCGCCTTCCTTGCGGTACAGGTCCCGCAGTTTGAGGAAGATGCCGGCGATGATGTCGGCATCGGGCCTGGCATCCCCCGGCGGCGGCGCACCCTTGTAGTGCCATTGCAGCCAGCGGCCGCTGTTGGTGAGGGAGCCGTTCTCCTCGGCAAAGCAGGTGGAAGGAAGGCGGATGACCTCGGTCTGGATCTTGGCCGGGTCCACGTCGTTGTAATCGCCGTGGTTCTCCCAGAAGCAGGAGGTTTCCGTGGCCAGGGGGTCGATCACCACCAGGTATTTCAGCGTGGACATGGCCTTGATCAGCTTAGCCTTGTTGGGTATGGAGGCCAGGGGATTGAAGCCCTGGCAGAAGTAGCCGTTCAGCTTGCCCTGGTGCATCAGCTCGAACACCTGGAGCACGTCGTACACCTTGTCCAGCTTGGGGAGCCAATCGTAGCACCAGTTGTTCTCCTTGGTGGCGGCAGGGCCGAACCAGGCCTTCATCAGGCTGACGTGGAACTTGGCGTAGTTCTGCCAGTAGGACATCTGGCCGGGCCGCAACGGCTTGAGGGCCCGCTTGGCAATGTAGCCCTGGAAGTCGGTCTCCTTTTCGCCCGGCAGGGTGAGGTAGCCGGGAAGCAGGTTGGACAGCAGCCCCAGGTCGGTGAGCCCCTGGATGTTGGAGTGGCCCCGCAGGGCATTCACCCCGCCCCCGGCCATGCCCACGTTGCCCAGGAGGAGCTGCACCATGGCCGCGGTACGGATCATCTGCGAGCCCACCGTGTGCTGGGTCCAGCCCAGGGCATACATGAAGGTCAGGGTGCGGTCCGGCACCGAGGTGGTGGCGATTATCTCGCATACTTTGAGGAACGTCTCTCTGGGGGTGCCGCAGATGTTGCTGACCACTTCCGGCGTATAGCGGGCATAGTGCTGCTTGAGAAGTTGCAGCACGCAGCGGGGGTGCTGCAGGGTTTCGTCCACTTTGGCGTAGCCGTCCGACCCAATCTCGTAGGCCCAGGTGGAGCGGTCATATTTGCGTGCCGCCTCGTCGTAGCCCGAGAACAGGCCCTCGTCGAATTTGTACCCTTCGGCCACGATGAAGGGGGCGTTGCTGTAGGCCTTGACGTATTCGTGCTGGATCCTGTCGTGGGAGAGCAGGTAGTTGATCACCCCACCCAGGAAGGCGATGTCCGTGCCGGTGCGCAACGGCGCATAAAGGTCCGCCACCGCTGCCGAGCGGGTGAAGCGGGGGTCCACCACGATGAACCTGGCTTTGTTGTGGGCCTTGGCCTCGGTCACCCATTTGAAGCCGCAGGGGTGGGCCTCGGCGGCATTGCCGCCCATGACGATGATGACATTGGCGTTCTTGATGTCCACCCAGTGGTTGGTCATTGCGCCGCGACCGAATGTGGGGGCCAAACTGGCCACCGTGGGGCCGTGTCAGACCCGGGCCTGATTGTCGAAGGCCAGCATGCCCAGGTTGCGGATGACCTTATGGGTGATGTAACCGGATTCGTTGCTGGACGCCGAGGCCGCCAGGAAGCCGGCGGACACCCATCGGTTGACTGTGTCGCCGGCGGCGTTCCTGGCAATGAAGTTCTTGTCCCGGTCATCCTTCATCAGCCGGGCCACCCGCGTAAAGGCCTCATCCCAGGAGATGCGTTGCCACTCTTTGGAGCCGGGGGCGCGGTATTCCGGATACTTGAGACGGTTGGGGCTGTGAATGAAGTCCACCAGGCCCGCGCCCTTGGGGCAGAGGGTGCCGCGATTCACCGGATGGTCCGGGTCTCCTTCGATGTGGAAGATGGAGGCTTCGGCATTTTTCGCCCTGTCCCCCAGGCTGTGCATGATCAGTCCGCAACTCACCGAGCAGTAGGGGCAGGTGTTGCGGGTCTCGCTGCTGCGGGCCAGCTTGAACTCACGCACCTCTGCCTGGGCATCTGCCACCGGAAAGCCAAGCGCCACGACACTGGAACTGCCCAGACCACCGGCACAAAATTTGAAAAACTGCCTTCGCGAAACTTGCATTGCCACTCCTCCTTGGTCAGGATGTCGCCGGTTCAGTATATTCAAATATTACCTTGATGTGCTTTGCTGTCAATTCCGCATGATTTTTTTTGATATATCAGCCAACATGCTGAAAACGCGGCCATAACCTACACGACACAAATTTATGGCTCCGGCAAAGACGCAAGAGATTTCAGCAAAAAAAAATTGGGTACCCTGGTGAAGTACCCAATTCAATAATTTTGGCGATCTAACGACTGAGAGCTATTTTCTGTCCTGATTAGCACTAATCTGCCGCTATTGTCATTCCGGCAAGCTTTAAGCCGGAATCCAGACGTTAAACTGATTGAAAAACATAGATCCCCGATAGAACCATTCGGGGATGACATCTTTTTGCGGGAGATCAGTACTAATCAGGTTTTCTGTTGATTTCCGCCATGATTTTCTCTACGCAATTTTCCGGTTTTATGCCACTTTCCAGTCGAACCTCAGGATGTTCAGGAGGTTCGTAGGCGCTGTCAATGCCGGTAAAATTCTTAAGTTCGCCCCGCCTGGCCTTTGCATATAAACCCTTCGGGTCGCGCCGTTCGCACTCTTCAAGGGAAGTGTCGACAAAAACCTCTATGAACTCTCCATCTGCGAACAGTTCCCGCGCCATCCGGCGCTCCGAACTGAATGGCGATATGAACGACACCAGCACTATCAACCCGGCATCAACCATCAACCGGGCAACTTCGGCAATCCTGCGGATGTTCTCAACCCGGTCGGCCTCGGTAAAACCCAGATCCCGGTTCAATCCGTGCCGCACATTATCGCCGTCCAGGATATAGGTATGACGTTCTTCGGCGTGGAGCCGTTTCTCAAGCAGGTTTGCTATTGTTGACTTGCCCGAACCCGACAGACCGGTAAACCAGATGCAGCATGGCTTCTGATGTTTTATCAACGCTCTGGCCTTGCGATCTATTTCCAGTGCCTGCCAGTGGATGTTGTTGGCACGTCTCAGGGCGAAGTCTATCATCCCCGCCCCGAGCGTTTCCAGGGAGAGCTTGTCTATCAGGATGAATCCGCCCAGTATGCGGCTTACCGAGTAGGGTTCAAACGCCACGGCCTGGCTCATACTGATATTGACAACGCCTATTTCATTCAACCCCAATGACCTGGCCGCCAGATGCGCGCCGTTGTTCACATCTTCTCGGTACTTGATTGCAGAAACCGTCGCCGTAACTTCCTTGGCATGCAGCTTGAGCAGATAGGGGCGCCCTGCCACCATTGGATGCTCGGACATCCAGAGCAGGCGAGCCTCAAACTGGTCAGCCACTTGCGGCGGGTCAGCAGCAGAGACGATCATATCCCCGCGACTGACATCAACCTCATCGGCAAGCGTTATGGTTACAGCTTCGCCGCCAATGGCACATTCCTTATTCCCTTGCCAGACCACGATTTCTTTGACCCGGCTCTCGACTCCGGAAGGGAGAATACGTATCTGGTCACCCGGCCGCACCTCCCCTTGTGCCACCCGACCACAAAAACCACGAAAGTCCAGGTTGGGCCGATTGACCCACTGCACCGGCATGCGGAACGCCGAATGAACGGCATCCGCATCCGTCTCCACCGAATCAAGGTATGGCAGCAGACCGGGGCCCGAATACCATGGGGTCCGGGAACTGGTAAACACCACGTTATCCCCCTCCAGGGCACTGAGGGGCATGGCCTGTATGGACAGAAAACCGGATGCCTCGGCAAACTGGCGGAAATCGGCAACGATACTGTTGAAGGTTGACTCATTGAAGCCAACCAGATCCATCTTGTTGACGGCCAGCACTACATGGCGGATTCCCATCATCGCAACAATGCGGGTATGACGCCTGGTCTGCGTCAATACCCCCTTGCGCGCATCAACCAGGATAATGGCCAAAACAGCAGTGGATGCACCGGTGGCCATATTGCGGGTGTATTGCTCGTGTCCGGGGGTATCGGCCACTATGAAACGCCGCTTGTCGGTAGCAAAAAAACGGTAGGCCACGTCTATGGTGATCCCCTGCTCCCGTTCGGCCTGAAGGCCATCCACCAGCAGGGCGAAATCGATCCGCTCCCCTTGGGTGCCGTACTGGCGCGAATCGGTCTCAAGTGCTGCCAACTGATCTTCGAAGATTGACTTCGACTCGTGCAGCAGGCGCCCGATCAGGGTCGATTTGCCGTCATCCACGCTGCCGCAGGTGATAAAGCGGAGGGTACACCTATCAACGGCCATCAGAAATAACCCTCCTGCTTTTTCTTCTCCATCGAGCCTGGCTGATCAGAGTCTATCAGCCGCCCCTGGCGTTCCGAAACCCGGGCTTGGAAGGTTTCGGCAATAATCTCCTCCAGGGTGGCTGCCGAGCTCTCGATTGCTCCGGTCAGGGGATAGCAGCCCAGGGTACGAAAACGCACCATGCGCATTTGCGGCAGCTCTCCAGGCTCCAGGGGCAGCCGTGCATCATCCACCATGATCCAGGTCCCGCCCCGCAGCACCACTGGACGCTCCTTGGCAAAATAGAGCGGAACTATCGGGATCCGTTCCTGATGGATATACTCCCATATATCATGTTCCGTCCAATTGGACAGGGGAAAGACACGCAGACTTTCTCCCTGCCTGATTCTGGTGTTGTACAGGTTCCACAATTCAGGGCGCTGCATTTTAGGGTCCCATCGATGGCCAGATGAACGGAAGGAGAAAATGCGCTCCTTGGCGCGGGATTTTTCCTCGTCGCGCCGCGCGCCTCCAAACACGACATCAAAACCATGAAGATCGAGGGCCTGTTTCAGAGCCTCGGTTTTCATGATATCCGTGTAGTAAGAGGAGCCATGGGTAAATGGGGTGACACCTGCCGCCTGACCATCCCGGTTAACATGGGTCAGGAGCGTCATGCCGGACTCCGCCGCCATTCGTTCCCGGTGCAGGTACATCTCGCGAAACTTCCACGTGGTGTCCACGTGCAGCAGGGGAAATGGGGGAATAGCCGGATAGAAGGCCTTGCGGGCCAGGTGCAGCATCACGGACGAATCTTTGCCCATGGAATACAGCATGACCGGATTGGCCGCCCCAGCCACAGCTTCACGAAGGATCTCGATGCTTTCGGATTCGAGTTGATTGCCGCATGGGCGGATCAAGCTATTCATAACAAGGCCTTTATAAGTGTTCTGATGCTAAGGGCACAGACAAGGGCACCCACCAGCAGCGTCAACGCACGGGGGGGCAGCTTGCGGCAACTACGGGCCGCCAGCGGGGCGGCCAGCGCTCCTCCGGCAATCAAGCCGGCGATGATATGCCACTGCGGGACCTTGAGCAGAAATATAAGGGTAAGAGATTCAACCACCGCTACAAAGAATTTGGCAAAGTTTATCGACCCGACAACCATGTGAGTCTGATTACCGCGAAGAATCAGAGTAGCGGTAACCACCGGGCCCCATCCTCCTCCGCCGATCACATCCACCAGGCCACCGGCAAAGCCCAGAGGGCCCAGCCGCGTTTCCCGTTGTTGCATCCCGGCCCGGCGGAAACCGGTATAAAGTATTCGCATACCCATTACCAGGAGCATCGCGGCAATTATCGGGCGCATGATCTTCACCGGAAGATACACAACGACAAAGGCGCCGATGAATGCCCCCAGCGCACCGAACAGGGCCAGGCGCTTAAAGACGACAGTGTCCACGTTGCCGTACCTGAAATGCGAAAGCCCCGAGAAAAGGCGGTTGGCAACCTCGGAAGAGTGGACAGTGGCACTTACCATGGCAGGCGGGATACCCATGGCCAACAGCACCGATGAGCATGTCACGCTGTAAGCCATACCAAGAGAGCTGCCGATTGACTGTGCGGCAAAACCCAGCAACAAGCTGTATAAAAATAACGAATCCGAGAATATAAGCACTGGGTAAATTGCCATTCCTCAAATGAATTTGCAGAGTATCAGAATCCGGTGATCCCACCGGGTTTTACCCGTAAGAGCTTGAATCGTTTAAACCCCATTGCGGCAAGCTTTTCAAGATCAAAATCCACCATGCCCAACTCCTCGCGCGGCATGGTGGCCTTGGAGCACATAAACTTGGCACCTTCAAACTTGTTCATACCCGAGATAGCCTGATAACAGATTTTAGCGGGGCAGTTAAATGCGCACCCCGCATTGGCGAAAAGTGTTATTCGTCGTTTTTGGGCAATCTTATCCAGAAAGTCGTAATGCAGATTCAGTCGCATGGGCAGAATCACTGTATCGTAAAGGTCAAGTGCCGCATTTATTTTTTCATGGGTATCGATATTTTTTATCACACTTGCTTCGAGATGGTAATCGGGATAATCGCGCCTTATCCAGCGAGCAAGATCATCGTCAGTGGTAATTATCGAGTTGCCCGCGCGATGATATTTATCAAGTAACCAATTATACTCCTTATATTCATCCGCACTGACAAAAAGGTTTGTCAAGGGGATACGCAGGCCTATGGAGTGCTCGTACATGGCAAGGACATCAGAGTCACTTAACTGCCTCCGCACAAATGGCCGGCCGCCGTATAAAGTGCAGCGTTCAACAAACCCGAAAATGCTGTCAACCCGGCTCAAGGGAATAATACCGAAATTCCCCTTGAGAAATGCCATAACCGGAATATCATCGGTCTTGCCACGTGCGGAAATGGTGTAGCTTATCTCATGCACGGCTCTGCTGTCATTCATGTTTACTGACCTCTGAATTGTAATTTCAATTTGGAAACGAGCAATTTTTCGTCCTGGCAAGGAAATCAAGGAATTGCGCGGAGGCGTACATCAGTACGCCGCACAAGCAAGGCCGAAGATTGACGCCGCCAGGGCGGAAAAGGGCCGTTTCCGTCCGGAAACTAAATAGGGCGCCCTGGTGGCGCCCTATCCAATTACTCCCTGCTTACGCAATCAGGGCTTTCTTATCACTACGGCCTTGATCCCGGACAAACCTTGCTCGCCACTATCTTTCAAGGCCTCCAGTCCGGCAAGAAGAGCCTGCTGCATATCGATTCCGGCATCTCCGTTTTGTGGCAGGTTAACAAACAATGTCCCGCCCGCGGACAGAGTGACCGTGAAAATTGCCACTTTGCCATCAGGCATTGAAAGCGTAAATGATGCGCTTGAAGAAACAGCGGAACTATCCGACAAGGACGGCGGGGAGGAAGCATCGGCAGGGCCGTGAGGGGTCACGGATATACTGTTTGTGCCGCCTTTGACAGTATAGGTAGCCTGCAGGGCTGGCTCCGCTTCACCAAGCTGGCTATAAACCGGGAGGTTTTGTACCATCACGGTCGTGCTCCCTTGCCCGGCGCCTGAATCCGGGCCAGTGGTTATGGTCATGGTAGTTCCATGGGTCGAGAATGCCACGGCAGTTGTCGTGGTACCATCCGAGAGAGTCATTGGCGCGCCCTGCCCCCCGGTTGCACCAGCTCCGCCCGCGCCGCCAATACCGGTGCCGGCACCTGTGCCAGTTGTGTCTGAAATAAAGACCTGACTTTGCACGTTACCAAAGGTATTCCCGCCACCAGTAGTCACCGGATCCCTATTGTCATGGGGAGGGTAGGCATGGGATGCTTCTACCATATCCTGAACTGCATTGCCGGCAATAATATTGGCTGTGAGGCCAAGGGGCTGGACAAGATTGTAGTTGCCGGCGTCTGTTCCGGTCAGCGTCAGGTGTGAAGTAACCGGGATATTTATGGCAACTTCGCTGCTTTCGTATTCCCCTCCGCCAGCCAGGGCAACATCATCGCTTCCCAGTATGCCCTGCAGGGAGGCGGTTATTATTGCCGCGGTAGTTGAGTCATACACCTTGTCATGGGCCACGGCATTGGTTGTCGTCATGGTTGCCGGCGTGATGTCAGCAGCAAGTCCGGTTGGCTGAACCAGGTCGTAGTTGCCGGCATCAGCACCAGCGAGGCTGGCCGTAACTACTTTGTCGTTACCCACATTCTTGTCGGCAAAACTGCCGGACAGGCTCAGATCATCGCTTCCCAGCATACCCTGCAACGTGGCGCCGGTTATGGTGGCGGCGGTGGTTGCATCATACACCTTGTCCTGCGCTTGCACGGCAACTCCGGTTGCGGTCACGGGCGCTTTGGTTATTTCACCCACATTGCCGCCCAAGGTATTTGCTGCAAGCTGATAGCCGTAAACTTCCTTACCGTTAGAGTCTGTGATTGCAGACAAGGCAACATCGCTTACGGTTACGGTCTTGCCGCTGCCAACGTTTTTGTTGTCAAATTCGGCCGCACCAATGGTAAAGACAATGTCATCATTATTCACGGCACCGCTGACACTGAAATTTTCATCTGCAAGAGCCGCTGTTTTTGTGGTGTCATACTGCTTGGATATGGTACCGGCAAAACCTATCGTTACGGTCGGGGCGAGCGTGTAAAGGAAGCCATTGCCGGTTTCCGGAGTTGGTGACTCATCGTATGTCTTGTTATATTCGATAAAATCATAATCCATTCCGCCGCGTCCGTCCTTGGCCGGGTCTTGAGAATAAACCAGCCAGCGGCCAGCGGAGGAGGCCAGAGCATCAACGCCGGCCTGGTTTATGAAATTGCCGCCCGTTGCCAGGGTGACGCCATCAGTGCCGGAAACGGCCTGACTGAGGGTGATATCTGCAGTATCCCCTACTGTCTGGACCTTTGCCGTGCCGGTTGCAGTTATGCCATTCAGTCCATCAACGGAACCGATGGTCAAAGCCCCCTGGTTCACCACTTCCACATGATTGCCGGCAAAAGCGAATGTGCCGATCGTGTTGCCGGAGCCGTTCAGGTAAGCGCTCCCATCAATGCCGATGCCAAGCTCCGGCGCCTGTATGGCGGCATCGTTGCCCTGGAAGATGTCTCCGGTGCCGGATATGGACAGGGGTGCGGTACTGACCATCGAACTGCTCCCCATGTTTATGGCCTTCCCGACATGAGAAGGGTCCCCATTGCCGCCGGAGCCGCTGTAAGCATATACGGATACCGCATTCCGGCTGACTATGGCAATGGTGCCTGAAGGCATGTCAATGCCATTTCCGCCGGATCCGGCTTCCTGGCCACCGGCATTGGGAGCATCCGGGTTGCCCCCCGAGGCATCTCCGCCCGACCCGCCAAATGCGTAAACCTGCGCATGACCATTAGTGGCAACATGTAAATCCACGCCATTATCCAACAAAATGCCACTGCCGCCGTTACCGCCTGCCGCATTGCCACCGTTGAGGACGCCGTCACCGCCGGCAGCATCGCCACCACTGCCGCCCCGGAATGCCAAACCGATGTCGCCGGCATTGGCGCTTATTACAACATCGAGATTCGCTTCGCTTTTAATTGTGCTCCCACCGGCGCCGCCAAAGGCATTGCCGCCTTTGTCGTTCGCCCCAAAAGCCGTTATGCCTGTTACGGTAACAGGGATATCAATGCCATTGGTAAAGGTCAGGGTATCGGAGGGATCAACGCCAATTCCCGTAACCCTGTTCGAAAGCATTATGGAATTGGAATAGTTGCCGACATAGCTGACGTAAGTGCCTTCCGGAATGGTGCCGGCAGCATCGCTAGTGACAGTCATCCCCTCCGTCAACAAAGCCAATTGCACGTCTGTCAATGTAATGGAATTGGCGCCGACAGCATTGCCGCCCCGGGCTCCGCCGCCGCTCCCTCCTAAAAGATTGACGTTTATGCCGCCCGTGGACGAGGCATTCAGGTAGACAGTACCCGGTGCCACGACCTGTGGTGGGTTGACCGCAACAGTACCGGTATTTTTGATATACAAGCTGCTGCCACCCGCGCCGCCGGTCGCATTCCCCGCAGCCACACCGGTTACAAGGCCGGTTACATTGCCGCCCATTGCATTGCCGCCATTCCCGCCACGGAAATTGAGCTCGGCATTGCCAACTGAAGTCGCGTTCAGGGAACCTGCCACCGCAATCCCATTGCCACCTGCGCCCCCAAGGGCATCGCCGGCGTGTGAGCCTCCGGTGCCACCGATCCTCGAAGGGCTGTAATACGAGGAAACGCTTAACATCTTGACAGATCTGCCAGCATAGCCGGCAAATCCGCCGTTACCGCCCAGCGCTGTTAAAACCAGGTCGCGACCGGCCGCAATATCCATAGTCGTATCGACCGCGATGTTTATGCCGTCGCTGCCAAGACTGCCTGTCGAATCCTGCCCGATCCCGTGTGCTGAGGAACCGCCGGAAGTTCCCGAGTATCTGCTGACGCTTTTGAACAGTTTGGGGCCATAACCTGCCGTACCGCCGCCAGATGCACCTATAACCACGTCGCGGCCCGCTTCAATGTCGATGCTCCCGGAGGATAGTGTTATGCCGTTGCCGGCAACGCCTGCCGTTGCCGTGCCACCAGCGACAATATGCCCATAGCCGCCGGCTGCGTTGCCGCTGCCACCGCCACGAATACCGGCCTGAGTGCTCGTGTATGTCGAGTTGTATGCGGGGTCGGAGTTGATGTAGTTGCGTGTAAGGGTGTCAACCAACAAGACATCCTCGCCGGCCGTCACCGTTAAATTGCCCGAAACAGAAAGGGAGGCTCCGCCATTGCCACCGGTGGCATTACCGCCCAAATTGCCGCTCGGTGAATTTCCGCCATAAGCAGAGCCGCCATATCCGCCCAATACGCTCAGCATGGCATTATTGCCGGCAGCCAATACCAGGCTGCTGCTTGCAACTTCGATCCCTTTGCCGCCACTGCCGGCTACGGCATTGCCGCCATCGCCTGCTCCATATGCATTGCCGCCTCTTGCCCTGCCGCCACCGCCGCCGCGAATGCCGGTTCTCGTGCGGGTTTCAGTTGTCACGACACTGCCATATGTGTAGGTGCCGACTTCGCGATTGGCCAGCACGACATCTCCACCGGACACCACTGACATGGCACCGGCCAGCTTGATGCCGGCTCCGCCGTCGCCGGCCGTTGCGTTGCCGCCATTGCCCTGCAGTGAATCCCCGCCGGTAGCATATCCGCCATATCCGCCAGACACACTGAGCAATACGTCATTGCCCGCATCCAGTGCCAGGCTGCCGCTGCTTGCGACTACGATTCCGCTCCCGCTGCCGCCGGCAACAGCGCTGCCGCCATTGCCGGTGCCATAGGCATCGCCGCCGCTTGCACGACCGCCGCGACCGCCGACAATGCCGGCATAAGTCCCTGTGTAGCTGCCATAACTATAGATTTTAGCCAGCGCAATGTCGCCACCTGCCTTCACATCCATGATGCCTGCTAAGTCAAGCCCGTCACCGCCGCCGCCACCCAAAGCATCGCCCCCATTGCCATTGCCAAAGGCTGTGCCGCCATTGGCGTAGGAGCTCTGGGAACCGCTCGCAGTTATGGTGACATTACCGCTTGCGCTCACGGTCAGGTTGGTTACGGCAATGCCGGAACCGGAATTGCCACTTGTGGCATTGCCGCCATTGCCGTCAGCAATGGCATCACCACCATTGGCTGAACCGGAACTACCGCCATTGGAGAAGATGGCCACATCTCCGCCGGCAGTATTGATGTTCAGGTTATGTAACTCCATGCCAAAACCGGCGTCGCCGCCAAAGGCATTGCCTCCGTCGCCGTACAGGCCATTGGTGCCCACTGCGTATCCTGCGTGACTGCCGCCACTCCTGATTTCCACATTACCGGCTGCCTCAACCTTGATCGAGCCATTGGGCGCCAGGATGCCGGAACCGGAATCGCCACTTCGGGCAGTGCCCGCAAACTTGGTCGGGAAGCTGGTTACCAAATCTCCGGCGCTGAAGGTCCCAGGGGTTGCCGCAGCAGTCAGGTGGAAAACGATATTATTGTAGCCGGTTGAAACAACATCCTTGATCAGGGTGCCGTCAGGAATGCCGGGGCCGGTCACCAACATGCCGGGACACAAAGGGTATTGGGCGTAGTATTCTACCGTGACCTGGGTAGGGTCGGTGGCGTCAATGGTCACATTAATCGGTACATCCACATACTGGGAGCCATTCCAGGTATTATAGGTAGGGCTCCAGGTGTTGCTTTGGACAACCTGGGCGTTATTGGCAGCGCCGCCAGAACCGCCGATCGCGGTAACAGCAACATTGCCTCCGGTCAGCTTCATCTCGGTGTCGCCAATGGCCATACCAGCGCCGCCCGCCCCACCCGCTGTATCGCCGCCGGTTCCGTTAAGCGCCGAACCGGCGCGGGCGTCGCCGCCATACGCACCGTATGCCTGCAGCGAAACATCTTTGGCATCACTGTTCAGGTCAAACGTAGCATTACTGCCGATCTGGATGCCATGGCCACCTGCGCCTCCGGTCGCCGAGCCGCCGTCAGCCTGTTCCGAGAAGCCGCCGATCGCACTGCCGCCTGCATTGCCGCCAACCGACACATAATTGCTGAATGTTCCGAACACAACCGTACGATTTGCCGACAGGGTTATGCCGCCGTTATCGGCATCAGCCGTGAAAGTGCTGCCCGCCCCCACCACCAAACCGGTGCCGCCTTTGCCGCCAATTGCACTGCCGCCGTTGCCGGTTGCGCCAGACCCGTTGCCGCCATCGGCATTACCGCCAGTGCCGCCATTGGCATAAACCTGAACAGCTGACTGGGTATAGTGATGGGTCTCAGGCAGCGTATCAATATATTGACCATAATTATTATAGATACGTTTCAAGCCATCCCATGCCTTATCATAGTCCTGACCGTGGGAGGTGATATCCAGTACACCGTCCACCAGGATGCCGCTGCCGCCATCCCCGCCGGTCGCGCCCAATGCGCTGGCGCCATCGGCAGTTGCAGCACTGCCGCCACTCCCACCGATGCCCCTGATGACAACACGCGAGTTACCGGCAACAGTTTCTGTGCTGCCAGGGGCACGGTAACCATCGACGTCATAATCCACCGGTCTCGTTTCCGTCACTGTTGGATCACCACCAACTATGGTTAGCGATCCGCCGGTTGCTATCTCGATGCCGGCACCGCCATGACCGCCCGTTGTACCGCCGTCAACTCCTCTGCCGCCCTGGCCGATGATTTCGACATTGCCGCCCTTGATGCTGTTTGTACCGGTGACCTTGACGCCAACACCGCCGGTTCCGCCATTCACATCACTGTCAGCCCCCAGACCACTCATGAATACGGCGCCGGCGCCAACGGTGCTTCCCGGCGTGACGGTGGTGTCAATTGTGGCGCCATTCAGCAGGACTCCGTCCGGTTTGCCGGCAGTGCCCTGTGCCGAAGCGCCGGGCACCGCAAGGCCATTCCATGTATCCGTTGCGGCCGGCCCGCCACCTATGAACAGATGGCCGCCCTTGGTAGCTATGGCGGTATTGTTGATCTCGACCACTCCGCTGCCGGTATTCTGGCTGTTCGACCAGATCACGACATTCAACTGGTCGCCCGTTGAAGTGATGTCAGCGGTGTCCGCCACTGCATCGGGATTTACGATGACATTTCTGTCCGCCCTGAGAGTCAGGGTGGTTGCACTGCCGGTTGTGGCGGTTTTGGTGATGTTATCCTTGACAAAGATGTCCCCGCCACCGTCAGTGGCTCCGGCACTACTCTGAATGATCAGATCCGTAGTATTCAAAGCCGCGCCTACCGCAGCGCCGGTCATATCTCCGTCAGCGGCAATGGTGAAATCCTTCGGGTCGATCAACCAAGTGCCGGTTTTCCCCTGGGAAGAAGCGGTGGTAACCTTTGCGCTGTCAGCGACCTTGACACTGGCCGCCGAAGTCTCTATAAAGCCGCCGTCACCGCCGTTGGGCGCCGAAGCATCCAGCGTTCCGGATATGGTGGTCCGACCGTGCTCCATATCGCCAAGCAGGAAAATCCTGCCGGATCTGTTGTCTATGGTCTGCGCTTCTATGACGCCTTCGTTGTTGACCACCGTTGAGATGATGTCGTTGGCGGTCCTGGCGGTCATAACAACGGTACCACCGTCTGCCTTGATCAGACCCTTGTTGTCGGCCAGCGCATCGATGGTGCCTTTGTCAACGGCCACATTGATGAGCCCGTCGCCGACAAAGTCCAGTGTGACCTGGTCTCCAGCAGCCATTACTACCGTACCTTTGGCCGCTTCCATGGTGCCCTCGTTAACAACCCGCGGGGCGATCAGTGCAACCACACCTTTGTCGGCAGCGTGGATGCTGCCCTGGTTGAGTATGCCGGCGCCAAGAGCGGTGTCAGTGCCGGTAAAGAAAAATCTGTTCGCCAAAAAGTCGCTGTCGGACAGGTTCATGGCCGAGGCAACCAGGCCGCCAACATTGACCGTGGCGGTTTTGCCGAAGATGATGCCGCTGGAATTGAGCAGGAAGACCTGCCCGTTTGCGGTAAGGTGACCTAAAATCTGGGAGGGATTCTGATCGGAAATGCGGTTCAGAGCCGTACTGGAGGCGCCAGGTTGTATGAACTGCACTGAGGCGTCTTTGCCGATATTGAACGTGCCCCAGTTGGCGATGATCTGCGAGGAGTTCTGGTTCACCGTCATGTTGGCGCCGCTTTGGCTGATCGAAGCGCTGCCGAAGGTTATCTGGCCTCCGGTGGGCAAGGCGGACGGGTCAAGGGCCCAGCCAGGCAATGCACCGGCCATGACCGCCGCCATCAAGGCAGCAGAGCCGATTATAAAGGACGGCATGCCGCTGCTCTTCACTTTCTCGGACACAACCAGCCATGCCTTCTTCGCTTCGCTCCAGATCAGTCTGTAAATCTTGTTCATACATGCCTCCCAGCAATATAATTACAATAGGACGTTACCTGATCACAGCTCCGGTGGTGCAGTCGGCCCCGGCATTGGCGTGGCCCCATCCATCGGAGCATCACCGTCCTGACGTATCATTATGACATTTGCGCTGCTTGCAGAGGTGTTATGCCAGAATGACAGCCGGGAATACTGGTCAAACAGATCAGGCGGCAGAACCGTCCTGCGGGCCTGGAACGACACCTCCTTGCGCACCTTGTGCAGCCCCTTGACACCAAGGCCGTCATCGTATTCCGGCGTGTCGAACTCGAGATTGTTGAAGTCATGGGCAAACGGTTCCTCGCCCAGGAATTGGTAGACGAGCGGCATAACCTCGGCAGGCCGCTGGCTGAGGATGTCGTAGTCTATTACCAGCAGGGATTTTCCTTCTTCACTGTAGAAGGCCTCCTTGAGCGATGACCAGCCGAGACCGACCAGACGGTTGCGCTGCCCCAGCGCCTCCACCCTTGTATATACGGTGCTTCGTTCAGCAGGGCTTGAAAAAAGCCTGGTCTGCTCGAAGGGGTTGGCGCGGTAGAGCCGCTCGATGCTATCCATTACCCAAGCCACGTTGCGTACACAGGCGATCATTTTAGAATCGGGATACAAGTCCAGAAGAGCGGGGAGCTTGGCACTCCAGTGCCTGTTGGTATCGAATATGACCGGACGGTCAATATCGGAATAGTATGCCTCGAAAAGGGCCTGTACCAACTTCCGCCGCTTAGGAATATCCACTTGTGGCGCGAATTCGCTGCCTGCGCTGACCTGGCTGAGGATCGTATCGGCAAAGGCGCCGACCGGGCTGCTTACGCTGGCATGAAAGCGAGGATTCTGACGCAGAATGGCGGAAAGCATGGTTGACCCGGAACGGGGCAGACCTGATATGAAATGAAATTTTTTCATGATAACTCCTAGAACCAGAACACGCCGTATATCCAGAAACGGTCGTCCTCACTGAGGTTGTCTGCATTTTTACCGGTGGTGCTGCGCCCAGGATTGTCGTCGATGGTATGGGCCCATGAAGTGCGTAACGAATAATATCCGGTTTTAGCCATATTCACGCCTAAACCGGCTCCGGAAAGCCAGTAGTCGTTCTTGCCGGTGGCAGTATTCACGGAGTTGGGCCAGGGATCTTTATGCAGGGTTACGAAACCGGTATCGAAGAAACTGGCCAGCTGAACCGTTCCAATTGCACTCCTTAGAGGGATGTCATAGCGAAGTTCGGCGGTTATGGTATGCCCCTCGTCACCGTTCCCCTCACCAACCGGATAGGAGCGAATGCCGTTGGGGCCGCCCACGATGATTTTTTCCGAGGAATCGAGATTGCTGCCGGCCAACTGCCCGTTAATTGCCGCATACAATGTGAATGCATCCGTAAGGCGCTGCAACCGAGCCAAGGTATAGTCGAATTTAAAATATGACCCGGCGGTTTTGGCAGTAGCTGCGTCGTACACGGCATCGACTGCAACGCCGGACAGATCCACGTCTCCGGTGCCGATAGCCAGCCGGATGCTGGTCAGACCTCCGCCGTTGAATCCGTCATACAGTGTGGCCGAAAGATCTGCCGTTCCCGAATGAATCTCGCGGTCGCGACTCTTTACACCCAGGTAATCATCCGTAAGCAGCCGGTATTCATAGGACAGGCCGCCCCACATGCTGACATTCCGGCTCCGTAAGAATGGGTAGCTGGCTCCGACGGCAATAGTATCCGCCCGACCACTGGCATTAAGGGATTTCAGATCACCGCCCAACTCATAATAGAGGCCGGTATAGGAAAGATTGCCGCGCAGACCGCTTGAACCGATGGGAAGACTGTAACCGACCCGGCCCTGAAACAAGTTCTCGGCGCCTGTCAAAACAAAACTGAGTTGATCGCCTATGCCAAGGGCATCATTAACCGTGGCCTGCCCTGTGCCACGCCAAAGGCCGGTGTAGCGGTCGCCAAAGTTGTCGCCTGTTATGGAGCCGCTGATCAATGGCCCTTCTTCCGCGTCTATCACCACCTTGGTTGTTCCCGGAGAACTGCCCTTTTCCAGCGTGGCGTGGGCCGTGATGCCCGGTATGTCATTTAGCAGCATGACTGAGCGTTCAAGGTTCTTGCTGCTGACCACCTCGCCATTGTGTACGCCAGAATCAGCCATGTCTTTCAGCACGTTATCGTGGATTCGACTGGGCTGTTTCACCCTGATATTCGTCCGCCCCTCTATGCGCCCGGCAATCACCGCTATTTCTACAATCCCATCGGAAATTTCCTGTTTGGGCAAATAGGCCTTGGCCAGCATGAACCCTTTCTCGCGGAGGTAATTGGTAACCGTCCCGGCAATGGCCTGCAGCTCGGATATTGTCAGTTCTTTGCCTATGGCATTTGCCACCAGAATCTGCAGTTCGGAATCGGTTGCTATTCCTTCGATGCCGGTAAAACGGAAACCTTTCACCAGTACTTTTACGGATGTCCCTTTGACAGCAGGGTGTTCGGTCATTTCTTCCGGCTTGGGAAGCCTTTCCGGCAGTGGGGGTTGCGCCTGTTTTTGCTCTCTGAGTATTGTTCCTGTGTCCGGGACTGTTGCCAGCGCCATCACAGGCAAGCATAAAAACACAGCCATAGGCATGCAGAAACAGGTCGATTTCCAACTTGAAATCATACTGAACCCCCGATTAAATTTAATAAATATCATTCAAGCCTGTAACTTTTATTAAGGATATTTCGAAGTTGTCTGGAACGGATCGCCAACCATCAGAAGTATCGTTTTCCACAACCCTGATAAACAGGATAAGTGCGTTAACGAAGTTGTTTTAAACAACTTCTAACTTGCTAAACAAAAAACGCCTGCTGGAAAATTGATTTCCGTTGCAGGCGTTATAAATAAGATGGTGTTTTCAAACACTTCGGCAACCCCTCTATCCCGGTGGGATGGTAGCTTTGCGACACATGGTTACCCATGCTGTGCCTTTTCGATATGATTAAATTAATGATATTTAGACAAAAAAGTCAACTCAATTACCAAAAAAACAAGATTATATAATACCAAGAAAACAATTATTATTCAGGGTGTTATGCTTACAAATCCATTGATTCAGGCTAGTTACCCCGGAGCACAGAGTGCATAACGCGGACACAGGGAGCGCCTTGTTCCCTGTTCGGCAATAGGCGACCAATGATTCTGGCCGGAAACGACCAGGCTTGAAGTCATTTCCGCCTAATGTTTGAGTATCACCCCTTGCTCATCGCCTTTTCCGATTTTCTAATACTGTCCTTCGCAGTTCATCATGATATATCTGTTGCTCGGCGGTTAGCAGCGGGCGAATTTTATTCTCGGTTACTTCACGCAATTCAACAATCTCAGCCTTCTTCTCTGCGATTGTTTGGGAAGGATCATCGCGAATAACCCTCATCTTGGTTGCCTCATCCAACAGTATCAACCTGACCTCCGCCTGCTGTTCCGTTGTAAGGTTAAACCTTTTGCTAACTCCTTCGAGGCGCCTTGTCACAAGTTCATTCTCGCGGGTCATATCATTTTGGTTCACAACCTGCGCACCATTCGGTTCAATGTCCGTGTCGGCGAATCCATTCCGTACGGCTGAAACAGAGCAAAGGATTATGCCGGCAATTGCCGCTACTTTAAAAACTCCCATAACTATGCCATCCTTTTATGTGCAAGGTTAGTTGCACAGATCTTGTCTTCTTGCCCGAGCTTTTTCGCCATCAATAGACTTAAGGGATATGGAAATTGTTAATATACCGTTTATCCACGTAGGGGCGAAGCAAGAGCTTTACCTGCTTCGCCCTTTTGCCACAGAGATCAAAGGTGGGCGAAGCAGATGAAACTTGCTTAGCCCCTACAATCAAATACGGTCAATCGGTAAACTCCGAGTCCCTAATATCTAAATCCGGACCAATGAACTCTCAACACAAACTGTGTGGTTGACACATCGCATAGGCAATCATCTACCAGTAGAGAGCTCTGAAGGTGTCATAACCTGACCATGGCGAGACCGCAGCCGGTATGGCTTTATCCCGCGCCTGCACACGCCAGGTATAACTTGCGGGGTAATCCCCTGCATTGATGGTCAAACTTGTCCCGGATTGCCATCCTTGCAGAACGCCATTCAACTCCACATTATATTCGATCGGATCACCACCAAAAGGAGACGGGGCCGTTACGGAACTCCATTGCAAGACCTTCGGGGTTTGCGGTGGCTCCGTGGAATCATAGCCGTAGTAGTAGCTCCCAGCCGGGGTGACGGTCGGCGCTGGCGGAGGAGTCAGGCCAACGACAATGGAGACAGCACCGGCAGCACCTCTCAGACCAATTCCCCCACCTGCCCCTCCGGCACCAGCCGTGGTTACGGCAGGATAATCGGTGCCCCCTCCTGCACCGCCGGAACCGGCGACATAATAACCACCATCATAATACCAATAATCATAATCATCATAATCGGAGGATCTTCCGCCCGCACCGCCTTTTGCTTGGGCAAGCAGTGTGGTGGAGAGAGTGATGGCACTGGAACCGCCGCCGCCAGACCCACCATAAGACCAGGCACCGGTGCCGACATCACCTGAACCTGGCGATCCGCTTCCACCGGTTACGTATCCGGTGCCGCCGGAGCCTGGATTAGTGTCATAATTATTGGTGACAAAACCGCCATCGGCAACGTAAACGGTCAGCTGATCGCCAGGGGCAACGGCAATGGTAGTGGAAACAAGATCGCCGCTTGCACCGGGGGCCTGGTTGCCGACATTGTCCTGCAATCCTCCGGCGCCGCCTCCGCCCTTGATGACGGTAGTTATTGAAGTGACGCCGGACGGGACAACATAGGTGTACGTCCCGGGTGTTGTCCACGATGTCTGACTGCTTGATGCAGTGAGGGTGAAACTGTATTCGGAACTCCAGGTGATGCCCCAGGCGTTTTTGGCCCCAACCTGATAATAGATCGGTATGCCGTTGGTCAGACCGGTAATTGTCTTGGGCGAGGTAGCCGGGTCGATTGTGGTGGTGTAAGTTCCGCTGGTCGTGCCGTACCTGATGGCGGATGATGTGGCGCCTATACCGGCAGTCCACGAGATGGTCGCCTGGGTATCGCCGGTGGTTACAAAGATGCCGGTCGGCGCCACTGCCGGAATCTGGGGAGTTGCACTGTACTCGGAACTCCATGTGGTGCCGGCTGTGTTATAGGCGCCAACCTGATAATAATAGGTTGTGCCGTTGACCAAGCCGGTTATCGCTCTCGGTGAGCTGGCCGGATTGATGGTGGTGGTATAGGTTCCGCTGGCCGTGCCGTACTTGATCAGTGACGAGGTGGCACCGGCACCGGCGGTCCAGGTGATGGTTATCTGGGCATTATCGGTAACCGAAGATATGCCCGTGGGTGCGGATGGTGGCGCTATGGGTTTTACGCTGTATTGGCCGCTCCAGGTGGTGCCGGCCGAGTTTTTGGCCCCGACCTGATAGTAGTAGGTCGTGCCGTTGGCAAGGCTGGCGATGGGTTGCGGCGACGCAGCAGGATCTATGGTGGTAGTGTAACTTCCTGAAGCGGTGCCGTACCTGATGAGCGAAGAAGTGGCGCCGGCGCCGGCAGTCCACGAGATAGTGGCCTGCGTATTGCCCGAAACCGAAGAGATCCCGGTCGGAGCGTTTGGCGGTCCCACCGGTGTCACGGTGTACTGAGCGCTCCAGGTGGTGCCTGCGGTGTTGTAGGCGCCAACCTGGTAATAGTAGATCGTGCCGTTGGCCAAGCCGGTAATAACCCTAGGCGAGGTGGCAGGATTGATGGTGGTGGGGTAACTGCCGGAACTTGTGCCATACCTGATGAGTGACGAGGTGGCATTGGCACCAACGGTCCAGGTGATGGTCGCCTGGGTATTGCCCGCAACAGAAGAGATGCCGGTCGGTGCGGACGGAACAGGCAGCACCGGTGTTACGCTGTACTGGACGCTCCAGGTGGTGCCTGCCGAGTTCTTGGCGCCCACCTGATAGTAGTAGATTGTACCGTTGGCCAAGCCGGTAACGGCTTGCGGCGAACTCGCCGGGTCAATGGTGGTGGTATAGGTTCCGCTGACCGTGCCGTACCTGATGAGCGAAGAGGTGGCGCCGGTACCGGCGGTCCACGAGATAGTTGCCTGGGCATTGCCCGGCAGCGAAGATATGCCGATCGGAGCGGACGGCAAGGCTACCGGCGTTACGGTGTACTGGGTGCTCCATGTGGTGCCTGACGAGTTCTTGGCCCCGACCTGATAGTAGTAGATCGTGCCGTTGGCAAGGCTGGTAATGGCTTGCGGCGACGCCGCGGGATCGATGGTGGTGGTGTAGGTTCCGCTGACCGTGCCGTACCTGATGAGCGAAGAAGTGGCGCCGGTACCGGCGGTCCACGAGATGGTGGCCTGGGCATTGCCGGCAATCGAGGATATTCCGGTCGGTGCCGATGGTGGTCCCACCGGCGTCACGCTGTACTGATCGCTCCAGACAGTGCCGGTTGAGTTCTTGGATCCGACCTGATAGTAGATGGTCGTGCCGTTGGCCAGGCCGGTAATTGTTTGCGGCGATGCCGCGGGGTCGATGCTGCTGGTGTAATTTCCTGAAGCGGTGCCGTACCTGATAAGCGACGAACTGGAACCTGATCCGGCGGTCCACGAGATGGTGGCCTGGGCATTGCCCGCAACGGCGGATATGGCGGTCGGAGCGAATGGGGACTCTGCCACTATGCAGGTCGCAATGTTGAATGTATTGTCACCGGATACGGTTTCATTGCCGACAATATCCACAGAGCGCACCCGGTAATGGTACGTAGAGTAGTTCGTCAGGTTCGGCAGAATTACGCTATGGTTCGTAACCAGTGCGCTATTTTCTATTGTGGAGCCATAGGCCGTAGTCAAGCCGTAATCCACATACGATGTCGAGTTGGCAAAGGTGGTCCAGTTGATGGTGGCCTGTAAATCAGTCGCGATAACCGAACATTGCTGTTGCGAGTGCAGTTGGATGTCAGCCGCGGTTAATGCCTTGTCATAAATCGCAACCTCATCGACAAGGCCGGAGAAATACCCGTAGGAGCCACCGCCTACTACATGGGAGGCATAGACATGCGACCGCAGAGAACGCAAGCCTGTGCGGACCAGTACGCCATTGACGTAGATGCTGGGGCGCTTATCCAGATACACGACTGCTATATGGGTCCATTGGCTGGAACTGATCGTGCCGCTGTAGACCGCCAGGGCCGGCATGTAATTATCGCCATGCTCATAAACCGAGATGCCGTTTGTCCCTGCCGAAACCCCCATGCCTCCATTGACCGCCCCCATCTGATCGGCACCGAACAGGTATCTTTGCCCATAGGTGCCACTGGTGCCGCTGGTCAATTCAGCGTCTATTTCATGGGTTGCAGTCGGCTGTATCCAGGCCTCCAACGTAAAATTGTCCATAGGCGCAGTTGCGGTGGAATAGGTTATCGGGACCGAAGAGTTGGTACCATTGAAGCTTCCTGCCCTGTTGCTTATGCCGCCGGCTACGGTATTGGCGCCATTATATGCGGTACCGTTATTATTCCCGCCTGAACTGTCCTTGACCTCATTGGGGGTCCCGTTCCATGAGGCTTCATCCATATGCAATAGCACCCGCAGGCCACCCGTGACGGCGGTGGGGCCCGAGATCATTGCCGGAGCCCAAGGCGTCACAGTATTCCAGCTCTGGTTAGTGCCGTCCGTACCATAACCGTTTGCATTGGCGCTATCGTGACAGGTTACGCTGACGTTGCCGGGAGCCGACAACCCCGGCAATCCCATCGGATAATCATCCCATCCACCGCCACTATAACTCCCCGGAATACGACCGCTGCCGCTACCGCCGTCTCCTCCCGAGCTTGCCGCGATCACCGGGGAGGGATTATAACCGACACGGCCTTTATGCGTGCTGTCCAGACAGTCTGTCACCATCAATCGGGGCAGGACCGAACTGGTATGGGCAGCATGGCATTTGGAACAGGAGTAGTTATGCTCCACTGTCGAGTCTGAAGTTTTCCACCCTTTGACCGATTCGTGAATCCTGTTTTTGCTCTTCCACGGATTGGGGTTTGAAGAGCTTGCAGCCGCGGTCAGAGTACTCTGGGGATGACAGCCGAGACACAACCCTGCCGACTGATTGACCGACTGGCTCATACCGGCAATCGCGCCCAGGATCCCCGAACCAAAGGTGTTCTGGTCGATATGATATTGCACTCCTTCGCCATACCCGGCAAAATTGGTCAGCCATGTATTGTTGGCCGGCGCCACGTCTTCCTTGTAGGGAGAGGTAATCCAGGTCCCCTTTAGAAGGGGTACGGCATACTGCTCGTTGGCGCCAAGGGTCGGGCTCACGCCATGGGGGTCGTGGCAGGGAGTGCAGAGTCCGCCGATGGTTGACGTGGGGGTGCTGGACATGGCATACGAGGCACCGAAATGGCCGCCGGATACGCCGTTCTTCTTCTTGTAGGGATATCTCTGCTCGGGACCGCACGTACTGTAACTCATGAACGGCGAATCCCAGTAGCCTAGGATTTGCTGCGTAGCCCCGTAAGTGGAGGTGTATCCCCAAGGGGTCTGCGTGGCCGTCGGGTTCATATGGCAATCGAGGCAGATGCTGGCGCCGGCGCTGCGTTTGTCCTTGTGCGCCTTGGATCCGGCCGAATAAGGTTTGTAAGAAATGGAGTAGCCGCCCTGGCCTGCCACCGTATTCTTCAGTATCCCGCCATTGACGGTTGCGCTGGCATAGCGGGTTGTGACCCCTTCAGCCGCGGAACCGTGGGAGTTGTGACAATCGTAGCAGAGGACACTGGCCGTGCCGCTGGTATTGGTGATTGCCCCGTCAACGCCATTGACCGTGTCCCAGCCGCGCTTGTTGGCAGCCGCGTTACCGTGGGCGGAATAGGCCTTGCTGATTCTCTTTTTCGCCGCATTGGTCACGGATGAGTACTTGCCCCAGGTGGTTGTGCCTGACTGCAGGTAACGGGCGGCAACGCTGGTGCCGTCCCAGGCATATTGTTTGGGAGTTTTCCCGTCGCCGAACGGTGTAGTCGTATTGTTCTGGTCACTGTGGCAACCCAGGCAGTGGCTGTTGATCTTCTGAATCTCGCTCCTGGTGCCGTTTGCCGTATATTGAATGGCCGTGACACCGGCGCTGTAAGCGGAAGGCCTGCTGCCGGCGCCGTAAATAACCAGTTCCACCGGTGCTCCGGGTGTTTTGGAATGATGATAGGTTCCGTTGACGCTGCCGTCGCTGTTTGCCTCCCAGTGGCACTGATAACATTGGGTATTGCTGAGCGTTCCTTGAATATGGTGTGAATTGGCGCTGAACTGCGAGGTTATCGCGGCCCTGTTCCCCTGCGCCACGCTATGGCAAACAAGGCAGGCAGCAGTCCCACCCCAGGTGGCCGAGGTATTGCCGTGACAGCTGATATTGCTGCAGGTGCCGCCCGAGGCGGCATAGGTATAGGTAAATGAGACGCCTGAGCCGGCCTGCACGTCATAGGCACCATTCATGTGCAGGCTGGTGTTGGAAATGGTGGCGCCATTTGCCGTTGTGCCACTATGGCATGTACTGCAGCCGTAAAGATGACCGGAGCTTTGGTGGCTGTTGGCTTTGGGGGTCCCGTTCGGATAGGCGGGCGGATAGTCGTGGCAGGTGTTGCAGGCCGTATAGACATTGACCGTGCCATTCATATGTAACGAAGGATCTGAAGTATTGTGACACATGCTGCAGTCTGAATAGGGCGGGTGCGCCGCACCGGAACTCGTTACCATGGGCGGATAGCCGTGGCAGGAGTTGCATGAGGCCGAGAACGCCCCTTTGGCGCTATTGTGGCTATGACAGGTGTTGCAGACTTTCGGGTCAGTGCTTGCGTGCTGCGCAATTGAAGTCGGGACGGTGTGGCACCCCTGACAAACGCCGGTGCCGGCTTCGTTCTTGTATTCCCTGCGGCTGCCGGTGTAGCGGAAGAAAATCTGGTTGGTCTTGCCCGGCAGGTTTCTGCGGATCAGGTCTATGTTCGGCCCTTTTGCACCGGTCGGATCATTGGGATCGAAGTCAACATGGGCACCATGGCAATCGACGCATTGAATGTCCTGGCCCCCGGCGTTATGGTTGGTTTTGCCGGCATGGCAGTTGGTGCATAGATTCAGATTATCGGGCTGCCCAACGGCTACCTTCTTGCCACGGGTGTCGGTGCGCAGGAGATTGCCGTCGCCGCTGCTGATCGTGGCAAAGCCGTCAACCGTTGTACTGCGCGAATCGGCGTTATGGACCCCGTGACAGGTGGTGCAAAGAAGCTTGCCACCGGATTTGTTGACCAGCCTGTAATTCAGGTCGGAAGAGGGATTGGCCGGATTGGCATTCTGGGGTGTTTTGTAGAACCCGGCTGGATTGCCTTTATAGGCCGAGCTGTAAGACACGAGAATCGGGTGGCTTCCTGCCGTATGGGTCCGCACATTGCGCGACCGATGGCAGTCCAGGCAGAGCTGGTCGTTATCATTGGCAATACGCTGGTATTTGTCGTTTTCCTGGGAGTGAGGGTTATGGCACCGAACACATGCCATTTCGTTGCCGGTGTATGCCATCACCTGAGTCAACGCCCCGGTAACAGGCGGCTGGGCCCCGGCAGCCGGCACCGTGTCGGAACCGCTCCATTTGTGGGACGTATTGACCTGATCGGCAACCGAGAACGGTTTGCTGCTTGCGGCATGCCCTGAACTGTGGCAACTGAGACAGTTGTTGTTGAAGCCTGTGCTATCGGGCGACAATGCCGCCGTATGGCAGGTTGAGCAGGTATTGACATGAGGAGCATCAACTGCACCGACGTGGAAGGGCTTTACAAGTGCAAGTAAAGCAAAGCCGAGTGCGATTGTTAACAGTCTCTTCATAGATGGCCCCCTGAGTCTCTTCATATATAAGTATCTGCAAAACAAATTTGTTTTCTAAATCTGTACCCTTATCTGATGACCACGTTTTCCACCCGCACTGTGCCGGATGAAATCCTCATTACACCCGACAAGGCGGAGATGTACCCTTTATTACTGGCAAACTTGCCGTCAAACCCTCCCTTGAGGGTGACGTCTTTGCTTTTGTTGAACACGGGGGATTCCGTCAAGTCCACAGCCTGTATGTTGATGGAAGCGCCGCTGATTGCTTTTTCATAGGCATCGTTTATGAGTGGATAATAGGCCGTGTCGAGATTTACCGGCGGGTGAACGCTGAAAGTTGCAGTAACCGATGTGGCACCGTTCATTTTGACCAGACAACTCCCGTTTCCGCTGCATCCACCGCCGGACCACGACTCAAAGAAAGAGCCGAAGCTCTCCGTTGGGATGAGGGTCACTTCCGTTGCCTCATCGAACTTTGCCGAACAAGTGCCGGTGCAGGAAATACCGACGGGGTCGCTGGTGACGGTTCCGCTGCCTGCCCCGGCTTTAGTGGAGGTCAGAAGATACTGCACGGGCGGAAGACTTCGTACGGGCCAGACATAGTAGTCAATGGTTTTGTAATCGTGAGAAATGATCCCGGAATAGATATTGACGAGCCAGGCAAAACTCGGGTCAAGGGCATCTGTCGTGGATGTCCAGTAGTAATCAGGAATGAAACTGGTGGATCCGGAAATGATCGGCGTTATTACAAATGGGTGCCCTGTTGGCAAGGCGGGGTTGTAATTGGCAAGATCGATCAGGCTCTCCAGTTCCGTCACATTGGGCAGGCGCCAGTCACCGGCCTTGGAACCGTCCGTAAGGCCGCACCGGCCGCTGGACAGTATTTTTGCATTATTCAGGGCCGTATCCCACGACTGGGTACCGGCATAGCAGTGGGTATCCTTCAGCCAGATCAAGCCGGTCAGGTTATCGGTAACGGAACCATTGCCATTATCGGTAAAGCGTTGGCCGGAAACAGCGACCCCTTTCTGAAGGTATCCGTCATCTCCCGTATAGTAGCTTACGGTCTGTCCGGTCCCGGGCAATTGTATTGTCCCGGCGTGCCCTGGTTGGGCACACAGACTGAGCAGAATCAAAGTAACTATGGTAAAAATTTTCATTTATGTTTCCTGCATCGAGATTTTGATGAGTTGCCGAATTTCAGTCGCAATTATTGACTGTCGCGCACCGGCCAGATATAGCCCGCGTAGCTCTTCACCGAGCGATTGATGCTGCTGTCGCCGAAATTGATGCTCCAGGCCATGGAGTCATCTTCCGCACTGGTTGTGGACGTCCAATACAAGACATCGGCCGTGGGTTGTTGGATGGCCGAAAAACCATATGACCCCAAATAGGCTATGCTGTTGCCCTGTTGCCGGTTGAGCAGGCTCTGCAGTTCCTTGCGGTTCGGCAAACGCCAATCTCCGGCCTTTGAGCCGTCAGATAGACTGCAAGCGCCATTGGACAAGGTGTTTGCCTTGTTGAGGGCCGTTGTCCATGGCTTGTAACCGAAACAATTGGCGTTTTTAAGCCAGACCAGGCCAGTCAACTTGTCCGTAATTGTGCCGTTTCCATTGTCGTTGAAACGAGTAGACGGCAAGGCGACTCCAACCTGCTTATCGCCATCCTGACCGGTTCCGGCGCAGGCAATTGGGCTTCCGCTGGCATCCCAGCAGGTCGTCTGCCCTGTTCGCGGAAGACTGACCAGCGCAGCCGCGTCAGCGACAGACAAGGAAAATGCCAGAACGGCTATTAGTTCTACCATCAGGAAACACATGGATTTGACGGTCATGTCTCATTACCCTTCCTGATTAGCGTTATTCTTCCGCTGAAAAGTGTCGTCCCCGAATGCTTCTATCGGGGATCCAGTCTTTTCAAGAAGTTAAAATCCGGATTCCGGCCTAAAGCCTGCCGGAATGACATAGCGGAAGATTGACGCTAATCAGATTACCCTTTGATGCAAGTTACATCTGTATCAGTGACAACCGAAACAGCTTGATTTGAATTTGGCCTGTATATTGACGGTTTTATTGCCGTGTAACGGATTTGCCCCTCCAACGATTCTGTTGCCGTTGGAATCAGTCGTTGCATCCGGGTGGCATAATTGACAGCCGTTTGTAGCAATGCTTGTGTTGCCGCCATGATAACCGCTGTGCCAGACCCCGGTCTGGGGCGGATTGCCGTGGCAACTGCTGCACATGGCCGAGCTGCTGGGATCCCAATTGGCAATGGCACTGCTCACCCCTCCGTAATTAACACTCAACAACAATGGCTCCCCATCGCCGCCAGGAAAGTAGTACTCGAAAGTACCGTTCGGAATGAAGTGACAGGCTATGTTTGAGCAGGTGGCAAACCGGAATGTCGCTGGAGGCGGGACATCCCAGTTACTGCTCTGCACATAAACAGGTGCCAGGGGATTGGGGTCGGTCGGCGTGGCTTGAATAAAGGCATCAGTCAAAGGATTCTTGAAGAATGAATCGGGGATGTAAAAAGAGTAGTTCAGGTCGTGGCAACCCTGGCAATTATTCATCACTGCCCCATGCTTGAGATGCATCAGATCCGGGCAAAGATTGTTACCGTCGGCGTCATAACAGAGATTGGTGGTGGAACCAAACACAACCTTATTGGCTTGTTGAGGAATTACATAGGTATCGATGGACGCATCATGGGGAACCCATTCCGTTCCGTTGAATATGTATTCCCGGTTTTCAGATGCATTGAAATCAAGCTGCCCGACCTTGGGGGAGGAAGCTGCGGCATTTGACGGGTTTTGCGCAGTGTTGCCAGTTGACATGCTCGGGTCACCGCAACCTGACATCAACAGAACAGCAGCCGCAAAAAGTACGGTGAGAACACCCATATAAACCCGTGCTCCATGGCTCATCTTTTTTGATTTCCGCCAATACTGGGATTTCATAACGTGGAATCTCCTTAAACGAGTTAACCCATTCAAATAAATTTATTATAAATTTTAAATATTTCGCAGACCGCCAACTAAGCCGGCAAATCTCCAAATGACTGACTTGCCAAAGGCAATATATTTATGCTGAAAAAAAGTCCAACTGGCGTCCGGTTTAATGAAAATGCTATTTATGCACAAATTATGCCTTTAAAATTGTTCCAAAGGACAAAGGTCTTACGGTAGATGTTGAGCTCGATTCTGACATGGCCATCCGCCATATAACCGAATAAGGCAAGCGTGATGACTCCGACTGCAGAACAAGTATTTATAAATTCACTAATTTAACCGCAGGTATATTTATCCGTCGAAAGCAACCGGGCAGGACAAGCCGAACCACCTGTTTGCGCCTGTAAAGCCGGCACCGACACGAGGGTGATTCGTCTATTTGCATGGATAATGAAACAAAGGAGGGTGTTGTGGAAAATAACTCGACAAAACAAGGCATTACCAATCATGCCATGCTCAACTGCCACACCATGATAATCCCATGATTTCAGATGGTTTCATTTTCAATCATCTGCTCGCCCAAACAAGCCGCACAGACGTAATTGCATACCGTATACAGCCTGACACCAATCTGTCAGAAATATCGTCACATTAATATATTAGTTTGTGTGAATTAAAAAACATGGCGACATAAAATACAATCATCTCGGGGCTGTTTGATTTACACGGCCGAACGTCATGTTTCCGGCAAAACCGCCACAACAATATATGTTATCATTACAGCAAGTTGTGGACAGCGCTAAGTGTAAGAAACTTCGACAGTTTTTGCTATTTTAATTAACCATAATCCAGGTTTCATGCCATTGCCACCATAAGTCCGAACCCATTCCCGCCCGAATTGCTCTTTACAAATGGCACAAATATCACTGGCACGATTATAGCATTTCGACACAACTGAAAAAGCCATAAGAACCGGTGCGTTGCAATTTGCCAACAAATACGGAATACCTCTCTTGGGCCATAAAAGGCAGCCCGTTGACACGTTCACCAAGGCATGTATGGCATTGCAACAAGAGTTAGGCACGACGCTGAAACAGAGGTGACAACTTTGAGCAGAAAGATTTACTTCCTTGTCCTGCTGTCCTGCATGGCACTCCCTACCCTATGCTTCGCAACCCCCCTGCTTACAACGCCTTCATTCGAGAACGTGGGACCTGGCCAGGCCACCCTGGTACTCCAATCCAGCGGCTCCGGCACCGGTTATTTCACCCTTCTGGCAGGAAACAATGCGACATGCGGCACAGGGGCCCAGGTTGCAGCAGGGCTGGACAGCAGCGGCACAGGGGCGCCATACCACGGGTCATTGCCTCTGGCTGCCACTACCACGGGCCGCTACACGGTCCGCAACCTGACACAGGGTACACCCTACACGGCCTGCTTCGCTGCCGACAGCCCCAGCGGCTCCAACCTGAGCCCAATCCCTGTTTCGGCCAACCTCACCACCGGAACACCCGCGACCCTGCTCACTCCATTTTGGGGAGCCGTTGGCAATGCCGGCTTCTCTGCTGACGTGGCCAGCTTTATCTCGCTGGCCTTTGCCCCCGATGGCACCCCCTATGTGGCCTATAGTGACTATGGCAACAGCGGCAAGGCGACAATGATGACGTTTGACGGCATGGGTTGGGGCATTGTGGGCAACGCGGGGTTTTCTGCCGGCAGGGCCATTAACATTTCTCTGGCCTTTGCACCGGACGGGACCCCGTATGTGGCGTATTGCGATCTGGGCAACAGCAACAAGGCAACGGTCATGAAGTACAACAACGGTGTATGGAGCGCGCTGGGAATCGCCGGATTTTCACCTGGCGCAGCCAATTTCACATCTCTGGCCTTTGCCCCGGACGGAGCCCCCTGCGTGGCATTTAAGGATGGTGCCAACAGCAACAAGGCCACAGTCATGAAGTTCGATGGCACGAACTGGAACATTGTGGGCAACGCCGGCTTCTCCGCCGGACAGGCCGACTACACATCTCTGGCCTTTGCCCCGGACGGGGCCCCCTGCGTGGCATATAAAGATGCAGCCAGCAGCAGCAAGGCCACAATGATGAAATTCGATGGCACGAATTGGGTCACTGTGGGCACCGCCGGCTTTTCCGCCGGCCAAGCCGACTACACCTCCCTGGACTTTGCCCCGGACGGAACCACATACGTGGTTTATGAGGATAGCTACAACAATAGCATGGCGACGGCAATGAAGTTTGACGGCTCAAACTGGGTCACCGTGGGCAGCGCCGGCTTCTCCGCCGGCCAGGCATATTTCACCTCCCTGGCTATTGCACCGGACAACACCCCCTACGTGGTGTACGAAGACAAAACGAACAATACCATGGCAACAGTAATGAGGTTCGACGGCTCAAACTGGGTCACCGTAGGCAGCGCCGGATTCTCCGCCGGCCAGGCTCTTTACACATCAATCGCCTTTGCCCCCGATGGGACCCCCTATGTTGCATACATGGACTATGGCAACGGCCAAAAAGCGACGGTCATGAATCTGGCAGCCGTGAAAGCCACCCCTGTCACAACAGTCATATCCAGTGCCAACCCTTCAACCTTTGGGCAGGCAATTACCCTCACCGCCACATTATCCCCGGAAAACGCCAGCGGCACGGTGACCTTCCTGGATGGCGCCAACAGCCTGGGAACATCCACCCTTGCCGGCGGCATTGCCACCTGCAACACCTCTGCCCTGGGTGCAGGCAACCACAGCATCACCGCGTTCTACAGAGGCGACAGCAACTACCACGCCTCAACTTCCTCATCCTTGGCCCAGACCGTGAATAAAGGCAACTCCGCCACAACGGTAAACCAGGATCTCAACGCCTCGATCCCGGGCCAATCCGTCACTTTCACGGCAAACGTAACAAGCGGGGCAACAGGGGTGGTGACCTTCACCGAAGGCGGTACGACACTCTGCCCCGAAGTTGCCTTGAACATCGGAATGGCATCCTGCAGCACCTCCTTCTTGAGCGTGGGCTCCCACACGATCACCGCTGCCTACAGCGGCGATGTCAACCATGCCAATTCCGGCGGATCGGTGGACCATAGCGTTAAAAGCGCGGCCACGATTACACTCGATGCCGCAACACTCAATACCAGTTACGACGGTACCGCCAAGACCGTTACCGCCACCACGAACCCAGGCGGCCTGGGCTACCTACTTACCTACAACGGCAACACCACTCCTCCGTCGGCCATCGGCAGCTATACCGTAAGCGCCCTGATTACCGACAACAACTACCTGGGCAACACTACCGGCATACTGGTTATCAGGGATCCGGCAATACCGGTCATCCAAACCTTCACCGCACTCCCCAGGGCAAATTATCTGATAGCGGACACAACCATAGTTGCCACTGATGACGTCGGGGTCACCGGCTATTGCGTCACCGAGTCAACCAACAGCACAGACTGCACCTGGAGTCCAAGCCCAACCGGCAGCTACACCTTCGCTACTGCCGGACTTAAGACCCTTTATGCCTTTGCCAGGGATGCCGCCGGCAATGTCTCGCCTTACTTTGTTACCACTCTCATAGTCAACAGCCCAATCCTTACAGTAGCTGTCGGGGGAACAGGGACCGGTACGGTCACCACCAGCCCTGCCGGTATTTCCTGTACAAACGGCGTCTGCACCGCCACCTTCACCGGCAAGGTCAACCTCTATGCCACTCCTTCCGTACTATCCAATTTCGTTGGCTGGGGAGAAGCCTGCAATGGATTGGTGGATGCATGCAGCGTGACCATGAATGGCCCCAAAACGGTTACCGCGACCTTCAACGCGGCAACACTTTTGCACATAGGCGGGACCACATACCCGACGCTTCAGGCGGCCTATGAGGCGGCCACCAGGGGCGCAGTGATCCAGATGCTCGACAATACGACCACCGGCACTCTGACAGCCGGCAAAAGCATTACGGTCACACTCAAGGGAGGGTATGACCCGAGCTATACGTCCATAACCGGAACCACCGCGCTGACAGGACCGATAAAGATTCAACAGGGCAAGATTGAGGCCGACAAGATTGTAATCAGGTAATGGCGCTCACCTCTGACCGCCATTTGAAGACCGCCTGGGTAGCGTTAATATCAAAAGGGAAGGATGATTAGCTTAATTTGAAGGACAAAAAGTGGATACATCACAGGTGGGTAATAAAGTCGGCAGGCAAAAAAATTGAGTACCCCTTGTGAAGTACTCAATTTCGATGACCTTCGGCTGCCTTCTTGAAGATCGTGTCCCCGCTGGCAGCTACAGCATAGGCGACCAACAGTGATTCATGGAAGTCGGGAAAAATGCCGATCGGATAGTTGGGACAAGCATTGAATTTTGTTCAACGGCTGAAAGGACAACGGTTCACAATAACCAAGGAACATTTACTGAGCACATAATCATTAATTCACCTGATTAGCACTATCTGCCGCTATTGTCATTCCGGCAAGCTTTAAGCCGGAATCCAGATGTTAAACTGATTGAAAAACATGGATCCCCGATAGAACCATTCGGGGATGGCACCTTATTGAGGGAGATCAGAACTAATCAGGTTAATTCATGACCCAAGTAAGTGCATCGTCAAAACTTCTGTGGACCGCATACTCATAAGGCATGTTTTTTATAGCCGCGAACGCAGTGTACATGCGGAACATCCCATATTCGTATTTATTGGGACAGGCAAATGCGGTCTTGCCGCCGTTTCTGTTCGTAAAATATTTATAAGACATGTCCGGAACACCTCTAAAATCGTCAGGAGTTACATTGTCCAGATTGCCGTTAGTATAGTCCCAAACCAGATGCCTTGTGACTTTTGGAAAGTACTGTTTTACCGCCGCGGAAATCTCGGCAAAGGTCGCTCCTCCGATTACACGAAGGATAACCACATCATTTTGAGTTTCGAATAAGATCATTGCCATTTTGATTTTACCTAAAAAGCTTCACGCGTAGTTCATTGACGCTAAAAGCACGATAATACGAGCAGTTAATATACATTAAGTAACTGAATTATAGAAGCTAAATATTTATCAAGACCTGTCCGGCTACAGTACTTATAGTTACGTAATTGCATTTTCCCAATACCCCTACCCTCTTCGTCCAGTCGGTACCCAGCCAATGTCGTACACATCAGATCCCAACTGAAAGCTGGGAAAAGGATATCGGCACACTCGATAGCATGCTCCAAAAGCACAAAACACTCAGAAAATACGCAGACAACACAAAAGGGGTTACGGAACATGCCGTAACCCCTTTATTTTATTGGTGCCCCAGTGACAAAGGAATTGTGAGCTGGGCGTAACTTTTAATATCGGCACAAACTCCCAAGAAAGTTTGCCATTTACTGAAACTCCTGAGCCATAAGGCCCCCGGCCACAAGCTTTCTAGTGCGCCAAGCCGATCTGTTTCATGAATGCAGCATTGTCCAGGTATAACTTCGCCTGTTTTGTATAAGGTGCCAAATGTGGCCCTGCGAGCGACCGCAGTACAATCATCTATCGGCCGGCAAAGCGTTGTGCCAGCTCAGCCACCCTCAGCCCCAGAAGCGCCGCTGTTTCATGATCATTGACAAGTGGTGCTTCATCAGGCCCTTGATCATTATTAGACTGGGCCATGGCCCCCATAAAGGAGCCAAGACGGTTAAGGTCATTGATACTGGCAGTGCTGGAATTGTTGCCGGGAAGCATGCCGAGACTGACCCAGATCATACCGTGCTGGGCGGCAAATATCGCCTGTTGCACCAGCGTATTCAGCTTGTCTCCACTTTGGCTGGCCGAATTGGTAAATCCGGCTGCGAGCTTGTCTTTCCACTTTTGCTCCATCCAGAACCCGGAGCTGGCTTCCATGAATTTTTTGAAATCTGCCGAAGCGCTGCCCATGTAGGTCGGGCAGCCAAAGATAATGGCATCGGCACTGTGAAGGTCATCCCAGCATTGGTCGATATCAGTTACAGATACCAGCTTCACCTCCGTGTCGCTGACCCTTTGTGCTCCGGCCTGTACCGACTTTGCCACCGCCTCGGTGTGTCCATACTTGCTATGGTAAACAACTGCGACTTTCGTCATGAGAAGTTCCTTTCTCCACTATTTGGGTTGGGCTTTGATCATTTCAATTTCGAGAGAGATGGTTATTTCGTCGCCAACAAGCACGCCTCCTGTTTCTAGTGCCTTGTTCCAGGTAAGACCAAAATCTTTGCGGTTTATTTTTGTACTGGCCGAGGTCCCGCGCCTGATGTTGCCCCAGGGGTCTTTGCTCTCCCCGGAGATCGGGGCCACGCTAAGCACTACCTCTTTGGTAATGCCGTGGATCGTCAAGTCTCCCGTAACCCTCAGAGCGCCCTTGCCGGCTTTAACCACTTTCTTTGAAACAAAGGTCATTGTCGGGTACTTGACCACATCCAGGAAATCTCCACTGCGAAGATGTTCGTCACGTTTTTGCACATTCGTGTTAATGGAGTTGGTATCGATGGTAACGTCAACCTTTGATCGGGTCACGTCTTTGTCGTTAAGCTCGACCACTCCGGAGAACTTCTCAAAGTCACCCTTTACGTTCGACACCATGAGGTGTTTAACCTTGAAACCAACATTCGAATGTTCCGGATCGATGTTCCAGGTTGTCGCCAGCGAAAGGGTCGGGAGCGCCAGGGTCAGGCATAGCGCAATGATTTTGATAAGATGTTTCATGTTTATTATTCCTCTCTTTTTTTTGTATGGTCATTTATTTACGACCACCATGCCAGCCGCCACTAGTAATAAAGTATTACAAAGTGGATAAATAAGATCTTGTTAAATAGACTTATAGCCCATATTCAACTGCGAGTGGTAATAATCACAAGACAAAGGCTGGTAATTTTATGCAGTGGTGATAATTGGTTTGAATTCGGAAGGCGTTTTTCCGGTGAGTTTTTTGAATACTTTTGTGAAATAGGAGTGTTCTTCAAACCCGAGCTCAAAGGCAATTTCCTTGATCGTCAGGTCCGAAAAGAGGATGAGCCTTTTGGCTTCAGCTATCAGTCGATCATCGATTATATCCGAAACATATTTGCCAGTGTAAAGCTTGACAACATCTCCCAGCTTACGTGGTGAAAGCCCTAACTGGTTCGCATAGAAGCGGACGGAATGCTCGGTTTTGAACTTCTGCTCAATCAGTGTATTGAGACTGTTCCATATACAAAGGGTACGTGTAAAGTCATGTGGCACCATATTGGAGTGGAGCAGACGCACTTCTTCCAGTTTTGCGATAAAAGCAGCAAGCAGGTACCTGAGAGCCTGAAGATGATAGTGGTCCACAACCTTGCTTTCGGCAGCGATCAGAGACAGGTATGTTTCCACGACAACGGCCTGATCATCGTTCAGAGGCAAGGCGGTATGTCCGGTAAACTGTGAGAACAGCAGATGTGATTGATTCGGAAGGAACTCTTCCTTGAACCTGATGACACTGCCGAGGCAGTCTGGAGTTGGGGTAAAGCGGTGAATGCGGCCTTTTGGAACTATAAGCAAGGTCTGCGAAGGATATTGGATGATATCACCATCAAGAAGATGTTCCGCTGACCCTTGCCGCAACCAGATAATTTCCTGATAAGAATGTCGGTGAGGCAACTGGGTGCTCAGGCTTAAATCCGAAGCCAGGTTCTGATCCAATTCAAAAAACAGGAACTGGTCGGGTATCTCCGCAAAATTACTGGCCGCTTGCTGAATAGACTTGGCATTTGCACGAAACATACGATACTTGTAACAAAGGTATCTAAAAAAGTGAAGCGTTGAAAAGGCACGCCTCAGTAGCCCATAAACGTTCGACCTCTGACAAATGCCGTACAGGATGACTTCGGAGCAGCGGCTTATATTTATGCCGAGATGCGGGGACGAGGGCACCGCAACCCCTTGACACTGCGTAGTTTCAGGCATAACTTGGGCACCACTAATCGTGACGGAGGTCATGAGCCATGAACTTCATCCTTGCCCTGGACCAGGGCACCACCAGTTCCCGCGCCCTGGTATTCGACCATGACGGTAACATCCGCGGCGTGGCCCAGAAGGAATTCCGCCAGATATTCCCCCAACCGGGCCTTGTGGAGCACGATGCTGAAGAGATCTGGGCCTCCCAGCTCGGCGTGGCAGTGGAGGCCATTGCCAGGGCCGGGGTGACCGCCGCCGACATCGCAGCCATCGGCATCACCAACCAGCGGGAAACGACCATTGTCTGGGACCGGGCAACAGGCAAGCCGATCCACAACGCCATTGTCTGGCAGGACCGGCGCACTGCCGGGGAGTGCGACCGCCTCAAGGCAGAAGGGCTTGAGCCGCTTTTTCGCGCCCGGACCGGACTCGTGCTGGACGCCTATTTCTCCGGCACCAAGCTGGCCTGGCTCCTGGACCATGTCCCCGGTGCCCGGAAACGGGCCCAGGCCGGTGAACTGGCCTTTGGCACCGTGGACTCCTGGCTCGTCTGGAACCTGACCCATGGGGAGCGGCACCTGACCGATGCCAGCAACGCCTCCCGCACCCTGCTGTTTAATATCCACGATGGCAAGTGGGACCCGGAACTGCTGGAGTTGCTCCGCATCCCGCCCGAGGTCCTGCCTGAAGTCGTCCCCTCCAGTGCGGTCTACGGCAAGACCGCGGCCCGGCTCCTGGCGGCCCGGGTGCCGATTGCCGGCATCGCCGGGGACCAGCAGGCAGCGCTCTTCGGCCAGCTCTGCGACCGGCCCGGCATGGTCAAGAACACCTATGGCACCGGCTGCTTCATGCTCATGCATACGGGCGACCGGCCCGTGGCATCGGCCCAAAACCTCATCGGCACCGTGGCGAGCCAAATCAATGGCCACACCGAGTATGCCCTGGAAGGGAGCGTGTTCGTGGCCGGCGCGGCAGTGCAATGGCTGCGGGACGGGCTCGGCATCATCCGCACCTCGGCAGAGGTGGAGGCCCTGGCCGCCACGGTCCCGGACAACGGCGGCGTCTACCTGGTCCCGGCCTTTACCGGCCTGGGCGCACCCCACTGGGACCCCTATGCCCGCGGCGCCATGCTCGGCCTGACCCGCGGTTCCACTGCCGGACACATTGCCCGGGCCACCCTGGAGAGCATCGCCTTCCAGACGGCAGACCTCCTGCAAGCCATGGAGCAGGACTCCGGCACCCCCCTGGCCGAACTGCGGGTGGATGGCGGCGCCACTGCCAACGCAATGCTCATGCAGTTCCAGGCCGATCTCCTGGGATGCGCGGTTGTGCGGCCCATGGTGCGCGAGACCACGGCGCTGGGGGTGGCCTACCTGGCCGGCCTGGCCACGGGCTACTGGGTCGACCGCGCCGAGATCGGACGGCTCTGGCAGGCGGAACGCACCTTTATCCCGGCAATGGAGCGCGCCAGGGTGGATGAGCTGCGGGGCCGCTGGAACAGGGCCCTGGAGCGGGCCAAGGGGTGGGAGCAGCCATGAGGCGCGAAGAAATGTTGAAGCAACTGGAAGAAGATCAGGTTTGGGACATGATCGTGATCGGCGGTGGCGCCACCGGCCTGGGCACGGCTGTGGAGGCAGCCAGCCGGGGCTATCACACCCTCCTCCTGGAGCAGCACGACTTTGCCAAGGGGACCTCCAGCCGGAGCACCAAGCTCATCCACGGCGGGGTGCGCTACCTGCAGCAGGGCAACCTGTCCCTGGTGCTGGAAGCCCTGCGGGAACGGGGTCTCCTGATCCGCAACGCCCCCCACCTGGTCCACAACCTCTCCTTTGTGGTGCCCATTTACGACTGGTGGGAAGGCCCCTTCTACGGGGTCGGCCTCAAACTGTACGACGTCCTGGCAGGCAAGCTGGGCCTCGGCCCGTCCCGCCTGCTCACCGTGGCAGAGACCCTGCAGCACATCCCGACCGTGGAGCAAAGCGGCCTGCGCGGCGGGGTGATCTACCACGACGGCCAGTTCGACGACGCGCGCCTGGCAATCACCCTGGCCCAGACCCTGGCCGACCTGGGCGGGGCGGCGCTCAACTACCTGCAGGTGACCGCTATCCTGTCGGAGAACGGCCTGGTTGCCGGTGTCGTGGCCCAGGACCGGGAAAGCGGCCAAGAATTCCGGATCAGGGGAAAAGCCGTGGTCAACGCCAGCGGCCCCTTCATCGACGCGGTGCGGCGGATGATCGAACCGGACGCCAAGGCGCTCATCACCCCGAGCCAGGGGGTGCATCTCGTGCTGGACGGCTCGTACCTCCCGGGCGACAGCGGCATCATGGTCCCCCACACCGACGATGGCCGGGTGCTGTTCGCCCTTCCCTGGCATGGCCGGACCATTGTCGGCACCACCGACACCCCCATTGCCACGGCCACCCTGGAGCCGCGCCCCCTGCCGGAAGAGATCGCGTTCCTGCTGACCCATGCCTCCCGCTACCTCACCCGCCACCCCACTCCGTCCGACGTCCTGAGCGTCTTTGCCGGCATCCGGCCCCTGGTCCGCTCCGGCACCGGGGCTGACACCGCCTCCCTGTCCCGGGACCATACCCTGCTGGTGGACAGCAGCGGCCTGGTCACCATTGCCGGCGGCAAATGGACCACCTACCGCAAGATGGGTGAGGATACGGTTACCGCAGCGGCCCAGGTGGCCGGCCTGGACGACCGCCCGTCCGTCACCGCCAGCCTCCATGTCCACGGCTGGCAGGCAGGTGGCAACCCCAACGATCCCCGACAGGTCTACGGCAGTGATGCCAAGGCCTTGCAGTTGCTCCTGGCAGAAGACCCTGCAAGGGCCGAACCGCTGCACCCGGCTTTCCCCTACTGCCAGGGCGAGGTTGTCTGGGCAGTGCGCAACGAATGGGCCAGGACCGTGGAGGATGTGCTGGCCCGCCGCACCAGGGCGCTCCTCCTGGATGCCCGCGCCAGCATGGCGGTTGCGCCTGTGGTGGCGGAGTTGATGGCAGGCGAACTGGGGAAAGACAAGGCCTGGCAGGAGGCCCAGGTTGCCGCGTTTTGCGAGCTTGCCCAGGGGTATTTGCTGGGGTGAAGCCCTGCCCTGTCGCACCGTCAGGCGGTTTCAGAGCATCATCCGGAAACGGTATCAGGCGCCCATCATTACGTCGCGAGAACGGAAGCAATGTAACGTTTCTTTACACTGCCGCAAACCCGCCTGCAGCAAGGGTTTGCGGGCAACATTAAAAATTGTGTAAAGAAACTTTACGTTTATATTAATCCTGTTATATCAGTCGGTTGCAGAACTTTTTCACAAAAGTGTAAAGATCCTTTACATTCCCGCCTCCCCCAAAACAACCCAAAATCCGCTCATTAACCGCCACCCAGTCTGTCGTACCCGGCAAACGCCCATTACATGGGCTTCTGTTAATTCTGGCACGAATGTTGGATTAGGGAGGTGTTTGTTTGGGGTACCGGAATGCAGGTGAGAGAGACTATCGCGATATTCCCTCGCGGTATGTAGGTATCCTTGTTGAGATGCCTGAATATCCTATATGGGATACTTCTGCCCATCTTATACAAGATGCCAAAAGCATATTATATAGGATGTTATTTCTCATATAGGATGCTTTTCTAACTGGTCAATAGGTAGTTGGTCGTCAAAAACACAGGAGAGTAGGTATGCCATTACCCGGAAAAATCTTTATATCTCATGCAAGCTCTGACAAGTCGTTTGTGGATAAGCTCGTCGGTGATCTTACTTCCAAGTCAATTCCAGTTTGGTACGATAAATTCGATCTGAGGATTGGAGACAGTGTTCCCGGCAGCATAAACGACGGGATTTCTGAGTCAAGGTATTTTGGTATTGTGCTCTCTCAAGCGGCTGTCGCATCTAAATGGGTGCGTGAAGAACTCAATGCTGCACTGATGAAGCAAGTCGCAGATGGCGGCACCTTTATAGTTCCAATGCTAGTAGAAGATTGTAATATTCCTCCGTTACTTGCACACCGAAGATACGCCGACTTCAGGGGGAATTATCAATCGGCTCTGGATGAATTATTAGCTGTATGGGAACAGGATTCGATTGCATGTATTGGGGCTGGCAAGGAGTCAGTACATCCGTGGCCAGATTTGGAAATGCCCGATATTGAGTACGTCTATCTCCATTCAACGAGGTTCGACAAATTCTTCCGAATGAGTTGCTCCTTGGATTGGACGGCTAATCGTGCAATCGATTATCTCGTAAACACGTTAAAACTTCCCTGGAACGTTGAAGTCCAGAGTGTTGGAATGAAATGGTCATTTAGCTACGGTTTACTCTACGAAGACGAGTCGATTTCATTAAATACAACATTACGAGAGGCTAGGGTTGAAAATGGAGCGACTCTCAAAATACGAATTAATGGAACTTACGAAGATCTTTATGAAAAAGAGCTTAAGGAGGCGTTTGGTTCAGATAAGCTTTACATGATGACAATGGACATTATCAAGCGCCACGAGTGGCTTAAGCAGCAAGTTGCTGCTCGCAAGCTTTTAACAAAGAATCGCTTGAAGGAAATCGCAGATGGTTGCTTCTCGCACGTATAGAAAGTAGCGGCTAAGTGGGAAATAGATGCGGTGGCAATTCTTGAAAGTGGAATATTTGAAAAAGAGATTCCCAACCACGCCGTTGGGCACTTCGAGAAGGTGATTAAAGATGAAGATAGATTTTTCAAAATTTTCTGTTAACGATTGTGCTGCATGGTGGGGAGCAACTGTTGCGACGCTTGCATTTGTTTGGAATGTAATCATAGCCATCAGAACAGGGGCACGCGTAAGAGTAAGGGCAGTTCCGAACATGATGGTGATTCCGCCAATAACAGAAGATGAAGACAAAACGTATATCTCCGTCACCGCGGTAAATCATGGGACCTCACCTACAACAATTACACACTTTTGTGGTTTCTACTCAACATCACTCTGGAATCTGATTAGAGGCAGGAAACAACCTTTCATTGTCAACGCACATCCGGTTCTCGGAAAGCAAACTCCACATGTTCTTGCTCCAGGAGAAGAATGGAGCAATATGGCAGACCAGAAAGGTCTTCAAGAAAAGAGCAAAGGTGGATATCTGTACTTAGGCATTATACACAATCAAAGGAAGCGTCCCATTTATAAACGGGTCAAGTTTGAGAAAGATGAATTATGAATTAATTCGATAGAAGGCCCAACAGCGGCGCGGACGCTGACGCGGCAAAACCCTGCCGCGCAGGTCACGCCGCGACACGTTGAGCGCGAGAAGAAACCAAAAAGGGAAGAACATGAGTTGTGATAAATGCCAGAATATTTCTGAAGTTTCAGAAGATCAGTTGCACGTCGTCCGTATTTGTGAATGTGGGCGTGAGTTAAAAATATTAGAGCCCGGAGAAAATGGTATAGGCATCCAAATTAGGGCCGGTGACCGTTTTGTAATGCCATCAGGCTGGTTAACGTTCTCCTTCAATCCACTGAAATCTAGAGGACAACTAACCAGGACCGGAATCGACATGTTCGCGAATATGATCTTTGTGGAAGACATGGACAAATACAAAGAAAATATTTCAGACCATCTTGCAGATCTCGAAACTAGATATGATCATATCCTTAAAAAATCTGATTTGCTTGCTGGACTCGATATTGAAAACCCAGAACATGCAGAAAAGGCGTTTAGCATTTTGATGGCAAATCAGAACACTGTGGAGTGGTGGGCTAATTTGACAGGCATGCTGGCCCAGATGTCTAGAGAAGCAATCCAATGTTGTGATGTCAACAAAGCTGTGTGGGCAGCAATGTTCTCAGAACGTGCACGGGCAATGCTTGTTTTTAAGGAGCAGTTGGAAGAGGTGGTCTGGATGGGAGGTTCCGCAAAACGATTAATAGATCTACTCCAAACGTGGGACTGCAATACAGAAAACTCAAACGAAGCTTTTTGGCAGATAACTTTGAATCAAAACACCTACGCCTTATCGCAGATATTCGCAGTACCTCTCCTATTCATCAAAGATGCTGCTTATGTTGGAGGCATGAATATAGATCGTCAAGACTCCAAATTCGTTGATTACCTCTTTCAGATCGAATCATCTAAGGAATCGGTGCTAATTGAAATCAAAACCCCCACAACCAAATTATTAGGACCAAAATACAGGGGCACCTACCGCCTTTCTAACGAGTTCTCCGGGGCCTTGATGCAGACTCTTGATTACAGAGCCAGCATTATTCAAAACATTTCAAATATCACCAATGGCACAGGCCACACCATAACTGCTTTTAACCCCAAATGCGCTCTTATACTCGGGAATGGAGCTAAGGAATTGGACACAAAAGAGAAACGTGCAGCTTTCGAAAATTTTAGAGCCAATTGTTCTAATGTCGAAATAGTTACATTCGATGAGTTGTTTAAAAAGCTAGAAACGATGGCAAGTCTTTTCAGTCTATCAAGATCGAAATCTAGGCCGAAAAGTGACTGAATTTGTTATCACAGAATAATATGCCCAACAAGGCCGGTTGACGCCGACCACCCGAAGAAGCCGGTCGGGCGGGTCACCGCCCAAGCCGTCTAGACAGAAAAAGAATGATGAAATCAGATTTAAAACAAGATCAGCCGAAGCCAACCAAAACGAGTGTAGTGCTCGGATGTAAGGTTGCGGGCGTGCATTTGCTGGCTTTTCTGATTTCAGTCATCTGGGCAGGGAAAGGAGAAGGATGGAGTGGAGTCTATATCTGGCCGTTATGGGCTTTGATTGACATTCCATGGTCATTTCTCTATGTCGTCCTTCTCAAGCAAGATATCAGAGAGTGGACAAAGCTAATATCTGCTCAATCAGACTTTCTACCTTATGTGCTTTATCCACCTTATTTAATCCATGGCATCATAGGCACGATCTGGTGGGGGATCGCCCCAGGAATATACCTGAAGTATCGACGACATAAATCGAAGGGAAATAAATAGGGACACTTCCCGTATTACGACTCAGAAAGTCGCGTTTCAATGTCCATATGTCCGTGCAGTACACGGACAATCTCGATCGAATCGGCAAGAGTTTGACGGTAAAAAATCGCATGGCCGCCAGCATTCAATTTCCGGTAGCCAATTCGAATATCACTGCAATCCTTCCCTTTGAGAGGATTGGCAGCCAACTGCTGAAACGAAACGTCCAGCATTTGTAGATACAAGTCGCGCTGCTCACGCCCCCAACTGTTTTGTGTGAACTTGGCGATCTCTTTCAAATCTGCCTTTGCCATGTTTGTGAGGGCAAAAGCGGGCATCAGTTAAAACTTTCACCGTCAAGTTCAGAAAGCAGGCTCTTGAGCGAATAATCAGCAGTGCCGCTTTCTTCGCCCTCAATAAGCGCACGGCGTAGAAGGGATAGCTTGGTTTCTCGCTCTTCCAAAAGTCGCAAACCGGCACGGATTGTCTCGCTTGCCGAACCAAAGCGGCCTTGGACAACCTGCTGAGAAATGAAATTTTCGTAGTGTTTGCCAAGGGTAACACTGGTATTTTTTGGCATAAGATTACCTCCATCAATGCCGTTATGACATCACCCTATAATATTTATTGGTATCGGTCAAGGCCCAGACTTATTCCCAATCGGAGGGAATTCCGGGGACATCCATGACAAGTTTTGTCAAGAGGAATGCAGTCTAAGTCAACCATTTGGAATGTTTTGCAAAACCAGAAGCCAGCTAGCTGATGTTTGAGCGGTTCTGGAATATAACTGTTTCCAATCAATCAGAATGATGATAAAAAATTCCAATGAAACCAGTGGACCAAATCGCTGCGATCCTGAGCCGGCACCAGCCGAACCGCTGACAACCATCAAACAAACAAGGAGAAGTATGATGAAGCTGAGAGGAAATGTACTGTTGGTTATCCTGATGTTATTTTTTGCCCTTTCTGCTCATGCCGCCGATTCGACCCCTGTGCAGCTGTCCCTTGTAAACCCGGTCCAACTTTTCCCCGAGGACACGACGGTTAATGGCTTGCGAATCAACTTGCTCTACGGCGTTAACAAAGAGGTGAATGGGGTGGATATCGGCCCGATCAACAGGACGACCGGCACGACCAGAGGGGTGCAACTGGGCGCATTTCCCTACGGCGGAATCAACGTGACCGGAAACCTCCGCGGTGTGCAATTCGGCGGTTTTTTCGGCGGCGTGAATATTGCCACCGGGGATGTGACCGGGGTTCAGTTAGCCGGTATCCTTGGCGGCATAAACGCTGCCGGGAATCTGCACGGCGCCCAAATTTCCGGGGCGTTCATAGGGATCAATCTGGCAAAGGATGTGAAGGGGCTCCAGCTGACAACCATGTACAACCAGGCGGACGCAATGGAAGGGTTGCAACTGGGGCTGGTGAATGTGTGCAAACGGATGAAGGGTGTGCAGATCGGGCTCGTTAACGTCATAAAGGAAAATTCCGTGCCTTTTATACCCATCGTCAACGCCAGCTTCTAGCCGGCCAGACTCAAACGCCATGCGCGCTGCCAATTGCTCCTTGAGTCCGGCTGTTCACGCCACCAACGGTTTTGGGGCGGGCTTGGCGAAACGCTGCTTGTTATTTTGCCAACTGTTTCAATAGTAAAATAACAAGCAGCGTGCCGCTTAATCTCGCAGCAAAACCTCACATCTGTCAAATATGAAAACAACACCGGGGGAATTCCAGGGGTAATACCGATTATGCAAAAGAACTGGGAAGTTCGGAGATTTCAAGGAATTTATTTCAATAATGATCGCGACACTGGGCAATCAAGAGGGGATCACCTTCGACTGCATACACCAAACGGTGGCAGCTGTCTATTCTGCGGGACCAGAAACCAGCCAGGTGATGTTTGAGCGGTTCCGGCTTACCGATACCGGAAAAAGGTTCTCGCTGTATGTCCCGAATAAGTTGATTGATGCGCTTGAGCATCGCCTTGTCGGTTATCTGCCAGTAAAGGTAGTCTTCCCATGCCGCGGTTGAGAATTTGATCATTCCGTCAAATCTCTAACCTGCCCACCTCCTGCCCGCAATTCCTCGACTGATTCAAGCAACCGCTTGGCCCCCTGGGGATTCCTGAGCAGATATGCTGTTTCTTCAAATGCGTGATAATCGTCAAGGGAAAGGATGACAACCGGTTTGCCACGCTGGCTGGTCACTACCACAGGATTGTGGTCTTCGTTAACCGAGCGCATGACATCTGCCAAGTGCTGTCGCGTATAGGTATAGGTCAGAGCATTCATAGATATCGTCTCCCTGGTGAGTATGTACATAACATAGTACATACTGGCCCAAAAATCAAACAAATTGACTGCCGGGAACACAACTGTGTCAGGCTTGACATTCGGATATTTTGAAAAAAGTGGTCACCGCAGGAAGCGCACCCATGGCACACCCGCTGTTTCTCTCAAACCGGGACATGCCGGGAGAATCTACTCCTCCACTATCTGCAGCACCATGTCGCCGTACGCATCGGGTACGGTTTCCTTGATCCTCAGCAATTGATACCATTTGATAAAGGCGGAGATGAATACCACGGCCATGAGAACCATGAGCACAACCGACATCAACGCCAGGAGCACCAGCCCCTTGGGAAGATAGTTGCCGGTAATGTTCAGGTAGCCGGCAATCATCGTGACCGGAATCATGAACAGGCCGGGGATGGCCGTCACCCATGCATACCGGGCCTTGCCGAGCCGGATCAGCATTGTGGTGCCTATGATCAGGCCGCTCGTGGCCAACAGTTGATTGCTCATGCCGAACAGCGGCCATATGGTGGTGATGTCACCGGTGTACACAAGATAGCCCCAGGAAAAGGTAAAAAGAAAGCTGGAAAGGGCGATTCCCGGCTTCCAGTTGTGTTTGCCCAATTGGGGCACAATCTTGCCGAGCATCTCCTGCAGCATGTAACGTCCCACCCGGGTGCCGGTGTCCACGGCGGTAAGGATGAATACCGCCTCGAACATGATGGCAAAGTGGTACCAATAAGCCATCATCCCCTCCATGAAAGGGACGGAAGAGAATATGTAGGCCATGCCCACGGCCAGGGAAACGGCGCCACCCGGACGCCCCTGCACCTGTTCGCCCACCTCCCTGGCCAGGTCGGGGAGATGCACCGGCACCATGCCGAGAGCCTGGAATGCCTGGGGGGCGGTGTTGATGGCAAAGTAATCGGCCGGCACCAGCACGCAGGCGGCTATCAAAGCCATGATCCCCACGAACCCTTCAGTCAGCATGGCACCATAGCCGACAAAGAGGATTTCGCGCTCGTTGCCAATCATCTTCGGGGTGGTGCCGGTCCCGATTATCGCATGGAAACCGGACAGGGCACCGCAGGCGATGGTTATGAAGATGTAGGGGAAAACAGCGCCCGGAATGATGGGCCCGCCACCGGCGGAGTACTTGGTTACCGCCTCCATGGCGAGGGGCGGATGGACCACGACTATCCCCAGGGCCAACATGACGATGGTGCCGATCTTCAGATAGGTGGAAAGATAGTCCCGGGGACAGAGCATGAGCCAGACCGGCAGGACCGAGGCAAAGAATCCGTAGGCCGGGATGAACAGGGCGATCTGTTTCTTGCTGAAGGTGAACAGGGTGGACAGAGACGGATTGGCCGCAATATACGGGCCGCTCCAGATGCAGAGGAAGAGCAGCACAACGCCGATGATGCTGGCCCCCTTCACATCGTCGGGACGTATTTTGTGCATGTAGAGCCCCATGATAAATGCGATGGGCAGGGTACAGACCACGGTATAAGTCCCCCAGGGGCTGGCAAACATGGAATTGACCACGGCAATGGAGAGTCCGGCCAGGGTCAGAATCAGGATGAAGAGGATGGCAAAGGATGCAACCGTGCCGGTCACCTTGCCGATTTCATACTCTGCGATACTGGCCAGGCTTTTCCCTTTGTGCCTGACGGAGGCGAACAGCACGATCGTGTCATGGACCGCGCCGCCCAGCACGCAGCCGATAATGATCCAGAGGGCGCCGGGGAGATAGCCGAACTGGGCCGCCAGCACAGGCCCCAGAAGGGGCCCGGCCGCGGCGATTGCGGCAAAATGGTGGCCAAAAAGGACAAACTTGTTGGTTTTCACATAGTCGATGCCGTCAGCCATCCTGACCGCCGGCGTCTCGCGATCTTCTTGGACGCACAGCACCTTTCGGGCGATGAACAGCCCGTAATACCGATAGGCCAGGGCAAAAACACAAAGAGCCACAAAAACCAGAGTCAAAGCGTTCATATATGACCTTCCTGCTGTTCTGAAATTCTTGACATGGTGTCAAGACCTGCTCGTCGGAGTTTGGTTACGGAGAACAAGCCGCTGGTTCATGGATTGTCGGCAAAACGAAAAACGCCGATCGGTCCGGTCAATGATCGGATCAGTCGGCGTAGATGTGCAAAAACGGCCAGGTATCATTTCAGTAACCCCTCTACCCCGTCTAGGGTGGTGGCTTTGCGACACACGGTTGCCCGTGCTGTGCCTTTTCGATGATGGTGTCTTTAATATACTATTTAATGAAAATGTCAGCCACTTAAAAATAAAAACGTTTTACAAAGCAGAGCCCTGATGACGCCATCGCCCGGCGCCAGCGTATCCGGATTATTACAACTCAGGGGCGCCGGAGGGGACGAGGCAGACAAAAATCAGCGTCTCACTCCCGGTGTTCCGTATCTGATGTTCTTCATTGCCGGGGACCAGGACAACATCGCCGGTTTTGAAGCTGCTCCATTCCTGATTGCCGAATACCTCACCAACGCCGCTGTGCACAAAGATTTCGTGTTCCCAGGCATGGGCATGCCTGGGAGTATGGCCACCTGGCCCCAACTCGAAAACGCGCATGCAAAAATTTCCGGCGCCGTGGGCTTTGCCGATGACCACCCGTGCGGTAATGCCACTGGCGATGTCATTGTTGATTGCTACGGAATCTGCTTCCTGGTAGTGCATTTTATGCATCGTGATTTTTCCTTCCTACAGCATCGGGAATAGTGGCGGCCGACTGCGCCGTTATCTCCTCAGGGTGGCACTTTAACCACACAAGAGCTTCTTCAAGACTTCGGATAATTACATCACCCTGTTTTTCACAAATGATCTCTGTCATGAACGATGACCTTTTACCTAATGATCATCCAGGCAGCGACGTTATAACACAATGATTTTGTTTTTTAAACAGGTCTTAGCGCCTGCGACGGGGTAGATAATTCCCATCCGGAACGAAGATTTTTGTTCTGGCAAGGATATCTAGTTTCCATCCGGAAACTCCGGATGAGAAACTGTAGGTTTCCGATTCGGAGAGCGGGGATTTTTTCTTCTGGCAAGGAAATCAAGGGATTGCGCGGAGGCGTACATCGGTACGCCGCACAAGCAAGGCCGAAGATTGACGCCGCCAGGGGGAAAAAGCACCCTTTCCGGACGGGAACTATCTAGGGATTGAACTGGGGTGTACATCAGTACGCCGCACAATTCCGCTTGCGAAATTGGACCGCCAAGTCACCCCACAGGGTGCAGCCACGGGCCGGATCACAAGCAAGACCGGTTATCCAGGAGTGTCGCAAAACTTTACACACAACAAACCCGTTGTCACAAAAAGTTATAAATACAGCAAATTACAGTTTGGCACTATAACTGCATTCACATTTCCGCATAGGTTAAATGTAATATATTATTGCTTGCCAATATATTGAAAAATATCGCAAAAGGAGCATTCAATGAAGATCAGAAATTTATTAATCATCGTTTCAATCGTGTCGCTCACCTTGGCAGGAATTTCAAAGCTTGGTTTTGCCACAACCATAACCACCAAATATTCCACAGGCCTGTATGGGTACGAAAATGGCTATATCAAGCCAAGTCCTGCCGGCGACAAGTATGCAGCGGTCGGTATTGGTGGTGACCTCTTTACCACCTCTGACAAATCATATGATTTTTCATCGACCGGATCTTTTGCTACCTGGTGTGTCGATATATACCACTGGATGTCAACCAACCAGGTATCATATAACGTTGGCAGCGCCAATGACTTAGCATCTGTTTTCGGAGCCACCGGAACCGATCGGGTAAACACCTTGCTGCAACTGGCCAACAAGGATTATTCGCTGGTAAAGGATACTGACACATCAGCAGCATTCCAACTGGCCGTGTGGTCGATCATGTTTGGCACGCCGGATTCTTCAGGAATTTATACTGTAAACAGCAGCACCTTTGCAGCCACCGTTACCACCTCAGGTTCTCATGCCATTGCAACAGCAAACGATTGGTTGAAAGATATCAATACCGATCCCATTACCGGGAACTACAAGTTGACGTATTTGTCGGACGGTGATTGCAATTACACTCAGGATATGGTTGTGTTTACATCTGCACCGGTTCCCGAGCCTTCTACATTCATCCTTTTGGGTGCCGGGCTTGCCGGTGTAGCCCTTCTGAGGAGAAGGAATAGAAAAGCATAAATCTTCCGACCATTCATTCTAGTAATGAGCAAAGGCCTCCAGGAATGGGGGCCTTTTTTTGCGGTAAGTGCGCGGACCGACGTCGAATACCTTTACACTCTGGCGCCAAACTACCCGGCACATGGTACTGCAAAGAGAAAGTTATTGGCAAATTGCCAGCTTTAGTTTCAACATGATTGCGCATTCCAATTTGGAGCCCTGACGAAGAAAGGCCACTTTTCCCGAGAAAAGTGGCCTTTTTGATATTTGGCGTCCCCTGAATGCGGCAATTTTTCAATGATCCACCGGTTTTTAATAGTCCAAAGCCTTTAAACGATACCCGACTCCTGGCTCGGTTGTAATGTACTGTGGACGAGAGGCATCCACTTCTATTTTCCGACGCAAATTGCTTATATTGACCCGAAGTACATGGGGCTGTTCAACATATCCGACCCCCCAGATTTGTTTAAGGATTTGACTGTGGGATATAACTTTCCCGGCATGTGTGACCAGCAAGCGCAACAGATCGTATTCGGTCGGGGTAAGTTGAATCTCTTCCCCCCTAACGGTTACTATTCTTCTGGAAAGATCGACCTCAAGTTCATCTACTTTATAGATCGGCTCAGACACTAGTTGCACAGATCGTCGCAATGCACCTCTGATTCGCGCTTTTAACTCGGCCACACCGAATGGCTTGCTCAGATAATCATCGGCCCCGGCATCTATAGCCTTTACTTTATCGCTCTCACGATCCCTTATCGAAAGGACTATGATTGGGACTTGCGACCACTCTCGTATCCTTTTGATTACTTCAACCCCATCCATGTCGGGCAAACCCAGGTCGAGCAGAATCAAGTCCGGGTGCGCTGCCACGGCCGCTGCCAAGGCAGCATGACCGTTTTCTGCCTGATGCAACGAAAACTCGCCTGTATCCAACGTGGTATGCAAAAACCGCTGAATCGATACTTCATCATCAACAATGAGAATTCGTGGAAGGTTATCGTCGCTTGACATTCTGCGCCTCTTTCTGAGGTAATTGCACTTTCAGAAGCAATCCACCGCCGATTCGGTTCTCGGCAATAATTTTACCACCATGCGCCTCTACAATACCCCTGCAAATCGAAAGTCCCAATCCCGTACCACTCACTCCCTCCGGAACGGAAATTCGGTGGAATTTATCAAAGATGCGAGTTAAATCCTGAACTGGAATGCCTGGGCCCCGGTCAGCAACTTCAATGGTTAATTGCCTGTCATCTGAGTAGGCTGCTATGTCGATAGTACTTTCAGCTGGAGAATATTTCAAAGCATTGTCAATCAGGTTGACCAATACCTGGGTCATCAGCACGAGATCCATTCTGGCCAGTAAAATGCCGGGCGGAAGCTGTACGTTTACAACCCTTGTGCCGAGACGCTGCCCAACTGCGGCCAGAGCGCATCCGACAAGATCCTGCACGTCGCACAGTTCCAGCTTCAACCTCATCTCTCCTGCCTCCAGCCTGGTCATGTCAAGCAGGTTACCGACGAAACGGTTCAATCGCCCGGCCTCTTCCCAAGCAGTATCAACCAAGTCCTGTTTGTCCTTATCATCAAGTTGATACCCATTATCTCTAATCTCCCCCAATACTCCCGTAATCGTTACCAGTGGCGTACGAAGATCATGGGATACAGAATTTAGCAGAGCCTGCTCCAGGTTTTCCCTGGCTTGGAGAATCTGGGCATCTTCTGCCTGCTGAGACAGCCGAACACGTTCAAGAGACAGGGCTGACTGGGTGCAGAATGATTCAAGCAGATGGCGCATTTTTTCATAACGGATGTTTGGATCTGATCTGAAGCTGATTCCAAGAACACCCAGAGGAGTCCCTAGTAACTGAATGGGCATGAAGAGCATTTTTGACGAGTGGAAAGCCGAAGTCCCCCCCCCGGCTGGCCGCATACTCTTGAAGGACCATTGGGCAATTTTTTCAGCTTCACCATCATCGTTCCAGTCTTTGCTGGAATCGGCAATAACAAGTTCCCCTTCGTCAGCTAAAAACAGCACGGCACTTGCTTCCAAACTGATTTCCACGTTCTTCACAATCGAAAAGACCACAGACTGTATATCCGCTGCAACGGCCAAGTCCTTGCTCAAACGATAAAGGCTTGCGGTCTCGGCTTCGCGTTCCTTGAGCTTCTCGGCCCGGTCCTGGACCTTAGCCACCAGGGTGCTGATAATGACACCAACGCCAAAGAGCCCCAAAAATGTGATGAGATATTCCTTGTCAGCCACACTGAAGGTAAGCCGTGGAGGGACAAAGAAATAATCAAAGGCCAAAACCCCCAAGAAAGCGGTTAAAATCGCCTGTTTTTGTCCGAGCCACAGCGAGGCCATAACAACCGTCACCAGATAAACCATCACCATGTTGGTGGGGGACACATACGGGCGAATCGCTGCACAAAACAAGGTTGCCGTCAGAGTCAGAATCAAAGCAAAAATATAGCTGACAGCAAGCCGCATTCGGTGCCCGGGCGAGAAGGATTCAGTATGAAATTTGAATGGCATGTCTATAGTCTATTCAATCATGTCACAACGGCAAGCACTTTTTCACGTGCCGGCCTCCCCGATTCATTGTCGATTTATGTTCGAACCCTGATAGGCATAATGACCGTAGTGAGACCTTCCCATTGCAAACGGCGTTGAATGGCAAAAGCGGTCTCATTATGCAACATTCGATGGTAAAACTTTTCCAAACGGAAGGTGAGCTGTCCGGTGAAAACCGTTGAACGAGGATACTCCTCATGGATCATTTTACAGAGCTCTGTTGCACCCTCTACAACATCAGTTGCTGTTTCCATCCTGTAGTCGGCGGTAAAACCAAGGCGACGGCCCAAGTCAACGTACTTTTCAAGCCCCTGCTTGACCGATGTTTCCAAGGCCTCGACCTCCTCTGCACCCTTGAAGGAGCCGGAATCGACAACCGCGATTGAAACAAAAATCACATTTTTGTACGTCTTGGGAAACGTGGATAATATTGAAAGCAGGGTATGCACACCGAAACCGCCATATCCTGAAACCAACTGAATAGCCGTTGGTTCATTATGATCAAGAGGCTCGCTGTTATAGTTGTGGTTAACAGGAAAATCCAGCAGTGTATTGTCAAGATCCGCGATCCCTCGTCGCACTTGGTTATAATGACCTTTGATAAGATAGCAGAGCGAGATCACAATTAAAGTGATTAGAAGTGTCATCCAGCCCCCCTCTGCAAACTTTTCAAAGGTGGTGACAACCAGAATAGTGACACAAAGGACCAATCCCATCAGATGTACCGCAAGATGACGAAACCACTGGGGGTCTTCTCTTCTGCGTTGGATGAAAAATTTTGACATCCCGAGTTGGGAGAGGGAAAAGGTGATGAAAACGTTGATAGAGTACATGACCACAAGCATGCCAACCGATCCGCCGGTATAGAACAGCAAAGCGATGGCAGCAAGCCCCATCAGCAGGATGCCGTTACGCATGGTCAGCCGAACCGACAAGGCCGCGAAGCGGTGTGGAAACCAGGAGTCGATCGCCATGTTGGACATCACCCTGGGCCCGTCCACAAACCCGGCCTGTGCCGCCACCAACAGGAGGGCGCCCTCGGAAAATATGGTGATAAAGGCGACCCAGTGCCCCATGGGCCAACCGGTGAAGAGATTATCGGCCAAGACAGCGTTGAGAGTCTTCCCTTCAACCGGTTTCAAGGCCAGGAACAGGTAGCAGAGCAGGATGAAGGAAGAGGTAAAAGCCAGGGATGTGGCCATGTAGAGCATGGTACGCTTACCCGTCTGCACCCGAGGTTCGCGCATGATCTGGAGGCCGTTTGAGACCGCCTCTATCCCGGTATAGGTACCGCCCCCCAATGAATAGGCCCGCATGAACAACATCAGAATACCGACCACCCCGATTGTGGAGAAATCGCGGTGGATGCCGCTACCAAGATCGTTCACCACCGGAGCGAAGCGGTCGGCGTGAATGCTGACCCCGTAGATGAGCATGATGACGTGGGTTGCCACGAAGACCATGAAGATCGGCGCCAGCACTGTTACCGACTCTTTGACCCCTCGCACGTTGAGAACAATCAGGATAACGATCAGCAAACAGGCAAAGGGAACCTTGTAGAGGTGATACTGAGCCGGCAGATAGCTGAAGACCGCATCTACGCCGGAAGCAATGGAGATGGTGATGGTCATCACGTAGTCCACCAGCAGGGCGCTGCCCGACACTACCCCGGCCTTTTCCCCCAGAAGATGGGTGGCAACAATATACCCGCCGCCGCCGTGCGGAAAATGCTCGATGATGCGGGAGTATGAATAAGATATGATGAATACCGTCAGAGCCATTACCACGGCCAGGAGAAGCGCCAGATAAGTGTGGGAACCGAGGGCCTTAAAGGCCTCTTCCGGGCCATAGGCTGAAGAGGAGAGCCCATCCGCTCCGAGTCCGACCCAGGCAAGCACGGGGATAAGTGACATCTTATGAAAAAGGTGGATATCTTTCAGTTGCTTTGGGGAACCAAAAATGGCGAGTAATGCCTTCTTGAACAATGAACTGCCAGCTTTACCGGATTCGGGATTCATTTAAGCCCCTGCATTTTTTCGAATAACATTGGTCGCACTTTGTCGGTTTCAATGACGGTCCATTTCTGGTTTTTGAAATCAAACACCGGAGTTTCACCATGATCATAGTTTGGTGGCGTAAGATCAGTTATACCTTCACTGATATTTATGTCTGCTTTGTCACCAAAGTCCTGTCCAAGATACAAGCCGGTTTCTGAATCAAACAGGTAGAGTTTCATGGCTAGTTCTCCAATAATCGTTGTCATCTCTTGACTTGATTACAGTTTAGCTATGAATGGATAAAGGCGGTGTCAAAATGGCAGAGAAACGCGTCAAGAAAATATCAAGAAGGGAGAAAATATGCGGATGTTGGGAGGGTAAACCGAACAATGTGTTGATCAGCATCAAGCATTGACCCGGCATCGGCGTTTGGCCTAACCCGCCACTTAAAGTAATATCTATGAGTTGTATGTGGTGATTGGGTCAACTGCAGTGCCGATATGGGTCAGATCCGAAAGCCGCTTGACGGTATTATAAGCGCGTGGACACATAATAGCCTCACAATCTCCCCTTCGCTACGACTATGAAGGAGGTGGCTGACCGCCCAGCGGCTCAACAGTAATATTCTAATATTCCCGTTAGTGAGCGAGCAGCAATTGAGGCTGCAGGATATTTTTCAGCTTTGTCAATGCACGCTCTTCTATCTGGCGCACCCGCTCACGAGAAATGGAAAAGTGGTTCGCGATATCTTGAAGTGTCGCGGGGTCATCGCTGGTAATCCTGTGTTCAATAATAAAGCGTTCTTTTTCGTTCAACCCCTGCAAGGCATGAGCAACAGCATTCTTTAAGACTTGTTCGCGTTGATACTCGCCTAGCATTTCTTCCTGATTCATCCGGTCATCTGCAATAGTCTCCAATATCGTCAAGCCATCGCTTTCAGTGATCTCTTCATTGAGAGAAACTTCGCCTTTAAGCCGTTGCTCCATTTCAACGACTTCATGATCCGGTACATGGAGCATACTGGATACTTCCAAGGCGTCGCTGTCACTGCCGGTCAATTTGAGTAGTGCTTCCTTTGTCTTGCGTAACCCATAAAACAATTTTCTCTGTGCTTGCGTTGTGCCGATTTTGACGAGACTCCAGGTGGAGACGATGAAATTCTGAATGTAGGCCCGTATCCACCACACGGCATAGGAAATCAGACGAACCCCTTTGTAGGGATTGAATTTGCGAACTGCCATCATGAGTCCAACATTGCCCTCCTGGATCAGATCGAGCATTTTCAGACCGTAATGACGGTATTCGGATGCAACCTTCACCACATAGCGAAGGTTTGAAGTAATGAGGGTATGAGCGGCCTCCAGGTCCTTTTCCTCAAAGAACTTGACGGCGTAGTTCCTCTCCTCGTCTTCGGTGAGTAATTTGAATGTGCGGATTTCGGAAAGATAGAGGGTGAGACTGTCGGCAACGACTGGCAGATTGGTAACCATGACGCACCTCCCGAAAGCTTGTATCATGATTAGCACTCTATAGTGCTGACTGCTAAAATCATAGCAAAACGTTATATCGATTTCAAGAAGAAAAATAGAATATACTCCATGATATCAGTGTGTTGAGATGGTTTAAAAAATCAGCTTCCCCCTCTTGACAAGCAAAAAGTGCGTACTTATGTATTGATCAGATAAACACTCATCGAAAGGAGGTAATCCACATGGCAACCTGGGATGTATTCAAGGAACTGGACAATCTGAGAAGGGAAATCGATGAAGCGTTTCGTGGCGTCGGTGTCAACCGGCCGTTTGGACCGACATTCCTTTCGCCGGTAACAACCCGTCGTTTTCCGCTGGTCAATTTCAGCGAGGATGGGGGGCATGTCTACATCGAGGCACTGGTTCCCGGCGTTGACCCGAAGGATGTCGATCTGACCGTACTGCGGAACACCGTCACCATTAGCGGAGAACGCAAGCCGTTCGTAGAGAAGGAAGGCCAGATCGTACACCGTTCCGAACTCGGCTCCGGCAAATTCTCCCGCACCCTCGAACTGCCGGTCGATATCGATCCTGAAAAGATCACGGCCAACTGCAAAGACGGCGTCATGCAGATCACCCTGGCCAAGGCCGAACACGCCAAACCGAAAAAAATCGACATCAAACTTTCGTGATAACGAACGTCATGACAAGGAAAGGAGGTAATCAATCATGGCAGCCAACAGCTTAACAGAAAGAAACGATGAACGGAATGTGCAGACACGTGAAGAGACGCGGTCCAATGAACGCTATATCCGCCCAGCAGTGAACATCATCGAGGATGAAGAAGGCCTGGTTTTGACCGCAGACATCCCGGGTGCTTCCAAGGAATCGTTGGATGTCAGCGTTGAAAAAGGCATTCTGACCATCAGCGCCCCTGCTCAACACTCGGTGCCAGGAACCTCGGCCTATCGGGAGTTCGAGCTGGCAAACTATTACCGCCAGTTTTCGATCCCCGAGAGCCTCAATCAGGAAAAAGCCCATGCCGACTACGTGAACGGCATCCTGACCCTGCGGATACCGAAGGCTGAAGTCGCCAAACCGAAACGGATCGCCGTGCAGGTCGATTGAGCAATGATGTTGCTTGGGAGGTGATCACCATGTCAAACCTGTTGCCCGAGAAATGGAGCGAGGCGCTGGAGCGGGTACATGGCAAAGTCGGCCATTTCCTGAACAAACTGAATCCGCTGAAGAAAGAGGAAAATACTCCGGAACGGATCACAGCCGATGCCCTGCCAGCCTTCATGCAGTTTGGTGGCCCGTCGCTCGACATGCACGAAACCTCTGATGAACTGATCATCAGGGCGGAAGTACCCGGACTGAAGAAAGATGATTTCTCGGTCGAACTTGTCGGCAGGCGGTTAACGATAAAAGGAGAAAAGAATATCGTACGCGAACGGAAAGGAGGTGATGGGTGCCTGATTTCAGAATGCAGGTACGGCAGCTTTGCCAGAACTCTCCAGTTGCCGTACGACATCGATGAAAAAACGATTGCGGCGGACCTCAAACACGGGGTCCTGACCATCCGGCTGCCCAAGCCGGACAAAGGACGGCATGCCCGCTACCAGGTGCCGGTATCCTGAACCAGCAGGGATAATTCGAGGGCTGCTTCAAGCGGCCCTCGCTGGTTCTGGGGAAAATAATAGTTTCAGGCGAGAGTGAAGATCATGGCAACGTATCAGGATTATTACGCCACCCTCGGCGTTGGAAAATCGGCAAGTCAGGAAGAGATTCAGCGAGCATATCGCAAGCTGGCCCGCAAGTATCACCCTGATATCAACAAGGAAAGCACTGCCGAGGAAAAGTTCAAACAGATCAACGAAGCCTACGAGGTGCTGGGCGACCCGGGAAAACGGGCCAGGTACGATCAGTTCGGCAGCGGTTGGGATGGGCAGTTTGCCAATCAGGAGCACCAGGGTGGCGATAATGTCCGGTTCCATTTTTCCAATGCCGATCCGGGCCAGTTCAGTGACTTTTTCCAGAACCTCTTCGGCGGCGGGTGGAGTTTTGACGAAGAGACCGAATTTCGGGGCAACGGCACCAGGCGGCGGCGAGGCCGTGATCACGAGACCGGCATCAACATCACGCTGGCCGAAGCCTACCACGGAGCCAGGAAAAACATCGAGCTTGAGAAGGTCGAAGCAGACAGCAGCGGAAGGCCGACCAGGACCAGGCGCACCTATGATGTCACCATACCACCTGGTGTGACTGACGGTTCTTTAATCCGGCTTGCCGGGCAAGGCGGTAGCGGCAGCGGCGGCGCGGAAGCCGGTGACCTGTTCATGAGGGTCAGCATCCTTCCCGATATCCGCTTCACCCTGAACGGTCATGACCTGGCCACGACGGTTGACATCGCCCCCTGGGAGGCTGCCCTGGGAGCAAAGGTGCCGGTGCCGACGGTCGATGGCCAGATCAATCTGACCGTGCCGGCCGGGACCCAGAGTGGCCAGACCTTACGGGTACGGGGCAAGGGGATGCCGGTTACTTCGGGCCGCTATGGAGATCTTCTGGTGAATGTGCGTATCGTGGTACCAAGGAGTCTCTCGGCCAGGGAGCGGCATCTCTTTGAGGAATTGGCCAAAGAATCGAGTTTTGATCCGCGTACATGACTGAGGACCGCTATGACATCACAACAGTATGAAATTATCATCAGCAGAAAACATGAACTGGTCTCAGTACCTGGCATCACCATCCATGAATTGAGCCGGCTGTGTGAGTGCCACCTGTCAGTGGTGAAGCGGCTCATAGCAATCGGGCTTATCGAGCCGCTGTCGGCAGGTACAACGCCTCTGTTTGCCCGGAACACCGTAGTCAGGGCCAGGAAAGCCTTACGCCTCAAACGGGACCTTGGACTCAACTTCGATGCCGTGGCCCTGGTGATGGAACTGCTGGACCGGATTGACGACCTGGAACGGAGACTCTGATTCCGTGGAGACAACTTGCCGGACGGTTGGTGGAATTATGCCCCTGGTACTATCGGTTGTGAACCGACGTTCAATAACCCACATCGGTGTCAGAAAACCAGGGGAAGTCCAGTGGAGAGCTTACATAAAACATTCGATTCAATTGCTATTTTCAATCAAGAGTACCAAAGAAAAAAGGCCACTCCTCTTGCGAAAAGTGACCTTTTGATTTTTGGCGGCCCCTGGCTTACGCACTTCGAGCTTTTTGCTACTTGAGGGGTAAAGTATTTCGTTCGGCTGATATCTGAACTACCAGATAGATAGCGGCCCCGGTTTTCTTGTGGCCCCTTTATACCATCAATGAAATGCCTTTGCCAAACATATGGGCATCCGACTCACATAGACAGGCTTCTGGGCTGCTGACTTTGAAGTAGCACCTGAAAACAATCTGCTTTTATAGACTGTTTTGACAAACACCCTTACTGCCGGTTCAAGCTCCACCCATAATCCAAATAGGACAATTATTAATCCGCACAGAACAATTGGTTCCATCTTTAGTTCTCCTGTTTACTTTAATGTTGTTCTGATTATCGGCTGATTTATTAAAGTTGCCGGTAAACGCCTATAACCTTACCTACAATCGTCACATCACCATCTTCTGGGTAAATGAGGATCGGCTTCATGTCCGGGTTCGCCGGCTGCAAACGAATGTGATCGCTCTCCTTGTAAAACCATTTGACTGTAGCCTCCCCATCGAACATGGCAACCACTATGTCCTTGTTTTCGGCAGTCGGTTGCGGACGAACCAGGGCCAGATCTCCATCTAAAATGAATGCGTTGATCATGGAGTTGCCACTGATCTTCAGAAAGAAACAGTCAGCTCCCTTGACTGCCATATGATCAACCGAGAAATATCCTTGAATATCTTCAATGGCCGTGGAGAGTTGACCAGCACGGACAGTGCCTACAATCGGCAGAGAGGTTGATCGGCTATTCGGCGTTGTCAGAGCAATGCCGCGGTTCACGCTTTCCCGCTTGAGATATCCTTTACGTTCCAACGCATCGAGATGCTTCATAACCGGCAGGGTTCCGGACACCTTCAAGTGACCAGCTATCTCACGCTGACTGGGGGGATACCCCATGCTGTCCGCGAAAGAGGTGATGAACTGCAGCACCTGGCGTTGGCGCTGGGTAAGCTCATTTCTGGATTTTGAGCCATAGGTAGTCATATGACTACCATATGGGATTTGATCTTATCTGTCAAGAGGTCTGAAAGTTATTTCAAATAAAAAACGGCGACCTCGCTACTTCAGAGAGTCGCCGTTAAGTGGCAGTCATTGTAACTGCCGGATACTATCTTTTCTTGGAGCGTGAATCGGCTTCGAAATTGGACCCGGCGTCGGCGTCCACGCTGCCCCATACCGGCGTTGCAGCTCTGGCCGGTGCGATCCGATATACCGCTCTAAAAAAGAAAATCCGATAACTCGAAAAAGAGTTATCGGACTCAGTGGCAACTGGCGTCCCAGTCAAGACGAAAATCACTACTGGATAATATCTATAAGTATCGGCAAGATATATTTACACCATAATTGCGGTTCGTGTATTCAATACATAAGGAGTGCAGGTACGGTCAGGCTACTTGGGCGGCCACTGATCGATTTTTTGTTCAACGACGCGATTAATTTCCGGGAACAGGGTTGTTTCTTTAGGCAACCGCCCCCCGCGCGCAATCGCCTGGCTCTGCTGCTGGGCATAGAGCTTCTGTACCTCCTTGAGCAGATCGTCGACAAAACCGGCAACCAAGGCATCCTTGTTGGCTCCCTTCACCCGCAACTTGCCAAAAACAAAGTGCGATGTGTTGTCGACGAAAAATACCCGCGATCTCTCACTGTTTCTCCGCAGCAACACCGCCGAGAATTGAAGCCTGGCAACCTTCCCTTTCTTGCTGACAAAATCCAGAACGATTTCTTTAAGAAGTGTCGGCTGCCCAACGAATTTTACGGCGCCTGCGCCCTCTTCGCCACGCAGGAATGAGGTTGGTGCATACCAAGGGTATTCGGACTCAAGTTTCGACATCAACTCCCGATATTCCTCCGTCTTCCGACGACCCTCGAGATACAGGACATGGGCCTCGTCGTACATGGCAGCGGCCTTCCGGTTCAATCCCCACCTGGTTCTTTGTTGCATCTTCTCCTTGTCATTGCCGGGAGCACGGAGATAGGGAAGGATATTTTCCCTGTGATCTATGAGGCCACTGACATTTGTCGCCAGCACCTTTGTTTTGCCCATGCTGCGAGGGGCGGAGAATTCGAGGTAGAGGTTGTTGTCCGTGTTGACAATTGCCCGGTCGCTGTAGGATTTCGTCCCGTTGCTGCCCATGAGGAAATAGCTCAGGAAATCCTCCGCACTTCCCATGTCCACCTGTTCCAGGTCCCTCAGGACTTCGGGCTCCCTGATTCGTTTCGCCAATTCATTCTCGTCGATGATAATGGGTGAATTGCTTCCGATGAGCTCTGCGTCACCATGGGTAAGCCAAATCATGGTGTACTTGAAATTCTGACGCAACGTCTTGACAACGGACTGCAGGTTCTCTTCGGACAGTTCGTAAAGCGGCAGCCACTGGCAGATGATGCCGCCGGGGTTGAGATGCTCGGCAGCGAGCTTAAAGTATTCGGCGGTGTAGAGATATCCAGCGCCGCTGAACCAGGGATGGACCGGATCGGCGGTGATGACGTCGAACTTGTCCCTGGTGGTCATCAGATAGTTGCGTCCGTCGTTGAACACGATCTTCAGCTTCGGGTTCGGCTTATTGATATTGAGCACATAGTGGTTGTAAATGCCGAACGCCCGTGCCACGCCGAGCACTTTGGGCTCGATTTCGGCCAGGGTTATCTGTTCCACGCTTGGATGGACCGACGTGGCCCCAAGGGTCATGCCGCTTCCCGTTCCGAGTACGAAGACCTTCTTGGGATTGGGATGGAGCAGCATGGGCAGATGGCCCAACGTGTACTGGCATTGCTTGTCCGGGCCGGCGTTGGACGCCTCGACCCTGCCGTTGGTGATAAAAAACAGCGCATCACTGGATTGTACGACGCTGATGATGGAGTTGGTTCCCTCAGCATAATATTTGATATCGTTATTGTTCAGAACTTCCCGCGTCTTCTCGGGGGTGCTGAACATCTGGGGGTTGTTGGATTGATACACCGCATACATTTGCGGATTCCAGATCTGCCAGAGATGGGAGAATGACACCGGAACCATAATGGCCGCCGTAACGGCCAGAGCCACAACCCAGTTGAGCACTCGGCTCCCCCTCAGGCTCACCATTACCAGCAGTCCGAACCCGATATTTATCAGGATGAGTATCTGCAGTGACCGCTGTATGCCGAAAAAATAGATCAGGACGAAACCGCTGACTGCCGAACCGAGTATCGCCCCAATGGTATTGAACGACAGGACGTCTCCGACAACCTTTCCCATGTCCTTCTTGCGCAAACTGTGTATTTTCCCCGCCAACGGGAAGGCAACCCCCATAAAGAAGGCAGGCACCAGCATGAATGAGAAGGCGGTGATGAAATGGGACAACTGTTTTGTCTTGAACGGTTGAATCCTGAATTTCAAGCTGTGGATGATATCGGAGATGTATTCCGCATGGGTCGGCAATTCCCTGATATGCAGCGACACGAGTAAGGCGGTCGCTCCGATGGCGATCTGCACGAGGCCGAAAATGAGTATCAGTTTTCGCGCCCGCAGCGCCGTTACGTCTCCCGTTGATCGAAACAACTTGCCATACAGACCCAGCGCAGAACTACCAAGCCCTATGCCCGCAAGAAACGCCATCAGCAGGATGGTGAAACCGTAGGTGGTGGCGCCGATGACGATGCTGAGGATGCGGGTCCAGAGCACTTCATAGCCAAGGGCGCAGAAACCGCTCACACCGATGCCCCAGAGCACAAAATTGAAGGAAGACCCAAGGGATGCGGCATCGCTTTCGGTAAGGTACGCTTTGTCCGTTTCGGGGGCCGGTGCCGGTTCTTCCGCTGCCATGGTTTCTTCCGCCACAGGAAGCCTGGAAATACGGGCCTGAAGCACTATGGCGGTCAAACCAACCGCGACATTTACCACTATCGGAATCAACAGCGTGGTGTTGACCGAAAAATATACGAGAAAATAGAACCCTGTGACAGCGGCCCCCACAACGGCACCTATGGTGTTGATGCCGTACAGGAAGGAAAGGCGATGTCCGATGCCTTTCATGTGTTGGGAGATAAAGGCGGACAAGACAGGCAGTGTCCCACCCATCAATGTGGTCGGCAGGATCAGCGCCATTGTGGCCAGACAGATTCGGACGACGGAGAGGTACAGGGGGGAGGTTTCGTTAATCTGGGCCAGCGGGATGTATATCTGGGGGTAATAATGGATCAGCCCCATGAATATCAAGGCCGACAGCGCAATCCCCAACTCCAGATATCCGTACAGTCGCAGCAGTTTTCCGGCAGTACCGACCCTTTTGCCGATAAGGTAGCTGCCCAATGCCAGGCCGCCCATGAACACGGCCAGCACCGTGGTCACGGCAAGGTGGGAACCGCCGAAGACGAGGCTCAGATAGCGTACCCACAGTACCTCGTAGATAAGAGCCGCAGCACCGGAGAGAAAAAAGATGGAGTAAACCGAAGCAATTGACAATCCCATGGAAACCTACGCTTTCATAGCACAGAGATTAACCAAATTTAGCCAGATAATTGTAATATATCTTTGTTTTTCAATGAGTTAGTGTGCCACATATTATTTTTTTGGTCAAGTACAGGTATCTACGCCCATCAAAACGAGAAATGATGCTTGGAAACCGGCGTGAAATACCGGGGATAGACTGGGGCAGGTTCGAGGTGGATCATCATTGATGATGGATTATTGGAATTGGTGCAACAGACACTGCAAAGCCGTAACCGGGATTTGTCCCATCCGCAAATGCCGGCATCGTCGCGACGGCTGACTATCCTCAACCTGTCGGCATGATTGCCTTTTCCAATCAGGAGCACCAAAGAAAAAAGGCCACTTCTCTTGAGAAAAGTGACCTTTTTGATATTTGGCGTCCCCGAGACGATTCGAACGTCCGGCCCCTTCCTTAGGAGGGAAGTGCTCTATCCTGCTGAGCTACGGGGACAGATAGATAAAAGCCGAATGGTTATAGCAGAGATGTGGCCTTGTTTCAACCCCATTTCAAATAACCGTATCAAAAGACAAGCAGCGAAAAAACCTTTCCGGAAGGCAATTTCTGGCGGCCGCCTAGAAAATCAAGTTCGGCCATGAAGCAGCACTCCACGATCTCGCCTCCCATGCTCTGTACCATGTCAACCACGGCGGACATGGTGCCTCCGGTGGCAAGTAGGTCGTCTGCGATCAGGATTCGCTCGCCCGGCTTAATGGCGTCCTTGTGGATTTCAAGGGTGTCAGTGCCGTATTCGAGATCGTATGTCTTGCTGAAGGTCTCCGAAGGAAGTTTGCCCGGCTTTCTGACCAACACCACTCCGGCTCCAAGTTTGTAGGCCAGGGCCGAACCGATGATGAAGCCGCGGGCCTCAACCCCCACCACCTTGTCGATGCGCTGCCCGATGTAACGATGGGAAAGCAGGTCAATCATGCGCTGGTAGGATTTGGCATCCTGCAACAGTGTGGTTATGTCCTTGAACACAATCCCTTTCTTGGGAAAGTCCGGGACATCGCGGATAATGCTTTTCAAGTCGTCCATCTGTCTGCTCTCCTTACATAACAGGTATCATTGTTGGGATTTCGATTCAGAACACTTTCGCAATTTTTCAAGTGATTTTGCCTCGATCTGGCGGATGCGCTCCCGCGTGACGCCGAAACTCTGACCAATTGTGTCAAGTGTCTGTGGCTCCTTATCATCCAGGCCGAAGCGAAGGGTAAGTATCTTTTGTTCGCTTTCAGTCAGTTCGTCGAAATATTCCGAGATCATTTCATAACGATCTATGTTTTCCAGCAGTTCTGAAGGTGGCACCATCGAGGTATCCTCAATGGTGTCGATCAGGAAGTAGTCGTTGCCATCTCCGATGGGGGTCTCGATGGAACAGGTACGCCGCAGCAAGGTCATGAGCCTGCGGACATAGGGAACCTTGGCGTTCATTGCTTCTGCAATTTCATGTACGCTAGGCTCACGCTGCAGGGATTGCGATAACACCCTGGTATTCTTGAGCATCCGGTTGATATCATCGGAGACATGCACCGGCAGGCGTATGGTGCGCGACTGATTGACAAGGGCGCGCTCTATGGCTTGACGAATCCACCAGGTCGCATAGGTGGAAAAACGGCACTCTTTGGCCAGACTGAAACGCTCCACCGCCTTGATCAAGCCCATGTTGCCTTCCTCAATCAGGTCAAGGAAAGGCAGGCCCCTGTTAATATAACGCTTGGCAATCTTGACCACCAGACGCAGGTTGGACTCTATCATCTTGTTGCGGGCCGCTTTATCACCCTTTTCGATCTGCTGGGCACATTCCTTTTCGGTTTCGGCAGTCAGGAGCGGCGTTCGCTGAATATCACGGAGGTAGATCTTGATTGCGTCGTCAAAGCTATCCAATTCCGTCAAAGGCAGCTTTTCATCGGCAACTTCTTCGTCCTCGTCTTCGACATCTTCAAAAACGAGAGGTTCCTCAACCTCGTCGAGCAGCAGGCCGGGAGCAGCCAACGGCACCTCCTCGATGAAGCCGTTATCCAGAAGATCGTCACCTTTCATGTTCTCTCTCCTTCTATGTTAGATCCACCTGCCAGCCCTGCTTGCCCACAAGGGGCACAAAGCGGCAACCGACAGAGGGAATTGACTCGATTGTCCCGTCGTCTTGCTTCACGATCTTCAGCAGACGCTGCTCAAATTCGTTTCCGACCGGTATTACCAGCCGCCCTCCCGGTGCAAGCTGGTCGACAAGGACATCAGGTACATAAGGCGCCCCGGCAGTTACCATGATCGCATCGAACGGAGCTTCTTCCTCCCAGCCCACCGGACTCCCCTCACCATCGTTGATCCTGAGCTTTACGTTGAATAATTTCAGTGAATCCAGGCATTTTCTGGCCCGGAGAGCAAGCTGGCGGATGCGTTCCACCGTGCAGACCCTCTCCGCCAGGGTAGCCAGGATAGCAGCCTGGTAACCGGAACCGGTTCCGATCTCCAATACCTTTTCCGATCCGGTCAGGTTGAGCAGCTCGGTCATGAGCGCCACCATGTAAGGTTGCGAAATGGTCTGTTTCTCGCCGATAGGGAGTGGCGAGTCACTGTAGGCCTGGGCTGCCATGGCTTCCTGGACGAAGATGTGGCGCGGAACCTTCAGCATGGCTTCGATAACCCGGCGGTCGGTAATGCCCCTGGAAATTATCTGGTCCTGCACCATCCTTTTGCGCAAAATTTCAAAATTCATCTTCTTCCCCTTGAAGAGCAGAACTATAGCAGACGAGCCAACCGATGTCCATATGCGTCACAGAGTCCAGCCGGCCAGGATTTTCATGGATTCGTAGTTGGTCAGGTCAAGATGGAGCGGTGTGATGGAGACGTGATTGCGGTTGATGGCATAGATATCGGTACCCTCGTGGTCGTTGAAGTCCGGGACTTCGCTGCCGATCCAGTAATACTTGCGGCCGCGGGGGTCGGTCTTGTCCACGATCTTGCCGACAAAGGAGCGCTTGCCCTGGCGCGTGATGAGAGGTGGCCCCATCTCTCCGGGAGGGCAGTTTGGTACGTTGATGTTCAGGAAGGTGTCGGCCGGCAAGCCGTTGGCCATGAGTTGTCGGGCCACCCGCACGGCCACGGCCGCAGCGGCAGTAAAATGGCCATTGTGGTCGAAGGTTGCCAGAGAAACCGCTATGGCTGGAATACCCATCAGGTTTGCTTCCATTGCAGCCGCGACAGTGCCTGAGTAGGTAACGTCGTCACCAAGGTTGGGGCCATGATTGATGCCGGACACCACCAGGTCCGGCCGGAACGGGAGCAGGCTGTGGATGCCCATATTGACGCAGTCGGTTGGTGTACCATCCACGGCATAGTAACCGGCTCGCAGTTCAAATACCCTCAAAGGCGAGTGCAGGGTCAGGGAATGCCCGACCGCGCTCCGTTCCCGGTCCGGGGCAACTACCGTGACGTCTCCCAGCTCTCGCAGGGCCTCTGAAAGGGCCTTGATTCCTTGGGCATGGATGCCGTCGTCGTTGGTAACCATAATGTGCATGGGCCATTCCTATTGGTGCATTTATTAACAAGCCGATTCTTTATGGCAGAAATCAACCTGCAAATCAAGCAGCTCATATGGGCTCATTTTGTGTTTACAAAATGAGCCGAAGTGGGTACATTCGGACTCCCAAACAGGGTTTTACGGTTTTAGGGTCAACTTCATACATTATCAGGAGGTCATGGTTATGAAAGCTGTTTTGATGAGCGGTTTCGGCGGGGTGGATGTTCTCAGCGTGGGAGAAGCCGAGCGGCCGGTGCCTGGCGAGGGGCAGGTGCTGGTCAAGGTGCATGCCACCAGTATCAATCGCCCCGATCTGGTGCAGCGCGAGGGGAAATACCCGCCGCCGCCGGGCGATTCCGAGATTCTCGGGCTGGAAGTGGCCGGCGAGATTGAAGAGCTGGGGGCGGGTGTCAGCGGTTGGCAAAAGGGTGAGCGGGTCATGACCCTGGTTGGCGGCGGCGGTTATGCCGAATATGCCGTAGCCTATGCCTCCCATCTGATGCGCATCCCGGAGAGCATGAGCTTCGAGGAAGCCGCCTGCGTCTGCGAATCATCCATTACCGCCTTCCTGAATGTCTTCATGATCGGCGAGATCCAGGACAAGCAGACCGCCATCCTCCATGGCGGCGGTGGCGGTGTCAACACCGCGGCGATCCAACTCTGCAAGGCGCTGGTTCCGAACAGCAAGCTGATCGTCACTACCGCGCCGGAAAAAATGGAGCGGGTCAAAGAAATCGGAGCGGATTTTCTGATCAACTTCCGCGAAACCCCTGATTTCACCGAAGTAGTCAAGGAATTCACCAACAAGAAGGGGGTCGATCTGATCCTGGACCACATCGGGGCCAAGTACCTGGCACCCAACATGAACTCCCTGGCCTACAAGGGGAGGCTGGTCATCATCGGCGTCACCAGCGGCATCAAGGCCGAGCTCAACCTGGCCCTGATGATGGTCAAACGCCAGCAGATAATCGGAAGCGTGCTCCGCTCTCGACCAGTGCCCGAAAAAGGTGAGATCGTTGCCGAATTCACCCGTCGCGCCCTGCCCAAGTTCGCCGACCGCACCATCGTGCCGATCATCGAAAAGGTCTTCCCCATCGACCAGGTGGTTGAGGCGCACCGCATGATGGAAGCGGACAAGCATTTCGGCAAGATTGTTTTGAAAATCCGGTAGACTATTCTTGACAGACCGACAAAAAGCCGGCTCGGGATTTAGGTTCCCGGCCGGCTTTTTTTGTTTAACCCTAGAATTTGGCTAAATATATTATCGTCTACAGCAAGGTTTCCGGAAGTTCAAGCCATTTCGCTCTGCGCCTTGAGCGCCTCCATTTGGTAGTGGGCCCGCAGGGCGTCGGCAATTTCGGCGATATCCCCGGTCATGATCGAATCCAGGCGGTAGAGAGTAAGCCCGATGCGATGGTCGGTCATGCGTCCTTGGGGGAAGTTGTAGGTGCGAATGCGCTCGCTGCGGTCGCCGCTACCTACTTGCTGTTTGCGATCGGCGGCCAGCTTATCGTTATGTGCCTGCTGGATGGTGTCGAGAATGCGGGTTTTGAGAACCTTCATGGCCTTGGCGCGGTTCTTGATCTGGCTCCGCTCCTCCTGACAGGCCACGACAGTGCCGGTAGGGAGATGCGTAATTCGAACGGCGGAGTCGGTTGTATTGACATGCTGACCGCCAGCGCCGGAGGAACGATAGACATCGATCTTCAGGTCGGCAGGGTTGATGTCGATATCCACATCTTCGGCCTCGGGCATGATGGCCACTGTGCAGGCGCTGGTGTGGATGCGTCCTTGGGCCTCGGTATCGGGAACGCGCTGCACGCGATGGGTGCCTGACTCGTACTTGAGCTTGGCAAAGACCCCCTCCCCTTCCACAGAGGCAATAACCTCCTTGAAGCCGCCCCGCTCCGATTCCGAGGCAGAGATGATCTCCACCTTCCAACGATTGGTATCGGCAAAGCGTGAGTACATGCGGAACAGATCGCCGGCAAACAATGCCGATTCGTCGCCGCCGGTACCGGCACGTATTTCCAGTATTACACTCTTGTTGTCGTTGGGGTCCTTGGGGAGCAGCAGCAGTTGGATATCGGCCTCAAGCTGCTCCTTCTCGGCCTCCAGGCTCCTCAGTTCCTCCTCGGCCATCTCCTTCATGTCCGGATCGGTAAGCAGTTCCCGGTTTTCCCCGATTTCCTCCACCACTTTGCGCCAGCGGCGGTAGGCAGCCACCAGCTCGGACAGGTCGGCATGCTCGCGGGAAAATTTACGGAATTCCGGCTGGTTGGAGATAACCGCCGGATCTGACAACAACGCCTCCAGCTCCTGGTAGCGCCGCTCAAGTTCTTCTATCTTGTCAAACATTTATTACCTCAAAATATAATGGGCCCCAAAGGACCACAATGAAATATTCAAAAAATCATGGTTCACCCGGAAGTGAGAATTTTTCGTCCTGGCAAGGCTGTCGAGCGATTGGGCGGAGGCGTAGCAGCGCTACGCCGCACAACTAATCGTGAAGACTTACGCCGCCAGGGCGAAAAAGGCTCGCTTCCTAAACGACTAATCTGTCATCCGCATACCCGGCGTTAACTTCCAGTGCTTCGTTCATGGAGCGGATAGCCACTTCCAGTTGTGCGTCGTCGGGTTCGCGGGTGGTCAGGCGTTGCAGGGCCAGACCAGGGGTGATAATCATCTTTACCAGCGGATGAGTGTCGTTTTTGGCGCTCCACTTCAAAAATTCGTACGAGATGCCGGCAATCAGTGGCAGCAGTACGATGCGTGAGCCGGCCTTCAGGTAAAAGGGCCACAACTTCGGGATCAGTGAGAACACGGCAATGCTGACCAGCATGACGATCAACAGGAAGCTGGTGCCGCAACGTGGATGCAGACGACTGTATTTTTTTACGTTCTCAACCGTCAGCGATTCGCCGGCTTCAAAGGCGAAGATCGATTTATGCTCTGCTCCGTGATACTGGAAAACGCGCTGGATATCCTTCATACGCGAGATACCCCAGATATAGAGCAAAAAGACGATCACGCGGATGACACCATCCACCAGGTTGAAAACTATATTGTTTGTGCCGATAATCGGCGTCATCAGTTTGGTCAGGTAGAGCGGGAACAGAAAAAACAGGCCGATGCCGAATCCGAAAGCGACCGCCATGGTGCCTGCCATGGCCCACGATGAAAGCTCGCCGCCACCCTGCTCGCTTCCCTTTTCCTCTTCGGTCATGGCCTCGTTGGCCGAGAAATTGAGTGCCTTGATGCCGATTATGAGGGAGCTGAAAAGTGCCACGGCACCCCGAACGATGGGGAGCTTGACCACAGGGTAGCGTTCGGACAACGGCACAACCAGCTTCCTGCTTACCACTATTTCGCCGCTTGGGCGGCGTACGGCAATGGCCACGGAGCGGGGTGCGCGCATCATCACCCCTTCGATAACTGCCTGGCCGCCTACATTGATCTTTTCCATAATACCTTTCTCGACACAGAGATCACCGGGGATCATCAGGTAACATAGGACCTATAAGGCCACAACGAACACGAAAAATACCCAGGTATTCTCTGGCTATTCCAAGTTTTTGAAGAATTCCCGCACTTCGGCTGTCTGGCCACAGCAGAACTGCCCCTCGGGGCAGGGTGCGCCAATGCAGCCGGGGCCGGCTTCTCGAAAGATGACCGGCGCGATCTTCTTCACCAACCTCAGCATCTCTATCGCCATTTCGTTAATCTCCCACTGGGCACGCTGGCAACAGCGCAGGGCAAAGAAATGGAGCAGTTCGCGAGCGTTCATGGTCATGATTATCTTGGTTTCCGTGGCATTGGGCAGTATATATCTGGCATCCTCCGGAGGTATGCCCATCTCGACCAACTGGGCATAGGCCTTGTGCACCGTTTCGGACATGAAGGCGAATATCTGACGGGCCTCCTGGTTTTCCGCGATGCTGTCCGGCATGATCGATGTAAAAAAATCCTTGTGTGAAACATAGCGTTGCGACTGCTGCGAAAACGATGCTATGCGGTGACGCACCAGTTGGTGCGACGTCACACGTGAAATGCCTTCAATGCCGAAGGTAAAGGAGGCATGCTCCAGTACCGAGTGATGCCCCAAAGACATGATCCTGTCCAGGAATTGCTCAATATCGGCTAATTCCAGCTTATCCCTCAATTCGCTGATGGAGATCGGGGAATAGCAAAGCCGAGCGGCAAGGGCTACAGTCAGTTCGGGATTGGGTGTATATTCGATTAGAGTAACGTTCATTTGATTTCCAGTCTATAGGATGCAAAAAAGGGGATTTGTCTGGCGACAAAACCCCCCTTACGCAGCAAACCTATGGCAAACTACAGCTGACCGTAACGCTTTTTGAAACGCTCCACACGCCCGGCAGTGTCAACAAGCTTCTGCTTGCCGGTAAAAAACGGGTGGCAAGCGGAGCAGATTTCGGTGTTGATCTCCTTGCGGGTGGAACGGGTTTGGAAAGTGTTGCCGCACAGGCACTTAACAGTGACATCTGAATAAACAGGGTGAATACCTTCTTTCATTATCTTCCTCCTTTGTATCGTCGCAAAAAATCTACCAGATATTCGCAGCAAATAATTATGTTAGCGATTCGATTTGATTATTGCAACCCTTTTTTCTATTTGCTCATTGAATCCAGAAAGTCCTGATTGGTCTTGGTTTCGGAGAGTTTGTCCAACAGGAACTCCATGCTGTCCACAACATTCATGGGGTGAATGACCTTGCGCAGAATCCAGATCCGGTTCAGGGAACTCTTCTCGATCAACAGCTCTTCCTTGCGGGTTCCGGACTTGTTGATGTCGATGGCCGGGAAGGTACGCTTCTCAACCAGCTTGCGATCAAGATGCAGTTCCATGTTGCCGGTGCCCTTGAATTCCTCAAAAATGACCTCGTCCATCTTGCTGCCGGTGTCCACCAGGGCCGTAGCAATGATGGTCAACGAACCGCCCTCTTCTATATTGCGGGCAGCCCCGAAGAAACGCTTCGGCTTATGCAGCGCATTGGAGTCCACACCACCTGACAGGATCTTGCCGGATGGGGGGATAACCGTATTATAGGCGCGGGCCAGACGAGTGATGGAGTCCAACAGGATCACTACGTCGCGCTTATGCTCCACGAGACGCTTGGCCTTCTCGATGACCATCTCCGCCACCTGGACGTGACGCGTGGCCGGCTCGTCAAAGGTTGAGGATATCACCTCTCCGTTGACCGACCGCTGCATGTCGGTCACCTCTTCAGGACGTTCATCGATCAGCAGCACAATCAGGTAGACTTCGGGGTGGTTGGTGGCGATGGAATTGGCGATGTTCTGGATCAGCATGGTCTTGCCGGTGCGGGGAGGGGCCACTATCAGGCCGCGCTGCCCTTTGCCGATCGGTGCGACCAGTTCGATAACCCGCATGGGCATATTGTCCGGAGCAGTCTCAAGCTTGAGTTTCTCCTCGGGATAAAGCGGGGTCAGGTTGTCGAACAGGATCTTGTCCCGCGCCACCTCGGGCGGTTCGTGGTTAACCTCTTCCACCTTGAGCAGGGCGAAGTAGCGTTCACCCTCCTTGGGAGGCCGTATCTGCCCGGAAACCGTATCACCCGTGCGCAGGTTGAAGCGCCGGATCTGGCTGGGCGAAACATATATATCATCGGGACCGGGAAGATAATTATAATCAGTGGCGCGCAGGAACCCGAAACCATCCTGCAACGTCTCCAGCACACCTTCGCCATAGATCGAGCCGTTCTGCTCGGTCTGTGCATTGAGGATGGCGAATATCAGGTCCTGCTTGCGCAGACTTGACGCCCCCTCGATGTTGAGCTCTCTGGCAATAGCGGTGAGCTCGCTGATTTTTTTCCCTTTCAATTCTTGTAAGTTCATCAGTTCTCCTGCATGTTGAGCGTACATGCGCAATGCGGCTGCAAAAATGAGCATCCAGCGGGGTTGGATGATTGAATGGATTGGTAAGTGACTATGTCCTCATAGTAGTGGCAATGGGAAGAAAGTGCCCTGGCAGGAGACTTCCTGTATGAACGAAATGAGTCATGGTATGTCAAGGATTCGATAAAATTAAGCTGTAACTTTGATAGGATATGCGAGGTCGAAAATAAAGCTATGACTTTAGATATCATCAACAGTGGGTTACTGCGAAGTTACCCCCAATTCATCGGGGTTGTCAACAAAAAATATTCCCTAATCCACCTGCTTGACGTTATTTGTCTTGACCATGCCAATACTGAGGCGATATAAATCGTTCAGGTGTTTAGTATCTGAAGGCATTCACAGCGCGGATCCCCTTCCAGATTTTTACCTTCCGCCATTGCAATTAGTGCATAATTTGCACCGCCGTACCGGCAGTTGACACCTCGTTGCGACCAGCCGCCGCAGAGTACCGAACAAGCCGCAATCCCCCCTATCAGGTCGGCTTGCCGATCAAACTTGCCAGCCAGGCCTGATTTCATGAAATAGGAAAGGATGCCAGTGAAAGGTCAGAGTCTCATCGAAGCTATCGGCAACACCCCATTGGTTGCCATCGCCACCATCAACCCCAATCCTCAAGTTGCTATCCTGGCAAAACTGGAAGGAAACAATCCGGGCGGTTCGGTCAAGGATCGTCCCGCACGCCAGATGATCCTGGCCGCAGAGAAAAGCGGCGAAATGACGCCTGATAAAATCATCTTGGAACCGACATCCGGAAACACCGGCATTGCCCTGGCCATGATTGCGGCAGCACGCGGCTACCGGATCAAACTTGTCATGCCGGCCTGCGTCAGCATGGAGCGCCGCAGCATCCTGGAGGCCTATGGAGCCGAAATCGTGCTCTCGCCCGGATGTGAAGCCACTGACGGAGCTATCCGGATGGCCCATAAAATTTTCGGGGAAGAGCCAGGAAAATACTACATGCCCAATCAGTACGCCAATCCCAACAATGTACTGGCTCACTTCGAAACCACTGGTCCCGAGATACTGCAGCAGTCAGGGAAGAGCATAACCCATTTTGTGGCAGGAATGGGAACCGGTGGCACCTTGATGGGGGCTGCCCAGTATTTCCGCGCGGCCAAACCGGATGTCCGGATCATCGGTGTCGAACCAGTGCTGGGACACAAGATCCAGGGTTTAAAAAACATGAAGGAAGCAATAGTTCCCCCTATTTACAATGAGAGCGCCCTGGATCGCAAGATAGTGATAGATGACGACACCGCCTTTGAAACGGCCCGCCAATTGGCAGACCAGGAGGGGATTTTCTGCGGGATGTCCGGCGGGGCAGCCATAGCAGGTGCCCTGAAAATGGCAAAAGAATTGGAGACCGGCACCATTGTCGTCATCGTCCCGGACAGAGGGGACCGTTATCTCAGCACCAATCTGTTTAAATCCATGTGCGCCCAGTGCCCGCCCTAAAGGCTGTTCCAATATCCATGTCCACTTCAGAAAACCCGGAAACAGAAAAAGAGGCTTCGCACACGGAAAGGCTTTATAACCAAGCCGCACTCCTGGCCCTGATCACTATTTTTTACAATGTGCTGGAAGGAGTGGTCTCAGTTTGGTTCGGTCTGGCCGACGAGACCATTGCACTGCTCGGCTTCGGTGCCGATTCCTTTGTGGAGGTCATCTCGGGCATCGGCATCTGGCATATGGTGCGCCGCCTCCGCTCGAGCTCGTGCCAACAAACGCGCGACACCTTTGAGCAGCGGGCTCTGCGCATCACCGGAACATCATTCTACATACTGTCAGCCAGCCTGGTCGTGACAGCGGCCATCAATCTTTACCAAGGCCACCGGCCGACAACCACGCTATGGGGGATCATTGTATCGCTTGTATCCATCCTCTCCATGTGGTTGTTGATACGCGCCAAATCAAGGGTCGGAAAGGCCCTCCGATCGGAGGCCATCCTGGCAGATGCCGCCTGCACCAGGACCTGCCTGCAGCTTTCCGTGGTCCTGCTGGCATCCAGTGCCGGTTATGCGCTGACAGGAATCGGCTTCTTTGATTCGGCCGGATCCCTGCTCATCGCCTGGCTCTCGGCAAAAGAGGGCAAAGAGGCCTTTGACAAGGCCGTTGGGAAGAGATGCTGTTGCGGCGGCTGAACCTCATCCATCCTTGACCGTGCTGTTCAGACCTGCTATTTTATCAATTTATTTATTCAGCAAGCAAATTTCTATACGCGGAGGAACATGGAGTGACCTTTCAGGACCTTATCCTCTCACTTCAGGGCTACTGGGCCAAGCAGGGATGCATCATCCAACAGCCCTACGACACAGAAAAAGGCGCCGGCACCTTCAATCCGGCCACCTTCCTGCGCGTTCTGGGCCCCGAGCCTTGGAACGTAGCCTACGTCGAGCCTTCCCGTCGCCCAACGGACGGCCGCTATGGCGAAAACCCGAACCGTCTCCAGCACTACTACCAGTTCCAGGTCATCATGAAACCCTCCCCCCTGAACATTCTGGACCTGTACCTCGACTCCCTGCGTGCCTTCGGCCTCGACCCGAACAAGCACGACATCCGTTTCGTGGAAGATGACTGGGAATCGCCGACCCTGGGTGCATGGGGCCTGGGTTGGGAGGTTTGGCTGGACGGCATGGAAATCACCCAGTTCACCTACTTTCAGCAGGCCGGCGGCATCGACCTGAAACCGGTTTCGTCCGAGATCACCTACGGCTGCGAACGGATCGCCATGTATCTGCAAGGGGTGGACAACGTCTATGACCTGGAGTGGGTCAAGGGGATCAAATACGGCGACATTCACCACGAAAGCGAGGTGGAGTTCTCTACATACAATTTCGAGGAGGCCGATGTAGCCATGCTCCTGCAGCTTTTCGGCATGTACGAGAAAGAATGCATTCGCCTGGCAGAGAAAGAACTGGTCCTGCCAGCCTACGACTATGTCATGAAATGTTCCCACACCTTCAACCTGCTGGATGCCCGTGGCGCCATCTCGGTCACCGAGCGCGCTTCCTACATCGGCCGGGTACGCAACGTAGCCCGAATCTGCGCCGAAGGTTATCTGCGGATGCGCGAGAGACTGGGCTTCCCGCTATTGAAAGGAGGTGTGGCCTGATGAGCACCAAGGAACTATTCCTCGAAATCGGCACGGAAGAGATCCCGGCCGGCTTCATCCCCCGCGCCATGGCTGAGATGGAGGCCATGATTACCAAGGAATTGACCAACGCACGCCTCTCCTTTGACGAGGTCAAAACCCTGGCCACTCCGCGCCGCCTGGTGCTGTCCGTAAAGGGTATTCCGGCCGTGCAGCCGGATGCCGAGGTCACCGCCACCGGTCCATCCCGGAAGGCAGCTTTCGACGCCGAGGGGAAACCGACCAAGGCGGCCGAGGGCTTTGCCCGTGGTCAAGGAGTGGATGTCTCCGCATTGAAGGTCATCAGCACCGAAAAGGGGGAGTATCTGGCGGTCACCAAGCTGGAGTCCGGCCAACCGACCTTTGAACTTCTTTCCGAGATATTGCCGACGATGGTAGCCAACATCCCCTTTAAGAAGTCCATGCGCTGGGGCAGCCAGGATGTGCGTTTCGCCAGGCCGGTGCACTGGATCGTGGCCCTGTTCGATGGCATCGTGGTCCCCTTCAATTTTGGCAACATCAACAGCGGCAACGTCTCCCGCGGCCATCGCTTCATGGCCAACCAACCGTTCCCGGTGCGGGATTTTGCCCACTACCAGGAAGAATGCGAACGGCATTTCGTGATCCCCGACCCGGAACGGCGCAAGGAGATCATCCGCCGCGAGACCCACCGCGTGGCCAAGAGCACCGGTGGCCATCTGCTGCCCGACGAGGAGCTGCTGGAACAGGTCACCTTCCTGGTGGAATACCCGAGCGCCGTAGCCGGCACCTTTTCCCCGGAATTTCTGAAGGTTCCCAAAGAGGTACTGATCACCTCCATGCGCAGCCACCAGCGCTACTTCTCCATTGTGGACGCCAACGGTAACCTGCTGCCCGGTTTCATCACCATCAACAACACCCTGACCGAAGACCCGTCCGTGGTGGTAAAAGGGAACGAACGCGTCCTGCGCGCCCGGCTCTCAGACGCCCGCTTCTTTTTCGAGGAAGACAAGAAAGTCAAGCTGGACGAACGGGTCGAGACCCTGAAAAAAGTGGTCTACCAGCAGAAGCTGGGCACCTCCTTCGAAAAGATGGAGCGGTTCCGGGCCCTGGCCGAAGGGCTGGCCGACAAGCTCAATCCTGCCGTCAAGCCCCAGGCCAGCCGGGCCGCCTGGCTCTGCAAGGCCGACCTGGTGTCGGGCATGGTGGGGGAATTCCCCGAAGTGCAGGGAATCATGGGACGGGAATACGCCCTGCTGGAGGGGGAAGATGCTGCCGTAGCCAACGCCATTGCCGAGCACTACCTCCCCAACCAGGCAGGCGGTGAACTGCCGGCCAGCGACATCGGCGCCTTTGTCTCCATCGCGGACAAGCTGGATACGATCTGCGGCTGCTTCGGCGTGGGGCTGATCCCGACCGGCGCTGCCGACCCTTACGCCCTGCGGCGCGCCACCATCGGCATCATCAGCATCATCCTCGACAGAGACTATCGGCTCTCCCTGCCAGCCTTGATCGGTCAGGCCCTGGAGCTGCTCTCCGCCAAGCTGACCCGACCGCCGGAACAGGTGGCCATAGATGTACTTGAGTTCTTCCGCGGCCGCTTTGTCAACCTTCTGGCCAATGACTTTGCCGGTGACACCGTGGATGCCGCCGTTGCGGCCGGCTTCAAGGACTTGGTGGATGTGCGGGCCCGCATTGCGGCCCTGGCCCAGTTCAAGGACCACCCCGACTTCGAACCGCTGGCCGGCGCCTTCAAACGGGTCGGCAACATCATCAAGGGGGGGACCGATGCGCCGGTGGACCCGGCCCTGTTCCAGGACGAGGCCGAGAAGGCCCTCTACGAAGCATTCCAGGCGGTCAACAGCGACGTTACGGCCAAGACGGCGGCGGGCGACTACCTGGAGGCCCTGACCGGCATCGCCACCCTGCGCACACCGGTGGACACATTCTTCGACAAGGTCATGGTCATGGCCGACGACGAGCGTGTCCGCACCAATCGCCTGGCCCTGTTGACCGCCATCGCCCGGATGTTCGGGCGCATCGCCGATTTTTCCAGGATTGCCGGGTAAGCACTATGATCGCAATTATCGACTATGGCATGGGGAACCTTCGCTCCGTGCAAAAGGGCTTCGAGAAGGTAGGCGCGGAAGCCATCGTCACGGCCGACCCGAGGAAGCTCGCGGAAGCGGAGAAGGTGGTGCTCCCCGGCGTGGGGGCGTTCCGCGACTGCATGTCAAACCTGGAACAGGCCGGTTTCGTGGAACCGCTGCTGAAGGTCATCGCCGAAGGGCGCCCATTCCTCGGCATCTGCGTCGGCATGCAGTTGCTCTTCACCGACAGCGTGGAATTCGGCCTGTACCGGGGGCTGGACATCATCCCCGGCCATGTGCTCAGGTTTCCCGAGGGGATGCGCGCCGCTGGGGAAGAGCTGAAAGTGCCCCACATGGGCTGGAACCAGGTTAGCTTCAGACAGCGGCCCCAGGCCTTCACCGGCATCGACGAGGGGGCCAACGTCTACTTCGTCCATTCCTATTATGTTGCGCCGGCGGACGATAGTGTCATTGCCACGGAAACCGACTACGGCATCACGTTCTGCTCGGCCATCTGCCGGGACAACATCGTCGCCACCCAGTTCCACCCGGAGAAATCCCAGGCAGTGGGACTGCGGATACTGAAGAATTTCGCTGAAATGAAGTAAACCTTTTTCACCACAAAGACACAAAGCCACAAAGGACTTCAAGAACAAGGCAAAATCACATAGTTATTGTTGGTTTCCTTCGTGCCTTTGTGCCTTCGTGGTAAATGATTTTGAAAGGTTCCCATGCTAGTAATCCCAGCTATAGACCTAAAAGAGGGTAAATGCGTCCGCCTCGAACAGGGGCTGATGACCAAGGATACCGTCTTCAACGACGACCCGCCGGCCCAGGCCCTGCAATGGCAGCGCCAGGGGGCCGAACTGCTCCACATCGTGGACCTGGACGGTGCCTTTGCCGGTGAGCCGCGCAACAAAAGCGCCATCGAGGGCATCATCAAGGCCATCGACATCCCCGCCCAACTGGGAGGCGGCATCCGCGACCTGGCCACCATCGAGGCGTACCTGGCCCTGGGGCTGTCGCGGGTGATCATCGGCACCGCCGCCCAGCGTAACCCGGAACTGGTCAGGGAAGCCTGCGCCAAATTCCCGGGCAGGATCGTGGTCGGCATCGATGCCAAGGACGGCCTGGTGGCGGTCCAGGGATGGGCCGAGGTAACCGGCATCACTGCAGTGGACCTGGCCAGGAAATTCGAGGATTGCGGCGTGGCAGCCATCATCTATACCGACATCAGCCGCGACGGCATGCTGCAGGGACCGAACCTCAAGGCAACCCAGGCCCTGGCCGAGGCAGTCGCCATCCCGGTCATTGCTTCAGGCGGCGTATCATCGCTCAAAGACATTGAAGACCTCATGGCCATCGAGGGCAGCGGCGTTGCCGGCGTCATCACCGGCAAGGCGGTCTACACCGGGGCAATCGATCTGGCCAGGGCAATCGCCATTACCAAAGGACGGTCCTGAACCATGCTGACCAAACGCATCATCCCCTGCCTGGACGTCAAGGGGGGGCGGGTCGTCAAGGGGGTGCAGTTCCTGGAGCTGCGCGATGCCGGCGACCCGGTTGAAATTGCCGAGATCTACGACCGCCAGGGGGCCGACGAGCTGACCTTCCTGGACATTACCGCCTCCAGTGACGAACGGGATATCATCATCGACGTGGTGCGGCGTACCGCCGAACGCGTCTTCATGCCGCTCACCGTTGGCGGTGGCATTCGCACGGTGGACGACATCCGGCGCCTGCTCAATGCCGGTGCCGACAAGACCTCCATCAACACCGCCGCGGTGCAGCGGCCAGAGTTTGTCAAGGAGGCAGCCGAACGCTTCGGTTCCCAGTGCACGGTGGTGGCTATCGACGCCCGCCGCGTGCCGGGAGAGGAGCGTTGGGAGGTCTATACCCATGGCGGCCGGAAGCCGACCGGCCTGGATGCCGTCGAGTGGGCCGCCAAAATGGAAGCCTACGGTTCCGGGGAAATCCTGCTCACCAGCATGGACCGGGATGGCACCAAGGACGGTTACGACCTGGCACTGACCCGCGCCATCGTGGACACAGTCTCCATACCGGTCATCGCCTCGGGCGGTGTGGGCGGCCTTGAGCACCTCTACGAAGGTTTTACTGTTGCCGGCGCCAGTGCCTGTCTGGCCGCTTCCATCTTCCACTACCGCCAACACACCATCGGCGAGGCCAAGCAGTATTTGAAAGATAAAGGCGTTGCAGTGCGGTTATAGTATTCGGCCGATGCAGCGTACACAAACCGAATCTAACGCAGCACGCACCACCAGAGGAATTTAATGAACAGTCATATACTCGATGCCCTTTATCAAGTTATCCTCGAACGCAAGGCCAATCCCGCGGAAAACTCCTATACAGCCTCGCTGATGCGAAAAGGGATCGACAAGATACTGAAAAAGATCGGCGAAGAGGCCACCGAAGTCGTGATTGCCGCGAAAGGCGGAAAACGCGAAGAGATCGTCTGCGAATCAGCCGACCTGATCTACCATCTGCTTGTGTTGCTTGGACATTGCGACATCCCTGCGGACGATGTGTATGCCGAACTGCGACGCCGATTCGGCATCTCCGGTATCGAAGAAAAAAACTCCAGGAGTTCCTCTGCCAGCAACGAATAACTTTGCATCTGCCGTCACATTTGTTGCGAAATGCCGGAAAAATGTAGTTCAAGAAACAATCCTGACAAAAACGTCATTTGCCTGTTGACAAGACCTCAATTATTGGTATTATTGCAAGCTCACTAATTTACGCCACGGTGTCGTACACATCTATGCAGTCACTTCACAATGGGGGGAGGGATAATGGATGCCGGGAGTAAAAATCAAGGAAAACGAACCATTTGAACTCGCTCTGAAGAAATTCAAAAAACAGTGCGAAAAGGCAGGGGTCCTTTCTGAGGTCCGCAAGCGCGAGCATTACGAGAAGCCAAGCATCAAACGCAAGAAAAAGGCCATCGCAGCCCGCAAACGCGCACTCAAAAAGCAACGTAAGATGCTGGACTAGGAAAGCGGCATGACACTTAAGGAACAGCTTAACGATGCGATGAAGCAAGCCATGAAGGCGCAGGATTCCCTGCGCCTTTCGGCTGTGCGCATGATTCGCTCAACAGTTAAGAACCGCGAAATTGAATTGAAACACGAACTGGATGATCAGGCGGTTATCGAGGTGATATCGACCCTGGTCAAACAACGACGGGAATCCATCCGGCTCTACAAGGAAGGCAACCGCCAGGACCTTGTGGAAAAAGAAGAGGCGGAACTTGCCATCCTGTGCGGATTCCTTCCGGAACAACTATCTAATGAACAGATTACTGAGCTGGTAAATCGAGTCATTGGCGAAACCGGGGCCCAAGGTATCAAGGATATGGGTAGAGTCATGAAAATAGTGACCCCCCAGACAACAGGACGAGCCGACGGCAAAGCCGTCAGCGACATAGTCAGACAGCAACTCTCCTGAGCAAACTCCTGCACGGATATGGGGCAACAGTAGCTGCACACTTGAACCGGCAAAGGGGCTATCAAACTGATTGCCCCTTCTTTGTAATTGTCACAAGGCTCCCTGATGAACCTTATTGACATCATTATCCTGGCAGTCCTGATAGTCTTCTCAGTCAAGGGATTGGCCCGTGGTTTTGTCAACGAAGCGGCATCACTGGCAGGCCTCATCTTCGGGGGATGGCTGGCGTACCGATTTTATCCGGTCGTTTCGGTCCCGATCCGGAACATCCTGCACGTACCAGAACATGTGTCAGCCTTTTTGGCTTTCATGCTGCTTCTGATTCTGACCGCCATCATCGCCCACATCCTCGGCAACATAATTACTGCCGCTGTTCGCGTTGTTATGCTGGGAAGCCTCAACCGCCTGGGTGGATTGTTGATCGGAGCAACTGAAGGCGCCCTGTTGTTGAGTATGTTGTTTTTTATCGGCACATCGAATTTCATGCCTGAACAACTGCAACATAAGATAAGGGCAACAAAATCGGCCAACATGTTTGCACATGCCGGCGACATCATGCTGTCGGCATTGCGCGGCAAATCCGGCAAAAAACCATGATACCTGACGACAAGGTACGAGAGGTCGCAGACCGGCTATCTATTCTTGAAGTAGTATCCGACTATGTACAACTGAAACGCTCGGGCGCCAACTACCTGGGTCTTTGTCCGTTTCACGCCGAAAAGACGCCTTCATTCAACGTCAACCCGGCACGCGAGATCTTTCATTGTTTTGGATGCGGCGCCGGAGGCAATGCATTCTCTTTTGTCATGAAGATCGAGGGGCTGAGTTTTCCGGAAGCGGTCAAGATGCTGGCCAGGAAAGCAGGGGTGGAGATAGAGGAACGCCAGCTCACCCCGGCCGAGAAACAAGCCCAGAACGAAAGACAAGCTTTTCAACGCATCAATGAACTTGCAGCCGACTATTTCAGGGAAGTTTTGCGCCGAAAACCGGAGGGGTCACCGGGACGCCAATACTTGGAGAAGCGAAGTGTTGACGACGAAACTGCCGAGGTCTATCGGCTCGGTTTTGCCCCTGAGCGCCGGGATGGTCTTGTCCGGTATCTGAGGGAGCATAATGTCGAACTGGAAGTAGCATTAAAACTTGGTATCGTGCGTAAGGGCGATGGCGGTTGGTACGATCAGTTCCGCAACCGGCTGATCTTTCCCATCCGTGACGCCAAGGGGAATGTGATCGCCTTTGCCGGCCGGGTCCTGGACGCTTCGCTCCCCAAGTACATAAATTCGCCTGAATCCGTGCTTTACCACAAGAGCAATGTTCTGTTCGGTATGGATATGGCGCTTCCGGCGGTCAGGACCGAGAACAGCGTCATCATAGTGGAGGGTTATTTCGACCACCTGGCTCTCTACCGGGCCGGAATTCGCAATGTTGTGGCCACCTGCGGCACTGCCTTGACTGCAACCCATGCCGGTCTCATCAAACGACATGCAAGCAAGGCCTTTACCTTGTTCGACAGCGACGCAGCAGGCCGAAAGGCAACTATTCGCTCAATGGAACTGTTTTTGGAACAGCACCTGCCGGCCTATGTCATCTCTCTTCCGCCAGGCGATGATCCAGACAGCTTCCTGATGAAAAACGATGCGGAGGCCTTCGGAACCTGCCTTCAAAAGGCCAGGCCGGCATTCGAGTTTTTTGTTCGTTCGCTTTTGGTGCAGACATCGCCGGACAGCGTTGACAACAAGGTACGGATCATCGATGAGTTAGCACCGCGCTTCCGCAAGATTGCCGATCCGTTGGAACGTGATTTATACGAAAAGGAGATCTGCCGCCTCTTGGGGATTTCCGTCCAAGCTTTCCGCAAGCGCCTTGGAGGAATGACCCTTGGGCCACGTGATCTGCATGTTGCCCAAAATACCGGTATTTTCAGGGGAGATTCGCTGCAGGAAACACTGCTGGGGCTTATGGGAGGTTATCCCGAAGCTCGTGCGGAAGCACTGAATTTTGGTATTGAAAACTTGTTTGACGGCCCGTACCTGGAACTTGCCCGGTTGATGCTGGACGCAATGTCGGACACCGATGATGCCCAGGTACTGAGCCGCCTGACCGACAAGATCGAATCGCCGGATCTCAGGACCCTACTCTCCCGACTCCTGATCTCAGACGAATATCTGGAGAATATCAACTGGCGTACTGTTTTTGACAACTGCAAAAAAAGCAGGGAAAAACGTTCGCTTTTGTCTATTCGGGACATTGCAGCCCAGTTGGCGGTATTGGACCCGGACAGCGAAGAATATGCTAAGCTTCTGCAACAGGCGGATGCCCTGCGCACCAAAAAATTCAAACTACAGACTTGAAGGCTGCATAGAGGTGAATTGAATGGCCAAAAAAAACTTGGATGAAGTCAAGCAACTTATCGATCTTGGCAAGGAAAAAGGTTTTCTGACCTTTGACGAAGTCAACGACATATTGCCCCCAGATATCGCTACCGAGCAGATTGACGATGTCATGGGAATTTTCGGCGACATGGACATCGAAATCGTCGAGACTGCGCAAAAGGTCAAGATCCCCAAGATGAAGATGGATATGGACGAAGAGGAAGAGATCGAGGGCGAGGCGGACGAGGTCGAATTCGAGCCAGGTTCCATAGGCCGTACCAGCGATCCGGTACGCATGTATCTGCGCGAAATGGGATCGGTTTCGCTGCTGACTCGTGAAGGCGAAGTCGAAATCGCCAAGCGCATCGAGGACGGTGAGCGTGACGTAGCCAGCGTTATCCTCAACACCCCCATCACCGTCCGCGAGGTCCTGCTGTTGGGCGACAAACTCCGCAAATTCCAGATCGGCGCCTCGGAAATAAGCAAAGAAGTCGAAGAAGAGGAGCTTGAGGAGGATGAAGAGGATGTCCAGAAGGTGCGCATCCTGGAGATTATCGATGATATCGCTGCCCAGGACCAGTTGCTGACCGAGATCAGCGATGAGCTGGAAGCTGCCAAGTCTGCTGCCAAGAAAAAGGAACTGGAAAAGAAATACCGCCAGACCAAGGATCGCCAGGCAGAACTGCTTAAGTCCCTACGCCTGAAAGATCGTCATATCAACAAGATTTCCGAACGGCTCAAGGAATTGTCGATAAAGGTTGACAAGCACATGGAAGAGCTTGCCGACATCGAGACCGTGATACCAGCCGATAAAATCAGGCCCCTTTTGGACAGGTTCCAGATCGACGAGGACAAGGCGGGAGCTGAGCTGAAAAAACTCAAGCTGGAGGCCGAGGAAACCCAGAAACTGGATAAACGCCTGCGTGCCCTGGCCCGCAAGCTGCAAAAAGTCGAACAGGAATCGGGCTTCAAAGCCAACGAACTTTCTACCGCGCTCCAGGCAATCGAAGAGGGTGAGTGCAAGGCCCGCATCGCGAAATCCGAACTGATCGAGGCCAACCTGCGCCTGGTGGTCTCCATAGCCAAGAAATACACCAATCGCGGCCTGCAATTCCTTGATCTGATCCAGGAAGGGAATATCGGCTTGATGAAGGCGGTCGACAAATTTGAATACCAGCGCGGCTACAAATTCTCGACCTATGCCACCTGGTGGATCCGCCAGGCAATTACCCGCGCCATTGCCGACCAGGCGCGCACCATACGCATTCCCGTGCATATGATCGAGACCATCAACAAACTTATCCGCACCAGCCGACAGTTGGTCCAGGAGAATGGCCGCGAGCCATCACCGGAGGAAATAGCCGAGCGGATGCAGTTGCCGCTGGACAAGGTGCGTAAAGTTCTCAAGATCGCCAAGGAGCCAATCTCGCTCGAAACCCCAATAGGCGAAGAAGAAGACTCCCACTTGGGCGATTTCATCGAAGACAAGGGGGTCATTTCGCCAATCGAGGCGGTCATCAAGGCCAACCTCTCCGAGCAGACCGCCAGGGTTCTGTCCACACTGACCCAGCGCGAGGAAAAGGTATTGCGGATGCGCTTCGGCATCGGGGAAAAGAGTGACCACACCTTGGAGGAAGTGGGTCAGGATTTCGAGGTTACCCGTGAGCGTATCCGTCAGATCGAAGCCAAGGCCCTGCGTAAATTGCGCCACCCCAGCCGCAGCAAAAAGCTCAAAAGCTTCGTGGAATAGTCTTCATGCCGTACCGCTGGCGCACAAGATTCGCGTTGTTGTTTCTGGCTGGGTTCATGGTCTCCTTCAGTCTCATGACCATGCCCAGCCTTGCCGCGGAACTGGATGATTCCGGTCTGTTTGTCGAGGCTTTCAACGCCTACCAGAAAAAAGACTACCTGCTCACCATCGAAAAAATCGACCAACTCTCCCAGATTTTCCCTGACTCCCCCTTGCGCGACATATCGCTATTGCTGCTGGCTCGGGCCGGACTTTATTCCGGGGACAACGAACTGGCTGCCAAAACCGCCAGGCAGTTCAATGACGAATTTGGCGACAGTCCGCTCAAGGCAACCCTGGAAGACGAGTTGCTTTCGCTTGTGACGCGTCGTGGCAAAGGCGAAAAGCTCCTGCCTGACACGCAGTTGCGGGCAGCTGCCCTCAAGGTACGCAAAGATCAGCTCGCCATGGAACAGGCCGCAATATTGAGGGCCGAACAGGAACGGCTGGCTAAAGAGCAAGCCGAGCGCGAGCGTATCGCCCAGGAAAAGGCCGAGAAAGAACGGCAAGAGCGTGAGCGCATTGCCGCAGAAAAACGGGCCAAGGAAAGCATCAAACTGGCCATTGTCATGCCGGCCGGAAACCATCTGATCGATGTGGGCAAAAAGGGGCAGATGCCATTCGAATTGGTCAACAACAGCGCTAAATCCGAGGAGTTCCTGCTTACCGTGCCAGCCCCACTTGAGTACGCAGCAGTGTTGGCGACAGACGACAAACCGGGTGACAAACTGGAGCGGGTGGCACTGGCAGCCGGCGAAAGAATCAAGGGGGTGCTGGCATTTCAAATGCCCCTTGACAGGGTTGACGGATATAAGGCGACCCTTCAGCTCAAGGCGATATCCGCCACCTACAATGACGTCGTGTTTTCAAAGGATGCACACGTCACCGCTTCGGCGCCACTGGTGCGTGCCGTGGCAAAACCGGAGCATATCGACGTTGCCAGGGGCGAACCCCTCACATACCATATAGCGCTGCTCAATGCGGGTTCTCTTACTGCCAGGGACCTTACCATGCGTGTCGTAATCCCGCCCCAGCTTAAATTAAACGAAGCATCCGGGACCGATTACCGCAGGGAAGCGGCAGGGGCCGTCATATTCAGCGTAGCAGCACTGGAAACCGGAAGCATGATGGAATTCAACGTTAACGTGAATGTGAAGGACAATGTGATGGCAAAACAAGAGTTGCGCTTACAGATGGATGTCATTGACGGACAACTTCAGCGGAAGGATACCTTTACTTCCAAAGCTGCCGTTGTAAAAGGCAAGTAATTTTTTTGCAGCTGTTCCTTAACGGCATTGTGCCGTTCTTTCCCGACCTCCCGGCATCTTGAACCAGGAGGTTTTGTTGTTTTCAGAGCACTACCAGATTGTCGCGGTGGATGATCACATCACCATAGCGGTACCCGAGAATATCTTCAATTTCGCGGCTCTTTCTACCTGCCAGACGGGCAATTTCACCGCTGGAATAATCCGACAGCCCGCGGGCAAACTCTTTTCCGTCAGGCCCGCACAGCCGCACACACCCCCCCCGGTCAAAGCGTCCTTCAACCTGAACAACACCTGATGGCAACAGGCTTTTCCCTTTTTTAAGCAACACCTCGCGGGCACCCTCATCGACAACTACCCTGCCAGCCGGTTTAAGCGTATAGGCGATCCAGTGCTTGCGCCGATTCAATCCTGCGTCCAACGGCAGAAACATCGTACCGACATCCTCGCCACGCAAGGCAGCACTGATGATCCCGCTTTGCTTCCCTGCCACCATGATGGTGGGAACACCATTTTTGCCGGCTTTTTTGGCCGCGGCAACCTTGGTTGCCATCCCTCCAGTGCCGACAGTGGATCCTGAACCGCCTGCCACCCGTTCGACCTCGCGGGACACCCCCTTTACCACGGAGATCAGCTTGGCATCCGGGTCCTTGCCGGGGTCGGCGCTGAAAAGTCCTTTGACATCCGTCAGGATCAGCAATAGTTGAGCCTCGGCCACATTGGTGACCAGCGCCGACAGATTGTCGTTATCACCGAATTTGATCTCATCAACCACGACAGTATCGTTTTCGTTGATCACAGGTATGATGCCGAAACCCAGCAAGGTGTCCAGGGTCGCACGGGCATTGAGAAACCGTTGCCGGCTGCCCAAATCTTCGCTGGTCAACAACACTTGGGCCGGCTTGAGACCATGGGGCGCCAGTCCTTGTTCGTAGGCATGCATCAGGCGTGTCTGCCCGATGGCCGCTGCAGCCTGTTTCTGCGGTATGGTTTTGGGTTTTTCGGTCAATCCCAGTTCGCTGCGTCCGGCGGCAATGGCACCGGACGACACTACCAGCACCTGCACGCCCTTTGACCTCAACACTGAAATGTCGTCGCAAATCTGGGCGATGACCGCAACATCAAGACTGCCATCGGAATCGGTCAACACCCTGCTGCCGATCTTTACCACCACACGCTTTACCTTGTTCAACAACTCCTTGCGCATTACCATTCCACCTCTGCCTTCCCCCACAACCGGCGTGCTATCTCATCCAGAAGCCTTTCGATCCCCTCGCCCGTGACGGAAGAAATTGGGAAAACCTTTATACCCCGGCTTTCGAACCAAGCGGTAATCTCGGAAAGTTTCTCCCGCGTTTGTGGCAAATCGGTCTTGGTGATAACCACGGCCTGTTCCTTATTGGCAAGTTCAGTGCTGAACAGGGCCAACTCCCGGTTAACCGCTTCGTATTCGGCCAAGGGGTCGCGGTCAGGCATCCAGGATATATCCACCAAGTGCAGCAGCATGCCGGAGCGTTCCAGATGTTTGAGAAAACGGTGCCCCAGGCCTGCTCCGGTACTGGCCCCTTCAATGATTCCGGGGATGTCGGCCACCACGAAGGAACGGTAATTTTTGTATTCCACCACTCCCAAGGAAGGAACCATGGTGGTGAAAGGATAATCGGCAATTTTCGGACGGGCAGCCGAGATCTTGCTGATCAATGAGGACTTTCCGGCATTTGGCAGTCCCAAGAGCCCCACATCGGCCATCAGCTTCAATTCCAGGCGCAGCTTGCGTTCCTCCCCCGGCTCTCCGGGTTGGGCAAACTTGGGGGCCTTGTTGGTGGCAGTGGCAAAACGGGCGTTTCCCTGCCCGCCCCTTCCCCCTTTGAGCAGGACGACGCGCAGGCCCTCATCGGTCATGTCGGCCATTTGTTCGCCGGTATCGACATCCATGATAACCGTACCTACCGGCACCTTGATGACCAAGTCCTCCCCTGCCGCGCCGTGGCGGTTTTTCCCCTGTCCGTTGTGCCCCTTCTCCGCCTTTTGATGCGGCCGATGACGCAATTCCAACAAGGTCGAAAGACCGGAAGTGGCAACAAAGATAACATCCCCGCCCCGACCGCCGTCACCGCCGGAAGGCCCGCCGAATTCTATGAACTTTTCATGGCGAAAGGCAACGCACCCTGCGCCGCCATGGCCGGAAGATGCAAACAGGGTTACTTCGTCGATAAATTTCAAGCTGATACCTCAATTTCTTCAAAATACTATTTTCAAGGGGATACTGGGTGATTAACAGGGCTATTACTTTATGCCGCACAAGTCAAAACAAAAATGTTCACGCCACGATGGGACTACGCAACGTTTTGAAACCACAAATCAAAGATTTGATTAATAGACTTTCTTTGCCTAGTTGCGGCATCGCGCGAGTGCAGTCTTTTTGTGCATTATTTCCCGTCCAGCCATGATTGAATGGTCTGCATCCGCCCGGTCCACGCTTCGCTCAGACGCTCCTTCAGGAAAGCTACGAACAGGCTGTCGAAAAGCTGCACTCCCTGTTCCAGCAAGTACATACGTTCGTAAAAGGCAGCTTCGCGCTCGCTCATCTCATCCACCGTGGCATCACGCTCAATGCGCACCTGTGGACACTTGAACGAGGCAAAGCCGAAGGTATCCCCTTTCAGCGTAAGCTTCCAAAGGTTTTCATCCTTTTCCATGCAAAAAGTGGCACTGGTAATTTTCTTACCACTCTTCAAGGCCGAGATGGCCTCCAGATAGCTGTCCTGGGAGCCGGATACCGAGACTTTCTGGATCCCCCCCTCTTCGCCACCACCCTGGAGCTGGATGCGGTCATCGATCCAGGCCGAGAAGCGTTCGCCTCCGCTGAAATGGCCAGGAGTGCAGACATTGAAATCCCCTTCTCCACCCAGGCCGCGCTGGAGCAACCAGGGCATGAAATCCCAGCCCAGCCACTGGTTGTCGCGGATCAGCGCCACCACCGAATCGGAACCGGCCTGGTTGGCCTTTTCCAGGCGTTCGAGCATCTCCCCTTCCAAAAGCTTCCTGGCACGCGCAAACGGGTGAATCGCCACTGGATGCAAGCCCTCGAAAGTTTTACGGAAAATCTCCTCGAAGCGCTCCACCACTTTGCTACCCAGACTAAAGAGAGTCAGCACGCCACTCTTCTGGTCCCAGACCACATCGACCGTAGATGGAACAGGCAGGCACTTGGCCATCAGCCGCACCTGCACCAGCTCCTTTATTTCGGCCCGTTTGTTCTTGGGAGTGCGCCGCATATTCGGATGCTGGGCCAGAAAGGCGCCCTCTTCCCGGCCGGTGTGTGATTTGAGCACCGCGGCCGGGATTTTGCGTTGGTCACGGCGCAGCGAAAAAAGTACGTAGTTGTCGCGCCAAAAATCCGATGGCGCTTCAAATGTGGCGTTATCCGGCTGGTCGATGTGGGTCCACCCTTCGGAGCTTTCCTCGGCCGAATTTTCTATGGACTGGAAACCACGACCAGCCAGCTTCTGTGAAAACCAGGCAAATTGGTCTTTCTCCGGCACGTCGCCGGTGATGTTGAATTGGGTTACGCTGACGGTATTCGAATAGACGCCCATGAATATAATTGATTCCTTTCGGTTAATTGCCTGCATCAGGGAGGTTAGGCGCGGTTATTGTTGTTATTGCGCCTGACAGGAATGGTGAGCTTGATCGAATTAACTTTTGGTTCTGATTACACAACCGGGGAGAGGCGGGCTGAACCGCCCCTCCCCGGGCCTTTGGAAATCAATCCGCACTCATGGCCACGTAATGCACGCTGCCGTCCTGGCGTCTGAGCAGAAGCCGTACCACATCTCCTTTTTTGATTTTGGCGACTGCGGCATTGAACTTGTTAAGGGTGTCCGGACGCTGGCCGTTGATCTCGATAATGATGGATCCTGGCACAACGCCCGCTTCCTCGGCAGAAGAACCCGGCTTCACCTCGGTGATCACCAGCCCCTTGCTGTCCCTGATTCCCAGCTGTTCGGCCATTGCCTTGGTCAGCTCCTTGACGGTGAGGCCGATCTTCTCGCTTTCATTGGCAGTGATGGCAGTTGCTTCCGTATCTCCATCCTTGAGCTTGGCCACGGTAACATTCAGCTCCAAGCGCTTGCCATCCCGGAACACCGTGATCTTAGTCTTCTTGTCAACCGGCGTGGTTGCCACCAAACGTGGAAGCTCGTTATATTCGTTGATCTTCTTACCGTCGAACTCCAGCACGATGTCGCCGGCTTTGAGGCCAGCCTTGTCGGCCGGGCTGTCTTTCACCACATCGGCAATCAGGGCGCCCTTCTCGGCATCCAGGTTGAAAGATTTGGCCAGTTCCGGCGTCACGGACTGGATCTGCACCCCGAGGTAGCCTCGGGTTACCTTGCCATTCTCACGCAGCTGGGTAATGATATCCTTGGCCATGTTGATCGGAATGGCGAAACCGATTCCCTGGCCTCCGGCGATAATGGCGCTGTTGATCCCTATCACCTTGCCGGCGGTATTGAAGAGCGGGCCGCCAGAATTGCCTGGGTTGATGGAGGCGTCGGTCTGAATGAAATCGTCATAGGGCCCGCTGCCGATCACCCTCCCCTTGGCGCTGACGATCCCGGCGGTAACCGTTTGCGAAAGCCCGAAGGGGTTGCCGATGGCCATGACCCATTCCCCAACTTCCAGGGCATCGCTGTCACCCAGTTCGGTAAAAGGGAGTTTGTCTTTTTCGTTGATCTTGATAAGGGCAAGATCGAGCTTTTCATCCACGCCCTTGATTTCTCCCTTTGCCTCCCGGCCATCGGAGAGCTTGACCGTCACCTCGTCGGCGCCGCTGACCACGTGATTGTTGGTCAGGATATAACCATCGGAGCTGATGATGAAGCCGCTGCCCAGGCTTTGTTCGCGGCGCGGACGTTGTTGCGGCATTTGATCGAAAAATTGGCCGAAAAAGTCATCGAAAAACTTGTCCGAGGGGTTATTGGAATGGGGCCGCTGTATTCGCTGCCTCAATTTGATGTTTTTCGCCGCCCGGATATTAACCACCGATGGCGTCAGTTTCTTGGCCAATGCGACAAAATCAGGGCTGACGGTTTTGGCTGGGGCTGATAACGGGACAGCAAGGGTAAGCATCACACCAACGATCAGAATACGTACAGAAGACACGATACTTGACGACATGTTCCAGACCTCCATAATTTTTGTAGATCGAACGGCGAGGGGCGGGTCGCTTTCAGCCACGACACCGCCCCGTCTCTGTTTCTTTGTTGAAACATACCCTATAACTGCAAAAAAATCAACCCGCTGCCGGTTACCCCTCCCTGAGGATGTAGCCTTGGCCACGTACGGTGTGGATCAGCTTGGTAGCATACTCCTTATCGACTTTTTTACGCAGGTAATTGACATAAACGTCAATGATATTGGTGAAGCTGTCAAAGGCGTAATCCCAGACATGCTCGGCAATCATGGCACGGGACAATACCGTATTGGGGTTGCGCATCATGTACTCCAAGAGCCCGTACTCTTTGGAGGTAAGGTCGATCTCAGTGCCGCCGCGCCATACCTTGTGGGACACAGGGTCTATACGCAGGTCGGCAAAACGGATCTCGGCGCCACGGTCCTGTTCACCCCTGCGCAGCAGAGCCCTGACGCGGGCCAACAATTCGGCAAAAGCGAATGGCTTGGTCAGGTAGTCATCGGAACCGGCCTCCAAGCCGGAAACGATGTCATCTGTGGTATCACGGGCGGTGAGCATAAGCACCGGGATGTGCTTGCCGGCTTCCCGCAGTTCCTTAACCACGGTCAAGCCGTCCTTTTTGGGCAGCATTACATCCAGAATCACCAGGCTGAAATCATTTTCCAGGGCCTGCTTGAAACCTTCAGCGCCGTCATGGGTAACGGTAACCTCGTATTTGTCTTCTTCAAGTCCGCGTTTGATAAAACCCGCTACCTTTTTCTCGTCTTCAACGACTAGAATTTTCATCTTCTGTTCTCCTTTTATTCAGTGTTGTGATCAAAAGCTTGGCTCAGCTGCCCGCGGCAGCATTCATACGCCTCATGATGTCGGAAGATGCTTCCTCCACCGATTTATTGGTAACATCGATTACCATCCACTCGGGATGTTTGCGATAAAGTTGTATGGAGTAAGCGATTTCATCCTCTACTTGCTGATAATCGGCATAACTCCCTCGGGGACTCTGGCGCATATTGATGAGCCGCGAGGTACGGATCTCGACCAACCGCTTGGCGTCAATGACCAATCCCACGATTTTGCTCTGGTCGATCTGGAACAGCTCCTCTGGCGGCTCAATACCTTTCACCAGCGGAACATTGGCCACCTTGTATCCCTTGTGGGCCAGATACATGGAGAGCGGCGTCTTGGAAGAACGGGACACCCCCACCAATACCAGATCGGCCTTATGCAGATAGCGCGTTTCCTGGCCGTCATCGTGCTTGACCGTGAAATTGACCGCTTCTACCCGTTTATAGTAATCAGTATCTATGCGTTGCAACAATCCGGGCTTTTCCCGGGAAGGGATTCCCAAATAACGTGAAAGGCTATATATAAGAGAACTCAACAGATCCACCGCTATGAGCCCATGCTCCTCGGCAACCCGCTCAACGACTTCTGCAAGATGCGGATCTACCAGCGTATAAACAACCATTCCGGGATCATGGACAGCCACTGACATGGCTTGCACAACTTCTGCCGGAGTACGAATCTGGAAAAGACGCTGAACCCTGACGTCATCATCATAAAATTGCGATAGGGCTGCCCTTATAACCCGTTCAGCGGTTTCACCTGTTGAGTCGGAAAGGACATAAATTGTTTTCATGATAAAATTGCCAGCTTTCTGTATCTCATTAGCTTCACGAGACCGTTTCTAATTAAAAGTAGACCTCAGCATTGTGATTTTGTCAAGATTTTTTTGTTGCCAACAAGCCGCAGTTCTGCTAACTTCTTGATCTTCTGAGTAATTCACCTTAAAGGCGACCAATTTTGAACGATTCCTGGCTGGAAATTGCCTGCGATGTTCCCACCGAACTGGCCGACATAGTTGCCGAATACCTGTCCGAACTCTCCGGCAACGGTGTCTGCATCGAGAACCTGAACGTAGACGCCTTCTCCCATAGCGAAATCACCCATTCCCCGTTCATGACGGTTCGGGCGTATTTCCCGGCCAATGCCGACACAGATGCCCTGGCTACCGAAATCAAACACTTTCTGTCCGGCCTGGCAGAGCAGCACCCCGGTTTTGTGCCGACAATGCCTGCCGTTTCAACGGTCAAAAGCGAAGACTGGAGTACCAGTTGGAAAGCCAACTTCAAGGCGCTGCGAGTTGGCAGGCGGCTATTGATCGTGCCGTCATGGGAAGAGGCCCGGCCACTGCCTGACGACATAGTGTTGCGTCTCGATCCCGGTATGGCCTTTGGTACCGGTGGCCACGAGACCACCCGCCTCTGCCTGGAGCTGCTTGAACAGATCATGGACGAAACTCCGACCTTGCATTCGCCCTCTGTTCTTGATCTGGGCACCGGCTCAGGCATCCTGGCCATGGCAGCGGTTCAGTTGGGAGCGGCCCGCGTGTGCGCCGTGGATATCGATCCACAGGCAGTAGAGGTCGCTCACCAGAATCTGGAGGCAAATGGCCTGGCTGAATTTGTCGAATTCAGCACCACCCCCCTGGAGTCGCTGAATGGCGACTTTGACATCATACTGGCCAACATCCTGGCCGAGGAGTTGGTCCGGCTGGCCCCGCATCTGACAGAACGCTTGGCGACCGGCGGGAAACTGGTTCTTTCCGGTATCCTGGCCGAGAAAGAGAATCTGGTGCTGAGAGGATTCGCGGATCAACCGCTGGAGCATGTCGAAACGCGCAAACAGGGAGAATGGGTTGCGATTCTCTACCGGAAAGGCGACACAGCGTGAGCACCCGGCGTTTCATGATCAGCTCCCGCAGCATCCGCAACGGATACGCATCCTTTGACGGTGAACTCTTCAATCACATTGTGCGGGTGCTGCGATTGAGCCCCGGCGATGCGGTAACCCTGGTGGATGAAAAGGCGAACGAGCATAAGGGAGTCATCGATCAGGTTGCCAAGGAGTGGGTAGCGGTCAAGATCGCAATGTCGGTCGAAGCGCCGGAAACAAACGCCAATGCGGCCCGGATAACCATCTGCCAGGCCATTCCCAAAGGTGAAAAGATCGACCTGATTTTGCAGAAAGGCACCGAGTTGGGCGTCCATGATTTCTGGGTCTTCGGTGGCCGACGCTCCGTGGTCCGCGTGCGGGATGACCAGCGCAACAACAAGCTTGAGCGGTGGAACAGGATCACTTCGGAAGCGGCGCGGCAATGCGGCAGGAGGACCATTCCGGCTGTTTCCTGGTTTCCGTCCGCGGTTGAAGCGGCAGACGCGTCGCATCACGATCTGCGCCTGCTGCTCTGGGAAGGCGAGCGCGAAAAAAACCTCAAAAGCACCTTGGCCGGAATTGGCCGGCCCGCCACGATCGCGGTAGCAATCGGCCCCGAAGGCGGGTTCGATCCACTGGAGGTGCGGCATTTCGCAAAGCACGGGTTTCAGCCGATCTGCCTGGGAGAGAGAATACTGCGTACGGAAACAGCCACTATTGCTATTACTGCAATTTTGCAGTATATGTTTGAAGATATCTAGGCAAGACAACTCAGCAGATTTAACTATTGCGGGTTCCTCACAGATAAGGAGCAGCAGATGAAATGCCCCAAGTGTGGATACAACAGTTTTGAGCACTATGATACCTGTAAGAAATGCTCACACGACCTGACCGGTTACAAGGCTACATTCGGTCTAAAAGCAATTGTTCTGCCGCTGGACGCCCGCGCTTCCATGGCCGAGGCACTGGCGGCCGAAACCGCCGCAGCCAGCCCGGCCCCTGAAGAAGTCGAAACCGCAGCTACTGACATGTTTTCGTTCGATCTGCCCGACGACGCAGCAACTGCAACCCTGGACACCGACAAAGACAATCCCTTCAATTTTGACGACGAGCCTGGCCCTGCCAAATCAACGATAGGTGAATTCTCCTTTGATGAGGAGGAAAAGTCGCCCCAGGCAAAAGCAGAGGAAGATGCCTTTGCCAGCCTGCTGGAGTCAACCTCACTGGAAGACAAAAACGTTGCCCCGAAAGTCGAGGCCCCGGCTAAAGCTGCTGCCGGTAGCAGCCCGGGTGAATTTGATCTGGACAATTTTTCCTGGGACGACACGCCGGAAACGCCTGCCGCTGGAGCATCAAAACCCGACGACGACTTCAACAGCCTCTTTGGCGACATGGACGAAACCACCAAGAAATAGCGTCATCTGCACATAACATACAGGCATCAGGAAAGAGCGGGACACCCCGCTCTTTTTTTCTTGGTCCGCCAAGGTCAAACACCCGCAACGGAGAACAGTCGTGTCCCAACGCATTAACATCCTTCCCGAAACCATCACCAACAAGATCGCCGCCGGCGAAGTGGTCGAACGCCCGGCATCGGTCATCAAGGAGTTGGTGGAAAACGCACTGGATGCCGATGCCAATGAAATACTGGTGGAGATCGTTGCTGGCGGCAAGCGGCTGATCAGGATCAAGGACAACGGCCACGGCATGTCCCGGGAGGATGCCCTGCTGTCGCTGGAACGGCACGCCACCAGCAAGATCAGGACCGACAGCGATCTGGACGGCATCATGACCCTGGGGTTCCGGGGCGAGGCCCTCCCTTCCATTGCCTCCATCTCCCGTTTCCGGCTGGCCACCCGCGAATCATCGAATCCCGAAGGGACCGAGATCGTTGTGGAGGGAGGCCGGGTGCGGGAAGTGAAGGCGTGCGGCATGCCGACCGGCACCGTCATCACCGTGGAGCAACTCTTCTTCAACACCCCGGCCCGCCTCAAATTCTTGCGTAGCGCGGAGACCGAGGCTGGCCATGTGGGAGACACGATGGCCCGGCTTGCCATCTCCCGCCCGGATGTGGGTTTTGTCTTCATCAATGACGGCCGCGAACTGATGCGTGTGCAGCGGAGCGATCTCCAGCGCCGCCTGACCCAGGCACTGGGCAAGGATGCCGCCACCGACCTGCACTGCGTGGCCAGTTCCGCCGCCGGGATATCCGTTGAAGGTTACATCTCCGGCCCGGCCGCCGTCCGCTCCACCACGGCAGCCATGTTCACCTACATCAACGGCCGTTTCGTCCGCGACCGGCTGATCCAGCATGCCGTCATGCAGGCCTATCGGGGAGTGATCGACCGTGGACGCTATCCGATCGTGGCCCTCTTCATTTCTGTGCCGGCCGGCGAAATTGACGTCAACGTCCACCCCACCAAGCACGAGGTGCGCTTCCGCAACCAGTCCCAAGTACATGATGCGCTCCAGGGGGCCCTGGAAGAAGTTCTGCGCCGTTCACCCTGGCTGACGCAGCGCCCGGAACAGACGCCGCCAGCCAGCGGGGCAACGGGGCAGGCCTATCGCGAACGGATCGCAGCCGCGGCACAGGCCTCCCTCTCCCTGCCCCGGCGCGAGCCCTCCTTCCATGGGGCAACAACAACCGACGTCAACGGCCAGACCGCCTTTGCGCCCTCCCCTGCCAAGGCCGGGACTGTCGGGGAACCTGCCCCATCATTCCGGCCGGATGCGACAAGAAGCGAGCCACTGGGCTATTTCTCCTCCATGGAGATCATCGGCCAGTTCCATGCCGAATACATCCTGTGCCAGTCAGGGAAAGAGCTGGTGATCATCGACCAGCACGCCGCCAGCGAACGGGTCGCCTACCAGCGCCTGCGGCAACAGTGCGAGTCCAGCGCGGTGGAATCGCAGCGGCTGCTCTTCCCCGAGACCGTGGAGCTTTCTTTCAGCGAAACCGCCGTTGCCAAACGTTTCCAGGAAGACCTTGCCAAAATCGGCTTCGAGCTGGAACCATTTGGCGGCAACACCGTCATTCTCAGCGCCGTGCCGCGCATTGCGGCCAACAGCACCGGAACGCAGCTGGTGCGTGACATCCTGGCCGAGCTGGCAACCCTGGGCACCACGGTTGCCTTCCGGGAAAAGCTGGATGACCTGCTGGCCCGCATCGCCTGCCACTCAGTGGTGCGCGGCGTGCACCCCCTGGACAACCGGCAGATCGCGGAGCTGCTCCGCAGCATGGACGAAACCGATTTCGCCGCCAGTTGCCCCCATGGCCGCCCGGTTTCCCATGTCATTACCCTGGCGGAACTGGAGAAGATCTTCAAGCGGACGTAACACACATGCCGAACTAGTGATACACTCACCTGAAACTTCAAATAGAATTATTGCAACCAAGAACAACAAACTTTCCATGAAAATCCTCCACACATCGGATTGGCACATCGGGCGAGCCCTGTATGGCCGCAAACGCTACGAGGAATTCGAGCGTTTTCTCGACTGGCTGCTGGGCTGCATCGAGGCCGAAGGGGTCGAGGCGCTGCTGCTCGCCGGCGATGTCTTTGACAACGGCACCCCCGGCAATCGGGCGTTGGAGCTCTACTACCGCTTTCTCTGCCGCTGTGGCGCTGCCGGGTGCCGGCAGGTGGTGGTTACGGCCGGCAACCACGACTCCCCCTCTCTCCTCAATGCCCCCCGGGAAGTGCTGCGCTTCCTCAATGTCCACGTGGTCGGCTCCATGACCGAAGAACCGGCGGACGAGCTGGTGGTGCTGCACGACCGCGACAACAAGCCAGGGCTGATCGTCTGCGCCGTCCCATACCTGCGGGACCGGGACATCCGGCGGGCCGAGGCCGGTGAGACCTTTGAGGACAAGGGGCGCAAGCTGGTGGAAGGGATCCGCGACCATTACCGGCAGGTGGGCGAGGCAGCGGTTGCACTGCGCACGGAGCTGGGGGGGCATCTTCCCATTGTGGCCATGGGGCACCTGTTCACCAGCGGTGGCCAGACCGTGGAAGGGGACGGGGTGCGGGAGCTGTATGTCGGCACCCTCGGCCAGGTGCGCGCCGATACCTTTCCCGATTGTTTCGCCTACCTGGCCCTGGGCCATCTGCATCTGGCGCAGCGGGTGGGTGGCTCTGACCTGCGCCGCTATTCGGGAGCGCCCATACCGATGAGTTTCGGTGAGGCAGGGCAACGCAAGGTAGTTATTGCCGTGGAAGCAGATGCCAATAAAATAACGGCACAGGAGATCATTGTGCCCGGTTTTCAGCCACTGGCCACGGTGCGCGGCGATTGGGACCGCATTGCGGAGCGGATTGCGGAACTGAAAAGGGCCGGCTCCTCTGTCTGGCTGGAGGTGATCTACGAAGGGGTCGAGGTCATGGGCGATCTGCAGGAAAGGTTGCGCGAGCTGACCGACGGGACTGCCGTGGAAATCCTGCGGGCAAAGAACATGGGCCTGGTGCAGCGGACCTTGAGCCGGATGGCCACGGAAGAGACCCTGGATGACCTCACCGTTGACGATGTCTTTGCCCGCTGTCTGGCTGCCCACGAGGTGCCCCGGGAGCAGCAGGCCGAACTGGTCGCAGCCTTTCGGGAAACAATTGCCGCCCTGCACGAAGACACCAGCCTGGGGGAACCGTGAAGATCCTCCGGCTCTCTTTCAAGAACCTCAACTCCCTGGCCGGGGTCTGGGAGATTGATTTCACCCACCCGGACTATGTCTCCAGCGGTATCTTCGCCATCACCGGCCCAACCGGCGCGGGCAAGACCACCATCCTCGACGCCATCTGCCTGGCCCTGTACGGCCAGACCCCCCGCCTGAGCAGGATCACCCAGGGTGAGAACGAAATCATGTCGCGCCAGAGCGGCGAATGCTTCAGCGAGGTGGAATTTGAAACCGCCAGGGGGCGCTTCCGCTGCCACTGGAGCCAGCATCGCTCGCGCAGGCAGGCCAACGGCCAACTGCAGCCCCCCAGGCATGAGATCGCCGTGGCCGAAACCGGGATGATCCTGGAATCAAGACTGAGGGCCGTGGTTGAAAAGGTCGAAGAGGTCACCGGCATGGACTTTGACCGCTTCACCCGCTCCATGCTGCTGGCCCAGGGGGGCTTTGCCGCCTTTCTGCAGGCCCGTCCCGACGAGCGCGCCCCGATCCTGGAGCAGATCACCGGCACCGCCATCTACAGCCGGATCTCCATCAAGGTCCATGAGCGCACCTCGGAGGAGCGCAATCTATTGGGTAAACTGCGGGCCGGGCTCGATGGCATCCAGTTGCTGGCACCGGAGGAGGAAGAGGCCCTGCTGCGCGAAAAATCCGGACTGTTGCAGGCGGAAAGCACTCTGGCTGACGAGGCCCGGCGGATCAGCGAAGTCCAGGCCTGGCAAGAGCGGATCGCGGCCCTGGAAGGTGATCTCCAACAACTCGATCAGGACCGACTGGCCTTTGGGGCGCGCAAGGAAGCGGCAGCACCGGAACTGGCACGCTTGGAGCTGGCAGGCCGCGCCCTGAAACTGGCCGGTGCGCATGCCCAGATTCTTTCGGTTCGTAACCAGCAGGAAGTTGAGCAGGGCGAACTGCTGGAAGCCACGGAACGTTTCCCCCAGCTTCAACAACTCTGGCAGACCGCCTTTGAAGCGTTGGAACAGGCCGAGTCAGGCCTTGCCCGGGCCCAGGTCGAGCAGGCGCAAGGGGCGGAGCTGATCCGCATGACGCGCGAGCTGGATGTCAAGTTAGGCGAAATCCAGTCCCGCTTGCATGGCTTAGGGGAAGAGATCGAAAAGATCGGGCTCAGGAACGCAGACTATGGCCTGGCAATAAGCGTGTGCGACCAACAGATGAACGGTATCAGGGAGGAGTTGCAGGGTGTTGCGACCTTTCTGAGTGAACATCGGGGCGATGCCGGCTTGGCCGAGGCCCTGGCCGGCATCGACCAGCAACTGAAGGCCCTCAAAACCCTTGGCAGGCAGTGCGACGCTACCCGGGAAAAGCTGGGGCAGCAGACCGCCCGGATTGAAAGCGCCACACTCGCATGTGGCCAGGCAGAAGCCCTGTGGGAAAAGACCCGGCAAGCCGTCACCGTGGCGGAACATCTGCTGGCCGGGATCGGGGTGGAGCGCGAAAACCTGCTGCAGGGATGCGATCTGCCAACGTGGCGCGCTGAAGCGGAAACCGTGGCCGGCAGGCTCAACCGCCTGGGAACCGTGCAAGAGGCCGCGGCGCGGGTGGAAGAGGTCAGGCAAAAACTGGCGGAACTGAAGCTGCGCGGGGAAGAGTTCGAACAGAAGCAACAGGCACTTGCCCGGCAAGAGGAGTCGCTGGTCAAGGAATCCGAACTGCGTGAGCAGGTTAGCCGCCAGTTGCAGGACAACGTCGTACTGCTGAACCGGGTGCGGAGCCTGGAGGAAGAGCGCAGTCAACTGGTGGATGGCGCACCCTGCCCCCTCTGCGGTGCCAAAGAGCACCCCTATGCCGCCGGCAATATCCCCCAGTCCGATGCGGCCCAACGGGAGCTGGAACTGGCCCTCGACGGTGTGAAACAGGTGCAAGGGCAGCTTTCCCTTACCAGGCAGGATCAGGTTGCCGTTGCCAAGGATCTGCAACGGGTCAACCAGGATCGGACCGAGGCCCGGGAACAATTGTCAAGGGATGAGACCTTCTGCGCAAATGCTTTCGATGGGCTGGGCATGGCTGTCGATCCCACGGCGTGGGCACAGGCCATCCAACAGGAGTGCGAGGTCTGTCAGGGCGAGTTGGTCAGGCTGCGGGGGGTCATTCGGGGTGTGGAGGAGACAGAGCAGGAAGAACGGGGTGCCCAGACAGCGCTGAACAAGCTGAAGGACGAGCTGGCGGAACTGGACAGGGCGCGCCTGGCCGCCAGGCTTGGGGAGAAAAACGCCCTGACGGAACGCGCACGCCTGGAAGAGGAAGCCACGGCACTTGGCAATGACCTTGACCGGCTGCTTGCAGAAGTAAAGGCTGCGGTTGCCCCGTACGGCTGCAAGGATATGGGGCCGGACAAGGCCGATCAGGTGCTGGCCGCACTGACTGCTCGCCGCGATTCCTACGTTGAACGGATGCTGACCAGGGAGCGCCTGGAAAAAGCGCTGGCCGATGCCACAGCGAACAGGGAGCAACAGATGGCCCTGTTCGCTGAGTCGGAAAAGATCCTTAACGACAGGGAACAGCAGTTCAGGGACAAAATCGCCCAGCGGGATGCCATGGTCGAGCAGCGCCTGGAACAGTATGGGGAACGCAATCCGGATACAGAGGAAAAACGGCTGGCTGAGGCACTGCGGGCGGCCGGAGAGCAGCGTGAAGCTGCGATGCTGGAACGGAACCGTCTCCAGGCTGAGCTTGACGGGCTGAACGGACAGATGGAAAGGCTGACGCTCTCCATTGCCAGGCGGGGAGAGCTGCTTTCCGGCCTGGAAGCGGCCCTGGCCCTGCGTTTGGCCGAGAATGGTTTTGCCAATGAAACAGCCTTTTTGCAGGCCGCCCTGCCCCAGGAACGCTTCGATGAACTCACGGCAATGGCCGACAACCTGCGCCAGGAGGAGATCACACTTCACTCCCGCCAATCGGATCGCAGAGAGGCGCTGAAAAGCGAGCTGGACAGGAATCTTACCGACAAACCCATTGACCAGGTCCGGGAGGAAAACGCCGCCATGAGCGCACAGTTGGCCGAGCTGCAGAAGGGGCTTGGGGCGCTCGACCAGAGGTTGCAACAGCACACCCATCAGCAGGAACGGCACCTGGCCCAATTCCGGGCAATAGAGAAGCAAAAAAGGGAGTGCGACCGCTGGGAACGGCTCCACAGCCTGATCGGCTCCGGGGATGGGAAGAAGTTCCGCAACTTTGCCCAGGGGCTGACCTTTGAGCTGATGGTGGCCCACGCCAACCAGCAGCTGCAGAGGATGAGCGACCGCTATATCCTGGTGCGGGACAGCAGCGAGCCATTGGAGCTGAACGTCATCGACAACTACCAGGCCGGGGAGATCCGCTCCACCAAGAACCTGTCCGGGGGCGAGAGCTTCATTGCCAGTCTGGCCCTCTCCCTGGGGCTTTCCGGCATGGCCAGCCGCAATGTGCGGGTCGATTCCCTGTTTCTCGACGAAGGGTTCGGGACCCTGGACGAGGATGCCCTGGAAACCGCCCTGGAAACCCTCTCGGGCCTGCAGCAGGACGGCAAGCTGATCGGCATCATCTCCCATGTCCCGGCGCTGAAGGAGCGCATCGGCACCCAGATCCAGGTGGAGGCCGGCAGCTCCGGCCGCAGCACCCTGAGCGGTCCCGGCTGCCGGCGGGTTTCTTGAAATGCGGAAGACGTGAGTTTACTCAGTTGCAGCGCAAGAGGCAATTTCGAATAACTTCATTTAATTGGCTTGTTTTTTAAAGCTGGATTTGCTACCTCCAATGACAGGGTTAAAGTGATGACCTGTTTGTGGAGGGATAATGAAGATGTGGACCGTACAACGATCAGGTTCGATCTGCCCCAGGATGTGCATGTGCGGTTTTTCGGGCGGGTATGCGGGTGTTGGCGGCTGGCAGCGGTTAATAGTGTGAGATAGGCCCCGTGGTGCTGAATTGGCAACCGGGGCCTTTCTGCGTTTCGGGTGGGGTGGGATAAAGGGCGAAGAATGGCAGTTTTCTCAAACGCCTCGAAATTCCGTAGAGGTTCTGCATATATTTAGCGCCAACAGTATGGGTTTCGGTGACGTAATCCTGGAATTCGCCAAGAGAATATAGCTGGAGAGTCTTTCATGGATCATGAAGAGGGAATCATGCTTAAGGAGATGAAGGCGTATGGTCACCTGAAGCCGGGACAGAAAGGGACACAGCGACTGGTGGCCCGGTTTGGGGCTGCGCTGGTCTGTGTCCGGTACAGATATGATGAGCGGACAGGGGACAATCTGACGACGGCTGAAATCATCGTGGACAGACGGCCCAGGGTGACGCCACGTTACCGTGACGCGGACATGGTTGCCGTTGCCGTGCCTTACACCGAAACAACGCTACGGGATAAGCTGAAAGCCGCCGGGGGGCGATGGAATCCGGAGGAACGGGTCTGGCGGGTCTGTTTTGGTGCGATTCGCGGGGACACGGCACTGGTGGAACGGATAATGAGGGAGTAGGCTGCAGGGCGGAGCATTGTGCGAGCAGACCGAACCGGCAGTGCAGGTATACGGAGTACAAGTCACTTATACCGGTTACCAGCTCTTGCCATAGGAAAAGAGAGAAGCCACGTATACAGGTGACTCTCAGGCAACTTATATACGACACCGATTACCTATATAGGTGACAAGTCACTTATATACGGATACCGATAATCAACGAGTTGAGCAAATGATTAATAAAATCAAGATGTTATG
>PJFB01000014.1 GCA_003574895.1 Geobacter sp.
GTAACACTGCACGTTCTGGCTGCCGTTGCGGGTGTTGGGGATGTTCTGGTCGATGCCGTAGGTGGTGCCGTATCCCCCCTGGTTGGCCACGGCGTTGCCATGGGCCGAGAAGGCCTTGGTGACCTGGTCTTTCTGGTTGGCCCCGGTGAACAGGGTGGAATTGACCTTGCCCCAGGTGGTGGTGGAGAGGTTCCTGTAGCGGGCCGCGATGCTCTGGAAGTCCCAGGCATACTGGCGGGGGGTCTTGCAGTCGTTGAACGGGTCGGTGTCGTTGTTCTGATCGCTGTGGCACCCCAGGCAGTGGTTGGTCACCTTGGCCGCCTCGGTGCGCTCGTTGGCCGTGCCGATGTTCTTCGCCAGAAACTGCACCGCCGTGGTGCTGCTGTAGAAGGTGGGACGCTCGCCGGCCTTCCAGATCACCAGATCCACCGGGGCATTCTGCACCGAGGTGTAGTTCTTGAGGTCGTACCCCTGGTGATAGCGGCTGTCGATGATGCCGTCCTTGGTTGCCTCCCAATGGCAGGCATAGCACTGCTTGTTGGTGACCGCTACCCCCTGCACATGGTGGGACGAGCCGTTGAACTGCCCCATGATGTCCATGCGGCCGTTGATGGCGCCGCTGTGGCACTTGGTGCAGTCCTGGGGCAGGGTGAAGGCGGTATGCTTGGGCACCGGCTTGCTGTTGGCGTGGCAGCTGTTGCAGGGCTGGGCATCGGCGTGGCTGTCGGCAAAGCGGTGCTGGTGGCAGTCGGTGCAGATGCGGCCCGAGTTGTGGCCGTCGCCGCTATCGGAGCGATAATGCCGGCTGGTTGCGGTGTGGCAGACATTGCAGATGCCGTTGTACGGCTTGAGCGGGTCCGAGTTGGCATAGTCGGCGCCGCTCTGCTTCTTGGTGAACACGACGCTGGCCCGGGTCTGGGGGATGCCGAACTTGCCGTCCGTGGTGGTGGCCACCTTGTCCTGGATCATGTAGATGTTGCCGTCCCCGTGGGGATCGTGGCAGTCCCAGCAGAACTTGCCCCCCCGCCAGGTCCCCACCGGGTTGCCGTTGGCGTCCCAACCGCCGCTCATGAGGAAATCGCCGTAGTGTTTGCTGCCGAAGTGGGCGGAGGAGGCCCGGGCCTTCTTCGGCTTGATGTAGCCGGTGCCCGGGTCGAAGCCCAACTGGTACTTGGGCTGGCTGTAGTCGTGGCAGCCGTTGCACTGGCCCCCGGAATCGTCGTCGTGGCACTGTAGGCAGACCCCCATCATGACGTACTGGTTCTTGACGTCCGCCTTCTGGGTCGCGGTCCAGAATCCCGCCCCGGTGTTGTGGATGGTGGCGTCCGTGTCATGGCAGCCGCCATTGCGGCAACCGGTGGTGTAGACCACCCCGCCGTGCTTGGCCTTCACAGCATCCGCCGTCAGCTGGGGTGAGAGGCTCTCGCCGCTGTAGTGGCACCCGAGGCACTCGCCCACCAGCCCCTGCATGTGGCAGTAGACGCACTCCTTGTCGAAACGGTTGTTGAACTGCTGGTGCTGGCGCAGCCGGAACGGGTTGGCCGGGTCGTTGTGCAGCACGCTGTTGTCGTGGCAGTACCAGCAGGGGTTGGTTGTGGGGAAGTTGGCCGCCGGGTTGCCCGATACCGGGTAGTTGCCCGACGAGGAGTACCTACCGTGGCCGGTCACTACCCACTGGTCCGTATTGATCCGGGTCCGCTCGCTGGTGCCGTTGGCAACGAAACCGAAACTGTCCACATCGCCGCCCGTGGCGGTGGTGGCCTGGTGGCAGGAGAGGCAGATGACCCCACTGTTCACCGTCCCCCCCCAAACCGGTTCCGTTCCCACATGGCAGGTGGTGTTGGAGCACTTCTTGGTGATGGGATCGTAGGTTCCCCCATCCTTGAAATAGACATCCTTGGTCTTGTTGACATGGTAGGTGGCGTCCACGTGGGCCGCCTCGCTCATGGAACCGGCCGGGATGCCGTCCGTATGACAGTCCTTGCAGGCCCCGGCCACGGTCTTGACGTGGCAGTTGTCGCAGGAGTAGTTGGACTGGGTGTGGCGGGAGTGGGAGTTGGCCCGGGGGGTGCCGGGACCTTCGTTGGGGAACATCGGCATGGCCCCCATCCATTCGCTGCCGGCGGGCCAGCCGGTCAGCACGTCCATGACATTACCGTTACCGTCTTTGGTGACGCCGTCATGGCAGCCGGCGGCGTTGCAACTGCCCCGGGGATGGCCGTGGCAGGAGTTGCACTCGGTCTTCTCGGACCAGCCCACGACCCGGACGTCATTGGGATCGGGGGTAACTGTGCCGTCGCTGTGGCAGTAGCTGTTGTTGCAGACCTTGGTCGAGGAATCGAAGCTGGCCCGGGGCTGGCCCACGATGTCCCACTGGGCCGGCATGGCCACGTCCACCGTGCCGTTGACATGCTTCCGCAGGGACGAGATGTTGGTCAGGGTGTTGTCCGTGGCCACGGTGTTGTTGTGGCAGTAGTAGCAGGGATACTTGCGGATCCACTGGGCACCCACCAGGGTGTGGTGGCCGTTGGAGGACATGGTCAGGTCCGGGGTGCAGACCCCGTTGCTGCTCCAGCGCCCCTGCACGGCGGCGCAGTTGGCCGGGGTGCTGTCGGCGGGGGTACCCCGATGGCAGGAATAACAGGTGGTGGTCCGGGTGTCGGACCAGGTGGGAACCATGAGCGGCGCCCCCCAGGTGCCGGTGTCCGGGTCGATGCGGCCGCTGCTGTGGCAGTACAGGTTGGTGCAGGCGCCGTTGCGGGCCGGGTTCTGGCTGGGCAGATAGTTGGGATAGCTCAGGTCGCCGCTGTAGGTGCCCCCCCCGGTGAACCGGACGACCAGGGAGCGGGTGCCGGCGCTGGTGGCGTGGCTGAAGGCATTCTGCTCCGCCAGGTGGTTGGCGTGGCACTTGGCGCAGTTCGCCGGATCGGTGCCGAAATACTGCCCGTGTTTTCCTCCGTGCTTGCCGTCAAATGGCGGAGCTCCGTGGCAGATGCCGCAGTTTGCCGAAGAATTCCCGGCCAGTGCCGCAGAGCCCCAGACCGGGGTGGCTATCTCGAAATGGCAGTTAACGTTGCTGCAACTCCCCTGAATTGGGGTGGCTGTCTGCGGAAAGACGGAGGTATTGTTGCTAAATGACGGATAATAGGTTGTTGCCAGCGAATTATTGACCCTTGAGGATACCGCTATCAAGCCTTCACGGTGGGAAGCGGTCTTGCTGGCACTGCCCGGATGGCATTTGGCGCAGGTTGCCGCAACCGCCGTGGCGTCCATATGGGTGCGATGGTTGCCAGGGAAACCGCCGCTGGAAGGATTGCGGAAAGGAGAGTCCTCGGGCCTGATATCGTGGCTGTTTCTGGTGCCATGGCAGTCGTAACATTGGAGAGATGCTTCGGCGATGCCATAGGGCAGGCACGCACCGAATGCCAGTAACCAGAGAATAACCATGACCGGCCGGTTTCTCAAGCTGTTCATACCACACCTTTCTTCGGTTGAATCTGGCATTAATGATATTAATGTGTTGCGCCATCTGTGGAGGGGATTGTTTCCTGACACAAACGCTGTTCGATTGGAAAACCTAATCTTAATGAAAGCAAAAATCAAGCCGATTATTTGTGTCAAGAACCGCTAATTAAAAATGGTTCGGACATCAGGGGCGCCCTGGCGCGGGCAACAGGGCAATACCGGGCCAGTGAATGGATGGTTGGGTGGGAAGATCGGCAGGTTTGCGTGAGTTGAAACTTTAGCGACACGGATTACGGAAATCAGGCGGCTGTGGCGGATACCTGAGTACTAGTCAGCCTTCTCGATGATCTTACCAACCGGAGCCAGATAGATGCTGAACTCTTCGTTCACATCCACTCCAAGCAAATCATCGACCAGAGTCTGGTTGTAGGCTGCTATGGCGCAGGTGCCGGCTCCGATGGCTTCACATGCCAGGTAGAGGTTCTGGCAGACATGGCCGGCATCCAACGCGATTACCTTGTAGGATGCTTCTGCATAGCGCCACTCAGTCCGTGCCGGGACAACGGTCCAGATAAAGGTAACCGCTGCCTGTTCGGCAAAACCTTGGCCGCGGGTCGCAGCTGTGAGGTGTGCGGGTAAATTCTCCAACTCTTTTACAGGTACCAGGGAGTGTTCAAGCGGTAGATAGCGGTATATTCCACTCTCAAGGCCATTTACTCTCATCACGGCAAGATAGGTTTCAAAAGGGTGACGACATCCGGCAGAAGGCACTGTGCGCAGAACAGCAGCCTGATGGAGTTCGGCCCTGACTCCCTGGGTCGCCCAAAGAAGAAATGCCAATTCATCAAGCGAAAGCAGCTCCGCAGTAAACCGGCGGCGGCTCTGGCGGTTTGCAATGGCGGTTTGCAGGTCACATGGCGGTATTGACCAAGTTTCCCGGTTCGGCAACTTGATTATCCTGCTGCCCGATGGCACCGGTTTCTGGACAGGGGGTGCGTCAGTTCCACTGGATTGTGGCGTTGCCCAGAAGTCAACCTCTTCCCTGATCCTGTCGGTCAGAAAGTATCTGCCACTTTCCCTCGTGATGGTGGTGGTTTTTTTCATCTGCTTGCCTCCCGGTTAGCTGTTTAGCTGCGAACAAAAAAGGCACTCACAACAAAACCGTGAGTGCCTGAATTTATGGTCGGGATGACTAGATTCGAACTAGCGACCCCCTGCTCCCGAAGCAGGTGCGCTACCAGACTGCGCTACATCCCGAAAGGATATTTTTGTAGCATCGACAAGGAGTTTTTGTCAACAGGAAAGACGGGGGGAGGAGTCCATATGAAAGGGTGGCATACCTGTCATGGCACAAGCTCTGCGCCGTGACAGGTATGCGCTGTGATGCAAAATAGATCTGAGATCAATGGTTCCCATCCGAAGTGATCTAACACCTGGTCTCAGTGGCACCCGAAACATTTGGAGCTGAATTTTGCCACGACGTCCACCGTGCCGTTCTTGTGCTGGCTTGGGGCGGTAATATAGTTGGACAGTATGGTTCTGCCATCCGCCGCCACATTGGACCGGGCATCGGGATGGCATGTCTCGCAATTGTTTGCGCCGGGCATGAAGTTGCCATGGACGCCGCTGTGCCAGACATAACCGGATTTGGGCGGGTTGCCATGGCAGCTGTTGCAATTGGTGGCGGTGTTGTCCTGCCAGAGAGCCGTTGCGTTGCTCATGCCGCCGTAGTTGACGGTAACCGGCACCGCCTCGTCGATACCCCAGTCCCAGATGTAGTAGGTGAACGTGCCGGCAGGTATGTTGTGGCACGCCACGTTTGAACAACTGGCAGCGTTGGCGCTGTTTGGCACGGTCCATCTGCCGGACGGCGTGAAGGCAGGGGCAGGGCCTCCGGCCAGGAAGGCGCCTTTTGAGCTGTCCTTGAAAAATGACCCTGACGCGATGAACAGACTCCCTTTGTTCAGGTCGTGGCACGCCTTGCAGTCATCCATGAATGCCTGGTGTTTGGTATGCATGATATCGGGGCAGCGATCATTATTCTTCGCATCAAGGCAGTAGTTGGCTCCGCCAGCCACAGAACTGAGCATGGCCAGGACCAGCAATGCAATGCCGGAAGATACGGAAAGCAGTCTTTTCATTTTGAGACTCCTTGTGTCTGGGATGGATTCTCTTGAGTGGTTGCCCCGTTGCTGTCAACGGCAGGATGCTTGGGGGACTTGGGTTTCTGATATTTTTTGAGAACATAGGTGTCAATGGATGCGTCGTGGGGGACCCATTCCTGGCCGTTGTAAATATATTCGTGATTGTCCGTGGTGTTGAAATACACCTGGAGGATTTTTGGATTGTTCGGCTCATGGGGCAGCCGCTGCACCTCTTTCGCCGATACCGACGGTGCGTTCAGCAGTGCGGCGCACAGCATCGCACCGGCAAGAAGCACGGCAGCTACGCTTCTGGTGGAAAATGTTCGCGACAGAGATCCGATTCTTTTCTGACGGAGTGGTGTTTTCATAGTGGTATGTCCTCGTTATCAGTAATTTTATTCGCTACCAATCACAATGGACTGGCAAGGTATCATGTCGTTACCAGGTTATGCTCACGGAGCTGCCGGTGCCAATGACGATGGTCACGACGGTACCCGGTGCCACCGTCAGGAGACCCTGGACCCTGCCGCCGCCGCCACCGCCGCCGCCACCGCCGTCATAGACATCATACCCGTCGGTTCCGGGCAATCCGTTCGGTGCGCCGCCGCTGCCGCCATATCCCATACCGTCTCCGCCGGTGTCATCGCTTCCTGGAGAACCTGCCTGGCCGTTGGTTATTACTTGGGCTGACAAAGTGCCACTGGCCGTACCGCCGGCGCCGCCTGCCGCACCCCAGTCCGTCGAAGTCGACTTCCCGCCGAGCCCGCCGGTTGCAGTGGCTCTTGTTACGGACTGATAGCTCACAACGGCATTACCCCCGGTGGCACCCACAAAGGATCGATCCGTTCCGGGGCCTGACCCCAGGCCGCCTTGTCCGCCGCCGCCAAGGGCGTTAATGGAAAGCGACGTCACGCCGGTCGGGACGGCAAATGTATAGCTGCCCGGCGTCGCCCATGTCTGGGCACCACTGCTGGAAGATGCTACCGGAGTGACGCTGTACTGGGTGGTGTTCCAGGTGATGCCGGCCCCGTTCTTGGCGCCGACCTGGTAGTAGATGGTGGTGCCGTTGGTCAGGCCGGTGATGGTACGCGGCGATGTGGCCGGATCGATGGTCGTTGGGTACGTTCCGGAGACCGTGCCGTACTTGATGAGCGATGAGGTGGCGCCGATGCCGGCAGTCCAGGAGATCGTTACCTGGGCGTTGCCCGCTGCCCCAGAGATGCCGGTGGGGGCCGACGGGAGGGGCAATGCCGGGGTGACGCTATACTGGGTGGTGTTCCAGGTGGTGCCTGCACCATTCTTGGCGCCGACCTGATAGTAGATGGTGGTGCCGTTGGTCAGGCCGGTAATGGTGCGCGGCGAAGTGGCCGGATCAATGACCGTCGTTAAATTGCCTGAGGCCGTACCGTACCTGATGAGCGACGAGGTGGCGCCGGTGCCGGCTGTCCAGGAGATCGTCGCCTGGGTATCGCCCGCCACTGCCGAGATGCCGGTGGGGGCAGCCGGGAGGGGCAATGCCGGAGTGACACTATACTGGGTGGTGTTCCAGGTGATGCCGGCCCCGTTCTTGGCGCCGACTTGATAGTAGATGACCGTGCCGTTGGTCAGGCCGGTGATGGTGCGTGGGGAGGTGGCCGGATCAATAACTGTCGTTAGATTCCCCGAGGTCGTACCGTACTTGATGAGTGACGAGGAGGAACCGGTGCCGGCAGTCCAGGAGAGCGTCACCTGGCTGTCGCCGGCCGTTGCCGAGATAGCGGTGGGGGCAGACGGGAGGGGCAATACCGGTGTGACGCTGTACTGGGTGGTGTTCCAGGTGGTGCCCGCCGCATTCTTGGCGCCGACCTGGTAGTAGACGGTGGTGCCGTTGATCAGGCCGGTAATGGTGCGCGGGGATGTGGCCGGATCGATGACCGTCGTTAGATTCCCCGAGGTCGTCCCGTACTTGATGAGCGACGAGGTGGAGCCGGTGCCGGCAGTCCAGGAGATCGTCGCCTGGGCGTCACCCGCTGTCGCCGAGATGCCGGTGGGCGCCGACGGCAGGGGCGGCAGGGGCGCCTGTACGGTGATTGCCACCGAATGCATCGTCTCGATGTTCATGGCGTGATCGGTCGAGTAGAATAGCAGGGTATAGGCTCTCGACCCTGACGACGGTGCTCCGAGGGAGAGGTCGGTGCCAAGGTACCACCTGCCTCCATTGACTGAAAACCAGGTATTGGAAATGCCGGAAGTGCCCTGATCGATGGCCGTCAGATGGATCAAGGCGCCACCGACATATGTTGCCTGGGCATTGGAGGTCGTAACCGGCGGCATATTGTCGCCGACAGCGGCTGCCGTCATGGCCGGGGTATGGCAGCGGGAGCAGTTGTCGCCCGGACCGGGGTAGCCGCTGCTGGTGTCGTGGCAGAGATCGCAGCTGGCCGATGAGTCCCAGTACATGTTGTTGTGGTTTGCAGCCATTGCCCCATGAAAGGTCGGATGGCATGAGCCCTGCTGGCAGGTCTTGTTCCAGGGAGCACCGCCGAAGGAGTTCCGCGGGGGATTGGCGCCCGAGTGGCAGAGTTCGCATTTGTACTGATGCTGCTGCGCCAGGCTTGCGTAGTGGCAGAGGGCGCACTCCTCGTTGATGCTCAACGGGGTCACGTCGTGGGTGCTGTCGCTGGTGAACATCACGATGTCGCCGGAGCCAAGGTCTGCCTTGTGATCCGGCATCGCTGCCGCGAACGATCCGTTGGCATCGTTATGCTTATGGCACTTGTTGCACACGGCGGGGTCCATGCTGGCATGGTCCGCAATGCTGTCCGGGAGATTATGGCACCCCTGGCAGACGCCGGTGCCGTCGGCGTTCTTGTACTCTCTCTTGCTTCCGGTATAGCGGTAGAAGATCTGGCTGGGGGCGCCCCCTTTGGTGACATTACGACGGATCAGATTTATGTTCAGGCCCTTTGCGCCGGTCGGATCGTTGGGGTCATAGTCAACATGGGCAGCATGGCAGTCAAGGCACTGGACATCCTGGCCCATGGAGTTGTGATTGGATTTGCCGGCATGGCAGTTGGTGCAGATATTGAGCTTGTCGGGGGTACCCGCATCTGCCTTGGCCCCGCGCGTATCGGTGCGCAGGAGGTTGCCGTCGCCCAGTTTGCCGGTGCTGTCGGCAACGGGCGGATTGGCGCTTTGCGAATAGGCATTGTGCACGCCGTGGCAGGTGCTGCAGAGCACGACGCCGTTGGTTGATGTCAGCTGGGCCCCCAGATCGGAATTGGGGTTAGCGGGATTGGCGTTGAGGGGCGGATTGTTGTAACCGCCTGCCGAGGCCGCGACGGCATCGACGTACTTGACATTCACGGGATGACTCGCCGGATAGCGGGTCGGATCAACCCGGTGGCTCTTGACGTCACGGGAGTGGTGGCAGTCTAGGCAGATCTGGTCCGAGTCATTGTTGATTCTCAGGAATGATGCGGCATTATTGTTGTTGGCATGGGGGTTGTGGCAGTTTATGCAGGCGAGCTGATCAGCGGTATAGTCGGTAACCTGGGCCAGCGCCCCGGTTGTCGGTGCCTGGGCCCCGGCGCCGGGGTTCACGGCAGTGCCGCTCCACTTGTGCGAGGTATTTGCCTGGTCGGTGACGGCAAGCCTGTCGACAACCGCACTGTTGGTGCTGTTGGTGTCGTGGCAGGTCAGGCAGCTGCTGTTGAACGTGGTGCTGTTGGCCACCGGCAACGATGCGTTATGGCAGTCAGCGCAGGATGCGGTGTAGGCAGCGTTATGATCCACTGCACCTGCGTTGTACGGCATGACGATGGCGAGCAAGGCAAGAGCTAGTGCTGCGGATAACAGTCGTTTCATTGTTCGGCTCCTTAACCCATGGATTAAAACCACAACTAATTAATAAACCTAAGAAAAGCAGTTTCACGCAACGAACGCGACGAACGCAGCGTAAAGTCAAACACTTATCCAGGCTCAGCCATTCACCGGATTGGCTTGGTTCTATCTCTCAATAAGTATTTAAATTTCGTCGCGTCGTTGCGCCGTTGCGTGAGACAACTGCCGTATTTAGGATAAATGGATATTCGTGCTCCGGTCCGCTTACTGCGGCGCACTCGCGTTAGGTGCCAGTAACGCGGTTCGAGTCTCAATTGATGTTCCGTGATAGTTGAGATACCGGTGGGGGGGTGTCGGGGCAGACCTCCGGTAGCGCGTGTTCACCGGCGGCCCAGCTGTCCGGTTCGAATGAACGTGGACCTGTGGCTTTGTGCCCCCATCTTTCGGTGGGTTTACCCTGATGCAGTGTGTAATTGTTAATTCATTTCGTGTGCAATTAGTACGCCCATTTGCTAGAGCAATCTTATCAACTAGTTGTAATCATTGGTAAAGTTTAATGCGCTAATTGGCTGCGCCGGTCCGTTAAATGGCAAAATGACGAGGAGAGGTGCCAGATTATCTCATAGCCCTGATAAACAGGATAAGTGCGTTAACGAAGTTATTTCCTGCCTGAAAATAGCAGGAAACAACTTCTAACTTACTAAACCTCCGGGGCAGGTGGACCAATCGGCAGTCCAGGCCGCTTCTGCCGCACTCTACGGTCCTGCCCTTGTGGCAACATTCGTCGTTGCTTCCTTTGGGCTGCCCGATCAACGTCCGCCGGACTGCCTGTGTTGATTAGACTTGTCTTTTCAGGGGGTTTCGGGTATGTTGGCCATTTTTGAATCAGTTGTATACGGCAGGAGGGGTGCCAAGCATGAGTGAAGCCATCAAACAGCAGATCAGGGATCTTCTCAAACAGCACAATGCCGTGCTGCTGGCCCATAACTATATGCGTGACGAGGTGCAGGAGATCGCCGACATTACCGGCGATTCCCTGGCGCTGTCCATAGAGGCGGCCAAGACGGACGCCGCGGTGATCGTTTTCTGCGGCGTGCATTTCATGGCCGAGTCCGCGGCCATTCTTTCCCCCGACAAGCGGGTGCTGCTCCCCCGTCCCGATGCCGGCTGCCCCATGGCCGACATGGTCACGGTCGAGGAGTTGGAGCAGCTCAAGCAGCAGCATCCCAGCGTGCCGGTGGTGACCTACGTCAACTCGTCGGCCGAGGTCAAGGCCCATTCCGACATCTGCTGCACCTCGGCCAATGCCCTCAAGGTGGTCAAGTCCCTGGCCGAAGACGAGCTGATCTTTGTGCCGGACCGCAACCTGGGGCGGTGGGTGGCCAAATTCGTACCGGAGAAACGCTTCATCTTCTGGCAGGGTTTCTGTCCGACCCACGAACGGATGACCGTGGCGGCCGTGCTGGCCAAGAAGGCCGAACACCCCGATGCGCTCTTCATCTGCCACCCCGAGTGCGCCCCCGAGGTCTCGGCCCTGGCCGACCATGTCTGTTCCACCAGCGGCATGTACGACTATTGCCGCACCAACCCGTCCAAAAAGTTCATCATCGGCACCGAGGCCGGCATCCTCTACAAGCTGCGCCAGGACAACCCGGACAAGGAATTCATCCTGGCCTCCCCGGCCCTGATCTGCCCCAACATGAAGCTCACCTCCCTGGAGGACGTGCTGTTCGCGCTCCAGACCATGTCACCGGTGGTGACTGTTGCGGATGACATTCGTGTTAAGGCCAAGAAGGCGTTGGATCGGATGCTGGCTATACCGAGGGACTGATTTCGATAATAGCGGGAACGGTTCTGCGGCGGCACCGCAGACCCCGCCCCATCCCACCCATTGCAAGCGCAAGGTGGCCCCAAAAGGCTCCTTGCGCTTTCGCATTTCTTGCCCTCCATTCCCCTTTATTCCATTCAGCGTAAAGTTCTTTTACATCAGCGCAAAGCGCCCAGAAACGGCGGTTTGCGCGGAAAATTCAAAGCAGTGTCAGTTTAAAGGGAGAATCATTGGAACTCTTGAGCGCATTTTAATGCAGACCATAAAAAATCTGATATCATTACAAAAAACTAATTTAGTACGGCCCCCCAGTGGTTTGGCGCAGAATCCCTAAGGAAAATATGGTAGCTCAATAACAAGTTGAGAGGAGGAAAACCAAGCTGGGTTGGCAAAACCCAGCAGATACCCTGCATTGATTAGCAGGGGCAAGTGTCCGACGTCTTTCAATCAGGAAGCTGCATTAACTTCACTGCAATTTAACAAAGGATTACTCAACCCTCGCAAGGACAACCCAAGGTAGTTACACTCATAACCGTTATGAGGATGAGACTGAAAAACCAAGCAAGATGGTTAACCCTAAACCAATTTGTAGAGGAGGTAATTATGTCATGGGCATATGAGGGTATTCAATGTTATGTAGCAGCAGTTGCTTTAGCAAACCATCACCCGCTTTACCGATCCTGGGATGGCTCAGACCATTTTTATACTTCTAGTAAAGCTGAGTACGATGGGTTGCCAGCTAAGTATCGAAAAGAAGGGATCGCATGTTATGTGGCTACCACTAAGATCCCGGGGCATACGGAGTTGTACCGTCTTTACAATGGTAATATCGACGATCACTTCTATACTACATCAAGTGGAGAAAAGGATAATGCAGTCAAATTTGGTGGCTACAAGTATGAAGGCGTTACCGGATACGTTGCGACTAATCCATCAGTCGATCACTCAGAGTTCTATCGTGCATGGAACCCTGAAATCGGGGATCACTTCTACACGCGGAGCGTTAAGGAAATTGACGATAATGGCCCAACTCGCACAAGTAGTCAGTTGAAAACAATTCTTAAGAACCAACTTGGTGATTATTACAAAAACTTGAAGCAATTCTATGCTGATGGTAATTATTTCTGCCCAACCGAGGCGGTGACGAAAGAAATAATTACAGCTGCCAAGGTAGACCAAAAAAGATATATCTCTGAGGTGTTCGATTGTGACGATTTCGCTCATTTACTTAAGAGCGCATTTATTGAAGATGCATATGACAGCGGCCGCAGGTCAATGCCTTATGCCATGGGAATAATCTGGGGGGATAAGCCTGCCCATGCAATGAATTTCATCGTACTTGGTGACGGAAAAAACTTTACCGTTCGTGTCATTGAGCCCCAAACCGGCAAGCTACATGACCCAACAGAGAAAAAGCTTCAAGAAATATATTTACTTATTGCGTAATATTTAAATGCGGTTGCAGTTTCAGCCCTGACTCCCCGCCCAGAATATGAAACTGACCTCCCTGGAGGATGTGCTGCTGTCGCTTCAGACCATGTCACCGGTGGTGACTGTTGCGGACGACATTCGTGTTAAGGCCAAGAAGGCGCTGGACCGGATGTTGGCTATACCGAGGGATTGATTTCGATAATGCAATAGCGGGAAAGGTTCTGCGGAGACACCGCAGACACGTTTCCATCCCACCCATTGCAAGCGCAAGGTGGCCCCAAAAGGCTCCTTGCGCTTTCGCTTATTTTACCTCCCAATTCACCTTTATTCCATTCAGCGTAAAGTTCTTTTACATCGGCGCAAATCCTCCAGTAATGGCGGTTTACGCGGATTATTAGAAACGATGTAAAGGATCTTTACGTTTTGATAATGTCCTGTGATATCGGTTGGTTGCGGGTATTTGCTTGCCCTTGCGTAAAGTTCCTTTACATTGCTGAACCCATAAAATATCCTTAATCCGTCTTCATTTGGTTACAGCGTCTGATAAGTGCTTGTTTTGCTAGTGTTTTTTGATCGTGGCATGAATGTTGATTAAGGAAGGCGTTTGGGGAAGGCAGGTAGAAGGACTGGGGAAAAGCGGGTACGTGAGACTATCTAGCAGGGCATCTTATATATAGAAAAACCGTATATAACCGAATTGAACAGAGGAGAAATAATGGAAAATCAAATTAAGCGCTGGCAGATTCATTTGGCTATTTGGGGAGGGATGTTTTGGTTCATTTCTTTTCCAATAATTGATTTTGCAAACAAGAAACAATTATTGCACTTTTCCAAGCCAATAGCCGGCTACGTAATTGGAGTAATTACCGGGTTTGCTGGGTTCGCAATTTATGAAATATTAACTGGCAATTTCAATAAACTTGTAGCTCAAGAACCTATTTTCAAGCAGATTTCAACAATGAGCTTTCTCATTATTATTGGATTTGGTGCATTTGGCATCATCTCCACAAATTTGATGTCTATAAGTAGCGCGTACAATGTAGCAGTACTTTTGGGATCTGTTGTTTCGGGATGGGGAATTATACCCTTATTGAAATGCCTCGACTCATAAATATCAAACCGATGTCAACCCGACTTCTTTGGTAGTCTTAAGTGGTTGCGTTTTTTGAGACAGGTGTGTAAGCAATGAACCGATCCAGAACGAAAGGAGAGGTTCCATGCAGCACCGTACCCATTACAGCGCCGAATTCAAGGCCAAGGTTGCCTTGGCAGCTATTACTGGCCAGAAGACTCTGGCAGAGCTTGCCAGCGAGTACAAGGTCCATCCAACCCAGATCAGCAACTGGAAGCAGGAACTGATCGAAAACGCCTCTGACCTCTTCGGCAAAGGGAAGAAGAAAGAAGTCAACCATGAGGCCGAAGTGGCCGAGCTGCACCGCGTAATCGGCAAGCTCAAGGCTGAGAACGATTTTTTGTCCAACATACCCGGTCTGAACTTGACCGGGCGCAGAAACAAAAGGTGATCGCCACCGGCCATCCCGAAGTTTCCGTTGAACGTCGCTGCCAGCTTCTGGGCGTGCCCCGTGCAAGCTACTACCGTGGCCCTGCTTTCGGCCTTCGCCAAGGCGATCTGGAACTCATGCGGCGGATCGACGAGCTCTATCTGCAACAGCCCTGGATGGGCAGCCGCTCTTTGGCAGACCATCTGACAATGCCGGAGCATCCCATTGGCCGGGATCGCGTGCGCCGCTTGATGTTGCTCATGGGTATCGAGTCCCTGGCTCCCAAGCCCGGGGAATTCGGGGGACACAATACCTATTTCACCTTGACTCTCTGAGTGTATTCTAATATTGTTCGACCATGGCTCGCATTTCTCGAATCGTCGTCACCGGCTATCCACATCACGTCACCCAACGTGGGGTCCGCTCCATGGATGTCTTTCACTCCGATGAGGATCGTCACGCCTATCTTGCCTTTTTGTCTGAGGAGGCCGCGCGGTTCAATGTCGAAATACTGTCCTGGTGCCTCATGACGAACCATGTCCATTTCATTGCAGTGCCCAACAGTGAGACAGCACTTGCCCGTGGCTTCGGAGAAGCTCATCGTCGATACACTCGCATGAAGAACTTCTCTCAAGGGGTTCGTGGCTACCTTTTCCAGGGGAGATTCAGTTCGTGCGTACTCGATCAACGGCACCTGCTAGCGGCTGCCCGCTATGTGGCATTGAACCCGGTTGTTGCCGGCATGGTCGAAACACCGTGGGAATATCCTTGGTCAAGCACTCGCTACCACTGCGGATTGTCGGACCATGACCTACTGGTGAAGGACCGGACACTGCTGGGACTGGTTACGGATTGGAAAGAGTTTTTAAGCTGCGAAGCGAGCACGGAATCGGACCGACTTCGACAATCCACGCGGACTGGCCGTCCGGCAGGCAATGAACAATTTATTGCTGCGATTGAGAGCCTGACGGGACGTGAGCTGAAGATAAAGCCTGCGGGAAGGCCCTCTAAGTCAGACTAATGGGTATTGTGTCCCCCGATTATGCCATGAAATTTCTTGTTTGGAGTTACGAATGCAAAGGTTATTAATGGTTTTGGTATTGATTACGTTGAGTTTCTTATTAGGTGCTTGCGCGAATATATCAAGAGAAAAATACAATGATGAACTTGCTAAAGTCATTAATGACAACAATCAATTATATAAATACTTTAACAAACCTGATAAAGACCCTGGTGGTAAAAATGATGCCAATTTGAAAAGAATATTGTTAGATCAAGAAATAGAAAAAGCAATATTTGACTATGCAGTAGATAATAATAAAGCATGGTCAATTGAATCAATATTATCATCAGGTTGGTTAAAGATATTTGTAGATAAAGGCATGTTGCTTCTTAATGATGAAGATAAATTATATATGTTACAAGAGATAGGACATTCGATAGCGAACTTGCCTTTTGATCAATGCACATCATTTTTTGGTAGAAATATGAGTAGCATTAAATTTAGAACCAATGACAGGTTTTTTGATATCAAATTCGAGATGACGAAGAACGGTGCAATTAATCGTAACAAGAATTTTAAAGCGCCAGGTAAGGTCAAATTGGGGGTTGCGCTCGTTGCTCTGATTGCTAAGGCAAAGGAGAGTATGACAGATGATGAAATGGAAAATAGTATAAGATTTTTTATTAACTTTAAGGAAGCAAATAAAGACGAACTATGTGCCTTGTTGAGCAAGCTTTTTGTATTGACTGAGGATATTGAACCAAAGTACCGCAATATTATATTTGATCAACTCGTGTTTTTACGCAGAGAGACACTCTAGCGGTTTAGGCGCCTGACCACAGGGTTGACGGCTATCGGCGGCTGCTTTACTATGCCCCCCACTATTGTGACTGAAAGGGGAATCCCGTGGCCCGTCTGACGATCCGGCAGCTTGCCGGCAATACCTGGTTGATCCCGGCTCCGGCCAACATAGGCGTTTATGTCAACGACAACCGGGCGACCCTGATCGACAGCGGCAACGACGAGGAGGCGGGGCGGCAGATCCTCAAGCTGCTCGATGAGAGAGGGTGGGCTCTGGAGCTGATCGTCAATACCCACTCCAATGCCGATCACATCGGCGGCAACGCCTTCCTCCAGAAACGGACCGGCTGCCGGATCGCCGCCACTCCCCTTGAGGCCGCCTTCATTGCCCAACCGCTCCTGGAGCCGACCGTTCTCTACGGCGGTTTTCCCTTGCCAGCGCTGCGCAACAAGTTCCTGCTTGCCAAACCCTCGACGGTGACCGACCTGCTGCCGGCGTCGGGACCGATCCTGGCGAGCAGGTTGGAAGCGCTGCCGCTGCCGGGACATTACCTGGAGATGATCGGCGTCCGCACCCCCGACGATGTGCTGTTCCTGGCCGACAGTCTCTTTGCCGAGGCAATTCTCGCCAAATATCCGCTCTTTTTCCTCTACGATGTTCAGGGCCATCTGGAAACCCTGGACCGGCTCGATAGTGTGGCAGCGGGCTGCTATGTGCCGAGCCACGGTGAGCCGACCGCCGATCTGGCGCCGCTTGTGGCCGCCAACCGGCAACGGCTGTCAGCAACTCTTGATTTCGTCCGGGCCTGCTGCAATGCCCCCGTCTCCTGGGAAGGGGTGCTGGCGCGGGTCTGCGCCGAGTACGGCATTGAGCTGAACGCCAACCAGTATGTGCTGGTCGGCAGCACCATCCGTTCGATCCTCGCCTATCTGGTGGCAACGGGGGAAGTTTCGACCGCCTTTGCTGCCGGCACCCTGCAGTGGCAGAGGGTGGGATAGGATGCATCTCGCAATCTGATCTGCTGGCTGGAATCGGCAAACAACAGCGGGGCAGATCTGCAAATTACATATATACTAAAAGAAAAACAAAGGGCTTCCAACTCGCGGCTGGCCCGGCCATAAGACCAGCTGGTCAGCCTTGCGTTAGCCCCTGGAAGCACAGAGAGGAGAGCACAATGAGCAGCGAACAGGTGGCACCTGAGACGAAAGGCGTTACGGTGAAGTTACTTGCAACGGTTGACCTTGGCCCTGAGATCGAGGGCATGGCAGGCCGCCAGCTGCGCATGCGCATGGTGACCATAGAACCTGGCGGCGTGTTCGGCCCGCTTCACGACCATAAAGACAGACCAGGCACCGTCTACATACTGCAAGGGACGATCACTGACCATCGAAATGGAGTTGCTACGGACTATGGGCCGGGAGTTGGCTGGCCCGAGGACAGGAACACCATTCACTGGCTTGAGAACAGGGGAACGATTCCGGCCGTGGAGATCTCGGTCGATATAGTCAGGCAAGAGTAAGCTGAGTGAATGTAAGGCTCCTCGCCGTAATCAGAACGATCATCGCCGGCAGCCCGGATGAATCTAATTGCCTCTTGTGTAAAACCGTGAGGCCGCACATCCCCCAGCCACTCAGATTGCTTCCAGATAGGGACGTATGGCGATCCGGCAATCTTCCTTGCGCTCGGTCCTGGCAATGGAGCCGATAGCCTCGACGATCTTTCCCGCCGTATCGTCCGCCGCGATGATTTCCAGCTTCACCTTTTCAACAAGATTCGCTACGAACCTGGCGCCGCGAAAAATCATGACCTGATCATTCCGGTGGCTGTGGGTAATGACGTCGCTTTCCATGAAATCTTCGACACCGATTTCATCGAGGGCGCTCCGCACCTCATCCAGCTTGAGACGATTGATTACGGCTTCTATCAGTTTCATGGCACACCTCCGCGTGCAGATAACCACCCTGCACAAGAATTCCGAGTCCTCATGAGATACCATTACACGGTGTGTGCCAAGTTGATGCGTGATTATTCCACAATGATATGAGCTGGTTAGCAGGTGCGCACTCTATCTGGGCAGGAGATGTGCCGCAAACATGTGCAGATGCCCAAGGTTTGCCCGTGAAGTAGTCATAGTGCCGCTCCTTCAGCAAAGCGGCAAATCTGAACTAGCGTGCCCGACCGAGAAGGGAAGCATAAGGTCTCGGGCTGTCAATACTTGACACAATCAAGCAAACCACCATAAAGTCATTTTACTGATATTGCATCGCCTGAATTTGCGACACGACTATTAGTTTGTTCCCATTTTTTAGCCCCGAATAAATATCCCAACCCCATAAAGAGAGGGACGCATGCCGAGCGTAAGCACTCACAGCCACGTTACCAACCTTTCCGGCAATGAGATTTACTGCCTGGATAAACTATCCTTCACTCCCGGCAACATCTGTATCGGCAACAGCGTTTTCGCGCTGGGCATCCTGGGCGGCCTGACTGCCGGGATCAATATCCTGGTGGGCGGGGAAATCCCCGAGGTGACCAGCCTGATCCATGACGGCCGCCTGAATGCCATCAACCGGATGATGGTGGAGGCCAAGGCAAGCGGCGGCACCGGTGTAACCGGCGTAACCACCGAGCTGGTGAATCATGGCGGCAACATCGAATTCCTGTCCATCGGGTCCGTCGTGCACAAGGCCAATGCCGCCAGCGAAACCCTCGCTTTCTCCACATCCGCCGATGCCCAGGAACTCTATTGCCAGGTGGATTGCGGCTTCAGGCCGATCCAGTATGTCTTGGGCAACGTGGCCTATTCCATCGGCCTTGGCGGGAACGTCTTCGGCTTTCTGAGAAGCCTCGGCAGGGGCGAAGTCAAGGAGTACTCCGAGATCTTCGACCGGACCAGACATCTCGCCCTTGAACGGATCACCCGGGAAGCCAGGCAGTGCAAGGCCAACGCCGTTATCGGCATCAACACGACTATTACCCCGCTCTTGGGTTCCCAGGAGATGCTCATGCTCGGAACGGCCTCGTGGCACCAGGCGCTGGGCGATTACGCCACCGACCCCATAACATCGGATATGACCAACGAAGAGATGTGGAACATGATCAATATCGGCTACATGCCGATCCGCCTGGTGATGGGGGTCTCCGTCTATTCGCTGGGGATCGTGGGCGGTATCAAATCTATGTTCAAGTCCATGGTACGTGGCGAGGTGGATGTCTTGACATCCCTGCTGTACGAGGCGCGGGAGAAGGCCCTGGACAGGATCCAGATGGATGCCAAGCGCCACGGCGCCGATGATGTGGTCGGCGTCAAGATCCACGTGTATGAGCTTGGCGGAGGTCTGATAGAGTTTCTGGCCATCGGTACTGCGGTAAAGAAGATGGATGGCGTAACTACCCGGACGCCGGTGTTGATACCGCAGGCAATCATCAGGGACAGGGATACCTTTTTCGACACGCCGCCGCAGTCCGGCCGGGCCGTCTCCCTGACGGAAAGCGGGAAATCATCCGCCGGCGCCACCCAGGGCGGGCCCATTGCCATTGTCATTTTCATCGCCATGGCTATTTTCTATGTTTTTATCTTTGTGCTGAAACATCATTGAGCTGTCGCTAATCCGGGAATTGTAACGGCAGCGGACCAAGCCTTGTACAATGCAAAAAAATGGGGGCAATCGCTACGGCGTCGACTTGAGAAATCCACACCAAAATATGCGGGTTTTGCCCCATGAAACGCGCCTCCAAGCTCTGAAAAGATTTGATTTTTCAGCTTAGGACAACTGATTTGGCCTTTCCATGAAGCCAAAGTTGCCCCATTGCCTATTGACATGGGAGCTCAATCCGATCATAGTAAAGACACTAGTTTGAAAACTGAATACCATCACCGAAAAGGCAAAATCCGGGGGACCGGATGACGCAAAGCCACCTGCCCAGGACGGGAAGAGGGGTTGTCGAAGCGGTAATCGATATGTTGCGGATTCGCGGCATTGGTTTAACCTGCCTTTTCGAATGGAAAGCAGGTTTTTTATTTGCGACGGGCATATTCCAAGAATATGAATGAATATATCTCAGACCAAGGGGGGTACCAGAAATGCCATTGAATCTGATCGATGTGCCGAAAGATGCGGAAGTAATCAGCCAGATCATCGAAAAGACCCTGAAAAACGGGATGCTGATCGAGGTCTACCTGATGAAGTATCCACGCCAGTACGAATCGGGCCTGTTCATCGAAGGCCACTTCAAACCGGGACCGCCGATCCCGCGCCCCCTGGAAAACCCAACCGAAGATGCGGCCTACTGGATGGGCGTGCGCCCGAAAGTGGGGCTGAGCCAGGAAGAGGGAGATGAGATCCTGGGAGCGGTGAATGTGCAGAACAAGTTGCACCACTGCTTTTTCTCGGACAAATGGGGTGTTTTGGAGGACTAGACAGCGCACCGGCTTTCATTGCAAAACAAACCATCGGGTGGTGTACTATGAAATCCCTTAATACGACCATTCAGGCCCTGCGCAGGGAATTGAGGGCTTCCATTGGAGATCGCGGCAAACTGAGCAAATTGCACACTATTGTCACTGAGAGCATCAACAACTCTTATGGCGAAGAAAAGGAAATTCTTCTCCAGTTCAGGCAGGAAATCAAGGATGCCCTCAACTGCAGGGTTCCTGGCAACTGGTGAACCGAGGGGGATTCAACGGCAGTGAATAAGGCTATCTATGAGTAAAGACCGCTACTGGCGGGCCATAAGCATCGACAGTATCTTGCCGGATCACTTTCCCAGCGTGGCCCTCTACATCAGGAGCGGCGGAAATTACGTGCTGTACAAGGATCCGGACAGGATGTTTACCATGGATGACCGTCACCGCCTGGAGAGAAGTTTCACCGAGTTTCTCTATGTCCGCAGCGGTGACATGGAAGTGCTGAACGAGTTCATGGAGGACAACCTGACGGAAATGCTCGCCAGGGCCGACCTCGGCAGTGCCGCCAAGGGCAAGATACTCTACCAGACCTCGGTGAACTGCGTTATCGACATGTTCGAGTCGCCGGAAACAGCCGCCAACCTGCTGCGCTGCCGCAACATGGTGCAAAATATCCTGCAGTACGTTATCACCGATCCGTTGGCCTTAAAATCGCTTCAATCGGTCGTTGACCACAATTTTTACATCTTTGCCCATTCTGTCCAAGTCACGGCCCTGACCCTGCTGGTTCATGAAAGGCTGTTTGATCTGGCCGCTGACGAGGTGATTGATGTGGGGATCGGTTCGCTGATCCACGATTACGGCATGACCTTCATCACCAGCGAGGTGCTGGAAAAGAACGATGCCCTCTCGGATATCGAGTATTACAAGGTCAAGCAGCACACCCAGAAAGGGTACGAGTACCTGAAGCGGCACGGGAAGTATAGTGAGGTTGTGCTCAATATCGTGCGCTATCATCACGAGCGCTACGACGGCAACGGCTATCCGACCGGGGCCAAGGGTGACGATATCCCCAGAAGCGCCCAAGTGGCAGCGCTCTGCGACGTCTATAGCGCCTTGATCATGGACCGGGCACACCGCAAGGCAAATTCCCATGGCGATGCCATTAAGATCATGCGCGAGGAGGCGAAAAACGGGGCCTTCAACCAGGAGCTGTTCAACCACTTTGTCGAGATCATCAACGAAAAGACCCCTGCTTAGAATTCAGTCAACGGGCGCTTTTAAGGGCACCCTGAAATACACCTAACAAAGGAATGCGAAAATCCGCATTCTTCCTACTCACCCGCCGTTCCCATGGCCCACTCGTAATTGGCCCATGCCACCCGATAATCGCGCTGGGCCCTGGCCAGGTTGCTCCTGGCCTGCAGCAGATTCAGCTGGGCATCATCAACCTCCAGCTTGATCTTTACCCCGAATTCATACCCCTTTTCGGCCATCTGCAGCAGTCGCTCGGCTTGGTGCACCGTTCCCCCCAGAGCCTGGACGATCTCGGCCGCCTCCTTGACCGCATTGCCGCTGTCGCGCACGTCCAGGGCGATGGAATCGAGCAGCTTGGCCTCCTCGATCTCCCTGGTACGCAGGTCGCTTTTGGCCTGGGTTACCCGGCCACCGGTCTTCAGGCCATCAAAGAAGGGGAAGGAGAAAAACACGCCGATGTTCCAGGCGGCTCCGTCCGCATTGCCGCTCACGCCGCTGTCCCTGACGTCCAGCCAGTGCCAGCCCACGCCCCCCTTCAGATCGAGGCGCGGCTTGTTGTCGGCAGCGGCGATGGTCACCAGTTCACGGTAGATGCCGATACGGTAGCGCAGGTCGCCCAACTCGGGCCGCCTGATCCTTGCGGTCGCCAAAGCGTCCTCGTAGGTTTTGGGAACATTGACCTCGGCTTCCAGCGAGCCGACGGCATCAACCTCATCCTTGTCCAGCGCCAGCAGGAACCGCAGCCGTTCGCGCACCGTGCGGACACTGTTCTTGGTGCGGATCACCTCGGGCCGCGCGTTCTCCACCGCCACCTCGGCGGCCAGGACATCGTAATCGGTAGCCACGCCGGCCTCGTATCGCCGCTTCGATTCATCCAGGAGCCGCTGTTTCTGCGCCAGGTTCTCCATGGCCAGATTATTCAGCTCCCTGGCCAACAGGATGTCGTAAAAGGCCGTTGTCACGTCCCGGTAGGCTGCCTGACGGTACAGGCGCAACTGTTCGTCCGCGGTCTTCAATCCCACCTCGGCGGCCCGGATAGCGGCACTCACCTTGCCCCAGGTGAAGAGCGGCTGGGAAAGAGTCAGATCGATGGCACGGGTGTGCTCCCGAGGCGCCAGGGTCGCCAGAACCTTCTGGCTGTCGTCCTGGGTCAGAATGGCGGAACCGTTCAGGGCCAGCTGCGGCAGGGCCGCCGCACGTTCCTCCACATATTTCCCCTGCACATACTTGGCGTATTCGCGCGCCTTCTCGATGTCGCGGTTCTGCTCCATGGCAATGGCCATGGCCTGGCCCAGGGTCAGGGACCGCATTTCGGCCATTGCCGATGTTGAGGCCAGGAAGATCATCAATACTATCAAGTTCCCCGCAAATGCCGTTCGCACTGAGCTTGTCGAGGCATGGACGGTATTGGCGATTTTCGGCCTGGTTATGACACTTATTAGATTTTGCAAGTCTTGGAACCTCCCCCCGATCACCATTCAGGCCTTTTTCCCTTGCCACCGCCGCTTCAGCCACCCGCCGAAATCATCCATCAGGGTGTACATGACCGGCACCACCAACAGGGTCAGCAGGGTCGAGGTCAAGAGGCCCCCCACCACGGCGCGGGCCATGGGGGCGCGCCCTTCGCCGCCGGCGCCAATGCCGAGAAAGAGCGGCATCATGCCGAAAATCATGGCCAGCGTGGTCATGATGATCGGCCTGAGACGGGTCCGGCCGGCCTGGATGACCGCTTCGCGCCGCGCCAGGCCGTCCCGCCGCTGCAGCACCTTGGCATAGTCCACCAGCAGGATGGCATTCTTGGTCACCAGCCCCATGAGCATGATCAGGCCGATCAGGCTCATGATGTTCACCGTGTCGCCGGTCAGCTTCAGCATGCCGGCCATGCCGACGATGGAGAGCGGTAGCGAGAGCATGATGGCGAACGGTTCGAAGAATGATTCGAACTGGGCCGCCAGAATAAGGAACACGAACACCACGGCCAATAGCAGCGATTCACCCATGTAGCCGAAGGATTCCGCCATGTCCTCGGCCTCGCCGGAGAGATCAACCGAATAGCCTGGCGGCAAGTTGATCCTTTTGGCGGCGGCCTCCACGTATTTGGCTGCCGTGCCGATGGGGAGGTCGTCCAGGTTGGCGCTGACCGTCACCTGCCGGGCCAGGTCGCGGCGGTTGATCTCGGTCGGCGACGTGGCCACCCGCAACGTGGTCAGGCTGGAGAGCGGCACCAGCTTGGTGCCCCCCTCGGCGGCAGGCACCGACACCTTCAGGTCGGCCACCTGGGACGGACTGTAGCGCAAACCCTCCGGCAACCGCACGCGCACGTTCACGGCATCGCCATCCTCGTCTTCATAGGTGGAAATCGCCTCCCCGCCCACCAGCCGTCCCAGTGCAGTGACGATGTCATTGGTGGACACCCCGGCAGAGAGCGCCTTTTCCCGATCCACTTTCAGGCGGTATTCTGGAATGTCGTGCTCCAGGGTGACAGCCAGATCGACGATGCCGGGCACCTTGTAGAGTTCCTCCTTGAGACGCTGCCCCAGCTGTTTGAGCACGTTCAGGTCATCCCCTTTGAGGTTGGCGTTCAGCGGTTTCTGGGCGCCGCCGATCTGGCCCACCTCTTCGATGGAAAAGGTGATGCCGGCAATCTTGTTGAGCCGCTGGCGCACCAATCGCTGCAACACGAATTGGTTCCTTTTCCTCTCCTTGCGTTCCCTGAGTTTCAGGTAGAGCAGGCCGTCCCGCACCGTGCCGCTGTCGCCGGCGCCGATGGTGGCATAGCTGTGGTCGATCTCGGGGATGTCCCCGACCGCCGCCAGTATGGCCTGCAGGCGGCCTTCCGTTTCGGCCATGGAGGCATCGGGGGCGGTCTTGAAGGCAACCTGGAACTCTCCCTTGTCCTCATTGCTCATGAAGGAGGATTCCAGGGTGCCGAAGATCGCGATGCCGCCGAAAAAGGCCCCCAGGGCCAGGGCCATGACGGTCTTGCGGTGATCAAGGGCCCAGCCGATCAGGGAGCGGTAGCGGTCGGCGGCCAGGTCGAACCGGTCGTTGAAACGCTCCAGCAGCTTTGCCAAGCCCTTGCGCCGGCCATGGTTATGGATGGAGGGATCGTGCCAGCGGGAGGAAAGCATGGGGTCCAGGGTGAAGGAGACGAACAGGGAGACCAGCACGGCAAAGGCCACGCTGATGCCGAACTGGTAGAAGAACCGGCCGACGATGCCGCGCATGTAGGCCACCGGAATGAAGACGGCGATGATGGACATGGAGGTGGCAAAGACCGCCAAGCCGATTTCTGAAGTGCCGAAACGGGCCGCCTCCATGTGGTCCTTGCCCATTTCCAGGTGGCGCACGATGTTCTCCCGCACCACGATGGCGTCGTCGATCAGCATGCCGATAGCCAGGGAGAGGGCCATCAGGGTCATGACATTCAAGGTCATGCCCATGGCGTTCATCACGATGAAGGCCGAGATGACCGAGATGGGTAGGGTCACCCCGGTAATGACCGTGGAGCGCCAGGAGTTGATGAAGCAGAAGACGATCAGAATGGTGAGGATGCCGCCGATGATCAGGGTTTCCTCCACGTCGGCCAGGGACTCCCGGGTCATGATGGTACCGTCGCGCACCATGTCCAGGGTCACTCCGGGGGGGAGTTCCTTCCGGACCTTGGCCATGGTCTTCTTGACGTTATCCACCAGCTCCACCTCGTTGCCGCCCGACTGCTTGTAGACATCCAGGCCGATGGCCGGCCGCCCGTTGACCAGGGCCAGCTTGCGTTTTTCCTCGGTGCCGTCCGACACCTGGGCCACCTCGCCCAGGGTGATGGGGCGGCCGTTTTTCTGGGCCACGGCCATGAGGCGGTACTGGCCGGCCAGTTCCGGCTTGCCATCGATCCTGAGCGGATACTCGGCCGTGCCCCTGGTCAGACGCCCCAGCGGCGTGTTGGTGTTTTCGGACTTGATGCCGTTGACAACATCGTTGACCCCCAGCCCCAGGCTGTCCAGCCGGGTCGGGTCGATCTCCACGCGGATCTCGCGCTTGAGGCCGCCTACCATGTCCACCTTGCCCACACCGGCCACGCTCTCGAAGCGCTTCTTGATTTTCTTTTCCACCAGGGTGGTCAGCTCCCGGGGGGACATGCTGTCGGACCTCACCGCCAGGGACGCCACGGGCGCGGCATTGAAATCCAGCTTCTGGATGATGGGCTCCTCGATCCCCTGGGGCAGGCTGCCGCGAATCGAACCGATCTTGGCCCGTACCTCCTGGGCGCAATCGTTCACCCGCTGCTCCAGCTGGAACTGGACCATCACCGTGGAGACCCCCTCGCGGGAGGTGGAAAAGACATGCTTGACCCCGGCGATCTGGTTGACCGACTCTTCGATCCGCTTGGAGACCTCCCGCTCCACCGTCTCGGGCGAAGCGCCGGGAAAGGTGGTCACGATTGAGATCAAGGGGAATTCCACGTTGGGGAACATCTCGACCCCAAGCCGTTTGTAGGAGAAGATGCCGAGCACCACCAGCGCCAGGATCATGACCGTGGCGAAGATGGGGCGTTTGATTGAGGTATTGGAGAGGATCATGCGAAGATTCCTTTGAGGCCGGGTAGTCTAACGCCGTACTATCAGCGCCGCCCCGGCCGCCAGAAGGCAGATGCCCAGGAGCCGCATCGGGGTAAGCGGGATATGGCGCAGGCCAAAGACGCCAAACTGGTCCAATAGGACCGCCGTGGCCAGCTGCCCGGTGATGATGGCGGTCATGACGGCCACCGTGCCGATACGGGGGACGACAATGATGGTCAGGGTGACAAAAAAGGCGCCCAGCAGTCCGCCGGTCAGTTCCCACCAGTTGGCATGGGCAATGTCCCGAATGTTGCCCCTGCCGGCAAACATGACCACCAGCATTAACGCCAGAGTCCCCACCGCGAAGGAGATAAGCGAGCTCTCATAGGCGCCTACCCGCTGCGCCAGGCGGGCATTGATGGAAGGTTGCACCGCAATCACTACTCCGCCGCAGGCCATGAGCAAAAACAACATGAGTTGAGTCATTGATCCACCTCGGTATTGGCTTGGTATCAGGCTGGGGTTGTGCTGTCAGGCGTACATCCGGGGAAGGCTGTTTACCTATCGGTAGGTATAGGAATATTTGCCTGATCTGTCAAATTATTTTTGTGGCAATGATGATGCATTCGCAATATGTCATTCCCGAAGCGATTCTGATCGGGAATCCAGGTTCAACTCTTTGAAATTATGGATCCCCGATAGAAGCATTCGGGGATGACAAATAAATAGATTTGCGAGAGCATCAGTGGTGGGTGGCCAACTTTTGGCAAGGCAAGAATTAAAGCTTCGGCGGCATCCTCACCCCATCTTGTCGAGCAGCCTGAGCAGGCCGTCGAGGATGGTGACCGGATGGGGAGGGCAGCCCGGGATGTAGAGATCAACCGGGAAGATGTTGTCGATCCCGTTGCGGCATTCCGGGGAATCCAGGAAGGGGCCGCCGTTGATGGCGCAGGCCCCGCAGGCGACCACGATCTTGGGGGCCGGGATCGCCTCGTAGGTCAGAAGCAGCGCCTGGTACATGTTCTCCGACACCGGGCCGGTGACCCAGAGGCCGTCGGCATGGCGCGGGCTGGCCACGAACTGGATGCCGAACCGCCCCAGGTCCCAGCCGATGGTGGAAAGGACGTTGGTGTCCGCCTCGCAGGCGTTGCAGCCGGCAGCGCTCACCTCGCGGAACTTGAGCGAGCGGCCGAACAGGGCCAGCATTTTGGCGTCAAGTGCCCGCGCCATCCGGCGTTCTTCACCCTCCCTGACGATCAGTTCCTCCCGCTTGTTGGCCGCCAGCGCCGCATCGCAAGTCATTTCGATGGCACCATGGCTGCAAGCCCGGCTGCAGGCACTGCAAAAAAGGCATTTCCCCATGTCGATGGACAAGACAGGCGTGCGGGAAATGGCGCCGTAGGGGCAGGCATCGATGCACTCCCGGCAGCCCTCGGGACAGGCGGCGCTGTTCAGGCGGGGATAGCCCCTCAGGAGTTCGGGGAGCTGGGCCGGTTCCTTGGGGTATTTTGTCGTGCGATGCCCCTGCTTGGCACGGGCAAGTATGGCGCGGATCATAGTGTGGCTCCAAAATAAGGGAAGTTCCGAGTCCCTAAGCTTTAGTAAAGCGTCCGACAAGTCTGACAGGTCGGACCAGTCAGACGTCTAACAGATTGTTGAAAAACCCAGGTTGTTCAAAAATAGTCAGATCGTCGCTCCCGCAGAAAGGCCCGCGGAGGCGTAGCAGCGCTACGCCGCACAAGAGGTCTTTCGAGGACAGCGGCGAGATGGCTGTTTTTCAACAACCTGCTAAAGATCAAAACCGCAGTACGACAGGTTGAAGCTCTTGTTGCACAGGGGGAAATCCGAGATCTGCTGTCCCCGCAGGGCCATGGCCAGGCCCTGCCAGTTGTGGAACGACGGGTCAACGATCTTGTAGCGGCCGAACCGGCCGGTCTCGTCCGTGACAGCGACATGGCAGACCTCTCCCCGCCACCCTTCGGTCAGGGCCACCGCCACTTGGTCCCCGGCAATGGCCCCCGCATTGTTGCGGTACACACCGGCCGGCAGTTGCCGCAGTTGTTCCTCGATGAAGTCCAGCGATTTTTCCGCCTCCAGCCAGCGCAAAAGCGTCCTGGCGTGGACATCCCCTGTTGTTGCCGTAACAACGGGGATCTGGCTCATGCGATAGATGCCGAAGGGGTGATCCCGGCGGATGTCCCGGTTCAGGCCGCAGCCGCGGGCAGGTGGCCCCACCAGTCCCAACTCCCGGGCCGTTTCCTCGCTGACGGTGCCGGTGTTTTCGAGCCGCGCCAGAACCGACGGCGTGTTCCAGAGCAGATCAACGGCATTGGCGAGCTCTTCCCTGGCCGTGGCAATGCGGCTGCCAAGCAGCCCGGCCTGTTGCGGATTGCAATCAAAGCCCACACCGCCGGGGACGATCAGCCCGCGGCCGAACCTGCTCCCGCACAACACGGCGGACATATTCAGAAAATCGCCCCTGATTCGCCCGCAAAAGGACGAGGTGGGCAGGTACCCCACATCCCCCGCGATGGCGCCCAAGTCGCCGGTATGGTTGGCCAGCCGCTCCAGTTCCAGGGCGATCCCGCGGATCGCCTCGGCCCGGGCCGGCACCCTGGTTCCGGACAATGCCTCGATGATCATGGCATAGGCCTGGCCATGGCCGATGGTGGTGTCGCCGCCGATGGCCTCCATCTGGTACGGTGATCGGGGATGGGGGCCGCCGATCATGAACCTCTCGATGCCGCGATGCTGGTAGCCCAGGGAAATCTCCAGGTGGAACACCTGTTCGCCGTAGCACTGGAACCGGAAATGGCCCGGCTCGATGATCCCGGCATGGACCGGGCCCACCGCCACCTCATGGATCTCATGGCCCTGGACCTGGTAGAAGTCCATGACACCGGGCTCCTTGTCTTCCGGCACCCCTTTGCCCGGCCCGTTGAACAGAGGCCGCTGGAACCGGACCGGCTTGAGCCAGGGATGCCCTTCGATGGCAAGGCCGCACTGTTCGGCTATCTCCCGCTCGAAAAGGCTCACCTGGGGGCAGAGGGAGGCGATGGAGGGAAGCGCGGCATCCGCCGCCACCTTTGCGCCAAGCAGCCCCAGCACCCCTTCGGCCTTTGATGCCAACAGGCAATACAGTCGGAAGTCGCCGCCATCCGGGGTGCCAAAGTAGGCGGAAACCCGCCAGCCGTGGTCAGTGGCATCCAGGATGGCCCGCAGAAACTCCTCCAGCGGCAGCTCGGGGATATCCCGGCGGGGCACGGAGGTGCCGTTATACAGTTTTAAAATCGAGGCACTCATCATTTTTCACCCAATAATTTGGCGCCTTCATGCAGCAACTCCTGCATGGGGGCCGGTATCCAGAGGCCCAGCATGAGGATGATCCCCATCAGCGCCAGCAGCGGCAGGACAGTGCCGGGCGTATCGCGGTAGGTTGTGGTTTCCATGCCATCAGGGACGCTTCCCATCACCACCGGCAATACTGTGGAAGCCATGCCGATGAAAATGACCGCCAGAAACAGGAGGAACAAGATCCCAGTCCAGGAGTTGCCCTGGGTGAAGGCGCTGCTGACAATGGTAAACTCGCTGATGAACGGCGCAAAGGGGGGCGAGCCGGTGATCGCCAGAAAGGAGGCCAGGAAAAGGGCACCCGACCACGGGGTCAGCCTGAGGGCGCCCCTGACAAAGGCCGTGCTCTTGCTGTTGTAGGCCCGGTGGATGTTGCCCGACGACAGGAACAGCACCCCTTTTGTGAGCGCATTATTGATCATGTGGAGCAAGGCGCCGAACAGGGCTGCCTTGCCCAGGCCCAGGGCCACCGCCATGATGCCCACATGCTCGACGCTGGAATAGGCCAGCATCCGTTTGAAGTCGCTTTGGCGGGCCATGAAGATGGCGGCGAACGCCATGGAGACAAGTCCCATGCCCAGCAACGCCCCCTGGAAGGAAGCGGCTTCGTTGGTGGCAACGGCTATCTGGTAGACCCGGAGCAGGGCCAGGAAGGCGCAGTTGACCAGGCCGCCGGCCAGGAGCGCGCCCACCAGTCCCGGGGCCTCGCCATAGGCATCGGGCTTCCAGGTATGCAACGGCGCCAATCCCATCTTGGAACCGAAGCCGACCAGCAGGAAGATGAAGGCCGAATGCCGCCACCCCGCATGGAGCCTGGGGGCATCGTTGATCAGCGAGTTGAGCAGCAGCGTGACATCCTGCCGGGCAACTATGGTGGAGTACGCCAGGAAGAACAGCCCCAGCAGGGCGATGGCGATCCCCACGGAACAGATCAGCAGGTATTTCCAGGTGGCCTCGATGGAGCGGGCGTTGTGGTTGAAGTAGATCAGTGGCGCCATGGCAACGGTGGTGGTTTCCAGCGCCACCCAGAGAAGCCCCAGGTTCTGGGAGATGGAGACCAGGGTCATGGCCGAAAGGCAGATCAGGAGCGCCATGCAGAGAATGCGGTTGGAGCGTTCCTGCCGGTAGCGCAGATAGCCGACCGCATAGAAGGCGCATACCGTGAAGAGGATGCTGATGCTGATGAGGACCAGCTTGCCCAGCGCATCCAGGTATATCCAGCCGTCATGGGACGGGGGCGGCGATATGGCCACCACCGCAAAGGTCATGACAAGATGCAGCAGGGCAAAGACCGGCAGTACCAGCGGGCGCAGCCGGTTGTCGGGAATCAGCCAGGCGATCAGCGCCCCGAGGAGCGGTATGACAACGAATACCCACATCATGATCTAGTCCTCTCGCAAGGCGGTCAGCCGTGAAGTGTCGAGCGAGGAAAACTCGCGGCTGATATGGTTCATCACGATCCCCATGACAAAGACCCCCACCAGCAGGTCCAGCAATGCCCCGGCCTCGACCATGAGCGGCATGGCATCCGCCAGGATCAGGCCGAAGATGAAGATGCCGTTTTCCATCACCAGATAACCGATAACCTGGGAAATGGCCTTGCGGCGGGCCATCAGGATCAGGAAGCCGCACATGATGGTCGCCATGGACGCCGGCACGAAGAGCAAGCCCTCATGTTCGGGAGCCAGCGGCAGCTTGGAGGCGAATACAAACGCCAGGGCCGTGAACAGCGCCCCAAGGACCAGGGAGGGGATGAAACCGATGAACGGCTCGATCTCGCGCCTTATCTCCGCCTGGCGGATGGCGTTCATGATCATCCATGGGATCACCAGCCCTTTTGCCAGTAGCATGCCGATGATAATCGCCACAAGGTGCCAGGAAAACGGGTGGATCAGGGCGGGGAGCACCCCCAGGACCACACCCTGCAAGGCAACCGCCCGGACCGAGAAGGCCAGGCGGCTGGTGCCCAACACAATGAAGTTGACCAGCAGCGACAGGACCAGCAATTGATCCGCAAGAGCATTCATACCATCACCTCACAACCAATATCAGGGAAAAGGCGGTCAGAATGATCGCCGCCACCAGCAGTTGGGGCACCCGGATCAGCCTCAGCCGCGCCATGACCGATTCCACCACGCCGATGGCCATTGCCAGGAGGATCATGGACAGGGCGAAAATCAACCAATCGAGATAACTGTTGCCGCTGCTGAGAGGGAGGGCGATGTGCAGGAAAAACGCCCCCAGCAGATAGAGTTTGAGGCTGGCCCCGTACAGGATACAGCCGAAGTAGGGGCCGCTGTGATCCAGCACCATCACCTCATGGATCATGGTCAGCTCCAGGTGGGTGTTGGGGTCGTCAAAGGGGATCCGGCAGTTCTCAGCCAGCAACACCACGAACAGGCCGGTCATCATCAACAGCAGGGCCGCGCCGGTATCCCACCAGACAAAAAGCGTGACATGGTTGAGCATGGGGGTGAGGGAGAGGGAACCGCTGAGCCTGGTCAGGGTGATCAGGGCAAAGAAAAGCGCCGGTTCGGCCAGGCAGGAGAAGGTGACCTCCCGGGCCGCGCCCATTCCCTCGAAGCTGGACCCGGTGTCAAGGGCGGCGGCCGTGGTGAAGAAGCGGCCCAGGGCGAACAGGTAGGCAAACAGGATCATGTCGCCGGTAAAGGAGATCGGTGCGGCATGCCTGCCCAGCGGCACCAGCAGCGCGGCCAGCAGGGTGGCGGCCAGGGTGATGATCGGGCCGGCCTTGAAAAGCCAGGTCGTGGTATCGCTGATGACGACCCCTTTGCGCATCAGCCGCGCCAGATCATAGTACGGTTGCAGATAGGGCGCCCCGACCCGGCCCGCAAAGGCCGCCTTGGTCTTGCCGATCACCCCCAGCAGCAGGGGCGGCATGGTGAGGACCAGGACCAGGTGCAGGATTGTATCAACCATAGGCTATCTCCTAATGGGCTTGATAATTAATCAATATCACGTAGGGGCGACAGCACGGTTTCAGCGTGCTTCGCCCTTGTGCGCTACGTCGCCAAAGGCGGACGAAGCAGATAAGGCATTTGCTTCGCCCCTACAATCATTCTCTGCGCGCCCCAGCCCGAAGGTTGACGCCGCCAGGGCGGAAAAGGACCCTTTACGGGCAGGAACTAATGTATCCACAGCATAAGCAGCAGCAACGTGGCAAAGATGTACAGCACATAGATATGGGCCTGGCCATGCTGGAGCCGCCGGCAAAATGCGAAGCCGATGCCGACAATATCAAACAGCGGCAGGAGCAGGCGCTCCAGGATGGTCTCTTCCGGAGCATAGCAAAAGGCGGCCGGTGGAGGTGCATAGCCGCTGATTGCGGCCTTGGCAACCCGCGTGCGCACGATGCCGCTCATGAGGGAGGTCAGGATCTCGCTGAACGCTGTGCCGGTGTACTCCATGCGGCCGGACGGCCTCAAGTAGCCGCAGCCCCAGGTCGTGGCCGTCGCCTTGGGCAGCGCGCTTACCCTGTGGCGGAGAGAGAAGGCCAGCAAGGCAGCGAGGCCGAGAATTGCAACCCCGGCCATGGTGATCCAGCCCAGGGGCAACGGCTGGCTGGCGGTCCCGCTGACAACCGGCGTCAACGTTGCCAGCAGGGGCGACGCCAACGGCAGCAGCAGTTGCGGAAAGATCCCGCCCAGCAGGCACAGCCCCAGCAATGTCCCCATGGGGGCAAGCATGGAGAGCGGGGCCTCATGGCAATGGGCGGCCTGTTGCGAGCGCGGGTTGCCCAGAAAGGTGGCACCGTACAGCTTGACGAAAGTGATCAGGGCCACCCCGCCCACCAGGGCCAGTACCGGCGCCCCCAGCACGACATAGGGAAGATTGGCCCGGGCCTCGCCGAAAAAACCGAGATACAGGAACAATTCACTGACAAACCCGTTGAAAGGCGGCAGGCCGCTGATGGCGATGGCGCCGCCCAGGGTCAGCAACGCGCTCCAGCGCATCCGTTTGCCCAAGCCCCCCATCCGGTCCAGTTCCCGGGTTCCGGTGCCATGGATGATGGAGCCGGCACAGAAAAACAGCAGCGGCTTGAACAGGCTGTGGTTGAGGATATGCAGCAGGGCGCCAACCATCCCCAACAGGGCGAGCCTGGGGTTTCCCGTGGCCTGCCCGATCATGGCAACGCCGATGCCGGTCGCGATGATGCCGATGTTCTCGATGCTGCTGTAGGCCAATAGCCGCTTGATATCCCGCTGTGATGCCGCCAGGCAGATGCCGAGAAAGGCGGAGACCAGCCCGGCCACTGCCAGTACGACCCCCCACCAGAGCGGACGGTCGGCGATGAAGGAGAAGAATCTCAACAGGCCGTAGATCCCCATCTTCAACATGACCCCGGACAGCATGGCCGAGACGTGGCTGGGCGCATTGGCATGTGCCGAGGGGAGCCAGATATGCAACGGCATGAGGCCGGCCTTGGAGCCGAAGCCGATCAGGGCGGCGATAAAGAGCGCCGTTGCCGGGGCAGCGACGATGTGCAGCCCGCCCTGGCCGGGGAACAGAAAGGACGAGCAGTGCAACCGCAGCAGGGAAAAGAAGACGAACAGGGCAGCGGCGCCGATATGGGCGGCAACCAGGTACACGGTGCCGGCCCGGCGCACCTCTTCCTTGTCGTGCTCGATCACCATCAGGAAATAGCCGGCCAGGGCCATGATCTCCCAGGCCATGAGGAACAGCACGCCGTTGCGGGCCACCACCACCAGGCCCATGCCGGCCGCCAGCAACCCGTAGAAGAAGGTCAGGGCCGGCTCGCTGGAGCGATGGGAGGATGCGGGCCAGTAACCGTTGGCATAGAGGGAGCCGCAGAGGAACACTATGAAGATGGGAATCAAAAAGAAGAGGGAGAGCGGGTCGAGCCCGATCTCGCAGGCGTCGAAGGGGAGATTCCAGGCAATGACAAAGGTAGTTGTCGTTTTGGCCAGCAACAGGGAGATGGCGGAGTGGAGTCCAAGGAACGCGGCAATCACGGCACCCAGCGTAGCCAGCCTCTGCCCCGTGGCTCCGCCTCTGATCAGCAGTCCCGGAACTCCGGAAAATGCGGTCACGAGTATGGCGATCAGCACCAGCACGGCTGGATCCCGCAATACATCCGAATGCATTAATAGACCTTTCAAATGCCGCTGGACACGGCATTAAGACACATGGCGCCAATCAAACACACAAAAAATAACGACGTGTTAGAAAATATATGTTGTAATTTTTTTCATGTCAATTATATTTTATGTGTATTACATCTTCTGTTCTGCACATCAAAGCCCCGAGAAACACCACACGAGGTTGAAATGCCAAACACCCGCCTGAATGTTTCCCTGCCCACGCCCATAGTTGACGATATCAAAGCCCTGTACGGCCCCCGCGGCATCAGCCAGTTCCTGGAAGAAGCAGCCCAGGAAAAACTGGACGTGTTGAAGAGGGAAAAATACAAGGATCTGATCGAGGGGTACCAGGCCACGGCCGACGCCACGGTCGAGGTGCTCAAGAAGTTCGAGTCCGCGGTGACGGAGGAGCGCGATGTTTAAGCGCGGCGGGATCTATCAGGTCAACCTGGGGCACAAGGGTGAGGCGGCCACCGATATCTGCCCTTGCCTGGTGGTCAGCAACAACATCAGCAACGAATTTTCACCGGTGGTCACGATCATCCCGCTGGGATTCACGCACCTGGACCGGATCTACGATTTCGAGACCCTGTTGCCGGCCAGCAAGACCGGCCTGGCACAGGATGCCAAGATCAGTTCCCATATCCTGATCACCATCGACAAGACCACCGTGGTGAGCGAACGGCTCGGCTTCGTGGGCAAGACCCTCATGGCAAAGGTGAACAAGGCGCTGAGGTTCCAATTGGATTTGTAAGCGCAAAGGCGATAGGTTCTTAGTCCCATAGACGCATAAGACTTCTATAGTGGAATATCCGGATTTTCGTTCAAGGCTCATCCAAGGAGGCCCTTGCGATGCCACCGCTCGATATTGCCTGCATTTCCATACTTCTGCTGCTGTCCGTGGTGGCCCTGAGCCCCCTTCTCTCCCGCCGGGAGCGGCTCCTGATCCCGACGGCATTCTCCCTGGCCGCCCTGGCCTCCTTCGCGGCTGTCCTGGCCGGTTTCCTGACCATCCAGCAGGGCCTGAACTCTGCCGCAACCATCCCCCTGGGGCTTCCCGGACTCCCCTTCAACATCAGGCTCGATCCCCTGGCCGGCTTTTTCCTGATCGTCATCGGCCTGCTGGCCGGCTATGTCTCGATCTACTCCATCGGTTATCTGCGCGCCTATCCCGGCCGCCGGCCCGTCACCCCCCTGGTGCTGTTCTACCTCCTTTTCCTGGCCGGCATGCTGATGGTGGTCCTGGCCGACGACGCCTATTTCTTCCTCCTCTCCTGGGAACTGATGGCGGCAGCCTCCTATTTCCTGGTCATGTACGAGGACGAAAAGGCCGAGAACCGGCGAGCCGCCTATATCTATCTGCTGGTGGCCCATGTGGGCGCCATTGCCATCCTGCTCTCCTTCGGTCTCATGGCTGGCCTGGGCTCGGGCTTCGACCGCTTTGACGGCTACACCTTCGATGCCATGCGTACCGCCCGGCTCGCCCCTGGTTGGGCTGCGGCCGCCTTCTTCCTGGCCTTTTTCGGCTTCAGCGCCAAGGCCGGCGTCATTCCGCTCCATGTCTGGCTGCCCGAGGCCCATCCGGTGGCCCCTTCCAATGTCTCGGCCCTCATGAGCGGTGTCATGCTGAAGACCTCCATCTACGGCATGGTGCGGGTGGCCTTCGACCTGCTCAGGGATTTCCCCTGGTGGTGGGGCGGCATCGTGCTGGCCTTCGGCCTGCTTTCTGCCGTGCTGGGGGTGCTGTACGCCCTGATGCAGCACGACCTGAAACGGCTGCTGGCCTACCATTCGGTGGAAAACATCGGCATCATCCTCATGGGCCTGGGCCTGGCCATGATCTTCACCTCCTTCCACTTCCCGGCCCTGGCGGCCCTGGCCCTGGTGGCGGCCCTTTATCACACCCTCAATCACGCCCTGTTCAAGGGGCTGCTCTTCATGGGGGCCGGCGCCGTGATCCACGCCACCCGCGAACGCAACATGGAGGAGATGGGCGGGCTGATCCACAAGCTCCCCTGGACAGCGGCCCTCTTCCTGGTGGGCTGCGTATCCATCTCCGGGCTGCCCCCCTTCAACGGCTTTGTCTCGGAATGGCTCACCTTCCAGGCCTTCCTGCTCTCTCCGGCGCTCCCCCACCCGCTGCTCAGGCTGCTGGTGCCCCTGGGAGCCGCGCTGCTGGCCCTGACCGGCGCCCTGGCCGCCGCCTGTTTCGTCAAGGCCTTTGGCGTGACCTTCCTGGGCACCTGGCGCGGGCATCGCAAGGCGTCGCAGATCCACGAGGTCGGAATATCGATGCGGTTGGGCATGACACTGGCCGCGGTCTCATGCCTTGGCCTGGGAGTATTGCCCACCTATGTCATCGGCTGGATGGACATCATCCCCGAACGGCTCTTCGGCGGACAGATCGCGGCCTCGGCCGGCAGATTCGGCTGGATGTGGCTGACCCCCTACTCCTACGAGCGGGCCTCCTATTCCGGGCCAGTGGTCTTTGGCGGCATCCTGGCGGTGGTGGCCATTACCTATCTCCTGCTGCACGTCCGCGGCACGGCCATCCGGCGGGCGCCGCTCTGGGACTGCGGTTTCGAGCGGATCACGCCGCGCATGCAGTACACGGCCACAGCCTTTGCCATGCCGCTCCGGCGGGTGTTCGGCTTCCTCTTTGCCATCCGCGAGCAGGTTGAGATCGTCAGCCCCCAGAACCATCCGGTCATGGCGGACCGCTTCAACTACCGGCTGCGCATCCGCGACCGCTTCTGGAACTGGCTCTACACCCCCCTGGCCGACGGCGCCTTCATAGTGGCCCGCCTGGTCGGGAAACTCCAGCAGGGGCGCATCCAGGTCTACCTGCTCTATTCGTTCGTTACCCTGATCGTGCTGCTGGTATTCCTGGGATGACAGTGCACCCCTTTGCCATAGAGCTGCTGCAGCTCCTGATCCTGATCGGCCTGTCACCGGCCTTTGCCGGCTGGGTCAAGGTCGTCAAGTGCCGGCTGCAGGGGCGCAGCGCGCCGGGGATCCTGCAGCCGTACCGCGATATCAGGCGCCTGTTCATCAAGGACGTGGTCCTGGCGGAGAACGCCTCCTGGATCTTCCGCTTCACCCCCTACCTGGCCTTCGGGGTCACGGTGCTGGCCGGCGGGATCATACCGCTGGTCTCGGTGGACCTGCCCCTGGCCGCCACCGCCGACATCATTGCCCTGGTCATGCTCTTCGCCATCATCCGCTTCTTCACGGCCCTGGCCGGGATGGACATCGGCACCGCCTTCGGCGGCATGGGCGCCAGCCGCGAGATGATGATCTCATCCCTGGCCGAGCCGGCCATGCTGATGGCGGTCTTCACCGTGTCCCTGGCCAGCAGTTCCACCTCCCTGACCCAGATGGTCACGACCATGGGCCAGGGGCAGTTCATGATCCGCCCCTCCCTGGCCTTTGCCCTGATCGCCTTCATCATGATCGCCCTGGCCGAAACCGGCCGGATCCCGGTGGACAACCCGGCCACCCACCTGGAGCTGACCATGATCCACGAAGCCATGATCCTGGAGTATTCGGGCCGCTACCTGGCCTTGATCGAGTGGGCCGGCATGATGAAACTGATGCTCTTCTTCTCCCTGGGCATCGCCGCCTTCTGCCCCTGGGGCATTGCCGCCAACGGCGACCTCCTTGCCCTGGCGCTGGGGGTGGCGTTCTTTGTACTCAAACTGATGCTGGGCGGCGTGATCATGGTGCTGATCGAGACCGGCATGGCCAAGATGCGCATCTTCCGGGTATCCGAATACCTGGGAAGCGCCTTCCTCCTTGCCACCCTCGGCATGATGGCCTTTTTCATCCTGGAGTGACCCATGAGCAACTCCCTGGTGGTACAACTGAATCTTCTGCTGGCGGCCCTGATCCTCCTGACCTCCTTTGCCCTGCTGGTGCAGCGCCGGATGTTCGCCATCCTGCACATCTTTGCCTGGCAGGGGTTCTTCCTGGGCCTCAGCACCGCCATCATCGGCTATGCCACCGGCGTGCACCACCTCTACCTGTCGTCGCTGCTGACCCTGGGGATGAAGGTGCTGCTCCTGCCGTACATCCTTTACAAGCTGATCCACAAGCTGCGGATCCACCGCGAGATCGAGTCCATGATCAATACGCCCACCACCATGATGATCGGCATAGCCCTGGTGATCTTCTGCTACCACCTGACCGCGCCGATCCGCGAGCTTTCCACCCTGATGACCCGCTCCACCCTGGCCCTGGCCCTGGCAACGGTCATGCTCGGGCTGTTGATGATGGTGACCCGCCGCCATGCGGTCAGCCAGATCATGGGTTTCCTGGCCATGGAGAACGGGCTGTTTTTCGCCGCCACCAGCGCCACCTACGGCATGCCCATGGTGGTCGAACTGGGGGTGGCCCTGGACCTGCTGATCGCCGCCTTCATCTTCGGCATCTTCTTTTTCCACATCAACACCACCTTCGACAGCCTGGACGTGGACCAGATGGCCAAACTGAAGGAAGGGGATTAGAACGGCATCCCGCGGCATCACATCAGCGAGATGGAAAACGGCAAGCGGAGTATCGGCAAGGAACGGGCGAAAAAGCTGGCCGCCGTTCTGCATTGCGACTACCGGCAGATGCTGTAGCAATGTGTGCACAATATTAATCGAGGTCGGAAGTCGGGAGGTTTGCCGTCAAGGCGAACCGGCCGGATTATGGAAGCAAAGCCCTGGTGAAAGCATCTCATATAAGAAACCACAAAGGTCTCTTATAAAGGAAACAAGCATCCTATACAGGCAACAAGTTACTTATATGGGTAAACCGTAGATTAATTCGTTATACACAAAACATCAAACTTCGGAGACTGGAATGATTAAACTTATTTTTGCATTTATTACTCTGCTTGCCCTTACGGCACCTGCCTTTGCTGAATATTACAAATATGAAGACTCCAATGGAAATGTTGTTTTTACTGACAATCCGAGCAGTATCCCTAGAAGTAAGAGCGCTAAAATGAACACTGTCAGGGACTCACAAGAAACTCAAAAACAAATCTCTGAAAACATTCGTCCTGACACACATTCACCTGAAATTAACAATAAAAAACAAGAGGATTTTATTAGAGAAAAATTCAAGACCTATCTGAAAGACAAGCATAATATTGAAGCGAAAGAGTCATGTCCTGCGGAAACAAGGGTTCAAATAACAAATGTCATAAAAACTATTTGGCGACAACAATCTCAAGCAATGATATCTGGCAATCTGGATCAAGCGTTTGGTTTCTTTTCAGTATTTTCGAGAGATGAGATGAGAAGAAAGATGTCTAGTATGAGTAAGTCAGAAATCAAGGAGATTTTTGGAAGTTATAAATCAATTGAAATAAACACCCTAGTGTTCCGTTTGGTTAGTTCTTTCCAGTAATATTTGCACTTTGTTTTGCTCTTTGAACTGACTCAATAATTGCCGCTGCGCTCTTTGTCCATCTGAACGGTTTGGCGCTTGTCGCATTGTGAGCCTCAATGAAACGGTGGATTTCTTTACGTAATGCAGTGACGCTGCTGAACACTCCTCGGTAGATTGATCGCCGCTCCAGTTGGGAAAACCAGCTTTCCACCGCATTGAGCCATGAGGCGCTGGTGGGTGTGAAATGGAGTGTTATCCGGGGTTGCCCCGCCAACCACTTCTGCACCTCAGCGGTCTTATGGGTGCTGCTGTTGTCCAGGATAATGTGCAGATCAAGCTCTTTTGGCGTCGATCGCTCTATCTGCCGCAGGAAGTCAAGGAACTCCTTGGCTCTGTGCCGCTTGGTCACCCGCCCCATGACCTCGCCGGTCAAGATGTCAAACGCGGCATACAGGCTCGTGGTACCATTACGTTTGTAATCGTGGGTGCGTCGTTCAATCTGGCCGGGCTTAAGTTGCAACATCGGCTGCGTTCGGTCAAGAGCCTGAATCTGGGTTTTCTCGTCCACCGAAAGGACAATTGCGTTGTCGGGAGGGCTCATGTAGAGACCAACGACATCGACGACTTTCTCTGCAAACAGCGGATCGTTGCTGATCTTGAAGCTCTTTATACGATGAGGCTTCAGATCTGCGGCTTCCCATATCTGCCGGACTTGCCAGGTGGTGATGCCAGCATACTTAGCCATGAGGCGTACACTCCAATGGGTTGCCTCATGGGGAATCCGCTCCACGGTCAGCGTCAAGACATCCTTGATCTTCTGTTCCGTGAGCTTCTTGGGTTGACCCGAGCGTGGCAGGTCTGAAAGACCATCAAGACCGGATTCTTTAAAACGGCTTCGCCACTTATAGACCGCTTTGGTTGAAGTGCCGGTCGAAGTGGCAATTGCTTCAACAGCTTCACCTGCGCCGCTCATAAGAACGATGCGGGCGCGCAATGCCAGACTCTGGGCTGTTTTTGGAGACCGGAGCAATGCTTCAAGTGCTTGTCGGTCGCCTGCTGTCAATTCGATCTGTTCGGTTGTACGTGCCATGGAAGGCACTATAGCATACTTTAATATATTTAGTAAGAACTAACCGCACAAGACACTAGATGAAAAAGATGGAACTGCAGAGTGTGGGGTAATTCGTGACGAAGGTTCTGAGACATTTTCATATCCAGCCTCATTTATGAGAGATCCTGATTGTGTGTGGAGAATCAGGGGTTACTGAATGTATAACCAGGAAGAAGCAGCGGCCTGAAAACCGCCGCTGTTCTCCCACAACGTTCTCACATATCACGCAGGTACATGACACATGAAGAATAAACACAAAAAACAAGCCCCCGAACAGATTGCCCCCGATAGCGATGAGCACTTCGCCTACATCGCCGGATACACCGACGGGGGCGCGCCCTATGGCGTGACGTGGGAGGAGATGGAAGCTGCCGAACGTTCCGCTGCTGATGAAGTGGTTTTTACTCAACACGAAGTGCCGGAGTAAGCCCATGATTCTCCTGCTCCTGCTCGCCATATCCCTGTGTTCCGCCATTATCCTGGCCTTTGCCGGGGACTGGAAATACGCCCCCGAGGTCAACATCCTGGGTTCGGCCCTGACCTGCGGCGCCGGGATCGCCCTGGCAATGCAGGTCTACCTGCACGGGCCGTTCACCGCCGGCAACAACTTCTTCTTCGTTGACCCCTTCAATGTCTATCTGACCGTGCTGACGGCCTTCGTCTCCATGACCACGGCCATCTTCAGCCGCCGCTACATGCGGGTCGAACGGCAGCATGGCCGGGTCGGGCCGATGCGGATGCGCTTTTACCACGCCATGTTCCAGCTCTTCATCTTTGCCATGCTGATGGCGCTCCTCACCAACAACTTCGGCGTGCTCTGGATCTCCATGGAACTGGCCACCCTGGCCACGGTGCTGCTGGTCTCCCTGTACCGCACCCCCACCGCCATCGAGGCGGCCTGGAAGTATTTCATCCTGTGCGGGGTGGGGATCGCCCAGGCGCTCTTCGGCACGGTGCTGCTCTACTTCGCGGCAGAGCGGGTGCTGGGCGAAGGGGGCAATGCCCTGCTCTGGACCAACCTGAACCAGGTGAGCGGACAGTTGGAGCCCACAGTATTGCGGTTGGCCTTTGTCTTCCTCATGGTGGGCTACGGCACCAAGGTCGGCCTGGTGCCGGTGCACAACTGGCTGCCGGACGCCCACAGCGAGGGGCCCACCCCCATCTCGGCCGTGCTGTCCGGGTTGCTGTTGAACGTGGCGCTCTACGCCCTGGTGCGCTGCAAATCCCTGGTGGACGGCTCCACCGGCACCCATCTGGCGGGCAACATGATGATCGGCTTCGGCCTGCTCTCCCTGCTGGTGGCCTCGTTCTCGCTGCTCAGGCAGAAGGATATCAAGCGGCTGTTCGCCTATTCCTCCATCGAACACATGGGCATCGCCACCTTTGCCTTCGGGCTGGGCGGGCCCATTGCCACCTTTGGCGGCATGCTGCACATGCTGGTCCACAGCCTGACCAAGTCGGCGGTCTTTTTCAGCGTCGGCCACGCCTCCCAGATGCACGGTACCCAGGAGATGGCCCGTATCCGGGGCCTGATCCGGGGCAATCCGCCGGTGGGCTGGGGGCTGCTGCTGGGGGTGATGGCATTGTCGGGGATGCCCCCCTTCGGGCTCTTTGCCAGCGAGTTTCTGATCCTGACCGCCACCATCAAGGACAAGCCGCTCCTGACCCCCTTGCTGCTGATCGGCCTGGCAGTGGCCTTTGCCGCGCTCTTCCGCCGCGTGCAGCCCATGGTGGCGGGTGCCGTCCCCTCCTGGCAGAAGCCGCTGACCGCGGCCAACATCCCGGTGCTGCTGCACATGTCGCTGGTGCTGCTCCTGGGGCTCTACCTGCCACCGTTCCTCTCCAACTGGTTTCATCTGGCAGTGGGGCTGCTGAAATGAGCGCGATGCGAGACATAATAACCACGCACTTTGGTGCTGACGCCGTTCCGGGTGCCGTTCTCTCCCCTGTCACTGTCTCCGCACTCCACCTCCCGCGGGAACGCTTCGAGGAGGCTGCCAGTGTCCTTAAAAAGGCCGGGGCACGGCTGGCGGCTCACTGGGCGGTGGATGAGACCTTGCTGGGGCGCGCCTTTGCCGTGTATGCCTGCTATGTTGTTGCCGGTGACTACCTGCTGGTGCGCTGTGCGGTGCCGCTGGACGACCCCACCTTCCCCAGCCTTACGAAAAAATATATCCCGGCCTTCCGCTTCGAGCGGCAGATCGAGAGCCTCATGGGGCTGGTCCCCACCGGCCATGTCCACTCCGACCACCGCCCCTGGATCAAGTTCGAGGACTGGCCCGCAGATGCCTGGCCTCTGCGCAAGGGTTTCGACGGCGCGCAAAAGCTGCCGCGCGTTCCAGGGGAATACCCGTGGGCCCGGGCAACCGGGGAAGGGGTCTACGAGATTCCGGTGGGCCCGGTCCATGCCGGGATCATCGAGCCGGGCCACTTCCGCTTCCAGGCCATGGGGGAGGACATCATCAATCTTGAGGAGCGGCTGGGGTATGTCCACAAGGGGATCGAGAAGCGCTTTGAAAGCCTTTCCTGGGAGGATGGGGCACGTCTGGCCGGCCGGGTGTCAGGGGACAGCACCGTGGCCCACGCCCTGACCTACTGCCGGGCCCTGGAAGGACTCTGCGGCTGCCAGCCGCCACCCAGGGCGCACTGGCTGCGGGCTCTGTTCCTGGAGCGGGAGCGGCTTGCCAACCACCTGGGGGATATCGCCGCCATTGCCAATGACGCCGCCTTTGCCTTTCTCTTCTACCAGTTCACCCGGCTGAAGGAGACAATCCTCCGGACAAACAGGCGGCTCTTCGGCCATCGCTACCTGATGGACCGGATCGTGGCAGGCGGGGTGAGCGTTGACCTGCCCTTTGACGGGGCAGAGCTGATCCGGACGGAGCTGGACGAACTGCTGACGGAATTCGAACGGCTGATCACCATCTACGACCTGAGCCCTTCCCTGGAAGACCGCCTCCGCACCACGGGCATCCTCAAGGCCGAACTGGCAAGGGACCTGGGTACGGTCGGCTTCGTGGCCAGGGCCAGCGGCCAGGCCCTGGACTGCCGCATCCAGGCGCCGTTCCCCCCTTACGACCAGATCCGGCCCCGCCTGGTGGTGCTTGATTCGTGCGACGTCCATGCCCGCGCCTGGGTGAGGATCGAGGAGGTCCGTGATTCCTGCCGCCTGATCCGGGAATTTCTGACAAGGCTTCCGTCGGGGGATATCAAATCAACGCTCCAGCAGCCAACCCCCGATAGCTGCGGCTTTGCCGTGGTGGAAGGATGGCGTGGAGAGATCATCTACTGGCTCCAGTCCGGACCATCGGGCGAGATCAACCGCTGCATGATCCGCGACCCTTCCAGCGTCAACTGGCTCGGCCTGGAGCAGGCGGTGCTGGGGAACATCGTTCCGGACTTCCCGCTCTGCAACAAGAGCTTCAACCAATCGTACTCCGGGCACGATTTATAGACATAACCCGTAGGGGCGAAGCAAACGCCTCATCTGCTTCGCCCTTACCGGCACCGCCATCAAAGACGGGCGAAGCAGGTAAAACTTGCTTCGCCCCTACGCAGGAGAATCTGACCCATGTTGAGAATTCTGCACCAGATATTCCGCACCGGCGTTGTGACCGAACCGCTGACCGACGAGGTTGAGGCAGAGGTCGTCATGGTGGGCGCCAGGCTGGAGGAGGCCATCAGGCGGCGCTTCAGCCGCAGCCTGGTGATCCGCCAGGTGGATGCCGGCTCGTGCAACGGCTGCGAACTGGAGATCATCGCCATGAACAACCCGGTCTACAACTGCGAACGCTTCGGCATCCACTTCACCGCCTCGCCCCGCTTCGCCGACATGCTGCTGGTGACCGGCCCGGTATCACACAATATGGAGATCGCCCTGAAGCGTACCTACGACGCCACCCCCGATCCCAAACTGGTGGTGGCGGTGGGAGACTGCGGCTGCAACGGTGGGATCTTCGGCGAAAGCTACGCCTCGCTGGGGGGAGTAGGGTCGGTCATTCCGGTGGACGCCTGCATCCCGGGCTGCCCGCCTTCCCCGGTGGATCTGCTGAACGGCATTCTCGCTTTGATCGATGGCCAACGGGTGTGATCGAGCAGGAGGTAAGCTCCCTGACGCTACCTGACATTTAGTCATCATTGCAGTTCAAATTCCCCCCTTCCGCCCCCACGGATCTCCCGCAAAATCCACAGACAAATAACATAACGATAGCGGGCCGTCATTTTTACGGCTTGCGTTATCAAACCCACTTGATGTAAATTAATAAATGAAAATTGTCTTTATTTATCGCCAGCTTATAATGATAATTTAATAATGTTTGCTGCGCGCTTCAACGTGAATATGTGAATCCGGGCTTGTCATGCCATTCGTCGGCTTGGAATGGTCATGGCAAAGTTCCTTCAGTCCATCATTCCGGCCTGCCCCGAACGCACCGGGACGAGGAAAGTTATGAGCATCCAGAAGAAGCTTGTCACCATTATCGTCATTGTGGGCTGCGCGGCAGTAATAGCGACAAGTTTTCTGCTCTGGAGCACCTATACCCTGCAACACAAGGCGGAATTCGTCTCCCCGGCTCTCAATTACCTGGAGAGCGTCGCCAAAACCAGCACGTTTATTTCCAATCAAAGAAGAGTCGCGTCCGACTACCTGGTTACGGACACCGCCGCCGCTCGTCAGGAATTCGAAAAGTACAGCACCAGCATCGACCTGGGATTTCAGGAATGGCGGCGCGCCATCCAGGAGCAGAAGCTGCTTGGCATACCTGGGGAAGCGGAAGATCTGACCAACCAGATATTCCTTGAAAGGAAATACGACGAATGGAGGAAAGAGACCAGGGCTGTAATTGATCGTAAGCACGTCGCGAGCGGGTCCAAACATGGCCGGGACCATTTGAACCTGCCGTCGGACGATGCGATTCTGGCCCTGATGGACAGCTCGCTGGAGGACGGCATCGAAGAGATCCACTGGGCCTACCATAACCTGCTGATGTCCATGGGCGCTTTCCCATGGCTCGTCATGACCAGCACGCAACAGATGGAAAGCGCCCACATTGCGATCGATTATTATGTCGCCGTCATCAGAACCGCTGACAGTCTCAACAAGCAACTGAAGGAACTGTTGAATTATCTGCACTCAGGGGAAGTCGATCACCTGGAGAAGATTGCGCGCACCGGCATCCAGACAGAAGATGCCCTTGCCAAATGGTCCGAATCCATCAACAGAAAATATCACCTCGACAATAAGGACGACAACGAAGGTTCGCTCCTCCTGAAATCGGTGATCAGCAGTCATGTGCAGACGGAAAGCCTGATCGATCTCATAGTAAAACGCAAACAGGCAGGCAATGACGCAGAAGCGGTAAGACTCGTAAAGAGCCATCTCCAGATCCTGCTGGACAAGCAGTTGCTTCCGGCAGTGTCCCTGGCAAAGTCTGACAGCAAACAGGAGATCAACAACGTCAGCAACAAATTGATCGAAACCGCAAAAGCGGCGGTCTGGCAAGGGCTTGCAGCCGTAATTTTCGTCACTTTGCTGATCACGGCGCTCGTTTTCCGCCTGATGAAGATGCTGACCGCATCCATTACGCAAATACAGTCCGGTATCGAGAGTATCGGCACCGGCAATCTGGATAACCGCCTGAATCCTCAAACCAGCGATGAATTCGGCACGCTGGCTGCCTCCCTGGATGCCATGACGGAACGCCTGCAGCAGTCATACAACGAAAATACGCGCCTCAACGCCCGGCTCGAAAAACAGGTGACACAGCTGGAAACAGCCAACCGTGAAATCGAGTCTTTCAGCTACATGGTTTCCCATGATCTGCGGAATCCAGTAACTGCCATCGGCTGTTATGCCGAGATGATGCTGAAAGAATCCGCACGCTCCATGAACGCCCACTCTTCCCAGTACCTGGAAAAGATCCTGAACACCAGTAAGCGCCTGTCCGACCTGATCGAAGATATAATGCTGCTGGCGCGGGTGACTCATATGGAAATCGTCACGGAAGAGCTCGACGCCAGCAAGATTGCCGACCGGATCATGGGCGAGCTGATCCAGCAGGCGCCGGATCGGAAGGTTGATTTCCTCTGCCAGCCGGATATTCATGTCAGAGGCTCGTCACAACTCATAACAATACTGCTCGAAAACATACTCGGCAACGCATGGAAATACAGCAGCACAATGGAGCAAACCGTCATCGAGTTCGGCCAGTTATGGAAAGACGGAGAACAGGTCTGTTTTGTGCGCGACAACGGTGTCGGTTTCAGCAATGCCGACGCACAGAAGATTTTCGTGGCTTTCGAGCGGCTACATTCGAGCAGCCATGAGTTCGAAGGGACAGGCATCGGGCTTGCCATAGCAAAAAAAATCGTAAACTGCCACCATGGCAGAATCTGGGCGGAAAGCGCCGTCGGTGAAGGCGCGGTATTTTACTTTTCCCTCGCGGAAACCTGATACGCATCTTACGAAACCATCCCCATCCCCCAATCAACCAGCTGCTATTCCGATGTTAGATCGGATTTTCTGCCCGCCTCCGCCTGTGCCGAAACATTTGACCTGTGGCATCCGCCTGTTATTATTAAAATTATGAAAGGAGGGGACGCCCATGAAGGAAGCAATGTTTTTCGCACGGGAACCTGGGGGGCGGGTGCGGTGCGGCCTGTGCCGCTTCCGCTGCCTGATCGACGACGGTGCCCGCGGTATCTGCGCCGTGCGCGAAAACCGTGGGGGCACCCTCTACAGCCTGGTCTACGGAAAGCTCTGCGCCGAACACGCGGACCCCATCGAAAAGAAACCGCTCTACCACGTCATGCCTGGCAGCAGATCCTATTCGATCGCCACTGTGGGGTGCAACTTTCGCTGCCGCCACTGCCAGAACTACTCCATTTCCCAGGTTGGCCGGGATGAGCCCGTCCGTGGCAACGAGCAGACCCCGCAGGAGGTCGTGCAACGGGCCATGGACATGGGATGCCGCTCCATCTCCTACACCTACACCGAACCGACCATCTTCTTCGAGTTTGCCTACGATACCGCCCGTCTCGCGCAGCAGGCCGGCTTGCGCAATGTGTTCGTCACCAACGGTTACATCAGCGCAGAGGCGCTGGCAACCATCGCTCCTTATCTTGACGCGGCCAATATCGACCTGAAAGGCTTCTCGGAAGGTTTCTATCGCGATGTTGTCCATGCACGCCTGTCCGAGGTGCTCGATTCGATCATAGAGTATCGCAAACAGGGGATCTGGATTGAACTCACCACCCTGATCATTCCGGGCCTCAACGATTCCGACGCCGAATTGCAGGGCATAGCGTCGTTCATTGCCACGAACCTGGGGATTGACACCCCCTGGCACGTGTCCCAATTCTACCCCACCTATACCCTGACCGACCGCCCCCGGACCCCCACCGCCACGCTGCGCAGGGCGCGCGATATCGGTCTTGCCGCCGGATTGCGCTATGTCTATGAAGGCAACGTGCCGGGTCAAGGCGGCGAGAACACCAGCTGCCCGTCCTGTTCGGCACTGCTGATCGAGCGCTACGGCTTTGCCATACAAACAAACAGGATCAAGCACGGGGCCTGCCCCGATTGCGGCGCCGCCATTGCCGGAGTCGGCCTGTGAAGTTTCCTTCTGTCCAGGCTGCGCCTACCAAGGCATAAGCGGCGCCAGCCAGGGGAATCAGAAAATGAAGATATCCGTCTTTATGCCGCTTTTGGTTGCCTGCCTTCTTCTTAGCGGAATACAGGCCGTTGCGTTCGATCCGGCATCAGAAGGGAAGTGCCAGGCCGGCGCCGGACAGCCGCAAGATTCGGGCGGTGCCTGTGTCGAAGCCGATGGCAATACCTCCCCGGCCGTTCCCGAGGGGTCGCTTCTCCTGTTGCTGCCGCTGCAGGGTAACGGCGACGCCAGGGAACCCGGGCGTGCCACTGCCGAGCAGGCCGGCCAACCAAAGAAGTTGCAGGAAAATACGGTCATCTATTTCTTCTGGGGCAAGGGATGCCCGCATTGCGAAGAGGAGAGATCCTTTCTCGACGGCCTGAAGCGCGCTCACCCATTGCTGGAAATCAGGGATTACGAGGTTTGGTACAACAGGGAGAATGCCTTGGTGATGGCAGCCATGTTGCGGAAGCATGGCGAGGGTCCCTCCGGCGTCCCTGTCACCTTCATCCATGACCGTGTGTTTTCAGGCTTTACGCCCAGGTCCAGGGTTGCCATGGAAAATGCCGTCACCGAATGCCTGCAACTGCCATGCGGCGACCCGGGCAAGGGCCCGGACCGGAAGCCACCCACCGAAACCGGGCCATCCGCCACCATAACCCCGGCTCCGGCCGTAGAAGCAGAGTCCCCGATCAACATCCCGTTTCTGGGACCGCTCAACGTCCGAAACTCCTCCCTGCCGGTGCTTACCTTGATCATAGCCGGGATGGACAGCTTCAATCCCTGCGCATTCTTCGTGCTGCTCACCCTGCTAGGCCTGCTGTTACACGCCCGATCACGCAACAAAATGTTTATGATCGGCGGGATCTTCGTGTTCTTTTCCGGCCTTGTTTATTTTCTCTTCATGGCTGCCTGGTTGAACCTGTTTCTTGTCATGGGTCACGTGGAAGCCATTACCATGATCGCAGGCTGCGTCTCGGTCGTTATCGCCGCGATCAATATCAAGGACTTTTTCCTGTTCAAACAGGGGATTTCCCTGACCATTGCAGACAGCGCCAAGCCGAAGCTGTTTGACCGGATGCGAAAGCTTTTGCGCTCCGACTCGCTTGTGTCACTCCTGGTGGGCGCCACCGTGCTTGCAATCGTGGCAAACTTCTATGAACTGCTCTGTACGGCCGGCTTTCCGATGGTCTTTACCCGTATCCTTACCCTGAACAACCTTTCGACAACAGCCTATTACCTGTACCTGCTCCTGTATAACGTAGTGTACGTCGTACCGCTGTTCATCATAGTCCTGGGCTTTACGTTCACGCTCGGAAAACGGCAGCTGTCCGAGTGGCAGGGCAGGGTTCTCAAGCTCGTATCAGGCGCCATGATGCTCGGGCTCGGCGGCGTCCTCCTTGTCAACCCCGTACTCCTGAACAACTTGATGGCCACGTTCATCATCCTGGTGGCTTCCCTGGGCAGCGCGCTGCTCGTGGCGGCCGTGACGCACGGGAAATTGCGGACCGGCGACCATTGATGTGTTGAGCCCCATGGATTTTTGCGCTGTTTCCACCAAACACCAACCCGGCTTTAAGCTGGGGCCACATGATAAAAGGGGCCAGGCTTCGGTGCCTGGCCCCTTTTACGGGACGTGTCGGTATGTACTGCAAATTTCCTGCTGAATTACCCGGCGCTCACCTGATATCCCATGACATCATGACGATCAGGGTTAGGAAGATGTAAAGAATGTACATCGCCAACTGCCCCTGTTGCAAGCGGCGGATGGAACTGGTCTTGCCATAGAGGTATTCCAGGAATGGAATATATATCTGCTCATGGACAGCTTCCGGGACATGGCTGGAAAAATGCGATTCCTTGGGGAATATGCCGTTGATTGCCGGGTTATGCACCTGGGGCCTCAAGACGCCCCTGAACATGTACACCAGCATTTCGGCAAAGGATGAAGCCGTGTACTGCATCCGCACTGTGGGCCGGAGATAGCCGCATCCCCAGGTGACCGAGGCGGCCTGGGGATGCTTCCCTGTGCGCCGGGCAAGGAAGACACCCACAACGGCGCAACAAAGCGCAAGGCCGATGGCCATGGCCGATATCCAACCCAGCGGAACCAGTTGCTCAAGGGTGCTGCCGTTGGCTGCGAGTGCCGGCCGCCACCCCAGCACCGCACTGTTCAAGAGCGGTGCAACCAGCCATGGTATCAGACCGATCACGGCGCAGACGCCGGCCAGAACCGCCATCGGGATCAGCATGGCGACCGATGATTCATGTCCATGTGCATGTTCCCGGCAGCGTGGCGCACCCAGAAAAACAACCCCGTACACCTTGACAAAACACGCCACCGCCAAACCGCCAACCAGGGCCAGGGCCGGGGCGGCCAGGGCCGGCAGCGCCCCGGTGATGCCTGAAGTCGAGCGCAATGCCGTAAAGCTCCCCAGGTACACGAACAGCTCGCTCACAAAACCGTTCAGCGGCGGCAGACCGCAAATTGAAACCGCTCCGACCAGGAAAAACGCCGCGGTCCAAGGCTGACGCCGCCAGACACCTCCCATCAGGTTGATCTCACGGGTACCGGTGGCGTGGATCACCGATCCTGCCCCAAGGAAGAGCAGGGCTTTGAAAGTGGCATGGTTGACCACATGCAAAAGGGCTCCGGCCATACCCAGCAGCATCATGGCCCGGTTTCCGGTTGTCTGGCCGATCAGGGCCACACCGATCCCCATCATGATGATCCCGACGTTCTCGATGCTGTGATAGGCCAGAAGCCGTTTCAGATCGTGCTGGCCCAAGGCAAAGGCAACGCCGACGATGCCCGAAACCACACCCAGCGCCAGGATGCTGCCCCCCCACCAGATCGGCAGGTCGAAGTAAAACGAACAGACCCGCACCAGGCCGTAGATTCCGGTCTTCAGCACCAAGCCGGACAAGATGGCCGAGATGTGGCTGGGGGCATTGGCATGGGCCGAGGGCAACCAGATGTGCAGCGGCATGACCCCGGCCTTGAAACCGAAACCGATCAGCGCGGCAGCAAAGACACCGGTTGCAAGGCCATGTACGGCGGACAGCGAGGCAGCGGCCGGGAACAGGTAGTCGCCGGTTGAGTGTTTCAACAGGGCAAACATGGCGAAAAGGGCCAGGGTGCCGATATGGGTGGTGATCAGGTAAAGCGTGCCGGCATCGCGGACTTCCGGTTTTTCATCTTCGGTAGTCAGGCAGAAATAGGCCGCCAGGGCCAGGACCTCCCAGGCGATCAGGAATTGCAGGCCGTTTCTGGCCAGCACCACGGTAGTGAGAGCGGCGGCCAGCAGGCCGGTAAAAAAGGTGAGCTTGCGAACGTTGCCGGGATGTTGGGCGGCGGGCCAATAGGAAACCGCATAGATTGCACTGCAGCCGGTCACGATGAAGATGGGGAGCAGAAAGATGGCCGAGAGGGGATCTATGCCCATTTCGGCCGGACCGAAGGGGAGGCCCCAGTCAAGTATGTACGACTGGGGCGCAGGAAACAGGAGCGCCGTAACGGCTGCCATGACCCCGGCCAACGAAGCAAGGGCCATGAGGCCGGCGGCGAATTTCTGGCCAAAGGCGGCAGGAAAGCGCGGGATCAGCAAGGGGAGACCGGAAATCGACTGGAGTATGACAACAAAACACAGGAGGGTGATCGGCGCGGCCACCTCTCCTCCAATTGCGTTCATGGCTACCTCCTTGTCACCTGATTCGGAAACTAATTAAATCGGCCCGCCGCCTCGAGAATCCCAGCCTGGTCGCAGGAACTGCCCAGGACAGCTCTGAAACCCTCGTCGCGGAGCGCGTAAGCCAGTTTGGACAACAGGTGCAGATGCACCTTTACCGTGGGCGAAGTCAACATGAACAGGATCTTGACCGGCTGTTCGTCCGGTGCGCCGAAATCGATCGGCTGTTCCAGGAAACAGAGCGTGATCGCCGGAGACGGCTTGTTGAGCAGGATCGGATTACGGACATGTGGTATGGCGATGCCATCCCCGATGGCCGTGGTGCCCAACGCCTCGCGGGCCAGCAATACCTGGAGAAAAAAATCAGGATCCAGATGGGCCGGAAGCTTCAGAAGGCCGACCACGTTTTTCAGGACTGAAAGCTTGTCGTTGCCGGGAACCCGACAGTGTATGCCGCCTGCCGCAAGGGCCTCGGCCAGGGTGGGATAATGGATATCGGACTCGACAGCCAGGAAAAGCTCGGGCGGTACCTTTATCCCATGGTCGGTGGCCCATTCCAGCAAATCCACGCGATTAATCTGATAGACCCCATTCACCAGGGTGGCCGGGAGTCCCTCTTTTTTGATCCATTTGATGACGGCCTTCTCCTCGATTTGCAGAAGGTCTGCTGCTTCCGCCGCTTTGATCAACATCAGCCTGCTCCTTACTTTCCAAGCCATATAGGCAAAATATTTTGTAACACCGTTATATTAATAAAACAATGACAATTCCCGGTTCAGCTCATTTTCGTGGCTCACCCCAGCCTTAGCAGCAAGGCCGAAGATTGACGCCGTCAGGGCGGAAAAGGGCCGTTTCCGGATGAGAAACTGTTGGTTTCCGATTCGGAAAGCGGGGATTTTTTCTCCTGGCAAGGAAATCAAGGGATTGCGCGGAGGCGTACATCGGTACGCCGCACAAGCAAGGCCGAAGATTGACGCCGCCAGGGGGGAAAAGCACCCTTTCCGGACGGAAACTAGAAAGCGATTCGCAACCCCTGTTCAGTGGCAGTGACCGTATGGGCAGGGAATTTTGCCTGCCTGGCATCCAGCACGACGCGCAGAAAGCCGGGATTGTCGCCGATGCGCACCCTTTTGATACCGTTTTGGCCGATGGGCACCACCTGGTCGGCCATGGCGGATCTGCCACCGGGAATATCGATCGCAAGGCGAGCCGGTCTGGCAAGCGTGAGCAGTTTGTACTCGGTGATCCTGCCGTTTGCCCGGATATCGATGTAAGCCTGGCCGCTGGTAATGCCTTGTATGATCGGCCGTGCTGTTGCCGCCATGGCGGTTGGCCGTTCTTCTGTTTGTGACGTTGTGGCCGACGCCTCGGCCGATTCACGCGCGGCCGGTGCGAGGGCAGGGGCCGCCATATCGGCAGATTCGTCCGATTTAATATTCACAATCCGGCCGGCGCGGTACTGGTAGAGAATTGAGCGCGAACCGTTGCTGGGTCTGCCGTCGGGGTCACCATCACGATAAACGGGAAAGGTGCGCTCGATCTTGTGGCCGGCCACCAGGAACTTGTCGTGCCCCCGATAGCCCGGGCCTTCTTCATTGACAGGGAGCGTGGCGCGCCTGAGTGAATTGCCTTCAAACCAATAGACATCAAATGTGCCCTGCCCGCCGCTCCTGACACTCCTGCTCGCCACTGCCAGCTCCGGCCTGCTGTCCCCGTCCAGATCGGTTGCCCAGGCGGTCTCGGCCAGAAAATCGACATCAGACTTCAACTTTGCCAGGGTTTTGCCCCCCTGCCTCACGGCGACCTCGATGACCTGGACCGCGCACCCGGCGGCGGGCCGGCTGGAAACGTCGAACTGATATCCGCTCTGCCGTAGCGTCTCCTTGAACGAACAACCGTGACCGGATGCGTGCGCCTGGGGCACAGCGGCCAGCATCAGGCAGATGCCTACGGAATGTACTGACGTAATCATCATGCGCTTCATGTGGTAACCCTCCATTTAGAATATGAGAAAGTCAATGCATTTCAGCGGGCAGCCAAGCCCCCCAAAAGCTGTTCGCAACGGGTCGGGCTGTGCCATGGTCCCAACAATGACACCAGATTTAATGGATTACAAGGATGAATAACGAAACATGGGCAAAGGGGATAAGTGCGTTAACCGAGTTGACTTCTGCCGAAAAGCGCAGAATCAAAACTGTAACTTACTAATTTGGCAAGGTTCATGAGGATTCAGATTCCGCTGTGCTTCCTGCCCCGACGGCTTTGCTCCTCTCCGAAAATACTCCGCTGCATATCCAGTTTTGCCAGCTCTCCGGCCGCAAAGACACGGATCACCCCGAACTCGCCGTCATAGCCCGGCGACCTGATAACCCGGCCGCTACGAATGCGGCCGATTGCCTCACCCAGAATTGGAGCCTGGCCGCTGATCTCATCCAGCGGGGTCTGCAGCAGCAGTTCGAACTCCGATCCGAACCGGTTGATGACCCGGCTGTAGGCCTCCATGACCGCCTTGGAGGCCGCTCCAACCCCAAGTATCTCACCCAGCAACTCGGGCAGCGGGATCAGGCTGTAGACCTCCGGGGCATCCGTACCGTAGACCGGCTCCCCGCGATCGGCCAACTCCATCACTCGGTGTTGCACCCCCACGGTGAGCGGCTTGCCGCAGACCGGGCAACGCAAGCCAAGGCCACGGGTTTCCATGGGGTCAAGACAGACCTTGCAGGCCCGGTGGCCGTCGGAATGGTATTTGCCCTCTTCGGGGAAGAATTCGATGGTCCCCCGGAAGCTGTCCCGCCGATTGCCACGGATGGCATCCCGCAGGGAGAAATAGTCCAGACCGGTAGAGAAGATATTGGCCTCCCGGCCCAGCTTGGAGGGTGAATGGCAATCGGAGTTGGAAATCAGGGCAAACCGGTCCAGGGCGCTGATCAGCCGGTTCATGGCCGGATCGGACGAAAGCCCGGTCTCCAGGGCAAAAACATGGGGAGTGAGGTCGCCGAAGCACTCATCGATGCTGTCGAAACCGGAACGGGACCCGAACAGCGAGAACCAGGGGGTCCAGATGTGGGCCGGCACCAGAAAGCCTTCCGGCGCCACTTCGAGGAGGATCTCCAGCAGGTCGCGGCTGTCCAGCCCCAGGATGGGGCGGCCATCCGAGGCGATGTTGCCGATGGCTGCCAGACGGGTGTTGATCCGTTCCGCCGATGCCAAGTCCGGCAGATAGAGCAGGTTGTGCACCTTTCTGACCTTGCCGTGGCGTTTGTAGATACTGCTAACCTCGGCCGAAAGCAGGAATCGTACCGGCACGTCACCCGGTGCCGCTCCTGGAAACGGGGCTTTGATCCCGGCTTCGTCCTTCAGGCGGAACAGCCCCGGTTCGGCCGGCTCCAGCTCGTCCCTGAGGCAGTTGAACCAGCCGGGATGGGTGAAATCACCTGTGCCGAGCACATTGATTCCCTTGATGCGCGCCCAGGCGGCAAGACCGGACAGGGTACCGCCCGGACTGGTGGCCCGGGAATAAGGCGAATGGACATGCAGATCGGCAATATATTCCATGGCTATTTCACCACTGTCCCAGCTGCCCGGTCACCGTCCTTCAGGTTGAAGCCCCCCCGGACGACGTACTGCTCGCCCTTTTGCAGCCCTGAGGCGACCTCGACCCGGGCATCGCCGATTGTGCCGGTACGGATATCCCTTTTGCGCGCCAGACCACTATCCAGAACAAACAGGGTCCCCTTTCCGGCTGCCAGGTCCAGCCCGGAAACGGCGCTGCGCGGCACCTGCAGCACACCGCTCCGCTTGCCGGTCACGATGCGCCCCTTGGCGAACATCCCCCCTTTGAGCAATTCCGGAGTGTTGCGGACCTCTGCAATGACCTTGAGGGAGCGATCGGCGGAATTCAGTTCCGGATTGATATACATCACCTTGCCGGTAAAGGTCTTGCCCGGCAGAGAATCGACCGTGAACTCCAGAGGTTGTCCCACCTTGATCCTGGCCGCATCCGCCGAGGCAACGGTTACGGTCAGGTTGAGCAGACGATTGTCCACAATCCGGAAAATCGGCTTGGCTGCGGCGGCATCACTGGCCAGATCTCCAACATTCACGTCCCGCAGGGCCACGACACCCTCCAATGGTGCGGACACCAGGCCTTTCGCCAATCTGGCTCGAGACTGGCGGACATCCTCTTCTGACACGCCGATCTGTGCCCGGGCCGCTTCCAGTCGGGCGTTTGCCGCCCCAACCTCGCTTCGGGCGTCATCCACAGCCTGCTGAGTCGCCAACCCGGACTCCTTGAGTTTGAGAATCCTGGCCATCTCCCGTTCGGCACGGTTGGCAGCCACCTGTGCCTGCGCCAGCCCGGCCTTGGCGGATTCGACGCTCGCCGCCGCCCGCCGCGCCAGCGCTTCGCTCTCGGCAACATCTATCCGTGCCAGCGGCTGGCCCTTTTTCACCCGCACCCACTCGGTAACATACACCTGTTTCACCAGCCCGGGGATCTGGGTCTTGACGTCCGCGCTGAACTTGGGTTCGAGGCTGCCTGTTACCTCTATGCCATCGACCAGATCAGTGGCCGCGGCAACGGCAACGTCCACCGCAACCGGAGGCTTGGCTACCTGTGCGGATTCTTTGCTTGCCTCGCCGTTTTTGCCGCATGCGGCAAGCCCGACTGTCAAAAGGGCCACTATGATGGTTAGTGCCGGTAGTTTCATTATGTAATGCTCCTGGGTGTCATGTGCAGAATTGCGGGGACCTATTGCAGCGCATCTGCAAGGTTTCTAACCATGGGGTTCATTCTCCGCCATGCCTTCAAAAAACAGGTTCAATATGCGGGTCATTGCTTCCCGGCCGATGCGTGGAGTGCAGTGACTGAGCTGCTCCTCAATGGCAATGTTGAGACACGACAGGATCGCCCAAGTCATGTCGCCCACATCGCCGGCCCTGAACTCCCCCTGCTCGATCCCTTCCCGCACCAGACCGGCAACGATCTCCAGCAACCGGTCGTAATACCTGTCGAAGTTATAGGCCGGCGCACCTTGCGGCGTGCCGTAGTAGATGGAGTAGATCAGGCGCACGATGTCCAGCTTCTGGGTACTTATGTCGAAGAGGCCCTCGCAGATGTGGATCACCCGCTGGCGAACCGGGCCCGCGTACGAAGTCAACCTGGGCACCAGGGATTCGAACAGCGCATAGCTCTCCTCCATCAGTTGCAGGTAGAGCCCTTCCTTGCTGCCGAAATAATAGTACAGCACCGGCTTGGTCACTCCGGCCGCCGCGCAGATCTCCCGCACCGACGAAGCCGCATAGCCGCGTTGTGTAAAAAGAACCAGAGCGGCGTCAAGCAGTCGTTCGCGGGCATCCGGCTGGATAGATTCTGTTTGAGTCTTGGCTGGCATGGCCTCGTCCTTGATTAAATCTGTTTACCTATCGGTAGGTATAGGAATAATTTATTGTTATGTCAATCGAATTTTAGGGTAAAATGCCCCCTTAATTGATTGACAAAGCAGGCTGGCAGGCTTTAGATTCGCATGACCTGGGAACTGTTATGATCAATATCAATAAAATCAAAAAGCAGTTCAAGGCCATCCTGTCCCTGGACAGTCATCCCGGCCATATCTCGGCCGGCTTTGCCGTCGGGGTCTTTATCAGTTTTACGCCTTTCTTCGGGCTGCACACCCCACTGGCCATAGCCCTGGCTTTCATCTTCCGCCTGAACAAACTTACCTGCATCACCGGCGCCTGGATCAATACCCCTTTTACCATGTTGCCGGTCCTGGCGGCCAGCTTCAAGCTCGGCAGATTCCTGCGGGGAAAGCCGGTCGTCGAACTGACCCTCAGGGGATCGGAATGGCAACACCTCAAACCCTATGCCAAGTCGCTGTTGCTTGGAAGTTCCGTGCTTGGCTTCATAGCGGCTATTGCCGCATATTTCATCTGTTATTGGCTGGTGACGGCCTTCAGGAAGAAGGACGCGGGCTTGGCGCAGCTTACCAGGGAGATGGAAGAGCTTGGAGATGATCTGGAATAAAGGCGGGCAGACCCCGCCTTTTTATTTTCCCAGCAGCGGGTTCAGCACCTGATATACCAGATAGCCAACCATTGCCGCAGACGGAATGGTCAGAACCCAGGCAAGAACTATTCGTTGGGCAACCTTCCAGTTGACGGCATTAATACTCTTTGACAGTCCTGTCCCCAAGATGGCGGATGTAACAACATGGGTGGTACTGGTGGGGAGTCCCATCATGGCGGCTCCCAGGATGACGCTCGTGGAAGCCGAATCCACTGAAAAGCCGGTCATCGGCTGCAGCTTGACGAAATCCCGGCCCACGGTCTTGATGATGCGCCATCCGCCTGCTGCGGTACCTAAAGCCATGGCCAGGGCACAGACGATCTTGACCCAGGTCGGCACATCGAAAACAGGGATAGCGCCGTAGCTCAGCAGGGCCATGGTAATTACGCCCATGGATTTCTGGGCATCGGCAGTACCATGGGAAAATGCCATGGTGGCGGCCGAAAAAATCTGCATCTTGCGGAATCCGCGATTGACTCCGCCCGGCGACTTGTTGCGGAGAACCCGCGAAAACACGACCACAAATATATAACCGGCCACTGTACCGAGAATAGGTGAAATGACCAGTGCCAGGATGATCTTTTCCAACCCGCCCCACAAGAGCGCCGACGATCCGACATGGGCTATGACGGCCCCAATGAGGCCACCGATGATCGCATGGGAGGATGAGGATGGCAGGCCGTAATACCAGGTGATGATGTTCCAGATGATGGCACCGATTACGCCGGCCAGCACCACCATCTGGGTGAGATTATTGCCGCTGACAATACCGGTGCCTATGGTTTTGGCAACCTTGGTGAAGGCCATCGCACCGATGAAATTCAACGTGGCAGCCATGAAAATGGCGGCCCTGACCGATAATGCCCTGGTGGAGACGCAGGTGGCAATGGCATTGGCGGTGTCATGGAAACCATTGATGTAGTCAAAGAGAAGCGCTGCCAGGATTACCAGGCAAAGCATCACGAGGGACTGGTCAAGCATTCTTCACCACCACGCTCTCCAGAATATTGGCTGCGTCCTCACACTTGTCCGTAGTCGTCTCCAAAGTTTCGTAGATCTCTTTCCATTTAATCAGCTGGATCGGGTCCTTTTCCTCATCGAACAACCGGCTGATGGCTTCGCGGGAGACACGATCCGCCTCGTTTTCCAGGGCATTGATCTCCACGCACAATTCGAAGATCTGCTCGTTGGATCTCTTTCCCAACATGGAGACCGCCTTGTCCACCGCAAGACAGGACTGCAGGATGATGAAGCCGAGGGACTTGGCCTCGGGGGTGATGCTGTCAACGTTGTACATGATCACCCGCTGAGCGGAGGCGTCGATCAGGTCGATGATATCGTCCAGCTTGGACGCCAGGGAATAAATATCCTCCCGATCCAGCGGGGTAATAAAGGTCTTGTTCAATTTCTGGATAATCTCATGGGTAATGGAATCACCCTTGTGCTCCACATCCTTGATCTTGCGCTGACTTTCGAAAGGGTTTTCGAAATTGTCGAGCATATCCTTAAGAAGTTTGGCCCCTTCGATGATATTTTTTGTCATCTCCTTGAAAAGTTGAAAAAACTTTTCATCTTTGGGAATGAATCCGAACATTTATTGCCTCCCGTAACCGCCTGCTTGACCTGCCTGGAATAAAAACCTTACATACATACCACAGTTTCCGGAGGCTTCCCACTTAAAAGTCACACATCTGTAACAGACCGGATTGCACGATTGCCTTTATCGGTTTCATGAAGTATTCTGGGCAGTCTGAAAAGAGAAAGGAATACAAATGAATCTGCTGCACGCCATCGTCCTCGGTGCCCTGCAAGGTTTCACCGAAGTGCTGCCCATAAGCAGTTCCGCCCACCTGATCCTGATCCCCTGGCTGTTAAAATGGCCTGAATCCGGGATTACCTTCGACGTGGCCCTGCACCTGGGGACCCTGATCGCCCTGGCAGCCTATTTCCGCCGTGATATAATCGAAATCGCCTATGCCGCCCTCGATGCCATCTCCACCCGTTCACTGGACACCCCGGCCAAACGTCTGCCGTTTCAGATCGTCGCCGCCACGGTGCCGGCCGCCATTGTGGGCAAGCTGTTCGAGCATCAGGTGGAGGACATCTTCCGTGAAATGCCGCTCCTGATCGCCGGAATGATGATCGTATTCGGCCTGGTGCTCGCCGCGGTTGACCGCTGGGGCAAAAAACGGCGCGGGCTGAGCGGCATGACCACCGGCAGCGCCCTGCTGGTGGGCCTGCTGCAATGCCTGGCGCTGATACCGGGCGTGTCACGTTCCGGTATCACCATCACCGCGGGACTGATGGCCGGCTTTACCCGCGAGAGCGCGGCCCGTTTCTCGTTCCTGCTGTCCCTTCCCATTGTGGCCGGCGCAGCGCTTCTCAAGTCGCTCCATGTCATCAAGTACGGAATTCCGGCAGGAGAAGGGGTGCCGATGTTGGTGGGTATTGGGGTTTCGGCGGTCACAGGTTACATCAGCGTGGCCTTTCTGCTCAGTTTCGTGCAAAAACGAACCCTGACGCCCTTTGTCTGGTACCGGTTGCTGGCGGGTGGGGCGCTCATCCTGGCTATCATAATGGGTGCCAAGGGGTAGGTTCCGGTCTGCATCATCTTCCATCGAGGAGTTGTTACAGGAGGGATATATGGGCGGCAGTATCAGGGATTGGCCCGAGGACGAACGGCCACGGGAAAAGATGCTGAAACAGGGGGCGGGGAACCTCACCGATGCCGAACTGCTGGCTCTGATCATCAGGAGCGGCGATCCCAGCACCAAACAGAGTGCCATTGACCTGGGACGTGAACTCATCAGCCATTTCGACGGCAACCTGCGCGAACTGGGCAGCGCCGATATCGCCCAGATTTGCGGCATCAAGGGGCTGGGACTGGCCAAGGCCAGCGGCATAAAGGCCGCCTTCACCCTGGCCGCGCGTTTTCAGGCCCGTAGACTGGAACGCTTCGAACGCTTCACCTCCCCCCGCCAGGTCTTCGATTACTTCCATCACGAATTCCGCGACTCACGCAAGGAATATTTCCTGACCCTGCTCCTGGACGGCAAAAACCGCATCATCCGGCGGGTGCAGGTTTCGGAAGGGTCCCTCAATCAAAGCATCGTCCACCCCAGGGAGGTCTTCAGCCCGGCCGTCAAGGAGTCTGCCGCGGCCATGATCCTGGTCCACAACCACCCCACCGGCGACCCCACTCCCAGTTCCGAGGATATCGCCGTCACCCGGCGGCTGCGCGAAGCGGGCGAGATCATGGGGATCAAGGTACTGGACCACATCATTGTCGGTGATGGCGAATACCTGAGTTTTGTGGAGCGGGGGTTGATGTAGCGGCAAATGCGGCACTGCACCGTAATGGATTCAGCAACATTCTATTGAAAAAGGAGCTTTCCTCTGCTCACGACAACAATCGAAATCTTCTGTATCGCCATAGGAGCCGGGATCATCGGCTCGATCCTGGGGCTTGGCGGCGGCATCATCATTGTGCCGACCCTGACGCTTCTCTTCGGCATGCCGATGCGTACGGCCGTGGCAGCATCCACCATCTCCATCATTGCCACCTCCACCGGAGCTGCCGTGGCCTTTTTGCATGACCGCCTGACCAACACCAGGGTTGCCATGTGGCTGGAGATGGGAACCTCCACCGGGGCCCTGACCGGGGCCATACTCGCAGGTTACCTCAACCAGCGCTTCCTGTTCATTCTCTTTGGAGTGCTTCTTGCCTATTCGGGCTACAACATGTTCAAGACCCGCAAGGCAGAACTGCCGGGCGAAGTCGTGCCCGACCGCGTGTCGCGGAGACTGGATCTGGGCGGCTCCTACTACGACCGGTTGCTGGGCAAACGGATCGATTACCAGGTAACCGGAACCCTTCCCGGATTGGTGATCATGTACTTTTCCGGGGCCGCGGCCGGTCTCCTCGGCATCGGCGCCGGGATCTTCAAGGTGTCGGCCATGGACCAGGTCATGCACATGCCGTTCAAGGCCTCCACCGCAACCTCCAACTTCATGATCGGCGTGACAGCGGCATCCGGCGCCGTGGTCTATTTCGCCAGAGGCGACGTCAAGCCGCTGGTGGCAGGCCCGGTGGTGCTTGGGGTGCTGCTGGGAGCAGTTGTGGGCGCCAGGCTGATGGTCAGGATGAAAACTACCACCATCCGTAAGTTCTTCATCCCGCTGATCATATATACGGCCATCGAGATGATCTACAGGGGAATACGATGATGACGGAAGAAACTCACCGGGAAGCACCATCGAAACACGAACCGATAGAAATGATACTGGCCCGCCTGCTGTTCGTCGGTTCCGTCATCGCCGCCATACTGCTGGCGGTGGGTATCGGGGCGATGCTGCTGGGACACGGGGATGTCGCCTCGCGGCTGGTTACTATCGGCCTGGTGGCGCTTATGGCAACGCCCATCATGCGGGTGCTGACAGCTGGGCTGATCTTCGTGCGCGAAAAGGATTGGCTCTTTGCCCTGTTCTGCCTGGTGGTGTTGTGCGCCCTGGCCGTCGGCATCCTGCTGGGACATGCCCATGTCGAATAGGCCGCACCGTACGTAGAAGCACCGGAAGAATATCAGGGAGAACGTTCTGGTGAGGGTTGTATTAACAACGAAAGGTACTGAAAGATGGCAATTACCGTGACCCGCTGTGCCTGGGCCGGCAGCGACCCGCTCTACCAGGACTACCATGACCGGGAGTGGGGCGTGCCGGTGCATGACGACCGGCTGCTGTTCGAGTTCCTGATTTTGGAAGGAGCCCAGGCCGGGCTTTCCTGGATCACCATCCTGCGCAAGCGCGCGGCCTACCGGGCCGCCTTTGCCGGGTTCGATCCCGAAACAGTCGCTGCCTTCGATGATGCCAAGGTTGCAGAATTGCTGCAAAACCCCGGCATCGTCCGCAACCGCCTCAAGGTAGCTTCGGCAATTACCAATGCCAGGGCCTTTCTGGCGGTTCAGGAGGAGTTCGGCTCCTTCGACGCCTATCTGTGGCGTTTCGTGGACAACCGACCGCTCCTGAACGCCTGGAAGACCATACGGGAGATCCCGGCCAGCACGCCGCTGTCGGACGCCCTGAGCCGCGACCTGAAACAGCGCGGTTTCCGCTTCGTGGGCAGCACCATCTGTTACGCCCACATGCAGGCCGTGGGCATGGTCAACGACCATACCGTGGATTGCTTCCGCTGGCGGGAGTTGGGTGGAGTGTGACTGGGGCGGGATAATCGAAGTGTCTCGGGGATGCTGTTCCGGCATCCCTTTTTTTCGTCAAATGCTACAATTGTATTTTTTCGGGAACCTTTGCCAAGGTCCGGCGTATAAATTATACAAACAATCGCGGAGAGCGGATGGACGACCAGATCATCATCAAGCAAGTGCTGAGCGGCGACATCGATGCCTATGCCCAGCTCGTCCATAAGCACCATCGCAACCTGCTGGCGTTCATCTACCGCCTCGTCAAGGATGCCGACCTGGCGGAAGATATCGGCCAGGAGGTTTTCCTGAATGTCTACAAGGAACTGCCGCGCTTTGATCCCGGGCGCGGCACCCCTTTTGCGGCGTGGCTTTATATCGTGGCCCGTAACCAGTGCATCAGCGAATTGCGCAAGATGGGCCGGACCGAGTTCGTTTCCGCGGACCATCTTCAGCGGATTGCAGACAAGGGCGAAACCGTTGAGTCAGCCCTGATCAGGCAGGAAGAACTGGAGGCGTTGCGGGCCACACTGCAGGAACTTCCCGAACCGTTTCGCTCCACCATCCTCATGAGCCTGCAGGGGGCCACACTGGAAGAGATCGCCAACAAATGCGGCGTGCCGCAAGCCACGGTAAAGACCAGGCTGTTTCGCGCCAGGGAAAAGCTCACGCTCTTACTAAAAGGGCATTTCGGAGGAGCCGGCCATGAACGCAAAATATGAACCCTCACCGGATTTCGTTGCCAAGGTCATGCAGCGGGTCCATGCCTTCGAGTCCGCAAGGGCCTCTGCCATCGAACGCCTGATCTGGTCCAGGCCGATACGCTACGCGCTGGCCGGAGGCGGAACTGTCCTAGGAATACTTAAAGCAGCACCGGTTTTTTGATTACCCGCTACTGAACCAATCAACCACAGAAAGGATTAAAACAGCATGTCCCACACCACCGCAACCGCAGCGGAGCATCAGGCCATCACCAAGGGAAAATCAAAGATTCGCGAATATGCCGAATCCATTATCTGGGCACTCGTTCTTGCCTTCATCATCAGGTCCTGCGTGATTCAGGCCTTCAAGATCCCCTCGGGCTCCATGGAGGATACCCTGGCCATCGGCGACCATCTTTTCGTGAACAAGTTCATCTACGGCATCAAGCTCCCCTTTACCGACAAGAGGATATTGAAGATCCGCGACCCGCGAAGGGGCGATGTGATGGTGTTTGAATACCCGGTGGACCGTTCCAAGGATTTCATCAAACGGGTGATCGGCGTACCCGGCGACGTGATCCAGGTGCAAAACAAGGTGGTCTACGTGAACGGCACACCCTACAAAAACCCCCACGAGGTGCATAAGGAAACCGACCTGCTGTCCCGCCAACAGAGTCCGCGTGACAATTTCGGACCGGTCCGGGTGCCGGCCAACTCCTATTTCATGATGGGGGACAACCGGGACCGCTCCTATGACAGCCGCTTCTGGGGCTTTGTCAAGGAGAGCGACATCGTCGGCGAGGCGTTCATCAAGTACTGGTCGTGGGATCAGGATTCATGGCGGGTACGGTGGGGAAGTATCGGGCAATTGATCTAGCAGGGATAATGACATGGTCCAGCGGCTGCGGGTCATCATCCCGAGGCTCCTGTTCACGCTTTCCGCTGGCCGCTGACCCTGTTGTACGTGGTCAGGAAATAATTCAGGTTAACGATCCGCTGTTCGATATCCTGTTTCCAATACTCCAACCTGCTCCAACCAATGTCGGTCAGGCGATAAATCTTGCGGGCCGGGCCGGCATTGGTGGTGTCCCACTCCGACTCCACCTCGCCATCCTTCTCCAACTGCTGCAGCGTCCGGTAAATCGCCCCCGTATCCGGCTTGTACAGCGGCATCTTGCACATCAGTTCGGTATGGACGGCGCCACCGTGGATGGGACCTTCGGCCAGTGCCAGCAGGATGAAAGCGGACAGGTGACGATATTGCTGTTTCCGTTTCTGCGGCATAAAACCCCCTTCTTCTCAACACAACAAGGTGGAACGACAATAGCGTGCCAACGCCGCACGTCACGCCATCACCCCTCGTTGGCCAGCACTGGTGCGTTACTTTCCGCCGCAACCGGAACCAGTCGTTCCATCAGATAGCCGACAACCAGAACGCCCGGAACCGTGAAGGCCAGCCGCAGCATGGCAAAGCGGATTCCGATGAAGCTGACCTCCATCAGGATCATCGGGATTTTGATGGTCGCCCAGGTTCCCAGAAATATGGCGATATTGGCCAGGCGGGCCCCTTTCTTCTGCAGAGATAGGGCAACCGGAAATGCCGCGTACAGCGGGCCGGCGGCTGCGGTTCCCAGCATGATGGCCAGGCCGGCCCCGCGCAGGCCCGAGTCGGCGCCCAGATGCGTCTCCACCAGATTGCGTGGTACCCAGACATCGAGCAGACCCATCAGGATCATTACCGGCGGTACGATCAACAGCACCTGGATCAGGAAGTCGGCCGAATTCCCGGCCGCCTGCCGGCCGATTTGGGGACTCCAGAGGGTCAGGGCCAGATCGGCCACCGCAACGACCAGGAAAAGCCTGTATTTTCTCAGCAGCGCCTTCACAGAAACATCCCCATCAGTCCGCCAATCAGTATTGCCAGCGTAAAGCTCAGGCATTGCCTGATGATGGTGAATCGCTTGCCGAAATAGGAGATCTCCATGGGCGCGGTGATGAGGCCGACCATGGTGAGCGTTGTGATGAAGGCGGCCAGCGCCGCGGGCGCCGCACCCAGCTTGAGCAGCGAACCGGCCAGGGGAAAGGCGATGGGTGCGGGCATGGTGACAATGGAACCGATTATGGCGATCATGGCAAACCCGGCCAACCCGTGAAACTTGAAAATGTCCGACAGCAGGTTTGGAGGGATCAGTGCCAGCACCAGCCCGACCAGGGCCGTCATGCCCAGGAGGATGGGTACCAGGGCCATGAGCGAGCGATAGCCGATTCGCAAGGCATCCCTGGTCCGCGCCGGGTCCTTGCACCAGGAAACAAGCAGGGCTATCAATGTCAAAGCAGTCAACACAATGGACAGCATTACGACCTCCCGCAGCCGGTTATTGTGTCCACCGGCACACATACTATAAGTCACACCATACTGTTAATTACAGTATGGTGTTTCCCGTCGGGAGTCAATGGAAATTTCGCCCTGTTCTGAAAATGGTGTTTGCCTGAAGAAATAAAAAGGGCCCCCTCTCGGGAGCCCTTTCCATGTTCAAGAAATCGTCTGGGCCAGCGCCAGGGCTTCGTCCGAGGCCCGCTGTGCCGCAGCCACGCAATCATTCAGCCCGATGCCGCGATAGGAGTTGCCGGTCAGCAGCAGGCCGGGGTGAACCTTCAACCGCTCTCCAAGTGCCCCAAGGCGCTTGGCGTGTCCCGACACATACTGGGGGATGGCCTGCTCGTGGCGGAAAACCCGTACAAAGGATGGCGCCGCATCGATCCCCATGATTGCCTTCAGATCCCGCCTGACCCGGGCCGTCACCTCGTCATCGCTGAGCGCTATGTATTCCGGAAAACAGGCCCCGCCCATCATGCTGCGCAGGAGCACCCGTCCCTCCGGCGCCCGGTTCTCGAACATGCTCGAATCCCACAGGGTCCCGAGGATGCTGAGCCCCTCCTTCTTGGGAATCAGGTAGCCGAAACCATCCAGTGGATGTTTGATGCGTTCCCGCTCGTAGCCGAAACAGATCACCGTCATGCTGGAGTAAGGGATCTGGCTCAAGACCTGGGTCATGGTGGGGTCGAGGCTGTCCAGCATCCCGGCGGTAGCAAAGGCGGGCGCGGCAACAATGACGATATCCGCTTCGTGCTCATCCCCGCCCGCGCACAGAACACGATAGGGCACGCTCTTGCCCTTCTCCAGGGAGACCACCTGGCTGCCGGGCCTGACGATATTTCCCAGCGACGCGGCCAGGGCGTCGGTCAGGAACTGTATCCCCTCGCGGAACGAGGTCAGCACGCCGCCAGGCCCGGCAGCGCTGGAGACGACCTTTCCTTCCGCAATATCCTTTTTCTTCTTTTTGGCCAGCATGATCATGGCCTTGATCAGGCCACCGTATTCCCGTTCCAGTTCGGCGATGCGCGGAAAACAGGAAACCAGCGACATGGTCTCTGGGTCGCCGGCAAAGATGCCCGAGACCATCGGCGCAATCAGTTTGTCCAGAGCCTCCTTGCCCAGCCGCCGACGGCCGAAATCGGCCAGGGTCTCGTCCACTCCCACGGGTGCCTTGGGCGCAAAGGGTTCCATGGCCAGCCGCAGCTTGCCGGGCCAGGAGATCAGCCGGCTTTGCAGGAAGGATGGCCCCCCCTCGGGCAGGCGGTGCAGCTCGCCATTTGAATAGATGAAGCGTTTGCGGGCATTGTCGTTGCTGCGGTGAAGATTGTCCCTGACGCCGATGGCCGAGCAGAGTTCCAGGGTCTGGGGCTTGCTGTCCAGAAAACCGTTGGGCCCCCATTCGCAGGTATAACCCTCATCCTTGATGCTCCTGATCTTGCCGCCGAGCCGCTGATCCTTCTCCAAAAGCGCCAGATCGAGCTCGATGCCAGCCTGGCTGGCCTTGTCGCGCAGCAGCCAGGCCGTGGCAAGACCGGAAATGCCACCGCCGATGATGATAACTTTCTTCATGGAATACCTCTGTGGATTTGCATAATTACAAGATACTACGTCCGCGGACTGCCTCTGTCAAGGTATACGCCATCAGCACTGTTGACACACCGGCAAAGCCAGCTTAAATTGTGGATAAAGAAAGAAAGGAAGGTAATTCCCATGGCGGGCTCAGATTATTATAAAGCATTAGGGGTGGATAAAAAAGCTACCCCTGACGAGATCAAGAAGGCTTTCCGCAAACTGGCGGTAAAATACCATCCGGACCGCAATCCGGGCGACAAGTCTGCCGAAGACAAGTTCAAGGAGATCAACGAGGCCTATGCCGTGCTCTCCGATCCCAAGAAAAAGGAAGAGTACGACACCTTCGGCTCCAGCGGCTTTCATAAGCAGTACAGCCAGGAGGACATCTTCCGCAATTTCGACTTCGGCAATGTTTACAAGGATATGGGGGCTGGTACCACGGGCGGGGATGACATTTTTTCGCGCCTGTTCGGCGGGGCCTTTGCAAGGGGCGGCCGGGGCGGCTTCCGGCCGGGACCGCAAAAAGGCACCGACCTGGAGATGGAGACCGATGTCAGCTTCCGCGACGCCGCCCAGGGCGCCGAAAAGGTCGTGGCGTTCCGGCGTAACGGCAAGCGCGAGGAACTGAAGGTCAAAATCCCGGCCGGGGTTAATAACGGCAGCAAGATCCGTATCACCGGCAAAGGCGGACAAGGAGAAAACGGCGGGCCACAGGGCGATCTGTACCTGATCATCCGCGTCCTGCCCGATCCGGTCTTTACCCGCGACGGTGGCGATCTTTTCGTGGAACGGGCAATTCCCTTCAGCAGCGCATGCCTGGGAACCTCCCTGGATGTGCCGACCCTGGAGGGTGACAAGCGCATCAAGGTGCCGGCCGGCATTCAGTCAGGGACCAAGATCCGTCTCAAGGGGTGCGGCGTCAAGCCTTTGGGATCAAACACCAAGGGTGATCTCTACGTAAAGATTGGTGTTCGCGTGCCGGCGGACCTGAACGCCGAGCAGAAACGCCTGATTGAAGAGTTGGCGGGCAAGGGGCTGTAAGCGACCCGACTTCCTGCGCCCTCAAACCTCGTGCAGCCGCTCCCGCTTGAGCAGTTGGGGGAACAGGCGCATCCAGAGCAATACAACCACCAATGTCCCGACCCCGCCCAACAGGGCGGCCGGCACAACGCCGAACCAAGCGGCGGTCAGCCCGGATTCAAACTCCCCCAACTCATTGGAAGTGCCGATAAAAACCGCGTTGACGGCGGTCACCCGGCCCCGCATCCCGTCCGGCGTATCCAACTGCACCAGGGACGAACGGATTACCACGCTGATCATGTCGGCCCAACCAAGGAGTATCAAGGCCAGGAAAGAAAGCATCAGCGAGCGGGACAACGCGAACACAACGGTCATGAGGCCGAACCAGGCCACCGAGGCGAACATGATCCGGCCGACGTGCCTGCGCAAGGGATTGCGCGCCAGATAGAGGGCTGCCCCCAGGGCGCCTATTGCCGGGCCGGCCCGCAAAAGACCCAGACCCTGGGGACCAACGGTAAGGATATCGCGGGCATAGATCGGCAGGAGTGCCGTGGCGCCGCCGAACAGGACCGCAAAGAGGTCCAGGGAGATGGCGCCCAGCACCACCGGACGGCTGCGGATGAAGGCGATCCCGGCAAAGAGGGTCCGCAACGTGGCCGGTTCGCGGGACACGGCAGCCCGTTGGACCTGGATCAGGGAGATGATGACGGCTGAACAGAGCAGGAGCAGGCAGCTGGTTGCGTACACCGCTGCCGGGCCGGCAATATAGAGAAAACCGCCCAGCATGGGGCCGATGATGGTGGCGGTCTGCCTGGCCGAAGAGGCGGTTGCCATGGCCTGGGGCAGCACCTCCGGCTCCACCAGGGACGGCACCAGCGTCTGGATGGTCGAATATTCAAAGGCGCGCCCGATCCCCAGAACAAACACCAGCAGGAAGATGGTTTCCCGGTTCATCAGGTGCAACATGGTTGCGATTACCAGTCCGCACATGGTCGCGGCCTGGGCCAGTTGCGCCATGGAAACGATGCGCCGCCGATCGTGGCGGTCGGCAACATGACCCACATAAAGGGCCAGGAGCAATGACGGAATAAACTGGACCAGCCCAACCAACCCAAGATTCAGGGCGCTGTGCGTCAGGTCATAGACCTGCCAGCCAACGGCAACCGCCGCCATCTGGTAGGCAATGGTCGCCGCGACCCGTGCGCCCATGAATAACAGGAACGGTCGGCGCCTCAGCAGAGTGAATTTTGCGGCGGGATCGGTTGACATTGTTGCTTGCCGGGTGATTTGAAAGCAGGTTCCGGCCGAGACCTTCTAGGCGGCAATCATCAAGGCCACCGCATGGGCGGCGATCCCCTCTCCAATGCCGGTAAAACCAAGCCCTTCCTCGGTGGTGGCCTTGACATTAACCTGATCCACCGCGGTATTCAGCACCCGGGCGATGTTTTCCCGCATGGTCTGGATATGGGGCGCCATCTTCGGCTTCTGGGCAATGATGGTGGCATCCAGGTTCCCCAGGCAATACCCCTTGGTCGCGGCCAGCCGGCCCACATGCTCCAGGAGTTTCAGGCTGTCGGCCCCCTTGAAGGCCGGATCGGTATCGGGGAAGTGCCTGCCGATGTCCCCTTCGCCGATCGCCCCCAGGATGGCGTCGGCGATGGCATGCAGCAGCACGTCGGCATCGGAATGCCCCAAAAGCCCTTTCTCCCAGGGGATATCCACCCCGCCCATGATCAGTTTCCTGCCTTCCACCAAGCGGTGGACGTCGTATCCGTGTCCTATGCGCATATTTATGCCTCCTGACTATTCAATAATGGTTCTCTATAGACAACTTAATCGGTGAATAACGAATTATTTGCGGACATTTTGTCTATAGATAACCCTATTTATTTCCGCATAGATATGCAGAAGTGAATAGTTCAATAGACATTTTTTCAAATCAACTTTGATTGATTCCGCTTTGTTTTGTCCATAGGTAGCGCGTATGGCGCAGCTTACCTATCCACTTTCTTCACCAACATTCAGCAGATAAAACTCATGCAGCTTTGCCTGCAACAGTTGCTTGTCCGGCAACTGGGTTTGATACTCGGCAATCATGGCTGGAGAAAACGACCGGCTGAGGGCATACTCAACGACCTCGGCATCCTTGCTGGCACAGAGCAAAACCCCGATGGCCGGGTTTTCGTGCGCCTTTTTCACATCGCGATCAAGCGCCTCCAGATAAAATCCCAACTTGCCGAGGTATTCCGGCTCAAACCGCCCGACTTTCAACTCAATAGCCACCAGGCAATTCAGCCCGCGATGAAAGAACAGTAAATCCAATGCAAAGTCCCGCTTGCCGACCTGAACCGGAAACTCGGAACCGACAAAACAGAAATCCCGCCCCAATTCAATGAGGAACTCCTTCAACTTATGCAACAGCCTCTTGTGCAGGTCGGATTCATCATGACCATCCGGCAAGTCGAGAAACTCCAGCAGATACGAGTCTTTGAAAACACTGAGAGCGTCAGGATGGATTTGTGTCAGCACTGCTGACACTTTTGGCGGGTGCAGTACCGTGCGTTCGAACAGAGCGGCTTTGAACTGGCGTTCAAGCTCTCGTGTACTCCATTTTTCCTGTATCGCCAGCCGCAAATAGAATTCCCGTTCTTCCGGGAGCTTGCTCTGACTGAGAATAATCAGATTATTAGTCCAGGACAATTGTCTCACCAGTGGTGGGACTTTTTCATCCAGGTGGTAGATCTCGTAAAACTGCCGCATCCGGAACAGGTTTCGGCGCGTGAAACCGCGCAGGCCGGGTTGGGTGCGGGCAAGATAGGCGGCAAGCTGTTCTACCACGCCATCTCCCCATTCGGCGTTTTCAATCTTGCGGCTGATGTACTCGCCCACATGCCAGTACAAATCGATCAGGGTGGTGTTGACCGCCTGAAAGGCCTTGTGTCGCGCGGCTTGGATCAGGTTTACAACTTCGGTAAATGCGGATTTGTTGTGATCTTTTGTTGTCGGTTTTTTCATGCGTTGCTCTTTTTCAACCGCCAGTGAAATTTACGATTTAATATCCCATCTCTTTTTCCGCGCCCTTATCGCACCGGCAATTTGGTTTTCTATAGACGACTCGACCGGTCAATAACGAGTTATTTGCGAACATTTTGTCTATAGACAACTCTATTTTTTCCGCATAGTTATGCAGAAATGAGCAGTTCTATAGATAATTATTTATTAAATGCAACACGAATTCAGGCTTGTTTTGTCCATAGGTAACGCGTATGGCGCAGCTTACCTTTTTTGCCAATTTCTCCTCGTTCAACCATGATTCGTAACTGGTCTTTCAACAACCGCCGAGGGATTTCATCTCCAATCCGTTCGTGAATCTCGCTGTTGCTGGCATCTCGGTATATTTCAAGATCTCGCAACACCAGTTCATTTCACGCTCAGCTCCGAGATCAATATCGACCATTTTCCTGACGTCAGGAAAATGGTATGCAACTGGATGAGTCACGGGCAAACTAAGGCGTAAAATTCTTTGCCATCAATATGCGTAGCCCTCAAAGTTTTTGTGGAGTTGAATGATGATATCGCTTTGGGAAACGCTTTCGGGTTTATTTGACGCAAATACCTTGATATTCAGTCCGCATTCGCGTCAGAGTTTTTCCAAAATGTAAACTCCTCTTCATTGAACGAAAACCATCCTTTTTCTTTCGACCATAAGCGATATGGTGGACGCAACGACTCATCGACTTGACTCCATTGAACAGAAAAATACAGATGCCCAACTCTCTTTTGCCAGTAGCCTGGTTTATCAAGTGACACATTCACGTCTCTCGGCGAGATTGCCTCAGAAATGCACGCTACAAAAGACATAGCAAAAGATTGCAAATCTGACGGAGCGTGAGCATGTCGTGACTGGAAAGAGATTTGGGCAAGGGGATGATTACGATTTGCTGTCGGGAATGGTGTCTGTACGGCAAGAGCATCGGAGGCATTGCCAACGTACTGAATGAAAAACATGTTGATGCCGACTACTTGGGAGTTCGCATATTGAGCAAGCGGCATAGCATTGGATGGTGCTAAAGGTGACAAAAAAATACAACCTTCTCTAATGTCAAGGCAACACATCAGCAAAACGATTGAATTCATTGCCCAGCTTAAATGTGGGCTCTCTTCGCCATCTTTCTCCCAGTTATCTAAATCTGTATCCGGCCCTATTACCAAGCCACGTTTGTCTTGAAGGAGAAGCGGCATCTCACTGTCTTCACAAAATGACAACTCCCCAAGCTCTCGAACCATGCTCCACTCTGTGTTGTGCCCCTCCCTGAAGAGAGAAATAGAAAGTAGTTCCCAAAGAGTATTGCTGGGAATCCAACTAACTTTAATGACATGAATTACAGAAAGTTTCCAAAATGTATCAGGTGCCATCCCCTTACGAACATAATTTAAATATTGCTCCCAAAGCAGACCAAGCCCCTGCTGAAATGTTTCGGAAAGCTGCTTCCAGCCAGGCGGCAAATCTATACCCATATTCTCTGGCGGAATTCTTCCTGGCGTTATTTCAGGTTTAAGCTTACCCCGCACATCAATCAATGCAGGACAAGGTGAATAGATCTTAGAGTTGCGCCAGCCTAAAATTTGGGTGTCGGATCTAAATGAAGGCCGGCCCGGTTTGCCAGCGACTAAAATACCATCCATACAAACAGGAATACCTTCACCATTAAAATGTTTCCCCACAGTTAGTTCCGAAGAGTGAAAAACGACTCTCCAAGTTTTTCTCGACATTTGTAATCCAGCACTCCATCCAGCTTCATCATTTGAGACACATGGAATACCATTTTCATCAACTAAAAACGATTCCTTGGCAAATCCTGATAGATTTGGAGTTACCTTTGACAAGTCTTGAAAAAGGGATACACATTGTTGAACATGTCCCTTCTCCATCGGAGTAAGAGCGGGTTCGATAATCGGCGGAATGGTTAATGTTTCCTTTAATTCTGGGACGTCACATTGAGCTGAAATTGGAAACTCTGTAGCTAACGCGTAACCTTTCAGTGTACGGCACAGCCACACTTTATCTGTCCAGGCATCCAAAAAAGAAGGTTTCTGTCGTGTTACTATCGAAATAGTAGTGCCAATTGGCTGCATTGAGTCGCCCTTTTTAACGACAACAAGCCCACTCAATCCTTGAATTTCAGCAATAATGGGTGGCCCTACTTCCCGACCATAGCCATAATCTCTACGGGTTGTAATTGTTATTCTATCTCCCAGCATAAAGCACGACATGAAACCTATGCCAAACTTTGAACAGGGATCGAAGTCATTTCCAGATGCTTTTAAGCGGTTTCTTTCCCGTTCGAAATATGGAGACCGATAAAAACTCCTGCCAGCCCTGACGAAGAAGTTTTTGATAATATCTTCATCCATTCCGGACCCGTTATCCGAACACTCCAAAACCTCGTACCCATCGTCGTTAACGTAGTGCCTAAAAGCAACGCCTCCATCATTCCAAGGGATTTTAGCCTCAGAAAAGAGCGCCTTTCGATAGCGTATTGCATCAAGGGAATTCTGTAATAACTCGCGGATACAAAGGTTTTCTCTGCCATACAATTTATCCGTCATCAACAGATGCACTACCTCATCCCGTGAAAGACTAAACTCAAGATTGTGAAACTGATATGCATCGTCAAGCGGCTGTATTCTGGATCTATCTACATGAGTAGGGAGACTCAACTCGTAACCTTTAATGTCTCGCGGTTGCATACGACATATTTCTCTTGAAGCCGCGAGTTCTGCATCTACCCAATCCATATATTGGCGTGCAGCCGCTTCATAAGCAGGATGCTTGCATCTAATAGTAAATCGAATTAAGTCAGAAGATATTTGCCAGCCTTCAACCGAGCGATGCTTTTCCCACTCGAACAAACTTACGGTTGAAGAGAAATGAATGCTTTTAAGGAGCGCTTCCGGGGTACGATCACGATCAAAGTCCAGAATATCAGCAAGTCTTAGCACCATCGCAAGAAAGGGTAGGTTTACTGTGTAAGTGCCGATTTGTTCATCACAATGAAATCCGGCTTGAGACGTTAGAGCTTCAGTTGGCAAGGTATGTGATTTGCACATCTTGGCTAAAAATGGTGCAAGATTTATAGCCTGTATTTCAAGTCGCTTGTCATTGGCATATACAGACCGTATAAACTCCGTAACCCTGTTGCCATGCGTTTCACGGATGTAGTCAGTGAACATGGCAGCGTCAAGTTCAGCAATTTGTGACGCAACTGTTACTTTGCGCTCTTTTGAGCAGTTCGACGAACACAATTGTGTCGTTGTTTCCTTGTAATTTGGGTGCTCAACTCGCCAATTATCCCTGAAAAGTTGAAATTTTTCGTCTCCTTCCAGTCTACGGTACTCGTCTGCTGACATGACCATGCCTTGATCATGAAAGAATGCAGCAAGAATCAATAAAGACAGTTCAACGTCATTCAGTTTTTTTGCAACGTCTCCTAAAACTAGCCCCATTAACTCCGTTGTTCGGAGCAGATGCCGATCATCATGCAAAGTGTATTGAGGTGCATAAGCGTACATAGCCTTCATACGGTTAACAGCTTCATCACACAACGTGATGACATTAACCGATAAAACACGAGACTCTTCATTTTCCCTTGCTGCAAGAAGGGACCAGAGATGCGTTTCTTGTACCTTTGTAATATTAAGAACTCGTGTCATAACGATGTTCCTCCAGGGTCAGACGCAGCTTTGTGTCAATGTTTACGACTTTTTATTTTCCTCTATTGTTCCCATCGCCGCCAATGGCGCAATCAACTGCTGATAACGCTCAAAGAGAAACGCCACCCGCTAGGCTTCGGTATTGAAGGCGGTCTTGCCATAGGCGGCATCAACGGCGCGATCCAGCACCTGATGCGCCCTAACCAGTTCCGGCGGCATAGTCAGGGGATCGTAGAGATCAGCAATGGTGGAAGTGGGGTGTTTGGTGCGAGCGTAGAGGACAGCTTGGGCAGCGGCTTCGATAGTGGTCTGTTGCTTTTCAGTCGTATCGGGCCAGGGAAAGTTGTCCAGGTGGGCTAAACAAATAAACTTTTCAACCAGGCGCCTGCTGCCCACGGCCCAACCGGCACGGCCCAATTGCAGGTCGATCTTTTCTTGTCTAGTCTGGCGTTCAGAGTTCATAAGCTAAGGCAACCTCGGTATGTGTTTCTATCCATACTAATACAAATTTCAGGCAGCATCTTTAAGCATGAAATCCACATGCAAGGCGTCATACGGAAAAACGATTTGGCCAGTGTCTGTTTTTTGCAGTATCCCTGCATTTAACAGAGCATGTACATCGCCATGTACCGCTTTCACATCCCTTCCCAAGCGACGTGCCAGTTCACGAATAGTCATTGGTCCAGAACCCGTCATGACGTTCAGCATTTCCCATCGCTTGCCGGAGAGGACCTTGAATAAAAGTGAGGGCGACTCGAAGCTGATGATGTCCCCTTGGGCTTCACCCTCGAATGCTCGCAAGAATCTTCTATTTGTGCTTTCACGGGAAGAGACCTCCAATGTAACTGTGCGCATATCAGTACCTCCACTTATCTACGTCGTTCCAGAAATCTTTCAGAAGGGCCTTCGGTGTTGTAAAATCGTACGGAATTTCAATCTGACCGGTATGTTTATGATCGCCCTTGCCAGCCTCATTATCGTAACGCAGCACACAAGAACCGCTCACCACAAGCGCAAGCCGATATTTGAAGCAATGGATACTACCTGGAAGCGGCAAAGGCAGGTGCCACACCACCATTTCAACAAAGGCCTTTTCGGATATAATGTGCCGCTCATTGAGCATCAGGTCTGCATTCATGTTGGAGATTGTAACAACGGAGGACAAGTGTTGTCAAGTTGAACAACGCTTGGAGTTTATGGCTTGGACTTCATGACCGTGACCTATCCGCATGACTTTTCATTTTCATCATCCGCATAAGTGCGCTTGCCATCCACCAAGTGACTGAGCGGCAGGGTAAAGGCAAACCGGTTTCCCTTCGGCGTTGCCGGCGAGTAGTAGATCCGGCCGCCATGGCGTTCAACAATCTCCTTGCAAATGGCCAGGCCAAGGCCGGTTCCGGCCACGTAACCCTGGGAACTGTCCAACTGCTGGAATGTGTGGAAAAGCCGTTCCCGATCCAGCCACTGAATCGGATGACCTTCGTCGATGACGCTGATCTCGACCATATCGTCACGTAATTCCGACTTGATCACGACCAGGGTGTCCCGCGGAGAAAACTTGATGGCATTTGACAACAGGTTGCTGATTACCTGCACCAGGCGATCGTCATCTCCGCAAATGGGCGGTAAACCATTATCCACCATATTAACCAGCTTAATGCCGTGCTCCATGGCATAACCGCTGATTTCCTCACACGCCAGGGACACGATCTGCCAGATGGACCTGGACATCAAGTTGAAGGACATCTTGCCGGCCTCCATTTTGGAGAGATCGAGGATGTCGTTGATCAGCCTCATCAGCCGTTCCGTATTCCGGTAACAGATGGAGACCAATTCCTGTTCGGCCTGTCCGGATTGATTGGGGTGCTCCAGCATGAAGTGCAGCGCACCGCGGATGGAGGTCAGTGGTGTCTTGAGTTCGTGGGAAATCTTGGAGATGAAATCACGCTTCATTTCATCGATGGTTGCAGCCACGGACACGTCCCGTAGCGACATGATCACCCCGGACAGATCCCCGTTTATGTCGGTCAGGGGTGAAAGGATCACTTTCAGCCGCTTGCCGTTCATCTCCAGCTTGTCTTCCCAGGGCTCCTTTTCCTGACCGCTCCTCAAGGCATCGATATGTTTGCGGACACGCCCGGTCATCACCCCCCTGACGGCCTCCCCATCCGTCTCCCCTTGGGAGTTCAGATCGAGGATGTCGCGGGCAGCCGGATTTGCCAGGCTGATGCTGGCGTTGCCGTCAAAAACCAGCAATCCTTCCGATAGGCAGGAGAGGATCGCTTCAAGCCATCTCTTCTCGCGCTGAAGTTCCATGGTCCGTTGGGCAACGACCCGTTCCAGCCCCTCATTCATCTGCGACAGACGGCTGTTGGCGGATTCCAGTTCTACGGTGTTACTACGGATAATCCTGTCTCGATCTGCAAGGTCGAGGGACATGCGGTTGAAGGCGTCCGCCAGGATCTCCAGTTCATCGCCGGACCTGACCATGGTGCGGTGCTCAAAATCGCCACGACCGATTTTTTCGGCTCCGGCAATCAGGTCTTTGAGCGGTCTTGTAAAGCGGCGCGCCAGATAGAGCGCCATCAGGAACAGCAACGGCGTCCCCACGGCAAGCATCCCGACAATGCTCCCCAGGTTCTGGCGGCGCATCACGCGGTAGTCCTTATCATGCAGGGCAACCAATATGGTTCCCACCACGGAACCATCAATATTCCTGAGCGGCGCGATCGCAGTCCGATAGGCGATCCCGCCTATGAGCGCCTCGTCCCGAAAGTGCCCCTCCCGAGCCAGTCGCGTCATGATGGCGCGGCTTATGCGAAATTTGCTGCGCTCTTTTTCACTACGCAGGCTCCCCACAATCGGAACCTCGCCCTGGGTAATGACCGCTTCGATGCCATTACCGAAGATAGACTCCACCTGGTGCCGCAGAAACGGGTCGTTGTTGATCACATCGGCGCTTATAATCCCGCCCAAAATGCGACCGTCCGGCACGATTACCGGGGTGACGCTGATCGCTGCCAGCACGGAGCTGTCTTTGCCATTTTCACAAAAGGGATGACTTCCCAATCTGCCCAGCAGAGAGCATGAAACCAATTCCACCGAGACGACCGGCAAGCGCTTGCGGATGGCGTCTTCAAGGAGCGGTTTGAAATTGTCGGGGATGTCGCGCAAATTTCTCAACGCCAACGGCCTCATGCCCGTATCGACGATCGCCATGAAATCCACATAGGGCAGGATATTGTTCCAGCTCCGGAGCGATTTGGTCAGCCAGGCTGTGTCGCGGGCCATGATGTGTTGTTGAATCTCGGGAGAGGAGGCCGGAAAGAGAAAGGCGTTGCGCATCTCAACCAGCCTGCTGTTAAACTGGGTGCGGACCACATTGAGCCCATCATCGAGGTTTTTAACGATCCGTTCGTTAAAGAAACCGTCGAAGCGCGAGACAAATGAATAGACGAGAATGGCGTGGATAGGAAGCAGGCAGAGCAGGATAGAGAGAAAAAATCGGGTTCTGATGCTGGTCTTTAGTTTCATGTACAGACAGCGCCTAGGTCTCGGGCTTGAGATCCCGCGACATCAACTCGCTGACTGCTTGGCGGGCTGGTTTGTCCTCATGGAGGATCTGGTAGACTTTTTCAACGATAGGCATTTCCACCCCGAGACGGACGGCGAGCTGATAGACCGATTCGGCAGTCTTCACCCCTTCGGCCACCATGCGCATCTCTGCCAGGATATCCACCAGACGCATCCCCTGGCCCAGCTTGAACCCGACGCTGCGGTTGCGTGACAGGTCGCCGGTACAGGTCAGCACCAGGTCGCCCATGCCGGCAAGTCCGGCAAAAGTGGCTGCCTGGGCGCCCATGGCCTGTCCCAGACGGTTCATCTCGGCCAGGCCGCGGGTAATCAGGGCGGCCCTGGCGTTGTGTCCGAAGCCGAGCCCGTCGCAGATGCCGGCCGCAATGGCGATCACGTTCTTGACCGCGCCCCCCAGTTCCACACCGGATACATCGCTGTTGGTGTAAACCCGGAACGACGGATTGCTTAGTACCCACTGCACGCGCCTGGCACACTCCTCGTTGCGTGATGCGGCCACGATCAACGTCGGAAGCCCGCTGGCCACCTCACGGGCAAATGATGGGCCGGACAGGGCCACGTAACGGGCCAACACATCCTCGCCCAGCAACTCTGCGCAGATCCGGGAGACCGTCATGAGCGAATCCAGCTCGATCCCTTTGGAGGCATTGACGATCAAGGCATCGGGACGAATCTCCGCGGCGGCCTGGGCCAGCACGCTGCGCATGACCTGCACCGGTGTTACCAGCAGAATCAAGGTGCGGTCCGCCAGTGCCTCGCCAAGGCTGCTGGTGCAGGCCAATGACGGGTGGAGCGGGATGCCGGGCAAATAGACCGAATTGATGTGGGTAGCGGCAACTTCAAGGGCAAGATCCTGCTCATAGATCCAGAGCGTGGTGTCATGGCCATTCCTGGCGATCACGTCGGCCAGGGCGGAGCCCCAGCTACCGCCGCCGATTACGGCTATGCGTTCAACGTTACTCCTCGTCATGGTACTCCTCCAACCGCAGATCATATCCTTCCGCCAATGCCTGTCGGGCTGTCTCGATACTGTCCAGGATCAGGCGCCGAACGAACGGATGGCGCGCCTCCGGGAGGAATCCCCCCACCAGGCTTAGTGCCGTGGCCAGGGTGTGCTGCACCAGATTTTCATCGCACTTGGTCTGTTGCATGTAATCAGCCGTCAGAAGCAGCCGTTTGATCAGCTCGGCCCGGCGCGGCGTGATCAACTCCTCGCAAAAACGGGCCATTTCCGCTTCGAGCTCATCCTCGGAAAATCCGGCCTGACCGTTCTTTTTATCCAGTGCGTTCAACCTTTCGGCAACGTCGTAGACCGCCGGCTCGGACAACAACCACCCCTCCAGGCTCGGGCAGTCCAGCAGTTCGTTACTGCTGGCCACAAAGGCCGGAATCCGTTCCACGATCCCTTCAAGATGCTCCAGGCTGAAGCGGGGCACATACCCCTCGGGCCTGATCACATCAGGGCTGAACATGCGCATGTCTACGTAAAAATCAGGTGGCAGGAAATAACCCTGCTCGCGGCTGTGGAAAAGCGCGTCGCGCAGCAGGGCAAGGGCATAGCCAGGCTCGACCTGCTCCAATATCTCGCCGGCCGCCATGTCCCTCAATACCGAATCATACTCCCGATCGTCTTTCATCCGGTAACTCAAGGCATTGATCAGGCCATCCGATTCACCTGCCAAAAGCAGCATCGCGGCATAACCGGAATCTTCCAGCTTCCAGGAAAACCACAGGGAGCGGGAACCGTAAATATCTATGGGCCCGGCCAATACCGAGTAAAACGGCAGTGGCGCCTGAAAGGAATCCGGGAGTTCCAGCGGTTCGCGGACACCCATGAAGGAGAGCCGGCGGATGTTGCGCCGGATCAGCACGGCCAGTTCACCCTCGTGGCGCTGTTCCGCCTTGTTCAACACGTGGAGAGCAAATCCGTTTCTGGTCTTGCCCAGCGCCGTAATCGCCTCTTGGACCACCTCGGCCCGTTCGAAAGAAATCAGTATCTCCAGAACCGCAACCGCTTCGGTGCTATTGGCCTCCGCAAGACCCCGTATCATGTGTACGCGAACCTCGTCACCGGCATCCAGGAACACGTCCATAAATCGTACTTGCCCACGGTCGCCATCTTTCAGGCAATCCCCGATAAATCCTTCAATGGAACCGGCGCCATAGCCGGTCATTGCCGCAAAAGGGGGCGAGGTGATATCAATGCCGTAGTCCTGCAGCGCATCCAGCAACGCCAAGCGGCCATCGTCCTCCAGATCCTTTCGTTTCAGGGTGATCTGGATCAACTGATCGAGCCAGCTTGAATCGTCAAAGAAATCCAGCATGCAGGTATAGCGGTAAATGGCAGTGCCGTTCTGCTCATGCCACAGCTTGCGCACCAACGGTCGGAGGGCGCGCCGCCCGGATTTCTGCAGGCGTCGGCCGATGCGTTCCATCTGGTCGCCGGTCAGGTCTTCACGTTTGAGAAAATCCAGCAGCCGGATGATACGCCGCCGTTCACGCAGGGTTTTATCTATTTTCAAGAGTCTGGTCATAATTGTATATTTTTATGGTGACAGGCCAGTGTGCCTGCCAGTATCAGAGACGCCACATCGGACATCCTACGTTATTCCTCAAGCTCCTCGTCGTCCTCTTCCTTCTCCGCCAGCCGGGCCACGGCCACCACCTTTTCCTTCTCCTCGGTGGTTATAAGGCGCACACCCTGGGTGTTGCGGCCGATGACCGAGAAACCGGAAACCGGCACCCTGAGGATCTTGCCGTTGTCGGTGATCACCATCAGGTCGTTGTCGTTGCTGACCTGCATGACATTGACCACGCTGCCGTTGCGGTCGGTGGTCTTGATGGTGATGATCCCCTTGCCGCCGCGGGTCTGGTCACGGTACTCGTCCAGGTCGGTGCGTTTTCCGTAACCGTTCTCGCAGACCGTGAAGATGGTGGAGCCGACAGCGGCGTTGTCCACGATCTCCATACCGATCACCTCATCATCCACCGACAGTGTCATGCCGCGCACTCCGCGGGTGACGCGCCCCATGGGACGGGCATCCTCTTCGTTGAAGCGGATGGCCTTGCCGTCCCGCGAGGCCAGGAAGACATCCTTGGTGCCGTCGGTCAGGGCCACGGAGATCAGCTTGTCCCCCTCGTCCAGCTTGACGGCGATGATGCCGCCGGAACGCACGTTGGAGTACTCCACCAGGGGCGTCTTCTTGACCACACCCTTTTTCGTAGCCATGAACAGGTAGGTATCCTCGGTGAACTCCTTAACCGGCAGGATGGTGGTGATCTTCTCATCCATGGCAACGTTGACCAGGTTGACCACCGCCTTGCCCTTGGTGGTGCGGCTTCCCTCTGGGATCTCGTAGACCTTGAGCCAGTACATGCGGCCGGCATCGGTGAAACAGAGCAGGTAGTCCTTGGTGGAGGCGATGAACAGCTGTTCCACGAAATCCTCTTCCTTGGTCTTCATGCCGGTCTTGCCCTTGCCGCCGCGCCGCTGGGAGCGGTACAGATCGACCGCGCTCCGCTTGATGTAGCCGGTGTGGGAGATGGTCACCACCATCTCCTCGTCCTCGATGGTATCTTCCAGTGAGATGTCGGCGGTCTTGTCCACGATCTCGGAACGACGCTTGTCGCCGAACTTGTCGCGGATCTCGGTCAACTCGCCAACAATGATCTTGAGGATCTCGGTGTCAGAGGCCAGGATCTCCCGCAGACGGGCGATGAATTTGAGCACCTCTTCGTACTCGGCAATGATCTTGTCCCGCTCCAGGCCGGTCAGCCGTTGCAAGCGCATTTCCAGAATGGCCTGGGCCTGGATCTCGGAGAGCTGCACCGCTCCTTCGTAGCCCACAGGCATGGGCAGGTCGAGGCGCTTGAGGTAATCCGGATCGGCAAATTTGCCCTCCATCAGTCCCTGTTTTGCCTCTGGCGGAGTCTTGGATTCGCGGATCAGTTCAATGACAGCATCCAGCCAATCCAGGGCGATCTTGAGGCCTTCCAGGATATGGGCGCGGGCCAGGGCCTTTTTCAGCTCGAAGTTGGTACGGCGGGTAACCACCTCGCAGCGGTGGTCGACAAAACAGTCCATCACCTCCCGCAGGGTCAGTACCCGTGGGCGGTTGTGTACGATGGCGATCATGATGATGCCGAAGGAGGTCTGCAACTGGGTGTGCTTGTAGAGCTGGTTGAGCAGCACCTCGGCATTCTCGTCCCGCTTGACCTCGATGACGATCCGCATCCCTTCCCGGTCCGACTCGTCGCGAATCTCGGTGATCCCCTCTACCTTCTTTTCCTTGACCAGTTCGGCGATTTTCTCTATCAGGCGCGCCTTGTTGACCTGGTAAGGGAGTTCGGTGATGATTATTGACTGACGCTCGGTTTTCTTGGCAGCCTCCACGTGGGCCTTGGCGCGGATTTGGATGATGCCGCGGCCGGTGGCGTAGGCATCCCGGATCCCTTGGCGGCCGTAGATGGTGGCGCCGGTGGGGAAGTCGGGGCCGGGTACCAGGGCCAGCAGCTCCTCGAAGGAGAGGTCCGGGTTGTGGATCGTGGCGATAATACCGTCGATCACCTCCACCAGGTTATGGGGAGGTATGTTGGTAGCCATGCCAACAGCGATACCTGATGAGCCGTTGACCAGCAGGTTGGGAAACTTGGAGGGTAGGACCGTCGGCTCCAGAAACTCGTCGTTGTAGTTGGGTTGCATGTTGACGGTTTCTTTGTCCAGGTCGGCCAGCAGCTCGTTGGAGAGCTGGCGCAGGCGGATCTCGGTGTAGCGCATGGCGGCCGGCGAGTCGCCGTCCACCGAACCGAAGTTCCCCTGGCCGTCTACCAGCATGTAGCGCAGTGAGAAGTCCTGGGCCATGCGCACGATGGTGTCGTAGGCTGCGGTGTCGCCATGGGGATGGTACTTACCGATCACGTCACCGACCACGCGGGCCGATTTCTTGTAGGGTTTGTTATAGTCATTGCCCATGTCGTACATGGCATACAGACAGCGGCGGTGTACCGGCTTGAGGCCGTCGCGCACGTCCGGCAGAGCGCGGCCGATGATGACCGACATGGCGTAATCCATGTAGGAGCGCTTCATCTCGTCTTCGATGTTAACTGCTATCTTGTTTGGTGTGTTGGTAAGCATCAGTTCCTCTTATATCAACGAATGTTATTTATTTCAGATATCCAGGTTGACCACGTTGAGCGCGTTGGTTTCAATAAATTCGCGGCGCGGTTCAACTTGATCCCCCATCAGGATGGTGAAGATCTCGTCCGATTCCACCACATCCTCGATCTTGACCTGCAGCAGCACCCGGTTATCCGGGTTCATGGTGGTTTCCCAGAGCTGTTCCGGGTTCATCTCACCAAGACCTTTGTAGCGCTGGATGGCCAGACCCTTTTTGGCCTGCTCCAGGAAGAAGACAAGAAGTTCCTCGTGATTGGACGTCTCCAGCAACAGCTTGCCGCCATCCTGCTGTTCCAGAAAGGCGCGGCCGTCGGCCATGGTATCCACCACCCGGCGGTGGTTCTCAACCAGCAGCTCATACTCGTGAGTTGAGAGTACCGAGAGGGCCTGGTGGTCGATAATGGCGCGAATGTTGCCGATACGGAAGGCAATGCGTTCTTCTTCGATCTGGTACTCGGAGCCGGGGGAAAGCGCCTTCATAGCCTCCAAATAGGGTTCCATACCTGTCAATTCCTCGATCCCGGCCGGCACGTTGGCCCGTACAATGATCGAGAGCAGGTCAGAGGCAATGCCTTTCTTGACCACCTTGTCAAATATGGCTCGGTTCTCGATAAACTGCTTGATTACCGGGATAATCTGCTTACCGATGTAAATTCGGTCCCCTTTTTCCAGCTTAAGCGTCAGCTCCTCGGCCCCTTCCTCCAACAGAAAGTTTTGCATGGCGTGTTCGTTCTTGAGATACATCTCCTTCTTGCCGCGCTTGACCTTGTAGAGCGGCGGCTGGGCAATGTAGAGATGGCCGCGCTCGATCAGTTCACGCATATTGCGGTAGAAGAATGTCAACAGCAGAGTGAGGATGTGGGAGCCGTCCACGTCGGCGTCGGTCATGACGATGATGCGGTGGTAACGCAACTTGGCGATGTCGAAATCGTCCTTGCCGATGCCGGTCCCCAAGGCCGTGATCAGGGTGCGGATCTCCTGGGAGGCGATCATCTTATCGAAACGGGCCTTCTCCACGTTGAGAATCTTCCCCTTGAGCGGGAGGATAGCCTGGTTTTTGCGGTCGCGACCCTGTTTGGCGGAACCGCCGGCCGAATCGCCCTCGACCAGGTACAGTTCGCACAGGGCCGGGTCCTTCTCCTGGCAGTCCGCCAGTTTGCCCGGCAGACCACCCATATCCAGGGCTCCTTTGCGCCGGGTCAGATCGCGGGCCTTGCGGGCCGCTTCGCGGGCACGAGCCGCCTCGATGGATTTTTCCAGGATGCGCTTGGCGACCTGGGGATTCTCCTCCAGGAACTGGGCCAATTTATCGTTCAACAGGGTCTCGACGTACCCTTTGACTTCGGAGTTACCAAGCTTGGTCTTGGTCTGCCCCTCGAACTGCGGCTGGGGGATCTTGACCGAGATGACACAGGTCAGCCCTTCGCGCAGGTCATCACCGGAGATGGTCACCTTGGCGTTCTTGAGGAGGTTGTTGGCCGCAGCATAGCTGTTCATGGTACGGGTCAGGGCCGCCTTGAAACCCGCCAGGTGGGTGCCACCCTCATGGGTGTTGATATTGTTGGCAAATGTGAAGATCTTCTCGTCGTAGGAGTCGTTGTACTGCATGGAGACCTCTGTCTCCACGCCACCTTTTTCGCCCTTGATGTAGATCGGCTTGGGGTGTAGAGGGGTCTTGTTGCGATTCAGATACTCCACAAAGGAGTTGATGCCCCCCTCGTAGAAAAATTCGTGAGACTTGTTTTCCACCCGTTCGTCGGTGATCTTGATCCGTACCCCGGCGTTGAGAAAGGCCAGTTCCCTAAGGCGTTGGGAAAGCACGTCAAAGGAGTATTCGGTGGTCTCGAAAATTTCTTCGTCCGGCATGAAGGTGATCTTGGTGCCGCGCTTCTTGGTTTCGCCGGATATTTCCAGCGGCGCCACAGGATCGCCACGGCGGTAAGACTGTCGAAATACCTTGTTATCGCGGCGAATCTCCAGTTCCAACCATTTGGAAAGTGCATTGACTACCGAAACGCCTACTCCGTGCAATCCGCCGGAAACCTTGTACGCATCGTTGTCGAACTTGCCGCCGGCGTGCAGTACGGTCATAACAACCTCGGCAGCCGATTTTCCCTCGCTGGGCATCATGTCGGTGGGAATACCGCGGCCGTTGTCCACAACCGTTACCGAACCGTCGGTGTTGATGGTCACGCCGACATTGTCGCAGTGACCGGCAAGGGCTTCGTCAATGGCGTTATCCACGATTTCGTAAACCAGGTGGTGCAGGCCGGTGCTGGAGGTGGAGCCGATGTACATGGCCGGTCGTTTGCGTACCGCGGCCAGTCCTTCCAGTACCTTGATGCTGTCGGCACCGTATTCTTCCGAATGTAATTGTGTCATATTTGCCTGTTCACTCATGCGATTCATTTCCCTCAAACGTCAGATTGCCGTCTTCCACACGAAAGACGGCGCATTGTGCTACAGCCCCCAACAGGGCTGGTGTTTGTTCTGTTGTTGTCATAAATACCTGAATGTCGCGTGACATCAGAAAATTCATCAGATTGCGGTTGCGGACGGCATCAAGCTCGGAACCCATGTCGTCCAAAAGCAGCAGGGGCGGCTCGTTGAAGATTGCCTGCAGGTTGTCTATCTCCGCCATCTTCAGGGCCAGCACAAAGCTTTTCTGTTGGCCCTGGGATCCAAAGGACTTGAGCGGCCTGTTATCAAGAGTAAGCGTCAGGTCATCCCGGTGCGGTCCGGCAGTAGTGGTGCCATAGCGTTCATCGCTACGCCCATGCTTGGCAAACAGTTCCAGCAGTTCCGCACGAATACATTCCCGCCCGTCGGCCTGCACCCCTTCTGGACGATAACATATGCCGGCTGATTCGCTACCGCCGGAAATCATTGCATAGTAAAGCTGCAACGTGTCGTTAAGTTGCAACACGAACCGTCGCCGCTGTTCGATTACCTCGGCTCCTGCCTCGGCCAGTTGTTCGGTCCATGTATCCAGTCCCGATCTGTCGCTGCTTTTCAGAAGATGGTTACGCTGCTTGAGAATGCGATGATAATTATGCCAACTCTGCAGGTAACCAATATTACCCGTATAAACGGCGCGGTCCAGATAGCGTCTGCGCGCATCCGGACCCATTCTGACCATTCCAGTGTCATCGGGGGAAAATACGACCGCATTCAACCTGCCATGGAGATCTGATGCCCTTTGAACTGCCTTGCCATCGATCTCAACCCTGCGGCCGATAGTTTCCAGGCTAAGTTTTATATTGCTCCTCGTACCTCCGGATTCAATCGCTCCATGTATCAGTGCTGTCCGTTCGCCATGCCTTATCAGGTCCGGAAATCTGGAATTTCTGAAAGAACGGGGGCTCCCCAACAGGTAAATTGCCTCTAGCAGGTTGGTTTTGCCTTGTCCGTTGAGTCCGTACAACAAGTTGAAGCGTTCGCCCGGCATGACCCTAACCATTCCGATATTGCGAAAGCCTGCAATTGCCAGGTGCTTAAGTCGCATCTATTAGTTTCTATAGTCTCATGGGCATGATCACTGCGAGGAAACTATCGGATTTTTCCGGGACTATTATCGATGGAGAAAGTTCGTCCTTGAATTTCATCTCAATACAATCCGTATCTGTTACTGCCAATACATCCAGCAGGTAGCGGGCATTGAATCTTACGGCAAACGGCTCGCCATCATACGTTACGTCGATCTCTTCCATGGCATCACCCAATTCCGGATTGCTGGACGAAATTTTGATGCCAGTGTTGGATATCTCCAACATGATGCCCTTGAATTTCTCACTTGAGAGAATTGCCATCCTGCGTACCGAATGGGTAAAAACCTCTTTATTGATAGTTATAATGCGGTTGTTGGCAACTGGAACAACCCGGTTGTAATCGGGAAATTCACCATCAACAAGGCGCATGACCATATAGGAATCACCACGTTTGATAACAGCGCTATTGTCCATGAAACCAAACATGAGGGTGCCGCCACTCTCCTCATCGGTAATCTTTTTCATCTCATAGATGCCTTTTTTCGGTAGAATGACTCCCTTGCTGAGTTCCGGGCCGGCATTTCCCTTGAAAGTTCCTTTGGCAATGGAAAGTCTGTGCCCGTCTGTGGCAACCATTTTGAGATTCTGGTCACCACCCTCAGTTGTTTCAACCTTGGTGAACAATCCGTTGAGATTATATTTTGTTTCGTCGTTGCATATGGCAAATGATGTCTTTTCTATCATCCCCTTCAGAAGCGAGCTTTCTATCTCAAAAAGATTTTCTTCCTTAACAGCCGGGAAATATGGAAATTCCTCCGGAGAAAGACCAACTATATTGAACTGCACCTTGCCGCATTTGATTTCTACCCAATCGTTGTCCTTGGTAGTGAAAATTATCACCTGATTCGGTAGTTCCTTGACTATCTCGTACAGTTTTTTTGCTCCCACCGTAATCTTGCCCGGCGTAGCTACTTCTGCTGGGTAGCTGCTTTTCATTCCCACTTCGAGATCAGTGGCAGTCACATGGAGGGCTGAATCCGTAGCCTCCAGCATTACATTCGACAGAATTGGCATGGAGGTTCGTTTTTCAACAATACCCTGTATTTTCTGCAGTGATTTGAGAAAGACTTCTTTATCGATTCTGAATTCCATATGCCACTCCTTACGGAATAATATCTTTATAAAATATAAAAAACTTTGTAGTTCTTGTAGAGGGTGTTGATACGGTTGATAACTGTATAACCGTATGAAAATAAATGAAAATTACCTGCGTAATAGTTGTTTATGAAATTCTTTGAACAGTGATGTTTATCAACAGGCAAAAAGTTATGCACATATTTTTATCTGCCCTGTATACAGGTTATCCTTACTTGAGAAGATTATTTTTAATATCCGCAACAATTTTAGCTAGTTTATGATCATCTTTGAGTGCATTATCTATTTTTTTGGCGGCGTAAATGACTGTTGAATGGTCCTTGCCACCAAATCGAGCGCCAATATCCGGATATGATGATTTGGTCAAATCCCTACAAAGCCAGATAGCAACTTGCCTTGCTTGGACAAAATTCTTGAGCCGCTTATCGGATTTCAATTCAGCCACCTTGATGCCAAACTGATCCGCGGTCGCTTTTTGTATCAATTCAACGGTAATTTCCCTGCGTCTGTCACCAAGGATATCCTTGAGGCTTTCCTTGGCCATTGTAAGGGTTATAGGAATACTCTGTAAGCTGCTGTAAGCTCCTAGCCTTATCAGCATCCCTTCGAGTTCACGTATGTTGCGGGTATCGCTGGATGCCAGGAAATATGCGACATCGTCGGGAAGCTGTATTTTGAAAATTTCTGATTTTTTCTTGAGGATGGCTATTTTGGTTTCCAGATCCGGTGGTTGTATATCTGCGATAAGACCCCATTCGAAACGGGAGCGAAGGCGTTCTTCAAGATCGGAAATTTCCCTTGGAAACTTGTCGGAAGTTATGACGATCTGTTTATGTGCTTCGTGGAGCGCGTTAAAGGTATGGAAAAATTCTTCTTGTGTGCCTGTTTTTCCGGAAATGAATTGTATGTCATCAATCAGGAGCACATCCACGTTTCTGAATCTGTTCCTGAACAGGTCCATCTTCTTGAGCCGCAGATGATTTACCATTTCATACATGAATTTCTCGGCGGAACAGTAACAGACGTTCATTGCAGGTGAAACTTTTCGAATAGTGTGGCCGATGGCGTTTAGCAGATGGCTTTTGCCAAGTCCGACACCGCCATATATAAACAGAGGATTATAGGTGTCTGCAGGATTGTTTGCTACTGCCATGGCAGCGGCGTGGGCAAAATGATTGCCTGTCCCGCTAACGAACAGATCAAAGGTATATTTATTGTTGAGAGGCGTAAATGCGGAATCTGTTTGAGAAATCTGAGCTTGGTCAGAATCCTGGTGACCTTTGATAATAAGATTTTCCGGAAGGTTTGCATCGGATTCGTTCTCATTTTCTTTGATAAGAAAATTGATGTGAACATTGTGGCCCGATGTCATTGATAATGCACCGGTCAAAACCTTGTGATAATGTTCTTCCAGCCATTCTTTGAAAAAAGATGTAGGAACGGATAAGAACACGGAATCGTCGTCATGATGACTGTAACGTATTGGTTTGATCCACGTGGTAAAATCGCGTTCAGACAGAACTTTTTCCAAATTGTCGGATGCTTGTTGCCAGGCTTCTTGCATAGAATCGATCGTTATCAGGAGTATAAAGGTATAGTTATCCACATTGGTGCGAACAGAAAAACCACCAATGGTATAAGCAGGTTTCAGAAACGGGCTTCAGTGGGCTGCTTTAAGTTATTAACATGATTTTCAACACCTGTTGATAACTTTTTATTAAATTAATACGGCAACTTACAGTAATTATATTAATAAATAAACTTTGTAAGGATGCAGAAGATTACCAGAGGCCGCCCCATTTATCAAGGCAAATCAAATCTCATGGCAAAACATCACCCGGAATAAATTTATTGACAAATATATGCCGATATGATTAATAACCCATTTCCTGAAAAATTTTATCGGATAGGAGTGCCGAGATGAAAAGAACTTTCCAGCCAAGTAATACTTCACGCAAGAGAACCCATGGTTTTCTTGTAAGAATGTCCACCAAAAATGGTAGATTGGTTATCAAGCGTAGAAGGGCTAAGGGCCGCAAAAACCTTTCAGTTCGCATTGCAACCAAATAATTTCCAGATTGACGGGCAGGGGCCTGTAGGCAAATTCTATCCAAAATCAGCACGCTTGCGTAAGCGGGCTGATTTTGTTAGGTTGACATCTTCGCCTAATAAATGCGTAACCAAGGGTTTTCTTGTTGTTTGGCAGTTAAATGATGTAAAGCAGGCACGCCTCGGGGTTACGGTCAGTAAAAAGGTTGGTTGTGCTGTTATCCGTAATAGGATCAAGCGCTACGTCAGGGAGATTTTCAGGAATTACGGGCATATTCCATTACCTATTGATATTAATGTCATTGCTCGCAGGGAGTCCGTATTAATGGACTTCAAAACTGTTTTGCTGGAACTTGAAAAAGCATTTAAGCATATCGGCGTATCCCCATGTTCAAGAGCATTGCGCTCCTTCTAATTAGGCTGTATTCGAAGTGGGTTTCACCACTTTTGCCCCCGGCCTGTCGTTTTTATCCCTCCTGTTCCGAGTATTCCAGAGAATCAATTCTGCGGCATGGACTAGTTAGGGGACTGTGGCTTACCATGCTCAGGCTTTGTAAGTGTCATCCCTTTCATCCCGGTGGATATGATCCGGTACCATAACTGATAACACAACTGGAGCCTTTATGGAAAAGCGTGCATTATTGGCAGTAATCCTTTCGATAGCAGTTTTCTACATATTCTCGATGGTTGTTGGTCCCGAGAAACAACAGGGACCTTCACCGGCTGCCCAAAGTACAACGAGTGCAGCAGTCACTTCCGTGCCCAATCAGCCCAATGCTCAAAGCGCGTTGAGCCCTGCGGGAACACAAGCTGTTCCTACAGCTGTTTCCGCTAAAGACGTTACAGTTGATACAGATCTATACACGGCAGTTTTTTCGTCACGCGGCGGAAGTCTTAAGAGTCTTACCCTTAAAAAATACCGTGAAAAAAACTCACCGACAGCCAATCCGGTTGTTCTTGAAACCAACACTGATCCTGCTCTGCACACTTTTTCCACCAGGGCCGTAGGTTTCAATCTTTCTGACAACGCCATTTACGCACCTGATACAGAATCCATAATACTCAATGATGGAAAGAGCCGACAGCTGACTTTCAATTATATATCCGGTCAGGGATTCTCTGTTCGCAAAGTCTATACCTTTGCTGGAAATACCTACGGCATCAAACTCGATATCGAAGTTGTCAATAATTCTTCCGCGCCCATTACCGGTTCAATTCAGCAGCTAATGACCTATCCGGCCGAGCACAAGGTAAAGGACAGCCGTTTTGATATATCCGGATCATATGTTTACACCGACAACAGCCTGAAGGTTGACAAGGAAAAGGACGTTCTAAAAGCATCCAGGGTGCCGTATAAGAGTGTTCAATGGGCTGGTTTTGCCGATAAATATTTTCTTACGGCAATATTGGACAACAAAGGAAGTATAGCCTCGGTGGATGTCAAGAAAAATGCCGACGGTTTTCTTGAGTCAGTGGTCTCCTCTCCTCAGTTTATCGCTAACCCTGGTCAGTCTTATACCGTTTCGTATCGTCTGTTTGCAGGCCCAAAGGATATAGACATTCTCAAATCCCAAGGGAATTCGCTGGAACAGTCTCTGGACCTTGGCTGGTTTTCTGCCATTGCAAAACCGCTTCTCTTTACTCTCAAGTTCTTTTATCGCTATGTGGGGAATTACGGCATTGCCATCATTATCATCACAGTTATTCTCAAGGCGTTATTTTTCCCATTGACTCACAAAAGCTACAAGTCAATGAAGGACATGCAAAAGATTCAGCCCAAAATGGCAGCGCTTAAGGAAAAGTACAAGAATGACCGCGATGCCATGAACAAGGCTGTGATGGAACTGTATCGTGACAACAAGGTTAACCCGTTGGGTGGGTGCTTGCCAATGATCGTTCAGATCCCGGTATTTTTTGCATTGTATAAAGCACTCATGTTTTCCATAGAATTGCGCCATGCGCCGTTTTTCTTCTGGATAACCGATCTGTCCGACAAGGACCCATACTATGTGACACCAGTCATCATGGGGATCACCATGTTTGTACAGCAAAAAATGACACCTTCCCAGATGGACCCGGTTCAGCAAAAGATGATGCTTGCCCTGCCGGTAGTCTTCACTTTTATGTTTCTCAGCTTCCCTTCAGGTCTCGTTCTATACTGGTTGGTGAATAATATACTTACCATTGGCCAGCAGATGTACATCAATAAATTGGTGAAGGAATAAACCGATCTTTTTCGGAGCATTTTATGTATATCCGCGATACGATAGCGGCAGTCAGCACCCCGCCCGGCAATGGCGGAATAGGCATTGTCAGGATAAGCGGCAATACGGCAGCTACGGTTGGCTCAGCTATTTTTAAACCAGTAAAAGACGGTGGCCTTAAAAGCCACCGTTTTTATTTCGGCTCCATCCATGATCCGGCTTCGGATGAATTGATTGACGAGGCCATGGCCGTATTAATGAAGGCCCCCAGGTCTTATACTTGCGAAGACGTATTCGAATTGCACTGCCACGGCGGTGTATTGGTCGTCGAGCGGGTTCTTGATCTGGTGCTGAAATGCGGTGCCCGTCTGGCGGAGGCTGGCGAATTTACCAGGCGGGCCTTTCTCAACGGTCGGATTGACCTGATCCAGGCCGAAGCCGTTATGGACATAATCGGGTCCCAGACCGAGGCTGCATTGCGCTTAGCCCAGCATCAGCGCGAAGGCGCTCTTTCGAACAGGATTTATGAAGCGCGCGGATACCTTGTCAAGGCTCTGGCCCTAATCGAGGCTTATATCGACTTCCCTGAGGATGATCTGGGGGAAACTGATATCGCTACAATCAACTTGACTGTTGATCGTGCACTGTCGATTCTGGGTGAGTTGTTGGCCGGATTCAATGACGGGCGCATTCTGAGGGAAGGGATTTCGGTCTTGATCATCGGCAAGCCCAATGCCGGCAAATCAAGCCTGCTTAATCGTCTATTAAACGAAAACAGGGCAATAGTAACCCATATTCCGGGCACAACGCGCGATATAATTGAGGAAACTATCAATTTGGGCGGTCTTCCGGTAAAGTTGCTTGACTCTGCCGGTATTCGCTCGACTTCAGACATTGTTGAGCAGGAAGGGATCAGGCGCGCCTTAGAGAAAATTCAAGAAGCCGACCTGGTTCTTTTTGTACTTGATGCTTCACGGCCATTTGATAGTGAAGATCAGATGATCTTAGATGCTCTTTCCGATGCGAAAACAATACTGGTTCTCAATAAGAGTGATTTACCAAGAGTGGTTGAATTGCCGGCTTGTTTCGACGGAATGATTTCAATACCAATTTCTGCCAGTTCCGGTAGTGGTGTCGATGATCTCAGGGAAAAAGTACGTACGACCTTTTTGCATGAAACAGACCTGGATAACCGTGAATTCGTAGCCATCTCCAGGGCGCGTCATCACGATGCCCTGGTCTCGGCTGAAGCTGTTTTGCGGAAATTCAGAGATAATCTCCTGCTGGGACTGGGCCTTGATCTGCTGGCGATTGACCTTCGTGACGCTTTGTCAGCTATTGGATCGGTAACTGGCGAGACCACATGTGACGAAGTATTGGATGCGATTTTCTCTTCGTTTTGTATAGGCAAATAGATTATGTTTCACGTGAAACTTTCAGGTAGATAAATCTTATGATGACTTACGATCAGCAATATGACGTGATTGTTGTAGGGGCCGGACATGCCGGTTGTGAAGCAGCATTGGCATCAGCTCGCATGGGCTGTTTGACGTTGCTCTTGACCTTGAATCTGGATGCAATTGCCCTTATGTCCTGCAATCCATCCATTGGAGGCTTGGCAAAAGGTCATCTGGTCAAGGAGATCGATGCCCTGGGTGGCGAGATGGCGCGAAACATTGATGCAACCGGCATCCAGTTCCGTATTCTCAATACCCGCAAGGGTCCGGCGGTACGTGCTTCCCGGGCACAAGCCGATAAGCAGCTTTACCGCTTGCGCATGAAACGGGTACTGGAACAGCAGGATAACCTTCATCTCAAACAGGGAGAAGTCACAGCGCTTTACCTTGAAGGAGATGTATTGCGCGGTGTCGATACGCGCTCTGGAATTCGTTTTGTTGGGCGGACTGTCATCTTGACTACTGGCACCTTCATGCGTGGTTTGATTCATATAGGGCTTACTAACTACCCAGGTGGAAGGGCAGGCGATCTTCCCTCGGTTGGCCTTTCAGATCAGCTTAAATCAATGGGACTTGATGTTGGCAGGTTAAAAACAGGCACGCCTGCACGCCTTGATAGCAGAACTATCGACTTTTCACGCCTTGAGCCACAACATGGTGATACTCCGCCTGTCCCATTCTCTTTTCATTCAACCGGGATCCCGCTACGGCAAGTGCCATGCCACATTGCTTATACCAATCCACGCACCCATGACATAATCAGATCCGGCCTCGATCGCTCCCCCCTTTATGCCGGGGTAATCGAAGGGATCGGGCCGCGCTATTGTCCCTCAATTGAAGACAAGGTTGTGAGGTTTCCGGATAAGGATCGTCACCAAACCTTTATCGAACCAGAGGGTCTAGACACCGTTGAGGTATATCCAAGCGGGATGTCAACCTCGCTGCCAATTGATATACAAATAGCTTTTTATCGGTCTATGGCTGGGCTCGAAAACGTAGAGATCATGCGGCCGGCCTATGCCATTGAGTATGATTATGTCGATCCTATTCAGCTGCACGCGACATTGGAAACCAAGCAAATACCCAACTTGTATCACGCCGGGCAGATCAATGGCACTTCAGGTTATGAAGAAGCAGCCGGTCAGGGGCTTATGGCCGGCATCAACGCCGCGCTACGAGTAAAGGGCAGACCGTCTTTCGTTCTGGGCCGTAATGAGGCTTATATCGGTGTAATGATCGATGACCTGGTAACTCTGGGTACAAGGGAGCCTTACCGGATGTTTACCTCGAGGGCGGAATACCGGTTGCTGTTGCGCGAGGACAATGCCGACCTTCGACTGGCTGAAAAGGGTCACTTACTCGGTCTGGTATCTGAAGCCGACTACATGACTTTTCAGCGTAAACGTGAGATGATCGCTGCCGAGTATGAGCGCTTGTGTTCAACGCATCTGGAAATGAATGCGAGCCAAGCGGAGCTTCTTTCTCGGCATGGCTGTGCCGATATTCAAAAAGGGATAACGCTGGAGCAGCTTCTTAGGCGGCCCGAAATTTCTTATACGGATTTGGCGGCAATTGATGATGTTTCACGTGAAACGGTTTCAAACGTAAGTGAGCAAGTGGAAATACAGATCAAGTATCGCGGTTATATTGAGCGCCAATTGGAACAGGTCGAGCGATCGCACAAGCTTGAAAACACCAAGTTACCTGACGAGTTGGATTATTATTCTATCACCGGCCTGACTACAGAGGTACGTGAAAAGCTTGCCAAGGCTAAGCCTGATACTTTAGGCCAGGCGTCACGAATTCCCGGCGTAACCCCGGCTGCCATTTCTGTGTTGGCGATCGCTATAAAGGCGAAGCGTTGGAAAAGTCATGAAGCCTAATTCTGTTCCGGATAGCACGGCAATGAGCTCAATTCTTGAAGCGGCAGTGCGTGATATGCATCTGACTATCTACATGGATGATCTACGCGCATTTGAGCTCTTTGCGTCGGAGCTGAAGAAATGGAACCGTAAGATAAATCTTACTGCATTAACTACTGGTGAAGAAATCGCAATCAAGCACATTGTTGATTCGCTTGTCTTTGCTGGTAAGGTGCGTGATGGTGAATGCGTACTGGATATCGGTTCCGGAGCTGGATTTCCGGCAATCCCCACTAAGATCACCAGGCCGGAGGTGTTCGTAGTCTCCATTGATGCTGTGGAAAAGAAAATTCTCTTTCAGAGACATGTGGCGCGACTCTTGGGATTGCATGGATTTGAGGCGCTACATGTTCGGGCAGAACGTTTGCCGGAAATCTATCCGCGTCGATTTGATGTAATCACATCTCGGGCCTTTTCAAGTTTGAAACAGTTTGTTGCCCTTGCAGCGCCACTGCTTTCTGAAAAGGGACGACTGGTTGCCATGAAAGGGCCGGCTGCATGTGGTGAAATGCAAGCAGCCGAAGAGGGGTTGCGGAAGCTAGGGTTTGAAATATCCGACATTTATTCTTATGGTTTGCCACTCAACATGGGGAATCGCAACCTGATCACTATTATTCCTCGCGAAGCCGCATAGAATAAGCATTCACAGCCAAAGCTTCTAAAATTGCGCCTGGATGGATTTCTTGGTTGCAATCAGGCCAGGGGGTGTCTGAAATGGCTTGACGACGTATGGGCGGATTTTGGGCGTTTTGTGGGCTTGTCGTGTCTGGGCGCCGGTTTTGCCGTAGAATGGGGTTGCAGAGCCGCCGGTTCTGCACTAAAGTGTACTATATAGATACATTTGGGCATGGAGGCAAACGATGAAAAAGTTTATCAGCATCCTGATCATATCAACTCAGCTTTTTGCCTGTGCAACCTATGAAAATCGTGCACTCTCATTCAGGCCCCCTCAGGACTACGTCAATTACCAGAATGTAACCGGATTGAGGGTTGGAGCTGAGGCTTACGCGGATCAAAAACAGGCCGAGGACGCCTTTGGTTTTGATATTCGCGCGGCAGGGTTGTTGCCTGTCCAGGTGGTCATTGACAACAAAAGTGGACAACGGGCGGAAATAGTAACAGGCCAGACGTTTCTGATCGACGATTCCAATCGCTATTGGAAGATTCTTGCTACCAACGAAGCGGTTAACAGGGTTCAGAAAGCAACCGAAGCCGGTGCTATCGGAAGCGGTGCTGGCAAGGGAGCCATGTATGGTGCTGCGGTCGGATCACTACTGGGTTTGGCGTTGGGCATCGTTTCCGGTCATAACGCCGGTGAGGCGGTCTTGAAAGGTGGCGTGCTGGGGGCGGCTGGCGGCGCTGTAATTGGTGGCGCATCCAAGTCGGGTGATGAGGGGCAGCGGGAATATTCGATTGCCGAAGATGTGCGCGACAAAGGTGTTGAAGGGAAGATTATTCCTTCGGAGTCCCTGGCAAGCGGCTTTATATTTTTCCCAGGAGAAGCCAAGAGCGCCAGGGAATTGCGTCTGCAGATCAGGTTCCTTGAAAGTGGCAGGATTCAAACCTTAAACCTGAAGTTCAATTAGCATGGAAGTTCGTATATATTACGAAGATACTGACGCTGCAGGTGTTGTGTACCATGCCAATTACCTGAAGTATTTCGAACGTGCTCGAACCGAATACCTTCGTGAACGTGGTTTATCCGTATCTGAACTGGCTGCTTGCGGTATCATTTTTCCTGTGGTGCGTATGGAGATTGGTTTCAAGGCCCCAGGACTTCACGATGACTTGTTGACAATTTCAACCCAGCCGACACATGTGGGCGGCTCCTCCTTCACTCTACGGCAGCAGGCAGTACGAAAAACTGACGGCATGGTGCTGGTTGACTCGCTGGTAAAACTCGCTTGTGCAAATTCGACGCTCAATGCCCGGCGCATCCCCCCCGAAGTTAGACAGGTGTTGGAGGCTGGACTGCCTCAAACAGGCGCTTTACCATTCTAGGTCATGATCAGGAAGTGATGCACCTTTGCTGCGTATGGAGCGGCTATTTCCTGAGACAGGTCTTCCGCGGTTTAATTATCATTTGCGATCGGTATGTTGCCGTTGTTCCATGCAGGTAAAGTGTCTAAAATTGTGTATTGGATGGACTGATGCCAAGAAGGATTCCAACAATATCAGATAAAGATCAACGAATCACAAGGGAGGAGGCACTCAGGCTTCTGACCGGTGGGGATCTGCTTGCGCTCGGCATGATGGCCGATAGAATACGCAGAAATCTGCACCCGGAAAACCTGGTGACATTTGTTGTTGATCGTAATGTCAACTATACCAACATCTGCGAATCGAAATGCGCCTTTTGCGCCTTTTACCGCGACAAAGGGGCTGCTGACGCCTATGTACTCAGTCGCGGGGAAATAATCGGCAAGATCAGCGAACTGGTTGAACAGGGCGGTACCCAGTTGCTGATGCAGGGCGGGCTGAATCCAGATCTTGAAATAGTTTTTTTTGAGGATTTGTTTCGGGAAATCAAAGAGCGCTTTCCATCGCTGCAGAACCATTCCCTTTCGCCGGCCGAGGTCGTTTGCATTTCAAGAAATTCAGCTCTGACGCTGGATGAAACGTTGCAGCGGCTGAAGAACGCTGGGTTGGATTCTATCCCGGGGGGAGGGGCAGAGATATTGGTGGATGAGGTTCGTGGCAGCATCTCTCCCAACAAGATCGGCTGGCGACAGTGGGCCGAGGTAATGCTCAAGGCCGCTGGCCTGGGCATGCCCACCACAGCCACCATGATGTTCGGCAGCCGCGAAAGGCTGGAGGACATTGTAGAGCACCTTTTCCGGGTCCGTGAACTGCAAGACCAAGGCGGTTCGTTCACCGCTTTTATTCCGTGGACCTATCAACCCGGTAATACTGAACTGGGAGGCACCACCGCAAGCGGCGTGGAGTATTTAAGGGTCTTGGCGCTGGCGCGAATCGTGTTGGACAACATCCCCAACATTCAGGCAAGTTGGGTCACCCAGGGGGCTAAAATGGCGCAAACAGCGCTTTTTTTCGGCGCCAACGATCTTGGTGGGACAATGTTGGAGGAAAACGTGGTAGCTGCTGCCGGGTGCAGTTTCCGCATGTCACAGGAAGAAATGATTGCGCTTATACGATCAGCCGGATTCCGGCCGGCCCAGCGTACCACCACCTACCGAATCGTCAGGGAGTTTCCGCATTGAAGGATCATAACCAACAGGCCAATGCTTGCGATATCATAAGCGATGCTGGGCGCCTGTCCGAATTGGCCGCTATAATTGCCCAGGAACCGGAACTTGCCGTGGATGTCGAGATGGATTCGCTCCATCATTATCGCGAAAAGGTCTGTCTGATTCAGGTTTCGACACGAACAAAAAGCTGGCTGATTGACCCGCTTGCGTTGAGGGACATGTCGCCATTGGCGGTGCCCCTGGGCAATCCTGACACGCTCATAGTAATGCACGGCGCAGACTATGACATCCGTTCCCTGCACCGCGATTTTGGCATTGAAGTATGCAATCTCTTCGATACCATGATAGCTGCCCGTTTTGTGGGCATTGCCGAATTCGGTTTGGCTGCCTTGCTCAAGGCGCGTTTTGGTGTTGAGTTAAATAAGAAATACCAGAAGGCTGATTGGAGCAAAAGGCCGCTCAGCCCTGAAATGTGCCTCTACGCAACCGCTGATACAGCCGACCTGCTTCCCTTGTATGATCAGCTCCGTGGCGAGTTGATCAAAAACGGGCGTCTTTCCTGGCTTGAAGAAGAATGCCGCCTGGCTTGCCAGGCACGTGTCTCCGAGAAGGAAGGGCCATTGTTCCTTTCCTGCAAAGGGGCAGGGAAGCTGAAAGGGAGGAGTCTCGCCATCCTGGAAGAACTTCTGCGGCTGCGTGATCAACAGGCTCGGGAGCTTGATCGTCCGCCGTTCAAGGTCATTTCGGCGGAAACACTTGTGGAGTTTGCTGAAAAAAGGCCTCGCTCCCTGGCAGAACTGGCCGCGGTAAAGGGAATGACTCCAGGCCAGATTCACCGTTACGGCGAACGAATTCTTAAAGCCATAACGACTGCTCTGGCCATGCCCGAGGATAATCTGCCACGTTTCCCGCGCAAAAGGAGAGAGGAACCTGCGGATGGTACTAAAGAACGCCTGAAGATGCTCAAGTCCTGGCGTGAGCAGAGGAGCACCGGGCTTGGGCTTGATCCGGGCGTGGTGGCTCCGAACTGGCTGCTGGAGGGCATTGCCGGCTCTCATCCGGCATCGGTTACCGATCTGGATGCAGTTCCGGGTATGCGTGAATGGCAAAAGGGCCTGTACGGGGAGGAGCTGGTTGCTCTTCTTGAGGTTAAAGATTTTAAATGAAAATGCAGGGGCATGCCTGTTTGGCCGTGCTGGCGGCGGTCACGGGGATAAATCCTGCTAGGGAACATACATGGAACAACCGTATTTGAGTATTGTCATACCTGTTTATAACGAGGAGTCCAATCTTGTGCCACTGATCGAGCGTCTCTATCCGGTTGTCAAGGGAACTGGAAAGCCGTTCGAGATCATTTTCACGAACGATGGTTCCCGTGACCGCTCGCTGGAGATTCTGCGTCGGTTCGTCCAGGATTATCCAGGTGCCAAGGTAATAGAATTCAACGGTAATTTCGGGCAGCACATGGCCATCCTGGCAGCCTTTGAAATGTCCAGGGGCGAGATCGTAATCACCATGGATGCCGATCTGCAGAACCCCCCCGAGGAAATACCGCGGTTGGTGGCGGAAATAGAAAAAGGGTACGATGTTGTCGGCACCATCCGTCAGAAAAGGCAGGATACCTTGTTTCGCCGGCTGGCCTCGCGCGTCGTCAACATCACCACCAACAAGATGACCGGCATGCACATGAACGACTATGGCTGCATGTTGCGGGCATATCACCGTTACGTGGTGGACAATATCAATCGCTGCCGGGAAACTACCACGTTTATCCCGGCCCTGGCCCAGACATTCGCCTCAAACCCGGCTGAAATTCCGGTTTCCCATGCGGAGAGGGCCCTTGGAGAGAGCAAGTATTCATTTTACAGACTGATCCGGCTCAATTTCGACCTTATGACCGGTTTCTCCGTGGTGCCGCTGCAGCTGTTCGCTCTGTTCGGCATCATTACCTCCCTGTTCTCACTGGCATTTGCCTTGTTTCTGCTGGTCAGGCGCTTCATAGTGGGTGCCGAGGTGGAGGGAGTCTTCACTCTGTTTGCGATACTGTTCTTCTTCATCGGCATAATTATCTTGGGAATCGGCATTGTGGGCGAGTATGTGGGCAGAATCTACCAGGAAGTGCGCAAGCGGCCGAGGTTCGTGGTCAGGAAGACATACGGTTTCGAGGAATAAGGGCTATGGATTCAAATAAATTGGTCGTCTGTGCCTATCATAACGTAGGCTATCGCTGCATCGAGGAGCTTTTGCGCCAGGGAGCGGAGATCAGCCTGATCTTCACTCACGAGGATTCGCCCACTGAGGAGATCTGGTTCGCTTCGGTGCGGGATCTGGCAGTGGCGAACGGCATCCCGTACCTGACAACTGACATCAACGAGCCCGGGAATGTGGAACGGTTGCGCTCGATTCAACCGGATTTCATCCTGTCGTTTTACTATCGCAACATGATCAAGCCGCAGGTGTTGGAGATTCCCAGGTGTGGGGCTTTGAACCTGCACGGATCGTATCTGCCGAAATACCGCGGCCGGGTACCGGTTAACTGGGCAGTGATCAACGGCGAGAGCGAGACCGGCGCCACCCTGCACTACATGGTGGAAAAGCCGGATGCCGGAGATATCGTTGATCAGGAGAGGGTCGCGATTGCCAACAAGGACACTGCTTTCGATGTATTCAACAAAGTCACCGATGCAGCGGTGACGGTCATTGGTCGCGCCTGGCCATTATTGCGCGAGGGCAAGGCTGCCCGCATCCCCATGGACCTCGCGGCCGGCAGCTACTTTGGCGGCCGCAAACCGGCCGACGGCCTGATCGACTGGAACAAGCCGGCAGCGGCGATCTACAACCTGGTGCGGGGGGTGACCCATCCCTATCCAGGAGCCTTCACCTTTCTTGCCGGGAAAAAGGTCACCATCTGGCAGGCCAGTCCGATCGATGGCAGCGGAGAACCGGGACGTATTCTGTCACGAAAGCCACTTTTGGTAGGCACCGGTCAAGGTGTGCTGGAGATTTGTTCGGTGCAGGAGGAAGACGGTAAAGAGGTTGGCGCCGCAGATTTTGCTACAGATCACTCAATGTTTTTCACTTCAACACAGGAGACACCATGAAAGTACTTATTCTAGGCGTTAACGGCTTTATCGGCAACGCCCTTACCCACCGCATCCTTACAACTACAGATTGGGAGGTCTTTGGCCTCGACATGGCCTGCGACAAACTTGAGCGCTCCCTGGGCGACCCCCGTTTCCACTATCTGGAAGGGGATATCACCATCAACAAGGAATGGATCGAGTACAACATCAAAAAATGCGATGTCGTATTGCCGCTGGTTGCCATTGCCACCCCGGTTACCTACGTCAAGGACCCGCTACGGGTCTTTGAGCTGGATTTCGAAGAGAACCTCAAGATAATCCGCCTGTGTCACAAGTATAAGAAGCGGGTGATTTTCCCTTCCACCTCCGAGGTCTACGGCATGTCCCCCGACCGGGAGTTCGACGAGGAAAATTCGCCGCTCATGTTGGGGCCGATCGCCAAGGAGCGCTGGATCTACTCCTGCGCCAAGCAGATGCTGGACCGGGTGATCTACGCCTACGGCATGCATGAAGGGCTCAAATTCACCCTGTTCCGCCCCTTCAACTGGATCGGCCCGAAGCTGGACAGTATTCATACCGCCAAAGAGGGGAGCTCCCGGGTCTTGACCCAGTTCCTCTACGACATCCTGGCCGAGGAGCCGATCCAGCTGGTGGATGGCGGCAATCAGCGGCGCTCATTCACCTTTATCGAAGACGGTATCGACTGCCTTATGAAGATAATCGCCAACGAAAACGGTTGCGCCGACGGGAAGATCTTCAACATCGGCAACCCTGACAACGACCTCTCGGTCAAGGAGCTGGCCTATAAGCTGCGCGATATGGTGGCCGAGTTTCCGCTCTACCGCGAGAAAGCCGAAAAATGCCGCATTGAAGAGGTGACATCGGACACATTCTACGGAAAAGGGTATCAGGACATGCTGACCCGCGTTCCATCGGTCCAGCGTGCCAAGGAATGCCTTGGATGGGAACCGGTAACGACTGTCGATGACGCCCTGCGCAAAACACTGGAGTTCTACCTGGTGGACGAGCGGGAAAAGCTGTCGGAATTTTTATAATCGAAAATATGATCTCACCACAAAGACACCAAGGACACAAAGATTCGATGGTCGCGCTTCCATCGTGCAACCTTTTCATTGCCGTGGCTTCAGCAGTTTCATGCGGGGTTATGGGACGTACCGCGCGCTCTTTGTGCCTTTGTGGTGAAATGAAGCAGTATCTTGTATTGTGATGAACCGCCGCGGTTTCACCTTGATAGAGATCGCCGTGGTGCTGGCGATCATCGGCATGGTGATGATGCTGGTGATCCCGCGTCTGCCATCCACCGAAAGCGAGGATCTGAAAACATCCGCCCGCACCCTTGCTTCTACCTTGCGCTACATGGAGGACAGGGCCGCCACCGCCAGGACAACCTACTACCTGCGGCTGGAGCCCGGCACGGACCATGTCAAGGTGTTGGAGGCTGCCGGCGACGGGAGCGAAAAAGTACCTGAAGATCCCTTGCTGCAACAAAGTCCGGTCAAGGAAGGCATTGAGGTGGCGGACGTGGTTATTCCCCGCCTGGGCAAGGTGAACGAAGGGGAATTAAGGCTGGATATCGGCATGGGAGGGTTGCGGGATTTCACCATCATCCACCTGCGTTCGGCCAAAGGCGCATTCTGGACGGTGATGGCCTTTCCTTCAAGCGGCAAGGTCAAGGTTTACGAAGGGTATCAGGAGGAACCTCTGTGAGAGGCCTCAAGGGATTTACGTTGTTGGAGGTGATGGTATCGCTGGCCATCATGGCAAGCGTTGTCCTTACGGTGCTGGGCGCCGTCAATTACCACCTGAGTGTCATTGCCAACGAGCGGGACTATACGGAATTCACCCTGCTGGCACGGGCCAGGATGGCCGAACTCCAGCAGGAACAGATAAAGACGAGCAGCGAAGGTGACCTTGCCCCGGATCATCCGGATCTGAAGTGGAAGGCCGAACTGTTTCCCACGGAAATACCTGCCCTGCAGAAGCTGGTTGTCAGGGTGTGGCGCCCCAGCGACAAGCGGGAGGTGGCCCTTGAGCGCTATCTCACGAAATAGGGGCTTCACCCTGCTGGAGGTGCTGATCGCCGTCATCCTCCTGGCGATCCTCACCACTGCGCTTTATGGCAGCTACTTTGCCGTGCTGCGGGCCAGGGACCGGGCGGCCGAGGGGATGGAAGGCCGACGCGAGCTGGGCAGTACCCTGGACCTGTTGCGCCGGGAGATCGACTCTGCAATGTTTAACCGTAGCGACAAGCGCTTACGGTTCGTGGTGGAAGACCGGGACAATTTCGGGAAACCGTCCTCCAACCTGGAGCTGACCACCTTGACGCCAACATCGTCCGGTTTGCGCCAGGAATCGGGGATCATAGATGTCCAGTACCGCATCATGGAAAAGGAGAAGAAAATCCTCCTGACGCGCCACGAACAGGATCTCTTTTTCGATTCGGTAACAGTGCCCGCCTATCCCCAGATGGAAAACATCAGTTCCTTCCTGGTGGAATGCTATGACGGCTCCAAGTGGGTGCGTAGCTGGGATACGACCCTGAACTACAAACTTCCGACGATGGTACGGGTCACGATCCAGGTGGAGGAAAACGGCAAACCGGTAGAATTCAGGATGTACGCGGTTCCCAAGGTGACCGCGCAATGAGGGGCGAAAAGGGCTTTGCCCTGGTGCTCACCCTGGTGGTGACTGCACTGATGGTGGCAGTGGCGGCGGAGATGATCCACCAGGTCTATGTGGATACCTCGCTCAGCCGCAGTTTCCGCGATGGTCAGCAGGCCTCGCTCCTGGCGGAATCCGGCATCACCGGCGGCACCAAGCTCCTGCAATTCGCCCTGTCGTCCCAGAACTACACCTCGTTGTCAGACAGCTGGGCAGCGCCGTTCAAACTGGACGATGAGGTCGGTTCCATCGAGATCTCTGCCAGCGAGGAAAGCGGCAAGATCAACCTCAACAGCCTGGTGCAGGCCAATGGCGAATACGAACCCTTTACCCAGGCGGCCCTGAAGCGGCTGGGGCAGCGGCTGCAGATACCGGAGGACTGCTGGAGTTCCCTGGCCGATTGGCTGGATAGCAACGACCTCCCCCGGGCAGGGGGGGCCGAGACGGCGTACTACAGCAACCTGAAGCCGCCCTACAGTGCGCGCAACGGACCCTTGGCCACCCTGAACGAACTGACCCTGGTCAGGGGGTTCACCCCGGAGATAGTCACCAAGCTGCTGCCGTTCGTGACCATCTACAATGACCCGTTGAATCAGGTGGGCGTGGTCAATATCAACACCGCCCCCAAGGAGGTAGTGGCCGCGCTGAACGATCGGATCGACGACCGTATGGTCGAACGGCTTCTTGAAGAGCGCCGGCTGCAGCCGTTCAAGAACACGGGTGATATATCAAACAGGGTTGATCGCCAACTCGGCAACGAGCTCTCGGGACGCATAATTTTTATGGGGAATATCTTCCGGATCACTTCGGTGGCAAAGGTCAAGGATACGGCCCGGACCGTGGAGGCCGTGGTCCGTATGACTGATAAGCCGCCGGGGATCCTGTCGTGGCGGGAATATTAGCTGTAAGTCCTGATAGGCATTTCAAAGGAACTTTATGGAATATTTGATAATCCAGGTCGAGGAAAGCCGGCTGACCATAGCCAGATTCGGGCTGTCGGGCCGGGTGCTGAAAAGGGCGGACGCAGCCTCTTTTGCACTGGGGGGGGAGCAGGGACTGCCGGAGGCCGCCGCCCAGGTGGCTGCTGGCATCAGCGGCGCGCCACGGATCGTGCTCTGCCTTGCCCCGTTGCTCTTTGCCCAGCGCTCCGTGGAGCTGCCGCTTACGGACCTGCGCAAGGTGCGCGAGGTGCTGCCGGCCCACTTGCAGGGCGAGATCGTACTGCCGGTGGAAGAGGCGGTTTTTGACGCGGTACCGTCGAGCGCCGGGAATTTCCTGGCCCTATGGGCAAAACGGGCCGACATTGCCCATGCCATAGATATTTTCAAGGAGGCCGGCCTTGAACCGCAGTTCGTCAGTGCGGTCCCGTTTGCCTGGAATTTTCTGCCCGGCATCACGGCCGACTGTGTTGTCTGCGACGGCAATGCCCTGGCTGTCATCGACGATGGGCATCTGACCTACGTTGGCACCCTTAAACAGCAGGAGCCTGGCAAGCAGTTGGCCTCGACCCTGGCAGCCCTGGAATTGTCAGGTTTGACGCTGCCCGGGCGGTTGTTCGTGGTTGGTGCGCGGGCCGACGAACTTACGCACCTTGATGGCCTTCCGCTCACGCCGGAAAAACCGGAACTGCCGGCGGATCTGGCTATTTTCTACAAAAATGAAGAAACCTTTCAGCAGCTGGCCGGCTTGCAAGCCGTGGCACAGGCCTGTTTGAGCGGCGCACTGCCCGACTTTCGCCGTGGAGGGCTGGCCTGGACGGCCGGCAGGGCGAACCTGCAGAAAAAGCTGTATCTGACCGCAGCCCTTGCGTCAATCGTGGTGGTGCTGCTCTTCACCCTGAAAGGGCTGCAATACCGGGCGGCCAGTTCGGATCTGGTCTCGCTGAATGCCTCCATTGCCACCATCTACCGAGGGATATTCCCCACAAGGGCCAAGGCGGTGGACGAACTGGCCGAAATCAAGGGGGAGATCAGGAAACTGGCCAGCGCGGAAAGCTCCAACGGTTTTCTGGACGTGCTCAAAAAACTGGCCGAAGCCAAGGGGACCAGCATCAACGGGCTGTACGACGCAGAACTGGATGGGCGCGATCTGCGGGTCAAGGGGGACGCCCGTTCGGCCGATGCCGTCAACGACTTCAAGTTGGCTATAACACCTTTGATGGATTCCGTTGAACTGGGTGAAGTCAAGACCAAGCCCGATGGCTCGGTTGCCTTTACGTTGACCGGTACGCTCAAGGAGGGGAAAAAATGAGACTCCTGACTGATGCCATTGATCTCTGGCGAGGACTGGAAAGCCGCTCCCGCCTGTGGGCGGGGTATGGGCTGATAGCGCTGCTGTTGCTGACCCTGGCCTGGTCGGCCCTGGCCGGCAAGACTGCGGCACTGGAGCAGAAACGCGTCGCCCGCGAAGAGGTGCTCAAGGAACTGCTGCCGCTCAAGGTGGTCTACCTTGCCGCAAAACAGTCGTCCGATCTGCTGACCGGACGCTTGGCATCGGTTCGGCCCGACGATTCCCTGGCCAAGGTCATCGAAGAGATCGGCATCAAGGGCAAAAGCGTCAAGATCGTCCCGATCAAGGGCGAGGAACACAGCAATTTCATCGAGGATGCGGCTGACGTGCGTATCGAGGGGTTGACCGCCAATGAGGCCATCAACCTGGTCTATCGCCTGGAGAAGGGGAGCAGGCCCACGGTACTGAAGAAGGCCGACCTGAGGGTACGTTTCGATGATCCATCCCGTCTTGATCTCTCCATGATCGTGGCTTTGCTGAAACCGGCCCCCGGGACGGCCAAATGATGTCAAGGCAGCGCCTGCTGAGGGGCGCGGGCCTGTTTGCGGCCGGAATCTGCCTTTTTGTCGCCTTTACCTATCTTCTTTTTCCCACCGGGCGGATCAACGGGGTCATTGCCCAAGTACTGGCTGATCAAGGGCTGTCCCTGTCTCCTGACGCCCGCAAGACACTCCTGCCAGGGCTTTACTGGAACAAACCGCAACTCTCCTCCGAACAGGGCGCCCTTGTCCGCTGCGACCGTCTGAAGGTGCGGCTGGAGCTGTTGCCGCTATTGGCAGGTAGGGTGCTGCTGGGTGCTGCGGCAGCCATAGGCCCTGGCCGGCTCGACCTGGAATACGGCATCACCGGTGCAAAGGCCATGGACCTGAAAGCCGAAGGCATTGTCTTGTCCGACATCCCGTTTTTCAAAACAGTGTTGGGCGCCACTGCCGGTGGTATACTCTGGAGCGAGGGGATCGTACGGAGAAGTGCGAAGGGGCTGAACGGCGAATTGAAGCTGGAGGTGAAACAACTTGCATTTTCCGGGGTGAAGCTGGGGGTGTTTCCCTTGCCGGATGTGAACGATCTCAGTTCCCAAGGGATGCTTCGGGTTACGAACGGCAGGCTCCGCCTTGAGAGTTTCACGTTGCAGGGGGAGGGGATTTACATGCGGCTTTCGGGCGACATCCCCAGTGGGAACAACGCCGTCAGTCAGCCGCTTAATATGACGCTGGAGATCATGCCCAAACCGGAATTCCTGGAAAAACAGAAACTGGTTTTCATGCTGCTGACCAAGTTCATGGCATCGCCCGGCGTGTACCGGGTCCCGATCAGGGGAACGCTGCTGAAACCGGTGGTACAGTAGACAAGCCGTTAACTCCCGCTCTTGTCATTCCGGCAGGCTTTAAGCCGGAATCCAGTTTTTAATCTGGTTGAAAAACCATGGATCCCCGATGATACCATTCGGGGATGACACCTTATGGCGGCATATCTTTTCGGGAGAAATGGCAACCATGGCATTAAAATTGGGCGAAATACTGCTGAAGGAAAAGATGATCACCGCCGGGCAGTTGGAAGAGGCGCTCAAAAATCAGATGATCTACGGCATCAAGCTGGGGAGCAGTCTGATCGAGATGGGTTATGTGGATGAAGAGGCCCTGGCGAACCTGTTGAGCAGCAAGCTGGGAGTTCCCTGCGTAAGCCGCCGGGAGTTGCTGAACATCCCCAATGAGGTCATCCGGAAACTCCCAAGGGACTTGGTGGAAAAATATCATGTCGTGCCTTTCAAGCATGAACGCAACCGGATAAGCGTAGCCATGGCCGATCCGACCGATTTCATGGCCATTGAGGAAATCGGTTTCGTCACCGGCCATGTGATCCAGCCCTACATTGCTCCGGATGTGCTTGTATCACGGGCCTTGGCCAAGTTTTACAATATCAGCAGCGCCGAGGCGCGCTACCAGCAGGTGGCCGATATTGGGCGGAGAATGCGCGATGCGCACCCGGCGGCGCCGGCAACCATCACCATTCCCACCTTTTCAGAGACCGGTGAGCTGCTGAACGTCACCATCCCGGCCGAATTCGAAGGATTTGCCAGTCTGCCGTACGATGGGCCCGAAGATATCTACCAGCCCATGGAATATATGGAAAAATACACCGTGGACCGGCTTTCAACGGACTTTGCGGCAGCCCGCAACCGCGACGATGTTGCCAATGTGTTCATTACCTACCTGGGACAGGAATTCACCGTTGGGGCGCTTTTTATCGTGCGAGGCAATGCCGCTGTCGGTTGGCGCGGCGTGAGCGGCAAAGAGAAAATAGCCGGCTTTGGGGATTTGAGCCTGCTTCTCAGCAAACCATCGGTACTGCGGGATGTTGTCGAAAGCAGGTACTATGCCATGGGTGCTTTGATCAATACCCCTGAGAACAGTCAGATTCTCAAGGCCCTGAACATTGCTGCCGAGACACCGCTTCTGGTGCTCCCGATCATCATGCTCAATAAGGTGGTGGCGGCGGTGTTGGTTTCGGCCGACATGGATGCGCTGGGTGCAAGGCTGGCCGAGCTGCAGAAGCTTGTCAGGAAGGCTTCGATGGCATTCGAGATGCTGATTCTGAAGAACAAGATATTAATGACATGAAAATCGGCCTGATGGGCGGCACATTCAACCCGGTACATCTGGCCCACCTGCGCATCGCCGAGGAGGCCAGGGAGTTGTGCGCCCTTGACCGGGTGCTGTTCATTCCGGCCGCTGATCCGCCCCACAAGCCGCTGGCAGGCGAGGTGCCCTTTGCCAGGCGTTACGAGATGGTCAGGCTGGCCATTGCCGGCAATCCGGCCTTCGGGATTTCGGATATAGAGGGGAAGCGTGGCGGCAAGTCCTACTCCATCGATACCATCGCCAGCTTCAGAGCCGCTCATCCCGATGACCGGCTGTTCTTCATCATCGGCAGCGATTCCTTCCTGGAGATCGGCTTGTGGTACCGTTTTGCCGAGATCTTCCGGTCGTGCGGCCTGATCGTTGTGGAGCGTCCCGGCTGCCCGGTGGGTGACCCTCTGGCGGCCCTGCCGATTGCCATCCGGGGCGAGTTCGTCTATAATGACGCGGCCAACTGTCTGGAACATGAATCGGGCCAGGAAGTGCACTTTATGAAGGGATGCCCGCTGGATATTTCATCCACCGATATCCGCCGCCTGGTTGCGACAGGGCAATCCATAACCTACCTCGTCCCACCGGATGTGGAGACGTATATCAATGAGCAGAGGATCTATAACGAATGCCGATAAAAAAAACGCAAGCAGCAGAGAAACCAACCCTTAGCGCCACAGAGAGGGCATTGAAGTGCGCCGCACTGGCATTCGACAAGAAGGCTTTCGACATCCGCGCCCTGGATATCTCCAAGGTTTCCTCCATCGCCGATTACCTGGTGATAGCCTCGGGAAACTCGGACAAGCAGAATCAGGCCATTGCCGACAGCATCCGCAGCGGTCTCAAGAAGTTCGGCAAGGTCAACGATATCGAGGGGCTGAGCGAAGGGAAGTGGATCGTGATGGATTACGGCGATGTGCTGGTCCACATTTTTCATGAGCCGCTTCGGCACTACTACGACCTGGACGGGTTATGGAAGTTGGCGCCGGAGTTGGAGTTGCCCAAGGCGATACGCGAGGCGCACAAGGAAAGCGATTTTTGAAACTCCGCGTTCTGTGGGTCGGCAAGAGCAGGGAAGCCTGGGTCAAGGAGGCGCTGGCCGACTACTCCGGACGCATCCGCCATTACAACCCCCTGGAGCTGTGCGAGGTGCGGGACGAGAAGGGCGCCGGGGCCGAGGAGATGCGGCGTCGCGAGTGCGAGCGGCTGGAAAGGCAGATCCCGCCCAACGCCATCCTGGTGCTGCTGGATGAACGGGGCGAGCAGCTTGATTCGCCCGGCCTGGCGGCCCTGATCGGCAAGCAGCGCGATGCCGGCATCGGCGAGATGGTCTTTGTCATCGGCGGGGCCTACGGCTTTTCCGAGGAATTCCGCCGGCGGGGCCGGCTGCTTTCCCTCTCCCGGATGACCTTTACCCACCAGATGGTGCGGGTGTTCCTGCTGGAGCAGCTCTACCGGGCGTTCACCATCCTGAACAATGAGCCTTATCATCATTAAGCGCAATGCGGCACATCTTCTGAACTAACAGGGATGAAGGGGATATATCTAGCCAGTTGTAGTTTTTCCTGAGTAGCACTAAATTTGCCGCTACTGTCATTCCGGCAGGCTTTAAGCCGGAATCCAGATGTTAAACTGATAGAAAAACATGGATCCCCGATAGAACCATTCGGGGATGACACCTTATTGCGGGAGATCAGTACTAATCAGGTCGTTTTTTGGGGTTGTTATCCTGTCCATCCCATGTATCCCTGTGAAAAGGACTCTTACATGAAAAAACCACTTCTCCTGATGATCCTGGACGGCTGGGGGTTCAACAGCAACCCGGCCCACAATGCCGTTGCCCTGGCCAAGACCCCCAACCTGGACGGCCTGCTGGCGGAGTTTCCCCACGAACAGATCCAGACCTCGGGCATGGCCGTGGGGCTGCCCGACGGCCAGATGGGCAATTCCGAGGTGGGGCACCTCAATATCGGCGCCGGCCGGGTCGTCTACCAGGACCTGACCCGTATCAGCAAGTCCATTGTTGACGGCGATTTCTTCACCAACCCGGTGCTGTTGGACTGTATTACCCGGACAAAGGCCAAGGGCGGCCGGTTGCACCTGGCCGGGCTGCTGTCAGACGGCGGGGTGCACTCCCACAATACCCACATCTATGCCCTGCTGGAACTGGCCAAGCGCGAGGGGGTGAAGGAGGTCTTCGTGCACTGCCTGCTGGACGGCCGCGACACCCCACCCCAGAGCGGCGCAGACTACCTGGCGCAGCTGGAGGCGGAGATTGCGCGGATCGGCATCGGCCAGGTTGCCACGGTCATGGGGCGCTACTACGCCATGGACCGCGACAACCGCTGGGAACGGGTCGAGAAGGCCTACAATGCCCTGGTGTGCGGCGAAGGGGAATGCCGCGCCTCCTCCAAAGAGGCCATCGAGCAGAGCTACGCCGTTGGCGTGCATGACGAGTTCGTGGTTCCCTGCGTGATCTGTCGGGACAACGCCCCTGTGGGGACAATCAGGGACAACGACGGCTTCATCTTCTTCAACTTCCGCTCCGACCGGGCCCGGGAGATCACCCGTGCCGTGGCCCTGGACGGCTTCGACGGTTTCCAGCGCCACTGCCGGCCCAAGCTGGCCGGGTATGTCTGCATGACCGAATACGATGCCACCTTTGGTCTGCCCATTGCCTTTGCCCAGGAAGAGCTGACCAATATCCTGGGTGGCGTGCTGGGTGGGGCCGGGCTCAAACAGTTGCGCATTGCCGAGACCGAGAAATACGCCCACGTGACCTTTTTCTTCAACGGCGGCGTGGAGACCCCTTTCCCTGGCGAAGAGCGCTGCCTGATTCCATCTCCCAAGGAGGTGGCCACCTATGACCAGAAGCCGGAGATGAGCGCCTATGCGGTCACCGAAGAGCTTTTGTCCCGCATCGACAGCGACGCCTATGACGTGATTGTCCTCAATTTCGCCAACTGCGACATGGTGGGCCACACCGGTATCGAGGAGGCGGCGATCCGCGCGGTGGAGGCCGTGGATGCCTGCGTGGGGCGGCTCGTGGCCAAGGTGCGCGCCAAGGGGGGCGCGGCGCTGATCACCGCCGACCATGGCAATGCCGAGCAGATGACCGATGAAACCGGCGGCCCCCATACGGCCCATACCTGCAACCCGGTCTGGCTGGTCCTGGTGGACGATTCCCGCAAGGGGGCCAAGCTGCGCACCGACGGGAGGCTGGCGGATATCGCGCCGACCATGCTGGACATGCTGGGCCTGGCGCAGCCCAGGGAGATGACCGGGAAGAGCCTGCTGGCTTGACATAGAAATAGAAAGGATTGCCCATGAAAACAGCAAAGATCCCTGCGACCAACCAGGAGTTCCCCATCGGCAAGATTGTCTGCCTGGCGCGCAACTATGCCGAACATGCCAGGGAGCTGGGCAACGAGACCCCGGCCAGCCCGGTGCTGTTCATGAAACCCGCTTCGGCGGTGATCTCCGATGGCGAGGCGGTCAGGATTCCCGCCTATTCCCGGGAGTGCCACTACGAGGTGGAACTGGCGGTGCTGATCGGCAAGACGGCCTGCAAGGTCTCCATTGACCAGGCCATGGCCCATGTGGCCGGTTACGGGGTGGCCATCGACATGACCCTGCGTGACGTGCAGAACCAGCTCAAGTCCAAGGGGCTCCCCTGGGAGATTGCCAAGGGGTTTGACACCTCCTGCCCGCTCTCGCCCTTTGTTCCGGCCGCCTCGGTGGCTGATCCCCATGGCCTGCGGCTTTGCCTCGGCGTCAATGGCGAAGCGCGCCAGGACGGCACCTCGGCCGACATGATCCATCGCGTGCCCCAAATCGTGTCCTACATCTCCGGCATCTTCACCCTGGAACCGGGTGATGTCATTCTGACCGGCACCCCGGCAGGCGTGGGCCAGGTCCAGGCAGGTGATGTCATGGAGGCCGGCATCTCGGGGGTCGGCACGCTGAAAATCCCCGTCAGTCAGGGCTGATTCGAGGCCGGGAAGAATTGCGGCGGCATTCCTCCCTGGGCACACTTTCCTCGTGTAGGTAGCACAATGGTCAGGCAAAACCATTTGAAGCAGAAAAAACGGTTGCCGCGGATCATACGCCTGCTCAGGCGGATGCGCCCGGCAAGCATGCCGGCCACTTTCCGGCACAACCGGGTAGTGCTTTGTCCCGACGGCCCCGGGTTCTTCCGCTCACTGTTTGCCGCGATCCGTTCGGCGGAACGCTTTATCCTCATCGAATACTATCTTATCCGCAACGATCTCATCGGCTCCGCTTTGGCCGATGAGCTGGCTGCTGCCGTCAAGCGTGGCGTGCGGGTCCTCCTGATCTACGATTATATCGGCAGTGTCGAAACCCCGGCCTCCTACTTCAAAAATCTTTCCCAGCGCGGAATCGAGCTGATCTCGTTCAATATGCCCTCTTTCCGGCGCGGCGTGGGGTGGTTCGACAAGCGCGACCACCGTAAGATGACTGTGATTGACGGGACCCTGGCCTTTTTGGGGGGCTTCAACATTGGTGATGAATACGCCGGGATCGTGGCCCAGCCGCTCCGTTTCCGTGATGTCGGTTTCAGCATCAGCGGCAGCGCGGTAGGCGAACTTGTCCGCATCTTCCGTGAAACCTGGCAAATGGAGCGGAGGGAAGTCCCGGATCTGCCGGAACAACCGCTCTCGGAGCGTGACGAAACCCGCACTTTCCGACGGCGCGGACAGTCGAACGTCAATATTGTCAGTGGCGGCCCCCACCACCGCAGTTCCTATATTCGTAATGCCTTCCTGGTCAGCATTGCCTCCGCATCGGAAGAAATCATCATTGCCACTCCCTATTTTGTGCCCGGTCCCCGTCTGATACGTTCCCTGTTGCGTGCCGCCAGGCGGGGCGTGCTGGTAAGGCTGTTGCTGCCGGCGCGCAGCGATGTGCCCCTGGTGCGCATTTTGGGGCGTAGTTTTTATGGTCCCCTTCTCAAGGAAGGAATCGAAATCCGCGAACTGGAGCGGGAAATTCTACACTCCAAGGTCATGCTGATTGACGGTGAACGGACTGTTATCGGCTCGGCCAATTTTGACCAGCGCAGCTTCCATAGAAATTTCGAGATTAACGGCATCATCGATAGCAGTGCTTTTGGGGGGCAGATTCGCGGGATGCTGTTGGAGGATTTTAGGGGTTCACGGGTAATAACGCTGGCGGACCATGAACGGCGGGGATTTGTAACCCGCTTTATGGAGAGGGTAATCAAACTGTTTAGCTGGTTCATGTAGGTGTCTTCAAGATCAAAGGTAAATCTCGAAGCAATCTTGAGGTTGATAAAAGGTTTAGATCTAGAGATGGCCTGTCTGCTCAGTAGACGGATGCGCTGTGCTTCATCCTAGCTGTTTTCTAAAAAGCGGCTCTTGAGCAGCAGCACCCGGAACCAGACCCGGACAGCGGCCGCAGTGGCCATATCCATCAGCGGGTTGCGGGTGTGCCGCTCCAGGTGCCGGTGGTAGAAGTTGATCCAGAAGGAATCCACCTCGTCCGCCCCTTTATTGAGCCGGAAGGCGCGGCGCACGTCCAGCCAAAAGAAAAGTTGCCAGATGTTGGCTGCCACGTGCCGGCCGGTTGCCAGCCAGAAGGCGCGGCGCCATTTGGGGCCTTGCTTTGCCAATTGCAGACGGATGCCCTCCAGGAGCGGCCAGAGCCGTAACCGGCCGGTTGCGGCATGGCATTGGTAGAGGTTGGGCAGGATGGCGAAGAACTCGTCCCAGCCAACAATAGAGTTGTTGACGATAATGGCATTGACGACCTGCCGTGGGGCCAGCCCTTCTGTCTCGAACCTGCGGGCAGAGGTGCTGATCCGTTCGGGCAGCAGCAGCCAGTTGCCATGCCGTGCTATAAGCGCCGCTAACCTGACATCCTCGTAAAAAGGGAGCGTGGTGTCAAAACCGCCCAGGCACCTGAAGAAAGTGGGGGTCAACATGAACCCCTGGTCGCCGCGGATGCAGTCGGTGCGCTCGAGTCGGGTCTTGGCCTCGTAAAAGAAGTATGCCAGCGACGGCGCGCTGTTGCTGCGGCGGAAACTGAGCCCAAAGCGCGCCGCAAAAGGTATTGTACCGAGCACGGCAAGGTGTTTCCTGAAGGCGGCAACAGCCAGGTTCAGGGTATCCGGCGCGGTAAAGCGGCTGTCGGCATGCAGGAACAACAACAGCTCGCCCTTGGCTTGCCGGGCGCCGGCATTCATCTGGACTCCCCGGCCGCGCGGTGTCCGGATCGTATTTACCGTGAAGGGGCGATTTAGCACCAAATCCGCTGCCATTGGCAGGGTAGCGTCACTGGAACCGCCATCGCAGAGGATCAGTTCATGGCGTATCCCTCGCTGCTGTGCGAGGTTCTCGAAAAGATCCGGCAGTTCGGCGGCTTCGTTCAAAACCGGCACGATGATGGATAGTTCGATGGCTGGCTCTTGTTGCATTAAAGACTCCGGGGGTATCTATTCAGCACCATCTGATGGCTTAAAGTCTCTGTCATCCCCGAATGTTTCTGTCGGGGATCCACGACACTAAAATCTGGATTCCCGATAAAACCCTCGGGAATGACAACTTTTTATTATTGTGCTTACTTTTAAAACAAAGAAATTCGGGTCGTATGAAACAGAATAAACGCTTTTGATTTTGCCGTTATCCGTTTTTATCCTTTAGGCCCCTTGGGTCCCTCCATCCCTGTTAAAATAAAAGATTTTTCTTATAGTTACTTCCGGGGGAATGAAAAGCAGTGTATCCAAACCAGCCGCATTTGCAAACCGAAGATATGCCGGTCCTGATCGATACCCATTGCCACCTGGACCAGGAGGTTTTCTCCTCCCGGCTGCCGGAGATACTGGCGGCCGCGCGCCAAGCCGGGGTCACGGACTTCGTGGTGCCCGGGGTGCATCCCGCCGACTGGGAGCGGATGGCGGCCCTTGCCAGTGGCCAGGATCGCGTCTTCCCAGCCTTCGGTGTCCATCCCATGCACGCCGACCTGGTGGATGACGCTTTGCTTGTCCGCCTGGAATCGCTTGCCAGAAGCGGTATCGCCATCGGAGAGATCGGCCTGGACCCCACCTACCCCATCCCCCTTGTGGTGCAGGAACACGCCTTCCGGCAGCAGCTCCGCCTGGCTATGTTCCTGGGACTGCCGGTGCTGATTCACTGCAGGAAGTCTTTTCAGCGGACACTCCAGATACTCTTGGAGGAAAAATGCGGCCAAATCAGGGGGATCATGCATGCCTTTTCCGGTTCGGTGGAGATGGCCCGTGAATTCATCCGCTTGGGCTTCCTCATCTCCCTCTCCGGCACGGTCACCTGGACAAACGCTGTCCGTCCCCTCAGGCTGGCGCGAGAACTTCCCCTGGATGCCCTGGTGCTGGAGACCGACTCCCCTGACATGACCCCCCAGACCTTTCGGGGTCAGCCGAACCAGCCGGCCTACCTGGCCGAGGTCCTGCGGTGCGTGGCACAGTGCCGCAACGATGCCCTCCTTGATGTGGCCAGGCAGACCACCGCCAATGCCAAATCTGTGTTAGGCGGTCTGGGCTGATATCTAACTACTTAATACATTAGCATTAATTCACTTAAAGTACACTATTCCGGTATACAATTAATCCGACAGGTTGTCTTAAAATTTTACACCACAATCCGGCCGGCTCACCTGAATTTCCACTGCACCAAAAAACAAACCCAAATATATCCAGCTAGTTAATGAGATTTGCTAATTGTGCGATAAATCGGCACAAAACATGAACTCTGCCACAGTGAAAGGCAAAGATCGTTCATTGCAATATTTGTATCCGCAGTAGCAGGTGGAACAACCAGCCCTAAGGGGAGGTGATGTTGTTTACATTATGGCCCACGTAATATCTTAGAGAAGTAGATTCTAATAGCTGCTGCACAATTAAGGAGGCAACCATGTTTCGAATGAGCTCACGATTCCGGCCGTATTCAAGACTCACGATTCCAGCCCTCATGGCATGTCTCATGATGGCAACCGGCGCATCGGCAAGCTATTTTGTCGATCAGACCGCGCTGAATGGAAACACATTGTTTGACCAGGCCAAGTTTATTACCCCGTTGCCAGTTTTCGGGCCGGGCTATAATGCAGCCCTGCCGAGGGTGAACGCTGCCCTCCATCCTTTTCTGACAGTCAAGATGAAAGAGTTCGATCAACAGGTCCTGCCTGCCTCCCTTGGCTATGGGCCGGCCCGTCTCTGGGGCTACGAGATATCGGATTCCTTGACCGGCAAGCTCCTGGCGCCTGCTCTCTGGCCGGGGGTGACGATCGAAACCCAAAGGCACATACCGACAACAATAACCTACGTCAACCAGTTGCCGAGCTTTAACCCGAATAATCCGACCGGCCCCGGTCTTACCCAAGGGCTTATTTCTGTCGATCCGACGATCCATTGGGCCAATCCGCTCTCGCCGGTCACCGCGGTTCGCTTCCCGGCCACTATGGCTGACGCAATGATGGAGAACCCCTGCATGGACAACCCCTCCGGCACCATCGCGGGATACGCCTGCAACCAGCCTTTCATTGGCCCCGAACCGGCCGTTCCCCACCTGCATGGTGGTGAAATACCATCTTACTTCGACGGCGGCCCGGACGCCTGGTTCACGCCCAATGGTCTGAATGGAGCGGGCTATTCGACGTTCAACGCCCTGTTCGGTGGCGATATGGGCACCGGTTACACCGGCGGCATCGCCGGTAGTAAACCCTTTTCCTTTCTCCTTTCGAAGCTCCCCTTTGCCAAGCCCGGCCCGGCCAAGGCGACCTATATCTATGACAACTCCCAAGAGCCCGGGACGGTCTGGTTCCACGACCATGGCCTCGGCATAACACGTACCAATGTTTACAGCGGCCTTGAGGCTTTTTACTTCATCCGCGGCCCGCTGCTTGAGCCGCGCAATCTGCCCAGCGGACCTTACGAAGTCGAGATGGCCATTCAGGACCGCCAGTTCGACACAAACGGTCAGCTCTACTTCCCTGACAGTTACAGCAATCAATCTGTGTTGGCCAGCTGCGGTTCAGGTGTAGACGACCCATGTCTTAATGGTCCGCCCACCAATCCCGATCTCCATCCCTTCTGGAATCCGGAGTTCATAGGAGACGTTGCGGTCGTGAACGGCGCACCATGGCCGGTTCTGAAGGTTGAGCCCAGGCGCTACCTTTTCCGGCTGCTCGATGGCTCCAATGCGCGCATGTGGAACATGACATTCGGCGATAAAGCCGCCGGCGAGAGCCAGCCTCCCGTATATGTCGTGGGGGATGACGACAATTATCTGGATGCCCCTGCTCCGGTCCCCAGTGTTTTCATAGCGCCGGGTCAGAGGTCCTATGCCATCGTCGACTTTTCGCAAGTCCCCTTTGGCAGCACGGTCACGGTCACGAACGATGCGCCTGTGCCGTTCCCGTCGGGTCTCTCCCCGGTTGACTATATTGACCCCATGACCGGCTTGAATGTTCCGGCCGATCAGCCCCAGATGCACTATGTGATGCAATTCCAGGTCAGTGTTCCGCTCAAGGGGAAGAAGGACACCAGTTGCGATCCGACCAGAGATTGCAGACGCCCGACCAAGATCGTAAATCTGGCAAATGTGACCTCTAACGGGCTTCATGTGGACAAGAAGCGCGAGCTCATCCTGAAAGAGTTCGAAGCAACGGGTCAGTTTGGCCAGCCGGGCGGCCCGGTGGAAGTCCTTGTCCAGAATACGAAGTGGGATGGCCTGCTTTCCCCCGGCATCGGTCCCGACTTCCCGACCGACGGTATGAGCGAACTGCCGCAGGTTGGATCCATTGAAGAATGGGATATCATCAATCTCACCATGGATGCTCACCCAATGCACACCCATTTGACCCAGTTCCAGATACTGAACAGACAGCCTTTCGACACGGACGGCACCATGGGGTCGGGTATTCCCGGCGGCTACGTGGGGAATCCGGTCGGGCCGACGCCGTTCAGCGACGGTCTTCCCGGTGCATGGGCAAAGGCCTTTTATCCAAGTGGCTTGAACAACCCGCCCGTATGCGATGGCAAGAGTTACGTGAATCCCGATCCTTCGGCATTCAACCCCTGCCCCGGATACGGACCGCCTCTCGCGTACAACACCCCGAATGCTGATGGCGCCATTGGCGGGAACCCAGCGGTCGGTCCGTATCTGATCGGTACCCCCATTCCGCCGGATGCCTCTGAAGCAGGGTGGAGGGACACGGCAGTTGCAAATCCCGGTGAAGTTCTGCGACTCCTGGTCCGCTGGACTCCGACATCTGTCGCGCAGAAGCCGGGCCAGTCTTATAAAGGCAAGAATTTGTACACCTTTGATCCCACGGCCGGTCCGGGTTACGTATGGCACTGCCACATCGTTGACCATGAAGACAATGAAATGATGCGGCCGTACAGGGTCACTAACTAGACATCCGGAAACTATGACCAGTGGGTCCACCCACCCGTTTGAGGGCTGCTCTCACGAGCGGCCCTCTTTCTTTCGGATGTTGCCGGCTAATTGGCAACTCAGGAGGTGATACATGGCAAGAATGGCTGTATTTATAATTACGATGATTTCCCTCTGTTCGGCCAGCTGGGCTACGGAGCAGCTGACCATTGGCAACCAGCAGGACAAAGACAGCTACAGCCTCGGCTACACATTCGGCATGAACCTGAAGAAGCAGGGGATCGATCTGAATACGGACGTGCTTTTGCGGGCCATTCGTGACGCTGTGGAGCAAAAACAGCCGGTTCTGAACATGGATGATATTCGCGAAACCGTGTACCGGCTCGAAGAAAAGATGAGGATCTCCCAGGAAAAACGGGCAAAAGAGTCTGCCTCGAAAAACCTGGGGGAAGGAAAGGCCTTTCTCGAAAGGAATAAAGAAAAGGAGGGGGTCAAGACCCTTCCCGATGGGCTGCAGTACAAGGTGCTGGTGGAAGGGAACGGGCCCACACCCAAACCGACAGATTTTGTTTCAGTCAACTATAAGGGCAGTTTGGTAGACGGGACCCTTTTCGACAGCTCGTATACCCGCGGGAAACCGGTCAATCTGCGTGTCGACGGCGTTATAAAAGGTTGGACCGAAGTTTTGCAGCTTATGAAAACCGGCTCGAAATGGGAAGTTTTTGTCCCTCCCAACCTTGCCTACGGCGCCAGGGGATTTAACCGGATTCCGCCAAACAGCACCCTTATCTTCGAGATAGAGCTTCTGTCCATCGGCAAGGAATGAAACCCGGTGCACCGGGGTGGAATTGATATTTCGATCTTGCGACACATAGATGATCGGGATCGATGTCATGGCGAGTGTCTGGAAATCGCGGGATAATAAAAAACCCCCCACGGAAAATTGTCCGCAGGGGGTTCTTATAAGAACCTGCTAAAGGCGCTTTACTGGACCTGGACAACCTCTTTGACTTCAGGAATGCGCTCCTTCATGGCCCGTTCGATTCCCATTTTAAGAGTCATGGTGGACATGGGGCAGCTCCCGCAGGCGCCTTTCAGCCGAACCTTGACAATCCCGTCCTCGGTTACCTCAATCAGTTCCACATCGCCGCCGTCGGCCTGCAGGCCGGGGCGCACCATCTCAAGCACCTTTTCGACTTCTTCTTTCATTGCTTACATTCTCCTTTGGTTGTGTTGTTCATCTGCACTGTGCAGCTTATGATAATCATCTATTGCCGAAGCGGCAACCCCGGAACCGTCAAATGCTCCGGCCGCATGGCCCGTTCCAGTTCATTCTCGGGCATCAATCCACGGTCAAGCACGATGTCACGGATCGAGCGGCCACTGGAAACCGCCTCCTTGGCCACCTCGGCTGCGGCGTTGTAGCCGATATAGGGAGCCAGGACCGTGACCAAGCCCAGAGAATTATCCAAATAACTCCCGCAACGGCCTACATTGGCTTCTATCCCATTTATACATGAATCAGTAAACTTCTGCACGCAATTCTTGAGCAATTCCATCGCAAACAACAGGTTATAGGCGATCAACGGCATCATCACGTTCAACTCCAGTTGGCCGGCTTGAGCCGCCAGCATGATTGCCTGGTCGCACCCCATCACCTGGAAACAGACCATGTTGGTCATTTCGGCCATGGAGGGGTTGATTTTGCCCGGCATGATGGAGGAGCCAGGCTGTACGGCCGGGAGGCGTATCTCATCCAGGCCGGTGCGTGGCCCTGACGTCAGGAGCCGCAGGTCGTTGGCGATGCGCCCAAGGTTGACGGCCGTGCGGCGCATTGCCGAGGAAAGAGCCAGGAAGGGGTCCATGTTCTGCATGGCCTCGAACAGATTTTCGCTGGCCACGAGCGGGAAACCGGTTGCAATGGCCAGCTCGGCTACTATGCCACTGATGTAGGCTGGGTCGGCATTCAGGCCGGTTCCGACGGCGGTGCCACCGATCCCCAGTTCAAGGAGTGCAGGAATGCTCCCTTCCAGCCCCTCGCGGTTCTTGCGGATGGCAGCGCCATAGGCGCTGAATTCCTGACCCAGGCGGATCGGCACCGCATCCTGCAGATGGGTGCGGCCAGATTTGAGGATATGGTCGAACTCTCTGCCCTTGGCTGTCAGAGCAATTTCCAGTCCCTCCAGTTGCTCCAGCAGCGGGTCCAGCATCTCCAGCGAGGCCAGGCGCATGGCCGTAGGGATCACATCGTTGGTGGACTGGGCCATGTTGACATGGTCGTTGGGATGGAGGACGGAAAAGTCGCCCCGCTCCTTGCCCAGGATCTCCAGGGCGCGATTGGCCAGAACCTCGTTGACGTTCATGTTGTGGGAGGTGCCGGCACCGGCCTGGAAGGGGTCCACCACGAACTGGTCCGCCAGGTTGCCGGCCAGGACCTCGTCCGCTGCGGCCACGATGGCATCCCCGATCCGGGCATCCAGCCGGCCGGTGGCCATATTGGCCCTGGCAGCGCATTTCTTGATGATCACCACGGACCAGACAAAGGCCGGGGCCGGTTTGAGTCCTGAGATGGGGAAATTGTGCACGGCCCGGGCTGTCTGCGCGCCGTAGTAGGCTGTGGCCGGCACTTCCATCTCACCCAGGCTGTCCTTTTCGATGCGTGTGGCCATGATTATTCCTCCCGGATTGATAATAGGTTGCTATCACGATGATAGGATGGAATCAAGTATAATACCGGTTTGCGGAAAGTCACAGGCCTCCGTTATGGGTGTTTGGGGGACATTTCCCTGAAGGCGGAAGGGCTTTCGCAATATTTGCGCCCTTCTTCCAGTGAAATCTCTCCCCGGTTGACCAGATTGTGCAGCGAAACTTCCAGCGGTTGGTACTCCTCGGCAGTGTGTTTGAACAGGGATCTTATCTGGTGGGTCTTTGCTTCCCGGATCAGATTCCTAACGCGGTGGGTATTGGCCAGCTTTTCATATGCCAGGACCCTGCCTGCGCCGTTAGACTTCGGGATCAGCCGTTGATTGATCACCAACAGGAAGGACTCGGCGAGCTGTATTCTGATCTGCTGCTGTTTTTCAGGCGGGAAGATTTCGATGATCCGCTCGATGGCGGTGGTGGTAGAATTGGCGTGCATGGTACTGATTACAAGATGCCCGGTTTCCGCGGCCTGGACCGCAGTTTCAAAGCTTGCCGGATCGCGCATTTCGCCGATCATGATCACATCGGGAGCTTGGCGGAAGATACGGCTCAGTCCTTCATGGAACGAAGGCGTGTCCCTGCCGACCTCCCGTTGATTGATGTTGCTCATTTTATGCTTGTGCAGGAATTCTATGGGGTCTTCGATGGTTATTATATTGCACTTGCGCTTGGTGTTGATCACATTGATCAGCGCTGCCAGGGTCGTGCTCTTGCCATGGCCGGTTGGGCCGGTAATCAGGATCAACCCCTGGGGCAGCATGGCGAATTCCTCAAGCCAGTCAGGCAGGCCACAGGAGGCCAGCGTTGGGATATCCTCAAGGATGTTGCGGATTGCCAGCGATATGGAGCCGCGCTGGCGGTAGGCATTGACGCGGAAACGTCCGACCTTGGGATTGGAAAGGCCGAAATCCAACTCGCCCTTTTCCATGAACTCGTTCCACTGCTGTTCGGTCATCAGTTCCCTGGCGCTCTGTTCAACTTCCAGCGGAGTCAGACCCAGGCCAGGCAAACGGAGAATCTCGTTATTGAGCTTCAGGCATGGCGGCACGCCGGCAGAAATCAAAAGGTCCGAGGCGTTTTTTTTAATCAGCAGCGAGATCAGTTTTTGCAATTCCAGGGTGTCGGGCACGATCCCTTCGGACTGCTCCTTTTCGACCTCTTCGCCCGAAATGGTCGTCGTGATCCGCCCGCCTCTTTTCTCTATGTAGCGGAAAACAGCATCCAATTGAATGTGCGGTACGGCTACCGGTTCGACTTTCCTGCCGAGAATGAACTCCAGTTCGTCAAGCGCCTTGATGTTGTTCGGGTCAGCCATGCCGACAAAAAGACCCTTGGTTGACGGGATGAGCGGCAACGCCTGCAACTGCTTCATCTGTTCAAAGGTGAGGCAGTTCAATACGGTGGGAGCGATGTGAATGCTGTACAGGTCGATCGATGGTGAGCCGTAATGTTTGCGGAGGAATTCCAGCAGTGTTGCGGTGTTCAGGTATCCCAGACGCAGCAGAACCGAGCCGATCCTTTCCGCGCAATGGCTCTGGTGCCTCAAGGCGGTATTGAGCTGCTCCTGGGCAATAATGCCCGCTTCAATCATCAGTTGCCCGATGCGCTGGTCAGGATGGTGCGCCGTGCCGTGTCCCATGGAATGATCTCCTTGTGTTCTGTTCATGGGCGGCCCGTTGCGGGGGAAGAGCTCAACGGCATCTGCTGACGCGGGGAGGTGATATGTACGCTCATGACGGTTTATTACCACAAGAATGAATAAATATTAATCTGATGATTGTCAATTGTTAACTTGCAGGGGAAGTTGTGAGCTCCCCCTGCAAGAAATTGCCGCCGGAATATGCCCTACTTAAAGAACAGCATTCCTGCACTGCCATCGGCCACGTAGAGCCTGCCGTTGCT
>PJFB01000015.1 GCA_003574895.1 Geobacter sp.
TCACCACCCGGTCGGGCTTCATGAAGTCTTCGATGGCGGCCCCTTCCTTGAGGAATTCCGGATTGGAGACCACGTCGAATTCCAGGTCCACGCCCCGCAGTTCCAGCTCTTCGCGCACGGCAGCCCGGACCTTGTCGGCGGTGCCGACCGGTACCGTGGATTTGTCCACAATGATCTTGAAGCCGGTCATGGCGCGGCCGATTTCCCGGGCCACGCCCAGGACGTAGGCCAGGTCGGCCGAGCCGTCCTCGCCGGGAGGGGTGCCCACGGCGATGAAGCTGATCAGGGAGGACTGGACCGCTTCAGCGGCGTTGGTGGTGAAGGAGAGCCGCCCCTCGGACTGGTTGCGCAGCACCATCTCCTTGAGGCCCGGCTCATAGATCGGGATGACCCCTTGTTTGAGTCCTTCTATCTTGGCTTGGTCAACATCGACGGCAATTACGGTGTTGCCGCTTTCGGCAAAACAGGCTGCGGCCACCAGGCCGACGTAGCCGGCGCCAAAGATGCAGATTTTCATGTATTGCTCCAGGTAAAGTAAGAAACAAATTTAATCAAATTTTATAGCACAATATCCAGCCGAAATTCCAGCAATTATGTTATTCAACCCCGTCATTTCGCTGCCGAATGGCCTCTGAATAAGCCTCGTTCCGCGAAACTCCGGTCAGTTCGGCGGCCTTGCGGGCGGCGTCCTTTACCGACAGTTTGTCATCGACCAGCAGCTTGCGCAGGAGTTTATCCAGTGGTTCAGCGGCTTGGCGGACTTGCTCGCCAGGGGCAATCAGGATGACAACCTCGCCCCGCGCCTTGTCAGGCGTTGTCGCTGCCATGACATCGGTGATCGCCCCACGGATGAATTCTTCATGGATCTTGGTAAGCTCCCGCGCCACGACAATACTGCGCTCTCCCAGTACTTCGCCGATGTCGCGCAGGGTTTCCTCCAGGCGATGGGGGGCCTCGTAAAGCACCAAGGTCCCTGGCAGACCGGTCAGATCGGCCAGAAACGTACGCCGTTTGCCCTGGCGCGCCGGCGGGAAACCGGCGAAGGTAAAGATGTCGCTTGGCAGTCCGGAACCAGAAATCGCCGCAACAGCGGCACAAGCCCCCGGGACCGGGATGACGGCAATCCCTTCTTGGGCCGCCGCCCGCACCAGCTGAAAGCCGGGGTCGGAAACACAGGGGGTGCCGGCATCGGAGATCAGGGCCACTGACCTGCCCTGGCGCAGCGAGTTGAGGATGCGCTCCCCCTTGAACTGCTGGTTGTGGTCGAAATAGGAGGTCATCGGTTTGGAGATGTTGAAATGGTTGAGGAGCTTGAGGGAGTGGCGCGTATCCTCGGCTGCGATCAGGTCTACCTCACCCAGGATCCGTACTGCCCGGTAGGTGATGTCTTCCAGGTTGCCGATGGGGGTCGCTATTATGTAAAGGGTGCCGGTCATCTATTTCAGGCTGGTGATGTAGCTGCGAATGCCTTCCATGATCCCTTCCGCAGTCATCTCCTGGTAGGCCGGGTCCTTCAGGCGCGCCTCTTCCTGTGGGTTGCTGAGAAAGGCGGTTTCCACCAGGATGCTGGGCATGGTGGCTCCAACCAGGACATAGAACGGGCCCTGCTTCACCCCCAGGTTTCTGGTGTCGGTAAATTGGTTGTGGGCCTTTTTGTGGAGGGCTTTCTGCACATCCTCGGCCAGATGGGCCGAGTCGTTAAGCTTGTAGTTGGCCATCAGATCGAAGAGAATCGCCTGGAGCACACTGACCTTTTCCAGCGACGTGCCGTTCTCCTTGGCCGCCAATTGGGCTGTCTTCTCGGTCTTTGCCAGGTTCAGGTAATAGGTTTCGATGCCGGCCGCGCTGTGGTTAAGGGCGGCATTGGCGTGGACCGACACGAAGAGGTCGGCATTTACCTTGTTGGCGATGGCGGTGCGCTCTTCCAGCGGGATAAAGACGTCGCTGGAGCGGGTCATGACCACATCAAGCCCCAGTTCGTCCTTGAGGAGTTTTCTGAGTTTCAGGCCGATGGCAAGCACCACGTCTTTTTCATAGGTTCCGCCTGGGCCGACCGCACCGGAGTCGTGTCCGCCATGGCCCGGATCCACCACGATGCGGCGTATCTTGGATAAGATCGGTTTTGTATGCGCTTTTGTCTTTGGTTCGCTGGCAATCGCAGGTTCGTCGCGTTTTGCTTCGGCCAACGGCTCCGGGCTTGCACTGATGGATTCATCCAGTCGGGATATTTCAGTGCGCCGCTCGCCCCGGACATCGATCACCAGGCGAGCCGGATCGGAAAGCGGGAATACCTTGTAATCGCGGATGTTTTCCGTGTCCAGCACCACTCTGACCACGTCGGGTTTATACTGCCCGACCCGGACACCCTTGAGCAGCCCGTCGCCGATGGTAATGTCCCTGACAACCTGGCCCAACCTCGCGCGGTTCAGGTCGATATAAATCCTGCCAGGCTTGCCGATGTCTCCTGTGCCCAGTTTGTGGGCTTCCCAGGTCACGTCCCGGTCCAGAGACAGTGAAATACGGGTATAGTCTGGGTTGGACCAGTGTTTGATCTCGCCGAGAGTTGCCAGGGGGCGGACAGTGGATGAAGTCTGATCGCTGAAGGCGGTATTTTTACTGTTGCCGGCTTTTTTCCTGGTGGCATTGGCTGAAAGCGGGAATAGCAGACAGAAAATCAGAAGGCAGGTCAGAATGTGGGGGTATCGGCTCATGGGTCACTTTATGGAGATAACGGAATTATATAAAGTATTGTGCTCTTTTAGCAGAAATATCCACATGTTTCAACTTATAGGGTTAATGAGGCTTTTGATTGGCAGTATTTCGCGCAAAGCAAAGGTTTTGGCATCTAATGTCAACGACGCAAGACGCAAATCAGATCATCCGCTTCAGCTCGTCCAGCAGATTGAGGGCCTCAAGCGGGGTCAGGGTGGCGATATTGAGTTTTTTCAGGCGTTTGCGCAATTGATCCTCGCTGGACTCGAAGAGTGAAAATTGTGGCGATGGTTCCCGGGCCGGCTTTTTGCTGCTCTTGGCCAGGCGCGGGGCGCCTTCCTCGAATTCGCCGCTCTCCAGGTTGCGCAGGATTTCTTTGGCCCGCTCGATCACATCGGCCGGCATGCCGGCCAGCCTGGCCACCTGGATGCCGTAGGAGTGGGAGGCGCCGCCGGGGATGATGGTACGCAGGAAGATGACCTGATCGTTCCACTCCCTGACCGCCACGGTGAAATTCCTGATCCGCTCCCTGGTAACGGCCAGTTCGGTCAATTCGTGATAATGGGTGGCAAAGAGGGTCCTGGCGCGGCAGGTTGGGGTGTCATGGATGTATTCCGCCACGGCCCAGGCTATGGAGACACCGTCAAAGGTTGAAGTGCCGCGGCCGATCTCATCCATCACGATCAGGCTTTTGGGGGTGGCATTGCGCAGGATTCCGGCCGCTTCCATCATCTCCATCATAAAGGTGGATTGGCCCCGGGTCAGGTTGTCGCCGGCGCCGACGCGGGTGAAGATGCGGTCGGCGATGCCGATGCGCGCTGCGGTGGCGGGGACGAAGCTGCCGACCTGGGCCATCAGGGTGATCAGGGCCACCTGGCGCATGTAGGTGGACTTGCCGGCCATGTTGGGGCCGGTGATCATCAGGATCTGGTTTTCGCCGCTGTCCAGGCGGGTGTCGTTTGGTACGAAGTTTTCTCCCAGCTTCATTCTTTCGATGACAGGGTGGCGGCCGTCCGTAATCTCGATCACGTCGGACTCGTCCACCAGGGGTTTACAGTAATTTCTCTCGATGGCTGCCCTGGCCAGGGAGATCAGCACATCCAGCGTTGCCAGGCCGTCGGCGGTACGGACAATGCGCTCGGCTTGTGCCGCCACCTGCTCGCGAATCTCCTGGAAGAGCGAGTATTCCAGGTCGCAGATGCGCTCTTCGGCCCCCATCACCTTTTCCTCGTAGTTCTTCAGCTCCTCGGTGACAAAGCGCTCGGCATTGGCCAGGGTCTGTCGGCGGATGTAATCGGCCGGTACGGAGGCCAGATTGCTTTTGGTGATTTCGATGGAGTAGCCGAAAACCTTGTTGTAGCGGATCTTTAGGGAGGATATGCCGGTGCGGGCCCGCTCCTGGGCCTCCAGCCGGGCAATAAATCCCTTTCCTTCGCGGCTTATGGCCCGCAGTTCGTCCAGTTCGGCATTGCAATCGGGAGCGATGACACCTCCTTCCCGCAGCGAAAATGGAGGGTTTTCGACTATGCTGCGGCTCACCAGATCCCGGATGTCGTCCAAAGGGTCGATTGTTGTTGCCAACGATTGTAGCAGGGGCATGTGCAGGGATGCCAGCAACTCCAGAAGTTCCGGGAGACGGCGCAGCGAGTCGTGCAAGGCACGCAGATCGCGGCCCGAGGCCGATGCCATGCCGATGCGGCCGTTGAGCCGTTCCAGGTCGGCGATCTCCCGCAGCCGGTCGATCAACTCATCGCGCGTTTCGTTGGATTCCAGAAGCTCTTCCACCGCATCCAGGCGCTGCCGGATCTGCTCCAGGCCCAGCAGCGGGTAACTGAGCCAATGCTTGAGCCTGCGGGCGCCCATGGCAGTGACGGTCATGTCCAGGCAGCCCAGCAGTGAACCGGTTTTCCTGCCTTCGGCCATGGTGGCGGTTATTTCCAGATTGCGTCGGGTGGCGGGGTCGAGCGCCAGATGTTCGGAACGTTCGTAGACCTTGATGTCACGGATATGCGGGACAGCGGATTTGCGGTTTTCCCGCAGGTAGTGCAGCACGGCGCCGGCCGCCAACAGTCCTGCAGGGATCCCCTCCAGTCCGAGGGCTGCGGTCGAGGCCGCCCCCAGCTGGCTGCAAAGAAGCGATCCGGCATAGTCGCGCTCATAAACCCAACCGGGAGCGCGTGAGATGATCCGGTCTCCCAGCAACGCCTGCAACTCTCCCGGCAGCGTCTGCAGCTCCACCCCCTCCGGCAGTAGTATCTCGCGTGGGGTGATGCAGGCAATCTCGGCTGCTGCCGCGGTGGCTCCCATGAGCTCCGTTGCCCGGAATTCTCCGGTGGAGAGGTCAAGCCAGGCAACGCCCCAGCGCGACTCCGATTCCTGGCACAGGGCGAGCAGATAGTTGTTTTCCTCGGGGGAGAGACTCTCGGCTTCGATCAGCAGGCCTGGGGTGATGATCTTGACGATCTCGCGCCGCACGATTCCCTTGGCCTGTTTCGGATCCTCCACCTGCTCGCATATGGCGACCTTGTGGCCGTTCTCGATCAGTTTGGCGATGTAGGGCGAGGCTGAATGATACGGTACGCCGCAGAATGGGATCTCGTCGCCACTCCCCTTGTTGCGTGCGGTCAGGGCGATGTCCAGGATACGGGATGCTATCAGGGCGTCGTCCAGGAACATCTCGTAGAAGTCCCCCATGCGGAAGAAGAGGATGGCTTCGGGGCAGGCTGATTTTATTTCCAGGTACTGCCGCATCATGGGGGTGTGATTAGTCATTCTAATTATTCAACTTTCTCTGGATGTGTTGCCTGTTTGTAGCATACCAACCTCGCTAATTCAAGCAATTGGACGGTCATGGGACGACTTCACCGCTTGCACATTTTTAACATTTTGTATATTCTAATTCATCACTTATAAATATTGGTGAAAGAGGGTCTGATTGATTAACTCCGAATTCAAGACTGCCGGCAGGTGGATGTGAACAAGGAAAGATTTTTCAGGCAAAGGGTTTGGTTCTCCGCGCTCATGGCGTTGGCGGTCGGATTTCTGTTCATTTGCACCACCTGCAGCAAAGAACCGCTTCCGGTGGAATTGGATAAAAAAGGATCGCAGAAAAACGGCACCCATCCAGTCCGTCACGTGACGCCGTTGCGTATCGGCATGGGCGCAATGATCACGCCCCATGAAGGTTATGTTTATTATCAGCATCTGAGGGATTATATCGAGAAAAAGCTCGGACAACCGGTGTTGATGGTTGACCGTGGCAGTTATAGCGAGATGAACAACCTGCTGGAGACTGGCGGCGTTGATATTGCTTTTGTATGTGCCGGCCCATATGTGGAGGGCAAGAAAAAATTCGGCATGGAACTCTTGGCCATGCCGCTTGTCAAGGGAAGATCCTCCTATCAGGCCTATATCATAGTTCCCAGGGACAGCCCTGCTCGGAGCCTGCAGGATCTGCGCGGCAAGGTGTTCGCCTTTGCCGACCCAAAGTCCAACAGCGGGAAAGTGGTTCCTACCTATATGTTGTCGAAGCTGAACGAAACCCCCGACTCCTTTTTTTCATCTTATAAATACACCTATGGTCATGACGTTTCCATTCGTGCGGTCGCCGAAAAACTCGTTGATGGTGCGGCAGTGGACAGCCTTATCTGGGAGTATATCGCCAGAAAGACGCCTGCTGTTACGGAAAGAACGAGGATTGTGGCAAAATCGGATTTTTACGGCATTCCGCCGGTAGTTGTGCGACCGGGCCTTGACCCGAAACTGAAGCGCAAGATAAGGGATATCCTGGTCTCGGCCTCTTCCGATGGGGCCGGCAAGGAAATTCTCAGGGGAATGATGATCGATGGTTTTGTTCCGGGTAATGATGCCAACTACGACTCGATCCGCTCTATCAATGCCTGGCTGGCAGGGAAGAGGAAACGGAATCAATGATTTTCCGCAGTCTGAGGACTAAATTCATCGTCGGGTCCGTAGCCTTGGTCCTGCTCGTCGGCGCCGCGCTGGTTACCTTCATTCTTGTTGATATTCATGACAGGCTGGAAAAAGAGGTGTACAAACGTGCCTTTGCCATTGCCCGTCACCTGGCGGAAGCTGCTATTACGCCGATCCTCACCGAAAACCAGATCAAACTGCAGCTTTTGGTCAACGATTACCTTAAAAATGAAGAAGACCTCCGCTATATTTATGTCATAAACAACAACAAAGAGGTGCTTGCCCATACCTTTGGAAATGCGTTCCCGGATGATTTGATCAAGCTGTATGCCCATACGGAAGGCGATAAGACCGGCCGTCTCGTGGCGCTGGGGGCAGGGGAAGGGTTGGTCTACGATATGCCTGCCATGATCCAGCATGGCGACCTCGGCCAGGTGCATATCGGTATATCGGAAGCCGTGATCCGGAAAAACCAGCATGATATCCTGAATCAGTTGTTCTTGTACGTCTCCGTTATACTTTGTCTCGGGGTTGTTGTGGCGATCCTGTTTGCATCCACCATTACCAGGCCCATTGCCATTCTGGCGGCAGGGGTCAGACAGGTCGGCCGTGGGAAGCTGATGGAAGGTATTGATATCGGAACCAGCGATGAGATCGGGCAGTTGGCGAAATCATTCAATGCCATGACCGAAAACCTTCGTCAGACTACGGTCTCGCGGGAATTCATGGATAAGATCATCAATACCATGAATGACGCATTGGCGGTAATTTCCCCTGACGGCATCATCAAGAGCGTCAATCGGGCCTATGGAGATTTGTTCGGCTATGATCCGGCCCAGTTGCCTGGCCGCAGGGTGGATGAGTTTGACGACCATGAGGCGCCGCAACTCATGTATGGAGCCTTTGGCAGCGTTTTTCAAAAAGGGCGCGTTCCAAGCTATGAGAGCATTTGCCGCAGATCGTCGGGAGAGCTGGTGCCGGTTTTGTTTTCCCTGGCAGCCATGTATGACGAACAAGGCTCGATAGAGGCAGTGATCTGCGCTGCCCAGGATATCAGCACCATCAAGGGCGTGCAGAAAAAACTGGAGCAGAAGCAGGCTGAACTGGAGGATTTGAACCGCTCCCTGGAGGATATGGTAGCCTGCCGGACCAATGAGCTGGCCATAACCAATCGAGGACTGTTGGCTGAAATGGCGGAACACCAGCGTACCACCGAAGAGTTGCGGCTTGCCCGCGATGCGGCCGAGAAAGCCAACCGGGCCAAGACCGATTTCCTGGCCAATATGAGCCACGAGATGCGCACACCGCTCAACTCCATAATAGGCGGCGCCGAATATCTGGCAGAGGCATCGCTTACAAGCGACCAGGGCAGATGCCTGGACATGATACGTCAGGCAGGCAACAACCTGCTTGCCCTGGTGAATGATCTCATAGATTTGTCCCGTATCGAGGCCGGGCGCATGGAGCTGCTGCCCCGCGACTTCTGTCTGAAAGATATTTTGGAACATACCCTCAGTATGTTGAGCGGGGAGGCCAGGAGTAAAAAACTGGAACTTGCCTTGGACTTGGATGCCGGTCTGCCGCGCATGCTCATTGGCGACGAAATCAGGCTGCAACAGGTGCTGGTGAATCTGCTTGCCAATGCCATCAAGTTCACATTTGAGGGGAGCGTCAGGATTTCCGCCATTGGCGGTTCACAAAAGGATGATCTGATTCCGGTCACGTTCGAGGTACGCGACACCGGCATCGGCATCGAGGAGAGCAAACTGGAAATGATTTTTGAAACTTTCACCCAAGCCGACTCATCAATCACCCGCAAGTATGGCGGCAGCGGTCTTGGGCTTGCCATAAGCCGTAAGCTGGTGGAAACCATGGGCGGTCATCTGCGGGTTGCCAGCAAGGTGGGCGTTGGCAGCCAATTCGGTTTTACGATTCCTTTGCGCGTGTCGTCCGGCAGCGAGATCTCGGATAAGGCGGAAAAACCGGCCCAGGCCAAATCCGAAGTTCCCGGTTCGCCAGTTGCCGCCAATGACGATAGCCTTCCGCTGGTGCTCCTGGTGGATGATTCCCTTGACAACAGGAGACTGTTGCGCCTCTTGCTGGTCAGAAAGCATTTAAACATTCATGAAGCATCCAATGGCAGTGAAGCACAGGAGTTGTTCGAAAAGAACGCATACGCATTGGTTCTGATGGATATACAAATGCCGGTCATGGATGGCTATACAGCCACGCGCTTGCTGCGCCAGATGGAACAAAAAAGCGGGCGGGCAAGGACACCCGTTATCGCTTTGACGGCACATGACACGGAAGATGATATCCGCGCATGCCTGGAAGCGGGTTGTGATGATCACATTTCTAAGCCTTTTAAAAAAGAGGCGCTGTTTGAGTGCCTTTCTCGATATATCCGCCTGGTAAGTTAACAGTTGTTTTCTGCGTTTTTTAGGCGGAAAATGAATGAACTAAAGCATATTGTTTTGTTTATAAGGGTTGGGATTCCTATGAAAGATATGAGTGGCGACGCTACAATACAGGTTGAAATCGACAGTGATCTGGAACCCATAATTCCGGATTTTTTTGAGAGCAGGCGCAGGGATTGCGAACTGCTTGGGCGTCTGTTGGAAACGGATGATCTGGAGGAAATTTCCAGGCTTGGCCACCGCCTGAAGGGGGCCGGCGGCAGCTACGGCTTCGATGCCATTTCGGAAATAGGCCTTGCGCTTGAGCAGGCCGCAGCCATCCAGGACAAAAGTTCGATTGCCGCCAGTTGTGACAAATTGCTGCACTATCTGCAACATGTACGGATTGTTTACGGTTAGTCGCGCTTCCCGAAGTCATGGCTGATGATAGCGGTTGTTGCTGCGCTCCTGTAAAACGACACGGCCTTGGGAATGTTCCCGGGGCCGTGTCGTTTTGAGGATTACTGCCGGTAATGTAGCAGGAACAGCGATTGTTTGTATTTAGCCGCCACATTCAGGTCTTGCAAGGAAAGACTGTCGCAGGGAACGGGGTGTGCAAACCGTCTCAAAAAAGACCGCTCTTGACGACCGAGCGACGGATTGGGGTTTCCCAACCGCTGCGGGATATGGAGCGTTCCGAGACGCATCGTCCCCAGGGCAGACCTTAGACACGGGTTGAGCACGAGAAAGCCGCGGCGTTCATCAAGGCATGGACCCTTCACATTGCGCCCCAGGTAGAGCACGAAGTTTCCCGGGGACTCTTTGCACGCTTCCAGCCGGCGGATTCGCTCGATTTCCTGGTCTATATCAGGCAGGGCATTGTCATGGGCGAACATCAACGGTTCAAGGCCGGACCGGCCAACCAGCGCCATTAGTTCATCAATACGGTAGGTAAGGACGCAGGGATGCAGGAGGGCATCGGCCAAGCCGGCTCCGGTGCCGACTTCCCAGGATGTGTCCAGGAAGCGGCGCAGACGCGAGCCAGGCTTTGAATCCAGCAGGATCTTTCGGGCCCTGGCTGGGTCTGATATTCCCAACAGCCGAAAGGCGCGGCGGATGGACTCTTCCGAGCGGCGCGCATAGCGGCTGTAGAGCATGATACGCAGAATGCCGCCATCAACAAGCTGTGCCGCCAGTGCCTTTAATCCAGTCAACGGGTCTTCCAGGTGATGCAGGACGCCAAAGGCGTCAACCAAGCCGTATGTGCTGCTGACCGAGGCCGGTTCGAGCAGGTCGCCGCACTGAAAGGTGAGATTGCGCCTGCCATGGAGCAGGCAGTGCAATCGTGCCCTTTTAAGGGACCGGCTGGACAGATCAAGGGCGCATATATCCACGTCGGGATTTGACAGGGCAAAAGGGTAGGGAGCAAAACTTCCGCAACCGGCAATCAGGATTCGCTTTGCGATTGCCGGCGGCAATTCTCCGTTGAAGCGGATCCAGAGTGCGGTCAGGTTGAGCGCATAGGTGTCGCGGCGGCGCACCGAGGCCAGCAAGGGATAACTGGGATAGGGATACAGTTCGTAATGCCGGCGGACAGGATCGGACATGCCACACTTTAGCAGAGTTGTTGAAGGGTTTACAATAAGGATAGGTAGGCAAAGGTGACTGAAAAATGAAAAAAGCCCCTCCGGTCGGGAGGGGCTTTTACAGTGGCGGAGTCTGCGCCTATTTCTTTACCGTGCTGTTTTCTATGATGACTTTGTAGAAATAGCCGGCGCCGAAATCTTTGTCTTTAGTCAGCGTGCCGCTGATGGTTACCACGTCGCCGACGTTTGGCAGATCGCCCGCAGTGGTGCAGGTCAGGTCGTAATTCCCCTTGGCCTGGGAACCGGTGCCATCCTGGATGTGAACCCAGTTCTTGCCCATGATGCCGGCTGATACCTTGACCACTTTGCCCCTGATGACGACCTTTTGTTTGTCAAGCTTGGCGCTGTTGCCGTAAGCTCCTTCAATTGTCGTGGCATTGGCGCCGGTTGCCTTGCTGACGGAAATCTTGTTTTCCTTGGAGGTGGTGGTGCGGGACATGCTGCCTGGCGCTTTGTCCATGGCATTCATGGCTGCTGGGGCGGCACTGGCCGTGCCGACTCCCTGCACGCCATCGGAGAAGATGATGGAATCGAATTTGCGTTTCAGGCTCTTGCTCTCAAATTTTCGCATCTCGATGCCGGGCTTGAAACTGATCTGGCTGCCGGTCTTCACCGTGGTTTCCGGCACGGCCACCCAGACCTTCTCGCCATTTTTCTTCTGCAGGTAGATATAGGTGTAGCCGCCGCTGTTCATGGTCTGGAGCGCTTTACCGGACAGCGTTTCCGGGGCCGCCGGTTGAGCCGTCAGCCCCTGGGCTGCGGCGGAAGGGTGACCGGCAGGTTTGGTTGCAAAGGCGGATGTGCAGAGTGCAGCGATTAGTGATACAGACAATAGCAATGACTTTTTCATGGGTTCCTCTTTTTTGGATTTACCAGCCTATGATTTCTGATACTATCACATTAATAAACAATCTGGCACTTCAAAAATAGGAGCGTAGCAGTATGGAACGAAAAGCGGTTGTCCTCTACAGTGGAGGACTGGACTCTACAACCTGTCTTGCAATAGCCGGTGCAGAAGGGTTTGCGCCCTGTGCCATCAGCTTTTCATACGGCCAGCGGCATAGCCATGAACTGACGGTGGCCAAGGATAATGCCAAACGCCTGGGGGCGGCGGAACATCTGGTGGTTGACTTTGATCTGCGCCTGATGGGAGGCAGCGCCCTGACGGCCGATATAGATGTGCCCAAGGAGGGCGTGGGTAATGATATCCCGGTCACCTATGTGCCGGCCCGCAATACCATCTTTCTTTCCTTTGCCCTCGGGTGGGCAGAGGTGCTGGGCGCCTCCGACATCTTCATCGGGGTGAATGCCCTTGATTACTCCGGTTATCCTGACTGTCGCCCCGAGTATATCGCCGCCTACGAGCAGATGGCCAACCTGGCCACCAGGGCGGGGGTGGAAGGGACGAGCCGGTTCCGGATCCATGCCCCCCTGATCAGCCTCACCAAGGCGGAGATCATCAAAAAGGGGGTGGCACTGGGCGTTGATTACGCCCTGACCCACTCCTGCTACGACCCCTCACCTGAGGGGCTCTCCTGCGGGGTCTGCGACTCCTGCCGCTTGCGGTTGAAGGGGTTTGCCGAGGCCGGTCTGAGCGATCCGCTCAGGTATGCATAGGAAAATTCTTGGTTTTTTTTCTGGTATTGATTTTATTGGTTTTCATAGGCCCGGCCATCCCGCATCTCGATCAGCCGCCCTGCAAGCCGGCCAAGGCCGGGATTATGGGTTACCATAATAATGGTTAGGCCGGCATTTTGGTTGAGGTCCTGCAGAACCTCTCCGATCTCTCCCGACCTTTTCGTGTCCAGATTCCCGGTAGGTTCATCGGCGAGAAGGATTTCGGGGCGGTTCACCAGCGCCCGCGCAATGGCCACGCGCTGCATTTCGCCGCCTGAAATCTGCGCCGGCAGGTGGTTCATCCGGTGTGCCATGCCAAGCATCCCGAGGAGCCGCTCCACCTCCCCCTCAACCCCTGGCTTACGGTAGAAGGCGAGGGGAAGTGCCACGTTTTCCCGGACGGTAAGGGTGGGTATGAGGTAAAAGTTCTGGAAGATGTAGCCGAAGATCTCCCGTCGAATCCTGGTCAGTTGCCGCTCCCCAAGTGGTTTCCCGTTACCGAAGATGTTTCTGCCGGCCAGGGTGAGTTTTCCCGACGAAGGATTGTCAAGGCAGCCGAGCAGGTTAACCAGGGTGGTCTTCCCTGATCCCGATGGCCCCATGAAGGCAACAAACTCCCCGTGTTTAATCTGCAACGATACCCCATCCAAGGCCCGGATCTCTTCGCTCCCCCGGCGATATACCCTGGTCAGGTCTTGTGCCTCCAACGATGCACCATCCTGAACGGTCATACATCACTCCTTATGGATTCCAGCGGACGTACCCTGCCGGCTTTCCAGGCCGGGTAAATGCCACTCGCCAGTCCCACGGTCACGATGATCGCCAGAGTTAATAAAGAAAGGCGCATATCGATTGCCACAAGATTTCCGCCAGGGGCATAGGGGAGAATCCTCCGCACCAGGATATCGGAGAGCCGGGCAAAGACAAATGCCAGCCCAATCCCGGCGGTCCCGCCGCAGGCGCAAAGGAGAAGGGTTTCGGTCCAGACGAGGCAAAAAATGTCCCATGGCATCGCCCCCATGGTTTTGAGGATGCCGATCTCCTGTTTTCGCTCCAATACCGACATGAGAATGGTGTTAACAACACCGACCATGGCGATCAATAAGGCGATAATCGCAATGGAGAGCACCATTATCCGCGCTGTGGTGATGAGCTTCATGATGGTTTGCTTTACCTGGCTGAAGCTGACTACCTGCAAATCAGGCAGCTGATACAAGGCTGCTTCCAGCTTGGTGATGTCAGCATCCTTCTTGACCTTGATGCCTATGGTAGTGATCTTGTCGATGCCGGAGATTTTTTGCAGCGTCTTCAGCGGCACAAAGATCGTACCGTCATCCTGGGTACCGGAACGCTCAAGTATGCCCACGACCTTGAGCTGGACATTCTTTTCAGGGACCAGGATCATGTCCCCCACCTGGCGCTGTTCCAGTTCGGCGGCCTCGTAACCCATGACCGCCTCGGCTGCCGTTGCCTCATGGAACCACCCACCCTGGTGAAAGCGAAGGAATGGTTTCATGCCAGGATATGTGGCGACATCAACGCCGTAATAACCGGCAATCCCCCCCCCATCACCCTTGTTGGGATCGAAGAATGCTTGCATCAGGATCGGAGTGACCTGGTCAACTTCCGGTTTTTTGGCAATGGAATCCATCACCGACTGTTCAATGTAGCGCAGTCCTGCCCCACCTTGGAGCATCATCGTGGCTGCCTCGTATGGACAGCCCTTGGCCATCACCATGATCTGGTAGCCCATGTTGTCGATGTCACGGTTCAGGGCGGTTTCATAGCCGCGGTTAAAGCCGAGCAAGCTCACAAGCACCCATGATGACAGCATGATCCCTGCCAGGGTAAGAAAGGTGCGCGACTTTTTCCGCAGGAGGTTCTTGCTGGCAATCTGGAACTTGCTGATCATGGCTGCGCCTTTTTTGCCGAGTAAAAGAACTCATCCATCAGAATGAGGTTTTTCTTTATTGCCCGCAGCAAACCGTAAAAGTCGGTTGATGCCTCCGGGGCCGGATTTTTTATTGCGGCCACCTTGCCGGAGCCCTTGCTGCTGACCGGGTCGTAGGACTCAAAATCCTTGAGGGAGAGCCCGATGAACTGTTTGCCAAAATTGGTCGAAGTGAACTTCCTTGCCCACTGTCCGGATATCTTCTGGATATAGAAGGCTTTGATCACCCCTTTCATGTCCAGGGAGACGAAAACCTCGATCACGCCAAACTGCCCCTTCTGGTTTACACCGTGAACGTAGCCGACTTTCTTCGTCCCTTTGTAGATTTCGTAGAGTGTGTAAGGAACATCAAGGGGGGCGAAGAGAGCTGGAACCCCTCCGAGACGCGACTCGACCTGCCGCAGCAGGGTGGGGCCGCCATGTTTGGTAAAGGAAAAGTAAGTGGTTATGTAACTGGTGGAATCAGGGAAGAGCCTGGGTACATCTCTGGCCGGGTAGTTCAGTTCGCAACTGATGGCTGCCCACACCGGAGCAGCCATCAACAGGGACAACAACATTGTCGGAAGGAGAATACGCTTCAAGCCGAGTACTATCAGCCGGTTCATCTTATACCAGTTCATGCTCTTGTCTCTCATTTGTTAAAAGGTTGTTGAAAAACAGCCATCTCGCCGCTGTCCTGAAAGCCCTGTTGTGACTTCGGCCTGCGGCCTCACCTTTCGGGCGCCTTCGCGGTCCAATTTCACAAGTGAAATTGTGCGGTTTAGCACTGTTACGCCTCCGCGGGCCTTTCTACGGGTTGCGTCGATCTGGCTTTTTTGAACAACGTGAGCTTTTCAACAGCCTCTTAAAGATCGAACAGGTAGGCGCCCCGGAATACCACTTTGCCATTTTTCTCAAATATGAGGGTGACTTCCCAGTCCCCAGGCATGACAAGCCGAATCGGTTTGAGGTAAACTCCCTTGGCAGAAAGGGAATACTCCCCTTCGCCATTGCCGTGAGCTCCCCTCATGGAAGGCATGTCCGCATCCCCTTTGACCACATACGACGTGTCCCGTTTGCCGTTACGGTTGAATATGTCAACCCTCATGATAGCCATACCGAGTTTGGGCGGTTTTTCAAAGCCATAGATAAAATAGCTGTTGGCATCAAGTGATATTTTTTCCCCAGGTTTTGGGAGTGGTTGGTAGGCGACCTTGGCGGCCGGAGATGGCGCGGCGCAAATTGTCAGGGGGGCAATTATTCCCAGGCTGAAGGTGAGTAAAACACTGAACACGATTCTTTTCACAAAATGTCCTCCTTGGTGGTTTTAGAATACTCCGATTTTGCGGACAGGCAGTCAAGTTTGGTTCGCCCATGATGCGGAGGTGGTTTGTGATGGCAAGCATGAGCACCAAAGTACGGAATTCAAAGCCAAAAGACAGGCTGAAAACAGAGCAGGACCAAGCTTTAAGTCTTCAATTCACTGTCTTGGCAACCGATAGTAGCTTAGTAAAGTAGGAGTTCAATAATGCATTAAAAGCTATGTATGTCAACCATACTGACTTGATGAGAAAATTGTTTGGTGTAAAACAACAACAAAAATATCAGGTTAGCTTGTTAAGGGGTTCTTGATTAAATTAATTAATTTAATTTATGTAGACAAATCCTCGATATTCAAATCTAATTGCCAATAAGACACTTTTAGTCTTAAAGGAAGCGGCTCATGGCGTAAATCAAGTACAGTGAATAAACTCGGATGATTGGAGTCAATATGAGCACATCTGGCACAAATAAGCTGGGAAAAGACGGAGTTGCCGTTGCTGTCTTACTTATCAGTTGCCTCTTGGGGTTCATACTGCCATGTTCAGCCGCTGAACCGGTAAAAACGGCGCTGTCAGCCACGGAACAGATGCGCCTTGGGGAGCGGATGTACCGGGAAGGCATTTTGCCCTCGGGCAAGGCGATGCAGTCTGTTGTCAAAGGCGGTGTCGCTGTTCCAGGCACCTCTTTCAGTTGTGCGAGTTGTCATCTGCGGGCCGGGTTGGGATCGGTAGAGGGCAATGTCGTTGCTCCTCCGGCCACCGGCGCAAAGCTGTACAAACCTTATATCCGGCCACCCTCTCTGACCAATAACTCGGATCGGGCCGGACAGGCCATGCATGACAGAACGGTTGTCCAACGGCCGGCCTATGACCGGAAAAGCCTGGCGAGCGCCCTGCGTGATGGTATCGATCCTGCCGGGAACGTATTGAATGATGCCATGCCCCGCTACCCGCTGGATGACCGTGACATGGCAATCCTGATAAGTTATCTGGAATCCCTTTCTTCAACGCCCTCTCCAGGGGCCAGCGCTACTGAATTCCATTTTGCCACCATAATTACCGACGATGTCAGCCAGGAGGATCGCGAGGCCCTGCTCCAGCCGCTTCAAGAGGTAATAGCCGAAAAAAATCAGCAGTTAAAGCTATACGACGATTTCATAAAGTTCGGCTATTCTCCTTCCATTGAGATGAAGCATGCCTTTCGTAAGGCGTCCCTGGCTGTATGGGAGTTGAAAGGCGCTCCGGCAACATGGGGCAGTCAACTGGCGGCGTACTATAAAAGTAACCCGGTTTTTGCGGTGCTGGGCGGCATTTCGAACAGCGACTGGCGGCCTATCCACGATTTTTGCGAGGCAGAGCATCTGCCCTGTCTCTTTCCGATTACCGATTTGCCGGTTGTTTCCGCCACTGGCTGGTATACGTACTATTTCAACAAAGGCTATGCCCAGGAGGGAGAGGCGGCTGCGCGCTATCTCAATCTCATGGAGGGCAGCGCCGCTGACACACCCATACTGCAGATAGTACAGGACTCCCCGGTCGGCCGGGCGCTGGCATCCGGTTTTCAAGCCAGTTGGCACGAACTTGATCATCCGGCAGTAACCACGCTGACTCTTGCTGCCGGCCAGTTACTTGATCATGCCGTACTGGCCGATATCCTGAAAAAGCACAAGCCCGGGGTGCTGCTACTCTGGACCGATGCCGCACTTCTACCGTTCCTGCCGAAACTGACCGAACAACTTCCTCCTACCGGCAAAATTTTTATTTCCTCCGGGTACCTTGGCAAAAAGACAATAACCCTGGAGGAAGCTGTCCGTGAAAGGGTTTACATTACCTTTCCCTATCGCCTGACGCCGTATGTCGGTTCTGGGGATGGGGCATTAGTTGCCAAGGTCCCGACGTTGACCAGGGCAAAGGATCTTGGTGACCGTAGGATTACCTCACGCACCATAGGTATGCTGAAGCTGGTAACCATGCGTGGACTGAATCTGCTCTATGACAACCTGTACCGCGACCATCTGCTTGATATCATCGGTTCCCAGATGGATCTCATAGTGAGGGATTATGAATATCTCACTTTTGGTCCGGGACAGCGCTATGTGTCCAGTGGCTGCTATATTATTCAACTGGGTCCTGGGGCAGAGCCCGCCTTGTTGCCAAAGAGTGAATGGGTCATTTATTGAAATAATCCGGCAGCTTTTTCGGTAAAGTTTCCGGTTTGTACGACTGGTTTTCATTAGGATTGAGAAAGGGGAGCACCATGAAGAACAGAACACTCGGTACCGTTGCTCTGTCACTGATGATAGCTGTGCTGCTGTCATTGTCAGGCGGGCCGGTCTTTGCCGCGGGCAGAACCGCTCTGACGCCGGAGTTGGCCGCTAAGAGGGAGATGGTTCGCAATCAGCAAAAACAGCGCGTTACATCCGAACAGCGCAAGACGGCAGCAAAAGCGCTCAAAGCGGAAAGATTGAAAATACATAAGGCGCGGCAGGCAGCACAACAACTGAACCCGTCATCCACTGATTTCAAATAACTGACGTATTGCCTAAACAGGAGGCGAATTTGAATACTCTTAAAATAATGAAGATACGGAGCTTCGGACTGGTTTTTACCCTGCTCTGCATATGGGGCCTCCCGAACCTGGCCGGAGCTGGTACGGTCCCCCCCATTCCAACTGGACCTTTTGATGCCAATGGCAACCCGTCAGTGCCTGATTACTACACGACAGCAAACTGGGCAAACAGCCCGCCACTGGCAAAATTCGTTGATAGCCTCCCTGGGCTCGGGAGCGCCAAGGCGAACAACCTGGGGCAATATCTCTCAGTTGCCAAGCCCGACATCACAACCTACCCCGGCTCAGATTATTATGAGATAGAGCTGGTGCAATTCAACGAGCGGATGCACTCGGATCTGCCGGCGCCCGGTACCATGCTGCGCGGCTATGTACAGGTCAACAGAGGCACGAACATCTCTGCCGGCACTTTGCCGAGCCAGAATTTATGCGGTGCCAACCGCCATGCCTGCACACCCGCCGACACGGCTGCCGGCGTAGGGCTTGCCCCGGATCCGGTACATCAGGCCGGCCCTACGATTATTGCCGAAAGAGATCGCCCGATACGCATAAAATTCACCAACAAGCTGCCGGTTGGTGTTGACGGGAACCTTTTCATACCGGTAGATACCACAGTCATGGGTGCCGGTCCCGGGCCAGCCTATCCCGGTACGACCCGTGGCGATGGCGCGCCGTGCGATAATACCCAAGATCCCAATAACTGCGCCAGTTACCCTCAAAATCGTGCGGTAATCCACCTGCATGGCGGCCGCACCCCATGGATCAGCGACGGAACACCCCATCAGTGGATTACCCCTGCTGACGAAATAACGCCGTTCACCAAAGGCGTCAGTTTCAAAAATGTGCCGGACATGCCTGATCCGGGTGACGGTTCAATGACCTACTATTATACCAATCAGCAGAGTTCCAGGCTGATGTTCTATCACGACCATGCCTGGGGCATCACCCGGCTCAACGTCTATGTTGGCCAGGCCGCAGGCTACCTGATTACCGACAAGTACGATCAGGATCTTGTGGCTCGCGGGATCGTGCCGCCAGACCAGATACCATTGATCATCCAGGATAAGACCTTCGTAGATGCCACTCCTGTCAACCATCCGGTAACAGGTGAGCCCACGACCCAAATTCGTGTCACCGACCCGCTCTGGAACTGGGGTAGCGGCACTCCCGACGTAAATGGCGTGCGCCCGCCGGTAACGGGCGATCTCTGGCTGCCCCATGTCTATATGCCGGCCCAGACCCTTGCCGCAGGATTTGGCGGAGTCAATCCCTTTGGGCGCTGGATGTATGGCCCCTGGTTCTATCCTGCAACCGTTGTCACCAAAGGTCCCGTGGCAAATCCATATTACGATGCCGATTGCAGCAGCCCGTTGCCCGCTGTGTATGCCAATTGCACCACCCCAGGGCAGCCGACAATGATCCCGGGAACACCCAATACCTCCATGGGCATGGAAGCCTTTCAGGACAGCGCCATTGTCAACGGTACCGCATTTCCTACCTTGACCGTGGACCCACGTGCCTATCGCTTCCGCATTCTCAATGCCGCCAGCGACCGTTTCTTTAACCTGTCCTTTTATAAAGCCGACCCGAACCAGGTCAGCCCCGATTTCCGGCCGGCAGACCGCCATACCGAAGTGGCGATGGTGGCGGCTTCGGCTTCGCTTGCCGCAGCAAACAATTGGCCGCCGCTCTGGCCGGTAGACGGACGTGACGGCGGAGTTCCCGACCCCGGCACCTGTACTAATTCCGGCACCACTGCAAACCCTTCGTGGAATTGCACCAACTGGGGACCAAAATGGATCCAGATTGGTACTGACAGCGGCTTCTTGCCGAAACCGGTGGTAATAGATCCGCAGCCGATTACCTATATCACCGACCCGACTGCCTTTTGGGTCGGCAATGTAGACAAGATGGGCCTTGCGGTCGGTCCGGCGGAACGAGTAGATGTTATTGTCGATTTCAGCGCATATGCCGGCCAGACCTTGATTCTCTATAATGATGCACCAGCTGCCTGGCCTGCCGGTGTGTCAACGTACGATTATTATACAGATGCGCCCGATTTGCGTGATGTCGGCGGATATGGCACCGGCGGCACCTATGACCTGGCCAGTGGCACCTGGATAGGCGGCACCGGCCCCAAAGCAGGCTATGCTCCGAACACGCGTACTGTCATGCAGGTCATCGTGCGCTCGTCAGTCGGTACGGACCCGGCCTATACATTCAGCCAGGCTAATCTGGAAAAAGAATTTACATCGGCGGCGCCGGTTACTGCGGTAAATCCTGCTCCGGCAAAGACTCTGTTCGAGCGGAGCCAAGAGCCGATTATCGTGGGTCAGGCAGCGTATAAAGATGCTTATCCCAACTCATACTTCCCCACCAACTATCCTTGGGAAGGCATAAATCAGATTAACGATCACTTTCTCCAGTTCGTGACATTGGCTGGTGAACCGGTGAAAATCCCGACGGAGCCGAAGGGGCTTCATGATGAAATGGGTGCTTCCTTTGATCCGATTTATGGCCGCATGAGCGGCAATCTTGCGATGCAGATACCCAATCCGACAACGCTCACAGCGAACTTGATCCTGTATGGGTTCTCTGATATTCCGACTGAAGTTGTTGATAATTCAACTCAAATTAACGTCTCTGTAATTCCGGACCCTGTCACCGGTTACAATACAACCGCCGATGGCACCCAAATATGGAAGATCTCCCACAATGGCGTCGATACCCATCCGATTCACTTCCATATTTTCGACGTGCAGTTGATCAACCGTGTTGGCTGGGATGGTCAGATCCTATTACCGGAACCGAATGAATTGGGTTGGAAAGAAGTCGTGAAAATCAGTCCGCTGGAGGACACCATAGTTGCGGTAAGGCCGCGAGCTCCTGCGCTCCCCTTTGGCGTTCCCAACAGTCTGCGCCCGCTTAATCCCGGTATCCCGATCGATTCACCCATGGGCTTCAACAGCGTTGACTGGACGACCGGCGCGGCGCGGGTTCCGGCGGTCACCAATCAGCTCTTCAACTTCGGTTGGGAGTATGTATGGCATTGCCACATCCTGAGCCACGAAGAGATGGACATGATGCGGCCGATTGTGCTGAACGTGCAGAGCATCGTTCCTGATGCCCCGTATATTGCCAGTGCGGCATTGTCAGGCAGCAATGTCAACCTGACCTGGATCGATCCCACGTCGATTGTAGACGTTACCACTCTCGGTAACCCGAAGAACGAGATCGGTTTCAGGATCGAACGCGCTGATATTGGCGGGGACTTTGCCCCAGTGGGGACAGCCTTGGCCAATGCTACAACCTTTACTGATACCACAAGCGCCCTAGCGGCATCCTATCGCTACAGGGTGGTCGCCTACAACGCGGCGGGTGAAACTCCATCAGCCGAGTTTGCGTTGATCCCCAGCATTACGATGGCACCTGCAGTAGCGAACTTTGGTAATGTTGCCGTAAGCTACACATCCATCCCAGCTGTTTTTACAATCGGCAATACCGGTCAGGCATATCTTACGGTCACCGGTCTCACTGCCGGAGGGACGGATGCAGGGATGTTCCAGCTGCTGGCTGGCAGTTGCGGTGCCCTGCCATTCAATGTGGCGCCGGGCGGCAACTGCAATTTTTCTGCAACGTTTACCCCATCCAGCGCCGGGAGCAAGACGGCCAATGTACAAATTGCTTCAAACTCCACTGTGCAGACCTTGAGCCTTACAGGCGCCGGCGTCACCGGGACGTTCCCGGTACAGATCGGCACACAGGGCTATGGCGCGCTTGCCACCTCCTCCATCGCTGCGGTTGCCGGAAATACTATTCAGGCATGGGGGATATTGTTTACCGAGCCTCTGGTTAATTTCAATGTTGCCGGAAGGGTGAGCTTAACCGGCGGGTGGGATCCTGCTTTCAGCAGCAATACAGGCGGCAAGACATACCTGAAGGGGACCTTGACCATAACACAGGGGACACTGGTCGTGGATAAGCTTACAGTTTATTAGTGCATCTTTATGTGGTGCTGGCAGGAGGGCCGACGGCTAGTGGCCAAACTCCGTACCCCCCTTGGGAACAAGGGGGGTACGGATCGCATTACCTGGTAATGGGAGTGATGACGCCGTTGTTTCCCAGGTTGACCGAGTTGTAGGCATAGTCCAGCTTGACGTAGCCGCCGATGGCGAGTTTGAACTTGCTGATCACCTTGGTGGACATCTTGCCTAGATGCCGGGTGCCACTTCCGTGTACGGCTCGCGGTCGGTATTGTAGTCCGCGGCCATGACGGGAACTGCCATGCATAAGGCCGTTGCAGTCAAATATACGGTTTTCATTCGTGTTTCCCTGAAAAGAGTTTAATCGCGCATCAGGTAACAGGGTGACAAGGATGTGACATTTATCAAGCAACTACGTGATCTGCGGCTGAGAGGTTCAGTGTGATGAGTAGGCATGACAACGACAAAGGCGCATCCAAACGGATGCGCCTTTGTCGTTGCGCTGAACTGAAAAGAGGTGATCAGGCCTGGGCCGCCTGAACCGCCGTGATGGCGGCAACATTGACGATATCGTCCACCGAGCAGCCGCGGGACAGGTCGTTGACCGGTTTGGCCAAGCCTTGGATGATGGGGCCCACCGCCTCTGCTCCGGCCACGCGCTCCACCAACTTGTAGGCGATGTTGCCCGCATCCAGATCAGGGAAAATCAGCACGTTGGCCTTGCCAGCCACGGAACTGCCGGGGGCCTTTTTCTCGCCCACCTTGGGCAGCAAGGCCGCATCGGCCTGCAGTTCCCCGTCCACCTGCATGTCGGGCTTGATCTGCCTGGCGATCTCCAGGGCCTTGAGCACCTTGTCGCAGTCAGGATGGGTGGCGCTTCCCTTGGTGGAGAACGAAAGCATGGCAACCCTGGCATCCACGTCCAGGAAGGCCTTGCAGTTGCCGGCAGTGGCCACGGCGATCTCGGCCAGGGCCTGGGCGTCGGGGTTGGGGTTGACGGCGCAGTCTGCGAACAGGATGATGCCGTTTTCACCGAAGCTGGGGGTCTTGGTCACCATCAGGAAGAAGGACGAGACGGTCTTGATCCCCTTGGCCGGCCCGACGGTCTGGAAGGCGGCTTTGAGGACATTGCCGGTGGTTCCGGTGGCGCCGGCCACTTCGCCGCCGGCATCGCCGTTCTTTACCATCATGCCGGCATAATACAGGTTGTCATCGGCGGTCAGCAGCTTTCTGGCCTCGTCGGCGGTCAGACCTTTGCTTTTGCGTAGTTCGACCAGATCGGCCACGTACTGCTCCAGTTTTGGTGAAGCCGCCGGATTGAGCAGTTCGACGCCTGCCAGGTTGACTCCCTTGCTTTCTGCTTCAGCCTTGATCTTGGCGGGGTCGCCGAGAATGACGATTTTGGCCAGGCCTTCTTTAACGATCTTCTCAGCGGCGTACAGCATTCGCTCGTCATAGCTTTCCGGCAGTACCACGGTCTGCAGGTTCTTTCTTGCCTTCTCCTTGATCTGGTCTACAAGGTGCATGAGTAACCCCCTCTCAAAATTAATAAAACAGGATTATATTTATATACGAAATCGTGCGGCCCGGTCAATAGAAAAAGCCGCAAATCGCCTGATTTAGCGAGGCTGAAAAGCATAAAACAATAATAAAATAGCTGGGATCAAGAGTTGCGCGCCGCTGGCTGGAAAACAAAACGGCCCGCTTTAGGCGGACCGTTTTAAGTGTGGAGGGATGATTGCTCTCGTTAAAATTTGACTCCCATGGCCTCGGCCACGGTATGGATGTCCTTGTCTCCACGTCCGGACAGGCAGACCACGATACTCTGATCCTTGCCCATGGTTGGGGCGAGTTTCATGACATAGGCGATGGCGTGGGATGACTCCAGGGCCGGCATGATCCCTTCTTCGCGGGTTAATTCGTTGAAACCTTCCAGCGCCTCCTCGTCGGTTATGGAGACATATTCGGCCCGGCCGGTCGCCATCATCCAGGAGTGCTCGGGACCCACTCCGGGGTAGTCAAGGCCGGCCGAAATGGAATGGGCGTGACTAATCTGGCCATGCTGGTCCTGGAGCAGATAGGTCCTGTTTCCGTGCAGTATGCCGGGTGAGCCGGCGCTGAGCGGGGCTGCGTGTTTGCCGGTTTCAATACCGTAGCCGGCAGCTTCGACGCCGATCATGCGGACCGAGCTGTCCTTGAGGAAGGGGTAGAACAGGCCAAGGGCGTTGCTGCCGCCGCCGACGCAGGCCACCAGGCAGTCCGGGAGCCGGCCTTCGACCTTTCTGTGCTGCTGTTTTGCCTCTTTGCCGATGATGGACTGGAAGTCGCGCACCATCATGGGGTAGGGGTGGGGCCCGGCCACCGTGCCGATGACGTAGAAAGTGTCGTGGATGGTCGTGACCCAGTTGCGCATGGCCTCGTTCATGGCGTCCTTCAGGGTGGCCGTGCCGGCTGTGACCGGTGTGACCGTGGCCCCCAACAGTCGCATGCGGAATACGTTCAGGGCCTGGCGATGGGTGTCCTCTTCGCCCATGAAGACCTCGCACTGCATTCCAAATAGGGCCGCGATGGTGGCGGTGGCCACGCCGTGCTGTCCGGCGCCGGTCTCTGCGATAACGCGCTGCTTGCCCATCCTTTTCGCCAAAAGCCCCTGGCCGATGGTGTTGTTGACTTTGTGGGCGCCGGTGTGATTCAGATCCTCGCGCTTGAGGTATATTTTGGCCCCGCCCAGTTTTCGGGTAAGCTTTTCGGCGAAATAGAGCGGATTGGGGCGTCCCACGTACTGGCGCAAGTAATACTCGAATTCCTGTTTGAATTCACGGTCGTGGCGGTATTGATCATAGGCCTTCTCCAGCTCAAGCAGGGCCGGCATGAGTGTCTCCGGGACATAGCGCCCCCCGAAATCCCCAAAATGACCATTCTTGTCAGGGTACTTCAATGTGCAGCCTCCTTCGCCCTTCTGATAAACTCCCTGAGTTTGTAGGCATCTTTTCGCCCTGGAGCCGATTCCACCCCGCTTGATACGTCAACGCCATAAGGGTGCACCTGCTCAATGGCCGCGGCGACATTGCCGGAAGACAAGCCACCCGCCAGGATGATGCGACTTGACTGTGCGGCGCAGGCGGCAATCTCCCAGTTGAAGGTGATGCCCGTTCCGCCGTGGGCTGATGGGGACCAGGCGTCCAGCAGGAAAGCGGCTACCCGGTATGTGCTCATGGGTTCCAGGCAGGTGATATCCCGGACACGGAACGCTTTGATGACACGCCTGGTGACCTGGTCGCAATACTCGGGTGGTTCCTCGCCATGGAGCTGGATGATATCCAGTCCGCACCTGTTCGCGGTATCATTGACGTTTTCCAGCGTATCGTTGACGAACAGGCCGATGGTTTGCACAAAAGGAGGCAGATGGCGGATAATGGCAGCTGCTTCTTCGGGGAAAATATGGCGGGGCGATTCCTTGAAGAATACGAAGCCCAGGGCGTCAGCCCCGGCATCCACGGCCGTCAGGGCATCCTCCAGATTGGTAATGCCGCAGATCTTGACTTTTACCAATGCCGGCATCGCCACGGTTCGTGGCGTTGTTTCACCCGAAAATATGGTTCCTGATCCGGTCGCCATTACAGTTCGATTTTAGGCAGTCGTTCCAATGCCTGTTTTACCAGTTCGCTGGGATATTCGTAATCTTCCAGGCCTCCGGACAGGTAGGCGTCGTAGGCGCCCATGTCCAACTGGCCGTGGCCGGAGAGTCCGAACAGGATGGTCCGCTCCTTGCCCTCCTCCTTTGCCAGCACGGCCTCGTCAATGGCGGCCCGCACGGCGTGGGACGATTCGGGCGCCGGTACGATGCCTTCGCTGCGGGCGAAGAGCACGGCACCTTCGAAGCAGGCGTTCTGTTTGTACGATTTTGCTTCGATCTGCCCGGCATGATAAAGCTGGGAGACAAGCGGCGACTCGCCATGATAGCGCAGGCCTCCGGCATGGATTCCAGGAGGCATGAAGTCGTGGCCCAGGGTGTACATCATGGATATGGGGGCCATCTTGGCCGTATCGCCATAGTCAAAGGCATAGACACCCTTGGTGAGGGTCGGGCAGGAAGCCGGCTCGACTGCCAGGCAGCGCACCTGTTTTCCGGCTGCCCGATCAGCGATGAAGGGAAAGGCCAGCCCGGCGAAGTTTGAACCTCCGCCGCAACAGGCGATGACAATGTCCGGGTAGTCGCCTGCGACCCTCATCTGCTCGCGGGCTTCCTGGCCGATCACGGTCTGGTGCAGGCAGACATGGTTGAGCACGCTTCCCAGGGCGTAATTGGTGTCGCTGTGGGTGGCTGCATCTTCAACCGCCTCGGAGATGGCAATGCCCAGGCTGCCGAGGTTTTCCGGGTCGTGGGCCAGGATTGCGCGGCCGGCATTGGTGAATTCGGAAGGCGAGGGAATCACGGTCGCCCCCCAGAGTTGCATCATGCTCTTGCGGTACGGTTTCTGTGTGCAGGAAACCTTGACCATGTAAACAGTGCATTCCAGGCCGAACATGGAGCAGGCCAATGCCAGGGAGCTGCCCCATTGACCGGCACCGGTCTCGGTTGCCAGACGGCGGATGCCGGCCTGTTTGTTGTACCATGCCTGTGGGATGGCCGAGTTGGGTTTGTGGGAACCGGCCGGTGAAACCCCTTCGAATTTGTAGTAGATCTTTGCCGGAGTGCCCAAGGCCTTTTCCAGCCGATGTGCCCGGAACAGCGGGGATGGGCGCCACAATTTATAGATTTCACGCACTTCATCCGGGATGTCGATCCAACGTTGGGACGACATCTCCTGTTCGATCAGCGACATGGGAAAGATGGCCAGCATGTCGTCCGGCGTCACCGGCTTGAGGGTCTGCGGATTGATGACCGGGGCCAGCGGGCCGGGCATATCGGGGATGATGTTATACCATTGCCTGGGTATCTGCTCTTCGTTGAGGAGAATCTTGGTGTTCATGCAACTGCCCCCTTTATAACATGTTGCGCGCTCGGATCTTCCTGCTTGCTGCGGGTTGCCGCCGTATTCTGGCAGGCTGAACAGGGCACGACTTATTCCAGGTTGTCCTCGATCCTGATGAAACTTGTCTTCTCGCAAATGATGTCGAAACGGTCAATCTCCTCCAGTGCGGCCCGTACGGCGCCCTCCCGGGCCTCGTGGGTCATGATGACAATCGGTACCGGTGCGGCGTCACCGGCCTGGTGGGAGGTCTGCAGCATGGATTCGATGCTGATGTTGTTCTTGCCCAGGGAGCCGGCAATGGCGGCCAGCACGCCCGGTCTGTCCAGGGCGCTGAAGCGGAGCAAATACTTGCTGACGATCTCGGTTATCGGTTTGACCGGGATGTTTTTGATTGATTCGTCGAGAAAGCCCAATGGAGCGATCCGGCGGCCCGCTCCGGCCAGGATGCTGCGTGCGAGGCCGATCAGGTCGCCGACAATGGCACTGGCGGTGGGACATTGCCCTGCGCCGCGTCCGTAGAACATCACCGGGCCGACAAAATCGCCGGTCAGGCGGATGGCGTTGAATACGCCGTTAACGTCGGCCAGCGGATTGTGCAGCGGGATCATGGTGGGGTGAACGCGGGCTTCGATCTTGCCATCGGACAGCTTGCCGATTGCAAGCAGTTTGATGCGATAGCCGAAATCAGAGGCGAACTTGACGTCCAGGCCGCTGATGCCGGAAATGCCCTCGGTGTAGATCTCCTTGAAGTCGATGGCCGTGCCGAAACAGAGTGATGCCAGGATCGCCAGCTTGTGGGCCGTATCAACCCCTTCGATATCGAAGGTGGGATCCGGTTCGGCGTAGCCCAGGTCCTGGGCCGCCTTGAGAACGTCGCTGAAATCGGCGCCCTCCTGGGTCATGCGGGTCAATATGTAGTTGCAGGTGCCGTTCATGATGCCGAAAAAACTGCCGAAGCGATTGGCTGCCATGTTGCCCTTGATGGCGGTCAGCACCGGGATGCCGCCTCCCACCGAAGCCTCGAACTGGACCTCGACGTTGTTGCGGACCGCGGCGGCGTAGATTTCGTCGCCATGGAGGGCCAGGAGCGCTTTGTTGGCGGTAACGATGTGCTTGCCCTTTTCGATGGCCTTCAGCACAAAGCTCTTGGCGGGCTCATAGCCGCCGACCAACTCTATGACCACCGAGATCTCCGGATCGTCGAAGATGGCATTTACGTCGTTGGTCAGGCAGGCAGGATCGATTTTAACGCCGCGGTCACTGGTTATGTCCAGGTCCGCAATCCGTTTCAGGACTATGTCCGTCCCAACCTTGCTGCGGATAACATCTGAATTCTCCTGAAGGAGCTTCACCACCCCGGCGCCGATGTTTCCGAATCCTATCAATCCGACCTTGATGTCGTTCATTGTTCCTCGCTTGATTCTTCAGTTTTGGGACAGGCCTCGATCTCGTCCAGGATGCCATTCACGAAAGACGGCGACTCCTTGTCCCCGAAACGGCGGGCGATCTCGATGGCCTCGTTGATGCTGACCTTTTTGGGAATATCCGGCCTGAACATCAACTCATAGGCTGCCATGCGCATGACGTTCAGGTCCACTCGCGGCATCCTGGCCAGGGACCAGTTCTTAGAGCGGGCTTCGATGGCGCTGTCAATGAGTTCGCGCCGTTGAAGCACGCCCCGCACCAGATCTTCGGCAAATTGCCGCACCCGGCCGGTTACATCTGCATGTTCTTCCCGGAAGGTCTGCAGGGTATCCGTCACCCCGACCGAAGGGTTAACATCCAGGGCGTAGAGCATCTGTAGCGCCAGTTCGCGAGCTTCCCGCCGTAATCCCATTATTTGAGCGCCTTCAATAGATTGACTGTTTCAATTGCAGTGACTGCGGCCTCGAAACCCTTGTTGCCCGCTTTTGTGCCGGCACGTTCGACGGCCTGTTCGATGGAGTCGGTTGTCAGTACGCCGAAGGCAACCGGCACGCCGCTGTCCAGGGATACTGAAGCCACTCCTTTGGAGACCTCGGCCGCCACATAATCGAAGTGCGGCGTGGAACCGCGGATGACTGCGCCCAGGCAGATGACCGCATCATATTTGCCGGATTCGGCCATCTTTTTGGCGGCCAGCGGAATCTCGAAAGCTCCCGGTACCCGGGCTACGTGGATATCATTGCTGTCGGCACCGTGGCGAACCAGGGCATCCACGGCACCCTCCAGCAGACGTTCGGAGATGAAGCTGTTGAAGCGGCTGACGATGATGCCGAACTTGAGCCCCTTGGACTCTAGTTTTCCTTCATAGAATTGTGGCATGGCAACCTCCGGTACATGGCATAAAGAAATCGAAATACTAGCACAGTTTCCACGGATGGGGAACAAAAAGTGAGGTCCTGGCGTGATCAGCGGCTGTGAAAGACAATGTTTCCGGAATAATCAGCCACTTGAAATTTCACCCACAGGGATGGCGCAGTCCTGTTTGCGGCTGCCTGGGCCCGCTTGCAGACCAGTTCCAGCAGCGCATGGTCAAAGCCGCTGGCCAGAATAACCTCGCGGGCAGTATTTGCTTGCCGTATGATTTCAATGATCCTTGCGGGGAAGAATTCAGCCTCGGCCCATTGCCGCAAGTCGGCAAGGTCCAGTTCGGAGGCTGCGGCATGGGTGTTTTCATGGCCGCAGGCGATCTTGAGGAGTTTGGCGAACTGGCAGGCAATGGCCGGTTGCAGGAACCCCCGTGTCGCACAGGCCCGCAGGGCATGGGCCACGTGGTCGCCCATCATCACAAAGGCCTCTTCAGGGAGAGACGGGAACCCTTCCTGCGCTGCCATCTCGCTGCTGCGGCCGGTGGAGAGGATGACCGTCGGGGCGCCGCAGGCGCGGGCCACGTCCAAGGCGGCATCGATGGTGTCGGTCCAGGCCTTGGCCGAGATGGGCCGGACAATGCCGGTCGTACCCAAGATGGAAAGCCCGCCGATGATCCCCAGGCGGGCGTTGAGGGTCTTCTTGGCCCGCTGTTCGCCGTCGGGGATGGAGATTTCCACATTGAGAGACTTGTTCGGGAATACCTGGGCAAGGGCATGTTCAATCATGCGGCGCGGGACCGGGTTGATGGCCCATTCTCCGGGAGGCATGGCCAGTCCGGGCTTGGTGACCCGGCCGATGCCGATGCCTCCGGTGATGGTGATGCCCCCCCCTTTGACAAAGGGGGGCTGGTGGGGATTTGCTGTCACCCGCGCATGCACTTCTGCCCCGTTGGTTACATCCGGGTCGTCGCCGGCGTCCTTGATAACGTGGCAAGATGCTTCACAGGTTGTGAAAAACTGTCCGTGGATTTGGAAGGTTGCGGAGACTCCGGCCGGGAGGGCCAGGTCAACTTCCTTGACAAGTTCCTGGCGGGCAAGTAGCAGGGCCGCTCCCTTGGCTGCGGCAGCGGCGCAGGCGCCGGTGGTGTAGCCGTGGCGAAGTGTATTTCTCATGGTAGCCTTATTGGGGGAACAGTATATGTTTGGCTGGATTAAGGGGAATCTCCGATTTTCCCTTGACAAAACTTATCATGGATGTCCCCAAAATACCAAATACGCAACTGATTTGCGAATGAACCTATGTTTTTCCTTTTTTCTCTAGAAACACCTTAACTATCCTGAATATAATTTGCTGGTCGTTCTCATCTAACTTGCGCAGCATCTCCTCGATCAGTTCCACTCTTACTTCTTCGTTCTCCAGATGATCGAATTCGAAAATATTGTGAAGAGAGACATGTAACGCTTCTGCGATCCTCGCCAAACGATCTAGCGAAGGGTAACTCTTACCCAGTTCAATACGACTCATGTGCTTCTGGTCGATACCAATCACTTCAGCCAGTTGTTCCTGAGAAAGTCCCCGACTTTTTCTCAGCTCCTTGATGCGTCCGCCAAAAAGTTCTGTTACAGATTTCATCTCATCCCCCCCAGCAAAATATTCAATGCAATGGGGGGAAAAACCTACCCATAAATTTACGTATTTATATTGATTTCACGCCCAATAAGATGTAATGTACGTCGCCATAAGCGTAACTTGCGAATATTTACGTTATTAATCACCCTTCTCAAAGGGCGAGAAATCGAGGTGGCTGATGGAAAATATCTTGCTTGTGGACGATGATAAAGACTTCCTTTGGTTGCTCAAGAATCTGTTAGCATGTGAAGGCATGACTGTTTTGAGCTCGGGGACAGCAGAAGAGGCGTTACGTGAGTTGAGAGGAAAGACCTTTGACTTAGTTATCACCGATTTGGACTTGCCTGGGCTAGATGGATTCGCACTCGCCCAGAAAGCTTTGAAACTTGCACCGGGCATGCCGGTCATTATGATTACCGGTAGCATAGAACCGGGAATTTCTGAGTTGGCCAAGAAAGTGGGGATAGCAGCCGTTCTTTTTAAGCCTTTTCACCCTGACAAACTTTTTGAGGTGGTTAAGAATATCATAAAATCCCAAATTAACGACGTGGGGCGCCGGGAGCCAACGAATCGTCAAGTTAACCCGAAGCAGGGCCTTCCTTAATCGCTCACCCCGGTTTAACTGGTTGCGGCCATCTGCGAAGCGCAATGTTAAGCTAATGACATTATTAACCGTCACTTGACATCACATGGCTTGCATGTAATTATGCGACAATATTAGAGCTTTAATTTCTATTTTATAATAATTCGACGGAATAAACCGTCATTCGGGGGGGCAGCATGAATGTGAACAGCCGAAGGCGGCTGATAGCCTCGTTATGTACTTGCAGTATGTTTTTAGTCTTTCCATTTTTCACCTCCGCACTCAATTCTCCGATCGCCCCAAAAACCAGAACCATTGCAAATACGTTGCATTCAATATTCAGTACCACTCCCATTGAGTCAACGCTATGAATAGCTCGATTAAGCTGCTTACTGCAATAGCTGGCTTCATGCTGCTTATTTTTGTCGCCAATCCGGCTGACAGTAGCACATGCTATACAGCAACCAACAATCTAGGTTCATCTATTTTCGATTTGTACCAGACGACCTCTTCAGGACTAGTATTGAGTAATTTCCCTGAAAATGCCAAAGTCAACAGAATTGATGTTAAAATATTATATGGAAAGAGTGCCGGGACTTTTCTCAAATTCTACCTGCAAAAGGTTAACAGCACCTCGAACTATTGGTTTCTAAGCAATTGGGGATACGATAGAGGAGCCCAATGGTCCAATTACACCAGCACAATCAACGCCATCCAGTTTGCCAGCAATGTCGGGGTTAATGGTGAGTGGCGACTATCGATATATCACGACGGGACATATCAAAATCCGAATCCGTGGGGTGATTACTATGCAGACTGTTATCGTTGCCACACCAAGGCACAGTTGACCTCTTGGTCATTAACGCTTTGCTATGATGCAGTACCCGCTCCTCCGGTCTTAACAAGTCCCGCCAACAACTACTCAAGCACTTGGAAGCCAGCCAACCTTGAATGGAATGCATCAGCAAACGCTACAAAATACTACGTCCAGGTGGCTAAAGATGCAGGTTTCAATACTATTGTCCATGAAGGCGAGAACAATGACACATTCTATCCAGTATTTGATGATATCTCGGATTTTGGCACCTACTACTGGCGAGTAAAGGCCGGTAACGATGCCGGTGAGTGGAGCGAGTACTCTGCAACAAGGTCTTTTACCTGGTATACGACAGCGGACATGAATCCTGTCCCGGTTTCACCGCCATCGAGTCCACCGATATGGAAACACGAAGCCGTTCTTGTCTGGACCCCGCCATCATCTGGGTATATTTACCAAGACGGCACTGGGTATCATTATATTAACTATTTTATCGATGTAGCCACAGACAGTTCGTTCACCCATAAGATTATCGACAACGCAGATATATTCGGCATAAACTATATGCCCATTGACAATTATGTCACTGAAAACCAGACCTATTACTGGCGGATTCGCGCCAAAATAGATTACCTGGTGTATGGTCCTTATGGAATCTCTTCCTTTACGGTCAACAGCAGATTTTTTATCCAGAACTTTGATTCCGAGTTTGACAGGTTTAATCCTTATGGCGGTGGTGTTTCCACCTTCGCGGCTGATTTGTCATCTGATCCCTCCGGCACTTCCACCTGGACCATCTCAGTAGCAGGACGCACTTACAACGGGAGTGGCACTCCGGCGTATTTCACCTGGGATGGCAAGAATGATGCGGGCATGCTGGTTAACCCTGGCACTTATACGGCTACAATAACAGCGACGAGCGCCGACGGTAGCTGCACCGACACCAAGCAAGTCTCGATAACAGTAGAAAAACCGGTAGAGCCGGTTTCCGCAACCTGTGAAACCTCCCTGGAGTTCTGTAGCGGTTCATCCACAAACATCGGCACTGGCAGCGTTTCCCATGAACAGGTGCTCTTTACGGCCAAAGGGCCGACCAGCGACCTGTCGTTCGTATTGCAGTACAACAGCCTCGACTCTCTTTCCGGATCTCTCGGTGCTTCCTGGACGCACAACTTCGACATAGCACTGGAAAACGGCGCCGACGGAGCCAAGATATTCCGGCAGGGCTTCAAGCGGGCAATCTACACCCTCTCCGACACCACCTATGTAGCTCCCGCCAACGACTTTTCCTCTCTGGTTCATAACGCAGACGGCACTTACACAATCAGTCTCCGCAACGGTGACAAATATCATTTCGATGCGTCCGGCATAATCACCGCTATCGACAGCCGTTATGGGCGTGAACTCGACTTTCTATATTTTGATGCGTTTAACCTGAAATATGCCGAAATTTACGACCAATCGCAACGAACGATATATTTCATAAAAGAAGGCAATCTCATTAGGAAATTCGTTGATCCTAATAACAAAGTTTACGATATCTCTTACACCGGGACTACCAACCCTCGCCTCAATTTGGTTATCAATCCAGACCCCGACAACCCCGGCACCAATTACTGGTCATATTCCTACGACGGCGAAAGCAGCAGAATGACGACCAAACGTGACCCGAACGGCAATGTCACAACGTACTCCTACTATGCAGACGGACGAATGAAGGATGCCATCGACCCGGAAGGAGACCCCGTTAAAGGGCTGAGCGCCGCCGGACATACGAGAAGCGTGCTGTACGACACCGCAAACCAACAGACAGGACCCCGGCAAACCAGCTTCTACGAGAAGAACGGCGCAGTCTGGCAGAACATATATGACCCCTATCAGGGTGTTCTCAAGCAGATAGTGTCGCCGGGGGGCGGCAAGATTACTGACTACTTCTATTACTCCAACGGCTCACTCAAGGCAAAGAGCGAGCCTTACGGCGACGGCAAGCAACTGACGACATTTTACCGCTATGATGTTTACGGCAACATTACCGATATCTCCGAACCGATTGATTTCACCACCGTAGCAGCATCCTATCTCCCTCAGGGCATTGATACTCTCGACATAAACAGTTTCGACAATGCCGATTCACCAATCAAGTGGGCAACACGCTACACCTACGACTACGCCAACTATGACCAAATTGCCAGCGCCATTGACCTGCGCGGCAGCATTCCACTTACAACAACATTCCAACGATCCGTGGAATCCGACACCGGACTTCTGTTGACCCAAATCACTGCACCCGGCAAGATCAGCGGCGAAACGCTCGTCAGCTATCAGCGGCAGAATCCCGACGGCACACTAGCCAGCATTACCGATGCCAATGGCAAAACGACCAGCTTCGGCTACTATCCATTCAACGGCACTGCTGCTGATGGCATGCTGGAATCCATCACTCAGCCCAATAGCGTTAAGACTCTTTTTACCTCTTACGACGCATATGGCAATGCAACTAGCCTCACCAGAAAGGACACAACCAGCACTTCTGTCCCGGTCACCACCACAAAAAGTTACAACACTCTCAATAGGTTAAATACGGTTCTTACGAGTGTAGCCACACCACCATATACTTCCCTCAATTATCAGTATTTCTACGACATGGCAGGAAACCTTACCACCGTGATCGACCCTGAAAACCGTCAGACGCAGTACAAACACAACTATCAGGGCAAGACGACCGATATCATCGATGACAGGAACAACAAAAGCCAACTTCTCTACAGCGGTTCCGGCTGTTCTTCCTGCGGTAGCGGAATTGATCAGTTGAACACTGTCCAGGATGCCAACCATGTGGCCAAGGGCGTAGAAGGGACGGTATATCGGTACGACGAACTCGGCCGTCTTGAATTCGAGACCGACCCGCTGGGGAACGTCCTTCATTACACGTACTATGACAATGGCCTGCTCAAGACTATGGCGGATGCCACTGAGGGCGGTGACAGCTTACTTGCCACCTATTACTACAACACAAGGGGACAAATAACCGACAAGTCCTTCAGCGACGGCACAGCAGAGCACTACACTTACTACCCGAGCGGGCAACTCCAGACTGCGGGCAACCAGCATATCACCTACACGTACACTTGGTATGACAACGGCTGGCTCAAAGATGTCACCGACGATCAGGGGAGAAAAATCACCTACGACGATTACGATCCCCTTGGCCAGCGAAAACAGGTAACGATAATGGCCGGTAGTGCGGATCAGCATATCATCAGCTACGACTATGACAGCGCCAATCGACCATGGCACATATACGGTACAGGTACAATCGCCTACGATTATGATGCCAGAGGACGAAAACACAGCCTGGCTTACCTGGGGCTCCAGACCTCTACCGAATATGGCTATGACGATCTGGACCGCCTGACTACCGTCACTCACAGCAGCGGTGGAAGCTCCTTTGCCGTCTATGGCTACCCTGAATACGACGGAATGGGCAACCGCAAGAGCCGTACCGGCTCAAGCCCTGAAGGCTATGGATATGACGAGCTATACCGTCTGATCAGCCGGGTTGTTGCCGGCGGAACTGAAAACTTCACCTACGATGCAGCAGGCAACAGGCTGACCGGACCCAGCCCCAAGGATATCGGCTACCAATATGACGATGCCAATCAGATGACCATGGGGAGGACCTTCGGCCACACTTACGACAACCAGGGGAACCAGATCAGCCGTATCGTCGGCGGTTCTGCAGACAAGAGCTGGACACTGACATGGGACAGGCAGAACCGGTTAACGCAAATGGAGAAGATCAAGGGCGCGGAATCGCAAATTCTGACCTTCAAATACGACCCGATGGGGAGAAGAATAGAGAAAAAGTTTGTGCTTACTAGGGACGGCAGCATCAAGACCAGCACATGGACATACGTTTATGATCAGAGAAATATCGCCCTGGAAATTTACAAAGACCCGAACAATATGACTACCAAGACCTTCTACACCCACGGTCCGGGCATTGACGAACCGCTGGCAATGGAGAGGAGGGGGCAGTATGACTTGTACAGTCATGTCTATCACTTCCATGCCGACGGGTTAGGGAGCATCGCCGCCATCACTGATAGCAGCAGGAATGTTGTACAGAGCTATAGCTACAGCGCGTATGGGATACCGAAGGCGACGACGGGTTTTCGGAACAGCTACCAGTTTGCAGGAAGGGAATGGGACAAGGAGAGCCATCTTTATTTCAACCGGGCACGGTACTTTGACCCGTATGATGGTATTTTCATCAGCCGTGATCCGCTCTCGTTTGCCGCCGGGGATTACAACCTGTACCGGTATGTTGAAAATAATCCGATTAACTGGTTTGACCCTGATGGGTTTACAAGACAAAACATCTCACCGGTAGAGCAGCACCCTGGTGGGCAAAAACATGTTCATTGGGGTGACGAGCCCAAGTGTAGAAATGGTGGCGCTGTCAATGAGGACGGCACATACCGGCATGGCACCAGACCACCCAATAAAATAAGAGATTTGATAAGAAAGGCTACAGGGTGGGCACTAGGCAATCTTGATTCGCTAGTACCGTTAGTGATACTACCTGGCCAACATCAGATATTAGATAACTTCAGTAATGGAATGCCGTTAGACTATACTCTTGGAACCATTTATTGAGTGTGGTGTTGCTTGAACTAGAATTAGGAGGATTATATGTTTAAGTATATTCTTTGCGACGATATACCTGAAATAATATCTAAACTTTTAGGCGTTGCAATCCAACTGTATGGGAATGAAATAGCATTCTGGTTCTATCCAGAATGCACTCAGCAAAATACCTATAACGGTGAAATGTCATTACTTAATGGATTTAGCGTTCCTATTGAGAAGGTAACACTTTATGACGACGAAAAATATTGTGAGAACATAAGATATTTGTTGAGTAATGATACGCTTGAAGATATTGCTGGCCAAACTATAAATCAAATAGATTTATTGGATAGTATCTCTATTTACAAAGATGGCGCTGCGGAGTGGTTCTTAGCCCTAGTCTTCCATGAAAATGTTTGCATACTTAAAGGCTTAAATACAGCGGAAGAAAACGTTCTTGCTGAGCACGGCTTCATAGTATCAGATTCGCCTCCTGAAGGGTGGTGAACTGCTCTCTGAACAGGTATACCTTCACTGACTGAGAATGGGTCCGAAGGCGGGGTTGTATTACTACCGCGCAAGCTACTTTGACACAGTGAAGGGAAGGTTCATCCAATAAATTCATTGGAATTGCCGGAGAGACAAACACTTCAGTAGCGGGAAATTGCCAAGGGGTTAACCAGGAAAGTTTTAGAAGTCAACGATGTGTAACTTTAAAAAAATGGCATCGTCTTTCATTGTAACCAAGTTGCGTCATCTCATCTACTTACAAGAGACACACAATGACCAGTAACTTTAAGATTAATTTTCATCATTTCCGGGATGCACTTGGACTTAACAATACAATATCCATCGTCGTAGCAGCAATGCTACTGATAACGACAAACTGCTTTGCCGCGACCGATGGAGCATATACCCTTTCTGAGGTCACAGGTGTATGGGATGGCACTTCAGCTGATGCCACAGCTCCCGTCACAGCTGAGTACAATTATGTCTACGGCGACGACACAACCATGACCTACACCCTGCCGTGGATTTTTTTCTTTTATGGACATGGCTACAATCAAATCGTCATCGACACGAACGGCGCCATCTGGTTCGATTCCGATACATCTGCTCATGACTTCAATCTTGCCACGCCAAACCGAGGACTTGTGCTTGCGCCGTGGAATTATGATTTATCGTCAACTTATGAAGGCGGCGTTTTCGTCCAGCACAAATCCAATCCTGAACGGGTGGTCATAGAATGGCGCACTGAGACCTATTCAGATGAAGGCGATGGCTTGCTCAATATCTTTGAAGCAGTAATCTTCCTGGGCGGCGTGGTTAGATTTGATTATCAGTCATTCACGGCAGTCAATCCCGGAGATTCCGGCTCAGGCATTTCCAAGGACGACGGCAGTTATTACCTGAGCTCCACCACAAATTATGGGAACTCTTACTCCCTAGCCGGTCATTCATTCAGTTTCACACCTTCAGGCCCTAGCACAACTGCGCCACTCAGTGTTGATATCAATGGCACTGGTACAGGTTCGGTTACCACCACCCCGGTTGGTTTGGCATGCAACGCAAGCTGTTCTCTTGACTTCCCACTCGGAACCCCGGTAACCCTTCACCCGTCAGCTTCACAATATTCATCCTTTACGGGCTGGAACGGAGGAGGATGCAGCGGTTTAGATGATTGTGTATTGACACTTACCGCAAACACTCTTGTATCTGCTACGTTCACGTTCAATGCTGCAAACAGCGTCAAGATAGACGGAGTTACGGGTTATTACCCAACCCTTCAAGGTGCCTATGACGTAGCACCCGATGGTGCTGTCATGAAACTCTGGGCAACTGACTATTCTGAGTCACTGAATTGTGCAAGGCCTATTACCGTCACCTTGCAAGGAGGATATGATGAGAACTATACAACGCAATCCGGAATGACAGTACTAAAGGGAGCCCTTACTATCTCCAACGGCATTGTAATAGTAAATGGATTAAGTGTCCGGTAAGTGACTTAAAAGCGGCTTAATTTTCTCAGGGAGGATATTTTGAAACAGTCCATAGTGATGGTCACATTGTTGGTAACTATTTTTGAGGTACTAGCGACGGCTTTCTACTGTGCAGCAGAAACGCCACCTGCTGCCCCAAATTCACCTGTTGTGACGACTGCGAACCTTACACCTTTGACACTAACGTTCACTCCCGACAAAACACGGGTGGATTTCAGTGCCGATATTTCGATATCGAGCTGGGTCAGCACCTACAAAACACTGCTTTTTGAGTGTAAAGATGCAAATGACACAGTTCTTGGTACTACCAGCATCGGTCTTACTTCTACTGAAACCGACCGACTTGATGTATTGGGTGTCGTATCATGCATCCTGCCGTCACCCGGCACATACAAGATCGAAACCCATTTGAAGTCAGACAACGATGAGGTCTCCAATACTGACAGCCAAGAGGTTATCGTTACACCAGCCCAGTGAATTAACGCGAAGGCAAGAGTCGTCACCGCTCCTCTTCGTTAGCGGCGCGGCGAGTACTCACCTCCTACGACGCAAAGATTTCTGTGTTTCCGCAAAATTTGCGGGTAGATTTCATGGACATGGAGGCCTTAGCAGCTACCATTTTGTTGAAAATAGAGCATCCAGCCTCTAAATTTGGCATTGCATGGAAATTTCGTGGACAGCATATTTAATTGCAACCTTTTCATCAACTGTGTTAGCTCAGGCAAACGCTCCTGCTTACCATCCAGGCCGTCTTCAGGTCAACCCCCTGTAATCGTAAATCAACACATCACGCATTCCGGCCATTTTGGCACATGAACAACTGAATGCTTCCGGGAATGCGGATAGGCTTGCAGCACTATGGCCGTTTTTGAGATGGATACCAGGATACTATTCTCTTGCGGCCAGTATTGCCAGGGCATTCACCACCGCGGCAGCAACATTCGAACCACCCTTTCGTCCCATGTTGGTGATGAAGGGTACGGCATGGTCCATGGCGGCCAGGGCCTTTTTGCTCTCCTCGGCACCCACGAAACCCACCGGCAGTCCGATGATCACGGCCGGCCTGGCCTGGCCTTCATTGATAAGGCGCAGCAGTTCGAACAGCGCCGTGGGGGCGTTGCCGATCACGAAGATCTGGTTGTGGAGGCTGAGCACGGACTTGCGCATGGCCGTGACCGAACGGGTAACACCGGCGCGTTGCGCCAGAGCGCCCACGTCGGAATCCGCCACATGGCATGATACCTCGCAGCCGAAACGGGCAAGCCGGGCCTTGTTTATACCAGCCAGGGCCATATTGGTGTCGGTGACGATGCCGGCCCCGTTTCTGATGGCCGTGATTGCGGCTATCAGGGCCTGGTCCGAAAAGATCATGGTGCGGGCATACTCGAAGTCGGCGCTGGTATGGATGGCGCGGCGCACCACCTGCCATTCGTCATTGCACCAATCGTGCTCGCCGACCTCGCTATCGATGATGCGGAATGATTCCGCCTCGATCTCTTCCGGTTTCATGGTCAGAGAGTCCATCAACGCCACCCCAATCGGTCCAGGGCCTCGTTGATGCGCTCTGACTCCAGTTCGGCCAGTTTGCGGTGAACGCCCAGGTGGGCGCCCATCTCCATGACCAGCCCGGGATGGCGTTTCTTCGCTTCCTGGATCTCCTCTGGCAGGTCGTGCAGCACGTGGGCCCCCATGAAGAGGAAATAGGGCATCATCAGGATGCGGCCGGCGCCCCTGGCCACGCAGGCGTCGATCCCCTGCTGGATGCTGGGCTCGTGCATCTCGCGGAACGAAACCTCGACGATCTCGAAGCCGGTCATCTCCCGCACCATGCCGGCCACTGCCCGGGCGGCATCGTTGGCCTCGGCAATGCGGCTGCCGTGGGCCATCAGTAGAATTGCTGTTTTCATTGTACCTCGCTTAATGGTTCATCTTTAAATTCACTTCTTCGCTCAAGATATTCTCTCATCTCTTCTTCTACCTGCTCCCTGGTATATCCGGTGGCTGTTATGGCTATGACAATGGCTTCGAGTTTTGCGGCCAGCGAGGGAAATTTCGCATCACTGCCGATGAGATCTTCGGTTTTGTAAACATGTTCAATCTTGTGGACCTGGCCTTCCAGTACAACGCGGAAAAATATCTGCTCGTTTCCATCCTTGTTTGACATGATTCCCCCCTGAAGTTCTCCTTACCGAGCATGGGCCCGGCAATGAGGTGAATTGGTGCAATGGACCTTGACCTGATCGACTGCCATTATTCGTGGCCGTGTCAGCGAGTTATATTATTAATTAGACAAGGGAGTCAAGAGGATCGGGTTACGTTCGCTAACCCGGCATAAGTGGTTTGGGGCTGGCAGCATGGGCCGGAACGTTAATCTCTGGCTGGAATCAAGCTATACAACACTAATGCCCTCTCCCTCGGCATCCAGCTCCCGCAATCTTTCCCATTGGTCGGAAAGCGGGTCTTCGATCCATTCGCTACCCAGTCTTTCGGTGATTTTGGCGATGATCCTCCAGGTCGGGAGAACTTCACCGCCCGGTGGCGTGTTGCGATGCAAGCGGGGTGGATGGCCGGCCGGGTCCAGCCCTTTGATGGGGAGGCCCGGCTCCATGACCTGTTTGAAGCGCTGGGCCCGACCTTCGTTGTTGATGAAGGTGCCGTCCATCTCGACCCAGGCGCTGGAGGGCAGGACGATCTCCGCTCTCGATAGCAGCGGTGTCTTCCGGCAGTCGGCGGCAGCCAGCACCCTGATACCGGCCGGCAACTCCAGGGTCAGATCGGATTCGAAGCTGATCAGCCCCTTGATCTTTCCGGAGGCTACGGCTTCCGAAAGCGGTGTCGCGCCGTATTCTTGCGAGAGCAGGGCGCAACCGAAGGCGTTGGGACCGTCCAGGATGAAGGACAGTTTGGCTTTGTTTCGAGCGGCTGTGTCGATAATATCCGAGCCCACGTGGTTGGTACCGCAGATGAGGACCGGATGTTTGGCTTCAGCCAGAGGGATGTCTGAAAGTGAGGCCACGGCAACGTATTCAAACAGTGTGGATGTCTCCTCGCCCACCACATAAACCGGTGCGCCGTTGCGCCATGCCTGCCGCACGGCCAGGGCCATCATGGGGGCCTCTGCCAGCAGGTCACTCCCGACGATAGCCACCAGGTCGGCTTGGCGCACGTCCTCTTGGGAGGCCGCGTTGTCCGGTGTCAGGCTTGCTACCGCTTCCAGGGTTTGCCCGGCATGGACGGAGTCGGAAAAATAGCAGATTTTTCCGGTATCCAGCAGTTTATGCAGCCGGGCAGCCATGGTGTTTCCCTCCATGGACATACGCGGCGAGCCGATGATGGCCAGGCTTTGGGTGCCATTCAGTTCCAGGAACCCGTTCAGCCGTTCCCGAAGCGCGTCCAGCGCCTCGTCCCAACTCGTTGCTTTCCCATCCACCAGCGGTTGTCGCGGCCGATCCAGGGCATTTACATTAGCTTTGGGAAAACGTCCGCGGTCACAGATGAACCAGCCGTTGACCCTGTCGTTTCTGCGGGCGACGACCTTGAGCAGTTCGCGGTAGCGGGCCACTGGGGTGATGTTGCAGCCCAGCGAACAGTGGGGGCAGATCGAGGGGGCCATGTCATAGTCCCAGTAGCGGGCCCGGAAGCGGGCCGTCTTGTCGGTAAATACCCCGGTGGGGCAGATGTCCACCAGGTTGCCGGAGAAAGGCGACTCCAGGGGGCCGTCGCTTTGCCTGCCGAAGTAGACCATGGCGGCCCGGCCCATGACCCCGAAGTCCGTGCCGCCGGCATATTCCTGGTAGAAACGGACGCAACGGTAGCACTGGATGCAGCGGTTCATCTCGTGCGCGATGAACTCCCCCAGGTACTGGTTGTTGTAGGTTCGCTTCCGGCCGTCGTAGCGACGGATACCGTGGCCGCCGGCAATGGTGAAGTCCTGGAGCTGGCACTCGCCACCCTCGTCGCAGACCGGGCAGTCGTGGGGATGGTTGATCATCAGCCACTCGATCACGCTTCTGCGCATGGCCATGGCTTCGGCATCGGTGGTGGAGACCACCATGCCATCCTGGGCCGGCAGCATGCAGGACATCTGCAGCCCCTTAACCGGTCCGTCCAGCATTTTCACGGCGCAGGCCCGGCAGGCGCCGGCCCGCCCCAGGGCTGGATGCCAGCAGAAATGCGGGATGACGATCCCGATGCTGCGGGCCGCCTCCAGCACGTTGGTCCCTTCCGGTACTTCCACCGGTATGTTGTCGATGATCAGTTTCGGCATGTGAACGTAATTTTAGTCTCCAAATGGACAGCGCCCCTTGGTGATATGTTCGCGCAGTTCATCCTCGAACAGGCGCAGCAGGCCCTCCACCGGCCCCATTGCCCCGGGGGCAAGGGCGCAGAAGGCATAATTCAGGGCATGGACATGCTCCCGCAGGATATCCGGATCGCTTTCAGTGCCAAGCCCCTGTTCGATCTTCTCCAGGGTGTGCACCAGAAACGGCAGCCCTTCGCGGCAGGGGGTGCACCAGCCGCAGGACTCACGGGCGTAGAAACGGGTCAGGTTGAGGGTGGCGGCCACCATGCAGGTGTTCTGGTCAAAGACGATGATGCCGCCGGTACCGAGCCGCGAGCCGGCCTTGGCCACCGGATCGAAGTCCATGGCCACGCCCCAGTGTTCCCTGGTGAAGTAGGGGGTCGAGGCGCCGCCGGGGATACAGGCCTTGAAGGTGCTGCCGGGCCGCATGCCGCCGCAGGGGCCATCGATGATCTTGCCCAGGGGCGTGCCCAGGGGAAGCTCGAAACATTCCGTGTTGCGCACATGGCCGCTGATGCAGAACAGCTTGGTGCCGGCTGCCTCGGGCGTGGCCGCCAGACCCTTCCACCAGGTCGGGCCGTGGGCAATGATGGCCGGGATATTGGCCAGGGTCTCCACGTTGTTGACCACCGTGGGCTGGCCCCAGAGACCCTTGACGGCCGGGAAGGGGGGCTTGACGCGCGGGTTGGCCCGGATTCCTTCCAGGGCGTTGATCAGGGCGGTCTCTTCGCCGCAGATGTAGCGGCCGGCGGACTGGTGGATGTCCAGTTGCAGGCTGAAGCCGCTCCCAAGGATGTCACTGCCGAGGAAACCGGCCTGTTTGGCCGCGCCAATGGCCGTGCGAAGATTTGCGGCCGCCTGTTCATAGCCGCGGCGGACAAAGATAAAGGCGTGCTCCACCCCCAGGGCGTAGCAGGTCAAGGCCATTCCTTCGATAAGGATATGCGGGTTTTGCTCCAGGAGGACCCGGTCCTTGTAGGTGCCCGGCTCCATCTCGTCGCAGTTGCAGATCAGATAGCGGGGGCCGGGCAGGTTGCGAGGCACGAAGGACCATTTCTTTCCCGTGGGGAAGCCGGCGCCGCCCCGGCCCCGCAGCCCGGAATCGATCACCGCCTGCTGGACGTCATTGGGGGACATGCCGCCAAGGGCCGTGCGCAGTGCTTCGAATCCGCCTGCGTCGCAATACTGCCCGAAGGAGAGGCATTGGCCGGTATGGTCTTGTCTGAGCAGAATCTGGGTCATGGCAGCTCGCTGCATTTCAAGGGCGTTGTGATCATGATGTCGTCTTGGTGGGCATGCCCAAGCGTAGCTGTTCTATGATGGCAACGGCCCGTTCCGGTGTTACCCGGCCGTAAAGGTGCTCGCCGATCATGAGCGCCGGCGCGTCGCCGCAGTTACCAAGGCAGGAGCAGGGGAGCAGGGTTATGGCGTTGTCGGCCGTGGTGGAGCCGGTCTCGACCTCCAGGATTTTTTCCAGGTGCCGCAACAGGGGTTCGCCGCCCATGGACCAGCAGGAGATGGAATCGCAGGCATGGATGACGGTTCGGCCCACCGGGCGGCGGTAAATCATCTCATAGAAGGTGGCCAGCTCTTCCACCTGCAGGGTCGATAGTCCTAGCAACTGCGCCGCCTCTGCCAGGGCTTCGTCCGTCAGCCAGCCGTAGTGGCGCTGTAGTTCCTTTAGTACGTCTATTGCTGCTTCGCGGTGGGTGACGGCGTCTTTGACTCGCTGCTGGAGATCATATGCCAGTTGTTCAGGGATCATGCATCACATTATAGGTGCTTTGGAGTGTCTGGCAAGGGGAAATCAGGGAAGAAATTTGGAAAACACCTGATTGGAGAGGAGCATGCCGCGCCGGGTGAGCCTGACCCTGTGGTTTGTTATCTCCAGCAGTCCGGCCTGCGCGAAGCCGCGGGTAGTCTCGCCATAGACCTGATCGAGAGGAACCCCGAATTCCTGTTCAAAGGCGTTGAACCCGATGCCATCGGCCATACGCAGGCCCAGGAACATGTATTCGGTCATGGCATCTTCGCTGGATAAAATGGAGATGTCGCGCCACGGCAGGGCGCCGTTGCAGATCTCGTTGCGATACTCGTCCGGATCGGGGGTGTTGCTGCATCTGGTCCCGTAGGGCGTGTCACGCAGGAAGGTATGGGCACCGCGGCCCAGCCCCAGATAACCGTCCCTGTGCCAGTAGCCGCTGTTATGGCGGGAGCGGCGGCCCGGCAGGGCATAGTTGGCAATCTCGTAATGCTCGTAGCCATGGGTCGTAAGGACTTCATCCGCCAGCTCGAACATCTCCGCAGCCAGGTCCTGGTCCGGCAGCAATTCCTCGTTGTCGGCATAACGGTCTGCGTACGGTGTACCCTCTTCCACGCTCAGTCCGTACACGGAAAGGTGTTCAGGCGCAATTCGCAGCGCCTGTTCAAGATCGGCTTGCCACATCCGTTCCGATTGCCCGGGCAGGGCATGAATCAGGTCGATGCCGATGTTGTCGAAGCCGGCAGTTCGTGCCGCGCTGAAGGCATCCAGGGCCTGCCGGGCGGTGTGGATGCGTCCCAGGGTCTTCAGCAGGCGGTCGTCAAGGGATTGAACCCCCAGGGAAAGCCGGTTGATGCCTGCCTTGCGGAAAGCGGCCAGGCGCATGGCGTCAACGGTGCCGGGATTGGCTTCCAGGGTGATTTCGGCGTTGGCGGCCAAGCCGAAGAGATCCTTGGCCTGCGCAAGGATCGTTGCCACGGAGGATGGCTCCAGCAGCGACGGGGTGCCCCCGCCGAAATAGATCGATTCCAGCGGGGTGTGTTGTGCTGGTAGCGCGGCAGCGAGACGCATCTCGGCAAGCAGCAATTCGGTGTAATCTGCCGGCACGGTTTGGGTCTGGCTGGAGACGAAGGCGCAATAGGGACACTTGCTCCGGCAGAAGGGAATATGGAGATAAATTCTTGTAAACATAAGAATTGCAATTCTAGCTGGAATGGGTACAATGTGTCCACTATAATGCCAATCAAGGAGAGTTGTTATGAAGCGCGCAGTTCTGGTCTTGGCGCTGTTTGCAGTGGTGATACTGATAACGGTGGCGGCCCAGGCCGAAAGCAAGGGCGAGCAGATCTTCAAGCAAAAATGCGCCATGTGTCATGTTGTCAGGGGGCAAGGCGGCTCCATCGGTCCCGAACTCACCAGGATAGCTTCACGACTGAAGGATAGAGATCTGAAAGAAAAACTTGATAATCCCAAAAAGACCAATCCAAACAGCTTGATGCCATCCTTCAAGACTCTTCCCAAAGCGGAAATGGATGCGCTGCTGGGATATTTGAAGACATTGAAATAAAAGGGTCACAGCCAGCCAGGCCTGCCGGAAGGCAGGCCTTTTTCGTCTGTGGGGTAATTCATTCATGCGACTGAGAGAAGAACAGATTAAACGCCTGGCCGAAAAGGTCTACAGCGACCTGGTTACCGAAGGGCTGATAAAGCCGCGCAGCGAGCGGGGCACAGCGGTGGACGGGATTGTCCGGGCGATTTCGGCGGATTTCAGCCGCGAACAGATCCTGGAACGTGATGCCGAACGGCTCATGGATGAAACCATGGCATCGTTGGGCAAGGGCTCCGGAGACATCGACCGCCGCAAGATGCTGCGGATGATCAAGGAAAAACTGGCCAGGGAACGGAAGATAGTCCTGTAACCCATAGCCGATCACTTATCCCCGCGTATGTCAGGAATCCAGCATGTCACTTTCGGAAGACCGCATATCCAATATGTCCCATGAGATCATGGAGCGCCTCTGGCGCGATGATCTGGCCGATATTACCGATGAAGTGCGCGCCCTGGGCCGCATCAAACAGTCCCTGACGGATTTTTTCGGCGTGGCCGAGGAAATCGAGGCAGCGGTGCGGGCCAAACTCCGAAACAAGGCACCCGGCAGCCGTGACTGGGAACTCCTCTACCAGAAGTTTTATCAGGAGGAAATGGCCAGGAGGAAGCTGTGAGGATGGTGGTGCGGCCAATTGCAGTTACGTTGTTTGCAGCACTGCTGCTGACTGGCTGCGGCGGGTCGCTTAAGGTGAGAAATTACGGTAATTTTGATCCCCGGCAGGAACGCGATACGATTTACGTGATCCCCTTCGATGCTACCCTGGTGCCGTCGGATTTCGGCGATCCCGTGTTTAATGAATTCGTGGATCGTCTGAACGCCCTGCGGAAGAATACCAGGGTAGCCAAATTTCTGATCCTCAAGGAAGATCTCAAAGAGGTCGAGCCTGCCTGGCTGATCAAACAAACCTATATATCCGGCGATATATGGGGTTATCTGGAGAACTCCGGCTGCTGTTCCACCGAGATGAAGGTTAAATCCCGCATCTACCTATACGAGCCCGGTAAAAATGATCCATCCATGGAGGTGTATCTGCCAGAGGAGGACTTTATCGAGCACGACCGCGTTTCGATCCAGGCGGCCAAGACCCGCATGGGCAAAGCCCTGGCTCGCTCCCTGGCAGATGCCATCATAAAAAAACTCACGCCATGATCTGGAGATAGAAATGCTTGACCCGGAACTTACCGCCCAACTCAAACGCGTATTAACCTCGCTGGAACAACTCCTCCCAAAACCGATCCAGCAGATCGATTGGTCCGTAACCACTGCCGCCAACTGGCACCGGCACTCCTTTGCCGGTTTTCTGGAGCCGCTGGATGTGGTCGAAAAAATCGCCCTGAATGACTTGCTGGGCATCGATGAACAGAAACGGGTGGTGGAGGAAAATACCTGCCAGTTTCTGGCCGGCCTGCCTGCCAACAATATCCTCCTGTGGGGCACTCGCGGTACAGGCAAATCCTCTCTGGTGCGGGCGATCCTCAATAACTATGCCGGCCAGGGGCTGCGGGTGATCCAGGTGGACAAGGATGACCTGGTCTATCTGCCTGATATCGTAGATGCCATCAAGGGTATACCGTACCGCTTCATCCTCTTTTCCGACGATGCCTCGTTCGAAATAGGCGAGTCCAGCTACAAGATGCTGAAAAGCGCTCTGGATGGTTCGGTCTATGCTCCGCCGGAGAATGCGTTGATCTACGTGACCTCCAACCGCCGCCACCTGCTGCCGGAGTACGAAACCGACAACCGCGGCGCCATGCTGGTCAATAACGAGATCCACCATGGCGAAGCAATCGAGGAAAAGATTTCCCTTTCCGGCCGTTTCGGGCTTTGGGTCGGTTTTCATCCCTTCAGCCAGGACCAGTACCTGGATGTGGTCCGGCAATGGTTCGGCAAGCTGTGCGCCAAGATGGGGACAGAGCTTGTCTGGGGCGAGGAGGAACGGCAGGCCGCCATTCTCTGGTCCCAGCAGAAGGGTGATTGCAGTGGCAGAATAGCCTTTCAGTTCGCCAACCATTGGGTGGGCAAGCTACTGCTGGAGAAGCGCAAGAAGAACAGCTAAGCCCATTTTTACGCAATCAACTCAAACAGGCCATGGGCGTGCGCTCTTGGCCTGTTTTACGAAGGGTAAGACAATGATTCCGCGATTACGCCGTTTGATCGGCAGCAGCTTTGCCTGCGCCGCTCTCCTCGCATTTGCCACCATCTCCATGGGAGCTGATGAGCTCCTTTCCAGTGCTGCTGTAAAGCTCAGAGAAAAGGATTATGGCAATGCCGCCGCCCTGGCGCAGAAAGCTGTGGCATCGCCACAACGCAGCTTTCTGCTGGGGGTCGCCTACCTGCGTCAGGACAAGGCAGCCGATGCGGTTCCACTGCTGGCCGAGGCCCAGCAAAAACTGCCGCTGTTGAGCGATTACGCAGCCCTTTACCAGGCCGAGGCGCTGCTGAAACTCAAACGTTACATCGAGGCCGCTGCCAAGGCCGCCTCGATTCCCAAGGCCTATCCCTCGTCTTTGCTGATCCGCCGCTCCCAGAAACTCTTTGCCGACATATTCTTTGAATCGGGCGATTACAAAGGCGCTCTCAAGGTTTGCCAGGCATTTGTCGAAAAATATCCATCCGGCGGTGATTCCGTGGATTCCCTGTTCAAAGCGGGCCGCTGCCGGGAAGAAACCGGCGACAAAACCGCTGCCGCGCAGATCTACCGCAGCATCTGGCTGAACAACCCTGCCGCGTCCCAGGCGGACATGGCCCAGGAACGGCTCAAGGAGCTGGACAAAAGTGGTGTTAAGGTCGCCGCCTATACTCCCGAGGAGCTTCTGCGCCGCGCATCGTCACTGGCTGCCCGTAACAGGAAAACCCTCACGCTGCAAACATTGCAGTCCATCCCGCTGGATGGGCTGACGCCTGCGTTTGCCGCCAGGGTTGATCTCCGGACCGGTATGGCGCAGTACCGTTTGCGAAACTACAAACAGGCCGAGAAAAGTTTGGCAAAGGCTGCCGGAAGCAGCGTGGCCGGCATCCGTTCGGAAGCCAGGTTCTGGCTGGCCAAGTCGCTTGCGCGGCAGGATCAAAACGATCAGGCGTTCAGCCTGTTCATGGAACTGGCTGGAGAAGGGAAAAAGCAGGAATTCAGTGATGACGCCCTGATGGAGGCGGCCGGGCTGCGCAGGGGGCTTGGCTGTTACCTGGATGCCGCACGCCTGTACGACCAGGTCACAAAGAGCTGTTCCGATTCCAAGTTCATTCCTCGTGCCGCCTGGGAATCTGCCTGGTGCCGCTACCTGGCCGGCGATTATGCCGCTGCTGCCGATTCGTTAAAGGGATTGCTAAAAGACGGCGCTGTTCGGGAAAAAGCGCTTTACTGGCTGGGACGGGCACTGGAAAACAGCGCCAATGCCGATGCAGCCACCTACTTCCGGATGCTGCAGGATGAATACCCGACCGGCTTTTATGCCACGTGGTACCGCGACCAGCACGGCATCAAGGATACCCGCGAGGCCCTGGGCCAACGCGACGCCCTGGGCGAGCTCCCCATGCTGCCTGGTTTTGAAAAACCGCGTTTGCTGGCTTCTCTGGGGATGTTGACCGAGGCCCGCTCAGAGATGGGAGCGGCCCTCAAAAGGGTGTCCGATAAAAAAAACATGTCATCTGGCCTGACGCGGCTTTATCTGGAGATGCGTGACTACAGCTCTGCCATTGCCCAGTTTCAGCAAAATCCTGCCTTGAAATGGGACAGGACAACGTTGCCGGTCTGGACAGGCGGCTACCCCCTGGCCTACAGGGATCAGGTCGGGCAGTTTGCCGCGGCTAATAACCTTTCAGAGGCGCTGGTCTTTGCCTTGATCCGGGCCGAGAGCTCTTTTTCAAACTATATCAAGTCCTATGCCGGCGCTGTTGGACTTATGCAGCTAATGCCCGATACCGCTAAAGCGACCGCCAGGGAAAAGGGGGCTTTTGATCCGCAACGCCTCACTGACCCCGAACTCAACATCAAATTGGGTACAAAACATTTCCGGGATTTGTTGAAGAGTTACGACAATGATGTGGTCTATGCCATTGCCGCTTACAATGCCGGCAGCGGCTCGGTCGCACGTTGGAGAAAGAAGCTGAAGGGCTTGCAGAAGGACGAGTTTATCGAAAACATCCCCTATGGCGAGACGCGGGATTACGTCAAAAAGGTCTATGCCTCGGCAGTCACCTACCGTCAGCTGTACGGCATGAAGTGAGGTGGCTCCCTGTTCCCGTTACCGTTTTGTCAGTAGTTGGTCAAGCCGGCAAGATCGAAGTTGACACGGAAGGATGTGTTTCCGGGGCGGTCGATGATTGAAACGTTGATGCTCCAGCACTTTTGGGTGTATCCGGCCGAGTAGACCGTTTCGAGGGCGCCCGGGCGATCAAAGGAATAGCGGGTGGAATAGCCGAATGTCCAGGGTTTGACCAGTTTGGTGGACAGTTGGGCCTCCATGTATTCCAAGTTGTTGCGCGACATGCGGTAGGCAGCGGTAGCCGTTGTGCCGCGCTTATCGTCGAATGCCACTCCCGGCGCAATACTGGAAACCTGATTGTCGTAAACGTTGTAGCGCGCATCCAGGGTCATCCTGGCCTTTGGGTGCAGCCAGGCATCGGATTCCATAATCAGATCTGTAAAGGGCCGGTTGGTATCGACCATGGTCAACAGATCACGTCTTGTCCCCTCAAAGCTGTAGCCTTGCAGCAGTTTAAGCCGCAACAGGTCGCGGTATTCCGTTGTTTCCCCGTTTTGGAATTTCCCCCCCAGATAACTGGCCAGTGAGTAATAGGCCATATTCTGCCAGACCAGGCGGTCGCTGTAATCATAGAACGGGAGCCGGGTCTGGTCCCGTTCCGGAGTGTAGCTGTAGCTGAGTTCGGGTACGAGTTCGTGACGAAGCTTCTTGAGGTGTTCACCGCCGATATCGTAGACCCTGCTTAGTGAGGTGGAGGCTCGTACTCCGAGCTCGGGCAGAAGATCCGCATCGTTATTATGGATATTGGTGCCGACAGGTATGTTGTCGCTGTTGTAGGCGCGCAGATGGAGGCCGGCAAAGGCCGATGCCTGCAGATAACCTGGCAGCCCGGTTTCGAGGGTCAGCCGTGGAAATGCCTGCAAGCGTTGTCCCTGGGGGCCTGTGTCCCGGTACAGGTTGGCGATGGCGGAGTCCATGTCAAAATATATCGGGGTTGTGAACAGTTTTTGCCGCACCGCGGCCAGGCCTATTTCAGGTATGGTCTGAACAGTCTGACTGCTGTCCACGTTATAGAGTTCTTCGCTATAGCGCATGTCCGCTGTCAGGGCATAGTGCTGCCAGGTTTTCAGGAAATTGACTACAGTGTCGTTTGACTGCCGGTTGTATTCGCCGCTTTTCTCGCCGAAATCCTGCAAAAAGGTTTTGTCGGTGTTCAGGTTTACCACCATGCGCAGGTTCATATCCGGGGAGAAGATCTCCTTGTGGCTCTGGGCCACCTGACCTCGCCAGCGATTGTCCAGCAGGTCATAGATCAGGTAGCCCCCGATATTCCCCTCGCTGCCGCGCTTGCGGGCATAACGGTAATCAACGCCGGTGCCGACGCCGCGTTTGGACACGATATCCAGATCGAACTGCAGATCCTGGTTAGGTGCAATAACCCAGTAGACAGGGAGGTCAACCTCGACGCCACGCGAATTGGAGTTGCCGAAGCGGGGAAAGAGCAGCCCGGATTTTCGGTCGCGCACTACCGGGAAGGCGATCCATGGAATGTAGAAGGCCGGAGTGTTTTTGATGTAGAAAATCACATTCCTGCCAATGGCATAGCCGAGCAGATTGACCTTCAATTCTTCGGCCTTGAACTTCCAACTGGGGTCGGGAAGGTCGCAGGTGGTCAATTCGGTCTTTTCCAGTATGATGTGATTTTCATCTTCCTTGATGATCTTTTCACCACTGAAGTTGATGTTCCCCTTGCTGACGCTTAGTGTCCCCTGGTCCAATTCCGCCCGCCCTGTCGCCACATCGATCATGAATTTATTGCCGCGCAGGGTGTCGTCGTTCTTGGTCATGATGATATTGCCGGATGCGATCATGATCCCGGTTTTCCGGCTGTATGTCGCCTGGTCGGCGTTAAGCACCATCCCTTCCCACAGGATGGTCACGTTGCTGCTGGCGTGGAAGGTGTCGGTGGCCTGGTCGTGATCCATGCTGTCGGCCTTGATGACGATATCTCCGCCATCGGGCGAGAAGTCGGCGCCCAGTGAGATCGCAGCCGGGGCCATGGACAGACAGAAAAGCAGTATCAATACGCGGACCAGTAGCATGATGCAGGTATCCCCTAACCCCTTATCCCTTCGAAATTTTCACCGGCCAGCCAGGCCTTGGTCTCCCCAACCGTAAACAGTGAGCCGCAGATCAGAATCAAATCCTCTGCTCCTGCTGCCTGGCGCGCCGCCCTGATGCCATCGGCGACACTTCCGCTGGCAGTGGCGTTTATCCCCAGATCGGTCAGAATCCCGGCCAGGGTGTTGCTGTCAAGGGCACGCTCAATTGCCGGGGTGACCGCAAAGGCGAGTTTTACTTTATGGGCCAGCGGCGCAAAGATCCCCCGGCATTCCTTGTCGGCCATGACTCCGGTCACCAGAATCAGGCGCCGATAACGGTAGTGGTCCAATGCCGATGCCAGGGCCGCGGCTCCGGCAGGGTTATGGGCGCCGTCCAGTAGAATGGGGGGGGAACCGGCAATGAGCTCCATACGGCCAGGCCAGCATGCGTGGCGTATTCCCGCAACCATGGCATTTTCGCTGACAGGCCAGCCGATCGTATTCATGATCTCGGCCGCCGCCAGTGCCGTGGCTGAGTTTTCAGTCTGGAAACGGCCCGGAATGCCTGGCGTAAGTCGTGACAGAACGGCACTTACGCCTTTGTAATCCACGGCGCCATCTTCATGCCAGGCAGCGGAAAAATCCCTGCCGGCAATACATAACCTGTTGCCTCCTGCTGTGGCGGCATTCAGGATAACCCCATCTACCTCAATTACTTGGGCCGCGGTGATCATTGGTGTTCCGGGTTCGGCAATACCGGCCTTTTCAGCGGCGATTTCCTCCAGCGTTGTCCCCAGGTAGTCGCAATGATCAAGAGAAACAGGGGTAATGACCGTCATGATGGCGGGGATGACAGCGGTTGCATCGGAACGCCCCCCCATACCGGCCTCAAGTACCGCGATCTCAGTACGTTCTTCAGCAAAACAGAGGGCGGCCAGGGCCGTGACGATTTCAAAAAAAGTGGCATTGTCCGGGGCCAGTGCCAGAACCTTTTCCAACAATGGCATCAGTCGTTCTGATGCTATTTCCTGCCCATTGATACGGAAGCGTTCATTGAAGCTTACCAGGTGAGGGGAGGTAAACAAGGCGGTACGATATCCGGCGCTACCCAGAATGGAGGACAGAAAGGCCGCAGTGGAGCCTTTGCCGTTTGTGCCGACCACATGGACCGCCCTGAAGGAACGCTCGGGGTTACCCAGTCGTTCGAGCAGGAGGCGAACCCGGTCCGGGCCTGGACATATGCCGAAACGCCGGCGGGCGTAGAGTTTTTCCAGCGAGCCGGCCAGCGACATTTCAGGCAGTCGGTCGGTGCAGCATCTTCAGGATGGAAGAGAGCTCACTACGCATCTCGGTACGGGGTATTATCACGTCAACCATGCCGTGATCCAGCAGGTACTCGGCACGTTGAAATCCCTCAGGGAGTTTTTGCCGGATGGTCTGTTCGATAACCCGCGGGCCGGCAAAGCCGATCAAGGCCTTGGGTTCGGCGATGTTGAGGTCTCCCAGCATGGCGAAGCTGGCGGTTACCCCCCCTGTGGTGGGATCGGTCAGGATGGAGATGAAAGGGATGCCGGCCGCCTTTAGCTTGGCAAGTGCGGCCGAGGTCTTGGCCATCTGCATCAGCGACAGGATGCTCTCCTGCATGCGGGCGCCGCCCGAGGCCGAGATGACGATAACCGGCTGGCGCTGTTTCAGGCCGCGCTCGATGGAACGGGTGATCTTCTCGCCTACTACGCTCCCCATGCTCCCTCCCATGAAGGCGAAGTCGAAGATTGCCACCTGGACCGCTGTCCCATCGATGGCTCCTTCCACGCAGATGACCGCATCCTTGGAACCGCCCTTGGCAACGGCGGCATTGATGCGCTCCTGATAGCTCTTGGCGTCCTTGAATTCAAGGAAATCCACGGATGTCATGCCTGCGTCGAACTCCTGCCAGGCGCCGTCGTCCAGGAGAACTTGCAAACGCTTTCTGGCGGAGATGCGGTAGTGGTGCCCGCATTTGGGACAGACATTCAGGTTTGCCTCGATATCCGTACCGAGAACGGTTTCGGAGCATCCCGGGCACTTGATCCACATCCCCTCGGGAACCTTGCTCTTTTTGCCTTCGGATTTATCTATGCCAGCTTTTTCTTTATTGAACCAGCTCATGTTGATCCTCACACTGATTTAAGTTTAGGTCAAAATATTTACTGAAAGTGAAGCAGCTTGGTAGCAGAAATGTTATCGGGTGTCAAGCTGGCGATTCAGGTTTGCGGAAGCTCCGTGTTTCCTGTCTGGTTAGCATGAAATTGCCTGTTTCAGGGAGCCGACAAAATCCCGAACCTCTTTTTTCAGCATTTCGCCAGAATACTGCTGAAAGAGTTTAACAATGGCGCTGCCGACCACCACACCGTCTGCCATGGCCGCCACACTGGCGGCCTGCTGGGGAGTGGATATGCCAAAGCCGGCAACGATGGGAAGCTTGATCAATTTGCGTATCCGGCCCAATTCGTCGGCAAGGCTGGCCGAAACCTCCTGGCGGGCTCCGGTGACACCGGTCACGGTCACGTAGTAAAGAAAGCCGCTCCCCAATTCGGATACCGCCGCTACCCGGGATTTGTCCGAGGTCGGTGTGAGCAGGAAAATCACATCCAGGCCAGCTGTCCTGGCATGGCAAAGGAACTTGTTTGCCTCCTCGGGCGGCATGTCAACCAGCAAGACACCGTCAACACCCGATTCTGCCGCGTCATGGGCAAAGCGTTCATAGCCGTAGGCATGGATTGGGTTTAGGTACCCCATCAGGATAATGGGAATGTCGCATGTGGTGCGTACCGATCCGACCGTAGCCAGGATATTGTCCAGCGTCGTGCCGGCAGCAAGGGCCCGTTCCGATGAAAGCTGAATGGCTGGACCATCGGCCATGGGATCGGAAAATGGCATGCCCAGCTCGATGATATCGGCGCCGGCCTCTGCAAGCAGGTGAATCATCTCGGAGGTGGTACCCATATCTGGGTCGCCTGCTGTAATAAACGTGACCAGCGCTTTTTGCTGGCGTTCCTGCAATGTTGTGAAAACCTGCTTCAACCTGTTCATTTGAAGAACCCGTGTCGGTGAAATTAGCTAAAACGGCATTAAATTGTGAAACCGGACATTTCCTTATCAAGCAGCTCGATCTGCTTTGAAAGACCGGTTACGGAGTTTTCCATCACCTTGGCCGCTTCGGAGTTGGTGGTGGATGACATTTGTATGTTGTTAACAGCCTTGGAAATCATCGAACTGCTTTGGGTTTGAGAGTGGCAGGCATCCAGAATCTGATCGATCATGTCCGTGATATTTTCCGTTGACTGGGCGATCTGGCTGCTGGCATTGCTCTGCTCGCGGGTAGAGACGCGCACATGTACCGTCAGTTCCTTCATGCGTTCAACCGCGGAGGAGATGTGTTCGCTGCCTTTCGAATGTTCGTAGGACGATTGGGCGATGTGTCCGACCATCTCCTCAACGCTTTCCATGGCTTCCTTGATGCTCTGGCTGCCTCTGGCCTGTTCCACTGTGGCGCGGGCGATTTCCCGTACCTGGATACTGGCTTTCTGCACTCCGCTGACGATCTTTTCCAAGGCAGCGCCGGATCGCTGGGAAAGTTTTTCTCCTTCCGAAATGCTGTCTTCGGCCTGGTTGATGGCGCTCACGGCCCGGTTGGTCTCATCCTGCACACCTTTGATAACCTCTGCAATTTCGCGGGTCGAACTGCTGGTTCGTTCTGCCAGTTCGCGGATTTCATCGGCCACCACGGCAAAGCCCTTGCCGTGTTCCCCAGCCTGGGCCGCTATGATGGCGGCGTTCAGCGCCAGTAGGTTGGTTTGCTCGGCAACCTCGTCGATAACCGAGAGGATGGCGCCGATATCGTTTGTTCTCAGCGACAGGTTTTCAATGACCTCGGCAGTAATATGCGATGAAGTGCGGATGGCCTGCATGCCGGCAATTGCTTCTTCAACGGCCATTTTGCCGGTTTCGGCGTCGTTTTTAACCCCCTCGGAGATTGCGGCGGTGTCCATGGCGCTCTTTTCCACCTGTTTGATGGTGGCGTCCATCTCCGAAATGGAAGACGCCGTAGTGCTGGAGGCATCCAGAAGGTTGGCGATGCTGGCGCCGATCTGCTTGATGGAGGCGGTCATTTCGATGATGGAAGAGCTGACCTCATCCACTGTTTCACCCAGCATGTCGGCATTCATGGCCACCTCTTCGATGCTGGCGGCCATTTCAAGGCTGGAGGATGATGTCTCGGAGGCAGACTGGGAAAGCTTGTCGATTCCGTCGGATACTCCAAGCACGGATTCGTTTAACTGTTTTACTGCCTGGGAGGTTTCGGCCACTGCGGATTCCTGGATGTGGGCGGAGCTGACTACCTGGCGTGAGGCCCTTTCTATGTTGTGGTCGATGGAGGTGAGTATTTCTGAAGCCGAACGGATTCTTGTTACCATGCTGTGCAGGTTTTCGGCCATGGTGTTCATGGCGTCAGCCAGAGCAGCGGTTTCGCCGCCGCCGCTGATCTCCAGCCTGGCGTCGAGCCGGCCTCCGGCAACGGTGCGGGCGAATTCCACGCAGCTTTTCAGCGACTGTGTTATGGATGTGGTGATGACAAATGAAAAAAAGGCGATCAGAACGATGACGATCAGGGTTACCAGGAGAGAGCTGAATATCTTGGTACGGATGTTGGACGATACCATTTCCTCGGTCGAATTGACGTCCTTGCGGATGTTTTCGACCATGGAGGCAACGGTCTTGGTGAAGGCACTGAAACGTTGGGCCTGGATGCCTGTCAGCAGGTAGCTGGCCTTGAGGATGTCATCCTTGACCACTGCCGGCAGAATCTCGTCGAGCAGCGTCTTTTTATAGTCATTCCAGATGACATCTGCCTTGTTGATGGCATTGCGTTTGCTGGCCGATTCTACCGATTCCGTGACTATGCCGAACTTGAGGTCGATATCGCTGGTCAGATCCTTGATCAGAGCGAGCTTCTTGTCCATGGCGACCTTGTCCGTCTCAAGCATGAATTCCTGCACTTCATTATTGATCTGATATAGATCGGCCTTGAGCAGGGCTATGCTTTCAAGGGCATCCATATCTTTCCGGATACCCTTGTAGGCGTGGCCACCGATTCTGACCTCGTTCATGAGAAAGAGGCAGATGGCTGTTACTATTATCATGCCGGCAAACGCAGCCGACGAGAGAAGCATCATCTTGGTACGCAGGGACAAGCCTTTGCCTTTAAGCAGAGACGAGGTTCTCATCACGGTAACAGCTCCTTGTGGAACGAGTTATTTTCAGGTGAAAAAACCGCCCAACTATAGCAGAGTAGCTGGTTTTTTATCAAGAAGAAAAGACCCCCTCAGGCAGCCCTGATGCTCCATTCAAGGCCCTCCTGCCGTGCGCGGAATGTGCCGGCGGGATTGGAATTGAGTCACCTTGTCCTGGAGCCGGTCTCGTCCATGGCCAGCTGTTCAGTCTGGCGTCCCATCTCGGCCAGCATCTCTTGACGGACCCGGCGGATTTTGCGCAGATAACTATCGGCCTGGGGGCCCTGGCCGCAGTAGAGTTTCTTGGCGCGATCCATGTTCCCCTGGGCCATTTCCAGTTTTGTGTACAGTTCTCGAACAGCTGCCTCGGCGCATTTCTCGTCGTTTTCCATGTCCTTTGGGGCATAGCCATGGCTTTGAGCGCGGCAGGGCATGAGTTGCCATACTCCCAGGGCGCCTTTGGAAGAAACCGCTTTGCCGGAAAGTTGGTTGCCGCCTGTTTCCGCCAGGGCGATTTCCGCCAGGTCAAATGGCATGAAAGGTGATCCGAGGGTTTTGGTGAAGCAGAGCACCGCCAAACGGCGAGCTCTTTGGGGAGTGGTGCAGCGTTCGAAAATAGCTTCGATGACTGCCACCTGACGTTTGCGCTCGAACATGGAGACGCTCTTCTCCATGAGTCCTTTGAATTCATGGCTGAGGAGAGTTTCAGGCAGCATGATGGCGGAAATTTGCTGTTCAGCCTTTTTTGGCGGGGCATTTTCACAGGCGGCCAAAAACAGCACGGATATTAAGCAGATAGTAAATTTTCGCATAATTGATAGGGTTCGGTTGTGTCGGCATTGCCGGACCGGCGTTAACGCCAGAGGAAAAAACAAGTAAATCCGGCCAGATACTCCTTTCGATGTGTTAGTGCCCCTTAAACGCCAAAGTCCCGGTATTCCGGGACTTTGGGTAGGGCCTTGGTTAGGCTGGTGAGTTTTTACACGTAATGTTGGAGGTTGTCAAGTTTTAACAGGTAAAATACTGTATTATTAATTGGTTGTGTTGGCCTAGTATGCCTCTGAGTTCTGTTCGACATCCTCATTCGTCACCCTGGCTCTAAATATGCGATAAACCCAGATTTTGTAGGCTATGACGGTCGGTACGAAGATGAAGGCCACGACAGTCATTATCTTGAGGGTGTATGGGCTCGATGACGAATTGTAGATGGTAAGGTTTGATCCGGGATCCAGGCTGGAAGGGATCAGGTTGGGGAACAGGCCGGCAATTCCGGTGAAACAGACAAAAACAATGGTCAGACAGGAAAATAGGAAGGCCTTGTGCAGCTTCCCCTGGGCGGCAAAAACCTTGACCAGAAGCAGCGAAGCAACTGCTATGACCGGGATGACCAGCAGCAGCGGAGCCTGGAGGTAATTGTCATACAATCTGGTGGCAGGATAGGTGTAAGCCAGGAACAACACCGCAACCACCAATAGCGGCAACCACAATCTGTTGGCCATGTTGCCGGCCCGCTGGGCCAGGTCGCCGGTGGTCTTGATGGCGCTGTACAGAGAGCCGTGGACGGCAAAAAGCAGCACGAACAGGACTCCGGTCAAAAGCCCGTAAGGGTTGAGCAGCGAGAGCAGGCCGCCATCGTAATTGAAGCTGAGTGCGACGAAATCGTTACGCATTGGGATGCCCTTGAAGATGTTGCCAAAGGCTACTCCAAACAACAAGGCAGGCAGGAAGCTGGAGACGATGATGGCAATATCCCAGCCACTCTTCCAGGACGGCTTGTCGATCTTGCCCCTGAACTCGAAGGCCACCCCGCGCACGATCAGGGCAAACAGCAGTAGCAGCAAGGCGGAATACAGGTTGCTGAACATCAGTGCATAGGTAGTCGGAAAGGCGGCAAAGGTTGCTCCGCCGGCCGTGACCAGCCAGACCTCGTTGCCATCCCACACAGGACCGAGGGTGTTGATCAGTACTCGTTTCTCCGTATCGGTTCTGGCCAGGAAACCCGACATGAAGCCGGTGCCAAGTACAAAGCCGTCCAGCATGAAATAGACACTCCACAGGACTCCCCACAGGACAAACCAGGTAATCTGAAGTTCCATGGATCAGGCCCTCCCTTCGGTTTTAAGAATACCGGACAGGTCGTTATCCGGGCCTTTTCTGGCATATTTGGCCAGCAGGTAGATGTCGATCACCCCAAGACCGCCGTAAAGCACGGTAAAGCCAAGAAGAGACATAACGACCTGCATGGTGCTTATGTTTTTCGAAACCGCATCGGCGGTTTTCAGTACCCCATAGACAATCCAGGGTTGACGCCCCATCTCGGCCACGATCCAGCCTAGCTGATTGGCTATGTACGGCAGTGGTATTGAGAATACCAGCAGGGTCAGGAAGAGGCGTTGTTCCTCCAGGTTTTTCCTGTAGGACAGGAACAGCGCTGCCAGGCTGGCCAGAATGAAGTACGTGCCCAAGCCGACCATGGCGCGGAAGCTGAGGTAAGTGGGCATGACCGGTGGCCGCAGATCTACGGGGAAATCCTTGAGTCCCTTGATTTCGGCATTGGGATCGTGGAAGGCCAACATGCTTACCATGTTGGGGATGCAGAGGCGCTCGATGGCGTTGCATTCATTCTTTTCGTCAGGGAGCAGGAACAGGTTCATGCCGACGCCCCGTTTGGTTTCCCAGACAGATTCCATGGCTGCAAACTTGGTCGGTTGGACCTTGGCGATTTCAACGGCGTGAAGGTCGCCGATCAGGGCAACCAGAAGGGCGGATGCCAGTCCGAACAGTGCGGCCTGTCTGAAGGAACGCTTGAAAAGTTCCAGTTCATTCTTACGCAACAGGTGCCAGGCCGAGACACCCATCACGAAAAACGCGGCAACGGTATAACCGGACACGATCTGATGGCCGAACTTGATCAGGCCGTAGGGGTTGGTGATCAGGGCCATGAAATCCACCATCTCGGCCCGGTTGTTGCGCAGTACGTAACCGACCGGGTGCTGCATCCAGCCGTTGGCCAGGAGTATCCACAATCCCGACAGGTTGGTGGCGATGGCTACCAGCCAGATGGAGAGGGCATGCACCTTCTTTGAAACCTTGTTCCAGCCGAAGATCCAGAGGCCGATAAAGACCGATTCAAGGAAGAAAGCGACCGTTGCCTCAATGGCCAGGGGTGCCCCGAAGATGTCGCCCACGTAGCGCGAGTATTCGGCCCAGTTCATGCCGAACTGAAACTCCATGGTGATGCCGGTCACGACTCCAAGGGCGAAATTGATCAGGAACAGTTTGCCCCAGAACTTGGTCATGCGGAGCCAGGTTTCGTCTCCGGTGAGCAGGTATCGGGTCTCCATCCAGGCTGTCATGATCGACAGGCCCAGGGTAAGGGGAACGAAGATAAAGTGGAACATGGCGGTTACTGCGAATTGCAGACGGCTGAGTGTCAGAACGTCCATTTTTCCTCCTGTGCAGCTGGATTTTTTTGCGGTTGCTGGTATGTGATGGATTCGAGATGTTTAATGATTTTAAGACTAATTTATTAACAGAAAATTGCAAGTGCAAAACGAATAAAAAGATCGAATTAGTCCTGTTATTGTGCAAATTTTTTTCCGCGCAAGCAGAATAAAATTTATATCATCACAACCCGGCCAAATCCTTAAGTGTCACTTTTTCCAGGATATCCTTCACCTGCGTTTGTACCTTGACCCAGACAGGATGTACGTTGCAACTGCTGGTTCGGCTGCACTCACCTTCGCCTGTGACGCAACGGTTGGGGATTATGGGACCTTCCACCGCCTCAACCACCTCCAGGAGGGTGATCTTTTCCGGGGGACGGCCAAGTACGAAACCGCCGCCCGTGCCGCGGTACGACCTGACCAGGCCGATTTTGCTGAACTGCTGGAATATCTTGGCTAGAAAAGTCTGTGGAACGTCAACGGCAGCAGCAATGTCGCTCAGCAGACAAACCTGGTCCGACTGCCTGGCAGCCAGGTAAACAATGCCGCGTATTGCGTATTCGCCTTTGCGTGTTAAATCCATCATGTTGATAATATCCCCAAAAAGACTATTTATGTCCTGTTTAGTGTTTTTTTCCGGGTTTGTCAACAGATAAAATATTCTTGAGGATTTTTGCGCGTTCCGCCTAACACCCCAGCATGATACCCAAATCCATGGCGGTCTGAACGATCTCACCGTTTGGGTCAACCAGCTTCAGGTCACGGGTGGCATCCTCGATGGATACAGACGAAATATGCCGGCCCCGCAGGCAAGCCATGCGCCCGAATTCGTTGTCAGCCACCATCTGTACCGCCTTGGTGCCGAAGCGGCTTCCCAGGGCGCGGTCGAAAGTTGTTGGCGAACCGCCACGCTGCAGGTGCCCCAGAACGGTGACGCGCACGTCCATATCCAGGCAATGCTCGATCTGTTTGGCCACATATTGGCCGATGCCGCCCAGGCGCTCGATGGTGTTGCGTTCATCGGCTTCCTTGGCTACGACCCGGCCACCCCCCTGTGGAAACGCCCCTTCGGCGGCAACAATGATGCTGAAACGGCTGCCGCGTCCCGATCGCTCCTTGACCGCCTCGCAGATGCGCCCGATGCTGAAGGGGATCTCGGGTATCAGGATCACGTCGGCACCCCCGGCGATGCCAGATTCCAGGGCGATCCAACCGGCATAGCGCCCCATGACCTCCAGAATCATCACCCGGTGGTGGCTCTCTGCTGTGCTGTGCAGTTTATCCAGGGCATCGGTAGCGGTTTCCAGGGCAGTGTTGTAACCAAAGGTGAAGTCGGTTTCCCGCAGGTCGTTGTCGATGGTTTTGGGAACTCCGACCACGGGCACGCCTTTTCTGGAGAGTTCCAGGGCGATCTTGAGGGATCCCTCGCCGCCGACCGTAATCAGGGCATCGATGCCGAGGGTGCGGATGTTTGCCATAACAGTATCGGAGCAATCGATCTGTACGATCTTGCCTTCCAGCTCCATGGGACAGGAAAATGGATTGCCGCGGTTGGTGGTGCCAAGGATCGTTCCGCCTCGGGGCAGGATGCCGCGCACATCCTCAAGGGAGAGGGGCCGGTATTTCTTCAGATCAAGTAGGCCGTCGAAGCCGTCTTCAATGCCGATTACTTCCCATGAGTGGCGGATTATGGCGCTCTTGACCACACCGCGGATCACAGCGTTCAGGCCGGGGCAGTCTCCGCCGCCGGTAAGGATGCCGATTGTGCCGATAGTCATGAAGAACTCCCGAATTTTGAATTACAATTCAGATAATGGTTGCCATGTCCTCTTTGGCGGCCCCTCGTACCGGATATGGTGGCACGAAAGCGGGAACAGCGTGCCTTCCGGCCGTTCGGCGCTTTCGATGTAACAGGGGGGAGTTCCACCAAGAAATGCCGGAAACATGAAGAGATAATATTCCTGTGCAGTTAAACCCAGGTCTGCCCCTAATGCGGCAAATAGACCGCCAGCATTTATTCTGAAACGCCAGCGGCCAGCCTGTAGATGGTTTTCAACTGCAAATGCCAGCTTCACATGTGGGCCCTGGTCAAAGCCCGCTTCACGTGCCAGGGCCATGGTTGGGGCAATTCTTTCGTCAGCCGATGATAGCGGACGTCCGAATCCGGCGATACCTCGAGATCTTTTCAGCTCCTTCTGTATACAATCGGCAAGCTCTGCACCATTCTCCATTTCCTTCAGGGTGCGCTGCAGGAAATCAATCGCCCGGATGTCTATGCCACGCCCATAGATAGCCGCTTCAGAAACCGCAAGGGAAGCGGACATTCCCAGGTTGCCGGTACTGCGTGTGCTTCCTGCCAGTGCCGCGATGCGAAGATTCCAGATACGGGCATCCGGGTAGCTGGTGTAGAGCCACAGGGCATTCATGATGCGAAGCTGCTGGGGAGTGAAGCGGCGCCCGGTTATGGTAAAGGCGTAATATTCCATCCAGTCCATCGTGTTCAGTTCCGTGTGGAGGTTGTAGCCGCGGGAGATCACGCGGTCGCCCAGAAAACAGCCACCCATGCGGCTTTTCAAGTGGTCGGCGTGTTTTTGCAAGAGTTCCGGTCCGTTCATTTGCCCTCCTCGCCCGGATTGTCGTCCAGTTCCAATCTGAAAAACGGAAACTTTTTATGGCCATACACTTTTTGCTCTAATGCGTGAACAGCGGTGCCAGGCAAGCGCAACAGCAGGTACAACATTTCCCCCTGTTCCGGAGTGAAGCCAAGATCGGTAAAGGCCGCCGCCGCCACGCCGCTTAATGACAGCGGATGATTTGCCGCAGTTTCCAAGTGGTGCAGGTTCATGCTCAGCCAGGGCAAAAACGCTGCTGTACTCATATGTGCCAGACAGGCCAATGTTTGCGTAACCGGCGTGGTTGTGCTGATGCCATGGGGGTCAAACCCTGGCGGGTGTTCCATTGCCGGCCAGATGGAAACGGTTGTATCGGCTGGCAAGCCTAAACGCCGTTGCCATGCATCAATATCCGTACCGCAACTATTCCAGTTCTGCATCGCCAGTAATATCTCGCGCCCTCCGGAAAGTTGCCCGGCACCAACAGCCAGTGCGGCCATCAGACAGGATGCGGACGTTGACCCGCCAACGCCGCCGCACATGGCGGCATGCACCGAAGGATCGCGCGGTCCGGGATTGATCAGCGCAACCGCCAGTGTTTCCAGCAGCTCAGCTTGCCGTTTTGTCGGCATTTCACCCCGAAAGAGCAGGTAGAGCATTTCCACCCAGCCTATCTGGCCGAGCATTTCTCCGTAAACGTCATAACCGTGGCAGTAGGCCGCTTTTGTGGCAAAGGCATTGTCCGGTTCCGGTTCTTCCAGCCAGATTTGCGTGTGGATCATTTCCTTTGGCTTTGTGTTTGTTGTCATAAGAGAGCACCTGTCAGTTTGAATTATAGGACGAGACTAAGCCCGCCATCGGCAACGATCCCGGTTCCGACCATATAGTACGATTCGTAGAATGCAAGATACATTAGAGTGAATTCTTTATGGAATCATAAAAATGACCCACAGAGAAAAAAACATAAGTTTTCAAAAAAATAGTTGAGTAAGTGATGGTTGCTTGCTATTTTTAATTAACTTTAATGTTGCCACGCCTTTTAAATTTGTAAATTGCATAAATTTCATTCTGAAGACTCGTTTCGTCGGTATGCCATGTACTCAAATTCAATCATGAGGGAGGATGTTATGACGGCAGCGGAGGTGATAATCAACTCTTTGGAAAAACATGGTGTGGAGTATGTCTTCGGTGTTCCGGGCGGGGCTATCGAGCCGCTCAACTGCGCGCTGCACAAAAGCGCGATCAAGGTGATAGTGGCCAAACACGAGGAAGGCGCGGCATTCATGGCGGACGGATATGCCAGGGTCAGCGGGAATCTCGGTGTCTGCTGTAGCACTTCCGGACCGGGCGCGACAAACATGATCACCGGTCTGTCGTCGTCCAATGCGGATTCGATTCCCGTGATAGCCCTTACCGGCCAGATTGCAACGTCCGTATTCGGGAAAGGCGCTGTTCAGGAGTTCACGACCCATACGTTTGGCATAGTCAGTATTTTCAGACAGGTTACCAAATACAGTGATATTGTCATTAATGAGACTAAGGCGGGTGAGATGATTGCCAAGGCAAGACGGCTTGCCCTGGGCGGAAGAAGGGGGCCTGTTCATCTGAACCTTCCTACCGATATAATGAGGCGGAAGGTCGTAGAAGCGCCGGAGAAGTGCAGTGTTACCTCGATTGCGGGTTTTGACAGGGGAGGAGTCAAGTCGGCGGCTCAACTGCTGCTCAACGCAAAAAAACCGGTGATCGTCGCAGGGTGGGGCACGGTGCTTTCCAGGGCTGATGTTGAGTTGCGGGAACTTGCCGAATTGGTGGATATCCCGGTCGCCACCTCACCCAAGGCCAAGGGTATTCTGGATGAGTCTCACCCGTTGTCTTTGGGGGTTTTGGGGTTTGCCGGGGCTGCGGCAGCCCATGAATACATAATCAAGAATGATGTGGATGTAATGCTGGGGGTTGGAACGAGTTTCAACGAATGGATCACATCAGGCTGGGACAAGAGGCTGCTGCCCAAACAGGCTCTGATACAGATTGATATTGATTGCGATGAAATAGGAAAAAACTTTTTTGTCGACGTCGGCATTCCCGGCGATTCCAAGCATGTTATGCGAGAGCTGATTTATGAACTGCACAGGCAGATGAAGAACGGTGCAACCGTTGGAGAGGGCAGGAGCCGGGAAGTTGCCTCAATCAAAAATAAATTGACGGTAAAACGCAAAAAAATGGACGGATTGCCATATAGCCCACAGAGACTGATGATAGACCTGGTTGCCAGTCTGCCAAAGGATACCATCTATTTTGCGGACAACGGCAACAGTCTGGCATGGTCAATCCGCTATATTACGGTTACGGTTCCTTATTCGTTTTATATCGGACTCGGATTTGCCTCAATGGGTTTTGCAACGGCGGCATCTGTCGGCGGAAAACTGGCTGCTGGCGACAGGCCGGTAGTCGCGCTGGTCGGGGATGGCTCTTTCCTGATGAACGGGATGGAAATTGCCACTGCGGTTGAATACAATATTCCCGTCATTTGGGTGATCATGAACAACTCTATGCTCGGGATGGTGTACCACGGCAGAAAGCTGATGCAAAATCCCGAGGGCGGCATGAAATCGCATTTCAAGACGGTTGATTTTGTAAAGGTTGCCGAGGGGCTGGGGGCAAGGGGAATCAGGATTACAAAACCGGGTGAGATAAACCGGGAGATGATGGATGAGATTATTGCAGCCGGGGTTCCGACCGTGCTGGATGTTATTATCGACCCGGAAGAGGTTCCACCGATGCATTCGCGCACCGCATCGCTGGAAAAGTTATACACCTGAACTTGATGTCAACTTCCACAGCTATATCAGTATCTACTGGAGGGTAAGCTCATGAAACGGAAAGTATCGATCACCGCGTTGTCGTGTGTCTTATGCCTGGGGGTGAATGTTTCGGCACGGGGGGCGCAAGAGCCGGTCTCCCCAGTCAGTCAGACAGAAAAGGAACTCGGCCTGTTTTTTGACGAGCAGGATCTGGTTACTGCCACCAAACGCCCCACCTCGCTGCGCAAGGCCCCCGCCATAGCGACCGTGATTACAGCCGATGAAATCAGGAATATGGGTGCAAACAATATTATGGATGTCTTGAAAATGGTGCCAGGTCTTGGTATCTCGATCAATGAGTCTGGCGTATTGATGCTTGAGGTGCGCGGTATCAGGACAGCAACCAACGAAAAGGTGCTGGTCATGATTGACGGGCACTCACTGAACAGGAATTTTGATGGCAGTGCCCTTTATAATGTTGCCCCTCTCCTCCCCGTTGAAAATATCAAGCAGGTGGAAGTTGTGCGTGGGCCTGGTTCGGCACTTTACGGCACCAGCGCCTTTGTTGCCACTATCAACATTATCACTCGCAATGCCGAGGAGATCAATGGCCTGGAGTTAAAAAGCGGCTGGGGCAGCTTTGATACATTCAAGGCAAATATGGTAGCTGGAAAAGCCATCGGAGACAAACTTACGTTTTCGATGAGCGCGGATCATTTCCAAACCAACGGTCCGAACCTGCGCATTCCGGCTGATGTGCTGACTCCTACCGGGACCTCTCTTGCACCAGGGCCGGCAGATTCCAGTGCAAAACAGACCGATGTCTTCTTTAAAGTCGGTTACGGTGATCTATCTTTCCGGGGGCATTATCTGACAAAAAAGAGGGGATTGTTCATCGGACTTGGTTCAGCCCTTAACGAGGGCAGCAAGGATGATATCGACAACTATTGGGGGGAACTGGCCTACGACCTGCATATTGGTGACGAACTCACATTCAATACTAAGCTTCGCTACGATTATTATGATCAGGATCCTTTTGTCCGAATTTTTCCGGTAGGCGCTTCAGGTCTCTATACAAACGGGATGGTCGCCATCCCATTGGTAAAGAACCGCAACATTGGTGTGGAAGAACAGTTGAGCTGGGATGTCCATGATGGCCATAATCTGATTCTGGGAGCTTCCTTTGATGTAATGCGGCAGTACGGCACCAGTGAAATGACCAATTATGATCCCAATACCTTTTTGCCTCTTGTACCGCCGGTATTGCAGGGAACTGCCGACTGGAACAGGGATGTGACACGGGAAGTCTGGGCGCTCTACGGTCAGTATGAATGGAGGGCGCTGGAAAACCTGAATATTACCCTGGGCGGGCGCTATGACCATTACAACGATTTCGGCGGAACCACCAACCCGAGAGCGGCGCTGGTTTGGAGCTTTCTGGAGAACGCTGACCTGAAACTTCTATACGGCAAGGCGTTCAGGGCGCCAAACTTTGTCGAACTCTACAACACTACTAATCCGGTGGTGGTAGGCAATTCCAAACTGAATCCGGAGAGAATCGAGACGTATGAAGCTGGACTGGCCTATCGCTTTAATCGATTTTTTGCCGCGGAATTGAACTACTTTTACAGCGAAATCAAAAACATGATTATTTGGAATACTAATGTCCCTCTCGGGAAACCTGCTTTTTATGACAATATCGGCAGTGCTATCACTCAGGGAGTTGAACTTGGGATAAACGGCGCATACGAGAGAAATCTCTACTGGAAGTTGAGCTATGCCTGGCAAGAACCGCGCGATGCAACCACCAACAGACCGCTTCCCTATGTGCCGGCCCAGCGTGCCAAGGCGAGCATCAACTACGCCGTGTGCAAATACGCAAACCTGCATACCGACCTGCTCTGGACCGGGGTCCGCCCGCGAGACACTGGAGATACCAGGCCACAGATGCCTGCCTATTTCACGGCAGATATGGCCTTGACATTCAAAAACTTCTATAAAACCATGGAAATTCAGGCCACGATCCGCAACCTTTTCGACAAGAGCTACAAGGACCCGGATACTTCGGGGGCGTTGAATAAAGTCCCGGGTGATTTCCCGCGAGAAGGGCTTTCGGCGTTCGTAACCGCATCGTACAAATTCTGATGGAACCATGATGAAACGCATGCTCATACATCTCTGGCCGTTACTTCCTATGCACCGCAGCCCACTTTCCGCTGCACTCCTCCTGTTTTTGCTGTTGCTGTTATCCTCTCCCGCCTGTGCGGCAAAGGTGCTCATTGTCGGCGATATCCAGTATGCGATGGTGGCCGATGTGGCCTCGGAAATTCAAGCGGCGCTACGAGCTCAGTGCAAGGAGTACGCAACGTCCGAGGTCAAGGGAAGGCTCGGCACGGTGGTGGAGCGGGAGGATGCCCAGGTCGTCGTAGCGCTGGGAATGGAGGCTGTGGGCGAGGCCCTGCACCTGCCGCCGTCGATCTCCGTTGTCTACGGGCTTGTGGTGGTGCCGCTACGGAGCGGCAGGCCAAATGTCACCGGGGTATACATGTCCCCTCCGGTGAGCGAGTACGTTGCCGCGGTCCGGCGTTACCTCCCCGCCATCGGCAAGGTTTCCGTAGTGGGGAGCCAGAACATGCTCAAAACCCTCGGCGGCGATTCCGCCCTGGTGGACCCATATCAAGTGGCCAGCCCATCCGACTTGGTCAATACGGTCAACCGGCTTGTCGATGCCAGGGCGCTGCTGCTGCTCCCTGACGCCAATCTGCTGACCAACCAGGTCATGTCGAACGTCTACCTGTTCTCCTTCAGGAAAAATGTGCCGCTGCTAGGCATCTCGGAAGCGAATGTACGGCAGGGATCGCTCTTTGCCCTTGTCTTCGATCCCAGGACGGTCAGCCGTCAGATCGGCGAAAAAGTGCGGAATATCCTGAATGGCGCCGATGCCGGGGAAATGCCCGTATCTTCTCCCAGGAAGTACAACTTGTACATCAACAGAAACACGGCCCAAAAAATGGGGATAGAAATACCGGATGAAATGTTGCGGAAGGCAAAGAAAATCTATCAGTGACCCCTGACTCCATATGACCAGTGCAAACATGAACAGCGGCAATTCAGCACCAACGCAGGGCACAACCGGGTTCCCCGGCCGGCTGAAGGCGTGGGCGCCACTGACTTTCAAGGGACAGGCGCTGTTGTTCCTGTTCCCCATGATTGTCATTATCTCCATGGTCTACACGATCGAGTCCATCTCGACCGAGAAGCGGATTCTCCGGAACGAGATCCTGAAAAAAGGGGAGACCATTGCCGCCATAGCCGCCAGGAGTACGGAGTTGTCGCTGCTTTCCGAAAACCGTGATCAATTGAAGAGCTCGGCCCGACAATTGCTGGAGATCAAAGACGTGGCGTTTGTATCATTCCTCAACAAACGCTCTGCGATCCTGCTCAACGAGGGGAAGCAATACCCCATGACGCCCGCGCTGACGGCATCCCCTGACCGGATCACTTTCCTGGAGCATGACCGTTATTTTGAATTCATTGCCCCCGTGGTCACGGTCAAGGCCAGTGAAGGGCTTTTTCTGTTTGACGGCACGAGTGCCTCTCCAACTGTGAAGGATCATATTGGCTGGGTACGGCTCGGTCTCTCCAAGGAGGTCATGGACAGGACAGGACACCAGATCATGGTCCGCGGCGCCGTGCTGGCCGTGGTCTTCTCCACGGTTGGTGTTCTCCTGTTGTATCTCTTTATAACCCTGGCCACCCGCCCTTTGTACGCACTGATCAATGCGGTCAAGGAGTTGGGGGAGGGCGAACACAGCCAGGTGGCGATTGCCTCCCCCGGTACCGAGCTGGGCCGTCTCGGCGCGGAGTTCAACCGGATGAGTCGCGCCATCAGGGATCGGGAGGAGGAACTCCAGAAAAACGTGCTGGAACTGGAGATGATCCAGGACGAACTCCAGGGAAATGTCCAGGAACTGGAGATGCAGATCGAGGCACGAGAGGCCGTGGAAGCGGAGCTGATAAGGCATCGCGTCCATCTGGAGGATCTGGTCCGGGAGCGCACCGCTGAGCTGACCATTGCCAAGGAACAGGCAGAAGCGGCCAATCGGGCCAAGAGCGATTTTCTCTCCAGCATGAGCCATGAGCTGCGTACGCCGTTAAATGCCATTCTGGGGTATGCCCAGATTCTCAAGCGTCAGGAGAACCTGAGCGAGACCCAGCACCAGCAGCTGGAGATCATGTACGGCAGTGGCGAGCATCTGCTGATGCTGATCAACGATATACTGGACGTGGGCAAGATCGAGGCGCGCAAGATGGAGATAGCTCACATGCCCTTTGACCTGCTGGCGCTGCTGCGGCAGGTTTACAATATCACCAGGCTTCATGCGGAGGAGAAGGAGCTGCGTTTCGCCTATGAGGCCGAGGCCCGGCTCCCGCAGTACGTGCAGGGGGATGAGCGCAAGTTGAGGCAGATTCTGCTGAACCTGCTTTCCAATGCGGTCAAGTACACCCACAAGGGAGGGGTGACCCTGCGGGTGGATTACGACGAGTCGGGCTCCGGGTTGTTACGCTGTGAAGTGGCCGATACCGGAGCCGGCATTCCAGCCGACAAGCTGGAAACGGTTTTCGAGCCGTTTACGCAACTTGCCTCCAACCGGCAGGTGCGAGAGGGGACCGGCCTGGGGTTGAACATAACCAGGCATCTGTTGACACTGATGCAGGGAAATATTCGGGTCGAGAGTACGATCGGCAGGGGAAGTGTCTTCCGGATGGAACTGCCGTTGCCGCGGGTGGCGGGGATGGACATCACCCAGGGCGGCGACCGGCTGGACATCGTCGGCTACGAGGGGGAGCGCAGGAGCATCCTGGTGGTGGACGACAACATCAACAATGCTTCCATGCTGGTTTCGTTGCTGGATCCGCTCGGTTTTGCCGTCTCCACGGCCGAGAACGGGCGGGTTGCTCTGCAACTGGCCGCGGAACGGCGCCCGGATCTGGTCATTCTCGATCTGGTCATGCCGGAGATGGATGGCTATGACACTGCCCGGGAGATGCGCACGATACCTGAGTTGTCCGGGGCGCGGATCATCGGCGCCTCAGCCACGGTTACGGATTCGGCCAAAAAGGATGCCTTTGCGGCGATCTGTGATGTCTTCCTGACCAAGCCGATCCGGATCGACCTGCTGCTGGAGCGCATCAGGGTGCTGCTGGGGATTACATGGAGCAAAACGGCCGCCGGGCCGGAGGCCCCTGCCGCTGCCGAGCCGGAGGCCACATTTGAAGCACCGATGCCCGATGAGCTAAAAGATGTGTATGAACTGGCGCTTTTGGGAGATGTGCGGAAGATTCAGGCCTGGGCCGCGTGCCTGGAAGAAAGGGATATGCGATACGGTCCCTTTGCCGAGAAGCTGCGCGAACTGGCAGGTGCTTTCCGGACCAAGGCCATTCTGGCCATGCTGGATGAATACATGGGAGAACGGATATGAGTGCCGACACGCGTGAGCCCACCATACTGGTCATTGATGACGATCCCGACAACATGGCCATTGTTGCCGACTATCTTGAGGAGCGCCAATATACAATCCTGGCGGCCGAGGATGGCGAGAGCGGCGTTTTCAGGGCGGAATACGCCCAGCCGGACCTGATCCTGCTGGATGTCATGATGCCGGGAATCGACGGCTTCGAGACCTGCCGCAGGTTGAAGGCCAGGGAATGCACGCGGGATATCCCGGTAATCTTCATGACTGCCCTGGCTGAAACCGACCACAAGCTGAAGGGGTTTGCGGTCGGAGCGGTGGACTACATTACCAAACCCTTCCAACGGGAAGAGGTGCTCGCCCGCGTCGGGGTCCACCTGCGGATCAGGGAATTGACGACACATCTGCAAGAGGCAAAGGGGTCGCTGGAAAAACGGGTGACGGAGCGGACAGCGGAGCTGGCTCATACCATTGATGTGCTCCATGGGGAGATCATGGAACACAAACGGGCCGAGGAGGAACGCGCCCGTCTGGCGCAAGCCATTGAGCAGGCAGCCGAGGCGGTCTTCATGTCCGACAGCCAGTGGCGTTTCACCTACGCGAATCCGGCCTTCGAGCGCCTGTGCGGCTATTCCAGGGACGATGTTATCGGGCAGAATACCAGCATCCTCAGGAGCGACGCCATTTCCCCGGAGTGCCACGATGAGATTCGTGAAATCGTCATCCGGGAGCATGTCTGGGCGGGACGCATTGCCACCAGAAGGAAGGATGGAACCGTTTTTGAGGCCGAAACAACCGTTTCCTCGGTACGGGATTTCAGGGATGTCATTATCAACTACGTGTTCATACTGAGGGATGTCACCACCGAGCTGAGGTTGGAGCGAGAGCTCCGCCAGTCCCAGAAGATGGAAGCCATTGGCACCCTTGCCGGCGGGATTGCCCATGATTTCAACAACATACTGACGGCTATCATGGGCTATACGGAAATGGCCCAACGGAAAGTGCCCCGGGACAATGCGCTGGCACGGGACCTGGAGCGGGTGCAGAAGGCCAGCTTGCGCGCCAAGGACCTGGTGAACAGGATCCTGACCTTCTGCCGCCAGGGGGAGCAGGAACGGACGCCGGTAATGATGGCCTTGGTGGTCGAAGAGGTCCTGAAGCTGCTTCGCTCCACCTTGCCCACCACGATCGAGATTCACCAGGACATTGCCATTCCTTCCGATGGCATGCGGGTTCTGGCCGACCCTACCCAGATGCACCAAATGCTGATGAATCTGGGCACCAACGCGGCCCATGCCATGCGGCACCATGGCGGGGTGTTGCGTGTTTCCCTGGCGGATGTGGAGGCCGATGCCGCGCTGGTGGATCGCTGTCCCGGTCTCAGGCCTGGTGCCTGGGTCCGTCTGACGGTCAGCGACACGGGCCACGGCATGGAAGCCGGTGTCAGGGAGCGGATTTTCGATCCCTACTTCACGACCAAGAAGGTGGGCGAGGGAACCGGCATGGGGCTGGCGGTGGTGCAGGGGATCGTCAATAATCTCGGCGGGGTGATCAGCGTCCATAGCGAGCCGGGGCGGGGAAGCGCGTTCACCGTCTTCCTGCCGAAGTACGAGGGGGAAGTGGTGTGCCTGGCTGAGGCGGAAGAGTTGCCGAGCGGTGGGACGGAACGTATCCTGTTCGTGGATGACGAGGCGATGCTGACGGAATTGGGGCGGGAGCAGCTGGAAGCTCTCGGTTACGTGGTCACGGCGACCTTGAGCAGCCGTGAGGCCCTGGAGATATTTTCCGCCGACCCCGGTGCCTTTGACCTGGTGATTACGGACATGACCATGCCGGTCCTTACGGGCATGGAGTTGGCCGGAATGCTCATGGCGCTCAGGCCGGATGTGCCGATCATCCTCTGCACCGGCTTCAGCGAGCAGATCAACGAAAAAAAAGCGAAGGAAATCGGCATCAGGGGTTACGTCATGAAGCCATACACCTCAAAGAGCCTGGGTGGGGTCATTCGCAAGGCATTGACCGGGGAACCCGCCATCCAGCCGTCACCCCCCTGATGTTCCCGCTGCCGACAGCTCGTCTTTCCCGGTCACCTTTTTCCTGCCAAAGATAAGCGCCACCCAGATGCTGATTTCGTACATCAGGTACATGGGGATCATGATGACGAACATGGTGATCAGGTCGGCGTGAAAAGACGCGACTATGGAACTGGCCAGGATGGCGTATTTGCGCTTGGAAGCCAGGAAGGGGTAGTTGACCATGCCGAAGCGCGCCAGGAGCAAGGTCAGGATCGGCAGCTCGAAGATCAGGCCGAAGATCAGGATCAGCCTCAGGCAGAAATTGACGTAGGCACTGATGTTGAACCAGCTTTGCAACCCTTCGGCCTCGTAGGAGAGGGAAAAATTGATGATCACCGGCCAGATCACGATCAGGAAGAACATGGCCCCGATGCAGAAGGTGATGGTGGCGGCAGTGACAAAGGGGACCACCATGTGCCGTTCCTTGCGGGTCAGGCCCGGTGCGATGAATAGCCACAGCTGGTAGAAAACTATCGGCAGCACCAGGACGAACCCGGCCAGCATGGAGATTTTGCACTGGATAAAGAACGGTTCCAACGGAGCACTGTAGTTGAGGGGGTGCTTCTTGGGGGCGGCGTTGACCTCCTGGTCCAGCTTGTAGTGGCTGTAAAGGGCAGGGGCCAGTTCCTTGACCTTGACATAGGCCTGCTTCTTGATCCCGGTCAGGTAGGTCTCGCCGGTCAGCGGTTTTTCGACGAACTTGAGGATTTCTCCGGAGAAGTTCCAGGCGACGCCCATGCCGATCACCACGGCAATGACGATGACCACCAGCCGCTTGCGCAGCTCAACCAGATGTTCGATAAAGGGGAGAACTTTTTCTTCAGTCATGCCTCTTACCTACCACAGCAACACAGGATTGCGCAACCGGTTTCAAGTGTTCTTCTAAGCTATCCATAAAACAAATGGCTTCCCATAAGAATCCATTTTTCAGGATAAAAAAGTATTCTCGATGTTTCAGTTGCAAAATGATAAGTTTTGGTTAATTTTGGAATTTTTGAAATTGTACGTAGTCGGCAACCCTGGAGGTAGTCATGCGTTGTCTGAAGATTCACTGTGGTGATCCCGCAGAAACCTCAACCTCGTCATTTACCTGTTTCATCCTCCCTTTTGCCTACAAGCCTGAACTCATCACCCCGTTGCATCCACCAGAGAAATGCTACCTTCCGTTTGAAATCCCAAACCTCGATTGGCGCGAGAAATATCTCACCGAAGAAACCGCCAACGTGCTGTTCAACCAGGCCAAATGGTTCGAGCTTGAGGAGGGTGGATATAATCATCTCAAGACTTTCAGGATCAAACAAGGCAAGGATGATGAGGGAAAAGATCGTACCTGCGAGGTACGGTGCCGCCCGCCACGCCTTGTTCTGTTTGAATGGCCGGATGAAAACCGGATAACTGAAAAATCGGACAACGGGAAAACTGATTACGATCTTCTGCAAACCGGCATGCTGATAGTCGAGCTGTATTTCGGCGAATGCCGGGATGTCTTTTTTGAAGACCTGCTATGGCTGAACGAACTGTTCAGATACTGGCAGAAACCATATCAAGAGCACGATCATGGTCCGCCGGAGAAATACATGGATTTTTTCAAAGATGCTGGTTTTATCAAATTTGAAGACCACTATCTCACCCGATGGACGAAACTCCTTGAGCCGCTGGTGAAGCTGGGTGATAAGTACATTAGTCTGATACCGGATTTGAGTGATAATGACTGGCGGGTACACGCCGACTCAAGGGCCTATGTCTGGACAGCCGCCGTTTTGGAAAAGGGAGGGAACAGCCTGCGGGATTTCTTCAATATGCCCGGCGCGCCGGCCTGCCGTTTCGGGCACTGGATCAAGCTGCTGAACGTCGATCAACCAGAAGAATCGGAACTATCAACACACGGCAGCACCCAATTTGAAAGAACCTGGGCCGATAAACACACCTACAAACGATGGGAAGAATACGGCACTTTTTACGGCTACAACTATCATTGCGGCGCTATGCTCGCTCCCCAAAAAAAGGCTAACGGTTTGCCATTATGCCGACATTTCAGGGAGATATATCTTGATCAGGCGCTGCTTCTCCTTTATCTACGCGTGACTCTCTTCCGTTTCAGCAAGGTGTTGCACGAAATATCGGTGGGTGCCCGTAAAGACAACGGCCATGACAAGACAGAGGAGTGGAGCGACAGATTTAAAAAATTGCGTTGGGATTTCTCACTTTTTACCAACCTTTACCAGTATCCTCTTCTCTCCAACCACCAGCAGAGCCTTGAAATGTATTCCATCGCCCGTGCCGCAATGGATGTGGATGACCTGTTTCGTGAAGTTCAGCAGGAGATTCACGGTTGCGAAGAGCACCTGGCGAACAGACAAATGGAGAAAATATCGCAGCTAACTGCTCGATTAACGGTTGTTGCCACAGGGGGCCTTGTATTCGCTCTTGCTCACGGGCTGCCATCGTTTATGGAGAGTGCCGACAAATTTGATTTTGATAAACCTTCCGGGCCAAGCGTTCTCTTCTATCTTGGGTCGGTTGTATTGTTTTTCGGAATTATTGCCGTGATCATTTACAACTCGAAAGAATTAACCAGATATTTTCAAAGGCTGGCGGACAAAGACCCATATGGCGGGTGTCCGGACAATGATCGGAACAAATAGGAGGAGAGATGTCAGAACAATGGTATTTACGCATGGAAGCGGTAAATCTCTGCAACTTTGTTTACGATACGCAGGACCTGAGCACCATCAGGGGAGGCGGACATATCCTGCTCTCGGCGGTGGAAGAGGTGGCGAAGGAATACAAATCATTCCTGGAAAAGATTTCGTGCGGGGCGTCGGTTGGTCTCTTAGCAATCAAGGAAAATAAAGAAGCCGAAGACGTTGTTAAAGAAATAAGAGGATTTCTGGCAACTGATGACGATTTTAAACACGCCACCTTTGTCGTGAATGCCGTAAAGGGAACGGGAGCGGATAATTATCGCCGCGACCTCGAACGGCTCATGGCGGCAAACCGTTGTCAACAGATGCGTTCTCCTTCCTATGCCGTTCCATCCGACAATAGTTCCTCAACGGTGTGCGAAGTAGACCTGATTCGCCCCGCTGTATTGTCCGACAGTAAAGGCCTTATCAGCAGGTCTACTCATAAGCGGCGCGAGAAAGGCAAGGAGAACAAACGCAAGGAATTTTATCAAAAGATCAGCGGTTATGAGGTAAAAGGCTCATTTGTCAACGAACTGGACAAGTTGACCGGTGATTCGAACAACCCGTTAGATCATAAAATGGCGGTTATCTATATTGACGGCAACGGATTTGGAAAGATTCAGGCTGATAAATGTAAGAACCGGACTTCTCATGAGAATTTCGACGTTTACCTTTCAAAAAAGTACAGCGGTTTAATGCATAAGATTTTGGAATATATCGATAAAGATCAGAATAAAACATGGCTCACCCAGGACAGCGCGTATCGCCTTGAAACCCTCCTGTGGGGTGGCGATGAGAGAATGTGGGTCGTTCCGGCCTGGAAGGGGTGGGAGCTGTTGCAATTTTTCTTCGATCATACCCGCGACTGGATATTTGAAGACCGGCGCCTGACTCACGCGGCCGGTATCGTGTTCTGCCACCACAAAGCGCCGATTCACCGGATAACGGCGCTGGCCAGGGGGTTGGCCGATCAAGTAAAGACAGTCACCCGCTCCCGCAACGCCTTTGCTTATCAAATCCTCGAAAGCTTCGATCATGTAGGGCGCGACCTAGCCGGGTTCCGGGCCGAGCGATGCCCAAGCGGAGAAACAACCGCATCTCTCGTTATCGGAGGGAATAACATGGGGAGAATTGCCGAAGAGATCAGAAAACTGCAATCCTCCGAATTCTCCACCTCGCGTCTGCACCGGATCGTCTCGTCGCTTCTGGCTACGGATGAACCGTCACGGGTCATGGCCGACGAACTGATCAAAGAGCTGAAAACGGAATGGAGCGGCTCTTACTCCAAAGCCGAAAACACACTTGACACCCTTGAACCGCTACTTGGCGGTAAACGAACCATGTGGGCGCATCTGGCGGAACTGTGGAATTATATTGCTTCAGAGGAGGCTGCCACATGTTGAATGCAACCCTTACGATTACCCTGGTTCTCGAAGGGCCGATCATCTCAAAATCGACAAGCATCGGAGGATTCGGGGTTGACGCGGTCATGTCGCGCACCAATGGAGCGTTCTGTATCCCCGGCTCGCTGGTTAAGGGAAAGCTTCGGCAGGCATGGGATGAATTAAAGTCGATGGAGACGCATCCGTTTGAGGCGGACATTAAAAAATGGCTCGGCGACGGATCGTCGGAAACCAAGTCATCCGCTGACAGCAATCTCCCTAAACGCGGGCTGCTCAACTTCAGTGATTTTCTCCACGACCGCCCCGAGGGGAGCGCGACAATCTGCCGCATAAGCATCGACCCCGAGCTGGGCGCCGTGAAAAACAGGCATCTACAGGTGATCGAAGCCCCCTTTGCGGCGGGTGAAACGGTCTGTTTTATCGGAACTGTCCGCTTCAGCGCCAAGGACGCAAGAACCGCGGATAATATATGCTGGTACGTGGAGACCGGCTTGCGCTGGATCACGAGCATAGGGGGCGCAAGAACCGTCGGATTCGGACGCCTGGTCAATGTCTGCGCCGAACGGAAATACAAGGAGCTTGAAATCCAGCCGCAAACAGCTTCCGTCAGCGACTCGCCGGCTTTTGTCATCATTCCCCAGGGGCCGTTCTGCGTGGCTCGTAGGCGCATCAGCAAAAACCTTTTCGAGTCCGAAACCGTCATACCGGGCGGAGTCATCAAGGGGGCGATCGCAAGCATGTGGGGAAGCCTGCTCGGCAAAGGGCCAAATGAAATTATCTCTGAAGGTTTCGATCCGGCCCGCCCGAAACTTTCCCACTGTTTTTCCTCTCTCCGCTTTCAACACGCCTTTCCCGTGCGGACCGGGCAAACATCACGCCCGGTCGTTCCCCCGCTGTCGCTGGTCAAGGCCGGGAAACCGGACAGGTTCTATGATGTGACGGACTTTGACTGCCCGGTTCTGATCGATGGAAAAGCGCCGTCGTTCGATATCGACTGGAAGGACCGGGGCAATATAGACAGCGAGTTCGGCTGGCCGGATTTGAAGCGGGAACTGCGGGTGCATAACAGCATTGCCAAGGAGTACCGCAAGGTGGAAAAGGAAAAGCTTTTTGCCTACGAAACGATCCTTCCTGGTGACAATCAATGGTGTTTCTCCGTTGACCTGGGAAAGATCGATGAAAAAGACCGTCCGGCTGTCACGCGCCAGTTGTTCGGCCTGTTGAGCGGCGGGCTCAACGGCTGGGGAAAAACCAAGGTAAACGCGCTTGTCATTCAAGAAACCGCGCCGAGGCCGTTACACATTCCCTCACAGGATAACGCCGGTCTATACATTGTCACCCTACAGACACCGGCCTTGCTCTGCGACTCGGACGAATTGAACGAATCATCCGGAGAGGATGAACTTTGCAAAACATATCAGGCGGTCTGGCAGGAGTTGTCGGAAAACACTCTCGAATTGCTCGAAAAGCGCTATTTTGCCAGGCAGTCGTTAGCCGGCGGCGGTTATCTGCACAACCGGTTCGGAAAAGGGGGCGCTTACCGGCCGTTTTTTCTTACGGAAGCCGGAAGCGTATTTGTTCTTCGCGCCTCCGACCTGGAAAAAGGAGCGGAGAAAATCGCGCAGTGGCTCCGGCATGGTCTGCCGCTTCCCGGCTGGGTGTTGAAGCGACATGGAAGCGGTGTAGAAGAGAGCAAGCTCTGGTCGGTCTGCCCTTATCTGCCTGAAAACGGTTACGGCGAGATTGCGGTAAACCTGGAAACACACTGGAAACGGAAACCGGAAAAAGCAGAGGAGGTGCGGGATGTCATTTAATAATCGCTGGATGATCCGGGGCATCCTCACAAACAGAACCAATATGCATATCGGCGTCGGCGATGTCGTAACCCGCCCCGCCCTTCTCGGTGACGAACAAAAGCCGGTACTCATTCAAGCCGTTGCAACCGATGTATCCGGGCGGGCCTATATCCCCGGCTCGGCCATAAAGGGGAATCTGCGCTCCTGGCTGGAACGAAACGCCATCCCATCGGACATCATGGAAAAACTTTTCGGCAGCCGGGATCAGAAAAAGGATGACGCCCAAGGAGGCGCAGTCGAATTTTGGGATGCCCGCGCCGTGAAATTTGACGATATTGCCCTGCTTCCGCCTCATTGGGACGCCGAGCGGCTCACCGGTGTTGTCGCGTCGGTAGCGATCAACCGGCAAACCGGCGCGGCGGCGGATAACAAGCTTTTTCATCAGGAGTACGTTCCCCCTGGAATCGGGTTTGAGACGACCATCACCGGCCAGAACCTTGATGACGGCGATATCGCCCTGCTTCTTCACGCCCTGGAAAACGGAAGCGCCGGAGACGAGCCGATTCTGCTGGGCTCGGCGTCGGCCAACTTTTGGGGAAGTTATTCCTGGCAATTGTCCGAAATCAGTTTCATTGACAAAAAAGGGGTGGAGCGCTGGCTGAACAGCGGCACCGGAACGACCGGATACAACGCCCTTGAAGCGCTTCCCAAGGAACGGGTGGATGAGCTGGCGGGATTGGCCCGAGGTTACGCGACGACCGTTGCCGGGAAATGCCGGCTTGTACTCGGAGTCACGCTTTATTTTGAATCTCTGTTTCTGGTGAACGACCGGCTCAGGGTGGACAATAACGAAACGGCGGACCACATTCCGCGCCGCGATGAACAAAACCGTTTGATACTCCCGGCAACCGCTTTCAGGGGGGCGCTCCGTTCCCAGGCGGAACGAATTATCAGGACATCAGGCGTCAAGGCGTGCGGCCCGGAAAAACCGTGCGACCCGATTACGGATCGTAAACAGCTTGAGAAGCGCTGTCCGGTTTGCCGCTTATTCGGATGCGGCGGATGGAGATCGCCTCTCAGGATCAATGACTTTGTCGCGACAACGGAACCGGAACCTATCAAACAGGAATTTGTAGCCATAGACCGCTTCACCGGCGGCGCGGCGGACAAGAAGAAATTTAACGCGCAGGCTGTGCCGAACCCGGTGATGGAAGGGACGGTCACCCTTGATTTGGCTAAATGCGCCCCTGCCGATCTCGGATTGCTGACGCTTTTACTGCGTGACCTGATCGAAGGGGATATCACCTTCGGCTTTGGTAGCGCCAAGGGTTACGGCGCCTGCCGAGCGCGAATCAGCGCCTGCATCCCGGATGTTTCGCTTAATACGCTGGAGAAGTCCGGCCTGCTCGCGATTATCAAAGACGCCGGTTATGAGCTTTCCGAGGCGACCGGATGGCAGCCGGAACCGATTGAGGATGAAAGAACGCGCAGTCTGCTTACGGCCCTGGTTGAGGCTTTTAACGATACATTGACCGGAGAGGTGACCAATGTCTGAAGAATTCCATAACCCATATCATTTTGTGCCGGTAAAGGCTCGCAAGGGTTTTTCGCATAATAAAAATACCCCTGATTTGAGCGTTACAAACGCCAATTCCGGGGAATGGGAACATCACAGCCATGCGACTTATTCCAAGGCCGGAACCTACAGCGGACGCCTGATTTGCCGACTTGACACCGTCAGTCCGATCGTCATAGGCGCTGAACAGGTTGAAGGCACGGAACCAAAAGAGATAAAGCCGTTTGAGCTGGATAAAGAACCCGCCATTCCCGCTTCCACCCTGCGGGGGCTTTTATCCGGCATTGCCGAAGCGGCAAGCAATTCTGCGCTGCGGGTTCTGGATTGTGAGCGTCCGTTATCCTATCGCCGGGCAATGAGTGAAGGAAACTCGGCCATGGGAGTGATCATGATCGACCAGGATAAGGAAACCGGTAAAAAACAATACCGACTCCTTCCGCTGGCTCTGCCTACAATGGACAAGAACAGTACCGGTAATTATAAGTTGCCGACGAAACATCTTTCAGAACCATGCAATTACCTTCCATTTTTCAGGGAATTCACCAAGCCGCCACTCAAGGTGCTTGTCGATGATAAAAGCCCTGAATCCTTCACATGGGAGAAACAGAACTTTTACTACATGAAGCTAACCGACACGCTGTCTTATAATTCGTCGACAGGCGAGGTAGCCGGAAATAGTTACCTCAGATTTTCGAGCAAAGATCCGAATAAGAATAAATTGATCGGCCAGACGCCTTTGTTCGACAAAGTTCTCACAAAAAAAGAATATGACGCGCTTGGCGATAAAACAGGTTATGTGCGTGGTGTTGTTAGGATTCTGAAGGGAGATCGAAATGAAATGCCAAAAGACAAGCGGCATGAGGTTTTCCTGCCGTATCCGGATAAGATGTCTCTGTTTTGCATCCCTGATAGTGTAATCGAAAAGTTTGAGAGACTCGCCGACGAAAGAACCAAGGAAAATCCCCAATTACCCTACGAACCCATCGGAACAAAGAGAAATCTCTCCAATGATCCCAACGACAACAGCCTGCGCCTGAAACATGGCGACATCGTATATTTCGCGCCCAATGCGGATGGCAGCGAAGTTGCGGAAGTGTCGTTCTCCTCCATCTGGCGCGGCCATGCCGATACTGTCGGTGATTATTTTGATTCGGAGTCGCTTCCTTTTAACGAAAATCGCGAACATATCTCACCGGCCGAGCTTATGTTCGGATTTGTCCAGGAAAATCGCGAAGATGTTAAAAAGAAATCATCCCTGGCTTTCAAAGGAAAAGTGCGGGTGTCGTTCGGCCGCCTGACTGGTTGGCCGGAGGGAGACGAGGGGCATTATCACGATCCGGTGACACTGAAGATTCTCGCATCTCCCAAGCCACCCTCACCGGCGCTGTATTTCAAGAAAAAAGACAAGAAAAAAGACGAAATCGGCTACATTCCCAAAGCCGAACTCACCAAAAAGTTGCACGAACCTCAAGGAAGGAAATATTACCTGCATCGTTACGATAAAGAAGGTTTGCCCTGGAAATCACTTGTCACCGATCCGAAACTCAACAATCAGAAAAACAGGGTAACGCCTTTGAAAGAAAGGCGGCAATTCTTCTTTCATATCGATTTCGATAATCTCACGGAATGGGAGTTGGGGTTGCTCTGTTTTGCGGCGCAGCCGTTTCCGACGTTTCATCACAAGATCGGCATGGGCAAACCGATCGGTCTCGGCACGGTCAAGATCGAGCCGGTGGGACTTTTTTGCATCGACCGGCAACAGCGCTATACGAGCAATGGACTTTTTGCCGGGCGTTATCATCAGGCGTGGCTGCCGGATAAAGAGACGGCTCCTCTGCCGGCGCATCTTTACCTTCGGGAAAGCCAATGTCTTTCGCAATCGGATGAGGAGTTTTCCTTCGACAAATTCAGAAAATATTTTGCCGACGGCATGGATAAGGATATAGAGACAGCGCTACAACTCCTGGGTGATCCCGTCAAGGTTGCGCATCCGGTTCATACGCCGCAGATTGCAGGTATTGTTGCCGAGTATTTCGAGCAGGAAACTTTCAAATGGTTTGTGGCAAACGATTCCGGTACTGGTAGTTCGGACAACAACACAAAGCTTGACAGACAAAAGGATTGGCTTAAACCACTTGACAGGAACTCAGATGTATTGCCTCTACTTAATCGTCACTATTCGGTAAAAGCAGAAAATCTGGTTTTCTTTCTGGGCGGCAATGATCTGGAGATGGAGACTATCAGAGCGCTTTTGGAAGAACATGCATCAGGCCGTGTTCATGACAATGGTTTGTCATGGAGCGCAAAAGCTTCCGTCTACAAAGATCGGATAACCCAATGTATTACAAGCGCAAAAGCTCCCGTGCTCATTGAACTGAAATACGATCTCGATCTCAATTTCAAGGATAAGAAAAAACTTATCATAGTTGACCATCACGACCACCGCGCCGACAAGGATGCTCCGACATCACTGCACCAGGTTTTTAGGTTGCTTGGCTTGCCTTCCACGGCCTGGACACGCTGGTTCGATCTGGTTGCGGCCAACGACCGTGGCTATGTCAAGGAGATGCTGAGAATCGGCGCAAGTCTCGACGAGATGATGAAAATACGCAGGAAAGATCGTGTAGCTCAGGGGATTACACCGGAACAGGAAGCACAGGGCGTTGAGGCGGTAAAAAACGCGCAGCTTATTGCCGGCGGCGGTTTGACCGTGGTTAAGCTGCCGCACGCCAAAACAACGGTGGTTTCCGATCTGATGGAACCGGCGCTGGGCGGGCCGGGTTATGAAAATCTGCTTGTTATTTCTCCCGGAGAGGTTAATTTCTATGGAGCAGGGAGCGCCGTGGAGGCCTTGAACCGGAAGTACCCGGCCGGATGGTACGGCGGCGCGCTTCCCGAGTATGGTTTTTGGGGACACGGCAAGCCGGTTTCGGATGTTGTGGGTTTTCTTGAGAGGTTGCTGGAGAAGAAATGAGAGGATTTGATGTCTGGAATTTGTATGTTGCCGGTTCTATTCAGAACCCCTGTGGATAACATGTGGATAACTTTTGTTCCCGGAGAGGTTCTGAATTTTAGGCGAAAAACCGTCGAAGAAAGGAGGGGTTGCAAGGCAAGAGCCCGAGAGGGCATTCATGACGTTGTGAACTGAAACTTGTTGTTTCGGCGATGCTTGTCGAGTTTGTCTGCCCGAGAGGGCATTCATGACGTTGTGAACTGAAACATTTTTCTTTGAGAAAATATCCACACAAATTGCCCGAGAGGGCATTCATGACGTTGTGAACTGAAACATTTGATTTTGTGATTTGTCAATGGGACAGCCCGAGAGGGCATTCATGACGTTGTGAACTGAAACACCGTGTGAAACAGTTACTATGTCGCCGGGCTTGCCCGAGAGGGCATTCATGACGTTGTGAACTGAAACTTTTTTATCTTTGTCCACCAGGAAGGGTACACTTGCCCGAGAGGGCATTCATGACGTTGTGAACTGAAACATTTGTATTCTTGAGATCAAGGTTGGTAGTGCCCGAGAGGGCATTCATGACGTTGTGAACTGAAACATTCGGTCACACTTTGCAATCGCCTCGTAACCATCGCCCGAGAGGGCATTCATGACGTTGTGAACTGAAACGAATACTGAAGGATTACAGACTTTCGGTGCAGGTCCGAGAGGACATTCATGACGTTGTGAACTGAAACGCGTACCTGACCCTGATGAGGTTAGATCAAGTCCGAGAGGACATTCATGACGTTGTGAACTGAAACTTTGAGAGAAAATACCGCACGCCATATCACTTTTTCGTCCGAGAGGACATTCATGACGTTGTGAACTGAAACACTTTGCCGATCAGTTTGTTACTCAAATTGTTGTCCGAGAGGACATTCATGACGTTGTGAACTGAAACAATTTTTTTCATCCATGTTTTTACCTGAGCAAAGACAGGTCCGAGAGGACATTCATGACGTTGTGAACTGAAACATATTGTCACGTCTTCAGGACTTGGCCTTTGCCCGAGAGGGCATTCATGACGTTGTGAAATCAGGTAAATAGGCGGCTCAGAATTTACTGATAAACCGGGTTGGGTTGTAGGGGCGAAGCAAGGTTCATCTGCTTCGCCCGCCTTTGATCTCTGTGGCAAAAGGGCGAAGCAGGTAAAGCTCTTGCTTCGCCCCTACGTGGGTAAACGATATATTAATATTTCCAGATCCCTTACCGCCGGAAGACAATGTGAAGTAGAAGTCGGGTAAGGCAAAGCAGAAGGCTAATATTCATTTCACGTTCCCCAAGATTCACCTCTAATGTCGTAGCAAGCATAATGACAAGGTGAAGCAGCAGCATTTCATGGATGATGTAATCAATTTTTTCTTTCATGGCGTCGGTACTCCTTTTTATTTGATAAAAGCTCAGGAGGACATTCATGACGTTGTGAACTGAAACAATTTGGGTCAACAAAGGACTTTACGTTCGCCCGAGAGGGCATTCATGACGTTGTGAAATCAGGTAAACAGGAGGAGGTGGACCTCATGCCGCTTCATGACCGATTAGCCGCATTACGCTGGCGCCGTCTCTCGGTGGAACTTGTGAACATCCGCTCTTTGCCGGCGCGCAAAGCGGCCCAGGTTTCCGTGTTTCAGGCCATGGTGAAAGGGGTGAATTCCCTGCTTGGCGAGAAGGAGGATTCGTCCATCTTTTTTCACCAACGGGACAAGAACAGCGCCTTTGCGATGCGGCGGGGCGACCGTGTGACGCTGGACGTTTTTTTCTGTTGCCATGATGCTGCATTCGCGGCGCACTGGCGGGAGGCGTTCATCGGGTATCTGGCCGATCCCGGAACAGGGCGTAATTTCGAGATTGTGGCTATTGGCGAGGTTGAGGAGCGTTCCTTGGTGTCGGTGGCCTCCGAGATCGGGCCGTTGCCGGAAGAGGGCGAGTTGTGCCTGGAGTTTTTGACGCCGTTGCCGTTTCGACCGGAAAAGGGCAAGCCGCGAACGCATCTATCGACAAAGGCGTTCGTGGGAGCCCTCACGGGGCGCATATCGCGACTGTTCGGCGGAGACGTCGGCTACAACGGCAAAGAAGATGATTTCACAGTCCTTTCCTGCTATTGGAATTATACGGAGATTCGCCATCCGTCACTGTCCCAGCCGGGACAAACCCAGTATGTGAACGGCTGCGCCGGCAAGCTATACCTGAAGGGGCAGTTTGTCGGATTGCTGCCGCTGATTCTCCTGGCGAGCGAGCTGCATGCGGGTGGAAAACTCCCTTATTCCCATGGATATTTTCGTATCAATACCCCGGCTACCGGCTATTTTCAGCCGTTTTTCCCGAGCCGGAAGGGTCTTCTTTCCGCTATTCGCGATGTTATCGCCCGTCACGATCATGCACTGGAATCGCTTTCCAGTACAGAGCAGTATCCGTTCGACGAGGAGCGGTTCGCGGATGATCTTGTGCGCCGGATCGTGGAGGGTTCCTATCTCCCTACGCCGAATATTGCGTTCTCCATCCGCAAGAGCAGCGGAGCGGAGCGGTTGGTGGAGCAATTGCCGTTCCGCGATCTGATAATGCAGCAGTATCTGCTCAATCTCCTTGGCAAGCCGTTTGACCGTTTGTTCGAGGAAGGTTCCATCGGCTACCGGCGCGGCGTGTCCCGCCTTGCCGCCATCGAGCAGGTACACAAGGCCGTGGCCGATGGTTACCAATATGTCATCGAGTCCGATATAGAGGATTTTTTCCCCACTGTGGACCTGCGGTTGCTGGATAACCTGCTCGACCTGTATATTCCGGAAGCGGACGTTCTGTTTAGGGAGCTGCTCAAAAAGGTGCTTCGCGCCGGGTTCGTGCTGAAGGGGGAGTACCGGGAACGGTCGCGGGGGCTGGCTCAGGGCGCCCCGTTGTCACCACTTCTGGCCAACCTGTATCTCGACTCATTCGACGAGAAGGCCAGCGATTGGGACGTGCGGACGATCCGCTATGCCGATGACTTCATCATTCTGGCCAGGACGCTGGAGAACGCCGAAAGAGTGCTTTGCGAAACCGAGGAATGTCTGGCGGGATTGGGGTTGCGGATCAGCAAGGATAAAACCTCGATCCGACATATCCGCGAGGGGGTTCATTTTCTCGGTATCACCCTTGAAAAAACAGAGGCCGTGGTAGATTCCGATCAAGCTCCCCGGCTATTCAGAAAACCGCTGTACGTTACCGAGCCATACCTTTTTCTCGCCATAAACGGCGATGCGCTGGAGATCCGGCGGAGAAAGGAGATAATCGAAACCATCCCGATCCGGCGGATCAGCGAAATCATGGTGATGGAGACGGCGGTCTTTTCCACGGCGGTTATCAGGAAGTGTGCCGATGAGAACATTCCCCTTACCATCGCCCTTAATACGGGCTATTTTATCGCCACGGTAAAACCGGATTCCAAGCGCTACTACTCGATTTCCTACGAACACGCCCGGCGGCGGCACTCGCTTTCCGACACGGAGCAGCTCTGTATTGCCAAGGAGTTTGCGGCGGGCAAGATCACGAATTACATTGCCCTGTTCCGGCAACGGTACGAAAAGGAATTGAATGTTTTTACTTCCGAATTGGAACGGGTTATCGGCGCAATCCGGCAGGCGGGGAGTGTGGAACAGGTTCGGGGCTATGAAGGTGCAGCCGCGAAAAAGATCTACCAGCGAATGAACGGCCTGATCGATCATGAGGCCTTTCGGCTGAAAAAGCGGGAACGCCGCAATCCTGACCGGATCAATTCACTTCTCAATTTCGGTTACTATCTCCTTTTTTCCAGGATCAACGCCACGGTCAGGGCGGTCGGCCTCAACCCCTACCTCGGTTTTCTCCACGCGCCCGAGGACGATTACGAGTCACTGGTTTGCGATATTGAGGAGCTGTTTCGCTCCCGTATCGACAGATTCGTTATTCGTCTGATAAACCTGAAGATTATTACCGAAACGGATTTCATTGAAACCGACAAGGGGCAGCACCTGACACACGAAGGGTTGAAAAAATATCTCAACCACTTTGAAGGCGAGATGGAAAAAGGGGGCGGCCGGAACGAGCTTTCGCTCAAGGAACACATACATACCCAGGTCAACGTGGTCAGGCGGTTTTTTACCGACGACGGTGACTTGACCTTTTACGAGTGGCGCGCATGAGAGGTATAGCCGATTATGCCGTGGTCTACGATATCACCAGCGACCGGGAACGGCGGCGGGTGGATAAATTATTGAAGGGATTTGGCTTCCGGATTCAAAAAAGTGTTTTTGAATGCCGGATGAATCGCAAGGGAAAGGTTGAACTGATTGAACGGTTGGAAAAACTCCAGCTCAAGACAGGTTTTGTAAAGATTTACCGGTTGGAGTACAGCTCCAAAAGCGAAGTAGTTGGGGAGCGGAGCGGGGAGAGTATTGACGAGGGAAACGCGTTTGTCGTGTAAGCAGGCAAGCAAGCCGGCATGAGGGTGACGCGCTGATTCGTATGGCGCTGTGGTCCCCTCACCCGGCTTTCGGCCATCTTTTCCAGGGCTGGCGGCCGCTCAGTTCCAATAAGTAAAAACTAACAGTCAGCGCCGTTTCCTGCCGCCTCCATTTCTGTCCCCTTTGTCGGGGCCAACCTTGTCAGTGCCTGTTGTCCGCCGTTTGATCCCGGCCAGCCCTTTCCCCTTGACCGGGATGCGCGGATACTCCTCCCCGGGCATGACGATTGTCGCTGCATTGACTGGAGGCTCCGAGGCGGTATGTTCCACAAGGGTGAACTCGATGCGCCGGGTGGCCGGGGTGACCGCGGCCACCTTTACCCTGGCCCGGTCGCCGATGCGGAAGACACGCCGCGAACGGCGGCCGATCAGGGAGTGCTGCTTCTCGGCATAGGTGTAGAGATCGTCTCCCAGTGTGGAGACATGCACCAGCCCCTCCACGAACAGCTCCTCCAGTTCCACGAAAAAACCGAAAGCTGCCACACCGGAGATGTAGCCGTCAAAGTCGTCGCCCACGTGCTGCTGCATGTACTGGAGCTTCTTCATCTCCACCACGTCCCGCTCCGCCTCCATGGCGACCCGTTCCCGCTTGCTGGTATGCTCGGCGATCTCGGAAAGCCGCTCCGTGGCAATGTCCAGCTGCTTTTGCCGTCGCTTGTCTCCCTGTTTCTCCTCCAGCGCCAGGGCTGCCCTGAGGATACGGTGTACCACCAAGTCCGGATAGCGCCGGATGGGGGAGGTGAAGTGGCAGTAGCAGGCAGAGGCCAGGCCGAAATGCCCCAGGTTTTCCGCCGCATAGCGGGCCTGTTTCATGCAGCGCAACAGGGCATAGTTCAGCATCCGCTCCTCGGGCCGCCCCTCGGCCTCTCCCAGCAGGCGCTGCAATTCGGCCGGATTTACCCGCTCCTCCACCAGTTTGAACTCGTAGCCGAAGCCGTAGATGAACTCCTGGAAATCCCGCAGCTTGGCCGGGTCGGGGTTCTCGTGGACGCGGTACAGGAACGAGATTTCCCTGGCAGTGATGAAACGGGCCACCGCCTCGTTGGCGGCCAGCATGAACTCTTCGATCAGTTGGTGGGCCAGGTTGCGTTCGGCCCGGATTATCCCCTCGGTCAGGCCGGTCAGGCCGATGATGATCTCGGGCTCGGGCAGATCGAAATCGATGCTCCCCCGCTGTTTCCGCATGGCCTGGAGGCAGAGGGCCAGCTCCTTCATCTCCAGCAGCATGGGCGCTACCGGGCGGTGTTTGTCGGCGGCTTCGCGGTCGTCATCGACGATGATCTGCTTGACGATGGTATAGGTCAGGCGGGCCGTGCTGTTGATGACGCTGGGATAGAAGCTGGACTCCAGCATCTTGCCCTTGGGGTCGAAGAGCATCTCGGCCGTCATGGTCAGGCGGTCCACATGGGGATTTAGGGAACAGATGCCGTTGGAGAGTTTTTCCGGAAGCATGGGGATGCAGCGGTCCGGGAAGTAGACCGAGGTGCCGCGCAGGTAGGCCTCCTGGTCCAGGGCGCTGCCCGGCGTCACATAGGCGGACACATCGGCGATGGAGACCCAGAGCCGGTAGTTGTTCCCCTCGCAGCGCATGGAAACGGCGTCGTCGAAGTCCTTGGCGGTCTCGCCGTCTATGGTGACGGTCGGCATCTTGCGCAGGTCAACGCGCCCCTTCAGGTCCTCCCGCGACACCACGGCCGGTACTCCTTCTGCCTCGGCCAGGACATCAGGCCCGAAGATATGGGGCAGGTCGAAGCGGCGGATGACCGACTGCACCTCCACCTCGGGATCGCCGGGCCAGCCCAGCACCTCCGTGATGCGTCCCTCGGCCGGCCGCCCGCCTATGGGATAGGCGGTCAATTCTGCTACCACCTGCTGGCCATCCTCGGTCCGGCCCCGCCCTTTGGGGGGGATGGCAACCACCAGGTTGAGGCGCTGATCTTCGGGGATAACGATGGCCCCGCGCCGGGTCTCTTCGTAGCGACCCACGATGCGGCTCGAAGCCCGTTCCACAACGGCGACGATGCGGCCTTCCTGTTTGCCGCTTCCCATCCGGCTCTGACCGGATTGCACCTCCACGGTGTCGCCATGCATGGCGCCATGCATGTGTCTGGCTGGGATGAAAATGTCTTCACCGCCGCCCTCCGGCGTGACAAAACCATAACCGTCACGGTGGGCCGAGAGCTTGCCGCGCAGGCCTTGCGCCGCACCCGGCAGGGCATAGCTGTTTCCCCTGAGCCGGGTCACCTCGCCTGCATCGGCCATATCTTCCAGAATGCGCTTCAGCTCGCCCTTGACGTGACGGCCGCCGAACTCGCGCAGCAGCGAGGCAAAGTGAGTGCTTCCCTCGCGCTCTTTGAGGATGGCGAGGATGTTTTTTTTTGTTAGTTTCATGGCATGATCCCGCTGGTGTTTTATGTTGTCCCCACGACGAGGGGATGATATGCTTTTTAATATAAATATGCACCATTTTCCTGTGCGGATAATCAATGAAACAGCTATATTGTGCCCTCCTGTCCCTGGTGTTCTCCCTGCTGCCCTTTTTTACCGATTACGCCCGAGCCTTTGACCAGCCCGATCTGGGCGAGTTGGCCGAATCCCCTCCCTGCAGCGCCATATGCCAGATAGCAACCAGGTATAACCACATCAATACACTGATCCGAGACGGCAAGATCAACAGATCTCTTGCCCAGAGCGAACTGAAGCGGCTGTTGGCCCAGGTGCGCGAGGAGTACTACCGCCTTGTGGGCAAAGATCTTCCCTTGGAAAAATGGGTCTTCCCGCTGGCCAACTATGACCACCGTGCCATAACCGGGGGGCGAAACAAGGGATATATTGCCCGGGGCTATGATTTTTTCGACGGCAACCGCCATGGCGGACATCCCGCTTTCGACATTTTTATCCATGACCGCGACCAGGACAACCGCGATGATCGCACCGGCAAAGAGGTGCAGGTGCGGTCTCTCACCAGGGGGATAGTGGTGGCCCTGGAACGGAAATGGGAGCCGGGTAGCCCCCTGAAGGGGGGCAAGTACATCTGGGTCTACGATCCCGACAAAGACCTGCTGGTCTACTACGCTCACAATGCCGAGCTGCTAGTGGTGCTGGGGGAGATTGTCAGTCCGGGCGATCCGCTCGCCACCGTGGGGCGTACCGGCTTCAATGCCGCCAAGCATCGCTCGCCGACCCATCTGCACCTGAGCGTGCTCAAGGTACGTGACGGATGGCCCCAACCGGTTAACGTATATTCGGATCTGGTCCGTGCCAAGTCAGTGCCTGCGGAGTGATGGGCAGGCACTGACATGGCTATGGTTCTGATCCGGGAAATTCCCATGGTGCAATTATCCCCAGGGGAATGTTTGACTTAAATGGTGTGGAATACCGATAAATGCGCTATTATAAATTCAGGAAGTTAATAGATTGACAAACCGGAAGGGGGTTTGAGTCATGTCGGGTGGAAACGATAAAATATGTAATATCAATGATGAGTTAACCATAAGTAATTTGACGTCTAATGCCCAGGTGGTCTGCGGAAAATGCGGTGCCAAGGCCCATGATAAATCAAGCGTCTGCGAGCCGGTCAAACTGGAAGGTGGACCATATGGGGATTTCATGTGAACCCGATATTCAGGTGAAATGACAATCGACACAAAGATGAGCATTGCGTGGAGAGGGCCTGTGAAAGCAGGCCCTCTTTTTTTGCAGGCTCTTGGCGCCTGCGCATAAATCTACCCCACCTACGCACTTTGTTCAACCTGTCATCCAGGTCTTGACGAATGATTATTTGCAGCTATTATTTAATATACTTTAATGATCAGCAATCTATTTCAAGGAGGAAGATGATGAAGATGATCCGCATGTTGTATCTCTCGCTTGTTGTCGTGTTTACCCTCGCGGTCACCGGGACTGTCCAGGCAGCATCCCCGGTTTTTGACGTTGACCATGATTTCTATCCGTATTACCCGTCACTGATAAAATGGAACAAGTCTAGTGTGCCCTTCAACTCTCCGGATGTTTGTGGTGGTTGTCACGCCAAACAGTTTCGGGAATGGAACGGTTCGGTGCACAGCCTGGCCTTCAAGGACCCGATCTACCAAGGGGAGCTGAACAAGGGGATAAAGGCGGTGGGGCACGATATTTCGCGCCAATGCGAAGGTTGCCATACCCCGGTGGGGATGATTACCGGTGAGATCAAGGGCGCCGGTAACTCCGGTCTGTCCGACATGGCGATAAGTGGTGTTTCCTGCGATGTGTGCCATTCGGTGAGCGGCGTGACCCACTGGCAGACCCCCTCCCACGAGCCGGAGAACGGCTCCTTCATCCTGACCTCAGGTGTTGAGTCCAAGGACGGCCAGACTTTCATCAAGCGTGGCCCCTTCAAGCCCACAGATTACTGTGGCGGCGGTTTTCACAAGTGCGTCGAGTCGGGGTTGCACCTGCAGGCGGACCTGTGCGCCTCCTGTCACCAGGTATACCACTACGACGGTCATTTCCCGCTTGAGGCATCCTACCTGGAATGGAAGCACGGCCCCTACGCCCAGAAGGCGATACTTTGCCAGGATTGCCACATGGTGGATATCCCCACTTTCAAACGTTCCGCAGATCAATTTGTCAAGCCGGAGCGCAAGGAATACCGCCATTATTTCAGCGGCGCCAATTACCTGCTCAGCTATCTGGCTGCCGGGGCGGCCCGCAAAAGCGGGGACGAGGAACTGGCCAAGAGCCTGATGAACCAGTACGAGATGGAGGTGGAACGACTGAAGTCCGCGGCCGACCTTGAGATCACCCCTATCCGCCGCGACGGACGATTGGCTGAACTCAAGGTGCGGGTAAAGAACATTCGTGCCGGCCACAACCTGCCGACTTCGCTTACCAACGTGCGCCAGATGTGGCTGGAGATCACTGCCAAGGATGAGAGCGGCAAGGTGATCATGAGCAGCGGCACGCTCAAGCCGGACGGCTCCATGCCTGACGATGCGCGGCTCTTCAATTCGGACGGCATGGGCAACGATTTCCACTTTGCCGTAGACCCCTGGGTGGTTACATCATTTTCCCGGCATGACACGATCCCGCCCAGAGGTTACAAGGACGTGCATTACTCTGTTCATGCTCCGGAGGGGGTAAGTACGGTCAGTATCGAGGCCCGGCTCCGTTTCCGCCAGGCCGATCAGAAGGTGGCTGAGGCCCTGTTGGCTGCCGTGCCCAAGGATATCGATCTGGAGCGGATCTATGGCCTCAAAGCGGTTCCGCCGCTGCCTGTGGTCGATATGGTGGTCAAACAGGTAACATTTGACGCAGGCAAAGAGTAAACAGCATTCATGCCGGCAAATTAATACCCGGTAAAAAAATAGTGGCGCTTTCGGGCATTGAGTATATAATATGAATATAGATATATAAACTCGTTGCCAGGGAGGTACGGTCATGACTAGCATGGATTGGGTATTTTCGATGTCTACGCTGAATGTTGTTATCATGTTGTTAACAGTATTGTTCGTGTTCATGTACACTTTTATGGTCGCTTTCAGTAAGCCGCACACGCATCCTCCGGTAGATTTGATGGCAGGAGACGAGGGTGATGACTGAATTGTCTGAGCACGAACAGTACAAGGGCCGATCTCCATATCGGGAGTGAGGTGATTTATGACGAGAAGGCGGCTTTTGGCCGCCTTCTTCGTGTCTGGGCGGTTAATTGCTTCATCTGTGACTCCAAAAAATCATATAGTGATATAATATAATTAAAGAGGAAACGTAGAAGATGAGAAGAGCAGGTGTAGGGAAAGGAGATCAACCATGGAAGAATATAAACGGATACTCGTGGTCAGCAGGATGAGCAAGTACTGCAGGGAGGCGGTCCATTACGGAGTCTCACTGGCCCGCAAATATGACGCGGAACTTTCCATCTTGCATGTAGTCCATAATCCTTTTGGCCTGGAAGGGTGGAACCTGCCGATGGTTTCCCTGGAACAGGAATACAAGAAACTCCTGGAGGAAACCAAGGCTGACCTGGATCGGATCATAAGGGAGGAAAAGGCCAAAGGGCTTTCGATCAAGGAGTTGATCAAGAATGGCGACCCCACTGAAGAGGTCCTGAAGACGGTCAAAGAGGAGAAGATCGACCTGCTTATCCTTTTGGCGCACGAGGAGTGGCGCCTGGAGCACTTCCTGTTCGGGCGCAGCAATGAAGAGTTGGTCCGCCGCATGCCCTGCTCGATACTGTTCGTGAAAAATGAACCGAAAGCGGTGCGTTGGTAGGCAGGGGTTGGTTGTTGCGGTCAAAGAGAGGTTTTATGCGAATTGATCCGTTCCTTCAGATAGCTCATAAGCACCAGTGAGCTGTTATGCTCCTGGTCGTGGGAACTGTAAAGCAGGGTGACAGGGCCCTGCTGCGCAGCTTCCATTAGGGGCGCCAAGGCAGCAGGTGTTTTTTCAAGTTCGGCGATGTAACGGTGCGTGAATTCGATCCATTTGGCCGGATCATGACCGAACCAACGACGCAGTTCATGAGAGGGGGCCGCATTTTTTAACCAGCCATCCATGACCATGCTTTCTTTTTTTATCCCACGCGGCCAGAGGCGCTCTACAAGAAATCGTTTGCCGTCATGACAGCCCTGTGGGTCGTAGACTCGCTTGACCTGTATCATGGGGCTCTCCTTGCGGATATCTGCTCCGTTTCCGGAAGTTGGCATTCACAAATTTCCTGTTTATATGCCGGATTTGTCCGGAGAGCCTGCCTACCTCAGCAGCTTGAATAGATAGCTGAAGGCGCCTGCCACGGATATGCCGGACATGAGGGCGCTATACCTGTTGATAATTTGTGCCACATTTATCCGCGTTGCATATTTTGCCGCATCGGTAGCCTCGCCAGAGAAGTCAATTATGTCCATCCAATCCTTATCCCACTGGTATATCTGGAGATATAGCTCTGAACCTTTCCAGAGAACAATGAAAAAGAATACGATGGCAAAACAGAGGACGCCTTTTGCCACGAATGAATCACGTAATTCGTTGAAGATTTTCCAAACCATGAAAATATTTAGCATGGCAAGGAAAAACCAAATGGAATTTTCCATGATTTTGTAGTTTCTGAGCACCTGCAGGGTTGGCTTGGGATTTATCGTGATCAAGACAGAGGCCACCGCAATGACGCCGATTGTGGTTAAATACACCAGATATTTCCTGCCGGTAATTTCCAGGGTGCGGGTAAATATGTAATACTCCTGAAAGCCATGGCTGATCACCAGGATGGCGATAGCTCCGATAACGTAGTGGATGGCCGCCATTTTGTTGTAGCTATGGGCATAAGGATTGAGCATGTAGGCCTGACTCCAGAAGATAAGGAAAAAACCTACGGAGATGCTTGTCCAGAGGCGGGCGATCTTGAAGCTGAAATAGAAGCTTATTGCAGCAGCGATAAACCAGAATATTGTCTGGATGACAGAAAAAGCGTCGTAATCTACCGGATTGTAAATTTTCGGCAATAACGAAAGAATTGAGTCCATATCTCCTCCAAATAGTTAGCCAATGGATGGCGTTGAAGAGTGTTCGGTCAGCGGTAGCGAGCAACCTCGTCCCGCATAGCGTCCTGCATTTGCCTGATCTTCGCTAGATTAGTCAGGAGTTTTGATCCGTTTTCAAGGCCAGCAAGCAGTTCCTCCAACTTTTCCGGAACCAGGATCCCTTCAAATCCCCCGATTTTTGCCAGTTCTTTTTCCAGCAGGGGTCTACCCAATTTGCCAAGGTATTTAAACGCGACGTTACTCAAGTCGGACTGGAGTCCGGCGAGATCCGTTTTGGCTGGTTCTGCTGAAATGGTAGTGGCAGGGCTTGCGGCGGGTGCGGCTGAAACAGTTGTAAAGACGTTCTCCTTGGCAACAGACCAGACCTTCGAGATATCAACCAGGTCGTTCAAATCAACCAGAGTTGCCCCATCTTCACTGTCTTTGATGACCCGAACATCGATCCTGGCACCGGGCAGTACGGCGATCTTCTGGATCTCTGTCTGCGATAACCCGATTTCCTGGGCTGAATCGTGACAAAAACCGATTGGTGCGCCATCACGGTAAAAAATCAATCCAGCCCGATTTTCAGTATAGATCTTCAGGCAGGCATTCATGCGTTCGGCTTTGATTTTCTCCAGTACCGCCTTGAAGTCGATCAGTTTCATCTCTTGGGCATTGAGGATCAATTCCCCCCTGAACATGGCGAGGAGGGCAAAGGCAATTTCCTTGCTGAAACGATAGGCGCTGAAATCACCATCCCTGTTCAATACCAGGTTCTCGATAGTTGCTTGCATGGCATCAAGATCTTGGCGGCTGTTGTTGCCTTCCGGTTGGAAGAAGACGGATATCAGCCTGCCCTCAATATACAAAAACACCCCAGTTGCTGCCGAGAGGCCAAACTTTGCATAGCCGTTAAAGTTGCTGTTCCTGAATTTGCCTAGGACGACCGGCAGGTCGATTCGTGAGGTCGGAACATTTTCCGCCAGAGGGGTTCCCTTGGGAAGAATAAACATAAAAGAACTCGCTGTCTTGCCTGTGTAAGCATACCAAAGAGTATTGAACTGACTTAATCCTATAGTATTAAATAGGAATCATACTAAATCGTCAATTCAAATATTTAAATAGTGGCATTTCAGCATTACTTTTTTTGTTACTAGTTGCAATGGCTGGAATGTACTCGCCCAACCATTACAATATTAATATTAAAAAGAGCAAATATAACAAATCGTTGGCTTAAATTGTGCAAATGATATGAGAAAATATATATTGTAATTTATAATTGTATACACTTCACATAAGTGACTTTCCGGCGCACCTTGCGCGGCACTGTGGCGGTTTCTCTGGGGGAAGGACATCCGTATTTCCCAGCTAGTTGTTCCGGATAAAATGGTTGTCGAACCGACTCCGCTAAATCGCAGGGCCACTCGGGGTTTTGGCCGGATACTCAATAAATGCATCTCCGTACGGACAGGTTAAGAATGAAAATTACAGCCAATCACGGGAAAACATTAGCTTGGCAGCTCATCTTAATCACTGCCGCACTCTCTTATTGGTGCGCCTCGCCTGTCTTTGTGGCAGCAGCGGAAACACAACCCATTAATCCGCAACACGTTCTCATTCTCCACTCCTACCACCCAGGTTGGCCTTGGACAGACAACATAATGGCCGGCATGCAGTCGGTCCTGGGGCAACCAAGCAGGCAAGTCAACGTGGATGTGGAATACCTGGACACAAAGCGCCATCGGGATTCGGCCTATTTTTCCCATATTCTCGATGCCATTCTCCACTATAAGTTCAAAGACCGCTCATATGACCTGGTCATGGTCTCCGACAACGAAGCCTTCAATTTTGCCTTGGGGCACCGCGACGACCTGTTCCGACACACCCCCATCATTTTTTGCGGCATCAACAGTGCTGCTCCGTCGCTTGCGCAGCAGGCCAAGGAAGTGACCGGGGTGTGCGGAAACCCGGATTTCAGCGGTGTCATCCGGCAGGCGCTGGTCTTTCACCGCGATACGAAGCGCATCGTGGTTATCGGCAGCACCAGCGAATTGACGGACCGCATCAACCTGAAGCAATTGCAGTCGTTGGCGGCTACGATCGCCCCCGGCATTACCTTCGAGTTCTGGAACGATCTGCCGGCAGATATCCTTGCTTCGCGTTTGGTCACACTTGCCAAAGGAACCATTGTCGTCATTAATGGTTCAATCCGTGACCAATCCGGCAACCTGCTATCCTTTAACGAACAGACCCGCTTGGTAAAACAGTCAACAGCTTTGCCAATCTACAGCTTCTGGGATGTTTATCTCGGTGCTGGGATAGTTGGCGGCCCCCTTGTCAACGCCAGGAAACAGGGGGTTGTTGCGGCTGAAATCGCTTGGAGGGTGCTGAAGGGCGAGCTGGCCGGCTCCATTCCCATTGCGTGGCCGGTGCGGGACCCGCCTGTTTTCGACTACCACGAGCTGAAGCACCAGGGCATTCCCCTGCAAAGTCTGCCAAAGGAATACCAGCTGATCAACGCCCCGTCGTCATCGTACCAGGTTTCCAAATCCCATTTCTGGATCTCTGTGGCGGCCCTGTGCGGCCTGTCGGGAATTACCCTTCTGCTGACCTGGAATACCATGAAGCGCCGCAGGGCGGAAAAGGAGCTGAGGGAGAGCGAGCATAAATTCAGGGAGCTGGCGCAGCAGTTCCAGATAGTTCTGGATGGCATCCCTGACAGCCTGACCCTGATCTCGAAAGAGATGAAGGTTGTCTGGTCGAACAAGGGGACGGACAATTACGTTGCCAACAGGTTCGATGCGATTCCTGGCGAATTCTGCTGCAACTTGCTCTACAACAGGACCTCCATCTGTGACAATTGCCCGGCAATCAAGGCTTTTCAAACGGCCGTGGCCGAAGAGTCGATCATCACCACGCCTGACGACAGGATTCTGGAGGTTAAGGCATTCCCGGTCAGGGACAATGGCAATGAGGTTTCCCACGTAATCATGCTGGCCAGCGATATTACCGAGAAGAATCGGCTGCTTGAAGAAGCGATCCGTACCCGGCGGCTGGCCGCGCTGGGAGAGCTGGCCGCCGGCGTGGCCCATGAGATCAATAACCCGAATGCATTGATCCTGTTAAACGCCGAACTGGTGAAAAAGGCGTGCGGCGACGCAGCCCCGATCCTGCAGCGCCATTACCAGGAGTCCGGCGATTTCCAGCTGGCCGGTATCCCCTACTCGGAGATGTGCACCGAAATGCCGCACCTGTTCGCGGAAATGTTTGAAAGTGCCGGGCGCATCAAGCGGATCGTCAACGATCTCAGGGATTTTGCCCGGGCCGATGCACCGGACTTGCACGAACCAATCGATCTGAATCGGGGAGTGGAGACGTCGATCCGCCTGATGAATAATGCCCTGAAAACAGCTACGGACAATTTGACTGTCGATCTGGCCGAAAATCTGCCAATATTTTACGGCAATCCGCAGCACATCGAACAGGTGGTGGTCAACCTGATAATGAATGCGTGCCAGGCCCTGCCGGACAAGGAAAAAGGAATCCACATTTCCACCTCGTTCCATCCGGAACGCATGTCTTGCATCGTTACCGTGCGGGACGAAGGGATCGGTATCAGCAAGGAGGATATGCCCCACATAACCGACCCGTTCTTCACCACAAAACGACAGAGCGGCGGTACCGGCCTCGGCTTGTCGGTGTCGATGCGCATTGTCAGGAACTATGGCGGTTCCCTGGAGTTCCATTCCGAGGTGAACAAAGGGACCACTGTTCATCTTTACCTGCCAGTCAAACAAACGGCGATCGAAATATGAGCGACAAACTCTACCCTGCCAATCCGATTCTGCTGGTTGACGATGAGGTGCCCTGGCTGCGCAGTCTTTCTCTGACTCTGCGGGAAGCCTCGGGAATCACAAACGTGATTAAATGCACCGACAGCCGCCATGTGTTGGATATCCTGCGCGACAAGGATGTGAGTCTGATCCTGCTGGATCTGACCATGCCGTATTTCTCCGGTCAGGACCTGCTGACCATGATCAGCAAGGACCATCCGTGCATCCCGGTGATTGTCCTGAGCGGACTCAACCAGGTTGATACCGCCGTGCGCTGCATGCAGCTGGGCGCGATCGATTATTTTGTGAAGACCGTGGAGAAGGAGCGGCTGATAGACGGGATACAGCGGGCATTGTTTGCCTGGGAGATACGTCGCCAGGAAGGCCGGCGATCCCAAGCGAATTCCAGTGCGGAGCAGCTGGAATATCCCGAGGCATTTGCCCGGATCAAAACCAGCAGCAAGAAGATGCGGGCTGTCATGCAGCACTGCGAAGCCGTAGCGTTCAGCAGCGAGCCGATCCTGATTACCGGTGAAAGCGGCGTGGGTAAAGAACTGATCGCCAAGGCCATCTGTTCCATCCGTTGCCCCGATGACCCCTGGTTGGCGGTCAATGTGGCCGGCCTCGACGACAACGTCTTTTCAGACACTCTTTTCGGTCATACCCGGGGCGCCTTTACCGGTGCCGAGAGGGAGCGAAAGGGGATGATCGAGGAGGCGGGGAGCGGGACACTGTTTCTGGACGAAATAGGCGATTTGAGTTGCGCTTCCCAGGTCAAGCTGTTGCGGCTTCTCCAGGAAAGGGAATATTTTCCGCTCGGGGCCGATTCCCCAACCAAGCTGAAAGCAAAGCTGATCTTTGCCACCAATCACGAGCTGGCGGTAAAAAAGGAGACCGGCAATTTTCGCAACGACCTGTATTATCGTTTGTGTGCCCACCAGGTACGCATTCCGCCCTTGCGTGAGCGTATGGAAGATCTACCCCAGTTGATCGAAGAGTTTCTCGAAGAAGCAGCCCGCTCGTTCGGCAAAAAGACCCCTAAGGCGCCGAAAGAACTGGCTACCCTGCTTTCCATCTATAATTTCCCGGGGAACATACGGGAATTGCGCGCCATGATTTTCAATGCCGTGAGCCTGCACAAGAATCATATTCTCTCCCTTGACAGCTTTAAGGAAAAGCTGGGTCTCTCGGATGATGAATCAAGGCCGCAAGATGTATCGACGGCTTCCGGTGCGGCGGCCCGCGTGATTTTCCCGGACCGGTTGCCTAACCTGGAAGAAGCCGGTTGTCAGGTTGTGTCGGAAGCCATGCGCCGCGCCAATGGCAATCAGACACTTGCGGCCGCCATGCTTGGAATTACCCGGCAAGGTTTGGCCAAGCGCTTGAAGAGATGCGGCCTGGATAAATACCTGCAGCCATAGTTGCCGTGTAAACTATGTTACCATTACCCTGCTTTACCCGGGCGGCTTCTCGCAAGCACAGCATTGCAATACCGCCTGCCATTGATCCCGTGCCTTCCATCTTATGATTGTTGCTGTAACCTCCCCCTTTTTGATTACCTGACTCCGATCCTGTTTTGAAGCATTCCCACTTTAAAATGTAAATGTCCCGGCCAATCCACCGCCTGGCGCCAGTCGCTGATGCCCCATTTTGTCTCACCGCAACCATGGTTGCGCCTGTTTATGCGCGGCTTATTTTTACTCAAGGAAAAACAATCCATAAATTCAGCTAATTATATATTTTAAATATACATGGCATTGACCTTGCTCAACGGGAAGAACATTTACCAGCCGGATCAACGGATCATCCCCGTCTTTCCTTAGGTCTGCATTATGAAAACCGGGAAACTGCCCAGCTAAGGAGGTGAGTGAACAAAGGGCTTATCCCGCAAACTGCGCTTCACAAATATCTACAGGAGGTATGTATGCACGCGCTTACCAGATGGCTAAAACTGGTCATCAGCATTACGCTTGGACTCTGTCTGGGTACCGGGACGGCCCTTGCCGCCAACGGCACCCTGACAGGCAAGATCACCATCACCGGCACATCAACGGCGATTGCGGGGGCAAAGATCACCGCAGTCGGCCCCCCGGGGACCTATACAGCGACCTCGGATTCCAAAGGGGTCTACACGGTTTCACTCCCCCCGGCGACTTATTCGGTAACCTGCACTGCTACCGGATACAATCCCAAGACGGCATCGGCGACCATTAAAAGCAGCTCCAAGACAACGCTGAACTTTGCCCTTGCCAAACAGACGGCCACCACTGGCACCATCAGCGGCACAGTGACCAACAGTGCGAACGGCGCCGCCCTTTCCGCCGCCTCGGTCAGCCTGACTCCCGGCACCTACTCGGCCTTAACCGACACCGCAGGCAAATACACCATTGCCAACGTGACTGCCGGCACCTATACGCAAACCGTTTCCAAGACCGGCTTTACTACCGCTACCAAGCAAGTTTCGATCAGTGCTGGCGCTACCACCACCAGCAATGTAGCGCTAACGGCTCCGTCCGTAAGCATATCCACCCTGACCGCCACACCCAATTCCTTTACCGAAGCGGCCGCCGGCACTGTTTCCCTTGCCGCCGCACTGAACGGAACCGCAGCTTCCTACCAGTGGACCCAGGTGAAAGGGCCCAAGGTACCCTTGACGGCCACCAGCGCCACTGCTGCCACTGCCAACGTCAGCACCTTGAGCGTAGCGGTTGACGCGGAGATGGTCTTCCGTCTCTCCGTCACCGGCTCCAATGGCGCGGTCAGCAGCAAGGACGTCAGTGTCTTTGTTGCACCCGCCGACATGGTCCCCGTACTTGGTGCCAATGTTCAGATCGGCGGCTCCACTACGGCCGTCAAGAAGTTTATGTACAATGGTGCCGAATGGACCATCTTCAACATCGGCAGCCGGTTGTGCGTTACCCCCATCGGCATGACCAAGGGGGCGGTCCACTCCATCTATGCCCCGGGCTTTATCAACGACATCGATCTGGTCACCTATAACGGCGTCAACTACGCCCTGCTCTCCGCCGGAGCAGCCGGCATCGTGGTGGTGGACATCACCAACCCGACCGCCATGGTTCAGGTCAGCAACGTCCACCTCAACTATTACCAGGATAACATCACCTACACCGAAGGTGGCGGCGACATCCTCACCGGCAACGAGATCTCCAGCATCCAGGCCCCGGTGGCGGCCCTGGAAACCGATGGCACCACCCTGTTCATCGCCGACAACGAGTACGGCATCCACAGCACCGCCCTGGCCAACCTGCTGGGCGCCAATGGCCCGGTATTGGAAGTCGACGGCACCCTGTTGATCGATCTGGAAAAATACACCCTGCAGTTTGCCGGCGAAAACCCCTGGGGCGGCCCCATTGATCTGAAGCTGTATGGCGGCAAGCTGTTTGCCTGCATGAACGAACTGGGCCTTGGCATCTTCGATCCAGTTACACTTAACCAGATCGGCCGTTACAATCTATATACCGATACAAACATGAAAGAAGACTGGTTCATGAACATGGACATCCGCCAGACCGTGCAAATGGATCCTGCCACCGGCCTGCCGTTTGTTGACGCCTACACCGGCATGCCAGACTATCGCCAGACCAATTTCGAACTGGTGCAGGTCATGCGTAACGACGTGGTGGCCCCCACTCCGTGGGCCGACTTCGACCGCTACGGCAAGTTCTACTACAAGGCCCAGGGTCTTGACATCGCCGAATTCGGGGGCCGCACCATCGCCTATGTCGCCTACTCCATGGGGGGCTTGGTTGCCGTGGATATTACCGGCTACCAGACGGCAACCGCGGCCACCTTCCTCAATGGCCGCTACCTGGGTTATGTGCCGGCAGTGCCGGCCAACGGTCCGGACAAGATCACCGGCACCCAGTCCCAGAGCATCCTTCCCTATTACGGGGCCGGCATGCTGAAGGACTCGGGCGTGATCGACGTCAAGATCAAGAATAACTATGCCTACCTGACCGATCACTTTGCCGGCCTGGTCATCGTAGAAGGCGCCGGAACCCCTGAAGTTTCCTGGAAAGGGGCAAACGGCAATTACAACAACGATACCGACGGCATCCCGGGCAATCACTTCCCGGATACCGAATTCGTAACTTCCTACGACATGTCTGCCTATGACCCCCTGGATAACGAGTCCATGCCCAAGTGGATGTACCAGGCCCCATGCAAGCTGGTTACCACCGAGATCAACGGTCACGGCAACCGCCTGCTCCTCATGGACACCATGAACATCACTGCCGCCGGTAATGTGGATATCCTTGCCTGCTCCGGCGCCGGCGGCTTCAACTTCCTTGATATCATAAACCTTAACGCTACCCTCATGGCGGACCGCTACAGCGTACCGGTCTACTTCCCCACCACCGACGAGATCGGTGCCAAGGTCAGCGGTGCTGCCGGCCAGACCATCTCCATCGGCCATGCCGTGGGCATCGCCTCCTCCGACAAGTACATGTACCACTCCGACGGTCCCCACGGCATCTCTGCCTGGAGTATCGTCGATGGCAACGGCTACCCCACCGACAACATCCACCTGGTGGCCAACACCCTGCAGGACGAATATCCGGAAATCTACAACGGCGTCACGGTCTATCCGCCGTCCCATGCCGCCAATGTGGTCTTCGATTCCACCCACCAGGTAGCCTGGGCCAGCTGTTCCAGCAACGGCCTGCGCCGGGTGGATATCTCCAAGGTTGAAGCGGGGCAGGGTGCCATCGGCGCTCCACTGCTCCTGCCGCTCACCCCGACGGACCTCTTTGAACACAACGGTCTGTTCGGCACGGTCAAGGGGCTCCAGTACCAGGACCACTCCTACGACGTGGAGATCAAGGGCAACTACGCCTACACCGCCGACGGCAGCAACGGCCTTACCGTTTATGACATTACCAAGGATCCGACTGTCATGAACAGCGGCTTTGTCGTCTCCAATATCGGGCAAATAGTCGATGAGAAACCGCCTCTGGGCACCGCCTCGGGCATCGCCCTCTGGACCAACCCGGCTACAGGCAAATCCTATGCCTTTGTGGCCGCCGGCCCACGTGGCGTCGGCGTGGTGGATACCACCGACGTATTGAACATGCAACTGGTGAAAGTGTTTGAACCGATCAAACTGGAAGAAGGGAAGGTGGGCGCTGCCGACGGCCAGTCCGTGGATGTGAAGGTGGTTGGCGACTACGCATATTTCTCCTATGACAGCTTTGGCGTGGTCTGCTACCGACTGAGCGATCTGATTGCCCCTCTCCCTGCCGGCATTCTGCCGACCGAAGTTTGGAGCAAAGATACCATTGGCACCCTGGTCTATGACTACCGCCCGGTGGCGGTGAGCCGCTTCAAGCTGCAACTGGTCCCCGGCTATGAAGCCTGGGCCGGCGGCGCCGTGAAGATGGATTATACCCTGGTCAACAACAAGCTGGTCTTCTACGTGGCCTTTGCCGAGGCCGGCTTGCTGAAGATCGACTGGACCGATCCGGTCAATCCGGTCCTGGCCGGAATCGCGCCCACGGTAGGTGAATGCTCGGCTGTCACCATCAGCAACGGCAGGCTCTACGTGGCCGACGGCAGTGCCGGCATGCTGTTCTTCAAGTAGCTTGCTTCCGGAAACTGAGTAGTAAGTGTAAAGCAATCGTGGCGGGACCGTAGTGGTCCCGCCACTTGGGAGGACAATATGAAAAATCGACCCGACATATGCCTTGCCATACTGCTATCCTTTTTCCTGATGCTGTTAACAGGGCCAGGTGGTGTTCTCGCGGCCAAAACAACCACCGGGACCTTGAGTGGCATCATAAACAACGCCGTCACCGCTGCGCCAATCTCCGGCGCCACGATCAAAGCGACCAACGAAGCAACCGGAACGATCACGAGCACCACATCCAACTCGACTGGGAGCTACAAGCTGACCCTTGCCCCGGCCACCTACTCGATCGAGTGCTCGGCCGCCACCTATCAGGTCGCCACCCGTGCCAGTGTAAGTGTCCTTGTTGGCAAGACCACTACCCTCAACATCACCCTGCAACCGGTATTGCAATCCCTCAGCCACTCGGGGCGTCTTTCATCCTATGACGGCCCGGATACTTGCCTTGCTTGTCATTCCGTATCCGCCAGCGGTACGGACCTGTTGACCGATGTCTTCAATTCAGCCCATTTCCAGGCGCGAACGCTGAACAGCATGATAGATATCCCGGCTGGCGGCAGCCATGGCATGGTGGACCGTGCCTGCGGACTCCCCGGTTCCAATATGCTGGCCGACAACTATGCCGGTATTGCCACCGCAGCAGATGGCACAAAGATGGTCGATGGCTGCGGGAAGTGTCACATCGCTTACCGTCCACCCTACAAATACGTTATGGCTGCCGATGCCAGGAACGATATCGATTGCCTGATCTGTCACGCCGAAGTATATGGAGCTGAATGGGACGATCCGGCAAACATCTCCCAGTATGGCAGCAATCCGCAGCCCCACGTCAGAACCGTTACAACTCTTGCCGACGGAACCTTGACCTGGAGCCAGGACAGATCAATCAAGTCTGCCCAATCGGTGGGCAACCCCACTTCAACTAAAGCATGCCAGCGCTGCCATGAACACAATATGAGCGGATATAAGCGAGCTACACCGTTTACCGCAACCACCGATGTCCATGCCGCGAAAAATTTCACTTGCACTAAATGTCACGCTGCGACACAGCACAAGATCCCCCGCGGGAATTTTGTGACAGATATGATGGCAAATGAACAGACAACGGTGAATATGAGCTGTTCCCGTTGCCATGGGGTCACTCCGCATAACGCCAATAACGCTGTCGATTTGAATAGACACACGGCCAATGTCGCTTGCGAGGTGTGTCATGTCGCCGATATGAAGGTCGAAGGCGATATCGGTTGGCAGTCATGGGCGCCGTTCACCCTCGATCCGCGCACCGGCATCTGGACCGACACCCGTCCGGTGCTGGCCAACAGTTTCTACACGCCATACATCGAGTACATCCCCACCACTGCCTTGCCGCTGATTCGCTGGTTCAACGGCTCGGCCTCAATGCTTGCGCAGCCCGGCGGTTCCTACGCCAACAGGGAAAGCACCGGAGGCTGTTCGAAGCTGTATGCGCTCAAGCCATTCGTCAACGGTATGCTCTTCGATGCCGGCTGGCTGCCCGGCCCTTCCTCTGATCCTGGATTCGATCCGGTCAATGGCACTTGGCCGTACTCGATGAAAGCCTATTATGAAAACAATTGGCCAAAGTTCCTGGCATTGGGCTTTGTTGATGCAAAATATCCGACAGCTCAGTCCTATTGGCTTGCCCGCCCGGATATGGCGCAGATGCTCAACAGCTTCCCGATGATGCTTTACATGGACCGCTCCGGTTTCCAGCTTGAGGCCGGAAAAACCAGCGGCACTCCGGTACCGGGCCCGCAGTCCGCAGCCACTTATCCCGGCCTGGCTAAAGCGATTAACGTCGGCATGGGAAGAATCGGCATTGAAATGGGGTATTTCCCTCCAACCAGCGACCCGGAAACCGTTGGGGTAAATCTCTGGTCAGGAAGGTTCTTCGGCATGTGGGCACCGGTGAACATGGACCCAACCTCTCCGTTCAACGGAGAGGTGAACTCGTTCATCACCATGAGCCACAGCATCAAGGGGGCAGCCGCGCTCGGCACCACCACGGCATCCTGTTATAACTGTCACTATACGGCTACCGAGTATGCCGCCCAGAAACTCATTACCAAACGGCTGGACTTCTCTCAGCTTGGCTGGCCGAATATCGATGCCAACCCGATTGTAGATCCTTTGTATGACCGGATCATAGCAGCGCCGGTTCCGGCAATTGATCGAATCGTCTTCAGCTTTGTCCAGGGGAACTCTTCCCAGACCCTGAAGATCTCCACATACGTGGTCGATTCAATCACCAGGCTGCCGATGCCCAATGTAACTGTCAGCGGCACGCTCACCGGCCCGGCAGGGCAGTCCGGGCTTCCTTTTGCTGCCAGTGCGGTCTCGGGGAGTACTGGCATGGCAGTCGTCAACTTCAGCAAGAGTACTCTGCTGAACGGAACTTATACATGGACTTTGAAAACCCTGACCTATGGTGGAGTTGCAACTCCGGTCGCAATTTCGTGCAGTTACACCAAGCAGTAATTTGGGGTCAGGCCCGGTGCATGGCCCGGGCTCAATGGTTTATTCACGTAGTTCTGCCCCCTGATCCGGGTATGCGTGTCAACTCGGATCAGGGTTGCGCGGAGCGCCAGCCCGGCAATCGCTTTGCAAGTTGCTCAATTCGATGTGTCTGCGCTTCGCACCCGGGTAAGGTCAAACAATGGAGTTTGTCATGGAAAATCGAGCGGCTTCGGCAGTCCTGATTGTTGATGATGAAGCATCAATTCTGGAAGTGATGGCCGGCATAATCGAGAGTGCTGGATTTGCCGCTGCTTGTGTAACCAGTGGCGCAGGAGCACTGCAGAAACTTAAAGAAGAATCCTTTGCCTGCATGATCACCGATTTGCACATGCTGGCCATGAATGGGTTCGAACTGGCCGTAAAGGCCCAGGTTATTGCCCCGCATATGCTGATAGCGCTCTGTACCGGCGATGAATCACCCAGCATCAGAAAAGAGGCGGTTGCCGCGGGGATCAGGATCATATTTCACAAGCCGATCGATTTCCAGGCGATTATCAATATGCTGCACAAAGAAGTACTGCCCGTCGGGCGATATTGATGATCAATCCGCACCTGTCCGCCGGGCATTGGCAGCCAGCTGACAACATTTCCGGAAATACCTGCAACTGTGGTTGCCGTGTAAACTATGTTACCATTACCCTGCATTATATGTCAGGGCCAGAGCTTGACCAGTCCTGCTGCGACGCCACCTGTTCGGGGCTACGATGCCATTCATGTTTCCTGGTGCCCGCCAGTTTCAGTGCCCAAACCTTTTGGCTATCCCCGCTACCGCAACCGAGGTTGCACCCATTCATTCCCGATAGACAGTCCCTTCCGGAAAAACAATACATAAATTCAACTAATTATATTATTTAAATTTACTGGCACTAACCTTGCTCGATGGAAAAGAGTAGTTACCACTCCGACTACCGGATCAAACCATCTTTCTTGAACCTATATTTCTGTAGACCAGGGACCAGTCCAAGCCAAAGGAGGTGAGTGGGCAGGGGAGGGGACCCGATCGAAACGCTGCACAATACCAAAGGAGGTATGTATGTACACGCTTAACCGATGGCTAAAACTGGTCATCAGCATCACCCTCATCCTTTGCCTGAGCGCTGTTACTGCCCTTGCTGCCAACGGCACTTTAGCGGGCAAGGTCACCATTTCCGGCACATCGACAACCATCAAGGGAGCGGCGCTCACCGTGGTCGGTACTCCGGGGACCTACACGGCCACATCGTCCAACTCGGGGACCTACAA
>PJFB01000016.1 GCA_003574895.1 Geobacter sp.
ATAAATCTTCTTAACCAATCTCTGATATCTTAACTGTAAAACAAAAACAGGGCATTAGGCCGGACTGTTGTTGTTAAAAAATATAGTATTGCAATAACTTCAGCATATATTGTAGAAATCACCCGACAGTAATTTACCGGCGCAACAAACCGGGATGGGGAGTATTTCTTGAGAGCGCTTATCATAGCAACAGCAATTTTTATGTCTGCCACCATCGCGTTCGCAGATGTGCGCGACGAGGCCGTGGCAGCAATTTCGAACATAAAAAAAAATCATTACGCGCAGGTCCAATCAGATGAGATGCGCAGTATCGACGCAGTCTTCTCTCTTGCTGAAAATCATTTCCGTAAAAACGAGCTCTCAGCTTCTGCCCGCTATTATCTTCTAACAATCCAGAAGATCAAAGTGCTGCTCACCACCCTGTCGCCACAACTTGCCCCAAGCACCAATTCGGAGCCTCAACCAATATCCAACCAGACTGCCCTTGAAGACACACAGCAGAACAAAACATTGTCTGACAACATCAGCTTGCCATTGACGAACCAACAGGATGATCCGAAACCACTGCACACAAACGCGCAAATCCCAGAAGAGTCCGATTCTGATGCAGCCTACGAAGAACCGTTATCTGCAAGCATTATCGGGAATGCCAGCATATACAGAGTAATCAGGAACGATACGATGAGACTTGTAGCGGCAAAACTGGGGGTCAGCCGGCAGCATCTTGCAATGATGAACGGACTGGACTCCAATGCAGCCCTCAAAGTTGGACAGAAGCTCAAATACAATAACCGCAAAATCATACCGAAGCGCCTGGAAAACGGAATAATCGTCAATATTCCTGACTTGACACTTTACTATTTCAGACAAGGAAAGCTGGCCGTATATATGCCCGTGGCCCTTGGGTCGGCCAAAAGAAACAAAAAACACGATTGGCAAACACCAACCGGCAAGTTCAAGATTATTGGCAAACAAAAGGATCCGACCTGGTTTATACCTCACTCCATCAGGTCTGAACTGGAGAATTTGGGCAAAGAAGTCAACTCCACAATCCCTCCAGGTCCTGAAAACCCGCTTGGGAAGTACGCCGTCAAAACATCGCTTCCCGGCATTTTGATACATAGCACCACAAAACCGGGATCGATCTACAGCTTTGCCAGCCATGGGTGCATACGAGTTTCACCGGGACGAATGGAGGAGTTCTTCAAGGAAGTAAAGATAAACACGCCGGGCGAAATCATCTATCGCCCGGTAAAATTGGCCGTTACCATGGATGGGCGCATCTTTCTTGAAGTTCATCGGGATTTCTACGGGTTGACCCCCGAACTGGGAAACAAGGCCAAACAAATGATCGAAAAAAACAAGCTTTCCGATCGGGTGGACTGGAAGAAGGTCGAAGCGGTCATCAAGCAGAAAGAGGGGATTGCAAAGGATATAACATTCTGACAGCAGTTTCTCTATACATACAAACATAGCCCCAAATACGCACAAAAATCTTTTATCCGGAGCTTACAGCCAAACCAATTCAACTGCGAATCAGTTTTCCTTGGAGGCAGGCTTGACTGGCGGCGCTCCTTCTTCATCATACGACGACGGCTCAGTCCCTTTGATGAAACACTCCATGATTGCCCCCGGAGTGCCTTCCCTGGCAAGCTTGCCGGTACGTGGATTGATGAGCACGAAGGTAACGTTTTCCGGTGCTTCGAAATCTTCCATGGGCATTGTTGCCGCCGCTTTTTGCATGAACTCGGCCCAGATTGGTGCAGCAGCCTGTCCGCCCGAACCGCCTGCGCCAAGGGAGCGTTCCTGGTCGTAGCCCACCCACACGCCTGCCACTAATTGAGGAATGTAGCCGACAAACCAAGCATCTTTGGCATCATTGGTAGTCCCGGTCTTGCCGGCAACCGGACGTCCGACAATCGAGGCTCGATGGCCAGTGCCGCTGGACACGACGCTTTGCATCAAATTGGTTATAACATACGAAGTTTCCGGTGAAACAACTGGTACCGGCACAGGTGCAGCGACCTGCTGCAGAATGTTTCCGTCATTATCGGTCACCTTGGTTATAAAGGTGGTTGGCAGCGACTCTCCCTTATTGTCAAAAACCGCGTAAGCCGCAGTGAGCTCCAAAGGTGATACACTCGCAGCACCCAAAGCTAGAGCCAGGTTAGCTGGGATCTGCGAGGTAAACCCCAGTTTCCTGGCATAGTCTGCTGCATACGGGGCACCTATCTGCTCAAGGATCTTAACACTGACGATATTAATAGAATTAGTCAAAGCCTCGCGCATGGTAACCGGCCCGCGGAAAATACCATCGTAATTCTTGGGCTTCCAGGTGCCACCTGCACCGTCAGGGTATTCAACCTCAGAATCGTCGATTATGGTGGCTGGCGTTAACCCTTTATCCAGGGCTGCCGCGTAGATGATAGGCTTGAAGGCTGAACCGGCGTTGCGCTTGGCTTGGATCGCCCGGTTGAACTGGCTTTTTTTGAAGTCATAGCCCCCGACCATGGCCTTGATGCCGCCGGTACGAGGGTCAATGGCCACCAGTGCCGCCTGGACCTCCGGTGTCTGGTCAAGGGCGAACTGGGCACCCTCCTTGTTGATTTCCGGGGCAACAACCGAAACCTCGATCACCGACCCGAGCGTTAATGCCTTGCTTCCCTTTTTTTCCGGTTTTCCGTAGCTGTTGACCATGCCGACACGGCCGGCCCACGCCATGTTTTTCCGGGTGAGGATCCCCTTGCGGTCGCCTACCCTCACCAATACCTCGCCTTTTTGCGGATTGGCGCTTACCACCACTCCTTGATAAGTTTCGCCGATCTTGAGCAATGCCGAATCAATGCCATCTTCGACTTTGGCACAGAAGGCATCCACCTCCGCCTCTGAGAGATATTTCAGTGGGCCGCGGAAGCCTTGCCGCTTGTCAACTTCCTTGAGGCCGTTCCTGACGCTTTCGTAGGCGGCCTGCTGCATGGCAGCATTCATGGTGGTATAAATTTTCAGCCCTCCCTTGTAGAGCTGATCCTCGCCGTACTTCTGTTCAAGTTGAATACGCAACTGTTCCAAAAAATATGCTGACTGGTCATTATTGACCTTTTTCATGGGATGGATAGATATTGGGGTCGCCTTGGCGTGTTCGGCCTCGACCTGGGTAATATAGCCTTCACTGACCATTCGTTCCAACACATAGGACTGACGTTCGCGGGCCCTGTCCAAGTGCTTGATGGGAGAGTAAGCGTTTGGCGCCTTGGGGAGCCCGGCCAACATGGCAATTTCCGCCAGATTCAGCTGATCCACATCTTTTCCAAAATAGGTCTCTGCTGCAGCTTGAACTCCATAGGCCCCTCCGCCCAAATAAATCTGGTTGAGGTAAAGATAGAGGATCTCATCCTTGGAGAGCTTCTCCTCCATGCGTGTTGCCAGGATGGCCTCCTTTATCTTGCGGGAGTAACTCTTTTCCGGCGTCAGCAGCATGGACTTTGTCACCTGCTGGGTTATGGTCGAAGCCCCCTCCTTTTTGCGACCGGAGATGAGATTTTTAACCGCTGCCCGGACAATGCCGAAATAATCGATCCCCTTGTGGGAGTAAAAATTGGAATCCTCGGCTGCCACAAAAGCCTGGATCAGCTTGCGCGGCATTTTATTAACAGGAACCACGATCCTGCGTTCCAGATAAAACTCGCCCACAAGGCTGCCGTCATCACCAAAAACCTGCGATACGATTGGCGGCTTATAGTCAGCCAGGCGATCTACCTTGGGCAATCTGGCGAGCAGGTAAAAAACATATCCGGCAACACCCAGTGCGGCAACGACTACAACAGTAACGATTATTAGGAGTGCCGAAGCAAGGAACTTCTTTCCGGCGCCAGATGATACCTTTCTGTCCATTCAATATTCCTTCTGCCTTGCAAGAATTGCAAAGTTAGATCCATCTGTGTGTCAACAACTCACAATCCGATTAAAATAGCGCATATCAACAAATGAATTCAAGCAGAATAACAAGGCCATATTGAGCTTGCCAAGCCCGCCTAAGCAGTTATAATCTTTTCGTTGTCCGGACTTCCGCAACCCAGTGGTAAGCACGCAAGGAGTGCCATGAGACTCTTTTCAAACCGTAGCGTCAATACAACCTTCAACATCATTTCCTCCCTGCTCCTTGTAGCTCTATTCCTGGCTCTGGCCTTTAATAACTATCGCAGGGAGCAGGCGCTAATCATCAACGGAGCAGTAGATAACGCCCGTTCCATCGCACGCCAGATCATCGTAACCCGCGACTATATCTCAAAAATTGTCACTGACGAACCTGAACACAACTACAACCTCGTCCCCCAGGTGGTGGCCACCAAGATTGCCCAGCAGCTCACCAGCGGTTCGCGCTATTATGTCCGCCAGGTTTCGCTACGCTATCGCAACCCCAGCAACCGTCCGGACTCATTCGAGACCAACCAGTTAACCATCTTTAGAGATGTCAAGGCCCAGGAAACCTGGCAGGTAGCCAACCAAAACGGGGAAAAAGCCCTCCGCTTCATGCTACCAATGAAAGCCGACCAATCATGCCTGGCATGCCACGGCAGCTACGACACGGCCCCTCACTTCGTCCAGGTGCGCTTTCCGCGCGGCCATTTTTCCTATGGCTACAAAGTGGGAGAAGTGATCGGCGCGGTCTCGGTTTCCGTACCCATGAATGAACTTTATCGGCAAATCAGCTCCAACCTCAAACGAGACTTATTCTTCGACGGAGCCGTCCTGATCATCTTTGTCATCATTACCGGCTTGCTTATTCGCAAGACCATCCTCACCCCGGTCAAGGCCGTTGCCACGCATATCTCCGATGTTGCCAGAACCGGTAATTTCTCGACCAGGCTCGACAAAACAATCAACAACGAGATCGGCGAACTCATCAACTCCTTCAATGAACTCATGTCCGAACTGGACCGCAAGACCCTGCAGAGGATAGAGTCCGAAGATCGCTACCGCAACTTTATCGAGATTGCCCAGTCACCCATCATCACCTTCATGGCCGACGGCAAGATCGTCATCTCCAACCAGAAGGCAGAGAGGCTCTTCGGCCTTACCAAGGAGGAACTGCTAGGGCAGAGTGTCTTTGATTTCATGGAAAACGGTGAGGAGCTTCGAGCAGCAGTGGAAGATTATTACAGCGCTGGGACCAGCAAATTGATCGGTACAACGACCAGGCAGAAAGTCAGGGATGTCTGCGGCCAGATCATAGAGGTCGAGATGGTCATCTCGGTTTCCCAATCAGACCAGACCCAGATGTTCAGCGCTATCCTGCGGGCTGTGAAGTGATGACCCGGCGTGAATTGCACGCCACGGAAAATTCAATGTTGGCAACTCGGACAAAAAACCGTGCTTCGGTTCCCCAGCCGAATTTCCTCCAACGCCCCGCCGCAGCGAGTGCAGGCCCCTTTGCCCCGCCCGTACACGTCAAACTCCAACGGATGATAGGCAACAGTGTCCTCCGCCACCCGGTAGGTGCTCCCCTGCTCGATGGATTCCAGCAACACTTCACGTATGCTAAGGGCCAGTCGCTCGCATTCAGCGGGGGTTAGGGACGAAGCTGGCCGATCGGGGCGGATAGCAGCGCGGAACAACGCCTCATTGGCGTAGATGTTGCCAACCCCGGCAACCATTGCCGCGTTCATGATCAACAGCTTCACCGCAACCCTCCGGGACCGGCTCACCCTGAAAAGATAGCTGCCATCAAAGACTGAGGTCAAAGGCTCCGGCCCGATCCCCGACAGCAGCGGGTGCTCGGCGGGTGAGCCCGATGTCCAGATCACTGTCCCGAATTTGCGTGGATCATGAAAACGCAGCAGCGAGCCGTCAGCGAAGAAGACGTCGAGATGATCGTGTTTTCCGGGAAGCAGCGGATCTGGGAGATGCCGGAGAAAACCGGTCATGCCAAGATGAATGATCAGGCTTCCCGCTTCACAATCGAACAACAGGTACTTGCCCCGTCGGCCCACGGATCGCATGGTCCGCCCAGGCAGGACTGTTTCCAGCTCCCCGGGGATCGGCAAGCGCAATTTCGGCGTCCGCACCTTCACCACTTCGATCCTTTTGCCAACCACTTCCCGCTCCAGCCTGCGTCGGGTCAGTTCCACCTCGGGGAGTTCCGGCACTTACACCTCCTGCGGCCATTCCGCCTCAATATCCAATAATCAGACGACCACTCACACAACATAGTATAAAATTAGAGATTCAGCCGGGGTATCCATTATAGGCCATTATCTCATCCAGACCTTTGCGGACCTTTCTGCGCACTGCCGGACTTTCCGGGTAACCAAGGGTGATCACCAGTGGCACCCTCTTCGACCCCGAAATTCCCAGGAGTCCCTGGACACCTTTCTCATCGAACCACCCCAGGATACAGGTTCCCAACCCCTCTTCCGTAGCCTGAAGACAGAAGTTTTCCGCGGCCATGCCGATATCCATCAGGTAGTAGGGCTTGTCCTTCACAATGCCTCCGATCCGCGGTAGCAGGTTGGGCCTTTCCGCCACGACCGCCACCAGGACTGGTGCGGTGAGCGCAAAACGGTTGCCCGGCATGACGATGTCGTACAATCGCCCGGCCAAGGTTTTTCTCAGTTCCGGATCATCCACCACGACAAAGAACCAGGGTTGGCTGTTGCAAGCCGATGGCGCAAGCCTGGCTGCCTCCAGGCACCTCTCGATTATTGCCCGATCCACCAACTTGTCGAGATAACCTCGATCGCTTTGGCGCCTTTGTGCCAGCTCCAAAAAACTCATGCGTCATCCCTGCTTACGCTTAATACGAAAATCATGTCTACTCCCGACAGAAACTCTTTCTTTTGCCGTGCATGGGCCGTTCCACTTCCCTGACCTGAGCGTTGATTCGACCGGCTGATACGGCCATAACCACCGCCTGCACCGCCCCGATCTCCTCAGCGGTAATTCCAAGGTCCTTGGCCACGCCAAGGTAATGTTCCATTCAAGGATAACAGCCAAACGCCATAGCAGTTGCCAGGTGCAGAAGAAGCGTGGTCTTTGGTTCCAGAATCTGGTTGTTGCGTGCGGCATCGTAGAAATCGCAGTACGTTTTTTGCTGTTTTTCGGGTAACATGTTCCCTCCCTTATGACTTCCAATTCGTGCAATTGTCAGGAGCAACAGCCCCCTCCGGATGTGCGCAGCTTCCGTTCCTGCAACCACTCATTGATCAGACCCTCGGCGCAGCCGACCCCGGCATCGACCGCTATGGCCTTGACCGGGCAGTTGAGCGCACAGGCACCGCACTCCATGCAGGCATCCAGATCCCTGATGGAAGCTTTCTTCTCTGCCAGGGAGAATACCTGATGCGGACAAACCTCCAAGCACCTACCGCAACCGATGCAAGCGTCTTGATCAAGTTTCAATGTCGCCACGTTTTTCAAGTACCTGAAGCCTTTCATAATCAGCTCCTTACAGGAATCTTCCCACCAGTACAGAAACAACGCCGAGCAGTATCGCCACTCCCATGGCCGGTAAGGCGATGCGCATCTCTTTCTTCACCCCTGAACGGGAGGTATAGGGGGAACAACCGGTGAAGTTCAGAGTGTAAAAGGCGCTAACCGCCGGCAGAGCCAGGATAATGGCCACTATCACCCACTTGCTCCAGGCTTGCCCTCCGGCGAGCAGATAGAATACACCGCACCACAACAGGCCGATGACGGCCCCCTTGAGAGCAAAACTCCTCCCCGGCAGCCAGGGGAGCAAGAGCGGGCCAACAACGATTCCGGCCAGCCATGCCCCAAGACAGGCGCAAAATGCCAACATACCCGCCACCGGGTCACCCGAGACGGCCGATAGCAGCAAGCACACCACACCGATGACGGCGACCGATTTCAAGGCCCCCACCAACTCCACCGGGATCAACACCAGCCGCTCGTAAAAGGTGAAGGTCAACTCCCGCATGGCCGGCGTGGTCAACATACCGTTATCCAGGTATGCCGGCAGCTCCGCGGCCCTTATGGTGGCGTAACTGACACTGAAACCGGTTTGGCGGGCCACCTCGTGGGCCGCCACGCCAGGCGCCCCCAAGATCGGTAACAACAATCTGCGGTGGCTGACCAGCTCGGCCAACCGGCTGGAGACGACCCTGCGCACCAATTCGCCGGTCCCGAAGGTCCCCTTGCCAGCCGCGCACCAGACATTGATGCCGTAGGTCTCCAGTACCAGCAGCCAGATATTGCGACCTTCCAGCGCACTACGGACGATGTCGTAACTCATCTTGTAGTTGGCGGTCACCACCACAGGGTCCGTGGTTGCCGGGTTATTGATCGCGTAAAGACCGGGCGGGACCATGTAGTTCATCCGGCCCATACCCCAGCGTACCTTCCAGGCTCCCAGCATATCGGAAAGTCCGGTTTTGGTGCCTATCCGCGCCACCCGCCCTGCCCCGGTTTGCAACCACCCCAGAAAACCGGGAACCTTTTCGTCAATTTCTCCGCCGCCGGCGGATATTGGGGGGCCTCAGCAGGGCGGCTTGTCCAGGCCAGCACAACCAGAATCAGGCCCAGCGGAAACACTCGAATTTTGATCCGCCCCGGCGCCAGTGGCAAATTCTTCTAACATCATGATGCATCCCCACACAACATTACTTGCAACATGCAATATTTTCCTTCTGTACGGCGCTGCAACAGCCGCTTTTGGCAACCGCCTCGTTCAACAACTCAAGGGACCTGATCACTGTTTCCCGCTCAAAGACTGTCATGACAGCAAAAATCTGCTCGATCTTTCCGGCCATGTGGCGGTCGATCCTCGCCAGGACACCCTCTCCGGCAACAGTGAGCCCCAGAAGGCTGACTCTCCGGTCATCCGGCGACATGCTCTTGATAATCAGACCCCGCGCTTCAAGGGCCTTGGCCTGCCGGCTGAAAGTGGTCACATCCATACCAAGCTCCTCTGCCACCTGCTGCATTGAGGGCGCCCCTTTTCTCCGTATTTCAAAGAGAATGTGGCCCTGCGCCATCGACACCTGTTCTCCGCAGCACTCTTCGCAACAGGAAGCGTTCAACAACCCGAAACGGCGAACAAAAATCTGCAACTTTTCCCTGACAGTATCCATGGCAACTCCCGGGGAACAGCTTTGCACATTTACTTGCATTTTGCAACAAACATGACACACCATTACAAGCCATCCTATAATGTTGACATTTCTACTTGGTTTACCTAGACTTATTCGAACAGGATCAAGATTGCGAACACATCCAATGAACACCACCTTTAAATACGCCATCTCTACCATACTGATATTCCTCTATCTGCTCTTTCCGGTAGCGAATCTCGTGCATGCCGGCACAGTTGAAGCCAGCTGTTCCCTGGTGCAAGCTTCCGGCACAACGAACACCTCCCCTTGCAATGACTGCCCCTGCACAAACGATCAGAGCTCGGATTGCTGCGATACGGCTTCATGTAATTGTGAATGTCACGCACCCTTCGTTTTTCAGCGGTTCCTGCTGAACTACACCCCGGTTGTTGTCAGCCACAGCTATTCCGAGCCCGGCTGGGCGTTGCCTCAAGTCGATCTCGCCATCTTTGTTCCTCCCCAGAACCTGTCCTGACCGTTCCATCCCTGGTTAACCCAAGAAAAAAACATCAAATTACCCGGCCATACATACGGCGGCTGAGCGATACATCCGCAGCCGTGCCTTGTATGATGCCCACCCATTAAGGAGAATGTCCGCGTGTCTAACGATCAACGCAAGTTTCTGCATTCACTCTGGGACATGTCAAGCTCATTGAAGCTGACCATGTTCCTGCTCATCGCCTTGGCTGTCCTATCCATCATCGGAACAATCATCCCCCAAGGTCCTCCCCCGCAGGAGTACATCGCCCAAATCAGCCCCAACAAACTCAAGCTCTATCAGTTGATGGGGTTCTTCGACATGTACCACTCATGGTGGTTCATCCTGATGCTCTATTTGCTGACCGTCAATCTTGTTGCTTGCTCGTTCAAACGACTGCCCCATGTCTGGAAAACCATTACCAGGCCGGAAAAGACTTTGAGCACCGGGCTTGAGCAAGCGCTTGCCAACCACGTCACAATCAAGGCAACAGGCGATCAGGAACTGATGAAGACAATGGTCGCGGCCTTTTTAAAGGAAGAATTCGCGGAACCGGTGGTGACCGAGATAAATGGCGACTGGCACCTGTTCGCCCAAAAAGCCCCCTGGTGCCGTCTTTCCGTCTATTTTGTGCACCTGAGCATCATCATCATCTTCATCGGTGCCATGATCGGTTCGCTGTTCGGTTTCAAGGGGTTTGTCAACATCGTCGAAGGCGAGGGTGTCTCCAAGGTCGTTTCCAACTCGAACAAGGAGATAGACCTGGGTTTTGGGGTGTTTTGCGAACAGTTCAGCGTGGCGCATTATCCGAGCGGAGCGCCAAAGGAGTTCAAGAGTATCCTGACCGTTGTAGAAAACGGCCGGCCGGTGCCCGGTTACGAGCATGTGCGAGTCATCGTCAATGACCCTCTGACCTACAAGGGGATCACCTTCTACCAATCCAGCTACGGCAACACCGGGAATTACTTCTTCACCATCAGCAATCCTGACGGCAAAAATTCCGTGCCGCTGACAGTCCATGGCCAGTCCTCGGTCAACCTGCCAGACGGCAGCAGCATGCATGTAATTGAAGCGACAGACGACATTTCACAGTACGTGCAAGGCCTGTCCGGGCCGGCCGCACAAGTGGAAATCCATCCCCCCAATGGAGCCAGCGAGCAGTTCCTAGTTTACGCCAACCACCCCGAACTGAACATCCGGCACGCCCAACAGCATGGCAAAGGCCCGGTACTGGATTACAAGGGGGCCGAGCAACGCATGTACACCGGCCTGCAGGTGGCAAGGGACCCGGGAGTATGGGTGGTGTGGCTGGGGTGCGCCTTGATGGTGGCTGGCATTTTCGCTGCCTTTTTCATGTCCCATCGCCGCATCTGGGTGCGAATACAGAACGGAACCGTCACCATCGGCGGCAACGCCAGCAAGAACCAGGCGGGTTTCCAGGTCTTCTTCGACCAGTTGGCGGACAGACTCAAAACAAAATTCTCCGGAGAGGTAAGATAATGACAAGTTCCCTTCTGTTTAATATCACAACGTTTGGGTATCTGATTTCCATGCTGCTGTTCTTTGCCTTTTTGGCAAGCCGGGTAAAGGCGCTCGGCACGGCCGGCATCATCACCGCCTATGGCGGACTAGTGGCCCAGTCCACGGCCATCATACTGCGCTGGAAGGAGTCCTACGACCTGGGCGTGGGACATGCCCCACTCTCCAATCTGTACGAATCAGTGATCTTCTTCTCCTGGACTATCGTGCTGATATACGCCCTGTTGGACCTGAAATATCGCTATCGGGTTATCGGCGCCTTTGTCATGCCCTTTGCCCTGCTTGGCATGGCCTGGGCGCAGCTCGGCCTGGACAGCGGCATCGAACCGCTGGTGCCGGCCCTGCAAAGCAACTGGCTGCTCTACCACGTGGTCACCTGTTTTCTCGGCTACGCCGCCTTTGCCGTGGCTTGCGGCATCTCGATCATGTACCTGATCAAGGCGGGACACGAAGGAGACCAAAACAAGAATTCAAACGGCATCATCGCCATGTTCCCGCCGATCAGGGTACTCGATGACCTGAACTACCGGGCCATCATGGTCGGCTTTCCCCTGTTGACCCTTGGCATCATCACCGGGGCGGCATGGGCAAACTACGCCTGGGGCACTTACTGGAGCTGGGACCCGAAGGAAACCTGGTCGTTGATCGTCTGGTTCGTGTACGCAGCATTTCTGCACGCCCGCTTCACCAGAGGATGGGTGGGAAAAAAGGCGGCCTGGCTCTCCATCATCGGTTTTGGTGCCACCATCTTCTGCTATCTTGGGGTTAACCTGTTCCTGTCCGGCCTGCACAGCTACGGTGGCAGCAGGTAAACACGCTTGGAACAGCTGGTTGGACAAGAAACGGGAACGGCGCAGCCCGATGGCTGCGCCGTTCATCCCATTAAAAACCCGGAGGGATCATTTAACCGTTTTACAAACCGCTATCAACAAACGCTCGGCGCTCAGTAGATGATGATATACCCATGTTCCTCAGCAATCTTACGGACTTCATCCTTGTCCTTGATATGGTAGGTTTTCCCTTCCAGCTTGAAAATATAGCCCCCTTCACCGTCTTCCATTGCGCCTTCCAGCAATGCCTCGAATGTAGCCGTTTTAACCATGACAAGCCCCTCCCTGAAATTGTTAAGCGCCGGCAACTGCCAGCTTGACCGCATCAACCAGCGACCGCACATCTCCCTCAGTGGTCTGCCACGAACACATGAAGCGTGCCCCGCCCGAACCGATGAATGTGTAGAAATGCCAACCAGCCCCGCGCAATAACTCGGCCGCGCGCCCGGGCAGTTGCACAAACACCGAATTGGCCTGACAAGGGTACATGATCGACACCCCCTTGATCGAGAGAAGTTCACGCTCCAGCATTGCTGCACAGCGGTTGGCATGCTGGGCATTTCGTAACCAGGCCCCGCTTTCCAGCATGCCGATCCAAGGGGCGGCCAGAAAACGCATCTTTGAGGCCAGCTGTCCGGCCTGTTTGCAGCGGTAATCGAATTCCGCTGCCAGCTCCTTCTTGAAAAACACCACCGCCTCTCCGACAGCCATGCCGTTTTTGGCGCCACCAAGGCAGAGTACATCCACGCCAGCCTTCCAGGTGATCTCCGCCGGCGACTTTCCCAGAGCTGCCACGGCATTGGCAAAACGCGCCCCATCCATCTGGACCCGCAGACCGTAACGGCCGGCAAGATCGCAGGCAGCGCCGATTTCATCCACCGTATAGATTGTTCCCACCTCGGTTGCCTGGGTAATGCTCAGCACCCTGGGCTTGGGATAGTGGATATCGCTGCGCCGGGTAATGGCCCGCTCCACCGCATCCAGTTCCAGCTTGCCACCGGCGCCCTCGATATGGAGAATCTTGGTGCCGTTGGAAAAAAACTCCGGCGCACCGCATTCGTCCGTCTCCACGTGGGCCAGATCATGGCAGATGACACTATGGAACGAGAGGCACAGAGAAGCCAAGGCCAGTGAATTGGCGGCAGTGCCGTTGAAAACGAAGAATACCTGGCAATCGGTCTCGAACAGATCACGGATCAAGCCGCAGGCCCGCTCGGTCCAGGGATCGTCCCCATAGGACGGGACAAAACCCTGGTTGGCTGCCGCCATTGCCTGCCAGGCCTCGGGACAGATACCGGCATAGTTGTCACTGGCAAATTGATTGTAGATTTGATCAGTAGTTGTGCTGCCCTTTTCATCAGCTGCCATGACGTCTCCCATAATTCTTGATAAATCAACAGTATGCCGAGTTACAACCGGGATTGACAGGGTAACACGCAACCCTGCGATTTGCCAGACATTCGTAAATTCAGACCAGACTTAATGCTTGAATATCAAAGCGTGAACACCTAAAATACATTCCGCCGAAGCACTTTACAAGGGGTTGATAGAAATGCGTTACAGCCGTATGAGAATTTCGCACAAAATAGTTATTGTGATCCTGTTCACTTTGTTACTGGTTGGCTTTACGGTCTTGAAGGAACCTACCGTTACCGGCATGGCGGCAGCATCACCGCAGGACAAGGCCATGGAGGATCTTTCCCGTATTGAATATCCAAGCATAAAGGGTATCAAATGGCACTCCCACTTCATAAGACCCAATGAGACCCTGGAGTCGCTATTTGGAGCCGACTGGGTCCTGGTGGCGCGTTTCAACCGCATCGACCGCCGCCACGTATATCCCGGCATGACCATCAAGGTGCCCGATGACATGGCCAGCATCCGCAAATATACTCCAATGCCCTCTTTTTACGAACCGGCCGCGCACCACGAGAAATATATCCTGGTAGATATAACCGAACAGTGGCTGGGGGCATACCAGTACGGGAAACTGGTGTTCTCGGCTCCCGCCGCCACCGGCAAAGCCGGTAAGGAGACTCCAACCGGCATGTTCAGGATTGACGCGCGCCATCTGACCCACACCTCTTCGCTCTACAAGACCCAAAATGACGAAGAGCAGTACCCCATGGACAATGCCGTCCGTTTTGACATCGGCGCCGACAATGTCTCATACTGGATCCACGCCCGCGACCTGCCTGGCAAACCCGCATCCCACGGCTGCATCGGATTGTACGATGAAGAGATGCAGAAGAGGGTGTTCAACTACCCGGAGCATCCAGTGTTGCTCGACTCGCAGAAGCTATACAACTGGGCGGTTGGGCCGGATGAATATGATGAGGACAGCGGCAACCTTGAGGAACTGGAGGACGGTCCGACAGTAGAGGTGCGCGGCAGCCTGCCGCGCTATCTTTCCCGGAGTGTGGCCCATAGCTGAACCACCCGATTCACGAAACCGCATGGAGGAGATCATGAAAAGAGTACTGATTGCTGGTTTGGTGCTGTGTACCCTGGCGACTTCGGCGCAAGCCGGCCAAAAGGTCTATCTTAAGGACGGGGGAATTATTCAGGCCAAGGCGGTGTGGCGCTCACATGGCATGGTCCACGTGCTGATCAATCGTGACACCTTGCCTGAGTTTGCACCGAATGAACTGGATATGAAACGGACCTTTCCCAAACACCACCGGGAGGCACGAAAAAAACGGCCCGGCCACAAACATCAGGCAAAAACGGCCGCTCCTGATGGAGCGGCCGTCAGCGAAACATCCGGGGATAAAACATCCGGCATCTCACTGCCCAAACTGCCGAACCTTTCTGACATGAATCCCGTCACCCCCTCCAGCGGCGGCAAAGAGGGGAGTATCAGAAAGTACAATCGTGAGCTGATCGAGAAAACAAACGAGTAGGATTATTTGCCCCTGCCGAGCCAGCGAGCCACATCCTTGGCATGATAGGTGATGATTATGTCTGCGCCGGCCCGCTTGAAACCGAGCATGGTCTCCATCACCACCCGTTCCTCGTCGATCCAGTCCTGTGCGGCTGCGGCCTTGATCATGCTGTACTCGCCGGAAACGTTGTAAACCGCCAGCGGCAGGTTGTATTCGTTGCGCAGGTCCCGCAGGATATCCAGATAGGGCAACCCCGGCTTGACCATGATGATGTCGGCCCCTTCCTCGATGTCCGAGGCTGCCTCGCGCAGCGCCTCCAGCCGGTTGGCCGGGTCCATCTGATAGCTGCGCCGGTCGCCGAACTGCGGAGTGGATTCTGCAGCCTCGCGGAACGGCCCGTAATAACCCGATGCGTATTTGACCGCATAGCTCATGATCGGGATGGCATCAAAGCCATTCTCGTCCAGCATCTCGCGGATGGCGGCAACCCGGCCGTCCATCATGTCCGAGGGAGCAACCATATCCGCACCGGCCTCTGCATGGGAAAGCGCTTCCCTGGCCAAAAGTTCCAGGGTGGCATCGTTGTCCACATCCCCATCCTTGATGACCCCGCAATGGCCATGATCGGTGTATTCGCACAGACAGACATCGGTGATGACCGCCAGTCCGGGCACCTCCTTTTTGATGGCGCGGATGGTTTCCTGAATGATGCCGCAGTCTGAATAGGCGTCGCTCCCCACGGCATCCTTGGTCTCGGGAATACCGAACAACAGCACCGAGGGGATCCCCAGCCCGTACACCTCCCTGGCCTCCTCGACTATATGCTCGATCGACTGCTGATAGATGCCCGGCATGGATGAAACCTCTTTTTTTATGCCGCTGCCGAATGCAGAAAACATGGGATAAACCAGATCGTTTACCGAAAGGGTGGTTTCACGCACCATCCTGCGAAAAATTTCGTTGCCGCGAATCCTGCGTGCCCTGAATTGTGGAAAAAACATGTCTGCCTCCTGATTTGTGCGCCAGCCCTTCCAGATGTCTGGCTCTTACCTGTTAATGAAATAGTAATCCAAGCAGCCACCGAAAAGCAAGCCCCCAACAAAAATACGCTTTGAGCGTAAGCAGCATCAAGAGACCGCCACCGGCAGCACGCTCCCTCCCTCAGGCATGACCAGAGCCCGCCAATCCGACGGCAGGTACTGCTCCGCCATCGCAACTGCGTCATGAAGGGAGTGAGCCGGCAACATCCCCATCTCCTCAACCTGATGGGCGGAGAAATTGGATACCAGGATTATCCGGAAGCGCTGGGCCTTGGTCAGCATTGAATAGGCGGTCTGGCCGTTGATCTCGTAATGTTCCCGCAGAGCAGCCTCGAACTCGTCCAGCCGCTTGTGACGGAACCAGTTGTAGAACGTAGCATTGCCGAAGCCATCCCGGCACTCGGCCAGGAAGACCATCACTCCACCATCCTTGAGCGCCTGGGATGCATACTCCATGGACTTGTGGGCCTGGATCAGGTTGATATCCTTGGGGAAACCACCGCAGGAAACGATCACCAGGTCGGCCTTCTCCTTGAGGGGAAAGGAAAAGTGTTTGGCGTAGAAACGGCACCCCTCTTCGTGGGCCTCTTGCCATGAACCGGCAAAGGCGGCCATGATGCGCTTGTCCAGGGAGAGGACCGTGTTGAGGATCAAGTCCGGGTCAGCCATGGCGCAGGCATCCAGCATGGCCTGGTGCACAGGGTTCCCTTCCAGGCGCCCGGTGGTGGCCAGGGGGTTCTTGCCGCCTCCGGGCTGGGGGTTCAACACGGCAAAGTGGCTGGCCATGCAGGCATGGCGGCTGGCGATGCCGGGGAGCACTGATTTCCGCCCGCCTCCGAAACCGGCAAAGTAGTGGAAACCGATCACCCCGGTCAGGATCAGGCGCTCAGCCTCGATGGCGCGACGATTGACACTGACCTCGATGCCGTTGGCGGTCCTGCCGAGCAGTGTCAGCCCGGCAGCATCGTCGCAGTCGTGATCGACAACACTGATCCGCTTGTAGAGCGGACCAAGTATCTTCTCGTGTTCATGGTCACTCTGTTTGCGATGGATACCCAGGGCGATCAGGATCTCGATGTCATGGTCAGGGATACCTTGGCGGTTCAGACGTTCCACCAGCAGCGGCAGATAGATCTCACTACCGCTGTAACGGGTGATATCGGAAGTAACGATGACCACCCGCTCACCGGGTTTGAAAGCCGATATGGTCTGCTGGCAGACATCGAGTGCCTGGTTGATGACTTCTTCAGGCGTTGCAGAGACGGGGGCAATGGCCGGCTCGATCGTGCCGGCCAGGCGTCCCATGGGAAGAACAAGCGGAAAAGAGGTTGATCCGTATTTAAGATCCATGAGTCACACCGCCTTGACGAAATTTTCTGAACGAACATTTGATCGGAAAGGCATAACCACATAAACAAACAGGGATGAACAGAATAAAAGCGGATGTGGAACATCCCGTCTATCCTGCTCATCCCTGTTAAAGATGTTTTCCCCTGTGCCTCTGTGAGTTCCGGGAGACTCCGAGCTATTTAAATCCAGGCATCTCCGCCGTCATACTGGAACTCGTCGCCCTTCGTCTTCGGCGTTACCCTGAATTTGGCCTCGCGCGCATATCTTTTTACTTTTTCAGATGCGCTCTCGCTTAAATCGGAAAGTTTTTCACGAACTTCCCTTCCGGGCTTTGGCGTGAGAAGCAGCGCAGCAGTGGCACCGATTACGGCGCCCGAAACAAAAGCGATGATAGCAGCCGCGGCGTTATCATTGTTGCATGACATGGCAGACTCCTTTATGGGGGTAAGTTCTTATAATCCGCGCAAACACGCTATATTTCTAGCACAGCCCGGCATCGGAATAAAAGCAAAATCTGACGTTCTATGGGCACCCAAATCAGACGTTGCAGATAAAAGTTTCAAGGGACCCGTAACATGGCGCGCCATAGCGAGATTACGCACCCTCCATTCCAGTTAAAACCGTCCCTATCTTACCAATTTCGAGAGCTTTTTGAACTCTTCCGTTCCGGCCACCTTCAACAGCTGGAACAGGACCGATTCGGTGCAGGTTGGCACGGCGCCGGTCAGGGTCATGGCCTCCATGGCGGTCTGCCAGTTGCGCTTGCTGCGGCTCATGACCGCATCTTTCACAACATGAACCTCAAAACCGGCATCGCGCAGTTCAATCACCGTCTGCAGCACGCAGACATGGGTTTCCATGCCGGTCATGATCACCTGAGTGCGGCCACTCTTTTTCAGTTTTTCCACAAACTCGGTGCTGCCGCAACTGCTGAAGGCCATCTTCTCGTAATAGGAGGCTGCCGCGGCCTTGTCTTTCAGCATCGGCAGGGTGGCTCCCAGCCCTTTGACGTACTGCTCGGTAACCAGTACCGGCAACCCCAGTTCGGTGGCACTCTCCAGCAGGATGCCGATATTCCTGGTCAGGTTTTGGAGTACCTTCTCGTCCATGGCCTGGCAAAGCTTGTCCTGCACATCGATCACCACCAGCACAGCCTTGTCCCGATCAAGAAAAAATCTGTCTTTAACCGACATACTCAGTACCTCCATTCAAGTTTTTGAGCAAAAACCCGTACCTAGTCCCTCTTCAGCTCTATGCCCAGTTCATGGATCTTTTTGCGCAGGGTGTTGCGGTTGATACCCAGGATATCGGCTGCCTTGACCTGATTCCAGCGGGTCTTCTCCAGGATGTACCTGAGCAGGGGGCGCTCGACCTGTTCCAGAACCATGGTGTGGATATTCCCCTTATCGAGTTTTTCTATGCCGGTCAGACAGGCCCTCAGCTTCATATCCACCAGCGCCTCCAGGGATGTCTCCTGGGTGACGGCAACGCTGGTACCTCCTGCCGGCAACAATCCCTCGAAGTCGGCGGCCGTCAGCATCGGATCGTTTGAGAGGATCACGGCCCGCTTGATGGCATTCTCCAACTCGCGCACGTTACCGGGCCAGGAGTGGGAGGCAAGGGAGGCCATACCGTCGTCGGAGATGCGCTTGGAAGAGACGTCCATCTCGGTGCTGGTCCGTTCCAGAAAATAACGGACCAGGTCGGGGATATCTTCTCTCCTCTCCCGCAAAGGGACCAGGTTGATGGGTACCACGTTCAGTCGGTAATAAAGATCCTCCCGGAATTCCTTGCTGCGGACCTTTTCCATAAGCCCCTGGTTTGTGGCGGCCACTATGCGCACATCCACCGATATATTCTGGGTGCCGCCGATCCTGGTCACCTCCTGTTCCTGAAGGACGCGCAGGATCTTGGCCTGCAGATCCAGAGGCATATCGCCGATCTCGTCCAGGAAAATGGTCCCCTGGTGTGCCTGCTCGAACTTTCCCTGCTTCCGCTCGCTGGCCCCGGTGTAGGCGCCTTTTTCGGACCCGAAGAGCTCGCTCTCCAGAAGGTCGCGGGGTATGGCGGCACAGTTGATGGCCACAAAAGGCTTGCCGAGCCTTCCGGAGTTGTAGTGAATGGCCCGGGCCACCAGTTCCTTGCCGGTGCCCGACTCCCCTTGGATCAGGATGGTCACATCGCTGGCAGCAACCTTGCCGATGGTTTTGTAGACCTCGCGCATGGCAGGGGAGTTGCCGATGATGTTTTTCTCCACCTGGTAGCGGTCCTTGAGTTCATGCTTGAGCAGCGTGACCTGGCCTGCGATCTCCCTGGCCCGCTCGACCTTCTCGATGATCGCGTCGATCACATCCAGGTCGAATGGCTTGGTAATATAATCGTACGCTCCCCGTTTCATGGCTTCCACGGCATTTTTCATGCTGGCTTCGGCGGTCATGATCACCACCAGCAGGTCGCTTTTCAGTTCGCGCACGCGATCCAGCAGATCGAGGCCGCTGATTCCCGGCATCTTGATATCAAGGATGGCCAGGTCATAACTGTTTTCCTGTATCATGGCCAGGGCTTGACGGCCATCATTGGCCAGATCCACGTTAAACCCTTTCCGTTTAAGAGCCTTGGAAAGGACCCAGCGCATGCTTTCTTCGTCATCGGCAACCAGGATTCTGTTTAGCGGCATTTCAATCTCTCCTGTATATCAACTCAACGTACTGGGTAACATTTGATTTCTACTGCACCAACGGCAGCAGTATGGTGAATTTCGTTCCGTGGCTTTGGTCGGAATCCACCTTGATCATGCCGCGATGCTCGGCAACGATCTTGTGACAGATGGTCAGCCCCAGGCCGGTACCACTCGACTTGGTGCTAAAAAACGGAGTCCAGATATTTTCAAGGTCTTCGCGGGGGATGCCTGGGCCATCATCGTCGATCTCCACGGCCACCATCCGGGAATTTCGTTCATTCTGCGTCATGCGGTAATCCGACAGCACCCGGGTGACCACGATCAGCCGTCCTGTTTCGCCCATGGCGTCGATCGCGTTGCGGATAAGGTTAAGGAACAGTCGCGTCAACATCTCTTCGTCCGCCATTATGGCGGGAATGCTTGGATCGAACTGTTGCGTGAACGTTATATCCTGCTCGGCCACCGCCTGTTTCTGCAGCAGCAGGATATCGCCCAGCACCTTGTGCAGGTTGACCGGAGACAGCTTCAATCCCCGAGGCGAGGCCAACTCCAGGAGTTCACGCATAATGTGGTCGATACGTTCCGTTTCGCGGATCATTACCCGGGTATATTCGCGCAGGTCGCTTCCCGAACTCAACTCCCGTTCCAGTAATTGGGCAGCTCCCTTGATGCCCCCCAGGGGGTTTTTTACCTCATGGGCCAAACCGGCCGCCAGAGTCCCCAACGTGGAGAGCCGGTCGGCCTGGCGTACTGCTGCCTCAAGCTCACGGATGTAGGTAATATCCTTGAGCGTCAGGATTGCGCCGATATTTTCGCCGCTGGCCAGCATCAGGGGATAACAGGCGACCGCCACCGGCTTGATCTTGCCGGTCGAACGCAGCACCGCATTTTCATGGTCCGATATGGTAATTCCGGTATGGATGGTTTTGGCAACCATTTCCACGATAAAGATTTCCTGCGACAATAATTTATTGAAAGAAGCTCCCAAGGCCTGCTTGCGCGAAAATCCGGTGATCTCCTCGGCAGCGGGGTTGTACAGGGTTATAATGCCATCGCTATTGACGACGATAACCCCATCGCCAACGCTGTCAATCACAGTGGCGTAATAATCCCCCAGGTTGCCCTGGAGATCATCTACCGTATCAGTTGGTTTCATGGTGTTCATCGCTAGTGGCGCGAATCCTTTCCGTCAGAGATTGAATATCTCCCAGAGTCCCGGCTTTGTTGGCTTCCCGGCGAATTTCGGCGGCGCCGGCAAAACCTCTGGCATACCAGCCGATATGCTTTTTCATTTCCCTTACCGCCACTGATTCCCCCAGTTCGCGGCAATACAGTTCCAAATGGTCACGGATCATATCGGCCCGCTCGGCGTTGCCGGCCTGGGTCACCCGGCCAATCCGGTCAAGCTCGATTACCTGTCTGAATATCCACGGCGCCCCCAAGGCTCCGCGGGCCACCATGATTCCGTCGCAGCCGGTTTCGGCCAGCATCCTGATGCAGTCCTGCGGCGTGAACAGATCGCCGCTGCCAATGACCGGGATATTGAGAAGCTCCTTCAACTCAATGAGCTGTTGCCAGTCGGCCCGGCCTGCGAACATCCGGCTCCTGCTGCGGGGATGGAGGGTGATTGCGTCACACCCCTCGGCCTCGGCGATCTTGCCGATTTCCCGGAATGTATCGTCACCGCACTGCCATCCGGAGCGGATCTTGATCGTAAGCGGCCGGCCCGTAACTGCCCGCACGGCACGGATAATGGCCGCGATCTTAAGCGGTTCCCGCAACAAAGCGCTGCCTGCCCCGGTCCCGACAACCTTGCGCACCGGGCAGCCCATGTTGATGTCCAGCAGATCACCGTACTCCTCAACCATGCGCGCCGCCTCGGCCAACTGGTGCGGAGTGTCACCGAAGAGCTGGATGCCGAGTGGACGGTCCTCCGGGCTGCTTTTCAGCAATGCCAGGGTTTTAACCCCTTCCCGCACCAATCCGTTCACGCTGACCATCTCGGTGAATGCCAGCGAAGCTCCCTCCCGGCGGCACATGATCCGGAAGGGGAGGTTGGTGATTCCAGCCAGGGGGGCCAGCACGACATTGTGCGGCAGGGCGAGGCTACCTATACTTAATGGTTTCAGCATGATGCACACAGAATATGGACAGCGGAGGAGAGTAAAGAAGTCCGATAATGCCTAAATTTTGTGCATAGTACCACAAGGGTGGAAAATGGCAAAGAGAAAAGTGCAGAAAATATTTGTTGCCAAGATGCTGGTTTAAGGTTTTAATATCAGAATATTTTATCGGTACGTGGTTGAAAAAACATTTTCTAAAAGGCAAGGAGTCTGGATATGTTTGGAATCGGGATGCCGGAGATGATCATCATCCTTATTATCGCCCTGATTGTGATCGGGCCGCAAAAACTCCCTGAGCTGGCCAAGTCGCTAGGCAAAGGATTAGCCGAGTTCAAAAAGGCATCTAACGATTTCCAGCGCAATATTCAGGAGGAAGCCCGCAAGGCCGACGAAAAGGAGCTAGCTCCTCAACAGCCGGCCGCCACAGAGATAAAACATGCCGAAGCAACTACCCAAAGCACGGCAACCGCTCCGCTGGAGAAAACGGAAGACAGCCACAAAAGCTGAGACGACTTGCCAGAAACTGCAGAAACGAAAAGAGCCGGGGTAAATTCCCGGCTCTTTTCGTTTCATGGCCGCAGTTGCACTATCATTTGACATTGATTTTGATCTGCTTAGGCTTGGTTGCCTCGTTTTTGGGTAGGGTAATGGTCAGCACCCCCTTATCGCAGACAGCGCTGACGTTTTCCTGCTGAATGGTGACCGGCAGGCTGAAGCTGCGCTGAAAAGAACCAAAGTACCGCTCGATGCGATGATAATTATCCTTTTTCACATCGTCGGTATGCTTTCTTTCACCCCTGAGTATCAGGGTATTGTCCTCGATACGCACATCAATGTCCTTTTGGTCCACGTCCGGCAGTTCGGCCTTGATCACGATGGAATCCTCGGTTTCAAAGATATCGACCGCCGGTTGCCAGAGCCCCTCTTTGAGATCCTCCCCGGTAAGTTCATGATTCCAGGACAGGTTCAGCAACCGATTCATCTGCTCCTGCATGGTGCGCAGTTCCCTCAGAGGGTTATACTTGACGAGTGCCATGATGTTTCCTCCTTGAATCTTTGATTTTGCTAACACCATTCCCACCAGAAAAGATAATGCCGATTTTTCGAGTGTCAAGGGCCATCCGCCAGCTCTTTGCGCCCCATTATTGTGGCGTAAAGACCAGCAGCATGGTCGGCGGCATTGCCACCACGGCCAATGCGAACAGTATGTCCAGCCAGAACCTCGATCCGACCTGAACCATGCGAATCACCCCGACAGCCGGTATGAGCAGCAGCTTTCCAGGAAGAGTGACTCCGGGATTGCCCACGTCTTTCCAGAGACTATCGGCATCTCCACCGCTGGGAAATGCGTGCAACGCCCAGGAAAAACTAAGCCAGAGTGCTGTCAAGGTCGCTGCATCGCGCAGTTCCGGGGATATTTGACTCCTGGCAATCCAGCATGCCGCCAGGCTACCGGACAGGGCAAGGAAGGTCGATACAAAAAACGGCGCTACAGCCACCATGATGTGCTGGAAGGAGTGCTCTGCCGGTTCATGCAGAACATACCCCATGGGGTTGCCGAGACGCAGGTAACAAACCTTGTGTACGAAAATCCCCAGCCTCCGGCAGGCCCAGGCATGGCCAAATTCATGGGCGATGATGCCGGGAAAGGTGGCATAGGCCAATATACACCGCAGCACAAATCACCTCGGTATCCTTAGTATCGCAGATCAGGTCAAAGGGTTGATTCTTTAGTCCATTCCCATCAGGTAGCGCAGAGTCACTCTTGAGCCAGCAACTCCAGGAACTCTTCCTCGCTCAACACCGTCACCCCCAGCTCCCTGGCCTTGGCCAGCTTGCTGCCGGCATCCTCGCCAGCCACGACATAGGCGGTTTTCCTGGATACCGAACCGACCGCGGTGCCACCCTCCTTTTCAACCAGCAAACGAGCCTCGTCACGGGTAAAACGGGTCAAGGCCCCGGTAAAGACGAAGCTCATTCCGGTAAACCGGCCGCCGACCTTTTTCTGCTCGACCGCAGGTGTGACTCCGGCCTCCAGCATGCGCCGGATAACGGCGATATTTTCCTGATTGTCGAAAAAGGTGCGGATGCTCTGGGCCACTGTTGCGCCGATGTCGCGGATGCTGGTCAGCTCCTCGAAGTCGGCTTTTTCCAGATTTTCCAGGCTCCCAAACGACTGGGCCAGGGCCTTGGCTGTCCGTTCCCCTACATGGCGGATCCCGAGCGCAAAAATGAAGCGCCCCAACTCCTTTTTTTTGCTGTTTTCGATCGCAGCCAGCAGGTTTGCGGCCAGTTTGTCCCCCATCCGTTCGAATTGCATGAAATCATTCTTCGTCAGTTGGTAAAGGTCAGCCACGCTGTGTACCAACCCCAACGACAGAAGCTGTTCTACGAATTTATCACCAAGGCCCTCAATATCCATGGCATTTCTTGCCGCGAAATGGGTGATCGATTCGCGGATCTGCGGCGGGCAGGCCAGCCCCATGCAACGCACCGCCACCTCGTCGGCAATGCGGACCACCTCGGAGCCGCATTCCGGGCATCTCTCCGGTGGTTGCGACGGCTGAGCCTCTGGCAGGCGCTGCTCCAGCAGCACCTTGACCACCGCCGGAATGACATCGCCGGCCCGTTCCACCACCACGGTATCGCCAACGCGGATGTCCTTGGCAGCGATCTCGTCCCAGTTATGCAGAGTAGCGCGGGACACCGTCACCCCTGATATCTCCACCGGTCGGAGTTGGGCCACCGGTGTAATGACTCCGGTGCGCCCCACAGAGGGTATGATCGCTTCCACCAGCGTCAATGCCTGGCGGGGCGGGAACTTACAGGCCACTGCCCAGCGGGGCGAACGGCTCTTTTCTCCCAGTTCGCGCTGTAGGGCAAAGGAATCGACCTTGATGACAGTGCCGTCGATCTCGTAGGGGAGCGATTCCCGTTGCTCCTGCATCTCGCGGTAATAGGCCACTGCCGCCTCTATGCCTTCAATTCGGCGAACCAGAGGATTTACCGGCAACCCCCAAACAGCAATGTGGGCGAAGAACTGTTGCTGAGACTCGAATTCCACCCCTTCAGAGACACCTGGCGCATAGCAAAAAACGGAGAGCGGCCTTTGGGCGGTAACGCGCGGATCAAGCTGCCGCAGGGAACCGGCTGCCGCGTTGCGCGGATTGGCAAATGGGCTCTCGCCCACCTCTTCCTTTTCGCTGTTGATTTGCTGAAAGGCACGCAACGACAGAAAAACTTCGCCGCGCACCTCCAGAAGCCGGGGCACATCGCTGCCAACCAGGCGCAACGGGAGAGAACGGATGGTCCTGATATTTGTGGTAACATCTTCCCCGGTCAGACCATCGCCCCGTGTTGAAGCCACGGCCAACTGCCCCTCCTCGTAGACCAGCTCCACTGCCAGGCCATCCATCTTGGGTTCGCAGACATAGGCCATGGGGTAGTCGGATTGCAATCCAAGGAGCTTCTTGACCCGCAGGTCGAATTCCCGGATTTCGTCCTCATTGGTGGCATTTTCCAGAGACAGCATGGGAAGGCGGTGGGTTATCTGGGTGAATTTATCCAACGGTGCCCCACCTACCCTCTGGGTGGGGGAGTCTGGGGTCACCAGTTCCGGATAATGTTCTTCAAGAGACTGCAACTCCCGGAAAAGGGTGTCGTACTCGGCATCGGAAATAGCTGGGGTGTCGAGCACATAATACAACCGGTTGTGATGTTCCAACAAGCGGCGTAGCTCCTCTGCCCGCAACCTGGTGTTTTCCCTTAAGTCAATGGTATCTAGTAACGATGGCTGCATCAAAATCCTCACGGCGTTTTTGTTGACTTCGCAGCAGGGTACAGTATTATTTTGATAATTTCAACGCATCCAGACGCTCCGGACCACCCATGCAACAGTCCCGGCTGGACGCCATCAGGCAATGGTTTGATGGCTATGTCCAGACCTTTTACGATATCGATCCCGATGGATTAAGAAATATCCTCCTCAAGGTTGAGCACACCCGCAAGGTATGCGAGGTCATGGATATCCTCGCCGCTGGCGAAGGTCTTTCGCCGAAAATGGCACGCCTTGCCGGGGTAGTTGCCTTGCTGCACGATGTGGGTCGCTTCCCCCAGTATCGGCGCTGGCGAACCTTTCGGGACAGCGATTCCGACAACCATGCCCGTCTGAGTCTGGAGGTCATCCGGGAGCAGCAACTTCTGGATGGAGTCCCTGCCGAAGAGCGTCTGTTGATCGAAGAGGCGGTGCGCTTCCACAACCTTCTGGCGGTCCCGGAGCAGGTTCAGTCGCCCACTGTGCTCTTCATCCGCCTGATCCGGGATGCGGACAAACTCGATATCTGGCGTGTGTTCGTCGAACAGAACGTACTTCCCGAGGCTGAACGTGCCTCTGCCGCCTGCCTGGGGTTGCCGGATCTGCCGGAAGTGACGCCCATCTGCCTGGAAGCGTTATTGGGCAAGCAGGTCGTCAGGCTGGATCAGTGCAAGGTGGTAAATGATTTCAAGTTGTTGCAGATATCATGGGCATGGGATCTGAATTTCCCCACATCCTACCGCCTGCTGCTGGAGCGTGATTATCTCCCGAGATTGGCAGCGGCCATCAGCGGCCCGGTAAACATAACTCCTGCTGTTGCGTTCATCATTGACGAAGTCGAACGGCGCGCACAACGACACAAGGCCACGCGCCAGCCAGATTGACCCGGAGGAAAACATCATGGAAACCAAGTTGCGCATGGTCCTGCCGGACCAGGAACTCCTGAAGCTCTACGAGCAGATGTTCCTGTCGCGGGAATTCGAGGAAAGCTGTGCCGAACAGTACACCAAGGGGCACATAACCGGTTTCCTGCATCTCTACAGCGGCCAGGAGGCGGTGGCTGTCGGTGCCACCGCAGGCCTGCACCGCGACGACTATATCCTTTCCGCCTACCGGGAACACGCCCAGGCCATCGTGCGCGGAGCAGAGCCGAAACGTGTCATGGCCGAGCTGTTCGGCAAAGCTACCGGGCTCTGCAAGGGCAAGGGCGGGTCCATGCACCTCTTTGATCCGGCAATCAACTTCATGGGAGGTTATGCCATTGTGGGCGGTCAATTCCCGATCTCCGTGGGATTGGCCTTTGCCTCACGCTACCGCGGCGAAGATCGCGTCACGGCCTGTTTCTTCGGGGACGGTGCCGTCAACCAGGGAACCTTCCACGAGTCCCTCAACTGGGCCCGCCTCTGGGAACTGCCAGTACTCTTCATCTGTGAAAACAACTTTTACGGCATCGGCACCGAAGTTCACCGCTCCTCGGCCCTGGCCAGCATCCACCGCCGGACCTGCGGCTACGACATCCCCTCCGAGAAGGTGGATGGTATGGACGTGATCGCGGTCTACAAGGCGGTCAAACACGCAGCAGAGAAAGTGCGCGAGAGCGGCCTGCCCTACTTCATCGAGGCCGCCACCTACCGCTTCCGTGGCCACTCCATGGCCGATCCCGGCAAGTACCGCTCGGCCGCCGAACATGAGCTATGGAAATCGCGGGACCCGATTCCCGGTTACGCCAAACGCCTTCTTGAAGAAGGGATCACCACCCGCGAGGCACTGGATGCCATCGAGGCCCGCTGCAAGGCAACGGTTGAAGAAGCGGTCGTTTTTGCCGAACAGTCACCCTGGCCCGAGGAGAGCGAAGTATGGGAGGATATTTATGTCTGAGATGACCTATCGCGATGCCCTGAACCTGGCCCTGAAGGAGGAGATGCGCCGTGACCCCACCGTGGTGGTCTGGGGCGAGGATGTTGCTCTGTACGAGGGCTCCTTCAAGGTGACCAGGGGATTGGTGGCCGAGTTCGGCGAGGAGCGGGTCAAGGACACCCCCATCTCCGAAAATACCATTGTCGGCGTGACCATTGGCGCTGCCATGGGAGGTTTAAGGCCGGTGGCCGAACTGATGACCGTCAACTTTGCCCTGCTGGCCATGGACCAGATCGTGAACCACATGTCCAAGATCCGTTCCATGTTCGGCGGCCAGACCAACCTCCCGCTGGTGGTGCGCATGCCCGGGGGCGGCGGCAGCCAGCTGGCGGCCCAGCATTCCCAAAGCCTGGAGACTTTTTTCATGCACTGCCCGGGCCTGCGCCTGGTCTATCCAGCCACCCCGGCCGATGCAAAGGGACTTCTCAAAAGCGCGATCCGCGACAACAACCCGGTCATTTTCCTGGAGCACGAACTGCTTTACAACAGCAAAGGCGAGGTACCGGAAGACCCGGAATTCCTGGTTCCCATCGGCAAGTCCGAGGTGAAGCGGAGCGGCGACCAGGTCACCATTGTGGCCTACGCCCGCATGACCGTGCTGGCCCTGCAGGCAGCCGAGGATCTGGCAAAGGAGGGTATTTCCTGCGAGGTGCTGGATCTGCGGAGCCTGGCCCCCCTTGATGATGAAGGCATCATGGCCTCCATCAGAAAAACCGGACGGGCAGTGGTGGTGGAAGAGTGCTGGCGCACGTGTGGTTTGGGGGCCGAGATCTCCAGCCGCATCTTCGAGAATTGCTTCGACATCCTCCAGGCACCGGTACAAAGGGTCTCGGGACTGGATGTGCCGATGCCCTATTCGCGCGAGATCGAGAAGATCTGCATCCCCAGGAAGGAAACGATTGTCCAGGCCGTAAAAGAGGTCATGCAGGGAAAATTCTGACTTGTCTGACTCGTCCGACTGGTCGGACAGGTCCAACAAAAAAACACCAAAAGCAGGTGCTAATATGGCAACCGAAATCACGATGCCGAAGTTGTCCGATACCATGACCGATGGCCGTTTCATCGGCTGGCGCAAGCAATTGGGGGAACGGATCGAACGGGGCGATGTGATCGCCGAAGTGGAAACTGACAAGGCGGTCATGGAACTGGAGGCCTTTACCTCGGGGGTTCTTGTGAAGACCTTTGCCTCCGGAGGCGAAACCGTCCCGGTAGGCACGGTGCTTGGACTGATCGGAGATGCTGGGGAGTTGACGGCTGACGACAAGGCACCTGCCAAGGTCGCCCCACTGCCGATAACACCTGTAGAGGAAACCACTGCTGCGCCGATCCAAAAACCTACTTCCCCTCCTTTGTCGGAAACCGCGCCAACCTCATCCGCTTCTAAGGCCGTTGACTTGGAAAAGGCTTCGCCCCTGGTGCGACGCCTCGCCCGGGAAATGGGCGTTGACCTTGCTTTGGTGGCCGGCAGCGGCCCGGATGGAAGGGTCCTCCAGCAAGACTTGGCAACATTCGCCGCAGCCCACGAAGCCGGTGCCTCAACCAGCGCACCTTCCGGCAAGAGGGTGGAAACGCCGACTGCCACCACAAGCACAGCTGAAAGCACGCCCATATCCCAAAGCGGCATGCGACAGGCGATCGCCGCCACTGTTGCCCGTTCGTGGCAGGAGATCCCCCACTTTACGGTTACGATGGAAATAGATATGCGGGCCTGCCAGGAGATTGTTCGGGAACTGCGGGGAAGCGAGGATGAGCTGGGCTACAACGCCTTTGTAATCAAGGCCTGTGGCATGGCTCTGACCCGTTTCCCAAGGCTGGTCCCAGGTGGCAACTCTGCCAGTATTCACATCGGCTTTGCCGTCGCACTTCCTGATGGCCTGCTGGTACCGGTCATCAGGGACTGCGAGCGCATTACCCCCTCTGAAATTGCCCGGGCTGCTGCAAGGTTGGCTGAAAGGGCGCGCAATGGCAGACTGGGCCAGGACGAATTATCCGGAGGTCTGTTCACCGTATCCAACCTGGGAATGTACGATGTCGATGAATTCATGGCATTGATCATGCCTGGTCAGAACGCCATCCTGGCTGTCGGCGCCGTGATCGAACGACCAAAGGTCTTGGATGGAAACATAGTGGCTGCCCCGCTGATGCGGGTGACCCTTTCTTCGGACCACCGTGTCGTGGACGGCGCCTATGCTGCCGCGTTTCTGTCCGAACTGCGCCATCTCCTGGAACAGCCAATGCGGATTTTTATCTGAATGTCAGACTCACCTTCGAGAAATCTTGACATGGAACAATTCTGGTCACACTATTACGGTCCATGATCTTAAATTCCCGAGTTTGCGCTCAGAAAAGAGGGGTTATACATGGCACTGGATGATTTCAGGATACCGACTGAGCGGCTTCGCTGGACCTGCGACCCGACGTTGTTCGATTTTGAGACAACAGAACAACTTCCTGATCTGGAAGACGCCATTGGCCAGAAACGTGCCTTGCGTTCCATAGAATTCGGGCTGGGAATGGAAGAGACCGGGTTCAATCTCTATATTGCCGGCGAAACCGGAACCGGCCGAGCATCTACGATCCGCAGTATCCTGAAGAAACGGTCCAAGAACGAGCCCCAGCCCAACGATTGGGTGTACGTCCACAACTTCAAAGACCACGATGCGGCTGTCTCCATATCTCTGCCGGCTGGCAAGGGAAGCGAAATGTCCGCCGACATGAAGGAGTTGGTCGAGGCATTCAAGATCGATATCCCCAAGGCCTTGGAAAGCAAGGAATATGAGACCCGCAGGGCCGAGATCCTTGAAGAATATCAGGAAAGTAACAACCAGCTCTTCCAAGGCCTGGAAAAAGATGCCGATGAGCGTGGCTTTACTCTGCAACGGACAGTATCCGGACTGGTTGTGGTACCCCAGAAAGAAGGCCGCAATTACACCCAGGAGGAGTACGAAGCGCTTACCGATGCCGAGCGTGAGAATCTGGACCAGATCGGCAAGGAACTGACCGAAAAACTTAATGACGTATTGCGCCAGGTGCGCGACAGCGAGAAGGTCACCAAGGAAGCGCTGGCACAGGCAGACCGTGAACTGGGAATGTCCTGCCTGGGGCACCGACTCGACCCCCTGAAGGAAAAATACGCCGATCTGCCCAAGGTGCTTTCTTACCTGGAGGCGGTCCAGGAGGACATCCTCAACAACCTGGAGGACTTCAAGCCCCAGACCTCCCAACCCCAGATCCCTGGTTTGAAGCTGCCGCGGCAGGAGCCGACTTTTGAACGTTACGAGGTCAATGTCCTGGTGGACAACAGGGAAACCAAGGGCGCACCGATCGTATTCGAATCAAATCCTACCTATAACAACCTTTTTGGCCGCATCGAGCACGTCATGCAGTACGGTGGCGTTGCGGCGACCGATTTCACCATGATAAAATCAGGGGCGCTGCACCGCGCCAATGGCGGATATCTGGTGATTGATGCCAGAGAGGTGCTGATCAATCCCTTTGTTTGGGATTCACTCAAGCGCTGTATCCGTACCAGTGAAATCAGGATCGAGGATGTGCTGGAGCAATACCGCTTCATGACCATGGTAACACTCAAGCCCGAACCGGTGCCGCTGCAGGCCAAGATCGTCATGATCGGCACCCCTTGGATCTACTACATGTTGTTTTATCTCGACCCTGACTATCGCAAGTTCTTCAAGGTCAAGGCCGAGTTCGACAGCTACGTTGCCCGCACACCCGAAATCATGCGGGATTATGCCATGTTCGTTGCCAGCCACTGCCGTTGCGAAAAGCTCCTGCATTTCGACCGGAGCGGCATCTCCGCACTTCTGGAACAGACCGCCCGCATGGTTGAAGACCAGCACAAGCTTTCCTCCCAGTTCATGGAGATTGCCGACTTCATCCGCGAAGCCAGTTACTGGGCCAAGAAGGATGGCCACTCGATTGTCACGGACAAAGATGTGCTGCGGGCTGCCGATGAGAAGATTTACCGTGTCAACCGTATAGAAGAACGCCTGCAAGAGCTGTATGAAGACGGCACGATAATGGTGGATACCGATGGCGCGGTTGTGGGCCAGATAAACGGCCTTTCGGTGATCAGCCTGGGAGACCATACCTTTGGACGTCCGTCACGCATCACGGCACGGGTCTACGCCGGCAAGGACGGCATGGTCAATATCGAGCGCGAGGTCAAGCTTTCCGGCCCAATCCATGACAAAGGGGTTATGATCCTGACCGGATACCTGGGTGGCACCTTTGCAACCGAGCGTCCCCTATCCCTGTCGGCATCGATCTGTTTCGAACAGTCCTACGATGGCATCGAAGGGGACAGTGCATCATCCACCGAGTTGTATTCACTTCTGTCGGCCCTGTCCGGAATACCGATCAAACAGGGAATTGCCGTTACAGGCAGCGTCAACCAACTCGGCATGATCCAACCCATAGGCGGCGCAAATTTCAAGATCGAGGGGTTTTTTGCCGTCTGCAAATCAAAGGGGCTTACCGGCCAACAGGGGGTGATGATACCCAAGGCCAATGAACGGCATTTGATGTTGAAAGAGGAAGTCGTGACAGCGGTAAAAGAGGGTCTGTTCCATATCTGGAGCGTCGAGACGATCGAACAGGGGATTGAGATCCTGACCGGCATGCCGGCAGGAAAGCGCGGCAAAAACAAAAAATTCGCCAAAGGCACTCTCTATTACCTGGTGGACGAGCAACTGCGCAAAATGGGTGACCTCCTTAAGAAACAGGCCGTGAAACGCAGGCGGAAACCAAGCAAGAAAACCATCGTATCAGACTGAAATCAAATATTATTTCAACGGAGTAGCAATTCATGAGGATTCAATGGAGAGATTCCCTCGCCATCGGCGTAGTGGAGATAGATAATCAGCACAAGGAGTTATTGAAAAGATTCGGACTGTTGCTGGAAGCCTGCGAGTCAGGCAAAGGCAAGGAGGAGTTGGCTGGTTTGCTGACATTTCTCGACGAGTATGTGCTACGGCATTTTGCTGATGAAGAAGAATTACAGCGCCAGAAACGCTACCCAGCGTATGTTGCTCACAAGCAGCAGCATGATTCCTTCATAGAAAGCCTAAAGGCGCTAAAATCGGAGATCGACCAGGAAGGAATGGCCCTGCACCATGTCATGGAAACTAATAACATGCTGCTCAAATGGTTGATTAACCACATCTCAAGGGTTGACATTGAACTAGGCAGGTTTCTTAAGGGTGGCTCAACTCAGGCATGAAAAGGCTCAGGCAGGCAGACCATTCCCCATAGCGGGTTCACTCGCAATCTTCACGCCATAAGCAGTCTTCCTGGCCGCACTGCGAAGACATGCCGGTCTCAAAGCACTGTTCGTTCCCTTCGGCACACTGGATGGCCCGAATCAGATCGGCCTTTTTCATCTTGCCGGCCTTGATGTCATACTGTTTAGCGATTTCCTTGAGTTCTACGAGTTTCATGGTTCATTTCTCCCTGATTGTTCGTGATCGGTTTTCGCTGGGAAGATTATAGCCCATGTCCCCCCAAAAGCCAACTTCAAGTTATAGGTTTTTTTAACAAGAAAAGGCAGGCCAAAGGCCTGCCTTTTCTAAATGCCGAAACCAGCAAGCTGCTATGCGGCAACGCCGGCGATTTTGCGTAGCGCCTCACGGTATTTCTCGGCGGTCTTGGTGACGATTTCCGCCGGTAACGGCGGCGCCGGAGCACACTTGCCCCAATCCAGTGTCTCCAGGTAATCCCGCAAAAACTGTTTATCAAAACTGGGTTGCGGACCACCGGGCTGATATTGATCCTTGGGCCAGAAGCGGCTTGAATCAGGGGTCATGCATTCGTCTATGATGATCAACTCACCGTCGTACACACCAAACTCGAACTTGGTGTCGGCAATGATGATCCCCTTTTCAAGGGCCAGGTCACGAGCCCTGGTGTAAATCCTCAGAGTATAGTCCCGGGCCTGTTCGGCCAAACTGCCGCCGCACAATTCCGCCATAGTCTCAAAGGAGATATTCTCGTCATGGGTACCGAGCTCCGCCTTGGTGGAAGGAGTGAAGATCGGCTCCGGCAAACGGTCGGACTCTTTAAGGCCCGATGGAAGTTGAACACCGCTGATGGCACCGGTAGCCTTGTAATCCTTCCACCCTGACCCTGATACATAGCCGCGCACGATGCACTCCACCGGCAGCGGCTTGGCCTTCTTGACCAGCATTGAGCGCCCCTTGAGAACGTCCGCATAGGGCTGGCACTCGGCAGGAAAATCTGCCACATCAATGGATATGATGTGATTTTTGACGATATCCTCCATCTGGCGAAACCAGAAGGCAGATATCTGGGTCAGGACAAAGCCCTTGTCAGGGATCGGTTCGTTCATGATCACGTCAAAGGCCGAAATTCGGTCGGATGTGACCAGCAGCAGGGAATCCCCGAGGTCGTAGATATCGCGCACCTTGCCGCGGGCCATAAGTTTCAGTCCAGGAAAATCGGTCTGCATTACGAGTGACATGAATACCTCCTATTTATCAGCGACAAGCGCCTGGTTGATCTCGATCTTTGCTTTGGACCTAAGCTCCTTGATCCATTTTTCGAGGGCTTCTTCCTGCTTTTTGGGCAGCAGCTTCTGCTTTATCTGCTCCTTTGTATTGTCAAACTCGGCTCTGGGTGCTTCAACACGGTTCTTCAGCCGTATTGCGTACCAACGGCTGCCTACCTTGAAGGGGGTAGTGGCAGACGGCGCGGATGCAGTCAGCTTAAAAGCCGCTTCCATTAGCTCCGGTGCATTGCCGATACCCGGAACATCACCCTTGGCGGAATACCCGAAACTGCCGGTGGACTGGGTTTTCAGAGCAGCCTTGGAGGCAAGCTGCCTGGCGGCGTCTTCAGCTTTTTTCTGGGCCAGTTCCATGGCTTTAGCCTCTCTGGCTTTCAGTTCCACAGCCCCCTTGATCTCGGCCAAAGGTGGCACAGTAGAATCCTTGCGCTCTTTGATTTTAAAGATGTAAATCCCCTTGGGAGTCTCCACCGGCCCGCCCAATTCGCCCTGCTTGGTATCAAATGCCTTCTTGAGCAAAGCCGACTCACCTGCCAGAACAGCGGGAGGGGCGCTGGCGGCAAAAATGGGTGTTTCCTGTACTTTGAGATTGAGTTTAGTGGCAATCAGATTGAGATCACCGGACTTGATGTTTTTGTAGAGGGTATCTGCAGCCAGCTCATAGGCCTGTTTGGAAGCCTTCTGCCTAAGTGCGTCTGCCTTGACCTTGTCCTTGACGTCTTTGAGCGGCAGGATGCCGTCTTTGCCCTGCCAGCGGTCGATGTTCTTCTGGTAGAACGTTTGTATCTCGTCTTCGGTAAGGCTCAATTTAGAGGCCAGTGAGGCAGGATCCAGAAGAACATAGGAAATTGCCACCTTTTCGGGCGTTTTGAAAGCGTTCTGGTTTTTCTGCAGGTAGTCGCTCAAATCCGCATTGGTCAGCTTCACTTCACCGATCACATCGGAGGGCGCATAGGAAACAAAATCCAGATCAATCTTGTCATTTTCCTTTTTAAACTGCGCCAGCGCTTCCTCGTCGCTGACAGTCACCTTGTCCTTGATGGCCTGGCGAGCTTTTTTCAGGACCAATTCACTTTGCTGTCCCTCTTCAAAGTCGTTGGGAGTGATGCGGCTGCCTTTAAGAATCTGCTGGTAAAGGTTGAAATCGAATTTACCGTCCTTCTGGAACATGGGCATGGCTGAAATAGCGTTGGCCACATCATCCTTGGATACCTTGATGCCCATGGATTTGGCCTCTTTTATGATCAACTGATTGTCGATCAGGCTGTCCAGCGCAACTTTTTTCAAACCAAGCAGTTTTTCCATTTCCGGTGTAATGGACTGACCGTAGATCTGCTGATAGATGTTCCTGATACGCTGATATGCGTTCTGGTATTGCTCCAAAGAGATCTTGTTGCCGTTTACCTTGGCCGCATAACCGCCGGGACCGCTACTCCCTCCCCCTCCCTTGCCCCACACGAGAAACATGGTGCCGATAAAGGAGAGAACAATGATGACGAATACCACCTTGATAACGATGGATTCCTTTTTTTTGCGCATAAGATCCAGCATAACGGTTGTAGCTCCTTGATTGTGTTTGCTTTGCGGAAAGCGCCGCTGCTGGCGGCGGAGAAAGGTGTAATAGTACTATACGTCATTTTTGATTGCAAGCTGTGTTTGTTGTTCCCCAAGTAGCCCCATGCCATGTTTACACGGTGCGGTAATTTGTGTTACCGTGCACTCCGCTTGATCAGACACCAACTGCGAGGTTATCTGCATGGAACTCAGCTTTTCCAGGTCAAACAACGAAGTTGACCAGCTCATAAACCAACTGATTGAAAAAGCTGGCAACATCAAACACCACGCAATTATCAGGGAAATGGTGCTGTCCAGCCTTAAGATCGGACAGGATGTTGACTACCTCGCGGACCTCAAGCTGATTAACCAGACCCTGCGCGAGATGCGCTACACAGCCCGGGTTTTCGGGCCGTACCGCAGCCGGAAAAAGGTCACCATCTTCGGCTCGGCCCGCACCGAAGAACATGATGAGATGTATCAGAAATGCATCCGATTCAGCCGCTCCCTGGCGGAAAAGGGTTATATGATCATAACAGGCGGGGGGCCAGGCATCATGCGGGCAGGCAACGAAGGAGCGGGCAGCGAAAACTCCTTTGCCGTCAATATACGCCTTCCCTTTGAACAGCGGCCCAATTCGGTCATGCTCCGCAACCCCAGACTTGTAACCTACAAATACTTCTTCAATCGCAAGGTAGCTTTTGTCAAGGAAGCCGATGCAGTAGCCGTCTTTCCAGGGGGGTTCGGCACACTTGATGAGGCCATGGAGGTCTTTACCCTTGTCCAGACCGGCAAGACCTCGCCCAAGCCGCTCATCCTCATCGACGACCAGGATGGCTACTGGGAACAGTTTTTTGACTTCGTAAAGGAGAGTCTGCTGGTGAAGGGGTTCATTTCCGGCGAGGATTTCTCGATTTTCACCCTCACCAAGGATGAGAATGAAGCTATCGAGGTGATCAACAACTTCTACCGCAACTACCACTCCATGCGTTTCATTGACCACATGCTCGTCATCCGCCTGAACAAGGAACTTACCCCCGAGCAGGTTGCCACACTGGAAGACGAATTTTCAGAACTGATCAAAGAGGGCGACCACATCCGCTGCTGCACCCAATTTCCGGAAGAAACGGATGAGCCGGACCTGGCTGACCTGCCCCGCCTGTCCATGCGCTTCGACCACCACCATTACGGATTGCTGCTGGCATTCATCCACAGGATAAACACCTTTTAACGCACGATCTCCCTAAATCGCCATTTCAGCGGCCATAACTCTTTTGATTTGCGCGGCAAACTCATATTTCGACGGCTCGGCCGCCATGAAGAGGCCATGGTGCAACCACCTCATTCCTTTTGACTTTTATCCACTACCATGATAAATATATCCACTTTTATTTATTAGTGTTCTGACACTTACAATTTTATTTATGGAGGCTTCGATGAATCACTTTCAGTACGTAGGTAATGAGCTTTTTGCCGAAGAAGTGGCAATCAAGGATATTGTGGCCAAGGTCGGCTCACCGGTCTACGTCTACTCCCACGCCACGTTGGAACGCCACTTCAAGGCCTTTGACGACGCCTTCGCAGCCATGCCGCACACCATTTGCTACTCGCTCAAGGCCAATTCGACCCAGTCGGTGTTGAAAACCTTCATCAGCCTGGGGGGCGGGATGGACATCGTCTCCGGCGGGGAATTGTACCGCGCCCTCAAGGCGGGTGTTGACCCCAAAAAGGTGGTCTATTCCGGCGTGGGCAAAAAGGACGATGAAATCGAGTATGCCCTCAATACCGGCATACTGATGTTCAATGTGGAGTCGGAGCAGGAATTGACCCGCATCAATGAGATCGCCGTACGGATGGGCAAAAAGGCCGGCATCGCCATCCGCGTCAACCCGGACGTGGATCCCGGCACCCACCCATACATCACCACGGGCCTGAAGAACGCCAAATTCGGCATCACCATCGACCGGGCCATGGAAGAATACAGCCGGGCCAAGACCTTGCCGGGGATCGATGTGATCGGAATCGACATGCACATCGGCTCCCAGCTGACCAAGGTAAACCCATTTGTGGACTCCATCGAGAAACTGAAGGTCATGATCACCAAGCTTCGCACTCAGGGTATCGACCTCAAATACTTCGACTGCGGCGGCGGCCTGGGAATCCAGTACAACTCCGAAGAGCCCCCACTGCCGTCCGATTACGGCAGGGAGATCGTAGCCGCCACTAAAGACCTGGGGATGCACCTGGTGTTCGAGCCGGGCCGCAACCTGGTCGGCAACGCCGGCATCCTGGTGGCCAAGACCCTCTACACCAAGGCCCGGGACGAGAAGAACTTTATCATGATCGATGCCGGCATGAACGACTTGGCCCGCCCTGCCCTCTACGACTCCTACCACGGAGTACAGGCGGTAACCAAGGACCAGGACGGCATGATCGTTGCCGATATTGTCGGCCCCATCTGCGAGTCCGGCGACTTTCTGGTCAAAGGGCGTGAAGTGCCGATGTTCAAGCAGGATGACCTGGTGGCCTTCATGTCGGCCGGCGCCTACGGTTTTGCCATGAGCAGCAGCTACAACAGCCGTCCCAGGGTGGCAGAGGTGATGGTCAAGGGCGACAAATTCGAAGTGGTCCGCGAACGGGAGAAGGTGGAAGACCTGATTGCTGGCGAAAAAATTGCTTCATTCCTTTAAGTTTATCCATATTCGGAGGTTAGTGCCATGTTCAAAGGAAGTATCGTAGCGATCGTCACCCCATTTACCAATGGAGCCGTTGACGAAGAAAAACTGCGCCAGTTGGTGGAGTTCCAAATAGAGAACGGCACTGACGCCATTGTGCCGTGCGGGACCACCGGCGAATCGTCCACCCTTGATTATCAGGAGCATGACCGGGTGATCGAGATTGTCATCCATCAGGTCAACAAGCGGGTTCCGGTCATTGCCGGCACCGGCTCCAATTCCACCAGGGAAGCCATCGAAATAAGCGGGCACGCCAAGAAACTCGGCGCCGACGGCTGCCTGCTGGTCACCCCCTACTACAACAAACCGACCCAGGAAGGGCTCTACCGCCACTACAGCGCCGTCGCCGAGGCCGTGGCCATTCCGCAGATCCTGTACAACGTCCCTGGCCGCACCGGCGTCAACCTCCTGCCGGAAACTGTGGCACGGCTGTCGGCACACAGCAACATCGTCGCGATCAAAGAGGCCACCGGCTCCCTGCAGCAAGCCTCGGAAATACTGGACCTCTGCGGCGACAAGATCGATGTCCTGTCCGGCGACGACTTCATCACCTTCCCCATGATGGCCTGTGGTGCCAAGGGGGTCATCTCCGTGACGGCCAACATCATGCCCAAAGAGATCGCCTCCCTGGTGGATGCCTTCTACGCCGGCGACATGGAAACGGCGCGTCAACTGCACCTGAAAACGCTCAAGATCAACAACGCCATGTTCATAGAGAGCAACCCGGTGCCGGTCAAGACCGCCCTGGGTCTGATGGGCAAATGCTCCGACGAGGTGCGCCTGCCGCTGGCGCCCATGAGTGACGCCAACAAGGCCAAACTGGCTGCGATCATGAAGGAATACAAGCTGATCTAGTTAACCGGCCTCTGGCCTTTGACTTTTCGGAGTACGACTTTTTCGTCCTGGCAAGGCTGTCGAGACAGGGGGCGGAGGCGTAGCAGCGCTACGCCGCACAACTCCTGGCGAAGACTTACGCAGCCAGGGCGGAAAGGGCGCGCTCCTACTGAGAACGGAGAAGACCACAATGATTAAAGTTGCTGTGTGCGGCGCTGCGGGCCGTATGGGTCAACGCATCATCAACGCCATCGTCGAAGCAGAAGGGGCCGAACTCTCCGGAGCCCTGGAACGGCCAGGCCACCCTCTGCTGGGTCAGGATGCCGGCTTGATCGCGGCCTGCGGACCACTGGGCGTGCCGCTTTCCGCCGACCTGAACGGTGTCATTGCCTCCTGCGATGTGATGATCGACTTCACTGCCCCCAAGGTGTCTCTTAAAAACCTGGAAGCCTGCGCACTCAAGAAAAAGTCGATCGTAATCGGTTCAACCGGCTTTACCGGCGAAGAGCGGGCCCTGGCAGCCGAACTTGCTGCCGACATACCGGTGATACTGGCTCCCAATATGTCGGTGGGGGTCAATGTCTGCTTCAAAATTCTCAAAGATATAGCAACCACCCTGGGCGACGATTTTGATGTGGAGATCGTAGAGGCTCACCACCGCCTGAAGAAGGATGCCCCTTCCGGCACTGCCGTGCGTATGGGCGAAGTGGTGGCCGAAGCCTTGGGACGCGACTACAACAAGGTGGCCAACTGCCACCGCGAAGGGATCACCGGCGAGCGCACCAGGGAAGAGATCGGCATGCAGACCATTCGTGGCGGCGATATCATCGGCGAGCACACGGTCTACTTCATCGGCATGGGCGAACGCATAGAACTGTCCCACCGCGCCATGACCCGCGACATGTTCTCCCGCGGTTCGGTCAGGGCCGCGAAATGGGTGGTGACGCAAAAACCCGGCTTGTACGACATGCAGGATGTACTCGGATTGAGATAGTGAATTTGCTGTTAACACTTGCCGATTATTCCACAAACCATCGGCAAAAGGTTACTGGTACTAGATGGTAAGTGTAGAACCTTCCACAAGGCGCAGCATTACCTTCAGGATGACCATGGCGGTATGCGCCTTTGTCATCCTGTTCCAATCAGTGCTGGCCACTTTGGCGCTCTTGTACTTCAAGAGCGAATTCAAGCGCAATATTTCTGCCCAACAGATGACCCTGCTCTCGGTCGCTTCACAAGATATCGACCAAAAGCTCAGGTCGGCTCAAAAAGCCTTGATCGCCCTTTCCAGGGAATTCACTCCCCAAAACGTCAGTGATCCCAAGGCGGCACAATGGATACTGGACCACAACCCGGATACCGCCAGCATCTTTGACAACGCGCTTTTCCTGTTTTCAAAAGAAGGGCGTATCATAGTCGAATCCCCCTACATCGCCAACCGGCGAGGCCGGGATATTTCCTTCCGCGACTACTACAAGCAGACGATAAAGAGCGGCAAACCCGTCATTTCACCTCCGTTTTTCTCCACCCACACACCTGGCACACCGTCTGTGATGTTTACCGTGCCGATTCGGGACAAGGCCGGCCATCTGATTGCCATTCTGGGAGCAGGATTGAATCTGCTGCAGAATAATTTTCTTGGCGACATGTCGCGAATCCGCATCGCCAAAACCGGATACCTGTATCTCATCAGCCATGACCGAACAATGATCATGCACCCCGACAAGACCCGGATCATGAAAATCGCCGCCAAACCGGGTGAGAACACGCTATTGGACAAGGCAATCAACGGCTTCGAAGGCACGGGCGAAAATACTGACTCCAAAGGCCGGCATGCCCTGACTTCCTTCAAGCACCTTCAGGCAACCGACTGGATACTGGGCGCCAACTATCCGCTTAATGAGGCATACGAACCGATCCAAAGAGGTGAAAAATACTTTGCCTTGGCAGTTGTTTTTTGTACGGCAGTTATAATTTTTGTGGTCAGGTTTATTATGAATCAATATACTCACACCCTGGTGCGTTTTGCCGATCATGTGAGGCATATTACTCATAAGCAAGGTTCAGCCAGACTCTTCCAACATGATTCCAAAGACGAGATCGGCATCCTGGTGCAAACCTTCAACGCCATGGTCGAACATGAAGACCGCAAGAGCGAGGAACTGCTCCATACAAGTACTCACGACTCGCTGACCGGCCTGTATAACCGGTCATACTTCGACGCCGAAATGGAACGTCTTTCGCGCGGCAGACAGACGCCAATTTCCGTTGTCATTGCCGATATTGATCTGCTCAAGGAATGCAACGACACTATCGGCCATGCCGCCGGCGACGTCCTGATCAGGGAGACTGCGGCAACATTGCTGGAATCCTTTCGGGCCGAAGATGTCGTAGCCCGGATCGGCGGAGATGAATTTGGCGTGCTGCTGCCCGGAGTCGATGCAGAGCTTGTAAAGCAGACCTTGGATCGCCTCAGAAAAGCCTTGCTCAAGTCTACCCCCCCGGTGGAAAACTTCCCGCTGTCGGTTTCTCTTGGCTGCGCAACTGCCCATACAGCCGAAGACCTGATAGATGCCTTTGAACAAGCCGACCAAAGGATGTATCACGAAAAACGGCGCAAAAAGGTATTGGCCTACGGGAATTGAGATGCAAATTACTGTGAGAACTTCCATTACCCGTTGAAGTTGCCCTGGCAGGAACCAAACATAGAACGCTCATATTGTGCGAAAGCGATCTTTATTGCAGTTAATACAAAACCAGGAGGAAAATGTGGCAAAAATCAACGACAACTACCTGAAACTGAAAGCCGGTTACCTATTCCCAGAGATCGGCCGCCGCGTGCGCGAATTTTCCGCCGCCAACCCGACCGCCAAGGTCATCCGCCTGGGGATCGGCGACGTCACCCGTCCCCTGGCACCGGCAGTGCTCAAGGCATTCCATGACGCAGTGGACGATCTGGCCACCACAGACCAGTTTGCCGGCTACGGCCCGGAGCAGGGTTACGACTGGCTGATCAACGCCATCATAGAAAAATCCTACAAGCCGCTGGGCGTCAGCTTGAAGACCGAGGAGATGTTCATCTCCGACGGCTCCAAGTGCGACTGTGCCAACATCCTGGACATCTTTGCCCTGGACAACGTGGTTGCCATCGGCGACCCGGTCTACCCGGTCTACAACGACACCAACGTCATGATCGGCCGCACCGGCGAGGCAGACGAAAAGGGTTACTACCAGAACATCGTCTACCTGCCCTGCACCGAGGAGAACCATTTCATCCCGTCGCTGCCCACCGGCAAGGTGGACATCATCTATCTCTGTTTCCCCAACAACCCCACCGGCACCGTGGCTACAAAAGCGGAGTTGAAGAAGTGGGTTGATTACGCCAACGCCAACGACGCCATCATCTTCTTTGACGCCGCCTACGAGGCCTTCATCACCAACCCTGACATCCCCCACTCCATCTATGAAATCGAAGGGGCCAAGAAGTGCGCCATCGAGTTCCGCTCCTTCTCCAAGACCGCCGGCTTCACCGGCGTCCGCTGCGGCCTGGTGGTCGTGCCGGAAGAGGTCATGGGCACCACGACGACCGGCGAGAAGTACAGCTTCAACAAGCTCTGGCTGCGCCGCACCACCACCAAGTTCAACGGAGCCTCCTACCCTGTCCAGCGCGCCGCCGCCGCGGTCTACTCCGACGAGGGATGGCAGCAGACCAAGGAGATCATCGACTATTACATGGAGAACGCCCGCATCATCCGTGAAGGTCTGAGAGAAGTCGGCGTCACCTGCTTCGGCGGCGTAGATGCCCCCTACATCTGGCTCAAGACCCCGGGCGGGATGACCAGTTGGGATTTCTTCGACAAACTGCTGACCGAATGCAACGTAGTCGGCACCCCCGGCAGCGGCTTCGGCCCTAGTGGCGAGGGCTACTTCCGCTTGTCGGCCTTTGGCCATCGCGAGAATGTGATTGAGGCGGTGGAGAGGATAAAGAAGAATTTGAAGTAGCACCCATCGACAACCTTGCCAGGACGAGAAACTCCTCATTTCCTGATTTTTTTAAGGGAAGGGCGCCCTTGCGGCGCCCTTATACGTTGGTATGATCCTTACACGTTGCACTTCGTCAATGTATCAGGTAATTCTATGCCCCCATTTGCCTATTTCCCGACGCCGCACTTCAGCGGCAAGCTGCACAAGATCGAGAAACACGATCCGCCGGGGCACACCCGGATCCTGGAGGTCATCGACCGCCTGCTCGACAACCCGGCCGATGCCGATGGCTGGATGCACGGCGACTACCATGGCCGGCTCAAGAAATATGTCGGCCGGCGCGATTACCGCCTGATTTATCACTGGTGCGCCCAATGCCGCAAAGAAGGGCGGAAGCTGGCCCATACCTGCGGCTTCTGCCACGAGGTGGATGACAACAGCGTCATCTTTTTCGACGTGTACCACACGAACGAAGCCAACCGGCTCTGAATCCGTCACCATGGCCCTTCCATCAACAATCTACAAGACCACTATCCAACTGGCCGATATCGATCGCGGCCGCTACGAGACCCTCCAGGCCACCGTGGCCCAACACCCGTCGGAGACCCAGGAGCGCCTGGTGGCCCGGCTGTTGGCCTCTGCCGTCTTCAACGAGGACGACCTGACCTTCACCAAGGGGCTCTGTGCCACCGACGAGCCGGACCTCTGGGTAAAGGGGGGCGATGGCCGGGTGCGTCTCTGGGTCGAGGTAGGCCTCCCCGATGCCGAGCGAATCGTCAAGGCGAGCCGCCACGCCGAACGGGTCGCCCTGCTGGCCTGCGGCCGGGCGCTGCAGAGCTGGCAACAGCAGCACCTCCCCAAGCTGGCAAACATCCCCAACCTCACCGTCATCGGCATCGACCCGGTGTTTCTCGCGGGTCTGGTCCAGCGTTTGGAACGGTTCATCACCTGGTCCATCACTATTACCGAGGGGATCTGCTACCTGACCATCGGTGAGGAGACCCTGGAGACGGAGATCAGGGAACTGGGGTGAAACACCTCGTTGAGCCGCAAAGCTTTTCTGTTGACGCAGCTATTTGTTATGTTATGTTAGAACATATGTTCTTGGAGGTAGTATAGTGGGGGCACGACTCGTCCTCAGGAATAAGAAAGTCAGACAGGGACTGATCATAGAAATGGTGGTCTGGGAGCTTGATGCACCCGTGAATGGATGCGGCCATCGTTTCAAATATCGACTCTTCTGCGGTCGGCTGGATACGGGAGCATGTCTTGTCAGGTACGACAATGAGCGGGGAAAGGGCGACCACCGGCATGTCGCCGATCAAGAGCAGCCGTACGGCTTCACCAGCATGGAAGGACTGTTTGCCGATTTCGAACGGGACGTAAGGGAGGTACTGAAAAAATGAAGCGTGACATCAAAATCGGCATAAAGTCAGATGATGAATTTTTCACCGAAGCCCTGGACTTCGCGCGTAAGCTCGACACAGGCTGGCGTCCGGAGCAGCCGGTTGAGCGGCTCTATTTCGAAGACCTCCCGACCTTGCTCAAATACCTTACCCCAAAACGGTTTGAACTGCTCAGCGTCTTACATTCCATGGGGCATGCGAGCATCAATGCTCTGGCGAAATCGCTGCACCGCCAGTACCGCAATGTCTTCGACGACGTGAAACTTTTGGAGCGTCTGGGGTTAGTGGAAAAGGATGAAGAGAACCGGTTTTTTGTCCCGTGGGAAGAGGTGGATGCCACCTTCCGGCTGGCGGCGTAAATGAATTAAGTAAGCTGTCCCCGGAATTCGGCCCGGATGCCACCTTCCGGCTTGCGGCGTAAATGAATTAAGTAAGCTGTCCCCGGAATTCGGCCCTGGATGCCACCTTCCGGCTTGCGGCGTAAATGAATTAAGTAAGCTGTCCCCGGAATTCGGCCCAAATGCTGCTCGGCACCGTCGAGTCATTGTGCGCTTTCAATACTTGCCAGGTGTACGACTATAGGAAGTGGTGATCGAGAGCTTCGAGCCGGTGCACAAGGCGAAGCGGCGGGCAGAGGCGCTGCCGCTGGACTGCCAGCGGGCTTTCGATATGGGGAGACGGCTGGCAGGGGCGGAGACCGTTGCGGCGTAGGACAATTCGGGGATAGTTTACCTGATTCAAAAGGCGGCCAAACGGCCGCCTTTTGTTTGCAGATCATTTCCGCACCTTCAACCCCGTCGCGCCGCCTCTATTGCCGCGATGTCGATCTTTTTCATCTGCATCATGGCATCGAATGACCGCTTGGCAGCGGCGGGGTCGGGATCGGTTATCGCTTCAGTCAGAGCAATCGGCGTAATCTGCCACGACAGGCCCCATTTGTCCTGGCACCATCCGCAGACATTTTCTTCGCCACCATTGCCGACAATGGCATTCCAGTATCGATCCGTTTCTTCCTGGTCAGCAGTTGCAACCTGAAACGAGAATGCCCAGTTGTGCTTGACCTCGGGGCCGCCATTAAGGCCGAGGCAGGGAATGCCCATCACGGTAAATTCCACCGTCAACACATCCCCTTTCTTTCCGGACGGATAGTCACCCGGTGCCAGGTGTACCGCGTCAACGTATGAATCGGGAAAGGTTGCAGCATAAAATCGCGCCGCTTCTTCGGCGTCGCCATCGTACCAAAGGCAAATGGTGTTCTTTGCATGCGTTTTCATCTCACTTCTCCTTCGTGATGCGCCGCTCTGAATAAGTGTCGGTAGTGAGCGGTCAGTGTACCGAGTCCGTAACGATTTCTCTGTCACCTTCATTCTACTGCTCTTTGACGAATATATTTAAATGGAAAATAAAGGGGCATCATACTTATTTCAAAAGGCGGCCAATCGGCCGCCTATGCTGTTACTCTGCATGAAATTTCCCACCAATACCTATCCTGATCTTTGACTTGCCGGGCACGTCGGCTACACTTGACAAGCATGTCACAGGAACTAATCTCAAATACGATCGTGATCGTCTCGATCGTTCTTATGGCGTTCTTACTGTTCCATCCCCGCGTCATGGTGTCCCGGACATGGCGTGCCACCGTCACCCCTCTTGCCTCCATCATCGGCAGCGGGTTCCTTGTCCTTGCCCCCATTCTGATCCGCGAGTTTGGCGACTGGGCTACCCTGGTTATGGCCGGACTCTGCCTTATCACCTATGTTGTTGGCGCTGTTATCCGGTGGAACATCCTGGTCCTGGACGGCTCCTTTAACCTGCTTCCCTTCAACCGGCCAGAAGTTGGGCTGGAGCGCCTGTCTGCCGTCGCACTCACCTTTGCCTACGTCATCTCCGTCTGCTACTACATGAACCTGTTCGGCGCATTTTCCGTGAGTCTTACACCTTGGAGCGACGTTGTGTACGGCAGGATTGTCACCACCCTCTTCCTGATAATCATCGCTGCCATCGGCTGGTGGCGGGGGATTATGGGGATGGAGCGGGCGGAGCAGATCTCGGTGGGGGTGAAGTTGGTAATCATCGCCGGCCTCCTGGCGGGCATGACGTACCATGTCGTGAAGATGCTGGGCGAGGGGAGTGTCGTGCACAACAACGTGCAGATGGGGTGGAACTCGCTTCGTATCGCCTTTGGACTGCTCATCACGGTGCAGGGGTTCGAAACCTCCCGCTATCTGGAGGAGGAACACGATGCGGCGACCCGCATTCAGACCATGAAGTACGCGCAATGGATCTCGACGTTCATTTATATCATTTACATCGGGCTCGCAGCCATGAGCTTCTCCCTGGCCGAAATCGGCCTGCGAGAAACGGCGATCATACAGATGACCGGCCATATTGCCTCGCTCCTCCCGATCCTGCTCGTCGTGGCGGCGCTGGCGGCGCAGTTCAGTGCTGCCGTGGCCGATACCAATGGCGGCGGCGGGATGATGCAGGAGATGAGCAGGGGGCTCCTCTCTTCACGGGTGTCATACGTCATCCTGGTGGTGGCTTCCATTGCGCTCACCTGGATTGCCAATATCTACGAGATCATCAGCTATGCGTCGCGGGCGTTTGCGGTCTATTACGGGCTGCAAAGCATGCTGGCGGCCTTCCTGAGCAGCAGGGTGAGCGGGATGCGCATCAGGACCGTCGGCTTTGCCCTTATCGCTCTGTTACTGTTCCTCGTGGCGTTACTTGGGATTCCTGCAGAATGAGAGGAGACGTCCGGGTGAGTCAGTGAGCGTACCCCAGTTTTCAGTCTTAGCACCTCGTTTATAAGCGGAAATGCCGTACAGATTTATGTTACAACACTATTCAAAAGGCGGCCGATCGGCCGCCTTTGCTGTTTCAGCTTTCAGTTCATTTCAAGCGCTGCGGCAATCCTTGTCTTGAGCTGCCCCAGATCCTGCTGGGAAAAGTCGGTGACAACCTTCAGATAGTTGGTGCCGAGATCCTCCCGCACATAGGACTCTACCTTTACCGTCTCGACGTTGTAGGTGTGGCAGGACTGCAGCACGAGATCAATGACCAGATCCGGTTTGAGTGCTTCAACCTGCTGCTTCAGCACCTCAAAGCGGCCCGTGTTCGGTGTCATGCAGGCGCAGGGGATCTGCAGATACCTTTTGGCGATGGCCAGCAGCGGATCGCCGCTCCCCTCCTCGGTAACATCGGCATAGGGTTTGAGACCGGTGCAGGAATCCAGGCCGACTATGGCCGCCCCCTCTTCATCCACAAGCTTGAGGACCTTGAGCACATCGCCGCCCACCGGGCAGCCGGTGATCAGCACCCTTTTGGCGCTCTCTTTTGACGTGAACAGCTTCTGCTCCCGGCGCGCTGTCAGGGTGGCAATGATCTCCTCCAGTTGCGCGATTGCCTCCGGGCCTTGGGCTGACATGGCATAGGTGGCGACGGCGTACATCTCCTGCCAGGTGATGACCGCGGGCTTGCAGGCACCAAAGGCAAATATCTGCTTCACCAGACGGTTTTTGCGGTTGCACTCCCTGATGCTCTCTTCCAGGGCGGCATCGCTGATAGTGGTGGCAAAGGTCTCTTCAAGGAACTGCTTGAAGCCGTTGACAGAGTGCCGCCAGTAGGCAACCGCCCCCTCATTGGTCGGGCACTGGGGGAGATCCATGACATAGAGCGGCCGATGTTTCTGGATCAGTTCGAACATCTTCTTCTTGCCGTCGCAGGTGGTTTCGCCGACAACGGCGTCGGTCAGCTCAAAGAAGGGACAGGTTTTCAGCTCGATAAAGCCGAAGCTGGACTTGATCAACGGGCAGAGGTTGACCGGCAGGGTCTCTTCCGCCTTGGGAATGGGGGCATTGGAGAATGCGCACAGGACTGCCGGAACGCCACCCATGGCCCAGACGACTTCAACCGGTGCATAGGAGCAGTACGCCCCGATCACCTTGGCACCGGCTTCTCGTTTGCCGACAACCTGCGCCAAGGCGCGCTTAAGGGGGAATTCCTGAAAATCATCATTGAATAACGGGGTCATATGCTCTCCTGTCGAATTGATTGTATGGCGTGAATGGCTGCTCCGTAGGCGCCATAGAAGTCCGGATATTCCGGGACGATGATCTGTCTGTTCAGTGCCTCGGCCAGAAGCTGCACCATGGCACGGTTCTTTGCACCGCCGCCGACAAAGAGGATCGCGCCGCTGTCGGAGCGCATTACTTTTGACAACAGGGAAACCAGCTTGGTCAGCAGCGCTTCGTGGATGGCACGGGCGATATCTGCCAGGGCAACGCCGGATGTCAAAAGCGTTACAACCTCCGATTCGGCAAAAACGGTACAGGTGCTGTTGATCTCCACCGACCTGCCCCCCCGGAGCGCCTCCGTTACCAGTTCATCAAGGCTGAGCCCCAATGAGCCGGCCATCATTTCGAAGAACTTCCCGGTACCGGCCGAACATTTGTCGTTCATCTCGAACTTATGCAGTTGGCCGCTGCTGAGGTTTATGGACAGCGCCTTGGTATCCTGACCGCCAAGATCTATGACCGTGTCGATTTCCGGGTGGAAATGATGGGCCGCTGTCGTGTATGCCTTGATTTCGGTGATGACATCGCCGCCCAACACCTTCTGCGCCAGCTGCCTGCCATAACCGGTTGAGATGAGCAGATCCCAGGTGTATTGCTCCCTGATCAGACTCAATTGAGAGGAGAGATTGATGGAAGTCTCGGCTTGAAAGCGGTCGATAACCTGACCGGTTGCACCATCGAAAAGCGCGAATTCGATGCTTCGCGAGCCAATATCTATGCCGGCCAGTTTAATAAAAACTCCTATCCAGATTGGTGTGGTTTGTATCGGAGCTCAGAGTATTGACATGCCGCAACCCCAAGGTCAAATTGGTATTTTCGGTATTAACGACCCCTGCAATCGCAATTGCCGATTTATGCTATTCACGGGAACGACAGAGCTCTGTCGCAACTGCTATTCGGTCTCGTAGTTGGGCTATGGTTTGAGTCGGGAAATACGGGCTGACATTCTTTGAAATGGGAATTGCGAGATAGACTTGTAATTTTACAGTCCGAAAGGCAGATGAGGGAGATCGCCACCTCTCATAAATCCGCTAACCCGACAATCGGGTTAGCGGATTTAAGGAGATGCATCTATTTGGATATTTGAACAGCTACTTATTTGATTTGCTCAGTTTTGCTGGAGCCTTGTCCGCCACCAAATGGAAGTTGACGAAGATTGAAGTCAGGGTAGGCACTGACTGAAACCTCGAACTGGTCCAGCCCTTCAAGTTCCTGGTCTTTCGGCACACGCAGACCAACGACTTTGTCGAGTATTTTGAAGAAGACCCATGAGATGACAAAGACATAGACAATATTGGTCACCGTACCGATGCACTGGGCAACAAACTGCCCGGAATCACCGTAGAACAGTCCCGTCACCGTACCTTTGACACCATTGAAACCATCACCGTATTTGCCGTCAGCGAACAAACCAAGGGCAAGGACGCCCCAAGCACCGTTGACGCCGTGGACCGAGACGGCACCAACCGGGTCGTCGACCTTCATCACACGCTCAATGAAAAAGACGCTAAGAGTGCACAAGACCCCTCCGATCCCGCCGATAAGTACGGCAACAGGAGCCGTAACAAATGCGCAGGGAGCGGTAATAGCGACCAGACCTGCAAGCAGACCGTTGGCACTCATGGATATGTCCGGCTTACCGTAGCGTATCCACATGTATACCCATGAGGTAAATGCACCGGCAGCACCGGCCAGCATGGTATTGGTGGCAACAACTGCAATACGGAGGTCGGTACCGGCTAACGTTGAGCCGGCATTGAAGCCGAACCAGCCGAAGGCCAGAATAAAGCAACCGACAACTGCCATGGGAATATGGTGCCCGGGAATCGGGTTGGGTGAACCATCCTTGTTGAACTTGCCGACGCGAGGACCAATGACCATCGCACCTGCCAAGGCACAGACACCACCCGTCAGGTGAACGACAGAAGATCCGGCAAAGTCCACATGGCCATGGCCAAGTCCAAAGTTACTGCCCAGGCTTGCTAACCAGCCGCCGCCCCAAACCCAGTTAGCATAGAGCGGATAGATAATGCTGGAAACGAATAAACCGTAAACAAAGAATGATTTCATGTTCCAACGCTCTGCCATGGAGCCGGTCGGAATTGTGGCAGTGGTATCCATGAAAACCATCTGGAACAGGAACAGACCGAAAATGGACGCATCGTACACATCTCCTGTAAGAAAGAAACCCTTCGTGCCAAACAGACCGAAGTCCTTGCCAAACAGGTGGATAACAAATTCGCTGTTCAGAGCCTTGGCCCCGCCCAAAGCTGCCACTCCTCCAACTCCGCCCATCTGGAGAGCAAAACCGCAAACCCAATAGCCGAGGAGCCCCAGTGCATACACCATGAAGTTCATTGCCATGGTGTGCCCGGCATTTTTGGCACGGGTAAAGCCTGTTTCAGCCATGGCAAAACCGGCCTGCATGAACATGACGAGGAAGCCGCAGACAAGGGTCCAGACCATGTTTATTGATATTCTGTTATGGCCGGCCACGTCGGCCACCTTGGTGGCAAGCGGCTCAGTTTTGCCAAGCTTGTCCAAATCTTCCTGGGTTGGCGCATTGGCAGAGGCTCCGATCGTATCGGAGGCGACGCCGATACTGGCACCGGATGGGTCGGAAACCGGAGCCGGCGTTGCTGGCAGAGCAACGGATGGGGCTGAAGACTCTGATGGTGTAACAGCCGCTGGAGCCGAAGCCGGTTTATCTTCGGCAAAAACCGTCATGGAAAAAATCAACGCTATAGCTGAAGCAATCATCAAGGTAACAATTTTAAGTGTGTTGCGTTTCACGGATAACTCCTTTCAAGATTTACTCTTGTTTGTAAGGGGCGCCGTTGCCACTTATATCAGTTGAGATAGATATAAATATGAGTGATTATCAAAACGTCAGACCGCGTCGTCTCCGTTTTCGCCGGTTCTAATCCTGATTGCATCTTCTAGCGATATGATAAATATCTTGCCATCGCCGATCCTGCCAGTTCTTGCAGTTTCTTGAATAGTTTCAACAGCTTTGCCAACAAGACCATCGCTGACGGCAATTTCCAACTTTATCTTGGGAATAAAGTCCACAACATATTCTGCACCACGGTACAGCTCAGTATGCCCTTTCTGGCGGCCAAATCCCTTGACTTCACTGACAGTGATACCCTCAATACCAATTGAATTGAGAGCATCTTTTACTTCGTCAAGCTTGAACGGCTTTATTATTGCTTCGATTAGTTTCATTATTCAGCTCCCTTGTGTACGTATATAGGTCAAATTTTCATAAGAAACTGTGGACGGAAAATACCCACCGTATCCGGGTTACCGGGTGACAGATGAAACAATGTCAAAACAGGCCCTGAATGTAGGCTTGCTGGCGACAATTGCCGCATGACCCTGGTTATTGTCAAAGACACCACTGAAAAGTGATACATTCCGTTGACGACACAAAAACAACCGGATTATGGTGTTGATGATAGCTTTGAGTAGATTGATTTTTGAGAAAGGAGATTATCAGGCGGGTGATGCACGCGAGGGGAATGATGCTGTAATGTATAACAGTGGGTAATGAGTAAGTTGAACAGCCGTGGGAGATACATCGCAGATTTCAGGCTCTGGAAAATGGAACAGGTTGGGACAGATAATATCTTCGTTGTGAAAACTTATCGTGAGTTTGACTTCTTCCATATCCGTGTCATGTTGATCTACATGGCAGATATGGACTGTGCTGTTGTCAATATAATCCGAATAGTCCCAAACAGTTGCAGCACCGGTCCCGCAAACCACGAGTACCATCAGCAGAGAGATGAGGCATGTTCGGAACCGTCCAGCGTTCATTGTTCTTTGTCCTTGCTTCTTGTCTTAGTATTGACCACTACTGCTTTCATTTTATCACTGGCCTGTGTCCGGCATTTTGGGCCCCCAGGCCACTGCCGGATAAGGCCGCAGGGTTATGGGCAATCTTCCCGTCTCCCGGCCTTGGCAATGAAATTGAATAAGGCCCTTACAAAGAGTATGCCAATCTTGAGTGCAATTATTTTATAGTCATTGCCGACAGTTACCAAACTGGCCAATCTTCAAAGCACAGTAGGTGCCCAAATTTTATGCAGACAACAGGAAATTGATTGTGAAGTGATCTTTCCAACCAGAATCGAAGGGGTCAAACTGAATATGCATTATTTGAAATACTTAGCTGGCTATTCACCGGAGATAACTGCCCAAGTGGCGGAACTGGTGGCGGAAAACCGATTGGGCAACGTCATTGTGCAGAAATATCCAAAAACGCACGATATCAGAACCGATAGGTTGCTCTATGACTTTACCGTCGAAATCAAAAACGAGTTCATGCGCACCGCCCAGCCTCTGAGCAGGGTTGTCTACGACGGGAAGATCCATGTGATCAACAACGCCCTGGGAACTCACACATTTGTATCACGCGTACAAGGGGGCAAGCTGAAGGCAAAGCACGAAATCCGCATAGCAGCACTCTTTCGGGACGCTCCAAGAGAATTTCTGAAAATGATCATCGTGCATGAATTGGCGCACTTGAAGGAAAAGGAACACAATAGGGCTTTTTATCAACTCTGCAAATATATGGAACCCAACTATCACCAGCTGGAATTTGACACACGGCTGTTCCTGACCCATGTGGAGCTGGCAGGATCACCGTACCTGACCTGGTAAATACGGGCGAAGACGTCACAGGACGACAGCCCGGTTACCAACGGCCTGGCTTTTGGAGCTTATGTGCCTTGCAGGGGACCGTTCAGGCCTGGAACAGGGCATTCCCCTGCCGTTGAACTACTGCTCTTTCACATACAAACGGCGCTTTCAGCTGGCCGCCCTTCTTGCATTGTCACTTTTGCAAATGTTGCGCCCGTCAGAACCTTTCCGTATTGACCTGCTGCGAGGTCATGGGACTGATCAGAACTAGTTGCCGTTTTTTTCCAAGTCTCCTGCAACCGGGTAATTCAAGGTCTTGCCCAAACCAACCAGAAAATCCTTTGCCGATCCAAGCCCTGCTGTGGTGTCGTTCCAGCCCAGGGTGCCGAAGCGCATATCGTAGGCCTCGAAGCCGAGCTGGTTCAGGAGCAAAGAGGCAGCGCCGGCCATGTGGCCGATGTAGCAGATGACGACTATTTTCTTGTCGCCGGGTAGTTTTCGGAGACTCCCCGGCTTGGCGAGCTCGTTGTACGGGATGTTGATGGCACCGGGAACGTGCCCCTTGGCGTAATCTTCAGGGCGTTGGATACTGACCAGGACATACCTGTCATCACCACCTTTGATTACCCGTTCGTACACCTCGTTCCGGTCGATGAACAGACTCCGGCCTGATGCAAGAACTTTTCTGGTGCGCTCGGTAATAAGCTTCCGACCGTTGCGAGCAGTACTGGTGAAAACAGGGAGCGTGTGTTTGGACGTCGCTTCAACAGGTTCCGTGGCGACCGGATAGCCAGCGGAACCGGCGTACGGGGAGGCGATGCCGGATGCGACAGCATTCCAGCGGTTCAGCCCCATGGGCATGGTCGCGACATTATAGCCGAGTTGCGCGAAATAGAGGGCCGCGGCCATGGAACGATGACCGTCATCGCAGGTGAGCACGATTTTCCGGCTCCGGGGGAGCAGTTTCAGCGCTGTAGGTTCCGCAATCTCGGAAAACGGGATATTGACGGCACCGGGCACATGCCCTTTGGCAAATCCGTCCCGCGACTGCAGGCTGACAAGAAAGAAGGAGTTGTCGCCGCCCTGAACGATTTTGCCATACACCTCCTCTGCCAGCAGGTAGGGTGGGTTGGCAAAGTAGGCGCTGCTCCGCCGCAGGATTTCGTCGGCCGGTATCACGGTTTTCTTTGCGGTTACCGCTGATTTCTTCGACGCCGGTGCTTTCGATCTGCTGCTGTCGGCCATGGCAAGGGCCGGGACTGCCAGGCAGATCAGGATGGTAACAACGCCAATGACAGCGGCGAATGGTCGGGGGTTGAGTTTCATTAAAGGCTCTCCTTGGGAATGAAGTACGTTGCCCGCTGATGCAAACGCGGTGGTCTGGTGCCCACCATGACACGCCCAGGGCAAAGGTTTCAACCGGTACTGGATGAACGGAGGGATCGGCGGGATGAACGGTTCAAAGAGAGGAAATTCTTTTTTTGAGTGCCGGCACGAGGCGGCGTGACACCGGAACGGCCGGAATGTCCGGATCGTCAAAGGAGATGGTCAAACGATTTTCGCTACTCTGTTCGATGGTCCTGATGTGCGCGAGATTGACGATGAAACTCTTGTGGACCTGGAACAAACCCAGTTGAGCGAACCGTTGGAGTACCGTTTTCAGGCTCATCAGCAGGTAAAACTTTTTCAGGGTCGTGTAGATCCGGCAGTAATTGCCGTCCGCCTCGATGCAATAGACCTGGTCGGCGGAAAGGAAGTGGAACACGCCGTTTTCATAGATGGGGATTTTCTTCAACTCCAGATGGCCGCTCTGCGGGTTCATGGCGGCCCCGGTCTGCTCGGACATGTCCAGAAAGGTCACGGCCCATGCTATCGTGCTGTCCGGTGACATCAAGGTCAGTCGGGAGACGCTGAGCATCACTACCTTGCCCAGAAAATCAATGATCATTGTGTTGGGCATCCCGTTGCGCGGCGCAGACAGTTCCAGCAAAATGCCCCGCACTTTTACCCGGCTCTTTGGTGAGTGGAACAGAAACAGATCCTGCCCCATCGGTCCCATGGCGGGACCGGCAATGCGGCGCATATGCTCGTTCATCCCGACAACCTGCCAGTCATCGGAAAGCAGGACCAAGCCGATATTCATATCGGTATCGGGATTTTGAATGAGTTGGTCAAGTGACATGGGGCTCAATCTAATGCATGATAGATTCTCTGGCAAGCGTCGTGAACGCCGTGAACCATTTAGTTGAATTCCCAAAGAGGCCAATGGGTTGCCCTTGGTGTTTTTCTGCTTGAAATTTTTCTACAAACCTGGCCTACCCCCTTTCATCGGCATCCAGGTATCGCTACTTCGTGATGCCCCGTAACGGTGGTGCCGCAAACAACCGATTGTATGCACGGCTGAACTGGTAAGGATCTTGTAACCGATCCGAGCGCTGCGTCCGGTCGCTCTCGCCATGGGGCCACCGGTTCAAAAAGCTTGAATAATTCGGCCCCGTCATATATGATTATTTAACTCAAGTTTAGTGCCCAAGCAATGGAGCCCGGCATACCTTTTTGGTGTGCCGGGTTTTTTAATACGGGCCCAATCAAAAAACACAAAACGATCTCAATAATATTCATAGGCAGTCATTTCAAACAGGAGGTGTAAATCATGGCATGGACACCAGCAAAACCGATTGTGGCCGGCAAATATTGGTATGATCCGAATGGGCATCACCAGTCGGGCCGCCAAAAGCACGAATTGAGAATAGTAGCCATTCGCAGTGATGACAACGGGAACCTTGTTGCGCTGCTACACGGGGCTGCCGGGAGCACGCCGATCGAAACCTTGAACGGCGACTGGTTTGGGCCGCTGGAACCACCAATTTGATTTTTGATTTGGCTTTCCTGGAGGAACAATGGCTAAGGTAATATTCTGGGAAAAACCGGGCTGTCAGGGAAACGCCAGGCAAAAGGAGATTCTGCTCGCCTCTGGTCACGAACTGGAGGTGCGCGACCTGCTTACCGAGCCGTGGAACGCAGAGATTCTGGCGCTCTTTTTCGGTGGCCGCCCGGTGGCGGAGTGGTTCAACCCGGCCCACCCGCGGGTGAAGTCGGGCGGGGTGATTCCTGCGACGTTCGGGCGGGATGACGCACTGGAGCTGATGGTGGCCGAACCGCTCTTCATAGTGCGGCCGCTGATGCAGGTCGGTGAAGAGCGTCTGGCCGGCTTCGACGTGACTGAGGTGCATAACTGGATCGGCCTCGCGCTCGATAGCGTCGGCACACGGGATCCAAGGAACTGCCCCTGCGTAACCCGCGCCGGAACGCCGGTCAGGCAGCCATGAGTCCAGAGCCGCGACTTATGGCGGCAACTGGACTTCAAGCCGCTGAAGATCAACATGATGCGCAAATGCCCATGGGCTTGGGCGAGGTCCCCGCGTAACGAAACAAGACCATCGGCCGCCTGGGCGGATACCATGGTTGAAACAAGCAAGGGCGACCAATTGGCCGCCTTTTGCCGTTTCCGGCTGTCGTGTCCGCAATAGGCAGCACCACCGCTTTCAATCCCCCAAATACTGCCGCGCCCAGTCGCACATCATGTCCAGGATCGGAAAGATACTTTTCCCTTTCTCGGTGAGGGAGTATTCCACCTTCGGCGGCACCTGGGGGTATACCTCACGGTGCACCAGCCCGTCGGCTTCCAGCTCGCGCAACTGCTGGGTCAGCATCTTGCGGGTAGTACCGGCGAACTGCCGCTGCAGGTCGGAAAAGCGCATGGTCTGCTGCGCCAGGTGCCAGAGGATGGATGCCTTCCATTTACCTCCGACCACCGCCAGGGTGACGTCGATGCCGCACTTGTACTCTTTGTCACGATAGATCATGAGGTCTGACGCTGAACGCGATTGCATGTCTGCTCTCCAATATGAGGTTCCCGATTAGGTACTAAGTTTTAAAGTAGGTACTACGTATCGAATAAGTACATTATTGACTATTATTATCCTATGGGCGAGGATAGCCAAAATGATGCAAAAAATAAAGTCTGAGTTTGTCGGGAGGGAATAGAAATGAAAGTAGTGGCGTTCAACGGCAGCCCAAACAAGGAAGGTAATACCTGGCATGCGCTGAAGATGGTGACAGCGGAGTTGGAACAGGAGGGGATCGAAACCGAGATTGTGCATGTGGGCAACAAGGTGATCCGCGGTTGTACCGCCTGCGGCCAGTGTTTCAAGAACAGGAATGAGAAGTGTGTCCTGCCGGGTGACGAGGTTAACGAGTGGATTCAGAAGATGAAAGCGGCGAACGGAATCCTCCTTGGCTCGCCGGTGCATTACTCCGCCATTGCGGGCACCATGAAATCGTTTCTGGACCGCGCCTTCTATGTGACCGGCGTCAATGACGGTATGCTCCGCCACAAGGTGGGCGCGGCAGTGGTGGCGGTACGGCGCTCAGGCGGCCTGCCAACCTTCGATCAGCTGAACAATTTCTTAAACTATGCGGAGATGTTGCTGCCCACATCCAACTACTGGAACGTGATCCACGGCAGAAGCCCGGGTGAGGTAAGCCAGGACGCGGAAGGGGTGCAGATCATGCGGGTGTTGGGGAAGAACATGGCCTGGCTTATGAAGTTGGTCGAGCACGGCAAAGGCACGATCACCCCGCCGGAGCGCGAGGCCAAGACCTACATGAACTTCATCCACTGAAGTTCATGGTTCCGGGACCCGTACCGCGCTACAGGATACTTTCGATGGCGCCGAAATCTATGACCTGTTCGGCCTCGCTCATTACCAGGGAGATCTTTTCCGTGTCTTCCGCGGTAATCTTGGAAATGTGGGCGGTCAGGGCGGTGAAGACTTCCGCCGTTGTCGCCTTGATCCGGATGTACGGGATGCCGCTGTCTGTGATGATGCGCTGGGTGATGTCCGAAACCGGGGCTCGGCCCGGGATGACGAGGCCGGCAATCTGGCGCTGATAGGCTGGAATGTTGTAGAGCGAAGAAAGGGTGACAAGCAGCTCGTCACGGGAGCTGGTGGTGATCAGCAGTGTCGATACTTCGAGGCCGTCAATGACCTTCTGTGACGATGCGGCTCCCAGCTGGATGTGATGAATGATCCGCTGGCGCTTGCTTTGATCACCATGCAACGGGTTGTCCAGCAGTTTCGAGAGGTTTTGCAGGGTGGGATCGGCCAGAACCGACGAGTAGTCAAAGGCACCCCTTACTTTGATCCCTTTCGGCGTGAAGTACTTTTCCAGATACGCCAGCGATGACTGCCGCTTGCCGGGGATGATCTTGTTGACCAGCAGCAAGCCGACGTGGACCCCGGCCTGCTCGTACAGCGCCAGGTTCATGCGCACCGAATCGATGACACTGCCGATGCCGCCGCCGGCGACCATGAGTACCGATGCCCCCAGCATGGCGGCCACATCGGCATTGTTCAGCCCGATGACAGAGCCGACGCCGCTGTGACCGGCACCTTCGATAAGGAGCAGGTCGCATTGGGCTTCCAGCTCCCGGCACGCCGAGGAGATCTTGTCAACCGCCCATTCCCGGGTACGCACGCCGTCAAGAAACCGTCGGGTGGAACCTTTTCCCAGCACCAAGGGCGACATCAGGGCGATGCGCTCCTCCTGACCGAAGACCCGGGCCATCAACGCAGCGTCCTTGTCGACGATGATGCCATTGAAATCCTGACATTTGGGACCAAGGGGTTTGATGTAGCCTACGCGGGGATAGCGCTTGAGCGCCAAGTGCATCAGGGACAGGCTGATGGTTGTCTTACCGCAATGTTGTCCGGTTGCCGCAATAAAGAGCTTTTTACACATGACTTCTTACACATGACGTTTATCGAACCGATCAGGGTACTATATAGACTCATTGTGGCTCCGCCAATCATGTATACCTGTAGACGCGTATACATTTGCAAAACAGCGGGGCACCATAATGATCGCGTCAAAACTTAACGGCTTTGAGACGTTCCAGGATTTCGCCGAGAATCGCCTCCTGCTCCTTCAGTTCCCCATGCAATTCCCGATTATCGGTGCCGACCCGTTCTGTGGCCAGCTCGTCCAGGTATGATTCGAGAGCGGTGGCCAGTGTTGCGGCTTCCTTTGCGCCCAGTTCGAGTACTGACATGACAAACCTCCTAACGCACCAATTTCCATGCCTTTATTATACTCCCTCTTCACAAGGCCAGTACCGTAATAATGCGTCTGGAAAAGTGTTATGGGGGTAAACCTATGCAGTAATTCGAGGGGTTGCCATGGAGTCGATGACTGGCGCGCCAGACCTTATTGGGTGGCATAAGGGTTTCAGCAGGATTCCTCTTCGATCTGTTGCAACAACTCCAAGGCCTCGTGGTCGTCGCGTTCTTCAAACAGTTCCCGGATGTTGTTGATATAGGAGTGAACCAGGAATAGTTCGTCAAGAACACGGCCATGGTTCGCATCGGGCGAGCCAACCAGCGACAGCTTTTGCTTGAATGATTCCCAGAACGCATTACTCACATCCGGGGCATCGATATGCCGGCGCAGCATCAATATCAGCCTGCGGGCATTGCCGTCACCATCGATCCCCTTGAATGTGACATAACGGTCCGTGCACTTCGTCTTCATCAAGATCCCCCCTCACGCAATTTCTGCCCGAAAAATGGCACGGTGCTGCCTGTTGTCCGGGCAGCGCCACATTTTTGCTCCCCATACAACCGAAGGCGCAAGCATTCCAACCTATCGTTTTAATTAGGTTGCACCACATGGAGCTGATGTATTTGCCACAGTACTTGCAGGGAATAGACCAAGATGCTTCAAACTCGACAGTACGTAATACCGCTTCAATGAAAATACCTTCCATTCAGAAGCAGGTGCGCCGCAATACTGGCGGCATACCCCAGGGCGATTGCCCAGCTCCATTTCAGGTGGGCTCCAAACGTGTAGATACCGCGAGCCGACCCCATAAGGGCCACACCCGCTGCGGAGCCAATAGAAAGCAGGCTGCCACCTACGCCGGCCGTAAGGGTCACCAGTAGCCACTGGCCGTGAGACATCTGGGGATCCATGGTCAGCACCGCGAACATGACCGGAATGTTGTCGATGATGGCCGAAAGGATGCCGACCAGCACGTTGGCCCCGGTGTGCCCCAGACCGTCATACATTAATCCGGATATCCCGGCCAGATAGCCGAACTGGCCCAAACCGCCAACACAGAGGATTACCCCATAGAAAAACAGCAGCGTGTCCCACTCGGCATTGGCTACTTTATGAAAAAAATCGACGGTGGAATGCTTGTGGCTTGTTACATCAAGGGGTGATTCTTCGCTCAAAAGCTTCCCCTCCAATTTTTTCAAGTAATAGGAGAAAAAGGAAAGATAGCCCAAGCCGAGCATCATTCCGACGGCAGGGGGCAATTGCAGAAAATTATGAAAAGAGACGGCAGTGACAATGGTCAACAGGAACAGGGCCATGATCCGTTTTGCGCCCACCTTCATACGAACGGACACTGTGCTGGTTTCCGGTTTTTCCTTGGCAACGGAAAGACTCATGCAAATTGCCGGGATAATCCAGTTGACAAACGACGGGATGAATATTGCGAAAAACTCAAAGAATTGTAACTTCCCTTTCTGCCAGACCATCAGTGTGGTTATGTCGCCAAAAGGTGAAAAAGCGCCGCCGGCATTGGCCGCCACCACGATATTGATACACGCTACAACCACGAATTTTTTGTTTTTTCCCCCGACCGCCATGGCAACTGCCCCCATCAGCAAGGCAGTGGTGAGGTTGTCTGCTACCGGTGAGATAAAAAAAGCCAGCAGGCCGGTCATCCAGAAAACCGTACGCAGGGTAAACCCCCTGTTCACCAGCCACGAGCGTAGTGCCCTGAAAGCATTGCGCTCTTCCAGGGCATTGATGTAGGTCATGGCCGCAAGCAGGAACAGGAATAGCTCGGCGTATTCGGTCAGATTGGCGAGAATTGCGCCATGGGCATGGTCGGGCTTGCCGAGAGCCTGGTACGAAATGGCCACCAGTACCCAGATGATGCCGGCAGCAACGATAACCGGCTTGCTTTTGCGAAGGTGAAGCTGCTCTTCAAATATTACCAAGGCATATGCGCCGACAAACAGCACCAAAGCACAAATTCCCATGCCGCTCCTGGTCAGGTCGACAATTGCTTCGGCACCTCCGGAAGCCAGCGCTGTTTGCGCTGAAGTCAGGATTAACAATATGAATGACAAAATTATTCCCATGGATATATGTCCTTTTTGAATCACGAACGCAGTACTGCTCGTATTCGATTCGCGGATAGCCTCTGCAACCATCCGGTTTGTGCAGTAGATTTTTCGGAAACTCCGGCAGCCATACTCCATACACACTGTGCATAACACCTCAATGCGCCGGAAGGATGGGTTCCTTGTTATTCTGTTGTCAGGTACGGGCCGGAATCAGACAGGGGAGGCTCTTGACGACTGAGCTGAACAGACGGGGCAGATATGAGGAGTTGGACAGGGGGTGTGGGGCGCAACAACACGTGCATCAACCAGGGCAATGATCGGCGGTGCGCCAGGTCCCATGACGGCAACAGTGCAGCTGTCTTTTTTAAACAGAAAACAGCTTGATACGCCATCAGGAGCGAAATTGGGAATACTATCGTTTGAGTAGGTGAGCGGCGAGAGGATGAGGAGGATCAGTATCAATAACCGTGAAAGGTCTCTGGCGATAAATCGATTACACAAATACGACCGCCCCGCCTCGATGCTCGTCTGGTTGCTGGAATGTTGTATGAGAAAGTCTTCCGATGAAATCATGATAACCCGAAAACGCTTTGTTGATTTGTCACATTAACAGATAGCCCCCGGCGTAACAACAATATACGCGCGCTATAGAACGCACCCATATTGTGAAACGGCTAAAGACGGCCGACCAGCCGCCGTTTTTCTGTGTTTGCAATCCTTTGCAATGATCAACCGGCGGAACCGTCACTATGCCGCTGTTTCAGAAAGAGATACACCAATGGCGGCAGGATCAGGACAAAGGCAACGAACAGCAGCTGGAAAGCTTTCCTCACACCGCAGGCATCGGCATATCTCCCCACAAACGGGCCGGTGATAGCGAACAACAGACGAAAGCAAAGTGATTGCAGCGACAGCATCCCTGCCCGGCTGGCCGACGGAATCTCGGCCTGGGCCACATGGAGCAGGAACGGCCCCCGCATGCCCCGCATGGCGGTGAGCAGATAATAGAAGAGGAAGCCCCACACTCCCGCCGCCAGCCCCAGTCCCAGGTACCCTCCCCAAACCAGCGCCACCACCAGCAAAATCATCCCCCGGTCTCCCAGAAAGGCCCGAACCCGGTGGCTCAGGACGGCGAAGATGGCGACGATCAGGTTGGCACCGGCCCAGACCGGGCCAAAGGAGGCAAGCGGCACGCCACAGTCGCGCATGTAAGGCTGGATCAGCCAGACCGGGTAGAAGGAGGAAATGCCAAGAACGACGCTGAGCAGAACGGTAACCCGTAGACGCCGGTTCTCCAGGAAGACGTAGCGCGCCGAGGCAATGGCTTCGGCAAGGTGGCTGCCGTGCCGGTGCGGTTCACGCCGGGGTTCGGTTAGCCCTTGGGTGATAACCAGCGCCAGCAGCCAGACCGCTACCTGGAGAAAGAAAGGGAACAACGGGTAACGGGCATAGAGAACACCGGCGAAGAGCGCACCGGCCGCCTCCCCGGTCTGGCCGAAGAAGGTGGAGCGCCCCTCGCAGCGGGCGTAAGTGGCCTCCGCGCCGCTCTCCTTTAGGGATTCGAAAAGCATGGCGCTGTCTGTGCCGCTGATGAAAGACGTGGAGATGCCGAGCAGAACTTCGGCGATGAGGACGTCCCTGAACGATGTTGCCACGGTGTAGTAGCCCCATCCCGCCAACCCCAGGAGTGACGCCGCGGTGAGGGCCGTGCGGTAGCCGATCCGGTCGCTGATATAGCCTGAGGGGTATTCCATCACTACCATGGCCACGGCAAAGATGCTCTGCAACAGCAGGATCTGGGAGAGCGACAGGCCGATGTGTTCCTTCCAGAACAGGGTGATGATGGCCATGGGGAACAGGGTCATCTGCAGGAAGGAGAAGGCGTAGAGCAGGGGGATATTGCGGCGGAGCGAAGTCATGGCGGCATTATGCCCCATTACGGGCCAATGTTGAAGCGTTGCGTTGCTGGTGCCCCGAAGCCGAACACCCCGGTTTCCGGAAAGCTGCATTTACCCGGAGTGAACCATTGCTGCGCCCCTCCTTTTGTGGTATGACCGTAGGGCAGCGCACGCCAGCAATCCCAGTAATTACGGGGTAAAACATAATGCCGAAAAATTGCGAAGCAGCACGCGCCAACCTGGAAAGCCTCTACCGCATCTTCACCGTTCCGGAAGCGCCGGGTTCAACCCTCGGCGCCATTGACCAGGCCATTGCGGCCGATGTGGCCGGTTTTCTCCAGACCCATATCGTCGCCACCGAACGGAGCATGGAGGAGATCGAGGCCCAATTCTCCTCCCCGGCCATCCCCGAAGAGCCCACCTACGTCTCCGACTATACCGAATTCGTCAAAAAACACCTGGTGGCCCAGTCGGTCCATACCGCTGCCCCCGGGTTTGTGGGGCACATGACCTCGGCCTTCCCCTATTTCATGCTCCCCCTGGCGCGCCTCATGACCGCCCTCAACCAGAACCTGGTCAAGGTGGAGACCTCCAAGGCCTTCACCCCCATGGAGCGGCAGGTGCTCGCCATGCTCCACCACCTGGTCTACCGCCGGCCCGACGCCTTCTATCCCCCCTGGATCCACAACAGCCAGCATGCCCTGGGCGCCTTCTGCTCCGGCGGCACCATCGCCAACGTCACGGCCCTCTGGGTGGCGCGCAACCGCCTCTTCGCCCCCAGCGGCACGTTCCGCGGCATTGCCCAGGAAGGGCTGGGGCGGGCCCTGGCCCACCGCGGCGTCGACGGCATCGCGGTCCTGGTGTCCGAGCGGGGCCACTACTCCTTCGGCAAGGCCACCGACCTTCTGGGCCTGGGGCGGGACAACCTGGTCAAGATTCCCACCGACTCCTGTAATCGTATCGACCTGCAGCAGCTGCGGGCAGCGTGCCGCCGCCTCAAGGAGCAGAACATCCTCCCCCTGGCGCTGGTGGGGATCGCCGGCACCACCGAGACCGGCAACGTGGACCCACTGGAGGCCCTGGCCGATCTGGCCGGGGAGCTGGGCTGCCATTTCCACGTGGATGCCGCCTGGGGCGGGCCGACCCTCTTTTCCGACCGTCACCGGCACCTGCTGAGCGGCATCGAGCGGGCCGATTCGGTGACCATCGACGGCCACAAACAGCTCTATGTCCCCATGGGGGCAGGGATGGTGGTCTTCAAGGACCCGACTGCCGTTTCGGCCATCGAGCACCACGCCAACTACATCCTCCGCCACGGTTCCAAAGACCTGGGAAGCCACACCCTGGAAGGGTCCCGGCCGGGGATGGCGCTGCTGGTCCATGCCGGGTTCTCCATCATCGGCCGCAAGGGGTACGAGCTGCTCATCGACCTGGGGATCGAGCGGGCCCGCACCTTTGCGGAGATGATCCGGCAGCACCCTGATTTCGAGCTGACCAGCGAGCCGGAACTGAACATCCTCACCTACCGCTACTGCCCCGCCGACGTCCAGCAGACCCTGGCCACGGCGCCGCCCCCGGAGCGGACCGCCATCAACACGCTGCTGGATCAGATCTGCCAGTTGATGCAGAAAAACCAGCGGGAGGCGGGCAAGACCTTTGTCTCCCGAACCCGGCTCCATGTGGCCGGCTATGGAGAAGATATCACCGTCCTGCGCAGCGTCCTGGCCAACCCCCTGACCACCGACGAAATCCTGTCGGCAGTGCTGGCGGAACAGTGCGAAATCGTGCGGCAGCCGGAGATTCAGGCTTTGCTGCGGCAAGTCGGGGATATCTGCGCCAGTTTGGGACGCACCAAGGAGGGTGATAGACATTCATGAAAATCCAGAAAGTAACCATTGACCACCGCCCCAAGGTCTACGCCCTGTTGCAGCGCGCCTTTCCGGGAAGCGCCTACGAAGCCGCCCTGGTACAAAAACTTCATGAGAACGACAAGCCCCTGCTGGAGTGGGTCTGCATCCATACAAACAAGGTCATCGCCTATGTGGCCTTCTCCCACGCCTTCCACGGCCGTGAGGTCTGCGGACTGCATCTGGCGCCCATGGCTGTGGCACCTGATTTCCAGAAACAGGGAGTTGGTTCCGAATTGCTTCGTTTTGCCCTGCGCCAGGAGGCCATTGCCAGCCAAACCCTCTACGTCCTCGGCGAGCCCGGCTATTACCGGCGTTTCGGCTTCGAGCCCTGTCAGGTGCCGGTCTGCCCGTTCGATAGCGGCAATACCCATTTCCTGAGTATGCGCAATACGGCATCCAACAGCTTCACCGTCGGCTACGAGCCTGAGTTCATGACTGGTGTCGCCCCGGCGGCAACTCAGGGCAAAAAGCGCCGCAAAGGGTGAGCACGGTATGACCGCACTTCCGTGGCAAACCGGGATATCACCGCTGATGCTGGCGCCGATGCAGGGGCTGACCAATCGGGCGCTACGCGCCTATTTCATCGCGCAGGTCCGGCCTGACGTCATCTTTACCGAGTTCATGCGGGTTCGATCGGGGGCGGAGTCAGCGCGGCTCTCGGCGGCAGATCTGCGGGAAATCGCTGTTGCCGATGAAGGGGTGCCGTTGGTCGTACAGCTGGTGGGCCATGGCCGGGAGTCGCTGGTTTCGGCGGCCCGGGCCGCACAGTCGGCCGGAGCCGCACATATCAACCTCAATATGGGGTGCCCCTTTGGGCGGATGGGGAGCGGGCCGACCGGTGGAGGGATGCTCCGCTGCCCGGACGACCTTGAGGAAGTCATCCCCGCCCTGCGGGAAGCGATCGACGGCTCCTTTTCCATTAAGCTGCGCACCGGGTATGACGACCCGGATCAGATCCTGTCGCTCCTGCCGCTCTTCGAGTCGAGCGGGGTGGATTTCCTGGTGCTTCATCCCCGCACCGTGGTCCAGAAGTATGCCGGGGCGGCCGACCATGGGGCAACCGCCCGGGTAGTGCGGGAGACCCGGCTGCCGGTCATTGCCAACGGAGATATCCGGAACGCTGCCGACGGTGAGCGAGTGCTGCGGGAGACCGGGGCTGCCGGACTGATGCTGGGGCGCGGGGCAATCGCCGATCCATTGCTGTTCCAGCGCCTGCGGGGGCTGAAAAACCCCGAACCTGACTGGCAAGAGCGAAGAACGGAACTTGGGTGCTATCTGCAGGAGATGCTGAGCCGCTATACTGACCTGTTCTGCGGCGATATGCAGGTGCTGAGCAAACTTAAGGAGATCCTGTGTCATCTGGATGATCCGGAGCTGGCAAAGCCGATCAAGGAGCTGCGGCGCGCCAAAAACCTGCGAACCTTCGAAGCGGCGCTACTACACACCTTTCCCTGCAGCGCCCCGGCCTCAATCACCTGACAACCATGGAGACCCTCTTCTGACGTGCTGATGGGATCTGGCGGTGACGGCCTGTTGCCCTGCCATCGATTTTTCGGTAGTATTTTATTGATATCAATGTCACGGGGTTGAATGTGGCCAAAGAGAAAATCAGATTTACCATTACCAGTGCCGACCTTGCGACCGCACACAGTTGTGACTGCCAGAAATGGCTGCGGCACCTTGCCGCCAACGGGCTGAAGACCGATGAGATGCACCGCCTCGTCAGCGGCAGGTTTCCGGCCGGGAGGCTATTCGTGCTCGACATGCTGGAGTTCCTGCGCAAAAGCGATCCCCACCTGGACCGGTTCCTGGCCGGCCGGGGGGGGCTTCACCAGGACGATCACCTGTCCATAGATTTTGCCTCGGTGCGCCAACTACTGAACCAGGAGTTTCCCGAACTGGCGGCCCGGCTTGCCGGCGAGGAACAGGCACCAACGGTGGTCAGGCGCCGGTCCGGGACCGTGGACCTGTCGCCGCTGTCCCCCCTCGCCAAAAAACGCTGATGGGACCGATGAATACAGCCGATCCATGGTTGTGCCCCCGGTCGCGGGCGATCATACCGCCACCCCAGTTGACACCATGACTCCCCACCACCAAAGTCCGCTCTACAACCGCATCTATACCCTGGTCCGCCAGGTTCCGCCGGGCCGGGTGACCACCTACGGCGCCATCGCCCGCCGGGTGGGCTGCACGGCCCGTACCGTCGGTTTCGCCATGGCAGCGCTGCCGGCGGGGCACGATGTCCCGTGGCAGCGGGTAATCAACAGCCAGGGAAGAGTCAGTCCCCGCCGCAATGGTGACGGCGACCTCATCCAGCGGCTTCTGCTGGAAGCCGAGGGGGTGTACTTCGACAACCAGGGAAGGGTCGGTCTGGACCGGTACGGCTGGGAGGCCGGAGCCGGGGAACCGGATGAGACACGAGGTGACGCTGCTGCACCATCGGCGACGCCCAGACGCAACAGACGGTAGGAGCAACGATGTTCGACGGGATTTTCTGGGACAACGACGGGGTGCTGATGGAGACCGAGCACCTGTACTATCGAGCCAATGCCGAAGCTCTGGCCCTGGCGGGGGTGGAGCTTACCCTCGACGACTTCCGCCGCATCTCCCTGCGCCAGGGGGAGAGCGTGCTCACCCTGGCGGGCAGCAGTGAAGAGGAGCTGCGCCGGGTACGGGACGAGCGCTATTTCCGGCTCCTGGGGGAGGAGGCGCGGGTGATCCCGGGGGTACGGGAGACCCTAGGCCAACTCCACGGCCGGCTCCCCATGGCCATCGTCACCAGCTGCCGGCGGGAGAATTTCCTGCAGATGCACCGGGCCAGCGGGCTGCTGGGCTATTTCGACTTCATCCTGACCCGCGAGGACTATGGCGCCTCCAAGCCCGATCCTGAGCCGTACCGGACCGCCTGTGCCCGGGCCGGGCTCGATCCCGGCCGCTGCCTGGCCATTGAGGATTCGGAGCGGGGGATCATTGCCGCCGCCCGGGCCGGCCTGGCCGTTGTTGCCATCCCGGGTCAGATGAACCATGGGGGCGATTTCGGGGCCGCCCGCTGGCTTTTGGACGAAATCCGCCAGCTGCCGGCGCTTTTGAGCCTTGAGGCCCAAAGTGCTCAAGCGCGTCGAACCGCACTATCTGCTGCTGACCCGGGTCCATGACCGGGCGCTTCGCGGCGATGGCCGGTAAGTGCCAGCACTCTGCAGACCGGTGCTGACTATGGCGCCTCGATCAGCCTTTTCGGCATCACATCGCCCATGGACAATTCGCCTAACAGCCTCCTGGTCAGGAACGTTTCCATCTCTTCAAGCGTGGCCGGGTCGAACGGCACATTGTCCAGCTTGCCACCGGCCATCATGCCATGCCCGCCGGCGGTCCCTCTTCCGGCCACCAGCCTTCTGATTATTTCTCCCGCATTGAGGAGCGTGTTTGTCGTGCGGATGGAGAGAATCACTTCATCGTTGTAATGCCCCATGCTCAGCACGGTCTCGATACCCTCCAGCCTGATCAGGTAGTCGGCTATCTCCGCCACCACCTCCGGAAAATAGATCGCTTGCAGGTTCACAACCAGCAGCTTTCCGTAAATCTTCGCATTTTCAACTCCGCTGTGAATTGTCCGGAAGTGCTCCACCGGCAGCTTGGGATGGGTTATTTCATACAAAAGCCGCTTGTTCGCCAGGGGAAAGAGGCGAAAGTAGGCGTCCCGGTCGGGTTGGTTCGCTTCCCGGCCCAAGTCCTGGGTTTCGGATTTGATCGCGTAGAACAGGGCAGTGGCCAGCTTTGTACCAATTTGGATATTTTGCGTTACCAGGTATTCGTACAGAATGGTGGCGGTAACGCCGTAGTCATCACGGATATCCGCCCATCGGCACTTTTGGGTCGATTCGCGCGGGGGATGATGGTCGATGACGATATCCACCCGGCAATCCGCAGGAAGGGAGTTGTTGCCCGTGCCAGGCTGGGTATCAAGCATGCAAACCACGCTGTATTCCTCAAGAGCCAACATTTCAAGGGGGACGAGTGTAATCTCCAGCTCCTTTGCCATGGCAATGTTTTCACTGCGCCCGATCATGCCGGAAAAGGCGATAACCGCATCCCTATTCAGTTTCATGGTCAGCAGGTGGCGTAGCGCCATGGCCGATGCCAGGCAATCGGGGTCCGGGTTGTCATGGATGATGATAATGGTTTTCCCCTTGCCCCGTAACCATTCCAGCATCGCATCTGAGTGTTCTTTTGAGTGCCTTAGGCTTTCCTGAACGCTGCTGTCAGCAATCATGGCGTTTTCCCCTTCTGATGTTTTGTCACTGAGGATGACGTAACTATCATACCAAACCTGTGGCAATGCGCTATCTGTTGCCTGCTGAAGGAGAAAGTGACAGGCCATTTTTGCCGGCGTACCTGCAAGGAGTGAAACAAATCTGATTTTGGGGATAGGCCTCGCGATTCAGCTGGCGACTGGGGAGAAACAAACATCAGAGGGAAATGGGCAGGGAATGGCTGAGGACGATCTCTTCAGGGGTAACACGGGCCTGGTAGGCGAGGAGTTCCACGCCGGCTTCGACCGCCCGGCGCAACAGTCTGCCGTAGGCAGGGTCAATGGCATCGGCCGGGGCCACTGTCCGGGCGTCTGCCCTCTGCACCACGAACAGGTTGACCGAACGGGCACCGCTCTCCACCATGGCCATCAGTTCCCGCAGATGCTTCTGTCCCCGTTCCGTGACTGAGTCGGGAAAGCGGGCCACGTCCCCATCTATCAAGGTGACGTTCTTCACCTCAACGTAACAGAGCCCTGGGCCTTCCAGTAGCAGGTCGATCCTGCTCCGTTCGCTGCCGTAGCACACCTCCTGCCGAATCAGTTCATAACCCTGCAGCTCAGCCACGATCCCCTGCTCGATCCCCTCCCTGACAAGCCGGTTGGGTAGTGCGGTGTTAATCCCGACCCAACAGCCATCGGCCTGGACCAGCTCCCAGGTATAGGGAAACTTGCGTGCGGGGTTGCCGCTTCTGGAGAGGAGTACCAGGCTTCCGGGCACGGCGCATCCCAGCATGCTTCCCGAGTTGGGGCAGTGGGCTGTTACCATCGTTCCGTCGCCCAGCTCCACGTCTGCCATAAAACGCTTGTAGCGGCGCAGGAGCCGCCCTGGTATGAGTTGGCTTGGAACCTTCATCTTTCACCTGGTACTGGTGGTGTCTGGCCGAAGAAATGGCGCGGCCATGAAACGTTTGAAAATCGGCCGGTAAGACAAGGGCAACAAATTGAGTTATGGAAGCAAAGGGCGGCCAAAATGGCCGCCCTTTGTGGCTGGCACCAAACTGGCCGGCAGTTGCACTACACAGCCTTCTTTTCCGGAATAGTGATACAGAGGCACTCCCCTTCGGCATAGGTTGCTTCACCGCAGAATATGCGGCCATGCACCAGCACCTTGCGTCCTTGTGCGGAGATAATGCGGCTCTCAACCGTCACTACCTTTTGCAATGGCAACAAATTCCGAAAGCTGACATTGAGATTGCCGACCACAATAGGATAGCCCGCAGCCCATGCGGCAAGACCCAACACCTCATCCAGCACAGCAGACACGGATCCGCCGTGGGCACTTCCTGGAGGACCTTCCGTTTCCGGGCCAAACCATATCCGTGCCTGCAGTTGTTGCTCTTCATCACGGTAATAACGGGCCCTGAAGCGATTTCCATCCGGCTCGCCGGAGACGAAACGCAAAGATTCGCCAACCAGCGATGGCGCATCGAATGGAACCCAGCCGGCTTCACCACTCAGATCGACCGGTGGACAAAGCGTAATACATACTTTCCCAGTTTTGGATTTAGGCACTGATTTACTCTCCCGGATCATTTTCTTTTGTTGAAACAGTCACTGTTCCACACCATAACAAACTTTAGCCACGGAATAAAGTGGCTGGAGGACTTTTATTAAAATAATGACCGCACTGCCGGCCGTCCATGCAAATCAATTAATATGCCAGGCAAATCCGTGGGGGCCGATGCCCGGATTGCAATATCATCTGGCCTCTGTTGACGTTCTGACAGCTTATTTGCCGTACCGTTCCAGGGGCACAAAAAAAAGGACCGGCCGCTTAACAAGAAGCAACCAGTCCCATGAAAATCCCTCTTTCGACCTTGAATCAAGATATCATATAGCTAACCATCTTTTTGGTTTCGTCCATTACGCGGTTCTGATCACCGCAATGGACTGTGACCAAATTTCTTAAATATATCAGCGAGGGTATATCCATCCGATTTATCCTCATTCCCAAACCGGCCTCCGCCTCATGCCTGACCACGGTTGCCTTCAAATCCAGAGAAGAGTTTTTGGAGTATTGAACACTAACCTCGACAGAGCTGTTCAAAGGTATTTGATGCTTTGTTTGCACGAATAACCCGCGCAGACTGATATTTTCAATCTGCCCGCCGATGGTTTGTCCGCCAACCGTTATGGTGGCGTTTTTAGAAAATTTAGCCCTGGTAAAAGCCCTGTTTTTCATAAGATTCACCTAGTTGCATGACATAAAGTTTAGCAATTGAAAACGTATACATTTTTTATCACGATTTAAATGGGGGATCAAGACAATATTAACAGTATCTAATTTTATAACATCTTTTGATTTGTTTTGAAGATAATATTTCTCCGAGACCGACCTGTGAGCACAGGCCTAACAGCCTGCCAACTCAAACAGGATGGTGGTTTCTCTCAGCAAATTACTTACACTCATTTACGCGATTCCTATTGATATTGGCGTGATATAATAAGTCATGGACATCATCAAAACAAAGGGGGCGACTGTCATGAAAACGGCTAAACTTCCGATTACAATTCAGCGGCGCAGTACAAAAGCCACCATGCAGGGCAAACATGAACTGATGATCCGCCGTGCCAGCAACCACAACGTACATATTATTACCCACCATGGGAAAATACAGTCCGGCCGCAAAGGGCGCACCGCATGATGCAAAAAAGGGCAGACTTTTGACAGGTCCATGATAATCAGGAAGGGACAACTAACGCAGATAAAGGCGGTCGCGTGGCCGCCTTTATCCAGTGGCATGTATAGGTGTCAAACCACACTCTTTACTATTTAATACGTGTTGGTCCTCTTCAGCAAGGCGGCGCATGGTTGATAGGATGTGAGGGGGAGTAAGACTGTGTATGACTCACTTAAAGCCACAACATTTTTATTCAAACCCGGTGATTCAGGCTGGGTTTACCCCCTCAAGCCGCAGCAGAGCCTCTTTCTTGTCCAGTCCCCCGGCATAGCCGGTCAGACTCCCGTCAACACCTACGACCCTGTGGCACGGAATCAGGATGGAAATGGGGTTATGCCCGACAGCACCACCTACGGCCTGCGCCGACATGGACGTCAGCCTCCCGGCACGGGCAATCGCTTGTGCAATTTCACCATACGTGACAACTTCTCCGAAGGGTATTTTCAGAAGCAAATCCCACACGTTTTTCCTGAACAACGACCCGTGCGGGGCAAGCACGATGTCATGTCCAATATTCTGTCCGGCAAAATATCGTGAAAGATGGGACCGCAGGGCCTTAAAAACGGGATAATCGGGCTCGTTGATCCATGCTGCTGTTGTGGTCGGGTAGTATTTTTGACCGATAAACCACAAACCTATAAGAGCCCCCTCTTCGGCTGCTGCCGTCATGGTTCCCAGCGGGGTTTCTACCGTGCAGGTGTATTTCATGTTTATCAACTCCTTTTTTGATCTTTTGGTACTTTTTTGAGAAAATTCCACAACGTAATGGTTGCATAGGAGCGCCAGGGACTCCATGTTTGCGCCAGGGTCTGCATTTCTTCAGACGACATCCCCGACAGCGCCATCTTCAGGCCGTAATCCGTATGAGGGAAAACATCGGGCCAAGCGAGTGCCCGCATGGCGATATAGTTAACCGTCCAGGGACCGAAACCGGGGAGTTCATGAAGCTTTACCATCTCTCGTCCGGGGTCGGCATGGGGAGAAAGCGTGATGGAACTGGTCGTCAAGGCTTCAGCCAGTGCATAAATCGAGCGGGCCCTGGCAGCTGTTATGCCGAGAGGCCCCAGATGATCTTCTATCGGCGCTTTGAGCGCCAGGATTTCATTGGGCAGGGGAAAGGCAAAGGCAAGCTCCGCAAACGGCGTCTCAATCTTCCTGCCCAGAACCTGAGCAAACCGTGTTGCAAGAGTGCGGGCAGCCTTGACGGTTACCTGTTGCCCCAAAACGGCCCGCACCGATATTTCGAAAGGGTCGAAACATCCCGGCAGACGTATTCCCGGAACGCACATATCCGGCGCAATAAGGTTCATAGTCACAAGCTTCTCATGTACATTCGAAGGACTGCAATCTAGGTCGAAAAGGTGTCTGGTTCTCGCCAGTACCTGCGGCAAAACAGGCAGGAGCGTCGGCGCCACGGTCACGGAAAGGGCATTGTGCCGGGGACCTAGCGATACGGAAATCCAACCGGAATGGACGGTTTCTCCTTTTTTAACAGATGCAGTGCGCCGGTAGGTGTCCTGTACGACACTCTCTACGCCCGGTATGGCACGATCGGCGAAAAAGGATAGCAGTTCGTTCCAGGCATATGGGGGCCGATATTCAAGAGACAGGGTTATGCCGTCAATGTCTTTTGCTGAACTGTTGTCATTATTTCTGAAGTTGCCCGGCGTGAGCCGGTAGCGCTTTTTGAAAAGATCGTTAAAGCGGCGGATACTACCGAATCCCGCTGTCATAGCAACATCCGTCACCCTGAGCCGCGTATCGGTAAGCAGATTTTTTGCCAGAAGCAATCTCCGGGTCCGGAGATATTGCACGGGAGAGACGCCGTACTCTGCAGCAAAAACCCGGCGCAGGTGCCGGTCCGTAATACCAAGCATGGCTGCCAAGTCCGGGATGCTGCAATCGGCCAGCAAATCCTCTTCCATGATGAGCGTAGCGATGCGCGCAAGCCGCGTAACAGAATCCATGGGGGCCAGGCCGGGAGCCAGCTCCGGGCGGCACCTTAGGCACGGCCTGTAGCCGGCAGCTTCGGCCGCGGCAGCACTGATGAAAAATGAACAGTTTTCCTCTTTGGGAGGTTTTACACGGCAGATCGGACGACAATAGATACCGGTGGAGGAAACTCCACAAAAAAAGCGACCGTCGAAGCGGCTATCACGGGCAAGCAATGCCGCATAGCAGGCTGTGTCATCCAGCAACAGTGTATGTGTCCTTTTGAGTGGCATACCTTCCCCCTTTTTAACTACTTTACAGCAAGATGGAGAAAATATGCTGGCTGTTTTCGGACATGAAAACATGGTGATGGACTTTTGACCGGTTTATTTAAATGCACTGTCGAGAAAAATTTAGGGGGTGATTTACAACATGGCAGGATGAAGATGAGTAATGACTGTTTGATGGGGACAGACCATCCGAAATGGTCTGGGGACAAGCTCTGCGACGGGGCGCGGGATCAGGCCTTGAAAAGTCATATTTTGAAGTAAAAAGTGATTTTCAAGACCTGACCCGCTGCACACTGTTATCTGCGGTCTTCTCTGTAATCTCTGCGCCGGTCTTCCCTATAATCAATGCGCCGATCTTCCTGGCGGTTTCCTCTATATTCACCTCGGTGATCATCCCTCGGGCTGTTGTCTCTCCTGTTGCCACGCCAATTACCCTCGGGACGATACCAGCGGCCGCGATAATTGTCGCGGTTGTGTTGATATGCCGAATATTCTCTGTCACGATAGGTACGGATCTGTTCGTAGCGGAATCTACGCAACTTTGGCGGTATCCTGCGATTGGCTGACATCCACGGTCCCTGGCAAGAGGGAGATACGTACCAGCTCCCACCGTTATACAGATAGTAATTGCGGTCAACGTAGACGATGTCATAGGGGATGCCGACCGAAACATAAAATCCGAGATTCGGGGAGAAGATGAACTCGGGTTGGGCGTCGATCACTACTTGCGGTGCGTAAACCGGCGGTGGAGGCGGACTTACAATAACCGCTGACGGAGTGCCGATGTTGACGCTCAGGTTGAATTCACTTCTGGCTTCAATGGCCTGAACAGAAAAAAACAAAACAGTTGCAATGACAATGGCGGTTTTCAAAACGGCTCCTTTCTTCTACAAGTATTTTTCAAACTGTTCCATACAAGTTGCTGCAGCGTACAAAATAAAACAGCCGGATTGCCGAAAGTTTGTGACATTTCGGCAACCCGGCTGTCTCTGTGAGACCCTATAGGCTTTCCGCCCCATTCTCGCGAATGGTTGAGTATTATCGTCTACCAGGATTCGTATGTATTTTCTGGTATTTTATGCATATGAAACACTGAATGTCAATATTATCATCAGCGCAAATTCATTGCGGCATGCAGGCGTTTGCTTAATGACGTTAGCTCTGGGAGGAGAAAAAAGAGATTGTGTCGCCAGATAATTCCTTGTACGCTCGCCACTCTACAGAATCCGATCACGACCAGAGGACGATAAATGCGTAAAGCAGACAAAACAAAGTTAGAAGCGCCATTAACTCCGGATGAGACGCGCTGGGCAATCGAAATCGCGGACAAATTGCCGGATGATGTTGATCTCACTTTTGAAGAGGTAAAGATACTGACCAGGATACCGATTGACCAGTGGCCCAAAAAGCTGCTGAACAAGGTCAGGGATGTTATTGACTTTGCCGATTTTCTGGATGACCAGCCCGAGGAATAACATTCAACCATAAGGACTAAATACCATATGCCAGCTAGCCAGCACCCTTTCCAGACTTTGACCCCTGATTTCATAATGGACGCTGTCGAAAACCAGGGTTACCGTTGCGATTGCCGCACCCTGGCCCTCAACAGCTATGAAAACCGGGTCTACCAAGTCGGAATCGAGGGTGGCCAGCCCTTGATAGCCAAGTTTTATCGTCCAGGGCGCTGGAGCGAGAACCAGATCAGGGAAGAACACCAATTTTGTTTCGAGTTGGCAAAACAGGAACTGCCGGTGGTGGCGCCGTGGAGAAATCGCGTTGGCGAGAGCCTTTTTCATCATGGCAATTTCAGCTTTGCGCTCTATCCACGCCAAGGCGGACATGCCCCTGAGTTCGACAACCTGGACAATCTGCTTATTCTCGGCCGAATGCTCGGCCGTATTCATGGTATCGGAGCTGTGCAACCTTTTCTGGCTCGACCTGTTCTGAACAGCACTAATTTCGGGTACGAAAGCGTGAAATTGATCCGCGATAAATTCATCCCAGATGAATACCGCCCCAGCTACACCGCCGTGACAGATCAGCTTTTGCAGACAATCGATGCACGTCTTGCCGAGGCGGGACCAATCCGTTATATCCGTGTCCATGGCGATTGCCACAGCGGCAACATTCTATGGCGCGATGAGGCGCCTCATTTTGTCGACTTCGACGATGCGCGCATGGCGCCTGCGGTACAGGACCTGTGGATGATGCTGTCAGGGGACCGGGCGCGCCAGTCCGCCCAGCTGGAAGCATTGCTTGATGGTTACAGCGAATTCTTCGACTTCAACCAAGCCGAATTACGCCTGATAGAAACACTGCGAACCCTGCGTATGCTTCATTACAGCGCTTGGCTTGCCAGACGCTGGAGCGACCCGATCTTCCCGGGCACCTTCCCCTGGTTCAATACGGTACGCTACTGGGGAGAACATATCCTTGAACTGCGCGAACAGTTGGCAATGCTGGCTGAGCCCCCCCTTGAACTGCCATGACCATGGGCGTTGCCAGGATGAAGACAAAAGGGTGAAGTGAACGTTCCCGCTGCAGCCCGGCCGAAAATATTTTTACTTGAAACAATATTTTCGGCACCATATACTTTACACAGTATTAATATTCAGCTCCCTAACCTGTGACGCGAAAGGAGATCCCCATGAAATGCCCTGTATGCAAGAGCCATAAGCAGGTAGATATTGATTTGCATTCTGATGGTTTTGATGAGGGTATTATTGAATGCAGTATCTGTGGGACCATCTGGTCGGTGAATCACGGCGTGACGGAAATCATCAAGGATGCGCAGGCAAATTCCTTTTTGGAAGCCCAGACCGAATGCGTTGAAGGTGATGATTACAATTTACCGGGCAACGACAAATGAGAAGTTGACTAGCCCACACCACTTCCCCACTCCACCTGCAAAATGCTACTTATAAAACAAGTAGCATTTTTGTTTGTAGCCTCCAAGCTTGAGAACACTTATTTCCTGCCAACTTTTCTCTTGTTTCTCCAAACAATCCTAAAACATCAAGCCACCCCACATAACATGTGCATAGATTAATTAATATAGTTTATTTAGCATTAACACTTTATTTAAAGTACAGTGTGGCAACAAAATAGGGTAGGTAATCCCGATGTTTAGCGTTATCAAACAAAAATTTGCCGTCCGCCGGGGCCGGTGGTCAATGGTATCCCTGATCCTGGGAGTATTCTCGATTGGACTATACGTAAATTGGGACTTTACCGGGGATTGGGAAGGATTTTACCTTCTGGCCGGACCCGGCAGGCGCATGACCATTACGGACGACCTCTTTCCGGAGGATGCAAAACATCTGCTCGGAAGCATGACCTTCACCTGGCTCAAAAAGGCGCAGATTGCCTCCAGTTGCGATGCATATACAGGCTCCTGCATGGATATCCATTGGAACGGAAAACAGGGACGGGGTTATGTTAAAAATACATTTCAGGACGGAAGCAAACTGCTGATAAACCTGAGCCGCTTCAAGAACGAGGAAGGTGAACTCTCATCAGGAATTTTTCTCGGCGGCGGTCTGCCGGCATCCGATCCGGACTTCCGGCTTACCAACAACGATGAAACGGGCATGACGTTTTTCGACGGCAAACGATGGAATCATATCTGGTGCAACGTAAATGAAGCTGTCTGCCCTGCCGGTGACACCAACAAGACGAGCTTTCCGCAACAATGGCAATTCCTGGGGAGCCGTGTTCTGGAGAATCGTTCCGACACCATTGTAATCGCCAGCAAACACAGGATAATCGTCGATGGCGTCCCCATAAAAGTAGACAAATATTTCTTTTACGATGCTGGTGACAAATACTTTACCCTGGTGACCCTGTTTACCAATACCGGCAGCAAACCTGCCTCCTTTTACTACTTCTACGGCGACGAGCCTTGGGTAGGGCACTTCGGTTCTTCAAAGGGGAATATCGGCTGGCTGCAAGGGAGTCTGGTCAAAACTGAGCAGGAAATAGACACCGGGATCAATTCGTATGCGGGGCTACTCGATTATGGCAATGACTTGGCCGGTGAGCACCACAACTACACACATATAGCCAATTTTATCGAGTGGGACAAGCCAAGCAGGCCGGATATGGCCTATTATTCCAACCATGCCGGCTCCTTTTCCCCTGAAACCAGCAAGGGAGCCAAAGTGCCGCTATACAGCGATACCTGCCGCTTTCTCGGCTTGCAGTGGGGGCCACGCACCCTCCAGCCGCAACAGGTTTTATCCATAACCCTTGCTATCGGCATGGCAGAAAACGACCCACACACGGGTTTCCCCATCAAACCGGTTACCAGCCTGAATTAAGCGGGAAAAAGGCCATTGGGCACGGCATCATTGGTTCAGCGTTCCGGAGCCAACTTCCAGGTCAAGTCCGGGTTATATGACTTTATTTTTCGGGCAATTGTCGTTGTTTCCGCCCCCAGATCCTTTTGGTACACCCTGCCCCGCTGGTTCACGATGAAAGTCATTACTCCCGAGACCCCCCAGCGGGCCGGATAGGCGATCAAGGCATAACCGGCCACCATATTGCCATTTATGATGTAACTGAATTTTCCGCCAGGAGCACTTGGCCCCTGCTGTTTCAGAATGCGGAAATAATAACCATGGTAGGGACGTGGCCCCTTTTCCCCCGCCTTACGCTTCTCAAGATACCCTTCTTCCTTTGCCTTGGCGACCAGCAAACCCAACGGACTGGCCTTTTCGCCGGTTACAGTCCGCCAATAGAGGCCATCTCTTCTGCCTGATTTACTGATCATGTGCTGGGCATACTTGGGTAGCTGATCCCCGTCAGGCTCCGGCATATTGTAATATTCCTTTTGCGCATCCACATAAGCCCGGCACACATTGATGGCAATCAATTCGTTCTTGCCTATGCGCCGGTTGAGAATCTCTTCGCGGCCGGCCTCGGTGTCGAACAGCCATTTGTCTCCTCTTTTGACAATCGGCACTGGAAAGGGCCACCTTTCACTGCCAATCAGCAGGGTTTCCTTTGCCTGTCCCTCTGCCACCAACTCGGTACCCTCCTGGACATGGCGTGCAAAACTGTCGAATTCCGCTGCCTGCTCAACCGGATCACCAGGTTCCAAATCCCTGGCAACCGACCCGAATATGGCTTTCAGGCCGGCATGGTCTTTTGCCTTAACCGCGCTGACAAGCGCCTGACGGGCCTCCTCCGGTGAAGAGAATTCCCGTTGAGGCGCTTCGGACTGGTAGGCAAACCCCTTGAATGGGGTTATGGCCACCACAGCAAATATGGCTGCCACCACGCACAACTTCATGCAGCGACCTGCAAACCCGATAGAAGACATTATCATACCCATGTTCCTTTCCCCTTCAAAACGGACAAACTTTCCGGCCCGCGCTGATAATACCCAAACAACCTAGCGTTGCCTCTGCTCACGTTCATCCCGATTGCCCTGTGCTGGCTGGCGCATGGGTTGCTGGGTGGGCTGCACTGCCGGGGCTTGCCGAACTGCCGGAGCAGACTGCCTGACGCCGGGACCAGCGATGCCCCGTGACGGAGCGGGTGGCTGAATACTCTGAGTTGCCGGCTGCTTGATTTTGAATTCACGCACGCTTTCCCGGCTGGCCCGTCCCCGCTCCTGATAAGTCGCCGCATCCTTGCTGCTGCCGTATCCTCCATATCCTGAAGACTGTGCAGGCTGCGCCCCTGGCATCTGACGTCCCCGATAAATATCCCCGTTATTCTTTGGCTGCGGTTGGCGGATCGCTCGACCGGCAGCAGGGAGCCCCGGCGACACGGAAGACGGAGCTCGGGTTTTCTGGCCGGGGACCGGCACGACTGGTGTTGGGGTTGGGGTGTTTGTGGACGGCCGGGGAGCAGGGCCTTGGATAGCACCCCTGTTGCCCGGACTTCTTACCGTGCCACGAGGTGTTGCCGGAACCGGGCGTACGCTACGGATTTGAACATCACGACGGAGATTGGTTCTGAAGCCGGTTGTGTCATACCGCTCAACCCTGCGGTTAATATTGATGGTTGAATATCTTTTGTTTATATAGACATTATTCCGTACCGGGATATATGGGCGAGCTCGGCTGACCCAGCCCCTACCCTGCCAGCCGTGGTAATAGACCCGGTGCTGCTGCCAGTCGCAATCTCGGTTCAGCCAGGCACCAATCCTGAACCCGACGCCGAATGTGATGAATCCGTAGGATTGATAGGGCCGTTCGACATACACCGCCAGCGGGTCATATTGGGGAACATAGATCAACTCCGGCTCGGCAGGCACGATACTTATGATTCCATCCTCGTCAATTACTTGCTGCTGCGGAGAGGATACCAGATTCCCTGATTCTTCGGCATCGGCGCGAAGGCGCTGGATTGCGTCCATAACGTCCTGCTGCTGATTAATAAACGCCTGCCCAAGGGAGACTGTCCAATCGTATTTCATGTCCATCATGAACAGCACATCAGGATAGTGAGCTACTGCCCTGACGCTGATATCCCAAGGCTGTATGTCAATTCTGGCAGTGTTTCCGTACTGCCTGACATAACGGGCCGCTTCGTCTATCTGATCAACAAAGGTAGCTGCCGGCAACATCTGGGCAATCAGCGGATCAGGGTAAAGCGCAATGGGCGCAAGCAGGTCATCCAACTCTTCGGGCGTGAACAGGTAATCGCCTGATTGTTCCGATATGCTTGAAGGCGCATCCTGGTCATCCTCGGCCCGGGCCGAGTACCCGGCAACCAGACAGAAAACGATAATCGCGGCCTGCACTGTTACCAGAAATCTTTTCATTTTTCTCTCCAAGAGACGCTTTTGTTGTTAGTCCGGATAACACCCAAGCGGCTGTACTTTAACGTTCAAATATTTCCATTCTTAGTTAAAGTTTGAATCGCAATTGTTTGTTTGTCAAACCTGACTGAACGCGACCGGGCAGATTTTAGCGAAGCTCGCTGTTTCGCGACAGATTTACTGAAGCCCTAATATCCGCAGGACACCCGCCACCAGAACACCGATCTGCCTTTGGCTGTCATTTATATACACCCTTCTGATCCACCACAATCACGCATATCAGTTTGGTATCATTGGGTTTATCAAGATATGCAAACAAGTTTGGTGTATTTTCGAACTATACACTTGCTCCCTTGAATTCAATATGACACCTCATGCCCACCCATCACCCGCCACACACTTTATGCTGCAATATCTGCATGTTATGTGCTTTATTATCGCGAAAGCAATATTTGGCATGGCTGATGCTATATCTAAATCAAAAGCAATCAACGCCACTAAACATAAAATAGGAGGATGTCATGAAAGCACTCGCCACTTTAATCGGAACAATCGCACCGGCCACGGCATTTGCATCGACAAGCGCACGCGTGGACAACAGCGGAATCTTTGTCTGGGCATTCCTCGGATTCTGCGCCCTGATAGTAGTAGCCCAGGTAATCCCGGCTGTCCTGATGTTCTTCGGCATGGCAAAAGGATTTGCCGCAAAATCGGAAAAGGCTGCCGTCAAAGCCCATCACTAAATCTGAATATTAATACAACCTTCTAGTATCACACCAAGAAAAGCCCCATGGCATACGCCAAGGGGCTTTCTTTATTAGACTAGGCAAAACTACACATTTAACGTACAAATTCAACAGGGTTACGGCATAAACCATAACCCTGTAATTTTATTGCGCGTAGAATCTTCCGTGATAGAGTTTATATTGGCAACCATTAATGTGTTCTTGAAATGACTTCCACCATGCTGTATATGTCTTGACTATCTTCAATGGAGATCCGTTTTGAAACGATGGGCTCCTAACTTTAACCGGAAAACTTTGCCGCAGGCAGGAATGTAAGTAAATGACAACACTGAATTCGTTGAATCGAACATCGTATTGAGGAGTTCAGGATGAGCAGGATCGAAGACGCGCTGTTGGAGGCCGCTCGTGTCCGCAAAGCAAAGGGGCAGTCCTCTTCGGTGAATGAAGCCCAGGCCGATGTGGCACCCGCTGCCTCAGCCGGAAGCAAAGCGCCCGAGAAGAAACCATTCAGGATATTTTTGCCGACAGCCGTTGGTGCCATGCTTCTGTTGCTTTTTGGCGGCGCTTACCTTTATCAGGGATCACACAATCGTTCGGTTGCTCGCCCCGAACCGGTTGCGACCCCACAACCCGCATCGGAAAGATACCCCCAACTCCCTGCTGTTCTCGTACATACTACACCGGATCCGGTGTACTCCCGCACCCATCCTGGATGGGAAAGGTTTCGGACCGAAAAACTCGAATACCGTGTGTTCCGGAAGAAGAACACCGTGCAAGCGGTGCAGGTGATTTCCCTCACAGAACATGGGATATCCCACGGGCTTTTTAACTCGCTACTTGTGGAGATCGCCGGGGGCGATAATTACCGGATAAATTCTGCAGAAAAAAAAGAGGAATTTATAATGGAAAAAGGTACCGGAGAGAACGGCCACGAATTGCTCATCTATCGCAAGGCAAGCAATGGTCAGATCAAAGGTTTCGTCGCATCCTTCACAAAACCGCATTAACTCGTCAACCCCACCAATAGTTACTCTCGGGATATTCGGTCGATCATCCCAAAATCAGTGTCATGACCTGCGTTTACAGCACCCTGCCCAGGGAAAAACTGCCGGCTACCTCCTGTGGATTCTCGAAGAAATACCTGCAATTGTTATCGGGGGAATCGTGTTGACAGGCAAAGAAGTGAGGGGTCGGGATACACGCCGGGAACATACGCATTGAGGCCCAAAAAAATCCGATAACAGCAAAAGCAGTTATCGGATTCATTAAGTTTGGCGCGCCCGTAACGAAGAAAATGAGTACTGGGAAATGCACATTTATATCAGCTAGTTATGCTAGATTTTGTTCTCATGATTGTCTGTGTGCCATCGTCCAACGGTAATGAGGCGCAGCGGCGGCGCGGCTCTAGCCGCGGCGACCGTCTGCCGCCGATGGTTGGCTGTTGTGCTGCAACCATTTTCGACACTCGCTCAGAATTGAATCCTCAATTTCTGCATATCGCTCAGGACCAAGATCATCGAATGCGTAATAATCGCCAAGAATACATTCAATATGATGAGAATCGCCAACATACTTGTCCGTGCGCTCGTAAAGGTTGAAGTGGTAATAGACGTCGTTGAGTAGCTTTCCAACGCCCTCTGATGGTTTCAATCTTCCTTTGTCAACTTCTCCAATGTAATAGCGCAATAGATACCAAATGATTTCTTCTTCATCGGTGGGATAATCGATATGAAGTTCTTGAAGTGCTTTTTTATAAGCTGGTGCTAGCTCGTATAAATCATTTTCAGCGAATAGCGCTGTTTCTGCCAAAGCTGGCGAGTAAATACCTGCGTTCAATGCCTTATCCGCAACATTACGGAGGTCATCCGAACTCGCAAGTCCTACCGTCAGCCGAACACCTTGTACTTGAAGTTCATTTTTCATTATTTACTCAGCCAACGGGGTCGGCCATGACCCGCCCGCCCAATCTTTTCTGGCGGTCGGCGTCTATGGACGTGGTTGTGCATGTCTTTTACTATTCGTCGTGTAGGTAGAAAGAATACCCTGAGTATTTCGACTTAAAGCTCTTGATAAAGGTGGTTTTCTCCATCGATGATACAGTCAGACTAGGAAGTGAACCTTTGTTAGCTCTGGCATACTCTCCCGATGTCCACTCAGTCAATATCATGGTTTTAGCTTTTTCTTCTGCTTCTTCAGTAGTGGAGGCTCGAACAAGGCGAGTTGTAAAAAATCCGGTTATGGAATGTTCGTTTTCTTCTGACGGGATATCTATACCATTCCCTTCAAGCATCACTTTGAAATAAGGCACGTGCTATCTCCATCTCTTCACTTCATTATTTGCACAACGGCTCGGCAGTTGACCCGTCAGCCCGGTCTTTTCGGGCGGGCGGTGTCCAACTGTCTTGTTGGGTATCGCATTTTCAGATTATTCCACTTTCAATTTAGACTCTTTGGTGTCTCTTCTCATTTCTTAGAACCCATATTTGGCTGGACTCTTCAGCACAGCATCAGTTGTTTGTTCGCTTTGTTCTTGGGAGAATGCACACTGTAAGAGGACTTCAATCATTTTTTGTCGGTTTCTGCTTTTAGCCGACTTATCCCATTGATCTGTCAATCCAAGAGAAAATAGACGTTCGTTGACGGTCATGCCTTTAAGATCTTCTTCGCTATATTTGTTCATAATCTTCTTTCAGCCTACGGCTTTGTGCTTGATCTGACAGGGGGCTTTTTGCCCGTCATATCAAGCGCTGGTTAGCGTCGCCTTACTATTTTTGTAACCGCTTCTTGTAAATGCTTCTCGTAAAAGGGCCAAAACATACAACTATGGCAACAAGATTAAAGACCAACATATTTGGCTCTATTTTTAAGCTCTTTGTGGTGATAAACAAGTACAAGACATCAACAATTACTGTAGTCGCAAAAGAAAATGGGGCTATGACGGCGATCTCTTTGTAGCTTGGTCTTTTATTGTCTTTAGCGAAAGTCTGTGACACAGAAACACCTGCTGAAATCAATATGGCAGCGGCAAAATAGAGTCCTGTGATTTGAACTGAAAACAAAAGAGCAACTACTGTCAAGATTGCAAATACTACAGTGTACGACGCTGAAAATATGAAAATGCATTTGTTTGTCATTTATTATCCTTTCAGCCAACGGGGCTGAGGCGCACCGGCGAAGCGTTAGCGAAGCCCGTGTGCCGCCGAATGGTTGAGGTCTAAAATGTCTGAGTTTTTGATACTTGGAGAATGTCCAAGCCGCCGCGATTAAAGGCGCCTCGAACAAAGACGACGATGTCCCAGATCAGGTCACTCGCGATCGCTGAAGACAGGGTTTTGCTCATCTTCAGACGTTCTTTCTCTGTCAGCGGTTTTCTGCTCTCAAATCCCTTCTGATAAAATCCTTCAACCGATTCAATTCCGCTACCCAGCGTCTTGGTAAAATCGCTTTTTTTCATTCCGAGCTTTAATCCATTTGCTAGGTGAAGTTCTTCACAAGAGGCGTTAATTACCGGACATGAAGTCACGTTCTTTTTTGTCCGCGTAAGCGTGAACCCAATGACATCATGATTGTCTCCGCCCAGCTCATCAGACCAGAACTCCACCTTCGTCTGGCATTTCGGTACGTAATAGCATACCGTCGCTTTGTATTCTCCAGCCTCACCTGTCTCAATGACTCGGCCCTTACCAAAACGTTTTTCGACATCGCGGAGGGTCGTGTCATTTCCGAGTTTAACTCCAAGTATTTTTGTCATTTCTTCGCCGTTTCCAGCGAAGGTCGCCATAGGGATTGCGACGGCAACGAAAATAAGCACCAAGATTTTCATTTCTTCCTCTTTCGTTCCTCAACGGGGTGCCCGGTTCACCCGCTTCGCCCGGTTGATTTTCCGGGCGGGGCGGCGTGCAACCGGCTGGATACTATGTAAGGCCCCCCTTGGGCATACTATTTACG
>PJFB01000017.1 GCA_003574895.1 Geobacter sp.
ATTCATGACAGTAGCCGACGCTGCCGGTGTTGCCCAGTACGACTCCAGCACAACGGAAGGCAAAGTTAACTACGGCAAGACAGTTGCCGAGCAGACCGCCGCTTACTATGGCCGTCCTGCCACCGCCTTTGGCCCCAACGCACGTAACCTTTGCAACAAGTGCCACGCCAAAGACTAAGGTCGAGCAACAGCAGTTGACTTAGAAAAGTAGAAGTAAGCTGAAAACAACAAGTCCGGCCACCCAATGGGGAGCCGGACTTGTTGCGTTTGGGGGAAGGAACTTTTAGCCGGCAAATAATGGCATTACGCATAATGCTGGCACACGATATCTGCTATATGAGATTTAATTAAATTGGCGTAAAATGTCGATTTATTTGACACTTAGCAAAAATAATCAACCATCTGAAATTATAGGCAATAATAATTAAAACCATTTTAGTCAAAAAACTTCTTAATTTCCCCACCTGTGTCTCAATACTACGAAATCATTTAACTATTACTATGTAAATTTCACTAATTCAAAAAATCTAATATTTTAATCTGACGATAATTCTGACAAAAGCTCGCAAGGTTGCATACTGTATGCAATTTTCGGAGAAACATAAATATGAATATAGATATAGATAAAAATATGCAACAAACGGTAATTGTAATAATTATTAAATGAGTCAAGTAATGTTAATGCAATATAATGTGCTGATTTATCGAACCTTTGTTTACAGGAATCAATTTATTGGGGGTGTGTATACAAAAAATCCAGTTATTAATGAAAGTTACTGACTTGGCATTTTCGTTGCTCTGGGGTGATTAAATCAATCCTCCGTACAATCGTAAACCCATCGGAAGGTGGGGACACAAAACCACGGATCCCAAGTTCATTTGAACCGGATGGCCGGGTTGCCGGAGATAAACCAACCAGGAGGATGAAAATGAAGAAAGGGATCAAAGTAGTACTAGCAGCAGCATCGGCGCTCCTGATCAGTGCACCGGCCTTTGCCTTTCACTCAGGCGGCGTTGGCGAATGCGAAGGGTGTCACACGATGCACAACTCGTTGGATGGCGTGGCAGTAGCTACCGGTATGCCGCAGTACCAGGCTGGCCCGTATCTGCTCAAGGCTCAGGACGCCTCAGGTTCCTGTCTGAACTGCCACAATGCCAATGAAACCACTGGCGGCAGCTACCATATTTCCAGTAACAGTGGCGATTACGCTGCTGGCGTGGCTCCGGCCGAATATACACCTGGTGGTGACTTCGGCTGGTTGAAAAAGACTTACAATTTCAGTATCCGCAATAATCCAACAAGCGATCCTGGCGAAACTCATGGCCACAACATTGTAGCAGTTGATTTTGGTTATGTAGCAGACTCCAGGTTGCTCACTGCTCCCGGCGGAAGTTATCCTGCTGCCAATTTGGCTTGCTCCAGCTGCCATGATCCCCATGGACAGTACCGTCGTCTTGCCAACGGAACCCAGGCAAGAACCGGTCTGCCAATCTTCAATTCCGGTTCTTATAACAGCAGTGCCGACCCAATCTCTGGCGTAGGCGCAGTTGGTGTGTACCGTATCCTGGCCGGGGTTGGCTATCAGCCCAAGTCTCTCACAGGCTCTTATGCATTTACCTACCCTGCACCGGATGCGGTTGCTCCTTCAACCTACAACCGCTCCGAGGCAACTGCCCAGACACACGTGGCCTATGGTAAGGGTATGTCAGAGTACTGCGCCAACTGCCACACCAAGATGCTGGAAAACGGTTTCACCTCCGGCATGAAAGGTCTTGTTCATCCTGCCGGTAACGGTGCCAAACTGACTGCTCCGATTGTAGCCAATTACAATGCTTACGTAACCTCGGGCATCATGACCAATACCGACCCAACAAAGGCATACAGTACCTTGGTGCCATTCGAACTTGGCACGGCAGATTACAGCGTTCTTAAGCCGCTGGCAGTTAACACTGACGACAAGGATCAGTCAGCTTCCACCAGTGCCAACGTTTCTTGTCTCTCCTGCCACCGCGCTCATGCATCCGGTTTCGAGAGCATGGCCCGCTACAGCCTGACCAACGAGTTCATGACCATTGCGGACTCTGCCGGTGTTGCCCAGTATGATTCCAGCACAACCGAAGGCAAGGTCAACTACGGCAAGAACGTTGCCGAGCAGACCGCAGCCTACTATGGCCGCCCTGCAACTGCCTTTGGCCCTTATGCACGTAACCTTTGCAACAAGTGCCACGCCAAAGACTAGTGTGAAGCGACATAAGTTTGCCTGAAAATTAGTACAAGGCTGCCGGAGCTAAATACCGACAGTCTTGTACTTTTTTGTATCGGCAAATAAATACCTTGGATTGGTTATCCGACTGTAGCAAGTAGATTTATGGGGATGCATGTTGTTAGGCGGGTTCATGACAAACAATGAGGAGGTTGCGCATATGATCGGAAGGAAATTTAAGTCGGTCTGCAGTTGTTGTTTTGCTGTGATCGGGTTGGCGGCACTGCTGTTTTTGACAGCTTGCGGTGCCAAGAGCGAACGCCCCCAGGGAGCGGCTACGACCCAGAAAGTGAGTATCCAGCACCTGGCAACGGCACCAGCTGTGGGGAAGGTGGGTATGGTTTATTTCAACACAACGGACAATCGTGAGTACATCTTCGATGGCTCCGGCTGGGTGCCACACGACAAATCTATTGACACGTATTACCCGGCGGCTGATTCCAAAACAGTTGCTTCTCTTGATCCGTGCACCGAATATGCCTGTAATCCTGGCGGAGCTCATAAAAAACACAGCAGTTACAACTGTTCCAGCTGTCACATGATGCACGGTCCCACAAGGTTCGATCCGAATGGCCCGGCTGTTATCCAACCGACAGCTACCAATCCCAATCCGCTCAAGCCGGCCTTCGAGGCATCCGACAACACTTGCTCGAATATTGCTTGTCATGCCGTGCCAACCGGGACGTTCAGCTATTATTTCCCCGGTGGGGATGGCGAGTCGTATCTGACGACGGTTACCTACGGTTCTGCCGCCACTGGTGCTACGTCGCCTTCCTGGTATGCCCTTCCCGGAACCGGTGCCTGCAACGCTTGTCATGGAAATCCTCCCAAGAACGGGTCCAATGGCTCCAATGTATGGCACAGCGGCTACCATGCCAATCAGGGCCCCACTGGCGCGGCTAACCAATGCCAGTTCTGCCATCCGGACGCCGTCAGCACCAATGGTCAGGCTACGGCTATCACCAACCCGGCCTTACATTCCAATGGAGTGGTTAATGTTCAGGTCAGGTTCAAGTCGTCCTGCTTCGGATGCCACTGATAGCTGATCACTATTTGTGAAAGGGAGATGATAATGAAACTATCGATAGCAATCATACTATGTTTTCTTTGCACCGGAACGGCCATGGCCCTCTCGGTTGCCGATTCAAAGCACAACCTCTCCACAACTGGTGTCGGTGTGCATTCGACTACCGTTACCCAGGTCTGCATCTTCTGCCACTCACCGCACAATGCCATGGGCGGCACCTCTTTGTGGGCTCGGCAACTTCCGGACCCCAGCAGCTTCGAGCTTTACCTTGCCAGCCCGACCCTGACTCCTGCGGCATTGAGCGCGCAATTCGACAGCAGCAACGTCTCGTTGCTCTGCCTTAGTTGCCATGGTGGAACGCTGGAAAATCTCGGCCCGGATATGGTTGATCCAAATGGGACTTGGTCGAAATCCGGAGTAAACTGGGATGGCAAGACTCCGGTAAACCACCCGGTGGGGTTCGATTATGCGCTTGCCCAGTCACAAAATCCCACAAAGTTGGGTACCCCTCTTCAGGTTAGCGCCGCCCTTGGTTCCAGCAACGTTTTCTTGAGATCGAGTTTGACCGGTACAAATTACAGTTCCATGGAGTGTTCCACCTGTCATCTGGTACACGACAATGCAAACCCTCCTTTTCTGCGGATAGCCAATGCCAATAATGCATTTTGTCTCGCATGCCACATAGACAAGAAATATTGAGCAATTAGCACGTTGCCATGCCCTGGGGGGCCTGGGCATGGCAACGAAATATAATGTTGACACAAATGGTCGGGTTAAATAGAATCTAAAGAATGATAAAAATGATACAGATTTTCTTGAAGGTGATTTGCTGCAAAATTTGATCGGTCAACTTCTGTCTGACTCAGTAAGTTGTGAGGAGTTGTGACGGTTTTTTTGCAGGGGAAGACAAAAACCCTGTTATCAGCTAGTTACGGAGCTCAGCAGGTAGTAATCTTAAAATAAATTGAGTTGAGTTATTGTGGTGGAATGTTAAAATACGGAGGTTGCAAATAGTTATTCTGGTTGATGAATAGATGTATTGCAACAAATGACCGGTCGAATAGAAGTTGCAAGTAATGCTTTCTATAAGAAAACGTTTCCCCGCTCAATAAGCGGGAAATGAATAGGCCATAATGTACAGTCCGTCCTTCAAATTGGTTTTGACAAGTCTGGTGTCAGTCACTGTTTTAACCGTCAGCAATGGAAGCGTGTATGCATTTCATCGTGGTGGTGTTGGTGAGTGTGAAGGGTGTCATACCATGCACAATTCCTACGAAGGACAACCTCTGACTCCAACAAGTCCGGTGGGAATGTCTGGCAAGTATCTGCTCAAAGGAAGTGACCAGAGTTCTGTCTGCCTGAATTGCCACCAAAAGGCCGGGGACATCGGCCCCACCGGATTTCATGTCAGCACTGCCGACACGGACATGCCGACCGGCACACCTCCCAGGCAACTGACGCCGGGCGGCGATTTCGGCTGGTTGAAAAAGTCCTACACCTGGATTCCCAGCCTTGGGGCTACCACCCAGACCAGCGTCGGCGATAATCATGGCCACAACATCGTTGCCCAGGATTACGGATACTTCCCGGATGCTTACCGAACTACGTCACCAGGCGGCAATTATCCTTCAACCTATCTGGGTTGCACCAGCTGCCACGATCCCCACGGCATATATCGTCGCCTGAGCGATGGCAGCATCAGTACCAGCGGCGCCACAATCAAGGGCTCCGGCTCCCTGGTCGGCAGTGCCGATCCCGACCCCCAAGGGGCTGTGGGCGTATACCGGCTGCTGGGCGGGGTGGGTTACAACCCGAAATCCCTGAGCGGCGGTTTTGCCTTCAGTTACAATCCACCCGCAGCGGTTGCGCCGGACATTTACAACCGTTCGGAGTCCAGCACTCAGACCAGGGTTGCCTACGGCTCCGGCATGTCCGACTGGTGCCGCAACTGTCACGCCAATATCCATACCGATGCCGCGCTGACGCCGCTCAAACACCCGGCAGGCAGCCCCAACGGCAATCTGAGTGTTGATTACACCAGCTACTACGACCAGTACGTCAAGGACGGCGACATGACGGGAATGGAGGCGAACGCCTACCTGTCGCTTGTGCCGTTCGAGGCTGGCACCTCCAATTATGCCACTCTCAAATCAATTGTGACCAATACCCCGACCAAGGGGCCATCCACTACGGATGGCACGCCGGCGGTGATGTGCCTCTCCTGCCATCGCGCCCATGCCAGCGGTTGGGACGGCAGCATGCGCTGGAACAACCAGACCGCCAATATCGTCTACAACGGCAAATACTCCCAGGAAACCGACGCATTCCAACCCTACGGTCAGGGCAGGAACTCCCTTGAGGCACAGAAGGCCTACTACGATATCCCTGCCACGCTTTTTTCCAGCACGCAGAGACCTCTGTGCTACAAGTGCCACGCCACCGGCACCAAATAACGGCTTGGAGCCAAAGATGAATTATAAGGAAGCCGCTGTGCCGATAAGAATCATCCTGATCATCGTAATTGCGTGCCTGAGTGCAGGCTGCATGCAGGTGCGCCAGGCCGTGAAGCGCCCCTTGGGAGACGATGGCGAGCTGTTCCTGTACTGCGAGCCCTTCCCACAGGATGCCAGCCGGCTGCAGTTTCAGGTCGAAAGTGTGTCAGCGGTCCGCGACGACGGCCTTACTGTCCCCCTGACGCAGGAAATGAAGGATTTTGCCCTTCTGGACATGCAGCGCCAGCGCCTGTTTGCCCATGGGATCCTGCCTGCCGGCCGCTACAAGGGGATCGCCATCAAGCTCAAAAGCGCGAGCCTTCTCGGTGAAGACGGCACCGGCCGGTTGCTGGTACCTGAAAGGCCCTATGAAAACAATGCCCTGTTCATGGTCAAAAATGGCAAGGCAACCGTCGTCACCCTGGAGCTGAATTACCGCGCCGCACTTGCGGACAGAGTCACGCTGCACCCGGCGTTCGATGCCAGGATACCTCCGGTGCCGCTGCCCGAGCTGACCGGCTACCTCACCAATTTCGCCTCCAACACCATCACTGTTTTCGACCGGCGTTCCGCCGGGATTGGCGCCATGATCGAGACCGGCCGCGGGCCCGCCGGCATTGCCCTTGACAAGGTCAGGATGCTGGCCTATGTGGCGCTTGCAGGGGAGGACACGATCGGTGTCATCGATGTCAAGGACAACGAATTCATCGACCGGATCAGGTTGAATCCCGGTGATTCACCCCATTTCCTGGTCATAACCCCGGACGGCAAAACAGCGGTAACAGCCAACACCCGCTCCAATACCGTCAGCATCGTTGACCTGCAGAGCCGGTTCGAGGTGGCCCGAATCCCGGTAGGCAACGAGCCGGAATATCTGCTTATGGACCGCAACGGCAGGCGGGTCTATGTCTTCAACAGGCTTTCCAACAGCATTTCGGTGGTGGATATTGCCGCCCGCGCCATAGCCGCCACCTTGGTGACCGAGTCCGGGCCGATCTACGGCCAGTTGAGCAGCAAGGGAGACCGTCTGTTCGTGTTCCATGACATGTCGCCCAATATCCTGGTTTACCAGTTGGACGGCCAAGGCGCCACAAGAAGGATCTATGCCGGCATGGGGGTCAGGGCGATGAAGGTCAATCCCGCCACTGACCGGATTTATGTGGGCAATCGGATGGGCGGAATCATTGATGTCTACGACCCGTTCACGCTTACCGCGGGAGATTTTCTCAACGCCGAGGGCGGGGCTAGTTACATGACGATCGATGGTGAAGAAAACAACCTGCTGATCATCCATCCCCGCGAACGGCTGCTTCGGTTTATCAACCTGATCAGTAAAAAGGAAAATGGGCTGCTGGATACCGGTGCGGAGCCATACAGCCTGGTGATTTTTGGTGAACGGTAAGAAGAACGGTGAATAGTACGGAGTTGAAAGAGCCGCACTTGCGGCGGGCAGGCATTTGCGTCCTGCTTGGCCTGATATTGGGTATACCCTGTGCCGCCGGCGCCGAGGGGATCAGCGGGTATGCGGAATACAATTACAGCCTGCTGAATTCGACCTCGAAAGATACTTCCGGCACATCCAAGACCAAAAGCAGTTCATTCAATCAACGCTACAATCTGACCATGGACAAGGAATTTTTCCCAACGCTCCGGTTTATTGCCGGTGGCAGCTTTGAAAAGACGGATTCCGACAACGATACGGACGGACTGTCTTCTAGCAGCTCTTCGTCCCGTATAAGTCCTAATGCGGATCTTTCTTATAACAATGGCGTATTTAACGGCGGCGTCGGTTTCAGCAGGCGTATGGAATCATCCAAATCCAACGGGGTTTCCACACCGACCATTTATTTTGATTCCTACAACGCCCGGTTTGGCTGGAAGCCCGAGGATCTTCCTTCTTTGGATATCAATTATTCGCTTTTCAATAATTACGATGAGAATCATACCACCCAGGACACCACCTCTGCGTCAACCATATTGAGTTCCCGGTACAAGCCCTTTGACAGCCTGGATATGAGCTACCAGGCCAACTACTCCACTCTCGACAACAAGCTGGCCGGCTTCAACTCCCAAAGCATCAGCCAGAGTCTGCGGCTTTCTTACAGCGATATATTTTTCAAGGATCGTATCTCGGTCAGCACCAGCTACAACATTGCCACCCAGGAAACGAAGATGCAGAACAGCGGCACCGGATCGATCATTTCGGTGCCCAGCCTGAAATCCGTAGATGCCCTGTATTACTTCGTTACGGCCACTACCGATAATCCGACGCTTACGCCTTCTTTTGCCTCGGGTGCCAACAGCACCACTTCCGTGACCAATACGGTGATCTTTGCCCCCGATCTGGCCACGCAACGGGACAATGTGGGCCTTAAGTCCAATTTTTCCGCCGTCAACATCGTCAGACTTCCGGTTGCCATCACCACGATCAACGGTACCGTGATCGACGCCAACAACATCAAGGACCAGGATATCTCCAATATTGCCGTGGCCTTTGGTCTGAATACACCGCAAACCGCTATGATCAATGTGTACCAGAGCCCCGATTCCGATGGTAACAACTGGAAACAGTTGACAGGTGCCACCGTATCTTTCGGCAAGCAGACCAATTACGTCACCGGTGCGCTCAGTGTCGGCTTCGAGATACTCTTGGGTGAAACCGTGCCGGCCAACACCATAATCAAGGTCGATATCCAGCCTGTCCACCTCATCCCGCAAGACATATCGGCCATCAGGAAGATAACCCTGGCTGCTCCGGAAGTGTATCTGCAGGAAAACACCCCCCTGAAGCCGGGCCAGTCCAGGTCTACATCGCAGGTCTCCGGCCTGTATGATCTGAATGCCAAGGTCAGGCTCCTTAATGTCCCCACGATCTTTTACGATGTCAGCTTCAACCTGGACCACAGCAGCAGCGATACCCAGGATTTGACCTACCGCTATACGGTCATTAACGGTTTAAGCCTCAACCACCGTTTCAGTCCGACCCTGAGCACCAGCGCCCGTGTTGCCCGTGAGGACGCGGTCGATCCGGTGGCTGGTTCGCGCTCATCCAACAGCGCCAGTGTTTCGCTGTCATCACAAACGCTGCCGACCCTGACCCAGTCATTGAACTACGGCTACCGCCAGGACATTGAAAACGGCATAACAAAAAACCAGCATTCGGCCAATATTTCCAACTCGGCGGAGCTCTACCGCGGCATCAACTTCAACCTCACCGGCGGTGGGAGCATGGTTTCCGACAATACCGGCGTAGACCAGAAAAGTCTCACCGTGACAAGCGGCCTGAATCTGCTTCCGCACAAGACCCTCAGCATCAACCTGACCGCGTCGGATTCAAGGGCATGGAGCACCAGTGCCGATCAGGTTGAAACCACCTCGGCTACCCAGACCGGTGACCTGTCCGTAACCTTTAACCCGCTGCCCGGAATTTACCTGTTCGGCTCCTATACCATTAATGCCCAGAAAAACAGAAAAACCCAGACAACCCAGAGTATCGGCGGCTCCTGGTCGCCTTTCAGGGACGGCGCGCTGCTGTTGAACACATCCTATCGGGAGAATATCGACAACAGCGGCAACAAGGACAAGACCATGGTGCAGAGCCTGCGCTGGAACATCCGCTCCGGCTGGTACCTGGACGTTTCCTATGTGCTTACAAACGGCACATCGACGACACAGACCACAGACACCCAGATCTTCAGTACTTCGCTGAGGATGAGCTTCTAATTTGCCAGGTCGGCTGCCTGCCGCACCGGCAACGAGGATAGATTTAAACGAAAGGAAGATATGATGGCTAATCAGGTTTTGCACCGGTGGACCAGGCCCGGATGGGTCATTGCCGCTATAATGCTGCTGTGTTTGGGGGCGCTTGGCGGTTGCGCGTCAACGACCGACGTGTTCCGCGATAGCACCATGGACTTTGGCTCGGTTAAGTCGGTGGCGGTTGTGCCGTTTGCCAACCTTTCCAAGGATCAGTTGGCGGGCGAACGGGTGCGGGATGTATTCAACACCATGCTGATGGCTTCGGGCGCTATTTATGCAATCCCGACCGGCGAAGTTGCCAGGGGCATCGCTGCGGCTGGGATAGCCAACCCGGCGGCTCCTTCGGCTGAAGATGTAGTGAAGCTGGCCAAGAGCGTCAAGGTGGATGCGGTCATCTCCGGGGTGGTGCGGGAGTATGGCGATGTTCGCTCGGGCACGTCCAGCGCCGATGTCATATCGGTCAGCCTGCAGATGATGGAAGGGCAGACGGGCCGGGTGGTCTGGTCGGCCAGTACTACCCAGGGCGGCATAAGCATGACGGACCGGCTGTTCGGCGGCGGCGGCAGGCCGCTCAACGATGTGACCGAGAAGGCAGTCAATGATCTCATTAACAAGTTGTTTGAATAAAATCCTTTGCATACTGACCTGTTGCCTGACGCTTGGCGTTGGGGTTGCAGAGGCTGGTGCCGATGCCGGGGGTGGCACCGGGAGCGGGCCGCTGATAGCGGTGTTCCCCATCGAGAATCTGAGCGGCACGCCGGCGCCGCTCAAGGAGCTTGCCGCTGAATTGGCTGTTGCCCTGAAGGGGGCCGGGGTACGAATCGTTGATCCTGCTACGGTGGACAGTTTTAACGAGCGGCATTGGGTGCGTTACCTGGGTGGGATCGACGAAAAGACCGCTGCCGCCCTGAGAGAGGAAACCGGTGCCGATCAGGTGCTGATATCCAATCTGGAGCTGTACAGCGAGGTTTTTCCACCGAAATTTTCCCTGGTTTCCAGGCTGGTGAATCTGAAGGGAACCCCTGAGATCAGCTGGATGGACAGCGTCGGCATTGCCGGTGACGATTCGCCAGGGATTCTGGGCTTGGGGCTGGTCAGCGATATGAAGGTCCTGAGCGCCAGGGGCCTCAAAACTATCGTTGCCTCCATAAAGGATTACATCGCGAATCCGCCGGTTCGCAAGAAGAGGGTTTCCGCCAAGGCAAAACGGGAACAGCAAACGTTTACGTTGGCAGATCTCATCAAGGGCATCCAGAGCGAGAAAAGGCTGCTGACGGATCCTTCCTATTCACGCGTAAAGCCTTGGTATTTGAAAAACCCGCCGGACAAGCCATATTCCGTTGAGGACATGATCGCGGAAACAAAGGCCAATGGCGGCATGTTCCTGTCGCGCTACAATCCGTTGCTGTGGTACAGCTCGCAGGACGTGCTGGTCGATCAGGAGCGGACCATTGCCATCATCCCGTTTTTTGACCGGAGCACAAGGAAGCATGCCGCCGAACTGCAGGTGCTGCACCTGGCCAAACAATTGGTGAAAGACGGCAGTTTTCGCGTACTTGAGCTGGGTGTTATTCGTGATAAAATGCTCAATATGCATGTTGTCATGAATGACGGCATTTCGCTTCCAAGTGTTGACCTGATAACCATCTCGCTGGGCGTTGATCTGCTTCTCAATGGGGTGGTCTTTGATTATCTGGATACAGTCGGCTACGGCTCGGCGCCAAAGATAGATTTTTCCATGCAGATGTTCGATCGCGGCAATAAAAAGATACTGTGGAGTTCCCATAGCCACAACAAAGGAGACGATGGAGTCTATTTTTTCGAGTATGGCCGCCTGGCCACGGCCAGCGCACTGGCTGACAGGATGTGCCGGGCGTTGGTATTGAAGATTGTTGATAGCACCAAGGAAGAATGATGCCGATAACCCTAGCCCTGATAAACAGGATAAGTAAGTTAAAGAAATTATTTTCTGCCTGAAAAGCGCAGAAAATAATTTGTAACTTACTAACCCGGATAAACAGGATAAGTACGTTAACGTGGTTGTTTTCTGCCGGAAAGGCGCGGAAACAACCCATGGCTTACCAAAACGATTACGAAAGAGAGCAAGCATGAAACTGACAACGATTGTCCCCCTGAGCATTACAGGAATTGTCTGCGCAGCAGCCCTGGCAACAGGAGCCACTGCGCCGCCGGCTGCAGCGCACAGCGCACCTGCCGCAAAAACCGCTGCATTGCAAAGCCCGCAGACGGCTCCCAAGGTTGAAAAGGCTCCCAAGGCCAGTGAAATTTTCATACGTGTGGATGCGCCCATTTTCTCGCCCAGCTTCGCCAAGGTGCCGCTGGCAATGGTGAACGACGAGGCGATCACCGTCGAAGACCTCAAAAAGACCCTCGGCACGATCCACGAGGGAATGTCCGATGGCAAGGCAGCTCCCAAGCAGGATTACCAGGAGCTGCTCAAGCGCCTGGTGAACTCGCTTCTGATCATCCAGGAAGCCCGAAACATGGAGCTGGACAAGCTGGACGAGATCAAAAACGCGGTGGACGACTATTCCAAAAAGACGTTACGGGAGATGCTCCTTAAAGATCAGATCAAGAACGTCAAGGCCGATGCAAAAGAGGTGGAAAAGTCCTACAAGGAGCGAACCGAGGAATGGCGCCTGAAATCGCTGATTGTCGCCAAGCTCGACGATGTCAAGGCTTTAGAGGCGAATTTGAAGGCCGGTAAGAAATTCGACGAATTATACGACAAGGCCATCAAGGATGGCTCTGGCAAGGAAGGCGGTAAATCCGATGCCTTTCTGTCGCGGGATGTCATTGCGCCTACCATGCTGACTGCGCTGCAAAAGATGAAGATCGGCGACATCAGCAAGCCGCTGCCGTTGGAGAAAGGCTACCTGATCTATCGCCTTGAGGAAAAACGCCACAAGGAAGACCCGGCCTTAAAGGAACAGGTTCAACAGGAGCTTGACGCCAAGGATCGCGTAAATGCCCTGGAAGCATTCCAGAAAGCGTTGATAAAGAAATACGTCACCCAGAAAAAGCTGTATGACAAGCTGGACTTCGAGAACAAAAAGGTGAAATTCGAGACCTTTCTCAAGGATAAAAGGGTCGTAGCCGATATCAAGGGAGAAAAACCGGTAACCGTTGCCATGTTTGCCGATGCCATAGCCTCCAAGTTCTACCATGGGGTTGAACGTGCCATTGAAGGCAAGAAGGTCAACAAGGAAAAAAGGGTCATCATGGATGAGCTGCTGGGCACCATCCTCTTTGACAAGGAAGCCAAGGCGCGCAAAATCGACCAGTCCGACGACTACCGCAACAAGGTGAGGGTCTATACCAACTCCCTGCTCTTCGGCACCTTTATCAACAAGGTCGTACGACCGGATATCACGGTAACCAAGGAAGAATTACAGGACTATTACAAGGACCATTCCAAAGAGTACACCACGGTGGATTCCTACAAGCTGAATGCAATTGCCTTTGACTCGCCCAAAAAAGCCGAGGACGCCGTTGAGAAGCTGCGCAAAGGAATGGATTTCAAGTGGCTGAGAACCAATGCCGACGGCAAGGTGGACATCGACACCGCCTATTTCGGTCTGTTCGATGGCGAAGCCATTGCCAAGCCGAACCTTCCCGAGCCATTGCAGAAAGCCCTGACAGGAGCTGCTACCGGTGATTACCGCGTTCTGGTCAGCGGTACCCATGGCTATGCCATCGCAGTCCTTGAAGTGGAAGGCGCCAGGACCAAGACCTTCCCTGAAGTTGAAGAAGTCGTCAAGGAAGCGATGTTCTACAAAAAACTGAACGCGGGTATCGAAACCTGGGCCGATAAACTCAGAAAATCGTCAGACGTAACCATTTATGCTGATTTTGCACATTAGGAGATGCCATGAGTATGTCTAGAAACAAACGAATCGGAGTTGTGGCTGGGATCGTAATACTGCTGTGCCTTGGATTACTGCCCTGGGCAGTCCTGGACGGGCATGCTGCAGTAAGGAAATTCGCTTCCAAGGAATGTCTCGACTGTCACACCAAGTTTGCGGATAAATATTTCTCCATGAAATATCTGCATACAATTGTCAAAGAGAAAAAATGCGAGGATTGCCACATCCGCCATGGCCGCGTGCCGAAACTCCTGCTGAAGAAGGAGGGGAACCAGATCTGCCTGGACTGCCATACCAGGGATAAGATCGGCCTTTCCAAGGCCTATGTGCATACGCCGCTCAAGGCGGGTAACTGCGGCCAGTGCCATAACGCCCATGGTTCCAACTCCAAGGCGTTGTTGATGGCCGATGGGAACGCGGTCTGCTACAGCTGCCACAAAAAAGAGCTGTTCGAGAAGAAGGTCGTGCACCAGGTGTTGCTCAAGCAAGGGTGCCGGGCATGTCATGACGCGCACAGTTCAAATGAGAAGTTCCTCCTGACCAAGTCCGAACCGGCCCTTTGCCTGGAATGCCACGACAAGGATGGCGGTTCGTTCAAAAAGGCCCATGGCAATTACCCGGTGGAAGGCAAGGTCTGCTCGACCTGCCACAATCCGCACAGCTCCACCCAGGCCAAGCTCCTCAAATCCAGCGTCCATCCACCGGTTGCTTCGATGGAGTGCTCCTCATGCCATGCCGCTCCGACCGCGCAGCAACCGTTCTCCGTTACCCAGAAGGGCTCCGAGCTCTGCCTCCAGTGCCACGATATGAAGGCACTTAAAGCCGGCGGTACCGTTGAACACGCACCATTCAAAAAGGGAGATTGCCTGGGATGCCACAATCCACATTCGTCGGAGTTTCCCAAACTGCTTGTCAAGGATGGCAACCAGCTCTGCATCGGCTGCCATAAGGGCGAAGATCAGCAGGTCGCCTTCAAGCACGCTCCCATGGACAGCGGCAAGGGATGTCTTTCCTGCCATAAGCCCCATGCCGCCCAGTTCAAGGGGTTGGTCGATAAAAAGGGGAGCGACTTCTGCAACACCTGCCATGCCAAAACCATGGATGCCCTGAAAAGCAAGTCCGTCCATGATCCGTTCAAAGGAGGCGAGTGCACGGCTTGCCATAATCCCCACGGATCCAATTATATCGCCATGACCAAGGATCGCAGCGACAAACTCTGCTTCTCGTGCCATTCCGACTCGGAAGCGAAGTTCATGAAAACATTTACCCACAAACCCGTTCTGACTGGCGATTGCACCGCCTGTCACCACGGGCATGGTTCCTCGGAGCCGAACCTGCTCACGGCGGCCCCGCCCAAGCTCTGCAGCAATTGCCATGGGGACATGATGAAACCGGAGTCGGGCGGTTCGAACCACGCGCCGTTCAAACGGGGAATGTGCCTCAACTGCCATGACGCCCACGGTAGCAACGTGGCCGGAATTCTCTCCAAACCCGAGGGCGAGGTATGCGGTTCCTGTCATGCGCCCTTCAAGGGGCTGAAGGAATCCAAATCGCAACATGCCCCCTTCAGCGAGGGCTCATGCACGAAATGCCATAATCCGCACAAAGCCAAGCTGAAGAACCTGCTGTTGGCGCAAGGCAATGATCTCTGCTATTCCTGTCACAAGGATATCAAGGAGAGAATCGGCAAGGAAAAATCACACAAACCGGCCCAGGAAGATTGCCTGAATTGCCACAAACCCCATTACGCGGAGAGTAAAAAACTTATTGCCACTCCGGTTACGGCCCTGTGCGAGCAATGCCACGAATTGACCAAACCGCCATTTACCACGGCGCACATTGGTATCCAGGCCTCGGCCATGACTTGCATGAATTGCCATGATCCCCATGCATCCAAGGACCCGAAGTTTTTCAAGAGCACTATTCATGCACCCTTTGCCGCCCGTTCGTGCGATGAGTGCCACATTGTCGCCAAACCGTGACCCTGTTATACAGGATAAGTAAGTTATCAAATTGTTTTTCTGCAAAAAACTCGCATAAAAACAATTTGTAACTAACTAATAAGGAGAAGATACATGAGAGTACGAAGTATTTCGCTACTGCTGGCGGGGGTCATACTGATCGCCTGGGCACAGTCCCTGTTTGCCGCCGGTAATGAACAGCAGTTCAAGCTGAAGCCAGGGGCCAACGGCAAGCTTTGCCTTAAATGCCATAACTCCTTTCAGGAAAAAATGACGCGGAAGTATGTGCATACCCCGTTGAAAAACAACGAGTGTACCGGCTGCCATAACGCCCATACCTCGGCCCACGGCAAGCTGCTGACCGCCGATGCCGATAAGGTATGCGCCACGTGCCACCAGTCGATGGTATCCAGCAAGGCAAAAAGTGTCCATAAGGTGGTCGCGGAAGGCGGCTGCCTGAAGTGCCACGATCCCCATTCATCCGCATACAAGGGCAATCTGGTCAAGGAGGGCAAAACGCTGTGCTTCTCCTGCCACAAGCCGCTGGGGGATAAGCTGGCCAAGGTGAAGTACCGCCATTCACCGGTGGAAAAGGACTGCCTCATCTGTCATCAGCCCCATGCCTCCGATGACGGGCCGTTCCTTCTCAAGAATGATGTCACCAAGCTCTGCGTCGGTTGCCACAAGACCGACAAACCGATCTTCATCAAGAAGCACATGGGCTACCCGGTGGCATCGGCACGCTGCACCGGTTGTCATGACCCACACGGTTCCGATAATTTGGGACTGCTGCTCAAGAACGTCCATTCGCCGGTCAGCAAGCGCATGTGCAACCAGTGCCACGAAGACGCCAACTCGGCTACTCCGCTCAAGACCAGGAAAGAGGGCATGACCTTGTGCCGCGGCTGCCACAACGACATGTTCAACAAAACATTCGACAAGAACCGCATGCATTGGCCGCTGGTGACTAAGGAAGGCTGTCTGGGATGCCACAACCCCCATGCCTCCAACGATAAAGGGCTGCTCAGAAAATCGATGGCCCAATTGTGCGGCAGTTGCCATAGCGACAGCATGAAGCGAATCAAGAAAAACGTCTCAAAACATGAGCCGGTGGTTGAGGGCCGTTGCACCGAATGTCACGATCCCCATTCTTCCGACAACTTGGCACTTACCAAAAAGGCATCGGATTACGACCTGTGCACTACCTGCCACGACTGGGGCCAGCATTCCACACATCCGATCGGCGACAAGGTGCGCGACCCGCGCAACAAAAACCTTTCGCTGGGTTGTGCCAGCTGCCACAACGCCCACGGAACAGAGTACAAGAAGATGCTCTATTACCCGACAACCACTGAGATGTGTCTCCAGTGCCATGAGCAGTTAAAGAGGTGATCAATGATACGAAATAAACTTACGCTCGTCTGTTTCCTGTCGGTTGTATGCGCGCTCCCTGCCCATGCGGCTGATACCGTGAAATTCAAACCAACCGGGGTGGCCTATAAGGATATCAAGAATGTCCCTCTCAAAAACCCGGAGGGAGTGGCCTGTTCCAAGACAGCCGTGGTGGTCGCCGATACCGGCAATGGCAGGTTCGTGCGCTATTCACTGGCCAATGACAATCTGAAGGACGGCATCGAGTTCAAGGTTGCCGAGGTGACCTATCCGTTGCGGGTCAAGGCGGCCCAGAACGGGAGGGTGCTGGTCCTGGACGGCAAGACACGCAAAATCAGCCGTCTGGCCGCGGATGGGAGTTTTGCCGGCTATCTCGACTACCAGAATGTGCCGGCGCCGACCACTGTCACGCCGCGCAGCATGGCCGTGGACGACAAGGACAATGTCTATGTGCTCGATGTGTATGGCGAGCGGATACTGGTAGTGGATTCGGCCGGCAAATATCTCCGTCAGATCCCGTTTCCCAAGGATTACGGCTTCTTTTCCGATGTGGCCGTTGATCAGCGGGGGGATGTCTTCATAGCCGACAGTCTGAAGGCGAATGTGTATAAAGCAGCTCCGGGTGCCGAGGCATTCCAACTGTTCGCGTCAGGGCTGCAATCTTACCTCTCTTTTGCCGTGGCTGTTGACGTTGACAGCCAGGGGAGGGTCTATCTGCTTGACCAGAATGACAGCGCCGTAATCCTGCTGGGTCCGGACGGCTCGTTTCAGGGGCGCTATCTTTCTTTCGGGTGGAAGGGCGGCCAGCTCAACCACCCCACCCAATCGTGTTTTACCGATAACGGAACCCTTGTTATTGCGGACCGAAACAACAGCCGCATACAGCTATACAAGGTTCAGTAGGAAGGGAGGATGGGCATATTGCCTGTCCCCAGGCAGTGCTTTCCTGTAGTTGTCCTGAAAGCCCCCCTCCTTTGCTGGCCCTTTGGGTCCGCCAAGGGAGGGGGAAGCTGCGATAGAATCCGATACCGGTGAGAGGGATATGATCAAAAATTCGGCTTCATTCATCATGTTGGGTTTTGTTTTGCTGGCATTGCCGTGCCATGGGGCAGAGAATGACGCCCAGGAAAAGAACACCGGCGCAACTATCGCCCAGGACGTACAGTTTCCGAACGGTTTTCATAACGGAGGCATCGGGGCGTGTGACGGTTGTCATTCCAAGACTAACAATTCGACCGCCTCCGGGTCAGCTGCCTCATTCAGGAACAGTTCGGGCTCAACAGCCCAGGGCCAGGACACGAGCCGCGGCATGTTCAACGGCCAGGACCCAAGTTCAACCTGCCTGCTCTGCCACATGGCAAAGAAAGGCCAGAAACAGCCGTGGGGATATTATGTGGCCACCGACAGCGAAGACCTTGGTGGCGGGATTCCCCCGTCACAGATGACTCCCGGTGGTGACTTTGGCTGGTTGAAAAAGACCTACCGCTGGTCATCCCATGAAGGCAGTACCTTGAAGGATGGACTCAGCCCCGGCGATCACCACGGGCACAATATAGTAGCGGCCCAATTCGGATATAACCCCGACTTCAGCAATATTATGGCGCCTGGGGGGAGTTACCCGTCTGAAAAGCTTTCCTGCACCAGTTGCCATGACCCCCATGGCAGCTATCGCCGGCTTGCCGACGGCAGTTTTACCACCAGCATGACAGTTCCAATTACGTCCTCCGGATCATACAAGAGCAGCCCCAATCCTGACGCGTCCCATGCCGTAGGCGCTTACCGCTTGCTGGCGGGAAAGGGGTACTCGCCAAAGATCACGGACAGTTCCGTGACCTTTACCGCTGATCCTCCTGCTGCGGTTGCGCCCGATATATACAACAGGGCAGAACCGAAGCTGGGGGATACGAGGGTAGCCTACGGCAGCGGCATGTCCGAGTGGTGCGAGAACTGTCACAAGCCCCACAATCATCCAACAGGCAATACGGCTAAGATCAGCCCAACCGTGGTAACGCAGTATAATTCCTATGTGGCTTCCGGAGATATGACCGGTTCGAAGAGCACTGCTTTCTCTTCTCTGGTCCCATTCGAGATCGGCTCAAACGATTATGCAGAACTCAAAAGTTTAGCTGGTAACGGTGGCAAGGGCGCGGATTTGAGCGGCCTGAAGGCCGGCGACAACGTCATGTGCCTGACTTGTCACCGGGCCCATGCATCCGGGTGGGATGCTATTACGAGGTGGAACTCTAAATCGGAGTTGATTGTTTACAATGGCAAGTACCCCGGCATCGACAATAGTGCCCCTGCGCACGTGGCACAGGGCAGGACTTCTATCGAAACCCAGAAAGCCTATTATGACCGGCCTGTTGAGGCGTTCGCATTATACCAGCGTGGATTGTGCAGTAAATGCCATGCAAAAGACTGACACCAATTATGGAGGGAAATAAAAAATGACAAACAATTCTTTGAGGAAGCCCGCAAGGGTATTGGCCGCGGTGGCAGGCATCATGCTCCTGCTGCTTGTTTTCAGCTGCAACAAATCGAGTTCGGGCTTGGTCGGCAAATGGTACAATGTCAAGGTGCCTGAGATCGTTGAGTTCAAACAGGATGGAACAGGCTCGTTTTCGTATCCGAATAATCAAAATCCGCCACTGGTCTTCAATTGGAAAAAAGCCGCAGATAACAGCTACTCCATTGACGTGACTTACATGGGCGGCAAAAGGACACTGACCGGTAAGCTGGAAGGCAAGAGCCTAAACATAGAAAGCAATGTGGGTATCGAGGTCTACAACAAGAAGGCTGCTGACTGATCCACTGGCCGAGGCAGGCATAAAGAAAGGGTTACTGATTGAGTAACCCTTTTCTGTTTCGATGCCGAGCTTTATTCAGGCGTGGTGTTTTGCGTCTTATTCAGTATTGATTCTTTTCAGCGCCTCCCTGGCATCCACATAACCTTGCTTGGCGGCCTTTTTGTACAATTTTATGGCCTCATCCATATTTTGCTCAACACCCTCGCCGCGTTCGTATAAGCGCCCCAGCCTGTACTGGGCCGCCGAGTCTCCCTTGTCAGCCGATTTGAGGTACCATTTTGCCGCTTCAGCATAATCAGATTTTACTCCGTCGCCTTTCTCGTATATGACGCCGATCATATACGTGGCCCTGGGATCGTCCTCCGCGGATTTGAATTCCCGCAGGGCGGTTTGATAGTCGTTCTGGCGCTGGGCCTCCATGCCGTCGAAATAACTGGCGCTGGCCAGGCTGGGAAGTGCCGGCAGGCAGCACACGCACAGTAAAACAACAAGGCGTTTTCGTTTCATTGTCTCTGCTCCTGTTTTTATGGATTAGTGGTGTCCAGATGGGGTTGCATACAATGTTAACAGATGCCCCTTTCTCAACAACATGTATATTTTATCTATTTGTTGTCGAGCTTGTCAATAGATTCGATAATATGCTTGATGTGTTTTGGTATAATAAATATACTAGTACAATATACACAAAGTAATAATAAGGCTATTTTAACCATTACTAGGTAGATAATAAGCAGGGATATACTATTTGCACTGTCTATGCTTCAGCTTAGTCGCAAGTGCATGCGGAGTTGGATTGCTGCCGATATATGGAAGATGAAGTTATTCAAATATCATGCACGGCATGTGGCGCTAAACTGGAGTCTTACCTTGCCGGTGTGCGTGATCCATTGACCAATGAGCTGTTTGCAATCTCCAAATGCACTGAATGCGGGTTGGGTCATACCCTGCCTCGGCCCCGGGACTTGGAGCGCTATTATGGGGAACGCTATTATGGCAACCGACATGGCTTAACCTTGCGCCACTGTGTCCGGCGGCGGCTTGGTTTCGTTGCCGCGGCAATGCCGACGGAGAAGGCCGGGAAGCTGCTCGATGTCGGCTGCGGTGACGGATCGTTTCTGCTGTCGGCCAAGGCTGCCGGCTGGGAGGTGATGGGAACGGAACTCAATCCCCAACCGGCCAGAAGCCGCGGCCTGGATGTGAAGGGGGCTGTCGAGCAGATCGAAGTATCGGAAAGGTTCGATTGTATCACCATGTGGCATACCCTGGAGCACATGTGCGATATCCCGGCCATGCTGGCGCAACTCGTCAGGCTGCTCAAGCCCCAAGGCCGGCTGATCATTGCCGTTCCGGATTTCGGCGGCCTTCAGGCGCGCCTTTTTAGGGGGAGATGGTTGCATGCAGATGTTCCCCGGCACCTCTACCACTTTGACGCAGGCTCGTTGCAGTACTGTCTTGGGGCGTCCGGTCTTTCTGTCCGGCGGCGCTGGCACCAGGAATTCGAGTATGACCTGCTTGGCTGGTCACAAAGCGCCCTTAATTTCATCCTGCCGGAACCAAATGTCTTCTTCGATGTACTGACCGGTAAAAAGGGCAAAGCCGGCGCCTTGGTCAGATGCGTTGCCCTGTTGCTCGGGGTGTTGCTGTCACTGGTCTCCCTGCCGCTGCTTCCGCTTGGGTCACTGATGGGACGCGGCGGGTCGTTGATCGTTGTGGCAGAAAAAAGAAAGAGTCTGCAAGATACTCATGAATAGTTTGCTCCGCGATTTCAAGTCAATAAGGTCGTCCCTGTTGCTCCTCGTCACAGCCACTTTGCTGGTGTATGCAGTCAGCTTCTCAAACGGCTTTGTCCTGGATGACAATGTCATCATCGTTAAAAACCCGGATACGGTGCATGTGGGTAATGTCGGCAAACTGCTGTTCTCCCCGGATGTCATCAAACCATATTACCGGCCCCTTAACCGGGCCAGTTACCTGTTGGATTACCAGCTGTTCGGGATGAATCCGGTTTGGTTCCACGCGGTAAATATTATCATTCACCTGCTGAATGTCGTCCTGCTCTATCTGGTGGGGTGCCGTCTCCTGGCGGACAGGAGGGCGGCGCTGATTGCAGCGCTGTTATTTGCCGTGCATCCCGTCAATTCCGAGGCAGTCAATTTTATCGCGGCCAGGAATACGCTTCTGGCCCTGTTCTTCAGTCTGGCATCCCTGCTTGCGTTCTATGGGGTGAAGGATAGGGGCGGGCGCTGGCCCATACTTGCGGCACTGTTTTTTTTCTGCGGCCTGCTCAGCAAGGAAACCGGCCTGATGCTGATCGCAATAATCGGCCTTTATGCCCTGTTTCCCGGTTTCCTTCCAGATGGTGAAAAGTTCAGGGTTCGAATGACCTCCCTGGTCCCTTTCCTGGTTGCCGCCATTGTCTACTTTGCGATGCGGGCTTACTCGCTGCACGGCATGGTGGGCATCAAAGTCCCAGCGGACGGGATGCTCGACCGACTGGCGGCAAACTACCACGTTATCCCTCAGTACCTTGGCCTGTTGCTGTTTCCGGTGGATCTGACGCTCTTTCACACCATTCAGCAAGGCGGGCTGTTTACGCCCTTTTGGCACTTTCCGGTCTTTGCGGCGTTTCTGGCGCTGGTCCTGCTGATTGTGCGCCATCGCAACAGGGCAGCGCTCTTCGGCCTGGCGTGGTGCGCCGTAAACTATCTGCCGATCTCCAATATCGTCCCGATTCCCAGCGACCCGATCACCGAGCGCTTTCTCTATCTGCCGGCTGTGGGGGCGTTCATTATTCTCGGAGCAGGTGTTTCATGGCTTTTTGCCATGGAAAAGACAAAACGTTTTGTGTGGCTGGCCGCTGCGGGTCTGGCAATGGCCTGTGCAGTCCTGACCGTAAGGCGCAATCTGGAGTGGAAGGACGAATTTTCGCTTTTCGCGAGCGGGGTCAGGAACAATCCGGCCTCGGCCGAGGCCCACTACAATCTCGGTACCGCCTTTCAGGACAGGGGCGACTTCGTTGCAGCGCGGCAGGAATGGGAAACCGCCCTGAAGCTCGACCCGGCCAACTCCGATGCCTTGATACAGGTTGGAACCTGTTTCGCCATGGATGGCGATCTGCGGATGGCACAGCAGTATTACGACGCCGCCTTGAGCGCACCGCCCGGCAAGGTTGACCCGGGCAAGGCCATGGCCCATTACAATCTGGGAAAGATTTTTGAAAGATGGCATCGGCCGGACCAGGCCCGTCTGCAGTACGAATCGTTCCTGGAAAATGTACCCTTGGGTTATGACGAATATATTGCCGATGCAAAGGGCCGCCTGGCTGGGTTGGGCGTTGCGCCGTATCCGGCTGTCCGGCCGAAAAGGCAGAAATAAAGCAGCACCAAAGGAAGCTTGCACATGCTCAATGGCAAAAAGATAGTTGTGGTAATGCCGGCTTACAATGCCGAGAAGACCCTGGAAAAGACCTATGGCGAGATCCCCATGGAGATTGTAGACGACGTGGTCCTGGTTGACGACGCCAGCCGCGACCGGACCTCAGAGATCGCCAACAGGATCGGCATCCATACCATTGTCCACGAAAACAACCTGGGGTATGGCGGCAACCAGAAAAGCTGTTATCGGGCAGCCCTGGAGTTGGGGGCCGACATCGTCATCATGGTCCACCCCGATTATCAGTACACCCCCAAGTTGATTCCAGCCATGGCCTCGATGATCGCTTATGGCGAATTCGACGCAGTGCTTGCCTCCCGTATTCTGGGCATCGGGGCCCTGGAGGGGGGGATGCCGCTCTACAAATACGTGGCCAACCGCTTTCTGACCCTGTTCGAAAACCTGATGCTCGGTCACAAACTGTCGGAGTACCATACCGGCTACCGCGCCTTTTCCCGCGAGATCCTGGAGCGGCTGCCGCTGGAGAATAACTCCAACGATTTTGTTTTCGACAACCAGATGCTGGCCCAGATTATCTGGTTCGGCTACCGCATTGGCGAGCTTTCCTGTCCCACGAAATATTTCACTGATGCCTCTTCGATCAATTTTCGCCGCAGCGTGATCTACGGTCTGGGGGTGTTGAAGACCTCCGCGCAGTTCCGCCTTCAGAAATGGGGCCTGCGGGCTTCATCAATCTTTTCGGGTTAACTATCGTGGAAAAGAAAATCATCACCGTTCCCAATCTGTTCTGCATGGTTCTGCTTGCCCTTACCCTGGCGGTCTACGCCCAGACAGGCAGCCACCAGTTCATCAATTTCGACGACACGCTGTACGTCACCGACAATCCGCACGTCCAGGCCGGCCTTACCGGTGCCAACGTGGCATGGGCCTTTACCGCGACAACGGCATCGAATTGGCATCCGCTGACCTGGCTGTCGCACATGGCCGATGTGCAGATGTTCGGCCTCAATCCCCGGGGGCACCACATGACCAGTGTCGTCCTGCATGTCGTCGCGGTGCTGCTGCTGTTCCTGCTGCTGGCCAAGATGACCGGGGCCCCCTGGCAAAGCCTGTTCGTGGCCGCCCTGTTTGCGCTGCACCCTCTCCATGTGGAGTCGGTGGCCTGGGTGGCCGAACGGAAAGACGTTTTGAGTTGCCTGTTCTGGCTGTTGACGATCCTGCTGTACGGCAATTACGTGCGCAAGCCCGGAGCCGGCCGCTACCTGGCGGCCCTGGCCTGTTTTGCCGCCGGCCTGATGGCCAAGCCCATGCTCGTGACCTTACCGGTGGTGCTCCTTTTCCTGGATTACTGGCCGCTCAACCGTTTCAGGCCGCCGAACGACCGTCCTGCGGCAACGGCCCTGGTTATTGAAAAGCTTCCCTTCTTCCTGCTGTCGGCCTTGTCATCGGCCATCACTATTATTGCCCAACACCGGGGCGGCGCCATGAAAAACCTTGACGTTGCCCCGCTGGGGCTCCGTTTGTGGAATGCTGTTGTCGCCTACGTCCAGTATATTTTTAAGACCTTCTGGCCGACGGATCTGGCCTTGCTCTATCCGTTCCCCGCTTCAATCCCCACCTGGCAATCGGTAGGGGCGTTTCTTCTGCTGGTGATGATCTCTATTGCCGTGATCGGTTTCCGGCAACGCTGCCCCTATCTGTTGACCGGCTGGTTCTGGTTCCTGGTGACCCTGCTGCCGGTGATCGGCCTGATCCAGGTGGGTGGGCAATCAATGGCTGATCGCTATACCTACATACCGTTGACCGGGCTCTTCATCATGGCGGCTTGGGGAGTCAATGACCTGCTGCGTGGCTGGCAACAGCGCGAAGCCGCCCTGGTCCTGTTGTCCGGAGCCGTGGTCTGCGCGTTGTCCGCCGCCACCTGGCAGCAGCTGGGCTACTGGAAGGACAGCATCACCCTTTATCGCCACACCCTGGACGTAACCAACGGCAATTACCTCATCCTCAACAATTACGGCATCGCTTTGGCCGAGCAGGGGGACTTTGATGGGGCCACTGCCCAGTACCGGGAGGCATTGCGGGTCTGGCCGCAGTCGGCCAATGCCCATATCAATCTGGGGGCGGCCTATGCCCATGAAGAAAATTTTGACGAGGCAATCCGCGAATATGGCGAGGCGTTAAAGATAAAGCCCGCCTATACGCTGGCCATGACGGATATGGCAAAGGCGCTGTCGGCCCAGGGGAAGGATAGTGAAGCCATTGCCCAGTACGAACAGGCCCTGAAATTGGACCCAACACTGGCCGGTGCGCACCGGGACTTGGCGTTGCTGCTGATGAAGGCCGGCCGACGCGACGAGGCGCAAATACACGAGCAGGCCGCCCAGAGGTTGGAGCCATTTTCCGTCAAGGCTCCAATCAATATGGGGGTTGCGCTGGCCCAGGCAGGGCGCTTGGACGAGGCGCTGGCTTCCTTTGCCGAAGCAGTGCGCATCGACCCTAACTCGGTGGAGGCCCATTTCAACCTTGGGGTTACGCTGGCCAAATTAAACCGGCAGGCAGAAGCTGCCCAGGAGTTCCGTGAAGTGCTCCGGCTCAAACCCGATGCCGGCCCGGCCCGGGCCTGGCTCGAAAAGTTGGGGCGCTAGGGTGTTTGGGAGGGGAAAAGAAAAGCCCCTTCCTGATGTGAAAGGGGCCTGGTCTGATTTACCGGTTTGCTTGTTAGTGCGGATGTCCCGGTGGCAATTCGCCTGAACCGACGGGATGGGCGGTCTTGCTTTTGGCGGCTTTGGGCCTGGCGGCCTTGGGGACGTCTTCGCCCATAACTCCCAGCAGCTTGCCGGCGCCAATATGGCCTTGTTTTGCTGCCTTTTTCAGCCAGACAACAGCCTCTTTTCGGTCTTTCTCAACACCTTCGCCGTTGGTGTACATCAAGCCCAGATTGAATTGCGCCTGCGCATGTCCTTGTTCGGCGGCCTTGCGATACCACTTGGCTGCGACAGCCCTGTCCTGGATGACATCTTCTCCTTTGTCATAGAGGGTCCCCAGGATGAACTGGGCATTGGCGTGGCCCTGCGCCGCGGCTTTTTTGAACCACTCCAATCCTTGCAGGCGGTCGGCTTTGACGCCTATGCCCTTGAAGTACATGACGCCAAGGTCGTAGTGGGAATTCTTGTCGCCAGCGGCCTTGAATTCCTTTATGGCGCGGCCATAGTCCCTATTCTGGTAGGCCTTCAGGCCGGCGTTGTAATCGGCCAGAACCGGACCGGCTGATATGCCGGCAATACAAGCCGTTAAGGCCAATGTGGAAAACAGCTTCATACTCTCCTCCCAACTTGGTGTGTGTAGTGCGTGAAACTGTCTTTTAATATAACAAAAATGGTGGGGATTGTCATTCGGTTATTCCCGATAGAGCCTGTTTACATTGGGTGTGAATCGGCATAATATTAAAAGAGGAATGTCCGACCAGGAGTGGCCCGAGTTTCTGGTTCGCGAAAATTTTTAAACTCATTTTCAGGGGTATCTGCTGTGAAAAAAACGGTCGTATTGATAATCGCGATGATTGCCATGGGCGTCTGTCCGGCATTTGCAGGCGAGTATGGTGTGAATTTCCTCTACACGCTGTCGGACTTCTCCGGCACCAAGCCATTCAGTTCCGCACGGATCAACCAGGACTTTTCTAAAAACGAGATCTACGCCATGGTGGGAGAGGCGGTGTCGATCTTCAATTCCAGCGGGATGGAAATCTATCGTTTCGATTATGATCCGAACATCGGCATTGTCTCCGATGTAGCCGTGATGAGCAACGGACAGCTGGCCATACTGGCAAGCGTTGGACCGCTGACCCGTCTTGTCCGCTGTAACTTCCGGGCCGAACCTCTGGGCGTCATTAACTTGACCGGCTTGCCGCCGGCATTCGCTAAATTTTCTCCCAATCGGGTCTATTCCCACGACGGTAAACTGTATCAGGTCAGCTTTTCTACGATGCAGGTTGTTGTCACCGATGAACAAGGAGTCTTTGTCAAGGGGTACGACTTGGCCAAGGAACTCGGCATGAGTGAAAAGGAGCGCGACGAATCCGGTTTGGGAGGCTTTGCCATCGATCGCGACGGCGGCTTTCTCTTTACGATCCCGGCAACGGCCAGGGTATATCTGTTGTCGGCCGACGGCAAGCAGCGGGCATTTGGCAAGCGTGGCAGTGCGCCGGGCCGGTTCGGTGTCGTTACCGGCATTGCCGTTGACCAGGCGGGCAATATTCTGGTTGTCGATAAGCTGCGCTGCGTGGTGATGATCTTCAACCGGAGCAACTTTGCCCTGATAAAGGAATTTGGCAATCGCGGCTTCAGGCCCGGTGATTTGATCGGTCCGGACGACATTCTGATCGACAGGCAGAACAGGGCATATGTCAGCTCGCTTCGCAAGCGGGGAATCAGCGTTTATCAACTCTCTGACGGCGGGAAATAGTTGCCGGATATGGCTGTTCCGGGCCGGTAAAACGTTCTCCCGGAATAATAGGTCTGTGAATTTACCGTATGTACACTAGTGAGTAGTTGAAAAACTCACTTTTCCATTTCGCTGATGCCGGTGGGAAGAAAAAAACCACGGCAACCACATGTGAAAATCTTATAATCAGTCTAAACTCCCCGACAATACAACATAAAATAATTATTGTCTCGTAGCTCGCCGTTAATTCGAGCTATCGGCATGCAGGTTGCTATAGATTCTAGGCGCAGTAAAGGCAAACAGGTTTGCTGCATGTGCGGAACCAGGATCTGCCGCTACTCAGCGCCACAGGAACCGGATACACCGGAGGAGGTTCAGAGTGCTCTATAAATCCGTGAACGAATCCTTCAATGAGTTCATGATCGACCGTAGCGATGCCAAGTGCATTCGCTGCAAGGTATGTGTGCGCCAGTGCGCTTACGAGGTGCACCGTTACATTGAAGCCGATGACTGTCTGATCGAGGATAATACATCCTGCATAGGCTGTCGCCGTTGTTCGGCGCTTTGCCCCACCGGGGCGATCACGATTCGCCTGAACGAGGAATCCTTTAAAAAGAACGAGTCCTGGTCAACGGCCCACATCCGCAATCTCTACGCTCAGGCGGAAAGCGGCGGCATCCTGCTGGCCGCCATGGGTAACCCGGCCAAGTACCCGATCTATTGGGATCACCTGCTTCTGGATGCCTCCCAGGTAACGAATCCTTCCATCGACCCGCTGCGCGAGCCCATGGAGTTGCGCACCTTCCTGGGTAAAAAGCCGGACAGCATCGAGGTTGTTCGCGACGAAAAGAGTGGCAAGCCGACCCTGAAGACCAAGTTGACGCCACAACTCAAGCTGGAATACCCGTTTATCTTCTCGGCCATGAGCTACGGCGCCTTGAACCTGAATGCCCATCGCGCCATGGCGGCCGCAGCCGAGGAGTTGGGCACCATCTACAATACCGGCGAAGGCGGCTTGCATAAGGATTTATATAAATACGGCAAGAACGTCATTGTGCAGGTTGCTTCCGGGCGCTTCGGCGTCAGTGAGCAGTACCTGAATGCCGGGGTGGGGATCGAGATCAAGATTGGCCAGGGTGCTAAACCAGGCATCGGCGGCCACTTGCCCGGGGAGAAGGTCGATGACCAGATTTCCGAGACCCGCATGATCCCGATCGGCTCCGATGCCATTTCCCCGGCGCCACACCACGATATCTACTCCATCGAGGATTTGCGCCAACTGATCTATGCCCTTAAAGAGGCCACCAACTATGAAAAACCGGTCTCCGTCAAGATCGCCGCGGTGCATCATATCGCCGCCATTGCCTCGGGTGTTGCCAGGGCCGGGGCAGACATTATAACGATCGACGGTTTCAGGGGGGGCACGGGGGCAGCACCCCAGGTCATTCGCGACAATGTGGGCATCCCCATGGAGCTGGCACTGGCATCGGTGGATTCACGGCTGCGCGACGAGGGCATTCGTAACCAGGTATCCATCGTGGTCGGCGGCGGTGTGCGCTCCTCCGGCGATGCCATTAAGGCCATCGCTTTGGGCGCCGACGCTATCAACCTGGGAACTTCCACCCTGCTTGCTCTGGGGTGTACCCTTTGTCAGCGTTGCTATACCGGCAAGTGCCCCTGGGGTATCACCACCAACAACCCATACCTGGCCAAGAGACTCAACCCGGAGGTCGGCGCCGAGAGCCTTGTCAACCTGGTTCACGCCTGGGGCCACGAAATGAAGGAGATACTGGGCGGCATGGGGCTGAATGCCTTGGAGTCGCTGCGCGGTAATCGCTATAAGCTGCGCGCTTTGGGACTCTCCGAGAAGGAGATGTATATCCTTGGTGTCATACCCGCTGGAGAATAACGGCAGTTATGGAGTTCATGGAGTTTGAGAGCTTATGGAGTTAAAACTCCCTGGCCCCTTCGAACTTCACGGGCTTTACGAACTTATAAGGATGCAAGCTATGAAAAGAATCTATTCAATAGAAGACGCCTGTATCGGTTGCCACTTGTGTGAAGTGGCCTGCATAACCGAGCATTCGCTCTCGAAAGACCCAGTCAAGGCCTTTCTCCACGAGCCTGAGCGCCCCATTTCCCGTTGTACCGTGGAAGAGTGGGATGGCGGGGTGGTTTCAATTTCCACCAACTGCCGCCACTGCGATCAACCCGATTGTCTGCGGGCCTGCATCTCGGGTGCTGTCCAGAAAAACGCACAAGGCGTGGTCATGATCGACACCGAACAGTGTGTGGGATGCTGGTCATGCGTGATGGCTTGTCCATATGGCGCCATTCAGCGCAATCTGGCCAGGAAAAAGGCCAACAAGTGCGACCTCTGTCCTGACCGCCAGTCGCCGGCCTGCGTGGATGCCTGTCCCAACCGGGCACTTGTCTACAGGGAGGGAAGCCAGAAATGAATTATTTGATCGTAGGGAACTCCGTGGCAGCGGTTGGGGCCATCCGTGCCATCCGCGAACTTGACCAGCAGGGGAATATCACCGTGGTCTCCCGTGAAAAGCATAATGTCTATGGCCGACCGCTGATCTCGTACCTGCTGGGGGGGCTGATTACTGAGAAGCGCATGTCCTACCTGCCCGATAATTTCTATGAGCAGAACCGCATCAACCTGCTGCTGGATTCCGAAGTGGTGGCTGTGGACAGCAAGGGTAAAAGTGTCAAGCTTGCCGGCGGCGATACCATCCCTTATGACAAGCTTCTGTTGGCTACCGGCGGCGATCCGTTCATCCCGCCTATCGAAGGGCTGACGGACAAAGACCGTATTTTTACCTTTACCACCTGGGATGATGCCGCCAAGCTGAAGGGAATTTCGGCGGACATAAACCGGGCCGTGGTCATCGGTGGCGGCCTGATCGGGTTGAAAGCGGCCGAAGGGTTGAATCTGCTCAACAAGAGCGTCACCGTGATCGAGTTGGCCGACCGTGTGCTCTCCTCGGCTTTTGATCGGCCGGCCGGCAAAATCGTGGCCCGCAAGATGAAAGCCAATGGCATTGATGTCATAACCGAGGATACCGTTGTCCGCATCGAAGGGGAGGGGGGCGAAATCAGCGGAGTAACGCTGAAATCCGGCGATTTTATCCTCTGCGACACCGTAATTGTCGCCATAGGCGTTCGGCCGGCTGCCGCCTTTCTTAAAGGGAGCGGGATTGAGGTCAACCGCGGTATCGTGGTGGACAACAGCATGGCCACATCGGTCAAGGATATATATGCGGCCGGTGACGTAGCCGAGGCAGCGGATTTCTTCAGCGGCCAGAAGAACCCCATGCCGATCTGGCCCGATGCCTACATCCAGGGGGATGTCGCCGGTACGGCCATGGCTGGCGGCGCAAAAGATTACGAAGGTGGCCTGGCAATGAACTCCATCGAGTTCTTCAAGGTCTCTACCATTTCCATGGGGGTCACCAATCCGCTCAATCCCGCCGAATACGAGATCCATACTTACCAGGACATCCAGAACTACCAGTACCGCAAGATCGTATTGCAGGACAACCGCCTGGTGGGAGCCGTGCTGGTCGGCAATGTGGATCGGGCAGGTATTTTCGCCGGATTGATCAGGGAAAAGGTTGATATGACTCCATTCAAAGACAGTCTGCTCAGCCCGGATTTCGGCTTTATCAATCTCTCGAAAGAGATCAGAAGCAGGCTCTTCGGTCCACAGGGCAAGGCACTCCTTTCCGGGCGTGCGGAACAGGCTGTTGGGCATTGAACATATAAAACTCCCACTGTCCCGCAAGGGGGGAGAGGACTTTTTGCATGAAACCGAGGAAACAACCTATGAAACCACAACCAACCCACATATTTGAAAAGGATATTTCCAACTGCGGCCTGACCGGTTTTGTCTCCAAAAAAGGGACGAGGGTCGGTGGCGAGGTGATCATCAAGTCGATATCCCTCATGCATGACCGCGGTAACGGCTTGGGCGGCGGTTTCGGCGCCTATGGCATATATCCGGATTACCGTGATTTCTATGCCTTTCACCTGATGTACGAAAATTCCATGGCCCAGCAGCTTACGGAAGAGTATCTGGAGGCCAACTTTTATATCGAACAGCAGGAAGATATTCCTACCCGGCGCATAAAAGAGATTGCCAATCCTCCGGTGTTTAAACGCTATTTTGCCAAGCCTTTGCAAACAGACGAATACAAAGAGGCTGTGGAGTACCAGAACATGACCGATGAAGACGTTATCGTCCGTCACGTCATGGCTATCAACCACGAAATAGACGGTGCTTTTGTGGTTTCCTCCGGCAAAAACATGGGGGCTTTCAAAGGGGTCGGTTTTCCGGAGGAGATTGCCGATTTTTTCCGGCTGGAAGAGTACAGCGGCCATATCTGGACCGCCCACAATCGTTTCCCCACCAATACACCGGGCTGGTGGGGCGGTGCCCATCCCTTCACCTTGCTCGACTGGTCCATTGTCCATAATGGCGAGATTTCTTCCTACGGCATCAATAAACGCTATCTGGAGATGTATGGCTACCTCTGCACCATGCTGACCGATACCGAGGTTGTGGCATACATGCTCGACCTTTTGATCCGCAAGCATGGCTTGACTCCCCAGCTGGCCTGTACCGCCCTGGCGCCGCCATTCTGGTCGCTGATCGATCAGTTGCCAGACGACGAGCGTGAGCTTTATACCGCCATTCGCCAAGTCTATGGCAGTGCGCTGCTCAATGGGCCCTTTGCAATACTCTTTGCCAGCAATCAGGGCCTGATCGGCCTTAACGACCGGGTAAAGCTCCGTCCGCTGGTTTGCGCGGAATTCGAGGATTTTGTTTATATGGCTTCAGAAGAGTCAGCCATCCGCGAGATTTGTCCCAATCCGACCCGCATCTGGTCCCCTCGCGGCGGCGAGCCGGTCATCGCCATGGTTGAGGGTAACGTTTAACATCACGGTCAAGGCCAATAACAACCAGGGCAGCGGCAAGCTTCAGCCGGCATCTTGGCCCCTGACCATCAGTTCTGGAGATAAATCATGAAAATTGATGCACAAGGCGTTTACTATCGTGACCTTAATGCACAAATCCGTAACGCGGTTGCGACAGGTACGGATAAGATCGAACTAATCAATGTCAACGGTCAGTATTTCATCGGCGATGGCATTAACAAGCCGGTAACCATCACCATTAGCGGCGTGCCGGGCAACGATCTGGCAGCATTCATGAATGGTGCCACCGTGATCGTGAAAGAAAACGCCCAGGACAATATCGGCAATACAATGAATTCCGGCAAAGTCATCGTGCATGGCCACGCCGGTGACGTCCTTGGCTATGGCATGCGCGGCGGCAGAATCCACATCCTCAAGGATGTGGGCTACCGGGTCGGCATTCATATGAAGTCATACCAGGATAACAAGCCGGTGCTGATCGCCGGCGGAAATGCCGGCGATTTCTTTGGCGAGTATATGGCAGGCGGGGTTCTGGTCCTGCTGGGCATGTTCACCGATGATCCGGAGAAAGCCAAGCATGGCTATCTGTTCGGAACAGGTATGCATGGCGGCGTCATCTTTGTCCGCGGTGGCGTGGACGAGTCCCGTCTGGCCAAGGAGGTTGGAGTCTTTGATCTGGATGAGGATGATCGTACAGCATTGGAAGGCTATATTAATGAATACTGCAAGGACTTTGATTTGGACCCCAAACAGATACTTGCCGAACAATTCTATAAGGTTCTGCCTCGCAGCAAACGGCCTTACGGAAATATGTACTGCCCCATGCCCAGATAATGCTGCCCCCGCATCGGTAGTGTTTAATCAAAATATCGCAGGATCAGCCACTTGATGTCAGATTAACGCTTCTGGCTTGCTTCAAGTCCATTTATCCAAGACCATCCGCCCTTATATGACGTTAAGGGTGGATGGTCTTTTGTTTTTCAGGAGTTCCCGTCTCATTTATACATGGCCTTCTGGCTGAACGCGCCATGTCATTCCAGCGACCCCATAGTCCCTTTCTGTATCTTGCATGTCCTGCCAATTTAGCCTTTTTCCTGCAATCACAATCTGTGCTAAGCCGCAAAAGAATTGCTACGTATGTTCTGTGGACTGGCCCTAAGCAAATAAGAATCAATAGCAATAAAACTGATTAAATGATTTTACTTAATGCTTAGCCAATTGGGCTTCCAAGCGGCTTAACGGGTTATTTATTCAGATAAAAAAGTTGCGATCCAATAAAACCATTTTAGACTTATAAATATCTATTGTATAAAAAATAGAACGGTAGTTATTAAAATAAATACTTGTATACAATATAAAGCTACAGTTGATTTCAAAAAATAACGCATAATATCGAAAAGTTACAAATATATAATTTGCCAATCCAATATATCGTTGACAAATATAAAACATGGTATTATAAACAAATAAACATTGCTGCTGATTTGATAAACAGCCGATTGCATCTAAATCCTATGTCGCGGGGCTTTGTATGGACAGAGAAAAAGGCACGTATTCGGTTCAAGCAGTTGTTAAGGCTTTCGATTTACTGGAAACCCTGGCGACAGAAGACTCAAACCCAACCGTTCCTGTGCTGGCCAAAGGACTCGATCTCAGCAGAAACAAGGTTTTTCGGCTGCTTGCAACCTTGGAAGATAAGGGGTTGATTGAACGCGACAAAGTGAACGGCACCTATAAGCTGGGGCTTTATGCGTTTGAAATGGCGCAGCATATCCTTAAAAGCGCCAGTCTTATCAGGCTTGCCCATCCTATTATGGAAGAACTCGCTCACAAACATGACGAGGCTATCTACATCACTGTCATGAATGACGACGAAGTGCTTTTTCTTGACATGGTAGACACCTTTCAGCAAATCAAAACAATCCCACTGGTTGGCCGACGTTTTCCGTTTTTTACCAATGCCGCAGGCAAAGCCATCAAGGCCATGAGCCCGCCGGATCTTTTCGATAAATTCAGCAAACGACGCGCAAATAAGATCGGCATTGCGGACATGCACCAATTGGAGTCCGAACTCAACGAAATACGCTTGAAAGGGGTTGCTGTCGATTTTGGCGGTTTAGGTGAAGGCATTTGCGCTGTAGCCGTCGCCATCAAAGACTATACCGGCAAGGTGGTCGGAGCCCTGACCATGCTTGCACCTTCTTTCCGCATGTTTCAGGAACGGCTCGATCAAGAGGTCATACCTTCCATGCTCGAGGGTGCTATCGCTCTTTCCAGGAAATTCGGCTATGCAAAAATGGCAGCGTAGGCCGATTTCGAATAACGATTTGAGGTTGCTAGCCAACCCAACAACCAAAAGGAGGCAAGGAAATGAGTGAAATGAAACTAGGAAACCCCGCAGTAGTTGGTCTGGCCGGATTTGGTATGACGACTTTTGTCCTTCAATGCCACAACCTGGGATGGTGTGGTATTGCTCCAGTACTCTGGCTTGGGCTTGTTTTTGGCGGGACATCTCAATTGATTGCCGGACTGTTGGAATTTAAAACCGGTAATAACTTCGGTTTTTGTGCCTTTACCGGCTATGGTGCATTCTGGATTGCGCTCTGCCTGATGGTGATCTTCGGTAAAAACCCGGATCTCGTCAAAGCATATCCAACCCTAGGTTTTAACGCCAACGACCTCGGATTTTTCCTTTTGGCATGGACAATTTTCACCTTCATTCTCTTTATCGCTTCGATGAAACACCACGGCACCCTGGCTTTCATTTTCCTGACGTTGCTTCTCGGCTTTATCGGGCTGGACATCAAGGAGTTCATGGGTAGCGCGGCTGCTGGAACTTTCGCAGCTTATGACCTTCTCGTTTGCGCATTCTCGGCCTTGTATCTCATGACAGTCGCAGTGTATGCAGAGTCTGGCATCAAGCTTCCTGTTGGGGATGCCTGGATCAAGTAGCAGCAGAGCCAAATAATTCAGCCACACCTACTTTGTGTGGCATGACTCAAGGGGCAACGTTCAAAACGTAGCCCCTTTTGTTTTGTCTGGGCAGTCGAATTGGTGGATTTGGAAGCAGCCATTAGGGAAGTACATGGTAGACGAAGAATTGTCAGGTGATAATGCGTCATCAGTATTCTCGCTTTAAACAAGAAGGTTCCAACGAGATGCTCAGTCCGCTTCCATTGACATGGAATATATATTTATAATTATTGATTGGTTTCAAGCATAGCCACATTCCAGCACAACAATGAAGAGCAGAGATTCAATACAGGTTGAAATTGCATTCTGCTGATTGGTTGAAGACGGAGACGTTTTGCCCGACACTGGCTGCATGCCTTTAACAGCCTGTTGATCCCGGTGCATTGTCTTTATACCTGACTTAAGATCAAATCAGCACTTCTTTCAAGCAATGGCATCAAAGCGCATGCTTACATCAATTGACGAGGAGATGAATCGAACTGTTTTGGGATTAGGGGGGATTCTTGGTGTTTAAATAAAGAAAGGCCGATGATTTCTCATCGGCCTTTCTTTATTTAATTTCTTGCTTAAAAGAACTTATTTCTTTTTGCTCGGATGTGTGACCTTTTTTGCAGGAGCGGCTGCAGGGGCTCCTTTTGGCCCACCGGATTCCCAGCGGTTCAGGTCATGGGCGATGCTGTGGCAGTCGCCGCATTTGGGGAACTTGGCCAGCATGCCGGCCGGATGCGGAGTGCCGTGACAATTCTGGCAAGTCGGGACGAATTTGTGTTTGTCTTTGTGGCAGGCAACGCAAGTCACGGCTTTATGCTTGGAAGTTGTCTTGCTCAACAGATCAAATGCCTTTTTGTGGCAGGATGCACACATCTTGTTGGGTGTGTCGGCGGCATAGGTAACTGCTGTTGGCATGTGGGCCTGGTGGCAACGTTTGCAATCCGCAGCCGCCATGTCGGCGCTGTGCGGTTTGTGGCATTGCGTACACAGAGGGATCTTGCCGTGTACGTTATGACAGAAGCTGCATGCCAAGCTGGTGTGCTTGCTCTTGACCTGACGCAGTTTAACAATCTGCTGTGTGTGGCAGCTGAGGCATTCTTCGGTGATGTTATTGCCCAGTTTGATAATCTTGGGTGTGTGCGGGTTGTTGTGGCAACGCAGACAATCGGGCAGTTTGTAGTGAGGCTTACCGCTGTGGCATTTGCTGCAAGCAGGGATGATATTCTTGACAGCCGGTGGATGACCGACATGGCAATCCTGACAGGTGACGCTTGTTTTGTGCGCTCCGCCCTTGGCTGCAACATCGGCAACCACGGCGGCGTGGCACTTAACGCAGTCGGCGTTTGTCAGTGTGTCTGCGCCGAACGCAAACGTTGACAACAAGCCAACAAGTAGTGCTGCCAGCAGGATGCCCTTCGATTTCGATAACAGGTTCTTCATTGTTCCTCCTTTGTTGCTGCATGATGATAAATAAACCATTTATCTGCTGAATGGTTTGTAAAAAATATCCCTTAACACACACAATTTCCGCAGAATAGTGCCACTATTACCCGCATACGTCAATGAAAAATTGATTGTGTTTACGCCATAAGATATGGAGGATTCTATATAAAAACAAACAAGCGGGGTTGTTTTATCCTTTGAATCAGAAGGCTTGACAGAAGCGGCGCTCTCTGCTATTGGTTCTTGCAAGGGCGCTTAGCTCAGCGGGAGAGCACTGCCTTCACACGGCAGGGGTCACTGGTTCAATCCCAGTAGCGCCCACCATGAAACATATAGTGGCCAGGTCAAGAAACCTGGCCATTTTGATTTTTTAAATATAAGCTATGTTATGGCTTGGTGACAGATTCATTAACTCCTGACTAATCCTTCAAAAATCAATTTGTCTCCAATATAGATTAAGTCTGTGCCCATCCTGTGCCCAAATAGGAAGACGCTTCTAGAGACTGTGTAGTTCGACAGACCTCACCACCTATATCAAATACTTCGCCTCCCCGCCTCCATATACCGTGCCCCCGGCCCAACCAAGACCAATGCCACCAAGCGCAAGGACCCCTGGCATTGCTGGACCTACTCCTACGCTGTCATCACCTCCAACTTTTCCAATTGTCCTCCATTAACACCTGTTCCTGGGGCTTGCCGCCATTTGTTCATAAAGCAATCTATAACATGCATGCGTCAACTGTGTTGAGTTGGTTATGTGGGTGGAATAACAAAGCAGTTGTCACTTACTTGTTACAATTTGGTTATCTAAATACGTGTATAGTAATGCCGGAAAAGCCAAGTGCACATAATTGCCTGGAGCAACAGAGAAATCAAATGACTGATTATGCCGAATCAGAGAAGTTTGCACTCTCACCGGCCAGAATCATCACACTGTATCTAGTCGCAGGAATTACGTGGATATTTGCGTCTGATCTTTTGATGTTCATGCTCCCTCACGATCTGGCGAGTTACCGGTATATTGCGATCATGAAGGGATGCCTGTTCATCTTATTTACCGCATCACTCCTCTTCTTTCTCATCAGGTATTACAGCCGCGAAATCAAACTATCCAGGAACATTTTCTACAAAGCCTTCCAGGCCTCGCCCGATTCGATCAACATCAACCGGCTGAGTGACGGTGCATTCCTGCGCGTTAACGCCGGATTCATACGGATGAGCGGCTACTCCGAGGCGGAGGTCCTTGGCAGGACCCCACAGCAGATAAATCTTTGGCATGTCCCAGATGAACGCCGGGAGCTTGCCGCCCTGCTGAAACGGCACGGATGGGCCGACAACCGCAAGGTAACCTTTCGCACCAAGGATGGCACACTGATCACAGGACTCCTGTCGGCACGCCTCATCGGGCTGAATGGGGACAGATGCGTCATTACCATTGTTCGTGACATATCAGAACGCCTCCGGGCAGAGGAGGAGATCCAGCAGCTCGCCTATTACGATAGTGAAACCTCGTTGCCCAACCAGAGCCTCTTCATTGACAGGCTTAACCAGGCTATTGCCCTGGACAGCCGGGAGAACCGTGTCACTGCCATTATTTACGTGGGGTTGTCCGGTTTTACGAGCATCGTAGATGTGCTCGGTCACGGCGGTAGTGGCGCGGTGGTTAGGGCTCTTGCGGAACGCTTCAAGACATCGGTACGCCAAAGCGACACCCTGGCCCGCATAACCAGGGATGAATTCGCCATCGTGTTGGGCGGCACGCTTGTTGAGGCGGAAATCACCGTGGTGCTGCAAAAGCTCCAGGCCCTGTTTGACGAGCCAGTGAAAATAGAGCAGGGGGAGCTGATGATCGCGGCATCCATCGGGGTGGCCTGTTTTCCACAGGACGGCCTGACAGCGGATATCCTGCTACAGAACGCGCACATCGCCATGAATCAGGCCCGAGACCAGGGGCCAAACAGCTTCAACTTTTTTTCTTCGGCACTGAACAGCAAAGCCCGTGAACGGCATCGCATCGAAACGAACATGTCACGCGGCCTGGAGGAGGGCGAATTCTACCTCTGCTATCAGCCAAAGTTCGCCATCAACGGCAAAGACATTACCGGCATGGAGGCTCTTTTGCGCTGGAACCGCCCGGGCCTGGGCCTGATTCCTCCTGATCAGTTTATCCCGGTGGCCGAAGAAAACGGGATGATCATGAAACTGGGGGAGTGGGTGTTGAGGACGGCATGCCGGCAGAACAAGGAGTGGCATAATGCCGGATTGCCGTTGCTGCAGGTATCGGTGAATATTTCTGGCCGGCAACTGAGGGATAGGGGATTTGTCGAGTTTGTGAAATCCGTCTTGGGTGAAACCGGATTGCACCCGTTCTATCTTGACCTCGAACTGACCGAAAGTGTCATAATGGACGATCCAGACAATACGGTTTTCAAGTTGCTTCAGCTCAAGGAACTGGGGGTAAGCATATCGATTGACGATTTCGGTACCGGCTATTCTTCCCTGTCATATCTCAAGCATCTTCCAATTGATGTCATAAAGATCGACCGGTCGTTTGTCATGGACATTGCCAGTGATCCCGATGACGCGGCTATTGTCACCGCCGTCATAGCCATGGCGCAGTCCCTCAACCTCAAAGTGATTGCCGAGGGGGTGGAAACAAACGAGCAACTGGTATTTCTCAGAGAAAAGAAATGTGATGAGCTTCAGGGCTACTATTTTTCCAAACCCTTGGAGGCCGAACAGTTCGAGAAGTTTCTCAGGGACGGTGCAGTCCCACACGGCAGTGTTTCACCGGGGAGGGGCGGCGCCAGAGAAAATATCAGGCTGAATGTCGCACTCTCCCAGGATCCCGGCCTTATGAAAAACAGCGGTGATGATAATTCGCGGGAATCCATGGCGATAGATTATGTGGGCGATGTGTCCACAATGATCGTGCCGGTGTTTCCCGGTGACAACCTCAATCAGGTGTTGAAACGCTTTCAGACCGACAAGGAACTGCTTGTTCTGCCGGTAGTGGACAATGGCATTGTCGTGGGTATCGTCAACCGCTCTACCTTCCTTGAGGAGCACATTATCGGGCAGCACGGTTTTGGGTTTCATATCAATCATTCCAAAAAGATCAGGGATCTGATGACTCCGGTGGGGGCTACTATAGAAGCCAACACAAGAATCGACGATGCCGCACGGACCATCCAGAGGCTCAAGGTAGATACCCGTATAGATAACATATGTATTACCACTAATGGCGTCTATGCCGGCATCCTGGATGTGAACCGCTTTATCAGCGCGGTGACCGAACGGAACCTGACCCTTGCCAAGGGAGCCAATCCGCTCTCGGGATTGCCCGGCAATGAAAGTATCCAGCGGGTAATCAACGAAAACCTTTCCTCGGGCAAACCCTTTGACATTGCCTACATCGACATTGACAATTTCAAACCCTACAACGACAAATACGGCTTCCACAAGGGCGATGTCGTCATTAAGGCGCTGGCGGAGATGATAGTATTGGTTGTTGAACGATCAGGCACTCAAAACTCAAGCTTTTACGGTCACATCGGCGGCGATGACTTCATCCTGATCACCAACCCCAACAGCGCCCAGGGCATTGTCAAGGAGATCATCCGGGAGTTCGAGGGACATCTGGCCATTTTCCACGGTGAAAGTGACTACCAGGCCCGCTGTTATACGGCTGTCAACCGCAAGGGGCAGGAGGAAACCTTTGGGCTTCTTTCGCTCTCCATAGGTATCCTGAGCACACTCTTGATGCCGATCAGTTCCTATGCGCAGCTGGCTTCTCTTGCCACGGAGGTCAAAAAAGCCGCCAAGGGACAGCACGGCTCATCCATTGTCATCAATAAAAGGATCAAGTGAACAATTGAATAATGATGGCAATAGCCATGAGGTGAATATGCCGGAGTACCGTTGGCCCCATGCTCAAACATGTTTTTGGCGTACATGTGATGGCAGCTTGCATCATGTTACGATTGTGTAAATTACTTGTCGCGGGTGTTGAAACTGCTGAAATGTGTATTATAAAAAAGCAAGTTACCGATCCGGATTGGGAGGATGTCACGATCCTGAATGTTCTGATTCTGAAGCCGTAATCTGATCGCCTGTCCATGCTTCAACTGCAACCAACGACGAAACCATCCAGGGACGTATTGGCAAGGTTTGCTGTTCAAATGCTCACGGATCGCTCAGATACGCCTTCCTGACATAGATAGAGGTGCGCACAATGACCAAGATGAGAATAGCTGCCATTGACATAGGGACCAACTCCATACGCTTCATCGTTGCCGAGGCGGTCAAGGAGGGGAAATTCAAGATTCTTGATGATGAAAAAGTCACGGTAAGACTCGGCGAGAACCTTATCCAGACCGGGATGATATCCGAAGAGGCCACCGGCCGGGCCCTTGAAGCGGTCAGGCGCTTCAGGAAGCTCCTGGCTGGATTAAAAGTCGGAGTTGTCGAAGCGGTTGCCACCAGCGCGGTCCGCAACGCCGCCAACGGCAAGGAACTTGTTGAGGCCCTGACAACTGAACTGGGGCACGAAGTCAGGGTTATCAGCGGTACGGAAGAGGCCGAACTCGCGGCTGCATCTGCGCTGTTCAATTTCGACATGAACGGCAAGCGCTTTGCCATGGCTGATATCGGCGGCGGCAGCCTGGAGGTGGTCACGGCATTTGGCAACCATATCGAGGAATGTTATACCATCGATCTCGGCACTGTCGTCATGACCGAGCGCTTTCTCCACAGCGATCCGATCAAGGCCGTCGAGCTGCACCAATTGCAACGCCACGTCAGGGAATGCCTGAAAAAGGTGCTTTCAGACAGTAGGATATCCGTGGATACGCTCATCGGCTCCGGAGGTACCGTCACTTCTCTGGGGTACATGGCCATGAGCAGGCACAAGGATGACTATTCATCGGCGCACGGCTATGAAGTTCTCCGTTCTGAGGCCGTCCATCTGTTAGCGATGATAACGCGTAAGGATATCAAGGCACGTCGCTTAATACCGGGACTCAATCCTGACCGTGCCGACATAATTGTAGCCGGAATCGTGGTTATAGATGAGCTGATGAAGTTTTTCGGCGCCAATCGCCTGCTTGTAAACGAACGGGGCATTCGTGAAGGGCTAATTATCAATGCCATGAAAAGGCAAGGCCTTATGCCGGCGGTTTCCCCCCCGCGCAACTGGCGCGACTCGGTGCTGGAGTTCGCCCGTTCGTGTCAGGCTGATGAAACACATTCGCTTCACGTCTCCCATTTAGCTCTGTCCATCTTTGATTCTCTCGCATTGCCCTTCAATCTGAAAAAAAATGACCGCAGGATTCTGGAAGCCGCTGCCATCCTGCATGACACCGGCTATTTCATAAGCTATGGCAGCCATCACAAGCATTCCTATCATCTGATACGCCATGCCGACCTGTTCGACTTTTCTCCCCGTGAAAGGGAACTGATCGCCCAGGTTGCCCGTTACCATCGCAAGTCTCTTCCCAAACGGAAGCACGAATCCTTTCAGACGCTTCGCGAACGTGATCGTCAGCTTGTTGCCCGGCTGGCCGGTATCCTGCGCATGGCAGACGGTCTCGACAGGCGCAGGGCGGGTTTTGTGCAGGAGGTGTCTTGTGGATTTGGCGGCAATGTTATCACAACAAATCTGAAAGCCAGCGAGGATATATCTGTGGAAGTTTTCGGTGCCAATGCAAAGAAGGACCTCCTGGAAAAGGCCTTCGGAGCTGGAGTTGTATTCACGACCTGAGCTGCATTCTACAAGGGAACGAGCCATCTTCTGATCTCTTCTTGCCATTCTTTCGGATGGTCAACAACAACCTCCGCCTTGCCGGCATATACAAGTCCCGTATTGGAGTCAAGTGTGATCGGAGTGCCTTCCGGGAGCAGTTGATCTCCGAACTCGACAACTCGCCTGTCAAGGTCGATCCTCATTCCACCACAATTGGTTATACATGGCTTGCCAAGCTGCCGCGACACCGTCGCGGCATGTGAGGTCCGATTGCCCTGTGTCGTCAGGACTCCGGCAGAGAGGGCAATGGCCGCAGAGTCGAAAGTAAATATATTCTCGCGGACAAGCACTACTGGCAAGCCGCCTTTCGACGAAACATTGCGTATCGAATCGATATCAAGCACCAGCGAACCGATGGCCACTCCGATTCCCACCGATTCACCCTTACAGAGTGGCTCGCCCTCCAGAGACAGGCGCAGGCGCTTGATGTCGTCCAGAGGAAGTCCCTCCAATCGGTCCAGTGCTTCTTGTTGATCTATTAGCCCTTCCCGAGCTTGTTCTACAGCAATTCGCAGGGCAGCCCATTGAGTTCTCTTTGCGCTCCTGGTCTGCAGCAGGTAGAGTTTGCCGTCCTGGACGGTGAATTCAAACTCTTGAGCGTCGCGAAATTCCCGTTCGAGCGCGGCACAGATTGCTGCCAGTTCTTGTCCGGTTGCCGGCATGGCAGAGAATAGCCGGTCGGCGTCGGAATCGCTTGTACGCCCGGAAACTAAATCATCACCCTGACTATCGAAGAGGAAGTCAAAATATAGCTTGTTCTCCCCGGTATCCGGATCTCGAGTAAATCCTACCCCTGATCCGGAAGCCCCCCCGGCATTGCCGAAGACCATCTGCTGGATAATAGCAGCCGTGAAGAGATCTTCGCGAATGCCATTGAGTCGGCGGTACTCCACAGCACGTGACGAATTCCACGAGGAGAACACGGCCTGTACCGCCGTTTCGAGTTGATCGTGCGGGTTTTGCGGGAACTGGTGTCCGGTCAGGCCAGCAAACAGTTGAAGGTAGGTTTGAGTGAGTTCGAAGAGACTCGGAATATCCAATTCATGCGGACGGTTAAGGTGTTCCCGGGTCAGGAGTGCTTCAAGCGCGGAAGCGAATGGTTGTGGGGAGACTCCAAAGACCAATTCGGCAAAACTTTGGATCAGTCGGCGATATGAATCCCATACCAGTCGGGGCTTGCTGGTTATCTGCAAAAGACCTTGGACAGTGGAGTCACAGAGCCCAATGTTCAAAAGCGTATTCATCATGCCTGGCATAGAAACCGGTGCGCCAGATCGTACGGAAACCAGGAGCGGCTTACAGCTGTCACCAAACTCCAGGCCCGTGATCGATTGGAGCCAGCACATCTGTTCTGCCAGCAGTGTGGACAACCCTTTTCTGTAAGGGTCTGGTTCCCGGTACCAACTGCGGCAGTGAGTTGTTCCAAGCACAAATGCGGGTGGCACCGGTAGGCCGAGAAGAACCATGCGGCTCAGATCATACGCCTTCGCGCCCATGGTTGCGACATGGTTGCTCGCAACGCCAGGCAGGTGGGTTGGAATTCTGAAAATGCCGTCATGTCTCATAAAGGTCCCATGATCTTGGCAGTATTCTTGGTTACGATCTTTTGTGCAGAAATACGATTTCGAACCGGTAGGTTCAATAATCCCTTAATAGTTAGAGACGTTCCTCAGTAACGAGTAGTCAGCGTCATTATCGTCCGTGCAGAAAGATGGCTGTTTTTCTCTTTTCATGATTGACACCAGTGATGCCTCGATTTCTGCGCTGAGGTTTGTGAATGCCAGGCCAACGAAGGCAAACACATGGTGGATGACGTAAGCCTCCATAATTACATGCCTTGCCTCAATCTCGTGGTACATCCTCAGAAAGCAGTGGTCACCAACACGTATATCTGTTGCTGAGGTGTCTCTGATAGTTATCAAAGCTCCTGCCACGGAAAGATTTTCTAGCCGGCAACTGAAGGTGCTGCCATGGCATTGCAATGTTCCACCTACCACATATGTAATTCTACGGAATCGCCTCTTTTCGGTCATCTTCATTCAAACTCCTGATGTGTTGACAACAGCCTTCTGTTCAAACGAGCTGTACTTGAATGGATGAAATGATTATAAGAGGCCAATATTGAATCGACATTAATATAAGGTAAAAATTTAGTTACATAACTTAGCTGGAAAATACGTTTTGAACCTGCCGAGCATAGTCATTTATGCTAACACAGGCCGGCCGAGATCGTACTTTCCAGGGCAGCGGCGTCCAGATCGGAGCATGGCATGGGGCGATGACAAGCGCCACAGGAAGGGCTTTCCTGCAATCTGGCCCATAGTATGAGATTTTCCGTGTCGCACCACTCGCAGCACCAAAAGTAATAATCCTCATTGATTCGTAACTTCATCATGGCAGTCCTCCCTTATCTTTTAAAGACAATCTACCCTTTCATCATTACAAACGGATGTCTGTTGCAAAAAATGTAGGTAAAAAGCGGCAGCGCATGAATACAGCAAACATGTTATGCAACCGCAACTCATCCGTAACAATGGCATGTTACAAATTAATAATAAAATAAGTTTAGCCGGTTATCTCATGGAGCCGCCGATGAAGAAGATTTTGGTGATCGAAGATGAAAAGGACTTGGCCGATCTGTTGGTTTTTAGTCTGGAAAAGGAAGGCTTCAAAATGTTCTGCTCCTATGACGGTTTGAGTGGCCTTGAAACGGCGAAACAAACAGACCCGGACCTGCTTTTGCTGGATCTGATGCTTCCTGGCCTTATGGGAACCGAGATCTGCAAGGAACTCCGTAAAGAACCACGCACCGAAAAAATCCCGATCTTGATGTTGACTGCCAGGGGGGAAGAGATTGACAGGGTGATCGGTTTTGAGGTCGGCGCGGATGACTATATTGTGAAGCCATTCTCGATGCGCGAATTGATTCTGCGTATCCGAGCGATTCTAAGGCGTTGTGACGCCCAGGCCGGCCTGACTTCCACCTCGATACTCAAAATTGGCAAAATTGCCGTAGATACTGAGAGCCACCGTGTTATGAGTTCCGGAAACGAAATTGATCTGACCACCACCGAATACAAGCTGCTGCTCTATCTGGTGGAGCATCCGGGGCGGGTTCTTGATCGCGAGTCGTTGTTGCAGGATGTGTGGAGCAGCAGCATAGGCGATACCCGTACGGTGGATACCCATATAACACGTTTGCGCGCCAAGCTGGGTTCGCCGGGCAACCTGATCAGGACCGTGCGCGGTTTCGGCTACAAAATTGAGATCCCCGGATGAGATAGGGACAGATATGTCTTTTGTAGCCGATATTTTACCAAGCTGTAACCTGCCTGCTACAGCACATGTGTATAGTCAAAATTAATACAAATTTCATATTTCGAGGAGGATTCAGATGTTTTCCACAATCCGCAAAAGCCTTTTATCACTTGTACTCCTGGTTTCGGTGACCACGGCAGGACAGGCGTCGGCTGAAATGCTCATCAACGGCGCCGGTGCCACCTTCCCCTATCCCATCTACTCCAAGTGGTTCAGTGAGTACACTAAAGTTGATCCCTCCGTGAAGTTCAACTACCAATCCATCGGCAGCGGCGGCGGTATCAAGCAGATCATCGCCGGTACGGTCGATTTCGGCGCCAGTGACAAGTTCCTCTCGGACAAGGAACTGCAGACCGCTCCAGGCAAATTGATCCACATCCCGACCGTTATGGGGGCGGTAGTTGTAACCTATAACCTGCCCGGCGTAGCTAAAGGGCTCAAACTCAAGTCCGAGGACGTGGCCGACATCTTCCTGGGTAAAATCACCAAGTGGAACGACAAGCGCATCAGCGACGACAACCCCGGCGTGAACCTGCCAAATGAGCCGATCATCGTTGTGCATCGCTCCGACGGCAGCGGCACCACCAGTATCTTCACCAACTATCTTTGCGGCGTCAGCCAGGAATGGAATGGCAAGGTCGGCACGGGTGCTTCGGTTAAATGGCCGGTCGGCCTGGGTGGCAAGGGTAATGAAGGTGTGGCCGGCCAGGTCAAGAACACCAGGAATTCCATCGGTTACGTGGAACTGGCCTATGCCTTTGAAAACAAACTCCCGTATGCTTACCTCCAGAACAAGAGCGGAGTATTTGTTGAGCCGTCCATCAAAACCACCAGCGCCGCTGCGGCCGGGGCTGTCAAGAACATGCCGGCAGACTACCGTATCTCGCTGGTCAATCAACCCGGCAAAGATTCCTATCCTATTGTCGGCTTTACCTGGTTACTGATATACGAACACCAGAAGGACGCTGCCAAGGGCAAAAAACTGGTTGAGTTCCTCAAATGGGAACTCCATAAAGGACAGAAGATGGCCGCTCCTCTGCTCTATGCTCCTCTCCCCGAGAGCGTGGCCAAGATGGTTGAGAAGACCATCGAAACAATCAAGTAATCAAGTACAAGTATTTCCCCTATGCAATGAAAAGAGCGCGGCCATTAAATTGGTCGCGCTTTTTTCATTGCAACAACAGACAGTGGCCAGGGGGCAACGAAGAGCATTCGGAAGGCGCCTGGAAATGTGTTTCAGCAACTGCATGAATTTGACATCAGCCCTTGATCGTCATCCGCTCGCGATCGACTCAAATTCACCGTATTCGTATTCCCTTCTCTTTGGTGGCTGCTTTTGAGCGCAGTTTGGCACTGTTAATCAACATCTGATGTAGCCCGTCGGTTTTCCGCTCAATGGAGGGCATGCGCTGGACATGCGTGCCGTCCGGCTGCATGTCCCAGGCAGAGCGTTGATCGATGTCATGAAGATCGAAGATGGTACGTAATTCCTGTTTCAGCTCAGGGGCCTCGACCGGGATGAGGAGTTCCACCCTGGATTCAAGATTGCGTTTCATAAGATCGGCTGAGCCGATGAAATAATCATCCTGGCCGTTGTTCCTGAAATAATAGATGCGGGAGTGCTCCATGAAACGCCCTACAATGCCGGACACGCGGATATTCTCCGAGAGTCCCGGTATACCCGGCCGTAGCCGGCAGGTGTCGCGGACAGTGAGATCAACCCTGACACCGGCCATGGATGCCTTGTAGAGAGCCTTGACGATATCACTGTCTTCCAGGGCATTCATCTTGAAACGGATATGTCCGCCACCATTTGCGGCATGCTGCACGGCTTCCCGCTCGATCATCTTCAGGAGGGCTTTTTTGAGAAACCTGGGACCCGGGATCAGCTTTCTGTAATTGCGCTTCACGGAGAATCCGGTGGTCAGGTAATTGAAAAGTTCGGTCACATCCTGCCCGATAGTGTCATCGCTTGTCAGCAGTCCGATGTCACTGAACACCCTGGCTTTGTCGGCATGGTAGTTCCCGGTCCCCATGTGGACGTAACGTCTCAGCCCGTTGTAGTCCTGGCGCACAATCAGGATCACCTTGCAATAGGTCTTGAGCCCCACCACGCCGAAGGTCACATGGATACCTGCCTCCTCCATCTTCTCCGCCAGACGCATATTGGCCTCCTCGTCAAACCGCGCCTTCAGTTCGATCACAACCGCAACCTGCTTGCCGTTGTGCGCCGCCTGCATCAGCGAGTCGATGATGCAGCTGTTGATGGAGGTGCGATAGAGGGTCATCTTAATGCCGCGCACCTTGGGATCGGCGGCTGCTTCGCGCAGCAGCCGCTCAACAGAGGTGGCGAATGACTCGTATGGATGCTGTAACAGGATAGAGCCGGCATCGCGGATGATGTGAAAGATGTTGCGAGATGTCTGCAGCAGGTGATGATCAACAGGGTAATGGGGCGGGTCATGCAGGCGGGGATAATCAAGGCACGCGATTTCGAACAGATCACGCATGGCCAGCATTGTCGGCACCTCGAACACATCGTTTTCCTCGTTCAGCTGCAGCTCGCTGGCCAATTTGCCCCGGTGTGCCTGACTCATGCCTGACTCGACTTCAAGCCTGACGATGGGAGCAAACTTGCGTTCCTTGAGCTCCGATTCGATCATCACCATCAAGTCGTCGGCTTCATCCTCATTCTTGTCGGTATTGGCATTTCGGGTAACCCGGAACAATTCGCAGGTTTCCACCTGCATTTCAGGAAAGAGCGTATCCAGGTTGTGCATCATAATATCTTCGAGGCTGACAAAGTGATCTCCCGCACCCACGGGGATGAAGCGGGGCGAGCCATGGCCCACCGGCACCTTTACCCGTGACAGGATGGTCTTGTCGGACTTGGGAAAACTCAAGGTCACCAGCAGGTTTAGGGAGAGGTTGGAGATGAACGGGAAGGGGTGCGCAGGATCGATTGACTGTGGCGTCAGCAGGGGAAAAATATTGTCGTGATAGTATTCTTGGGCCTGTTTCTTCTCTTTAGCCGAAAGATTCACATAGCGTTCGATGATGATGCTTTTCTGGCGCAAAAGATGGCTTGCCCGGCGCAGGAGTTCGTCCTTGTATGTCTCCAGCTCCCGTATGTAGGAGTAGCATTCCAGAATCTGCTGGCGCGGCGTGCGCCCATCGGGGGTGAGTTCACGCATGCCGGCTCCCACCTGTTGTTTGAGTCCGCCGATGCGCTTCATGAAAAACTCGTCGATATTACCGCTGACAATGGCGATGAACTTCAAACGCTCAAGCAGTGGCACGCGCTCGTCTTCAGCTTCGTGCAGCACGCGGCGTTTGAAAGCCAGCCATGTCAGCTCACGATTCAAATACCACTGGTGATCAGACGGATCAATTTTAAGGGGGGGGCGGGGAGGCTGGGGTTTTTTCTTCCCGGTGCTCGCTGTGAGGGGTTTCTGCAAAACCATGCATTTGCTCCTGCGAAAGAGGATATAGCTTTATACCCCATTCGCGGTCATGACAATTGTTACGAGTGTGTAAAAAAAGAGAGATAGCAGGAATAGCTGTGGTGAGGTTGCGCTAATGAATATGTGCCGGCATAACGGTATTTATAATAGGCATAAGAAGCATTACCAGAATACAAGCCGGCCGAGTTCGTTCCGTCCGGTGTCAAGGTTCCACTTTCCCGAATCGGGCAGGTGCAACGGACCATTTGCACAGATGGCTTGTTCCAGCAGGCCCCAGACAGTGGTCACATTGCAGACGGCGAGGTCGAAGATGGCGTCATAATGCAGCTGGAACGGTTTTGCCGACGGCACCAGCTGTTTCTCCACAAATTGCGAATCAACTGCTGCGTATGACGGGTAAGCCAGTTCCATTCCGGTGGCGATGACAGCGGCCAGCGGGAAGAGCTGCAAATCTTTACCATCATGGCTGTCAACAGCGGCGATGAATTCCCGGTGCCAAGAAGCTATATCCGGGGGATGGGCGGCGAACAGTTCCTGGTGGACATCTTCCAGCATGTTGCTCCACAGAGAGGCGATGGCGCGGTCAAGCTGGGTCCTGTCGCCGTCATTGCCGCAACGTGCCACGGCCATGGCGAAATCGGCCGCTTCACCGATCTCTCCCAGTGCCATTCTGCGGTATATGTAGCTGTCCTGATTCATTTCACAGATGCGATGCTGACGCTGATTGCCGGCGTATGGGCCTACCTTTGCCTCGACAACTGGATGGATGGTCATGTCGGCCGCAACATGGGAACAGTAACCCAGCAGCCATGACAGCTGTTTGTCCCGGGTTGTTCCTTCCGCGCTCCTGACATGTCTGATGCCGCTTGAAACAACTTCGCAGGTCCGCGTGCAGTGCATGGCGTCGGCCCACCCGTAGGCATGGTCGTCGTACCGGGCAAGATTGGGATAATCAGGGCTGACAGCGCCTAAAACGGCGTAGGGGAAATGGTTGACAAGGATGGCTGGAATATCGGATGCGGATGCGAAGATGGACTCCAACCGGTCCGGTCGCATGAGTTCATGCAGCAGGGTGATGTGAGCATAGGGACCCGGCATTTATTCTCCTGGGATTGTATGGACTGACTGGTTGTAAAGCTTTGTTACGCCGGTTTTCATGCATTCTTTCTTGATGCTGCTGCCATCAGTATCCCGTAGGTGAGCCCGGCTGTCGGAAGGGCGGTCAGCAGCCAGGCCGCGAGTGATTTTAATGTTATCCAGCCCAGGGTGTGCAGTGAGAACAGTCCGGGGTTGCGGAGCAGCGTGGAAAATATGTACGGCGGTATCGGAGGTCCCCAGGGGAACAGCCATGCCCCAAGTTTGAAAAAAGGGACCAGAAGCGCCAGTTGCACCGGATAGAGCAGATAGTTGACCGATTGCAGCGCCACATGGTTCAGTTTGAATATATGGGCAATAACGATACATATGATCGATGTGCCCCATAAGAGCGGCATGGTACCGATGGCGGAACCGATGCAGACAGTCAGGGCGAGCTTTTGCGGTGATAGGCCGCATGTCATGACAAGCCTCAGCCTATCTACGGCAGGTGAGGCAAGCCGTTGCCATATACGCCCCAGCCGCTGAACTGCGGGCACGCTAAATCCGGTCCCGGTGCACATGAAAACTGAGGGTGGCGCCGGTTACCGTACTGCGTCCAGTGTAGAGGAAGATCATCATCCAGACGCCCTGCAGGAACAATATCAATGCCGGACTCCAGAGACTTGCCAGCCCGGCCTGGAGATCGGGGGGGGCAAGTGGCTCTTGGGCGAGGAACAGTGCTGCCGCGATGGCATATGCAACCCCGATGATCCCCATGATCTGATAGGCGGAAACCTTCCCGGATCCGCGGTAATCGGCCCGCAGGGTTTCGGAGAAAGAGCGCCACCCCTGGGTGGTCATGGTGGCCAGCAAAAATGCGCCGGTGTGATGGGAGGTCAGATACATCCCGGCCGCAACCAGTCCGAAAAAGGTATAGATGACAGCGGTGACGGCCTGGATGGGGATTACCTCCGTTGCTTCCAGACCTCCGGCATAGGCGATTTTTTTTGTGCTGCCGAGAAATACGAAGCCGCGTCCGTTAAACAGACGCTTGATCAGCCCGGAACTGCTGGCGAGCGGTTTGCCGTAACAGCAGCCGAAGCTGATGCAGGCGAGGCGTCCCAGTCCTTCGCCAAAGGCATAGGCAACGGCAATGGCGGCATAGGCAGGCATGACCGGGATATGGAACGCCAGGTATTCCCCGGCGGTGTGGTTGATCGCGGTTATGACGAGGGGGGTGATCAGGATGCCGACAAAGACCGCCCCGCCGACCGTAAAGGTGTGGGCCTTCTTTTCCACGATCCGCGCCACCAGCCTTGACGCCGGCACGCAGCAGCAGAGCATGGCTGCCGCCAGGATGGCCGTACCCAGCGGCGGTATCCCGACCGCACCCAATAGTACCAGCAGCACCGTTACCGCCACCAGATAGGCATTGGCGGTCAGAAGTCCATACCAGGTGAAGTTGATTCCCCTCCAGTTTCCCTGCTCCATTTTCGTCAGCGGCACCGAGGCCACGATCTGCCACCGCTCATTGGGCAGCACCCTGAATCCCCACCAGAAGTACGCGGTCAGCAGAATGACAGAGGAAAGCAGGGTCAAGGTTACGATCATTGGTATCTCCCGGACCGGGCAAGCCGGAACCAATCAAGAAAATCTTTGCTCAGGCAGTAAGAGGCTGAGCGCCTGTTGTTGAAGTTTTCCGCGCCCTGCCTAGCAGCGACCTCACCCGGATATCGGTTTCCACCAAAGGTTTGTGAAATCCCTTGGTAAAGCGGCTCGATACGTTGGTGCGGCGCATGTTGTAATAAATGTCGGCGGCGAAATCGATCCGTCCTTGCTGGAATATGAGGATGTCGGTGCTGCTGCCGGGGCGGTAGAGACTCTTGGGTTGCCCTTTGTGCAGGAACATGCCTTTTTCGATCTGTTGCGGCGCGTCATATCCTTCCGTGCTGTAGGCCTGGACGATATCGCCGATCATCAGGGCCACCACTTCCACCATCGCCACCAACCCGACGCCGGTGCCCTGCGGCACATCGGTATCGATGATGGTCACCACCCGCTTGTTTTTGGAATATGGCGTTGCCACGGCAACGACAGCGGACGGGTTGCAGGAGTGGTATGCGCCGTCAATGGCATAGAAATCTATTACCTGTCCTGAAACCGGGGTGTGGTTGTAGTGATATTTGTCTGGTGTCAGACGAAAAACGGCAAAATCGCCGCCGGCAAAGGCATCGTGCCAAACAGTATTGTCATTGCCAAGCAATTCCTCGAAGGAGAAAAACTTCTCCTTCAGGAAAATCATGGATGTTTCCAAAAACGACCCCACCAGTACCCGGGCATCGGCAGGGGACAGGACCACATCCCTGTCATCCGGCATTAGACGGCATTCGCGGTAGCGGATCTTGCGTTCGAATATCTTGCGCGGCGTGTCGAGCTGCTCCGGAGGGTCGAGGCACTCGGACAGGTCAATGCCGCAATCGGCCAGAAACGCACGCTTGAACAGCACCGGTCGGTCGAAGTTGACCAGGCCCAGGATCTGGGAGGACCAACTGCTGGTGAGCATCCTGAACAGGGCGGCATTGTTCTCGCGCAGACCATGGTAGAGCAGTTGCACCATCCTGTCGCCGAACAGCCGTTCGGTGACGATCCTGCCGCTAGCACGCTCGATGTACTGGTGTTGCATCATCCAGGTCGCTCCCTTGAATTTGTGATGGATGTGCCGACATAATTTCGTCATGGTGTACCTTGAGCAACACCAGGTTCATCAAGCGCTGCAGGGTAGGGATATCAGCCTGTTCACTCAGGACATCGTCTTTGGCCGCCTCTACTAACCCGGAGGCATCACGCCCCTGGAGAATGGCCCGCAGGTCCTTGCGCAGCGCCTCGTCAAGCCGGCCTTGTTCCCGGTCAAGCATACGGCAGTCCTGAATCATGAATCCGAATGCCTCTTCCAGATGTTGCCGACGGAGGGTGGTGCGGTAATAACGCTCGGCGGCGCTGTTGAATTCACGGGCATTGGTGCGCAGGGGCGACGATGCGTTGACCTCGTTGAGGATACCGGCGGTAATGCGCCCGGCAGCGGAATGGCCGGCCGGCTCGTCAAGCCGCTTTGCCAGGTCGTTCATGGTGTCATGAAGGCCCATCAGTTCGATCAGGTCGGCCCCATCCTCGCGGATAACCTGCAACAACGCCTTGCGATATTCATGAATCTGAACTCGCAGATAGACCGGATAACGGTGACTGGGCCGGACTCCGGCGGTTTTCTTGAGGATATTATCCAAAAAGGTATTGGTACTTTTTCTGCGGACATAAAAGGTAGGAATGCCAATAGCCGCTCCGAAGAATATCTGTCGCCGTTCGCTTTCCACCGAGGCGGTATCCGGTATGTGGGCATGGGTGAGGCCCAGCGCCATATATTTATAGGCCAGGGCCGTGATCAGGGTCTGCAGGTCCGCTGCCCGTCCCATGTCGTCTCCGAAATTTTCAAATAGGCTGTAAAAACGCCCCTCGAAGCCCGAAAAGCCCATTTTGTCGAATTCACGCTGTTTGTAGAGAAGATAGACCGACATCTGCTCGTCGAATACGCCCATATCGGCCAGATCGCTGCGCAGCCTGTCGCTGTTGCCGATTTGACCGTTCAGCCCGGGACTCTGCTCGGTGGAGAGCAGGCAGACAAGGTAATCGATCAGGCGGTAGTCGGGGACAAAATCGCCCTTTAGCCTGAAAAATGAACTCACCAGCCTGTCCAGGGCGTGGGGGCCGAAAGGGGTGACTGGTTGGCCGAAGATGGAGAGATCGGCCTTTTTTTTCCAACGGCGCCAGATCATCCTCAGGTGGGTATAATCCAGTTCGTGGGGCAGGAACCCCAGTGCCTTTTCGGGATGGAAATCAGTGAAAGCCAAGCGGTAAGGGGCCGCGGTATATGTACCGACAAATAGCGGCAGAAAGTGCTCGCTGATCTTGATTGCCAGGTCACCGAGCAGTTTCTCTTGAATGTTGCTGAAACCGGAACCGCTATCGGCCAGGGCGCGTGTCAGGCACCGGCTACCGAGACTGATGTGAGTACCGTTGTTGGCCAGACTGACATTGGAGATATTGGGCAGCGCCACCAGGTTGGTGAGGATGATGCCGGAGTCACGTAGTTTCGCCACCGCATTGAGCTGACTGCGGGACAACACTTGGTGGCAGAGCTGCATGTAGCGGAACTTGTCAGCTCCCTTGTCCCACCCGGAAAGACATGGACTCATGAAGAGGTCGCGATAGAAGCTATCCGAGATATGGTCGTTCAACTCTTTCTGCCGGACCGGCGGGTGGGGGGCAAAATAGACCATGGCCTGCTGACCGTGTTTGGCAATGCCAAAGGCCTGGTTGGCGTACATCACCAGCAATTGCGTCATCAGAAAGCGGATGGCGGTTTCCTTGGCAATGGATCTCCCCATACCATTGCCCCGGGTTAACGGGACGACATTGAACGAAAATGTCTCCGGAGAGGTGTTGTCGTTCAGGTAGTGTCCCATCAGGCGGATACCTGTTTCACGGACCGTGCTCGGGAGAATATTCTGGGAGCCGATCAGGTCGGCCAAAGCAAGTTTGATCAGGTAACTGATCGGCAGTCGCAGCATCTTCTCGCCCGAGACGTCACGAAACTGGAAACGGTTTGCGTCCGCGCGTGTGCCGGCAGCAGGATCTTTTTTGTCCGCCAATAGATCGTTTTCAAATATTTCCAAGGCAAAATCGGAAAGGTTCCTACGGGGGAAGCGTACCCAGCTGTTCTCCCACACGTGGGAAGAGTTATCGGAAAGGAATCGTTCCAGGTTTGTCACTGTCCTGCGGGGGGCTTCACCCGACGCGGCCCGCTTCATCATGTTGGCAAAGAAATTTGACTGCTCAATAATCAGCGGCAGATCAACATCATCTTTTGCACCGCAAACCACTGCCTGGAGTTCGCTCTCCGATCCTGCGGTCACGTCGTTCAGAGAAAAAGGGAGTGTGGCAGCCAGCTCGTCCCTGGAAGCAAAGGAGACGCCCAGCTGTGCGAAGATTTGCCGGGCACTTTCCGGTGCCAGTGCGGTTTCTTGTTTGCGCCCGGTGGTTGGCCGGTAGGAAATCCCGCCCTTACGATTTTGCACTGGCGCTCCATTCCCAATAAGACGAAGGCAAACAATCCATCGCAGGTTTTGGCTCATCATTAAACAAAAACATGGGAGTTGAACCTACCAAGGAAAACTCGGGGTAGTCTTTGCGGAAGTCGGAACGGAATAATAAACAGGTAATGTTAATCATTAACGCCAATATATACGAAAATTATTACGGATGTGATCACACGGTGTAAATGTTGCGTTACTTTTGGCCTCTCTTTTTCTCACCCGTCAGGGCATTTACCCTATCCACCACGTGGCGGATCGCTTGCACGACCAATAGGGCGTGCTCTCGATGGGTGACGAGCGAAATATGGTCGGCGCCATCGATTGCGAAATGAACGCTGTCGGATGAAAGCGTTGCAAGCTCTCGCTGCAATTCGGCCTGACCGAACAACAGATCCCTGCCTGCAGTTACCACTGCCAGCGGAATATCTCCCAACCGCCTTGTGGCGCGGACTTCGGCACAAATGGTTTCCCAGGCAAGGGACTCTTCGCAGGTTGTCTTGAGGTGACCGTAGGTCGAGAGGAATGACTCCGCTTCCGCTGCCTGCCGTGGCGGCAAGCCCCGTGCCCAGGCATTGAACAGTCCGGCCAGGCGAACGTATCCCAATCGTGTCAGCAGGGGAACGGCCCTAAGAAAGCGGAATCCCGAGCGCATATGCTTGTCGATGACGTTGCTGCGCAGGTGCTGATCCGGGTGGACGGCATCGATCAGCACCATCCCGGCCACCTCGTTCGGAAAGAGGTCGGCGAAAACCCTTATAAATAGGCCTCCCATGGAATGGCCGACAAGGACGTAAGGAGGATGAATACGGATGCAATGAAGCAGGTTATGCAAGCGTTGCGCAGCCACCCTGGCTGTTTTGGGGGTTGTATCCGGCCAGCTCCAGCCCAGGCCGGCCCGGTCATAGGAAACAACTTTGCAGAACTTTGCCGTCTCCGGCTGGATCCATCCCCAGGCAGAGGACATTCCGCCGAGTCCGGCTTCCAGGACCACGGTTGGCAGGCCGCTCCCCGCTGTCTGCATATGCAGCCGACAATCATCGATAGCCACCAAATTGCCGGGAGGGGGATGGGTGTGCTGGTCTCGTGCCGTGGCAATAGCCTGGTACAGGCAGCCGATTCCGGTAATGCACGGTATGGCGGCCGCCAGCAGCCGGGGCTTGTTGTTGACCCCGGTAGAAAATCGGTGGGTTACGCGGTATTCGTAATGATGTTTCAGGCCGTCTTGCAACCTGGAAAAATGGGCTTCCATATCCATGCTCTCCGGAATATGGCGGCTTTCTTGGGGCTGTGAGAGGTTACCGTATAATTCCTGTGCCTTCTGTTTGTCGTCTTCAACAGCCATGGGCATGTCAATCACCCGGGGAACCGCGCAATCTCCATTATCAACCCCGCAGCTGCGCGGCAAACCTTTGCGGCAAATTCCAGGTTCAAGGTTGCCAGGATGTCGGTAGGTTGGTGGTAGTGGGGACTGCGGAAGTTCGTGGTGTCGGTCAGCATGATTGCTTTGAAACCTTTGTCCCAGAAGGGGGCATGATCCGATCTCCGGCTGTCCGGCAACAGTTCGCCATTTCCAGGGACCGCCAGCACAACGTGCGGGAGATCGGTTTGATATCGTTCCACGGCCAGCACAAAGCCGTCCATCAAGTTCCTTGATTGCTCGTTCCCAATAACCGCAATGAAGTCCCCGATCTCTGGCACCGGGATCGGCAGGCCGGGAGGAACGGTCTGCGTGATGCTGTCCCCGGCAAAAGCGACCGATTCCAGAACAACTACCCCTTCGATGGCCCAGCTGTTTTCACTGGCGTGTTTTGCCAATGCCAGGCTTCCCCGTGTCCCGGAACCGGAATCATCATCCGATTCATTCTCTTCGAGGCTTACGCCGATGAAGTGGATGGTCCGGTCAAAACTGAGTTGCGCCAGCACTCTGGCGGCCTCCAGCATTACCGCAACCCCGCTGGCATTGTCGTCGGCTCCCGGTGACCCAGCCACGGTATCGTAATGGGCAAGGACGACGACCCGTTCTTGTGGCCGCTGCAACCCGCGGTGGGTGGCAATGATGTTTCGGAAAGGTTGGCCGTTGTCCCAGAATAGGTGTTCCGTCATTTCGTAGCCGAGAAAACGGAGCGAGTTCGATATGTAGTCGGCGGCATGCTCAAGAGCCATGGGTGAAGTCAGCGGATGCCGCTCCCCTTCCAGAGCCAGGATATGACTGCGGATACGGTCGATGGAGACATTTTCTCTGAAGTAATCTGTTGAAACCATTTCTTTCACTCTTCTCAGATCTTGTTTACACTATACACAATGTGCCGATTTCAGGACGGGTATGTCTATTTTCGCTTTTTCGGGTAACCGCACCAAACAATTTGTGCTGCTTCATTATTGTTTGTTTAAGGGTATCATCTTTCTCTCTTGGCACATCTTAACAGGTAAAATATATTTATATTTTAAATCGTACGCCGAGAGGAGTTGAGACCATGTACCACTTTGCCTATGGTTCAAACCTGTGGCGGCACCAGATGATCATGCGCTGTCCGGGACAGCGCATGATCGGCCCAGGGCGCCTTGACGGCTGGCGCTGGATCATAACCACCCGCGGCTATGCCAATATTGTCGTCTCGAAAGCGGATTATGTGCTTGGAACGGTTTACGACCTGTCGGAGGCAGATGTGCGGAGCCTGGACCGCTTCGAGGGTGTTGCGCGGGGTGACTATGACAAGGAGATGATCATGGTCAACCAGGAGGGGAGGGCACTGGACTGCCTGGTGTATATCGACCCGGTAACGGTGGAGGGGAGGCCCAGGGAGGAGTACATCGCCAGGATCAATAACGGCATTCGCGATGCCGGCCTCAACGCCAAATACGTCAGCCGCTACCTGCGGCCCTTTGTGCCTGAGGGATAAGGACGAGCCGTTTTTATCTCCCGGAACAGTGTGGGTGATTATTGATTTCAGTTGTATGATTAATAGGGTAATCCGCTGTCCAGTAGCCGCACATGACACACCGTCTGCCGTTTACGACCCCGGAATCCAGTATGAACTGATGACCCGTTATTCCGATTTTTGCCTTACATTTTGGACAAGTCATGTTACCCCCCCCACTTATATTTATCTAATAAATATCGATTGCTGAAATCTACCAGAAAAACGGTTACAGCTGTGTGCCGTGTTGGCAAAAACAGAGGTTACACAAATCAACGGCTACATGTCCTGCATTGCAACTGCCGGGCACCATCAGCCAGACGCCTGTTAATCAAATCCACTATCTGCGGCACATCCTCCAGCGAATCGGCGACATAATGGGCGCCGGCCCTGGAAAGTTTCTCTCTGGCACCAATAACCCTGGCGTCCCTGTCCCCCTCACTCAATAGTTCCAGTTCGGTTTCATCCAGTCCGACTTCGTTACCGGTTTTGGCAATGCCAATGGTCCACATGCCGGCATTCAAGCCTTCCTCGATGTCCGGAATGGTATCTCCGATCTTGACAATAGCTTCCATGGGGTACCTGCGCATTTCCATGGCCGCCTTGAGACACATCCAAGGGTGCGGACGACCGGACGGCACATGGTCGGCGCAGATGCTCACGTCCGGAACGAAGCCGCTCCGTATGCTCTCGGCACCGAGGATGCGCAACATATCCGAAGTGTAACTGGTGGTAGTGCCGATCAGCATCCCCAGCCCGCGCAAAGATTTGATTGCTTCCAGGGCTCCGGGAAGCGGCTTGCCGAAGTCTGCCATGCAAGCTGTCTGAAGGGGTATGAATTCCTCGTACAGGTTGTAGATATCACGCTGGGTCGGATAAACTCCGTGGATCTGTTCCCATTGCAGCGCCACTTGATCCATGTCGGCCAGTGCCTCCAGTTGGGCGCGCTGCCCGAGGCCCATGGTTGCCCGGACTTGCGGCATATCAACCTGAACGCCATGTCGCCTGAACAGTTCTATCATGGTCAGGGCCGATGCGCGTGAGCCATGGTCCACAATGCATCCGTCCCAGTCGAGGATTACGGCTCTGAGTGGCCCGGTATAGGTACGACGGTAGGTATATATGTCCAATGCATCCTCATTTCTGCCCGGATGGTAACTGCCCCGCACTGTTTCCAGCGCGGGGCAGGCGTGTCTGCTGATGGCCGGTAACCGTTTAAAGGGCGCGAGGCGCCAGGGATACGGTTTTTGATGAACCCCAGGTCTTAGTGTTCCAGAGATATTCGCGAACGGTCATGTTTTTCGCGGTAGGATCGATAGAAATAACCTGGAATGACAGCTTTGTTGGATCTGTTGCCGATACGTTGCCCTTCATTGGCGAGTCAACCCGGAAAACATTCAGGCTTATATCGTTGGCTGGTCCGGTGTAAGTATAAAATTCGTTGGCATTGTCGTTGCCGTGGAAATAGGCCACAATGTTCTTGTGTGTTTTGAGCCAGGTCACAAAAGCGCCCTGTTCGATGGTGCTGGCGATTGCCGTCGTGCCGGCCGCATCGGAGTAAGGTGTGTTGAAGGGGGTGGCTTCGGCAAAGACATCGGAAAGCAGGTTTTCAAATTTATTCGTGGAGTTGATCGTGAATGGTGTGATCGGATTGGTGAAATGCTTGGACTCGGCATCGGGCTGGTCGTGGGTGAACAGGATGACAGGGGTTGTTGCCGGCACGTGGCTCAAATCGGTATCGATCAGCGGCCGGGCGATAGAGTCTGGCCACATGCCGACGAAAACGAAATGGACACCATTCACATCCCGCGATGTGACAACCCTGTCACTGGCATAACTGGCGGCTGCGGTGGCGGAATCCGGCGTGCTTCCGATGAATGAGGCGTTGGTCAAGGCAGTGGCAGGTTTCATCATCAGGTTGTAGATAGCTACGTATGCGGTTGCATCGAGCCCTGAAGCGGCGTTGAGGGGCGCTTTATAATATCCGATGGCATTGGTGACATCATGGTTGCCCGGTGTCATAAACAGCGGCGCTTTGTTGCCGTTCCGATCTTTCAGGTTAAGGGTGGTGAAATAATCAGCGGCAAACTGAGGCCAAGTTGACGAGGCGGGTGCCTTGGAGTATGGGTATACCGTGCCGTCGGCACGGTTGACGGCATCTCCGGTTTCCACGGCAAAGTCCACCGGCCCGATTGTTTCACCGGCATTTATGCCGCCATCGGTCGGTAATTTTGCCGTTTGTAGCGAATTCATTACCCCGATCATCGCTTCGTTGACCTGTTGTGCGCTGCTCATTCCGGAAAAGGCGGCCCGCTTGATGCCATAGTGGGCATCAGATGTGTACATAAACGTAGTCGAGTGAGGAATGGGTACGGTATCGCTGCCACACCCGGCCATCAGTCCCGAAAATACTGCAACCGTTGCCATCAAGGCATAAACCAGCCCTCTTTTCATCGCATCCATGTTTTGCTTTCCTCCATAATGATTTGAATATCCAAGGAAACTTCTAACACAAGCCTTATTACGATAGGGTTCCAACTTCGATAACATTTCATAACCACCATTGCGCGTCATGAAACGCAGTGTTTGTGGCCAATTACATATAGATGTGGTCTCATGTGTGTAACAAAAGGGATGTGCCGTGGTTGTAACATGCCGTTTTTGCAGGAAAACCAATGCGGCGCAAAATTTGCCGAATCGTTACTGATCCTTAACTAAGAATTAATAATCGCCAGCTAGAATCCTCACCAAATGTGTAATCTGTCTTCTTGAATTTTCTTGGGTACTTTGCTGACCTGTGACCAGGTACCGGAAAGCCCGCTGCGAAGGTACAACTTCGTAGCGGGCTTTTTTATTCGGTCAACGGGTATTATCTCGGCCGGGTGGTATTTCAATGTTGAAGGCCGGCCCGGTCTTGTATTTGTAGCGCAAAGAGAAAGGGGGGCAGGAACAATCAATACAGAGGCATGAGACGGCGAACGGTTGCTCACATATGCCGGAAATGACGCATGCTCAACCCGGCACAATCCAAACCGCTCTTTGTTAAGGGATCATTAGTCAGCAGTAACCATGTGCAGCGATTCCGTCGCAGCCCATGGCGCATAAAAATCCAGGGAGAATAGTGAAATGAACAGTTCAAAAACAACAATAAATAAGAGCCTGCGTGTTGCCGCGCTGCTTGCGGTTTCCATGATCTCATGGTCTGTGGGTGCGCAGGCTCAAATGGCGGTGTCATTCGATACGCAAGTCCCGGTAGCGGATTTGGTGCAAAGTCCGGATACCATTACCGGCTGGAGTTTTACGGCCAACCGTGACCTTTATTTGACTAAACTGGGTCTCTGGGACTTTGAGAAAGACACCAAAACAGAAACCAGCCACTTTGTGGGGCTATGGGACAATACTGGGAATTTATTGACATCGGTGGCATTTACCGAACTGCCGCATAGCGCTGACCCCACCAACCCCTTCCACTTTTATGATCTTGCGGCAAGCTACAAGCTCGAAGCGGGTAAGACTTATATTGTCGGTGCCAATATGGCCAGCGATTTCTATGCCCAGCACGATCCAGCGGACAGCAATACAGTGCCGATCCCGAATTTGCAGTTTAACAGCAACATCAGTTATCTGGCCGATCAAAATTTCGATTTGACAACACTTGCAAGCGGCCAGAGTGTTTACAACACACCCCTGCAGTTCACGAGCCTGACCAATGGCCCGGGCGGCACCAGCGACCCCAATACGGTCTACTCCTTCGGCGCCAACATGGATGTCACCCCCACACCGATCCCCGCCGCTGCCTGGCTTCTTGGTTCCGGCCTGATGGGGTTGGCCGGCATCAGGAGAAGGCAGGGCTAAGCCGAATTTCAGTGACGGTCCATTGTCAGTGCTTAAAGGAATATTCATGCTTGTGACAAAGCAGGGTGTCTGTAAGTAAAATATTAATAATTCATTATTGTTATCGGTGTGGCAAAAAAATATTGCCCGTAGCCGTATTGTTTCGTCCAGTTCACACATATTCAACCATTAATCGGTATAGTGCTTTACAAAAATGAATAGAGGAATATTCAGGAATCCACTTGGGTACTTTGCTGACCTGACCAGGTATCAGAAAGCCCGCTACGAAAGGAATCTCTCGTGGCGGGCTTTTTGCGTTTACAGGATGGGCTCTTGAAGAAACGAATCAAGTAATTATGCCCGAACTTGCGGGCAACAAAAGGGAGAAAAGGAGATGGAGATGAAAAAGGTAATTCTTGGAGCGTGTCTGACGATGTTATTGGCCGCTGGCACCGCCAATGCGGCTCTGGTGGCGGAATGGGACCTGACGGGCAAGACCGGGGCCGAAGTGTCCGATGCCGCCACACAAACCGCGGCCAATGTGAGCGGCGTGGACCTGACCCGCGGCTCAGCCCTTACGGCTTCATCCGCCAGCAACGGTTTCGGCTCCACTGGCTGGGCAGGAACAAACGAGAATCAGTACTATCAGTTCGGTTTTACCGTTGCCAGCGGCTACCAAGCGTCACTCAGCGAACTCTGGATAGCGACCCGGTCCTCGTCTACCGGTCCCGGAACCATGGGTGTCTATGGTTCCAGCGACAACTTTGCCCATGAGACTTTGCTCGCCACATTCACGCAACCATCGGCAATCTACCTCAACAGCAAGATCGATCTCAGCGGGCTCGCAGCAATTACCGGAACATACCTGGTCCGGTTGAAGGAGATTGGCGATACAGCTCCCAACGGCTATGCCACCGCGAACACCGGTACCTTCCGTGTTGCCAATTACTATGACGGCACCTACACCCCTACCGGATTCTATGGAGATGTCACGTCAGCTACCCCCACACCGCTTCCGGCTGCCGCCTGGCTGCTGGGATCGGGCCTGTTGGGTTTGGCCGGCATCAAGAGAAGGCAGGGCTAAAGAAACTCAATAAGGATGATTGCCATGAAATTTTCGGTACTACGCAAATGTGAAGCTCATATCATTACCATGTTTGTTGCCCTATTTGTCTTGTCAACCAATTCTCCTGCCCATGCGGATTTCTATGTTGGCGGTGACTGGGGAGGCAGAGATTTGTTGCTGGCAGATGGCGATTCCTTGTCAGGAAGTTTCAGCAATGTGGGGCAATTATACATTCCGGTGGGAGCGTTAGTAACCGGAGGAGCAGATAATCTTACCATTAACGCGGGCAGGGTTCTGATTGACGGTGTCCTCAGCGGTTTACCTGTTCCTGGATATGGTTTGAATCTCTCTTCACAAAGTGATCTTACCTTGAACGGTTCGCTTAATTCTTGGAATAACCTCTGGCTTTCGGCAAGCTCTATTGCCATCAACGGGAATATTCAGCTCTTGGCAGCTTCCAATGCCATTGGTGACAATAATTGGCTTTCTGCAGGCTTGAGTATACTCAACGGCAGGATTTCCATACTTGACAGTACAACTTTCACATCTCCGCAACCGGTTGTGCTAACGCAGATAATATCACCTGTAGACCTGCAAGCAGGATCTCTCGAACTGGTACCTACGCCGATCCCGGCTGCCGCCTGGCTGCTTGGCTCCGGCCTGTTGGGGCTGGCCGGTATCAGGAGAAGGCAGGGCTAATCAGAGTTTCAGCGACGAGTCAATGCCCGCCAAATTTGTTGAGGCCATGGTGCCATTGGGGATTACGACTTCCAGCTGAAAACGGCCCGGACCGGGGTTTAGCTCCGGTCCGGGTTTTTTAGGACAACCCCGTCGTTCGACTCGATCATCCATAAGGAGAAAGCTTCATGATACCGTACCGTAACAACAGGACACGACCCTGCCGGCTGCCGCTGCTTTACCTGCTGCTGGTAGCCTGGCTGGTGCTTGTTTCCGCTATACCGGCCTTTGCCGCCGGAGGGTTCACCATTTTTCACGTAAACGACACCCATGCCCGCGTCACCCCCCACAAGTGGATCATTACGGAACACGGCATACAGCAGCCGGTGTTCGAAGATGTCGGGGGTGCGGCCTACCTTGCCGCCGAAATGTTGCGCTTGACCGCCGCCCGGCCAGACTCCCTGGTGATCGACGCCGGCGACATTTCCGAAGGAAACCCGATCGGCGACATGAACGGCAACGGCAGCATGACGCAGTTCTACGCCCTGCTCTCCGGCAAACTCGCGACGCAACGCGGCCGCGGCATGGATGCCGTCGTGGTGGGCAACCATGATGTCCGCGATGTCAACTACATCAACAACCTGACGGCCCTAAAGAATTCGGGCGTACCGGTGCTCTCGGTCAACGTACGGGATGTGAGCACCCATCTGCCGTATTTCGCCCCCTATAACATCGTGACCATCAACGGCATCAAGATCGGCATCATCGGCTATACCACCCAATCAGCCGAGGTGGGCGCTTCACTGGCAAGCACGCTCGAAGTGGCGGCTTGCGACTGGAGCAGCACCGACGCCACCAAGATCCATCTGGCCGACTACGTGAATGATCTCCGTAATAACAAGGGATGTAACGTGGTTGTCCTTGCGGCCCATATCGGCCACAGCGCCCTGGTCGATCCGACGGCGCCGCTGCTGGTCGATAATGGTGCGGCAAAACTTCCGGAAGTCGTGGTCAGTGGCCATTGGCATACTTGGACCGATACTGTCTGGCAGCCGGAAATGCTCAACTACAAGACGATTTTTACCGAGTCGGCCAGTTACATGAAATACATCGGCGAGCTGCAAGTCTCCGACACCGGAGGCTATGTGAGTTCGGTCCAGCATGTGATCCGGGACGCCGATATCACGCCCGACCCGGACGTGCAATCATTCATCGGCACTTTGACCGATCAATACAATGCCGCCCATCCCGGTCACCCGGTCGATGAAGTCATCGGCTATACCGCCGACAACCTGATGCTAGACAACACCATGAAGTGGTGGTCGGCCAACGAGTTTCCCTGGAGTGGCAACAATACTGCTGGCCAGTGGATTTGCGATGCCATGCGCTGGAAGGCGGAACAGCTCTTCGGCCAGGCCGATCTTGCCATGGAAACCGGTGGCGGCGTACGAGCCGACATCCCGGCCGGGCCTGTTACCTACCTGCAGATATACGAAACCTTCCCCTGGAACGACGATACATTCTATCGCATCAACATGACCGGCCAGGAGATCGTCAATTTCCTCAAGTTGACTAACCTGGATGCCGGGTTTTCCGGCGCCCTGGATGTGACCGCTTACGACGGCGTGGCAACTTCCGTCAAGTTCAACGGTCAGCCCATCGATCCGAACCACACCTATACGGTGGCGATCAACAATTACATGTACGCCCATCCGCCAACCGGCTGGACCTGGTCGGACACCGCCCCGCTCACCTCGGACGTTCTCTGTCGCGACGGCATCGTCGATTACATGCGGCAGTTCACGGCGGACAACCCATACCATGTGGGCGGACCGCGCTATCACCTGAATACCGAGTTTTCCGGCGGTTACCGTGCCGTGGTCACCATGATGAACGATAATGACACCAAGCCCGCATACGAAGACGCTTTCATCCGTCTGCTCAGCGCCACGCCGGAAACATTGGCACGGCGCGGCGGAAACCAGGTTCCTGCCGATCTGGTCAACGCGGACGGTACGGTCAATGCGGCGCATCATCTTGCCGAGCATGAGATGTACCGCAGCTATCTGGGTTTTAAATCCGGCGCACTCAAGCCTGGCGACATCGTTGAAACCTGGGGCAAGGGGAGTTTTTACGGCGGCAATCCCGAGTTTGTCGATCAGGAGGGTATCTCTGCCGACGGAGTCGAATTCAAGGTTGTCGGCCATGACGAAAGCCTTGCCAAGCCTGTCTTCATGTCGTCCATCGGCGCCTTCCTGGATGACTTCCACAAAAACCACTTCGTACAGTTTCTGGCCAAAAAGACCGGTACCAGCACGGTCATCGACCAGTTCGGCCAAACCATCAAGATCTGGGATGCAACCGCATATAGCGCTAAGACCCTTCCAGGCAATGTGGGCGATATGCTCCTGATATCGGGTGTGCCGACCATGGAGAGTTATGCCCTTCGTTTTCGTTGCAGCAGCGTGGCGACAACCACGACCGCTTTCCCGGTGAGCAGCAGCGTTATCTCCCATGTTGACCCGGCACCGGCAAGTTCGACCGGATCAACCCTTGCATTGAGCGCGGCCGCCTCTGTCAATGGCGGGACATATCTGCTTGCGCCGGTGGCCGATTCCCAGGTTGCCAGCGGCAGGGCAACCACCAACTATGGAACCAGTACCAATCTCTATATACAAAGCAGCAGTACGAGCACCTATGGCAATGAGCGGGCCTGGTTGAAGTTCGACCTCTCTGCTCTGCCCGCCGGTTTGACCATTGCCGGGGCAAGTCTCCAGCTGTGGGACTGGAAATCCACGGGCGCGGCATTGCCGACCGAGGTTCGCGGGGGTAGCAGCGACACTTGGACGGAAACCGGTATTACCTGGAATACCCAGCCTGCTTTTGGCGACGCCATAACCACCCAGACACTTGCTGCCGGGACATATAACGTCTGGTACAACTGGGATGTCACTCCGTTTGTACAAACCAAGTGGAGCGGCAACAAGCTGGTCTCGCTGGTCGTAAAGCCGGTCACCGAGGGTTCGCCCGATGCCACACCGCCGAGCTATGCCTTCGACGCCAAGGAATACGGCAGCAATGCGCCGCTGCTCCAGGTTACCACCCAGTCGGGAACCGCCACGGTGGCCCAGGTGCGGTTTTATTACCGCTATTCCGCGGACAACGCCACGTGGGGCGCCTGGACGCAGTTTGCCGCCAGCGCGATCGCCCCATATACGACAACGTTCGGTTATCCGCAAGGGCAGGGGTACTATGAGTTCTACAGCCGTGCCGTTGACAGCAACAACAACGCCGAACCCGCCCCGGCCGCAGCCCAGACAGCCACACACTACACCGCTGCCCCGCCTTACGAGACTGAAGCGATTGTGACGCTCGGCGGGTTGGGCGCCACATACGACGGCATTGCCAAACCCGCCATTGTGGCCACGGTGCCGCCGGGGATCGCAATCAGCGTCACCTACAACGGCAGCTCTGCAGTGCCGGTCAGCGCAGGCACCTACACGGTCTTGGCAACAGTAAATCAGGCTGGATATACCGGCTCGGCTGTCGGCACCATGATTATTGGGAAAGCAACCGCCACTATTGCCCTTGGTGATTTGAATCCAACCTATGACGGATCGCCCAAGATAGTCACTGCTGTCACAAACCCGTCAGGTCTGGCCGTGTCGGTTACCTATAACGGATCATTATCGGCACCAACGGCAGCCGGCACCTATACCGTTGTTGCCACGGTCAGTGACCCCAATTACCAGGGAACGATAACCGGAACCTTGATCATTGCCGAGGCTGGGGGGAGCTCGGTTGCCGTGCCCGGTCTCGGTCCGTGGGGACTTCTTGCCGCGGCGGCAATCCTGATAGGCTTTTCGATACGACAGCGGTCGCTAAAAGATAAATGCGCCTAGAAAGTAACAATGGCACTTCAGGGTGGCTCCCTAAAAGTCTGCTCGCCATTGCCGGCGCACTGCTCTTGTGGGCGCCGGCAATGGCAGCGGACAACTCGCTGGACAGCGGGATTTACGGCTCTGCAAAGCAGATCCCCGCTGCTGTCCTTGAACGGATCTCAGCCGGCACGGCCCAGGATGTCATCGTGCTTTATGATGACCGGGACATAGAAACGGAAGCCGGCGCCTATCGCAACAGGTCCGGGAAAAGATATGACGATGCAAAGATACTTGCCTTAAAAGCCGGGCGGTATCAACAACGCAAACAGCAGGTTGACCTTGAACTTTCCGGGGACGGTGAAACGGTTGCCGACTACAGCCACCTGCCCATGGCAAAGAAACGGTTCCGATCCCGGCAGACCCTGGAGCGTCTTCTGGCCAACCCTCTGGTGGTGGCGGTTTACGAAGACTGCCAGATCTATCCACACCTGGCTTACAGCCTGCCATTCATCGGCCAGCCAGCGGTCACCGGGGCGGGCATAGCCGGAAGCGGGGCTTCGGTTGCGGTAATAGACACCGGCATCAATTACACCCTGCCCGCCTTCGGCTCCTGCATCGCTCCGGGTATTCCCGACGGCTGCCGGGTAGCAGCCTCCGTCGATGTCACCGGCAACAATGTCACCTTGAATACTGACCCTGCCGGACACGGCACTAATGTGGCCGGCATCGTTGCCGGTGTTGCTCCGGGGGCACGGATAGCTGCCATAAACGCCTTTGCCGGCGGCACATCTGAAACAAGCTGGGTAATTGCCGGCATTAACTGGGCCATTGCAAACAAGGCCACCTACAATATCGGCACGCTCAACATGAGCCTCGGCGACAGCTCGTACAATACCGCACCCTGCGCCAAAGTCTCCACCAACCCCTTTGTTGTGCCCATCAACAACCTCAGGAATGCCGGGGTCGTACCGGTGGCGTCGTCGGGCAACAATGGCTATACCAGTGGCATGGCCAACCCGGCCTGCACGCCGGGAGTCGTATCGGTGGGGGCGGTGTACGACGCCAACTGGGGCGGACCATATTCCTGGAGTTCAGGCTGTACGGATACGGCCGCGTCCGCCCCGGACAGGATTCCCTGCTTTTCCAACAGCGCCTATTTCCTGACCATGCTGGCGCCGGGCGCCTTTATTACCGCAGCCGGCATACAGATGGCCGGGACCTCCCAGGCTGCGCCCCATGCGGCTGCCGCGCTTGCCGTATTGCGTGGGGCCTATCCTGGAGACACTCTTGATCAGGCGGTTTCCCGACTCACTGCCGGCGGCGTTGCCGTCACCGACAGCCGCGATCCGCAAAATCCAATCACCAAACCGCGCCTCAGCCTGTTGGCAGCCATCAGTCCGCCGGAAAACGACATGATTGCCACTCCCGCCATACTGGCCGGAGACATGGGCCAAATCACCGCACACAATCTTAACGCCACCAAGGAGCCGGGTGAACCCGACCATGCCGGCAACGCCGGCGGCAGGTCGGTATGGTGGCGGTGGACACCGGCAGTATCGGGGGTGGCGTCATTTGATACCCACGGCAGCAAATTCGACACCTTGCTGGCCGTGTACACCGGCAGCACCCTCGACAACTTGAGCCAGATCGTTGCCAACGACAATGACAACAGCCCCAACAACACCAGCGGTGTCGCATTTACGGCCCTGGCAGGCACTGAATATCTCATGGCTGTCGATGGTTTCAATGGCGCGTCCGGTGGGATTTCGATCAATTGGAGTCTGTCGCAACAGGCCGATCTGGCAGTTTCCATGTCTCAAAGCCCTGCCATGCCATTTGAAGGGGGCCAGGCGACATATACGATAAACGTAACCAACTATGGCCCGTCCGATGCCACAGGAGTTGTGGTGACAGATACCCTGCCCGCTGGGGCATCCTTCAAATCAGCCTCTTCGGGGTGCGCTCTGTCGGGAGGTGCCGTGATATGTAATCCAGGCGACATTGCGGGCAACACTTCGACCACCATCAGCATAGTTGTCGATATCCATGCCGCCGGCGACCTGACCAACTCCGTTCAAGTCAGTTCATCTGTCAACGATCCGCAGCCCGATAACAATATTACGGCTCTGATCATGACGGTCAGCCCGGCAGAAGCGGTGCCCGCCTGCTCGTCATGGGGTCTCCTGGCAGTTGCCCTGTGTCTGGCCGGCATTGCAGGCTGTTGGAATAAAAGACGCAATGCAATTCCCTTTCCCAGGGGGATGGGACAGCGTTGATGACTATGACACTCCTATTTGTTGCCGAATCGTAACACCAAACCTGCGGTGCGATGTTCTATACTGTCATCTGCCATGCAAACCAGTCCGATAGACATCTTACAGCCATCAATACCAGCGACTCCAGCCAGCGGTTCCCGGGCCTCGTTCCGTTTCGCACTGCTCTGTACCCTGTTCATGCTGGCGGCGATCTGGCTGGAGCCCCTCTTTGCGCCGCTTTGCCGTGCCACTGCCGCCCAGGTGGGCACTCTCCTGGGGCTGGCGGGGCTTGCTCCCAAGGTCCATGGCAGCCTGGTCACCCTGTCCGGCTTTACCGTGCGGATTGTCACAGAATGCTCGCCTCTCTATGCCTGTCTGTTGTATTGGGCATTTGTCCTGGCTCAACCGGCTTCCGGGGTGCGCACCCTGGCGGGGTTGCTTTTGGGGGCTCTGGTGATAACCGCAGCCAATCTCCTGCGGATTTCCATCGTTACCGCTGTCGGCCCTGTTGTTCCGTATTTCGTGTTTGATGTGCTGCACGTGTACCTTGGCCAGGTTGCCATGCTGATGCTGGTTGTGGCATCGGCCCTGGTATGGTCGCGCTGGAACACCGGCGGTCCGGCGCCGTTGCCCTTTCTGCTGAAGGCCGGTATCATCGCCACGGCATTTTTTGTCCCATGGGTCATAATAAACCGGGCATACATGGCGTTGCTCGACAGCCAGGTTGCGCACCTCTTCTCCTGGCTGTATCCCGGCTACCGGCTCCTCACACCCCGTCCTTTTGCCATCTACAACCACACATTCGAGGTGCCGTTTTTTCTTGCCCTGGTCATGGCCGGCCATGGCATCCAAACGTGGCGCCGTCTGGCGGCAGTAGTCGGCGGGGTTTGTCTGCTTGCGGGCTGGCATATCCTGTTCCGGATCAGCCATGTAGTCTTGTCAGCCATGAATGTGTCGGAAATAATGCCGCTCCACCAGGCGATCTATCTGCTGGGCCAGTTCCTGTTGCCGTTTCTGCTCTGGCTACGGCTTGACGGACGTTACTCCCGGCGGATCGATTCGCCGTCCAGTGCCGGGGCAGAGGCATCCTGCCCCGATAAGCTTGAACCGAACCGGGCTCCATGAAGGTGCTGAATACAATTCTTGTCCGAAGATCCTACGGAATAGTTTTTTGAGACTTTCACTGCCTGACAGAAAACTGCTTGCCTCCAATATCCTGATCAGCATGGCCATAGCGCTGTTTGTCTATTTTCTGCTGCAAACACCCATTATGCCATGGATGCTGCTCCGCCTGATCAAGCTTTTGTTCAGCATCCACTTCTCCATATTGTTGAACAAGTCCTTCCTAATGCCTTCGGCGGCAAGCCTGATGATCGATCTGTTCGTGCTGGTCATCTGCGCCTTTTTCTGGACTTATCTGAAGACGCCGCTGAGAAGGTTCGGCGCTATGGCAGCTCTCGGGGCGCTGCTGGTCCCGGTTACCTATTTTATGATAACCAGCCACGGCACCCTTATCATCTCTCTGCTGGTCGTTGTCGGCGTGGTTATCGGCATGACTGTCGATGCCGCGCGGGAATATTGGTCTGACAGGGTTAACCGCAAGCTGGTTGAGGAGAAACATGACGCCGAGTACAACATCCTGAGGCACCTGAATCACAACGTGAAGCCGAATATCCAGATGGCTAAATCTCCCATTACGGCCGTCATCTCATTCCTGGAATCGAGGAACATGCTGGAGCAACCGCTGGCCAAACGCCTCGACGGCAGCGACGAGACGGTTGGCGAGGCATTGCGGAACGCGATGTGCAGCCTGGCGCACATAAACGATATCCTGGAAACCGCCCGGGAACTGGTTTCCCATGAGATCAGGAGGGAGGATTTCCGGGAAACCGACATTTGCCGGCTTTTCCGGCAGGAAATCATTCCGCTGTTCGCCTCCAAGCTATCGATAACCGTCCAGTTCCATAACGCAATAACCGTCAGGCTCCATCGGCAATCATTCATCGAGGCCATTAACAACCTGATTCGCAACGCAGAGACACATGGTTTCCAGGGAAATTGTTCAGGGGGGCTACTTTCGTTCCGGATCATCGAACGCCGCAAAAGCGTGGTGATAGACTACACCAACAACGGTCGCCCCTTTCCGGAAAACCTGACCGAAAGAGATTTCGTGGCGTTCGGGAAAAAAAGCGGCGACAGTCCGGGGGAAGGACTGGGAGGGGCCTGGATCGGCAAGGTGATTGCGGCCCATAACGGTTCGTTCGAGATCATCCGAGATGCACATCCGCTTCATTTCAGGATAACGCTTCCCAAAGGGGGGATCTGATGGCAGCACCCGTTGTCCCATTGAATATGCTGATAATCGACGACTCGCTGCCCTACGTGGAGGCCCTCTACCGGGACATCCAGCGCTTCAACATCCTGTTGCGGCACGCCGGCAGCCTGGAAGAAGGGAAGGAGCTGTTCGAAGGGCCGGAGGGAAGTTCCGTAGTCGGCGTCATACTGGATGTCAAGTGCAAGAAGACCCGGCGCCAGGAGGTGCCGGACAGCAGTTTCATTACGGCTGCCATCAAGTATTTCGGCGAAAGGGCCTGCCATCTGCCGCTGGTGGTGCTGACCGGCGAGACCGATCAGTACAACAATCTGAAGGAGTTGTACGAAGGGACGTTAAGGGTTTATTCCAAGGGGATCGATGAAAACACGATGATCGAGTTCCTGCTGGCCGAAGCGGAAAAACTGGCTTGGGTCAAGCACCGCCTTGCCTATGCGGATGTGTTCGCGGTCATAGATCGCTATCTGGACAAGGAGGCAGAACAGGAGCTGCTGACCTGTTTGAAGGAAATAGATACGATCGATTTCACCGTAATCAAGAACAGCCTCGGCTGTCTGCGGCGTTTGCAGGAAAAGGTCTATCTGGCCCTGAACCGTGCCGACGAGGAATTGCTGCCCAAGCGTTTCGTGGCCGGTGAGTTGAATATCGTCGGAGCCTACAAACACCTGGCCGAAACCGGGCAGGTGGAGCGCTACAAGATCATCGACCGTTTCGCCGAGCTGATCTACAAGATCAGCAGCGACAACGGCGCCCATACCCCCCATGCCAACCCCAAGTACCAGCCTACCCGCTATTCGGTGCATGCCGTGACATTTGCCATGCTGGACCTGCTGCTTTGGTTCGGGGGGGTGATGGATGGCCGGATTAGAGGGGCAACGGAAGAATAATGCGATCAAATAATCAATCATAGTGAAACGCCCCACGGGTCTGCCAACCACGTCTTGACAATTGGTATCAATATTGATACCGCTACAACATGCCAACATTGATAGACATTATCGAGGCGATGCGGGACAATCCTGCAGGTATTCGATTTACGGATCTCTGCAAGGTGTGCGATCACTTTTTCGGGCAAGCGAGGCAGGCAACCGGAAGTCATCGGGTATACAAAACACCGTGGGTTGGTGACCCGAGGGTAAACATCCAAAACGACAAGGCAAGGCAAAGGCATATCAGGTCAGGCAGGTTCTCAAGGCAATCGAACGGATGGAGATAGAACATGGCACAGAAAATAGATAAATATAACAAGTACACCTATCGGGTTACCTGGTCGGAAGATGATGCCGAATATGTTGGGCTGTGCGCGGAGTTTCCAAGTCTCAGCTGGCTGGCACAAACTCCGGAGGCTGCGTTGAAAGGGGTTTGTAAGCTTGTGAGCGAAGTTGTTGCCGACATGCTGCGCAACGGTGAAGCTATTCCGGAGCCAATCGCGACAAAACATTTCAGCGGCAAGTTCATGATTCGTGTTCCCCCTAAAGTGCATCGTGACCTGGCGCTACAGGCTGCCGAGGCCGGAGTGAGTCTCAACCGGCTGGCAAGCGCAAAATTAAGTCATTAGAATAACCGGTTATGAACGACAAAGGCCACCTGGAAATGGGTGGCCTTTGTCGTTGCTATGCAATTTTTCGAAGGATAGATGCCTGCACTCCCCGGATTTGCCTCAGTTGAGACTGAGTGTCGGTTGCAGCGTGGTGTCCAGTATCCGGGCGCCGTACTGGTCCCAGAATTTGAGATTACCCAGCCCCACATCCGAGGCCTGCGGTGTGGTTGAACCGGAGGTGTCGCAGGTGATGTTTATGACATTCCCGGTAGTCAGTCCTCCGTTGGGTGCCAGGAGGGCCAAATCCACAGTCCGGTTTGCGGCATCGTAGCGGGCGATGATTTGTACATTCAAGGCTGTTGCGGCGCTGCCGGCCTTTACGAAGACCGAATCGAGCAGGGTGCCGTCGCTATTGGTGCGCAACAGAATGCCATCGGGCAGGGTCAGGATGACACTGAAGGCCTGGACGGAAGATACACCGTTCCCGGACAGCGACAAGGTCAGCTTTTTGCCGATGGTGCCGATATTCTTCAACGTATCCGGAACCGTGGTCACGCCGGTGGTGTTGTTGGTATTGGCAGGGTCCACATAGGTGGCCAGCGCATTGTTAAGTGCTGTTGCCGTTTCGGTCGAGGCCAGCCCGCTGTTCAGGTTTGCCAGGGTCGCTTCCAGGGTTGTTCCCTGTGTCGCCATGACCTGGGAAACAGCCGCCAGTATCAGCGCGTAATCCTTCTGGCTTTGGGTGGCCGAGGCAAAAGCGGTCAAGGTGGGCGCCGCCGGTATCGTGTTGATGATATCCAGCCGCATGGCATAGGAAACCTGGTCGTTGGCGGCTTGGATACTGGTGGCGGTGAGCGCTCCGGACTGTATTGCCTGACGGTAGGCCAGGTCGGTCAGCGGCGTTACCGGCAGGGTAAATGATTTTCCGGTGGTGGCGTAATTAAGGGCCGCGCGCAACGGTGCCGAGGCCGGAACGGTCAATGTCTTGCCGGTTGCCTCATCGCTATACTCACCGTACGCCTCGACCACGATAGGGCCGGAGTAATCGCCGATATTTACCGAGTAGGTACCGTTGTTAATCGAACCGACTGCCAGGGCAGTGCCCGCCTTGACGCCGTTGGTGACCGGATAAACCGCCACTGTCCCTTTGGTGATGATCCCCTTGGATGCCACCCCGCCGACCGTGGTAACGGCCGACGATGTGTTGCCGCCACCTCCGCCCCCGCCGCAGGCGGCCAGCAGGGTCAGCAGGGCAATTGCAAGCATATGCTTAACATGGTTCATATCAGCTCCTAACTTGTGATATGTCTGTCAGTGTCAATAAGGGAATAGCATTCCTTCC
>PJFB01000018.1 GCA_003574895.1 Geobacter sp.
TTCATGACAGTAGCCGACGCTGCCGGTGTTGCCCAGTATGACTCCAGCACAACGGAAGGCAAAGTTAACTACGGCAAGACAGTTGCCGAGCAGACCGCCGCTTACTATGGCCGTCCTGCAACCGCCTTTGGCCCCAACGCACGTAACCTTTGCAACAAGTGCCACGCCAAAGACTAAGGTCGAGCAAGAGCAGTTGACTTAAAGAAGTAGAAGTTAAGCGGTAAAACAACAAGTCCGGCCACCCAATGGGGAGCCGGACTTGTTGCGTTTGGGACCAGTAACCAGCCCTACGTTCATCCTGAGATATCTCGTGGTAACTGGATATCCATGCCGTGCTGCATTATCTCGGCAATTTTCTTGGCAAGAGTTTCGCTAGTAAACGGCTTAGGAATAAAGTTTGTCCTGTCCTCGATCACCTGTTGTTGTAAAACCTTACTGGTGGTATAGCCTGACATGAACAGCACCTTCAGGTCTGGAATTATCTTTTCCAGTTTTTCATAGAGTTCAAGGCCGTTCATCATCGGCATAACCACATCTGAGAGTAGCAGATCTACGGTCTGTGAAGCTGTTCGGGCATGTTCGAGGGCGTCTTCCGGCTTCAGGAATCCCCAAACCGTGTGACCTTGATTTTCCAGCAGGTTTTTTGTCATATCCAATACCATTGCATTGTCTTCAACCAGCATTATTTTGCGCGGTTGCACCGGAAGTGCGCCGATAGCCGCGACGGCAGGCTGGTTGACGTCGATGTCGCCAGAGATCGATTCGGGCAGGTAGATGCAGAAAGTGGTCCCTTGGTCATCCTTGCTGTGTACATCAATGAAACCGTCGTGCTGCCTGACGATGGAATACACGGAGTAAAGACCGAGTCCTTTGCCTGGTCCGGCCGACGATGTGGAGAAGAACGGTTCAAAGATATGGGGCAGGATCGAGCCGGGTATGCCGCTTCCGGTATCGCTGAAGGCCAGAAGTACATATGGGCCGGGTGTTGAGCCGGGATGAAAGTGGCAGAATTCATCGTCGAGGATCAGGTGCCCGGTCTCTATCGTAATTGTCCCGGCACCATTGATAGCGCTCTGAGAATTGACAGCCAGATTAAGCAGAACCTGTTCAATCTGGTTCCTGTCAGCAATGATTTCACAGGGATCGGTGCTTAATACCTGTTTGATTTCGATGTCTTCGCGGATTGTGCGGCGCAGCATAAGGCCAAATGAAGAGATGATCCCGTTCAAGTCATAATGATGTGTTGCAAGGTCCTGTTTCCTGCTGAAGCCGAGGAGTTGTTTGATCAGGCCAGAGGCGCAGTTGGCAGCGTCCCATATTAAAACCGAATCCGCATGAATAGAGTCATCAGGTGATACTTTGCTGCAGATCAACTCCGAATATCCCAAGATAGGCGTCAGAAGATTGTTGAAATCGTGAGCGATACCCCCGGCAAGAAGGCCTATGCTGTCGAGTTTTTGCTGTTGTAATAGTTGATTTTCCAATTTCCGGTAATCCGTGACATCCCGCCATTCAGGCATCAGAAAAATGATGTGCCCTTGATCATCTAAAATCGGTTTCAGCGAAAAATCAATAAGGTGGATATTCCCTTTGGCATCCTGATTCTCCGTCTCAAAACGGAGAAAACCACCGGCGGCCACCTCACGGATTGCTTCACGTATTTTATCCTGCAGTGTCGGGTTATGGCCCCACCAGGGCGTATCCCAAAAATAACGGTTTATTACGGTTTCTTTGTCAACACCGATCAAGTCCAGAGACGTCTTGTTCACCTCGATCAGCTTACCGTCAGGGGTTAAGAGTCCCTGCATCTCGAAGGAGTTGTCGATTATTGCGTTCAGCAGCAACTTGCTTTGATGCAGTTCTTCCTGTGCGGCAATATTCTTGCCCAATTGTTTCAGCAGTTTGTCTTCAATGACCAAGAGTTCCTGATTTTTGTTTTTCAGCTCTTCGGTTCGTTCTTCAACCTTGTTTTCCAAGGCCATGTTAAGTGATTTTATTTTCAGATCGTTACTTTTTAGCTTGAAGTGGCTGATCGCCAGGACAGTCAGGATTATGGCTGTCAAAGCGCCTGATATACCGCCGACGATAAGGTGCTCCTCATCAAAGTAGGGGATGCCGGGATGCAGCACATAGTCCGTGATTGCATTCAAATTGGCAATTATGAGACTTGTTGTCAGGACAACAAGGAAATACATCAAAAGGTACGATTTCCGGTGGTTGACGGATATGTTTTGGTATGGCTCAGTCATGACGGATCTTCGGTCCTTTATTTCATGGAATCGGCGCAATCGCTTTGTGGCCGCTGTCCGGGTGTTTACGTGCAGGCATATTTTTGACTAGTTTCTGTATTTCAGGTGGCATTTCCCCTCCACCGGCGATCATGGCCTGCATGTGCCCGGCCAGATAGGAATTGGTGATGAGGATATCAAAGACCGAAAGCATGAATTCCTGTTTCCAGGGTGTCAGTTCGCTCAGATGCTTGAATTTGTGCATGTAAAATTTTTGCGCGGCCTTGCCAAGCTCATGTTCAAGCTCTTTCATGGTCATATGTTTCGGTTTTATAACCGGTTCAACAAGGTTGTATTTACGGTAGTCCGTGGTGGCCACGTACTGTTCCAGTTCCGGGTATAGTTCGGCATAGGGCCATGGAGAGATGGCCAGGAAAAAAGCCATATCGGGGTTGTAATGTTTGGCAAGCTCAATGGTTCGGGCTATTGAATCCGGGGTGTCGTCAGGCATGCCCAGTACGAAGGATGTCTCGGAAACGATGTCGGCGTTATTTATCAGGTCAATGGCCTGCTTGGACTGTTCCACCAGGGTATCCTTCTTGAACAGGTCGAGGGTCTCCTGGGAACCGGCCTCCACCCCAACATAAATATGCTCGACACCTGCCCGGCGGTATTTATCCAGGATGTCGGCGTCGCGCAGGATGTCATCCACCCTTGTCTCCATGAGGAGTTTGACCGGCACTTTCCTTTCGATCATCAGATCCAGTATCCGTTCCCACCGTTCACGGTCAAGGGTCGGGATTTCATCGGAAAGCATGGCGACTTCCACGCCGTATGTTCCACTCAGAAGCTCCAGTTCCGCCACTACGTTCTCGGCCGAACGGGCCCGCCAGGACCGGGACCAGAAAAGTTGCTGGGAACAGAACGAGCATTGCTGCTTACAGCCGCGGGAAGTGGATACGATCGCCAGGCGCGCATCGTGCTTGGCCCGATACGTGTAGATAGGCCATTCTACCAGATCCCAGGCGGTCGGCAACGCATCCAGGTCCTGAATATATGGGCGATTTTGGGTAACGGTTACCTCGTTGTTCCGCCAAAAGGCCAGTCCGGCCACCTTCTGGGGATCACCGGCCGAGTTGAGGCAGGCCAGAAGCTCCGGCAGAGTTTCTTCACCCTCTCCGCGTACTATGTAATCAACAGAATCGTGGTCTGCATCCAGCACCTCATTGTAACAGAAGGTGGCATGGACATTGCCAAGGATGGTGACAATCTCTGGATTGATGCCCTTGGCAAAGCCGAGCAGTTTTACGGCATCCACAACAGATGCTGTATAAGCGGTGGTGGCCACTGCATCAGGCTTGAAGGCCTGGATCCGCTGCCGGATTTCGGGCCATGTGTGCCAGAGAGACATGGCATCGTAATAGTCCACCTCAAACCCCGCGGTTCGGAGCGCTCCGGCAATATAGACAAAACCGACGTTCAGCCAGGTGCCGGCCGACTCGACTACACCGGAGTGATATGGAGGGGTGATGAGGGCTACCCGCTTAATGGTCATGCAATATACTCCGGATAATCGACAAGATCGGCGTTTCGCCACAAAATCTCAGTTGCAAGCGGCATCTCAGCCATGAAACACCTTTCCCCAAATCCATAGGTAGCCTGCGCCGAAGCAGGCAAACAGCACCAGGTGCTTGACGATCAGCATCCTGCGGCGAATCCGCTCCGCATCTTCTCCATACCAGTTGTCCATGTAGGTGAACGTCCGTCCTGCGCCGGTAGCAAAGATCACCACCATCGCCGCTACGCTGTTCCAAAAAAAGAGCCGCTCAAGATGGTTCAAGACATCTACTACATTGGGATGTGCCAGATGGGCATCATGCAGCACAGCTATGGTGACGATGGATGCCAGCCAGATTCCGGCGGCAAAGTCGTGGATGAAGCCGTTGAGGATGATCAAGGTCTTTTTCAGCATGCGTGTTCCTTATGTTGACGTCGTCTGCAAATGTTTTTTCACTTGAAATACTCGGCATGAATCGAGCTCCCCATGTGCGAGGTGACAAACAGCGACACCAGGGACATGATGAAGCATAAAATGAACAGCCACGCCGCCCGATTCCCGTTCAGCCGGAAAAAACGCCTCAGATGCAGGTATGTTCCGAAGAGCAGCCAGGTGATCAGTGACCAGGTTTCAACAGGATCCCAACCCCAGAAGCGCCCCCAGGACTTATAGGCCCAGATCGAGCCGGCCAGCATGCCGATAGCCCAGAAAATAAAGCCGAAGCCGGTAAAGCGGTAAGCATAAAGATCAATGCCGGCAAGGTCGGGCAGGCGCTCCATCCAGGCCAAGGCGGCACGGCGATTTTTGAGCAGGTAAAAGACTGAGAAAGCCAGGGCGATCACCAGGGTTCCCAAGGCGATTTTATAGAAGGCGATGTGCAGCACAAGCCAGACACTTCCGAAAGTGGGAGGAAGCGCCCGGATACCGGGATTGTAAAAATTAGCCAGGGCAATCATCAGGAATGTGACCGGAAAGACGATCACGCTTGCCGCTTTGATGCGTGGAAAGAAGCGGAGGAAAATGAAAAATACCACCATCGTGATCCAGGCGTCCGATGACAGCACTTCACTGGGCGCCATGTAAGGGCCATGGCCAACGATGCTCCACCAGTAGGCAATGGCTACCGAGTGGGCAGTCAGCCCAAGCCATGCTGGCCAGTAGCTGCGCTGCTCAACGACCTCCTTTCTAAACATGACGCCGCCGACATTGGCAATTGTCGCCCCAACGTAGCAGAACACTGCCAGCCAGTTCAAAGCCACATAGATTGCCACCTGGTTATCCATGGATTTCCTCATATCCCAGTGCTGTTTTCAATGAAGCCAATTCGTCCTGATAAAACCCTGAAAATTTCGCAGCTCTCCAACAAACCGCCGTGTCCCCACCTGTTGTTGCATGTAATGACAATTCTCGCGGAGGGGTGAAATAATGCAGTAGCCCGCCCAGGCAGATGATGAAAAATCCCAGGAAGATCCCGGGCATTCCTGTTAAATCGACAATAATCAACCTCGACCATGGCGTAACTGCTTTTAACCGGAAGCTGTAAGGGCCAATGGCGCCCTCTTCGCCGACCCGCAAGGGGATTTGTCCAAGTTCCTTGCCCTGCTTGTCCAGCCGCAGTGTCAACAGCGGGTTTACATGGCGAAATGATTTCTTTTCAGCATCAACCAGATATTTGGCGCGGACCAAGTAACCGTCACCGAGCAGATCCTGAAAGTCGTTATAGCTCGGTCTGTCGGGGGCTTCAGGATGTTGTATCTGAAGCTGAAATATCCGATTCAACCCATTCTGCCCGGTCACTTCAACGAAAAAGGCGTGTCCGAACTCAACCCCTTGATAAAAACGGATCCCGCGGTGATGGAGGATACTGTTGATTTCTACGTTCTTTGTCTCAATCGTTCCGGTATCCGACAAAAAAGACAGTTGGGATTCTATCTGGCGTATGCCGTTACTTGGCCAGAAGCTATAGGTGACGCGATCGAGACGTATTGTGTCCGGCAAAACCAGCGGTTTTACGAGAAAGCCATGTTCCTCCATCAACATGGGATCCGAAGGATTATGTACAGCTCCTTCGGCGAGTTGAATAATTCCCCGTTGTTGTGTGAGGGCAATGAAAAGCGACGCGCCAATAGTTACTACAATCCCAACGTGAAGCAGGGTATTGCCCCAGTAGCCCCAGGGATGACGTACCAGCCGCATGCTGCCATTTGATGTCCCCTGTCTTAGATAGCCGTTTGCAGCCAGGATAAGCCAGGAATCCTTCATAGTACCCGGCACGACAAAACGTTCACCGCCGGCTATTCCGTCATCGGGGTGAAACGTCCGCCGCCATGCGGCCAAACACTGGTTCCAGGCTGAAAGAGCAAGAGATACGGTCACTCCCGCAAGAATCATTGAAAACAGGGGATGCGTGTAGATATGGTGGAGACCGAGCAGTTTACTGCAACGCTCAAGAAACGGATGAGCCGCCTGCCATGCAAGCATCGTATCGGAAGATGCCAGAAAACCCTGTGGAATAAATGCCGCCAGGGTTATTGCAAAAAGTGCCGATATTATCAGGCTGATGATGGTGTTCCGTGACAGAAAAAACCGTTTGAACATGTTCATTGTCAGGTGTGACCCGCTGGGTTGCCGCCGGATTGCTGTTTGACGGCTTTGCCTTTCCTGTCCAGTACCGGCCACGGGATTACGGTATTGGTACTGGTGCCGCCAATGGTATTCACCTCGGTGATTATCCAGCGGCCATCCTTTTTATGCAGGATGTACCCCATCCGGTAGATAAAATCCTTTTCCTCGGCATACTTCTCATTGGTGGCCATCCTGTAGTGGGTGAAATCCCAGGTTTCTTCGGTTTCCACCGTTGCATCGGTACTGCTGCGCTGATCTACCTCTTTGAATATGATCCCCTTGAGTCTCGACTCCATCCGCAGTTGCCCTTCGCCAAGGGCCGACATGTGGTGATAAAGCTTCCGGGCGTGCTCCTCGGTGGCAACCTCCTGCATGGGATTCATGTCCTGTTTTTGATAACCCTGAATAAGAAGAACATTGTAGCGCCGGATAACATTTTCTATCTCTCCGGCATTGTTCTTGTTGTTGGCACAGCCAAATAGCATGACAGACATAAAAATAAACAAGGTGATGCGACTAAACTTTGAAAAACAATCTCTCGTGTTCATGTGCATTCCAATCGTCAAGGCTCTAGTTTTGCAAATTCAATCTTAGACGGCAGCTGCCTTGTGGGGGGGGACAAATTTCATTTCCACCCCCACATATTAGCCGTTTACCAGTAGGAGCTGCCTGACACCGGAAAAGATGGGTGTTGGCCGCATGTTCTGCTGCAACTTATATCTGTTTTCAACATATACCCGGTGGCTGGAAGCCTGGCACTGGTCAGGTAATACCCGGTCCCGCCGCCCCCGTTTCCATTCGGTTTGTAACGTGGCGGCGCATTGGTGCCGGTCAAGAGGCGCGGCACCTTGCCGCCATGGGGAACCCGGATGTGACAGGTTACGCATGGTTCTATGTGGTTTGTGGATTTAACATGAGCGTTTCCTCCCGCAGCCCAGGTGTGACAATTGAAGCAGAAATTCGAGGCTGGATAGGTAGATGCCCCTGTCCCTGTCAAAAGTGTGCCTCCAGCAGCGGTGCCGTTGGCTGCCGCGGATGTGAAGGGCCAATTCTGATATTTGCCGGTCAGCATCCATTTAACTGTTGAGCCGTGTGGGCCCTGGGCCGTGGCCGAGTTGCCGGTGTCCCGGCCGTGGCAGTCGGAGCAGGACATCACCTCGCCCGGCGCCCAACCGCCCGTCAGGGCAGAGGCGTTCAAACGTCGATTTCCAGTCTCCGGCAACGGCTGAATCACCGGATGGTAGGATGCATTGTTCGGGTTGAACTCCAGCCCGATATTGGTCCAGCGGGCCGCTCCGAGAGAGGCTGAAGTCACGTTCCAATAACGCAGGGTATTGGTGGTCGCATCGGTTGCTGCATGGCACTTGAAGCAGATCTCATATTCGTAGGTGGCCTCGTTAACCATGCTGTAAGTACCGTTGGTCCAGGCCCCTGAATAGCTGACACTGGTTCCTGGCACGCCACGTTGGGTCCTCGACACCCTGTTGGTGTTTGCGATGATCCGGTAGGTATTGCCGGCAACCGGTGCGACCCATGTCCCCGAGTAGGGGGTGGTGGTGAGGGTCGTGGCGGTATTGCTGGTGATGGTTGCTACCGGAGTGGTGGTTCCCAGGGTGCTCGAAACCAAGCTTACATACTCACCCGCCCACTGGTTGGGGATCCAGTTTTTATTGCTGTTGACCAGGGTGGTGCTGCTGCCGCCGGTGGCGATGCCGTAGTCGCCATGCAATCCGTTACTGGTTGCGTGCGGGTTGTGGCAATCCACGCATTCGACATGCCTGTTTTGGGCAATGTAGGCCAGGGTCTCGTTCCTGGTCGATGGCAGGTGGATTCCCGTATAATGCTGGACTCGATGGCCGAAACCGGCAGCCCCCGGGTCTGCATAGGTCCAGTTGACATCACCTGGAAGTGTCAGATTGCTGGGGGCGCGGCTGCCGAAATAGAAAGAACCGGTGTAGGTGGTTGAATATGATGCGGAGGTATCCAGTTCCAGGTCAACGACGATTTTCTCCCCGGCAGTCAGTGTTGTTGCCCCAACGCTCAGTGCGATCTGGCGAACAGAACCGGGAGCGGCTGTCGTGACAAGCTCGGTGGTGTTGGTGCCAGTGGCAATAATGGTTGTCCCGATCGTGTCGTTGGAATTCCACTTGTAGACCTTGTACCTGATCCGGGCGTTCTGGTATGTGGAGGACTCGCGGCAATAGATGTTGATCACCCAATTGCCGGCCGGCACGGTAGTCGTGCTGTAGACCGTGGGCGAGGTGAACGAAACCATCTGCCAGTAGTTAGTGCCGGTCAAGTTGGTATCTTGACTCTTGGTTTCGTAAGTGGTGATGGTTTCCCATGGCGACATGGAGCGACCGATCCATGTGCCGCCGGCAAATGTGTCCCCGGTATTGTGCTGATTCGGCATCGGCTCAGCCGGATTCTCGGCTGCGGTAGGCTTGAAATACAGCTTGCTGGTGGTACTGTAGGTCGGGTTCGCGGCCCGGAAATCCAGGTTGGCCGTGAAGATGTCCTGGGCCGCCAGACTCATGGGGGCCACGCCATAGAAATCCTTGTTGGCAACTGCCTTGGGTGGGCCGCCACCAGGGTCGGCGTCTGCAATCAGGCTGTGGCAGCGGTAGCAAATCTGTTCTTCGGCGGTTTCTCCACCTGCTGCGTCGAGCGAACCCTGAAGTCGCCTGATCCCGCTGTTGTGGTTGCCGAACTGATAGGTTGAGGTGGCGTTCATAAAAACCGACGTCTCGTTCAGCAGGGCATTGTGACACTTGGAACAGTTGCCGTAGACGACGCTGCCGTCGCTCATGAACTTGGCGGACACGTCATATTGGTGGCCTGAAGCGGAATATTGCGCCTGGGTGATGACAGGCGTCGCCGTTGCCGGGTAGTCGTTCAGGCGCCGGGTGGTATCCTTGGCCTTGGCCGTTGAGTGACAACTTATGCAAATGCCGCCGGTGCCGCCCGAGGATTTAATATAGTCCTTGTTGCTGTATCCGCTCGATGCGGTTGGTGTAACGGCAATATCGGTCCGCAGGTTCGCTGCCCGTCCCAGGCTGTTGGAGCTGTTCAGGTCATTGCTGAAGATGTTGTGGTCCACGTGGCACATGGTACAACGCCGGGCATAGGTGTTGAGCCCTGTACTGGCGCTGCTGTATGGTGCTTGCAGCGGATAACCGGACGAATAGTTGCGCATGGCGTGATGGAAGGTTGATGTGCTCTGCATGTCGATGTTGTGGCAGTCGATGCAGACGCCGCTGCTGTTCCACTTGATCGAACTGGTGGTGCGTGTCTTTGGAGTAGGCGGTGTGGTAGTGATGTTCAAGCCGATGGGGTGGCAGGAGACGTTGGAGCAACTGCTGCCGGAGGCATTATAGCTGTAGTTGATGGTCACCTTGGTGCTGTTCATGGTGTTGTCGCCATCGCGGAAGGCTGACGAAAATACCCCAAGGACCGAGGCGGCCACGCTGTAAGCTTTATTGACGTGAGTTGTCGTATCGGAAATGGTGGTATTGGTTCTGGTTGTGGCGGCATGGCAATTAAGGCACTGCATGTAGGTGCCGCTGAGGCTGCCGGTCCTGATGTGCACAAGGTGGGCGTTCCCCTTGGGTGAGCCGGTGGCGTACAGGGGGGCTGCCTTGCGGAAATCCGAACCGTATGTGGTATTGCCGTGGCAACCATTGCAGGCGATGGTGCCCGAGCCCCAGGTTGGCGTGGTGTTGGCCAGTATCGTGCCGGTTGCGACCGAAGTGCCGTTGCTGTGGCAATAGGTATCGGCGCAACTGCTGTAGCCGGTGCGGGGGGACTTGGTCATCGGGGTGGTGGTGCCCGCATATTTGCCTGGTGTAAACAGCGGGTCAAAGGCGATGTCTATCTTGCCGTTGACATGTTTTGCATGGCGAGTTGTTGTTCCGGTATAGATGTCTTCATGGCATGGGCGGCATGCTGTTGTCGATGGTGGGAAGTCCCACATGTGGCATGCCGGGCATTTCAGATCGGTTCCCAGATTGAAGGCATAAGCCAGATGTTTCGTATGGCTGCCGGTATTGATGTCATCGCTTGAACCATCGGCGGCCACTGAGCTGTGACCTGTGCCGACTCTGTGGCATTTGAGGTTGCAGGCACCAGGGTTGACACCCCAGGTCGGGGTCCCATACAAAGGCGCGTTTACACCACCGTCAGCCTGGACGGTGGAATGGCAGTAGGTATTGGTACAGGAGCCCTTGGTGCTGCCAGGAAGCTTGGTCATTGGGGTGGCGGAACCCGCATAGGTGCCGTTCACTGCCGTGGTGCTGTTGTTGAAGGCAATGTTCACCTGACGGTTGACATGGTTTGCATAGTTGGAGATGGTCCGGTTGTCCGAAACCGTGGTGGCGTGGCATTTGACGCAGCCATAGGTATATGTCAGCACATGCTTGTTGTGGCTGGTGCTGCCGACAGAACCCATTTTGTAGGTGGCGGTGCTGTCGCCGCCGTGGCAGCCGGAACACGTGGTGTTGAGGGTGCCTCCCCAAGTGGCAACGATATTTGGTGTTGACGGGGTGGTCGAGGTCCCTTTGCTGTGGCAGTAGGTGTTGGTGCAATTGCCGTAAGCGCTGCCGGGGGCTTTTGACATGGGCGAGGCAATGCCGTTGTATGTTCCGCCGACTGCCGTGGTTGTATTGTTGTAGGCCACATTGACCAGTTTGTTGACATGTTTGGCCTTATCGGTGATGGAGGTCCCATCGGTGGTTGTGGCGGCATGGCACTTGCGGCAGCTGATGTTGTAGGTGGAGCCGTTGACATGGACGGTATGTTCCCCGGTGGCAATGGCTGCGCCGCTGGCGGTGGTGTAGTCGTGGCACGATTTGCAACGGACGTCCGTGGCGGAACTGGCTGTTGCGGACCATGAAACAGTCCTGGCGCCCACTGCGCCGGCACCGTTGGAGTGGCAATAGGTTGTTTCACACCCCGTGCCTCCTGCCGTGTAGCTGAATGCCCCGGTCGGGTCCGTGCCGGCGGAAGTTCCGCCATAGGTGTAACTGCCTTTCCTCGATGCGGAGGTAAACCCGTAGAATATCTCCCCTGGGCCGTTGATCCCGCCGGTCTGCGGCCCGTTGGCGTGACTTGCTTTGCCCGAGCCTGGCTGGTGGCAGGCGGCGCAACTGAAGCGGTACTGGCCCGTTGAACTTACGTTGCCCGACATGTTGGCATAACTTGATGCCAGGGCCGCTGTCTGGACGTGTATCTGGTGAGCTCCGGGCAAGGTGCTGTTGGCACTGTGACATGAGTTGCACGGCAGGGTAGGCGAACCCCAGGCGGCAGAAGGTCCGGCGCCATGGCAGTAGGTGCTGGAACAGGTTTTGGCGCCGCTGTCGTAGGTTCCCAATTTGTTGAGACTGCTCAGGTTGAAGTATACGTCATGGCTTGTGCCATCGACATGCTTGCCAGGGAAAGTTGCCCTGATGGTTGTATTATTCTTGGTGGTTTTTTCGTGACACTCGACGCAGGATATGTTGCCGGCCGAGACATGCTTGAGATGGCTGTTGGCTGCATTCCCGACGCCGCCATTGGTATAGTCCGGCATGCCGTAGGTTGCTCCGCTGCCGGGTGTCGAACGGCCATGGCAGGAGTTGCAGGCCAGTGGCCCTGCATCGGTCCATTTGGGCTTGGCGTAGAGTTTGCCATTGTAAACTGCCGGCAAGCTGCCGGAAGCGACGTTGGTGTTGCCGATGCTGTGACAGTAGGCACTGTTGCAGGAAAGGTTGGCACTGCTGTAATTGCCAAACGGATTGAGGGTGTCGAACCTGACTTCGCGCGACTTGTCAACGTGCAATTGCGCGCCGCTATTTGCAGTGCCGCTGCTGATGACCGTGTATGTCGTGGCGTTGGTATTGTGTTTGACAATGCCGGCATGGCAGATGGCACAGGCATAAGAGTAGGGGGAGGAGTTGCCGACGTGTTTGCCGTGTCTGGTGGATGCCGGCGGGGCAGCGGCGGTTGCGCCATGGCAGCTGCCGCAGGCCGAGCTGGCCGGATTCCCCCAGGTCGGGACGGAATATGTGGGTGACACAGCCAAGCCGTTGGAGTGGCAATAGGTGGTGGTGCAGCCGCCAAAGCCGCTGCCCGGCACAGGGCTGCCGGTATAGGCGGCGCTGCCGCCATCGTACCTGGGGGCGAACCTGACCTCGATCCGGTGATTCACGTGCTGGCTGGGCTGCGAATTGTGGCAGACCGTGGAGCAGCCCAGCAGGTCATCGGAGTTGCCGTAGTTGTGGCAGACCGCGCATCTGGCAGGGCCGCCTGGGGTCCCGCCCAGTCCCGCATTGGCGCCGATGGCCGTGAGGTGTTTAGCGTGGCTGCCGGTAGTAATCTCCGGATCGGTAGTTCTGCCGGCCCAGGTGGCATGTCCCAGGTCAACGGCATGACAGGAACCGCAGGTGCCTTCATCCATATTGCCCCAGGTCACGGTCTTGTATTCGCCCGCCAGGCCGGTCAGCGCCCCGCCTGTGGGTGTTTGGATTATGCTGTGGCAGTAGAGGTTGCTGCATTGGCCGTAAGCGGCACTTGGCACGGATGATACCGAGCCGCTGGACAGACCACGGTACCGGGCACCACTGAGCCTGGGAGATGACAGGGAATTGAACGACCATTCGGCGTTGCCGTTCACATGCTGGCTGGCGGCGGTCTTGTGACAGGTGCCGCAGGGCATGCCGCGTCCCAGTATTTTGTCATTGAGGCCGCTGGGGGCATGGTACCACTCTCCTGAACCGGCATGGGTCCTGTGGCTGCCGCGCACGGGCGGGACAGCGGCCGTAGCACCGTGGCAGGTGCCGCACTGGCCGGTGGAGGCCGTGCCCCAGACCGGCGTTGTGTCGCTGCCGTTGTTGGGTACCATGCTGGCGCCGTGGCAGTAGATGCTGTCGCATGTGCCGTTGCGGGCCGGGGCGCTGCTCGGCAGATAGTTGGGATAGCTCGTGTCGCCCGAATAGCTGCCGGTGCCGTTGTTGGGCGCTGCCGCGAACGAGACCCCCAGGCTGCGATTGCCGGCGCTGGTGGCGTGGGCAAAGGGTATTGGTTCGGCTGTATGGTCGGCATGACATTTTAGGCAGGAATTGGTAACCCCGGAGATACCGTAGACCGTGGCGTGCTTCGGATGGCTGCCGTCGGTGGGAGCTGCGCCGTGGCACTTGTTGCAATCATCCGGTGAAGCGAAACCTGTCGCGCCCCAGGTAGGGGTGACTGACTCGAAGTGGCAGTTGACATTGGTACATGTCCCTGGGGTGGGGGTTGGAGTCTGTGGAAAAGCGGATGTTGTGTTGTTATATGACGTAATAAGTGGTGACCCTTTCATTCGGGATGACACTTTGATTAGACCGTCTCGATGGAAAGATTTGTAGCTTTCGCTGCCGGGATGGCACCTGGCGCAGTCCTCTGGTGACGAGGGACCTGCCAGGTGAGTTCGGTGATTTCCCTGAAAACCGCCGCTTGATGCACTGCGATCAGATGAGTCCAGAGGCCGGTAATCGCCAGCTGTGCCATGGCATTGGTAACATTGTATGGTAGCCAGAGCATCTGTTGAGTGCAAAAACATCATTAATACCGATAGGATGGCAGCTGATTTCAGTGAGGTGTTCATATGTGTAAGCCCCCGGTCGGCCATTCAACACAATCTTTCTTTATGGCAGAATTGTTATATGTGTTTGTAACTTGCTAAAATATAAGTTGATTCTGTTCTGTAAACCTTGTCTGGTCCTCGTACCACAGGGCACACTGATTTCTGGATTAAGAAAACTGCTCTTTAGGTATTTAGAAATAATATGCGGCCAACTGATTTGCTCGCAAAATTAGTGCCCATATATTAATTTTGCGCTAATTTGTATCATATCAACTGCAGAACAACGGAAACAGTTTGTCCTGATTGGATACAATTACCCCCTTTACGACCTTAGTCGCCTGAATTTAGGCAATAAGAAGCTATGTTCAGAGACTGAGCAAATACTTGTCGTTGAGAAAATCAGCCAACTAAAACGTTTCGAGAGATCAGATGCTGATACTCTCTGCTGTTGCTGCCGTGCGATCCAATTGGTTTGATCAGTTAAAGGGAATTTTAGGAAAGAATGGATATTTTGGGAGGAGGCGCGGGTGGTGCGTTGCTGCGGATCGCCTGGTGATGATGGCTTTCTTGAAAAACCTGGCAAGTCATGGGCCGGTTAATTTCTCCGGTAAATGGGAACGAATTGAAAGGGAATTCTTCAACGCCACAGGCGGCAAGCAGCTTCCCGTTTCCGCAGGGGCAGTGGCTGCTGATAATGGTTTTTGGGGTGGTGTTTTCTCCTTTGCAGCAGGATTTTTTCGCTTTATTCATACTCTGATGCATCTTTTTTTTCTGCCAGCAGCAGCACGTGCGAGAGGCCCGACGTTCCAACGAGCAGCCGCAACTGTTGCAATCACCGGTGCATTCGCCGGTAATCGCATGGGCAATGGCTGCAGATTGCATGGTGAGTGGCAATAGCGGGCCAAGCGACATAATGATGAATATCGCAATGAGACTACTGGCTATCATATGTCGGGAAGTAATGTGCATGCCGATCCAGCACAAAAATATTTTTTAATGATATTTAGCGGTTAACATTGTAATAGCTGCTGTATTAAGAGGGCAAGCATATTAAGATCTAATAGTAAAAAAATTATATAATGCAATATTTAGTCCATGTCGATCTGGTTTTTGTGCGCCTGTTTTTTGGAATTGATGGGGATGCTTGCAAAAAACGGCCGGGGACTGAGCGGATTGTAACGGCATATGTCTTGAATCATGTAGTCAGCAGTTTTGAATAGAACTTTACGGTTTCAAGCAATTCCATCGGGTTGAACGGTTTGGTTATATAGTCGCTGATATATTCCTGGATTCCATTCATTTTGATGTCTGGTTTTTCTTTGGCCGTAAGCATTAAAATGGCATTGCCCTCATACAAGCCCCTGGCAACCATATTGCGGATGGTATCCCAGCCATCCATGCCGGGCATCATGACATCCAGCAGGATCACCCCTTTGAATCCGGCTTCGAGTTGGCTCAAGCATTCGTTACCTCCCTTGGCGTCAACAACACGAATGCCAGCTGTCCGAAAAAGGATGTCAACCGATTCCCTGATAAAATCATTGTCATCGACTATCATGACCCCAGTTTCCATAATGTTGCTCCTTGATGGTAATTGGATATTTAAATCGTAGAACGCGGCAGGATGAACCGTATGGTTGTTCCCATGCCTATGCCGGGACTTTCGGCCCATATCCTGCCGTTATGGTTAAACACGATTTTCTTGCAGATGGCGAGTCCAAGACCTTGAGCAGCCAGGTCGTGACGCGATTCGTCCACCTTGAAGAACTCGTCGAATACGCGCCCGATATGCTCGGGAGCAAGGCCGATTCCTTTATCCTCTACCGAGATGGTGACGGTTTTTTCGGCGGCCACGGCTCCGATGAGGATAACCCCATGCTCCGGAGAATACCGCACGGCATTTGAAATCAGGTTGGCAAAAAGCTCTTTCAGCTGATCCGCCACCCCCTGTACAGCAATTTCTGGGGCAATGGTGTTTTTGCATGAGACGTTTTTCGACGCGTAGCTTTGGGCACTGTCAAGGATGTACCCATCCACGGCCGAAGCAAGCTGGATTTTTTCCCAGTTTGATGGGGCTACTATGGATGACAGGGAGGCCAATTTCAGGGTTCTGTCTGTCAGCTCCTTGATCTGGACCGCATTCCTGCTGCAGATATCCGCCATCCTCTTCAGTCCCGGATCGGAGACAAGTTCCCTGATAAGTGGCAGGAGCGCGAACAGCGGGGTAAGGGGGGTCTTCAGATCATGCCCCAGTTGGACCATAACCAATTCCAGCATTCGAGAATGGTGTAACTGGGCTTCCAATAATGATTTTTCTTTTTCGGCCTCTTTGCGCTCCGTAATATCGAGCAAAACGCCCACCAGGCCTCCCAGCGATCCGTCCTTGTCCTGAAAAGTGGCTTTGTTGAAAACCATGTCGTGTAGGGTGCCATCGGCAAACTTCACAGCGCTTTCGTACATCTGCGCTCCGGGGGTTTCTAACAGTTCCAGGTCCTTTTGCCGATGTTGATCCGCTTGCTCCTTGCCCCAGAGCTGGTAGGCTGTTTTGCCGATAATTTCCGCCCGCGCCAGTTTCGCTCCTGATTCAAATGCATTGTTGCAGCCCAGATAGCGCCCCTTTGTATCCTTGTAATAGACCGGGCTGGGGATAGTATTGATGAGCGTCTGGAAGAATCTGACCTGGTCCTTGTTCATCTGTTCGTATTTCCTGGTTACTTTTCCGAGTAAGGTCATCAGAATCGTGAAAGAAGCCACCATGCCGATCAGTGTCAGCATCAACTGCATTCTCAAGCCACTGTATCGGGCCAGGAACGCACTTTTTTCCACGCCGACAAAGAGAATGCCGATGATCCTGCCCTTGACGTCCCTGATCGGGTCATAGGCGGTTAGGTAAGGAGTCTTCAGTATAACCGTCTCACCGCGATAGGGTTTTCCCTCCCTGAATATGGCATCGTATGCCGGGCCAATGAGCTTGGTGCCGACAGCCCTGAGTCCCCGGTCATCCAGGACATTGGTGGAAACGCGCGTATCCCCCTGGAAAACCGTTGCTACCCCGCCGAATATTTCCTGCACCTTGTCCGGCAACTCGAAGTTGCCATTGATTAGGTAATTTCCGGCAAGGAGCTTTCCATCGACAATCCTGAATCCTGTGCCCTTGTACGCAAACAGTTCCCGAAAGGTCCGGATGCATTTTTCCAGATTCTCGCGCTCCTCTTCGGCTTCCGCGGCATGAAAGCGGTTGAGTGAGAGAAGAGCAAAGGTTGAGATGGCCAGGATGGCTACCAGGCTGCTTACCAGGATGTACGTTGTGACCGGTTTCATAATGCTACTACCTTGGCAATTACCTGATTATTATGTTCGCTGGGGAAAATCCTGATCCATGGGTACTGTCCGGCTTACACCCGGAAATTGCGTTTCCCCTGTGCCGCCAGCCATGAAAACAGGTGCCTGGGCATATCCTGCAAAGATACTATCTCATCAACTCCTCCCATGGCGATCGCCTCTTTAGGCATGCCGAAAACCACGCAACTCTCTTCGTCCTGGGCAAGGGTATATGCCCCGGCCCGATGCATTTCCAGCATGCCAGCCGCGCCGTCGTCACCCATGCCGGTCATGATGATGCCGATCGCATTCTTGCCGGCACAATTTGCTGTGGATCGAAACAGAACATCCACCGATGGTCTGTGGCGACTGACCGGTGGGCCATCCGAGAGCTGCGTAACATAGTTGGCGCCGCTTCGGCTCAGCATTAGATGGCGATTGCCCGGGGCAATGTAGGCATGGCCCGGGAGCACCCGTTCGCCGTGTTCCGCTTCTTTCACGGCGATCATGCAGAGGCCGTCGAGCCTTTTGGCAAAAGTTTTGGTAAATGTCTCAGGCATATGCTGGGTAATCAGAGTGCCGGGACAATCGGGCGGCATGGTAGCCAGATAGCTCTTCAAGGCTTCGGTACCTCCGGTTGAAGAGCCGATGGCTATGATTTTTTCGGTAGTGGCGAATGCCCTCTGTTCCGCCGGCAGTACCGCATCAGCGGTGTTTTTCCGCTCAATTGACTGTGGTAGGGCACGTTTTGCCGCGAGCCGTGGCGCAAGCGCTTTCGAGGCACAGCGGATCTTGTCGGTCAATTCTTCGGCGTAGTCCCGGAGGCTGTTGCTTATGTCGATCTTAGGTTTGGTTACGAAATCAAAAGCACCCAATTCCAGGGCATGCAGGGTGATGGCCGAGCTCTTCTCGGTCAGCGAAGAGACCATGATGACCGGCATGGGGCGCAATCGCATCAGTTTCTCTAGAAATGCCAGTCCGTCCATCTTTGGCATTTCGACATCCAGTGTCAGTACATCCGGATTGAGCGCCTTGATTTTTTCCCGGGCCACCAGCGGATCTGGGGCGGTCCCGACTACCTTCATATCGGGCCGGCTGTTGATGATCTCGGTCAACAGAGAGCGGATAAGGGCTGAATCATCGATAACCAGAACTTTGATGGGCATATGGTCTTTCCTGTATCCTGCTCAGGCAAATTAATGCGGCAAAAGTCAGCACTGCGAACTATTCGTCCCCATGGGGCAATTTATGGGTTCCGCAGGGCATAGACCGTTTTACCGCAAGTTCGAAATAGGTCCACGGCATGGTGGAAACTCTCGGAGTGGCCGGCAAAGAAGAGTCCGTTGGGCCGCAGATAGCCGGACAGATTCTTCAGAACCGTGTACTGGGTTTTTTTGTCGAAATAGATCATTACGTTACGGCAGAAGATGGCATCGAACTTTTCATGGATCGCCCATTTTTCATGAAGCAGATTAAGGCTCTTGAAGGTGATCATTGCCTGGAGTTCCGGTTTGACCTTGGCAAAGCCGGCGTTTTCACCCTCTCCACGCAGAAAAAAACGCTTCAATTGGTTTGGCGAAAGTTTCTGCAACTGATCCAGGGGATAGACCCCGGTGCGTGCCCGCTCCAGCACTTTGGTGTCTATGTCGGTGGCAAGTATTTTTACCGGTGCGGCAAAGCTGTTGTAATGCTCGACCACTGTCATGGCAATGGAGTATGGCTCTTCGCCGCTGGATGATGCGCAGGTCCAGATGGAGACCTGCTGTTTAGGTGCCAGGCTTCCCAGGTGGGCCGAGAGTATGGGGAAATGATGGGCTTCACGGAAAAATGAAGTCATATTGGTGGTAAGGGCGTTTATGAAAGCCTCCCTTTCCGATTGGTCGTCACTCTCCAGGAGTTGCAGATACTCCGAGAAGGATTGCAGCCGCCTCACTCGGAGGCGGCGTGCCAGTCGGCTGTATACCAGGCCTTTTTTGGCAGGTGAGAGGGAAATGCCGGCAACCCGGTGGATCAGGTTCCGGATGCGGTTAAAGTCCTCCGAGGTGAAAGGAAACTGGAGCGGTTCCTTACAGTCGGAACGTCCTTCAAATGCCGGATTTGTAGGGTCTGTTGCAGCCAGCATCCCTGTTTCTCCCCGCTCTGAAGCTTGGATTTGCCAGACAATGGGTTAGAATTCCTGCCAGTCGCTATCGTTGTCCACCGGATTTTGCATGGCAGCTTCAATGAGTTCCGGCTTTTTTAGACCTTTTGCCGCTGCTGACGGTTTAGCTGCTTTTTCGATGCCCTTAGGCTGCAGGGCGTTTATTTTGCGAACTTTCTTTTCGGCAGCCACCTTCCTGGGTTGCATGGCTTCGTCCAACTTGAAGCGGGTGACAGCATGGACTAGCTGCCGGGCCTGGTCTTCCAGGGATTCGGCCGCCGCGGCTGCCTCCTCAACCAGGGCCGCATTCTGTTGGGTAACGTCGTCCATCTGGGTTATTGCCGTATTGACCTGCTCGATGCCGCTTGATTGTTCCAGCGAGGCGGCTGAAATCTCGGCCATTATGTCGGTCACCCGCTTGATGCTCGTGACGATTTCCTGGGTGGTATGTCCGGCCTCCTCCACCAACTTGCTGCCATCCTCCACTTTTCTGACCGAATCCTCGATCAGGGCCTTGATCTCTTTTGCCGCTGAGGCGCTACGCTGGGCAAGGCTCCGCACCTCGGCTGCCACCACGGCAAAGCCGCGCCCCTGCTCACCGGCCCTGGCTGCCTCCACTGCCGCATTCAGCGCCAGGATGTTGGTCTGGAAGGCGATTCCGTCAATTACGCCGATAATGTCGGAGATCTTTCTGGAGCTATCGGAGATCGAGCCCATGGTATGCACCACCCTGTTGATCACGTCGCCACCTTTTACCGCCACGCCACTGGCACTGATCGCCAGTTGGTTGGCCTGCTGGGCGTTGTCGGCGTTCTGTTTGACGGTCGAGGTCAGCTCTTCCATGCTGGATGCGGTCTCTTCCAGCGCGGAAGCCTGCTCTTCGGTGCGTTGGGAGAGATCGGCGTTGCCGGCGGAAATCTGTTCGGTGGCAGTTGCAATGGAATCGGCACCATTTCGGACTTCGCCCACGATGTTGACCAGGTTTGCGTTCATGTTTTTCAGTGCCAGCAGCATCTGGCCTGTTTCGTCGGTGTATTTCGGTTCGACACGGCTGGTCAGGTCCCCATCGGCCACCAGTTGCGCCGTATGAACCGCTTCCTGTAGCGGTATGGTGATGATGCGGGTTATGAAAATGCCAAAGCCGATGGCCAGGATTATCCCGATGATTGCCAGGACAAGGGTGAACTTGATCGCCGAGGCGGCCATGGCTGTGTTCTGATCGGAAACGGTTTTGGCCTGCTTGATCTTGTAATCCACCAGTTTGTTAATGGCGCTATTTTCGGCCAATGCGGCACTTGTGGCATCACCGTTGTAGATTGATAACGCTTCGGCGTCATTACCCGCCATGGAGAGGTCGGTGATTTTGCTAATCAAGGGTCGAAACACGGTGCGGGTGTCGCTGAACTCTTTCAAAAGGGCCTTTTCGTCGGGGTTGGTGAAGGTCTTGTCCAGAAGCTCCACATTCTTGGATATCTCGGCGCTCAGTTCCTTGATCTGCTCGCCGAATTTCTGCTTTTCAGCCTTGTCATGCACCAACAGTATCTTGGCGAGTGTGACGCGCACCCGCTGGAACGCGGTGGAGATAGAGCCCAACTGGGATATGGGCACGGTTGCCTTTTCGTAAAGCAGGGTGCCGTTGCTATCCGCCTTGCGGATGTTGGCTATGCCGATCCAGCCGATTACACCGGCTATCATTGCCAGCAGGATGAAACTTGACAGTAGTTTCGTACCGATTTTCAGATTGTAAAACCATTGCATACTGTTCTCCTTCCAGACGGTTGGTTATGGATTTATCCTGCAATAATGTTGATTATCCTTTTCAGGTCGGCACATCCATGAGTTGCATCTCCGGGCTGCTCATAAGCTGTTCGATATCAACCAGAATCAGCATTTGATCGTTTACCGTACCGAGTCCGGTGATGTATTTGGTGTCAAGGGCAGAGCCGAATTCCGGGGCCGGTTTGATCTGTTCCGGCGCAAGGGTCGTCACATCCGACACGCTGTCAACGACCATGCCTACTACCCGTCCGACAACATTCATAATGATCACAACGGTAAATTCATTGTAATCGGCCCGGCCAAGTTTGAATTTGATCCGCATGTCAACAATCGGCACGATTACGCCACGCAGATTTATTACCCCTTTAAGGAAGTCCGGTGAATTGGCTATGTGCGTAACGGCGTCATAGCCGCGGATCTCCTGTACCTTCAGGATGTCCATGCCGTATTCTTCGCTGCCGAGGGTAAACGTCAGATACTCTCCAACGCCTGTACCCGTTTGCTGTTGCAATGATCCCTGTTCTTCCTGCATATGACATTGCCTCCTTTGTGAAGAGCCTTAAGATCCCGAAGATTTGTACTTATTCGATTAGACTTGCCGCATCCTTGTCCGACCAATTCTTTCCCAAATCGATCAGTGCTGCGACGTCAAGAATCAAGGCCACTTTGCCGTCGCCAAGGATAGTTGCTCCCGATGTCCCCTCCACCTTGCGATAATTCTCTTCCAGGCTCTTGATCACCACTTGGAGTTCATCCATCAAGGTGTCCACCAGGATGGCTGCCCTTTCTCCCTCGACTTCGACCAGCACCAGGATCCCCTTATCCGGCTCAATAATCGGTGTTTGCAGGTTGAACATCCCGTACAACGGCAAGACGGTGATGTATTCTCCGCGCACATGGACAACCTGTCTGCCGTTAACGGTCTTGAGATTTTCCGGTTTGGGTTGGATTGATTCAACGATGGAACTGAGTGGGAAAATGAATTTTTCTTCCCCCACAGAGACTGAGATCCCTTCCAGAATGGCCAGTGTCAGTGGCAGGCTGATGGTAACCCTGGTTCCCTTGCCGGATTCAGACGCTATCTGCACCCTGCCGCCCATGGAATGGACGTTCCTTAGGACAACGTCCATACCCACGCCGCGCCCGGAAATGTCGGTGATTGCATCAGCCGTGGAAAAGCCGGGTGCAAAGATAAGTTGCCAGACCTCGTCATCCGTCATGGAATCGGAAACCGCAATGCCGCGTTCGAGCGCCTTGCCCATGATCTTGGCGCGATTAAGGCCGGCGCCGTCATCGATCACGTCGATCACGATCCGCCCTCCCAGTTGTGATGCCCTGAGCATTATCGTGCCGATCGCCTCTTTCCCCGTTGCGATACGGACATCTGGCAATTCCAGGGCGTGGTCGAGGCAATTGCGCACCAAGTGGGTCAGGGGGTCACTGATTTTTTCAATGAGGCCCTTGTCCAGTTCCGTGGTATCTCCGAAGGTCTTCAATTCAACCTGTTTGCCGAGTTTAGCCGCCAGATCCCGCACCATGCGGGGGAAACGATTGAAAACGACACTGATCGGCACCAGCCGGATCGACATGACGCTTTGCTGCAGGTCACGGGTATTGCGTTCAAGTTGCAGCAGGCCGCGGTGCAGGCCTTCGTACTGGACCGGATCAACTCCGGCCGCTGCCTGGGCCAGCATGGCCTGGGTGATCACCAGTTCTCCGACCTGGTTGATTAGTTGATCTACCTTGGTTACACCCACCCTGATGGATGAATCGGCCTCGCCACTGCGGCGGCCGAAGGCTCCCGGTGCGGTTTCGTTTCTGTCCGACGCTCTCCTGCCCGGTGAAATGCAGGTCACGTTGTCTGACGGCGGCAGGGGAGCCATTCGGGCGGATGGCGCCTGAATGCCAGCCAGGTCAACAGTTAGGGCCGAATCCCCAAGAGCGTCACTTAGTTGGGTGTCGGAAACTACCCGGATGTCCAATTGATCTTCGTCGGCGACAAATTCGAAAATCTCGCGGATATCTTCTTCGCTGGCGGCTGTTTTCAGGGTGAATTGCCAGCAGGTGGCACACATCTCCGGGTCGAACGTACCGAAATCAGGAAAGTCGGATATTTCTGCATTTATGGTCAGTTCTCCCAACTGTTCCAATTCCAGAAATAGCTGCTCCAGTCTGACACCACGCTTGAAGATGTCCGGGTCCGGCGTGAACTCCATCTCAAACAGGCGGCAGCCTGGCTGCGAGTCTGAGGTAGTGTCTGTGGCCGTTGTAACGCCGGTTTCGGTGGCATCGGTCCCAATGACAGCCGTTTTTACATCGGTATATTGCCTCAGCTTGCTGCTGATCTGGTCAACCGCCTCCTGGCGGACCTCTGCTCCGTCACGGTGGCCGGCCAGCTGCATGGCAATCACATCGCCGGCTTCGAGAAACAGATCGATCATGGCTGTCGTAAAGGGGATTTCATGGTTGCGAACCCGGTCAAGGAGGGACTCCATGATGTGGGTGACAACAGTCATGTCCTGAAAACCGAAGATTCCTGCCCCGCCCTTGATTGAGTGGGCGGCCCTGAAGACCGCATTCAGTTGTTCTTCATCCGGTTTTCCATCGCTCAACGAGAGCAGTATCTGCTCCATCTCTGCCAGGTGTTCGCCGCATTCCTCAAAGAAAACCTGGTTGAACCGGTTCAGATCTATTTCACCTGATTCCATTCGCTCTTGTGTCATGCACATTTCCTTGGATGATCGGATTGCAGCTCCAGTTCGTTGGCAAACCCGAGAAATTGAATTTTTTCCTTTATGTCGTCAGGCATATCATTAAGCAGTGGTTTGATGCCTCCAAGTTGCAAGGCGCGGAGAAATACGGCCAATAGCTGGCAACCGCAGGCATCCAGCTTCTCGATTCGGGTGAGATCGACTTCCGATTGGTCATGGTGCGCATTGGTAGGCAGTTTCTCATCGGTACAGATGCCGGAAAGCGAGGTCAGTTGTTCCACAAGCTGCGGCATCTGTTTGGTCACCCCGTCCATGGACCAATCGCCAGCAAGATATATTCTGGTTCTTTCAGACATATCATCCGACATGGGGTGTCCCTCCTTTCTCCTCAATAAATTAAATGTGGTTGATTGTTGATTTGTAGTGTTTGCAGTGCAGGTATGATGCCATTGCTGTCTGCGCTAAATTGATCACAAATATCAGCAAGATAAGGCTGTAGCCAAGCTGGCGCCCCTGCGACGTTTTTTGCGCCGTCAAGGTTGTGGGGCTGGTTTGTTACGAAATAATAGTTGGTTATGGAAAAGCGACAAAAGCGATCTGTGCAAAAAATGTCGCAGGGGTTTTTATTCCCCTTGGTAAGGCATCAAGCTTGATAAGGAAGAAAAATGTGGTCAAATTAAAGTATCTTAAATGGACACGCAGATTGGATGTGGATATGATTCGTAACTTAATGATTAAGCACGTCTGTTTTGGTCAAACAAATGTTTTGGCGGTTCATGAAAATATATCGACTGTTTCACAGGAAAGTCAGCCATGACCAGCACTGACGATTCAAGGTCAAATTCGGCGGAATTTATGCTCAACAGTGATGAGCTCGGCACGGCGCAGGTTGTATGAAAGAGTTGCCCTGTCCTGCTCACAAATTGGGAAACAACAATACCTTCATCAAGCGATTGATAATTGCCACCGTGCTGATCAATCTGTCCGTCATTTCCCTGGCTGGCGTGTCGCTTTACCGAAACAGACTTGAGCACAGGGAACAGGCCGAGGTTAACACCCGCAACCTCTCCCATGTGTTTGAGCAGTATGTCATCGGTGTATTGGACCGGATCGATCTGGTGCTGTCTGCGGTGGAGTTTGAGGCCCGGAAAGGGATTTTCGGAAGAGGTCTCGATAGTCAGGCAATCAACTCATACCTGGGGCGTGAACGTGCTCACCTGGACGAGATTCACGATTTGAAGGTTGTCAATGCCCAAGGAGAGGCCATATACAGCTTTGGTGCGGAGATGCACAAACCGCTGAACGTGTCGGATCTCGATTATTTCATTCGGTTACGCAAGTCGCCGAATGGGACGATGGTCATCTCCAAGCCGGTAGTCGGGCGTCTAAGCGGCAAATGGTATATAATCGTTGCCCAGCGGATTAATCAGCCGGACGGAACCTTTGCCGGGGTGGTTACAGCTTCGATCTCGCTGGAGCGGTTATACAAAATATTTTCAGCCGTCAATGTCGGCAAGCATGGCAGTATCGTATTGCGCGATGCTGATTTGGGGTTGGTTCTCCGTTATCCGGAACTGGCCGGGGTTGATAATGTCATGGGCAGCAATCCCTCACGCGAGTTCGGGGAATTGGTACAAACAGGCCAAACGTCAGATACCTACACGGCCCGTTCGTTTCTGGATAATGTGGAGCGAACTTTTAGTTACCGCAAGGTCTCAGGTTATCCCTTTTATGTCGTTGTTGGCCTTGCCACCGCTGATTATCTTGCCGAATGGCGTAGCGAAACTACCCAGGAAACCGCTTTCGTGGTGTTCTTCTGCTTGATTACCTCCATTGCGGCATGGCTGGCCTGCCGGGAATGGCAGCGTAAAAATTCCGCCATGCAGGACTTGATCCGGCAGAAAGCGATTTACCACACCATTGCCGATTATACCCATGCCTGGGAATTCTGGCTCGATCCCGAGGAGCGGTTTGTGTATTCATCACCTTCGTGCAAAAGGGTTACCGGTTACGAAGCCGACGCTTTCTACACAGACCAGGACTTGTTGCGGAAAATCACCCTGCCGGAGGATCTGGATAAATGTGCCGGCCATCATCATGATTCCCGGCCCGATGCTACCAACGGCAACTTGGTTATTCGTATCCGCCATGGCGATGGCAGTGTACGCTGGCTGGAGCATGTTTGCCAGCCGATCATGGACGAATCCGGAACATACCTGGGAACCCGGGGCAGCAACCGCGATATTACCGAGCGCAAGCAGATGGAAGAGGCCCTCATTGAGATTGGGGAGCATTTTCATCAGATCTTCATGCAAAACTGGGATGCCGTACTGCTTCTCAAACAGGAAACCCTGGAAGTCATTGACGCCAATCCGGCGATGATCGAGCTTTTCGGTTACAGCCTGCCAGAATTACACGCCCTTGGGCCGTGGCAGATCATACCCGACATTGCCGGGGAGATTCATCGATTCGCTCAAGATCCGGCACAGGGTGGAGAGCCTTTTCTCGGGCAGACCGTGGGCACCTCTAAGGACGGAACGCAAATCACCATCTCGACCAAGGCCAAATTGATCCGCCTGGGAGAAGTGGATGCGATCTATTGTTCATTCCGCGATATCTCGGAACGTATCCGTCTGGAAATGGAAAGGCAGAAAAACCAGGCAAAACTCATTCATGCGAACAAGATGACCTCGCTAGGGATGCTGGTTTCCGGCATTGCCCATGAGATCAACAATCCGAACCAGTATATTTCCATCAATGCTTTGCTGCTTGACGAGATCTGGAGGGATGCCTTGGCCATTCTGGCAAGGCATCAGGAAGAACATGGGGAGTTCCTGCTGAAAGGGTTACCCTTCGATCAGGCCCGCGAAGCGGTTCCGCGCCTTTTGAACGGGCTTTCCGAAGGCTCTCGCCGCATCACGCTCATCGTCAACAACCTGAAGGATTTTTCACGTGACGACAGCGGCCGGCACGAATCGACCTTTGACCTCAACAAGACCGTTCAGGATGCGCTACAGATCCTCACGCACCATATCCATAAACATACCGACGAGTTCCGGATCGACCTGGCCGAAGAGCTCCCTCTGGTCAAGGGAAGGCCCCAGCAGATCGAGCAGGTCATCATCAATCTGATCACCAATGCCCTTCAGGCGCTTCCCGACAAGACAAAGGGTGTCATGGTGAGCACGGCGTTCGAGCAGCAGGACGGCTGCATCGTCCTGACCGTCAGCGACCAGGGTAGTGGTATGACCAGTAATTTGATGGAACGCATAACAGAACCTTTTTTCTCGACTAAACTTGACCAGGGTGGCACCGGCCTAGGTCTTTCCATCTCCGCCACCATCATCAAAGAGCATGGCGGAACTCTGGAGTTTGAATCCGAGCCGGGTCTTGGCACGACCGCAACCATCAGACTGCCCGCAGCGCATGAAAATATGCCCGGGAACACCACTTGCCAGCAAGCCCGTACTGCCGGCTAAAGGAGTCCGAGATGAGCACCGCAAACAGCGCCATGTATCCGATTCTCCTGGTGGACGACGAAGAAGAAATCCTGTTCAGCATGAGCATCATGTTCCGCACCGAGGGGGTCGGCAATGTCCTGACTGAAAACAACAGCAGGAACGTGATGGCTCTTTTAGAAAAACATGATATCGCCCTGATAATTCTCGATCTCAGCATGCCGGTTTTATCCGGTTATGAGCTTCTCAAGGAAATTGCCTCCAATTATCCCCATATTCCGGTCATTATCATGACTGCGGCCAATGAGCTTGAGATGGCGGTTGATTGTATGAAGGCCGGCGCCTTTGATTACTTTGTCAAGCCGGCGGAAAAGGACCGCTTGCTGGCCAGCACCAGAAGGGCCTTGGAAATGCACGCATTGCGTAATCAGGTTACGCTGCTCACGGAACAGCTGCTGTCCGATCGCTTGGAGCCGGACCGGGCATTTGCGCCGATAGTCACCCGAAGCCCGAAAATGAGGGGTATTTTTCGCTACCTGACGGCTGTTGCCGGAACCGGGCAACCGGTGCTTATTTGTGGGGAAACCGGGGTGGGGAAGGAACTGGTTGCCCGGTCGATTCATGATTCAAGCAGCCGCCAAGGACCGTTCGTGGCGGTTAACATCGCCGGCCTGGACGACCAGATGTTCGCTGACACCCTGTTCGGGCATTGCAAGGGCGCCTTTACCGGCGCTGACCAGACCCGAGAAGGTTTGATCGCCAAGGCTTCTGGCGGCACCCTGTTTCTCGATGAGATCGGTGATCTTCCCCAGTTGGCCCAAATCAAGCTTCTGAGGCTGCTCCAGGAACAGGAATATTATCCGCTGGGAACGGACATTCCGAAGAAATGCGATGCCCGCATTATCCTGGCGACCAACAAGGATTTGGCCACGATGATGTCGGAGGGAGTTTTCAGGAAAGATCTTTATTATCGCATCAGCGCCCACCAGGTACGCATTCCCCCCCTCAGGGAACGCCTGGAAGACATACCGCTGCTGCTGGATTATTTTCTGGATGAAGCAGCCGAAACCTTGAATAAGGCAAGACCGACCCATTCCGCCGAACTGTGCAGTTATCTCTCGGCCTATGATTTTCCGGGCAATATTCGCGAGCTCAGGGCCATGATCCTCGATGCCGTGGCATGTCATGCAAAAGGGATGCTTTCCCTGGCAAGCTTCAGAAAGCTTGTGGGGCACAGGGGAGTTTCTTCACAGGCAGACCCGCTGGTTTTTCTCAGGGATATTCGTAGCGGCAACGCAGGTACCTGTTGCATGCCGACTCTGAAGGATACCGAGGATGCCCTGGTCGCCCATGCACTGAGCCTGGCAGGCGGCAATCAGGGGATTGCCGCGTCCTACCTGGGAATCACGCGCCAGGCTTTGAACAAGCGGCTGTCCAGAAAAAATGACCGCAAATAGTATAAAGCCGCCAGTCAGGCTTGGTGCCCAGCCAGTTCCATTCACTCCCCATAGTCCGGTTTTCCAAGTTCCCCAATCCCTCCACCCGTAGTCACCACCTATCGTCTGTCGATTTATCGGTGTTTCAAGGCCGGATAATCCGGCAGCCCGCTTTTTTCCTTATTTGTTGCACATTGGCTGCACATTCTCCTGATATTGAAGACACGGCAGTAGTTTCCAGTAGTGCTGTCGGTGAAATCCAGAAAGGGGAGGGTGATCATGATAACCGATGTCACGGCAACGGCAAGCACCACATCAGCTTCTGATTCAATGAAAGAATCAATCGGCTTGAACAAGGATGATTTTCTTAAGCTCTTCATTACCCAACTGCAGTACCAGGATCCGCTCAATCCCCAGGACTCGTCTGAGTTTGTCAGCCAGTTGGCCCAGTTAACCCAGGTGGAGCAGGCCTACAACACCAATACCAACCTGGAGAGCCTGCTGGCGGCCCAAAACAACTCCATGTCCATGTCGGCCGTATCATTTATCGGTAAAACAGTGACGGCCCTTGGTAATTCCATCCCCTATGACGGTACGTCGTCTGCTGTCATCAACTTCAATCTGCCAGATTCGGTTTCTGCGGCAACCCTATCGATCAGTGATTCTTCCGGAAACATCGTCAGGAGCTACGCCCTGGATTCCATGGCGGCAGGGGACGGAAGTTGTACCTGGGATGGCAAGGACAGTGACGGGAATGCCCTTGCGGCGGGCAACTATACGTATGGGATTGTTGCCACGGGCATTGACGGCAGTAGCGTCACGGCAACCACCTATACGACCGGCACCATAAGCGGAGTATCCTTTGCTTCCGATACACCCTCGGTAACCGTTGGCAGCCAATCGTATCCACTTACGGACATAGTGAACATTCAGGCAGTTTGAATTTTAATCAACTCAGAGGGACCGAATCATGTCAAAACCGTATGTAGTTATTGCAACGCCCTGTTTTGGGGGTCTTTTGTCGCAAGCCTATATGCTCTCCATAATGCGTATGATGACCAGTTTTGGAGATCAGATCGAGCTCTCCCTGATGCTGCTCGGCAATGACGCCTTGATCACCCGCTCCCGCGCGACACTGGTCGGCAAATTCCTGGATGACCATCGTGCCAGCCACCTCTTGTTTATCGACAGTGATATAGCGTTCGATCCGGAACAGTTTGTCAGGCTGTTCCGGGCAGACAAGGATTTTGCCGCCGCCATGTATCCGATCAAGGAATTTGACTGGAATCGCCTGCCGCTACGCCATGCGAAAGGCGAATCCTTTCTCAACGCGGGCCTTAACTATGTAGGCACATTGTGCACCGGCAGCGATCTGAAAGTCGACTCCGATTTTGCAACCGCCCGCTATGCCGGGGCCGGGTTTCAGCTTATCAAAAGGTGCGTGCTGGAACGGATGATTGCTGCTTACCCTGAGCTCAAATACAGTAAGATCCATGCTCAAACCACGGAAGCTCCGAGCAAGGATAACCTTTACGCATTGTTTGATCCGTTCGTGGATAAGGAAACCGGGGAATATCTAAGCGAAGACTACGCTTTCTGCAAAAGATACCGGGATATCGGGGGGGAAATCTGGCTGGACCTGAAAAGCAAGCTCACCCATGTCGGTGCTAACGACTATTGCGGCGACAGTTCCATGCGTTTCCAGGATTATTGTCCATCAACCATGGATAATCGCCTTTCGGGCAGCCCGAATTAAAGGATATTGCAGATTCATGCGCCTGCCGCACAACAGGGGCCATTTCCCTCAAACATGGTTCCGCAGCATTAGCTCCGCCGGATGGGGGGAGAGATAGTGCTGTTGCTGCAGGTACTCCTGGCCGTATTTGGTTATGTAATGCTTCATCAGTGTCAGCGGTACTACCAGCGGGACCAGGCTGTGGTGGTATTGTTCGATGACCTCCAATAGCTCGCTCTTTTCCGCCGGACTCAACTCCTTCTTGAAGTAGCCCATGATGTGCTGCAGCACGTTGCAGTTCTTGCTGGCCGTGGCATTCAGGGCCAAGGCTTTCATGGAAAGCGCCTCGTAGCGCTGCAGAAGCTCTTCCTTCTTCATCTCGCGGCCGTGGGCCACAAGACTCCCCAACTCTCGATAGATGGCCGGGCTATGGGCCATGATCTGCAGCTTGCAGCGGGTGTGGAAGGCCACCAATTCACCCAATCCGGTAGCGGAGCGCAAGAATTCCCTCCAGCGGGCCTTGGCAAAGACCCGTTCGATGAAGTTTTCCCTGATGATCGGGTCGTTGAGCCTTCCTTCCTCTTCCAGTGGCAGCAACGGGAATTGCCGGGCCATGGCGGCGGCAAAAAGGCCGCTGCCGGTTTTGGCCGGCATGCCGCCAGCGGAGTAGACCTTGACCCGGAAGAGTCCCGAACTGGGCGAGTTTTTTTTGAAGATGAAGCCGCACAGCTCTTCAGCAGCCAGCTCCGCGAGCCTCCTGTTGCAGAAGGAGAGCATCTGATCCGTCTTGTCGATGCGGCTCCTGTTGGTAACGAGCCGCGGACTGGCCGGGTCGCCTTCCAGGCGCATGGCCTCTCTGGGGATGGTCATGCCGCACTCCACCTCCGGACAGACCGGCAGGATGCGGAAGAACCGCCCCAAGGTATCGCTGATGTAGTGGTCATGCTTGTGCCCCCCGTCGTAGCGGACTCTGTGCCCCAGCAGGCAGGCGCTGACGCCGATGGTGATGGTGCTCTCCCTGTTTCCTTCATAAATATCCACGGCTTGGCCTCCCTTGTCGTATCGCATCATTGGGTCGTTACTTTGATTCCATGGGGCGGTGGCCGCAAGCGGTATCCGCTGCCTGCGGCTCTTCTCCCCGCCCTGTTCAGCTCACGGGCCGGGTCATTTTCAGGTCAGCCATCAGCTTGATCACCGCCAGCTCCTTGGCCTTGGCTTCAACATCCACAGTCATTTCCCGCCCCAGCCAGGACTCGGGCAGATCCGCGGGATCGATGTAGTCGGCATGCGGTTTCGGATCGCCCCCATGCCAGCCGTTGCGGGGCGATGAGATATGGCAGTGCTGTTCCAGTCCTGCCGCCTGCCAGGTGTCTCCCGCCAGCGTGGTTGCCTCTGTCAACGACAGGCCGTCCGGCTTGCAGCGATGGTGATGAACATCATACACCAGGGGAATGGAGAGGTGTTCGCAAAGTGGCAGAAGGTCTCTGGGAGAGTAGCTGACATCGTCGTTTTCCAGTGTCAGGCGGCTTCTGACCGACTCCGGCAGATCCGGGAAAGCGTTGCGGAAACGCCGCAGGGCTTGCTGCTTATCGCCATAGACCCCGCCGGCATGGATATTGATCATCCCGGCCCCTACCGCTTCGGCCAGCATGCCTTGAAATTCCAGTTCACGGATGGAATTTTCCAGTACTTTCGCAGTAGGTGACGACAGCAGGACGAACTGGTCGGGATGGAAGCTGAGCCGGATATTATGCTGCCTGGCAAATTGCCTGCTTCTTTCCAGCAGTTGCACGATAGCCGCCTGGTCCGGCAGGTCCTCCAACCGGTAACCCACATCCGGGTGCGTCATGCGGGGGAAAAGCGGCGACATGATCCGAAAGGCGCCAATGCCCAGCCTTTGCACTGTTTCCAGCGCCTGGCACAGGCTTCCGGCATTGTGGACGCAAATCCCGGATAGCCTTTGCAGCTGTTGCTCCCGATGGAGTCGCAACAAAGTCTTTGCCGTGACTGTCCGAAACGAAACCGGTTCTTTGATAAAAAGGCAGCAAAGGCCTAAACGCATACTACCATCCTTTGGAGGGTAAAATTCCCTGACTCATAAGTTAGCCATAGAGTGGTCCAATGTCATCATCATTATGGCTTGAACATGTTGACAAGCGGTTGCCGGTGGCTGTATGGACATGATGCCAGGGTTAATGCCCCCGAACGAGTTCCAGTATGTAAAGGATGATCTCGATGGCGATCAGGATTATGATAATCCATTCAAGGCGGGCGGAACGACGGGCATGGGAGATGCTGGAGAAGACATCGGTCATGTCCAGCAGCGTTTCCGACTTGTGTTTGATCTCCTGGTAGCGCTGGTTCAGTTCAAAAAGACGCGCCATGGTGAGGTAGAGCCGGTCGGCTTCCGGATCGTCCCAGGTGATGTCCGGCTTGTCCAGAACCATGATGTGTGCAATGGACGTATATTTGAAGCCCAGGATGGACGACGCCAATCGCGCCATGTCGCGGTCGGGGAGTTCCAGGGTGCCTTTTCCCAGGTTGGCGATAAGTACCTCTACCTCGTCAAAGACGGCATCGACCCGCTCCTCGATCCGCTCCAGCGCCACCGACTTGGCGATGACAAAGCAGATAATATCGATAAACGCCTGATTGTAGTTCTGCATGACGGCATAGTCGTTGGTAATGGCGGCTTCGCGGGCCGCATCGATCTCCAGCTGGTACTCTTCCCGATATGCCAGCTGCGGCGGGATCTTCACCACATCCACATGCTGCTTCAGGCCATCCAGAAACCGGGCGATGATGTCGCCGGAACAGTTGAGAAATACCGCGCAGCCGAAATAGAAGAGGTAGGCCCACTCCCTGTCACCAACCGCGGCCGGCGCAAAGGTCACCGCATTGAGTTTCATCGGTTCTTCCCAGCGGTATCGGCGCGATATCCCCAGTACGTTGGCCAGTCGGTTCAAGTCGAGTTCGCCACCAAAGGCAAAGGCATTGAAAGAGTAAGTCTCCATACATCCTCGCTTGCATAGGTTGTTACGATATTATCACCATATTCCCATGTGTCATCAAAACAGACTGTGGTTATGGCTGAAACCCTGATGGGGACATAAGAAAACCCCCACTGATTATCTCGGTGGGGGTTCGGTTTTATGACTCTGTGATTCCTTTTCAGGAAGGTATCCGATTCTATTTTCAATCGGATCTAAGTACATCCTATTTCAGGTGGAAGCCCGGTGGAGTATCGTCCATATGAATCTCAAAGCCTCCTCTGAATGGTTTGTACTTCGTCCTTCTGATCATATAATAACATTCGAAATCCGAAATTACAGTCTATTGAAAATTATTTTGTACGAGTATACTGAAAAATTGTGAGCCTACCTTGACTCAACGATATTGGCCGTTCCTGAAGTAACCCCCAAAACCTCTTTGCTCTCCTCTGTTCAATTGAATCGGCACCAGTATTTTGAGTTGCGGCGCCAGGCGGCAATCAACTGCGCATTAAATACCGGATCGGCGTGCATCCCGGGCTCCATTGACCAACCGATGACCTGCCGTGAAAACAGGCCGATCACAATGACCATGCGCTCAAAATATGTTTGAACGTTATCGTAACAGCATCGTAGCCTTGCAGACATGTATTGCCAACAAATTGATGCTAGAGATATTCGTTGATGAAAACCTTCCTGTTTGTTAATCCTCTTTCCGGCCGTTATGCCGGGCGCCGCATCAACCTTGCAGTCAATCGACTGAATGCGGCAGGTCTTGCGCCAACCGTCTTCACGGTAACTACACCTGCCGATGCTCTGCCCCATTGCCGCATAATCAATGAAGCAGCGGCTCGGCCCCTTGTAATTGTGGCTGCCGGCGACGGCACCGTTAATGCGGTGGTCAACGGGCTGTTGCCTGGCACGGCCACCCTGGCTGTTCTTCCCATGGGGACGTCCAACGTGCTTGCCGCGGAGATCGGGGTCGGTTCGGTTGAGGATGGCCTGCAGCGGATCGTGGCCGGTAAGACGCGGCAATTGTCGGTGGGGGTGCTGGAACTGGAAAACGCCAGCTATCGGTTTGTGCTTATGGCCGGTGTTGGCATCGATGGTGCGGTCGTCAGGGATGTGTGGCCCTTGGGAAAGCGGTTCCTGAAGCAAGGTGCCTATGCTCTGTCTGCCCTTAACTGCTGTCTGAAGTGGAGCCGGGACATGCTCGAAGTCGTCACGCCGGAGCGGTCGGTAGCCTGCCACAGCGCCATCGTCTGCAACGCTTCGTGCTATGGCGGCGATTTCATCATAGCCCCGGAAAGCAGTCCATTCTCGCCCCAACTGACAGCGGTCTGCATATCTGACAATCGACGCCGGACCTATTTGCACCTTGCGCTCCAGCTGTTCGCGGGAAGGGCCGGCATGAGCCGGGAACTGGTTCGCATCCCGGCAGATGTGATCGAGATTAGGGGAACCAAGCCGATCCAGATCGACGGCGACTTTGTCGGCTACAGTCCGGCAAAGCTGACGACGGTGGCCGATTTTGCCCATATCATCGTCTGATTTTAAAGGTTTTTGCAATAGCCTCGGACATCACCGCAATCTCTTCGTGTTTTTCCGGGCATGCGTATTTGTTGCCATCTTGTTGCTGCTGATACACACGCCAACTCTTGCCGCGACACGGCCGCTTCGCATCACAATCCAAGCCGCTCCTGATCTTCTGAACAGCCCGGTTGCCGGAAACGCCATTAAGGATGTGATCGCACTTTTAGGCCGCTCTTTTACAGGTGCGGCCATCGGGTTCAACAAGCCGGCCGATGTGTTGATCGAACTGCACCTCTGCCGCCAATCCGCCAAGTCCGCCACAACCTCTTTCAAAGTGCCGGATGCTTCCTATTGCTGGCGCTCGAAACGATCGGGGCCACGCATCGTGCTCCGCCTGGAGGCGACCGCGCCCGAAGGGATTGCCAGCGGTCTCTATGGCCTGCTGCAGGAAAAGCTGGGCATACGCTTCTATCACCCCCGCGAAACATTCATCCCAACCTATGACAAATGGCCCTTGCCGGCCCGATTCACCTTCAGCGGCCAGCCGCGTTTTGAAAAGCGGGGGTTCCACCTTCATACCCTGCACCCCATCGAACTGACCGAGCAGCTGCACAATCCGGCCTACCCGAACGCCTTCGGCGACATCAGGGCATACCTGGACTGGCTGGCCAGAAACGGGCAAAACACCTTCCAGTTCTTTCTGTTGCGTGGTGTGGACCGGTCCACCTGGCCTGACCATGCACGCCGGATCGTGGAGTACGCCCATGAAAGGGGAATCCGCTGCGGCGTGGAGATCTCCCTGGCCATGATCCAGCAGCAGGCCTTCCAAGCCATCACGCTGTTGCGACCCTGGCCCCCATACGATCGCCAGGTGGATGACACACTGGCCTGGCTGTTCAGGGCGCCGTGGGATTTCATCACCCTTGAGGCAACCATGGGGGAGCATCTCCCTTTTTTGGGCAGGTTAATGCCCGATGTGCAGCGGCATCTGGAACGGGAGGTGGCGCTCAGATACGGTTCCCGGCTTATGTACGCCACCCATGTCATTGCCTCTGATCAAGGCGAAAGGGTTCGGCGCCCGCTGGAACCCACCAGCGGCATCCTGATTCATACCGTCATGTGCTATTCAATCACCGAGGCCAAGGCGCCGGTCTATGGCAATGTCAACCAGCGCTTCATGCTGGAGGCGGCCAGGGCCGGGAAAGGGCGGCGCGAAACCTGGTACTGGCCGGAGTCGTCCTACTGGGTAGGCTTTGATACCCCGGTGCCCATGTTGTTGTTGCCCTACCTGGATGCCCGCTGGACCGACATGGAAACCATGGCCGGGATCGGCGTGAACGGCCACCTGACGTTCACCTCCGGTTGGGAATGGGGCTACTGGCTGATGGACTGGAGTATTGCCCGCTGGTCGTGGCGCTTGACCGATAACGGCCGCGTTCGCCCCACATCCCCGCTTTCGCGCCTCGGAGAGCTGCTCCCCGACCCGGAGCTGTCACGGCTGTGGCAGGAGGCTCTGGAGCTGCAGGATCGCTATCTGAAAGGACGTGAACTGTTGCGTTACATGGCCGCCATGACACCATTCTCGGAGCTGCCTTATCCCTTTGACCAGCCGTTCCAGCCCGATCCGGGCTTCAGTTACGCATGGCTTCTGCATGATGCCGGACAGCAGGAGGCAGCCGCGGTCCTGGCCGGGCCGGTGCACGACCTCGAAGCATATGCCGTTGCAATGGAGGCCGTGGTCAACCGCCTTGAGGCACGAACGGAACTGCTGCGCAGAAGGGGCAAAGCCGCCATCTTCGGGAACGGTCTGCCCGATGAGTTGACCAGGGGGCTGCGGGTGACCGCCCTGCGGGCCAGGCACCGGGCCCTTACCCTGCGGGCGCTGCTGGCAAAACGTGAGGAAGGCGTGTCCGGCACGGCAAAATCCATCCGTTCCGGGCAATTGCTGGCCTCTGCGCGGACGGTGCGCCTGGAAGCCCAGCAGCTGGTCAGCCGGCAGGAAGCAGGCTACCGTTACCCGGTGCCAATGATCGCCCGCAGGAGGTCCGGCATGACCGCCTATCCCTTTGGCTACCTCTATCCGGCAAGTGTGTTGTTCTTCTGGGAGCGGGAGGAGGAGCAGGTTCGGCGGGGGCGCTTTGACGCTTTCTTCATGAACCTGTGGGATTTCCGCAGGACCCTGGGGCTGGAGAGCCTGATATTTAAAAATTGAATTTACACACAACTATTACGCGGTCTCAACTTTGCTGTAACTTCGTCATGCTATTAATATAGGCATGAGATCATATAAAGCAGACCTGCATGTCCATTCCAGCCACTCCAACAAGCCCACCTACTGGGCCATGCGCAAATTCAACTGTCCGGAAAGCTACACCTCGCCCCTGCATATCTATCGCAGCGCCCGCGAACGGGGCATGGATTACGTTACCATCACGGATCACAACACCATCAGTGGCGCCCTGGAGATCGCCCATCTCCCCGATACCTTTATCAGCTCCGAGATCACCGCCCATTTTCCGGAAAACGGCTGCAAGGTCCATGTGGTGGTACTCAACATCTCCGAGAGCCAGTTCGGGGAAATCATGGGACTGCGCAAGAACGTGTACGAAATGGTGGCCTACCTTCACAGCGAGGGCATTGCCCACTTCCTGGCCCATCCGCTCTATGCCCAGAACGATAAGTTGACCCTGGATATCATCGAGAAGTCGCTCTTGCTCTTCACTGCCTTCGAGATCAAAAACGGCTGCCGGGCCACGCGCTTCAACAGCTTTACCAAGCGGCTCGTATCCACCCTGACCGAAGAATCCATCATGCGGTTGGCCCATAAGCATGATCTCCGGCCCCATGGGTCGATTCCATGGAGAAAAGGGATGGTCGGCGGCTCCGATGACCATGGCGGCCTCTTTATTGCCCGAGCCTACACCACGGTTTATCATGCCGATACCACCAATGCCTTCATAGATGCCGTGAGGGCCGGAGAAAGCTGGGCTGATGGCGCCGATGGCGGACCTCTCACCATGGCCCACAGCCTGTACGGCATTGCCCACAGCTTTTACCGCGAGCGTTTCGGCGAGCGTCGGCGCATCGCAACCCCCTTTGTGAGCGAGCTGCTAGACCGCTTTTTCAACCTGGGAACGGGCAGAGGATCCCTCATAGAGAAGATTCGTCTGTTCGTGCTCAAAAATCTTCCTGCTTCACGCGATTACAATGCTAAAAGTTTTGAGGAAGTCCTTGACCGCGAGGCCAGGCTGTTGCTGAACGATAGCGCTTTTCTGGAGACAATCAGGGAAGCGGATCACAACCGCCGAATTTTTGCCGTAACCAGCCGCCTCGCCAACAGCCTGATTTTCCACTATACCAACCGGCTCATGTCGCTGCCGCCCAATACCGGTTTCTTCGACTATCTCAACATCGCGGGCACGATCGGACTGGTGCATCTGCTCATCTCCCCATATTACCTGGCCTTTCACCATCAGCATAAGGGTAAGGAATTGATCCGCGACCTGACGGTATCGTTTCCCGAAACCGCCGATTTGGGCGTTCGCGAGAAGATCGCCCTGTTCACCGATACCCTTGACGAGATCAATGGCGTGGCCATCACCATCAAACGGCTCATCAAGACCGCCAAGGACCGGGGTGTGGAACTGACGGTCATCACCTCGGGCCGCGACCTGGAAGAAACCGTTGACGGCGTTGTCAAGTTCCGTTCAGTGGGCGATTTCATCCTGCCCGAGTATCCGGAACTGAAACTGAATTTCCCCCCTGTGCTGGACGTCATGGACTTTATCGAAAAAGAGGGTTTTACCAGGATACATATCAGCACTCCAGGCACGGTGGGGCTTCTGGGCCTGTTGGTCGCCAGGATGATGGATATCCCGGTGGCCGGCACCTACCATACCGACATTCCGCAATACGTGCGCAGCCTGACCAACGACGAATTTCTGGAGCAGGCGGCCTGGAGCTACATGACCTGGTTCTACAACCAGATGGAGGAGGTCATGGTTCCGTCGGCCGGTACCCGCCAGCAGCTTCTGTCCCGAGGTGTGCCGGCCGGCAAGATGAAACCGCTGCCCCGCTGGGTGGATACGGAACAGTTTTCACCGGCCATGAGGGAGCCGCAGTTTTGGGATAGGCAGGGTCTTGCCGGTGATATGGTGTTGCTCTATGTCGGTCGGGTATCACGCGAAAAGGGCCTGGAATTGCTGGCGGAAGCCTTCCGGGAGCTTGTTGATGACGGCGCCGGCATCTCCCTGGCGATTATCGGTGACGGCCCCTACCGGGCGGAGATGGAGGAACGGGTGCAGGGTTATCCGGTCCTTTTTACCGGCTATCTGGCCGGCAAGGAGTTGAGCCGCGGTTACGCCTCGGCCGACCTGTTCGTGTTTCCCAGTGCCACGGATACCTTTGGCAACGTGGTCCTGGAGGCCCAGGCCTCGGGATTGCCGGTGATTGTCTCCGATGAAGGGGGGCCCCGCGAACTGATGGAGGATGGCGAAACCGGTCTCGTGTTTCGCGCAGGCAATCAGCATGACCTTCTCATGGCCATCAAGGCCCTCATCATCGATCGCCAGTTTCTCTCCCTTTTGGGCCGCAATGCCCGCAGGCACACCCTGCTCAAGGCACCGGACAGCATGGACACCTACGGCACCATCCTGAATAGCGAAACTAAGCCCGTAATAACGGTTGAACAGCAGGGCTTCGCCCGTGCCGCGTGAAGGCCGGAATCAAACGGATCGGAGGAATTAATCGTGACTTTAGCAGAGATTAAAAAGATTGCCGTGCAACATGGCATCAAGGTTTCCGGGATGAAAAAGGCCGATCTGGTCAAGGCCATCCAACAACTGGAGGGTAACGATCCCTGTTTCGCAACCGGCACGGCGGCTGAATGCCGCCAGGACGAATGCCTGTGGCGTGCCGATTGCGAATGAGCCGGCAAGGCCGGATTTCGATCCGATACCAACATTAACAGGAAGGCAACGGTAATCCCCCATACATGTCACGCCGGCTAACAATCACCATCACCCTTGCCCTTATCACATTTCTGACACCAAGCAGCTGGAGCGGGACCTCGGGAACCAGGGAATCACGTTTCGGTGTTTACTCCCACGGTTTCCGCATCGGCGAAATGTTCTCGACGAATTCGTCAGGCAGCGATGCAACGGCGGATACCCTCAAATACTCCAGTTCCACGAACATAGATGCAAATTTTATCGTCAGCTCCTATCGGCTCGAAAATCATGAAGAGGCCCTGGTCGCCAAAGGCGGCACCCTGCGCTATTCAAGATCAAGCAATGAAAACGGCCGTTCTACCCAGGTAAACGGGACATTGGAGAATAATGCCTTTGTCGTTACCGTCTCGGAAAACAACGCCAGCCGTGTCCTGACATTTCCGCGGGATCATTATGAATATACGACCATGGAGTGCCCGGAACTCCACCTGAAAAAGGAAGGCGACAGGATGTCGGCACGTTTGCTGGATCTCGAGACACTGGAGATCGTGACGCGGCGCTACACTTGGGTGAGATCCGAAGAGCTGCAAGTCGGCACGATGAAATATATTTTCAGGGTCATAGATTTCGAGGACAAGAATAAGAAATGCCGACGCTGGATCAAGCCTGACACGATCGGTGCAATCATTGCCCGTCAGGAAGGACACGGCAAAACCGGGTCATATTCTGTTCGCTTGGTGGCCTATCGTTCCAGGTAAACACGTTCCTAACCTGCCGCTACGCAAATCTCCCTCCCCTTGAATGATTCCAAAATTTGCCGAATCGTTACCGCTCCTTAACTAATATTCAATAATGGCCAACTATAGTCACCCCTAACTTTGCAGTTTGCCTTTTGTGTTTGTAATGCTGATAGAAAGGAGGTGCCGGAACAAATACAAAGACATGAGTCAGCGAACGGCTATGGAAGGGCGGGCTCACAGATGCCGAAAATGGCGCATGTTCTACCCGCTCGCAGTCAGTTGCAACAACCATATTGATAAAACAGAAAAACAAAGGAGAGACACACGATGAAGGCGAATCAAAAATTATGCGCCGCGGTTATTGCCGTGACAATGCTCTCGGCTGGCAGCGCAATGGCCCACGAAAAATGGATGGCAGGCGATTTCCACCAGCACACCTATTTTACCGACGGCAGCTACAGCATGAACGATCTGGATGCCAGCGGCAAACCGGTCGTGACAGCCCAGTCGGTTCTGCCCAATGGTTACAAGCCAGGGGTAATCCCCTCCGGTTTCCGTAACGGGCTGGACTTTCAGGCCAACTCAGAGCATGGCGGCATCAGGAACCGTGACGGTTTCGGGAACCCCTGGTTCCCCACTTACGGTTCCAGCCCGGTTTTAGGCGATGGGGCATCGGCAACGCAGACAAACATGTGGCGCTGGCAATCCCTCATCAGGACCACGGATATCCCCGGTTATAGCGGCCCGTCATACATGGGGGCCTATGACTGGATTCTCGGCATCCGCGCCAATTATCCAGGCAAGCTGGTCATGACCGGCATGGAGTGGAATCCGCCGGGACATGAACACAGCAGCACCGGCATTGTCGCAAATAATGCCAAACCGATCTCCGAATTCGAGTACCGCTTCGACAAGTCGGACACCGACGGCACCATCACCAATACCACCGCCAACACCATGGGATGGGACGGAAAACAGCTGAATTCCTCTTATACCGCTCCTGACTACTCGGCCGTGCTGGGCTTGAGTGCCGCCCACAACAAGACCATCGACGCGGTCAAGTGGATGGAAGCCAATTACCCGAACACCGGCTGGATCATCCCGGCCCACGTGGAGCGCGCCGGCTGCCAGGTCAACGCATGGTCCATCGCCGCTTTCCGCGATATGAACGACAATGGCCCTACGGTCGCCTTTGGCTTTGAAGGCATACCGGGACACGAAAACGGCCCCAACCGCGGCGAGTTCGGTAGTGGCGCCTGCGGCGGCGGCACCTACGGCGGCGCAGGGAAGTATGTGTCCGAAGTCGGCGGCCTCTGGGATAACCTGCTGGCCGATGGTCGCAAGTTCTTCAACTTCGCCAACTCGGATTTCCACGCGGACCAGGCGAAAGGTGGCGTTGATTTCTGGCCGGGCGAATACCTCAAATCCTATGTGAAAGTCAAGGATGCCGGCAATGACGGCGTTTACACCCAGGAAGACGTGGTCAACGGGCTCCGCTCCGGCAACGCCTTTTCAGTCCATGGCGACCTCATCAATAAGCTTGATTTCGAAGCCCTGACAGATGCCCAATGTGAATCCAGGGACAAGGAGCGTCATGTGGAAAAGGGGCATAAACAGGCTCACGAAGACCGTAAGGGGCCCCAGAGAGCCACCATGGGTGAGACTCTGACAGTCAAAAAGGGGCACCAGGTTACCGTGCGGATTCGTTTCAAGTCGCCGGTTGCCAACAATTGCCAGGCCGGGGTGAACGCCTCTGCCGGCTATGTCTGCGCTCCTCCGGCGGTACACCATGTGCAACTGATCCAGGGACGCATCAACCCTGCAAAGGCGGCCAAACTTCTGGCTGACGGCGTGACGCCGAACCCGGCTTTCAATGCCATAGACACCACGGTGGCCAAAATTGCCAAAACCTTTGACGCCTCATCCTGGAAAACCGATGAAGACGGCTTCACCACCATTACCTTTAAGGTGCCAAAGGTAGAAAATGACATGTTCTTCAGGATTCGCGGCACCAACCTCGGCTACGACGTGGTCAAGATGGACGCCACCGGCACCAAGACCGTTTACGGAACCGATGCCGCCGGCAGCCCGCTGCTCAACACCCCGGGCACCAACAACGCAGATGCCGCCTGGGACGACCTCTGGTTCTACTCCAATCCGATCTTTGTGAAGGTGATGTAATAGACTTGGTCCCATGGGCGGAGCCAAATTGGTTCCGCCCATTCGGCCTTCCTCATGACGTTTCTCAAGAGCATTTTAATCGGCGATAACAGATGGGGATATGTAGGTGGGCAAGCTCAGGCGGGATAGTCATTGACGAAGTCGAACACGGCAGCTCTTATCTCGTCCCTGACCAGACGAGTCGTATCCAGGCTTTGCACCGGAATCCCCTGAAGTGGGCCGGGGCGGCGAAGTCCCAGTGCATCCTCCTGGTGACTCCGGGAAATATGGCTCCCTGATTTTTGGTCGGATGCCATCCTTCATTTTTAAGCACAATCACACTGCCGCGCAATACTCGCTTGGATCATAATCGCAGTCGCTGTCGGATATCATGTCAGGGTCATGCTGTTTGCCAAGATCGTGATGCAGCTGAATTATTGCCTTGAAGGCGGTGATAATCGATTCTTTTGCCGCCTTGTCGCTGCATTCCTTGTAGGCATTTTTCAAGGAAGAGATTGCGATTCCGGTAAGAATATTCGTACTGAGAGATGTCATATCCATGGATGGTCTCCTGCAAGTGATTTGAATTTATTCAAATTTTAGTTCGTTAACGTCACAGCCATATTGCGGCTGTGAAATTAGTAAGAAACATCTGGCCAGGATCGACTTCGTACCTGGCCGCGCGTCCCGCCAATGCCTTTGAACCGGCGCCATGTTGCTAACGTTCACAGGATTATAACCGCCCTTCGACACCTTTGTAACATTTGCCTGCTAATTTGTGGCCTAATGAACTCCCCAGCCAGACACAGCATTCCCAGGCTTTTTGATGTAATGAGGCCAGCGGTGCCCATCCCGCACCATACGCCTGTCAAGGAAGTGGCCGCTATTTTTCAGGACGACCTTTCCCTGCTGACTATCCCGGTTGATGGCGTTTCGGGTTATGAGGGGGTGATCAGTCGGCGGGAGTTGTTCTCCCGGCACCTTGCCCGCCAATATGCCATGGAGTTGTACGGCAAGAAAGAAATCAGCCTGCTGATGAACACCCGCGCCGTCACCATGACACCTGATTTGGACGTGAGTTCCGCACTTGCGTTGCTGCTTGCGAACGATCCCGCTCTTGATATCGATTCCTTTCCTATCCTGGTGGACAGCCATTGCATAGGGATTGTGCATGTTGCCGAACTGATGATGGCTATTTCAAAAGCCCAGACCGGGCTGCTCGATACCCTGGAAACGCTCAGTGCCCGCATCCGCGAGGAGGTGGACAAGGCCCGCCGGATACAGCAGGAACTGCTGCCGCCTTCGACGTTCACTTTTAAAGAGCTTGTCCTGGATGCCCAGCTGATCAATTCTTCCGAGATCAGCGGTGATTTGTACGATTATTTCGTAATTGATGAGCACCTTCTCGGCGTGATGGTGGGCGACGTGAGCGGGCATGGTGTGCAATCGGGCATGGTGGCCACTGCCGCCAAGGCCGGCCTCCGCCTGATGCTCGATCTTGGGGCCAAGACCCCGGGGGCGCTGTTGGCCGGAATGAACAAAGCCGTCATGGCAACCGCATCCAACGCCCTCATGATGACAGCGGTTGTGGCGGTTGTGGACAGGGCGGCGAATACATTGACCCTGGCAAATGCCGGGCATAATTACCCATACATTTACCAGGCCGCCCAGAGACGGGTTAGCATGCTGGACAAAACCGGAGGGTTCCCACTCGGATTCGAGGCAGGCAGCGCATATGCGGAATCAGTCATGGCTTTTTGCCCGGGAGATCGCCTGTTGCTCTATACCGACGGTATCATAGAGGAACGTTGCCCATGCGGTGAAGAGTTCGGGTACGAACGCCTGGAGGACTATATGCGGAGTGCGCTGAACGGGCCGCCGGAAGCGTTCAAGCGCGGCTTGGTGAAATTGGTTCAGGATTTTTCGGGATCGGAACATTTTGAGGATGATGTCACGCTGCTCATAGTTGCCGATGAAACAAAAGGATAACGGAAATGGCTTATATGAACGCTGCCGGGATGAACGTGCACGGCTTTAGTTTGGATAGTAGCGGCGCCATAGTCAGCATACCGCGGTTGCCGCTGTCTTTGGACGGGGAAGATGGTGTGTTTGAATGGCGAGTGACATCTCCGGACGACAAGGAAAAAATCATCGCCCAGCTGGATCGGTTGCTGGAGGGAGGCGACGAGGCCCACGATTTTCTTCGGCAGCGTGCGGCGCTCATGGTGGATGAAATGTTGGAAAACGCCCTCTATGCCGCTCCTCGGGACGCCAACGGCAAACAACTCTTCCACAAGGGTGCCAAGCGGGCGGTCCTGCCGGGAGAATGCATTACAGTGCGTTGTGCGTTCAACGGCGAACGGCTTTCCCTGGAGGTTAGCGACAATTGGGGGAGCCTTTCCACCGAGACGGCCCTGCATTTCATCTCCCTGAACCTGGATTCCGAAAACATCGAAAGCGACCGTGCCGGACGCGGGCTTTTCTTTATGTGGCACTTTATGGATGATTTCTATGTCAGCGTAAAACCTGGAGAGGAAACTGCCATTGGAGGCGCCTTGAGTCTATATCCACATTTAAATGAAACAGGAGCGGGAAATTATGGAACAACCATTCAAGATTAATGTTTGCAAGTATGTCGGTGGCGATATCGTTCAGTTTCACGGCAACATCGATGCCGATGCGGATCGGTATTTCGACGATTTTTTCAAGCAGATTTCCAACAATCGTATAGTCATGGATTTCAGCAATACCGGGCGCATCAATTCAATGGGCATTGCCCTGCTGCTCCGCTCAATCAAGAGAATAAAGACGGAAAAACAGGCCGAAGTCTCGATTAAGGGACTGAACCAAATCAATAATATGTTGTTCAGGATGACAGGCATTTTTCAGCTTGCCTCGGAATAGGATCGGTTTGAAGTGAGAATCCGGATGAATTGCCTTGAACAAATCTTACGGCCCATTGATTATTCCGGGCTTGACGTGCAGATAGAAAAATTCAGGAGATTGGCCGAGGAATACAAGCAGAATAACGTGGCTTATTACGGCGAATATCTGTCCAGCATACTTTTTGGAGAAGACGATGTGAAGACCGGGGACGCCAAACGGTTACCGGACCATAAGCTTCGCTGAGTTCAGATCCTTCCTGTCCTTCGGGGTGCGCTATCGGGTCGGTTACAGTCGCAACTTGCCGAGCCAATCGGCGGTGACATTCTCCCGGTAGTCAACCGAGGTCTCAAGGCCAACGATCTCCGCAAAAGACTGGATCACGCTTCCCCTCTCCGTCACCTGGGCGTCGTAGTCAATAAAACGCACCGATGCCGCACGGCTACTCCACAACGAAGCGCGGCTTTCGTAATCCAGGAGCCACGAATCATGCCTCAGATTGGTCATCGAATCAGGGTCCCCGCTGCAGACGAAGCCCAGATGGCGGAGCGTCAGTTCATACGAAGCCAGGAAATCCGAGGGGTTTCGCCGGTACATCACGACATCGACATCACGGCCGGCGAACAACTCGAACAGCGCATCAAGTTCGGATACTTCCCTCACCAGGGAAAGCGCCTCGTTCGAGTAGATGATTCTCGGCACATTTGATTCCACCTGGGCCCGCACGGTTTTGAACACATCCTGTCTGAGTCGCGGCCAGTCAGCCTCATCGAGCCCCAACAACACTTTTTGCATCTCCGATCGATGAATCTCCTGTTGAATCGACTCGCGCAGGCAGTACAACGACAGTTCGAGGTGCATGTTTTCAAGAAACATCCCCACGGGAAAGGCCGGCGCCCCGACCGTCTCACGGAGAAATTTCTGGATCGACTTTGTTCCTGTCTTGAAATGTCCGATATGGAGCAGGATGCGCCCGTTGGTCACAGTGGAATCCTTGCCGGAAAATTTGAGCGACCTTTTCAGGGCAAACAACTGCTCCGCCTTGTCCATGCGATTTTTCAGTTTTGCGGCATGAAGTTCGTGCTTCATGGCCTCATGCTGTTTGTGTAATTCCATGTTTTGAGCAAAAACATCATGATTGTAAAGGCTTGCGCTTAATTCGCAGGGATGGGGCATGGCAACGAAATTGCCAAGGAATGTCGGATTGATCTCCGGCCTCTCAAACTCCTTACCTCTGATTTCTACGTACTCTTTATGCAGCTCTTCATATTTTTCAATTGACCCCTGATTGGTCATTACACCACCGTGAACCTGATGGAACGTGGCTTCACCCAACAGTATGACGGGAAAAATCTCCGGAAGCGCGCATGCCCGCACCCATGTGTCGAGATTGACCAGTCCTCCTCCCGTTTCCTGAAAGCGCTCATCAAATCCGCCCAGCTCCGCCCAGAGCGCCCTTGACATGAAAAGACCGTTGCTTTCACAGATATTATCGAACCAGGTTGGTCCGGATGATTCATCGAACACAGAAATATCAAAAAGCTTGTAGCCGTTCCTCTGCCATTGAATGCTATCGAGAAGCATGTCTTCGGCAGCGGCGTTATATCCATCCTGAGTGATACTCTCCCGTTGCAGCTTTGGCCCCAGATACCTGCCGCGACTGCCGACAATCGTTCGAGGAGAAAGGTTCAGCGCTTCCCTGGCCCGGAATAAAAGGCCGGGAGAAGCTAATCTTGCGCCATCTATAAATACCCCGACATGTTTTCCGGTCGATAGATTCAGCCCCAGGTTTATTGCTCGAACAGGGGATCGGGAGGGATTTTCAACGCGATATGCCTGAAGATCGATTCCAAGATTCCTGAACGCGCTGAAATCCGGTAATCGGCTTGAACCGTTATCGATAATGATGATTTCATACTCATCTTTGTTTATTCCCAGTTGAAAGTGCGGGGATAGCGAATAGATGGTACGGGGCAGTTCACGTTCGATATTCCAGCTTACAATGACTATGGAGAGGCGTGGTTTCATAAGAATTGAGCTATCTTTCTTGGCAGGCTGTCTTTGTAAAAGGTTTTTACCGGTTCGATATCTTCCGGCGAGCCGGCATGGTCGCGAAGAGCTTTAACCCGAGACAGCACCTGCGCTATAACCGGGTCGTTCGGATGAAGAGCCCCTTTGCGCTGAATCACCTCCGGTGGCGGGTCGGCCGGCTTCTGCCACCGGTTGAGAATATAATCGAATCCATTGGCAAGGAGTTTATTCCGGGAGTCCGCTCCGCATACTATGAGCGTCCCGGCCGGGAATGTGTTCACCGGAATCAGTGTAAGATCGGGGCGGATGTCCCTCAATATCGGGACAATTTTCCACACATCACCGGTCCATACCGTGGTTTCGCGCTCCCGATGGGCCTGCACGGGGTGATTGGGATAGATATCGTCCAGAACAATAATTGTCCCTGGGTGGCTTATAGCCTCAATGTTGATGAAATCCTTGATAACATTCTCAATAAGGTGCATGCCATCGATGTAGACGAGGTCCAGCACTCCTTCATAGGGCTCGTGCCGTTTCTCAAAAAAATAATCGTCGCTGGTCGTGGTGATGATTTTTTCACGCAGCGGCTCATCATGGGGCATATATGGAGAGGGGTCGATGCCTATGGCTGGACATTTTGCAAGCTGAAGACTTGATCCCATAAACACGCCGATCTCCAAATAAAAGCGTGGTTCCAAAACAGCATGAATTCGCTGGAGAAATTCTATGTTGGGTTCAACCCCCTTCATCACCTCATAGGTGGAATCCGGGTGTGGCAAAAAGTCCTCATACTCTTCCACAATTGGTAGTGCTTCCCCAAGTGCAGATGGTTGCCATGCCTTTGAACGAAAGACCCCCACAACGTTGTGAAATGGACCACGCTCATCGAGCCATGATTCCACAAGCTGAATGTCGGCGTATCTGGCCAGCGATTGGCAGCTGTCGGGCAAAAAACGGTAACAGTCTACCGGGTATCTGTGGATGGCTCCCGATGATGGCGCGATAAGAACGATAACCCCTTCCGGGCTGCAAACTCGGACCATCTCCTTGAAGAGTAACCAGAAAAAGTCACAATGCTCAAACGTCTGACCGGAGATGACAACATCAAAGCTGCCATCATGGAACTGAAGCTTGTACGGATCTGTTTGGATAGTACTGAGCCTTAAATCAGGTGCAATATCCGTTGTGACATACTCACTGACGATGGAATTTTTCGTGAGAGAGGCAAACAGTGGCCGGTATGAACCATTGATCTCGGCGCCACCCACATCAAGCACCTTGAGAGGCGCGCGTCTTGAAAGCACCTTGTCCGGTAGAATGTGCCTCTTGATGCAAGCTTCCATGTTGTCGAGTGAGGACTGGTGCATGAGTTGGATTTTTCCTTGCCGATAGGGTTGGAGTTAACAGGCGGTTGGTGCTTGGAAACCCGAGACAACCCGGGAATTTTACAGTTTTTTGAAGGGCGCGCAACCAAAATTGAAAGCGTTATTGATTTATGCGTAACTTCTTGTATAGAGTTGCATGAACATATGCTAATCGGTGCTCTGAAATCAATGGGGCACTGACATTACGAAAGATCAACAAGGAGTACATCATGAATATCCGGACAACCAAAGGATGTATTCACTGGTTGGCTGTAATCACGATGTTGTCTTGCGCGATGTATGCTCAAGCTGCCAATAAAGACTTTGTCGTCGCACCGAATGGCGGAGACATCTCCGGGGCGGCTCTCTCGGCACAATTGGCACAAGGCAACGTGACACTACAAAGCAGCCAGGGTGCGAACTCAGGATCGGGCAATCTGATCATCAATGATATCGTGACCTGGAGCGCCAACTCCACGCTGACCCTGGTAGCTTCGAATAACGTCATCATCAACACAAATATCTCTGCCAGCGGCAGCACGGCCGGACTGGTTATCAGCCCGGCCACGGCAAACGGTGGCGAATCGCCCAATTCAACGGGGGTATATGGTCTCAACGGCGCGGCCATTACCCTGTCCGGTAACACTCCGAGCCTGATTATCGCAGGTAGTCCTTATGTCGTAATCAACAGCCTTGGCGCGGCAACGGATGCGAAGACCCCGCCGGCTTCGCCAACGCTGCAAGGGATGGCGGCAACGGTAAACCTTGCGAATAATTTCGCGCTTGGCAACGATATCGATGCCACGGTTACTTCAACATGGAACTCCGGCGCAGGATTTACGCCGATCGGTGAGCGCGGCGATGATCCACTTGCCCCTCCTCCCAATCCATTCACCGGAAGGTTCGACGGATTGGGCCATACCATCGGCAAGCTGACAATTCAATTGCCAAGCAAGAAGCTTGGTGTTGGCTTGTATGGAGTCACCGGCAACGGCTCGGTGGTCCGGAACGTGAGGTTGGTTGACGCAACTGTTGCCGGAAATCATCGCGTCGGCGGACTGGTGGGGGAAAACAATGGGGTGGTCAATCAATGCTCCGCAAAGAGCATCGTGACCGGCGTCAATAATACTGCCTGTCTGGTGGGTTACAACACCGCATCAGGTGTCGTCAGCAATAGTTACTCCGCAGGCGCCGTGAGCACAAGCAAGGGCGGCCTGAATGTTGGCGCTTTGGTGGGGGCCAACTCGGGAGTTATCCGCAATTGTTATGCAACAGGCTCGGTGAGCGGTAATGGCAACAATGTCGGAGGCCTGGTGGGCTCTAACGGGGACGTGCTCAACACGGGACCGAGACAAATCCTGAATTGCTACGCCACGGGGGTTGTTGCCGGCTCATCGGCTATCGGTGGACTGGTGGGAGCTAACAGCGGTGGCACAACCAACAACAGTTACTGGAACACCGGAACATCCGGCAAGACAGCATCTGCCGGTGGTACAGGGCTTACCACCGCCCAGATGCGGACCAAGGCCAGTTTTACCGGCTTCGATTTTCCCGGAACCTGGATCATTGTGGAGGGAATGACCTTCCCTTTGCTTGCGTTCGAAAATTCCACCACGATTTACAATCCGTTCCAGTTGCAATTGATGGCAGCGAATCTGAGCGCGAACTATACGCTTGGCGCCGACATCGACGCCTCGGCTACACGTACCGGCACGAGTATCTGGGGCAGCAGCGGCTTTGCCCCGATAGGCAATGCAATCACACCCTTCACCGGCAACTTGGACGGCAATGGTCACACCATCAGTAGCCTCATGATCAACATGCAAAATAGCGACAACGTCGGCTTGTTCGGCTACACCAGCGCGAATGCTGCCATCAATAATGTCGGCATGAGCAACAGCGCAGTGACCGGACGGAACAGCGTGGGCGCACTGGCAGGATATAACGGTGGGAACATCAGCAACTGTTACGCTGAATCGGCCAATATCACGGGTACAGACAGCACCACCAGTAGCGGTAGCGGCGGGCTGGTGGGCACCAATGGCGGCACGATCGGCAGCTGCCATACCACTGGCAGCGTGACCGGTATCGACGATGTCGGAGGGCTCGTCGGAGTCAACAGCGGACAGGTCACTGGTAGTAATTCGCTGGCAACCGTGGCCAATGCCACGGGTCAGGCCGGTGGTCTGGTCGGGACAAACGAACAGGGGGGAAGCATCAGCGCCAGCTACGCCAGTGGGGTCGTGGGCGATGTCGGCATTTCAGGAGAGATGGGCGGGCTGGTGGGGCTCAACAGCGGCAGCATCAGTTACAGCAATGCGCTGGGCAGGGTAGACTGCGGGGACAATTCATCCGGCGGCGGTCTGGTGGGTAATAACGGTGGCACCATAAGTAACAGCTACGCCACGGGGGGCGTCAGCGGGACAGGCACCAGTGTCGGTGCTCTTGTCGGGATTAATGCACAGGGCGCCACCATCGCCACCACCTATGCAACAGGCAGCGTTGTTGGCCAGACAAATGTCGGTGGGCTGGTGGGGAACAACAACGGGACGATTTCTAACGGCTACTGGAACAGCAGTCTGAACCAGACCGGGATTGGCGCAGGCACTAATACCGGCGCGACAGGGCTGACAGCTACGCAGATGCTGGTTTCATCGAATTTCAGTAATTTCACGATCACCACTAAACCGGGCACGCAGGGCTGGGTCGTCGTCAATACCGACGGCAGCCTGCAAACCTCGGCCAGCACTGCGACAGCCGCGACCTCGCCGCTATTGGCAACCGAGTATTCGACAGTAATCGACAATGCGCATCAGTTGCAACTGATGTTGATGAACCTCGGGGCTGACTATAGCTTGATATCGGATCTGGACGCTTCCGGCACCGGCAACGGCAGGGAGGTTTGGGGACCTTTGGGGTTTGTCCCGATCAGGATCGGAAACACCAACAGACCGTTTACCGGCATTTTCGATGGACAACAGCACTCCATCCGCAGGCTCACCATCAATCGGTGGGACGATAATGTCGGCCTGTTCGGGTACACGAATAACGCCACAATACGCAACGTCGGGCTGACCAGCAGCAGAATTAGCGGGAACAACAACGTCGGAGCGCTGGTGGGATATAACAACAACAGCACGGTCAGCACCAGTTTCGCCAATGCCCATGTCAGCGGTGTCACGAACCCGGACAAGGATGGTTTTGGAGACGCCATCGGCGGGCTAGTCGGTTACAACCGCGGGAATATCGATCACAGCTATGCAGAAGGGATCTCTTATGGGCTGACTCGTATCGGTGGGCTGGTAGGCAACAACTCCGGCACAATCAACTCCAGCGCTGCCAGAACCAATGTAAACGCGAGAGCAGCTTTGACAGGAGCCAATTCCGGCGGTTTGGTCGGATACAACAGCGGCCAGATCAGCAACAGCTATACCTCAGGAAACGTAATATCAAAAAAAGGCTTGGGCGGGCTCGTGGGAACAAACTCAAACGGCACTATCAGCACCAGTTATGCGAGAACCGGTCTTTTATCCAGTCCTTCGACAAAAGATATCGGCGGTCTTGCGGGGATTAATTCCGGCACTATCAACAACAGTTACTGGGATACCACAACTTCCGGACAACCTGGCAGCGCCGGCGGCACTGGTCTTACAGACTCGCAGATGATGCAGCAAACCAGCTTCTCCGGCTGGGATTTCACCGATATCTGGGAGATGCAGACCTATCCGGCGTTACGCAACATGCCGGCAGGATATACGCCCTGAGCATACAACGGCCAGATAATTCACAAGACTATCGCAAAGGGGAAATCATGGACTATCGCAGGACTGACAACTTTCTCTACTGGCTGGCTGCCATTGCATGCATACTCTGCTCCGCCACGTCCCATGCCGCCAACGACTACATCGTCGCACCGAGCGGCGGCGACATCACCGGTGCAGCGCTCTCGGCCCGATTGGCAAACGGCAACGTAACGCTGCAAAGCAGCCAGGGCAAGAGTGTTGGGGCAGGTAATGTGATCATCAATGATGTCGTAACCTGGACCGCCAACACTACCCTGACCCTGAACGCATCGAACAACGTCGCTATCAACGCCAATCTCTCGGCCACGGGCAACACGGCAGGGTTGGTCATCAGCCCAAATACCGCCAACGGCAACGAGCAGCCTGTCGGCAGCGGCAGCTACAATCTCAATGCGCCTGCCATCACCCTATCCGGCGCTACTCCGACACTCATGATATCCGGTACAAGCTATACGGTCATCAACGCTCTCGGCATAGCTGCGGATGCGGCTACGCCCCCGGCTGTGCCGACTTTGCAGGGCATGGCGGCGGCAGCCGGCCTCTCGGGCAACTATGCACTCGGCAGTGATATTGATGCAAGCGCCACCTCCGGCTGGAACAACGGGCAGGGGTTCACTCCGATCGGTACCAGCGCAAACCCGTTTATGGGCACGTTCGAAGGGTTGGGACACACTGTCGGAAACTTCACCATCAATTTACCGACGGCTTACATTACGCCAGCCACAAATAACAATATCGGCCTGTTCGGTGTTGTCGGCAACGGGATACGGAACAAGGGGATTATCAGGAATATAGGGGTGTCCGGGGGAAGTGTCAGCGGCAACCTCTTTGTCGGCGGCCTGGTCGGCTACAACAATGGCACGATCATAAACAGCTTCACTGCGGTCAACGTAAGTGGGGGAGGATACGACATCGGCGGTCTGACGGGGAACAATTCCGGCAGTATCAGCTACAGCTATGCCATGGGCGACGTAACGGCGACGCTCGTGCAGTCCAACGGCATGTCCTCAAGCTTTATCGGCGGCCTGGCTGGGGAGAGTTATGGTGCGATCACTAACAGCTATGCGACGGGTAATGTAATAGCCTCAGGCAATAACGTCGGTGGCCTGATCGGTTCTGCAAAAGACTATACTTCGATTTCGAACTGCTATGCCACGGGCAATATTCAGGGCAGTAACAGTGTCGGCGGGCTGGTGGGCGAAATGCACACGGCTAATCAATACAGCGCCGCCACAGTTGCACAAAGCTATGCTCTTGGCAACGTGACCGGCAACATCAATACCGGCGGTCTGGTCGGGATCATGTATACAGATAACGGCAGCGGCGGCAACACCATAACCGCCAGCTATTCCACAGGGAATATAAAGTGCAGCGGTAGTCATGTCGGCGGACTGGTTGGTTACGCGGAGCCGGGCAGTACGGTCAGCACCAGTTACTGGGACGTGACAGCCTCCGGCCAGAGCGCGTCTTCCGGCGGAACCGGTCTTGTCAGCCAGCAGATGAAAACAGTCTCGGCTTTGAACGGTTTCGGCTTTGCAAACACCCCCGGCCAAACCGGCTGGGTGATCGTCGATACGGACAACAGCCTGAACAACGCCGGTGGTGCGGCGGGCGCCACCTATCCGCTGCTTGCCGCGGAATATTCAACCATGATCCGCAATGCTCACCAATTCAAGCTCAGGATAATGGCCCCTGATGCGCACTATCTGTATGATGTGGACCCCGGCGCACGGATGAAAACCGTGAGCAGTTATGCCGGATTGAATATGGTGTTTACCACCACTCCCGGCGCAGCAGGTTGGGTTATTGTGGATCAGGACGGAACGCTGAACAATGCCAATGGCGCACCCGGCGCCACACTGCCGCTACCGGCATCGGAGTATTCCACAACCGTCACCACTGCGCTCCAGTTGCAACTGATGGCCATGGCCCCTGCCGCAAGCTATACGCTGGGCAATACTATCGATGCCTCGGCCACCGGCAACTGCGCGTATGCCTGGGACTGCGAAGGGTTAGCTCCCGTGGGGGGCTCAACGGTGCCATTCTCGGGCACTTTTGACGGACAGGGCCGGATAATTGCCAATCTGGCGATCATAAGGCCTGCGGCCGGCAATGTCGGTTTGTTCGGAGTCACTGCGGCAAGCTCCGCCATTAAAAACCTGGGGCTGACTGGCGGCACTGTAAGCGGCAATGTCAATGTCGGCGGTCTAGCGGGCTACCTGAACGGGTCTACTCTCAGCACCAGCTCCTTCTCAGGCAGTGTAACCGGCTCCGGTAATGCGGTTGGCGGCCTGACAGGAGCAAACACCGGCAATATCAGCCTCAGTTACGCCAAGGGAAACGTGAGTGGCGCAGCCAGCGATGTTGGCGGTCTGGTCGGCAATAACGGTACAAATGCTACCATTCTCAACTGCTATGCAACCAGCAAAGTGAGCGGTGGTCCGGTCAACGCCGGCGGGCTTGCAGGGGGTAACTACCAGGGAGCGACGATCAACAGCAGTTACGCTGCCGGCAGTGTAAGCGGCACCGGCAATACCGTGGGGGGATTGGTAGGCGGAAATCAGGGCACGGTCAGCAACAGTTACTGGGATATCAAGAATTCCGGTCAAACCGCTTCGGCAGGCGGTTTTGGTCTGGACAACAGCGATATGTTTGTTGCCCTGAAATTCCAGGGTTTCGATTTCAAAACGCCCGTATGGGTCATCGTGGATAACGACGGGACACTGAATAATGACGAGGGTGCGGATGGCGCAACCTATCCCATTTTGGCAAGCGAATATGCCGCCTCGATCACCAATCCGCATCAGCTGCAACTGATGGCGATGAATCCCGCCGCTACGTACAGATTGAATGCGGATGTCGATGCCACAGGCACTTCAGGCACGGGCGATATCTGGGGCAGCGCCGGCTTCGCACCGGTCGGCGGCTACTCGGTGCCGTTTTCCGGGAATTTCGACGGGCAAGGACATACCATCAGCAATCTTGCAATCTCTCAGCGAAAGCTCAACCGTGTCGGCTTGTTCGGCATCGTTGGCAGTGGCGCCACCATTCAGAATACGATGCTGGCCGGTGGTTCGGTACAAGGGTATTCCGGCAGTATTGGCGGATTGACCGGTATCAATTACGGTACGGTATCGAATTGCCGGACCTCGAACACGGCGAACGGAACCGGCGGATTTATCGGCGGCATGATCGGCAGCAACAACGGAACGGTCGGCAACAGCCAGGCCAGCGGCACTGTCAGCGGCACCGGCGGATTCAGGGGTGGGCTTGCGGGAACGAACAACGGAACGATCAGCAATTGCAGCGCGACCGGTGCAGTGACAGGCCAAGGAGGTTATACCGGGCAACTGGTCGGCTACAACAACGGCACGATCAAATAAGGCAGACAGCCAGGACAGCCGGCAATGGTTCAACCCAACGGTAACAGCAGGCCAATATCCCAGGCCGCATAGTGGTATCCTGCTGATATTTTATTGATTTTCTCATTGCGCCTGCCGGCGGCCACAGGCTTTTTCCCGCCTGGGGCTTTACGCCACCTTCTATCATGGTACAGTTGCACAAGAACACCTCAAGAGGTCTCCGAAACTCAAATTCTCGGGATTGACTTTACCCATTCAAGCTCTTCCGACAATGGTATGTCCAGCCCCATTTATTTTTCCAGCAGGCGGCGCGGTTCCGATTTCGCAATTTCACCTGCACGGAACTGCTCACCGATTTTACGTAACCTATTGCCGCTGTGCGATTTAAATACCTGGTCGCCGACCCGATATCACTCCGTATGGCCCCATGACTGGGGGTAAAAACGTACGGGACTTTACACGAAAATTAACTGTCTGTCCGAAAAGGCGCGAGTAAATATTCAAAATTAGTGTACAGTTTGGTGTACAAACTTTGCGTGAATTTACGCAAGTTGTTTATGGGTATGGTTTGGCTGATTACGTTTTGGTTTCGTGACGAATGCGTTCCGGTTGTTCAATCGGTTTGATGAGGCGGGTTTTGGTCGGGACATGCTCGGCAACCCCTTGTATTCAAGTGACTAAGTCTATCTAACAACAAATATTTGCACAAGGAGACGACCATGTTCAAAAACATCCCCATTGGCCGGAAACTCATCATCGGATTTGGCAGTGTATTGCTGTTGATGGTTTTGGCCATAGCCATCGCCTTCATGAATGTTTCAAGGCTTGATAACGAGATCGTGCTGCTGACACACGATAAATACGTAAAAGTCAAGCTTCTCAATGAGATGAACAGTGATGTCAACGTTGTTGCCCGGGCAATCCGCAACATAATCATCTATGGGGATAGTGTGACGCAACAAAAGGAGGAGCAGCGGGTAACCGATGCCAACACCCGTATCAATAAAGGCATAGCGGATATTGAACAAACGATGCGGTCAGAGAGCGACAGAAAATACCTCCAGGCGATCAAAGACACCAAAAAAGCCTACCAGGACGAGCAGGCGATCATGCTCAATCTTCTTCATCAGGGCAACAGCAAGGGGGCCAGGGACCGGTTGATCACCCGGCTCCGATCCGTGCAGACAGCATATATGGCGGCTGTAAACGAGATGGCCGAGTATCAGTCTAAGGAGGTCGATCGTGTCGGTGTCGATGCCGACAAGCTCGCTGGATTTACCAGGAATGCCATCGTCTTTTCAGGGCTTCTCGCACTGATTGTCGGGGCTTGGCTGGCATGGTTGATTACCCGTTCCATTACCGGGCCCATCAACACATGCGTGGCTGCCGCCAACAAGCTTGCGGCAGGTGAAACCGATATTGTCCTGGATACCGGTTCTCGGGATGAAACCGGCAATTTGCAGGTCGCCATTCTCAAGATTGCCGATGCCATCAAGGCGTTGATCACGGACACCGGGGTGCTGTCGGAGGCTGCAATTGCCGGGCGCATAACCACCCGGGCCGATGCCGGACGGCACCAGGGAGATTTTGGCAAAGTCGTAGAGGGCGTGAACAATACCATTACCCGCCTTGTCGGTCTGCTGGACAACATGCCGACTCCGGCCATGGTCATCGACACGGACTTCAACGTCCTTTACATGAATGACCTGGGAGCCAAGGTGGGTGGTAAAACCCAACAACAGGTGATCGGCACCAAGTGCTATGACCACTTCAAGACATCGGACTGCAAAACTGACAAATGCGCCTGTGGCCAGGCCATACGCAACGGGCAGACAGTCAGCAGCGAAACCGATGCCCATCCAGCGGCCGGCCTGGACCTTGATATTGCCTACAGCGGCATTCCCCTGCGCGACGACCAGGGGAAAATAATCGGCGCCTTCGAAGTCGTTTCCGACCAGACCGCCATCAAGAAAGCCGGACGCATCGCCCAAAAGGTTGCCACCTACCAGGAGACAGAGACGCAGCGTCTGGCCGACGGGCTCACCAAGCTTGCCCTTGGCGACACCAACGTCAGTATCCAGCCCGCAGAAGGGGATAGCGACACCGGACAGGTCAGAAAAACCTTCGAGTTGTTGTCAGAATCAGTGAGTAAACTGGCGGAAGCCATCAAGATGCTGATCAAGGACACGGGAATGCTGTCCGAAGCGGCAATTGCAGGGCGCATAACCACGCGGGCCGATGCGGGCCGGCACCAGGGAGATTTCGGCAGGATCGTGGAGGGGGTGAACGGCACCATTACCCGCCTTGTCGGTCTGCTGGACAACATGCCGACTCCGGCCATGGTCATCGACACGGACTTCAACATCCTTTACATGAATGACCTGGGAGCCAAGGTGGGCGGTAAAACCCAACAGCAGGTGATCGGCACCAAGTGCTACGACCACTTCAAGACATCGGACTGCAAAACTGACAAATGCGCCTGTGGCCAGGCCATACGCAACGGACAGACGGCCAGCAGCGAAACCGATGCCCATCCAGCGGCCGGCCTTGACCTTGATATCGCCTACAGCGGCATTCCCCTGCGCGACGACCAGGGGAAAATAATCGGTGCCTTCGAAGTCGTTTCCGACCAGACCGCCATCAAGAAAGCCGGACGCATCGCCCAAAAGGTTGCCACCTACCAGGAGACAGAGACGCAACGCCTGGCCGACGGTCTCAACAAGCTTGCCCTTGGCGACAACAACGTCAGTATCCAGCCCGCAGAAGGGGATGGTGATACCGAGCACGTCAGAAAAACCTTTGATCTGCTGGCCCAATCGGTGAATCAACTGCTCAGTGCCCTAAACCTGATCACCAGCAATGCCCGTGAGGTGGCCCAGGGCAATCTGACCGTGGTGATCAAAAAAAGGAGCGAACAAGACGAACTGATGCAGGCCCTGGGCGAAATGGTCGAAAAGCTCAAGGTGGTTGTCCGGGAGGTTCAGGCCGCCGCCGATAACGTGGCCGCCGGAAGCCAGGAACTCTCGTCCACGGCTCAGCAGATGTCACAAGGCGCCACCGAGCAGGCGGCATCTGCCGAGGAAATTTCCTCTTCCATGGAAGAAATGACCTCCAGTATCAAGCAGAACGCCGACAATTCGGTCCAGACCGAGAAGATCGCCATCAAAAGCGCCGCTGATGCCAAGGAGGGGGGCAAAGCGGTTGCCGAGACCGTCTCGGCCATGAAGGAGATCGCCACCAAAATATCCATCATTGAGGAAATCGCCCGTCAAACCAATCTGCTGGCCCTGAATGCCGCCATCGAAGCGGCCCGCGCCGGTGAACACGGCAAGGGTTTTGCGGTGGTTGCCAGCGAGGTGCGCAAGCTGGCCGAACGCAGCCAGTCGGCTGCCGGCGAGATCAGTAATCTTTCCACCCGCAGTGTGCAGGTTGCGGAAACAGCCGGCGGAATGTTGAACAAGATGGTGCCCGACATCCAGAAAACCGCCGAACTGGTACAGGAGATCAGTGCGTCCAGCCGGGAACAAGACACCGGGGCCGAACAGATCAGCAGGGCCATCCAGCAGTTGGATTCCGTTATCCAGCAGAATGCTTCGGCCAGCGAGGAGATGGCTTCCACCTCGGAAGAACTCTCCGGCCAGGCAGAACAACTCAAGGAATCCATCAGCTTCTTCCGCATTGAGGGGGAAGGCATGTCACGGCAGCCCGCCCGCGCCGGGCGCATTCCCCAACACAAGCCCCAGGTCGGGCACATTGCCCACAAGACCTTGGATGCGCCGAGAAAAAAGACCAGTGGCGGCGGTGTCAATATCCAGTTGGGAGAAAGCAGCGGTGACGATCAGTTTGATGTGGAATTCGAAAAGTACTAGGGAGACGGCATGGGCATCGCGCCATTGGCGGAACCTAGCCGGTTCCTGAGATGGTGCGTGCCTCTGAGTTTGTAGATCGGTCTCTAAAAAAGCATATGCTATATTGCTGTTACTTTAGTTAGTTAGATGGCGTGCTGGCCTTTGTTGTAAGGTTTTATGTGTACATTTTGGGGTGCAACAACAAAAAAGGCACTTACGAGTTTCGTAAGTGCCTGAATTTTTTGGTTGCGGGGATAGGATTTGAACCTATGACCTTCGGGTTATGAGCCCGACGAGCTACCAGACTGCTCCACCCCGCGTCAATTGGAATAAACTTTATACTGGAATGAATTGCTATTGTCAATAAAAGAATGTGGAAATGATGCGATTAGTTTTTGCAGCTAGTCCCGCTCCGGAATCGCGATGGCGCCTTTGCCCAGTTTGCCGGCTAGTTCCTTGGCTGCTTCCTGCTCAAGCTTTTTGCCGACTCGAACACGATACCAAATCCCTTTGTCACCCTGATTTGATTCGACTATGGACACATTGTAGCCTTTGCCGGCCAGCTTGCTTTTTAATGCCTCGGCTTCTGACTTCAGGCTGTAGGATGCCACTTGTACGGTAAAGGCGGTTGCCTCTGGCCGGGCTGCCGGTTTATCCGCGGCCTGTGTTTTTGTTGTGTCTGTTTTGCCGCTGGCATCGTTTGCTGGTTGGGGGGGCCTGTTCAGGTTTGACGGAATGGCCGCCTGGAGCGGTTGCTTGCCTTTTTCTTCCTTGGTATTGAAGCCGCTTCCCAAGACCATGTTTTTCTGGCCGCTGGGCAGGGTCTTGTAGAAACTCAGCGGCGGTTCCGGAGTGGGCTGGCCAGTGGGAGTCCCTTGGGGGTTGGTTGTTCCCGGCAATGGTTGCTGTGGGCCGGGTGAAGCCGGTCCGGATTGGGGTGCTTTTGCCTGTACCGGTGCGGGTTCCTGTTTGGGTGAATTTTCCAGGCTGTTTTGCTCGGTTGCCGCCTGGAATGCCTTTTTCGCGGCTCGCTGGGACAGGACCCATCCCGCGCCAAAGCCAATGACAAAGGTGATCAGCCCGGTGATGATGGCGATGGTGGTGATCAGCCCCACAGGCTCTTTGCGTGGCCTGTTTTTACCTTGGGGTGTTATGAAGGCTTGTTTTGGCTCGCTGTAATCGATCCTCATGGGAAACTCCGCTACATCCGTTCAGGGGCTGATATGCCTAGGATTGACAGGGCATTCTTCAGGGTCTGGGCGGTGCGTTTCAACAGGTAAAGGCGTGCTTTGGTCAATGCCTGGTCATCGGTGATTACCCGGTTTTTGTTGTAAAAACCATGAAAGCAGCTTGCCAGCTCGGTCAGATAGTAGGTTAGGCGGTGCGGCTCGAAATGCAGCGCGCTGTCGTCAACGGTATCGGGCAGAGCAGTCAAAAGTTTGATGAGTTGCAACTCCTCGGGCGTAACCAAAGGTGCGAGTTCCGTCGGATTCGGCTGCTCGGGTGCTGCCATGCCTTTGTCCGCAGCGTTTTCGAATATGCTGCAGATGCGGGCATGTGCGTACTGTACGTAGTATACCGGATTGTCCGGAGATTGCTCTTTGGCAAGATCGATGTCGAAGACGAGCTGAGAGTCGGGCTTGCGCATGATGAAGAAGAAGCGGGTGGCGTCACGGCCTACTTCATCGATCAAGTCGCGCAGGGTGACGTAACTGCCGGCACGTTTCGAAATCTTGACCTCTTCGCCGCCGCGCATGACCGTTACCATCTGGTGCAGGACATACTCTGGCCATCCTTTGGGGATGCCCCGGTTCAGGCCTTGCAGGCCGGCACGAACACGCGTGATGGTGCTGTGGTGGTCCGAACCCTGTTCGTTTATGACGCGGGTGAAGCCCCGTTCCCACTTGGCCAGGTGGTAGGCTATATCCGGCACAAAGTAGGTATAGCTGCCGTCCGACTTGCGCATGACCCGGTCCTTGTCGTCGTCGAAGGCCGTGGTCCGCAGCCACAAGGCGCCATCCTGCTCGTAGGTGTATCCGTTTTCTCCCAGCAGCTTGACTACGTTATCAACCCGTCCCTCCCTGTAGAGGCTGGATTCAAGGGTAAATACGTCGAATTGGACATCAAATGCCCTGAGGTCAAGGTCCTGTTCCCGGCGCAGGCTAGCTACCGCAAAGCGGCGGATGGCGTCCAGGTCATGGGGGTCGCCAAGGGCGGTGATGTGTTGGTCATTGGCGTCCACCGTCTCCAGCGCCAGATAGGAGCGGGCAACGTCCTTGATGTATTCGCCCTGGTAGCCGTCCATTGGCCAGCGTGGGTCGTCGGGTTCGATGCCCAGGCAGCGTGCCTGCACAGAGAGGGCAAGGTTGTTGATCTGCTGGCCGGCGTCGTTGTAGTAGAATTCGCGGGTCACATCCCAGCCCGTGGCTGCCAGGAGCCGGCAGATGGTGTCGCCTATGGCCGCGCCCCGTCCGTGCCCTATGTGCAGTGGCCCGGTAGGGTTTGCGCTGACGAATTCGACCTGGACTTTTTTCCCGGCGCCGGTTGTGGTAAGGCCGAAGTCAGCCCCATTTGCTTCGATCTCAAGCAGGGCGGCCTGCCAGGCGGTGGCGGAAACAAAGAAGTTGATAAAGCCCGGGCCGGCTATTTCGGTCTTTGCCAGCAGGCCATCGGGATTCCGGATATGGCGGATGATAATCTCGGCCACCTGGCGGGGCGGCTTTCGCTCGCCTTTGGCCAGTTGCATGGCGACATTGCAGGAGAAGTCGCCATGGTCCGAATTGGCCGGCGTACCGATTATCACCGCTGGAAAAGGGGAAGAAACAAGTTCCTTTGCGGTTGTGGCCGCATGGAGGGCGGATTCAACAAGGGAAGCTATTCGATTGCGCATCATTTATTGGAAGTATCCTTAGGTTTGATCAGGGGTTGTTAGTCCTCGTCTATGTTTTTGATGCTGACATCGCGGGAAAAATCCGGGCAGCGGGCTCCGCCGTCACTCACGCAGAATCGTTTGGAGCAGGTCTCGCGCCAGGCGCAGACCGCACAGCTTTGTCTTGGCATGGTAAAATCCTTACAAATTCAGGGTTGCTTCTTTTCCTGCGGAAACTGGTAGATGACCTCGTTGCTGCGTACCAGGCCAAAGTCCTTGCGGGCAATACTTTCCAGGTAGCGACGGTCGCCCTTGAGGGCCAGAATTTCCCGTTTCAATTTCTCATTTTCGTTTCTGGTGTCAACCAGCCGTGCATCGATCTTGCTTTTGTCCTGTTTCAGCTCATAAATGCGCAGCAGGCCTTTGTCGCCGAACACGGTAAAAAACAGGATGAAGGCAATGCATCCCGCTGGAATGAAGTACATCCTTTTTTGCAGGCGTAGCTTCATGTTGATACCCTTAGATCATTTTAGCGGCAAAATAATCAGCCGTTTTCTTGAGTCCTGTTTCAAGATCGATAACGGGTTCCCATCGCAGCTTTTCTGTGGCCAAACTTATGTTCGGCTGGCGCTGTTTGGGGTCATCCTGGGGTAGCGGCTTGAAGACGATCTTGGATTCGGATTGAGTAATTGTAATGATTTTTTCCGCAAACTCAAGGATCGTGTTTTCAACCGGGTTGCCCAGATTGACCGGCCCGGTGAAATCCTCGCACTCCATCATCCTGATCATACCTTCCACCAGGTCGTCCACGTAGCAGAAGGAACGGGTCTGCGAGCCATTGCCGTAGACCGTTATGTCCTGGTCTCGCAGGGCCTGCAGGATAAAGTTGGATACCACCCGGCCGTCGTTCTCGGCCATGCGCGGGCCATAGGTGTTGAAGATCCTGATGATGCGGATATCCACGCCGTTCTGGCGGTGGTAGTCCATCATCAGCGTCTCGGCCACCCGTTTGCCTTCATCGTAACAGCTGCGAATGCCGATCGGATTCACGTTTCCCCAGTAATCCTCGGTCTGGGGGTGTACCTGGGGGTCTCCGTAAACCTCGGAGGTGGATGCCTGCAGGATGCGCGCCTTGACCCGTTTGGCCATGCCCAGCATGTTGATGGTGCCCATGACGCTGGTCTTGACCGTTTTTACCGGGTTGTACTGGTAATGCACCGGTGAGGCGGGACAGGCAAGGTTGTATATCCGGTCAACTTCCAGCAGGATCGGCTCCACGATGTCGTGGCGCACCAGCTCGAAGCGGTGGTTGTCCATCAGGTGAATGATGTTGTCCTTGGAACCGGTAAAGAAGTTGTCCAGACAGATGACGTCGTGACCCAGGCACAGGAGCCGCTCGCAGAGATGGGAACCGATAAATCCTGCTCCGCCGGTTACAAGGATGCGCATGCTATTTTACCTCGCCGCAGCTACCGCCGCAGCGCCCCAGTGGAATGTAACGGAAGCCGGCGGTTGCCATGCGGTCCGGTTTGTAGAGAT
>PJFB01000019.1 GCA_003574895.1 Geobacter sp.
GGAATGCTATTCCCTTATTGACACTGACAGACATATCAGGAGTTGGCAAGCAAATAAAGGATGACACAAGGCATGAAGACCAAAACAGCGACTGCAATCCACATTGTGGCAGCACTGGCAAGTGGGCTGACTTCTGCTATCAACCTCAACGAATGGGTGAGAGTGGGGCTTCTTCGACGCACAAGCGGCTATCCTTTCGGAGGAGAGGGGCCTGTTCCTTACTACTACAAAACGGCTGAATTGTATTCGTTAGTCAATGGTCTTTTTGGAGTTATATTCCTTAGCTTAACAGTGCTGGTACTGTGGGCGATATTTAATAAACGGGAAAAGATTGGACGACTTGCCTCATGGTGCATTCTGGCCACAATTATCACAATGTTTATTAATGGTGAAATAGCCCCATAAAAGGAAGAGCGCCAACCAACCGGTTGCACACCGCCCCGCCCGGAAAACCGACCGGGCGAAGCGGGTGAACCGGGCTCCCCGTTGCACTAATTGTATTCTCAAGGAGCAAGTCGATGATGAAAATTATTACATTCGTTTTGTCAATTTTGTTTGCATGTTCAGCACTATCTTATGCCTCTGAAATAATTCTCCCTCGCACCGGACAGACCAGTAGTTACGCTGCGGGTGATGATGGTGCTATCAAAGCCGGACAGCCTATGCCGTCTCCCCGCTTTACTGACAACAATGGCAATGGTTCTGTTACGGATAACCTGACTGGGCTGATCTGGCTCAAAAACGCCAATTGTACTGAAACGGTCGGCGGAGTGGGGAAGAGCAGCGGAGCACTTGCCTGGGCTAATGCCTTGGTTTGGAGCAACAGCCTAGCTTCTGGGAAATGCGGGCTTACCGACGGTTCCACCTCCGGGCAGTGGCGACTACCAACCAGGAAGGAACTGCGGTCCTTGATTGATGCCTCTAAATATGGCCCAGCATTGCCGACCGGCCATCCTTTCAGTGCGATTCTCGGGGCATACTGGACATCAACTACCAATCCAGGGGACACAGCCAGCGCAGGGCTCGTCGATGTCAGCGGGGATGGTGACATCCTGAGTATGGGCAAGACATCCACCTATTATGTCTTGCCTGTACGCGGCGGACAATGAAACTTGAGATGCAATTCAATGTTGCGATTATTAAGGAGCTGATATGACCTGCAGACCTAACACCCAAAAGATCATATTGATTTCGATATTTGTTCTTACCCTCAAGTTTTCGGTCGCTGCCGATTATTGTCATGCCCTGCAAGCGCAGGTGCCTGAAACCGGTCAGAAGATAAGCTATGCAGCTGGAGACGACGGGGCGCTCACCCCTGGAGTGCTATTGCCGTCGCCCCGCTTCACAATCAACGGCAACGGTACGGTTACGGACAACCTGACCGGACTGGTCTGGCTACGTAATGCCTATTGCACCGATACCGTCGGCGGAGTGGATAAGAGCAATAATACTCTTACATGGGCCAATGCCCTCGTATGGACGAACAATCTGGCTTCCGGGAAATGCAGCTTGACTGACGGTTCCACCGTCGGTGATTGGCGGCTTCCTACATGGTTGGAACTGGAGAGTCTGGTTGATGCATCAAAATACAATTCGGCATTGCCGACTAACCATCCATTCAATATCGGAATTGGTTACTACTGGACCTCCACTACCCACGCACACTATAGTGACACCGCTTGGTATGTCAGTACAGGCGATGGCTACGTGTACGCTAATTACAAGACTAGTAAAGAGTATGTCTGGCCTGTTCGTGGCGGACAGTTCGGAAATTCTGTTGCTTCGATCTCACCAGTGGCGACTGACTTTGGCACTGTAACCGTTGGCAGCAGCAGCAGTCAGACCGTGACCATTGCCAATACGGCTGCCAGTGGTTCGAGCAAGCTACAGATCAATTCCATTGCTCTACGCGGCGCCGACCCTGACCAGTTCAGAATCAACACCGGCAATGGCAGTGATGGCAGTTGCGGTAGCCTAACACCTGTTATTCCTGCCGGTTCCTCCTGTACCGTTATGGCAAGCTACAATCCTGCCACAGTCGGAGGAAAGAGCGCTGTCCTGCGGATTTCCGGCAGCGATGTTACCGCACCCAACAAGGATATTGCCCTGACCGGCAACGGAGCAGGCTACACAGTTACCGGCAGCATCAGCGGTGGAAACGGCACCATCAGTTCCGCCAACACGGTGATTGTTGGCAACAGTGCAGCCACCTTTACTTTGGCCCCGAATGCAAACTATCAACCGTCAACCACCGTCTCCGGCACATGTCCATCTGGCTCCTGGAGCGGCAATACTTACACCACTGGATCGATCTCCGCAGATTGCATGGTCGGTTTTTCGTTTGTCAAAATCACCTACCCTCTCACCCTTAGCGTGTCTGGCGCAGGAACTGTGCATACAACCACAAATCCAGCGACAACTGACATGAGCTGTACCAGCAACTGCAGTCAGTCTTATGATATTGGTTCAGTGGTCACTCTGTCGCCATCAGCGGGTGTTGGTTATACATTCATAAGCTGGGGAGACAATTGCGGCGGCAGCGACGTCTGCCAGGTAACCATGGACCAGGCCCGGAGAGTCACCGCCACCTTCGCCGACATCACCCCCCCGGACACCAACATTACCTCCAGTCCGGCGACCTCAACCACCTCGACTTCCTTCTCTTTCACCTTCTCAGCTACCGAGATTGGTTCGACATTTGAGTGCAAGCTCAGCAACGGTAGTTGGGGAACTTGCACATCACCCTATGGCAATAGCATTGTCTTCGCCCAGTGCACTACCTGCCGGACTGATAGCCAGCTAAGCTTCGCCGTTCGAGCGAAGGATCTTGCCGGCAACGATGACCCGACCCCGGCCACCTGGAACTGGACCATCAATTTCCCAATCGGCATTCCCATTGACAACGTGCAAGACGGTGGATTGGTGCAACTTCCGGCAATTGACTTCGTGAACGACTTGACCTTTTCCAAGGAAATCACTTTTTCCCTTAAAGGAGGATATGCTTCCGACTATCAATCGCAGATTGGGATGACAATTATCCATGGGGCCATCACAATCACCGCCGGCACTGTAAACATGGAAAATATCGTCATCGCACCGTAGGACTAAGGACACCTATGGGGGACATGCCTGATAGAGAAAAAATGTAGGGGGATTATTTATGCGCATCTTGATTATGTTTTTCATTGCCATTTGTTTGCTGACAACCGGCTGCCAAAAGAGCTTTTCAGAGACCTTCATGCCTGTCGGCAAACTCAAAGCCACTATCCCGACTGACAGATTCCGCTATGTGTCAAATGACTATGATTACCTGCTTGTTCTGTTAAAGGAGAAGAAATTCCCGGAGCTTACACGAGAGTTATCTGTTCACCAAGAGGCACCAAAGCAGGATATTGCTCGCGAAACAGATGCTGAAAGCGCACTGAAAGTTTTCTTCCGTACCGATCCCGCACTTGAACCCCTTTTTACTGAATGGGTTTCTCAATCATCTGATACGTACCCTGCATATCTGGCCCGAGGAGTTTATTATTACGCCCGTGCTGCAGAGGCTCGGGGTACGGCAACGGCAACTCAAACATCGGACGCTCAGTTTTCCGGCATGGAGCGCTTCCTTGAGTTGTCCCGGAAGGATTTCGACCATGCATTGGCTATTAGAGAAGATATCCTAATGCCATACTGCTATCTGCTCAGGATGGACCGAACTCTCCCTGATGGCGAGGCGCAGGCCAAGCTGACAATTGAAAAGGTGATCCGCCTCTTTCCGTATAGCCTTAATGCTCGCTTGGCATTTTTGACAACCCTGATGCCGCGGTGGGGTGGATCACTGGATCAAATGGAGTCATTTGTCAAAGCCAGCCGAGCCTTTTACAAAGGAAATCCAAGACTGGTTTTGCTCGAAGGCCGAATCGACCTGGAACGCGGTGACGAGCGGATGATCTTCAATAATGACTACGAAGGAGCATTGAAATTCTATGACAAAGCCCGTCAGTACGGCGATCACCCGTTCCTGCTCCAGCAGCGTGGATATGCTTTGATGTGGCTGGAGCGACTCGATAAAGCATATGCTGACTCCAAGTTGGCTCTCGAAATGGATCCTTACGCCAGGGAAGCACTGGAGAACAAGGAGTTCTGTGTATTCAACAAGCCAACAATCTCACCACGAGGGCTGGCAGAAGCGCTTGAAGATACCGAGCGGCTTCTCTCTTTTGACCCCAACAGCGAAGTGTATCTTATGCGTCGTGCCGGGATAAGGTACAAGGAAGGTAAATACGCAGAGGCGATTGTCGATTATGATCGGGTACTTCAAACGAATCCGGCGAACAGCGATGCTTTACGCCTGAAAAACAGGGGTATTCGGCACATCCAGGAAGGGAAATGAGATATGTTGGAGGTAAAACGTGGACAGGCTGGTTTTTAATGTAGTTGCAACTAGCTTTCTGTGGTCGGACCAAGCCAACCTGTTATGAACGCGAATTAAATGATCGTATCAATCCCAATTTTCGGCCTTAGTAGGTACGTTTTTGCAGACATTAAGGGGGCAATAGCAAGGGCAAACGACGGCTAAATTTTTAGTGAGCTGCCTCTGCGTGCAGTTTGAGGCCAAGGGCCGAAACGATTTTGAGAATCGTATCAAAACCAGGAACTCTTTTCCCACGAAGAGTTCAGGTGGACACTATATTCAATTCCGTAGAGATGAGTATAGTGGCCACCGGATATGACCTTTAAATGGCGAAGGGAAAAGAAGCAAAAACAACCAGAAAAATCCAAGTACGGAGAGGACAAATCATGGATATTTCGCTAATCAATGTATCCAGAATACCATTTCTTTTTCTATTTCTTTGCATCACCTCAACGGCAATGGCAGTTGAAAAACAAAAGGATGGTGGTGTGATTGCACTGGTCAATGGCCAACCTATCTCAAACAGAGATTTCGATATAAATATGGAGGTAGCCAAACACAATTTTGCCGGCATCGGCTGGCTGGAGAGTGACAAAGAGCAATTGCAGAAACTGCAGAATCTTGTCCTTGACCAGTTGATTGATATCGAGCTGCTTTATCAGGACAGCCAAAAGGAGAAAATCAATGTAGATGAGAATGCCATCAAAGAGAAAATGTCTGTTTTTAGGAAACAGTATCCCTCAGATACTGAATTTCAGGATTTCTTGAACACAAACACACTGACCGAGGAAGTCATGCAGACCCGAATGCGCCGGGAAGTGGCCATAGAGGGGCTGCAGAAAAAACTGTATGACAAGTTCAACGCCGAGATAATGGTGACTGATGAGGAACTGCACCTGTTTTATGATGCCAACAAGGATTCCATGAAACAGCCTGAAAAAGTAAGGGCAAGCCACATCCTGGTTGCGGTGAAATTGACGGCGGATGATACAGCAAAAAAAGCGGCAATGGATAAAATCAAAGACATTCAGCAAAAATTGAAGGATGGTGGTGACTTTGCCCAACTGGCCCATCAGAGTTCCGATTGTCCAAGCAAAGCCAATGGCGGTGACCTGGACTTCTTTGTCAGAGAGCAGATGGTCAAATCCTTTGCTGATGCGGCTTTTAGTACTCCAGTCGGCCAGACAAGCGATATCGTTACCACTAAGTTTGGTTATCACCTGATTAAAGTTACTGATAAACAGCCGGAAAAGCTGATCTTCGATGATGTGAAGGAGAGTATCAGCACCTATCTGAGCCAGCAGAAAATCGACGGTCAGTTTGAAATTTATAAAAAAGGGTTACGTGATCAGGCGGATATTAGAAAGATGCTGCCTAGGCAAAACTAATACGCGTCAGGCATTCAAGATGCCAACATTGTCCCTGGACACTGTTCAGGCGGCCATAGGCTTTACCCGGCTGGCCATGGTCTTTGCAGTGATCTTCAAGTCATAACTCGTCTGAAGGTTTATCCAGTATATTACTGCACTCAACGGCTACTGGAAAGGGCCGCCAGGATCTCGTTCAGGTGGTCTATGTGAAACTGGACGTGGAAATCGCCCAGCCCGGAGATCATGCCGTCAAGGGTGGGGTACTCGCCCAGCGGGGAATCCTTCAGCTTCGGAATATGCGCCTTTCTTGCCAGCTGCCCATCGGTCAGCTCTTCCGCGAAGTTGGCCACACGTTGATAATTCTTCTCGCACTCCGCGACCAGCTCTCTGAAGCTCATGCGCTCTCGAGTTTCGCTGAAGAACGGATTTTCGGTATCGAAATCGATCACCGGGGTATCATTGTCGATGAAAGCCGTCAGGATCGGCAGGTGTCCCACGTGTTCGGGGCCGCACAGGTGGGAAAGAATCTGCTTGGGCGACCACCTGCCCTTAGGTGCTCGCGAGGCCAGCTTTTCGTCCACTCCTTGGCATACCAGTTTCAGGTCTGCTACTTTCTGCCGGATTTCTTGAGCCAACTCAGTGCCACGTAAGGTCGCCATGGTGCCCTCCTCTTTGTGCCGTTCGACTCCTTTTTATTATTTTACCGCAGTTTATTCCTTATGCTAAAAAATGCCTGGCTAAAAGCAACTCCCCCCCTTGGTTGATAATAATTGCGGGCCATGGCGCATTGCCACAAATCCGGCAGCAAAGTTGCAGTAGTCTCATGCACACCAGGGAGGAATAATGGAACCACTTGATAAAGACATGGCCAAGAAGTTGTTCGAACAGTATCGCAGGAACCGCGACAACATCAGGAACAGCCCGGAAATGGCGTCAATCTGCCTGATCTGCGGCTCCGTCCATATCGTCCCATCGAGCGAAGATAACCATCAGCTGGTCTGCCGCAACTGCGGCTTTGCCTTTTTCCGTTACGAATGCACCGCTTGCGGCAATACCATCGATGGGCGCGACCCGTTGAACCCAGGTTGCCGGTCGTGCGGCTTAAGGGTCTGCACCTGCGGGGTTTGCGGCTGTCCAGATGCCGAAAACCATGATACAAAGGAGATGTCAGCATGATTCGGGCGAAGGTCGGCAGTACCGTGACTATCAGTTACGTGGGCACCCTGGACAACGGCAGGATTTTTCACAGCAGCGACGAGCACGGCCCCTTGTGCCTGACAATCGGCAACAGTCAGGTCTTTCCGGCCCTTGAGCAGGCCATCATCGGCATGGGTGCAGGCGAAGCAAAAAATGTCGTGCTCCCCGCCGCAGAGGCATACGGACCGCGGCGGCAGGAAAACATCATCCAGGTTGCCCGGCATGTCTTCCCTGCTGACAAAGAGATCGCAGTTGGTCAAAAATTAAGCATTGAATTCGCAGGCGGGGCATCCAGGGTGATGATGGTGGTAGCCGCAGGTGAAACCGATGTGACCTTGGACGGCAACCACCCCCTGGCCGGTTCCGAGCTTACCTTTGCCCTCAAGGTGGACCGGGTGGAATAACCGCAAATCGAAAGGAAACCAGCCATGGCAATGACCGTTGAAATCAAAGGCAACAAGCTCTGCATCGAGATCGACCTGGAGAAGCCCACACCATCCGCATCCGGCAAGACCCTGATGGTTGCCAGCACACGGGGCAATGCCGTTACCGCCGCCATGGTGGACGGCAAACCTGTCACCATCGGCCTGAATGCCTACATTAAGCCCTGATCCGACAGAGCATTAAGGGGGTTGCAACCGTGAACAGTCCCATACTGGATCACCCTACCCTATCCAGCCAATATTTCTACCCCTGGCCGAACCATTTCGAGCACCCGTTTTTCGTAGAGGGGAACGGGTTCCGGCTGGGATGCAAATACAACAAAACCAACGGGCAATGGCCGACCATCATCCATTTTCATGGCAACGGCGAAAGCGTGGCCGATTACCTGGGAGAGTTCGAGCAGAGGGTGGCCGAGCTGGGCGCCAACCTGCTGTTGGCCGAATATCGCGGCTATGGCATGTCCAGCGGTGAACCGGCCCTGACAGCCATGCTGGATGATGTGCGGCTGATCGTGGAAGCCAGCGGCCTGGCCCCGGAGAAGATCATCTTCTTCGGCCGTTCCCTCGGATCTCTGTATGCCGTACATGGCGCCGCCCTCTATCCGGAAGCGGCGGGGCTGATCGTCGAAAGCGGCGTGGCCGATCCCATGGAACGGATACTGGTGCGCACCGAGCCGCGCCAGGTTGGTGCGACCATGGCGCAGTTGCGGGAAGAGGTTGATGCATGCTTCAACCAGCAAAAAAAGATAGCCTCGTTCAAAGGCGGCGTCTTGATCATGCATACCCGCAACGATGACCTGGTCTCGGTCAGCCACGCCCAACGGCTCCATGAATGGGCCACTGGGCACAAGGAACTGCTGATCTTCGAGCGGGGAGATCACAACAACATCCTGGCGGTCAATGAGAAGGCGTACTTCGCGGCAATGGGGAAGTTCCTGCGCGGACTCACTGCCGCAGAATAACCGGTGGCAGCTTATACTTCCAATCGAGGCAAGCATGGCAAAGGGATATCAGGCAAACAAGGAACGACAGGAAGAGTTGGCCACCTTCGGCAAGGCCATCGGCAAACGGGCCGGTTTCAAATGCGAGTGGTGTGAAAGCAGGGAGGACCTGCGCGTCTGGGATTACCGGCCCGATGATGGGCCCGGCATGGATAGCCTGGCCCTGCTGTGCGGGCGCTGCCGGGAACTGGGCGCCGGGCGGAAGGCCGACCTGAACGAACTGAGGTCGATTCGCAACGCCCTCTGGAGCGATGTCCCGGCTGTTGCCGAGGGAGCCGCAAAGGTGATGGCCCAATGCAGGGAAGCATGGGCCAGGGAAGCAATCGAAGAGAGCCTGATTGACGACAAGGTCAAGGCCGCGCTTCTCAAATGACGGGCAATGGTCCGTCCTGTTCCCCGTGACCGCACTTCACAGGAAACAGGCCGGCTCCTTACGTTGACTGCAGTTGTTGATCAGCATCTCGCGCCTGGCGTTGACTATCGGGTGTCGCAGCGCCCTGGCGTTCTCCGGGCAGTACTTGACGCAGGCGCAGCACATGACGCAGTTCTGCGCATCCGTTACGACCTCCTTCTGGACCCTGATGACAAAGGTCGGGCAAACCGTGGCGCAGGTTCCGCAAAGCGTGCACCGTTCGCGGTCGGTCTCGGGGGCGACACCGCCGAGGGGCAACCTTTCCCGGTAGGGCACGTTGCCTGGAATCTGCGGGGTTGCCATGGCAACGGCCCCCTGCAACTTCTCCCCAATGCGTGCCCCGAACTCCTTGGCCTTTTGCAGGTCGGCCTCGTCGGGCCGGTTGGCGGCAATGGGCTGTTCGGCCGTCGAATAGGAATGTTCCCCGATAAAGGCTCCGGCGGCGATCACGGCAAAGCCCTTGGAATGGGCGACATCCCGTAACTCCACAAGTGCGTCCTCGTATTCGCGATTGCCATAAAGGGCAACCAAAACAGCCGGAATACCGGCGGCCGACACCCCCTCAATCCGCTTCAGGAAGACTTCGGGAACCCGGCCGGCATAGACCGGGATGCCGATAATGGCAAGGCCATCCTCCAACCGCAAGTCAACCATCCCATCCATCCGGGTCAAGTCGTAATGCTCGACGTCATGGCTGTTGAGACCCGCCGCGATCTGTTCGACGATTTTCCTGGTGGTTTTTGTCGGAGAAAAATAAATCAGGTGTGTCTTGGCGGCCATGGCTCCTCCTGTTTCTCTTTGATCGCTACGAGCAACGTCATACTCAGATTCATTCAGCCGGGCAAATTACCACGGCTGCGTAAAGATACCTTACCGTCGGTTACTTTGGCAAAGATTTCCTCACGGCATAATTCTGCCCCACCAGCCTTTGAGCTCGCCATGCAAGGCCATCAATATGCAGTGCGCAACCTCATTATGTCACGTAACGGTGGGGCCCCAAACTGACGGCTATATTCACGATTGAACTGCGAAGGGCTCTCGTATCCGACCTGAAACGCCGCGTTGGCGGCATCCATGCGTTCTGCCAGCATGAGGCGCCTGGCTTCCTGCAAGCGGAGTTGTTTCTGAAACTGCAACGGACTTAAAGCGGTCATCGACCGGAAGTGGTGATGAAACGTAGAAGTACTCATGCTTGATTTGGCAGCAAGGTCATCGATACTCAACGGCTCTGTGAAATTGCTCTTCAACCAATCGATTGCCCGCGCTATCTGATTGCTCTGACTCCCCGCCGATGCAATCTGGCGTAAACGCTCACCCTGATCCCCCACAAGCAAGCGGTAGATGATTTCGCGCTGGATGATCGGTGCAAGAATCGGTATGTCCTGTTGATCGGCAAGCAGATCGACCAATCGTTGCATGGCGGTGAGCAGCGGCAGCGTCACCTCCCCGGTTGCCATGCCACGGCTTGATTTTTGTGTGCGCGGTTTGGGGAGATTGCTGTCCACCATCATCTGGGTAATCTCGCGCAGATCAAATTTCAACCTGAGCCCCAGGTAAGGCCTTTCCGGACTAGCTTCGATTATCTGGACAACCGTGGGCAGATTTACCGACGTGATCAGATAATGGTGCGCATCATACACAAAGGTGTCATCTCCGAGTATGACCCGTTTGGCTCCTTGGGAAACAAGACAAACGCTCGGTTCGTACATACCGGTGATCGGTTCGGTTGGTTCCTCCCGCCGAAACAGCGACAAGCCCGGAACGGCAGTTGTGTGTAGCTCCCCTTTTTCGGTCAATCGGGCAATACTGTCGCCTAAGCTTGAGATCGCATCATCCAGCCTGCTATCCTTGACTTCCTGAATAACTGTCTCGTTTCTCATATATTCCTCCTGAGTAAATACTACCCGACCCCATTTTGCGTGGCAACAGTTATCCGGCAAATAGTACTATCAGGCAAGAAATCAGCAGGATTGGTCTATCTGCCTTTGTTTTCTGCGGTGGGATCGAGACTGCCATTCGTGAAAATTGGGAGAGGGTCTGCGAAGAAGCGGAACTGAGCCCGGTTGATAAAAACTATCTGTGGGGGCGGCAGTTTCTTAATCCGTTTTCCATAGAGCGGTGATCACAAGGCAATTGTCCACGAAACGCACGAAAGGCACGAAAATATGGACAACGGGTTATAAGAGGTATTCCTGAGATGAAATGGGGTGCCGCACAGGCAAAGCCGCCCAAGGAGTGGCTGGAAGCAAACCCCAATGCGACTTGGCAGCTCATAAACCGGAAAAATTATCTGGAGTTGATTACCTGACCATAGGAATTCCGGTGACAGTTTAGCGGGCGAACTTGTCGAAGCCGGGGAGACTGGAGTGGTCCTCGCCTCTGCAAGGACCGTGAAGCCCCGTCAATTTCTCACCCTCCGCAGCATTTCTTGTACTTCTTTCCGCTTCCGCACGGACAGGGATCGTTCCTGCCGGTCTTCTCCGCACGTAGTGGCGACTGGGGCACAAGCCGCAGGTGACGCCGCTTGTCGGCATGTTCCAGCAGTGTCGCCACCGCATCCGGCAGTTGTTCGAACATCGACATGTAAATGCGTCCTGCTTCCTCATCAGCGTCTTCATAGCCATCCGCTTCGACAGCCTCATCGAGAGCCTCCGGCAATCCCACCGTGGAGACGACTGCGGCGGCCCAGGCAACACCCTCCTGCCGCTCCAGCATCCTTTCGTACTGGCCGTCACGCAGCCCCCAAATACCCGGCCGCATGCCGAGTGCCAGAAACAGGCCGTACGCCCAGTCCTGCACCCGCGGCATCTCCTCAAGGGCCAACTTGTCGTAGTTGAACGGAAAGCCGAGTCTTCCCGCCTCCCGCTCATCGATAAAACGGTCACAGGCATTGAACAGGGTCTCAAGCAATTGCTCCGACTGCTTCTCGTTGGTGAAGGTCAGCATCTCTTCGCCGAAGACAAACGGCAACCATTCGCTCGGCTTGACCATTTCGGGAGTTATGGCGAGGCCGAAGAGGAAACCGTGCAGGCTCTCCAGGTTAAGAGCCTCATCGGGGACCGTCGCCAGTGCCAGGAGCCGGGCCAGATTCTTCTTCTCCGTTGCCGGGAAGAGCGTGGTCAGGCGGGGACGATATCCCCTGCCGAGCGGGACGCCCGACTCCCGCGCCAGCCATTCGGCCGCGCCGGGAGTCAAACGCCAGCTCAGCATGTATGCCTCCGCGCAGGAAATTGCCTCGGACTCCTCACCGGGGCTGATGAACCCCTCCCTGGTTTTTGGCAGCTTTTTCCTGGCCAGCAGGTAGTGGGGCACATGGGCATTCTTCACCAGAGCCACAGCCAGCAGCTCCCGGCTCCGTGCCGTATCCCCTTCGCTACGGAACATCAGGAGTGCCCGTGCATAGGCCCAGTCAGCCAGATATTCCTCTTCGTACTCTTTTAGCAACGCTTCCGCTTCTTCGTTGCGGTTCGTCTCGACCAGAAGGGCCAGGAGCCGGTAGCGTGCTCCCTGATTGTCGTTAGGATTGAGGCGGAGCATTTCGCGCCAGATCTCGATCGCCTCCTGCTCACCATCAGTGAAGCGAAGGCTGGACGCCAGACTGTCCATCGCCCGCATGAATGGCCGCGTGTTGATGAGCCCCCAGAAGTGCCCAGCATCCTCCCGGAATGTCTTCTTTCCCAGGGTGCGCCGCCCTGTCTCCACCGCCTTGCGATAAAGGTCAATCGCCTCTTCGTCTGTCTTCGCTTCCAGGTCGGCAAGCAGGAGATATGCATCGACGCAATCGACGGAAATTTCCAGCGCCCGTCGCGCCAGTTCAATCGCCCGTTTCCTGGATGGCGCCTCCCAGGCCCGGTACACGAGTTCATCGGCCTCGTCGAGAAGCTGCTTCTTGCTCCTTGGACGAAACAGCGCTTGCATCTCCTTATTGAAGGCAATTGTTTTTGCTCGTTTCGACTGCGGAGTATCAGTCATTTCTTTTCCCCATTACGGATGTATTCAAAAACACAGGTCGTGAGGCCGCCTTTGTTGCTCTGTACATGAACTTACCGATTCTTCCCGATCAAACGCACAAAATCTTCATAGGCCGCGAAACCGGTCAGACGCCTGCCTCCACACAGGTGAGTCGGCACTGCGGTAATGCCCAGTTCCGTGGCCCGCTGCCAGTCGGCATCCACTGCCGTGGCATAACTCCTCTCCACCAGCACCGTCCGCGCCTCATCCGCTGGCAGGCCAATGGCTGCGGCGATCCGCACCAATTCGTCAGCCAGTGCTATGTTGACCCCATCCACGAAAAAGGCCCGGTAGACTGCCTGGTGGAACTCATTGCCGTGCCCTTGCGCCTCCGCCCATTTCCCCAACTCCTGGGCAAGCCGGCTGTTGTAGGTGCGGCTTCGTTCCGTAAGTGGCAACCCCTCTGTCGCGGCAACCTGCAGCAGCCGGGCCTGCATGTCGCGGATCATGGTCTCCCGTCCGGCAAAGAGCTCGGCAAGCTCCCTTCCTTCCGTGGGGGTTTCGGGGTGGAGCGGGAAGGCGCTCCAGCGAAGCTGAACTCCGTATTCCCGTTGCAGGCGTTCGGTACGCACGGTACCAAGGTAGCACCAGGGTCAGATGTAATCGAAAAAGACCTCTACCATGGGTGTGCTGCTGTTCATGGTGTTCTCCTCCCGTCAGTTTCTTAGGGCAGCTTCAATAGAAGTTTTCGCCACTCCTTGAGGGCGGTACATACATTAATTCAAAAGGCGGCCAATCGGCCACCTTTGCTGTTTACCACCAAGCGACAACGTTTTTTCCAACAACTTCCTCGCAAGACCCCTTATGCTTCCAATAACAGCCTTTAAAAACGTCTAGTTGGCTATTGTCTGTATTAAATCCTGTATCTGCTTTTCAAGTTCCGGTATGTATCGCTGCACCGTGTGCCAGACTACTTCCAAGTCAACGCTGAAATACCCATAACATATCCTGTTTCTCATCAAATATACTTCTTCCCATGGAACCTCGGAATGAAGTGCGACGAATTCAGGAGATGATCGTTCGATATTCCTGGCAGCCTCGCCAATGATCTCGATATTACGAAGCACCGCATCCTGTACCTGCTCATTCTCCAAAAAATCCAATTCCGTCATACCGAGTGTATAGCGATGGATTCGCTGGATTGCGGCAATAATATGTTCCAGATAATCCGGAATCCTCAATTGATAGTTGCTCATACAGGTAATGCCTCAAGCAAAACCTGATCGCGAAATGACTTCGGCAATGCATTCGGCGTCAGCACGTCCACCGTCACCCCGGTCAGTTTCTGCAACCTGCTTTGTATGCGGGCAATGTCCATAAGGGTTGTATCAGGCAGCGGCTCGACTAGAAGATCAAGATCACTCGATTCACTATCATTGCCGTGCAAAGCCGACCCGAACACCCGTGGATTGCGGGTATGATACAGTTCGGTAATTTGCAGTATCTCTTTACGATAACGCTTAAGTGCTTCTGACGGCTTCATCTTTGCCTCCTTGAAACCATCCGCCGTAATTACGGCGGATACTCAATGCAATAAAAACTGTATATAACTGTCTTGTCAAGTGCAACCTCTAGTAACGACGAAAAAAGCCTGCCTGGAAAGACCATGTATTTCTGCTGTTGCCAGCGCGACCATCTTTTTCTTCACCCGAACTGGAATAATACTCCTGTTCCGTCTTTGTCAGTGGTAACCCTTCCAGCCTCCTCTTGAGCAACTCCTTCAGCTTCAGCGAAAACATCTGCCACATGGCAAAGGCAAGGGGATACTCCTCGTACTTTTCCTTGCACTGTCTGCTCTTATCATCCCATCGGGCAATTCATCTCTTCTAAATGCTAAGCACAACCTTCTTGCTGTTTTTTCCAGACATTCTGCATAACTGTGTCATTCCAAATACTAACATCCCGATCAATCCCGCTGCGCCCTACAGACCTATTATCCAGACCTTCACACTATCAGGCAATAATTCAACAGGATCGGTCTATCTGCCTTTGTTCATTCTCGGTTACAGTGAATTATCAACAAAGTATGCGCGAATGGGCGCGGCGGAAAGAGGCTGTCTGCCATTGTGCAGAGGCCGCCGTTCATCATAGAAGAAATCATGTCCACCTTGACACACGTAAAAACAGAGGGAGAGATCGACGCGTTGGCGCCGGCCGCTCCCGGTTGGTATGTACTCGCGGTCCTCAGTCTGTTGATGGGATTTGCTTCTGTTTCCACCGATCTGTATCTGCCCGCCATGCCGGTCATGGGCCGTTCGTTACACGCGGATACCGGCATGGTCGAATGGACGATCTCGGGCTATCTGATCGGTTTCAGTTCGGGGCAGTTGCTCTGGGGGCCGATCAGTGACCGCTACGGTCGTCGTCTAGCGGTCGGCAGCGGGCTGATCCTGTTTGTGATCGGCTCGGCCGGCTGTGCCCTGGCGAACGATGCGTTGACGATGATCGGCTGGCGGAAAAATAAAAATCTTGTGCAGTTGAGAGGAGAATGATTATGGAAAAGATTATTCTGAATAACGGGGTTGAGATGCCAATTCTCGGATTTGGCGTCTTCCAGGTCAGTGATGCCAAGGAATGTGAACGCAGCGTCAGTGATGCCCTGCAGGTGGGCTATCGACTGATTGATACGGCGGCGTCTTACATGAATGAAGAGGCTGTCGGTAATGCAATCAGGAATAGTGGTGTGGACCGGCATGAGCTCTTTGTCACCACCAAACTCTGGGTTCAGGATGCGGGCTACGATAACACCCGGAAGGCGTTCGATAAATCGCTGGCCAAACTGCAACTGGAGTATCTGGATCTCTATCTGATCCACCAACCCTACGGCGATATCTACGGCTCCTGGCGGGCCATGGAAGAGCTGTATCGGAAAGGGAAAGTCCGGGCCATCGGCGTCAGCAACTTCCACCCCGACCGGGTCATGGATTTGATTCTGCACAACGAGGTGATACCGGCGGTCAATCAGATCGAAACTCATCCGTTTTGCCAGCAGATAGAGACCCAACGGTTCCTGCAGGAAAACGGCGTTCAGATAGAATCCTGGGGCCCCTTTGCCGAAGGCAAAAACGATCTGTTCAGCAACGAACTGCTCACTGCCATTGGCCGTAAACATGGCAAATCCGTTGCCCAGGTGGTGCTGCGCTGGCTGATCCAGAGAGGGGTCGTGGCCATCCCGAAATCGGTGCGAAAGGAGCGGATGGCTGAAAACTTCGCCATTTTCGACTTCGAACTGACCCCCGAGGATATGGCGGCCATTGCAACGCTGGACATGGGTAAAAGCAGTTTCTTCGACCATCGCGATCCGGAAATGGTGAAGTGGCTCGGCACCCGTAAACTGAACATTTAACCAACTTGGCTGGTAACATGCTGATAAGTATTCTTGTCGTACTATGCAGCATCGCAACCATCTCGGAGGCACAGACCATGAAAAACGTTAGCCTTAACGCCAGACAGGCAGCCATCGTCCCCATCGCGGCCTTCACCGCCAACGGTGACTTGATGAAATTGAAAACGGCCCTGAATAAGGGGTTGGATGCCGGTTTGACCATCAATGAAATCAAGGAAATCCTTGTGCAGATGTACGCCTATGCCGGGTTCCCCCGCAGTTTGAACGGCATCAACACCTTCATGGGCGTTTTGGACGAACGGAGCCAGAAAGGGATCAAGGACGTTGTAGGCAAGGAGCCAAGCTCCATGCCTGCCAACAAGAGCAGCATCGAACTGGGAACGGAAATTCAGACGCGCCTGGTAGGAAAACCGGTCACCGGTCCGATATATGCGTTCGCTCCCGCCATTGATCAGTTTTTAAAAGGTCATCTTTTCGGAGACATCTTCGGACGGGATAATTTCGACTTCCAGAGCCGGGAGATTGCCACTATTTCGGCTCTGGCCAGCATGGAAGGAGTCACCCCCCAGTTGCAGGCACATTTCAATGTCGGACTAAATGTCGGGCTGACCGAGGCGCAGTTGCGGAGCCTGATAGCCGTTCTCGAAGCCAGCGTTGGCAGGAAGGAGGCCGCACATGCCAATGAAGCTCTGGGTAAGGTTTTGAGCAGCAGACAGGCGGAGCAGAGAATCAATATCACCCGCAGCGGCTCCCAGCCTGCCAGTCAGGGTTCTCCCGAGCATTTCACCGGCTCGGTCCTCGTCGATACCCTGTTCAAGGCAGATGATCCGGCACGAACATCGGGTGGTCGTGTAACCTTCGAGCCTGGTGCTCGGACAGCATGGCACACCCATCCCCTCGGTCAGACCCTGATCGTGACCTCCGGCACCGGCCGGGTACAGCGCTGGGGTGGCCCGATAGAGGAAATCCGGCAAGGAGATGTCGTATGGATTCCGGCCGGCGTGAAGCACTGGCATGGAGCAGCGCCAAACTCGGCCATGACACATATTGCCATTGCGGAACACCAGGACGGCACAGTCGTGGAATGGATGGAAAAGGTCAGTGACGGGCAGTACAACCAGCTGCCGTCTGCACAGCAAAAGTAATCACCATTGTCACACGCGTTTATGGTGCCAAGCCTATCTCAATTTGCCACTTCTACTTGTAACCATCCGGAATAAAAGGTTTTAGCCATCAACGTTTATATCCCTGAGGAGGTGTTACATGGCAAACAACATTTCACGCCGCAGATTCCTGCAGACAGGTGCCCTTGCCCTGGGAACCGTTGCCGTAAGCAGATATACCGGCATAGGCAACGCATTGGCCGCGCAGCAGGAAAGATCCCAGGTCTTTTTCACCGACGACATCAGTGCTGCCGGACTACTGAAGATCTATTCTAAAATCAATCGGGACATAACCGGCAAAGTCGGTATTAAGTTACATACCGGTGAGCAGCACGGCCCCAACATACTGCCGAGGGATTTGGTGAAAGCCCTGCAGCAGCGGATTCCCAACAGCAACCTGGTGGAAACCAATACCCTGTACAAGGGTAATAGATTTACGACTGCGGAGCATCGCGAGACCATTAAAATCAATGGCTGGGATTTCTGCGCCGTGGATATCATGGACGAGGACGGGGCGGTGATGATCCCTGTCAAGGGCGGGAAGCATTTCAAGGAAATGTCGGTAGGCAAACACATGCTCAATTACGACTCCATGGTCGTGCTGACCCATTTCAAAGGGCATGCCATGGGCGGCTTTGGCGGTTCACTGAAGAATATCGCCATCGGCTGCGCGGACGGGCCCATAGGCAAAAAGATGATACACGGCGCCCCGGATAATGTGCATTACGAGCTCTGGCTTAAAGGCGAACCTTTCCAGGAAAACATGGTGGAGTCGGCAAAAGCCACCATTGATCACTTCGGCACGAGGATCGTCTATATAAATGTGCTGCGCAACATGTCAGTGGACTGCGACTGCGCCGGCATCAAAGCAGCTCCGGTCAAGGCACACGATCTGGGTATCCTGGCTTCCACCGATCTTCTGGCAGTGGAACAGGCCTCCATCGACATAATGTACAAACTGCCCGAAGCGGAACTTCACGACCTTAAAGAACGGATTGAATCCCGGAAGGGACTGCGCCAACTGTCGTATATGAAAGAGATGAAAATGGGCAATGATCGGTATGAGCTGATCAGGCTCTAAGAACAAGATGCGATATGGATCAAGGCATCATTTTGACCACGACAAAACAAGCGGATGCACCCATACCAAATCGGACTACACAGGGTAACACAAAAGAAAAGCCCCTGATTTCTCAAGGGCTTTTGGATGTGTCCGAACTTTGTCGGACTATTAATTGGTGGAGGTGGCGGGAATCGAACCCGCGTCCGAAGAAACTACAATCTGAATTACTACACCGTTAGTCAGTTGCTCGATTTAACCGGCTCGCTGCGCAAATGACAAAGCAGCAAACCAGCGGTCCCGTTAATTTCAGGTTACGCTACGGGCGTTGCGCATCCCAATCCGGTCGTGAATGACGCCCCCTTTGTACCACCGGCATCTTCATCGGGGACGCCTGTTAAGCTGCTAGAGCAACAGGAGTGTTATAATTGTCGGCAATTAATGCCGTTGCAGGTTTTTTAAGGTCGGCCACCTGCCCCGACCCGGTGCAATCCAGAAACTCACTTCCCCGTCGAAACCTTTACACCCCCAAAGCAAAATATTTACAAATTACCTGTTACGGGACTTCATAACCTGTGAAAGCTCGCGCTGGGTATCCTTCTTTTTCAGATCCTCGCGCTTGTCGTAATTCTTCTTGCCCTTGGCCAGGCCAATCTCGACCTTTACCAGTCCATCTTTGAAATACAGCCGCAGCGGCACCACCGAATACCCCTGCTCCCGGATCCTGCCGTAGAGCCGGTCGATCTCCTTGCGGTGCAACAACAACTTGCGCTGCCGGTCGGGTTGGTGGTTCTGACGATTGCCAAAGTCGTAGTGGGAGATATTAAGATTGTGCAGAAAGGCTTCGCCATCACGCACCATCATGAAGGACTCGCTCAGGTTGGCCTTGCCGGCCCGCAGGGATTTTACTTCCGTACCCTGCAGAACCATTCCGGCCTCAAGCTTCTCTTCGATGAAGTAATCATGATAGGCCTTTTTGTTGTTGCAAATCAATTTCTCACTCATTTTAGTATGATAACAAACATTCACCCAAAATGGAACGATTAAGAAATCCGGCTGGAGCCCTATCCCCGAGGCCGGTTTAAATATGCTTGCGCAGTTGCTCTGTCAATCCTGTCAATGGGCAAAAAAATGATCCCGATCAGTTAAAATCGGAAAACATCACCATAAATTGCCCGCCAACCTTGTCATATAACCGAATTTGCGTCTGTCTTGCAGTCGCGCCGCTTACAGCCTGATCTGTTTTTGTAATATATCAAGCAAGTTGCACCATCACGTGCCAGCCAGTCAAATAGCGTATCACACACCGTCATTTAGCTACCCAATCACACCCCCCCCCCCCCTGCTACCGCCTCTCCGCCAGCAAACCGAATCTCCTAAACATATGATTATTCATATATACATTTTTAACTATTTATAATGGCCGCTCCGATATATTTGGACTTTGATTTGCAATTGTCAAATCCATAATAGGACTGACACAGGTCCGATCAATTAAATCATGGAGCGAAGAAATGATGATGCTGACATCCATAACGGTAGTGCTTTCGGTTATTCTGGTAATGATAATGGTACCCAGGATCTATAGCAGCTGGCTGCTGTTCAGGGAGTATGCGGAAGAATGTGACATCGACAACCTTACCAACCTGCAAGCACAACAGAACGGCTGGGTCATTCGCCACCTGGGCATGGCACTGCTGGCGATGGGATTCGTTGCCGCAATGAAATACCTCCCCGAATTGAGCGGATATTCGCAGTGTGCCGCGGCAACGGCAGTGTATAGCGTCATATCCCTGACCTTCGCGTTTGTCGAGTCCATACTGGCACAGAAGATATCAGGACACACCACGGCGATGCTGATCCCGGCAAAAGAGCGTGAAAAGGAAGATTACTACCTATAATCCCCTGCCCCAACAGTTTCGATAAACAATGAGCGCCACCAGAGGGGGAACGGGTCAGGTCCCCCTCTTTCCTTATCGAGAACCAATACCCCCAGGCAAGGCTTCCGGCCGCTATCTGAATTCGTTAAATATTTGCATCCCATGTCTTAATTGTGCTATAAAACTGGGGTGAAATTATAGCTGATTTCGTTTTGTCACCGTCAAGTTACCTTTATATTTCAAAGTATTAATTACGACACCAGACATATTCCTCGTTAGCATGAGGCGTTTGTACAAACACAGGCTACTGCCCGGAAACGTCGAAAGACGCCAATGGGTAGACCAGGTATTGCCGGCTTAAGGCTCTATCTAAGGTAGCTGGTCAGAATGACCTACGTTGTGCTCTGCCGAAAGTCAAACCAGGGGGAAGTGCTTATGTTCCGTTTCCATTTAAGGCCCTTTCTCCGATTGGGCCTTTTTATTTTTTGAGGATTGCAATACATGACCACTGAATTCAACGAAATATACCTGAGTGCCGTCATCGGTCGCCCCGTCATCAACGGCAAGGGCGACAAACTCGGCATCCTGAGTGATCTGGTCATGGTTCCGGGCGAGTTGTTTCCCGAGGTTTCGCACATTGTCATCAAGTCCCGAAAAGGCAACAAATCTCTTCCCTGGAGCGAGGTGGCGCTCTTCACCCATGTGATGATTTCAGCCAGTGGCATCAAACCCCACGGGCTGTTCGTCTACGAACCGCGCGAAGGTGAAATCCTGGTCAAGCGCGACTTGCTGGACAAACAGATCGTTGATGTGGACGGCGCCAAGGTTGTTCGGGTCAACGACATAAAACTGGGCAATTTCAATCAGAAACTGTGCATCTTTTCCGTGGATATCGGCTTCCGTGGCCTGCTTCGCCGCCTGGGCTATGAGCGCTTCGGTGAAAAGTTCGCCAGGTCCATCGGCAAAAATATCCCCAATACCGAGATAAGCTGGGAATATGTTCAGCCGCTGGAGGCCAATTCCTCCAAGCTGGCACTTAACATTGCCCGGGACCAGATGAACGAACTGCACCCGGCCGACCTGGCCGATATTATTGAAAACATCCCCATCCAGAGCATCCGCACCGTGCTCGACTCCATTGACGCGGAGACAACCGGCGACACCATCTACGAGTTGGAAGCCGACATGCGCAACGTGGTCATCAGCCAGCTGAACGATGAGCAGGTGAGCGATATCCTGGAAGAAATGGAGCCGGACGAAGCGGCCGACGTGCTCAGCGACCTGCCCGAGGAAAAGGCCCAGGAACTGCTGCACATGATGGATCAGGAGGATGCCGAGGATATCCAGGAACTGCTGGAACACGAGGAAGATTCGGCCGGCGGCCTGATGACCCCGGAATATCTGCGACTTTCCTCGGATATCAGTGTGGGGCGCGCCCTGGAAAGAGTCAAGGAAAGCGCCAATGATGTGGAAACCATCTACTACGGTTATGTGGTCGATGACGAGGAGCGCCTGGAAGGTGTTGTCTCCCTGAAAACGCTGCTCATGAATCCCCCGGATACCCACATTACCGATGTCATGGAAGAGAATGTCAAGTTCGTGCATATTGATGCGGAACCGGAGGATATGCTGGAGATGCTCGCCAAGTACGACCTGATTGCGGTGCCGGTGCTGGACGAGGATGATCGCATGGCCGGCATCGTTACGGTAGATGACGTCCTGGCCCACTACCTGCCCCATATTGTCAAGAATAAACGCCGATAGCCGCAAACCGGGGCACCGTGCCAGAAGCCACGATGGCTCCGCGTCAAGGATAACAAATGTTCACAGGCATCTCTTTTTTCAAATTTCTCAAACCGCTCAAGAAGGTCAATTCCAAGAACATCATCCTTTTCTTGGCCATCCTGGGACCGGGCATCATCACCGCCAACGTGGACAACGACGCCGGCGGCATCACCACCTATTCCCTGGCTGGCGCCCAGTACGGCAACACCCTGCTCTGGACCATGTTGCCTACAACAGTTGCCCTGGTGGTAGTTCAGGAGATGTGCGCCCGCATGGGGGCCGTAACCGGCAAGGGACTCTCGGACCTGATTCGCGAGTCATTCGGCGTCAAGGTTACCTTCTATGTCATGATCGCCCTCTTTTTGACCAACATGGGCAACTCCATCTCTGAATTTGCCGGTATTGCCGCCAGCCTGGAAATTTTCAGCATCAGCAAATATATCTCGGTCCCCATCTGTGCCATCCTGGTCTGGCTCCTGATCGTCAAGGGGTCTTACAAAACGGTGGAAAAGGTTTTCCTGGTCGCATGCATGGTGTATATCGCCTACCCCATTGCGGCCTTCATGGCCGGTCCAAAGTGGGATATAATCCTGAAGGCAACCGTCACGCCAACCGTCAGCGCCGACAGCGATTACCTGATGATGGTTATCGGTGTCGTCGGCACGACCATCGCGCCCTGGATGCAGTTCTATCAGCAGTCCGCGGTGGTGGAAAAGGGCATAACCGCCGAACAGTACGCCTTCACGCGCCTGGATGTCATCTTCGGCTGTATCATGGCCATCGTGGTGGCCTTCTTTATCGTGGTTGCCTGCGCCTCGACCATTCATCTCCAGGGCTTGAAGATCGAGACCGCCGCCGATGCTGCCATGGCATTGAAGCCGCTGGTGGGAAGACACGCCTCAACCCTTTTCGCCTTTGGCCTTTTCAATGCATCGCTCTTTGCCGCCTGTATCCTGCCGCTGTCAACGGCCTTCTACATCTGTGAAGGCATGGGCTGGGAATCCGGGGTAGACAAGGATTTTCAACAGGCGCCCCAGTTTTTCTGGCTCTTTACCATTATTATCGTTATCAGTGCAGGCCTGATCCTGATTCCAGATGCCCCGCTGCTGACCATCATGTTCATATCCCAGGTTGTCAACGGCGCCGTGCTCCCCTTTGTATTGATCTTCATGTTGAAACTGATCAACGACCACAACCTGATGGGGCGCTACACCAACGGACCGGTATTCAACATAATCGCCTCCATCACCGTTGTGGTGATGATCGTGCTGACAGCTCTCATGACGCTTGACCTGACCTTTCCAGGCATGTTCAAAGAATTTTTGAAAGTTTTGCAATCTTCGATTTGACAAGATTCGATACACTGCTAGAATTTTCTAACAAATTGCTCTTTGAAAAGTTCTGGGTTGCCGGTCGTTTTTGGCGGACAGCCAAAAACGTGGAGCAGACGTAGCTGTCACAAACTTTATATAGAACTAAGCGGTTGATTATGAGGACGGCAACCCGGATAATACAGCCGTTGAGCTCGGAGGACACACACATGGTAATGCGGCTTCGCCGAGGCGCCCATATCATCCGAAGGAGAGCAGCTACATAGGCAGTGGAATTCGCAACATGTCCGGCGCCTGAAAGTGGTGAAAAGCAAAAAGACTCATTGACAAAACGGCTGTATGACAAAAAGCCCGTCGGCAAAACCGGCGGGCTTTTTTATTGTCGTATGGAAACCGTTACTGATTCTTGATCTTGAATGGTACACCAGCCTTTTTGGCCGTATCCAGAAAATGGTTATACTGTGCAAGTGCGTCGTTGTATTTTTGAACCGCCTCCTGATGCTCCTGGGACAGGACCTGGATTTGCTCCCTTGAAATGTAGGAAGCAGGTTTCTTGACAGTAGCCTCAATCTCCTTGATTCGCTTATCCATCCCCTGCAGTTTTGCTTCCCAATCGGCAAATTCACGGCGCCATTCGTCAAGGGGCTTACCGCCATAAACCCCTTCCGCAGCCCCTGCATCCGGTTTGTTATCAGCCTTGGCAGCGGCAGGCTCCGTTTGTTTGCCTGCCTGGCCATCGCTGCCTTCCCCGGCACTATTTTGCTCCGGTGCGGTTGCCCCCACATCTCCGCGCCTGCCAACCTTCTTGCGGTATTTTTTCGGTACGCTGGAGTAATCTTCCGTAAAGTGAACCGTACCGCTTTGGTCGGTCCAGGTGTAGGTTTCGGCATTGACAGGTCCTGCCATGATGCCGGTAAGCAGACAGATGCAATATGCCATCAATAGGTTCTTGTTCATACCAGTGCCCCTTTTTGAAATTGCCTAGCCCGGAGGCCAGGAAAATCCACGGCCGCCCAAAAGGTGAAAATGGATGTGGAAGACCGACTGTCCGGCCCCTGCGCCGTTGTTCTGGACAAGGCGGAATCCGGAATCAGCCACACCCCGTTGCAGGGCGATCTCGGCCGCCTTCCGGAAGACGTATCCTGCCACGGCCTCATCCTGCTCGGTCATGTCAAGGCAGTTTACAAAATGCCGCTTTGGTATGAACAACAGATGCAGCGGCGCTTGGGGCGTAATATCCTCGATTACGAGGAGACGTTCGTCTTCAAAAACCTTTTTGGAAGGTATCTCGCCGTCTATTATTTTACAGAAAATGCAGCTTTCCATCTCGGCCTCCCTTGCACTGTATTCCGGAATATCCAGCAATATCAAAAACTCACGGTTGCCATCCGCACCACGGATGGGCGAATCGCATAGACCAGCGACCGTCAACCCCAATTCCGCGGCAACCTGCCGCACACCTTCAACAGCCTTGTCATGGGCAGCCGGGTCGCGGACTATGCCACCCTTCCCCACCTCGCCCCTGCCCACCTCGAACTGCGGCTTGATCAGGGCAATGATGCGGCCACCGGGCTTGACAAGCCTGACAGTGGGGGGCAGCACCTTGGACAGCGAGATAAAGGAGGCATCGATCACCGCCAGGTCGGGGACCTCGTCGAGTTTTTCCGGTTCCAGGTAGCGAATGTTGGTTTTTTCAAGGCTGGTGACGCGCGGGTCCTGCTGCAGCTTCCAGGCCAGCTGGCCATAACCGACATCAACCGCAAAGATCTTGGCCGCACCTGCCTGCAGAAGGCAATCACTGAAACCGCCGGTGGAGGCGCCCACATCCAGTGCCACCAAACCGTTGACCGCGATGCCGAACTCGTCCAGCGCCTTTTTCAGCTTGAGCCCGCCGCGACTGACATAGGGGAGGACTTCCCCCTTGATGCGGATGTCCGCATCAACCGCAACCTGCTGCCCGGCCTTGGTGACCGCATGATCACCGACCACCACCTGACCCGCCATGATCAAGGCCTGGGCCTTCTCGCGGGAAGGGACCAGGCCTCGTTCAACCATCACCTTGTCAAGCCGCTGTTTTTCGACCATTATCCTACTAGTTCTGATTTCGTAAAGATCGTCTTCAGCCAGTAACCTTCAGCTTCGATATTCTCGCGGCCGCCTTCCTCGCGGTCCACAAGGGTGACGATGCCGAGCACCTTCAGGCCTTCTTCCTCGGCCCGCCTTACCGCCTTCATGGAAGAGCCACCGGTAGTCACAACATCCTCGACTATCACCACTTGCGTGCCTGGCGGCAGGTTCTTGCGCCCCTCCAGCCATTGGCCGGTGCCGTGTCCCTTGGGTTCCTTGCGGATGATAAAGGCGTGCAGCGGTTGTCCGGCCAGGTACGCGGCAACCGAAGTGGCCGTGGCGATCGGGTCGGCCCCCAGGGTGATGCCCCCCACAGCCTGGACCCCGGCCACATCTTTGATCGCCTCGTAAAAGAGCTTGCCGGTCAGAAATCCACCTTCGGCATGCAGCGTTGTCTGTTTGCCGTCAAAGTAGAAATCGCTCTCACGGCCGGAAGCCAGCTTCACCAAACGTTTTTCATAAGACAGCTCCAGGATGATCCGTTTCAGTTTTTCCCTGTCAGTCATTTTCCTTATACTCCTCCTCAAAAAGTCCCATCTGCGGTTGTTGTGCAGGCTTGGGGAATGCAACCGGGTATTCGCCGGCAAAACATGCTTTGCAAAAATTCGTATTGCCAACGCCGATCGATCCCACCAAGCCTTCTTCGGAAAGGTAGCCCAGTGTGTCCGCGGTGATGTACCGGCGGATTTCCTCGACCGTGTGGGAGGAGGAGATCAGTTCCTTGCGATTGGGGGTGTCGATGCCGTAGTAGCAGGGATAACTGGTGGGAGGCGACGATATGAGCATGTGCACCGCTTTGGCGCCTGCGTTGCGCACCATCTTCACTATCTTGCGCGAAGTGGTGCCCCGTACGATGGAGTCATCGATCACCACCACACGCTTGTCCTTGAGGATCTCGCGCACCGGGTTGAGCTTGATCTTGACCCCGAAGTGGCGGATCGACTGGGCCGGTTCGATAAAGGTGCGGCCCACGTAGTGATTGCGGATCAGCCCCAATTCAAAGGGGACTCCGGACTCCTCGGCATAACCCATGGCCGCCGGAACACCGGAGTCGGGGACAGCGATCACCACATCGGCATCAACCTTGTATTCACGGGCCAGCTGCCGCCCCAGCTCCTTGCGGGCCATGTAGACGTTCTTGCCGAAGATATAGGAATCGGGCCTGGCAAAGTAGACGAACTCGAAGATACAGGGGGTCGGCTCGATTTTCTTGAACGGGAACAGCGACTTGATATCCCCTTCCTTGGTGCATACGACCATCTCGCCCGGTTCGATCTCGCGCACGAACTGGGCCTCGATCAGATCCAGGGCACAGCTTTCCGAAGCGATGACCCAGGAATTGCCCAGTTTACCCAGGCATAACGGCCTGAAGCCGTTGGGGTCGCGGACCGCGATCATGCGGGTCTCGGTCAGAAACAGCAGGCAGTAGGCCCCTTTGATACGGTTTAGGGCTTCCACGATGCGATCCACCAGGGAGTTGGTGCGGGCAACCGCCAGCAGGTGGATGATAATCTCCGTATCCATGGTGGTCTGGAAGATGGAGCCGTAGGCCTCCAATTCGGCCTTGAGAAGCTGGGCATTGACCAGGTTGCCGTTGTGGGCCACGGCAATGGAGCCTCGGGAATAATCCACCATGATCGGCTGGACATTCTTCTCCACCGAGGCGCCGGCAGTGGAGTAACGCACATGGCCGATGGCCGACCGGCCAGGGAGCTTCTTGAAGATCTCCTGGTTGCCGAATACGTCCGCCACCAGCCCCATCCGTTTATGGGCGTAGAGAGTGTTACCGTCGGAAGAGACGATCCCGCAACTCTCCTGGCCACGGTGCTGCAGGGCGTACAGCCCCAGATATGTGAGGTTTGCTGCTTCTGGATGGCCGTGGATACCGAAAATACCGCATTCTTCATGGGGACGTGATAACTTCATAGATAAATGCTCCAAGACTTTCAGGTTTACTTCAGATTCTTTCTTGCATACCCGGCCGCGTTCCTGAAGAGAATCAGGCCGTCCCCTTCCTCCGGCAGTTGTTCCCTGGTCCAGCGTGGATGCTGGGTATAATGAACAAAAGCCTCGGGATGGGGCATCAGCCCCATGATCCGGCCGCTCGGATCGCAGATGCCGGCAATGGCGTTCTGGGCACCGTTGGGGTTTAGCGGGAATTCCATGGTCGGAGCGGCATAGTCCGATCCCGAATACTTGAAAACCGCCAGATGTTCCTGCTCAATGCGCTCCAGGGTGGCAGCCGAGTCACAGAGGAATTTCCCTTCGCCATGGCGCATCGGCAGATAAATCCCTTTTTCGATCCCTTTCGTGAACACGCTGGGAGACGCCGGGTCCACCTTGAGGTAGGTCCAGCGATCCTGGAAACGGCCGCAGTCGTTGAAGGTCAGGGTGGTGCGCTGGGCCAGGTAATCACCGTCAAAACCGGGGAGCATGCCCATCTTGACCATCAGCTGGAATCCGTTGCAGACCCCCAGGATCAGCTTGCCGTCATTGATGAACCTGAGCAGTTGCTCCAGGAGGTGCTCCTCCAGCTCATCGACCCGCGCATAGCGGAGCCGGTTGGCCTGGGCCTTGGCGCTACCCAGGTCGTCGCCGTCCAGAAACCCACCGGTAAGATTGAGGAAATGGAAATCGTCCAGCCTGATCTCACCGGAGAGCAGCTCGGCGATATGGGCAATAATCGTCTCGTCAAAGCCCCCCAGGCGGCAGGCATGGGCGGCTTCCATCTCGCAGTTGGTGCCGTTGCCGGTTATGACGATCGCGCGTGTCTTTGTCATCGAATCCTGTTCTCCTTGCTCGGAACCTATCTTACTAAATCGCTCCCGAACTGTCCTTTAGAATATTATCAGCTTTACCGTTACCTGCCCCACGTACCGCGGACAAGGCGAATATCCTCGTAACTGATGCTGTCCGGCAAACCTTCCCGCAGTTCAGAGAGACTGACCGGACCCACTGCCGCCAGCCTGGCCTGAATCAGCGGCACCTTCTCCACGGCCACCATATTGAGCAGTTCCACGTCCACACCCAGTTGATGCAACTCTTCAAGATGGGCCGCAATAGTCGAACTTTTCAACCCGCGCCGGGCGGAGATGCCGGACAGGTCCAGACCGGCGCGGTAGAGACGCAGGGTCTCGGCCTGGGTATCGCTCAAGGCCAGGCTCAGGTCATGCTCTGTGAGTTGGGGCTCGGCAGTCCCGGACTCCCGCTGAAATGCGCCGATCGCTTCCAGAAAGGCCTTGCCGTAGCGATCCAGCTTGTGATCGCCAACACCGTTTATCTGCCGCAACTCCACACCATCCCGGGGCCTTACGCGGGCCATCTCCGCCAGCGTCGCATCGGAAAACACCACAAAAGGCGGCACAGCGGCGGCATCGGCAATCTGTTTGCGCAGGGCCCGCAGGCTATCGAACAGGGCCTGATCGTAATCCCTGCGGCCACCGACCTTTTTCCTGCCACGCTCAACGGTTTCCGCTACGGCACGGGGTCGGCCGAGGGTTACCTGCGTCTCTCCCTTGAGTACCGGCCGCGCCGCCGGGGTGAGGCCCAGGGCGCCGAACCGGGAAAAATCCTGCACCAGGTAGCCCAGGTGGATCAGCTGGCGGATGATGTTCTCCCATTCAACCGAGGAGAGGTCCGCACCAATGCCATAGGTGGAGAGCTCGTGGTGGCGCAGTTCCATGATCCGCTGCCCCTTGGCGCCGCGCAACACGTCGATGACATGCCGGGCGCCGAAACGCTCGCCCACCCGGTAGACGCAGGAGAGCGCCTTCCTGGCCAATTCAGAGGCGTCAAAGCGCTGGGGCGGGTCGTTGCAGATATCGCAGTTGTCGCAGTCCTGCTCACGCTGATCGCCAAAATAGGTCAACAGAGCCCTGCGGCGGCAGGTCAGGGCCTCGGCATAGGCGACCATGGCATTGAGCTTCTGAAGTTCGATCCGCACCCGTTCCGGGTTGTCGCTGTTCTCGATCAGCGAGCGGGCCGTCATGACGTCGCCCATGCCGAACAGCATCAGGGCCTCGGACGGCAAGCCGTCCCTCCCTGCCCTGCCTGTTTCCTGGTAGTAGCTCTCCACGCTCTTGGGCATGTCGTAGTGGACCACGAACCTGACGTTGGGCTTGTCGATCCCCATGCCAAAGGCCACTGTTGCCACCACGATACGCAGATCGTCGCACCGGAAGGCATCCTGAACCCGGGCACGCTCCTCGTCGGGCAGACCGGCGTGGTAGGCGGCAGCACTGAACCCGGCAGCCCGGAGACGCTCAGTCACCTGCTCCACCCGCTTCCTGCTCAGGGCGTAGACAATGCCGGCCTCGTCGCGACGACCGCCCAGGAACGCACCCAGCTGGGCAAAGGGTTTGTGCTTGGACATAACCGTGTAGGTGATGTTGGGGCGGTCGAAACCGGCCACATAGACCTTGGCCTGCTCGATCCCCAACTGGCGGATAATGTCTTTGCGCGTCTCCGGATCGGCCGTGGCGGTCATGGCCACCATCGGTACCGACGGGAACAGGCCGCGCAGCCTGCCTATCTGGACATAGTCGGGGCGGAAATCGTGTCCCCACTGGGAGATGCAGTGGGCCTCGTCAATGGCGAACAGGGCCAGCTTGAGCGTGGCCAGCCGGTCCAGAAAATCCGGTTGCATCAGCCGTTCCGGCGCCACATAGAGCAGGTCCAGCTCGCCGGAATCCATTTGTCGCGAAACACGCCGGGCCTCCTCGGGCGCCAGCGCCGAATTGAAACAGGCCGCAGCCACGCCATTGGCCCTGAGTGCATCCACCTGGTCCTTCATCAACGAGATCAGCGGCGAGACCACGATAGCCAGCCCATCCCGGTGCAGAGCAGGGACCTGGTAACAGAGCGACTTGCCGCCGCCGGTCGGCATGACCAGGAAGACATCCTCACCATCGATGACCCGCTCGATGACCTCCTGCTGGGGGGGCCTGAATTCGTGGAATCCGAAGACGGTCCTGAGGGTATGGTGGATTGCTGCGGCCATGGCAGTGTGGTCTACAGCTCCCGCAGCGTACTTTGCCACGCCTCTTTCAGTTCGGCCAGCCCGGCCCTGATGACCGTATTCCCCTCGATTGCCTCCATGAGGAGCCTGGGCTCCTCGGTCACCACACCGACCCTGGCGCAGCAGTCATCCCCCATGATCGCTTCGAAGGCCTCGGCGTTCTCACGCCGCACGGTCACCAGCAAGCGGGACGCAGACTCTGAAAACAGCAGGGCCCAATCGCTCCACTCCTCTTCTCCCCCTTTCCAGGCTACGCGGGAGAGGTCAATGGAGATGCCCAAACCGCCGGCAAAGGCGCTTTCCGCCGCGGCCACGGCCAGGCCGCCGTCGGAGAGGTCGTGGCACGAGGCCACCAGACCCTCCATGACCGCCCGGTGGTAGGCCTGGTAACGTCCATAGGCACTGGCCACATCCACCTTGGGCACCCTGTTGCCCACATAACCTTTCAGGGCCGCATATTCGGACCCGCCCAGTTCGTTGGCGGTGCAGCCCAACAGGTAGACCAGGTCGCCGGGGCGCTTGACGTCCATGGTGACGGCCTTCCTGGCATCCTCGATCTTGCCGATCACCGAGAACAGCAGGGTGGGCGGGATGGAGATCTTGGTGGAGCCGTCGTAGAAGTCGTTTTTCATGGAGTCCTTGCCGGAGATCAGCGGCAGGTTGTAGGCCAGGCAGACATCGTAGAGGGCCTGGTTGGAGCGGACCAGCTGGGCCATCTTGTAGGGGCCGTCCGGGGTCTTATCCGACAAGACCGGATCGCACCAGCAAAAGTTGTCCAGGCCGGCCACCAGGTCGAGGGAACCGCCCACGGCCACGTAGTTGCGCATGGCCTCGTCAATAGCATTGGCGGTCATGTGGTAGGTGTCGATGTCCGAATAGCGCGGGCAGATGCCGTGGGCCGTCACCACCCCCTCGAAGGAATCCAGGATCGGCCGCACCACGGCGGCGTCCGAAGGGCCGTCATTGGCAACGCCCGAGAAGGGCTTGACCACCGAGCCCCCCTGGACCTCGTGATCGTAGCGCCTGACCACGGACTCCTTGGAACAGATGTTGAGCGCGGCGAGCAGCTGCTTCAGATCGTCGGTGTAATCGCCCTTTACCTCAATGACCGGCTCCGCATGTGTTGGCGGGGTCCATTTTGCCGGCAGCTGCATGGGAGGCAGCCCCTCGTGCATGAACTCCATGGGCAGCCAAGCCACGGTTTGCTCGCCATAGAGGATGTGAAAGACACCGGAGTCGGTAAACTCTCCCAGCACCGTCGCCTCCACGCCAAACCGCTTTGACATGGCAAGGAATTCATCGATCCGATCCGGCGGCACGGCCAGGGACATGCGCTCCTGTGCCTCGGAGATCAGGATCTCCCATGGATTCAGGCCGGGATACTTGAGCGGCGCCCGGGAGAGGTCCATCCGGCAGCCGCCGCACTCCCCGGCCATCTCGCCGATGGAGGAAGAGAGGCCGCCCGCGCCGTTGTCGGTGATGAAGCGGTAGAGCCCCTTGTCCCTGGCGCGGATCAGAAAGTCGAACATCCGCTTCTGGGTAATTGGGTCACCAATCTGAACAGCCGTGACCGGCGAGTTTTCGTTCAGCTCCTCGGAAGAGAAGGTGGCGCCGTGGATGCCGTCCTTGCCGATACGGCCGCCGGTCATGACGATCAGATCTCCGGGCTTGATGGATTTCTCATGGGACGGTTCGCCCCCGATCATGGCCGGCATGATCCCGGCCGTGCCGCAGAAGACCAGCGGCTTGCCGCAAAAACGCTCGTCAAACACAAGGGAACCGTTGACCGTGGGGATACCGCTCTTGTTGCCGCCATGCTCAACACCTTCCACCACCCCTTCGTAGATGCGGCGGGGATGCAGCAGGCGCGAAGGGAGCGGTTTCTCGTAGAACGGGTCGGCAAAACAGAACACATCGGTATTGAAGATCAAACGGGCCCCCTTGCCGGTGCCGAAGGGGTCGCGGTTGACGCCGACGATGCCGGTCAAGGCGCCGCCGTAGGGGTCCAGGGCCGACGGCGAGTTATGGGTCTCCACCTTGAAGACCAGCGAATGTTGGTCGTTGAACCGGATCACGCCGGCATTGTCCTTGAAAACCGACAGACAGAAGTCCTTAGCGCCCAGTTTCTGGCGGACATCCTTGGTGGTAGCCTGGATAAATGACTTGAACAGGGATTTTATTTCCTGCTTATTGCCGTTCTCATCTTCGTAATGCACCGTGCCGGCGAAGATCTTGTGTTTGCAGTGCTCGGACCAGGTCTGGGCCAGACATTCCAACTCCACATCGGTCGGCTTGGCACCCAGCCCCATTTTTTGGCGCTCGGCCACCACCTGCGGATCGCGGTAATGGGCCTGGATGATCCGCATCTCCTCCAGGGTCAGGGCCAGGACCCCGTCCTTGCTGATGCGCATCAACTCATCATCCGACACTTCCAGGTCGATCTCCCGCATGGTCGTATCGCCAGATGTCCCGGCATCAACCCTGGGCACCATCGCGGGGAAGCCGCGCCTGGCAACAAATTCCGGGGCCGACATGATCGAGTAACGCTGAATCAGGGTGTTGCAGAGCAGGCCGGTGGCGATCTTTTCCACTTCCGACACGGAGAGTGCACCCTTGAACAGGTACTGCACCGAATAATACACCCCCTCGCCATCAACAAAGGGGCGTCCGGTCAGATACTCGACCGCCTCCCGGGCCGTGCGGCCCACGTTGTCGGTCACGCCGGGGCGGAAACCCACCTCGACCGCAACATCGAAGCCTGCAGCCAGGGGCCGATCTACGCTCCACTCCTGGATGACCGGATCGCTGAAGGGGCCGGCCGCGGCCTGCTCCAACTCCTGCCGGGAAAGCGCGGCGTCCACGGTGTAGACATCCATGGTGCGCACCTCCTCAACCTGCAGGTGCAGAAAGTGTTCTATCTCCCGTTTGATCCGCTCGCCGCGGGCATCGCGGACACCGTCCTTCAGGGCTGCTTCGATTCTGATGGGCATGGGTTTTCCTGTCATATGTTTCCTTGAGAATTATGATTTACAGCAACAGCTTCTGTCCCTATTCCGCCTTTTCCATCCGTACCGTCCTGATGGGAAACGGGATCTCGATCTCCTCCTGGCGGAAGCGCCGGATGATCTCGCAATTCAACTGGTCAGCGACAATGCCGATACGGGCCGGCTCCTTGATCCAGAAAAGCAGCAGCATATTAAGGGCACTGTCGCCGAAAGCGGTGAACAGAGCCAGCGGTGACGGCTCAGCAACCACATCATCATTATTCCCGGCGATTTCCAGCAACAGCGCCTTGACCCGCTCCACATCACTGCCATAGCCGACTCCGATCGTAATGCGCCCTTGGGTGATGGCGGTGGGACGAACCATGTTGACAACCGTGGAATTACAAAGATCCGAGTTGGGGATGATCAGGACCGTGCTGTCGATACCCTGGATCTTGGTGGAACGGAGGCCGATGTCGATCACATCGCCTATCTGGCCGCTGGCCAGCCTGATCCGGTCGCCGATGTAGAATGGCCGGTCCAGCATCAGGGTAAAGCCGGAAATCATGTGGGCCAGGGTATCCTTGGCCGCCATGCCGATGGCCAGAGAGCCGATCCCCAGGGCGGTAACAAGTGAGAAGATGTCGTAGTTGAAATGCTTGAGCACGATGATCAGCGCCGTACCCAGCAGGAACAGCATCACGGCCTTCTCGGCGATGGGAATCATATGGCGGGAAATCAGCCCCCCGGAACTATCCTGCTGGCCGGCGACATACCATTGCAGCAGTTCATCAGAGGAGTGGTAAAGCAAATTGAAGATAATCATGACCAGCATGATGTACAGTGCCCCGGAGAGCACCATTACAATCTTTTCGTGCAGTGGGAGGGAAAGAATTGCCAAATAGAATCCCAGCATGGTCAGGAGCCGCGAGACATGGGGGATGACACGCTTCAGAAGGCGGTCGTCCAGGTCGGTTCTCGTAAAAGTGGTCAGGCGTTTGCCCCATTTGTTCAACATGAGGCAGACCAGTTGGGCCAGCATCCAGAACAGGGCCACGATCAGCAGCGCACCCAGGATTTCCTTGGCCCAGTACAGGAGAAAGCCATCGCTGTCCTGCGTTCTCAGCAAGGTCTGTAAGATGGTGAAAAGCTTATTCACCGAACACCCTCCTGAAGATGGTATCCACATGCTTGAGGTGGTAGTTCAGGTCAAAGGACTCGCGGATCTTGGCCTCGCCCAGGGCGCCAACCACCTCCGGGTCGGCCAGCAGCTCGGTCTGAAAATCCTTACCTTCCTCCCATACCTTCATGGCGTTCTTCTGCACCAGACGGTAGGCATTCTCGCGGGAAACCCCGGCCTGGGTCAGGTCCAGCAGGATTTTCTGGGAGAAGACCAGCCCCTTCATCTGGTTCAGGTTCTTGATCATGTTCTCGGGATAGACCACCAGGTTTTTAATGAGCCCATTCAGGCGGCGCAGGGAAAAATCCAGGGCCACCGTGGCGTCGGGGGCGATGTAGCGCTCCACCGAGCTGTGGGAGATGTCGCGTTCATGCCACAGGGCCACGTTCTCCAGGGCCGGTATGCACATGGCACGGATATAGCGGGCCTGGCCGGTGAGGTTCTCGGAGAGGATCGGATTGCGTTTGTGGGGCATGGCCGATGACCCCTTCTGCCCCTTGGTGAACTGCTCCTCCGCCTCAAGCACCTCGGTGCGCTGCAGGTGGCGGATCTCGATGGCGATCCGCTCCATGGTGGAGGCGATGATCGACAGGACGCAGAAATATTCGGCATGGCGGTCGCGGGGTATGACCTGGGTCGAGACCGGCTCCGGCTTGAGCCCCATCTTGGCGCAGACATACTCCTCCACAAAGGGATCGATGTTGGCAAAGGTGCCGACCGCACCGGAAATGGCGCCGGTGGCGATATTGTCCCGGGCATGGGCCAACCGTTCGCGATTGCGCTGCATTTCGGCATAAAAGGAGGCCATCTTGAGCCCGAAGGTGACCGGCTCCGCATGGATGCCATGGGAGCGCCCCATGCAGACGGAATGCTTATGTTCGAGGGCCCTGGCCCTGAGCGACTCCAGAACCATGTCGAGGTCCGCCAGAAGCTCGTCGGCGGCCTGCATCAGCTGCACCGACAGGCAGGTGTCCAGCACGTCCGAAGAGGTCATGCCCTGATGGATAAAACGCGCTTCCGGGCCCACATATTCGGCTACCGAGGTCAAAAAGGCGATCACATCATGCTTGACCTCCAACTCGATGGCATCGATGCGTGAGATGTCGAAATTCCCCTTCTCGCGGATGACCGGCACCACATCCTTGGGGATCACCCCCAGTTCTGCCTGGGCCTCGCAAGCCAGGGTTTCAATCTCCAGCCAGATACGGAACCGGTTTTCCGGCTCCCAGATTTTAGCCATCTCAGGGCGTGTGTAACGTGGAATCATGTAAGCAAACTCCTCAATAAATTTAACGCAAAGACGCAAAGAGCGCCAAGAAAGCGGTTATTCATATTTTGTTTTTTACTTTGCGTTCTGCGCGTCTTTGCGGTGAAAAACGCCTTTCTAGATTTCCATCAGCGGCCCGGCCTTGTACTGGTCGCCGATCACGATCCAGGGCGCGCAGAGGTTCTGGCCGCTCAGGAAAGCGCCGGTGGTGCGGACGACATGATCGGGGTGGTTGTTGACTTCGGAGAGATGGGCCATGACCAGGGCCCGGAGGTCGCCATGGGCTAGCTCGTGCAAAAGCGCCAGCGACTCCTCGTTGGAAAGGTGTCCATGACGCGACTTGATGCGTTGCTTCAGCTCCCACGGATAGGGGCCGTTCATCAGCATCTCCACGTCATGGTTCGACTCCAGGTTGAGAAAGCGGCAGCCCCGCAGCTTTTCCATCACCAGACGGGTGACGATCCCCAGGTCGGTGGCCGAGCCGCAGCGCCCCTCGACGGATTCGATGACGAATCCGACCGGATCGCAGGCATCATGGGTAATGGGGAAAGGATCTATGGACAGGTCCCGGAACTCGAAGCGGCAACCGGATTCGAACTCGATCCGCCTGGTCTTGTGCAGATATTTATCGGCCTTGCCGCACACCAGATGGCTGGCGAGCACCGGCACCTTGAACCGGCGACCGAAAGCGCCGGCGCTGCGGATGTGGTCAATATGCTCGTGACTGACTAGCACGGCATCGACAGCAGCGGCATCAATGCCGGCAGCCTCCATGCGCAGCACAGTTTCACGCAGTGACAGCCCGACATCGATCAGCACGCGGGTCTCACCCGTTTCCAGATACAGGCAATTACCCTTGCTGCCGCTGGCCAGCGAACAGATTTTCACACAGGCTCCAAGATACTTTTCTGAAGAAGTTTGGCCCCAACGGACCACAATAAAAGCAGGATTACAGCTAGTTATGTAAACGCGCAAAGGCGTCTGAGCGGCACATTCAAAAATATTATTTATACAGTAAGAGAGGATGACTTTCAAGGTCAAAGAACAGATACAATACTTGGCTCAGGCAAAATCAGATGGCACATCCTGTCTGCCAGTCCCTTTGCCAATGGCAGCCACAACCCGGTCTCGCCCCTTGCTCTTGGCACGGTAGAGCGCTTCGTCCGCAGCCTTGACTAGACCCTCTGGAGACAAGCCGTGCTCCGGATAGATTGCGACCCCGGCAGATATGGTGATCCTTTTCAGTAAGCGGCCAAGATGTTCAACCTTAAAGGACTCAAGATGCCTACGCAGCTGTTCTGCCCTTGCCAGGGCATTTTCAAGTGTCGTTCCCGGCAGGATACAGATAAATTCTTCCCCGCCATAGCGACAGGCAATATCGTACTCTCGGATATTTGTCAGGAGGTATTTTCCAAACTCACGCAGCAGCGCGTCCCCTGCGTCATGTCCATATGCGTCATTGATACGCTTGAAATGATCGAGATCAATCATGATGACCCCCAACACATTTTTCAGGCGCTCGGCCATGGATACCTCACGCAAAAGGGCCTCTTCCATGTAGCGCCGGTTGAACAGACCCGTAAGCGAATCATGTATCGACTGATTGCGAAGAGTCTCCCTGAGCGCCATGTTTGCGATCGCCATGGCCACATGTTCGGTCATCGAGACAGCCAACTGGTATTTTGCCTCAAAATCGGCTCCCCATGTTACTTCGCCCGGCATTTCCGCATAAAAGCATTCAAGGTGGAATACACCGATGGTTTCACCCTGGAACACCATGGGGATGCATAAGCAATCATTCGAATTCGCGATATCGATGTTTTTACATACGAGATTATTTACTTTGTTCGAGATTCTGGGCCTTCCGCCCCGACGTAATGCCCAGCAGGAGTCAGGTAAAAATTGAATGTCATGTTTTATGGGCTTACCCCATGACAGTGAGAGCTTCAGCATTTTCTCGGTTGGACTCAATATGTAGAACGCCCCGGAGTCTCCTCTGAAAAGCTTTTCAGCGGCAACCCCGATGATACGGTATGCTTCGTCACTATCCCGGCAGAGCTGGAACATCTCGCTCATATCGTGCAGAGTTGATATCTCCCAATTGTGCAATTCCAGTTGCTGAACCGAGCGGTTGAGCTCCAGGTTTGCTGCGCTCAGAGCCTCCTCGGCATGCCTCTTCTTGGTAATGTCAACCATGACCCCACGCAGTTGTTTCTGCTCTACCCCGCTGTTCATAATCCGGATATTATCTCTAATCCAGATAATTGAGCCGTCTTTAGCCACCCGCCGATATTCGAGCTGGCAATCCACCCCCTGCTCGGCGGCTCGCCGGTAAGCGTCAAGCACCATATCCATGTCGTCGGGAAATATCTGCTCTTTAAAGAACTCGGCAGCGGCCAGCCACTCGCCTGCAGAGAAAAAAAACAGGTTTTCCACCTGATGGCTGATAAAGGTAAACTGCCTGGTCTCCGTATTTGCTTCCCAGACAATAGCGTCAAGTCCATCCACCAGGTCCCGAAACCTTTTTTCCGACTCCTGGGCGGCATGCCTGAGACGGTCGCTTTCCTTCTTGGCCCCCTGCATGTTGTTGAACAGTTCCTTAAGCTCATTCTCCAGTTGCTGCACGACCCTGATCGGAAAACGATAGGAAAGAAGCGCCAACAGTATGCCGACACTTGCGGAAACAGCAAAAAGAAGGGCTGCCTTCAGCAAGATGATTTTCTGCGAAATCACTACCTCCACTTGGCCGACTTTCTCGTTATTAAATACGATATCAGCCACCCCCATGGGGGCCCAGCGGTTCCACCATGCCGTCGCATCGCTGGAATCCGGGTGATAGTAGTAATTCGGAATCTGCCCCCCCTGTTTATTGTAGAGTTGGATGGAAATAACATCTCCATTCTGGGACATTTCACGCTCTATTTCCGTAAAGCTATAGATCTGATACTTCCAGAGCCTTGGTGAGGCAATGATGATTTCCTGAAATCTATCCGCGGCTTTTTCCGCGTAATGTCTTGCGGTGCGCTTTCCCCCATTGTACTCAAGAAAATAATAGGTGGCCGGAAAACTCAGGCTGATGAGCAAACCGATCCCCAGCGACAGCGGGTAGATGCGCTTGGACAGGTAACGCCCCAGATTGATCTGTATATCTTTTCCGGTTTTCATTCTAAAGAAGTGCAATAAGGTATGTAGCCGTTATCGGCAAGAATGCTTTTGCCCTTGGGGGAGCAGACATAAGACATATAAGCCTTCATGCCCGAAGTAAGCCGCTCGGGGTGGTAAACAAAGGACAGGGTCTTATAAAGTGGATATCTTCCACTTACGACATTCTTAGCAGAAGGGTAAATTCCGTTCAATTTCAGTATGCTTATCTTCAACTTTTGGGTCGTGATGGCACCCACATCGGAAAACCCGATGGAGTACGGCAATGCCTCTATTTTCTGATTCATTCCCTCGTCCTTCATAATGATCGACCAGCGCTTGGTCTTTATGGTGTCAGAGTAGACCTCGCGAAATCCGGGAACGTTTTCCTCCAGTACATAGATGCTGCTCTCTCCAGGCTCCCTGTTCAACACTATGATCTTATTACCATCCTTCCAGGTTGTCTTGTCTCCCCGGTAAATCCTGTTCAACTCGCTGAAGGTTATCCCTTCGTCTTTGACCGAGGGATTGACCCCGATTACGACGGCCGTCCTGGCATAAGTCACGACGTTGAGCCCAAGTTTCTTTTCATCACCAAGCAAAGGGCGGGATATGAGTCCGATTGATACGGCACCATCGGCCACTGCCCGTACAGCACCGGCGGAACCGATATTTGTCGTCGGTTCAAAGCGTATTTCCGGGTGGAGCCGATTGAAGGCCTTGACGAGCAACCTTGTGGCAGGAAGATTGGAGCCGGAGCCGGCAAGGACAATGGATTCTGCGACAGCACTTTCGGCGAGAAGGCCGCTTGCCGCAAAAACGACACCGCACCAAAAGGCAATCCTGAACGAATTCCATATGGTGTTGGTAGAAACTCTCATAATTGACCTCCCAATATTCGTTATTAATCCAGGGGTTCTATGAATCAAGATTTAATCGCATTATTAACCTTTTCATATTTGTAACAACCAAGCAAATAAAAATTAGCAGTCAGCTAATTTTCTCAATTGCCAATGAAAATATTTTTCACGAGTGCCAACACTGCATTAACATAAATACATTAATTACTATCACATAAGCACTTGATAATTATATTGAATATATTTATCCAATGTGTAAGTATGCATGACATTACATATAACACATTGAATATTTCAATTTTTTTATATTTTGATTCAGTCAATGTATGTTTCACAACGCGAGACATTCGTTACCCAAGGAGGAAGTACCATGAGAAACTCTTTCCGTTCCGCAATATTCCGCGTTTTGTGCATTCAGGTACTCATTCAATCAGCTATCCACCGCATACGGTCCGGAAAACTCATGGTACTGCTAGGGTTCGTCTTCTCGGCCATGGCCATGGTATTGGTGACAGGAACTGCCCATGCCACCATTACGGCCCGGGTTACCATGAACACCTACGCGGAGTTTGCTTCGCAGAACCCAGCTCCGGGGCACATATCCTTCATGCGAGCCTCCATCCCCAACGCCGGAAATAATTACGATGCCACCGTCGCCTGGCAGGACATCACCGGCAATGTCACCAACCTGGCTGTAGACTTGGGAACGACCCCCGGCTACTTCACCATGGCGTTTAACAATAATAATTACTCAGGGGCCACTTCATGCAGCAGCAACATAGACTTCAACACATCGTCAGCCTACATGGCGGATGGCGGTTCCTTCGATGTGACCATTACCTGCACAATCCCCGACACCACTCCTCCGACCCCCCAGAATGCGGCAACCAATGCCGCCGGCACGACGATTACGATCACGTTTGACGAGAGTGTCGCCAATAGTGATGGTTGGGCCTATCCTTCCGATTTTACGGTGACCGCCAATGCTACTCCGGTTACCATCAGCGGTCTGAGTTTTTCCGCCAACACCGCAACCCTGACGCTGGACAGCCCGATATACGCAGGCCAGACTGTCAGGGTAAGCTATGACGACAGCAATCAGGGACTTATGGATGACGCGTGGAACCCTGTTGTTTCGTTTACCGATTTTGTGGTGACCAACAACTCGACGGCAAGCAGCAACGTTGCCCCAACCTTCGTGGGCGCCACCACCACTCTGTCGGTCAACCAGAACGCAAATGCCACAAGTGTCAAGGATCTGCTGCACGTAAGCGATACCGATTCAAGCCAGACAGAGACCTGGAGCCAAAACGTGGCCCCGAACCATGGCGGTACGCTCAGTTTTTCCAGCGCCACAGCCAGTTCCGGCAGCACCGACATCACCCCCGGCGGCACCATCACTTACCAACCGGCCAACGGTTACAGCGGCACGGAAACCTTCACGGTCCAGGTCAGCGATGGCACCGCAACAGCCACCCGGCAGATCACGGTGACAGTCATCCCTCTTCCCACCGTCATCACCAACGACGCTTCCGGCATTTCATCCACAGAAGTAACTATGAACGGCACGGCCAATGCCAATGGTTATAGTACCGTGGTTATTTTCGATTATGGCCTGACCACCGGATACGGCAGTTCGACCACGGCCAGCCAAAGTCCTGTTACCGGTTCAACCAATACTGCTGTATCGGCGGTCGTATCTGGCCTGACCTGCAACACCCTTTATCACTTCCGGGTGAAGGGAGTTAACATTGCTGGGGGGGTCAAAGGCAGTGACCTGACGTTCACCACCGCGGCTTGCAATACCGCCCCAACCTTTGTGGGCGCCACCACCACCCTGACGGTCAACCAGAATGCAAGTGCCACAAGTATCAAGGATCTGCTGCACGTAAGCGACACCGATTCCAGCCAGACCGAAACCTGGAGCCAGAGCATCGCCCCTAACCACGGCGGCACCCTCGTTTTCTCCAGCGCCACGGCCTCGTCGGGCAGCACTGATATCACCCCGGGCGGCACCATCACCTACCAACCGGCCACTGATTATAACGGTACGGAAACCTTCACCGTCCAGGTCAGCGATGGCACGGCCACGGCCACCCGGCAGATCACGGTCACGGTAGTGCCGCCACCCATTGTCACCTCTGTCAGCGTCCCGGCCAATGCCACCTATGTAACCGGCCAGAACCTGGATTTCACCGTCAACTTCAGTGAAAACGTCACGATCACCGGCACTGACTCGACATTGGGATTAACCATTGGCATCTCCGCCAGAACAGCTGTCTACCAATCGAAGACCGCCACCAGCATCACCTACCGCTATACGGTTCAAAACGGTGATATTGACACAGATGGCATCACCGTCGGAACCATGACCCTGAACAGCACCACGATCCGGGATACGGCCGGCAACAACGCAACACTTACGCTTAACTCGATAGGCTCCACGGCAGGAGTGCTGGTTGACAGCCTGGTCCCCACTGCCACGGCAGCGAATGCCATAACCTTCACCGGCTTCAACGCCAACTGGGGGGCCGTGGCCGGTGCAACGGGCTACTATCTGGATGTGGCCACGGACAGCGGTTTTACCAGTTTTGCCTCCGGCTACAGCGACAATGACGTAGGCAACGTCACGACCATTGCCGTTACCGGGCTCACCACCGGCACTCCCTACTATTACCGGGTGCGGGCCTACAACACAAACGGGACCAGTGCTGATTCCAACACCATCGCCCTTACCACAACCATGACCCGGGTCGTCACCACCACCAACGACAGCGGTGCCGGTTCGCTGCGCCAGATCACTACCGACGCCAACCCCGGAGACGTGATCACCTTTGACAACAGCCTTGACGGCCAGACCATAACCCTCGCCGCCGATATCATCATTGACAAAGACGTGACCATCAACGGTCCTGGTGCAACAAACCTGACCATCAGCGGCGGCGACACAACCAGGATCTTCAGCGTGAATTCAGGCAAAACCGTGCAGATTTCCGGTTTGACCCTCTCCCACGGCAAGTCCTTCGATGGTCCGGCCATTTTCAACTCAGGCGTACTCACCGTATCCAACACCACAATATCAGGGAATTACGCCCAGAGCTCTTCAGGAAGCGGCATCTACAATAATCCGGGAGCCACGCTTACCGTAACCGGCTGCACCATTTCCGGCAATACGGCGGATGTTCTTGGCGGCGGCGTTTACAACAATAACGGTACAGCCACCATAACCAACACCACCATCGCCGACAACTCAGCAATGGGCGGCGGTGGCGGGGGCATTTTGAACAACTCGGCCGGCACCTTGACGGTGGCAAACTCGACCATCTCCGGCAACGCCAGCGGAGGGTTAGTCAACCTCTCAGGCGGCACCGTCACCATTCGGAACGCCATATTCTGGGGCAGCGGTTCGTATATCTCCGGCGTGGTGACCATCAGCGACAGTATCGTCACGAACGGCTGCTATCCCGGCAGTACCTGCACCAATGTCAGCAGCGCTGACCCGCTCCTGGGCACCCTTGGCAACTATGGCGGCACCACCGGCACGATCCCGCTGCTTGCCGGCAGCCCTGCCATTGACGCCGGAAACTGCACCAGCGGTCCAGCCACTGACCAGCGAGGCCTGGCCCGTCCCCAGGACACCACCTGCGACATCGGCTCCTATGAACGTGGCGTTCCGGCCGCACTGACGGCAACTGCCGGCACTCCACAGTCCACGGTCATCAACACCTCCTTTACCACAGCGCTGGCAGCCAAGGTTGTTGACTCTCTAGGCGGCGTTTTGGACGGAATCAGCATCGCCTTTACCGGCCCCGGGAGCGGTGCCGGCATCAGCGCCTCCGGCAATGCCACCAGTGATGCCTCCGGCAACGCCACTTACAGCGTCGCCGCCAATGGCACGGCCGGGTCGTACACGGTCGCGGCCGCAGTCAACACCCTGAGCGCAAACTTCAGCCTTACCAATGACAAGGCCGACCAGGCCATCATCTTCGGCACAGCCCCCACGGTGGTTGTCGCCGCCACCGGCACGGTCAGCGCCACGGGCGGGGCTTCCACCAGCGCGGTCCAGTTCAGTTCGCTGACCACCTCTGTCTGTACCATCAGCGGCACCACCGTCACCGGCGTGACCGCCGGCACCTGCACCATTGCCGCCAACCAGGCCGGCGACGCCAACTACAAC
>PJFB01000002.1 GCA_003574895.1 Geobacter sp.
TCATTTTGTCTATTGACGGACGGGGGCCTTATAAGGGTTGGCGGTTTCTTTCTCAAAATTTAGACACTATTTGGTAATTACTTCGAGAAGCACTACATAACCTATCACAAATGTTATTAAAAAAATAATGACGGCTAGGATATCCTGGCCTTTATAGTGAGCTGGTGTCATGACTGATATAGAAGGGAACTTGTTGATGTACATGATGGTAATGTTGTTAGTCCTTATTTTTGCAATAAATTCGTCGTTTTCAATTACGGCATCATTGTAGACCTTGTCCATCAGGTCAAGTGATACTCGCCTTGAAAAATATTCCTTTCCGTTTACGACATACTTGTATTTAGCCTTTATGAATTTGGCAGTATATTTCCCTTTATAGACGCGGGTCTTGAATCCATAGTCTAAAACTTCAGCCTTGGTAGTTGTCCACCACTTTGGCTGTAGGATTAACGCCAGCCTTGCGACGAAAATGGTTATCGGAATCAGGAATGTAGCGACTATTATCAGCATTTATCTATTCTCTTCGTCAACTCCGTTATATACGGTTTCCCTATATAAGAAACTTGTTTCCTATATAGGATGCTTGTTTCTTATATAAGTAACCTGATCGGTTTCCTATATAAGATGCCAATACCTTTATTTCTCTGCTCAACGTTCTTCTGGAATCCGTTTTTCCAGCTCAGTGCCACGTATCAGGCGGTAGGGGACAAACCACAATTTTTCTTCGGGACTCCATCGTGCCCTCAGCTTTCGTAACTGTTCCCTCAGCTCTGTTTCGTCATAGCCTACCAGTACGGGTACAATATCACCGTCCTTGAAGCGGGTCGGTCCCCAGGGTTTTTCTTCAACAATAAGCTCAACCGTTTTGAGGCGTATACCTCGACTTTCGTCGTAGCGGTAGCGGACACAAACCAGCGACTTGCCATATTGCTCCAGAAGCCGCTTTGTTCCTTTCTGCCCAGGTTTTAGGTGGCAGTGTGTTTTCATTTCCTTCAGCATCGGTCCCGCCATTTGGTTCGTTGACGAACTGTTAAATTATCGGCACTATACGGCAATTCTTGCCACACTGTAAATTTTTATTTATGAAAGAGAAGCTATCATGATCCAGGTGCAGGGTCAGTTGATATCTGCATATCGAAGGTACCTTGGCAGCAGAAATATTAAAAACGAGCTACTGCCTGACTATCTGAAATGGCTACGTTTTTTTCTCGATTTTTGCGAAAAATACAAAGTCGATGGGGATGAGTCAGGGCGCCTCCGCCAATTTATCAACAAATTGAAGAATAAAGGACAATCGGAAGACCGGCGTCGGCAGGCATTCCATGCGGTGACCCTTTATTTTTCGCTGCTGAAAGAACATGCTGCCGGTTCCCAAGCAAGGGTTGCCCGGAGCGATGCCGTAGTGGTTGCCGCTGAGCAAACGTTGCAACCGGAACCTGAAAAGACTGTTCAGGTTGTGCGCAGGTCGTATTATTCGGAAGCCGGATATCAGGAGAAATCCGGTTCGCCGGAATGGGATGCCGTGATGGCATCGATGGCCAATGAAATCAAAGTGCGCCATTACTCGCGCAAGACCCTGAAAACCTACGCCAACTGGTCGCGGCAGTTTCAACGGTTCCTAAGAACAAGCCGCCTGCTGAACTGGGCAGTGACGATGTGAAGGCGTACCTGACATATTTGGCTGTTGATTGCCGTGTGGCCTCGACAACCCAGAATCAGGCATTTAATTCCCTGCTCTTTTTTTACCGGCATGGTTTGAAACGAGAATTCGGCGAGTTAAAAGACGTGCCGCGAGCCAAGAAATCCCGCTATGTACCGATGGTGCTCTCCCGTGCCGAAATCGATGCCATCCTCGCCCATCTGTCCTATCCGTTCGACTTGGTAGTGAAGCTGCTCTTCGGCTGTGGCCTAAGACAATTCGAGTGTCTGCAACTGAAAGTGCGGGATTTCAATTTCGATGCCGGTATCCTTACGATCCATGGCAAAGGAAAGAAAGATCGTACTGTACCGCTACCGGAATCACTGCTGCCGAACCTGCGTAAACAAATCGAGATGGTAACGGAACTGCATCAGCGCGACTTGGCTGCCGGATATGATGGTGTGTTTCTCGATGACGCCGTGGAGAAGAAATATCCCAAGGCGCCAAAGGAACTGCTTCATCAATGGTTTTTCCCGCTAAAGAACCTGACGCTGGTCCGGGAGACCGGTCAGCTTCGACGCTGGCACCTCCATGAGTCGGAATTGCAAGAAGCGCTTTATCCGGCTGTTCGCAAAGCAAAAATACCCAAGCGGGTTACGTCCCATACCTTCCGCCACTCCTTTGCCACGCATCTGCTGCAAGCCAACTACGACATCCGCACCATCCAGAAACTCCTTGGTCACTCCAGCTTGAAAACAACGATGATCTACACCCATTGCGTGCCGGTCAGGACGATCCAGGAACCAAGAAGCCCGCTGGATTTATGAACAGCCTAACGGACCCGGTGCCAAAGTGTTCAATGTCAACAATGCAATTATTTTAATAGCTTATGCATTTTATCTGTTGACAAGCCAGGTAACCGGAAGTAGGCTGGAACTACCTTTTCGGCCTACTCTATGAGCTGGCTTTATCTCCTTCGGGAGAGTCGGTCTCAGTGCCATGTCACTAGGGATCTCACGTTGCTACACCCCCCCGTACCAACCAAGGGAGTATCACCCCCATGGTTGCGGACACCAACGGGACACCTGTATCCATGGTATCCAATCCCCCGCACAGCGCATCGACAACACCGGAAAACGCGCTTACTTCATCCTTCTATCCTGACCAGTCGGCACAGTCAGTTGCTATTCACCACAGCACCATTAAATTGCCCCTCGGGGCAAGAAATGACCGGTTCGGCACCCACCGCAGCAATGCGCTGAGGGCGATTGCTGTGGCAGATGCCGCACCGAAGGCGCTGCTTGTCACCAGGGAACAGCCATTGATACTGGTCCCTGCGGAACAAGCCGCGTAGCCACAGTTGCATATCGATCACGAGCGCCGCCGTCATTCTGTTGCGCCAGGTGGCGCTGGCCGATAGGCCATATCTACAGAAGATCCATCCCCACCCAGAACAACTCAGGTGTGTCTGTCCCGTCTCTTGCGCGTAGCCGGCGCCGGAGCGTTTTTTTTGCTCCGGACCGGCGAAGCTAGCAAGAGACGGGACAGACACATGCCTTATCTATATAGATTCATTCACAAAAAAATGCCATCGCATCCGTTAGCACGTACGATGATGGTGAGGTGAATCGTGCTAACCCTGAGATGGCGTGCCATCTCGCCGCCCATCGGGCGGCTCCCGCCTCCCTTTTCCCGTCTTCCGATCCCCTTCCTATCGCTCCTGCCTGCGGGCAGGGACAACCGGCACCCACAATCCTTCGTCCTGCGAGGCGAGGCGTAAGCTGCGGCTTACGTTCGACAGGGTGGTGCGTCCAGCAGCTTGGCGGCTGTTGGAACATGGTGGCGCAACGCCACTATGCGGTAACCACGCTTAACGCCCCTTTGGCCTCGGCGAGGGCCAATATCAAAGGAAAGGAGATCACACACTATGGGAAAACCGTTATTTCAGCAGGCACGGGAGGCAATCGGCAAGCAGTATGCGCGCGATCATGCGCAGTCGACGACCAAAGCAACCATGGGGGCAGTGCGGCAGTTTTGCGCCTTTCTGACCACGAGCTATGGTCTGGCAAAGATCGAAACCCTGAAAAAACACATGGTCGATGCGTATGTAAAGAGCCGTGCCGGCGAGGTGGGGGCATCGGCCCTGGAACGGGATGCCACGGCCATACGGATGATTGCGGACGCCATCAATAAGGCAAATATTGTCCCGCACAGCAATGCCCAGCTGGGCATTGTGCGCGCAGCCGCCGATCGGTATAAACCGGTCCGCCAGAACCAGGAGAAAGCAGCCGCAATCAAGGCCGGGCTGTATGCGCGGGCAGACGCCACCGGCGCTGCCCGCGACAAGGCTTTGGTTGGGGCCAATGAACTGCAGGCCCAGTTCGGGCTGCGGGCCAAGGAAAGTATCATGAGCCGCGCCGTGGAGAGGGACGGCAGGCTCGTTTTGGAGGTCGGCGGCGCCAAGGGAGGGCGGCCCCGAACGCTGGAGCCGGAGAACACCAACCAGCGGGTCGCCCTGGAACTGTTGCGCACCACCAGCCGGGAGATCGGCAATGTCAACGGCAAGCTGATCCCGCCCGACATGTCGGCGAAACAGATGTACGATTACCAGCGCAACACCATCCGCAGCCTGGGTGCCACGAAGGCGGCCGATGCCCACATGCACGCCAACCGCCACAAATATGCCCAGGATTGCCGGAAAGCTGGCAATTCGGACAAAGAGATTGCCCTGAAACTCGGCCATGGCCGGGAACAGGTTGTACCACACTACGTTGCGTAAGCTTGATCGACCCCCGCAGGGCACTGCCCTGACGGGGGTTTTTGCGTTTTTGCCGGACAGTCTCCTGATCTGGATAACGGGAGCATTATTTTATGGCAAAAATTCCATTGTCCGAATCCACACCCGCACCTATAGTAGAACGACATGAAGACGGTTCCGGGGAGTGCGGCAGCAACGGGCAGGCACCGGGTCATGGCATATCGGTTACGCTGCTGGAGTTGGATCACCTTGACGAGGTTGTGCTGCAAGGGGAGCTTTCGCTGCTGCAGCTCTATTTCCCGGAAGTGTCATCCTTGTCATCGAAAGGAAACAGTACATGAGAGCGGTATTATACGCGCGGGTCAGTACCGGTCGCCAGGTCGATTTCAACCTGTCCATACCGGACCAGGTGGACACCATGAAGCGCTGGTGCGCCCAGAATGACCATGAAATCGTCGGGGAATATCTGGAGGAGGGATGCAGCGGTACGGATGATCGGCGCCCTGCTTTCCAGCGGATGCTGGCGGATGCCTGCGGCACCGGCAAGTCTCCGTTCGATCTGATCGTGGTTCACAGCCTGTCGCGATTCTTCCGGGATGAGGTTGAATTCACCATCAATATACGGCGCCTGGATAAACACAAGGTAGCAGTCGTTTCCGTCACCCAGGAAGGGGCCAACATCAAGGAAAACGAACTGTATCGGCGTATCCTGGCACTGATGGACGAGCAGAACAGCCGGGAGAATGCGAAACATACCATGCGGTGTATGAAACGCAATGCCGAGCGGGGTTTCTTTAATGGGTCGCATGTGCCGTTTGGCTACCGCCTGGAGGAAACCAGTGAACCCGCCCGGACCGGCCATAAAAAGTTGCTGGTGCTGAATCCGCTGGAAGTGCCGATCGTGGAGCGCATCTACAACCTGTACATTGAGCGGGATATGGGGGTGAAGGACATCGCCTCGCTGTTGAACCAGGAAGGAATAACCAGGCGTGGCGCGCTCTGGAGCACGACTTCGGTGTACCAGATCATTACCAACCCGGTATACAAGGGGGAGAAGCTGTTCAACCAGCGCCACTGGCGCACCCGTGAAAAAAAGGACGAAAACGAGATCGTCCGGATTCCGGTCGAGCCGATCGTATCGGCGGAGATCTTCGAGCTGGTGAAGGAAAAACGGATCAGCCGCAGCCCGAAGAAGTCCCATCCCCGCCGGTTGACCTCGCCGCATCTTCTGACCGGGGTGCTGCGCTGCGGGGAATGCGGTGCGGCCATGACCATGGCCACCGGCAAGTCCAATACCTATTTTTACTACCGGTGCGTCACCAGGACCAAAAAGCACCTGGATCTCTGTTCAGCGAAGATGGTGCCCATGGAGAAGATGGACCGGGCGATCCTGTCGGCCCTGGCCGACAAGGTCTTTTCGCCGGAGCGGGTGGGGGTGATGCTCAGGGAATTGAAAAGCAGGCTGCAGGGGGGCAGCGGGATACGTTTCGATGACTTGGTCAAGCAGTCGGACATGGTCAAGTTCAAGCTGAACAACCTGTATCGCGCCGTCGAGGATGGCATCCCGGTCGATGCGCTGCTTAAACAGCGGCTGGATCAGCTTAAACAACAGGAGGCGGAACTGTCCCGCAAGATGGCGGGGTATGAACACTCCCCCCAGGCGCTGGCGGAAAGCATCACATCGGAAGAGGTGAAGACCTTTGCCGGGCTGTTGCGGGAGCGTCTGCTTAACCGGGACTCCCCTTTCTCGAAAGAATATCTCAAGCTTTTGGTGCGGGAGGTCGAGCTGAAGGAGGATCGGGCGACGGTACGGGGTAGCTACTGTTCACTGGTGGGAGCTATCAAATATACGGCCCAAAAACAAAATCTGAGTACCCCGCAAGAAGTACTCAGATTCAATAGTGATTGGCGCGCTTGGAGAGATTCGAACTCCCGACCTACGGATTCGTAGAGCCACGATCAGAAACCTCCGTTTTCCCCTCCAAACATCAAAAACTATCGTTATTCTTGGCAGTTACAGGCTGTCGGGTGTCGCCTGATCTTTCAGCAGAATACTGCCAAAATCGTGAGAAAGCAAGGAGTTCTGCGGATTCCTGCCGTTTGAGCGAGCAACCGTGGAAAACCTCATCAAAATCAACTGATTACAGTTTGTCGCCGCAATCCTGCCCCCGCACATGGCCCGCAGATGGACCGACACCCGGTCCTGAGCTGCTGCGCCAGCTGCTCGAAAACGGTCCTCCACCCTGTGATTCGTTTTCGCTGCCGACATCGGAAATGTCTTCTGTGACTACTGCTTCCGTCCGGCGTCAAGGACCGCTGTCTTTCGGAGTTGTTCGCTCAGGATGCTGAGAGATTTTCCCGGTCATCCTGAGTTTCGCGCGCTCGCGCCCCTGTCGAAGGCGGAACTTTTCTCCCTGCGGCGGGTGTTGCGCGGGACCGGAACGCCCAGTTCCGGTCCTCTGACTGCTCACGTACACCACCGGGTTCACGACAGCACGGACTGACGGCACCCGCACATCCCCACCGGCCCCACCACCGGAAACTCGAACAGCAATCCCCACGGCGAAAAACTCTTCACTTCAACCGGGGAGTCGGGGACGCGGGGACAACCCGACCCGCTACCCCACCACCCTCAGCAACCCCACTTGGAAACACGCACTGGCGCTCAATCTGTTCACCGCATGCCTTGTCAAGCCGCCAACCACGCGGTTTCACGGAGGCCATGCCGTCAAACAGCTGACCGGGGCGTGGAGGCCTTCGAGCACTCCGCGTTTTGAGTCGTTTTCGGTTCGATGTCCACGGGTTGCCGGGTTTGCCCGTTTTTTGCTTAACTTATTGATTTAATTCGTTTTATGTCTTGGCATACTTGTTGATTTACGCCCTGTGCGGACTATCCGCTATCTGACCCAGGAGGCAGTTTTATGGACGAAGAAAAACCGAAACCCGTTGTACCTGAAGGCTTCACGCTCAAGCATGCAGGAGTCTTCAAAATCAAAACCGCCAGCGAGTCGAAGGGCATCGACAAATGCATACTTGAGCAAGTTACGTTGGCGAGATGCTACGTCAGTGACCTTGCTCAAGTTGACAGTGAGGGGGCGACATGGCACCGGAACGTGGTGTTCTGGGACTTTGACGGGAAAAAGAAGGAGCTGCTTATCCCGCAGCGCCTGTTTGTGCAGAAGGGCGGGCCGCTGGTTCAGATGCTCTCTGACGCCGGTCTCGGGGTGATTCCGGGGAAGGAATCGCAGCTTGTGGAGTACCTCGCCAGCTTTCAACCATGCAGCAGGATCATCCTGACGAAGAAGGCCGGTTTGACCAGCGACCTCAGGCACTATGTTTTGTCGTCACGTACGGTCATCGGCCCTGCCGACAGGAACATCAAGTTCATGCCCGAACAGAACTGTCCTGCCGAAACAGCAATCTGTTCTAAGGGAGACCCCGAAGAGTACGAAAAACGGGTTCTGCGGCCAGCCATCGGGAATCCGTTCTTGATTCTTGCAATCCTGATTGCCTTGTCAAGTGTGTTGGTGCGGATTCTTAGCATCGACAATGGAGGTGTCCATGTCAGTTCCTTCACCAGCAGGGGCAAAACGACGTGGTTGCAGGTTGCGGCCAGTGTCTTCGGCATCGGCGCGGACCCGAACCGGGCGCGGGAAAGCTACATCCAACGATGGTCGATGACTCAGGGTGGTGCGGAGGGCTTGGCGGCCGCTTTTTCGGAGAAACTGCTTATCCTCGACGAGTTGGACAGTTTTACAGGAGACCTTGGCGCGCTGCTTTACTTCTTCAGCGGTGGCCGGGGCAAGGCTTCCATGACTGCCACCCGAAACCTGCAAGCGACTCGCTCATGGTTCGTCAGCATGCTGTCTTCCGGCGAAAAAACGTTGCGTGAGATGATCGTGCAGTTGGGCGGCAAGCCGATGGCTGGCCAGTTCGTGAGGTTCTTTGAGATCCCTGTCGGTGACGACATCTTCCGCGAGACAGGCGGCCAGACCAAGGCAGCCTTTGCAGATCAGATCAAGGATGCCTGTGCCGACTGCTACGGTACGTTAGGCCCTGCCTTCATCCAGGCCGTGTTCGCGGACCTTGCAGCAGGAGAAGATGCTTGTTTTGACGTGGACATGCTGCGGCAAAGCCACGAGGGTTTCGTTCAAGAACTGTTGCTTCCAGGCATGCGACCGGAACACCAGCGGGCACTGCGACGACTGGCCGCTGCCTGGGTGGCGGGAGAGCTGGCAATTGCCTTCGGCCTTGTTCCTTTCTCTCAAGATGACGTCCGTGAAGCCGTCTTCCTGGCTCGCAATCTCTGGCTGCGTGAGGCTGATGGGCAGGCCTACCTTTCACAAGGCGTCGCCACGCTCCAGGCCTTTATCCGTGCCAACTCGGAATCCTTCCCCTTCACCGACGACGGCGAGCACACCGAAGAGAGCTGTTCCGGATTCCGTCACCCGACGAAAGGCACATTCTTTTTTTACCCGAGCCAGTTGCAGGCAGCGAGTGGCGACTGTTCGCCGGTTGACGTTGCACGGGAACTCCGCAATCTGAGCATGCTCGTGACCCACGAGAGCGGGCGTTTGACCATCAAGCACCCGATGGCCTGCAACGGGGGGAAAAAAGACAACATCTACGCCGTGCGTGCGGCCTTTGTGGATGCCAAACTGGGGCCGAAACCGGTCGAGTTGGAGCAGAACGCCGAGGTCGGCGACGAGCCGGATTTTGGTGATTGTGAAGGTTTTGAGATCATGTAGCCGGGATTTTCCGGTGTCCGGGTTCCCTGGGTCGGCTACAGCCGACCTAGGGGGTCAACCAGCAAACTGAGGCGCGATCCGCGCCGAAACGAAAGGAGAGGCAACGTGGAAAAGAAACTGAAACAGAGGGTACCAGGAAGCACACGCCATGTTATCGGGGAATGTCCCGTCTGTGGCGCTGACGTCTATGCCGGGATGAATGTTTACCACTGTGCCAACAACCAAGACGACAGCTGCGATTTTCGGCTCTATGCCAATTGCTTGGCCCGGCTTGGGAAACAGAAGATCACCGTTGAAGAAATGAAGGTGCTTCTGACGAAAAAACCAATCCTCCTTGAAGGCCTGGTCAAAAATGATGGCGAGGTGTTCAATTGTGACGGTGCCTTGCGGAATCATCGGGAGTGGGGATGGGGTGTACGTCTTTTCCCAGCCCGGAGAATCTTGCGAAGCTCACCGAACCTTCCGCCTGGATTCGGCAAGATCGGAGAGCGCCGGAAGAAACCGAAGGGAGAATGAACCGAGATGGGGAAGGAAGGCCGCAGACACCATGTCTCCGGCCTTCTTCATGTCCAGAATCCACAGGGGACAGCAGGGGACCGGGGACGACAGGGCTACCCCAGACCCCAGCGACCCCACCGAAGAAAAGTAAACTATGAGAAAATCTAAGGAGACATCGTCCCACTCAGCGGCCACACGCTGCACTTCTACAGAAGTGAAAGTTCCACAGTCGCTTCACCTTGATTCATGATTTTAAAGTTAGAGTAGTCGCTTTTCAATGCCAGCAGATGCTTATCGTCAGACACGAGAAGATTAGCACTCCCATCAATCGCACACAGCAGGAAGATTACATCATCTAAATCACTAGGCATCGGTGAGCACTCTTTACTCGTGACTTTTACCCGCTCGAAGGCTCCTAACAGAAGCCCTATGTATCTTTCGACTCTCTTGGGAGGATGACCGAGATCAATCAACTTCTCAATATACTCCCCCATGATTTTGCCGCTATACAATCCTGTGTGCTCTCGTGCCACAGCCTTGATTAACTTGATTGCTTTGTTGCTCTCCACAATCAATACCGGATCAATCCATCTCGATCCTGCCCCAACGATCTGGTTGGTATCCAAGACAACTCTGTACTTATCGTTAGTTTTCATCGAAAGAACCTCCCTCAGACTCTAAGAATCTGACCAGTTCTCCGACGAAGTCTTCTCTTGTCCAACCTTCGTTTCTCATCATCTCTGTCCAAGCTCTGGCAGAGTTCAAAATCTCGGAAGTAGCCTGACGACTCTCTCCTGTTTGCACAATGCCTTCGATGGTATCTCCTCCGGGACGCCTATTGAGCCACTCCAACTCCCGGAGGAGCATCTGCGGGTCTTTGCACACGTGGAACTGCCACCTGCCCAGTTCGCCCCAGTTGTTGACCGCTGACACCCACCGCTTGGCGGCCTGATGCTTGGCCCGGTCCTGATCGTCCTCATGCCCCTTGATTTCCAGCACCAGTGTCGCGCCGTTGTGCAGCCGTACGACGAAGTCGGGAGTGTAGGCGTGACTTACCCCAAGGTACTCGTACGGTATCACGTACTCCATGTGGTCGTTCTTGGCGTAGAAACTTACGATGCCTTTGTTCGCTGCCTGCTCCAACCGGAACGCCGCCGACTGCTCCCATGTTTGCGTATCGCTTGCCACGAGGTTTATGTGGCTCCTGGTCGTGCCGAAACAGGGCTTGACGGTCTTGAAGTCAACGTCCTTGGTCGAGCCAATCTTCTTGTAGCGGTTCAGGATCGGCATCAACGGCGGCTCGCCCTGCTCGTCGTTCGGTTCGATGGCGTCAATCAGTCGCTCAATGGTGCGCCGGGCGTAGGTTTCCAGTCCCAACTCGCGGGGGTCTGCCCCGTGGAAGTTGACCTTCCGTGACACGTAATCTTCCACCAGTCGCAGCACCTGAGGGAACAGCTGGTGCCTGCCGCGCAGCTTCAGCTTTGCGTCGCTGCCAGCGATGCCCTCCGTCAAACCTGCCACAACCTGTCGTGCAATCTCGAACTTGATGGTTTGCAGGTGCGTACTCTCGTAGTACTCCTGCCGGTCCTGCTCCTGCATCTCGAAGTTGCCGGTGCTGGTCGGCCTTCCCATCTGGTATCCCACCTGAGGTTTGACGAACACTGCCGTTGGCGTTTGCGATGGTTCTATCTTGAGGACTTCCATCTTGCCGATGTCGGCTTTTATCAGGTTCTTGTTGAGGGCGAATGCGTACCCCTCCACAACCGGAAAGCGAATCTCGTAGTCCTTTCTGGCCGGGATTGCCTTGACGTGATTCTTGGGCCGGTCGTCGGGCGGTGGCCCGGCGATCTTCCTCCCCTTGAAGGGAATCACCGAGAACGGGATGCCGTAGACGTCCACGTATTCTTCCGTCAGCAGGCCCGTTTCCGGGTCCGGCGTGTAGTCCATCCTCCGCAGTCCTCGGCCTACCACCTGTTCGCACAGGAGCTGGCTGCCGAAGGCACGTAGGCCCAGGATGTGGGTTACGTTGTTTGCGTCCCATCCTTCCGTCAACATCTGCACCGACACGACGCAGCGGACCTGCTCTCCAGGCTGTCCCGGCTTGCCTACAGTGGCCACGATTTCCCGCAGTTGTTCCGCAATGTCCTTCTTGTTGGCGTTCGGGTCTTCGCTCTCAGCCTCAGCCAACAGCTTGGAGTCGATCCGCAGTGTCGGTCGGAAACCTTCCCTGTTGGAGAAGAGTTCCGGGAATACCTTGCCTGTGCCGTACACTGTTTTCAGCTTCTTCTTTTTCTTCTTCTTGGCCGGACCGTTCTCGTCCTCATCCTCGTCATCGGCTTCCACCACCTCGACAACCTCTTCCCCGGAGATGTACTTGTAGAAGAGTCCGGCAATGTCGGTGTTGTCACAGACGATTATCATCACCGGCGGGGTCATGTCCTTGTCCGGGGTCGCCTCGGCTATCTGTTCATACCGTTCCTTCCACTGGCTGGCCAGCGTTTGCAGAGCGTCTTCCGCCTCCCGCCACACGACTTCCGGCTTCGGCTTGCCGCCGGGGAGCTTCTCGCCGGGCTGGAGATTGTCCCGAATGTACTCCCAAATCTTAAAGTACTTCGGCTCAGGTCTGCCGGTGGTGTCGCTGACCGGCAAGCGGGGAATCTTCACGATGCCCGACTCGATGGCGTCCACCAGGCCGAAGTCGCTCACCAGCCACGGGAAGGGGGAGCCCTCCACGTACCCGCTCCCTTGCAGGTAGAACGGCGTAGCTGACAGGTCCACACAAAACTTGACGCCGCAGGCTTGGTTGATCCTGTCCAGGCCGGAGATCCAGACGGTTGCTTCCTCGCGTTCCGCCTTCTCCTCGGCTGTCAGCTTTCCGTCTTCCGGGATTGGTGCAGGCCGGTAGGCGTGGTGTGCCTCGTCGTTCAGCACCATGATTGGGGCTTTGTCGTGCAGGTCACCCAGCACGCGCCGGGCGAAGGCATCGGGACTCTCTTCCCCCTTGTTGACCACAACGTAGCTTTTCCCGCTCTCCACGTGGGGCGACTCGGGAGCGAACTGGTGCCAGTTGGTCACCAGCACCTTCCCTTTCTTGATTTCCGGCATCAGTTGTGACGGAACGATGTCGAAGGCAGCGTAGTAGTTGTCGTCGTTGTCCGGTCGCAGTACCTGGAGTCGCTCCTTGACGGTCAGGTTCGGGCACACGATCAGCGCCGCTGCCGGAAACCGTTCGTCTCCCGGCACTCTCCCACGGTTGCAGAATGCCCAGGCAACCAGCATCGACATGACGACTGTCTTGCCGCTGCCGGTTGCCATCTTGCTACCGTAGCGAGTCAGTGCTGCAAGGCCTTCCTCGTTCGGCAGGTCTACCAGCGTCGGAAAAATCTGCTGCTCGTGTGGGACGAAGGAAGGCTTGTCGCCCTTGCTCAAGCGGTGGAAATCATCAACCGACAGTTTCGGTGTCCAGCGCGGTTTCTTCCCTGAGCCAAGAATCTCGGTGAGGTAGATGACCGTCTCCACGGCTTCCCGCTGACAGAAGAAGAGTCGTCGGGGCCGGTCCTCCCGGTTCCAGTGGGCGAGAAGCTGCTTGGTGACCGCCGTCGCTCCTTCGTACTTTGCGTCTCGCCAGCGACGCACGTCGTCCCGCAGGGCGTTGATGAGGGGGAGATCGTCCCGCTCTTCCTCGGCGAGAAAGGAGAAGCTCTGCTGACTGGTGCCGGTCTTCTGTGTCTTGTACCAGTAGCTGGCCGGGCGTCTTCCTGCTGCCTCTGTTGCCGCGCCGGTTTGGGTGTCGTACACCCAGTGGGCTGTCGGCTCCACGTACGGACCGCACAGGATCGGTCTGTTTACAGGCTGAATCGGAATGTCTTGCTGTTTCGGGTCAGACATACGTCACCCCATCGGTTCCCAGCCGGTATACCTTCAGGACGTCGTTGCCACGAGGGTCAATCACCTTTATCGCCACCCGCTTGTATTTCCCGGCAGGGAACGGCAGAGACAAAGTGCCTGACAATGCCGCGAACCGCTCTTCGTCTATGGCTCCTCTCATGACCTTGGCCAGCTTGTCCCAGGCAGTACGATCGGGGAAGAACGCTTGAGTGATGCAGAATGTCTGGCCGTCGTAGTCAGTGTCGAGGAACCACGCAGCCACTTTGTCGGCATTGGTCGGAACTATGGTGTTCTCTACCGGATTGTAGATGTCCACCCCTTCCATCTGGATAACATACATGCCGTCTTTGGTGGTATCCAGTCTGGTACGAGGCGAGCCGAAGACCGTGAACAGCTGGCTGTCTTGGGTTTCTTTTAGAAGGTCACCCATGTTCACGTCCGGGCGGATATGGGCGAGATGGCAGCGTACCCGTGGGTTCGGGTCGTCTTGGATGATGGCCTGTGCTGCTGCGTCAAAGGAGAAACCGGCAAAGACCAGCTCGTCGAATCCCCGGCGGCTGGCGGTCGGCAATGCATTCTCCACCTGGAAGGCTGTCACAGGGCCGAATTGCGGGCCGAAGGAAACAGCCACTGTGCGGGTTATGCCGTCGCCATTGGCCCATTCTCCTTCTGCGTGGAGATAGTCACCGTTATACTGTTCCAACCGGGAAAACTTCATGCTCTTGTTGTTAGGAAAACGGACGCCATCGCCCCGCAGCAGGTGCAGCATTCGGTCAAGGTATGCCCCCGCGTTCACCGGGTCGCCTGCACCTGGGGGCACACAGACCCCACCAACCCCACCAACCCCGAAGGTTTCCAAATCATCCGGCTCACCTCCGATGGGGCTATCGCACTCAAGTGACTCTGCGACTGGCATGACCGCCTCCATCGTAAACGGGCCTGAGACTCTTACAATTCCCTTGACCGGTTCCGGTTGATCTACTAGTTCCTCTGGAGTGGCGTTTGCCTCGATGCAGGCGTTGACTTCATCCATTTTGGCTCGCCAAGCGACACGATAGGCTTCCAGCGCCTCTGCCAGCGGTTTCGGCCAGTCCGAATCAGTGTCAAAAGGAACTTCCCACTCTTGCCAGGACTCCTTTGGAAGTTGCCAACGCCGCCTGTCGGAATCGGTTACGCTTTTCCCTTCTAGTCTTTCCTTGTCCGTCAACTTTTCTGCTAGCTTCCGGCGCAGCTCAGGTGTCACTGAAGCCAGGGCTGAGTTGAGCTGATTCAGCTTCGCGTCGAGAATGGACTGATGCCGGGCGAAGATCGGATCAAGCGCAGCATTTTGAGCGATACTTTTGAGTGTTATGTGTGGAACGGTAGTATAGGTGAAACCAAGTGCGGGATTGGTTGCTCCTTCTTGAGCTTCCGTCCTTACCTTGTAGAATGGGAACGAAGATGTCAGCAGCCGCTGTCGGGCCAGCGACAAGGCGACTCGGCTGGTGTCGATAGTGATCCATCTACGCCCCCACTGTTCAGAAACAAAAGCTGTGGTACCGCTTCCGCAGGTTGGGTCAAGAACCAAATCACCTGGGTCAGTGGTCATGAGAAGACAGCGACTGACAATCTTTTCATTTGTTTGAACAACGTAGCGCATGTCTGGGATCTTACCTGCAGTATCATCCCAAAGGCTGGTGATCTCAACCCCACCGCTATCTTTCAAGAAAAGCTTGTATGCCAGAGTTTCTGATGTTCTTGTTAATCTGTTGGCTAACTTTAGGCGGTTCATCTCCTGTGGGTATCCACGCCAACAAAAGCCTTTTCCAGGAAGTAGTTCCTCCCCCTGGAAATCGAACTCGAAGATTTTTTCATCTAGCTGGCCTGAATCCCTTACTTTGTCAGCACGGAAGACTACTGCGTTTTCTGGAAGGCTGACTTCTTCTCTCTTCTCTTCCGTCGTCAAAGTTCGCTCAGAACCGTCTGGCATCTGAAGCCAAAGAGCCAACTTCTTGGGATCTTCTGTTGTTCCATCCCCAAGAGTTCTTGGACGAAAGATCTTTCTGCATTTAACTTTCTCCTTGTCCTTGGCGTACCACAGAATATAGTTGAATCCATTCTTTATGGTCTTCGTCATTGGTGCTGCTTTTTTGTAAGCAATGGTTGCGACTGCATTGTGAGCCTGGAAGACTTCGTCGAGTAGTAGCCTTACTCTGTGTACGTTTTCGTCAGAAATCTGAACAAAAATGCTCCCACTGTCGGCAAGCAGTTCCTTGGAAAGCAGAAGTCTATCCCGAAGGTACGCCAAGTACGAGTGGACACCCAATGTCCAAGTATCTCGGTATGCCTTGACCATTTCAGGTTCTCGGGTTAAATCCTTCTCCTTATCCCCTACCTTGTTATTCGCAATCTCTGGCTGGAAGTTAGAGGCAAACTTTATGCCGTAAGGTGGGTCCATGTAGATCATCTGGACCTTCCCGGCAACATCCTCACGTCGTGCCAGCGAAGCCATCACCTGCAACGAGTCGCCAAGAATCATGCGGTTGGCCCAGTCCACGTCGTGCTGGTAGAACTGCACAGCCTTGTGGTAGTCCAACTGCGGGTCCGCGAACAGGTCCCGTTGTACATCCTGACGTGCTGCAATCTTGGTGATTGCTTGGGCGGAAATTCGTTCGTGGATGTGCAAGGCCACCGGGTCTACAGCAAAGCCCTTCTGCTCCCGTTTGCCGGACCACTCCATCCACGGCTCCTGATTGCGAAGCGCTGCTGACAAAGTTCGAGCCTCGTCGGCGGTCAGTGGACGAGTCCGGGCGATCTCAAGCAGTTCCGGCAATCTGTCAGCCTCACCGGCAGGATCAGATCGAAGCACTGGCGGCAGGTGAGGGTTGTATGCGTACTCAATCCGGTTGCTGTCGGCAACTTTTCCCTGTGCCGCAAGACCTGCAGGAGGGATGTTTTTACGTTTGCTGTCATCATATCGGTAGTCGGCTATCCGGGCATCACTCACCGGCTCTTCGGACTTCTTCTTCCTGGCCATTGCACACCTCATTGTACGGATTTCTGAAACGTGCAGAATGTATCAGATTTCCTTCATGTTATCCAGCTTCTTGCCCCTCCCCACAATCTTTTCCCACAACACGCACCAGGCTGATGCTCCAAACCGACAGGGGACACCGGGGACCGGGGACGAAACCCCAGCCCCCACCGACCCCACCGGAAAACCAGAGGGAAGCACAGCAGGCCCGAATCTTCGTCAGTCCTCAAGCAGACATTCTTTCCTCAGCAGCTCTACCACTCACCCCAAGGAGGAACCATGCTTACTTTCCGCTCCCTCACCGACGTTGAACAGGCCCGGCTCACCCCGAAGCTCCGCCGTGCCGTCATCCGCGCCTTGCGAAGCCTTCTCGATGCGTACGGAGAAAACTACGATCCCGACGACTGCGGCTTTGTCGTCCTGCTGAACCAGAACACCACGGATGCCGATGCCCTGGAGTTGATGGGGCGGCCATGGGCGGAAGCCCGCCTGGAAGGTGTGACGTTCGACAAGGAAACCAACTGTTTTCTCACTGTTTGGCTGGCCAACAACCAGTACGGCCTGACGTTCCTCGTGCCGAACGAGGGATGGCTTGACCCTGCCTTTCGTGCCCTCCTGCTTGAAGAGATGGGAGTCGCTGATGCCCCGTGACCAGTACGCCAAGTATCGCCGTCACTACTCGGACCCCGCCTTTCACAAGAAACTCGGAAAGCTGACCGACTCCCTGCGTGAGGGTGTGATTCTCCTCTTCCTGCTACTCCGTGACCCCGGCACGCCGCCTTGGGTCAAGGTTTTGGCCGTCGGGACGTTGGGGTACGTGATTTTCCCCTTCGACCTGATTCCCGACCCGCTGCCGTTCGGCTTCACCGACGACTTGGCAGCCGTCACCGGCGTTCTGCTTTCCATCCGTCAGCACATCACCGACGATCTACGTCAAAGGTCGAAGAATTGGCGGCAGTGACCGACGACTCAACTTTTCTCAATCAACAGGAGGCCCGTGCATGATCGATCACGCAAAAAACATCCGAAAGCGTAAGAAATTCAACATTCACAAGATCCTCCCGTTGGTCGGTGAGGATCTCAAGAAGTTCAAGGAGTATTGCCCCGAATCGCCGTACGTCCACGTGATTGCCTGCTTTTATTCCCGAATGCTCGTGGTCATCCCTTGCGACTCCGACGGCAAGTCGGAGTGGGACAGTAGCGGACTCTTCGAGATGGATTGGAGCGACTCCAGTTACGAGAAAATCATCAAGAAGCTGAAAGAAGGAACACTCATCAACTGGTGACAACTTGTCACTTACAACGACACGGAGTGGACCCCGTGTCGGCTGAACAAGGAGAACTGACATGGCACCTGACGAAATCGTTACCACGTTGTCCCGCAAGCTCCCCGATCCCACCGAAGTCGTCTATGTCGTCACCATGCGTGACCTCCTGACGGCAATCGCCCGGAGGCTGCGGGAAGAGTCCCTTCAGCTGACCGTTGACGACCTGCTCCTGGCCCGTGACGAGTTGCGCGCGACCTTCGGCCACTACCTGGACGAGCGGGAACTGTTCGATCTTGCCCTTGACCAATGGGAGGTAGTCCGGCACCTCTGACCTCTCCCTCTGTTTGCCTTGGTTTTTCGGCACCAAAACCGGGTCGAAAGACCTTCCTGCCTCGTAGCCGCCAAAGGATTTTTCCTGCCGTTTTTCGGGGGAAAACACCCTCTTGGACCGTCAGTGGACCGTAGTTTTTCTGAATCTACGAACAATACCTTATAGGGCCTAGCACAAATGATTTTGACCAACTGACAACATGACCGGTGACCGGAAAAACGGCCCTATGGGCGGGGGGAAACCTCCGCCCTTTTTGCGTCCCGGCGAAAAGGAGGAGGGAAAGAATGCAGCATGAGAAAAAAACCGCATTCGGCCGAGGTTACTTCGCTGGATTGGGATGGTACTGCACCGCAGATGCCGACGACGTTACCTGTATCGTCTATGGGGACGGATTTCGCCCGATCGGAGACATCAACAGTGAGGCCGAGGGACCTGAATATGCCATCGAGTTTTTGGCCGATGATTTTCCTAGGGACGTCATCAAAAAGGCTCTGGGGGTATCCGGGGAAGTGCCAGTCACTGAAGAATACATTGAATTTGAGTACGGATTCTTGAATGCGGTGACTCACATGGATGACCTCTTCAACTCATGTGAAGGAAAACAACTAACGATGTAGGGTCAAACTGGACAATTGGACGCAAAAAAGGCGGGGGGAAACCTCCGCCTTTTTTTGCGTCCAGCAAAGGAGGAGACAAAGGATGCAGCACGAGAAAAAACCCGAAACACTCAGGCAGTTCCGGTTTAGTCACCGCCAGATCGACGCACTCCCGGAGCACGACCGCAACTCGCCCTCAGCGATGGCGGAGTACAGCGACACGGAGGTGGTTGGGCTCAAGTTGGCAGTGAGCAAGTCCGGGCGGAAGTACTTCTGGCACCGTTACCGCTTCAGGGGGCGGAAGAAGAGTCTCAAGCTTGGAGAGTACCCAAGCGTAAGCGTGACCGATGCCCGTCTGATGGTTCACGAGAACAAGAACCAGCTAGCTCGTGACCTGGACCCTGCCGCTGAACGGAACAAACGACGGAAGGTGCCGACACTGGCCGAGTTCGCCGCCGAGACATACCTTCCGCACGCCAAGTTACACAAAAAATCGTGGAAGGACGACGAGTCGAAGATCCGCCGGGACATCGGAGCCATGCTGGGGAGCATCCCAATCAATGAGATCACGACCCGAGATGTGATGCAGCTACACTCCGCAATCGGCAACCGAGCGGCTGCAGGAACGGCGAACCGCTTTCTTGCCCTGCTGTCCGGGATGTTCTCCCTTGCCATCAAGTGTGAGCTTCTGGATCGGAACCCCGTGAGGAACGTCAAAAAATTCAAGGAGGCCGACCCGCGAGAGCGCTACCTGTCGGGGGACGAACTGGGTCGGTTCTTGGTGGCGTTGAATGTTGAGGCCGGGAAAACAGCCGCCAACGCGATTGTCCTGCTGCTGCTCACCGGATTGCGAAGGATGGAGCTGTTCAGTCTGCGTTGGAGTGAGGTTGATCTAGGCCGGGGGACGATTCGTCTCTTGAGCACCAAGGCGGGCCGTGGCCGAACCGTTGTGCTGAACAGCTCCGCACTGGATATTGTGAAGAAAATCAAGCAAGATGCAGACCCTGCTTGTCCGTGGGTGTTTCCGGCTTATCGTGGCGACGGTCACTTGGTTGATGTTCGGAAAGCTTTGGCGCGGACGATGGCGCGGGCCAACATCTCTGACCTGCGGCCACACGATCTTCGCCGGTCTTTCGCGTCGTTGGGGATCAACGCTGGGGTTGACCTCTACCAGATCAAGGACCTGCTTGGCCACTCCACTGTGGCTGTCACGCAGCGGGCGTACGCTCACCTTCAGCAGACCACGCTTCGCAGTGCCAGCGAGATTGTGGCGAAGACCATAGGGGATGTAAGCTCAAAGCCGATTGAGCTGTTAGGCGTGGCAATCCACCACTGAACCGTGGAGGGTGGCCGAAAGATTAGTGGCCCGTAGTTGGACCGAAACAGACAAAAAAGCCCTTCCGCTCTGTGCGGAAGGGCTGTCTTTTTTTGCGCCGTTGGTGTAGGTTGGTCAACGTCGGATCGCGTAACTCGTTAAGAAAAAAGGACCTAACGTTTCCGTCGGGTCCTGTTGTTTTTGGCGCGCTTGGAGAGATTCGAACTCCCGACCTACGGATTCGTAGTCCGTTGCTCTATCCAGCTGAGCTACAAGCGCATAGCTGACACAAGTCAGTGAAGAATGGAATTAATAGCAAATGTTGGCGTTCAGTGCAAGCTAAATTTATCTCTTTCCGGTAATTGTCAAGAGTTAACAAATCCTGAGCGTTACTCGAATTGCGCTTTGAATTCGTGCACCATGCGACGCAGGTCGGCCACTTCACCTCGCAAGGCAGCCATCTCTTCCTCCAGTTGCCTTATCCTTTCATTCTCGGCAACAACCCTGAGTCTTGCTGCTTCCGGAGGTGGGCTGCATTCTTCCGTGGCGGATTCCGGTTCACCAGATAACGTGTGAGCGTAGCGAGATTCCTTTCTGCCAGGCTGACGGGCAAGCCGTGCAATCAGGGGGTGTTCACGGTCCATAAGTTCGCTCAAAACAGCTTCTACGGCCCCAAGGTCAGGAAATGAATGCATTCTTTCTGCCCGTGTTCGCAGCTCCCCAACTGTCTGGGGGCCACGTACCAGCAACTCGCATATCAATGACAGCTCCTCTGGGACCAGCCCAAGCTTTTCCGCCAGGATATGCCGGTATTTCGGTACCCTGCCGCCGTCAGCCGAAACCACCACCAACTGTTTGAACCTCAACGAGTCAAGGGCGTGAACAACCTCTTCCTCTTCAAACACCATCACGGGATCGCGGTTTGACTTCTGGTTGCAGGCGTTTGTCAGGGCATTAAGTGAAAGCGGATAATACTCCGGCGTAGTCAATTCCTTCTCGATCAGGCACCCCAGTACCCTGGTTTCGGTGCTATTCAGAATCATTCCCATATGTTCTCCCCTAGTCTGTGTTTACCTGGCGAAGTATACCAGTTTGATTTTAGATATGCATCGGCTTTCGTTACAGATGGTTAAAATTTACAAATCCTGATAATTATTTTTGTTCGAATATCTTCGCACTGCCCATAATGTTTTTCCCAACGAAACGTTTCGGCAACGGTTCTACGCCTATGGCTCTCTGTCTGCTTGACAGAGGTGCAAAGAGAGGGCATTAACAGTGTAGTGAATTTCTTCCGGCTAAAATCCGCCATGGGCGAATAAAGGGGTTTTCGATGAAGAGGAAGGTGCTGTTTTTTTCAGTGATCTGTCTAACCCTGATCGCCGTCGTGATCCTGGTTGTTCGCCGCAATTCCAGTGGTGCCAATGAGCTCAAGGTTTCCGGAAATATCGAGGTAACTTCCGTGGAGCTCTCGTTCAAAGTGCCTGGACGCCTGTCGCAACGATTCGTGGATGAAGGGTATGTGGTGAAACCGGGAGAACTTGTTGCCAAGCTGGAAGATGACGAGTTGCGTGAAGAGCGCAACGCGAGGTTTGCTGAACAACAGGCAACCCGGTCTGCCCTGGCGGACCTGGAAGCCGGTAGCCGCCGGGAGGAGATTGCCCAGGCCGCAGCGGCCCTGGCACGGATGAAGGCTGAAGCTGAACGGCTTGCCAAAGATAATGTCCGCATGGAGGCTCTTTTCCGCAGGGAAGTTATCCCCCAGAAGAATCTTGATGCGTCCCGGGCCGCGCGGGATACGTCGGCAGCTTCGGTTCGCGAGGCAGAGGAACATCTCAAGCTCCTCAGGATAGGGCCCCGTCCCGATGCCGTGCGCCAGGCCAAGGCAAAGGTCAGAGCTGCAGGAGCGGCGCTGGCACTGGCAGAAACCCGCCTGGCCCAAGGTGTGTTGACTTCGCCGCTGAACGGCCTGGTAATGTCGAAACATGCTGAACCGGGCGAGATGCTGGCTGCGGGGGCACCGGTTGTCACGGTCGGCAAACTGGACGAGGTCTGGCTGCGAGCCTACATACCCGAGGACGAACTCGGTCGCGTCAAGGTTGGACAATTGGCACGCGTCACCACGGACACCTGGCCGGGGCGGGCCTTTGAGGGACGCATAAGCTTTATCTCGTCCGAAGCTGAATTCACCCCTAAAAATGTGCAGACCGAGAAGGAAAGGGTCAAACTGGTTTACCGCATTAAAATCACCCTGGCAAACCCGAAGCTGGAATTGAAACCGGGCATGCCGGCCGATGCCGTTCTGCTCGTTGCCGACACAAAGTAATCCCGCCCATGGAACCGGTTATTGCCAACAATCTTACTCGACGTTTCGGTGAATTGATTGCCGTGGACAGCTTGTCCTTTTCCGTATTGCCAGGGGAGCTGTTCGGCCTGGTAGGTTCGGACGGTGCCGGCAAGACCACTACCCTGCGCATGCTGGCCGGCGTACTGGACTCCACTGACGGTGACTTGACCGTTCTGGGGAATCCGTTTCCATCAGGCGTGGAAACGGTGCGTGAGCATATCGGCTACATGAGCCAGCGTTTTGGGCTATACCCTGATCTGACCGTGGATGAGAATATCAGGTTTTACGCCGACATCTTCGCCATAGCAGCCGCCGAAAGGAAAACCAGGACAGAACGATTACTGGATTTCAGCGGCCTGGCGCCGTTTACCGGGCGGCTAGCCGGCCGGCTCTCGGGGGGGATGAAGCAGAAGCTGGGGCTGTGCTGCGCGCTGATCCACCGTCCGAAACTGCTGCTCCTGGATGAACCCACCAATGGCGTTGATCCGCTTTCACGGCGCGATTTCTGGCGCATACTCCGGGAACTACGCAGTGAAGGAGTTACAATGATAGTGGCCACCGCTTACCTGGACGAGGCCGAGCGGTGCGACCGTGTCGGCCTGATCCACCAGGGACGGCTGCTTGCCTGCGACACCCCCGATAACCTCCAAAAACTGGCGCCGAAAAGTCTTCGCAATCCATCACTGGAAGACGTGGTGGTATCAATGATCCAAGACCCGGTTACCCAGTCTAACGAGGACCAAGGCAGCGGGGGGTGGGATCTGAAAAGAGGCGCCGGCGCAGGGCAGCGCTTATCCGGTCTCGGCCCCCAAGCCCCCCTTGAAGAAGTGGACACCCGGCCCGCAGTCACCCTTGATCACCTCACCAAGCGCTTCAAGGACTTTACCGCAGTGGACGGCATAAGCCTCACCGTTCCAAAAGGTCAGATCTTCGGCTTTCTTGGCCCCAATGGCGCCGGCAAGTCCACCACCATCCGCATGTTGTGCGGAATCCTGCCCCCCACCTCCGGCAGCGGTGCGGTAGCCGGTTTCGATATTGCCGGCCAGGCAGAACGCATCAAGGAAAATATCGGCTACATGAGCCAGCGCTTCTCGCTCTATGAAGACCTGACCGTGGCGGAGAACATCGCCTTCTACGCCGGGGTCTACAGTCTGCAGGCTGCCAAACGGAAAGAAAGAACCGAATGGGTCATCGAAATGGCCGGCCTGAAGGAGCGGCGCAACTCCCTGGCCGGAGAACTTTCGGGGGGCTGGCGGCAGCGGCTGGCCCTGGGTTGCGCCATACTGCACGAGCCACCGATCGTGTTCCTGGACGAACCCACGTCCGGTGTCGATCCTCTCAGCCGCCGCAAATTCTGGAGCTTGATCTATTCCCTGGCCGACGAGGGTGTAACTGTTTTCGTAACAACTCACTATATGGATGAAGCCGAGTACTGCGACCGGCTGGCCCTGATTTACCGCGGCGAACTGGTGGCCGTAGGCACACCTGAGGAATTGAAGCGTTCGCGGGCAACTGGAGAACAATTGCCGAGCCTGGAAGATGTTTTTATCGGCTTGATCGAGGAACGGGACCGGACATGAACCCACGCCGACTGAAAGCCGTTGCCCAAAAAGAGTTCCTCCATGTCCTGCGAGATCCGCGCAGCCTGATGATGGGGATCGGCATGCCCATGATGCTGCTGTTCCTGTTCGGCTATGCCCTGACCCTGGATGTGGACAAGGTGCCGTTGGTTGTATGGGATCAGGCGCAGACCGCGCAAAGCCGTGAGTTTGTCAGCCGCTTCAGCGGTTCGCGCTACTTCGACCTGCGCAGTCATGCCTCGAATTACAGACAGATCGAAATTGCCATTGATCGTCGAGAGGCATTGATAGCCCTGGTGCTCCCACTTGATTTCGACCGCAAGCTGTCGCTGGGAGAGGCTGCGGAAGTGCAGGCAATTGTCGACGGCAGTGATCCGAATACCGCTACGATTGCCTTGGGGTATGCCGACGCGACTGCTCTCGGCTTCTCTAGGGAAGTGGCGATCAAGCAGTCGTCCCGTGCCGGGTTGAGACCGCGATTACCGGCCCTGGAACTGCGGCCCCGGGTTTGGTTCAACACCGACATGATCTCGCGCAACTTCATCTTTCCCGGCTTGATCCCAGTGGTGATGATGATCATGGCCGCCATCCTGACCTCGCTTTGCATGGCGCGGGAATGGGAGACCGGCACCATGGAGCAGCTGATCGCCACGCCGGTAACCGGTACCGAACTGATATTCGGCAAGCTGGCCCCATATTTCTGCATCGGCGTACTAGATCTGGTCCTTTGCATAGCTTTGGGGGAGTTCGTGTTCGATGTACCGTTGCGCGGCAGCCTCTGGCTGCTTACCGCCCTGGCGCTGATCTTCCTGTTCGGGGCGCTCTCCTTCGGCCTTTTACTGAGCATCATCACCAAGAATCAGTTTCTGGCCAGCCAGCTGGCCATAGTCACTACGATCCTGCCGGCCTTCCTGCTCTCCGGCTTCATATTCCCCATAGAAAACATGCCGCTGCCTATCCAGGCCGTGACCCGTATCATAACGGCACGCTACTTTGTCTTGATTCTACGGGGAATCTATCTGAAAGACGTAGGACTGGGTGTGCTTTGGCCAGAAGCCCTCTTTCTGGCGATCTTCGGAGTAGTGGTGATCCTAATTGCTGTCATCAAATTCAGGAAAAGAATAGCGTAAATGTTTGAACGACTGAAAGCGATGCTGGTCAAGGAGTTCATCCAGGTCTTTCGGGACCCGCGCATGCGGATTGTGCTCTTTGTCATACCTGCCTTGCAGACCGTGATCTTTGGCTATGCGGTCAACATGGATGTGCAGAATATTGCCACTGCAGTCCTGGACAGGGACAACAGCGTGGAAAGCCGGGAACTGGTGGCGCTGTCCACATCTTCGGGCCATTTCAGCCTGAAGGCGCGAATCGGAACTGATGACGAGGCACGTTCACTGTTGGACAATGGAGCTGTCAGGATGGTACTGGTAATCGACCATGGATTTGCCGAACAGCTGCACAGGGGAGGAAACGTTCCGGTGCAGGCTCTGCTGGATGGCAGCGACTCCAATACCGCCGGGGTTGTCATGAGTTACCTGGCGCGGTTGTCCGGTGCCTACAATTCGCGTTTGCAGAGTGATTACGCTGCCCGCCACCTTGGGTTTGTACCCCGCATCGGGCATGTGGAAATTGCAAGCCGGGCCTGGTTCAATGAAAACCTGGAAAGTCCTCCATTTTACGTCCCCGCGGTAATCACCAATATACTTTTCATTATTACCATGCTGATGTCATCCCTGGCCATTGTGCGTGAGAAGGAAATTGGCACCATCGAGCAGGTCATCGTCACCCCGATCCGCAAGCTGGAGTTCATCATGGGCAAAACCCTCCCCTTCGTCTTGATCGGCTACATCGACGTGATCCTGATCAGCCTGGTGGGAGCCCTGGTGTTCGACGTGCCTTTACGTGGGAGCATGGCGCTGCTTTTCCTGGCAACCACGCTTTTCCTGATGAGTTCCCTGGGGATCGGATTATTGATATCCACCGTGAGCAGTACCCAGCAACAGGCCATGATGAGCGCGTTTTTCATAATCTTTCCCGCCCTGCTGCTGTCGGGATTTGCCTTTCCCATAGAAAACATGCCGCTGCCGGTCCAATGGCTGACCCTGCTCAACCCGTTACGCTATTATATGGTGGTCATCCGGGGGATATTTCTTAAAGGAGTGGGGATCAATGCACTTTGGCAACAGATTTTGGCCCTGGGGGTTATCGGCGTGGTTGTGCTCAGTGCAGCTGTAATGCGTTTCAGAAAAACAGTAGGTTAAATATTGCAGAATCGCCTGATAAGTGGTTTATCCGGGAAAAGCAAGGCAAACGCCCCAAAAGGGGCGCTGTAATGTGGATACTTGCACTTGTGGAGAATATATGCAAATCCGGAAAGAATGGAAGAAACTGCCGGGCCAGACTGGTTTTGTCATGACTGGGCATTAGACGACACGGCAGTTCTTCCTTCTCTGGCTCTTCAGATGTAGTACATGAAGCGGTGGTCTTGTTCCTTTTTGATGCCCATCTCTACCCCCCGCTGACACAGCGTCTGCAATGTCATCTCCGAGAACAGCTTATTGAGGAGCGCGCTGGCGTCTTCCCAAATAGTTTGGGTCACGCAATTGCCTTCAAAAGGGCATTCTATCTTGCGTTTCGACTTTTTCTTCGTCTCACCGGCACAGCCTACCAGCAACACATCCTGTTCAGTCGCGTTGAGTATATCCAGTACCGTAATTTCATCGGGCTTTTTCGCCAAGCTGTAGCCCCCTTGCGGTCCACGCTTGCTTTTGAGAATACCGGCACGTTTCAGGTTTTGAAATATCTGTTCCAGGTAGCGGGGAGAGATCTGCTGACGACGTGAAATATCCTGGATCTGGGCCGGCATGTTGCCGCAGTTATAAGCAATATCGAACAAGGCGCGAAGTCCATATCGACTTTTCGTTGAAAGACGCATATTCCCCTCCATGAGTGATGCAAATCTTATATTAGCAAATACTATAACACACTTATATTGTCAACAAAATAAAGGGATTAATGCGGTTATTCTACATATTGACAATGAAAAATATCGCCGGGCAAAACTGCCATTATCAGCCAATCAGCGCATCACAGCCCGGGCAATGGTAATCACCACCACTTTTGACGCACCGGCCTGCTTGAGTATCCTGGCGCATTCCTCGACAGTGCTGCCTGTGGTAAGGATGTCATCCAGCAGCAGCACACTCTTCCCTGCCACAGCTGCGCTGTTTGCCACGGCAAACGCTCCTTTTACATTGTGGCGCCTTTCATCGGCAGAAAGGTTGATCTGCGGAACTGTCCAGCGAATCCTGCACATCGCCTGGCGCTCTAAAGGCAGTCGCCACTCATGGGCCAGCAATTCTCCCAGCAACACGGCCTGGTTGAAACCACGGCTGCGCAGCCGTTTTTTGTGCAACGGCACCGGCACGATCACATCAGGGGCCTGTGTCGAGACAAAATCTGCCAGTGCGCCTGCTGCCATAAGTGCCAACGGACGGCGCAAAAAGGTTTTGTTTCGATATTTGAAGGCATGGATGAGCTCCCGGCACTCCCCCTCGTAAAGAAAGACAGCCCGGGCCGCATCGAAATGAGGCTTGGCCTTTGAACAGTCGCCACAAAGATGGTCCGCGCCGGCACCCTGGAATGGAATGCCGCAAACCTGACACATCGGGGGTTCAACCGGCTTGAGAGCCCCGCGGCATGCCTGGCAGATATGGACGGCACCGGCATCCGGAATAAACGAGTGGCAGATATGACAAAGGGGTGGGAAGAAAAAATCGAGAAGGACTTTGACTAGAGGGTTCAAGGCTGGCGCCTCATGGTAATACAGGCCTGCCTGGCCCGGAAGCCCGGCAGGCCCGCATCAACTCAGAAACCCAGATCCGCATTGACAACCAATACTCTCAAGTCTGTCATGCGCGGTTTCCTATCAATGATGGTGGTCACGCGGCAAAGCCTGTCAGGCGAACTGCAATCGCTACAGAAACCTGTATGGGCACAGGGAGTGTTGAAATTGAGCCTTTTTGCATTTGGAGGCGTGGCCCAGTTTTTGACCCGATCGATTGCATCCTGTACCGATCCCTCCACCAATTTGTTGCGGCCGACCACAACTATCACCTTGCGCGGCCCGAAAAACATGGCGGCCGCCCGATTGCCGGTGGCATCTATATTCACCATCTCGCCATTCAGCGTCAGGGCGTTGCATCCAGAGAGAAACAGATCGCAAGTCAGTTGGCGGCGCATGATTTCCATGCGCATTTCGCGGGTCAGGGCTGGTATGCCGTGATTGAGAATAACTTTGCCCTGCTCTTTCAAGGCGCTCTCGACCTCCAGCCCGACAATGGACATGGAGCCGCCAAACCCGACGCTCTGCGCGTCTGCAGCCTCGGCCACGATATAATCACAGGCTTCCTGCTGCGTGGCAAGGTAGAGGGCGGTAAAATCATTCTTGCCCAACGACTCCACCGCCTTCAGACACTTCTGTTCATAGGTCCAGTTAACTAGTTCTTCGGTCCGTCCCATATATCATCTCCATTCGCAGAGCTGCTATTTCAGCATTTTTATAGATTTGATCATTACCGGTGTTTCGGGGTAATTTTGGAACACCATGTTTACAGTCATGGTTTTTACATTCACGATCTTGTCAACGACATCCATGCCCTCAACAACCTTGCCGAAGACCGCATAACCGAAACCGTCCGGATTGGGGCGATTGAGCATATTGTTATTGACCACATTGATGAAAAACTGCGAGGTAGCACTATCCGGAGCAGCTGTTCTGGCCATCGCAATGGTGCCGCGATCATTCTTCAAGCCATTGGCAGCTTCGTTCTTGATAGGGCTGTTGGTGGCCTTTTGCTTGCGATCCGGCGTAAATCCCCCGCCCTGGATCATGAAGCCCGGAATAACGCGATGGAAGATGGTGCCGTTGTAAAAACCGCTGCCGACATACTCCAGGAAGTTCTTGACACTGAGCGGCGCTTCCTTTTCAAACAACTCAATCTTTACCTTCCCCAGGCTTGTTTCCATAACCACTTCCGGGTTTTTCGCCTCTGCCGTCACGGCAACCGCCATACAGAAGGTAATTAATGCAATAGCAACTAGTTTTCTAAACATGAACATCTCCTCCTTGGGAAAAGTTGAGTCGGGGCGGCCAAGTCAATTGCATGACAAGCCTCAAACAGAACGCAATAGTACGTAAAAAAAACCGCTGCTTCAAGATAAATTGAGAATACTGATACCACACCCAAAAGTGCACCTCCTACCGGCAAGAGCCTGGCCGGTTTCCCCGGTAAAGCCGGAAGCAATCAGACTGGAGGCAACCACACCTAAAGGACTGGCACCATGCTGCACGTGAATAGAATAAAAAAAAGGTGCCGACGAATAAACGCGAGCACCTTAAATATAGCAGCCGGCAGGATTTCTGCATCCTATCTGCCAGTTGATTTGGGTATCAAATATTATTTTTTCTTGGCTGGCTTTGCTGCCGCTTTCGCCTTCAGATCTTTCAGGCCTTTGCCAGGGCTGAATTTGCCGGAAGTTTTGGCAGGGATCTTAAGGGCTTTACCGGTCTGCGGATTGCGGCCGGTACGGGCTTTGCGAGTTACCGCGCTGAAAGTGCCAAAACCTACCAATGTTACTTTATCGCCTGCCTTTAACGCAACTGTGGTTTCGGCAATGAAACTGTTCAGCGCCTTCTCAGCCTGTGCCTTGGTAATGTCAGCAGCCACTGCCATCTTCGCAACGAGATCAGCTTTTTTCATACGCCCCCCTTGGTGGTTGATTTTTCGTGAATATAACACAATAGCAAATAGATACAAGATATTTAGTGAGAATAAAGCAACTTTATATCAAGATAAATAACAGCTAATCTTTGGTACTGTTTTGCATAATACTTTGGTCAACCCAAAAGATACTATATGGTTGCCCCAACTAGGTAAAAAAAGCGGCCTGGACAGTCGGGGTTACCGACATTATCACATGTCATCTTCCCTGATGACTGATAATATTGTTGTAACCTCTCGGCAAGATACGGCGTCTAAGTGTATAAATACACTCCAAAGGAGAAAATCATGAGAATCGCCATCAAAAGCCTCTCAGCCGTAGCTGCCGTAATAACCGTTTTGAGTCTTGCGCCTGTAAACGCACGTGCATTCATGGGTGACGAGGGGCAAGCGCAAGGACGCCTGCACTTCAGAAAGATTGCGTCTGCCCTTGGACTCTCGGCTCAACAAAAGCAAGATATCAAGGAAATTCTAAAGAAAAACAAACCCCAGACCCAGCCATTGATGAAACAACTTATTGCCGAACGGCGCACCTTACGATCACTCATCCAGAACGAAACTATTGACGAATCGGCAATTCGGGCCCAGTCTGCCAAAGTCGCGGCAATCGAGGCCGACATGGCCGTGGAACGAGCCAGGGTAGCCCAGGAGATTCGTACCGTACTGACTCCGGAGCAGGTGCAAAAGTTCATGGACATTCAGGCTAAACGGGACCGCAAGCTGGACAATTTCCTGTCGCGGGCATCCAAGAGAATTGACAGGGGTAACTAGCAGCCAGATGATCGCCTTGACCGATGAATCTTCAGACGATTGTCTGATCTCGTCCGCCATGAAAGGGGATGACGGTGCTTTCGCACAGATCGTGGCAAGATACAAGCGGCGGGTCTTCAGACTCGCCGCCCGTTTTGCACGCGACAACGACGAATTGGAGGATATCTGCCAGGAGGCATTCATAAAGGTCTATGAAAATCTGAGTTCATTCCGTCGCGATGCCCCTTTTGAACACTGGCTGATGCGGATCACGGTGCGTGTATGTCAAGATGCGCTGCGCAGCAGGCGGCGCAGCGGCAATCATGGCACTCTGGACGGCCAGCCCGATTTACGGGATCTTTCTGCCGATGCCCGCCATGAGGCGCAGCAGGCCCGTAATCTATTGGCCTGGGCATTGGCGCAGTTGAAACCGGATGAAAGGCTCGTGATTACTTTGTTGGAGCTGGAGGAATATTCGGTGAGGGAAATTGCGGAAATGACCGGCTGGAGCGAAGCAAACGTCAAGGTGCGTGCCCATAGGGCCAGACAGTCCTTGAAAAAGATACTGGAGCAACACGATGGAAGATAAAACAAACAAACGATTAGAGCAGCTTTTTTCCGCAGCGCGCGACGCTGCCCCCGACACCTCTGCCATGGAGGCACACTTCGAAACCAGAGTCATGGCCAGAATTCGTGAGCAACGGGAAAAGACCGCACCATGGTTCGGGCTGGTATGGCGGATGATCCCGATTTTTGCCGTGGTTGCGGCCATTGCGGCAATCTGCAACATGAGCTTCAATCCAGACCATTCGCAGGATATGTTTGCCGCCATAACAAACGGCCAGGAAGATTATACCGGGAGTTTCCTAACTGGAGAATCGCCATGAAGAACATTAAAGCCATAGCAGGAATCCTGCTCATTTTTGCCTTGGGCGCGGCCAGCGGCTCCATCGTAACCCACATGATCGCCCGCGCTCACCTGGAATCCTTTATCAGCGGCGGACAGCATGCGCGCGAAGATGTGATCGTAAAAAGGCTTGCCAAGAAGCTGGACCTTGACAACCGGCAACTGGAACAGGTCCGGACCATTGTTCACGAAACCCATGCCGGCATACAACAGGTCCGCAAACAGGCCCGTCCCCAGGTGGAAGCTCTGCTGGAACAGGGACAGAAACGTATCAGCGCGCTGCTCAACCCGGACCAGCAAAAGAAGTTTGACAAGATGATCGCCGAGCGCAAGGCGCGCAGACAGCGCGATGACAAAAAAGGGAGTTGAATGGTTCCCTCCCCCAGAACCCCACGCCAATAATTAGCGCACCCATGCGGTCCCTTTCCTTCCAGACCTCCACATAAAGCCAGGTTTCGATTTCTTTCGGCAGCCCGACTAATCAGTGCCTGACCGTGGTTTATGAGTACCCGACCGTTTGTAGGGTCAGAATGTATTACCTGTGCTCAGCTCTGATTGTGTTTACGTTTTTTGCGCGTTCGGCTGGATTTTCTGGTGAATTTTTCGGCAGGTGGACGATAGGCGCAATCTGGTGGCAACCAATGGAGGGTTGGGGCCAATTCAGGAGTCAGCTTCACACATTTGGGGTTGATCTCGAAACGGCGCTCAAAGATTTTGCAGCGACGGCTTGTCAAGTCCAGGTAACGGCAAGCGGTTTGGGTGTAGATGATTTTACCCCGGCCGTCCTCCAGCTTTTCAAAGCAGCAGCGGCCACATTGCTTGCATAGACTGTCCCAGTATGCATCAGCGACGGCGTTATCGGTCATGGCCACAATAATGGCTTATGCCGGGCAACGTGTCAATGGCCAAGAGGATGGAACTCAAAACATATGCCGCCATATACATTATTGTATTAATTAAACAAAACACCTTATTTTCTATTGACTCATATAGATCAGACTATCAATATGTGATGCACTATTAAAACCGACAGGCAGCGTGGCCGGCAATTTGGAGGGAGTTAATGGCCAACAAACCACTTGTCCACAAGAAAGTGACAACATCTTTAACAGGGATTGCAGCCATGTCAGGCTTATACTTGATAAGCCGTGACAACTATCTGCTCTTCCATTCCCTTGTGGAATTGTTTTCCGTGGTGATAGCCGGCGGCATTTTCATGATCGCCTGGAACTCGCGTCGCTTCCTGGACAACAACTACCTCGTCTTCATAGGTTCAGCCTATATTTTCATCGGCATAATAGACCTGCTTCACACCCTGGCCTACAAGGACATGGGAGTTTTCCCCGGTTCGGGAGCCAACCTGCCGACCCAACTCTGGATCGCTGCCCGCCTGTTGCAAAGCCTTTCCCTTTTGGCTGCGCCAATCTTCATCAACCGCAAGCTTGATCTGCGTTATGTTTTCGCCGGCTATGCCACTGTCACTGTCCTGCTCCTACTTTCAATCTTCAACTGGAAGGTATTCCCAGCCTGTTTCGTGGACGGCATTGGGCTTACCCTTTTCAAGCAACTCAGCGAATACGCCATCGTGATTATTCTCTGTGCCGCCCTCTGGTTAATGCTGCGCAAACGCCAAGCATTCAACCCCGATGTGTTGCACCTGCTCGCAGGCTCCATCGTGCTCCTAATTTGCACCGAACTGGCTTTTACAACCTATAACGACGTATATGGCCTAAACAATCTGGTTGGGCATTTTTTCAAGACCATAGCTTTTTATTTAATTTACAAGGCCATGATCGAAACCGGGCTTTCCAGGCCCTATGATCTTCTTTTACGGGAATTGCGGCAAGCGAAGGAACTGCTGGAACAGAAGGTGGTGGAGCGAACCACCGAATTGTACAACACCATCGACCTGCTGCAGGAAGAAATTATCGAACGGGAACTGACCGAAGAGGAGCTGTTGAAATCGTCCGAGGAAATTCGCAATCTCTATGACCAAGCCCCCTGCGGCTACCATTCACTGGACAAGGACGGTGTTTTTATCCAGATCAATGATACCGAACTCCAATGGCTGGGATACAGCCGGGAAGAGGTGGTCGGGAAACTCAAATTCTCAGATCTGCTGACCAAGTCGAGTTTGCAGACATTTCAGGCCAGTTTCCCCAGATTCAAGGAACTGGGCCGAGAGCAGGACATAGAATTCGACCTGGTCCGCAAAGACGGCTCCATTCTACCGGTGCTCCTCAGCGCTACGGCAATTGCCGACCTCAATGGCAACTATGCGTTGAGCAGATCGACCATCTATGACATCACGGAGCGCAAACGGCTTGAAAACAATATCCTCCGCATGAACCGGCTTTACAGGGTTCTGAGTGCAACCAACCATGCCATAGTGCATAACACGGAGAAAGATACCTTGTTTCAAGATATCTGCCGAAGCGCTGTCGAGCATGGCGGCTTCCGGATGGCCTGGATCGGACTTGTGGATACTGAAACAGGGATTATAAAGCCGGCGGCTTGGGATGGCGCAAACAACGGCTATCTGGACGAAATTCGCATCTCAGCCAAAAATGAGCCGGAAGGATGCGGGCCAACCGGTTTGGCAATACGGGAAGGAACCTACTACATCTGCAACGATTTCATGAACGACCCTTCTACCCTTCCCTGGCATGATAAAGCACTGGAGCGGGGATTTTTCGCATCGGCAGCAATTGCCCTGAAATCGGATGACAGGGTAATCGGAGCCTTCACAATCTACGCTGGTGAACCGAATTTTTTCGATGAGGGACTGGTTAAGCTGCTGATCGAGATGGCAATGGACATCTCATTTGCCCTCGGCAGCCTTGACCGTGTCGAGGCTCTGCGTAAAAAGGATCAGATGCTGCTGCTGCAGAGCCGCCAGGCCGCCATGGGAGAGATGATCGGCAATATTGCCCACCAGTGGCGCCAGCCACTCAATACCTTGGGCCTTACGATACAGGCCCTTCCCCTCATGAATAAAATGAACGCATGCAGCCAGGAGTATCTGGACGAAATGGCGGCAAAAGTCATGCGGATCATCACACACATGTCGCAAACCATAGATGATTTCAGAAACTATTTCAGACCTGACAAGGAAGTGGTCCAGTTCAACGCCAAAGAAGCCGTCACCAAAGCGGTCTCTTTCATCGAAGCGAGTTTCAGGGAACTGCATATCGACATTGAAGTCGCAGCAGCAGACGCCCCTGTTATCAATGGGTTCCCGAACGAATACTCCCAAGTTCTCCTCAATATCCTGATCAACGCCAGGGATGCGTTGGCAGACAGAAAAATCGCAACGCCCAAGGTGGTTATAAGCATCGGTACGGAAAACGGGAAAGCAGTTGTAACCATTAGCGACAATGCCGGCGGAATCCCTGAAACCATAATGGACAAGATTTTCGAACCTTATTTCACTACCAAAGGTTCTGAGAAGGGGACCGGTATCGGCCTGTTCATGTCAAAATCGATAATTGAAAAGAATATGAATGGCCATATTACAGCGCGGAATATCGACAACGGGGCTGAATTCAGGATAGCCGTTTAAAATGAATTTCTCTGTATCTCCTACGCTTGAAAATCCAGGGCTATAACACCTCGATTCAAGTCGAGGTGTCATGGCCAGCGACGCGGTGCTAAAATCAGATTTCGCCTTTCAGCTGAGCTTGTCATAATCTCCGCTTACATACGGGAAAATTTCATGGTGGACCTCGTGATCAAGGGTTGCGATCCTGCCGCACGATGTACAAAGGTACTTTTCTCCGCTTGTCGCGAAGTCGCTCCTCATGCACTCTTCACTCCAAATCTTGACATCACACCCTTTTTCCTGCGCTAGCATCGTTTCCATATTCGTATCAGAGTATGCCATGATCATGGCCCCCTTTCCTTTTTGTTACATTATAACATGAGTGCTCATAGGGCATGGGCAATATTGTTGTTCCAAACCCTGCCTGTTTTTTCAGCATGGCAGTTCATTTTACGGCATAACCATCTCCAAACCCATGGAAACAACACGTTTTTGTGGCATCGCCAGACTTGGCAAAAAGATTGCATAAATAGAAAACAAGGCTATTAAGAATTTATTCTCAGCTTAATACTGAACAACCAGCCGGCACTGGCAAATATCACTGCAATGCAATGGATCTAGAGAGAGGGGAAAGGAGAACAGTCATGTTCGTCAACTGCTATGATGGTTACGGCTTCTGCCTTTTCGCTGTTCGAGCCAAGGAAGGTATCAAGGCCGACATACTCGGGGAATTCATCTGCAATTTAAACGAATTGATCGACTTCTGGTGCGTAGCAAACGAACCCGAAGGTGCTGTAGTCAGGTACTGATGCCAAGTCGCGTTCATACGCTACGTTTATTGACCCCATTACCGGCTCTCCAACGTAGCGTTTGACTATGCCTGCGACGCCCCTCCCATATCCACAAAACAGATACAACAGCCTGGAAGCATTCAGAATATCAATTTGCCTTTAAGGTATGAATATCTTAATCTTGTCCTCCAATTCCCACTCAAAGGCAACCCAGCCCCTGTGGACAGGAGAGGCAATATGATCAGACATACCAGAACAGTGCTCGCAATAGTAGTTACATTCATCGTACTGTCAATAGCGCCTGCGTTGAGAGCGGAACAGCAGAAATCCTTAATAACAACCATTTCCACTGAGCAATTAATAGATATGCTTGCGGCAGCGGAACCGAAACCCCTCGTCATTGATGCGCGAACCCCCGGAGAGTTCGAGGAGGTGCATATCAAAGATGCAATCAACATCTCCGAGGAGATGATGAAAAAGGATCCATCCCTGTTGCCGGCCGATCACACCTGCAAACTGGTTTTCTACTGCAATGGCGTCAAATGCGGAAAAAGCAAAAAAGTGGCCAAGCTGGCAATCGAACGAGGCTACGACAACGTGTATGTGTATGCCGAAGGAATGCCGGTCTGGGAAGAGAAGGGAATGCCTATCTATGCCGGCGCCGGCTATGAGAAAAAGGTCGAAACCAGTAAACTCAAGCCGCTGGAATTGAAGTCCATCATCGACACCAAGCCGGGGTCTTTTACGATTGTTGACGTCCGCGACCAGTCGGAATTCTTGGCCGGTCACATCCCCGGTGCAATCAACATCCCCGCAGCCGTTTTCGCATCCGGCTCAGGGGTCCTTGACAAGGAAAAACGCATCGTAGTCTACTGCAACTCCGGCGGCCGGAGCTACAACGCCTACCGCAAGCTACAAAAGCTGGCTTATCCGAACATAAGCCAGGTGATTTTTGCCGACTGGGAAGCAGCCGGGTTACCGGTAGAGAAATAACCTTTATCTTGCCGTAACTCCACCAGACGGAAAGAATGAAGCCCTGCCTCCAAAACGGAAGCAGGGCTTTTTCACAAGTTTTAGTCATGCCTCAAACTTATTGCACAAAAATTCATCACATCATTGGTTATTCCCTATAATATCGTCAACCCGACCACCATCAAGAGTTTCCTCCTCCTGGAGCGCTTCAGCCAGCAGGTCGAGCTTTGGCCGATTAGCGGTCAGGATATCCTCTGCCTGCTGCTCTGCCCTGCGTATAAACATGGCAATCTCCTGGTCGATACGCCAGGCCATTGCCTCGGAAAACGTCTTCTCCTCGGCAAGCTTCCTTCCCAGGAAAGGATGTTCTTCTCCTCTGCTGAAAGTCATCGGTCCAACCTTTTCGCTCATGCCCCACTGACAAACCATCTTTTCCGCCAGATCGGTCACCATCTTCAGGTCGCTCTGGGCACCGGTGGATACTTCGCCATATACCAGCCGTTCGGCTATCCTGCCACCCATGGCAACGGCCAGACGATTTTCCAGATAGCTCTGCGGGTAGTGGTAGCGGTCATCCTCGGGAAGTTGCTGGGTAATGCCCAAGGCCATGCCGCGAGGTATGATGGTCACCTTATGGATCGGATCCGTGCCGGGAAGCAACTTGGCCACCAGGGTATGTCCCGCCTCATGGTAAGCAGTGATCCGCTTTTCCTCAGAAGAGATGAACATCTTGCGCTCGCCACCCATAAGAATTTTATCCTTGGCCTTTTCCAGGTGTTCCTTGGTGACGGTGGCTGCTCCTTCCCGGGAAGCCAGGATAGCGCCCTCATTTACCAGGTTTTCAAGATCGGCGCCGGTCATGCCGGGAGTGCCGCGGGCAATGACCGCCAGATCGACCCCCTCTGCCAGGGCAATCTTGCGCACATGCACTCTCAGGATTTTCTCGCGGTCGCGCCAATCCGGGCGCTCTATGACAACATGCCGGTCAAAACGGCCCGGACGGAGTAATGCCGGATCAAGGACATCGGGGCGGTTGGTTGCAGCCAGGACTATGACCTCCTCGTGCTGGTCAAAGCCGTCCATTTCGGAAAGCAGTTGATTCAGGGTCTGCTCCCGCTCGTCGTGGCCGCCACCGAAACCAGCGCCACGACTCCGCCCGACAGCATCCAGTTCGTCTATGAATATAATGCTGGGGGCTGCTTTCTTGGCATTGGCAAACAGGTCCCTAACTCGACTGGCACCGACACCCACGAACATTTCGATAAACTGGGAAGCTGAAATGCTGAAGAAGGTTACCCCGGCTTCACCGGCCACGGCCCGGGCCAACAGAGTCTTGCCTGTCCCGGGAGGGCCGACCAGCAGAACCCCTTTGGGGACCTTGCCGCCGATCTGCTCAAACTGTTTCGGGTTCCGCAGATAGTCGACAATTTCCCTTAACTCCTGTTTGCTGCTTTCCATGCCGGCCACATCGTCGAAATTAACAGTTATCTTTTCCTCGGCCGTATATTTTCTGGCGCCTGAGCGGGCAAACCCTCCCAACCCACCAGGTCCCTGGCTGCGCATGCTGCGCATCCCTATTAACCAGATCCCGAGCAGCAGCAGCCACGGAGCAGTAAAGATAAGGGCATTTGCAAGGGGTGATAACTCTGTGGAGACCGCAGTGACATCGACCTTTTTTGCGGTCAGGTCAGTCATCAAGGTCTGATCGGCAAAGGCCGGCATAACAGTGCTGAAACTGGCCACTTCGCGTACCACCGCTTTACCCTGAATGGTTTCAGCCAACTTGACCTTTGTCCGGAATTCGCCGGTAATGGAAGCACCCTTGATCCTGATCTTTTTAATATTGTCCGCTGCCAATTCACTGCGAAAACGGCTGTAGCTTATCATGCCCCTGTTCTCTTCCTGCGTCAGGAGATAACTGTATGACGCTTTAAACAGGAGGGCGAACAACATGATGATTGCCAATAATCTCCAGGGGACTTGCGACATGGTTCCTGCCTTTCTTGATGACACTCCCGATGATTTTATAGTTTATCCTTGTCAATGAAATTGACAAGCTGGAAAGACGCATGCGATTTCCGGAGAGTGATCCGACTTTTTGGGTATATAATTTTATTAGATAGTCCGGGGAAAGGAGCGAGTCATGTCATTAATCAAGAGTTGGTACACGGTCGAAGAAGCTGCGGCAAAATACGGACTGAGCACCTCCCAAATATATGAATGGGTGGAAGATGGCTTGGTTCGCACCGAGGGGGAAAAAGGCAAGATATCCCAGGTTAATGGCGATGATATTGAGCGGGAACTGCTGATGACAGCTTCGGTTTGAGCCCATGAAAATTTACAAGTCAAAAGTCTGGTCGCCGGTGGAAATCGTCAGCCTGAAATTGAGTGCGATCTTGTTCGGCATGATTGCCGGAGCTTATTTTTCAGAGTTTACAAAGCAGTATGTGTTGATATTCGCTCTGGTAGCCTTAATTCTCGCCATCAAGCCTACTCATTCTTACTTCAGGGGCAGTTAATCGACATGGAAGCCATGGCAACGAAAGATATTAAAAAACCTCCGGGAGATTGAAGGCACGGAGGTCGGAGGAGAGGAATCATGTGGGATGGCAGTTAATCCCGCTTCCTCAGGTAACTGAGAAACTCTTCGCAGGTGAGTTGTTTTTTGCTGACCAAATGGGCAATTTCGCGACTCAAGGCGTTCTTCTCGCCTTCCTTCAACTCCGCTTTCAAGAGTACGAACATTGGGGTATTCCGACTGTAGGGATAAATCCTGAATTTTTCCAGCAGCTCAAAGGCCGACATATCGGACAGCATCATGCTGCAGAAGGCCATATATTTGGGCTTGATGGAGACCAGGGCCATGGCTTCCTTGCCGGTATAGCCCTTGACCACCTCGAAGCCCACCGACTCTATCGCCTTTGACAGCTTCTCCTCGCCTGTACGGGATACGACCAGCGCCTGGAGATCCCAGGTTTCGGCCTCCTCGGTCAGACCGTAAACCGCCAATCGCTCCAGCAGATAGTGTTCATCCACCGGCAGTGTGAAGAAGCCGGCCACCGGGAAAACACCACCCACCTTGCCTTTTTCGCTGAGATATACTGGCAGGACCGGGATATTGCAGATGGCTGGATCGCCTTTGATCTTGAGCAGCAGCCCCCAGCCATCTTCAGAGAATGGAGAAATATCCAGAATGATTCCCAGAGGTCGTCCTGCCGCAAGGTTTTCCACCTGCTCCAGGCGACTGGAATAGCCGCTTTGAGCGAGATAGGCGGTAATGAGCTGCTCACGGCCCTCACCCGGTTTTACACCTAGAATCCACAGCTCTCTGATGGTTTCGGTTTCGTGTGCCATGGTTGCTCCTGTCATTCCACACCGTTAGATAGCTGATCTCATAGCAGATTTGTCATTAAAAAACCACATAAAACAGGCAGGAATGTGGATAATGGCGAACGAACTCTGCTCAGGCGTAGCGCTCCAGCACCCTTTCGATGATGTTGGTGGTGGATTTACCGTCAACAAAAGAGACCAGTTCCACCCGGCCGCCATAGGCTTCCACTACATCTTTGCCCACTACAGTATCAGGTGTATAGTCACCACCCTTGGCAAGGATAAGCGGCTTGAGCGCGGTTATCAACTCCAGTGGCGTGTCCTCCTCGAAGATTACCACATAATCGATACAGTCCAAGGCCGCCAGAATATGGGCCCGCTCCTCTTCCCCGATCAGCGGGCGCTTTTCGCCTTTGAGCCGGCGCACCGAGGCGTCGCTGTTCAGGCCCAGTACCAACAGGTCGCCTAGGGCGCGAGCCTTCTGCAGGTACTTGACGTGCCCGGCATGGAGCAAGTCAAAGCAGCCGTTAGTAAAAACGATACGCTTCCCCCGCGACCGCTCGGCCTCGATAATGGCGGTCAGCACATCAAGGTTTTTGATCTTGGATTCACTGTCGTTGTGAGTGAGGGCTACGGCGGCGATAATCTCGTCAGGCGATACCGTGGAAGTGCCCAGCTTGGCAACGGCAATGCCGGCAGCTATGTTGGCAAGGCGGGCTGACTCCGGCATTCCCAGTCCGGCGGCCAGGCCTGCCGCCAACGAAGCCAGCACGGTGTCGCCGGCACCGGAAACGTCGAAGACCTCGCGGGCCACGGTAGGTATGTGCATTGTTCCCGCAGCACGGGAGAAAAGCGACATGCCTTCTTCGCTACGGGTGATCAGCAGTGATTCAAGTCCGGCAGTGTCCATGATAACCGCTGCCGCGCGTTCGAGAGACTGCTGATCGATTATGGCAACACCGGAAGCGGCTTCGGCTTCCTTGCGATTCGGAGTCAGTATGGTAGCACCGCGATAGCGGGCATAGTCGGTACCCTTTGGGTCCACCAATACTGGAATGCCGCCGGAATGGGCCACGGCAATGGCTGTCTCGATAACCCGGGGAGTCAGCACTCCCTTTGAATAATCCGACAGCAGGATGACATTGAAACCGGCGGCATTGGCAACAAGCCAGTCGCAGATCTGCTGCTCTGAATCAATGGAAAGCGGATCGCGCGATTCGCGATCAATCCTTACGATCTGCTGGTTGGCGGCCACAACCCGCGTTTTGCGGCTGGTTTTGCGGGCCGGGTCGCGGAAAACCGCCCCGCTGTCCACATCCTGTCGGCTCAGGGCCTTGAGCAGGGTCCAGCCATTCTCGTCTTCGCCCACCACGGAACAAACAGCCACCCTTGCCCCCAGCGCAGCCAGGTTGTTGACCACGTTGCCGGCACCACCCAGGCGCAACTCCTCGCGAATAACATCCACCACCTGCACCGGCGCCTCTGGCGAGATCCGCTCGGCCTTGCCCCACAGATACTCATCCATCATCAGGTCGCCGATCACCAGACAGCGGATATTGCGGATGTGGCTAAAAAGGGATTCGATTGTTTTGCGGTCCATAAGCTTCTCCAGCAGAGGCGGCAGCACTGGGGCGCCTCTACATATTCATCCTGTCCAGTATCCCCGCCGCCAGGAGCGGAATCATGATTTCGTGATGGCCGGTGATGGTCAGGCCGCGGCTGTCGCCGGCCGTTGGACGTTTGACCACGTTCTGCAGGGGGCGGTAATGCTGCTGCATGTCGAAATTTGCCGTAGTAAAATGATCCACATGAAAGCCCAGGTTCTGAGCGATGGAGAGGGCCTTGAGAAATACTTCCGGCATGATCACGGCACTGCCGATGTTGATGAACACCCCGCCGTTGCCGAGCGTGGCCACCACGGAGGTGAACAACCGGAAATCGGTGAAGGTCGCCTGCCCCAGCACCGCTCCATCGGCAGCGGGGTGTTGGTGGATGATGTCCGTACCCACCGCTACATGCACGGTGGCAGGGATGCCTTTTTCAAAGCAGGTGGCCAAGAGGCTGAATTCCCGGTGGGGATTGTTGTTCTCGACAATGAAGCGGCCCAGCGCCTCGCCGTAGCCGCTCCCTTGGGCCAGGCCGGCTTTCAGGGCGCCGTTGATGTCGCGGCCGGTTTCCTCGGCCATGCCAAAAGTGCCGCAATGCAGCACCGCCCCCACATCTTCGCTGGTCTCGCCGATCAGGGAGATTTCATAGTCATGGATGCTGGCAGAACCATTCATGGCCACAGCCGTTATGACATCGGACTCGATAAGTTTCTTCAACACCGGTTGCAGGCCACACTTTATGACATGCCCACCGATGGCGATTACGACCGGTTTGTCCTTGCTGCGGGCCTCGACAACAGAGTTTATTACCGCATTGAGGTTCTTGGCCCCAAGTTGATTGGGCAAAGCCGCCAAAAGGACTGTGATGCTCATGCCGGAGGTGATGTCACCGGCAAAGTCCCGTTGCAGCGAGACCTTGTTCCTGCGCTCTGCAATCGGGTAGGTTGCAACGCCAGAGAGATCCATGGGTTTGAGTTTCATGAGAATAGCGCCTTTTCCACCAGGTCACAGACGATGTGGATGATGGTTATATGCCCTTCCTGGATGCGGGGGGTGTCGCCGCCGGGAACCACCAATGGCAGGTCGCAGACATCCTTGATGCTGCCGCCGTCTTTCCCGAGGAGTCCGATGATGCGACAGCCACGTTCACGGGCCAGTTCCAGCGCCTTCAACACGTTGGGGGAGTTGCCGCTGGTGGAAATACCGACCACAACATCTCCTGCAACGGCCAGGGCCTCGACCTGACGCCTGAAGACGGCATCAAAGCCATAGTCGTTGCCGATGGCGGTCAGGATGGAGGTATCGGTAGACAGGGCCACTGCCGGCAATGCCGGGCGCTCCATCTTGAAGCGTCCCACGATCTCGGCCGCGAAGTGTTGGGCATCGGCCGCTGACCCACCGTTACCCATCACGATGAGCTTGCCTTTGTTTCTGAACGCATCCGCCAGCATGGCAGCCATCTCGGCAATGCGCGGCGAAAGGTCCTGCTCGATCAAGGCGAACAACGCCTGATGGCCCTGCAGTTGTGTCTTGACTTCCTCGATCATTACGGTGCCCTTCTTTGGTTTCGGGGGGAGTGGCGGTACAATGTGCCAACCCTGTATTTGTCTCGTCCGGAGCAGTTCCGATCCGGCAAGCACAATGCTTTAAGGCCTAATTGCCTCCGATGGCGCTGGCCACTTCCGAGAACGGGATTGACGTTTCTACACCAGGAAAAGAATTGGCCTCAACCCCTCTCACGGGGATAATGTCCGGAATAGCGGCCTTGAGCGCGGCAAATTTGCGCAAGATATCACGTTGCGGCAATAGAAACGATACGCAGCTCAGCCCGATTGACTGGTGCATGGCGTTCCACCCGGTGCGCTTAAAATCCGAAAACTGGCGGCGATGCAACAGAAGCGTGAAACGATGCCCCTGGCGAGCGCCTTCGAGCACGGTTTCCATGCAGCTCGCAAGGCTGGCCGTATCAACCTCCGGCCCGAAATAAATGCAGTACTGGCGTCCAACACCCCAGCGTTCCAAATAGCCTGCCCGGCTGGCCTGGGATTGCTGCTGCCGCCGCTCATCGGACCCGAACACGATCTCGTTCCCGCATACGACCAGTGAAGCCGAGGTAACGCAGGTACGGTAGCCTCTGCTCCAGGCGCGGCGGACATAGTCCCTAAGGCACCACTGGCCGCCGTCCATACTCTCGTCAAACCCTCCGAGCAGCATGTGCATTTCACCTCTAAGTGCCAAGGTGGTAAATGAGATGTCAAAGGTGTCCATGAGTGAACTGCCGTTCACAAGTGGGGCGGACCGGGGAGCGCCCTTGCCGGCAAACAACGGAGTCAGTATGCCAGCATTGGATGACTGGGCAGCGTCCATGAGTCCGCTTAACCAGCCGCTGGTGACCTGGACGTGGGGGCGCAAGACAACCGCGAAGTCGCTGTCCGAGCGCGCCAGCCCCATATTGATGGCAGGGATCATGCCGACGTTGCGCTCTGATTTGATGAACAGACCCTGCTCGCCGATGGGTTCGGAAAATTCCTCCAGCATCAGTTCGGTTTCCCGGCTGCTGCCATTATCTACTATGATCAGGCGCGCTTCAGGGGAATGTTCGACAAGGGCAGCCAGGCAGGCGCGGGTTTCAAAGGGGCAGTTCCAGACAGGGACGATTATGTCAACGGTAGGAGATGGCATTGAACCCATGAATTCATGATAGGGGGAAAGCAAGCTATCCTGCTTTCCCCTGAATTTTGTGCATCATTTGGGGCGAAACAAAACAGGCCCTTGCTTCGCCCCTGACCTAAAAACGGAATGAGGGAGAAATCCGTGAGAAACCTACGAAGTGATTGCCACGCGCCGTAGCAGGTTGAGCTCGTCCAGCACCTTGCCTGACCCGAGCACAACACAGTCCAGCGGGTTCTCGGCAATGAGTACCGGTACCTTGGTAACCTCGCGCAGCAGCATGTCAAGGTTACGCAACAGGGCACCGCCCCCTGCCAGGAAAATACCCTTGTCCACAATGTCCGCCGCCAGTTCGGGCGGGGTTTTCTCCAGGCAGATACGGACAGTATCAACAATGGCATTGACCGCTTCCTTGAGGGCCTCGCGGATCTCGTCGGAATTCACCTCAATCGTCTTTGGAATGCCTGAAACCAGGTCGCGCCCCTTGACCTGCTTGGTCAACAGCTCCGGGCCAGGATAGGCTTCACCGATATCGATCTTGATCGATTCCGCCATGCGCTCGCCGATCTGCAGGTTGTATTTCTTGCGGATGTACTGGACTATCGCCTCATCCATCTTGTCGCCACCCATGCGAGTGGACTGAGCATAGACAATGCCGGCCAGGGAGATGACAGCCACCTCGGTGGTGCCGCCGCCGATATCCACTATCATGTTGCCAGAGGCCTCGATAATGGGCAGTCCGGCGCCGATGGAAGCCGCCATGGGCTCCTCGATCAGGTAAACCTCCCGGGCACCGGCCGATTCAGCCGATTCCTTGACAGCACGCTTTTCTACCTGGGTGATACCGGATGGGACGCAGATTACGATGCGGGGGCGCACCAGGGTCTTGCGGTTGTGCACCTTGTGGATGAAATAGCGCAGCATCTCTTCGGTGATGTCGAAGTCGGCAATAACGCCGTCCTTCATGGGGCGGATGGCAGTGATGGAGCCGGGGGTGCGGCCCAGCATCTGCTTGGCCTCCATGCCGACCTTGAGTACCTTCTGTTGGCCGTTGGGCATCTTCTGCACGGCAACAACCGAAGGTTCACGCACCACAATTCCCTTGCCTTTCAGGTAGACCAGGGTGTTGGCCGTGCCCAGGTCGATGGCCAGGTCGTTCGAAAACATACCGAACAGGTAATCAAATATTTTCAGCATTACTATGTATTCCTTTCGTCATAACTGTTTGGATACCAGGGAGGAGGTGTAAAAATTGATACGGACTTGCAGCTCCTGAGGGTTTAAAAACTTGTAAAAGGCCAGAAAGATTAGCAGAGTGGGGTGGCAAATGCAAGGAGGAAAAGTTGTGCCTTGCCTGGAGCGGATTTGGAGAAAACGCTCCAGGCAAGTGAGTGGGATTTTGAGTCAGGCCAACTTGAACTGCCCTACTATCCTTTTAAGATCTTCGGCCAGGGTCGAGAGTTGATTGGCGGCAGCAGCCGATTCCTCCGCCCCGCTGGCGGTCTGGGAAACTACTTCCGTGATCTGCTGCATGTTGCTGCTGATCTCGGAAGTGGTAGCTGTCTGTTCCTCGGCGGCAGTGGCTACCTGGGCGATCTGGGTGGTCACCGAATTGATCTGCTCCAGGATCTGCTCCAGGGCCTTGCCGGATTCAGCCGCCTTTTCACTTCCCTTGGCTACCTCGTTCACCCCTTCCTCCATGGCGATGACCGCTTCCTTGGTCTCGCTCTGGATCGCCTTGATCATTTCACCGATTTCCCGTGTGGCGCGGGTAGTGCGCTCCGCCAGTGCGCGGACCTCATCGGCCACGACCGCAAAACCGCGACCCTGCTCCCCTGCCCTGGCCGCCTCGATGGCAGCGTTCAAGGCCAGCAGGTTGGTCTGATCGGCGATATCCTCGATGGTACCGACGATCTCGCCAATCTGGTCGGAACGACTCCCCAGGCTTTCCACCGCCTTGGCCGAGTTCTTGACCCGTTCGGCAATACTGTTCATGACAACGATGGTTTCATCCACGACCTTTGCTCCGGAGACCGCGGCAGCGCTGGCATGCTGGGAACCTTCGGCCGCAAATTGGCAATTCTGGGCAATGTCGCCGGAGGTGGCCGACATCTCCTCGCCTGCGGTTGCCACCGTGCCGGCCTGTGCCGCCACTTCCTCGACCCCGGTGGCCATCTGTTCCGCGGTTGCATGCAACTGGACCGAGGCAGAGGCCATCTCGACGGTTGCTTGGGCGATCTGGCCGATGATCCCTTTAAGTTTTTCGATGAACTGGTTAAAATAGCGGCTGATCTCGGCCAATTCATCCTTGGTGCTATCGTCCAGACGCTTGGTCAGATCGCCTTCTCCCTGGGAAATATCGAGCAGCATAACCTTTAAACTGTTCAACGGCCTCATGATGGTGGTCAGCAACCAACCGGCCAACCCGGCCTGGAACAGGATGCCGATAAGACCGATGATCAGGCTCTGGGTTATGGTTTTGGTTATATCGGAATCAAATTCTTCATCGGACTTCTTGGCATTCTGATCCTTTAAATTGGCAATCTTTTCAAAGTTATCCCGAATGGCGTCGGAAAAGTGGTCACTCTCGCCATCCAACTTCCTGATCTCATCCGTTACATCTTTGGTGCCCCTTAACAGCGGCAGCATCTTACCCTCAAAAAGGGCGATTTCGGCGTCAAAAGCCTTCCGGCCGACAGCAAACACTTCCTTTTCTTCGGCTGTATCCAATTTTGCGCCAACTTCCTCCAGGATCTTGCCTTCCTTTTCCTTTGCAACGGCCCAATCCTTGGCGCTCTGATCCAGGTCCCGGTTTATCTCGGCGCTGGCAATGACATTAGCGAGCCGGGGGCCGATGTTCGCGGCATCCTCCGCCAGAACCGCCTCCTTGTATTGCTCGGCCACATTGTCCTGGAGTTTCTTCAGCTTGTGGAGATTGAAATAATTCATGGCGACAATAGCAGTGACGGTAAGAAGGACAATAAGAACATTGACAATGATCTTGGACTTGATGGTGGCCATAAGTTGCTTCCCCTCGTTTTTGAGATTACAGCAACATGACTTTAATGAATGTAAAGACGAAAGTCTATCGGGTGAATACCCTAGAAGCGTTAATCAATTAGTATGATTTTTTCACACTTAGATGATTCCGGATTTGATGGCGTGACGGACCAGTTCCGCGGTTGAGTGGATTTCGAGTTTGTTCATCAGGTTGGTACGGTGGGAGTCAACGGTCTTGATGCTGATTTCCAGATCTGCCGCGACCATGCGGTTGGTGCAGCCAGTGGCGATAAGACGCAACACCTGGAGTTCCCGTTCGGTCAACACGACCTTCCGGGCCGTGGGACCTCGGATGGTATCAATCGCATTCATGCAATGTACGACCCTGATAGTGTCGAGCAACTCCTCAAAGGCATCGTCTTTGGAAACAAAGCCATATACCTTTGCGGCCGTGGCGCGTTCCAGCATCTCCGGATCGTCATGCATGCTGAGAATAACGACCCGCGTTTCAGGCAGCTCCCTGGCAACCTGCCGGGCAACGGAAATGCCATCGAGTTTCGGCATGCTTACATCCAGCACGGCAACATCTGGAACATAACGCCTGATCAGCTCCAGGGCTTCATGGCCATCGCCACAGTCAGCCACGACATCTATATCGTCGGCCCCCTTCAGCATGTTGAGCAGTCCTTGACGGAACATTACATGGTCGTCGGCAACAATGGCGCGGATCATGTGTGCGGTACCTCCACCGTAATGATGGTGCCTGCACCAAGGGGCGAGGTGAAGGCAAAATTTCCACCAACCAGCTCAGCCCGCTCGCGCATGATAGTCAAGCCTGAGCCGTTGTTGCCGCTGGGCGCTTCGCACGCTCCGCCCCGGCCATGGTCGACAATACTCAGTCGTGCCGCCTCCGCGTTGCACGACAGCGAGACCAGGATTGCGTCATCACCGGCATATTTGACGGCATTGGTGACGGCTTCCTGGCAGATTCTGAAAAGAGCCAGCTTGACGTCTTCGCCGAGCTGGGAACAGTCTCCTGAAATTGATACCCGCACATCCAGCCCGGTGCGTTGGGACATTCTGTTGCACAGCCATCTTAATGCCTCGTCTATGGAAGTCGAGCAAAGGAAGGCGGGACGAAGGGTCAGGACAATATCACGCAATTCGTCGGACACCAGGGAAAGTTCGTCAATCATTCCGTTCAGTGCTTCACACTTGCATGGCACCCCTTGCCGGCATTGCTCCCGTTGCATCTTGAGGTTGAGCTTCATGGCCTGCAGCGATTGTCCCACGCTGTCATGGATGTCGCGGGCAATCCTGGCCCGCTCCTCGTTTTCCAGCTTTTCCCGCAGGGAGCGCAGGTTGTCCTGGATCCGCAACCGTTCATCGGTTTCTCTCCTGAGAACCTCGCCGGTCTCGCGCAACTGCCGGGTCCGCTCGGCCAGCACCACTTCCAACTGCTCGCAGTACTGCTCCAGGTCTTGCCGTGTTTTCCGTTTTCGCACCATATTCGGGATGGGCTCCGCCATTAGTGGGGTCAAACCTCGATCCTGAACTCCGCCCCGTCGCCGACATTGCGGGCCGTGAGCCTGCCGCTCATGTTCTGCTCGATAATCACCTTGGACATGTAGAGACCTATGCCGGTTCCCTTGCCCGGCTCCTTGGTCGTAAAGTAGGGGTCGAATATCCTGGGCAGTATCTCCTCGGGCATGCCGCCGCCGTTATCGCGTATGGTTGTCACGGAGCAGCCGTTTTCACTGGTCACATCAATGAAAATTCTCGGTTCCGTCACCGCCCGCTCGATCAGTACCTCGCGGGCATTGGCTAGAATATTGAGCAGAACCTGGGCATATTCGTTCGGATAGCCGATGGCGGTAACATCCTCCTCGGCCGCCATGCTTACCTTGATATTGCTGCTTGACAGGGTAGCTGAAATGAATTCTATCGACCTGGCAACCACGCTGTTGATGGCAAACTTGCGCATCTCCTTGTCGTGCCGGAAAAAATTACGGAAATCATCAATGGTGCGCGACATGTGCATGATGATGTCCATGGCATGGGAGATTTCCTTGTCCAGGTCTTCGGCGTTCAGTTCTCCGGACTCGAACGAAAGCTGGAGGTTTTGCACGATCAACCCGATATTGTTCAGCGGCTGGCGCCATTGATGGGCAATATTGTTGATCATTTCACCCATGGCAGCCAGTCGGCCCTGCTGGATAAGCACCTGGTCCTTATGGCGCAGTTCGGCCACTGCCAAGTTGATGCGTTGTTCCAGGGACTGATTGATTTCTTCGAGCTGCTGCTGTTTCAGGGCCAGCGTCTCTTCCAACTGCTTGCGCTCGGTGATATCCCTGATGCTTTCGATGGCGGCAAAAATCTGGCCCTGATCATCACGCAGCGGGGAGGCCAAGGCCTCGAAGTACAATTGCCCATCGCTGGTGTCAAACATCGTGACCGTAGTATGGGGACGGGCATCCCGAAAGGTTGCTTCCAATGGGCACCCCGGACAGATTTCGTCGCTATGCCGGTAGGCCTGATAACAGAGTTCCCCGAAGTGGTAGCCCAGCAGCTCGATCAAGCGCTGGTTCTGATACAGAATCCGATAGTTTCGATCCATGATGCTGATGCCGTCATGGATGCTTTCCAGGATCTCCTGGTTGCGGGCATGCTCCCTTTCCGCCGCCAACGTGAGGCTACGAGTCAACTCTTCGCTGCGGCCAAGTTCTTCACGGGATTGTTCAAGGTCTGTCAGCGTCTGCTTCAACGTTCTGTTCAAACGAAGGACACTCGCGTAACGCCAGCACCCCATGGCAAGCCCGCTAAGCGCTATCGTAAAGACAATGAGCCACAACACCTTCTCGGTAGTCCAGAATGGCCTGGGCTTGCCCCACCACTTAAAGTAGATCGCACGGTATTCAGGCGTGCCGACAAACTGATCTATTGCTTGGTTCAGGCGTTGCAGAAGCTCGGTATCATCCGGCCGCAGCGCCATGGCACGGACACCTTCGATCACTCGAGGTTCCAGCACCTTTATATGTTTTTCAATCCCGGAATCCAGGGCCAGCTTCACCACGCTGGGCGCAGGGGCCAATGCGATATCGAGTTGGCCTGCCAGGAGATCCAGAAGGATCTTCTCCAGGCTGTCGCTGGGAACAACTTGAATATCCGTGCGGTTTTGCAGGTATACCTGGGCGATGCTTGCCCGCATCACCCCCACCCGCATGCCGCTCTTCAGGCCGTTCACCTGGCCGTCGTTGCGAACGACATATGAAACCGGCAGGGTTTCCACCGGGATGGTGAAGGCAAACAGTTTTTTGCGGGTCTCGTCAATGGTAAGGTCGGGAATGATATCGGCCCTGCCGTTCAGGACCATCTGCTGGCCTTCTTCCCAGGTTTTGCCGAATACGTATTCGACCTTGATTCCCGCCCGGCGGGCCACCTCATTCATCAGGTCAATGGCGAAACCCTGCGGTTGGCCGTTATTATGGCTTCTGAAAAATGTTGGGGGGAAATCGGTCTGGACGACTGCCACGACCTTGTGGAGCTCGGGCTGCGGCACTTTTGCGAGCAGCGTTTGCGGGACAAGGAGCCAAAGAATCAGAGTTGTGATGAGACAGGGGATTGGGGTCATTGCTCAGAGCCTCCTGACATGCGAACAAAAATACCACAGATGTACTGGAAATCACCACAAAAAGAACATCCGGCCACAACTGCGTGGGGTGTGCCGGGACAAGCGCTTCCCTTGACTTTTCCTGCTGGTATCTGTAATTTAGCGAATTTAGCATCAGCGTTTTCGGAGGAAAACCCAATGGACTATAAAGACACACTCAATTTGCCAGAAACTTCCTTCCCCATGAAGGCCAACCTGAACCAGCGCGAACCCGAGATTCTCTCCAAGTGGCAGGAAATCGGCCTGTACTCGAAAATGATGACGGAAGGGGAGAACAAACCGCTCTATATCCTGCATGATGGCCCTCCCTATGCCAACGGTCACATCCATATAGGTCACGCTCTGAACAAGATCCTCAAGGACATCATCCTGAAGTCAAAACGCATGGAAGGCTTCCGCGCCCCTTACGTGCCGGGCTGGGACTGCCATGGCCTGCCGATCGAGCTGCAGGTGGAGAAAAATCTCGGTTCCAAGAAGCATGAGATCAGCAAGCTGGAGATGCGCCGCGAGTGCCGCAAGTACGCTGACAAGTTCATTACCATTCAAAAAGAAGAATTCAAACGGCTGGGTGTGTTGGGTGATTGGGACAAGCCCTATCTGACCATGAACTACGAGTATGAGGGACTGACCGCGGCGGAACTGGCCAAATTCGCCCACAACGGCGGGTTGTACCGCGGCAGGAAACCGGTCCACTGGTGCTCGTCCTGTGTCACCGCCCTGGCCGAGGCCGAGGTGGAGTACGCCGATCACACATCACCTTCGATCTATGTCAGATTCGCCCTCAGGGACGATGTTGCCAACACCATTCCTGCCCTGGCCGGCAAGCAGGCCTATGTGGTGATCTGGACCACCACCCCCTGGACCATACCGGCAAACCTGGCCGTTGCCCTGCATCCCGAATTCGATTACTGCGCACTGGAGACGGAAAAGGGCGTATTGATCGTGGCCGAGGGACTTAAGGACTCCTTCCTGCAGGCCACCGGGCTGACAGGCAATGTCATTGCAACCTTCAAAGCCACCGCACTGGAGCGCAAGCGGGCCCGTCATCCGTTCTACGATCGGGATTCCATCATCCTGCTAGGCGAACACGTAACCCTGGAGGCCGGCACCGGATGCGTACATACCGCTCCCGGTCACGGCCAGGAGGACTACGAACTGGCTCTCAAGGAAGGGCTGGAGATTTATAACCCGGTGGACAACCATGGCCGCTACATTCAAAACCTGGAATTGTTCGGCGGCCAGTTCGTCTTTGACGCCAACCAGGGCGTCATCGACAAACTGACCGAGGTGGGTGCACTGCTGCAGACCTCCAAGATCACCCACTCCTATCCCCACTGCTGGCGCTGCAAAAAGCCGATTATCTTCCGGGCCACGGAACAGTGGTTTATCTCCATGAATGCCAATGAACTCAGGCAGAAGTCCCTGGCAGCGATTGAACAGGTCCAATGGATCCCCAAATGGGGCAAAGAACGCATCTTCGGCATGATCGAGAACCGGCCGGACTGGTGCATCTCGCGCCAGCGCTCCTGGGGGGTGCCGATCACCGCCTTCTCCTGCACCGCCTGCGGCGAATACCTGGCCGACGGCACCATCATGGACCACGTGGCCAACATATTCAAAGAGCACAGTTCCGATGTCTGGTTCGACTGGCCGGCGGACAAGCTGCTTCCCGAAGGAACCTGTTGCCCGAAATGCGGGGCCGCATCACTGGAGAAGGAGATGGACATCCTTGATGTCTGGTTCGATTCGGGCGTTTCCCACGCCGCTGTGCTGGAACCCAACCCCAGCCTGGAATCACCGGCCGACATGTACCTGGAGGGGAGCGACCAGCATCGCGGCTGGTTCCACTCCTCCCTGCTGGAAAGCGTCGGCACCCGTGGCCGCGCCCCCTACAAAAACGTCCTCACCCATGGTTTCGTGGTGGACGGCTCCGGTCGCAAGATGAGCAAGTCCGTGGGAAACGTGGTGGCCCCGGAAGAGGTGATCAAGAAATACGGCGCCGAGATCCTGCGCCTGTGGGTGGCGGCCCAGGACTACCGGGACGACATCCGCATCTCCCAGGAGATCCTGACCCGCCTCTCCGAGGCGTACCGACGGATCCGCAATACCTGCCGCTACATCCTTGGGAACATCAATGACTTTGATCCGGCCACGGACTGCGTCGCTTATGCCGACATGCCGGAGTTGGACCGCTGGGCCCTGCACCAGTTGGAACTGCTCAAGGAAAAGGTCCTGGCCTCTTACAACGAATACGAGTTTCATGTTCTGTACCATGCCGTTAATGGCTTCTGCACCGTGGAGATGAGCGCCTTTTACCTGGATATCCTCAAGGACCGGGTCTACACCAGTAAAAAAGACTCCAACGGGCGGCGTTCGGCCCAGACGGTCATGTACCGTATCCTTGACACCCTGGTGCGGCTGTTGGCGCCGGTGCTCTCCTTCACCAGCGATGAGGTCTGGCAGTATATGCCGGGGCCAAGAGAAGCGAGCGTGCATATGGCCGCCCGGCCGGCCCTAAATCCGGAATGGAAGGACGATGCCCTGGTGGAACGCTGGGAGCGGATCATGAAAGTCCGCGCCGATGTCTCCAAGGCATTGGAACTGGCCCGGGCGGACAAGATCGTCGGCCACCCGCTGGATGCGCAGGTCACCATAAACGCAGCCGATGAATTGGCGAAATTCCTGCGAGAATACAGGGACGAGTTAAACAGCATCTTTATCGTTTCAAAGGTGGACCTCGATACCGTCATCACCCCTGAAGAGGGCTTCAATTCCGACAGCATCGAAGGCTTGAGAATCCTCGTTCAGGCCGCGCCCGGCCAAAAATGCGACCGCTGCTGGTGTTACAGCGAGGAACTTGGTACTGACACGGAGCACCCCTCGATATGCCCCAAATGCACAGTGGCGGTGAAATAGATGATGCGACGCTGGACGTTATTTGGCATAATCACCGTACTCGGCCTGATCCTGGATCAGGCCACCAAGCTGTACATTGACCGCAGCATGCAGCTTTTCCAATCGATCCCGCTTCTGGATAACTTCTTTCATATCACCTATGTCAGGAACAGGGGAGCGGCTTTCAGCTTCCTGTCCCATGCCAGTTGGCGGCTGCCGTTCTTCATCGGCGTTTCCATAGTGGCTGCCATTGCAATCCTGATCGCCTTCATCAGGCTGCGCAACAACCAGAAACTGGCCCAGATCTCGCTGGCCATGATCTTCTCAGGGGCCATAGGCAATCTCATAGACCGCTTGCGCATGGGTGAGGTAATCGATTTTCTGGACGCCCATTGGTATCAGCATCACTGGCCGGCCTTCAACGTGGCCGATTCCATGATCTGCGTCGGGGTGTTTCTGCTGGCGATCGATATGCTGCGTGAGGAGAAGCGGCACAGACACACGTGAGGTATGAATACAGATATGGTAAGACCTTTAGGGGACAAGTTACGGGCGTAGCAAAATGTAGCTTGTCCCCTTTTGCCATAACGACCAGTAATGATGATCGGCCTTAGATGCCGGGAGGTGTGGATGGACCCACAATCGGGTGCAATTGCCGAAAAGGATTTCAAACAGGCCCAAAAGGAACTTGAAGCCGGCAATGTGCTGGCAGCGCTTGCCTGCCTGGAAAAGGCCTTGAAAACATGGGACTACCCCGGTTGGTATTCATACCTGGGGTTTTGCATCTCCAAGGAGCGTGGGCATGTCACGCGGGGTTTGGAACTTTGCAATAAAGCGATTGCCCATGAAGAGAACAATCCCGTTCACTATCTCTACCTGGGAAAGGTGTACCTCGTTGCAGGAGACAAGACCCTGGCGCTCCAGGCGCTGCGACAGGGAATGTCGCATGGCGGAGGCCATGGAATAGAAGAATTGCTGGCATCAATTGGCACCCGAAAGCCACCGGTCATACCGTTTCTATCCCGAGACAACCCCCTGAACAAGTTCCTGGGTATTCTCCTCGGACGCTTGGGATTGAGGTAATATCGCTCAGCCAGTCGGCTTGAGACTGGCATTCTGATATTTTTATTCCAACAGCAAGGATTGCGATCAATATCATCGGAGGAGGCCTCATGCATGAAATGAAGCGGACCAAGATCGTGGCCACATGGGGACCGTCATGCGCTGTACCGGGAATGGCGGAGAAACTGATTGCAGAAGGGGTGAACCTCTTCCGCTTGAATTTCTCGCACGGCAGTCACGGCGAGAAACAGGCGGCCCTGGAAACCATCAGAAATGCCGCTGCCGCCTGCAATGTGCCGGTTGGCATCATTGCCGATCTACAGGGCCCAAAGATCCGCACCGGGAGGATGCTGAACGGTGCCATGCCGCTGATTGACGGTACCGAAGTGGAGATTGCAATCGGTGATACCCAGATCGATCCGAACGTAATCCCCACAATTTACGAGGGACTGGTGACGGATGTGCGATCTGGCTCCCGGATCCTGCTCGATGACGGCCGCATGGAGTTGCGGGTGATCGGGACAAGCGCTGACAAGGTGCGCTGCCTGGTCGTAAAGGGAGGGATGCTCAAAGACAGCAAAGGGATCAACCTGCCAGGAGTGAATGTTTCCGCGCCATCCTTGACCGACAAGGACCTGGAGGATCTACGTTTCTGCACGGTGATCGGCGTCGATTGGGTTGCTTTGTCCTTTGTCCGTACCCGTAAGGACATCCTGAATATCAAGGTGGAACTGGCCAGACTGAACAGCGACATACCCGTGATCGCAAAGATAGAAAAACCGGAGGCCGTGGAGAATCTGGATGACATCATTGCCGTTTCCGATGCACTGATGGTAGCGCGCGGCGACCTGGGGGTGGAGATGGAGCCGGAGCAGCTCCCGCTGATCCAAAAACGGATGATCACCTCCTGCAACCTGGCAGGCAAACCGGTCATCACCGCGACCCAGATGCTGGAGTCAATGACCGACAACAACCGGCCCACCCGGGCCGAGGCGTCGGACGTGGCCAACGCCATCCTGGACGGTACGGACGCGGTGATGCTGTCGGGCGAAACCGCCGTGGGCAGCTATCCCCTGGAAACTGTAAGCACCATGGCCAAGATCGCCATGACAATCGAACGTTCCACAATGCGCAATTCCCATCACCTCAATCCCGAGGGGAGCGAGGTGGACATCGCCATTGCCCGGGCCGCCTCGGAAGCCACAGAATCCCTCAATGCAAAGGCGATCGTGGCCATGACCGTCAGTGGCCACACTGCCGCACTCATGTCGGGTTGCAGACCCAATGCACCGATCCTTGCGATCACTCCCGATCAGAAAGTGCGCAGGAAACTGACCCTTTTTTGGGGCATCAATTCACTGTTCATGGAGATGAAGAACAATACGGACGAGGTAGTGGCCGAGGCCGGCCGGCTCCTGATCGACAACGGCTTCAGCAGCGGGGACATGGTTATCATGACCATGGGTGCTCCCATAGCGGCCCGCAGCACGACCAATCAGATACGCGTCTTCAGGCTGGGATAGTCCCCCTTTAACAAACAAGGGATCTCTACGCGGGAATTGATCCTTATCAATGACCGGCAGCACTCCCCCATAACTCTTTCAAGCGGCGGTCGCGTCCGCAGGCGGCACGGTAGAATGCGTAGCGCAGAGGATTTTTCTTGTAATAGTGCTGGTGATATTCCTCTGCCTTGTAAAACTCGCCGGCCGGGTCGATCTCTGTGACGACCGAATCCCTGAATGGCTTGGTCTTCTCCAACGCCTCCCTGGATTGCAGTGCCACGCGGCGCTGTTCCTCGTTTGCGACAAAGATGGCGTTGCGGTACTGATGGCCGACGTCACAGAACTGGCGGTCCTTGACGGTCGGATCGATGTTGTGCCAATAGACCTCCAGAAGCTTGCTGTAGCTGATGCGGGCCGGGTCGAAGACGATCTGCACGGCTTCGGCATGGCCGGTGCCTCCGGCGGAAACCTGCTCGTAGGTGGGATTCTGCACATGGCCGCCCGTATAGCCGACCGTAACCGAGACTACTCCGGGCAATTTGTCGAAGGGGGCTTCCATACACCAGAAACAACCGCCTGCAAAGGTCGCTCTTTCAAGCTTTGCTGCGATCGCAAGACCTTGCGCCGAAAACATGGTCGTCAAAAAAACAAAACCTGCAAAAAAAGCCAGTGACATTACGGAGCGTTTCATAACGGATTCTCCTTTTCACGAACCATTCTTTACAGGTCGATTGTACCATATTCCGCCCGCCATAACTCGCGTTCGGTTAGTCAGGGACAAGCTCTGAATCACATGTCTCCGGTCAACTCCTGCAGCAGGTAAATCTTTGGATTGAGTGCTGCAACACAGGCAATGGCCTCCTTCAAGCGCTCCTCGTCCAGCCCGCACTCCTCGTCGATTCCCTGGAAATATTCGAACCCTTTGGGCAAGGGGGAATATTCGCCATCCCGCAACAACGACACATCCACCATGTCGTTTACCCGGCCCTGCGCCTCCCATGGGTCCCGGTAGTTGAACTGACGAGCCACCACGTGCAACCCCATTTTATTTGGGAATGTGGCCCGCACCTCGAAGGAAAAGTCGCGTGGCGACCCATAACTGTCAGAGCGCCCTGAGCGCATCATAACGCTGGCGCTGGCTTCTTCCAGCAATTTTCCGACCGACTCCGCTGTCAATGGCTTGTAAGCATTCACCTTTATTTCCTTTTTTTGTTAGATCGAAAGTTCCAGACACAATGAAAGTCACAGCACTTTGAGATTTCCAAAGCACTGTGACCCGTTTTTCAAAGCAAGCTCAGGTATTGCCTGATTCTATGCCCTGGCCTTCACATTCGTATGGACCCACTTGACGATATCCTCGGTGGAGGTTCCGGGGGTGAACACCTCGCAAATGCCGGCGTTTTTCAGTCCCGGGATGTCGTCCTCCGGGATCACGCCACCGCCGAAGACCTTGATGTCGTCGGCGCCCTTTTCCTTGAACAGTTGGCAGACCCGTGGCAGCAGGGTGTTGTGGGCACCGGACAGGATCGACAAACCGACGCAGTCCACGTCTTCCTGGATGGCGGCGGATACGATCTGCTCCGGGGTTTGGTGCAGGCCGGTGTAGATCACCTCGAAACCCGCATCGCGGAAAGCGCGGGCAATGATCTTGGCTCCCCGGTCATGGCCGTCCAGACCAGGCTTGCCTACTAGTACGCGTAAAGTTCTCTCAGCCATTTATACTTCCTCCTTCTTTAGGGGGTAAATTCGAACTGAATAAAAACAGCAAATCACATCTCTATGCCGGTCCTGGCCGGCACCCCTGCCTTGTAATAATGTTTGATCTCGCGCATCTCTGTCACAAGGTCCGCTGCCTCGATCACCCGCTCATCGGCGTTGCGGCCGGTGAGCACCAACTCCACCCGTTCCGGCCTCAGGCGAATAAGTTCCAGCACCTGTTCCACATCGATCAGACCGAAACCGACTGCGCCGTTGATCTCGTCCAGTACCAGCAGGTCATACCCACCCGAGACCAGCAGCTCTTTTGCCTGTTCAAAAGCCTCCTGGGCCAGGCGGCGGTCTTCGGCAATATCCTGGGTGTTGACCCAGCCGGGCTTGCCGGTCTGGATGATGGTCAGTTGAGGGGCAAGCTTGTCGGCAATCAGATGCTCGCCATATGGTCCGCCCCCCTTTATGAACTGAAGGATGCAGACCTTGAAGCCCCTGCCGACGGCACGCAAGGCCAGCCCCAGGGCTGCGGTCGTCTTCCCCTTACCGTTGCCGGTGTATACCTGAACGCATCCACGCTCCATTGTTTCCCTTTATTCCCAGTGGTAGGGGCGGGGCACAGGAGACGCCCCCACGATTGGTATCATGTTTGAAGATTTGTAAATTACCCAAGTGGGGCCTTCTATCCCATTGGTACGACAGTGATCCGGGTTGCACCGAAGTGGAGCAAAAAGGCGTTTGACTATAGCAATTCGGATGTAAGGGGTCAAGCAAAGCTTTGTGGGATTCAAGAGCATAAAAGCGTTGCCTGGAGGGAGTTTGGCGGTATACTATGCGCCGGAATGGTGATTGCGCCGATGTAAGTCATCAGTCTGGCCAAACATGAACCATGATACACGGGATAAAACCAGGCAGCACAAAAAACCAGGAGGCACACCATGAATCTGCCTGCCATTGTTCGCCGCACCGCCGACGCGGAACGCAAGGCAACCCAAGAGAATGCTGCATGGCTCCAACAACAGATGAGCCCTTTTTTCTTCCGGGCCATGGCCGACGAAGAGGGAGCCCTGGTGTCCCTGGCCCGGGAGATGGCTGCTCTGCGCCACAACCAGCGGGTGATCCTGGTTGACCGCGAAAAACTGCTCGTGCTGGCCTGCGTGAACCACCCTGGCTCCCTCTACAACTCCCTGCGCCGGATCGGCGACCGGGAAATTTCCTATGCCATGTTCTCCCACTCCAATGCCCCCATGCCGGGGATGGAGGAGGAACTGGAGGTGCAGCGCTTCGAGTTCGATCGCCGCCAGGACCATGAGATCGACCTGACGCAACAGGTGGATATTCCGCCGATGTTGGTACGAAAGGTCCGCGCCGCGCTGCGGGCCACCTTTCCGGACTTTGATTTGAGGAAACTGGAGCGGCTGCTGAAAATACTCTGGCTCAACAACGAGAACTATGTCCGCATGTCGCCGCCGTCGCGGATTGCCTATCTGGTCTGGCTCTTCGATCGGGGCAACGCTGCCGGCGGCCTCTTTATGGATACCTCGGAAGTGGTTAGCGAGGGGATCACCGAAACCCGTATACTGTTCGCCGTCGGCAATCCCCCCGAGGGGGATTTCCTATTGCAACTGCTGGAGATTTTCAACCGCCTGAACGTGGGAATCAGAAGGGCCTACTGCCAGACCATCTCCAACGGCATTCACCCATATTTCCTGGGTGCTTTCTACGTCTTGAGCCGTTACGAGGAACGACTCCAGCCCGGCAGTGCCACTGCCGCAAGGCTCAGGCGCGAGCTCTGCACCACCCAGATCATTGCCACCGCGTCCCCGGTTTATCGGGAATTCGTCGTAACCGGCCTGATGTCCGGCGAAGACGCCTCCTTGGTCAATGCCTTTATTGCCTTTTGCCATACGAGCCTGGCCCATGGCCAGCCGGAGCGCTTCGGCCTGGAGGATGTCCAAAAGGCCTTCAACGACCATCCGGAGATGGCCCAACTCCTGATCAAGCTCTTCAGGACGCGCTTCGACCCGGAGTTGGCGGATCGGGAGACTGTCTACAGTGCCCTGCTGATCGAAACCCTGGAGGCGGTCGAGGGGTATAATACCGGCCACCGCTGGTTGGATGATATCCGCCGTGCCGTCTACCGTTGCTGCCTGCTTCTGGTCATGCATACCCTTAAAACCAATTTCTTCGTAGTGGAAAAACAGGCCCTGGCTTTCCGGCTCGACCCGGCTTACCTGCGCGATATGGGGCACGAGTTCACCAGCGATCTTCCCGAACCCCTCCCTTTCCGGGTGACCTTTTTCTTCAGCCGTGCCGGTTACGGTTATCATATCGGCTTCTCGGATATTGCCCGCGGCGGCTGGCGCACGGTCATCGCCCGCAGCGCCGACGATTTCATCACCGCGACCAACACCATTTTCCGCGAAGTGTACGTCCTGGCCCACACCCAGCACTTCAAGAATAAGGATATCTACGAAGGTGGCTCCAAGATGGTGCTGGTGCTGGATGTCTCCGACCTGGACCAGGCCGGGGGGCAGGTGGAGACCTGGCGGCTCTACAAGCTGCAATATGGCATCACCAATGCCTTCCTGGACATCTTCGTGACTGAAAACGGCCGGGTAAAAAACCAGCGGGTGGTGGATTACTACGGCGATGACGAACCGATCGAGATCGGGCCGGACGAGAACATGCACGATGCCATGATCGAGACCATTGCCCGGCTGTCCATGAAACGGGGCTATATACTGGGCATCGGGATCATGTCCAGCAAGCAGGTCGGCATCAATCACAAGGAGTACGGGGTAACCTCCACCGGGGTGGTGAAGTTCGTGGAGATCACCATGGCTGAAACTACCGGCATCGACATAACCCGGGACCCCTTCACACTGAAGATGACCGGCGGCCCCAATGGCGATGTGGCAGGCAACTCCCTGCATATCATGCTCCAGCGCTGCCCATTGATGCAGGTCCGCCTGATTCTGGACGGCACCGCCGCCCTTTTTGACCCGAACGGTATCCACCACGAGGAGTTGAGCCGCATTGTGCTGGCCCACGATCTGGATGCCTTTGATCCCGAGTTCCTGGGTGAGGGTGGTTTTATCATTTATCGCACCGGTCGGCGCATGGAAGGGCTCAAGGAGACTCACCGCAAGGTGAGCCGCACTCCGGATGGCCTGCTGGAGGAGTGGCTGGATATCGACGACTTCTACCGCGAGTACAACAGCTTGGTCTTCACGGTCAAGACCGACCTGTTCATCCCGGCCGGGGGACGTCCCGAGACCATCGATGGGCAGAATTGTCGGAACTTCCTGGATGAACGGCGGACCCCGACCTCAAGGGTTATTGTGGAGGGGGCCAACTCCTTCATCACCCCTGAAGCCAGGATACAGCTCCAGAGAAGCGGAGCAGTGATCATGCGGGACGCCTCGGCCAACAAGTGCGGCGTGATCTCATCGTCCTACGAGATCATCGCCAACCTGCTCCTCTCGAAAGAGGAGTTCCTGGAGCATAAGGAGCGGTATGTCAAGGACGTGTTGGCGATCCTGGAAAAACGGGCCGCCGACGAGGCGCGCCTGATCCTGGCCAGACGGCGAGAATCCGGCGGCAACCTGCTCTGTACCGAGATATCCGACGCCATCAGCCTGGAGATCAACGGCCACTATTCCCGCTTGTTCACCTTTTTCACCTCCAGGCCGGAGTTGTGCCTCAAACCACCGTTCCGCCTGGCCCTGCTCAATCACCTGCCTGCCATGTTGCGGGAAACGCCGGCATTCCGTAGGCGAATAAGGAAACTGCCCCGCAAATACATCTGTGCCATCCTGGCCGCGGAAATTGCCTCTTCGCTGGTCTACAGCAGCGACCAGGAAGCGGATTTCGAAGAGATGATCAGGAGGCACCTGGCCAGGGTTCTGTAGGCAGGGATTTTAGTTGGGCGCGGCGAGGAATGCCGGGGGGAAGGGGTGCGATGACAGGGAGCCGAAGGCGTCAAACCAAGGGCTTCAGGGTTTGCTTCCCCCAAACACATGGCTCATGATATCGCAATGACGTTCAATGCGGCCCAGTGCCGGAAGCTGGGACTTGTAGGCCACGAAGGGCACGCCGGCAGCTTGGGCAGAACGCATGTCCACCTCGCCGTCCCCCACGAACAGAGCTTCTCCGGACCCGATGCCGAAATAATCCAAAACCTTGAGGAGCGGTTCGGGGTGCGGCTTGGGATGGGTCACCTTGGATGCGGTCATGACGAATTCGAAATAGCCGGTCAGCCCGAAATCCTCGATGATCATATCCATGGAGATAGCCCGGTTGGTGCAGACCGCCAGGGCGACATGCCCCTTGAGCAGGTCAAGCGTCTCTATCAGCCCTTCCTCCATGCGCATGTAAGGCATCAGGTCGCGGTAATGGATCGTTTTGGCAAAGGCCAGGGCCTGATCACGTTGCGCGTCACCGGCAAAGAAATAGTCCATTACGTCGTTAAAGGAATAGGTGTGCAGCACATTCCGGGCCACAAGGTCATTCCTGTCCAGCAGCGGCCGTCCCAGAAAATCCATTACCCGGTCGTAAAAGATGTAATTTGATTCAAGGGAGTCGAACATGACCCCGTCACAGTCGTAGATGACCACCTTGTAGCGGCTCTTAAGCTCGTTCACTGTCAGCACTCCGATTTTCCCTGGTTTTGCAGATAATCCTCCCATTCGATGGGGAGCAGGTACTTCTTCCTGGTGTTGCACTGCTTGCAGGCAGGCACGACGTTGTTGCGCGACCCCTTGCCGCCGCGGGCCAATGGGATGACGTGATCCATGGTCAGTTCCTCCGGCGGAAAGGTGCCGCCGCACCAGTGGCAGTGTCCCAGCGCCAGTTTATTCTGCCACCAGCGACTGCGTCGCAATTCGCGGGATTTGTCCCGCTCCCGCTTGATCTCCTGCTCGGTTGCTTCGATGATGAAATTTTCCAGAACGAACCTCCAAAACCAGATCCCATTTTATAAAATACAAACCCTATATCTCCAGACAGTCAGAAGGAGGGCGGTGGATTAGCCATTATTGCCGCAACGTAACCACCGTAGCCCCGTCACGCCCCTCGTGGGGCCCGCCGGGGCGAAAATCCTCGACAAGGGGATGACCGGCAAGATGGGCGCGCACCCCATCACGCAACCGGCCCGTACCCACGCCATGGATGATGCGCACTTCGCGTAGGCCGCCAAGGGAGGAGTGGTTAAGGAACGGTTCCAGCAGCTCCAAGGCCTCTTCAACCCGCAGTCCGATCAACTTCAACTCCAGCTCTTCGCTCGCTGCCGCAGCCGCCTGCCAAGCCCCCTTGGGCTGTTTGGATTTCCCCTTGCCACTTGCGCTGGGCGCAGCCATGTCGTTCAACGGCAGATCCAGCTCCATGCTTCCTGCCCTGACCCGCGCCTTGCCCTGTTTTTGATCCAGACTGAGGATGATGCCATCGTGGCCCAGGGAACGGACATGCACCCTGTCACCGGGCTTGACCTCTTTCAGTACCGCCCGCTCTTCATCCCCGCTGATGCGCGGCTTGAACTGCTCGGTCAGCTCTGCCTCGCTTTGGCGCAGTTTCTCGATGATCTCGCTCCGCTTTTCCCGTTTATACTCATCCAGGAGTTCGTTCATCCTCCTGCGGGTTGCCGAGATCAGTTCGCGGCCCTCGCCCCAGGCCTTGTCAGCCGCTTCCCGCCGGGCTCTTTCGATGCCGGCGGCACGCATCTCCAGCTCCTTCTGTTGTTCGCGCACGGCATCCTGCTGTTGCGCCAACTCCAGTTGCGAGCTCGCCAGCTCTTCCCGCTTGCGGCGCAGTTCGGCCAGCAATGATGTAAATTCGGCGCCGGCGCTGCCCAACATCTCCCTGGCAAATGCGATGACCCGTTCCGGCATGCCGTAACGCCGGGCAATGTCTATGGCGTGGGAGTGGCCCGGTTCGCCGCTGATAAGCCGGTAGAGCGGGGTATAGGTCTCCGTGTCGTACTCCATGCCGGCGTTGATCATGCCCGGCGTGCGATGGACAAAGCCGATGATCTCGCTCAGGTGGGTAGTGGCGATCACGGTGGCCCCCCGCTCCTGCAATTCACGCAACACTCCGCAGGCTATGGCGGCACCCTGCTGGGGCTCGGTGCCCGCGCCCAGCTCATCCAGGAGCACCAGCGAGCGTGGCCCGGCTTGACCAAGGATGGTGGCAACACGGCCAACATGGGCCGAGAAGGTGGACAGGCTCTGTTCGATGGACTGCTCATCGCCGATATCCACCAGCAGCGAGTCCAGAAACGGAAACGTGGAGCGTGCGCCGTTGGCTGGCACCGGAATGGCGCATTGAGCCATGAGGGTCAATACGCCGGCGGTCTTCAGGGCAATGGTCTTGCCGCCGGCATTGGGGCCGGTGATCACCATGACCCGTCCCCCCTCCCCCATTTCCAGGTCAAGGGGCTCAACCCGCCCGATGGCTCCCTGTCGCTTGAGCATCAGGAGCAGCGGGTGGCGCGCCTCTGTCAGGCGGAGCAGCCCTCCCTCGTTCATAAGCGCTGTTTCCATGCCAAAGCGTTCGGCAAAAACCGCCAGGCTGTTCAAGGCATCCAGATTGACAAGGGTGGCAAAGCACCCATCCAGGTCCGCCGTATCCTCCCGTATCCAGGCGGCAAGCTGCCGCAGGATGCGGATCTCCTCGGCCTTTTCCTCGGCAGTCAGGTTTTCCAGCTCGTTGACGAAGGGGATGATCTCCAGCGGTTCCATGAAAGCGGTCTCGCCGGAGGATGAGACGTCATGCACCACCCCTTTGACCATGCCCTTGGAGTCCATGCGCACCGGGATCACCCAGCGGCCCGAGCGCTGGGTGATGAAGTCGTCCTGCAGGAAGATCTCGATGTTGTTGTCGCGGACGATCTCCTCGATCTTTTTGCGGATGCGGGCCGCCAGCGAGCGTTTGGCCCGGCGGATTTCCCTGAGCTGGGGCGTGGCGCTGTCCATGATGCTGCCGTCATGGTCAATGGAGGCGGCCAGCGGCTCCAAAATCTCGGGAAAGGGCTTCAGGGACGGCTCCAGAGAGCGCAGAAGCGGTATGTCGCCCCGGGGTGCAAACTGCCGGGAAATGTCGTTGAAGGTCTGCAGCACCGGGATGAACACCAGCAGCTCCTGGGGCGCCAGGAAAGCCCCGGCAGGTCGGACAATCTCCAGCAGCGGGCGGATATCCTCAAATGCCGCCATCCTCAGATCGATACCCAAGGTCAAAAGAGAGCGGATTTCCGCGATCCGGCCGGCAGTTATCCGGATCAGTCCGGTGGATTTGAGCGGCGCGGAAGCCAGGATTTGCGCCCTGGTCACATCACTGTGGGAATGGGTGGCGATTTCAGCCAGAATCTTGTCGAACTCCAAGGTCCTCAGGGTTTCAGGGGTAATCATTTATAACCTTTAGATGGCTTCCTTCAAAAGCCAAGGATCAAACCACGTAACGCTTTGATTTAATAATATACTGTATGGCGAACAAGGTCACGCATCTTTGTTTGTGGCGCGCCTGCGACGCCGGTCCTTCTGCTTGCGCAGCCGTTCGATCCGCTTCATCTCCGGGGTTTCCTTCCCGCTGAGCGCCTCGATCCGTTCCAAAAGCTCCCGCCGCGCCAGAAAGCGGTTCAACGACTGGCTCCGTTCGCGCATGCATGACACGCTGATGCCGGTCGGGACATGGAGGAGTTGCACTTGGGTGGAGGTCTTGTTGACATGCTGCCCGCCGCGGCCCGAGGAGCGGACAAAGCTTTCCCGCAGATCCTCCTCGCGCACCCCCAGTTCGGCCATCTTTTGCCGCAGCCAGCGGTTCTTTTCCTCGCTCACGGCAAATTCGGTCATGCTCAGAGCCCTCCGCGCCAGTGATAGGCCTTGACCTGTGCCGCCAGCACATCTTCCCGGGACAGCCCCAACTCCTCAAGTCTGCTGACAACAGGCCTGAAATCCATCTGCTCGGCCAGCTCCGCAGCCTCCAGGAGCCTGCCGTAAATCCCGCTGCGTGTTGCCAGGGCCGCCATGACCTCTTCGGAGAGATTCAGGCTGGCGAGGATCTCGTCCATCGAGATGTCGTATATGGTTTCAAGAAGCGAGAGAATACCTGTCATGAAGGCCTGCTCAGGGGCGTCATGATTGTCCCTCATACTTGGGAGGCGGGCCGCCAGTTGCTCCATGAACGCGGCCCGCACGGCAGCCATCTCGACCAGCGGGTTTTCCGACCCGCGGCTGTCGTCGGAGGCGAACAGCGCCAGTTGCACCCAACGCTTGATCTGCTGGCGGCCCAGGATTCCCACGGCATGACGGACGTTCTGAATCTTGCCGCGCATGCCCAGCGCAACGGAGTTGACCAGCAGAAGCAGTTTGTAGGTCAGGCCGGGGCTTTCGCGAAAGGCCTGCTCGATGGCCGGCACCTCGGCATCCTCTGACAAGAGGCGCATCAACCTCAACAGGGTCGAACCGGCCTCATCGATGCGCTTCTTCTCCATCAAGGACGGCTTGGCGAAATAGTAACCCTGAAAGTATTCAAAGCCCAGATCCCGGCACGCAAGGTAATCGTCCCGTGTCTCAACCTTTTCGGCCAGCATCTTTATGGGATAGGGGCGGAAACGTTCGATCATCCCGGCCAGATCCGGGACCGGAGTCTGGAACAGGTCGATTTTGACAATGTCCACAATTGTGTACAGCTCTTTGTAAAGCGGAGAATACTCATGGTCGTCCAGTGCGAGCACGAATCCTGCCTCTTTCAGCGAACGGCAGCGTTCCACCAGATCGGGAGTCACCTGCAGGGTCTCCAACAACTCCAGGACAACCCGCTCCCTGGGCAGGATATGGAGGGAATCGCTCATCAACAGTTCCAGGTCAAGGTTGATGAAACCCAGGTGAGGCCCAAGAATCTGCTCAAGCCCGAAACCGGACAGGGTATTGATAATCACGCTGGCGGTAGCCTGTGAGGCGTCAGTGACGGTTGCCGCTTCGCGTGAACCTGCCGAACGGAACAGCAGTTCGTAGGCAACGATCTCTTCATTACTGTTGAGGATCGGCTGCCGACCGATCAGGTAGTTTTCTTTCTGCATAACATCTCCCATCTGAATAGCGCCGTCAACGTCTTGCTGTCGCTGATACGGCCATCAAGGGCCATCTCCAGGGCATCGCCAAGGGGCAGGCGCACAACCTCGATATCCTCGTAGGCTTCGGGCTCCGCTGTGCCCTGCGCAATGCCGGTGGCGGCAAAGATATGGATGACCTCGTCGAAGACGCCGGGCGAAGAGTGTATCATGCCCAGAGGGATAAAGTCAGTGGCTGTCATACCGGTTTCTTCCTGCAATTCCCGGCGGGCGCACTTGAGCGGCGGCTCGGCGGGAGCAAGCCGGCCGGCAGGGATCTCCAGCAGAAATGCCTCTGCCGCCGGACGCAACTGGCGGATCAGGGAGACGGTCCCATCGCCGTGCACCGGCAGGACGCCGGCGCCACCCGGGTGGCGGATGATCTGGAACGTGTGAAAGCCGCAAGCGCCGATCTCTACTTCCATCTGCTCGATATCGACTACAAGGCCAGTGAATATTGTTTGACGGTTACGAACCTTCATGGGGTGCTCTCCTCTTCTTTGCCCGCATCCAGTGCCTCCCGGACAGCAGCCAGCAGATTTTCCGGCGAAACCGGCTTCTGGAGCAGGCGGATTCCATCCCCCTTGACCCCTGCCTGATCCAGGATATCCGCGGTATAGCCGCTGGTGAAGACGATCCTGATATCAGGAGACATGCCGCGGATTTTCTGGTAGGCCTCCATACCGTTCATGATCGGCATGATGACATCCATCAACACCAGGTCAATGGTTCCGTGAGCCTCTTCAAAACAGGAGACCGCATCCTGGCCGTTGGCGGCGGTCAAGACGCGATAGCCGGCATATTTGAGGAGCAACCTGGTAGCATCGCAGACAAATGCGTCATCCTCGGCCAACAGTATTGTTTCACTCCCCCTGAGACAGGGTTCGGCATAAGCCGGGCTCGACTTTTGCTCTTTTGCATCGGTCAGGGGTAGGTATATGGTAAAGACCGCTCCGCTGGCCGGTTGGCTGTTGACGTTGATCTTGCCATTATGCTGGCTGATGATGCCATAGGCAATGGAGAGTCCCAGGCCGGTCCCTTTGCCAATATCCTTGGTGGTATAAAAAGGATCGAAGACACGCTCCATGGTCTGGCTGTCCATACCGGTACCGGAATCCGCAACCTGGAGTACCGCACAACCGGTTCCCGGCTCTCCATCGTTGCAGGACAGCAGAACCTGGGTGTCGTCCCTGTGCGTAGATATGCGGAGCGTGCCACCATTGGGCATGGCATCACGGGAGTTGGCGGCCAGATTGATGATCACCTGTTCCAGTTGTCCGGCATCGGCCATAATCTTCAGAGGGGAAGCGCACAGGTCGAACTCCATGCGGATATCTTCACGGATGATCCGGCGCAGCAACTTCTCAAGTCGGGCCACGATCTCGTTCAAATCGACGACAGCCACCTCCATCAATTGTTTGCGGCTGAAGGTCAGCAGATTCTGGGTGAGTCCGGCAGCACGGTTGGCGGCTTCGATGACTTGGCCGACAAAACGGGCCGCCTCCTGGTTTCCGTCCAGATAACGCTGGGCCAGGTTGGAGCAACCGATAATAACGGTCAGGATGTTGTTGAAATCATGGGCGATGCCGCCGGCCAGCGTGCCGATCGACTCCATGCGCTGGGCGTGCAGGAGCTGTTCTTCAAGGTTCTTGCGTTGAGTGATGTCATAACAGGTGCCAACGAAACCGGCGAAGTTGTCGTCGAGATCGTTGAAGGGGCGGCCATAGTCGATAATCCAGCGGTAGGAACCATCATGATAGCGCAGCCTGTATTCAATGCTGAACGCTTCCCTTTTCAACAGGCTGGCCTGCCAGGAACTCCGGCATTTTTCCCGGTCATCGGGATGAACAGCCTCACCCCATCGGTCATTTATTGATTCTTCCAGGGTGCGGCCGGTAAACTCCAGCCAACTTTTGTTGAAGTAATTATATGAGCCTTCAGGGCCGGAACGCCAGATCAGCGAAGGGGATTCCTCGAATATCTTGAGATAGAATTCGCGGGCTTTGACCAGCCGATCTTCTGCCGCCCTCGTCTCGGTAACATCCCTGAAAAAGACCGTCAAACCATCTTCAAACGGGTAGAAGCGGGCCTCCAGCCAAAGCCCGGAGGGTTCGTAGCAGGCAGTAATAAAAACCGGCTGACCGGTTTCCAGGGCCTCGAAATATTTGAGATGGAACACACTCCCGACCACCTTCGGGAACACTTCCCATATCTGCCTGCCAAGCACCGCGGATCGCTGCCGGCCGAGAATCTGTTCCGCAACACCGTTAAAATAGGTAAAGTGCCCGTTGCAATCCATCGCACAGAATCCTTCACCTATGCTGGCCAGGATCAGTTCCAACCGGTCGGCGGCCAGGACCAGCTCCTCCTGGTGCTGTATATTCTCTTCCAGTTGCCGGCGTTGTTGCTCCTCAAGGCCGACCAGTTCTTCATTGCGCTCTTGCAGTTCGTTTTCTCTGGCCCTGATGGCCACTGCCATGGCCTGGAAGCTTCCCCCCAATTCATCGATCTCGCAAATACTGTAGGGAGGTTTGAAATCCAGATATTGCCCGGCGGCAATCGCCCGGGTCGAGTCCATCAACATGGTGAGCGGCGTCAGGATACGGGCGATGCTGCGTGAAGCGGCAAACATCACAAAAGAGATCGAGAGGATCAGACCGGCCAGGAAGATGATGCCCAAACGGTAGATCGGGCGAAAAGCGACGCCGGCATCTTGCGAAACCATGACCATCCAGGACGTTTCCGGAAGTGTCATGATGCTGCCGATCCGTTCCCTGCCCTGAAAATCGAATCTGTAGGCCCCTTGGTGACCCTGCATTGAGTGGCTGACGATTGACAGGTTGCTGAAGTTGGCCTGTTGGGCAACATATTCGCCATTCGTGTGGCCGATCACCTGTCCCCTTTTGTTGAGGATGGTGGCGGACATGCCATGGGCACCCCGAACCCTGGCAACAATGGTTTTAAGGCAGTCGAGGTTCAGATTGCCTACAACCATGGAGTCCCCGGCAGGTAATGCCAGTGTCAACGTGGGATTGCCGGTGTGAATCGATATGAAGGTATCGGACCAGAATGGCTTCCCCGTACGCCGAACCTGCCGGAAAAACTCCTGGCGGGACAGGTCGATGCCGATGAATTCATCCCGGCCCGCACGGATCGACGGAGGCAAGCCGATGGCAACAACTTGTCCTGCAGGGTTTACAATACTTATGGATTCAAAGATCGGGTAGTTTTCAACCGCGCTCCGGAGAAACATATCCAAATTGATGCCACGCAGGACAGGAGCGTTGCGGAATACATCACGCACCATTGTCAGCTGATTGAGCGACTCCCTGAGGTTTGTGGCCACTTCGCCGCTGATGGTGGCCAGTACCGATTGATTTTCATCCGTGATGTCGCGCCTGATATCGCTGCTGTGCATGGCCATTATGACCAGTATCAGCAGAAGCAGCGGCGCAAAGATCAATAGAACCAGCTTGCGGTAGAGCAGGGATTTCAAATGGATGGATTTCACACTCAGCTGCCTGGATTCCTGTCGGGCGTGATCTGGATGAATCTGCCGTCTTTAATGGTCATGAGAAAGGGTTTGCGGACAGTGTCGCCATAACGGTCAATGGCAAACTCCGCCTGTACTCCCCTGAAGCTGCCTTTGGCAAGGATCGTCTCCTTCAGCTTGGCAAGGTCGTCATTGACCGCCACTGCCTCGGAAATAACCAAGATGCATTCGTAGGCATTAAGTGCCGCGAAACTTGGCGTGACCCCGAACCTTTTGCGGTATGATTCCTTGAAGGCCGTGTAAGCGGTGCCGGTATCGTTCTGGTTAAAGGTCTGAAAAAAACGAATCCCCTCCACGGCGCTCCCACCGTTGGAGATCAGGTCTTCACTGGCAGACCATCCTGTGGTAAAGAGGGGAACCATTTTATCTTGCTTGCGAATTTGCTGGGCCAGCAATGCGGTATCCAGCGCCGAGGCAAGGATCAGTATCCCTTCCGGCTTTTGCTGCAACAGCTTTGACGCAAGCTCAAAAAAATGGGGTTCTCCGGGGTGGTTGAATGTTGTTACGTTTACAACTTTACCTCCCCTATTTTCAAAGTCGGTGCGGAAACCGGTGAGGTAGCTTTCAGTGTTGGATCGATTGGAAAGGTCGCAGATCGCGGCCACTCTCCGGATGGGGGTGCCGGTGGCAATCAGTTCGGAAAGCTTCCTGGCAACCCCCTGATTCGCTGGGTTGATTCTGAGAAAATAATCGTCGATGCCATTGAAATCGGTGCTGCTTACGGTCGGGCTCAGCATGACGATCCGTGCCTTATTTACGATGGGCAGTGCCGTCTCGGCCGCCGAACTGGTCATATGTCCGATAATGGCGGCCACACCTGACCTGATCAATTCGTTATCGACTGCCTTGACCGTCACCGGATCGTTCCGGTCATCCCGCACCACAAGTTCCAGCATTCTCCCTTTGATACCACCGGAGGAGTTGATTTTTTCGATTGCCAGGAGGGCGCCATTTCTCCCGGCAACGCCCAGATCCGCCCAATGACCGCTGAGAGGGCCGACAAAGCCCAACTTGAGCGAATCTTCGGCCCGCTGACACGACAACACGCTCAAAAACAAGGCCAGCCCCAGCAAAGCAGGAATTACACTCTTCATTGTTTGCACCTGCATCTCGGCATGGGATTCTACATCAATTTTGCGGACTATATCAGCAATCCCGGGGATTTCCAATGCTTATTAGAGAAACCCTTCGCTGTTGCCGAACGTTGCCGGAAATGCTATAAAGCTAGCCGGAAAAGCTCTAAACAAGACATTCCAAGACACAAAAGGGTGGGCTGTTAGTGAAAACTTCATTTCCAAGGCGTTTCTGGGTTACATTTTCTATCCATGTGGTGGGATTCTACGCATCCACACTCAATCGGTTCGTAATCAAGGGGCGGGAGAACATCCCTTCCTGTGGCGGTGTCCTGGTTGCGTCCAATCATATCTCGGCTTACGAAACCATATTTCTTCCTTGGGCAATCCTGGGGCAACACCCATTCCAGATGGTATGGGCGCCAGCAAAGGAGGAATTATTCAAAAAGCCTTTTCAACGCCTGCTGTATTCGTCGTGGGGCGCATTTCCAGTCAGGCGGGGAAGAGATGTCAAGGCCAACAGAATCATCAATGAGCTGCTCCAGGACCAAAAGGTGATGCTTTTCCCCGAGGGAACGAGACATCGGGACGGTCGTCTTGGTAAAGGAAACCGCGGGGTCGGCAAAATCATCTATGACACCCGCCCAACGGTAATACCTACCGCACTGGTAGGATTCAACCACTGGAAGTTTCCGGGCTTCAAACAGGCGGCAGCGGTAGTTTTTGGACAACCGCTCGATTTCAGTGACCTTTTCGCATTGGCGGACTGCAAAGAGACCCACCAATTGATCGTAGACCGGGTGATGAATGCAATCGCCGGCCTACTCAAGGAAGAAGGGGCCTATGTCGGGGAAGCATGACTCACAGCCACAACCCCAGGGGGGCGCAGTGGTCGAAATATTTTGTGATGGGGCCTGTAGCGGCAATCCTGGTCCCGGCGGTTATGGTGCCATCCTGCGGTACAATGGCCAGGAAAAGGAGGTTTGCGGTGGCGCACCCCAAACCACCAACAACCGCATGGAGCTAACCGGCGCAATCGCAGCGCTCAAACAGTTGAAACGCAGCTGCCGGGTCGTTGTCACCACAGACTCCCAGTACCTGGTAAAAGGAATGACCGAATGGCTCGCCGGGTGGCAGCGTAAAAGTTGGCAAAACAGCAAAAAGGAGCCGGTTCTCAACAGAGATCTTTGGGAAGAACTTGCCAAACTTGCCGGGCAGCATTCAATTGAATGGCGCTGGGTTCGCGGCCATAACGGCCATGCCGAGAATGAACGCTGCGACTGCCTGGCGCGCAAGGCCATTCTGGAAATGTTACAGAAAGAAAGTGGCTAGAGGCCGAAGGAAATCAGTGCAGGTTGGCTGCTGGGACAAAATCGATGAGGGCAAAACCGTACCGGGGATGCAAAAAGGCGTGCGTGGTCGGATAACGTGAGAAGAGCCACCCTTTGTAAATAACCGACCCGGCATCGCTGATACGAACCTTGGCCCCAGGGTTTTTCAACTGATTGGACGATGAAGTTCTTACTGAACCTTCCATTATGAAGGAAGGAAGAAAGGTTTCAACCTCGATGGTCATCGTGGTTTTGGGGAGTGTGATCTTGCCGCCGATGGGAATTGTGTAGACATGCTCTTTGGGGATCGACTTGTCGATTACCGCGATCTTGACGGCCTTCCATTTGCCCTTTACCGAATCAGGCACGATGATGGTCGTTTCTTTTTTCAGGCTATGGGACCGTGCTGAATCCACTTTTGGCGGAACAGGCTGTTGCTGTTGCTGACATCCGAACAAACCCAAAACAAGTAAGGGCAGGATATTCAGCGCTGTTCGTGAATGCGCCATCTTTGCCAAGCCGGATACCCACAGAATCAGAAGTGGCGGAGAGAGAGGGATTCGAACCCTCGATACCGGTTTCCCAGTATACTCGCTTAGCAGGCGAGCGCCTTCGACCTACTCGGCCATCTCTCCAGAATCAATCCCTCCTGAGCTAAACAGGAATATGTTCAATAGCATGCGATCTACAAAAAATCAAGTCAAATGCTTGGATCGCGCTTGCCTCAGCCGGTGTTATTTACTCGTCAGTCTTTCCCCAACGATCCGTCAATTTCTTGCGATGGAGGCTGTTTTCGCACTCAACCTCGCTGATGATGCGTTCCGCTTCCTCGGGCGTAAGCCCCACACTTGGTCGCACTCCCATAAAATGGGAATACTGCTCGGTCGGTTGATCCAGCGGATGCGGGACCGGTGGACCAGGCTTGAACTTGTCATTCAAAAACAGGGCCGCTTCATACTGACCGTTTTGCATGACCAGAAACACCTCTGCAAAGAACCCGCTTTGCAATCTCTTGACAATAATGGATTGCTTAACCTTCATCCCGTACGGGACATCAATGAGATCAGCCACGCCCAACCTCCGCAAGCTGCGTCGCAAAAAATGCCCATAACAACTTCGGCCATGGGCATATCACACCATCAATATGAGCTACCAGCTACTTGCCTTTTTTCAGGTCTATCAAAATCAGCTTGGCTACAGATTTCAGGGTTTCGAAAACCCCTTCGCCAACAGTAGCGCAGGCTTCAAAGTCGGGAACCTTGGTAGGGTTCAATTCGGTACGCAGATCTTCTATTGTCATTATGTTGGGCAGGTCGCGTTTGTTGTATTGCACGACATAAGGAAGCTTGTCCAGGTCGTAACCCTGCTCTTTGAGATTTATACGCAGGTTGTCCAGGGACTCGATATTTGCGTCCATACGCTCTTCCTGGGAGTCGGCCACAAAGACGACACCATCCACACCTTTAAGGATCAGCTTGCGGGACGCATCATAAAACACCTGGCCAGGTACGGTGTAGAGGTGGAAGCGGGTTTTGAAGCCGCGTATCTCTCCCAGGGCCAGGGGCAGAAAGTCAAAGAAAAGGGTCCGCTCGGTCTCGGTCGCCAGGCTGATCATCTTGCCTTTGGCATCCGGTGCCGTCTTTTGATATACATACTGAAGATTGGTAGTCTTGCCGCACAGGCCCGGACCATAATAAACGATCTTGCAGTTTATTTCACGAGAGGCATAGTTGATGAAGGACATCTTGGGATTTCCTCGGATTATCAGCTAAATAGATTGTCAATATCATCGTCGGTGATCTCGGCAAAGGGAAAGTCGGATACTCCACGCCTTTCCTTGTCCTCGGCTTTTCTCATCAGCTTGTCGAATATTGAAGAAAGCTCTTCGGACGACTTCTTGACCCTCAGACGAACCAGCCCCAACGAAGAACGGCTATCGAACAGGACAACCAGAATAACTCTGCCTCCAACTATGGAAATATGGAGGTTGTCTTTCTCGCCTTCATGGAACAGGATTGAGAATTCCTTTTCACCGATCAGTTTGGCCAGGCCGCCGGTGGCAGCGATATTGCCTGCGGTGAGCGAGGCCAGAGAAGTGGTATCGAAACGCTCCGTATCGCCGACGCCGGATATGAGCTGACCGTTTTTATCGACCAGGAAAATAACCTTGGCATTGGCTTCCTTCAGGAGCCGCTCGATAACTTCGTTGATCTCCTTGAATTCTTCGTCGTACATGACCATCTGCTGGGTGGACATGCTCTCTCCTTGCCCTAACGACAGTAAAAACCGGATAAACAAAGGTGCTATTCGGTCGGATTGTATAACAGAATTGCCGCGTTGTTTCAAGTTTATTAAGCGCGGATGCCGTGACGTTCGTACAGGAAATATCCTTGAGTTTATAGAGCCTTTCAGGTAGGATTTTAATTAGGGCACCGACTTAGCAGCGCCCGAACTTGATTGTGACGGGAGTATTATGGAAACAGAATTTATCCCCAAATGGATTGCTTGGGAAACCACCCAGAAATGCAATCTGCGCTGTGTGCACTGTCGCTGCTCTTCAGAAATGACCTCGTCCGAAGGAGATTTCACCACTGACGAGGGGAAAAAACTGCTCAAGGAAATTTCTGAGTTCTCAAAACCGGTCATCGTGCTTTCCGGAGGAGAGCCACTTATGCGGCCGGACATCTTCGAACTGGCCGAATACGGCACCTCGCTGGGCCTGCGCATGTGCATGGCCACCAATGGCGCCTTGGTCACCGACGAAATCTGCATGAAAATGAAGAAAGCCGATATCAAGATGGTATCGCTCTCGCTGGATGGTTCGTCGGCAGAGGTGCACGACAACTTCCGCCAGTGTCCGGGGTCCTTCGATGGAGTTGTCCGCGCCGCGGAGATATTCCGGCGCCAGGGCCAAAAGTTCCTGATCAACTCGTCCTTCACCAAGCGCAACCAGAGCGACATTGCCAACACCTTCAAGCTGGCCAAATCGCTGGGCGCAACGGCCTGGTACATGTTCATGATCGTACCCACCGGCCGCGGCGAGGAGATCATGAATGAGCTCATCTCCAAGGAGGATTACGAGGAAATCCTGGACTGGCACTACCAGCAAGAGAAAATGGAGGACGAAATTCTCATGCGTCCCACCTGCGCCCCCCACTACTACCGCATCGTGCCCCAGAAGGCCAAGGCCGAGGGTGCCAAATTCGAGCGCCGCTCCCTCACCTTCTCCACCGGCGGCGGCAAAGGGTGCATAGCGGCCCAGACCATCTGCCTGATCGACTGTTTCGGCAACGTCAAGCCCTGCTCCTACTTCCACCGTACCGCCGGCAACGTCAAAGAAACCCCGTTCCGCGAGATTTGGGAAAACTCGGAGATCTTCCGTAACCTGCGGGACTTCAAGGCCTACAAAGGCAAATGCGGCCAGTGCGAATACCTCAACGTCTGCGGAGGCTGCCGCGCCAGGGCCGATGCGGTCCACGGCGACTACATGGAAGAGGAACCTTTCTGCAACTACGTACCGATCCGTATCCAGCGCCAGGAGAATGCAGGGAAGGACAAATAATCTATTGACATAGACATGCTGCCTGGGCTATATAATCAATTCGTTTTTGCCCAGGTAGCTCAGTCGGTAGAGCAGAGGACTGAAAATCCTCGTGTCGGCGGTTCGATTCCGTCCCTGGGCACCACTAAAATCCAAAAGGCCAAGCATTTAATTGCTTGGCCTTTTTTACATTAATTCTACTTGCACACCGAATCTCCGAGCTGCACACGCTTGCGTCCAGGCAAACGCTCGCTTCATACATGCCGGTGATCGGTTCGTCCGCTAAAATAGCGACAAACCCGGGGCAGCGGTTGTATGTAGCTCGCTATTTTCGGCCAATCGGGCAATGCTCTTTGCCAAGGCTTCGATCACAAGTCTCAAGCCGCTAGCCTTAGTTTCCGGCACAACATCCTCCTTCACCATCAATTCTTCCTACTAAAATAGTACCCATCACCACCTAGTGCTTCAACTGTTATCCGGCGCTCCGTAAGATTAGGCAAGAAATGAACAGGATTGGTCTACCGGCCTCTGTTGTTCCTGGAGTACGCTATAATCATCAATAAGGTAATTTTACCCAAACTAAAGGCATTGGGGGCTCAAAATCGGCTTCATGGTTACTCGGATTTTGTATCTGTAATAGTGAAGTAATCTGGAAACTGAAATAAACATGGGCTGAACAGCGAAAGGAGAAAAACGATGCAAAAACGAATATTGGGGAATAACGGTCTGGAAGTTTCGGCGCTCGGACTCGGCTGTATGGGGATGAGCTTCTCCTACGGGCCGCCCAAAGACAAGCAGGAGATGATCTCGCTCCTCCGGACCGCCGTGGAACGTGGCATCACCTTCTTCGATACTGCAGAGGTCTATGGTCCGTTCACCAACGAGGAGCTGGTCGGTGAAGCGCTCTCTCCGCTACGCGATCAAGTGGTGATTGCCACAAAATTCGGTTTTGATACCAGTGTCGATCCCCGGGCGATGAAGGGTGTCGGGCCTGTCTTGAACAGCCGGCCGGAGCATATCAGACAGGTGGCCGAGGCCTCGCTCAAGCGGTTAAGGACGGAAGTAATAGATCTGTTCTATCAGCACCGTGTTGATCCGGATGTGCCAATCGAGGATGTGGCAGGAGCGGTTCAAGAGTTGATAAGGGAAGGCAAGGTCAAACACTTTGGCCTTTCCGAAGCCGGTGTCCAGACCATCCGCCGCGCCCACGCAGTACAACCGGTAACCACGGTACAGAATGAGTACTCACTCTGGTTCAGGCGCCCTGAAGAGGGACTGCTGCAGACACTGGAAGAACTCGGCATCGGCCTTGTTCCATACAGCCCGCTGGGCAAGGGATTCCTGACTGGAAAGATGAATGAGAAGACGTCCTTCGACAGTACCGATTTCCGCAGCACCCTGCCCCGCTTCACACCGGAGGCGCTGAAGGCGAATCAGACCTTGGTAGATCTGCTGGGGAGAATCGCGGCAGAGAAGAATGCCTCCCCGGCCCAAGTCGCGCTGGCGTGGCTGCTGGCCCAGAAACCGTGGATCGTCCCGATCCCGGGCACTACGAAGCTGGAGCGCCTGGATGAGAACATCGGCGCCCTCGCTGTCGAACTCTCTGCCGATGATCTCGGCAAGATCGATAATGCCGCCGCGCAGATCACGGTGGAAGGGGCGCGGTACCCGGAAAAACTGGAGCAAATGACCGGCCGGTAACAAACAACATCCAAAACAGGAGGATAAATATATGTACAACGCCAAAGCCTATTCCGCAGCCAGTGCAACATCGCCGCTGGCCTCCACCACGATCCCGCGACGCGATACGACCGAACACGACGTGCAGATCGAAATCCTTTTCTGCGGCATTTGTCACTCCGATCTCCACACGGTCCGCAACGAGTGGAGCAGCATCATGCCCACGACCTACCCTTGTGTGCCGGGGCATGAGATTGTCGGACGGGTTACCTCGGTCGGCTCGGCAGTCACCGGGTTCAAGCCCGGCGACTTGGCAGGGGTCGGCTGCCTGGTGGATTCGGACCACACCTGCCCCAGCTGCCAGGCAAACGTAGAGCAGTTCTGCCACAACGCGACCTTTACCTACAATTCTCCTGACAAGCACTTGGGTGGCGTTACCTACGGGGGCTACTCCGAAAGCGTCGTCGTCGATGAACGCTTCGTTCTGCGTGTCCCCGCCAACCTTGATCTGGCCGGAGTGGCGCCGCTGCTCTGCGCCGGGATCACCACCTACTCGCCCATGCGCCGCTGGGGCAATATCAAGGGAAAGAAGGTGGGCGTAGTCGGACTGGGCGGACTGGGGCACATGGGGGTCAAATTTGCCCGCGCCTTCGAAGCCCATGTCGTGGTATTCACCACCTCGCCGGGAAAGAAAGAGGATGCGCTCCGTTTGGGAGCCCATAAGGTTATCATTTCCAGCAACGCTGAAGAAATGCAAAAACACGCCGGTACGTTCAACTTCATCCTGGACACCATTGCCGCCGAACACGACATCAACGCCTACATCAACATGCTTGGCCGTGACGGCAACATAACCCTGCTCGGCGCGCCGGAGAAACCCCTTGCCGTCTCTGCCTTCGCTCTATTGTTCGGTCGCCGCAGTCTCTCAGGTTCGCTCATCGGCGGACTCAAAGAGACCCAGGAGATGCTCGACTTCTGCGGTAAAAACAACATTACCTCTGATGTGGAAGTCATCCCCATTCAGAAGGTCAACGAAGCCTACGAGAGACTGGTCAAGTCCGATGTTAAGTATCGCTTCTCCATCGACATGGCTACCCTCAAGACCGAGTAAGCCAAAGCATAATTGCCGGTCGCTGCAAGCGAATATTCAGCGACCGGCAATTATCCAAGAAGGATGCCGCAAAACGCTTGATGGAGCTACGCAGCTTTCTGAAAGAAAGTGACATCACCCTTTGTCCCTTTATGTTGAACAGTCACTTCATGCATCCCGCCACGGAACAACCGGATTTTTTTGTAGCGTATACACAAAATCTCTGCTATAAAAATCACCTTCCTGCCACGACGGCGACCCATTAGGGAGCCGATCACTTTCCAGGCAGGAGACACGTCACCACATACCGCACGGATTCGGCAGCGAACCGGGACGGCAGGGGATATAGCCCCAGCAGGGAGAGTACGATAAATGCACATCCCTGACCGTTCACGCGCCCTCCGGCGCGTTTTTTTGTTTTAAAGGGGCAAAACACGGAATGCGTAAAAAAATAACCATACCAGACATCCTCCAGATGAAAAAAGAAGCCCGCCGCATCACTGTCCTGACCGCCTATGACTACCCATACGCCCGCTTGGTGGATGGCGGCGGAGTGGATATCATTCTGGTGGGGGACTCGGTCGGCGTGGTTGTCGCCGGCCATGACACGACCCTGCCGGTCACCATGGACGAGATGCTCTATCATGTCAGGGCGGTAAAGCGGGCTGCGCCCAAGGCACTGGTGGTGGCTGACATGCCCTTCATGTCATACCAGACGGGTATCGAGGATGCATGCCGCAACTGTGGCCGTATGATCAAGGATGGTGGCGCCGAGGCGATCAAGATCGAGGGGGGCACAAACATGTCCCACGTGATCCGGGCCATTTCAGCCATAGACATCCCGGTCATGGGCCATATCGGCCTGACCCCTCAGTCGATCCACCGCATGGGTGGCTACAAGGTGCAGGGCCGCAAGGATCAGGCCGAACGGATCTTCGAGGATGCCATGGCAGTACAGGCTGCCGGTGCCTTTGCCATAGTGCTGGAAGGGATACCGGCCAAGCTGGCGGCAGACATCAGCGCCGAGCTCTCCATACCTACCATCGGCATCGGCGCGGGCCCGTCCTGCGACGGCCAGGTACTGGTTATTCACGATATTCTTGGTCTGTGTGAGAAATATTCCCCCAAATTTGTCAAACGCTACGCCGAACTGGCGCCGGTCATCTCCGAAGCCGTAAAGTGTTACGTGGCCGAGGTCAGGGCAGGAGAGTTTCCAACCGAAGAGCATTCGTTCAGCTGAAAATCCCAGAGACAAAGACTACATACATGAAACTGATTACAACTATCGAAGAAATGCAACAGGCCGCCCTATCCTTAAAGCGCGAGGGAAAGAGTATCGCCTTTGTCCCCACCATGGGTTTTCTCCATGAAGGCCATGCCTCACTGCTGCGCGAAGGCAGGAAGCGCGGCGACATCCTGGTGCTCTCAATTTTCGTAAACCCGATACAATTCGGCCAGAATGAAGATCTTGACCGTTACCCCCGCAACATGGAAGGTGACTGTTGCATTGCGGACGAGTGCGGGGTGGACATCGTTTTCACCCCCAATGCCCCGGGGATGTACCCGGCCGGCTTCCAAACGTCAATTTCGGTTAGAGATTTGTCGCTGCCTTTATGCGGGGCCAGCCGGCCAGGACACTTCGATGGCGTGGCCACGGTGGTGGCAAAACTTTTCAACATCGTGATGCCCGATGTTGCCCTGTTCGGACGCAAGGATTACCAGCAGCTGGCTGTTTTAAGACGCATGGCAACGGACCTGAACCTGCCGGTCCAACTGGTTGGCATGCCAATTGTCCGTGAGAAGGATGGTCTGGCAATGAGTTCGCGCAATGCCTATCTTTCTCCGGCGGAAAGGCAGAGCGCGCTCTGCCTTTCCGGGGCGATCCGCAAGGTGCGTGACCTCTATGCGACCGGCACACTGGAAGTAGCGGACCTGGAGAGATCGGCCCGGGAGCTGATTGAAGCCGAAACCGCGGCAAATATCGACTACCTGGAGTTCCGCGATGGCACAACGCTGGAATCGGTGCAGACCGCCGGAAACAATACCCTCATGGCATTGGCAGTCAAGATAGGTACAACCAGACTGATCGACAACACAATATTGGGAGAGGAGTTGTAACCATGCAGAGAATTATGCTGAAGAGCAAGATCCACCGCGCCACGGTAACCGGCGCTGACCTGCACTATGAAGGGAGCGTGACCATCGACCGGGACCTGATGGATGCGGCCGACATCGTGTCCTACGAGAAAGTTGCGGTATGGAACGTAACCAACGGCAGCCGCCTGGAAACCTACGCCATCGAGGGGCAACGCGGTTCGGGCGTGATCTGCCTGAACGGCGCGGCCGCCAGGATGGTGGCCCCCAAGGACCTGGTCATCATAGCCAGCTTTGTCAACATGGAAAACGAGGCCGCCATCAAGCATGAGCCGAAACTGGTCTTTGTGGACGAGCAGAACCGTATGCTGCCGACCCGCAAGGAAGAGGCAGGCCAGGCCAAGCTGACAGTCGTCCACTAATTCTGCCAGGTTAAGATTGGGGTTAAGGTCGGGCTTTCACTGCACGACCTTAACCTCAATCCGTTTCTGCAGTACATCCCAGCAAAAATCTGCTATATTATGTCCGTAACGCCCCTTGCGGTACCTTTTATCTTCAATTCAGCCTTTGTGGTGAAAAACAATGCCAGAAACCGTCATCTATGCCGCATCCTGGCTCGTATCGCCTCCTGCCGCACCCATTGCCGGCGGGGCGCTGCTGGTCAGCGACAACACCATCATGGCAACAGGCACTCTTGCCGAGCTGAAGCTGGCCCATGACGGCGTGCCGGTTGTAGAATACCCGGGCTGCGCCATTCTTCCCGGCCTCGTCAATGCCCATACCCACCTGGAGTTGACCCATTTCCCCTCCTGGCGCCTGCGGACCCACGTTGACTACAATCCGCACCGCTTCGTGGACTGGATCATCCAGCTCATCAAGGTCAACCGGGGGATAAAACCGGAGGAATACCAGGCCTCGGTGCACGAGGGGCTGCGCATGTGCCTCGAGTCCGGCACCACTGCCGTAGGCGAAATACTCAACAGGCCCGCCCTGGCCCATATCCATCGTTCATCGCAGATTGCCGGGCGGCTTTTTTTCGAGGTATTGGGGCATGACCGGGGCATGTTCCGCTCCATGCTCGACCAAGCCCTGGCCGCCTGTGGCACGGATACCGAGGCAACCATCGCACCCGGGATTTCGCCCCATACCGCCTACACCATTGGCGGAGATAACCTGGCGCTGCTTCAGGAAGAGGTGATACCCCGGGCTTTGCCACTGGCAATCCATGTCTCCGAATCTCCGGCGGAAACCGATTTCATCTTCGATTCCAGCGGTCCATTGGCCCAAGAGCTTTACCCTTTCCTGGGATGGGAGCGCTATCTGGTTCCGCCCCGCCGCTGCAGCCCCACCGAACTGCTGGACCGGGCCGGCCTGCTGACCCCCTCCACCCTGGCGGTGCATTGTGTCCACGTCACACTGGCCGATGCCGAGATTTTCAAGCAGCGCGGCGTTCACGTCGTCCTCTGCCCCCGCAGCAATGCCCAGCTCGACGTCGGGCGGGCACCGGTAGCCCTGTTGAAGAAAATGGGCATTCCGCTGGCGCTGGGCACCGATTCCCTGGCCAGCAACGACTCGCTCTCCATGTGGGACGAGATGCGTTTCGCCCTTGAAACCTTCCCCAATGTGTTGTCCCCGGATGACGTGTTTCACATGGGCACCGGCAATGGCGCCGCAGCCCTAGGGTTGGCACCGGCATGCGGTTCCCTCGAAGTAGGGAAACGGGCCGACTTTCAGTTAGTGGCAAATACGGGTACAGACCCGCGAAAACTGCTCGAACGGGCTATCTTCGAGGGCCAGGTCCTGGAGGTCTATGCAGGCGGTGAACGCTACAAAGGGATGTTATCCTGAACCGGGAACCGGCTATTCCCTATTTCCCCTGAAGTTCTGCAAGGGACTGCACTTTCAATTTCCATGAATCTACTCGAAAACACCATCATCCAATTGCTGCGGGAAAAACCATTCTACGGCCATTTCCTTCTAAACCTGAGAAGAAGGGAAAACAACCGCTCTGATCAAGCTGCCGGCGTAACCATCTGCGACGGCATACCGACCCTCTCCATCAATCCGGCACTCCTGGGGCAGCATAACAGCATGGAGCGGCAGGCGCTCATGGAGCACCTGGTCAAGCACATCCTCCACCTGCACCCGCTGCGCCGCAAGGAACGCAACCGCCATGACTGGGACATCGTCTGCGATCTGGCCATCAATCCGACCATCAACGGCCTGCCGCAAAACGCCGCCATGCCGGAAACGTATGGCCTTGATCCGGGGATGGCGGCAGAGGAGTACTACGCTCTGCTGGTCCCCCCCCTGGATACTGGCAATCTGGAGGGTAGCGGCTACGGCGATGGTGAGTGCGACGAACGCGGTGCCGCCGGCCAGTCCCAGCCGGACTTGCGCGATGCCGCCACTGTGGATGACCACGCCATCTGGAACGAGTCCGACAGCACACCGCTGTTGCTGGGGGAAGAAATGGTGCGGTCCCTGACCCGTGACAGCCTAAAGGGGAGCGATGGGGAGGTGCCGGCGGACGTCCGGACTGTCGTTGACCTGCTGCTGCGTCCGCCAACCATACCCTGGCGCCAGATATTGCGCCAGTTTGCAGCCACAGCCGGAAGGACAGGACACAGAAGCAGCTGGTTGCGCGAGCACCGCCGTTTCAGTCACATCACCCCCGGTGTTCGCAAACAGCGCAGACTCAATCTGCTGGTAGCCATAGACGTGAGCGATTCCACCAACATAGCCGAGATGAGAGAGTCCTTTGCAGCCGAATTGCTGCAGATTGCCCGGGGGCGAAACACAACAATCACCTTGCTTTATGCCAATAGCCGCATCCAGCGGATCGAGGCCTTCAACAGCTCATCCTGCCAGGCACGGTGTTACGAGGGAGGGGGCTTCACCGATTTGCGGCCGGTCTTCGAATACGCCAAGTCCATGCACCCCCTGCCGGCTGCGGTCATCTATCTGACCGACGGTATCGGCCCGGCCCCGGAAGAGATGGAGTTTCCCACCCTGTGGGTATTGACCGCGGATGGGGAAAAGCCGGTACCGTGGGGTGTTGAACTACGGCTGGCCTGACTGATGAATCATGCCACAATGTCGATTGCCTGCTGCAACACGGTCATGTTATACAATTGATCACACTGCCATATATATCACCTTGGAACGGAACCCCATGTCACTCGCAGAACAGGTCTTGAACGGCGAAATCCGTGCGGCGGCGCGCTTGATGCGCGACATCGACGACAGCCGACACTCGGCGATCGAAGAACTAAAAAAACTCTACACCAGCACCGGCAATGCCTACATCATCGGAATTACCGGCCCGCCGGGCGCGGGAAAATCGACCCTGGTTGACCAACTGACGGCAGCATTCCGCAAAAAGGGGAAAAAGGTCGGGGTGGTGGCAATCGACCCCACCAGCCCCTTCACGGGCGGCGCCATCCTGGGTGACCGCATCCGCATGAACCGTCACGCCTCGGACGAAGGGGTCTTTATCCGCAGCCTGGCTACCCGCGGCGCCCTGGGCGGCTTGTCCCGCTCCACCTCGGACGTGGCCCTGGTGCTGGATGCCTTGGGTATGGACATCGTTATCATCGAGACGGTTGGCGTCGGCCAGGATGAAGTCGATATCGTCAAAACCGCCCATACAACCTGCGTGGTCATGGTGCCGGGACTGGGTGACGACATCCAGGCCATCAAGGCCGGCATACTGGAGATCGGCGACATTTTTGTAGTCAACAAGGCCGACCGGGACGGGGCCGACCGGACCGCCCGCGAACTTAACAACATGCTGGAGATGCGCGCTGCAACGGAAGGAGGCTGGAGTCCGAGGGTCCTGATGACCGAAGCCCAGCGGGGTAACGGGATTGAGGAACTGACCGGCGAGATACTGGCGCACCGGGATTATCTCTTTACCAGCGGCGTAATCGGCGAATTTCTGAAAGAGCGCAACGAGCGGCACTTCGTGGATATTCTGAGGGACGGCCTGTTCAAGCGGGCCATGGCCTTCATGGCCCAAGACGGGACACTTGCCCGGGTGGTGGCTGGTATGGGAGACGGCTCCATCGACCCCTACTCGGCAGCGGAGCAGGTGATTGGGGAGATGATGGTATTGGATGGCAACAACGGAGCAGCATGAGACACCTCTATTGCCAACATAGCGACAACCGGGTTGTCGCGGCCATTGATCCACGTGTTCGCCTGCTGGCGGCCGGACTGTTGCTGGCCCTGGTGGCCAGTTCCAGCAACTGCGCCTTTCCCTGCCTCATGGCTTTGGCCTGTCTGCCTGCCACCCTGTTCTGCGGCATGCGTTTGCCGGTGCTTGTGTTACGACTGCTGCACCCCCTGTTTATAGCTGCGGTGATCCTGGCGCTCAAGGCGTTCATGGGCACAGGTGAGGGCGTGCAGATACTGAATGTTTCCTCTATGAGCCTGACTGTACACCGCCAGGGTCTTCAGGAAGGCGTGCTGATCGTCTCCCGCATCCTGGGAGCGGTGTCGGTGGCGGTCCTGCTCAGCCAGGTGATGAGCTTTACCGAAACCATGGCCGCCCTGGCCTGGCTGCGTGTCCCGCGCGGCCTGGTGGAGGTCTCCCTCTTTGCCTGGAGATCATTGTTCATGCTCTACGATGGCGCCGGCGTAGTTTACACGGCCCAGAAGAACAGGCTCGGCTATTGCGGACTGCGCCGCAGCCTCAGGTCATTTGGCACCATGGCCGGCATGCTGACCATCAGGGCCTTTGACAGCAGCCAATCCATCACCCTGGCCATGACCCAGCGCGGCTATGACGGCAGTATGCCGCTATTATGCAAATCACGACTGAGTAGGAACCAGATTGTCTGCCTCTGCCTGTTTGCTGTGGTAATGGCAACTGCCTGGAAGCTGCAAAACTGACCATGCCCATTCCACGTCTCTCCGCACGGATCGACTCCTTCCGCTATCCAGACAACACCCTGGCCCTGTCCGGCATCCACCTGGATGTCTTTGCAGGCGAATTTTGCGGCATTCTCGGCTCCAACGGTTCCGGCAAGACCACCCTGCTGAGGCTCTTGGATGGTATTGCCAAGGATTACAGCGGGACAGTGCAGTTGGATGGTGCCGACATCCGCCGTCTGTCTCCCAAGGAGATTTACCGCAAGGTCGGCCTGGTATTCCAAAACCCGGATGATCAGCTCTTTGCCCATTCTGTCTACGAAGACGTGGCCTTTGGGCCACGCAACATGGGCTTTGGCGAAGACAAGGTTGCGGTACGTGTCAACGGGGCACTGGAAGCGGTAGAAATGGCAGAACTGGCGGGGAAAGATATCCACAACCTGAGCTTTGGCCAGAAAAAGAGGGTCTGCATTGCCGGCCTGCTGGCCATGGGACACGAAATCCTGCTGCTGGACGAACCGACCGCCGGCCTTGACCCCATGGGCGAGTACCGCATGATGGAACTTCTGACCCGCCTCAATCGGGAGGGGGGGGTAACCATTGTCATGGCAACCCACAGTGTGGACCTGGTGCCGGTCTTCCTGAACCGCCTGCATATCCTCAGCCGGGGCGTCCTGGTCCGTAGCGGTTCACCTGAAGAAGTCTTCAACGCCGGCGACGAATTGGCCAGCGTCAAGCTTCGCCTGCCCTACATTGCCGAACTGATCCACCAATTGAAGACCGGCGACAAGCTCCCATTCATGCGCATTCCGCTGACAGTCGGCGAGGCCAGACGCGAGATCCTTGAGATCTTCGAAGCCCGGACAGCAAACAAACAGAGGATGTAAGCCATTCATCCAGCTGCGCTGGCAGCGGCATGCGTGGAGTCAACGGCAGGGGGTCGGTTCGACCTGACTGGGTTTATTGTTTATTAATTGAATTATTTCCGTTTTGCTCTATACTTGGAATTCATTTGCTGCTTATATTGAATTGTTGCACGGAGAGAAAAGATGACCCTTGCTGGAATCGTACTGATTATCATTGCGGTTGCGTTTTGTATCCTGGTAATGGTGCTGGTACCGGCCATCCTGACCATGAAGCGTACAGCGGCCTCTGTTGGCGAGCTATCCAATATGCTTCAGCAGGAACTTCAACCAGCCATCAAGGATTTGGCCGCAGTGTTGGCGGAACTGAAAACGGTGGGCGGCGAGGTTGTAGAACACACCGATGATGTCAGATGTTTCATGTCGGCCCTTGGCGAGACCGGCATCAACCTGCATGCAATCAACCGTTCAGTCGGTGTTGTAACGACTGTTCTCAACACCACTTCGGTTTGGACGGCAGGGATCAAAATGACCGGGAAATACCTGCTTGAACGCTATCTCAATAAACGGGGAGGAAAATGACCATGTCTGATGACGAAAGAGGAATATCGGCTGGAACGGTGCTGGTGTCATTTGTGGCGGGTGCGGCAATCGGAGCCGGACTGGCGCTTCTGTACGCGCCCAAGAGCGGTCGGGAGATGCGTGAAACCATCGCAGACCTGACCGAGGATGCGGTTGACAAAATCAAGGAATACGCCAAAGACGCCCAGGATAAGATCAAGACAGCGATCGAGGATGGCAAGGAAACCATCGTAGAGAAAAAATCGATTCTGGCATCGGCAATCGAGGCCGGCAAAGAAGCCATGCAGAAGGAAAAAGAGCGCTTCTCAGCCCAGTAAACAACGTTGTTGCAGATACGGAAAAGCCCACTTCTGGTGGGCTTTTTTTATAATTAGGTATGGCAACGTATGCCCTCTTCTGACCGTTATCTGAAGATCTGGAGAACAGGCAGGAAGCTGGTCGTCAAATTCCTCGATGATCGTTCTCTGATGTATGCTGCCGCGCTCTCCTTCTCCAGCATGCTCTCAATTGTGCCTTTTCTGGCCATCATTTTCGCCCTTCTCAAGGTACTAAACCTGCACAAGGTACTTGCACCGCTGATTCTCGCCAATGTTGCCGTGGGCTCTCACGAAATTGTCAACCGCATCCTGCATTATATCAACAACACCAATGTCGGGTCGCTGGGAGCAGTCGGCCTGGTGACCTTGCTGTTTTCGGTCCTGGCCACCCTGGACAACGTGGAGGACGCCTTCAACAAGATCTGGGGACTTGGGAGGGGAAAGAGGGTGCATCACAAGCTACGTGACTTCCTGATAGTTGTCTTCTGCATCCCGGTGATGGTTACCCTGACTGTCAGCATTACCACCAGCCTCCAACACCAGGGGGTGGTGCAGTGGATTTTCGGCTTGCCCGGATTCGGCCACCTTCTGTTGCTGCTGTTCCGTCTGGTTCCCTATTTGAGCATCTGCATCGCCCTGGTTTGCCTCTACCTTTTTATGCCCAACGTACGGGTCAGACTGAACTGTGCCCTGGCAGGCGGTATACTGGCGGGCACAGTATGGCAACTGGCTCAATGGGCCTATATCCATTTCCAGATCGGGGTATCGCGCTATAACGCCATCTATGGCACCTTGGCACTGCTGCCGGTATTCATGGTCTGGATTTATACCAGTTGGGTCATTGTCCTGGCAGGCATGGAGATCGTTTGGTATCTTCAGGAACGCACAACAGCATCAAATTCAACCGCCAAAACGAACGAGAGCCCCAAAGCCATGTAACCGCCCGTTTCCAAAGGAGTTCCGCATGATTGACTTTGCACCTTAACTTCTTTATAATCACAGGACTTTTCTTCAAAGGCGTTACATGAGATTTGTCGTCACAATCATAACGGTTTTGCTGTTTGCCATGTCGGCGCACGCAGCAGAACCGACCCAGGCACTTCTCAGTGAACTGGCTCAAACCAATGCGCCCATGCTCACCCCGGCTGATCAGCCGGAACTGCCCCCCCTTGTCGAATCGCTGCCTGAAGTCGATCAGCCGAAAACAAAGAATGAGCTATTTACCCTGGATGAGCTCAAGGAAAAAACAGATGACAGCGCAGAACTGCAATTGCCGGATACCGACCTGCCCACTGCCGATATTCCCTTAGCCCTTAACCGCCAGGTTGAGTATTTTCTTTATTACTTCCAGACCAGTGGCAGGCCGTCATTTTCCCGCTGGCTATCACGCTCCTCCCGCTACATCCCAATGATGAAGGAAATTCTCAAGCGCGAAGGAATGCCCGAAGATCTGGTATATGTGGCCATGATCGAAAGCGGATTCCATCTTCAGGCACGCTCGGTGGCCAATGCCGTAGGGCCATGGCAGTTCATCTCCGATACCGGGCGACGCTATTCCCTCCGCATAGACCAATGGATCGACGAGCGCAAGGACCCGGTCAAGGCGACTGCCGCCGCAGCCATGTACCTGAAGGAACTCTATGACATGTTCAATGGCGACTGGTATCTGGCCGCTGCCGGTTACAACGCCGGGGAGAACAAGATCCTGCGCGCCATCAGCATGTACAACACCAGCGATTTCTGGGAGATCTGTCGCGGTTCGTACCTGAAACGCGAGACTAAGGAGTATGTTCCCAAGCTGCTGGCGGCGGCCATCATAGCCAAGGATCCCGCCCGTTACGGATTTTCCGACATCGCTTACCTGCCTCCCATAGATTACGATACGGTCAAGATACCATCCCGCACCGATCTGGACCTGGTTGCCAAATTGACCGGAACGACTTACGAAACAATAAAGGAACTCAACCCGGACCTGCGCCATTGGTGTACCCCACCAAACTATCCGGATTATGAGCTGAAAATCCCTAAAGGGACAAAGCAGCAGTTCGAACTGGAATACGCCAATATTGCCGTTGATCAGCGCTTCACTGAAAAGGTTCTCTATACCCGCTATCATTCCCGCCGGAAAGATTCTCTCAAATCCATTGCCCGCAGATTCGGCACCACACCAGAGATGCTGTCGGAACTCAACGGACTTTCAAAAAAGAGCCGTATTGCCGGCAAAACCCTTGTAGTTCCTGTCAGGCAGACCGTGGACTTCCATCAGGAGGGGCGCACAGCCAGCCGCTCCGCCTCAGCCAAAGGCGGCTTTGCCAAGTACTACACAATTAAAAAGGGGGATACCCTGGAGGCGATTGCCAAGCGGTTCAATGTCTCCACCAAACTGCTTTCCGCCTGGAATAACCTGAAAGCCAAGTTTGCCCTCAAGGCTGGGCGGCGCATCATAATTGCCAAGTTTACCGAGAAAAACGGGGCGATGGTACCGGCTGAAGAAAAAAGCTGATACTCTGCCGTTTATATCCTCCTTGTGCTGCTGACCAGACTGAAAACCTTTACCGGTGATGTCATTTAATCCCACTGGCCCCCCTTTCACCAAGGGGGGTATTGTTATTCAATGAAAGGAAGGACCGATGTACAACATACTTATAGCATCCGGGACAGGGATCGCTTTGCTTCTGATCCTGCTTCTGTTCAAGCTGGCCTGGTGGGGTGCCGCCCTTATCGGCATAACCGCCTTTGCCGGTACATTTGTATTGCTTTCGCGCCATACCATGAAAAAGGTCATGGCAGCCATTGAAACTGCCGGCAAGGATCTGCAAGGGCAACGTTTCGAAAAAGCCATCCGCGAACTAAAGGATGCCCTGCAGTACAGCAAATGGCAAATCTATGTGGAGGGGCAGCTGAATGCGCAGATCGGCATGATCTACTACATGAAGCGCGATTTTTCCAATGCCTTTCCTTACCTGGAAAAATCCTTTTTCAAAAACTGGGCAGCCATGGGAATGCTTGCCATCTGTTACATGAAACGCCAGAAAAAGGACAAGATGATCGCCACATTTGAAAAAGCTGTCCAGTGGAGCCAAAAGGAGTCACTGCTCTGGAATCTCTATGCCTACTGCCTGAACGAATGCGGAGAGACCACCAAGGCCAAGGAAATTTTGGAGAAGGGCCTTAAGAAGCTGCCTGGAGATGGCCCGATAAAGGAAAACCTGGAAAACCTCGGCCAAGGCAAAAAAATGAAAATGCGTAGTTATGGCGATATGTGGTTTCAATTTCACCTGGAAAGCGTTGCTGCCATCCAGAAACACCAGATGGCGTCCATGGGGGGGCGCATGCAACGCCGAACCGTTGTCCGCAGATAATCGGCCTTTATCAAGGCTAAATAAAGCCGTCGCGAGACGGCTTTTCGCGTTTATGAGTATGGGCCTGCGCAGTTCCGGGTCGGAGTATACGGGAGGTTACGTCAGTGCTGGGGAAAATTCTGGGGATCATATTTGCATTGTTCATCATCTGCTTTGTCGCCATCATTATCGAGGAAACTTTTCTTGGTGGCAGACGCAGGCGACAAGCGGAAAAAGCCTTCCGTGACAAGCAAAAAAGCGGGCAACACAAGGGGTAACTGAACACGACCGGCATAATAATTAACGCAAAACGCCCCGAGGACAGAGTCCTGCGGGGCGTTCCAACATTGCCGTCGAAGCTGCTAAAATTTGATTCCGAGACCTGCTCCCAGGAAATCCAACTCATCGTCAAGCTGCCTGCGGTATTCCAGGTTCAGAAAGAGCGGGGTCGGCCCCAGCTTCAGATCCGCACCGACCAGCCCCACCGGGGTTCCCTTGGTCCCGCGCTTGTCATGGAATACCAGTGCGGCGCCAAGACCGGCATATGGCTGCAGGAAAGGAATGGGAGCATGGATCTTGAACAGGGCGGTGACCGGCACCGATTCGTCGCGCTTAATCGACCGAACGTTGTCCCGATCAACCGTCACGAATCCTACGGTTGCCCCCACCGAAACCAACCGGTTCAGGTACAGATCACCGAAAGCCTCCGTAAAAGTACTGTTGTGGCCGGCAGCGGCACCGGCCCTGATGCCGAGGCCAATCGAGTCGGAAGCCGCAGCTGGTGCGGCCAGAACCAGCGAAGCAAGTAATGCTGCGAAAACACGTTTCATGAACGCCTCCTTTTGAGAAATGCCTTATGTATATCAGGCAACGCACACAAAGTCGAGTCCATCCCTCAGCCCTGATTCATGTGCCAGTAACCTGAACTCTTCCCGGGCGCCGGCTACTCCTATGGCAACCAGCAGCGGCTCATCGTTCAGCCTGAGCTCACCAGGTGTTATCACGGGCGCGCCATGCAAGGTTTTGCCAAGCTTGCGGGGATCGATATCCAGCCAACACGACACCTTGATGCCGAACAGTGACAATTGGCGCTGCCAGGCACGCCCTTCCAGGCCGGCTCCGGCCATGACAACCTGCGTGGCATCCTTGAGATAGCCCAGACGCAGATGGTGGGCTTTGCAGGCGCGAAAGGCTTTCCTGGAATAATCATCCAAGGTTCGAGTGGATCTTTCCGGATGGTCGCGCCAAAAAAAGTGCTGCTGCGGAAGCTTGGCAAAACGCACGCCATCGGCAGCCATGCGTAACCACAGGTCATAATCCTCGGGCCACCCCTCATTTCGATAACCGCCAAGCCGCAGTAGCAGGTCGCGGCGTGTCATTATACTGGGGTGAACAAAAGGCGATTCCACGAAGAGGTCGCGCATGATCAAATCATGGCTGACAAGCGAGTTCTGCCAGGCTTCGTAGGACAAAAAACCTTGTTTCAAAGTCGCACGCGGAAAGTGACGAAACGCGCAGGCAACCAAACCGATATCAGGGTTTGCCTCAAGAAAGGCAACCTGGGATTCGAGCCTCCCGGGATGGCAAAGATCATCCCCATCCATTCGTGCTATGTACGGGGAGCGACAGGCGGACAAGCCGATATTGAGCGCCGTTACAATGCCACCGGAGCCCTGGGTGATAACCCGCACGCGCCGGTCCAGTACTGCGGCGTTTTCAAGTATTACGGGCGTGGCATCCGTGGAACCATCGTCTACGACAATCAATTCCCAGTCGGTGAATGTTTGGCGATAGATGGATTCCAATGCGGAAACCAGATACAGTTCCTCGTTGCGCACCGGCATGAGGATCGAAACCACTGGCACTGATTTCATGGGGTGCACCGATATGCTGTTGTCTGTTGTAGCCCGTTGGGACAAAGACCGCCAAGTCCGGCCGAAATGTTTGCTGCGCTGTACAAATAGCTATGACAAGGGGATTGAGCCATATTTTTCAACCGCCTGTTCAGCCGAGACGACTTTCAGGATGGGTGGCCCGCCTCCGGCAAAATGCACGTTGGGGCGGATCAACTCCCATAATCTGCCATCAGCTGGGTCGCGGTAGAGCTGGTCCCCGCCAGCGTGTTCTTTCAGCAGCACCAGATAATCACTGGTAAGGAAATCTATCCTGCCCCAGTTATAGTCAGGGACCACTGAACTTCCCAAATCGATCCAAAATGCCTGAATCAGAGTATCTTCAGGTTGCAACTTCATATCCAGTCCTCCCACGCAGAATACTTGCCATGTTCCGAATTATTCGTTCAATGATAATTCTGCCAGATCAACCTGATTGTAATAGCCAGAACCATTGAAATAAAAATCGGCCTGATAAAGCGGGTCCCTTTCATAATCACCATCCGTGAACCGACCCGGGCACCAATAAACTGGCCAAACCCCATCACCAACCCCTCGCGCCAGTGTACGGCGCCGCTAACCATGAACAACAGTAATGACAAGAAGTTACTGGTGAAATTCAGTACCTTGGTGTAGCCGGTGGCCTTGGTCATATTAAAACCAAGACCGAGCATGAGTGCCATTACCCAGAAAGAACCGGTTCCTGGGCCGAAAAAACCATCATAGAAACCCAGTGCAAGGCCGAACACCAGGAAGAATGGTCCTGACTTCATCCGGGGATGGATATCCTCCGCACCAAGACGCGGGGTCATAATGCTGTAAAACACGATGGAAATGAGCAAAAACGGTATGATCTGGCGCAGAAACGCCGGATCGATCAACTGAACTGCAAATGTGCCCATTCCGGCACCAATGGCGGTGAATACGATTCCACGCAGACATTCCCGGAGCTCTACCGTACCGGAACGTATGAACGTCAACATGGCGCTGCCGGAACCGAAACTTGCCTGCAGCTTGTTTGTCCCCAGGGCAGCCTGTGGTGGCAGGCCTATCCCCAGCAGGACTGGTACGGTGATCAGTCCGCCGCCACCGGCAATAGAATCTACCAAGCCGGCAATAAAGGCGGCCAGAAACAACAGTATGAAGACGACAGGTGCGGTCACGGCTGTTTGCAATGGCCTCCTGGGAATGGACTTGCAGCGATGCGCCGGGCTGAAGCGTCAGCATTATAATGATTCAGATCGGCGCTTACAAGTGATGATAATTGGTTAGACGCCAATAGTTTCATGCCCGCATTGCCATGCCTGCGCACAAAACGCAAGTGCACTCCAAAGAGATACTTGACAATCGTGATTGAGTAACATATATACATCCAAAATAGGACTAATCGGCGCCAACCACTTAATTTACAAAGGTTAATAAAATAAACTTAATTACAAAGATGTAGAACCCCCCGATGCTGAACCTGCACTTTTAGCTATCTTCACAAAGCCGCATTCGCAACAGTAACTGGTCGTCAGGTGTCGAAAATCAAAACTTGAGGAGGGCTCGATCATGGCATGTCGGCATTATCACCCAACAAAACGGAATTCATCATTGTTGTTTGGAGTGGCAATACTGCTGCTTACCGCGGCTTGCGGTGAACAGTCAATGCAATCACAAGGGTCTGCTGCCAGCAGCACCAATGTGACAAAAAGCAGCACACCACCCGCCAAGGCGGCGTTCGGCATGAAATACAAAGACACCGCCACGGGCCGCGTATTCATCTATGATGGCGCCAATTGGGTCCCCTATGACAACACTGTTGATGACTACTACAAGGCATTGGCAGCCAAAAAGTCGGTGGCCCTGGTTCAAGACGAGGTCTGTGCCGATGGCGACCCATCCTGCACCCCCACCGGGGCACACGGAAAACATGCCGGCTTTGATTGCAAGGTCTGCCACAAATACGGCGGCCGGCTAGCCTTTGACAAGGCCGGGCCGGCATACAAAGCCGGCTGGCCTGCTCCGACCTTTGACGCCACAACAAAAACCTGCATGAATGTTGGGTGTCACGGAGTCCCCAGCGGCACCTTCAGTTATTACTTCCCCGACGGCACGGGTGAAGCCGTTTTAAACACCGTAACCTACGGATACACCACGACCACGGCCGGCGCCACCACTCCCTCTTGGTACGGAACAGCCGGCAGCGGCTCTTGTACCGGATGCCATGGCAACCCTCCACGCAACGGGTCGAATGGTTCAAACGTCTGGCACAGCGGCTATCATGGGGGGCAGGGACCGACCGGCGCTTACAACCAGTGCCAATTCTGCCATCCGGATGCAACCGGCACGAATGGACAGGCAACCGGCATCACCAACCAAGCCCTGCATGCCGATGGCATTGTCCAGGTTCAGGCCACCTTCAAATCCACCTGCTTCGGTTGCCACTGATTTTCATGGCTGCTGACGGCATGGATTCGGCGAGCTTCGAAACCGGGCTTACCGACTTGGCAACCTCCTGAATCCGATGGCGCAGGAACATCGTAGCGCACGGAATGCCCGGGTTGATCTCAGCTTGCCAAATAGCTAACCTTGCTGAACAGAAAACAGCCGCTCCCCCCTTACGGGATGAGCGGCTGTTTTCTTGGTAAAGCATAATCGGAAACATTTACAAAAAGTCGTTAGGGCCGGTATTTATGAAGCCCGGCAACGGCAAACACAGCTGCCTATAAAATTCCCTTCAGATCCTTGATCTCTACACTGGCCTGGGCACGCAGTTCCTTAGCCCACTGGCTGAAACGCTCCTCAGATTTTTTACGATACAGAATATCCTCGATTTCGGCCTTTACGCTCTCGAAGGGCTTCAGCTTGCCGCTTTTCCGCTCCTCAAGCTTTATGATGTGAAACCCGGCCGAAGTATAGACCAGATCGCTGATATCGCCCGGCTTCATGGCCATGACAGCCTGCTCAAGCTCCGGCAACATATCGCCTTTTTTGAACGGTCCCAATGCGCCGCCATCCTTGCGCGCAGCCGGGTCTTCGGAATAGGTCTTGGCAAGTTCGATAAAATCCTTACCGCTCTTGGCCTCGTCGAGCACCATCAGCGCTGTGGTCATGGTACGTTTGATTTCAGCCGCGGGGGCTTTGTCGTTTATACGAAAATAGATATGGCGGGCAAGGAAGGTTTCATCCTCCGTGTATTTGGCACGATTGGCATCATAGTACTCGCGCATCTCTGCATCACCCACCTGGATTTTGGAGCGAACCTCCATGCTGACCAGCTTGAGCTTTTCCAGCTGTTCCTGCAACTGGACACGGTACTGATCAAAAGAGAGGCCTTGATTGGCCAGCGCGGCAACCAAAGCATCCTGGGTCATATTGTTCTGTTTCTTGACATCCTCGATGGATTGACGGATCTCTTCTTCACTGACCTTGATGTTCAGTTCCTTGATCTTCTGGTCCACCAGCTTCTTCTCCACCAAGCGGTCAAGGATCGTGTGGCGGATCTGGCTGCGGGCGGCAGCATCCAAGGTTGATTTTTTCTCGGCCTCGCGGATAAGCGGCTGAGCTTCACGGTTGATCTCATAAAGTGTAATAATATCGTCATTGACAACCGCGGCAATGGTATCGACCAACTTGCCTGAAACCGGGATCGTGGCTGTTGGCACACTGCCGGGCTGTTCGGTCTTGACAGTTTCCTCTGCCGGAGCTTTCTTGACAACAGCTTCCGTATTTGCGCAGCCACCGGCGATGAGCAGGGGCAGGCAGGCGATCAACAGGGTAAATAGGCGTTGCTTCATACTTTGGTACTCTCTTTTTTCTCGAGTTTAAAATTCGGAAGGGTGGGCAGAAAGCCCACCCTTCCAGTCAACCATTCATCAACGATTTGCTGCCACAACAACCACTGGGCTATTTTTTCTCAGGGACAGCGGGCTGAGCGGGTTCGGCTGGCTTGCCTTCGTCTTTTGCACCAACAAGGGAATTCAGGACATCTTCCTTAACGGTAATTTTGGCGTCTTTCTTGAGTTCTTCCTTGATCTTCTGGAATATTTCCTGTTGCTTGGACGGCATGAGGGCTGCCTTGATCTGCTCTTTGACTTCTTCAAAGGGCCGTACGCCCGCAGCACGTTTGCCGGTCAACTTGATGATGTGATAACCGAAATCGGATTTGACCACATCGGAAACCTGGCCTTCTTTCAAGCCAAGGGCGGCTTTCTCGAAAGCCGGAACCATGTTGCCCTTGCCGAACCACCCCAGATCGCCACCTTTGGCGGCAGAGGAATCAACGGAATACTTCTTTGCCAGCGCTTCAAAATTGCCGCCTGCCTTGATCTGCGCCAGGATATCCTTGGCTTCCTTTTCGGTTTTCACGAGGATATGGCTGGCCCTGATCTGATCGCCGGTCTTGAATTTGTCCTTGTTCTGTTCATAGAATTTTTTGAGGTCAGCGTCAGAAACCTGTGTATCGGCCTCGACCTTTTTCTTCAGGAACGCCTCGACAATCAGCCGTTTTTTGAGGTCCTTAAGCTTTTCTTCGATCTCCGGGCTCTTGTCAATGCCGTCCTTGGCGGCTTGCTGGAGAATCAGCTCACGGATGACCATGGTGTCCAGCATCTCTTTACGCCCTTGTGGGGTCTCGGCCATTGCCTTGAGATATTCGGGGAGGTTCTTTAACTCACGATTGAAATCGCCGGTAGTGATCGTGCCGCCGTTCACCTCGGCCAAGACCTGTCCTTCCTTCTTGGGTTCGGACTGCGACCCTGAAGTTTTTGAGCCGTTTTGGCAGCCAAAAAGTGAAGCCGCACAGAGGGCGGCAGTAAAGACTTTTGCAGTGTTGATGGCTTTCACATAATCTCCTTTTTCATTTCGCCTTGAAGTAGTTAGAAACTTTATAAAAATAACATATCAACACAGTCTTTTCAATACCTTTCTAGACTCGGCCAGGATATCTTCGAAGGCACTGCCTGGGACAATGCAGGTCAGGCGATAATCGGGCGAAAACTGGTATTTCTTCGGTTCGTTGCGCATCATGGCAATGATGGAATCGGGCTTGGCCGGAGTGCGGGGGTGGAACGAAATGGTTACCTGCCTGCCGTCGTAGTCGATTTGCCGCACCAGCAACTGTTTTAGCAAGACGCGCAGCTTCATGATCTCGAACAGGTAGGACGTGGCCAGCGGATATTTGCCAAAACGGTCGCTGACCTCGTTCTGGATGTCGATCACATCCTCCTCGCTTTCTGCCTGGGTCAACTTCTTGTAGATCACCAGTCGCTGTCCGGTGTCCCTGACATAGGCCTCGGGAATGAAAGCCGGAACTTTGAGGTTTATCTCGGGCTCGACCCGTTCGACCATTTCCTCGCCCCGCAAGCGGCAGATGGTTTCCTCCAGCATCTGGTTGTAAAACTCGAAACCGACTTCGGCCACTGTGCCCGATTGCCGATTCCCCAGCAGATCGCCGGCCCCGCGAATCTCCATGTCGTGGGTAGCGATACGAAATCCGGCCCCCAACTCCGAAATATCCTGAAGGATTTTAAGCCGCTCGCGGGCATCGGCGCTGACAGCCCCTTCACCAGGTATCAGCAGGTAGGCGTAACCACGCTGGGTGGAGCGCCCGACCCGGCCACGCAACTGATAAAGCTGCGACAGGCCGAAATTATCTGCCCGGTCTATAATCAGGGTATTGGCGTTGGGGATGTCCAGACCGGATTCGATAATGGTGGTGCAAACCAGCAGATTGGTCTCGCCATGCATAAAGGACAGCATGACCCGCTCCAGTTCGTGTTCATGCATCTGGCCATGGCCGACCGCTATCTTGGCCTCAGGCACGATCGCGGCCAGAAGTTCGGCCCGTTTTCCGATGGTCTGCACGCGGTTGTGGACGAAAAAAACCTGCCCACCGCGGCGCAACTCGCGCATGACCGCTTCCCTGATCAACTCCTCCGAGAAACGGGACACAAAGGTTTTCACCGCCAAACGGTCAACCGGCGGGGTGTCTATTATGGACAGGTCGCGAATGCCCATCATTGACATGTACAGGGTGCGGGGGATAGGGGTAGCGGAGAGGGCCATCACATCCACCACGGCGCGGAAGGCCTTGAGCCGCTCCTTGTCCTTGACGCCGAAGCGCTGCTCCTCATCGATTATCAATAGCCCCAGATCTTTGAAGGACACATCCGCCTGCAAGAGTCGGTGGGTGCCGATGATAATGTCGATCGCCCCTTTCTTCAGCCGTTCCAGAATAGCCTTTTGTTCCTTGGGGGTGCGGAAGCGGGAGATGACCTCAACGGTGACCGGATAATCCTTGAGCCGCTCATGGAAGGTCTCGTAGTGCTGCTGCGCAAGGATGGTGGTCGGCACCAGGATGCCCACCTGTTTGCCGTCCAGAGCCGACTTGAAGGCCGCCCGCAGGGCCACCTCGGTTTTGCCGTAACCGACATCGCCGCATACCAGCCGATCCATTGGCTTCCTATGCTGCATATCGGCCAACACGTCCTGGATGGCGGAGAGCTGATCGGGCGTTTCCTCCCAGGCAAAGGAGGCCTCGAATTCCCGGTACATCTCATCCGGGGGCGAGAAGGCAAAACCTTCGCAGATCTGGCGCTTGGCATAGATCTCCAGCAGTTCGCCAGCCAGTTCCTCCACCGCCTTTTTAACCTTGCCCTTGGTCTTTTCCCAGGAGTTGCCACCCAGCTTGTCGAGGTGCGGCTCGGCGCCTTCCGGGCCCACATAACGCTGTACCAGACCCAGGCGGTCAACAGGCAGATACAGCTTGTCGCTGCCGGCATATTCCAGGAGCAGAAAATCGCCCCCCACCCCGGCCACGCTGATGTGCTGCAATCCACGGTAGAGTCCTATGCCATGATCCACATGTACCATGTAATCGCCAGGTTTCAGCTCGGCCAGTGATGCCAGGATCTGCTTTTTGCGCACTTCGGAAACGCCGCGCCTGCGTACCCTTTTCCCGAAAAGTTCTTCTTCGGCGATCAGTACCAATCGCGAGTAAGTCAGGCGGAATCCGCGCGAGATGTCACCCATGAGCAGAGTGACAGCCCCATCACCAGGGCGGCTTTGGGCGCTGGACGCCTCCGAAAATGAGGCTTCGCTGATAACACAGGCGATGCCGTAAGGCATCAGCAGATCCTTGAGCCGTTCGGCCTGCGGTTGCTGATGGCAGGCGATGAACACCTGAAAACCCTGGCCAAGCCACTCCTGCAGGATCTTTGCAAGTGGACCGAGTGCATGTGTGGTCTCCTTGGAAACCGTCACCCGTAAGCCGGCGTTATCCTCGCAAGGAATGGTGATTGTTGTGGCATCGCCCTGGCCGTGCAGGACCAGCCCGGATATCTCCAAGGTGCTGCGGGCAGCAATGATGTCGTCAAACGCGCGTCCATCCAGAAACAACTCTGCTGCCGGCGAATGGGGCAAAATCGAAGTCATGGCCTTGGCAGCGCCATTGTGGATGTCATCACCAAAACGGGTGACGGCTTCGCGGATGGCTTCAGGATCCGCCAGAACCAGCAGGCTGTCGGAGGCGTAATCAAAGATGGTGGCAAGACCGGGATGCAGGAGCGGCTGGAGGTATTCGACACCTTGGAAATAGACCGCGTTCTGGAGATCGTCCAGGATTCGGCGCCGCCGGTCGGCGGGAATGTCCAGATCATCGCAGAGTTGCTTCAGGCGCGGGGCGATGTTCTCCAGGACCTCATCAGTCAGGAGGATCTCCCGCGAAGGGAGCAGCACCAGCTCTTCCATCGGCTGAAGCGAACGCTGGGTGAGCGGGTCAAAGGAGCGGATCGTTTCCACCGTGTCGCCGAAAAACTCGATCCGCACGGGCGTTGCCAGGTTTGGGGGAAAGATGTCCAGGATGCCGCCACGCACGGCAAAGGTACCGCGATCCTCCACCAGCGGCACGTTGGCATAGCCCATCTTGACCAGTTTCTCCAAGAGCTCTTCGCGCTCGAATTCCTCATTGGCCACCAGATAACAGGAGACCTCGTTGAGTGTCGCGGCCGGCAAAACCCGTTGCAGAGCTGCCGCAACCGGCACGACTACGACCCTTGCAAGACGGTTCTGCAGGCGGAAGAGCGTATTCAGCCGTGCCCCAGATATGTCGGGATGTGGTGAATTTGCCGCAAAGGGCTGCGTATCCCAGGCAGGAAACGACAATGGCGCGCCACTACCGCAGAATCCCAGCTCGCGGCAAAACTCATCGGCAGACTCCTGATCGGCGGTGATGATCAGCATATTCCTGGGTTGAATGCGTAACAATTCGGCCAGCACACAAGCCGGCGCGGCACCTTTCAACCCCGGCAAGGCGATTCGGTTTGACCCCTTGGCCAGGGAGGCTACGATCTCAACGGTCTGTGGAATAATGTAAGTTTGCGGATTGGGGGGCATGATTTGGAACCAAAAATCCAGGGGCAAAGCAATTTTTCATGCCTCGCCCTTTGTTGTGTCGAACTTACGAGGAGCAAATAGAAGCAGCATTTGCTCCAAGCTCTGCGCCTTGTGGAGTGTTATTTGCGGTGGCTGGCCTTGATCTTGGGCTTGCCGTTCTCCACAACCACCCGGAAGACCAACTCTTCGGTCCCCAACCTGGCAACCAAACCGGGCTTTTTCTTCTTGATGGCGGCGGACAACAGTTCGGGACTGAGATTGTCTACAGGCAGGTTGCAAGACCTGCGGGCCTCGCGGTACTCATGGTATATTCGGTCCAGATCGATATCGTGCGCCTGCTGGCCTGTGCCTCCATGTTGCGGAGGATTCTCACCCCTGGGACCGGCAGCATTCTGGCGCTGATGAAGGTCCCTTATGAAACGGTCGCGGGAATACCTTCCCTCTTCGATCAGGCGGAGGACACGGTTCCAGTGCTCGCGGTAGCTGTTGAGCCTGGCCACCATCATGGTATATTTATGCTTGTGCATGGTGTTGGTAATGGGGGTCCCGGTATAGCGGCGCACCATTTTTTCCACGTCAGACAGCAGCTGGAGCGGCTCCCGCTTTTCCAGGCCGATGAAATACTGCTCGTAACGGATTATAAGATCCTCAAGCAACCGTTCAAGCAGTATCAGATCTTCGGCAATCGCCATATCTATGGCCTTTCGGGTTCATGCTTGACTAGAGAATTGAGAATATATCTAAAATCACAGAGGTGTAAAGCCCTAATACCACTCTATTGACTTGACGCGATTTCCGGCATCGAATAAACTGGCCCTCTAATTAGCAACAAACATTACAAATTCAGGAGCAAGGCGTTATGGATAATGTCGCAGCCATAATTCTGGCAGCCGGTAAGGGAACCCGGATGAAATCCGGCCTTGTTAAGGTGCTTCATCCTGCTGCAGGCAGGGCCATGATCGACTGGCCCCTTGAGGCCGCCCGCGCTACCGGGGCGGCACCGCTGGTGCTCGTTCTCGGACACCAGGCCGATAAAGTACAGGATCACTGCCGCAATGCGACTGATATCAGTTTCGCGCTGCAAGATGAACAGCTCGGCACGGGGCACGCCGTGGCCTGCGCCCGGCAGGCGCTGGCCGGCTTCGGCGGCACGGTCCTGATCCTGTGCGGCGACACACCGCTGTTGCGGCCTGAAACGCTTGTCGGGCTGATCCGGTTCCACCGTGACCGCAACGCGGTTGTGACAGTGCTGACCGCCATAATGGACGACCCTAGCGGCTACGGCCGGGTGGTAAGAGACAATGGCGGCGGAGTAGTACGCATTGTCGAACAAAAGGATGCCAAGCCCGAGGAGCTGGGAATCCGCGAGATCAACAGCGGCATCTACTGCATGGAGGCGGACTTTCTGTCCAAGCATATCGATGCCCTTGGCAGCGACAACGCCCAGAACGAGTACTATCTGACCGACCTGGTCTCCATTGCCGTGCAGAAGGGATTCAGCTGCCTCGCCATGAGTGCCGACGATGCAACCGAGATCATGGGAGTCAACGACCGGGTCCAATTGGCCGAGGCTTCCGGCATTCTGCGCCAGCGTATCAACCTGGAGCTTATGCTTGCCGGCGTCACCATGGTCAACCCTGATCAAATCTATATCGACCATGGAGTACAGATCGCTCCCGACACCGTTATTCATTCAAACTGCCGTATCAGCGGCAAAACCATCATAGGAAGCAACTGCGAGATCGAGGGCAACGTCAATATCAAGGATTGCCTGATCGGCAACGGTTGCCTTATCAAAGCCGGATCAGTGCTTGAAGATGCCGAGCTGAACGACCATGTCAACGTTGGCCCAATGGCTCACCTGCGTCCCGGCACCGTACTACGCGACCACGTCAAGATAGGAAACTTTGTGGAAACCAAAAAGATTGTCATGGGGCATGGCTCCAAGGCATCCCACCTGACCTATCTGGGCGATGCCGAGATCGGCAGCGATGTCAATATCGGCTGCGGCACCATTACCTGCAACTATGACGGCGTCAACAAACATCGCACCATCATCGGTGATCAGGTCTTTATCGGCAGCGATGTGCAGTTGGTGGCGCCGGTAACCGTAGGTCGTAATTCCCTGGTTGCGGCCGGCACCACCGTTACCTGCGATGTCCCCGCCGATTCACTGGCGATCTCGCGTGTTCCGCAGGTGAACAAGGAAGGCTGGCGGTTGCGGAAGAAATAAAGCATGACATCTGGCAACGCATATCTTCACAGGGATTGCCACCGGAACTTAAATACAACTTAACATCCGCTGGTTGTAGGGCATTACACTTGTTTAAACCAAAACTCGAATGTGAAAAAGGTGCCTGTGACCGAACCGCAGCAGGACATAGCAATAACCGCTCCGATCCTGATCATCGAGGATGATGTCGGCTTCGCCAGCCTGATGGCATCGACCCTTGATGAAGAGGGTCTCACCAGCCATTGCACAACAAACGGCAATCAAGCCTTGGAATGGCTTGCCAGCTGCGCCCCCAGCCTGATAATCCTGGATTACACGCTCCCGGACATGACCGGGGCCTCATTTATCGAGAGACTCAGGGACATGGGACATACGTCACCTTTCATCATGGTGACGGGCCGCGATGACTCCAGCCTGGCAGTACAGATGATGAAAACCGGGGCCTATGATTACCTGCTCAAGGATGTCTCATTCCTTGATCGTCTGCCCACCGTGGTGATCCGTGCCCTCCATGATGTCGAGACCCGAGATCGGCTGGAGCGCGCCAAACATTCACTGCGCCAGAGCGAGTCGCGTCTGGCCCGTGCCCAAAAAATTGCCCGCATGGGAAGCTGGGAATGGAACATCAGAAACGGCGACGTCTATTGGTCGGATGAACTTTACCGCATTTTCGGTCTCACACCGGGAAATCCTGAGAAGATCAGCATGGACTGGGTCTTTGGCCGGGTCAATCCGACTGACTTGCCAGCCTTGGAAAAGGCCCTGACACTATCTGCCACAACTTGTCAGCCCTTCAATATTGTTTACCGTATAAATTCCCACTCCGACGGTGAGATAGTAGTCAACAGCCAAGGTGAGGTAGAGTGCGGAGAAGACGGACTCCCCTTGCTCATCTCCGCCACCACACTGGATATAACCGCCCGCATCAAGGCCGAGAGTGAAATCCAGCAACTGATCAACTACGATACTTTGACCGGGCTCCCCAATCGCAACCTGCTCCATGACCGTCTCAAGCTATCCATCGCTCAAGCCGCCCGCGAACAGCATCTGGTTGGCATCCTGATACTTGATCTGGATCGATTCAAGGGGATCAACGACACACTTGGGCACCGTGCGGGGGACAACCTGCTCATGACCGTGTCCAAGCGACTGGCGGCCTGCGTCCGGGACAGCGACACCCTGGCACGTCTCGGCGGTGACGAATTCGTAGTGGTCTTGAACAATGTTTTGAACGAAGAAGCCATAACCATTGTTGCCAAAAAAATCCTCGCCATCATATCGGAACCGATCTACATCGACGGCCACGAAATCTACATCACCGTCAGCATCGGTATCGCCGTCTACCCCATGAACGGAGAAGACAGCCACACCCTGCTGAAGCATGCCGATCTGGCCATGTATCAGGCCAAGGAACTGGACCGCAACAACTTTCAATTTTTCTCCCGCGAGATGAATATCAAGGTGCTGGAACGGATGATGCTGGAAAACTCCATGCGCAAGGCCCTGGAGCGAGGCGAGTTCTTTCTGGTTTACCAGCCCCAGGTGGATGCCCGTTCGCGCCGTATCGTGGGTATGGAAGCGCTGTTGCGCTGGAATCATCCCGATCTGGGGCTGCTTGTTCCAGACAGGTTCATCTACCTGGCCGAGGAGACCGGCTTCATCATCCCCATCGGTGAGTGGGTGCTGCGCACCGCTTGCCGCCAGAACAAGCGGTGGCAGGACATGGGCTACGAGCCGGTGCGGGTTGCCGTCAATCTGTCGGGCAAGCAGTTCGATCAAAACCAGTTGGACGAGTCCATCGCCGCCATACTGATGGAGACCGGTCTGGACCCGCAATGGCTTGAGATCGAGATCACGGAAAGCGCCATCATGAAGAGCCCGGAACTCAGCATCGGCATGTTGCGCAAACTGAAGGACATGGGCATCACCCTGGCTATCGACGACTTTGGCACCGGCTATTCGTCACTAAGCTATCTCAAGCACTTCCCCATCAGGCGGCTCAAGATAGACCGGTCCTTTGTACGTGATATCATTACCAATCCCGATGATGCGGCCATTGCCGAGATCATCATTGCCATGGCCCATACCCTCAAGCTGGACGTCATTGCCGAAGGGGTCGAGACGCGCGCCCAGATGGAATTCCTCTCCTTCCACAACTGCGTCGAGATGCAGGGCTACCTGTTCAGCCGTCCGGTGCGGACAGACGATTTCACCGAATTACTGAAAAAAGGGTTGAAACCCTGAACAATGGCCCACGACAAGATCATCATTAAAGGTGCCTGCGAGCACAACCTCAAGTGCATCGACGTTGAAATCCCCCGAGACCAACTGGTAGTGATCACCGGCATTTCCGGTTCCGGAAAATCCACCCTGGCCTTCGACACCATCTATGCCGAGGGGCAGCGGCGCTATGTGGAGTCGCTCTCGGCCTATGCCCGCCAGTTCTTGGAACAGATGGAAAAACCGGATGTGGAGTCCATCGAAGGCCTTTCACCGGCCATCTCCATCGAGCAGAAGACCACCAGCAAAAATCCCCGCTCCACAGTCGGTACCGTCACCGAGATCTACGACTACCTGCGCCTGCTCTATGCCCGCATCGGCCATCCCCACTGCATCTCCTGCGGCAAGGAAATCACCTCCCAGACCGTTTCCCAGATGGTGGACCAACTCATGGCCCTACCGGCCGGGACCAAGCTGACCCTGCTGGCACCCATGGTGCGCGGTCGCAAGGGGGAATACAAAAAAGAGCTCAATCAACTGCGCAAGGAAGGCTTCACCCGGGTTGTCATTGACGGGAAACCCCATGAACTGGCCGAAGAGATCGAACTGGACAAAAACAAAAAACACGATATCGACATCGTGGTGGACCGGATCGTGGTCAAGGAGGGGGTCCAGCGTCGCTTGGCCGATTCTCTGGAAACCGCCCTTCACCATGCCGATGGCGTGGTGAAGGTGGAGACGGTGCAACCGGCGCCAAATGCGGATGGATTTGTAGGGGCGACCGGTTCGGTCGCCCAGGAATTAGGGAAACCCACCGGATCGTCACTACAGACCACCCAGATCTTCTCCCAGAAATTGGCCTGCGTGGACTGCGGCCTCTCCTACCAGGAGATCACCCCGCGGCTTTTCTCCTTCAACAATCCCCACGGTGCCTGCCCGGACTGCACCGGCCTCGGCACTCGCATGTACTTCGATGCCGACCTGGTCATTCCCAATCCCGAGCTGTCCCTGCGGGAGGGGGCCATCGCGCCGTGGGAAAAGCGCCTTTCCGGCTGGTTCCACCTGATCCTGGATGCCCTGGCCAAGGCCTACAAGTTCGATATCCGCCAGCCGTTCAAGGACCTGCCCGACCAGGTCAGGAATGTCATCCTCAACGGCTCGAAAGGGAAACAGATCGAGTTCTGGTGGGAGGAGGACAGCGGTCGCCGTCATACCTACTACAAAGAGTTCGAAGGTGTATTGAACAATCTGGAACGGCGTTGGCGCGAGACCGAATCCGATGCGGCCCGGGAGGACCTGGAAAAGTACATGAACGTCATGCCCTGCCCCACCTGCCAGGGGGCCAGGCTCAAGCCCGAGGCGCTGCACGTCCTGGTCAACGGCCGCACTATCCGCGATGTGACCGCTCTGTCCATCCGGGATTGCCTCAGCTTTTTCGACAAACTGGAACTCTCCGACAAGGAGCGGGAGATCGCCCGGCGGATCCTCAAGGAGATCCGCGAACGGCTCTCTTTCCTGGTCAACGTGGGCTTGGACTACCTCTCCCTGGACCGCACCTCGGGGACGCTCTCCGGCGGCGAGGGGCAGCGCATCCGCCTAGCCACCCAGATCGGTTCCAGCCTGGTGGGGGTGCTCTATATCCTGGACGAGCCGTCCATAGGCCTGCACCAGCGGGACAACGCCCGGTTGCTGGCAACTCTCAAACGCCTGCGGGACCTGGGCAATACCGTGCTGGTGGTGGAACACGACGAGGAAACCATCTTGGAGGCGGACCATGTGATCGACATGGGGCCAGGGGCCGGTGTGCACGGCGGCGAGGTGGTTGCCCAGGGGACGCCGGCCGAGATCATGAACAACCCTGCCTCGCTCACCGGCAGATACCTGTCCGGCGAACTGACCATACCCGTGCCAGTCAAACGCCGCAAGGCCTCGCGCTTCCTGCGCGTCATCGGCGCTTCGGAGAACAACCTCAAGGGCGTGGATACGGATATTCCCCTGGGCGTATTAACCTGTGTCACCGGTGTGTCCGGCTCGGGCAAGTCCACCCTGGTAATCGACACCCTCCACAAGGTGCTCAGCCAGCGCCTGTACCGCAGCCGGGAAAAGGCCGGAGCGGTCAGGGACATACTGGGGCTGGAGTATCTGGACAAGGTCATCAACATCGACCAATCTCCCATCGGCCGCACCCCGCGCAGCAATCCCGCCACCTATACCGGTGTATTCGGCGATATCCGGGACCTGTTCTCCAACGTGCCGGAATCCAAGCTGCGCGGCTACAAGCCGGGGCGCTACTCCTTCAATGTCAAGGGGGGGCGTTGCGAGGCCTGCTCCGGCGACGGCATCATCAAGATCGAGATGCATTTCCTGCCGGACGTGTACGTGGAGTGCGAGGTTTGCAAAGGGGCGCGCTACAACAGGGAAACCCTGGAGGTGCATTACAAGGGCAAGTCCATCGCCGAGGTTCTGGACATGACCGTTTCCCAGGCCCTGGAGTTCATGGGGGCCATCCCGCGCATCAAGAACAAACTACAAACTTTGGAGGAGGTGGGTCTGGGCTACATCAAGCTGGGGCAGTCCGCCACCACCCTTTCCGGCGGCGAGGCCCAGCGGGTCAAGCTGGCCAAGGAACTCGCGCGCCGTGCCACGGGCCGCACCATCTACATCCTGGACGAACCGACCACCGGCCTGCACTTCGAGGACATCCGCAAGCTGTTGGAGGTACTGCAGCGCCTGGTGGAAACCGGCAACACCATCGTTATCATCGAGCACAATCTGGATGTGATCAAGACCGCTGACTGGCTCATCGACCTGGGGCCCGAAGGGGGCGACCGTGGCGGGAATATCGTTGCCACCGGCACGCCTGAGCAAGTGGCTCGAATAACCAAATCCCACACCGGGCAGTTTCTGCGCAAGATGCTCTAATGCGCTGTTGCATTTGAATATTGAAAAGCAAAGGCCCGGAGCGATACTCCGGGCCTTTGCTTTTGCTGCGGATATATTGGGGACAATGCTACAAAGCTCCCAACACCTTCAACAGGTGCGGCACCATCTGCTTCTTGCGCGACAAAACCCCCTTCAGCTCGTAGAGGTGCGGTTCCAACTGGGGATAGCCCATAACATGGGCCAGTTCGTTCTTCCCCTCGGTCAGGAAGAGGGTGGATTCGGTGTAGATATCGGTCACCATCAATCCCGCCAGATGGAGTCCGTCCTGGTCCTTGACCTTTTTCAGAACATCCCGCAACTCCTCCTTGAGGTCATAAAATTCGTCAAAGCCGACAACCTCCACCTGACCGACGCCGAAGCGGGTGTCAGCGGCGCTGAATTGTTTAAAATCGGCACGCACCGCCCCATCCAGGCTCTTGTAGGAAGAAAAGCCGCTGCACGACGAGAAGATGTCCCTGCCAAAGGCAATGTGGTCAATGCCGGCAGATTTTTCCAGCCAGGCGACTGTTTCCCGGTCCCGGTCAGTGGTGGTGGGTGATTTGAGGATGACGGTATCCGACAGGATGCCGGCCAAAAGCAGCGCAGCCATCTTCGGATCAGGTTCCAGGCCATGCTCGCGATATTGGGCCGCAACAACAGTGCAGGTACTGCCCACAGGAGCCACTGTGAAGGTGATTGGTTGGTTGGTTGGCGGATTGCCCAACTTGTGGTGGTCCAGCACCTCCAGGATTTCCACCGCCTCGGCCCCAGGCACCGCCTGGGAGAGCTCATTGTGGTCCACCATGATCAAGGCGTAGGGGATCGGAGTCAGCAGCGACGACTTGGTGGCAACCCCGGCAATGGCGCCGTCCTCCTCAACCGCGACAACAGCCGGCTCGCCCGAATGGAGTAGCTTGAGCCGCAGGTGGTCAAGGGATTCTGCCACGCCGATCTTCTCGAAGTGCGGTTCAATGTAGCAAGAGAGCGGAGTGGAGAGGCGTGCCAGCCAGGCGGCGGTCGCCGTGTCGTGGGGCGTGGAGACGACAATGACGCCGGTCTGCCTGGCCTCTGTCAAAATCGTGTCGCACACCGGCAGGCCTCCAGTGACTACCAGTATCCGGGCCCTGTTTTCAATGGCGGCCCGCTGGATTGAGGGCCGGTCGCCGGTCATGATCAGCAACGAGGCCGGATCGTGCCCCTTGATGCGCCCGGCAAAGGATTCCTCTGTCATGGCGCCGATAAAGAGGTGCAGGTGTTCCACCTCATTGTCAGGCGCTCCGGCCAGGAAGGTGCCTTCAAGACAGGCTGCCAGGGAACTGAGCGAGGTATCCACGCCCCGTTTCCGGTCGGTGCCGACCAACAGGTATTTTTCCGACAGCTTGAGCAGCGACACTACTCCCAGAGGGACATTCCGGTCATCCACCACCGGCAGCACGCGGATGGTGTGGCGGTGAAACAACTCCAGGACCGCCTTGAGCGGCATGTCGGCGCTGGCCGTGATCGGGCGACGGGTGATGACATCCCGCACCTTGGGATGGATATCGGCAAGGTAGAGGGGCGTCTCGATGGCGAGACGCTCCAGGATGTAGCGGGTTTGCGGATTGGGTTCGCCAGCCATGGCAGCGGTAACGTTGGGCTGGCCAATCCTCCGCTTCAGTTCCGCATAGGCGATGGACGAGGCAATGGAATCGGTATCCGGGTTCTTATGGCCTATCACATAAATGTGGGTGTACACGCTGCCTCCCTCCGGCACATCCGCTTCGCTCATCTGTGTGCAAAAAATAATGTTGGCTACTGGCGGTATTTTAATATCAGGTAGTTACAGCGAGACTACTGTAGCAGCGAAAATTCAAGTTGGCAACTGATCAGGAGAGTAAACAGAAACATTGAAACATAAATCGGCTGATGATGGAGGTCCAGAATAGTGCAACTAGTGGTGGGTTGGGCCAGACGCCGATGCTTGGTCCCGGCGTTCCTCCTGCTCCTTCCGTATAGCTTCATCATTTTCCTTGGTACTGTACGTCGCTGACCTGTTCTTTCCAGCCCGCAGTCTTGCCTTCCATGCTCTCCTGAATAGCGATATGGGTCATGGCTGAATCTGGTGCGGCTCCGTGCCAATGTTTTACTCCGGGCGGAATCCGTACGACATCACCCGGTCTGATCTCCTCAATCGGGCCATCCCACTGTTGAATCCGGCCGGCGCCTGCTGTCACAATTAAAGTTTTACCGAGCGGATGGGTGTGCCATGCTGTCCGGGCACCCGGTTGGAATGTGACCAGTCCGCCCGACGTACGTGACGGTTCGTGCGCCGTGAACAGCATGGTAATTGTTACGGAACCAGTGAAATAATCAGCTAACCCTGGCTTGACGACACGGAACCGCCCCGCGTGATCGTGATTTTCTGATTCGCTTGCCTGTCGCTCAAAACATTACCCAATGTTTCATTGGCATTTGTTGCTTCCTTTTCACCAACATTGGCTTCGAGAACGGTGATCAGACTTCGCAGCTGCGCTTCGGTCAAACCGATATTCAGTCCTACGTTAAAATGCGACTGCAACTGGGGATTGACTCCCTCGATACTCGACAAGGCCGAAATCGTTGCCAACTCCCTGCTCTGGAAATCCAGGTTGTCGCGGCCGAAGATATCTCCGAAAAGATGACCCTTCAGGAATGCATCAATGGCCGGGGCAAAGGTAATGTACTTTCCGGTGGCAGGTGCTCCAATCAGGCGAGTCTGGATTTCCGTACCCAGGTCGATGCTGTTCCTGTTGGCTGGTATGGAGCTTTGCTCCCTACCAGGAGAATCCTTGATCCCTTTCTTGTTTCGTTCTTCCAGGACGCCGATGAACGTATTGATACCGTTCAGACTGCGGGGGAACCCGGCATAGGCGTACATCTGCACAAGGACCTCCTTGATTTCGTTGATGGTCAAACCGGCATCCAGCCCATCGTCTAAGGCCGTTCTCAGTTTTTGCAAGTCGCCTTTGGCAGTGAAAGCTGCAATGGTGACTATCTTTTCCTGCCTGGCGTTCAAACCTTCTTTTGTCAAGGTCTGTGCCTCCGTGATGGTTACAATGTGAGCGTTGCTATAAGAACGACTGCCAACCGATCTGAAATCTTCAATCCCCATGAAGTTCATGACCGATTTCAGACAGGGTACCGAGTGGTCATCGGCGGAGCCGCAGTGAAATCCGCCGCAGGAATGGATATGGAGACACTTTTCATACCACGCAAAAGCCTACGGCTCCGCTTTCTGTGTAGGTGAAGGTCTTCCCAACCACACAGAACATTCTTACCACGTGTACCATCAAGCACACCTACATCAAATTTTTGACAGCCGGCACCTTGATGACTTCAAAGGTTCAGCCCCTGAGTCAGGGTCAAAATATTCGTGTCCGAACAGTAGGTTTGCTGCGCTCTCCTTCCAGCCGTGATCCGGCCCCGGTCTTTCTGGAAACCACCACGCATGCTCTGCGTGCACCACATCCGGCTGGAGGCCATCGTCGATGTGGAGGATAAATTTTGCCTTTCCCCATTGAGTGACCACGGATACCGTATCCCCTTCGGCAAATTTCTCCGCTCCGGCCAAACCTGGGTGTACACTGACCCTCGGCTCAGGGCGGAGCCGCCGCAGGGATTCCACCTGACGTCCCTCTGAGTGGAAGAACGGTAGGATCTTGTTTCCGGTCATCAGGATGTACGGATACTCCTTGGTCATGTCCGAAGCAGGTGGGACAGGTGGCTCGGAGTACACAGGCAAAGGGGGCCGTCCGATTTTCTCCATCACGGAACTTACCAGTTCAACCTTGCCGCTCGGGGTCGGGAACCCTTCCGTCTCGTGCTTTCTGTAGCGCATTTCGCCCAAGAGAATCCCCTTGTCCGCGAATTCGTCAAAATGCAGCCCCGACGGTTCTAGAAGCCATTCGAGATACGCTCTCCGGTCCTGCCAGGGGAATGCGTCGTCCAGTCCGAGCCGGTGAGCCAACTCCAGCATGACATCACGGTCATCACGCACCTCGCCGGTCTGCACAATCTGCCGGCGGGCCAGGACGCACCACACTTTGTGGAAGTAGACGACGTCGTCCTGTTCGAGCCAATGGGCTGCTGGGAGGATAAGATCGGCCAATTCGGCCGTCGGGGTCATGAAGAAGTCCGAGACGACCGTGAATTCCAGGTGGTCCCGAAGCGCCGCCTCAATGATATCTCCCCGTGTCGCAGTGGTAATTGGGTTGGTACCGACGAGCCAGACGGCCCGTGGGCGATAGGGCTTTCCCGTAGCACACGCATCCCAAAATGTGGGCTGATGACAGCCGGGGGCAAAAGGGAACCGTCCTGCGCCGATCATCTTCTCCTTTTGGCCGGGTGCTAGAAACTGCATGCCAAGAATCGCCTTGTCCACCTGGGGCGATTTGGACCGCACGCCCGCAGGGGGCACGTAGCGGACCATCCCTCCCGGGACATCGAGGTTCCCGGTGATGGCCATGAGGATGAGCGCTGCGCGGCCGGCCTGAAATGCCGACAGGTTCATATCCATGCCGTTGCCCCAGATGATGCATCCCGGTTTGGTCGTCGCAAAGGCCCTTGCGGCCTCCCGGATTGCTTTCGCCGGAACGCGGGTAACCGGTTCGGCCCATTCCGGGGGAAACCCTATGACATGTTCGGCGAGTTCCGTGAAACCGGTGCAGTACTGGGCGACAAACTCCCGATCAAAGGAGCCCTCGGTGACGATCACGTTGAGCATTGCCAGCAGTAGCGCGCAGTCCGTCCCTGGACGTATTTGCAGGAAGTGGTTGGCCTGTTTCGCGGCCTGGGTGCGCCTCGGGTCAACCACGATAACCTCCTGGGCGGCCCGAATCGCCTTGCGAATGGAACTTGAGCAAAGACCGTCGGCAGCGCCGAGTTCCAGCACATTGTTGCCGATGATAAGCAGCGCACCTGGCATCGTGCCGGTCGGTCCGTGAAGGTCGGGTTGGGGTAGCCAGCCCATCGTAAGCGCCGACGATATGTTTCGGGGCAGAAAACAATTATGGCCTGGACTCACAAAATTGGGTGACCCAAACGCATGTATGAACCGCCCGGTGAATTCCGTGTAGGGCCGGCCGGTTCCTTGGCAAAGTGCGACATACTCGGGTCCGGATGTTTTGCGAATGCGGTCGAAAACCTCTGCCATCTCGTCCAAGGCTTCATCCCACGAGATGGCCTTCCACTGTCCCGCCCCCCGAGGACCAGTCCGTCGCAGCGGCGTCACGATCCTGTCCGGGTGATGTATAATCTCCGGTCCGGCCATTCCTTTTGCACAGATATAGCCATGGCTCGTCGGGCTTTCAGAGTCTCCTGTCACCTTCACCGGATTCCCTTCATCATCGAGTAGAACCTGCACCTGACACACGCCATGGCAGCCTCGACACGATGTCCGCACGATTGAATCATTGAACCTCATATATCGTCTCCAGTTCTAAAAATGTGGCTGCTGCAAGACGCCATGCATTCCACTCTCTTCTCAGCTTTTGATTCTTCCGCGCTGATTATCGCTCCGGTTTCACAGAGCGGCGATTAAACTTACTCTGCTTTTTGTTGCTAACAAGTATTTTCCCCTTTTCTGTAGAAAAATGCCCGATAGCCGAATGGAAATCCGGCGTCTACCAGGGGAGCGGTCCCTCGGCATTCGAGAAGGTGCCGGTCGGCCCATCGGCGTCCAGCAGAGCCAAGCGAACCGGCTCGCGCGCCGCCTCTTCAACCGACCCGGCGGTACTGGCGAAATTGCTCATATCCGTTGCCGTAAAGCCGGGACAGACCGCGTTGACCTTGATGCCGGTCTTCTCCAAGTCAATTGCAAAGGCTTGTGTAACAGCGTTGAGCGCAGTCTTCGAAGATGTGTACACACCTGCCATGTTTCGCAGAACATGCGACACGTCGGAATTTAGAGTAAGCGATCCGGTGCTGCTCGATATATTAACGATACGCCCAGCCGGTGCTTTACGAAGGAGAGGCAGCATCGCTTGTGTTACCGCCACAACCCCGAATACATTTACTTCAAATACATCGCGTAGTTCATCAACAGAAACATTGCTCAGTAAACCGGACTGTACAATCTCCTCCAGAGGCCTGCCCGGCGCTCCAGTGTGCGCAATCCCGGCATTGTTTATAAGCACATCAAGACGTCCGAACCGGTCATGGATCTGACTGGCGGCAGCGAGGATGCTGGTTTGATCGGTCACGTCCAGTTGGAGGGCCTGGGCCCGCTCACCGAGACTCGCGGCGGCGGCCATCCCCAATTCCAGCTTGCGGGCGCCGATCAGCACGGTAAAGCCTTTGGTAACCATCTCCCTGGCAATCTGCAACCCGATCCCTTTGTTTGCTCCGGTGACAAGTGCGATGCGTTCGTTGTTCATGATGGTGATCTCCTTTATTTAGGGGTGGGCTTAGTGGCCACCCGCGGTATCCTTGGCCGCCAGCGTTGCTTTGACCGGACGCGCGGCCCAGATCAGGGCCGACAACAGCAGGCAGAGCAATCCGGAAAGATAGAAAATTTCTGTTCCCGACAGCATGAAGGCCTGACGGTTCAACTCGGTTTCGATGAGACCGAGCCCCTGCACCTTGGGCAGGCCGATGCCGGCCAGTTTGTCGAGGACGAGTCCCGATATATTCGAGTAGGGGGTGATCTGTTCCGCCAGACGCGCATGGTGCATCGCAGCGCGGTTCTCCCACATGGTGGTCCCGATCGACGCGCCGAAGGCACCGAGCATGATCCTGGTAAAATTGAGTAAACCTGATGCGGCGGGAATCCGCTCTGGGGCAAGGCCTGAAATGGCGATCGCTGTTAACGAGGTCATGAAGCCCGAGAGGCCGATTCCTTGAATCAGATGAGTTGCCGCCACGCTTGAGAAATCCACTCCAGTGGAGAATCCACTCCTCATAAAAAAGATGGCCGCAAAGACCAGAAAAGCACCAGTCGCAAAAAGTCGTGGATCCAACGTTGCAAGCCCTCGCCCGACCAGCGGGGAGAGCACTATGGCAAGAATCCCTACCGGCGCGGTCACCAGTCCTGCCCATGTGGCGGTATACCCCATGATCTGTTGCAACCAGAGGGGGGTGAGCACTATGTTCATAAAGAAGACGCTGTATCCTAGGGAAAGCGAGACTGTGGCAGTAGTGAAGTTGCGCCGGGCAAAGAGTGTCAGGTCCACGATCGGCTGTTGCTCGGTCAGTTCCCACACTAGGAAAAAGGAGAAGGTCACCAGCGCTACGACCGCCAGGATCACTATGGTCGGCGAGTTGAACCAGTCCAACTCTTTTCCTTTATCGAGCAGAATCTGCAGCGCACCGACCCAGACGACTAGCAGGGACAGGCCCACCTTGTCGATGGGGAGCTTACGGGTCTGGGACTCCCGTCCTTTAAGCATGACACCGGTAAGGACTGCCGCCACAATTCCCACCGGGATATTGATATAGAAGATCCAAGGCCAAGAAACATTGTCGGTCAGCCATCCTCCGAGGATTGGCCCGGTAATCGGCGCTACGGTGGTGGTCATTGACCACATCGCTACGGCCATCCCGGCCTTTTGTTTGGGAAAGCACTGGAGCAAAAGTGCCATAGAAAGTGGAATCATTGGCCCAGCGACCAGTCCTTGGATCACACGGAAGGTCACTAGCATGGTGAGGTTTACCGAACAACCGCAAAGTAGCGATGCAAGGATAAACAGGCTAACGGACCAGAGGAAGAGACGTAGTTGTCCAATGCGCTGGGTGAGCCAACCTGTGAGCGGCACGGCGATGGCGTTGGACACCGCAAATGACGTGATGACCCACATCCCTTGGCTGGGACTTACCCCGAGGTCACCAGAGATGGTCGGAATACAAACGTTTGTGATAGTAGTGTCGAGAACGTTCATGAAGGTCGCGAGGGATAGTGCGAATGTTGCCAGCGCCAACCGTGCACCTTCAAGGGGCTTATGTCCCGCGTTTTCAGACATGATCGCGCTCCTTAAAGCTTGCGCTCTGCAAGAAAAGGCTGATGAGCCGGATGCAAGGCAACCGAGGAGGATCGCTCCCTGCTACCGCCCACCGTTCCGGTAGCGGCTGTCTCGCGTGCTGGGCTTACAGGGATTTGTTTCAAACCGCCGAGATTTGCGGCTATAAGTTTGTTGGCATGTTGCGCCGCAGCACTTGCCCACGAAGAAAACACCTCTGTTTCGGCTGAGTAAGTATGTTGTGTTACACTCGAAAGTCGTGCGCCGTCCTGGTTTTTCACATTCACCCTTGCCACCATGGAAAGCCCAATGTGCAGCGGGTGAGCCGCAAGCTCTTTTGGGTCGAGCTCAATCCTTACTGGAAGGCGCTGCACCACCTTGATCCAGTTCCCGGTCGCGTTCTGCGCTGGCAACAGCGAGAATGCGGCACCAGTTCCGGCTGAAAACCCGGCTACTTTGCCGTGGTAAACCACGTGCTTACCAAAGATATCGGAGTGGAGCTGTACCGGTTGTCCTATCCGCATCCCACGTAGCTGCATCTCTTTGAAATTCGCCTCAACCCAAACCTGTTCGAGTGGAACAAGTGCCATCAAGGGGTCTCCCGCTTTAACCCTCTGTCCTACTTGCACGTTGCGTTTTGCGACATAGCCGGTTACCGGCGCCGGGATTGTTGATCGCCGCCAAGCAAGATACTCTTCCCGTACCTTCGCAGCGGCGCGCTGAACGATGGGGTGATTCGCTACACTAGTGCTGTCAATAAGCACATGGTTGGAACTCCGCTGTTCTCGGGCGCTGGTGAGAGCCGCAACTGCTACGTTAACGGCCTCGCGGGCGTGCTCAATCTCCTCGGATGCAACGGCCCCGGTTCCTTCAAGTGCTTTACGGCGCTCCAGATCAAGGCGCGTCCGTTCCAGATCGGCCTCACGCTGTGTGATTATCGCTGCAAGTGAACTGTCGTTAGAATAGAGGGCACGGGCCTCACGAACCGTTTGTGCCAGTTGGGCTTCGGCCTGCGCTAGTGACACTTGGGAATCGGCCTCGTCTAGCCGAACCAGTGGGGAGCCGGCCTTGACAAAGTCAGTGTCATCGGCCTGGACGGAAACGACGGTACCCGAGGTCTGTGGGGTAATCTGAACGATGTTGCCCGCTACATAGGCGTTATCGGTCTCCACTGAATACCTGCCGAACTCTGCCCAGTAGCACCCGTAAGATATCCCAGTAATTGCGAATAAAGCGATCAGGGCTCCTATCCAGAGCTTTCTCTTTCCCGCTTTGGCTGCTATGGTCGTTTCATTTTTCACTTCGCTCATTTGTTGTTCCTCCTCTGGTCATCTTTACTTCTCAGCACGGAAGGGGGTTCAGGTCGATATCCCCCGCCAAGCGAGGTGCTGAGACTTACTGCGACCTCAAACCGCCGTGCCCTCAACGCCACAGTTTGGAGTCTCTCTTTGAGCAGGTCCCCCTCGGTTGCCAGTACGGTAAGATAGCCGGTAAGGCCATGACGGTAGCGCAGCAATGCAAGCCTGTTCGCTTCTTCCAGCCTTGTTTCCGCTTCACGTTCTTCTGCAAGTTGGGCTTCAATCCCACGCCATGAGACAATCTGGTCCCCAACCTCTCTTATGGCGTCCACAATCGTGGCGTTGTAGCGTTCAACGTTTTCGTCATATTCGGCGCTACGGCGCGAAAGATTACTCCTTAGCCGCCCGCCATCGAATATCGGTAGCGTGATGGCAGGGCCGACTCCGAAAACTCCGCTGCCGCTGCGCACAAAATTTTCAATCCCGATGGAGTCGAAACCCGCAAAAGCGGTCAAACTGATGTTGGGGTAGAACGAAGCCTTGGCCACCTCAACCTCTTTGGTCATTAACTCAATACGCCAGAGCTGCGCCACCACATCGGGGCGGCGCCCGATTAACTCAGATGGGATGTCCGTCGGCAGGGTCAATTCCTTTTGCGCCAGCAGGACCGGAGGTTTGAGGGCTGCGCCCCGATCTGGGCCAAAGCCGGCCAGAGCCGCCAACAGGTTGCGCAGCAGGGCGATCTGCTCCTCACCGGCTTGGATGTCGGCCCGGGTAGATGCGACCACCCCTTGTGAATGATTCAACTCGACGGCCGTATCAAGTCCGGCTGTCACACGTTTTGTCGTCAACTCGACTATCTGTTCATGCTGGTGAAGGATATCGGTTTCGATTTTTATTTGCTCAAACTCATGATTCAGGCGGATATACGCCTTAGTAATACTTGAGACTAGTGCCAGTTTGGCCAACTCACGATCGATTTCAGCTGCGCGCACAGCACCCAAGGCCGCTTCATATCCGGCCCTGTTTCTGCCCCACAGGTCGAGATCATAGCGGAATTCTAACTTTAACGAATTTACGCTCTTTTTCTCTCCTGCTTGTGGGGGCGGCACTGCGCCGTTCTCCGTCAACCTCTGGTAGATGCTGCTGGTGTCGACGCCAAGTTGTGGATACCTGATGGCATCTGCCAGTCCGGCCTGTGCGGCAGCTTGGCGGATACGAGATTCAGCCACTCGTAGGGTGGGGTTTCCGACGAGCGCATCCTCAATCAGGTGGTCAAGCTGGGGATCTCCTAATTCTTGCCACCACATCTGCTGCGGCCAGGGTCCTTTTGCCGAAGATGACAAGGACGGCAAGCCTCCTAATGTGTCTGGGTCGTTCCGTGAGGATCGTGACATGTCTGTCGGCAGTCCGGCACAACCGGAAAACGTCAGCAACAAGACTGCAATCAATAGGATTTGTATTGTTATTCTCGGCATACTGAGTTCCATATCCCTTCTGCACGCTCCCACTTTCAAAAGAGGGTGGCAGCTTCCCGGCTTTCTTCCAGGGCCTTGTTCATGAATTCCCCTGCCCTATGCGGCAGAGCGTCTGCCCCCTCCACCACAACAAACCTGAAGTCTTCAATCCCCATGAAGTTCATCACTGCCTTTAGGTATGGAACCGAGTGGTCGTCATCGCTTCCGCAATGGAACCCGCCGCAGGAATGGATATGAAGACACTTTTTCCCCTTGCCGCGCAAAAGCCCGACCGCTCCACTCTCCGTATAGGTAAAGGTCTTCCCGACCACGCAGACCGTGTCGATATACATCTTCAACTCCGCGGGAAATCCCAGGTTCCACATCGGTGTTACAAAAACGTACTTGTCTGCGGCCACAAACTGGTCTGCGAGATTCCAAATCTTGCTGATTTTACGCAATTCATCATCCGACAATGAATCGAACGAGCCGCCGACACGCAACTTTTCCCAGCCGTTTAGTACATCAGCATCAATACGCTGGATAGGGTCACGGTAGAGATCCAGAAAGTCTATTCTGTCTTCCGGATGGCGTTCCGAGTACCTTGCCAAAAACTCACTACCGATGGTGAGACTGCGCGATTGCTCGCGGGATTTTAAATTGCAGGTAATGTAAAGAATATTGGCCATGGTTGCCTCCTTGTTGTAGTTTACTTGTACATAGCGTTAATCGTGCCAAGATTAAAATGCAATAAAATCTGCTTGTTAAGTCAAACATGCAATGTGTGGTATCGATATATCGATAATACAATTGCGATATTTCGATAAATGGCGTAATTTAACGATATATCGAGACGAAGGGCTTAATGATGAAAGTTACACCTGAAGATTTTTTTCGCGAGATTACGTTGAGGTTTTGTAGCAGCCTAGATATCAATATTGCAATCCAACGCAGCTTCCAATACCTGAGAGAGGTTTTACCGGTCGATGAGGTCTTTCTCGACATCCATGACCCGCAACTTGGTGCCATTCGGCGGATTGCACACGCGGCGGGCCAAGACGGCTCGAAGTTGCCCGAGATCATACCGCTCCCTATAGAGGTGTGGGCGTGGGGCCAGAGTATTGATGGACCAATAATCGTAGACTCCACAAACAAAGATCCCATGGTGAGAAAAATAGCTAAACTCACCAAAAACGACGGAAAATCAGATCTATCACTACCGCTACGCATCGAGGGCAAAAAGATAGGAGTTCTCATTTTAAGGGCGAATCGTGATGGAGTTTACAGCAAAGAACATGTGGACTTGATTCGCTTGATTGCCGAACCGATAGCGATTGCCCTGTCAAACGCGCTGGCCCACCAAGAGTTGCTGCACTTGCGCGATGTCCTCCTTGACGACAACCGATTCCTGCAACGGGAACTCTCCCCCGGCCTAAAGGATGCCATCGTAGGAGAGGGAAGCGGTCTTCGTAATGTGATGGAACAGGTTCACCAAGTGGCGCCTTTAAACAACTCGGTACTCTTGCTTGGAGAAACAGGTGTCGGTAAAGAAGTCATTGCAAATGCCATCCACTATGGATCGGCACGCAGTAACGGCCCCTTTGTTAAGGTCAATTGCGGAGCCATCGCGGAAACCCTCATCGACAGCGAACTTTTTGGGCACGAAAAGGGTGCTTTTACCGGGGCGCTTACGGAAAAACGAGGGCGTTTTGAGCGTGCTGACGGCGGGACATTATTTCTGGACGAGATCGGAGAACTCCCTCTCCAGGCTCAAGTAAAGTTGTTGCGGGTGCTACAGACCCGCGAGCTTGAGAGGGTGGGAGGGACCAAGCCTATTCCTATCAACATCAGGATAATCGCTGCAACCCACAGAAACCTTGAACAAATGATCGCTGAGGGGCAGTTCCGCGAGGATCTCTGGTTCCGAATCAACGTATTCCCGATTTTTGTCCCCCCGCTAAGGCAGCGTCGGGAGGATATCCCTGCACTGACAAGATACCTGGTGCAGGCAAAGAGCAGGGAACTTGGAATGACTGAGGTTCCAGCCATCGCATTGGGCGCACTGGAGCGCCTCATGAACTACGATTGGCCTGGAAATGTGCGGGAACTGCAAAATATCGTGGAACGTGAACTGATCAGATACAGGGGTGGTTCTCTCAGCTTTGAATCGCTGGTGTCACCTCCCTATACCCAGAAAGAGCAACCTTCATCCAATGTGAATTGGGAAAGCCTAAAACCTGTAAGCCTCGACGAGGCCATGGCACAGCACATCAGAAAAGTCATTGAATTCACAAAGGGAAAGATTAACGGCAAGGGTGGTGCAGCAGAATTGCTTCGTATAAATCCCAGCACATTACGGAGCCGGATGGAAAAGCTTGGGGTGAATCGAACAGAATGCGGAAACGCGTAATGGTTATACAAACAAAAAAGCCGGGGCCTTTGGGGAGTGTTCCCCAAAGGCCGACTTTCCCACCGATGAGAGCCCATTACTGTTCAACCGTGAGTATAGCCAGATGTTTGGCGTTACACATTTGTGAAATATTTATAGGTTGCGTCAGCCTGCAATGTAGCGGCGATATGCCCCGAAATCCTCCGAGAGTACACCTACTGCAAACAGGCTTTGTGTTCGGAAGGTCTGCTATCTGCTCCCTGCCGCAATTATGGCATCAAGAACACCTGGAAATCGCGCTTCGAGATCTTCAGAGCGCAGTGAGTTTATCAGTTCGTTCCCTTCCCGCCTGCTGGCGACTACCCCTGATTCACGCAGGACTTTAAAATGGTGCGACAAGGTGGATTTAGGCATCGGGATGTCGAATGCACCACATGCGACTTGCCCTGCTCTGGCAATCTTGAGGATGATCTCCATGCGTACCGGGTCACTGAGGGCATGGAGAACCTTGGACAAGGAAATCTCGTCCCGTAAAGGCTGCTGAATTTCTGTATGCTTGGTCATGTACGGTCTCTCTCATTTTTGCTTCATAATATAGAAATGAGGTTGACATTGCAATGTTGTTCGATTATTTTCGAAATAGTTTGTTCGAAATTTATCGAATTACTTTTTTTGTCGCGGGCCTCTGATTGGCAAGCGACAGCCAACCGTTACCAAAGGAGACTCACATGAACGTCATCGGAATCAACGGCAGTCCGCGGAAACAATGGAACACAGCCACACTGGTGGCTAAGGCACTGGAGGGGGCCGCAGCACAGCGTGCTGCAACCGAACTGTTTCATCTCTACGACCTTGATTTCAAGGGGTGCACGAGCTGTTTCGCCTGCAAGACCCGAGGGGGAAAAAGTTACGGGAAATGTGTCATGAACGATGATCTGGCACCGGTGCTGGAAAAGATCGCTGCCGCCGATGCCCTCGTCATCGGTTCACCGATCTACTTCGGCACGGTCACCGGCGAAACGCGCAGTTTTCTCGAACGCCTGCTGTTTCCGTATCTCACCTACACGGTGCCCTATGGCACCCTGTTCCCGAGGAAAATCAAGACCGGCTTCATCTATACCATGAATGTCCCGGAAGAGCGGAGCAAGGAATTCGGGTACGAACAGATCTTCAAGACCAATGAGCGCTATATGCAGCTGCTCCTTGGACCTGCCGAGTCGCTCTGCGCTTTTGACACCTGCCAGGTGGACGATTATTCAAAGGTGGTGATCGAAAGCTTCGACCCTATCCATAAGGCCCAGCGCCGTACGGAGGCATTACCCCTTGAGTGCAAACGCGCATTTGAGCTCGGACAGCGACTGGCCGGAGCCGAGAGCATCACGGCATAGCAGTAGTATCTCACGGTGAATTTGTGGTTGCTGAACTATTCAGGCTGACGTACATTTTTGGGTGATTCTTTCGCCAAACGGAAACAACCGTCACCAAGACAGCAAAAAAGGACTTAACCGGCAACAGATAAGTCCTTTTTTAGTCAACAGCATTACTTTCCACTCAACAACTATATTTTTGCCTGTGGCATTTCTATCCTGACTACTCCACGGTAACTGATTTTGCCAGGTTGCGGGGTTGGTCCACATCGGTTCCCTTGAGCACGGCGATATGGTAGGCCAACAGCTGCAACGGCACCGAGAGCAGGAGCGGGTCCAGGTCCTCGTCGATGGAGGGTATTTCGATGGTATCCTCGGCACGGGCCCTGACCTCTTCGTCGCCCTCGGTACAAAGGGCAATTACCCGCCCGCTGCGGGCAATGACCTCTTCCATGTTGGAGAGGGTCTTTTCATAGGCGCTGTTTCTGGGGACCAGCATGACCACCGGTACATTTTCGTCGATCAGGGCGATCGGTCCGTGCTTCATCTCGCCAGCCGGATAGCCTTCGGCGTGGATATAGGATATCTCTTTGAGCTTTAGGGCTCCTTCCAGGGCAATGGGGAAGTTCTTGCCACGTCCCAGATAGAGGAAGTCGCGGGCGTTCATGTATTTGCGGGCTATCTTCTCGGTGCTGCCGTTCAGTTTGAGCACCTCTTCCAGCAAGGTCGGCGCATTTTTCAGGGCTGCGATCATCCGTTGCCCCGAATGGGAGTCTATGGTGCAAGCAGCGCGCCCGAGGCGGATGGTGAACAGGTAGAGAGCTGTCAGTTGGGTGACAAATGCCTTTGTAGAAGCCACACCGATCTCGGGACCAGCATGGGTGTAGATCACGCCGCTGGATTCACGGGCGATGGACGAATCCACCACATTGCAGATTGCCATGTTCATGGCACCGCGAGACTTGGCCTCACGCAGGGCAGCCAGGGTATCGGCGGTTTCGCCTGACTGGGAGATGACCATTACCAGGGTGTGCTCGTCCACCACCGGATCGCGATAGCGGAACTCGGAAGCGATATCGACCTCTACAGGGATGCGGCAGTGTCCTTCGATAAAAAACTTGCCCACCAGCGCGGCATGCCAGGAGGTACCGCAAGCCACGATGATCATCCGCTTCACGCCTGCCAGTTGCCGATCGCTGAAGGGGAGATCTTCCAGGTAGACGTCCCCTTCCCCTTCCAGCAGTCGGCCGGCGATGGTGTCGCGCACGGCCCTGGGCTGTTCGTGGATCTCCTTGAGCATGAAGTGCTTGTAGCCGCCTTTTTCCGCCATGAGCGGCGACCAGTCGATATGGCGTGGTTTCTTGTCGAGCAAGGTGCCGCTAATGGTGGAAAATACCGCCTTGCCTGCGCGAAAAACCACCATCTCGCCATCCTCCATAAATACCATGTCCCGAGTATGCGCCAGAATCGCCGGTATATCGGAGGCAACCAGGAATTCGCCCTGCCCCAGACCTACCACCATGGGTGAACCGAGCTTGGCGGCAATCAGGGTGTCCGGCTGTTGGTCATTGAGAATACAGACTGCGTAGGCACCACGTAGTTCCGCCAAAGCCAGCTGGACCGCCTTGGCAAAGTCGGTTTCACACTTGAGCTTTTCCTCCACCAGGTGCGAGATTACCTCGGTATCGGTTTCACTCTTGAAAATGTGCCCTTCCTGTACAAGCAGATCCTTGAGCTGCAAATAGTTTTCGATAATCCCATTATGTACCACCACCACAGAACCGGCCTTATGGGGGTGGGCATTGATCTCCGAGGGTCTGCCATGGGTAGCCCAACGGGTGTGGCCAATGCCGATAGAACCGCTCAATGGTTGCTCCCGCAACAGGTTTTCAAGGTTTACCAACTTGCCTTGACTGCGCCTGATGGCGGCCTCTCCTGCTGAAAGCGTGGCAATACCGGCCGAGTCATAACCCCGGTACTCCAGTTTTTTAAGACCTTCAAGTATAACGGGCGTGGCTTCCTGTCCACCTATGTATCCTACAATTCCGCACATATCGTCATCCCTCCGAAAGAGATTAATTAACCGTCAGATCGTATGTAGATCCGGCACCTGCACAACCAACAGAAACAGGCCGAGCCTGGTCAGCATCTCGGAGAATTTCTGGTAGTCAACCGGCTTGGTAACATAACAGCTGCATCCCAAAGCGTAACAATTGCGTATTTCCCGAGGATCATCGGTAGTAGTCAACATGATTATCGGCATGTTCTTCAACTCGGGATCCTCCTTGAGCTGCCTGAGCACCTCGACGCCGTCCACCTTGGGCATACGTATGTCCAGAAGCAGCATGTAGGCACGCCCCGGTTCGCGCCGGGGAGCAGCGCCGACTGGTTGGGCAAAAAAGAAATCCAGCGCTTCCCGTCCGTCGGCAAAGCGGATAATCGGGTTATTTACCCCGGATTCCCTTAAATTGTCGATTATGAGTTCGGCATGTCCATCGTCATCCTCGGCAATGAGGATTGTTACCTCTTTTTTCAAGCCATTTTCCATATAAGATTTCTCCCGTTCGAATCATACTGTTATCGGCATCCCGGATCAATCTCAATTTCAGCCAGATTGCCGAGTGTCAATTAAAATATTCAAAAACCATATTGCCACCTCGAACTAGTCCGGGACATACGGCTTGGGCAAGACCACGTAGAAGCGGCACTCTATGCCGATTTCCGATTCAACCCAGATGGAGCCGCCCAATCGGTCAACAATGCGGCGTGCCAAGGTAAGCCCCAGCCCTTCCCCCTGGGTCTCATAGGGATTCAGCCGCTGAAACACCTCCCATATCTTGTCCTGCTGATCGCGTGGTATGCCAATGCCGTTGTCCTCGACACAATATCGAATGCCCTCGGGAAATTCCTCGCTGGAGACCTTGACGAACAGTGGCCGTTCCGGAGAACGGTATTTGACGGCATTGTCCAGCAAGTTGCTGAATATCTGGGTCACCTGCTCCCCATCGGCCAGGCAAGGGCCCAATCGCCCCACTTCGACCCGTGCACCAGCTGTTTCGATCTGATAGGTCATAGAAGCGACAATTTTTGCCAAAATCGCGTTCATGTCGATGGTGTCAAAACATATTGCCGCCCTGCCCAACCGGGATAACCGCAATAGGCCGCTCAGCAAGCCATCCATCTTTTCGACGCTTCCGGTGATATATTTGAGTGCCTTGGGTATGTTCTCGCTGGCAATCGATTCTACCATGGCACGTGTGGCCTCATCCATTTCGAGATCAGCCATGATTTTGATGAGATCACTGCAGCTCTTGCCCAATTTGCGACTGAATCCCTGGACATTTACCAACGGGGAGCGCAGGTCATGGGAGGCAACATAGACAATTCCTTCCAGCTCCTTGTTTTTCTGTTTCAGCTCCACCATTAGGTGGTCCCGCTCGGTCTCGGCTTTCTTGCGTTCCGAGATATCGACTATGGTTCCCACCAACCCCGCGGTTTGGCCTTGTATGTCCTGATAAGTAGCCTTGTAGAAGATTACGGCATGGGGCTGTCCATCGGCAAAATGCATCTGGCTTTCACATACCTGTACGCCGGGCCGCTTAAATAGTTCCTGGTCGGATTTATCATACTCCCAGGCCATCGTGGGAGGAAACAGGTCATTGACTGATTTCCCGACGATTTCCAATCGTGAAATCCCCAAACATTCCTCAAAGGCACGGTTACATCCTTGGTAACGTCCTGCCAGATCCTTGTAGTAGACCGGGTTGGGCATGGTATTGATCAACGTCTGTAGAAATTGTACGTGGCTGACCAATTCATCGGTCAGATAATCGCGCTGACGCTCAGTCAACTTGCGCTCGGCAATCTCCCTCTGCAATTCCTCATTGGCCAGGGTAATTTCCTTAGTTCGCTCCTCGACACGCAACTCGAGATTTTCGTTAACCTGGGTGATTTCCTGAAACTTCTGCCTTAAGGCAGCTGACATGACCCTGAAGTTGTCAATCAGCTGGTCGATCTCTGTTACCCTGCTTTTAGGCCAAGCCTTGACATTTTCATGCAGCAACCTGTCGGGAAGATCCGTAGTGACCTGTGACAATCTTCGCAACGGAGCGGTAAGGCGCCGCGTGATGGATAACGAAGTCACAAGGGCAAGCATATTCAGACTCAGCACCGTCAACAGCGACTTGATGTGCTCTTTGAACAAGAGACGCTGATACGGCCCGAATGGCGTTTCCACCGAGATGCTCCAAGACGTTTCATTTGCCAAGGGAGACGTGAGGATATAGCTAGATTTTTGAGCACGTTGCCAGAGTGGCATGAGAGCGGTCTGATTAGGCATGCAGCGGTAGATACTGCCGGAGGTGACCCTGGTCATGGTTCCTTTGGCACAGCTGGCAAATGTATCCAATGGCGCAAGTGCATTATTGGTACTGGCAATGACTTTGCCGGTGCCATCAACTAATGTTAGCAGGTGCTGTGGGTTGATACGGGCCTTCAACAGGATATCCCTGAAAACATCGGTTTTGACACTGGCTGCGGCATACCCCTGCAAAGAACCATTTGATAAGATAGGCATTGCGATTACCACGCCTGGGATTGCAGGGGCGCCCCGCGTCACTAACATATTGCTGATCACTGGAGAATGTGTCTCTTTGAGCACCTTGAAATATTCGCGATCACTGTAATCCATCCTGATGATTGAACGCCCATGCTTGTCTCGGGACGGGAAACGGGCTATAGAATTCCCGTTCACATCACCCACGTAGATTGCCTGAAAATCTGCATATGATTTCTGCAACAGCTCGACTGCCATTTGCAAGTGGTTGAATTGCTCTCCCGAGGCCTTGACTTCAAGTTGTTCAGATAGGTGCATCAATTCGCTCAGGACCGCCTGCTGTTTTTGCAGCTTTAATTTCGTCTCATAGAGCGCAATACGCGAACTGTCATCTATAGAACCCAGCATTTCGTCTAAATGGCGTTGTTCGGCATCCTTGCCGTTCAGGATCATTACTATGACAGAGGGGAATACTACGATGGCCATCAGCAGGTTGAAGATCAACAGGTGAATTGGTATGGAACGCTGGGTTTCTTGCTCGCCAGCCGTGGAAAGCCGTGGGAGATAGGTCAGCAATAGGCTGGCAATCAGGGCATTGGTGATGCCGATCACCCAGTACATCAACATGGCTGCAATAGTGCCAAGAATCGACACGTGCATGACATATTGAAAAAATATCCATATGAGCGGCGCACCCAACAATGGCCAATAGAGCGCGTCGCAGAGAAAAATGTTTCGCAATCTGGATTTTGACAGCAGCCAACCGACAAACAGCGGCTCGCAACAGAGCCAAACCATGGCATATGGGTGGCCAAACAGGACAATGGTCCATGATGATGCCACCAACCCTGCCACAAAGCCCCACCTGACCCCAAAGATATGGACTGCCAGCAACACGGGGATGCTGCCAAAAAGAAAATTGAATCCCGTGAACAGGCCTGGAGCGAAATAATTACCGACAAAACCAGCAGCAACCAGAATAGCCAGAAGCAAGACCGATTTTACAGTGTATGCCGGACGCCGCCAATGTTCAACCAACCTTACCTCCCCCATTAACACCCGCACTTCGACCACATTATCCTTGAGAAGCGCACCACCCAAACATACCTGATCAATCTGTCAATTATTCATACCGGCACACTATCAGTAACAGCATTCTATTCAAAGCAGTACTCTTGTATGTCATAATCAGACCACAATATGAGTTTTTTCCTATATATCATATTTTTAACGCACTGTGTAGTAATGCATATACTTGTCAGCAGCAAAAATGAAACTTTTGCGTCTTGTGCGCAAAATGATTTACGGTTATCATCCGCCTGACAGAATGCGTAACATAATATTCCTTGATGTCGGAAACTACTTTTCCGGTATCTTTGCGAACTATCATCACAATTGTATTGAACTTCTTGCAACGGTTAACAAAAATACTGTGGAGGATTCACCTCGTGAACATAGAGCAGATGAAACTGGTCCTGGGCGAAATTCTGTCTAAGACCGACCTTACACCTTGCGTGGTAGGGCACCGCGGTGTCGGCAAGACAGCTGGCATTATACAGGTTTGTCGCGATGAAAACTGGAATTATGTTTCACTGCGCCTGGGGCAGATGGAAGTTGGCGATTTGGTCGGGATTCCATTCCGCAACGAAGATGTTATGCACTGGTCACGACCTTCTTGGTGGCCTTCCGACAATATGCCGCCTACCGTCATTCATTGCGATGAACTTAATCGCGCCCAACAGGAAGACACATTGCAGGCCATCTTTCAGTTTGTTGAACCGCCAACCGAGGGGCAGCCGCGGGCACTACATACTCACACCCTTTCTTCCCGCCACAGGGTTGTCGTGACCATCAACCCGCCAGATGGCACTTATCAAGTGGCAACCCTTGATCGTGCTCTTATAGACCGAATGGTGATGCTCTTTGTGGAAAGCGACCATGAATGCTGGGCACGCTATGCGTCTGCAAGGAACCTGGATATTGGCGTAAGACAATTTCTAGCGTCCAATAACAGTCTGCTGGCTAAACAGTCTGCAGCCATGGACCTGCAAGTTGAACCAACTGAACGCGCCTGGGAGATGATCAGTATTTTGCGAAAAAGCTGCCATTTTCCTGGCAACCTTGAAATGGAGGTTTACTCCGGTATTGTTGGTCAGGAGGCGGCAATCATGTTTATGCGCTGGCTTGCCGATAACCGTCATCGGCCGCTAACTGCCGCAGAGATACTAAATAGCTGGGATAACATTTCATGGCAAGCAAAACATCAGCGTGACGATGTCCAGGCCGCTACTATTAACGACCTAGTCACTACCTTACACGCGTCGCCGACGCTTACGGCCGAACAGGAGCAGAGCCTGATAGCCTATATTGCTGTCCTGCCGCGCGATCTCTGTTTCGGCTTTGTAAAATCGCTTCTGAAGATTCCTTCCATTGCCCTGGCAATCAGCCAGGACAAATACGACTGTGTTGTCTATGAGGCCATACAGACCATTGCCGATCAGGCTCTGCATTGATGAAAGAATGTTTTTCAAAGCTTTTTTTATTTTTATCTAGGCCAAGGTTCTTGTTAACCAATCATTCACTCAGGGGGTATTTTATGAAACACAAGCTACGTTTATTAGTTTCAGCAGCTATATTGTTTGTAACGTCCACAAGTCATGCCGCGCAAGACGATTTAATGGATAAAATTAATCGTCTAGAACAACAAATCCAAGAGTTAAAGGCAATCAAGGCACAACAGGACATTTCGGCAGAGAAAGAAACACAGTGTTTAAAAGCCGTTGACCGAAAATCTTTTTGTAAGTGTGTTTCCGACAACCTGCCGCCCAGTGTAAATTTTGAAACATACATACATATTTTAGTTACCCCTAAGGATAAACTTGGTTACGATAGTATGTCCGCCGAGCAGAAATCTGCCATTGACACAGTGTTGGCTGTCAGAGAGAAATGTGTTGAGAAAGGTTTTTTCAAATGAGCACAAAAAAAGAGGATTTGATGCTTTCGATAGACGAAGCAGAATGGGGATGGCTAAAATCCCATCTAGTACGTGGAGGTCTCATTCTGGTTGAGGATGACCTTGATCTGGCTGATGCAGCTATGAAAGTATCTGGTGACGATGCCGATGCCATAGAGCAATGGATCCTATCGGGCAGGATCAGTAAACCTTCTGAAGCTCAGATTCATAAATGGGATGAAGACCAGCACAAGAAATTTTCCATGCTGATAGTTTCTCCTTTCGTGCTCATACAGGAGAAAACCCCTATTTTTCATTGACTCTACTTTACAGCGCATGCATCAACCTAAGTAACAAATAATATTAATAAGCTGCCAGCTATTTTCACATCAAACAAACATCCAAAATTCCCAAAAAAAAGGCGACCTGTTAAAAGGTCGCCTTTTACATCTCATAAATTAATATAGCTATATTAGCTTTATTGCCTCTTGAGCGTACTGAAGTACGATCGAAGGGACAACTCCCAGCACCAAGGTACCGGTTACTGAAATAAGAAGTGATAACGCAATCGGGGCAGAAACCTGCAGCCAGTCGAATTCTTCTGTTGGCTCCTTCATATACATATAAACCATCACGCGAAGGTAATAATATACCGATGCAGCACTATTCAAGACACCAATGACTGCCAGCCAGATATAACCCTTCTGAATTGCACCAGAAAAGAGATAGAACTTACCGATAAAACCGGCGGTTGGCGGCATACCAGCCAAAGAGAAAAGGAATATGGACATTGCTACGGCAAGAGCCGGATGCTTAAAGCCGAAACCCGCAAAATCCATTACATTACCATTGGGTTCACCCTTTTTACCAACAAGGACGATTATTGCAAATGCCCCGATATTCATGAACGTATAGGAAAGCATATAGAACATTATACCCGCTGTACCTGTTGGGTTACCTGCTGTAAAACCAACAAGGCAATAACCGGCATGAGCAATGGAGGAATATGCCAACATGCGTTTAATATTATCTTGACGAAGGGCAGTAATATTGCCAACAGTCATTGTAAGCACAGCCAGAACCCAGAACAATTGACTCCAATCTGCCTGCATGGTTGAAAAAGACACAAGGAGTATTCTAAGCGCCGCAGCAAAACCAGCTGCCTTGGGACCGGCAGACATGAAAGCGGTCATCGGTGTCGGGGCACCTTCGTAAACATCAGGTGTCCACATGTGAAAAGGTGCAGCAGCAACTTTGAAAGCAAAACCGGTAATCATCAGAAGCATGCCAGCCAAAAGCATCACATTTGACGAAGGCAAACTTTGTTGCGCGGCAAAGGTGGCTATATCGGCAATCCGAGTCGATCCAGTAGCACCATAGGTAAGTGCCATGCCATAAAGAAGGAAACCGGTAGAAAAAGCGCCCAAAAGGAAATATTTGAGACCTGCTTCATTAGACTTGCGGTTTTCTCTATTAAACCCAGCCAGAACATATAGTGATACAGACATGACCTCCAAGCCGAGGAATATAGTCATTAAATCTGTTCCTGCAGCCATCAACATCATCCCCACAACCGTGAAAAGTATCAGGGGGTAAAGCTCGCCATGGTTGCATTCTTCGCGCACCATGTACTGGTCAGATATTAATATCGCCAGACCAGCGGCAAGCAAGAAAATCATCTTGAAAAAAGAGGCAAAATTGTCTTGAACAACAGCACCGTTAAAGCTCTCTACATGCATGCCCCAGCCAGTTCCAACCAATACCGCCGCTGCAATCACGCCGATAAAACTGATATACCCAATGTAGGACTTCTGACCGCTAGGTACAAAGACGTTAATAAGTAGTAACGCCATGGCTAGCACGGAAAGAAAAATTTCAGGCATAATCGGGGTCATGTTGACGGCTGGAATAGTAATCATGTCCATCTAATATATCCTCCGGTCGGATTGACTCGTGTTTTACTTCGCATCGTGGGGATTAATTACAGCTGGTGTGGCTTCCTCAGCAGGGACATTCTGTTGTTCTGCTGCTGGGTTTTGTTCAGGTGCAGGTGCAACCACTGGGTGGCCTGCGGGCAGAACTTGATCTACAGGCAGTTGTGCTGTCACGCTTGAAGTTTTGGTCTGAGCAATAAGCTTGTTGATTGCAGGTTGCATCTTCTCTATGAATGGATTCGGATACACGCCCATGATGAAGATCAGCGCTATCAATGGTAGCATGATGCCTATCTCACGAGCATTTAAATCGAGAAGTTTTTGATTTTTTGGATTATCCAATTCGCCGAACATAACCCTTTGAAACATCCACAACATGTAGACAGCAGAGAGAATAACACCGCTAGTGGCAATTACTGTATACCAGCGAATTTCACTTTCAAAGGCACCAAGAAGCACCATGAACTCACCAACGAAACCATTGGTACCCGGCAAGCCGATTGACGACAATGTAACAATCATGAATATCGTTGCAAAAATAGGCATCTGCTTAGACAAACCACCGAAGTCCGTTATCAAACGAGTGTGGCGTCTTTCGTAAATAAAGCCAACGATAAGGAACAATGCGCCGGTAGAAACACCATGATTGAGCATTTGCAACATGCCGCCAGTGATCCCCTGTTCGTTAAAGGCGAAGAGCCCCAGCATTACAAAACCAAGATGTGCGACTGATGAATAAGCAACGAGTTTTTTAACATCTTCTTGAACCATAGCTACAAGAGCGGCATAAATAATACCTATTACGGCAAGGGTTGCAATAAGAGGAGTGAAACGATGGGCTGCATCAGGAAATAACGGCATGGCGAAGCGCACATAACCATAAGTACCCATTTTCAGTAGTATTGCTGCAAGAATTACAGATCCGGCAGTAGGTGCCTCAGTATGTGCATCCGGCAACCAAGTGTGCAATGGAAACATTGGAACCTTGATGGCGAAAGAAAATGCAAAAGCAAGGAACAACCAGGTCTGTGTGGCTGGATCAAGACGCAGATCATAAAAATGTAGTAAACTGAAATCGGTCATCCCGGCAGCTGTTCCCTTGAAGTACAGGAAGATCAGGGCCACCAACATAAGAACAGAGCCAGCCATGGTGTATACGAAGAACTTGATAGCAGCATAAATCTTGTTCTTGCCGCCCCAGATGCCGATTATGAAGTACATCGGAATCAGCATAACTTCCCAGAAGATGTAGAAAAGAAAGAGATCCAATGATATGAACGCGCCCAGCATGCCGGTTTCCAGCAAGAGAAGGCATATCATGTATTCTTTTACTTTCTCTTCAACAGCAGTCCAGGTCGAGAGCACTGCAATCGGCATGATAAAGGTAGTTAAGATGACCAACCAGAGGCTGATTCCGTCAATACCTATGTTGTAGCGCATTGCAAAGGGACCGGCTGCGATCCAAGGTACATTCTCAACAAACTGAAAATCAGCATTGTTCTGAAATCCGATTAGTACCGGAAGCGATGCGATGAAAGTCACCACCGTTACAACAAATGTTACGCTTCTTAGTACCGATTTACTGTCCTTGGGGATGAACAGCAGCATCAGGACACCCAGTATTGGCAGGAATGTCGTCAGGCTCAGTAGGTTACTCATGAATTCGTGCTCCTTTATACAAAATGCTGAGTATCGTTACTTGAAAAGATAGTAGCCAAGGATTACTACCACACCAAAGGCCATGCTCCAGGAATAATCATAAACAAAACCGGATTGCATATAACGAATGATACCGCCGAAAGACATAACTACTTTTGCAACACCATTTACAACTCCATCAACAACCACGACATCGAACCCTTTCCAGAGGAAACGACCGAGCGCCTTACAGGGATTAACAAAAACATAGTCATACAGTTCATCAATATACCATTTGTTATAAACCGCGCGATGCAAGGCAGGGAATGTCGCAGTGAACTTAGCTGGTATACTCGTATTGACAACATAGAGTGCAAAGGCAATCCCGATACCGATCAAAGCAATCACAACCGATGTCCCCATAAGGCCCCACTCTAAAGCCACACTGTGATGGGCAACACCATGGGCTGCGTGTTCTGCCATATACTCCTCTGAAAGCCTGAATACCGGCTCAAGATAGTGTTCAAAGTAGTTTGGTATTCCACCGAACAAATCACCAAGCAACTTCGGAATGCCTATATAGCCACCAACTACTGACAAGCCTGCCAACACAATCAAGGGGATGACTATCACCATCGGTGATTCATGAAGATGATCTTTTGCTTTAGGTGTAATTCGGCATTCACCAAAGAATGTCATGAAGACCAAACGGAACATGTAGAATGCGGTTAAACCGGCAGCAACTGCGCCCATACCCCAAAGAAGATAGTTCAACTGTCCATGGTGAGGATTTGCAAAAGCCTGCCACAAAATCTCATCCTTTGAGAAGAATCCTGAAAATCCTGGGATACCGGCAATTGCGATAGTCGCAAGGAGGAAGGTCAGAAACGTCAGAGGCATCTTGGATTTAAGTCCACCCATGTTTCTCATATCCTGAGCATCATCATGGGAATGAACATGATGCAACGCGTGATGCATGGAGTGAATAACTGCACCGGAGCCAAGGAACAGACAAGCTTTGAAGAATGCATGAGTCATAAGGTGGAATATACCAGCAGCAAATGCACCACTCCCCATTGCAAGAAACATGTAACCTAATTGTGATACTGTCGAATAAGCAAGAACACGTTTAATATCGTTTTGTGCCGTACCGATTGTGGCAGCAAATAATGCCGTACACGCACCGATTACTGCGATTACCATGAGAGTTTCCGGGGAGCGTATGAACAGGAAGTTCATACGTCCGATCATATAGACACCTGCGGTAACCATTGTGGCAGCATGAATCAAGGCAGATACCGGTGTCGGACCTTCCATTGCGTCAGGCAACCAGGTATAGAGTGGAATCTGTGCGGATTTACCTGTTGCACCTAAGAAAAAGCAGAGTGTAATTACTGTTACTACACCACCAGTAGGAAGCAAGTGAGCGTTTTTGCCGAGTTCAGTAAACTGAATGGTCCAAACGTTGAAATTGTGACCCATGAACCAATAGAGTGTGAAGGCACCTAACAGAAAGCCGAAGTCGCCAACGCGGTTCATAACAAAGGCTTTCTTGCCAGCATCGCCAGCCGACTTCTTATGGAAGTAGTATCCAATCAGCAGGTAGGAACAAAGGCCAACACCCTCCCAGCCAACAAACATAAGAAGGAGATTGTTACCTAATACCAGCAGCAACATGGAAAACATGAACAGGTTAAGATAAGCAAAGAAGCGGTAGAAGCCTTCTTCACCGTGCATATAGCCGATGGAGTAGATATGAATCAAGAAGCCGACACCGGTCACAATCATGATCATCACGCAAGACAGTGGATCAATCAAAAAAGCAATGTCAGCATTGAAATTACCACAAGTCATCCAGGTAAACACCTTGACATTCGCTAATCGCTCTTCTCCAGGTAATGACAGGAGCTTGAGTATGGTCATGCAGGAGACAGCGAACGAGCAAAGTACGGCAAACGCGCCTATGCCACCAATGACAGTCTCGTTCTTGATCTTTTTCCCCAGTAGGCCATTTATCAGGAAGCCAAGCAGGGGGAATAGTGGGATCAGCCATACGTTGTCAAACATGTAAGACTCCTTTATTCAATCAATTAAACGTTATCTATCAAAGTGTTTCTACCCAAATTTACCACTTCAACATATTAACATCTTCCACATCAATAGATTCTTTGTTGTTATAGAAAGCAATCATTAAAGCAAGTCCGACAGCAGCTTCTGCAGCGGCAACAGTCATAACAAAAAATACAAAAACCTGACCATCTAGATTTCCCAAATAACGGGAGAGAGCAATAAAAGTCAGATTTACGGCATTTAGCATCAACTCTATGCACATGAAAATGACAATTGCGTTTTTTCTAGTAAGTACACCAATGGTTCCAATAGAGAAGAGTATTGCGCTGACGGTTAGATAACTATTCAGGTTTTCCATTTATAGTTCCCTCAATCTAGAGTTTTTTCTTCGCGAGAATAACTGCCCCAACGATGGCGACTAAAAGAAGTATGGAAGTGATCTCGAAGGGTAGAAGAAATTTGGTGAACATCTCCTGACCGATCAGTTCTGTATGGCCTATCTGTTTAATCATATCACCAGTAAATGGGCCAGTAGGAGCTGCAGCATGACTCTTCATCAAGATATAAACAGTATTTATCAGCGTAAAAAAACCGATAATCGAACCGAGTAATATTTTGTGAGAATGCTTTTTTGTCGCATCAACTCTAATATTGAGCAGCATGATGGTAAAGACTATCAGAACCATAATGGCACCTGCGTAAACCATTACCTGTATGGCAGCCATAAATGGAGCATCCAGCATTACATAATAGGTTGCCAAGCAGAAAAAAGTCATAACAAGCGCAAGAGCACTGTTAATTGGATTCTTGCAGGAGATCACAAGGATCGCTGACACTATGGCCACCAGTGTGATGATTGCGAAGAAAAGGGTTTCCATGCACTGCTCCTTTATTTACTTTTCTAAAAGTCTTTCTTTGGTGTAGATGAAATTATCTCGACTGTAATTAGCCAGCTCGAATTCACCGGTCATTTTGATAGCATCTACTGGACAGGCTTCGACGCAATAACCACAGAATATACAGCGCAACATATCAATCTCGTACTTTGCAGCATACTTATTATGGTTTGCATCCTCACCTGCTTCAACCGTAATGCATTTAGCCGGACATACAGTAGGGCAAAGATAGCAAGCTACACACTTGGCGTTATTGTGCGACACCTTAAGGGCATGTAGACCTCTGAAACGTTCTGCCACCTTGGGCCGCTCATCAGGATACTGAAGTGTGACCGGTTTCATGAAAAGGTGACTTAAAGTAATTTTCAGACCGTGTACTATCGGGGTAATCGGATTCATGTGTCCATCCTCGTTCTTGGAATTGCGTGTCTCTAAGATGTTATTTAATAAAGTAACCGATAATCCCTGTTACCACGATATTCACCAACGAAATTGGCAGAAGTACTTTCCAACCCAAATGCATCAGCTGATCATAACGATATCGAGGTAAAGTAGCGCGAATCCACATGCAGAAGAAAATCAGGAAGTATACTTTTGCCACAAAATAAACGAGACCAAGCAAAGGGAAGACTGTAGCAAAAGGTCCATTCCAGCCACCCAGGAACAAAGTGGTTGTTAATGCGCACACCGTAATCATGTTGGCATATTCAGCCATAAAGAACATAGCGTATTTCATACTTGAGTACTCAGTGCAGAAGCCGGATACTAGCTCTGTCTCTGCTTCTGGTAAGTCGAATGGAGTACGGTTGATCTCGGCAATGGAACATATGAAGAATAAGAAAGCTGCCAAAGGTTGTTTAAAAATGTACCATCCCAAACCATTGAATGATGATTGTTGATTGACTATCTCGTTTAGCGACAGGGTCTGCGAGAGCATGAATACAGAAACTATAGCCAAGCCGGCAGAGAGTTCATAAGAAATCAGCTGAGCAGATGCACGCAGTCCCCCCATCAAAGAGTACTTGCTATTGGATGCCCAACCAGCCAACACAATGCCATATACACCCAAGGAAGACATGGCAAGTATATAGAGCACACCTACGTTTACATCGTAGACCTTACCGCTGGCGACATCGATATAACTTGCTACCTGAAGCGGAATTTTATAACCCGCTACCTCAATGACACCGCCGAATGGGATTACTGCAAAAGTCATGAAAGCAGGTACAAGAGCAATGACTGGTGCGATAAGAAAGGCGAAAGTACTTGCTTGTGAAGGGATTATCTCTTCCTTGAAGAAGAGTTTCAACCCATCTGCAATCGGCTGTAGTAAACCATGCCAGCCGGTCCGCATGGGTCCAAGTCGGACCTGCATGTGACCAATTATCTTGCGTTCAGCATAAGTGGCATAGGCCACGGTCAGCAGCACGAAGAGAAACGCTACCAAGACCTTGGCAACCATGGCGATGTAGTACATCATCGGCAGTCCTAAAATCTCGATTCCCATCTGACCCTCTTTCCTGTTTTATGAAATAGTTCTTGTTTATGTTAACGCTAACTTACTTAGACAGTGAAACCCAGGTAACTGGTGCACCGGAGCAGATGCGGTTAATAGATGTTTCGGAAAAATGGTATGGAGCAAACAATACGCCTTGCGGCATCCTCATACTGATCTTCGCCTTGAGCTTTATACTGCCCTTACTGGAAGTGACAATAACAAGATCATTTTCAGCAATTTTCATCTTACTTGCATCATTACGCGAAAGCTCTACATAGCCCTCTGGACACACATACATTGGGCCTTCGCCATATTGAGACATAGTTCCGCTGTGATACAGAGCACTTCCTGTTACCAAAGCCAGTTTGCCGGATTCACTAGCCAAGCTCATTGTCTTTGGTACTACAAATGACGGTTTGACAGAAACAGCAGCATAAGCACCTGTTTCGCCTAGACTGGCATAACTCATACCAGCGTAACCTGCAACAGATGAGCTTATAGCTTCAAACGTTTTGGCAGGGGTTGCTGACGGCTTGCCGCCAAGCTTGGTGATCAGTGCCCCAAATATCTCGAAGTCGGAGCGACACTGACCAATCTTGCGGATAGCTGGCTTAATGTGCTGCACACGGCGATCAACACTAGTGAATGTTCCTTCTTTTTCTGCAAAAGAACATGCCGGCAGGACCACATCTGCCATGGCAGCTGTCTCAGTCATAAACAAATCAGCCACAACCAGAAAATCAACTTTGTCTAAAGCAGCAGCGATCTTTGTATGATCAGGATATGAAACAACTGGATTCTCTCCTGCAATAAATAGCGTTTTTACAGACCCGCTAGCGCAACCATCAATAATTTTGCCAGCATCCATACCCGCCGTGGAGTAGAAACCCATATCTACTGCGCCCTGGCTGTTATTTTTCTCAGCCATACAGAGCACACCACAGCCTTCTTTGCCCAATTTACCGGTCAAGATTGCCAAGTTAGCCAATGCGCTGGCAAGATCTTCATTGTGCCCCGGATAAGGAAGTCCCACTGGGAAAAGAATCAGGGCCTTCTCTGCTTTGGCGTAATCAGTTGCAAGCTGTTTAATATCTGCTGCTGTCAAACCGCACTGAGCGGCAACAGCATCAGGGGTGAAAGCGGCAAGCGCCTTTTCAAGTTCTGCAAAACCAGGTACTGAAGCGGCTGTACCATCAGCTAATTTTTCGTCAACGATGACTTTTGCAAGAGCATTTATAACAGCTATTTCTGTACCAGGCACATGTATCAGTGTTTTGGCATTCGGCAACTTGGACAGCTTACCGCGCTTATCTGATAGTATGTTTAATTTTACCTCTTTGTTCTTCACTGCCATATTGATTTCAAAACCGACAACGGGATGTGTCTCATAGGTATCAGTTTTGATTACCAGCAGCAAATCAGTCTTTTGTACATCCAATATGGAGGCTGGCGATGCCGCAACACCAAGACTTTGAACAAATCCTTTCGTCAAGGCCGCGTGGGCATAACCGGCGGAATGATCATAATTATTGGATCCGACCGTCTCCATCAATTCTTTGAACAAAATCAGTTCTTCATTGGTTATACGAGGGGTTGCCAAAGCAGCTGTTGAAGCACCTGCTGTTTTCATTTTTGCAGCAATAACCTCAATAGCCTCATCCCAAGTCGTCTCTACCAATGTACCATTTTTACGTACCAGCGGTGTGGTCAGACGTCTTTCACTGTTTATGAACTGGTATCCGAAGCGTCCACGGCAACAAAGTTGTCCTTTATGGAATCCCTGATTCTCATCATAAACTGTTGTCAGTACCTTATTGTCTTTGACACCCAAAGTTAGGTTACAACCTGTCCCACAGTAACTGCAGACAGTTTTCTGATTCGTGAGCGCCCAAAAACGAGCTTTGAACTTGAATGGCCGTGCCAGCAATGAACCTACTGGACATACGGATACACACGATCCACAGAATTCACAATTTAACGGTGCTTCAAACTCGCATGCGATCTTGGTTTCAATTCCACGGTCCATAAATGTTAGAGCACCGAAAGAAACTATTTCATCACATATGCGAGCACACTTACCACATAGAACGCATCGATTCATATCCCGTTCAATAAGTGGATTATTGTAATCAATTACATGATTAAATTTTGCATCAGCAAAGCGATTGGCATTGACCTCATATTCATAGGTCAAGTTCTGAAGATCGCAATCACCGGCTTTATCGCAAACTGGACAATCAATGGGATGATTCAGCAGGAGCAACTCCAATACCATTTTTCTTGCCTTGATAATATCCGGAGTAGCGGTGCGTATAATCATACCTTCGGTAATTGGGGTGGTACAGGCGGGTATTTGACGCCCTTTCATCTGTTCCACTTCTACCAGACACATGCGGCAGGCGCCGAATGGCTTCAGTTTACTGTCATGACATAATATCGGGATTTTTATCCCATTAAGCTTGGCAGCATCATAAATAGTGGCATTTTTAGGTGCTGTGACCTGCTTGTCGTCAATCGTCAGATTTACCATCTCAACCTCTGCTCAGTGAGTTTGACCGTAATTCAGCTGGTTTGATTATTCAATCGCCATAAAACGGCAGGCGTCGTAGCAGGACTTACATTTGGTACACTTTTCCTTGTCCAAATAAGCTATCTGACCTTTTTCCCATACGATAGCATCTACCGGGCAGGCTTTCAGACAGGCTCCACACTTAACACACTTGTCCTCCACAACCTGCCAAAGGAGTAATTCCTTACAGCAATTTGAAGGGCACCGTTTGTCTTTTATATGGGCCTCATATTCTTCTCTGAAGTAATTAATTGTGGAGAGAATCGGATTTGGTGCAGTCTGACCGAGGCCGCATAAAGATGCTTTCTTGATGGCGACCCCCAAATCCTGAAGGGTTTCGATGTCTGTCATCTCACCACGTCCCTCGGTAATACGTTCAAGAATATCCAGCATAACCTTAAGACCTATACGACAGGGAACGCACTTACCGCAAGACTCCATTCTCGTGAAGTTGAGAAAGAAACGAGATACGTCAACCATGCATGTGGTTTCGTCCATGACGACCAAACCACCTGAACCCATCATAGCACCTGCTTTAATCAGCGAATCATAATCAACCGGAGTATCCAGAATATCCGCTGGTATACAACCACCAGAAGGGCCACCTGCCTGAACTGCCTTAAATTTACGGTTATTCGCGATGCCACCACAGACATCATAAATAACCTCACGGATCTTCATACCAGCAGGGACTTCAACTAGACCAGTATGCTTAACCTTGCCTGTAACGGCGAAGATTTTAGTGCCTTTGGTTGTCTCAGTTCCTAATGATGCATACCAAGCTGAACCTTTGTTTATGATATGACGAACATTGCCGAAAGTTTCAACGTTATTAATGTTAGTAGGATAACCCCACAAACCGCGTACTGCCGGAAACGGAGGACGTGGGCGACTCATGCCGCGGTGGCCTTCTATAGAAGCCATCAAAGCTGTTTCTTCGCCGCAAACAAAAGCACCAGCACCCATTTTTATACGCATATCAAAATTCAGGCCCCAACCTTTAATGTTCTGACCCAAATAACCCTGTTCATAGCAGACATCTATGGCGTGCTGAAGGCGTTGCACGGCCAGCGGATACTCTGCGCGTACGTAAACATAACCAAAATCGCAACCAATTGCATATGCAGCTATCATCATCCCTTCGATAATACAGAAGGGGTCACCTTCAAGTAATGAACGGTCCATAAAGGCACCAGGGTCACCCTCGTCAGCGTTACAGATCAAGTACTTATGATGGCCCGGGGATGCTTTACAGAAAGACCATTTCATTCCTGTAGGGAAACCGCCGCCCCCACGACCACGCAGACCAGACTTCTTGACTTCTTCAATAACTTCTTCCGGTTTCATGGTCTTGACACACTTCTCAATGGCCTTGAAACCATCTTCCTCTAAATATGCGTCAATGCTGTCAGGGTCAATCTGACCGCAGCCTGTCATAACCACACGCATCTGAGCATCAACGAACTGGTTATAGTATGGCTTAGCTTTTCGTTTTTCTAATGTTGTCTTATTGACGATGTGTTCATCAATGATCTTCTCAACCTCTTCAGGCTTGACAAAATCATAGGTAATTCGCCCTTGTTCGGGAGTGATGATATCAACCAAAACATCGTTGGCACACAAGCCGCGGCAACCGGTCTTGATAACATCACACCGCTTACCAACAATGGCATCAACACCCTTTTCACCAAGGTGTTTTACGAATGCCGCCTCAACCTCTTTGGCGCCCATCGAAATCCCGCCGGTCCCTTGGCAGATCAGTATTTTTATCGCTGCGTTTTCGCTCATGACTGAATTGTCCCCTACTGGATAGTTTCGAGCTACTTACTATTTCAATGGTCTCTGGTTGTAATCGTTTATGATTTCATCAACCTTCTGCACCGTCATGGAACCATAGGTAGAATCATTTACCATGGCCAACGGTGCCATACCGCATGCCCCTAGACATGCAACCTTCTCAAATGTATAGCGAAGGTCTGGGGTAGTCTCGGCATGACCTATATGTAACTTATCGAAAAAAGTTTCCACGATACGCGGAGCCCCTTGGACGTGACAAGCAGTTCCGACACAAACGCGAATTATAAAGCGTCCACGAGGCTTGAGATGAAACTGGGCATAGAATGTGAGCACTCCGTATATCTGACTTGGATACACATTCAGACGCTCTGCAATCAAATCTGCCGCTACCCTGGGGATATACCCATATTCGTCCTGGACACCTTGCAGTACCGGCATCAGGTTGCCCGGCAGATCTATGTACTTGTCAATAATCTTGTCGGCAAGCGAAAGATCAATCACGGGCTCTTGCTCTTCTATCTGTTGCGCAACCGCTTCACTCATGCGCGCCATCTCCTTTGAACCGTACGGGAGTTATCTGTCAATTTCACCAAGAACGATATCCAATGTTCCAATTACAGCTACCAAGTCAGCTATCATACTGCCTTTGCTCATTTTCTCGATAGCCTGAAGATTAACAAATGAAGGTGGGCGAATCCTCATCCTATAAGGCTTGTTGCCGCCATCACTGACAATGTAAAACCCAAGTTCACCTTTTGGGTTTTCTACTCCCTGATAAACCTCACCTTCTGGTGCGGGAAAACCTTCCGATGCAATCTTGAAGTGATGGATCAGCCCTTCAATGCTGTTGTACACGTTTTCTTTAGGTGGATAGCAAATTTGAGGATAATCAGATAAAACTGGTCCAGGCTTGAGACTGTCTAGCGCCTGATTTATGATCTTACACGCTTCCCGCATCTCAACCAAGCGGACTTTGTAACGATCAAAAGTGTCACATTTTTCGCCAACCGGCACTTTAAAATTATATTTTTCATATCCGCTGTAGGGATTATCGCGGCGCAGGTCCCAGTCTACCCCAGATCCACGCAACGCCGGTCCGGTAATGCCATAGTCAATGGCATCCTCTGCCGAAATAACACCATTTCCGACAGTACGCTTGAGCCAGATCGGGTTGGTTGTCAACAGCCCTTCATATTGATCGAGATACCCAGGCATGACCGATACGAAGTCCCGAACCTTTTTCTCGAATTCAGGCGGCACATCCTGTGACAGACCACCAATGCGGAAGAAGTTACTGGTCATGCGCGCGCCTGATATCAACTCATATGTTTCCATAACGGTTTCACGCTCACGGAAAGCATATATAAAGACCGTCATAGCGCCGATATCCAAGGCATGACAGGCTATCCAGACCAAATGAGACTCAAGACGAGTCATTTCAGCCATGATTGTTCTGATTACCTGGGCACGCTCAGGGATTTGGATATCCAGCAATTTTTCAACCGCCAGAACATACCCCAAGTTGTTGTGCATTGGTGCCAAATAATCCAATCGGTCTGTCAGCGGCAGCGTCTGGTGATATGTACGGTGCTCGGAGAGCTTTTCCACACCACGGTGCAGGTACCCAATGTGCGGTGTGGCCTTTAGAATGACCTCCCCGTCCAGTTCGAGTACAAGCCTGAGAACCCCATGTGTACTAGGGTGCTGCGGGCCCATGTTCAATGTCATTTTTTCCGTAGTTGCCATGTATCGCCTCTTCTGTATCGAGATACTGTTCGCTGATAAGTAGATTTAATTACGAAAGTCGGCCTTTATATGGCTCGCGGCCAGGTCCCTGAAGCGGATAATCCTTGCGGAGCGGGTGTCCTTCCCAGTCGTCCGCCATGAGGATGCGTCGCAGATCAGGATGGTTTTCAAAGATGATACCGAACAGATCATAGACCTCGCGCTCCAGCCAGTTAGCGGTCTGCCATACCTGGGTGGCACTCGGGATACGACAGTCAGCTTCCGAAACCGCTGTTTTGATGCGCAAGCGATCTTTGACCGGAATCGAGTAAAGTTGATAGACCATCATGAAGCGGTCCTCTTTCTTACCCAGATAGTCAACCGCTGTAACGTCGGTGAGCAGGTTGTACTGCAGTGATTGCTTCAGAAAAGAGAGCACAGGAATGATGTCACTTTTCTTGACCGTAACAGTCACCTCGCCTCGGAACTCCACCACCTCAATGATCGAGGCTGCGAACTTTTCTCTTAACCTTACTACTGCGCGATTGTTTTCTGCCATGGTATCCAAACCTTTTCCGGAGATTATATTTTTCGCACCGTTTCTTAAGCTGCTACGCTCTCAATCCTGTTACCCAAGCCGATTGATGAGCCAAATGAGTTCTTATCATTCCAGATCTTATCCTGCAGTTTGAGAAGACCGAAGAGCAGCGCCTCGGGACGAGGAGGACAACCAGGAATATAGACATCAACCGGCAACGCTTCATCTATGCCCTGTACAACACTATATGTATCAAACACCCCACCTGAACAGGCACAAGCTCCCATGGCTACAACCCATTTAGGCTCAGGCATCTGTTCGTACACCACCTTGATAACAGGCAGCATTTTTTTGGTCACAGTGCCGGCTATGATGATACAATCGGATTGGCGGGGTGAGGCACGAAAGATTATGCCAAAACGGTCAAGGTCATTATGAGAAGCACCAGTAGACATCATTTCAATTGCACAGCAAGCCAGACCAAAAGTCATCGGCCAGATGGAGGACTTCCTGGACCAGTTAACAATTTTATCCAAAGAAGTGGTGATAATGTTGTCGCCAAGCGGATTATCTACTCCCATTCCAATGCTCCTTTTTTCCAGACATAAATATAACCGACGAAGAGAATGACAACAAAGACCCCCATCTCAACCAGACCAAACACGCCGAGTTTCTTGTAGAGTATGGCCCAGGGATAAAGGAACACGGCCTCGATGTCGAACAGAATGAACAACATTGCAATCAGGTAGAATTTGATGGAGAATCTTTCACGGGCTGTGCCAACCGGCGCACAACCACTTTCGTACGGAGACAATTTAAGAGCTGTTTTTTTCTTTGGACCAATGAGTGATGAGAACGTTAGCGCCACAAGTCCAAAAATTATGGCAATAAGAACCACCAGTAGTATAGGCAAATATGTACCCAGCATTCAAAGCCTCCTCAATGTTGCGTGTATACTGTATACAAAATCGGATGTGAAAATATGTTATTTGAATTTCTTTGTCAAGTAGATTTTTCTTATTTTTTTTGGTCTGGTTAAAAAGATCGTAACAATTCACAACCTATTAATATTAAAATTGAATTTATTCATTACCCTTGACACGCCAACAGCGTCTATGCTAACAGAGAAACCATTCAAGTGCATAATCAAACAACACAAATGATTAATAAGGATCAATCATGAACCATAATCGTTCCACAATTCTTTTCCGGCAGGCCAAGGCCACCATACCTGGCGGAGTCAATAGTCCGGTCAGGGCATTCAAATCCGTTGGAGCCGATCCCGTCTTTATAAAAAAAGCTTCCGGGTCGCATATTTTCGACGTAGATGGCAATAGCTATGTAGATTACGTTGGTTCATGGGGCCCCATGATTGCCGGACATTGTCACCCTCAAGTTGTTGAGGCCGTCAAGCTCGCCATGGACAACGGAGCCAGCTTTGGCGCTCCCACTGAACTCGAAACCACCTTGGCAAACATGGTGATTGATGCGGTCCCTTCTATAGAGATGGTGCGAATGGTCAGCTCCGGCACTGAAGCAACCATGAGCGCTATTCGCTTGGCGCGCGGATATACCGGGCGTGACAATATTCTCAAATTTTCCGGGTGCTATCATGGCCATGCAGATGCCCTACTTGTGAAAGCCGGCTCTGGGGCAGCTACTTTCGGCGTTCCGGATTCACCAGGTGTTCCGGCTGATTTTGCCAAACACACCCTTACTGCGGAATACAATTCACTTGAGTCGGTAAAGGCACTGGTTGCTGACAATAGGGATTCCATAGCCTGTATCATAGTTGAACCCGTTGCCGGCAACATGGGCACAGTTCCGCCCAGGGAAGGCTTTTTGGAGGGCCTGCGCGAAATTTGCACCAATGAGGGCATTGTGCTGATCTTCGACGAGGTTATGTCCGGATTTCGCGTGGCATACGGCGGAGCTCAGGAATTATATGGCATAACCCCGGACATGACCACGCTGGGCAAGATCATCGGTGGCGGCTTGCCAGTGGGTGCTTTTGGCGGCAAGCGCGAAATTATGGAGAAGCTTTCCCCGGCAGGCGGCGTTTATCAGGCCGGCACACTCTCCGGCAACCCTTTAGCCATGACTGCCGGGATTACCACCCTGAATATATTAAAACAACCGGGCTTTTATGAGGCGCTTGAAGAAAAAAGCTGTCAGGTAGGCGAAGGGATTGCTAAAGCCGCCAAGGCTGCCGGCTATCCGATCTACTCAACCAGAGTAGGCAGCATGTTTTGCGCCTTCTTTACTAAAGGGAAGGTCTTTGACTGGCCCACTGCCTCGGCTTGCGATACCAAGGCCTTTGCAAAATACTTTTTGGCAATGCTGGAAGAAGGAGTTTACTTGGCTCCATCGCAATTCGAAACAGCGTTTGTATCCTCCATGCATAGCGACACCGATATCGAAAACACCATCGCCGCAGCCGCAAAATGCTATAAACTGATAGCCTGAATGAAGCAATAAAATTTAATAGTGTTTGACATCCGAATCCTTGATGTGTTATGGAATATCGGTTTTTGCCTGTATGGAGTCTGACCCGTTTATGGACCGAGACAAGAAAGATCTGTTACGTAGTCTGTCCATGGTCTCCAGCATGGGAATATCAGTTGCACTAGCTATCGGCATCGGTGTCTGGTTCGGCCTGACTCTTGATCGCTGGTTTGGCACAAAACCTTGGTTCTTTTATATTTTTCTTTTAATCGGGATCGCAGCCGGCTTCAAGAACATTTATGTGATAGCAGGCAGGGAGATTCACAAGGATGACGAAGAGGATAAACGAGGATAATATCTTCGCCGTCATCGTTTTTGGCAGCCTGCTGTTGCTCGCGATTCTTGTTGTCGTTGGTTTTACCTTTTATTCAACCAAAACCGGCCTGGGAATCTTAGTAGGTGGAATGATTGCCATTATGAATTTTCTCTGGATGCGCAATGTATTGCAGAGAATACTCATATCGCAGCCAGCCAAGCCAACTGTTTATTCACAACTGAGATTCATTGCCCGCATCAGTGTTACCGGCATACTTCTTTATGCCATTATGGTATCTGGATGGGTTTCTCTGGCAGGGCTTCTTGTCGGTCTCTCAGTGATCGTAGCCAACATCATAGCAATTTCTATCATTCGTGCCCTGGGCACAGGAGGTTAGATTCATGGTTCACCCCTTATTGTTTCTCCAAATTTTCCGCAAACTGCTTGAGCCTCTCCATATCAACGAGGCCAGTGCCGATGCCATTGCCTATACTTGGCTGGTTATTGTCATGCTGCTGCTTTTATCCGTTCTTACCACCAAGGCGCTCAAGTCAATCCCAGGCGGCCTGCAGAATTTTATCGAGGTTGTCATCGGTGGCATAGAGAACATGATTGTTGAAACCATGGGAGAACACGGGCGACCTTTTTTTCCGCTTATCGCGACGCTGGCAATTTTCATCCTTGTTTCCAACCTGATCGGATTAATTCCAGGCTTCTTCCCTCCCACCGCCAATATTAATACCACTGCGGCATGCGCCGTAATCGTCTTTATTTCCACCCACGTTGTGGGAATCAAGCACCACGGTCTGCATTACCTGAAACATTTCATGGGCCCGATTGCATGGTTGGCTCCGATCATGTTCTTTATCGAGGTAATTGGGCACCTGAGCCGGCCAGTGTCTCTCACACTGCGTCTTTTCGGAAACATGAACGGTCACGAACTTGTTCTGATGATATTCTTCGGTTTGGCCCCTTTTCTGGTACCGCTTCCCATGATGCTGATGGGTGTACTGGTCTCTTTCATCCAGGCCTTTGTCTTTATGTTGCTGGCCATGATCTATATCCAGGGTTCACTGGAAGAGGCTCACTAAAACCAGGTTTCTAGTATCGACGTGCTTTTAATCCTATACTGTTTAGGATAATCATACCCCCGAGAGGAGAAGTAAAATGAGTTTTTTCACGATGTGCGTTCTGGCAGCAGGTATCGGTATGGCACTGGGCACAGTAGGCACCGGCATTGGCCAGGGTCTTGCTGTAAAAAGCGCCGTTGAAGGCGTTTCCCGTAACCCTGGTGCATCCGGCAAAATCCTGACCACCATGATGATCGGTCTGGCCATGATCGAGTCCCTGGCCATCTACGCCCTGGTTATCTGCCTTATCATCCTGTTTGCCAACCCCTACAAAGAAATTGCCACCAAATTGGCTGAAACTGTCGTCAAGTAATACTTAAAACGCCAACACCGCAAAACAAAAGGGGCACCCCGTTTAGGGTGCCCCTTTTGTTTTGCGTAATTCAAAGATTTTCAGTTACTCCTCTTCTGTCAGGCCCCCTGGAACCTCATTGGAAAGCGCACTTTCCACCAATGTTCCGTTTGCCATCCGTACAACCACCCTGGCTGCATAGTTATACGTCACACGCCTTTTAAGGCCACTGTCCGTAAAAGTGTTCCCGGTTATGGGCGTTTTATTGATCGGCAGATATGGCATATCTTCACCTTTGACGGCTCGATAGATGCTGTAGCCTGCAAATTTCCCTTCTTTCAAAGGCAACTCAGAAAATGTAAGCAGTATTTCTGTAGGGTTGGAAACTGCCTTGATAACCGGAGGAGGAGGTGCAAGCTGCATTGTAACGCTCGCCGGTTCAGATGGTTCGCCATCGGCGCCATTTTTCATAAAGGGCACGACCTTGTAACCATAATCCCTGCCAGCGCTTACGTCGCTATCACGTATAATGACGAAATCTCCATAACGCCTGGCATTAATATCAAGCTTGTCTAGATACAGCACCTTGAAAAGCTTGAAATCATCGCTGCAGGCTTTACAGGCCGGTTCTTGACCAGGTTGTGTTTCACGCTTGAGGATTTTTATTCCGGCCACACCTTTCAAGCTTTGCCCGGCACGGTCTTTATCAGGAATGACAAAGGAGAGCTTGATGCCGGGACCGGATTGCCGGACAGCAACTGATGTCGGTGGCGACGGTACAAGAAGGTCCGGATAGATCAGGGGCCCTTTTTTACCGCAGCCAGTCAAGGCAAGCGTACAGGAAAACAACAGAATCAGACTGCGCATAGTCGGCCTTTCATGCTAAGAAGGTCTATTTTCGGGGCTCCGGTTGTCCGGATGCGATCAGTGGCACCTCAAAGGTTGTACCGGCCTGACTAAAGCGTACCCGATCCTGCAGAATCTCGACTATTTTAGCCCCCGCTACGACACCTTGCTCCCGCATGAGAAAACCGTTTACCACTGCCCGTCTGGCGCTACGCTCATCTTGCCAGGCAATACCTGACACCTTGATGTCGGTTCTGGGTGGAGATGCCGAAACGATTGGCACTTCCTGCTGGCTTATCGATGTTAATGGCTTGTCATGGGCAGGCCGGCTTTTCAGGCGGCTCCGGACTGGCGGGGATGATTTTGATTCCCTGGGAACGGTTGAGGGCACTGCCGGCAATACCGGTTTAATCGACGGTCGCGCTTGGGCCTGAGACTTGACTGGTTGTTGTGGAGCCGGAGCGGAAAGCAGTGGCCTGGGAACCACTGTTTTAGTGGACAGAGGAGTAGGCACCGGGTGGTTCTTACTGCCGCCCATTTTCCCATCCTTTAGAAAAAAATAGGTCGTACCAAAGGTAAGAAGCGAAGCTGCCAACACCACAACTACGATCTTCCAGGCGCCACCGCCGGAAGGCCGCCGATGGTCTTCCCGCAGTAACTCCCCAGAGATGTTGACCATCCCGGAACCGTTGCTTTTTTTGAACTTTTCATTTTCCAGTTTTTTAAGCGCATCCAAAATATAACTCATTTACAAAATCACTTTCCGGCAAACAGCCAGTATAAAATACGGCCCAAAATCCTACGGCCTTCGCTGGAACCTGCCTGGGCCTCGGCAATGACCTGCGTTGCAATAGAAGAGGTCACTGTGAGGCTTTCCCGGGTCCAGGCCAGAACCAAGGCCTGATCGCAAACCACATTGATCAGCCTGGGGATGCCCCGGGAAAATCTGTAGATCTTTTTGACCGCGCCCCTGGTAAATAGTCCTGGAATTCGACTGCCGGAAACTTTAAGCCTATGGCTGATATAATCTTGCGTATCGTTTAGCTTCATGGGTGTCAGCCGACAACGCACCGTGATGCGCTGACTTAGCTGGCGCAGGTCATGCCGGTTCAACACATCGTTCAATTCCGGTTGTCCGGCCAGGATGATCTGAATTAGCTTGTCCTGTTCCGTTTCAAGATTCGAGATCAAGCGAACCTGTTCCATAACATCAGGGGTCAGATTTTGCGCCTCGTCGATCACCAGGACAACCGTCCTGCCAGCTGCATTCTGTTCCAACAGATAGCGGTTAAGATCGTCAAGGTTACCGAAACCATGGGGCCCGGAGGATTCGCAACCGAATTCCCGACAGATGTTTGCCAGCAGTTGTTCGGCGGAAACACACGGATTGAAAATCAGCGCACTCCGATACTTCTCCGTGTTCAATTGGGAGAGAAGGGTCCGCAGAACAGTGGTTTTGCCGGTTCCCACCTCACCGGTAAGAGCAATGAATCCGGCGTGGCTGTCAATGCCGTAGAGCAGATGGGCAAACGCTTCTCGATGAATGCCGCTCAGATAGAGGAAATTGGGATTGGGTGTAATGGTAAACGGTTTTTCGTTGAAACCGAAGAACTGGCAGTACATGATCACGTCTCGATCAAAAGGCAGTATGATCGCAATAGAAACCTTTCAAAGCGATTTCCACTGTGAATAAATAAGCACTGTCGCATATCAGGCTAACTACCTTCCCGGCAGCGCAAGATCTCACTCAGCACCATTTCCCGTGCCGTGCCACCCGGCACATTGCGGGCATTGATACTAGCCTCGATAGTGATGGCAGCAAAAATGTCATTATCAAAATATGGAGAAAAAAGCTGCCACTCTGTCAGGGAGAGCTCGGTTATATCCATCTCGTTTTCAACACAGTATTTGACCGCGTTACCCACGGCTTCATGGGCGTCACGGAAAGGCAAACCCTTGCGCACGAGGTAATCAGCCACATCTGTGGCAGTAGAAAAGCCCTGACTGGCTGCCCGGCGCATGTTGAGCTCGCAAACCTGGAACTCCCTTATCATATCTACGAATATCTTGAGGCACCCTTTGACGTTATCGATGGTATCGAAAAGAGGCTCCTTGTCCTCCTGCATGTCTTTGTTGTAAGCCAAAGGCAGTGACTTCATAACCGTGAGCAATGCCATGAGGTTGCCGTATACCCGGCCAGTCTTGCCCCGTACCAGTTCCGGTACATCAGGGTTTTTTTTCTGCGGCATGATGGAAGAACCTGTACAGAAACTATCCGACAATTCGATAAATTTGTATTCACTGGTTGACCACAGGATCAGCTCCTCGGAAAACCGCGAGAGATGCATCATCAATATCGATGAGGCCGCCAGGAACTCAAGGGCAAAATCACGGTCCGAGACAGAATCCAGCGAATTGCGGGTAATGGCAGGGAAGCCCAGCTGTTCGGCAACATACAATCGATCTATTGGAAAGGTCGTACCAGCCAGAGCCCCCGCCCCCAATGGCATGACATTGACCCTTTTGAGGCAATCCTCCATACGTGCTATGTCCCGCTTGAACATCTCAACGTAGGCCATCAGATGATGACTGAAAAGAATCGGTTGGGCGGTTTGCAAATGGGTATATCCTGGCATTACCACATCAAGATTGACCTCTGCTTTGTTCAGTAAGGCATCGATCAGCAGGTCGAGAAAAGTTACTATCTCCACAATTTCATCCCGCAAATAGAGACGGATGTCCAGGGCCACCTGGTCGTTCCTGGAGCGGCCCGTGTGCAGGCGTTTTCCGGCTTCGCCAATCTTTGCGGAGAGCCGAGCCTCGATATTCATATGGATGTCTTCCAGGCTGATCGAAAAATCGAACTCACCGGCCTCGATCTGCTGCAATATCTGCTGCAGGCCATGGACTATGGTCTCCACATCGGCTATGGGAATTATGCCCTGCTTGCCCAGCATACGCGCATGAGCGATGGAACCGCGGATATCCTGATGATAGAGCCGTTTATCAAAACCGATCGAAGCGGTGAATTCTTCCACGAATTTATCTGTGGGCTGGGTAAAACGACCTCCCCAAAGTTTATCTTGGGACACATCCGTCTCCTCAGTGGTCATATGTTGTTCTCACTTTCTATTTCATATCCTGCCGCCAACTCCTCGGCAGTAACTTTACGCCATCCTCCGGCATTGCCAGGGCTCATGATGGCATGTACCTTGAGCGGCACTCGTGACGTGCGCGGATCGATCTCATGCTGTTGCGGCAGATTAAAATACAAAAGGCGCGTTCCGCTGCCGAATCGCAGCCGACATACCGGAGCGCCATCAAAGTCATCTGTGGCAAACTCGCTTAACGTTACATGGGACAAACGATGGCCACGATTGATAACTACATAGGAATGGCCAAATCCCATCCGCGGTTCATCTTCCAGGCGGGTCTCATCCGAGGCATTGCCGAAAACGGTTACAGTTTCGCGCACACCGGGCATATCCTCCAGATATTCACCGTAAAAACCGCAGATCACATCGCGATAGGCGCTATGCTCCGGCTTCGGGTTGCACTGAATCACGAACAAGGCGTCCAACCCCTGCCGCGTAGTGAAAAAGAGCTGATTGGAATGATCTATGATCTGCCGGATATTGGAAGTGTAAAGGTCCCGATATAGATAGTCCAGGCAGATTATAGCCATGAAGTTAAAACACGCCGGTCTGCTGCGCATATAGTAGAAATGCCTGCCCCGGTAAAGGTCGTGGAACTTATCGATATATTCCTCTCCATGAAAGGGGTGGCTCTTGGCTTCCAAAAACACCCGCAAACGGCCATCGGCCTCCTTTACCGCGATACAGCACCAGTTAACCGGCACATCAAGCACATCACCCGAATCAATGTCCCGCTCTACTAATTCTATGGCCTCGGCATTATCCTCACGGAAACGCATCAACAGGTCGCGGTACTCACGCAGGGATATATGCTCCACTCCGAACATGGTCACGGTGTTGGCGCGAAAGCTGCGTTCGATCTCTGCCAGCATGTCATCGAAATGGGATACCGGTAGCGAGGTCTCGGGGAAGAGCAGGAAATGCAACTTCTTGAGGTTTCCCTCGCCCCCCGCGACCAGGTCAAGGATCGAGCGCACCCTTGCCCACTGGGCATCAGGATCAACCAGGCAAAAACCGCTATCGCAGCGCCTCAGGTTATTGGGTATCTGGGCAATCAGGCAATGCAGGTGGTGTCCGAGTGGAAAGTCCAGATTGACTTTTTTATCGATTATTACCGGCATTTTTTCAGCTGGATACTTCGCAGGTACATAATTCGGGGAAAACGATCCCCAGGATATAGCGGGTCCCATCCGGCATATGGTATGCCGGAATCTCTGAACGGTGCGCCCAGGCGACTTCGGACACCTCGGCCTCATTCTGCCTGATATCGCAATAAAGTGGTCTGCACCGGTAATACAGGATTACGAAGTGATCGTTGTCTTCACCCGGCGTGATATGTTCGAACACATCGACCAATCCTTCGATCTCGACTTCAAGACCAACCTCTTCGTGCACCTCCCGTTTCAGAGCCACAAGGATCGATTCACCCAGATTGATCTTGCCCCCAGGCATTACCCACATGTCAAGAAAAGGTGGAATGCTCCGCTTGGTCAGGAGAACACGATCTTCATCATCAACGATAACGGCCACCACCGAGGTGACAATATGTTCCTTTTTGAATTTTTTTGTCGTCATAACATTTTTAGTATCCAAATTTTTTCTGCCAGGCCCGCGAACCGTTGCAATCAAAAGGTTCGCGGGCCTGGCAGAGGGTTTACATGTGTTATTTCTTTTTTGCCGCCATCATAAGCGACCTGATTCGCAACCTTAACGAATTGATTTTGATGAAACCTTCGGCGTCCGCCTGATTGAATACCTGGTCTTTTTCAAAGGTGGCAAAATCCAGGTTGAAGAGCGAATCGGTATCCGATTTGCGGCCAACGGTGCGGCAATGCCCCTTGTAGAGCTTGACGCGAGCCACGCCATTCACGCATTTTTGCGAATCGTCAACCAAGGTCTGCAGCATCAGACGCTCCGGTGAAAACCAGTAGCCAGCGTAAACAAGACGGGCATACTCGGGGATCAGACCGTCGCGGATACGCATAACTTCGCGGTCCATGGTAATCTGCTCCACAGCCGAGTGGGCCTCACGCAAAATGGTCCCACCAGGGGTCTCGTAGACACCGCGAGATTTCATGCCCACTGAGCGGTTCTCCAACAGGTCCACCCGACCAATGCCGTGCTCGCCACCGATGAAATTGAGATGGGCCAGGAGTTGGGCCGGGGTCATCTTTTCCCCGTCCACGGCCACGGCATTGCCGTTTTTGAATTCGATCTCAACGTACTGCGGCTTGTTGGGGGCCTTTTCCGGCGACTTGGTCAAGGTGTACATATCTTCCGGCGCTTCGGCCCAGGTATCCTCAAGAATCCCCCCTTCAAAGGAGATATGCAACATATTGCGGTCGGAGGACCAGGGACGCTTTTTGGTGGTCGGGATAGGGATGCCGTTTTTCTTGGCATACTCAACCAACGCCTGACGGCTGTTGAGAGTCCATTCGCGCCACGGTGCGATCACTTTGATGGATGGGTTGTAATGATAGTAAGCCAGCTCGAAGCGGACCTGGTCGTTCCCTTTGCCGGTGGCGCCGTGGGAAACTGCATCGCACTTCTCCTTGGCAGCGATCTCCATTTGGCGTTTGGCGATCAGCGGGCGGGCAATGGAGGTCCCCAGCAGGTAATGACCTTCGTAGATGGCATTGGCACGGAACATGGGGTACACGAAATCCCTGACGAATTCTTCCTTCAGGTCATCGATATAAACCTTATCGGCACCAGTAGCCAGAGCCTTCTCGCGGATTGGGTCCAGTTCGTCGCCCTGTCCCAGATCGGCAGAAAATGCGACGACCTTGCATCCATACTCATTTTTGAGCCATTTGAGAATGATTGAGGTATCCAATCCGCCGGAATATGCCAAAACTATTTTCTTCACTTCTTGCTTGTTAGCCATGTCGGCCTCCATTTTAAATAATATTTACGGCATTTAATCGCTTCTGCAAACAATGTATGGGAATCCGATAGTCGGAACATCGTAAAAACAACCCATATTTATACGGACTTTAATCTTCCGTATCATGAACACCCTATCAACCGCGCCATAATCGCTTTTTGTATGTGCAGGCGGTTTTCGGCCTCGTCCCAGACAACTGAATTCCGGCTCTCGATGACCGAATCGGTAATCTCCTCGCCCCGGTGTGCCGGCAGACAGTGCAGTACGATGCAGTCCGGCTTGGCCAGCGCCAGCAACGCATCATCCAGACAATAGCCCTTGAAAGCCTTTTCCCGTTTCTGTTGTTCGGCTTCCTGCCCCATACTGGCCCAGACATCGGTATTGAGCACATCGGCGTGCTTTACCGCCTCGCGCGGGTCTTCGGTCAGAAGAATCCTGGAGGAAGCCCTGGACTTGGCCCAAGCCATGACTGCGGCGTCAGGTTCATAACCCTTGGGACAGGCCAGGGTCAGATCAAAACCAAGGATAGCCGCAGCCTCGATCCAGGTGTTGGCCATGTTGTTGCCGTCACCGACCCAGGCGAACTTCAACCCGTCATAGCTCCCCTTGTGTTCGATAACGGTCTGCAAATCAGCCATGATCTGACAAGGATGGAACAGGTCGGTCAGGCCGTTGATTACCGGCACCCCGGAATATTCGGCAAATTCGGTCACGATTTCCTGACCAAAGGTGCGGATCATAACTCCGTCGCAGTAGCGGGCCATGACGCGGGCAGTGTCCTTTATCGGCTCGCCACGCCCCATCTGGGAATTGCCGGAAGGCATGAACAGCCCATGGCCGCCTAGCTGAAAAACCCCCACCTCAAATGAAACCCTGGTCCTGGTGGATGATTTTTCAAAGATCAGCGCCACTGTTTTTCCATCCAGAAGCCTGTGGGGAATCCCCTGCTTTTGTTTGTCCTTCAGATCCTTAGCAAAGACAAGGAGACTATCCAGTTCTTCCTTGCTGAAATCATGCAGCGCCAGGAAATGCCGTACCATTTTCCCCCCTATGCCTCGACCTCGGCAAAAATGCCGTCGAGTATCACAATCATCTTGTCGATCTCCTGCTTGGTCACCACCAGAGGCGGCACAAAACGGAGAACCGTGTCGTGGGTAACGTTGAGCAGCAAACCGCGGTTATGCCCCTGTTTGACGATGTCCGCCCCGGGAATGGTGAGCCCCATGCCGATCATCAGCCCGATGCCCCTCACTTCCTTGACAAAGGAGTACTTCTTGCCCAGAGCTTCCAGTTCACCCAGCAGGTATTCGCCGATCTCTTCGGTCCGGTTGAGGATCCCGTCCTCCAGCAGGACGCGCATCGTTGCTATGGCCGACGCGCACACCAACGGATTGCCGCCGAAGGTGGAACCGTGGGTGCCAGGCGTGAAGGAGGCGGCATATTGGTCCTTGGCCAGCATGGTGCCGATCGGGGCGCCTCCGGCCAGCGCCTTGGCCAAGGTCATGATGTCGGGCTGCACGCCAAAATGTTCGTAGGCAAAGAGCTTGCCGGTCCGTCCCATCCCCACCTGGACTTCATCGAAGATCAGCAGTAACCCATGCTGGTCGCAGATAGCCCTTACCTCCTGGAAGTAGTCGGCTGATGGCACGTTGACGCCCCCCTCACCCTGAATCGGCTCCAGCATGACAGCGCAGGTATTCGGGGTGACTGCCGCTGCCAACGCAGCAGCATCGTTGAAGGGGACATGGGTAAAACCGTGCAGGAGCGGGTCGAAGAAACGCTGCACCTTTTCCTGGCCCGTGGCGGAAACAGTGGCCATGGTCCTGCCGTGAAACGATTCGGCAGCGGTGATGATCTCGTAGCGCTCGGGGCCGAACTTGTCCCGGCTGTATTTTCGGGCAAGCTTGATGGCCGCCTCGTTGGCCTCAGCCCCGCTATTGCAGAAAAAGGCCTTGTCCGCAAAGGAGTAACGGCAGAGAAGCTCGGCCAGCTCGATCTGTTGCGGGATCTGGTAGTAGTTGGAACAGTGAATCAGCTCCGTGGCCTGCTGCTGCAGGGCAGCCACGACCTTGGGGTGACAATGGCCAAGATTGTTTACGGCCACGCCGGCCAGGAAATCCAGGTATTCCCTGCCATCGGCGTCCCACAGTCGGCAACCGGCTCCCCGCACCGGCACGATGGGATAGCGCCCGTAGGTCTTCATTATGTATTTGTCGGATTTTTCGATCCACTGTTGTGAGTTCATATGTTCTCCGGTCTGATGGGAGCGTGTTTTTTTTCCCAAGATCAAGGCGTCCAAGAGGTGATGCAGATGTTTAGCTTCGCCACGCCGCACAATTCGCTTGCGAATTGGACCGAGAAGGCGTCCCGAAGTGGGCGGCAGGCCGAGTCGCAAGGAGGCTCAACAGCCAACACAGTATATTTGGAGGAATTTGCATCCCCCTATTTCTGTATTTCCGTGCCGATGCCTACGTCCGTAAATATCTCCAAAAGGACCGCATGCTCCATGCGGCCGTCGATGATATGGGCCTTTTTGACCCCATCCCTGAGGGCATCCGCACAGCACACCACCTTGGGGATCATCCCGCCGGTTATGGCCTCTTCCGCGATCAGACGGTGCATGTCGGCCACGGCGATGCTGGAGAGAAGCGTGCCGCTACTGTCTTTTACCCCCTCGATATCGGTCAGCAGAATCAATTTTTCCGCATTGAGGGCTGACGCCACGCGACCTGCCACCAGGTCGGCGTTGATGTTGTAGCTTTCCCCGCCCTGACCGACACCAACCGGAGCAATAACTGGAATATACTTGCCATGTTCCAGGGTTGCGATCAGATCTGTGTTGACCTTGACCACATCCCCCACAAAGCCGATGTCCAGCATCTCAGCAGTACCATCCTCCCGGCGGACCTCCTGCAGGAGTTTTTTGGACAAGAGCAAGGTCCCGTCCTTACCGGAAAGACCTACCGCACGACCACCATGCTGGTTTAGGTAACCGACTACTTCCTTATTAACCTGGCCAACCAGCACCATCTCCACCACGGACATGGTCTCTTCGTCCGTCACCCGCATCCCTTTGACAAATTGGGATACAATGCCGTAACGCTTGAGGGTCTCGTTGATTTGGGGGCCACCACCATGGACAATAACCGTATTGATGCCCAGGGACTTGAGCATGATCACATCCAGGGCGAACGATGCTTTCAGCTTTTCGTCCGCCATGGCGTGGCCACCGTATTTGATGACAAAGGTTTTACCCGAGAATCGCCGGATATAAGGCAGAGCCTCCATGAGGGTCTTTGCCTTCTCGATCAATTGATTCATACCGCATCCTTGTTTCCGAAAATAAAGCTGCCAACCAGAAAGTTGGCAGCTTACCGTAAAACAGGCAAAATATCAAAATGTTAATGCAGCGGCAACATAACCGTGACAGTGGTTCCAACTCCGGGATCGCTGTCCATGCCGATACTGCCTCCATGCATATGGACGAACTCTCTGGCATAGAAGAGACCAAGACCGAAACCCCGCACCTGTCCGGTATTGTCCGGGTCGATCTGATAGAACTTCTCGAACACCTTGGCGATCTCATCTTGGGAGATGCCTGCGCCGGTATCGGATACAACAATATAGACTTTATCGCTGGCTGCTTGGAAAGAGATCGTGACCTGCCCCAAATCACCGGAAAACTTGAAGGCATTATCAATGATCTGCTGAAGGGCAAAGGAGATTTTTCCCCGGTCCAGTTGCAGGGAAGGCAGATCGCATCTGCTGAAATCGATTTCTACGCCCGGCTTGTTCAAGGCTTCACGGGATTGCTGAAGCACTTCGGTAACAATGCTGTTCAGATCGCAATCCTCAAGAACCAGCCCCTCGCTGCCAACCATCACCTGGCTGAATGTCAGCAGATCGGCCACCAGCCGCCCGAGATAAGCGGATTCGTCGTAAATCAGCTGGGCATTCTGCAGGAATGATGGATCGTCAGGCTCGTACAATCCGCGTTGGATGTTCTGCAGGAATAACGATATCGAAGTAATCGGCGTACGCAGCTTGTGGGAGATGAGCGAAAGAAAATTGCTCTTGAGGCGGTCCAATTTTTTCAGGTTGGCCAGTTCCTCTTTGAGCCGTTTCCTCCCCAGACCCTTTTCTATGGTGGTCTTCAGCTGCAGCAAATTGAGCGGCTTGTTGATAAAATCATCGGCGTCCTCTTTGAGGGCGTTGAGAATAACCTCTTTCTCGGCAAAGCCGGTCATGATGATGACTACCGCGTTAGGATCCAGCTTTTTGACATGCCTGAGGAGATCGATACCTGTCCCGCCCGGCATCATCACATCGGTCAAAATCAGTTCCGGGCGCTCGTTCTCATACAGATGCAGGGCTTCGGAACAGGTTCCAGCAAGTAGTACATTGTACCCCTTGAGCGCCTTTTTGCACAAATCCCTGATGATTTTTTCGTCATCCACAATCAGAATGGTGGTCAGGCCGACGTTGGGAGAAGGCTCTGGGATATGTATTTGCCGTAAGGTCATTTATTCTCCGCTATCCACGATGTTTAGCCCTTAATCCCCGGAAAATATCGTTATCGCGGCAGCAAGCGCTTCGCCGATCTTTTCGGGCAGCCCTCCACCGGCCTGGGCCAGTTCGGGTTTACCGCCGCCGCTGCCGCCGATCATCGGAGCCAATTTTTTAATTATATCACCCGCCCTGAAATTTGCACTCACGCCCTTGGTCACCGCTACAAGCAGATTGGCCTTGCCAGCTATGGCCGCGCCGAGAACGATAACCCCCTCGCCGATACGATCTTTAAGGGTATCCGAGAGGTCCCGGAGCGCCTTGACGTCCTCCACCTGCACCTCTATCGCCAACAGCTTCATACCGTTAATCTCTATTGCCTTTGAGAGCAGGTCTCCGGAGGCGGCCGCGTTGAGCTTGCCGTTTAAAGACTCTATTTCACGCTGCAGCTCCTTCTGCTTGGCCATCAGTTTTTCCAGCCGGTCCAGAGGATTGCCTCCTTCAGCCTTGAGAAGAGCTGCCAAAGCCCGCTGTTCGTCTTCCATCTGCTGGACGAAACTGATGGCCCCGGTGCCGGTCAAGGCCTCGATTCGGCGCACCCCGGCGGCAATGCCGGTTTCAGAGATGATCTTGAAGAATCCAATGTCGCCGGCTGCACGCATATGGGTGCCGCCACACAACTCCATGCTGACATCGCCTACCCTGACCACACGCACCGTATCACCGTATTTCTCGTCGAACAGCGCGGTGGCTCCGGCCTCGATCGCCTCGTTGATCCCCATCTGGGTCGTGGTGACCTGGCCATTGGCCATGATGAAGCCGTTGACCAAGTCCTCCACCTGACGAATCTCGGTCGCGGTCATGGCGGAGAAATGGGTGAAATCGAACCGCAGGCGATCCGGGGCAACCAGTGAACCGGCCTGCTTGACGTGTTCGCCCAGCACCTGGCGCAGGGCCGTCTGCAAAAGATGGGTGGCAGTGTGATTGCGGCCCGTAGCCTTCCTTGAAGGGACATCCACCTTCAGGTCGGCAACATCCCCCTTGTTGAGCTGGCCTTCGCGCACTACTGCGTGATGCACGATCAGGTCCGGGTAAGGGCGGCTGGCGGAAAGTACCTCCAGGTGGGCATTGCCGGTGGAGATCGTACCGCTGTCACCCTTCTGTCCACCGGATTCACCATAGAATGGGGTTATTTCGGTGACAACCTCGACCGTATCCCCAGCTGCGGCAGCAGCCACCTCAATGCCGCCCCTGACGATGGCCGTGACCTGCGAATATACCGACATCTCGTCGTAACCCACGAAGGCGCTACTGATGCCGCGATTGTGCAATTCCTTGTAGACCTGGGCGATCCCCTCCTCGCCGGAACCTTTCCAGTGCTCGCGGGCCTGTTCCCGCTGTTTCTCCATACAGGCCTCGAAACCGGCCTCGTCGATGGCAAAGCCCTCACTCTCCACAATGTCGGCGGTCAGATCCGTAGGGAAGCCAAAGGTGTCGTAGAGCTTGAACAGCACGTCACCTGGGATTATCCGCTTGCCTGCCCCGCGCAGGGTCGCCACTTCATCATTCAGGATAGCCAGACCACGATCGAGCGTTTCGGCAAAACGTTGCTCCTCGGCCAGGACCACCTTCTTGATATAGGCCTCACGCTCCAGCAGATCCGGATAGGCCTCGCCCATCATGTCACGCACCGCATCAACCATATGATAAAGCATCGGCTCGGCAAAGCCGAGCATCTTGGCATGGCGGGCAGCACGGCGCATGATGCGCCGCAGCACGTAACCGCGCCCCTCATTACTGGGCAGAGCCCCGTCGCAGATCAGGAAGGTTACTGCACGGGCATGATCGGCAATGACCCGCATGGAGACATCATCCTTATCATTCTCGCGGTAGCGCTTGCCGGAAAGCGTTTCCACATGGCGAATGATTCCTTGCAATAGATCTGTATCATAATTGGTCGAGACCCCCTGCATAACCGCCGAAACGCGCTCCAGCCCCATTCCGGTATCCACCGAGGGTTTGGGCAAGGGGGTCAGCGTACCGTCGGCCGAACGGTCGTACTGCATGAAGACATTGTTCCAGATCTCCATGTAGCGGTCGCAGTCGCATCCCACGGTGCAGTTGGGGCTGTCGCACCCCACCTCGGCCCCCTGGTCATAGAAGATCTCCGTGCAGGGGCCGCATGGCCCGGTGTCGCCCATGGACCAGAAGTTGTCCTTCTCGCCGAAACGGAAGATGCGCTCCCGGGGGATACCTTCCTGCAGGTGCCAGATATCGGCGGCTTCATCGTCGTCGGTGTAGACCGAGACGTAGAGGCGGCTCTTGTCCAGTCCCAGGTCCTTGGTCAGAAATTCCCAGGCAAAGGCAATGGCTTCTTTCTTGAAATAGTCCCCAAAGGAGAAGTTACCGAGCATCTCGAAGAAGGTGTGATGCCGTGCCGTCCGGCCCACGTTCTCCAGGTCGTTGTGCTTGCCGCCGGCGCGGACGCACTTCTGGGAGCTGCAGGCCCGGGTATAATCCCGTTTTTCCAGTCCGAGAAAACAGTCCTTGAACTGGTTCATACCGGCATTGGCAAACATCAACGTGGGATCGTTCTTGGGAATGATGCCCGAACTTGCTACGATCGTATGCCCCCGGTCGGCGAAAAACTTCAGAAAACGTGCGCGGATCTCATTGCTTGTCATTTCTGCCCTCAACTGTATTTAAATTGAATTGATCATTGTTCTTCAGTTCTCATGCTCCGCATGATAGCCGTCATGCTAAAGCCGCGCCGCGCAAAAAACGCGATGACCCGGCGTTTCTCCCTGGCATCGGCGGTTGCATAGGAAAAGCCGGGGAAACGACGCCCCAGTATCGAACGTGCCTCGGCGCAACCGTCATGCTCGCCCAAAACACGCCCCAGCACCTCATCTACCATGGCAGCGGGAATTCCGCGGCGCCGCATTTCCAGTTTAAGGCGCGGGCCGTAGAAACGCCCGGACGTAACAGCCGTTTCGGCAAAACGCTCGGCAAGACGGAGGTCATTGAGCCAGTTCCCTGCCTCCAGGCGTGCCACTGAAATCTCGATATCGGCATCGTCAAACCCCCGGTCGCAGAGCTTTGCCCTGAGTTTCGCCACCGTGTAGTCCCGAGCCGCAAGCAGTTTCAGGGCATACTGATAGGCCCGCTCCGGTGACGACTGCTCAGTACTTCTCAATGTCGAGCTTCTCGGGTTCCACCTCTTCATGATCCTTGTGCTCAAAACCTTCCCAGGAGGCATCGGAGGTCGAAGAGATGCCGGAAACCTTGAGAGCGAAGTCGTCCGGGTTGGAACTTTGCCGCAATGCCTCGTCATAGGTGATCAGTTTGGCGGTATAGAGCTTCATTAGCGACTGATCGAAGGTCTGCATGCCATAGGTAATAAAACCCTGGGAAATGGCATCATGGAGCTGTTTGGTCTTTTCTTTGTCGTCGATGCACTCCCTGACCCGGGCGGTGCCGAGCATCACCTCCACCGCCGGCACGCGCCCCTTGCCGTCCGCCTTGGGCACCAGGCGCTGGGACAGAACCCCTTTGATGACGCCGGCCAACTGGATGCGGACCTGTCTCTGATGATAGGGGGGGAAGACGGCGATGATCCGGTTGATCGTCTCGGCCGCGTCCATAGTGTGCAGGGTGGAGAGGACCAGGTGGCCGGTTTCGGCTGCGGTCATGGCGGTCTCAATGGTCTCGTAGTCACGCATTTCGCCGACCAGGATCACGTCCGGATCCTGCCGCAGGGCGCCTTTGAGAGCACTTGAAAATGTTGGGGTATCCGTGCCCACCTCCCGCTGACTGATGATGCTCTTGTTGTCGCGGTGCAGGAACTCGACCGGGTCCTCGATGGTTATGATGTTGCAGGTGCGGGTCTGATTGATGTAATCGATCATGGCCGCCAGGGTGCTGGACTTGCCGGAACCGGTTGTTCCTGTCACCAGGATCAATCCGCGCTCCTCCTGACAGACCTTCTGGATGACGGGGGGCAGGTTGAGCGTCTGCAAGGAGGGTATGGAAAAGGAGATGGCGCGGAATACCATGGCCACGGTGCCGCGCTGGCGATAGACACTGACCCTGAAGCGCCCCAGGCCAGGCACGGCATAGGCCAGATCCACCTCGGAATTTTCCTCAAAGAGCCGCTGTTGGCGCTCGCTCATCATCGACTTGGCCATGTTGCTGACGAAGTCGGGGGACAAGCGCTGAGCATTGGGAATAGGGTGCAGCTTGCCATCGATACGCACTATCGGGGGCAGACCGGTTTTGATATGGATGTCAGATCCCTTGGCCTTGACGGCAATAGTCAGGATCTCGTTCAACTCCATGGGTTACCTCCTTATGCCGATTCCAAATCAAAGCGCTATCTGCGTCGGCTCGTCTTCGGCTCCTCAACGCACTGATACTTATGCTGGCGCGGCCGGCGCCACTTTGAGCATATCCAGCAAGCGCCCCTCCACCTCGGCCAGCACCTCCGGGTGATCCGTCAGCCAGGTCCTGGAATTCTCGCGCCCCTGGCCAATGCGTTCCTTGCCATAGGAAAACCAGGCACCGCTCTTGTCGATGATCCCCTTATCCACCGCCAGGTCGAGCACGTCGCCGGTACGCGAAATCCCCTCGCCATAGAGAATGTCGAACTCCACTTCCTTGAAGGGCGGCGCCACCTTGTTCTTGACGATCTTGACCTTGGTGCGGGACCCGATCACGTCGTTGCCCTGCTTGAGGGTGGCGATCTTGCGGATATCCATGCGCACCGAGGCGTAGAACTTGAGGGCGTTGCCGCCGGTGGTGGTCTCGGGATTGCCGAACATGACACCGATCTTCATGCGGATTTGGTTGATGAAGATCACACAACAGTTGGATTTTGAAATGATACCGGTCAGCTTGCGCAGGGCCTGGGACATCAGCCGCGCCTGCAGCCCCATGTGCGAATCCCCCATCTCCCCCTCGATCTCCGCCTTGGGAACCAGGGCTGCCACCGAGTCCACCACCAGCACGTCGATGGCGCCGCTGCGCACCAGGGTCTCGGCGATCTCCAAAGCCTGCTCGCCGGTATCGGGCTGGGAGACCAGCAGATCGTCGGTCTTGACGCCCAGTTTGCGGGCATAGCCGATGTCCAGGGCATGCTCGGCATCCACAAAAGCCGCTATGCCGCCGGTTTTCTGGGCCTCGGCCACGATGTGCAGAGCCAGGGTCGTCTTGCCCGATGATTCCGGGCCATAGACCTCGACCACCCGGCCACGGGGGACCCCGCCCACGCCAAGGGCCATGTCAAGGGAAATGGAACCGGTGGAGATGGCCTCCACACCCGGCAGAGCCTCATCATTACCCAAACGCATGATGGCGCCCTTGCCGAACTGTTTCTCGATCTGGCTCAATGCAAGTTCAATCGCCTTGTTTTTTTCCTGGGTGGCATTTTTTTCCGACATATCTACTATCTCCTGAAGGTTGCAAGTGGGGATTAAAAGTGGATAAAATTACCATAAGTCGTTGTCGCCAAGCAAGGTTTTATATAAACATTACGAGCCGTCTCGTCACTGCGCGCCGGAGAGATAACGGCGCAACCAATCAAGTGCGGTCCAGGCCGTGATGATGCGGACCTCGTCCCGGGAACCGTGGAACTGAAAGCGCTCGCTCCGGCAACCATCCTGGGTTGCCAGCGCGATGAAGACCGTGCCCACCGGTTTCTCCGGGCTGCCGCCGTCGGGTCCGGCAATGCCGGTTACCGCCAATCCCAGATCGCTTCCGGCAGCACGGCATACCCCTCGGGCCATTGCCTCCGCACACTCGGAGCTGACAGCGCCCTTTTCTTCCAGCAGCGCCACCGGCACTCCAAGCAACCGTTCCTTGGCAGCGTTGCTGTAAGTCACCGCACTCTCCAGGAAATAGGCTGAACTCCCGGCCACATCCGTGATGCGCTTGGCAATCATCCCGCCGCTGCAGGACTCGGCCAGGGCCAGGGTCAAACCGCTCTTCCGGAACATGGCAGCCAGGGCCTCATCCATTGTTTCCGCACCTTCAGAGAAGATGTAACTTTCCAACCTTTCCCGCACCGTCCGGACGGCTGGTGCCAGCAACTCATCGGCTGCCGCGTCGCTTACGGCCTCGGCCCTGAGAGTTATGCGCATCCAGGGAAAAGTGACGCAGATCCCCAGATATAGGCCGAGATCGGGCCGGGCAATACCGGTCAGTAAATCGTCCACCTCTGCCTCGCAGGGGCCGAACAGGTTAAAGTGCATGAAACTGATATGTGGCCGCTTCGTGGCCCGCTCCAGAAGAAAAGGAACGACCGATTCATGCAGCATGGGAATCATCTCCGAGGGAACCCCGGGAAGGAAGAACATGAAACAACCGTTGCAGATCAGATGAAAACCGCAGGCAGTGCCGATCCGGTTGGGGATGAGCGTCGATTTGTCGGGAATCAGGGCCTGCTTGTCGTTCAGGGGGCAGACGATCAGCGAGGCCAGCTTGCCCGACATTGCGCGGACATGGTCCCTGGCCTCCTCGTTCAGCACCAGCCGCCGCCCGGTGGCCCTGGCCGCGGCATGGGCTGTCAGGTCGTCCAGGGTCGGTCCCAGTCCGCCGGTGACGATCACCACGTCATTTGCCCCGCCAAGGTCGTTGATGGCATCCATGATATCCAACTCATTGTCGCCCACGGTCAGATGCCTCTGCAACCGCAGGCCCTGATCAAGCAGGGCCCGGGCAATGGTGCCGGCATTGGTGTCGGTCACCTGACCGAGAATCAGTTCATCGCCGATACTCAGAGTAGCGATCCTCATGGCGTTGTCCTCGTGGATTGCCAATTTTCCGAGGCCAGCCGCTCCATGACCTCCCGACAGGGGATGCCCTGCTCCCTGGCGATCCGGCGGCAATCCTCGTACTCCGGAGCTGAGCGCAGCAGCCGGCCGTCCGCGAAGGCCAGCTTGAAGCGCACGGCTCCGAACTGCGTAGGTCGCTCCTCAATGCGGCGTTCCAGGGTGATCCTGCCAGCCGGATAATGGCGCAGGCCAATGGCCGATGTCTCGGCCAGCACCAGTTGCGCCAGGTCCTCCAGCTGTTCCGGACGACAGAGGAAGGAGAGCTGCACGCCTGGGCGGTTCTTCTTCATCTGGATCGGGGTAAAGGAGCAGTCCAGTGCCCCCGCCTCCAGGAGCCGCTCCATGGCATAGCCCAGGACCTCCGGCGTCGAGTCGTCGATGTTGGTCTCCACGACCAGCACGGTCTCAGCAGCCGCTTGCCCTCCCTCCGACGTACCGAGAAAGGCCCGCAGGATATTGGGGCAGTCGGGGAAATCCTTACCCCCAGCCCCGCAGCCGATCCGTTCCAGCCCCATGGCCGGCTGCCTGCCGAAGCCCGTACCCAGGGCAGCCACGATGGCCGCGCCGGTGGGGGTAACCCGTTCCCCGGGGCCGCATTTGCCATGCACCGGCAACCCCTGCAGCAGTTCGGCCGTGGCCGGCGCCGGCACCGGCAGCAGGCCATGGGCAGTCTCCACGAAGCCGCCCCCCAGGGGGAGGGATGAGGCATAGACCTGCTCCACCCCAAGGCAATCGAGGCAGATGGCGGCGCCGACGATATCCACGATTGAGTCCACGGCCCCCACCTCGTGGAAATGCACCTCCTCGATGGCTACGCCGTGCACCTTGGCCTCGGCCTCGGCCAGGCGGCGGAAGATCCTCCGGGCTCGTTCCTTCACGGGATCGGCCAGGGAGCTCGCCGCGATCATGGCGTCGATGCCGGCGTAGTGGCGGTGGGTGTGGTGGTCGTGCACCGCCACGTCGAACTTGAGGGCCGCCACGTGGCGGCGTTCGGTGCGGCTGGTGGAGAGTGCGTAGGAACCGGGAGGGAGCCCCAACTTAGCCAGCTCTGTTTGCAGGTGTTCCAGCGGCACCCCCAGATCCAGGAGCGCCCCCACGGTCATGTCGCCGGAGATGCCGGCCTGGCAATCGAGATAGAGTGTTTTCATGGTACTCCTTATCAAAAACAGCTGGTAAGCTACTCGCTGATCCAGCGTGTTGCCTCGGCGATTTCGTTGTTATGAAACGCGCGAACACGCCCCGGGATGACAACCCCAAAGATCTTGATCGCCGCCCGTACCCATTCGGTGTCCGATACGATGGCTACTCTCTCCCAGCCGGTGAGGTGCTTCATGCCCAATTTCGTGTCGTCCCATATGGCGGCGGCTTCGAATCCGGTGAACTCTTCTCCGAGGTGATAAAGAAACCGAATCTTCTCCTGACGGGAGAACAGATCTTCCACCGCCGGAATGATGATGGTCTCGTAGTCACGTTCGGTTACCGTCCCCTTGGCCTTGAAGCCGAGGACGTTGTCCGGCAGATCAGGTATCTTCTCAATCATCTCAAAGCCTCCTTATGTTTCGCGTAACGGACTCCGAAGTTTTTTAAAGGCTGGATAACAGGTAAAGTTAGGGCTGGACAGTGGATACATTTGACAGACTAATGTATCCCTCTTCATATAGCTTTTCACGGATTAAGTTATAATAAACAACTGGATTTTCGGGGGTAATGTCATATAGTTCCTCAGCTCGATCATTTCTAAACCAGAACGAACCATCAGCGATATAAGACTGAAGCCTAATTTTAGAGTATGCATTAGTTCTTTCCGGCTTGTTCACGCAGTTGTATTGAGGAGCTACTGGTACAAAATAGTATGCAATTAAAAGAGGAATGTTTTTGCTTGTTTCTAGAAGTACTTTGAAAGCTTGTTGAGAGTGAAAATGCGTATCCACTACCTCAATTGCGATTAATGGGAACGTGTCCGTTAGTTGTATTTCGTCTTTTGATCTGCCGAGAATGTCGAAGCGGATAAACTTTCCATAAACAAGGCCAAATTGTGCCTCTGTGCGCCATTCGTATTTTTTGAGTTTTAACAGCGTATCGAAGCCTTTGTCTTTTTTATCCCATGGCCTTTCGCAGTAGCCGAAATTGTGTTTCTCATATTTTGAAAGAAAAGCTTGAACCATTTGCTTTTGCTTCTCATGGTCTTTACTCTCATTGGCACTACTATCAATATCCGTCCGAATGCGCCGTTTCTCGAAGAAGTGAGGTGTTTTTGGATGGTTTCGGATACCTAGTTCAATTTCGCCGTTCTCTTTTTCTCTTAAATCCCGCTCCCTAAGTTCGGCGCGACGTTCCTCGCGGCTGAGCTCGCGATACGAGACGGGTTCCCATTTCCCAAAATCGCTGAGATAGTACGCAGTTTCGTATTTTGGCAAGGTTATCTCCTTTAATTGACCAATGATGAGGGCGTTGTGCTGCGTGGGCAACACCAGCGACCTTATGCCTCATTATCATTATTTGATATCTCAGAAAAAAGATTGAACGCGTTGTCATAATTGAATTCTACTGTCCCGGTAGGGCCATGTCTGTTTTTTCCTAGTATCAATTCCGCAATGTTCTGTCTTTCGGTATAGTTATTGTAAATCTGGTCGTAGTAAAGAAGAGACACTACATCAGCATCTTCAACAAGACTATGCCAGATATCTAAGTCATTTAGGGTAGGTCTTTTGTCAGTCTTAAGCTCAACTCCTCTTGCCACTTGTGCCGAAGCTAATATCGGCACTTTTAATTCTCTGGCCAGCGCCTTTATTGATCTAGTAAAAACTGAAATTTTATTTAGATCGGTCTCTGTTTGGACGTTTGAGAGATGGTGGAGGCTATCAATGACAATCAATCCTAAACCAGTATCTTGTTGCAATTTAATAACGTTGGTACGCAACTCCTCAATAGAAATGGTAGGGCTGTCATCGATATATATACGTGAAGCATGAAGTGCACCAGCTGCACAGGTAAGTCTAGGCCAGTCGGAATCCTCAAACCGTCCTTTATTGAAATAATGCGAATTTATATTTGCTTTCAAACAAATGAGTTTTTTGGTTATCTGTTCGATAGGTAGTTTCATACTAAAAAAGGCTACTGGGACATTAAGATCTATTCCAATATGTGCAGCGACGTTTACTAAAAAGTCAGTTTTACCCATCATTGGCCTTGCGGCAATTACAACAAAATCGGAAGGGTGGATGCCATCTGTACACTTATCAAATAGCTTAAAACCTGTGCCTAACCCCCCACATTCTGACTTATCCTTATAAAGTTTTACGAGCTGTTTAAAGTCCTCTTTTAGGCGTCCGCTAACGCTCAAAAGGCCATGTTTCTGAATTGATCTGTATTTTGTTTTGTTTATTTCTGACACTGCCGTCCTAATGCCTTTTGCGACATCAATCCATGCCTCATCACGATCAGACCAAGTTGACACTGGTGTTGCATCTTTAGGTAAAGCTTGAATTCTTGATATTGGTTCATCTTGCCAATCGACAGGGCGGATCAATACAGGCACTACCTTTGATACATTATTCTCGTGCCTATCTAATGCCTTTTTTAGTTCTATGCCGTAACAATACTCAGAGGCTATAAAATCAGGACTTATCAACAATAAAATCAAATCTGCTTTTTCAATATAAGCATTTATTTCTTCTTCCCATTTTTTCCCAGGTATAATTTTCCGATCATTCCATTCACTTATCAAGCCTTGTCTACACAGAATTGATAAATGAGTACCCAGCTCTTCCCTGAATGATTCATCTTTATGGGAGTAACTAATGAAAACAGATATTGGTTGGTTTTTTTCGATTTGATCACTCATTTTGTCATCTCGTCTATAGTAATTTGACCAACTCCCGTAATTCACCGGTTCACGTGCAATCATGCATGAACCGGTGAACAACCCAAATGGTTTTTACACTTTCACCAGTACTAACCCGGAGATTGCCGTAAAATGATGGTCCACGGTCAGCACGGAACAGGCATGACCCATCGCCAGGGTCGCTATGATGATATCCGACAACGGCAACGTCTGGCCGTTTTTGCGCAGCGTGGCCGAAAGCCGCCCTGCGGCGCCCCACAACTCCCGTGTCATCTCCAGATGCGGCAGGGCCTGCAAGGCATTCAGCATCAGCAATTCTTCCCCGGGCTTTTTGACCCCTTGCAGCAACTCGCAGAGTACCACTCCGCAGGTCACCACCTCTCGCTGCACGAGCGATTGTTCAAGAGAAGCGGCAAGCGGTGTCTGATTGCCCTTGAAAAAGTCTATCCAGGCGCACGTATCAGGAAGGATTCTATTTGGTACCATAGCGCTCCCGCTCCTCGGCAGCCTTGATCTCCGCATCTTCTTCCCGCTCCCAATCATATTCGATGGATATCTTGCCGCGCAGCGCCAGCAAATCTTCCATCTTTTTGCGCCGCACATAATCTTCCATCACGCTGACTATGGCTTGTGTCTTGGTTTTTTCTCCGGAAAGCCGTTGCACTTCATTAATAAGTTCATCAGGTATGTTCAAAGTTGCACGCATAAAATACACCTCCATGACGTGACTTTATTGTATGCTTGACACACCATACAGTCAACGCACCTTTACACCCTGTTGATCAGGCTGGCCGCGCAGGCCGCGCCGAAACCGTTGTCGATATTGACCACCGTCACCCCGGCGGCGCAGGAGTTGAGCATCCCCAGAAGCGCGGCAATGCCGCCAAAGGAGGCGCCGTAGCCGATCGAAGTAGGCACGGCGATCACCGGCTTGTCCACCAGGCCACCCACCACCGAGGGGAGCGCCCCCTCCATGCCGGCCACCACGATGAGCACCGCAGCGGAGCAGAGCAACTCGCGCCGCGCCAACAAGCGATGGATGCCGGCCACGCCAACATCGTACAGATGCTCGGCCTCGTTGCCCAGAAATCGGGCCGTCAAAAGGGCCTCGGCCGCCACCGGGATATCGGAAGTACCGGCCGAGACTACCAGGATCTTGCCCCGGCCCTGCCGCTCCACCGCTCGCTGTTCCAGGATCAGGCAGCGGGCTTCACCATGGTAAACCGCGGTCGGAAAGGTGGCAACAATATCGCCGGCCTTTTCGGCGGACAGCCTGGTCACCAGCACATTGGCCCCCTTGGCAACCATGGCCGACATGATACGGCAAATCTGGTCATTGGTTTTACCTTCGCCGAAGATCACCTCCGGCATCCCCTGGCGCAGCTCCCGGTGATGGTCCACCTGGGCGCAGCCCAGATCCTGGGAGGGAAAGTGACGCAGTTGCTCCATGGCGTCTTCAACGGCAACGGAACCCTGTTGCACCGAATCCAGCAGTTCTTTCAAATTTTCCGGCGTCATAAAATGTCCTCAACTCAGTTTATGCCTGATATATACACCAGCACCAGCGCGCTTTCTACTCGAAAGTTTCCGGGATCAGGGTTCAAACGCCTTGCTCCCCCCTGCTCATCCGTTTACTTTATGTTTGCATCCATGCTAGTTTTTCAACGAGAATTACAAAAATCGGTTTCACGCAACGAACGCGACGACGCAACGCGCAACCAAACGGCACCCAATGCCACCGCACCGGATTGGTTTGTATAAACAACCCAGTTTATGTTTTTAGAATTTCGTCGCGTTCGTCGCGTTCGTCGCGTCGTCGCGTGAGCAACCGCCTTTAGAAATTTATATTTAGTGCGTTTCAACTGCAGAGCCCATTTCGAGGTATTATCATGATTATCGACCCCCTGTCGCTCAAGCTGTTCGTCTCCATTGTCGAGGAAGGCACCATCGCTGCGGCGGCGGAGCGGGAGCATATCGCCGCATCTGCCGTCAGCAAGCGGGTCAGCGAACTGGAGGAATACTTTCACACCCAGTTGCTCAGGCGCACCAACAAAGGGGTGGTACCGACCGAGGCGGGCATCACCCTGCTGCAACTGGCCCGGGGCGTGTTGCACGACCTGAACAACATCACGCTCCAAATCCGCGAATACGCCAGCGGTGTGCGCGGCCATGTCAGACTCTCCGCCAACATCTCCGCCATCAACCAGTTCCTGCCGGCCGAGATCCGGTCGTTCATGGACAGCCACCCACAGGTGCATGTCCATCTGGAGGCCGCCATCAGCGAGGCCATCGTGAATTCCGTGGCCGAGAACGCGGCTGACGTGGGCGTAATCACCATGGACGCATACCGGCACGACCTGGAGTATTTCCCCTACCATTCCGACCAGCTCATCGTCATCACCCCCAAGGAGCACCCCCTGGCCGGCCGGCGCGCCATCTCCTTCAGCGAAACCCTGGATTTCGATTTTGTCGGGCTGCCCGTGGGAAGCGCCCTGCACAACCAGATCCTCAGGGCGGCCCATGAACTGGACCGGACCCCCAAACTGCGGATCCAGGTAAACAGCTTCGATGCCCTCTGCCTGATGGTGGAGGCGGGCCTGGGGATCGGCATCGTGCCCAAGGGTGCGGCCAAACCCTATTTCAAAGGGCTGCGCATCCGCTCCATAACCTTGGACGAACCGTGGGCCAACCGGGAGCTGAAGCTCTGCGTCCGCTCCCTGGAGGCCTTGCCTGCCGCCGCCAGGCTGCTGGTGGCACACCTCCAGGGGAAAACCGGGTAAATCGGCTCCGCCATCGCCGTTGGCGATGGCAACGTCACCACAAACTGCTTTTATTGCTGATATGAATGTTGTATACATGGGGTCATTACAGCTATTCGAGCGAGGAATGAACCTATGGGAAAAACTACCGCGGAAAAGATCTTTGAAGCACATCTGGTTGACGAGCCGTTCCCCGGAACAAAAGTTCTGAAACTGGACGTGGTGCTCTGCCACGAAATCACCACCCCCATTGCCATCGACGACCTGATCAGGCGCAACAAGGACCGGGTCTTTGATCCCAACAGGATCAAGGCGGTCATCGACCACGTAACCCCCAGCAAGGACACCAAGACCGCCACCCAGGCCAAGATCCTGCGTGACTGGGCCCGCCGTCACGCCATCAAGGATTTCTTCGATATCGGCGCCAACGGCGTCTGCCACGCCCTGTTCCCGGAAAAAGGCTTCATCCGCCCCGGCAACACGGTCATCATGGGCGACTCCCACACTTGCACCCACGGGGCCTTCGGCGCCTTTGCCGCCGGCATCGGCACCACAGACCTGGAGGTGGGCATCCTGAAAGGGGTCTGCGCCTTCCGCCAGCCCAAGACCATCAAGTTCAACGTCACCGGCACCCTCCCCAAGGGGGTCTACGCCAAGGACGTCATCCTGCACATCATAGGCAAGATCGGCGTCAACGGCGCCACCGACCGGGTGATGGAATTCCATGGTGACACCATCGCGGCCATGACCATGGAATCCCGCATGACCCTGTGCAACATGGCCATCGAGGCCGGCGGCACCTCGGGCATTTGCCAGCCGGACGCAACTACAGTGGATTTCCTCTGGCCCTTCATCCAGGGAGAGTTTGCCTCCAAAGAGGCCGCCCTGGCCGAATACTCCAAATGGTGCGCCGATGCCGACGCCGAGTATGACCAGGTGATCGAGATCGATGTCACCGCGCTCCAGCCGATCTCCACCTTCGGCTACAAGCCGGACCAGGTGAAATTCGTCACCGATATGCCAGAATCCCCGGTGGACCAGGTCTATCTCGGCTCCTGCACCAACGGCCGCCTGGAGGACCTGCGCATCGCGGCCCAGGTACTGAAAGGTAAAAAGATCGCCCCCAACGTGCGCGGCATCCTTTCGCCGGCCACCCCCAAGATCTACAAGGAAGCCATGCAGGAAGGGCTGATTGAAATCATCATGGAGGCCGGCTTCTGCATCACCAACCCCACCTGCGGCGCCTGCCTGGGAATGAGCAACGGCGTGCTGGCCGAGGGCGAGGTCTGCGCCTCCACCACCAACCGCAACTTCATGGGCAGAATGGGCAAGGGAGGCATGGTGCACCTGATGTCGCCGGCCACGGCTGCGGCATCGGCCATCGAAGGCAAGATCGCCGACCCGAGGAAGTACCTTTAATTCAAAGGCAATGGAACGCGGATCAAATCTGATTTGGCGGATTTATACCGATAAAACCGTTAAACCAGTCTTGATAAAATCCGCGTAACTCCGTTCAATCCGCGTCATCCGCGTTCCATTATGATGGATTTTATCCAACTATCTTTTCTCTATTAAGGAGCAATCATATGAAAACCTTCGGAGGCCCTGTCCTCTTTCTCGACCGTAGCGACATCAACACCGACGAGATCATCCCGGCCAAGTACCTGAACGAGATCACCAAGGAAGACCTCAAACCCTTCATCCTGGAAGACCTGAAACTGCCAGGCTTCGATCCGGTCGGACCCAAGACCAGAAACTCCCGCGTGATCGTTTCCAGGGCCAATTTCGGCTGCGGGTCGTCCCGCGAGCATGCCCCATGGGTATTCGAGGTCAACGACATCACGGCCGTGATCGCCGAGTCCTTTGCCCGCATCTTCCGCCAGAACATGTTCAACTGCGGCATGGCCGCCATTGAACTGCCCAAGGCGGATCTGGACCAGATCTTCTCCCACGCCGCCGAAGACGACGCCAGCATGGGCATCGACATGGAGGCACAGACCCTTACCATGAACGGCGGCGGCAAACAGAAAACTTTCAGCTTCGAAATTTCGCCGTTCGACAAGGCTTTGGTAATGGCCGGCGGCTGGGTGGATTACGCCGACAAAAAGTACTGATTTCCGGCTGATACATTAAACGCAAAAAGGGCGGGAAAAAATCCCCGCCCTTTTTGCATTTGATGGTGGCCTTAGGCAAGGCCGAAATCAGAAGCGTTTGCTCAACCCCAGGTGGAAGGCCACGTCCGGCGCGGTGGCAACTGCCACATCCTCCGTAACGCCTATGTCGAGCCGGTAATCTGCGGGAAGCAGCAAGGCTCCGCCCGACACCAGCATGACCGACGTGCGTGACAATTCGGCCAGGGAACTGTCCCGATAGAGCGGCGTGTTCCAGTTGACCTGGAACTTGAAGGAAATCCAGGGGGTCGGCCCCCACCCCAGGCCGGCCGTGCCGAAGCCGGCCAGGTTGTTCTGCTGGTCGCGCAAAACATCGCCGTCCGACATAACCATCCCGCCCAGCGAACCGAACACCCCCAAGGCACCCCATTCGGTGAAGTTGTTCATGCTGCCGCAGAGCGACAGGTTGAAATCCGTGCTGCCGCTCCCCTGCAACGAAGCGCTGTCACCGCTGGGCAGCTTGAGGCCTGTTCTCAGTACCAGGCTATCGTGGTATTCACCATCCCCGGCCTCGTACAGCTTCATCCCGGCATTCAGGCTGATGTCGCCGATACCGGAATCGGCCCTGTTCACCCGAAGCTTCTGCACCCCATCCTTGTAATAGGCGAAATTCAGCTTGTCTTTCGAGGCATAGTTGCGTCCCCCCTGGGGAAGATTAAAAAATTTGTGCCAATCGACGATGAAGCTGTCCAGAAAACCGCCGCCGTACAATACGTAAGGGAGCTCGATGCCGGCCTCGAAACGCGATCCGATGCCATAACGGGCGGCCAGGGTCCACCGGTATGATTCGCCGTCAAGGATGATCTGCTCCCGGCTCGTAGTGCTGACCGTGTAGTCGCTGGCAACATCCTGGGTTACATTGATGGTGAAATGGCCGGACGGTGTGATGGTGGCATCCGATTCGGCAGGCAACCCGAAGATCTGCACCAGGGGACTCTGGTTGGCCGTGCGGAAGGGGGTGATCTCCATGTCGGCGGCAACAGCAGTTCCCGTCAGGCAGGCAAGGAGCAACAGAGCAATAAGCAGCCTAATCATGCCGGCCTGCCTCATCCACCAGCTTCACAACCGCGCCGCCACGATAATGATCGATCAGGCTCGTAAGTGTCTTAACCTCTTCCATGATATTCCTGCTTTCCGCGGTATTGGCCACCACCAGCGACTCGACACGCCGCACGGCATCCACGGCCTTGGTGGCAACGGAGATCTGGCCCAAGGCCCCTTCCTTCATCTTTCGGGTCCGCTCGTTGTCCTCCATGACGCTCTTCAGATAGAGACGGTTGCCCTTGGCCTGCTCCTGGGCGGATGAATTGACCCTGTGGGCCAGGTCGCGCATCTGCTCCAGGTTGTTGACCATCAGACTGGTTCCTTCCTGTTGGTGCTCGGTTATGAGCGTGATCTGCTTGACCCGCTCCAGGTTCTTCTCGGCTTCCTCCGAAATGCGCTGAATGCCAACCGCCTGTTCCGACATCTCGCTGGCGATCCGCGCGCCCAGACTGGAGGCCCCCTCGGCGCTCCTCTCGATCTCAACCAGGGCCTCGTTGGTCATGGCAGAGATCTTGACCCCCTCCTTGACCTTCTCTTTTCCCTGGGTCACCGAACTTTGCACGGCAAACGTCTCCTTCTGGATGTTGCGAACCAGGTCCTCGATCTCCCTGGTCGATGACGAAGTACGGTGGGCCAGGGACCGGACCTCTTCGGCCACCACGGCAAAGGCCCGGCCGCGCTCGCCGGCCTGGGCCGCGATGATCGATGCGTTCAGCGACAACAGGTTGGTCTGTTCCACCACTTCCTGGATCACGTTCAGGAACTCTCCAACCCGCACCGAATAGCGCGACAGGCGGTTGATCGAGTCAAAGGTCTCGTCATTGCTTCTTTCGATCTCCTGCATGGCCTTGAGTGTATCCGCCATGCTGCGCAAACCCTGTTGGGCCTGATTGCGCACATTCTCCGAGGCGGTTGCGCTCAACTCGGCGTTTTCGTGCACGGTGGCCTGCGACATCCTGATCTGGTTGATGGAAACAGCGGTCTGCTCGGTTGAAGCCGACAAGCCGCGAATGTTGTCGGCGGTCTCGCGGATGGCGCAGGTCATCTCCTCGATCGAACTGGAGGTCTGGATGACAAAGGACGAATATTGGCTGATGTTTTCGGCAATGGCATCGGTGCTGGCACCCATCTGGACCGAGATCGAGGATCGCTGTTCGCTACGGGAGGATAGCTCCTCCAGTTCGGCAATCAGCGAAGAAAAGGAGTTGTTCATGCATTCAATGGCTTTAACCGCATCGTGCACCTGGGCAACCTCTTTATCATCACCGGTCATCCGGCTATGGATGATGCGTTCTAGTTGCTCCTGGGAGGCGACAATCTGGTCCAGCAACTGCTGGCGCTCTTTACGCCTGTTTTCTACGGTTAGAATGATGAGCCCGTTAAAACGGGTGATTGCCTTGATGTCGTCCATTTCGGACCGTATGGCGGACAGGTCGTCCGTCAGCCTGAGGCACTCCACCACGCGTGCCTGTTCGGCCCGTAGCCAGGCAATTGCTTGGCCGAGGAACAGCATGCAGACGAACACGCTCAACAAGGAGCTGACAACAGCCCCGATCACAGCCACCGTGCCGGCTCCTGCCGCAAAAACGGCAACCCCCGTAAATCCTGCGACAAGGAGTGACGACACCAACATCTTGGTTCTGACCACGGACAGGCCTTTAAGCTGATCATCTGTCATATAAACACCTTGCGGCATGATTTGTTAAGCCGTTTTTAACACGCATGACAGACTGGTGTCAACGAATCAGGAATAGTAAACAACCTTTCTTCAAGGGTTTCTGAAATCCACGGACAACCACTCTGTTCGCAGAAATCCGTCCCCTCGCCACTTCCGGGAAAATTGTGCGGAACATTGTATACGTTCTTTGGGAAGCTTGATTTTTTTGCGCGTCAATGAGATACTTTCTGAAATTTCGCCGTTTAGGGAGGGCATTAATGTTTGGATTCGGCATACCTGAATTATTAATCATACTTGTCATCGTACTGGTTGTTTTTGGCGCCGGCAGGCTGCCCGAGATCGGCGGAGCACTCGGCAAGAGTATCCGCAACTTCAAGAAGTCGTCGGAAGGCAAGGACGAGATCGAGATCAAGCCCAACAGCGAGGACAGCGACAAAAAGTCCTGATCGTCGTTTTGATCAGCTAAAAACACAAAAGGGGAAAGGCTCATGGCAGCCTTTCCCCTTTTTTATTGCGCCAGCCAATAACCGACAAACAGCTACGACGCCAGATATTCCCCGATCTTCTCCGCCAGGGTGCGGTAGATACGGCGGCACTCGTTCTCGTCCTTTTCCAGCAGGGTCACGCGGAAGCCCTGCAGCGGCGTGGAGAATGAGGAAAGCGGCACAACGCAGATACCGGTGGCGGCCAGGATATTGTAGACGAAACGCTTGTCCGGCGACACTCCGGGCTGGTTGACCAGGCCATCAACCAGCTCCTTCACCTCGGCATTGGCAATGGGCAGCGACTGGCGATTGGTGAGAAGACCATCCTTGAAGGCTACGGCCATGTAAAAGGCGCCGTTGGTGCGATTGACCTGCAGGGCCGGCACCTGGCTGAGAAAATCGTAGGTGATGTTGCTCATCCGCTCGTAGCCGCCGATACGCTCCTGCAGGTAGGAGGCGTATTCGGGATGGCTCATGATGGCGGGAATCACGGTCTGGGGCAGGGTGGTGGAACAGACCTCGTTCATCTTGCCGGTCAGGATCAGGTTCACGTACTTGCGGAACTGCTCGTCGGCGTGGCCGTTGTACACCTCGATCCAGCCGCAGCGCGAGCCGGGCCAGGGGAATTCCTTGGAGATCCCCTTCAGGGCAATGGCCGGCACATCGCCGATCACGTCGCTGATCGGCACGGTCTTCTCGCCGTTATAGACGATATTGATATAGACCTCGTCGGCAATGATGAACAGGTCGTTTTCCCTGGCAATGGCCACGATCTCCCGCAGGGTTTCCTCGCTGTAGACCATGCCGGTGGGGTTGTCCGGGTTGATGATCATGATGGCGCAGATGTTCGGGTTGTACTTGATATGGTTGCGCAGGTCCTCCAGGTCCGGGCGCCACTTGTCCTCGGGCCTGAGCCGGAACAGGGATGGGGCGGAATGGGCATGACCGATCTCTCCCAGGGTGTGGGTGGTATAGGAGGGTGAAGGCATCAGCACCCGCGCCTCGGGCCGCAGGCAGCCGTAAATCTTGGCAATGGCGTCGCCCAAGCCGTTGAAAAAGATGATGTCTTCCGGCGTGATCCGCGCCCCGCCCCGCTTGTTGGTATTCTCGCAGATGAATTCGCGGGTCTCGGGCACGCCGCGGGTATGGCAGTATCCCCAGGTATGGTTGTCCATGACGGCCTTGGACACGATCTCCTTCATCCAGCCCGGGATGACCTCGCCCTTGACGATGGGGTCGCCGATGTTTTCCCAGTTGATCTTGACGCCGTGCTTCTGGAGTTTTTCCGCCACATTGACGATGTTCCGGATTTCATAGGTCAGTTCCCCGGTCCCGGGGCGAACCAGCTCTGTTCTCATTGCCTTCTCCTTTAAAGGTTATAATTGCGAATCAAGCTTGTGGTTTAAATAAAAAAAAGCCGTGGACTGCTGCCCACGGCTCTCAAATACGCTTATCACTAGGAATGACGATCAGCAGGCACCGGGCAGGCATGCGGCATTACGCGCCGCTGCGCTCATAGCTCGTACTGCTGCGGATGCGATGATCATGTTTTCCATGGTTGGGTTCAATAGCATAACAGCAGCCCCGCGTCAACGGTTTTATTGAGTGAAACCGTGTTACATCTGCTTGTGGATCGTAATCACCCGTTCCAGCCCGATCAGCAGCCGGCCGTCCTCGTCGCGCCAGCGCAGCCAGCCCAGGGAATTCATGTCAGGCATGACCAGGGCCCAGTCCTCCTCCAGCTTGATGATCTTGAACCCCTTCTTCGGGCCCAACTGCGAGACGTGGCCGCTCCCGGGCTGCTGATAAAGCTGATAGAACTGCTTGTGCAACCCTGGCAGCAACCGGGCGGACTGCCCCTTGAAAAACGACTCCCACGGCTGAAAGGCGCCCTGGCGCTGGACCATCAGCCATCCCTCGCGGCCAGCATCGTCATAGACCACCCGCAGCCAGTTTCCCTTGCGCGACGTCACGATGAGCAACAACTTCATGCTGCTCATGCCGAATACCCACTCATAGGGGGGAACGGTGCCGCTATTCAACTCACCCAGTCGTGAAATAGCCGGTTCGTGGTACAGATAGAGAGGCTCCGGCCTTTCGCCCTCCACACCCGGCGCAACCGACAGCACCAGCACGCCGATACCTGTATATGGCCGCAACTTCGCATGATTGGGAGCCGCGGCAAAACAGGGCGGCGCCAGGAAGAGCAGCAGCATGATTGTCACAAATAATGATTTCATTCGCTTCGTAGCCGACCGTATTTAGATAACGCCCATGCTTTTTGCGACAATCGTGCCAGCGTAAACAAGATTATTCAAATATAGTTCTTAAAAGTTCCAGGAAGGCCGGTGCAGCGGGGTCGTCTTCGGCAGGGGCCCAGGTGGCCTTCTCTTCCTCGGCCAACGGCAGGTAGGGCCCTGCCTTGGCCTCGTAGAAGACCGTTCCCGGCTCAAGACTCACGGCACAATGATAAACGCCGGAAGGGATATCGGCGGCCAGATTGCCGCCGGCATGGGAGAGAGCAACGGCTTCGACCACTTCACCGCTGTCGCTAAACGTAATAACGCCCAGCCTGCCGCTCATGAGGATGAACGCCTCGTCCTTTTCCGGGTCCAGGTGGCGGTGGGGACGGATGTAGGAAGCAGGTTCCACGGCGTTCAGCAGGCGGTGGCAGCGGGAATCGTCACGGGGATGGAGATTATGATTTTTCCGCAACCGGGGCGACAAAAGCGCCTGGCCGCTCAGTTCGCGCACCAGGTCACTGGTAACAAGCTTCATCTGTTTCTCCGCTCAGCGGTCGGTCAGGGCAAACATGTTGCCATCCGGATCGGCGATAACCGCCATCTTGCCCCAAGGGCTGTGCTCCAGCGGTTCGACGAACTTGGCCCCGCCGGCCTCAAGGGCCGCGCACAACTCCTCGATCTCGGCCACCTTCAAGGTAAGGCCGGTGTGACGTCCCACCAGCTTGCGGGCATCATCCTGCAAGGCCAGGGCAATACCAAGGGTAGTCGGCGCACCCGGGAAAAACTCCATCAGCATCTCCGACTGACCGGCCAGGGGGAGTTTCAGCAGATCAACATAAAACGTCTTGGACCTGGCCAGATCGGTGACAAAAACAACCACGTTTTTCATGGAAACGTTCATTATGACTCCTTTATCGTGCCACATGCGACGTGCCATGTGCAAAATGTCACACAGCACGTCGAATGCAGTACGGACTCTTTTTCCAGGGAATTATTTCTGCGACAGGCGGTGCACGCAATCCACCATGAACTTTGCGTTCTCCGGCGGCGCAGTAGGCAGGATGCCGTGCCCCAGGTTGAAGATATGACCAGGGCGGCCGGCGTTCTCGTCCAACACCCGCTTCACTTCGGCCTCGATGGTCGCCTGGGGGGCGAACAGCACGGTCGGGTCCAGGTTGCCCTGCACCGCCATGGCCGGCCCGAGCACATCCCTGGCAATCCCCAGGTTGACATGCCAGTCCAGCCCCATCACATCGCCGCCGGCCTTCTGAACGATCTCCAGCATGGAACCGGCGCCCTTGACGAAGTGGATCACCGGAGTTTCCATCCGGTTCAAGCCATTGATCAGCCTGGTGGTGTAGGGGAGCACGTAGGTCTCGTAGTCGGACGGCGACAGGATTCCGCCCCAGGTATCGAAGATCTGGATGGCCTGGGCACCGGCCTTGATCTGGGCATTGAGATACTCCATGTCCATGGTGGTGATCTTGTCCATCAGGGCACTGTAGACCTCGGGGGCCGCATACATCATCCGCTTGATCTGGGCAAAGTCCTTGCTACCCTTGCCTTCGACCATGTAGCAGGCCAGGGTGAAGGGTGCCCCGCCAAAACCGATCAGCGGCACCTTGCCGGCCAGTTCGCGACGGAGAATCTTGAGCGTTTCCAGAACATAGGGGACGTCCTGCTCCATCTGCGGGATGCGCAGCTTCTCCACGTCGGCCATGGTCCTGATCGGGTGCTCGAAAACCGGGCCAGGGACAAAATCCAGCTTCATCCCCATGGGCTCCACCGGGGTCAGAATATCGGAGAACATGATGGCGGCATCGACCCCCAGGATGTCAACGGGCTGGATGGTCACCTCTGCGGCCAGCTCAGGCGTTTTGCAGAGCTCAAGGAAGGTGCACTTGGAACGGACAGCCATATACTCCGGCAGGTAGCGGCCCGCCTGCCTCATCAACCAGACCGGCGTGCGGTCAACCGGTTTTCCCCAGCAGGCGTCAAGAAAGCGTGTGTTCATATCATCTCCATGAATGTGGTGAGCGGTTTCCGGATGGAAACCATCCGTAAAGGATCGTCTGAAAAGATAAAATTGTAGTGCGAGAGGGGCGGAAAAGTCAAATCATTTGAGTCAAGAAAAAGATCCGGTGCAGACCATTGTTCCCAGACCGCGCAAACCGCGCCGAAACGGCTGCATGACGCCGGTATTGCCGGTCATTCCGCCCGCTCCACCTTAAAGGACTCGCCTCCGAGGGAAACCAGGTCACCGGGGTAAAGCTTGCGCCCGCGCCGGTATTCGGTCTCGCCGTTCACCGCCACCTCCCCTTCGGAGATGATCAGCTTGGCCTCGCCGCCCGATGCAACAGCATTGACCCCCTTGAGAAAGCTGTCCAACTTGATGTACTCGGTCGTTATTCCAAAAGACATGATCACCGTTCTCCTTGGCCATCACTCTAGCACGGCCTTAATGAACCGCACAAGAGAATGATCAAGACAATCCCTTCTGACCGCATATATACAAAAGGCCGCACAGCTAAACGCCGTGCGGCTCTCATTGAATACCGAACTCCGGGATTGTCCCTAGCGCCGGACGCTCTCCATCTGGCCGGAACGGGCCGCAACAGGGGGCCTCATATCCTGCCGATCTTTTATGATACCCGGCACGACCAGCGGCTCCTCTTTTTCTGCTGCCAGGGCATAGGTAAAATCCCCGCACGGCTCCAGCAGGCGGCGGATCAGGAGCCTCACGAATCCCTGGCTGAATTCCTGGGGGGTAAGGCCGTTGCGCTGACACTCGTCCTGCAAACGCGGAACATCGATGATCCGGTCTTCCTCCTGGTGGTGGGTGCGTAACAACGACATGATGGTGCTCTCGATGGGATTGAGCTGTGGCGTTACATTCAGATCTCTCAAACGGCGGGCATGGTCTTCAGGTGTCATGATTTCCTCACTTTCATCCCTTGCGGTAACTGACACGGAATTGATGTTTTCCCATAACAATACACATTTGATGCCAAACCCAAAAAAACGGCATAATATACTTTAATTTCAATATGTTATAAATATACACCACCCAACTAGCTCCAAAACCGGGGTTCAAAGGGGTGGGCAAAGTGATAAGCTTCTTTACACTCTTTACGCAAAAAACCCGCAAAGCCAGTCAGGGAGCGACTTTGCGGAAACGTAAAGAAACTTTACACTATTTTTAATAAAGTCTGTGAATCCGCTGCTGGTGGGGGCTTGCCGGAACGTAAAGAAACTTTACACTATTGAAAATGGGGGGGAATTCAAGTCAAAATCTCACCTGATTAGAACTAATCTGCCGCTATTGTCATTCCGGCAAGCTTTTAGCCGGAATCCAGACGTTAAACTGATTGAAAACACATAGATCCCCGATAGAACCATTCGGGGATGACATCTTTTTGCGGGAGATCAGTACTAATCGGGAAATCTCATAACTCCCCCGGCCCTTTAGGCCTTTAGGCCCTGTGGGTCCTGTGGGTCCTCTTATTCTTAAGAGTGGGGAAGAGGCAAAACCAGCACGAATCCCGATCAACGCATCCCTCCCCTTTCCCAAAGGGGAGGACAGGAGGGGTTACGCCTTTGGTCCTCGCCCCCCCCTCCTACTTCGGCCGTGATTCCAGATCCTGGCGGACGAGCCGTTCCAGGGAGGCGTCGTAAAAGTCCCGCCGGCAGTCCACGCCGTCTATGGCGCCGGTAATCAGCTTGCGCAGAAAACGGCAGCCGCCGAAACAGAGCGGCAGGTAGGCGCAGTCCAGGCATTCGTCGGTCTTCCAGACGTCAAGGTTGTGGGACTCGCGGAAGTCAGCAATCCCTTCGGCCAGGGAACCGACCCGCAGGTTTTCGTCCCCCATGAAGGAGGGGCATTTGTAGATCCCGCCGTCGTAAGCCACCACCACATCGGAGTCGAACTCCACCATGCAGCCGGCCATCCTGATCCTGGGGGTGTTGAAGCCGCGCTTGAGGACCTCTTCCCTCAGGTACAGGCCGGCCTCGCTCATCCATGGCTCGCTGCTGGACGCGCAGGCCGAGCTGAAATCGCCGCTGACACTGCCGTCGGCCTTGGGGGTGATCGGGGAGAAGAAGGCGTATTTGAGTTTGTCCGGGGTGATGCCCTCGGCAATGAGCAGGTCGAGCAATTCGGGGAAGCGGCGGTAATTGTGACGGGTGTAGTTGCCGCCGATGTCGAGCGGGACCAGATCGCAAACGGCCCGGGCATTGGCCAGGATGGTGGCGAAGCTCCCCCGGCCGGAGACAAAGGGGCGCTGCTGGTCGTGGATATCTGGCGGCCCGTCCAGGGTGATTCTGACACCTTCAAGCCCCAGGGGCAACAGTTCCTCCACCACCCGACGGGTGAGCAGGGTGCCGTTGGAGATGATGGTGAAGCCGAACTTGACTCCCTTGGCCAAAGCCGCCTCCGCCAGTGGGGCGGCGATGTCCTTGAGCAACGGCAGGGCCATCAGCGCCTCGCCGCCGTAGAAGTCCACGACCACGTCCCGATCCTCGTCCATCTGCTCCAGCAGCTTATGCACCAGCAGCTTACCGGTGTCGGCACTCATCCTGTGATGCCCGCGGAAGGGGTCTTCGAAGCAGTAGGGGCAAGCAAGGTTGCACTCCAGGGTCAGAGTCACCAGGGCGCTGAAAGGACGTTTTTCCCCATTGGCCGTATCAAAGATCGTCCGCATTTCTTCGCGTTCCGCCGCACGGTCAGGCACCAGTACCCCAAGGCGGGACAAGGTCTCCCGCTCCTTTTCGGTCAGTTCCTCTCCGCCGGCCCGGGCCCTGTCCCAGAGAGCTTCCGAGCATTCCAGTACCGCGCAGCGCCGGGTGGTGAACAGCAGCACCCGGCCGGGTTTGTCGGCACAGGGATAGACCTTTAGATAGTGTGATGTCTGCATTAGGGGTTCCTTTCGGTGTTTAACGGTCACAGCCAAAGCTCATAATTCCCCCAGCCCTTTAGGCCTTTAGGCCCTGTGGGTCCTGTGGGTCCTCTTAGGGACTCGGAAATTGCCGATTAACCGTTTTTCTTATTGTAGGGGAGAAGCAAGTTTCATCTGCTTCGCCCGCCTTTGATCTCTGTGGCAAAAGGGCGAAGCAGGTAAAGCTCTTGCTTCGCCCCTACGTGGATAAACGATATATTAGCAGTTTTCATATCCATTATTCTAAGAGGGGGGAACGGCAAAAAACAGCACGGCTCTCGATCAGCGCGTCCCTCCCCTTTCCCAAAGGGCAGAACAGGAGCGGTTAAGAGATGGCACTGGCGCGATTTGGCAACCTGGTACCGCCAAATACCCGAATTTATAATGGGGAGACTTTACATCGAAGGGAGCAAACGGACAAGCTGAAATGAAGAGTGGGGAGGGTTGCCCCTCCCCGTTTTGGCGGTTATCTGACGCTAGCCTGACTGGCAGTACAACAGGTCTGCACCACTCCCGGGCAGTTGCCTTCTTCCAGCACCAGCAGGTCATCATGAGCTTCACGCATACATTCATCCCCCTTTTTATCTAATTTTGTCCAAATTAATGGACAAGTCGTCAACAAATCTGCTAATCTCCCTGCAGCAAACATACCATGTCCAACAGAAACCTCTTAAATAGCCTGCGCGCGCTCCTGACGGTCCTGTTTCTGGTCCTCTTGCTCTCCCCTGCCCCTGCCCGGGCCGAGCAGGACACGGAAGATACCCTTGGCCTTTTCACGGCCTGGCAGGAGCAATCCTCCACCGCGTCCAGAGCCCCAAAACCGCTCTCCCAGACCGCCGAGAACGTCACGGCCATCACCCGCAAGGAGATCGAGGCCCTCAACGCCCACACCCTGGCCGATATCCTGATCACGGCCCCTGGCATTCAGGTAGACATGCGGGGCAGCCCCGGCAGTCTGGCCTTCACCAACATCCAGAGCTCCAAATACAACCACGTGCTGGTGCTGGTGGACGGGGTTCCGTTGAACTCCCTGAACGACAACTTCTCTGATGTGGGGTCAGTGCCTGCCGACATCATCGAGCGGATCGAGATCGTCAAGGGCGCCGCCTCCTCCAGTTGGGGCCAGGCCCTGGGTGGGGTGATCAACGTCATCACCAAGTCTCCCGAGCAGGGGAGAACCGTCAGTGGCGCGGCCAGCGCCTCCATGGGCGAGCGGACCACCAGCGACGACCGGCTGGAGTTGAGCGGCACCAGCAACGGCCTGGGCTACCTGCTCTCCGGCGGCTATCTGGGTTCCAACGGCGTTTTGCAGCACCGGCAGCTTCACTCAGCCAACGGCTACGGCAAGCTGACCTATGACCTGGCTGATGCGGGACAAATCTTTGCCACCTTCCGCTACACCCGCGCCAGCCAGGGAGAACTATTTTTAGCCCCATTGGGCATTGACTTCCAGGAAGACGAGGACACCCGCAACCTGTACGCTACCCTGGGCTTCCGACGGAACCTGGGCAACGGGTTGGAATTGGAGTTGTTCGGCCGCCACGCCTACCGCAGAATCGGTATTTTCGGCAGCCAGGTTAGCGACGGCGCCCAGTTCCCACCTACGATTATCAAGGAGAACGCAAGCGGGGCCGACCTCAAGCTGATCTGGCGCAAAGAATACAACCTGCTGGTGATTGGCGGCGACTACGAACACGACGAACTAAAAAACTCCGATATCCAAGGCAATTTTGACTACCTGAACCGGAAGGTGGACCGTTGGGGCATCTTCCTGAACGACACCCTCGCCACCGGTCCGGTGGCCATCACCCCCGGCGTCCGTTTCGACCATACCAGGACCAACGGCGACCAGTTCAGTCCCTCCCTGGGTGCCACCTGGCAACTGGACGACAAGACCATTCTGCGTGCCTATACGGCCCAGGGTTACAGCCTTCCTGAACTTGTTTACAATAAACCGACCGAAAAAATCTGGACCAGTCAAATAGGGATCGAGAGCCAAGTCATACCGTACCTCTGGCTGAAGGGAACCATGTTCCGCAACGAAACATGGAATCTGCAGGGGATAGACACGGCAGGGTCACGCCACATTGCCCTGGGCAGCGAACTGGAAGCGCGCACCACCCCCATACTCAACACCTCGCTGGGTGCCGGCTGGACCTATACCGACACCTACCGAACCAGCGACGGCACCCCGGTGCTGGGCGCACCGCGCCATACCCTGCAATTGTCTGTACGTTACGACGACCAGACCTACCGGGGCATGCTGACCGGCCGCCAGATCTACTGGCATTCCGACCCGGCCTTCAACGGCCGCTACTATGGTCTTATCTGGGACCTGCACCTGGGGGCCACCCTGCTGAAACGGGAAAACAGCTCACTGGAGCTGTTCTTCACCGGATACAACATTTTCAACGGACGCATGTACCAGGACGAGTTCACCCCAAGTACCGGGCGCTGGTTCGAAGGCGGAATGAAGGTGAGGTTCTGATGAGATACCTTGCCTCCCTCATACTCGCCCTGACCATGTTCTGCCCCTCTGTGGCCCTGGCCTATGACGTGCTGGTGGTGCAGAGCAAGCACGACCCGGCCTACGAAGAGGTGCTGCGTGGCTTCCGCGCCGCTTTCCGCCATACCGAGCGGGTGGTGGTGCTCTCCGACTACGCCGAGGTCGATGTCTACCGCATCGTGCGGGAGGAGCGGCCCGGTCTGGTGCTGGCCATCGGCGACAACGCCCTGGCGGCCGCCAAGAAGGTCCGCCAGACCCCGATCATTGCCGTGATGTCCCTGAGCGTAACCAATCCGAGCGTCAACCAGCCCAACCTGACCGGCATCGGGATGTACATCCAGCCCGAGAGCTACATGGCCATCTTCCGGAAGCTGAAGGCGCGCCGCGTGGGAGTGATCTATAATCCGGCCCGGAGCGGCTGGTACCTGCGGCAGGCCCGGCAACCGGCCAAGCAGGCCGGTGTGGACCTGATCATGCGCGAGGTGCATGATCCCAAGGAGACGCTCTCCAAGCTCTCCGGCCTGGCCGGACAGGTGGACGCGCTCTGGATGCTGCCGGACACGATTGCCGTCACCCGGGAGACCGCCGAGGCCTACTTCAACTTTTCCCAGGAACAGCGGGTACCGGTTGTTTCCTTTGCCGGCGCCTACCTGGGCCTTGGTGCCGCGGCCGTGCTGGAGATCAAGCGGGTCGAACTGGGCAAACAGGCTGGCGATCTGGCCTTGTCGCTGCTCAAGGGCCAGGCCGGCACCGATGAAATCGACTATCCGGACAAGGTAGCCATCAAAACCAATCAAAGCGTGCTTAGAAATCTGGGCATCTCTTCTGGAATCTTCGAGATCAGCGTGAATCCGGCCAAGGATTGAACATGGGGCTGCCGGCGAGCTTATCCTGGTTTTTCGCCAGCTTCCGCTTCCGGCTCTTTGCTATCTTCACCGTTGTAACCGCACTCGCCACAACCTTTTTCGTCTCTCTTTACGTCATTTCCGAGATCAGATCACAGCGCAACCAGGCAGCCGCCAACCTGCATATGCTGGCCGTTAACCTGGCCGAGCGCCTTCCCCTGCCCCTGTTCGCCGAGAACCGCGGGGCGCTTTTGCAACTGGCCCAGGATACCGCCGCGCTCTCGGGCCTCTATTCAGTTACCATCACCACCCGCAACGCCAAAACCCTGGTTACGCTGCGGCAGCCGGTTCTGGTGCCGCAAGCCGACCTCCTCTCCGCCACAGTGCCGGTCATCAGCCATCCCATGGTCACCTCGCCCGAAGAGGCCCTGACCGGAAAACACGACGCCGCCGGAATCCGGATCGGCACGGTGCACCTGGAGACGGACACCCTGAAGCTGAAGCAGAACAGCCGGCGCCTGATCATGACCGCGGCCCTGATTTCGTTCGTCTATTGGATCGTGGTGTCGGTGCTCTGCTATCTGGCGCTCCGCAAGGTGACCAGCTCGTTCAACGCCCTGATGCAGGGATTGAGAATCATGCGGACCGGCGACTTCGAGGCCAGGATCGAGGTGGAGAGCGACGATGAGCCGGGAAGGGCCGCGTGCGCCGTGAACGAGCTGGGAGCGTCGCTGCTGGAGCGCGAGGCGGAAAACCGCCGCCTGAACGAGGAACTGGTGCGCGCCATGCGGCTTGAGGTGCAGGAGGAGAAGAAACAGCTGATGGCCAAGCTGATCGAAACCAACCGCATGACTTCGCTGGGTTTGCTGGCATCGAGCATGGCCCACGAGATCAACAATCCCAACGCCTCCATCCGCCTGGCCGGCCAGTACCTGACCAGGGCCTGGAAGGATGCGCTGCCGCTATTGGTGAAAGCGGCCGACGATGAAGGCGATTTCGTGCTGGGGGGATTGCCGTTCAGCGTCGCGCGCAACAACATCCAGGAGTGCGGCGCCACCATAGACCGCAACACCGAACGGATCGCCCAGGTGGTTCAGGATCTGCGCTCCTACAGCCTGGGGGAACGCAACATGTTGCACCCCGGCGTAAACATCAACCAGGTCGTGAAAGCGGCCCTGACCATTGTCCGTTCCCACAGCAAGCGTACCGACATAACCATTGTCGCCGACATGAACGACGACGTCCCCATGATCACCGGCAGCCTGCACCAGTTGGAACAGGTGGTTGTCAACCTGTTGATGAACGCGCTCCAGGCCATGCCCGCCGGCAAGGGCATGATCGCCGTCAGGACCTCGTACAACCAGGAGAGCAATGAAGTGATAATCGAAGTGTGTGACGAGGGCGAGGGGATCCCGCCCGAAACGCGCGAACGGCTGCTGGAGCCGTTCTTTTCCACCCGCATCGATAAAGGCGGCAGTGGCCTGGGCCTGTTTGTCGCCAACTTCATCGTCACCGCCCACAACGGGCGCATGAAATTCGACTCCGTGCCGGGCAACGGCACAACCGTCACCATTCACCTGCCCACGACCCAACCCGCCAAAACCGCATGAAAAAGCCCGCAAGGGGCGCTTGCGGGCAAGGTAGGACCAAATCACTTTTCCGACTCACACAATATCACGCACCGGCTAGCGGTTCCGTACCGGTGAGGCCCATCTGGACCAGTTTCTTATTGAGCGTGGGGCGGGAGATGCCCAGGAGTTCGGCAGTCAGCGACTTGTTGCCGCTGGTCATGCGGAGGGCTTCTTCGACCAGCATCTTTTCCACGGTGGTTATGGTCGGAAAGGTATTGTAGCTCATCTGCATCTTGAAATGACGGTCCCTGACGATGCGCAGATTCCAACTGCTAGAGTCGTCGGACTGCCCCAGCCCCATGAAATCGTCGAGCACCAGTGCCGTGCCCTTGTTCGAGGTGACCGCGTGATGCATCAGGTTCATCAGCTCTCGCACATTGCCCGGATAGTCGTAACCTTCAAGGATGTTGCGGGCATCCTTGGTGATGGCGGGCACCGGTCGGCCGAAGTCCCTGGAGGTCTTCTGGATGAAGTGTTCGATCAGCAGGGGGATGTCGTCGCGCCGCTCCCGGAGAGGCGGTATCTGGATGTGGTGGCAGGCCAGGCGATGGTAGAGGTCACTGCGAAAACGCCCCTGGCCGAGCAGGATGTCGAAATCGCGGTTCGAGGCGGCAATGATGCGGGCGTCGCTCTTGATGAGCGCGTCCGACCCGATCCGGTAGTACTCCCGCTCCTGCAGAAGTCTGAGCAATTTGACCTGTGACTCGCTCCCCATGTCCCCGATTTCATCCAGGAAGATCGTGCCCCCCTGGGCCTTGGCGATCAATCCTTCGCGAAATTCGTGGGCGCCGGTGAACGCGCCTTTCTTGTGCCCGAACAGTGTGTCGTCCAGCATCATGTCGTCCAGGCCGGCAACGTTCAGCGGCACGAACTCGCCTTTCAAACCGCTGGCCCGGTGGATGGCGCGTGCGAACAGTTCCTTTCCGACCCCGGTTTCGCCGGTGATCAGGACCGGGTTGTAAGAGCCGGCCATGCTCTCGATGATCTTGAAAAGGGCCTGCATGCGCGGGTTGTTGGTCAGGATTTCGGCGAACAGCTCGGGACGGTGCAGTGAATCGCCCATCAGGTATTCCTTGAGACGGCGGTTCTGGTTGGCAAGTTCGTTGATCTTGTAGGCCTTGCCGAGGCTCGAAAGCAGCCGGTCCACATCGATCGGCTTGGTTATGTAATCAAATGCCCCCTGCTTGATGCACCCCACCACGGTTTGCAGGTCGCTGACAGCGGTCATGATGATCACCGGGATATGGGGGTAGCGCTGGACAATGACCGGCAGCAATTCGGCACCGGTAATATCCGGCATGATCCAGTCCATCAGCAGTACGCCTATCCCGCCCTGTTCCAGCTTATCCAGGAGTTCCATGCTGGAGTTCAGTGTCTCGACATCCCGGATGTCGTTGGAAATCAGCGTCAGATGCACTTCCTTCAGAAAATCGACGTCGTCATCCACCACCAGTATTTTGTTTTCGTGCACGATGCCTGTTTCCAAATCCATGAAACCCCCACCTCCGCTGTTCCGTGCCGCCTTTGGCAAAAAAGGGGTAAGCATGCGCTTACCCCTTTAAATCAATTGACGGGAAGTAGGATCCTACCTCACGGAACATTCGTTCAACGGTTTTCAAAACCGCCGCCTTCAGCAACTCAACCACTTTGACAAATCCTGTCGATATCATATAGATCTGTTCGGCAATCAAATATCCGCCACGCAAATTGTTCTTTTTGCGCAGCCGTTCAAATCGTTTCCAACAAATTGTGTCGCGAAAATAGCACCTATTTTGCAAAGAGTCCAGCATCAAGAAGAGCGCCACCTTATTGAAAGATTGACTGTTGTTGCCTTGGAGGCAACAGCATTCGAGTGTGATCGGTGAGGGTGAGGCGACTTGGTTGGGATTTGAATAATGTTTTATAACCAGTTTGATTCGGTAATGGATTTCACAAAATCATAGACGTAGTTAAGATCCATATTTAATAGTGACAACTCACTTTCAACATCATCAACCGCCTCAATCGCTTTAATGCCGTTTATAACGAAATCATGCATTTTACATGACAATCTTGTTATTGCTAAAAGATGATCATCTGGATCCAATATTTGTTTAGTAGCATGTCGCTCTGAAGCCATAATATAAATGCTAGGCATATTATAGTGTCGCATTACCTTTACACTTTGCAGCGCATAGTGATCATCAATAAAGTTGTCTATTAAAGATGTTTCGGCTCTGAACAACCCTTCCTTTATAAGTTTATCTATTGATTTCAGTAAATACAGTTTCCCGATCTCATGAAATAATCCGACTAAGTAGACTTCATCGGCATCTATTTCAAGCGGCTTTTGGTCATTAATAATTTGCACAGCTAACCACGCACTGGATATTGCCACGGCGTGACAATGATACCAGTTGTTTTTAAAGTATCTGTTGACGATTGGATCATCGGATTTGCTGTGTGACATGCTGGCGGTAAATGCCAGATTGACAATCTGCTGTGATCCAAGCCTGACAATAGCATCCTTAATTGTAGTAATCGGTGCCTTGCCGGAATTATAGGTGGTATTGGCGCATCTGAGCATTTCGGAGGCTAATGCCGTATCCTCATGCACTAATTTTATTACTTCCTCGATTCTGTATGAATTGTCGTTCAGCATTTGCTGCAACCGTAGCGCCACCTCATGAAAGACAGGAATGTCTATGGGTTGGGAAAGTATTAGTTCTTGTATGGGTGCTGCCACTCCCGGAGTGTTCACAATTTCACCACACATGCCACAAGTTGGTTTACGTTGCCCCTAAAATGCAAAATCCGATTCATTTATGAAGAACCACATCGACTCTACAAATTTGTAATTATATTCCACCAGCCTCGTTAGTCAATTGCAACCCTGCAATTTAACAAACCATCATCCTGCAATGGGTCTTCACGACTCAAACACCCATGTCGTCTTTATCGGCACAGCAACATCTAATCTTCAATATATATGTGATTATGATGAATAAGCGATGAGATACAAAAATAGGCTGATGCTTAGAAGGTCTCGCAAGAGGTCTCACTCAAAAGCATCAACCTATTCAACTAACAATATCAGTTAGTTTTTTAATTGGCGGAAGAGGTAGGATTCGAACCCACGGAACTTTCGTTCAACGGTTTTCAAGACCGCCGCCTTCAACCACTCGGCCACTCTTCCATGTATTTCTTTGTAAGGTCCGCTACGTATCCGCTTGCCAGCGTGGGAATCAGCAGCACGCATTCCACATCTGTCACAGCCTTGAGAGTGACAAGATATACAAGATATATGCGAAAAAATCAATCTCTAACTGCCCGTATACGCCGCATTTCAGGAGCCGGGGCAAACAGGCGCGTTCAGGCGATCCGCTCCATGCCGCCCATGTAGGGGCGCAGCACCTCGGGAACCAGCACCGAGCCGTCCTGCTGCTGATAATTTTCGAGCACGGCCACCAAAGTCCTGCCGACGGCCAGGCCCGAGCCGTTCAGGGTGTGGACGAATTCCGGCTTCCCCTTTTCGTCCTCGCGAAAACGGATGCCGGCGCGACGGGCCTGGAAGTCGCCGAAAGTACTGCACGACGAGATCTCGCGATAACAACTCTGACCAGGCAGCCAGACTTCGATATCATAGGTTTTGGCCGCAGAAAAACCGATGTCGCCGCTGCAGAGAGCCATCACCCGGTAGGGGAGCCGCAGCAGTTGCAGCACCTGCTCGGCGTCGGCGGTCAGCTTTTCCAGTTCGGCCGCAGATTCGGACGGGTGAGTGAACTTGACCAGTTCGACCTTGTTGAACTGGTGCTGCCGGATCAGCCCGCGGGTATCCTTGCCGTAGGAACCGGCTTCGCGCCGGAAGCAGGGGGTGTAGGCGGTGTAGCGGATCGGCAGGTCGCTGCGCTTGAGGATTTCGCCCCGGTGGATGTTGGTCACCGGCACCTCGGCGGTGGGGATCAGCAGGTAATCCGGATCAACCAACCTGAAAAGGTCTTCCTCGAACTTGGGCAACTGGCCGGTGGCGGTCATGGAGTCACGGTTGACCATGAAGGGGGGAAGCACCTCCTCGTAACCGTGCTGCCCGGTATGCAGGTCGAGCATGAAGTTGAGCAGGGCCCGCTCCAGCCGGGCGCCAGCGCCGCGATAGAGGCAGAAGCGCGCACCGGTGATCTTGGCGGCCCGTTCAAAATCCAGGATGCCAAGCCCCTCGCCGATATCCCAGTGGGCCTTGGGATCGAAGTCAAAGGCAGGGAGGTTGCCCCAGCGCCTGATCTCGACGTTGTCGTTCTCGGAAGCCCCCAGGGGCGTGGTCGGGTCCGGCAGGTTGGGCAGGGTGAGGAGCAGGGCCTGCAGCTTTTCGTCCAGTTGCTTGAGCTCCTCGTCCTGTTCCTTGATTTTCTGCGAAACGGCCCGCATCCCGAGGATCTGGTCCTGTACCTGGCTTTTGTCCTTTACTTTGCCGATCTCGTCGGAAACCCTGTTGCGTTCGGCCTTGAGGGCTTCACTGGCGTGCAGGAGCCTGCGGCGCTCATCATCCAGTTCGCGGAACCCGGCCAGGTAGAAAGCTCCGCCGCGGGTGGCCAGACGACGCTCGGCCTCATCGAGATTTTCCCGAATGTATTTCATGTCTAGCATTGGAAAACACCTTTATTTTTATTGGTTAAGAGTGTATTTTTTAGCATTTGCGCCATCCTCCGTCAATGCAAAAGAGCCCTATGAAGCGGATTGCAGCCCCATTCCTGACCATTGCCATGTTGGTCTGCATGCCGCTGACGGCAAGTGCGCAGGAAGTGACCGTCAATGCCGTCGGCGACATCATGCTGGCGGGCAGATGGGCGGCCGGCATCAAGAAGAGGGGCTTTGACTACACCTTCAGGGCCACGGCCGACGAACTGGCCAAGGGCGACATCAACCTGGCCAACCTGGAATCCCCCATTGCCAGTGGCGGCACCGAGTTCAAGGACAAGCGTTTCCGTTTCCGTGCCGATCCGGAAGTGGCTCAGGCGCTTGCCAAGGCCGGCTTCCACCTGGTAACCCTGGCCAACAACCATAGCATGGACTTCGGCGGCCAGGCCCTGGCCGAGACCATTAAAAACCTGACAGCGAGCGGCATCGCCTGGATCGGGGCCGGGGGAAACCTGTCAGAAGCGCGCAAGATGACGCTCTACACGGTCAGGGGGGTCAAGGTCGCCTTTCTGGGCTTTTCCCTGACCCAGCCGGTGGAATTCTTCGCAGCCCGCAACCGCCCGGGCACCACGCCAGGCCTGGAAAACATCTATACCACCGACATTGCCAGGGCCCGCGCCGCGGCGGATTACGTCATCGTCACCTTTCACTGGGGCAAAGAGGGGAGCACGACCGTGCAGCCCTACCAGCGCAATGCGGCCCACAAGGCCATCGAGGCAGGCGCCGATGCGGTCATTGGCCACCATCCCCATGTGCTGCAGGGGGTGGAACGTTACAGGAACGGCATTATCTTCTACAGCCTGGGAAATTTTGCCTTTGCCAGCATCGGCAAAGACGCCGCCAGCAGTGCCATTGTCCGCCTGCGGCTGGACAGGACCGGGCGGGAAGCGGAAATAGTGCCGCTGGACGTCCTCAACAGCCGGGTGCGCTTCCAGCCCAAGCCGCTTTCGGGCAAGCGGGCCAAGGCGGTCATCGACCAGTTGGACCGGCTGTCGCAACCGTTCGGCAGCAGTATAGTGGAGCGCAACGGCAGGTTTATCGTTGATTTTTGAATCTTTGACTCTCGTAACTCTATGACTCCGCGACTTGGCGACTTATTACATGAAAATACTCCTGACAACACTGCATGCCAAATACTCCCACGCATCCCTGGCGCTTCCCGGCCTGGCGGCCAACTGCCGGTCAATCCGGGGTGTTGATGTTGCCATCCGCGAATGGACCGTCAACGAGCCGGCCGAACAGCTGCTGCGGCTGGCCATGGCGGAGCAGGCCGATCTGGTGGCGTTCTCCTGCTATATCTGGAATATCGAAAAGAGCCTGCGGATCGCTTCCGACATCAAAAAGGTCTCGCCGGGCACCCTGATCGCACTGGGAGGCCCGGAAGCCTCATTCGGGGTCTTTGAACTGATGCGCGCAAATCCGGCCGTGGATTTCGTAATCAAGGGCGAGGGAGAGGGGACCTTTCGTCAACTGGTCGAGATCCTGGCGAGCCAGAAAATCCGCAGCTCAATGGTACAGCCACCGCCTGCGCCGATCCCGGTGCCTGAAGGGGCCTTCGCGGAAATCGGCAACCTTTTTTCCCGCGACGGGGACGATATCGTTGCCGGTCCGTCCAGCAGGGCTTACCTGCAGCTGGACAGCATCCCATCACCCTTTGAGGCCGGACTTGTTGACCTGGGAAAACCGCAGGTCTATTACGAAACCTCCCGGGGATGCCCTTTTTCATGCGCCTTTTGCCTCTCATCGGTGGAGGGCAAGGTGCGCTCCTACTCCATGGATCGCATCAGAAACGATCTGCAGTTCCTTATGGACCGCCGCGTGCCAAGTATCAAGCTGGTGGACCGCACTTTCAACTACGACGCCAAGCGGGCCGACCGGATCTGGGACTTCATACTGGAGCACAACCAGGGGAGCCATTTTCACTTCGAGATCGCCGCGGACCTGTTGACCAGGGAGAATATCTCGCTGCTGCAACGCGTGCCGGACAAGACCTTCCGCTTTGAGATCGGCGTGCAGTCCACCTCGGAAGGGACCCTGGCACGGGTGGGCAGAAATAGCGACCTGGCCCGCTGCTTTGATAACATCCGGCGCCTGCGGTCCGAAACGCAGGTCGAGCTGCATCTGGACCTGATCGGCGGCCTGCCGGGGGAGGATTACCCTGGCTTTCTCCATTCCCTACAGCGAGTGGCCGACCTGAACCCGCACGAAATCCAGATCGAGCCGCTCAAGGTGCTCAAGGGTTCGCCCATGCGCCAGATCGCCCAACAGGAGGATTACCGTTTCTCGGCTTTCCCGCCTTATACGATCCTCTCCACCCCCTGGCTCTCCTTCGCCCAGATCTGCCGGATTGAGACCATTGCCAGACTGCTGGACCTGTTCCACAACCGGGGCGGATTTGCCAATTCCCTAAGTTTCATGTTGCGGCAGATGAGTTTTGCCGATCTGTTCGACCGGATGGCCGGACAGATCGGAGTCGAGAACCTGTCCGGCTTTTCCACCCGCAGGGTTTACGAGCTGTTCGCCCGCCTGGCGATGGGGTTGGTCTGCGATGGGGAGAAACACCTGCTCCTGGATGCGCTTTTTTATGACTACTGCCTCCACGAGTTGCCGCAGATGGGCAAGCTGCCCGATTTCATCGTCGGGCGCCACCGGGAATGCGCCTGGCCAGGACGCCGCGATCTGCCGCCAGGGGTGGAATTGGCCGCGGACAGCCGGGTCAAGCTGTTCCGCTTCACTTTTTTGCGGGATTACCGGATTGAACCATGGCCGGACAAGCCGGCCGGGATCACCTTCGTTTATGCCTCCAAAGCGGGCCACGGCCAGAGCGTGACTGCAGTGTGACTGCGACGTGGGCCAAATTCCCTTTGCGCACAGTTCCGGTATATGCTAATTATTTGACTTCCAAAAATATTTTTCAGGAAATGGTGAAAGCAGCATGAAAGACCTTTACCATCTGGTTACTGTTGCCGATGGCCAGAAAGACTCGGCCGCGATCATGGAGGTCATGCAGAGGATCTACGACGGCAAGTTGAAGAACGACCTGAACCTGCTGAATTTCATCCGCGAGGTGCCGGTAAGCTTCAAGGCCACCCTGGAAAACGTCGCCGACGACCGGATCGAGCTTTCCGTGCATCAGAACCAGGCCGTCATGTTGAAACACGATAAATTTACCCTGATCCGAAGCTCCCATTTTCCCCACGATTATGGCGTCCACGCCTATGTGGCCCTGGCAAACCCGACCAAGGGCAAAGCCATCCTGGTGCGGTTCGCCTATGCCCAGATCAGGGCCGAGCGGAGGACAGCGGTCCGGGTCCAGATCCATCACGCCATGCCGGGCACCTTCAGCGGTGCTTCCGGCACGATTGCCGGCAACATGCTGGATATTTCCGTAGGAGGGGTTTCACTCAAGGTAAAGGACAAGGTCGGCGGAGAGCCGGAGGACAAGGGACGTTTCAGGTGTTCGCTCCCGACCGGAGAAATCGACGTGAGCGCCCGTTTTCTCAAGTTCATCAGTACCGAGGACGAATGCAAGGCCGTCTTCACAATCGAACCGGACTCCAAGGTGGAGACCGTAATTTCTCAGTTCATCTTCAACGAACAGATCGAGATCATCAAGGAACTGAAAGAACGTTTCGTTTAGCGGGACGCGGAACCGGCACCGGGGAAAAGCCCTTGCCCCTGCCCTTCCGATGAACACGAATCCCCATCCCAGTCAACCATCTCCATGCTCACCCTGGTAGCCAGATCAGCCAGCAGTTCATCCATCTCCGCTTCAAAACCGGCCATGATGGCGATACGGATAATGCCATTGACGTTGTCCACCGTGCTCATGACATTCATCCCCTCATAGGCCTCAAGGATAAACTTGAGAAACACCATGTCTCGCCTGGCAACCTTGAAATAGCGACAGATCATGTCACAACCTCCCCCTGAATAGCCACATTGCCGGCCCGTCCAGGAATCTCGCCCATATCCAGCAGGCAGGCCGGGGCGTTGACCGACCTACGGGCAACCTCGGCCATGGTGACACAAACGATGCCGGCATCGGCCAAGCCTTCCAGCAGACGCACAAAGGATGAGCGGATGGCCCTGCCCTCCAGTTCGGCATGGATGGTCAACACGTTGAGCCCGTCATTGAGGTTGTGCAGATAGTATTGATGGATATTCCCCGGGTTGATGCCGTTTTGTCCCAGGATTTCGTCGGCGGTGGGGAGGGTGGTTGGGATCTGCAGGGTCTTGAAACGGCGCCCTGCCATTACCGGGTAAAATGGGTGCCGTCCGCGGGAGTCGCTGCAATAACTCAGCCCCATGGCGTCCTGGATTGCCAGGGAATTCGGCGACACGGTCCACCCCGGTGCCGCGGTAGTGGTGGCCTTATGACCCAGGATCTCCGCAAAGCAGGCACCTGCCCGCCCAAGCTCCATCGCGGTCTGTTCCTTGCTGAACCGGTGGAGATAATCATGCCACTTGACATGGTCCCAGCAGTGGATGCCGACCTCATGTCCGCCCTCATCCACGGTGCGCAGCACGTCGGGCAGGGAGTTGGCGATCATGGGGGCAGGGAGGAGCGTGCCGTAGAGCATGGTCTTGATGCCGTAGGCCGAAGGCGCCCCGGACCGGAGCTGCTTCTTGAGAAATCCCTTGCGGGTGAAGATGCGGCGAAGCGCCTTGCCCGAGTTGTCCGGACCCATGGAAAAGTAAAAGGTCGCCCTGGCACCGGTCCGTTCCAGGTCTTCCAGCAGCGCCGGCACACCGTCCCTGGTTCCGACAAAGGTATCGACGTCAACCTTCAGTGCAATCATCTTTTCGCCCATGCCGCGCTCTTCCCCGTTCCACTAAAATGTTTGCAAGTGTAACAGTTTTGGTGTAAGAGGAAAACCCCTTAATCTATGGGGGGTTAATTTGTATCTTCCGGCTGTCCGCACTTATTTATGTTTTCTTGACATGCCGGGTGACTGGAGTAAAATCAGCTAAAATCAGCCGAGACCCGTTCGACACGGACGGGTGCGGGGGAACCGATCAATTGGGGCGAATTCCGGCCAATCTCCGGAAAGGGCACTTCCAAGCTCTAGCCCGACAGCTAACCTCGTAGGCATCTGGAAGGGTTCGACATCGGACAAAGGCCGCCGGTTCATGCCGGCGGTTTGTTGTTTCCCGCAGTCAGCCCTGCACACAACGTGCGGGAGGCACATCATCATGAAGCAGCATGCAGCCGACTCTTACTGGGGCGGCATCATCAAGTCCATGGGCCTGGTATTCGGCGACATCGGCACCAGCCCGATCTATACCCTTACCGTCATCTTCGCCCTGACAAAACCCACCGCAGACAATGTCATGGGGATTCTCTCCCTGGTCTTCTGGACCATGACCATCCTTGTTACCGCCGAATACGCCTGGCTGGCCATGAACCTGGGCCGCAAGGGCGAAGGGGGCACAATAGTCCTCAAGGAAATCCTGGTCCGCCTGCTCAAGCCGGGCCGCAAGATCGCCCTGGTCGGCTTCCTCTCCTACCTGGGAGTTTCGCTGCTCCTTGGGGACGGCGTCATCACACCGGCAATATCGATCCTCTCCGCCGTGGAAGGGATGGTCCTGATCCCGGGCCTGGAGGGGCTGCAGCAGGGGACCCTGATTCTGATCGCATCACTCATCGCCATCGTGCTCTTCGTTTTCCAGTTTTTGGGGACCGATAAAGTGGCCGGGGCCTTCGGACCGATCATGCTGGTCTGGTTCGCGGCGCTGACGGTCTCCGGCCTTGTTTCGCTTGTGGCCCACCCCTCCCTTGTCCTGGCGATCAGCCCCTGGTACGCAGCCAAGTTCTTCATGGACAACGGATTCGCGGCATTCTTCGTCCTGTCGGAGGTAATTCTGTGCGCCACCGGCGGCGAGGCCCTCTACGCCGATATGGGGCATCTGGGGCGCAAGCCGATCATGCGGGCCTGGTATTTCGCCTTCTGCGCCTTGATCATCAACTATTTCGGCCAGGGGGCCTATGTCCTGGACTATGGCACCGGCAAGAACCTGCTGTTCGGCATGATCCAGCACGAAGCGCGCATACTCTACATCCCGTTTCTGATACTGACCATCATGGCCACCATCATCGCCTCCCAGGCCATGATCAGCGGGGTCTTCTCCGTCATCTACCAGGGCATCACCACCCGCATCATGCCGCTGCTCAAGGTGGATTACACCTCGACCCACCTCAAATCGCAGATCTATATCGGCTCGGTCAACTGGTCCCTGTTGGTGGCGGTCATCTTCATCATGCTTGTCTTCCGCAAGTCGGATAATCTGGCAGCGGCTTACGGCCTGGCCGTTACCGGCACCATGACCATCACCGGCATCATGATGATCATGATCTACGGCAGGACAAAGAAAAAATGGAAGGTGCCCTTTGCCGTGCTGGTCACCATTGTTGACGTCATATTCTTCACGGCCTGTCTCAACAAGATCCCCCATGGCGGCTACTGGTCCATCATCCTGGCCTCGATCCCGTTCGCGACCATCCTGATCTGGACCTTTGGCCAGCGCGCCCTCTACCGGGCCCTGCGGCCCCTCGACATGGATACCTTTGAACTGGCCTACGAGCAGATCTACGCCAAGGGGAAGAACATCCCCGGCACCGGACTGTTTTTCGTCAAGGAGTGGAACGTCATCCCCCCCTATGTGGTGCACTGCATCATCAGGAGCAACATCATCTACGAGCGCAACGTGTTCATCTCCATTGTTCGCACCGATGAGCCGTTCGGGCTGAAATCGAAACTGCTGTCCAACATCGCCACGGGCCTGGACGCCTTTGAGATCAGGGCCGGCTACATGGAGATGTTCGATGTCGAGCAGCTGCTCTCGGAAAGCGCCATCACCGAGAAGGTCATCTTCTACGGCATCGAGGACATCACAACCGTCAACCCCATATGGAAGATCTTTGCCACCATCAAGCGCCAGACACCGAATTTCGTCCAGTTCAACAAGGTCCCTGCTTCCAAGCTGCAAGGTGTGGTAACTCGGGTGGAAATGTAATTTTTAGCCAGTTCAAGGGTTACAAAATCCGATTGAATAGTGTATAAAACTGGGGCGGCAGAAATGCCGCTCTTTTTTTAATTGTTTACCTCTTATCCTAACCGTCAGGACGCTTCATGGCCCATAAACACGAAGATTCATTCTGGGGTGGTATCGTCAAAGCCCTTGGCCTGGTGTTCGGCGACATCGGCACCAGCCCGATCTACACCCTGACCGTGGTCTTCACCCTTACCAAGCCGACAATAGCCAATGTCTACGGCATCCTTTCGCTGGTCTTCTGGACCATGACGGTCCTGGTGACGGCAGAGTATGCCTGGTTGGCCATGAGCCTGGGCAGAAAGGGCCAGGGGGGCGAGATCGTTCTCCGGGAGATCATCATCAAGCTCTTCAAGAAAGGGCGAGTGCTTGCCTTTGCCGGCTTCCTCTCCTTCCTGGGCGTGTCGCTGCTCCTGGGCGACGGCGTTATCACCCCGGCAATCTCGATCCTGTCGGCGGTGGAAGGCCTTTTGCTGATCCCTTCGCTGGCCGCAACCAAGCAGACGGTGCTGGTCGTAATTGCGGCCGTGATCGCCTTTATCCTGTTTTTCTTCCAATCCCGAGGCACCGATAAGGTAGCCGGCATCTTCGGCCCCATCATGGTGGTCTATTTCGGGGCGTTACTGGTATCGGGACTGGTCTCCATCGTGGAAACGCCAAACATTGTCACTGCCATCAACCCTTGGCACGCAGTGGAATTCTTTCGCCAGAACGGACTGTCCGGCTACATCGTGCTGTCCGAGGTGATCCTCTGTTCCACCGGCGGCGAGGCGCTTTACGCCGACATGGGGCACCTGGGCAAGAAACCGATCATCCGCGCCTGGTATTTCGTCTTTGCCGCTCTCTATCTGAACTACCTGGGCCAAGGCGCCTTTATCCTGCGCAACCCCGATGCCGAAAACATCCTCTTTGCCATGATCCAGAACCAGTCCCCGGAGCTCTACATACCTTTTCTCATCCTGACGATAATGGCCACCATAATTGCCTCCCAGGCCATCATCAGCGGGGTCTTCTCCATCGTCTACCAGGGGATCACCACCCGTTTGATGCCTCTTTTCAAGGTCGATTACACCTCCAGCCAAATCCAGTCCCAAATATACATCGGCGCGGTCAACTGGGCCTTGATGGTGGCCGTCATCTTCGTGATGTTCTTCTTCAAAAAATCTTCCAATCTGGCAGCGGCCTACGGCATGGCAGTCACCGGTTCCATGACTATCACCGCCATAATGATGATCATGGTTTTCTCCAAGACCACCAAGAAGTGGAAGGTGCCCATAGTAATCGTCATCGCCATGATCGATTTGGTCTATTTCACCTCCACCTTCTCCAAGTTTCCCCACGGCGCCTATTGGTCCATTCTCCTGGCCTCGGTGCCCTTTGCCACCATCCTGATCTGGACCAACGGCCAAAGGGCTCTCTATCGAGCCCTGCGCCCCCTTGAGCTGGACATCTTCCTGCTCTCCTACGAGCAGATCTACGCCAAGGGGCATATTCCCGGCACTGCGCTCTTCTTTCTCAAGGGACTGGACGTGATCCCCCCATACATCGTGCATTGCGTAATCCGCTCCAATATCGTCTATGAGCGTAATGTCTTTATTTCTATCGTACGCACCGACGAACCGTTAGGAATCACATGCCACCATAATAAGGATGTTGGAACCGGGCTTGAGTTTTTTGAAATTCGAGCAGGATATATGAGGGTATTAGACATTGAAAACAGACTAAAAGAACATGGCATCGACGAAAAGGTAATCTTCTACGGTATCGAGGACATCGAGACCAAGAACCCGGTTTGGAAGGTGTTTGCCCTGATCAAGAAGCTGAACCCCAATTTCGTGCAATTCAACAAGCTCCCAGCAGCAAAGATGCAGGGAGTCGTGACAAGGGTGGAGATGTAACCATGTTCAACTGGATTCTGCTGCTGGTGGCCCTGGGGATCATCCTGCTGGGAGCCACTGTCTTCACTAACGGCCTGGAGTGGTTCGGCAAGAAGATGAACCTGTCGGACGGTGCGGTGGGAAGCATCTTCGCCGCCATCGGCACTGCCCTGCCGGAAACCCTGGTCCCCATCGTAGCCATCCTCTTCGGCTCCCGGGAGGCCGGCCACAAGATCGGTGTCGGAGCCATCATCGGCGCCCCGTTCATGCTGGGGACGCTGGCCTTCTTCATCAGCGGCCTGGCAGTGATGGTCAACCGCCGCAAACGGGACGATTACCCCATCATGCGGGTCGATACCGCGGTCATGCGGCGTGACATGGAGTATTTCCTGGCACTGTATTCGATCGCCATCATCGCCTCGTTCCTGGGAGCGCATCCGGTTGTCAAGACCTTCATGGCCCTGGCTCTGCTGCTGTGTTACGGCGGTTATGTACTCAAGACGCTCCGTTGCGAGAACGGCGCCTGCCATGTGGTCGAGGAAGCGGATATCGATCCCTGCTACTTTGCCCCCAAATCTCACGATCCGCATATGGCGATCATTGCCTTCCAGGTCCTTGGTTCCCTGCTGCTGATCGTTTGGGGCTCTTACATCTTCGTGGAAAAGGTGCAGATCATCTCCATGCAGATGGGAATCTCACCCTTTATCCTGGCCATGATCATCGCCCCCATTGCCACCGAACTGCCGGAAAAGTTCAACAGTGTCATCTGGATCGGCAAGGGCAAGGATACCCTGGCCATAGGCAATGTGACAGGCGCCATGGTGTTCCAGGGCTCGGTGATTACCGCCATCGGCATCTTGATGACCGACTGGCGGCTCAATACGGCGGCCCTCTTGACCGTTGCCCTGACCTTTGCCTCGGTTGGGATGGCTTATTTGCAGATCCGCTGGAAACGTCACTTGACACCTGGGACGCTGCTGGTGGGCGGGGCGTTTTACTTCGTGTTTATTGTGCTGATATTCGTGGGTAAGATATAGTACCTTGGAACAGTGCGGAGGCCGACAGGGGTGCGCCAGACACCTCCTGGCGTTCGACACCTCCTGCTGTTCAGCTTCAGCTGCGGCCGGCCAGAAGCCGGGACAATTCACCGGTAATGGCCTCGATGGTGTAGGGTTTGGCAACCGTACCGCTGAACCCGTAACGGAGGAAGTCGGCCATGATCGGATCATTGGAATAACCGCTTGAGACGAGCAGCACCACATCCGGGTCCTGCTCGCGAATCAGGGCGGCCGCCGTCTTGCCCCCCATCCCGCCCGGCACCGTCAGATCGAGGATCACCGCATCAAAGGGTGTTCCCGCCACCCGCGCCTGCATGAAGCGCGCAACCGCCCGGCTGCCGTCGTCGCAACTCTCTACCAGATAACCGGCCTCTTCCAGCATGATGGCGGCCAGGTCACGGATCATTTCTTCATCGTCCATTACCAGGATTCTGCCCTTCCCGGCTACGACCACACCTTCATGCCCCTTATGGGCCTCTTCGTCAACATTGCCATCAAAGGCCGGCAGATAGATGGTAAACGTAGCGCCGCGACCTGCTACGGAGGAGACCTCCACCTGGCCGCCGTGGCGGTGGACAATGGAGTAGACCGAGGTCAGCCCCAGACCGGTACCACGCTCCTTGGTTGTGAAGTAGGGGTCGAAAATGCGGGGCAACTCGGCAGCCGGGATGCCACAACCTTCGTCCTCCACCACGATCCTGACGTAACGGCTGGGCTCAAGCAGCAGCGAATCTCCCTTGTGGATCTCACAATTCTCCGCCCTGACGCTGACCCTGCCTCCCGCCTCCATGGCCTGCCTGGCATTGATCAGCAGGTTGTTTAAAACTTGGTTGATCTGGCCGGCATCGGCATTGATCCGCCACAGATCGGACGCGCAGACAAAAGTACCCTTTACGTTGGAACCCAGCAGGCAGAACGAGAGCGATTCATTGATGAGGCGGCCCGTATCCACCGCATGCTTTACCGGTTCTCCCCCCTTGGCAAACGTGAGCAGTTGCTGGGTCAGTTCCGTGGCCCGCCTGGCCGCGGCCTGGCACTCCTTCAGCCGCGCGGTGGCCTTATGCCCCTGTCCGAGCTGCATCTCGGCAATGGAGATATTACCGATTATGCCGGTCAATATGTTGTTGAAGTCATGGGCGATGCCACCGGCAAGCACTCCCAGCGACGACAACCGCTGTGACTTTTCCCGCTCCTGCTGTAATATCCTGCGCTCCGTCACATCCGAGAACACCGCTGCGAAACAGCCCGGAGACGGCCGGTAGGCATGAACCTCATAGTGGCGGTCAAGCTCCCGCGAGTAGTTCTCAAAAAAAACAGGCTCGCCGGTCAGGGCCACCTTGCCATAGGTTTCGATCCAATAGGGTTCTGTCGCGGGCAGGACCTCCAGCACTGTGCGGCCGATCAGGCCTGCTTCGGAAAGGCCGGTCAATCTTTCAAAGGAGGCATTGACACTCAGGAAACGGTAATCCACTGGCCGGCCAGCACCGTCGCAGATAATCTCGTGCAGCGCAAAACCCTCCTGCATGGTGTCGAAGAGGGTCCGATAGCGCTGCTCGCTTTCCCGCAGGGCATCTTCAGCCCGCTTGCGCTGGGTGATATCATGGGCCGAACCGAAGAAGCACTCCAGCTCGCCCTGCTCGTCAAAACAGGCCCTGGTTGAATCGTGCAGCCAGCAATAGCTGTTGTCTGCCTTTCTGAAACGGTATTCCACATCAAAACCGACTGTTCTGCCGGTTCTAGTGCGGGAAACTTGGTCGATCAAGGCAAAAACCCGTTCCCGGTCATGGGGGTGGAAGTAATCTTTCAGCCTTTCCAGCCCGGTCCCGGAAAATTCCGCAACCCCATAGCCGGTAATCTGCTCGAATGCGGGACTCAGGTAGTCGTAGCCCCCTTTTTTCACATTCAGGCGGTAGAGGATATGCTGGGAACCGTTCAGGGCCTGGGTGAAGCACTCGTTGGCATAATCCAGGGCCTCCAGGTCCTGTTTGCGGGTGGTAATATCCAGGGCAATGGAAAGCAGACGATCCTCGGCGTCGATGGAGACCCGCTCCACCGACAGCAAACAGTAAACCAGCCTGCCATCACGGGCGGTCATGGCGATTTCCAGGTCGCGGATCCGGCCGTCACGCCTGAAAACCGCCATCATCCGCTCACGTTCGGCCGAGGATATCAGACCCAGCTCAAGGGAGGTCCGCCCAAGCAACTCCTGGCGACTGAAGCCGAAAATATCGCAGAACCTGTCGTTGACCTCAAGGCACCGGCCATCCTCGATGCCGCTGATGATAATCAGTACCGGCGCCTGGTTGAATGCCGTGGCAAACTTGTCCTCACTGGCCTTGAGCTGGTCCATGGCCTGCCTGAACCTGCTGATGTCATGGTAGACCCCCTCAACACCCATGAAGGTTCCGTCGGGCGCAAGCACCAGGTGGCTGGAGACGGCAACCGGCAACTGTGATCCATTACGGTGCCTGAGGGCCAACTCGTAACCTGACACCTTCCCTTTCAGTTTCAGGTTATGGAGAAAAGCATCCCTCTCCTCGGGGTCCCAGTAGAAGTTGTCTCTGACGCTGCAGCCCAATAACTGGTCAACACTGTCATAGCCAAGCATTTCCACCCCCGAAGGGCTGACCATGATCAACCGTCCCTCGCTGTCCGTGAGGTAATAGACATCCTGCATGTTCTCGATGATGGTGCGATAACGCTCCTCGCTCACCTGAATCGCCTGCTGGGCCTTCTTGATTTCGGTGATGTCCGCGATGACCCCAACCAGGGAGATCAGGTTACCTTGGGCATCCTCATGACGGCGGCCACTGAGGTGACCCCAGAAATCGCTGCCGTCCTTGCGGATGTAGTGACGCTCGTGGTGGACGTGATCAATCTCCCCATCAATCAGCCGGCGCATGCGAACGTCGCCCACATCCCGTTGATCGGGATGCGTGTGTTCCGGATAACTGGAACCGATCAGTTCGTCGAGCGTACAGCCAAACATGCTCGCCATGCGCCGGTTGGCATAGGTGATGATACCCTGCTGACTCACCAGGATGATGCCGGCCTGCATGGTGTCGAAGATAATTTCCAATTGATGCCTGGTATCGTCGAGATCGTGTTCCACACGCGTACGATCGGCAATATCCCGCATAAAAGCGCAGGAATACTCCCGGCCGTCATGCTGCATGAATGCCGCCGATACCTCTACTGGCGACGTCTTTCCCGAGCGGGAACGCTGGCTGACCGTCAGCACCATCTGTCCGGCCGCCTTGAGATACCGCCAGTGTGCCGCCCAAAGGTCTGGAGGGAAATCTGGGCAGATATCGCTGACCGTCATGGCCATCAACTCGTCACGCGAATATTCAAGTGCCACGCAAGCACTGTTATTGGCATAGATCAGGCAGCCGTTGGCATCAACCCACAGGACTTCATCCCTGGCGGTTTCCAAGGCGTGGTAGGCTGCCAGTAATGATTCGCGGTCCGCATCTGCAATGTTGCTTGTGGAAACGGGATCGGACATTGACGGTGCTCCGTTATTGAACTGTGGTGTGGTCATGGTCAGGTAAATTTGCTACCGCAATCGACGGGTCTTGCGGCGGACTGCCGGCAAACGGCACCGAAACAGGCTATTCTAACTGAGCCCGCTGCCCTGGCGAGTCCCGCGACGTTCAAGTTCAGCATCGATCAGATTCAGCAGTTCGAACTTCTTCAGCGACCAGAGTGGAGCCACCAGGTTTGTGTGACCACCATCTCCGGTGAGACGGTGAATCAGAATGGCAGGATCGAGCAGCTCCAGAAAATCGCAAACCAGCCCGGCATAGGCATCCCGATCGAGCAGTTCCACCTCTCCCCTGCCATATAACTCGGCAAGCCGCGTTCCCTTCATGACATGCAACAGATGCAGCTTTACCCCATCAACACCCAGGCGGTTAAGCTCGTTGGCCATGGCCAGCATTTCGGCCCGCGTCTCACTCGGCAATCCCAGGATCAGATGGGCGCAAACACGGACTCCACGCGCTTTGGCACGTCTGACCGAATCCTGGAAACAGGCGTAGTCGTGACGCCGGTTGAGGTATATGAGGCTGGCATCGTGGATGGATTGCAGACCGATCTCCAACCAGAAATAGGTGGTTGTGTGCAATTCGGCAAGGTATTCGAGAATTTCATCCGGGAGGCAGTCGGGACGGGTTGCTACTATGATGCCAACAATATCAGGTACGGACAGGGCCTGCTCAAACAGCAGGCGGAGATGATCAACAGGGGCGTAGGTATTGGAATAAGCCTGGAAATAGGCGATGAATTTTTCGGCCCGGTACTTGCGAGCCATGACTTCCCTACCGTCTTCCAGTTGTGCCGTTACGGACAGATCGCGGCGAATGCCATGGGATCCTGAGCCAAGTCCGCCACAGAAGATACAACCCTCGGAGCCGAGCGTGCCGTCCCGGTTGGGACAGGTGAAGCCGGCATCTACGGAGATGCGCTGAACCTTGCAGCCAAATAGGCGCTTCAGTTCTTCCGAAAAGGTGTTGTAGCGTTTTCGTTGCGACATGGCTCAAATAAAAAGAGCGGCATCGCTGCCGCTCCTCTCTCCGATATGCAGTTATGACCTATTTGCGGGCAGCCTTGCCAGCCACCTGCATGCGAATGATGGCTCGTTCAAGAGCTGCTTCGTAAATCTTGAACTGTTTGTCCTCGGGGGTCAGTTTCTTAAGAGCTTCCTCGGCCCGGCCAAGGGCGGCCTTGGCACGCTCCAGATCGATTTCGTCGGAACGCTCGGCTGTCTCGACCAGCACGATGATCTTGTCGTCCTTGATCTCGAAGTAACCCCAGTTAAGGGCCATGTGTTCAACTGCGTTATTGTTTTTGTAGACCAATTCACCGATCTTGAGCGAGGTCAGGAAAGGGGCATGGCCGGGAAGAACACCGAATTCTCCAAGCTTGCCGGTAGCTGTGACTTCATCAACCTCCATATCGACCACTTTCTTGTATGGGGTGACTATTTCAAGATTCATCTTTTCTGCCATATATCGTTCCTTGTAGGGGCAACCCCATGTGGTTGTCCTGTTATTGGGCGGCCACTCGGGGCCGCCCCTACAGATTAATTAAGCCGCCAGTTTCTGGGCCTTTTCAATGGCCTCTTCGATCGAACCGACCATGTAGAAAGCCTGCTCGGGCAGGTTATCGTGCTTGCCGGCAACGATTTCCTGGAACCCCTTGATGGTGTCCTTGAGTTCGACGTACTTGCCGGGAGAGCCGGTGAAGGCCTCGGCAACGTGGAACGGCTGGGACAGGAAGCGCTGGATCTTACGGGCGCGGGCCACGACCAGTTTGTCTTCCTCGGAGAGTTCGTCCATGCCGAGGATGGCGATGATATCCTGGAGGTCCTTGTACTTCTGAAGCACATACTGGACGGAACGGGCAACAGCATAATGCTCTTCGCCGATAACCTGTGGGTCGAGGATGCGGGACGTGGAGTCCAGCGGGTCAACGGCCGGATAGATGCCGAGCTCGGCGATCTGGCGGGACAGAACCGTGGTGGCGTCCAAGTGGGCAAAGGCGGTGGCCGGGGCCGGGTCGGTCAAGTCGTCGGCAGGAACGTAGATAGCCTGAACCGAGGTGATGGAACCCTTCTTGGTGGAAGTGATGCGCTCCTGCAGCTCGCCCATCTCGGTGGCCAGGGTTGGCTGGTAACCGACGGCGGAAGGGATACGGCCCAGGAGGGCGGAAACTTCGGAACCGGCCTGGGTGAAACGGAAGATGTTGTCGATGAAGAGCAGCACGTCCTGGCCTTCTTCGTCACGGAAATACTCGGCAACGGAGAGGGCGGTAAGGGCAACGCGGGCGCGGGCCCCCGGAGGCTCGTTCATCTGGCCGTAGACCAGGGCGGCCTTGTCGAGAACGCCGGATTCCTTCATCTCCATCCAGAGGTCGTTCCCCTCGCGGGTACGTTCGCCAACGCCGGCGAAAACTGAGAAACCGCCGTGCTGCTTGGCGATGTTGTTGATCAGTTCCATGATCAGAACGGTCTTGCCGACGCCGGCGCCGCCGAACAGGCCGATCTTGCCGCCGCGGGCATAGGGGGCGAGCAGGTCAACGACCTTGATGCCGGTGGTGAAGGCTTCAACCTTGGTGGACTGATTTTCAAAGGAAGGGGCTTCACGGTGGATGCCGTATTCCTTCTCATTGCCGATGGGACCCATTTCGTCCACAGGCTCACCAATAACGTTCATGATACGTCCCAGGGTCTTGCGGCCCACAGGAGCGGAAATCTGCTTGCCGGTGTCAATGACAGCCTGACCGCGCTTGAGACCGTCGGTGGAGTCCATAGCAATGGTGCGGACCGAGTTCTCACCCAGATGCTGGGCAACCTCAAGAACCAGGTTGTTTTCACGATCATCAATGGCCGGATTTGTCACCCGGAGTGCGTGATAGATCTCCGGCAGCTTGCCGGGCTCGAATTCGACGTCGATAACGGCGCCGATGACCTGCGAAATTTTACCGATGTTCTGACTCATGGAACCTTGTCCTCCCGCGGCCTTTCGGCCTCTATATAGTGATTCGTTTCTTTAGTATGTTAGAAATTAATTTATGCGGGTCTGTGCGGAAAATAATTTCGTTAACGCACTTATCCTGTTTATCGAGGCAATTATCCCTTGATTGACTCGGCGCCGGAGATGATCTCCATCAGCTCCGTGGTGATGGCGGCCTGACGCGCCCGGTTGTACTGAAGTGTCAGTTTGCCGATCATTTCGTTGGCGTTCTTGGATGCGCTGTCCATGGCCGTCATGCGGGCACCGTGCTCGGCGGCAACGGACTCCAGCATGGCCTTGAAGATCTGAACCTCGATGTTCTTGGGCAGGATCTCCGCCAGCAGTTCACCCAGAGATGGTTCGTAGATATATTCGACCGGAACTTCGTCGGTTACCGACTTCTCTTCCGGCACAACCGGCAGCAGCTGCTGGAAGGTAATGTCCTGGGACATGACCGTGCGGAAGGCATTGTACAGCAGGACAACCTGATCGTATTCCCCGGCCTGGAATCCTTCGATTACATCCTGCGCCAGCAGGGCGGCAGTCTGATAGTTGGGTTTGGCCAAGGCGTTGGGGATGTTCTTGTAGATTGTCTGGCGGTTCTTGAGAAACTCGTATCCCTTGCGGCCCACGGTCAGAAGGCTGATCTGATCGTACTCTGATTTGTTGTCTTTGATGAAGCGCTCGGCGGTCTTGCAAAGGTTGGCGTTGAAGCCCCCGCACAGACCGCGATCAGAGGTAATGGTTATCAGCAGGAGCTTCTTGGCCTCCCGTTTTTCCAGCAGCGGATGCAAATCACCTTCAAGGTTGCCGGCCAGAGCTTGCAGAACCTCACCCAGTTTTTTGGCATAGGGCCTGGCGGCCACTACGTTTTCCTGAGCACGGCGCAGTTTTGCGGCCGACACCATCTTCATGGCCTTGGTGATCTGGCGGGTATTTTTTACGGATACAATCCGTTTTTTAATGCTTTTAAGGCTTGCCATGTCTCAAACCGTCCTTGTTTACGCGGTGAATTCTTTCTTAAACTGCTCCAGCGCGGCAACTATTCTGCCTTTCATGTCATCGTCGATGGCCTTCTTGTCGCGCAGTTCGGCCAGCAATTCGGCCTGGCGGTTGTCGAAAAAGGCATACATTTCGGGCTCATAACGCTTGAGTGCGGAAACCGGATAGTCATCCAGGAAACCATTATTGGCGGCGAAGATGATAAGTACCTGTTTCTCATTGGGGATCGGACGGTACTGAGGCTGCTTGAGAATCTCAACCAAACGCTCACCACGGGCCAACTGCATCTGGGTAGCCTTGTCAAGATCGGAACCGAACTGGGCAAAAGCTGCCATCTCGCGATACTGGGCCAAGTTGAGGCGCAGGGTACCGGCGACCTGCTTCATGGCCTTGACCTGGGCTGAACCGCCGACGCGGGAAACGGAGAGACCGACGTTGATGGCTGGACGGACACCGGAGAAGAATAGGTCGGACTCCAGGTAGATCTGGCCGTCGGTAATTGAAATAACGTTAGTCGGAATGTAGGCGGAAACGTCGCCGGCCTGGGTCTCGATGATCGGCAGGGCGGTTAGTGAACCGGCACCACATTCGTCGGACAACTTGCAGGCACGCTCCAGCAGGCGGCTATGGAGGTAGAAAACGTCGCCCGGATAGGCCTCGCGCCCTGGCGGACGACGAAGCAGCAGGGAGAGCTGACGATAGGCCACGGCCTGCTTGGAAAGATCGTCGTAGATGATCAGGGCATGTTTTTTGTTGTCGCGGAAGTATTCGCCCATGGTAACGCCGGTATAGGGGGCGATGAACTGCAGCGGTGCCGACTCGGAGGCGGTGGCGGCCACGATGATCGTGTAGTCCATGGCGCCGTGCTCGGTCAACTTGGAAACGACCTGTGCAACAGTGGAGCGCTTCTGGCCGATAGCAACATAAATACAGATTACGTCGCCACCCTTCTGGTTGATGATAGTATCAATGGCAACAGCGGTCTTGCCTGTCTGGCGGTCGCCGATGATCAATTCGCGCTGTCCGCGCCCGATCGGTACCATGGAGTCGATGGCCTTGAGACCGGTTGCCATCGGCTGATGGACCGATTTACGGCTAACGATGCCGGGGGCCTTGATCTCGACCTTGCTGAAGCTGCTGGTATTGATCGGGCCCTTGCCGTCGATGGGCTGGCCAATGGCGTTAACAACGCGGCCGACCAGTGCGTCGCCAACCGGAACTTCGGTAATACGACCGGTACGCTTGACCGTGTCGCCTTCCTTGATCTCGGAGAACTCACCGAGGATGGCGGCACCAACGTTGTCCTCCTCCAGGTTGAGAACCATGCCGGACACGCCGCCCGGGAACTCCAGCAGCTCGCCGGCCATGGCGCCTGCCAGACCGTGGATACGGGCGATACCGTCACCTATGGAGATGATAGTGCCGGTTTCCGACACCTCGACCTCCTTGCCATACTCCTTGATCTGTTTCCTGATTATCTCGCTGATCTCTTCGGCTCTGATTTCCATGGAAGCATTTACCCCTTCTGTAATATATCTTGGATCCGTTTAAGCTGGGTTTTTACGCTGCTGTCAAATGCCGTGTCACCAATCTGGGTAACAATGCCGCCAAGAAGGCGGCTATCCACAGTAACCTGTGGCACGACTTTTTTGCCTGTTCTCTTCTCAAGCGCCGTCTGAATAGAAGCCACCTGGGCATCATTCAGGGCAAACGCGGTACTGATGACCGGCCTGATAACTCCGGAGTACTCATCAGCAAGTTTTGCATAGGTCTGGACAATCTGGCCCAGAAAAGCCACCCGGTTCTTGTCAACCAGAAGCAGCAGGAAATTACCTACCAGCTCCGAACAACCGGCCTTGGCCACCAGCCCCTGCATGATCTCTTTCTTCTGCTCGGCGGTGAAGGCAGGGTTGGCGAAGGCATGCCGCAATTCGGCGTTGGCGTCGAACACACCCTCAAACAGGGCCAACTCCTCGCGGAAGCGGTCAATCAGACCGCCTTCGGAACCAAGTTGCACCAGCGCCTTGGCATATCGTCTCGCAATCGTATTGTTGATCACTGGATCTGTACCACCTTATCAAGATATTCACCGACAAACCGGTCGTGGTCCGCCTGCTGGATAGCACCAGTGAGCTTGCCGCCGGCAATCTCCACAGCCAGACGGGCGGCCTCGGCACGCAGTTCGGCGCGGGCCCTGATCACCTCTTGCTCGGCTGACTGGGCAGCCTGGATGGCGATCTTCTCTGCAGCTTTCCTGGCCTCGGTGATGATACGCTCTTTTTCCTGCTCACCCTCGCGGACGATAGCGGCATGGATCTCGTCAATCTCCTTGGTGGCCTGCGTCAGCTTGCCACTATATTCGGCCAGCTTGGCTTCGGCAGCGGCTCTCGCCTCCTGGGCGTCTTTCAAGGCCTTCTCGATCTGGGCCTGGCGGTCGGCTAACGATCCCTTGACGTTGGCCTTTTTCATGGCCCATACAATGATGGCGACCAACACGGCAAAGTCAAAAACCCTCCAGCCAAAATCTTTCATCTGGGCAGCGGCATGATTGGCATGCTGCGCGCCTTCGCCCCCTTCATTGGCAAAACCGTTTGAGGCAACCAGAACCATGACGCTGACGTACGCCAGGGAGAAGATAATTTTTTTGGTGCGATCGGATACCGTGAACATGACTACAGGCTCCTCCCCAGGATTTTCTCACAGATGTCGGACGAAAGGACTTCGGCCTGTTTTACCAGAAGGGCCCTGGCTTCGGCTACTTCCTTGACCACCTTGCCGCGGATGGCGCCAAGAGAATCGGCTGCTTCCTTGCGCGCCCTATCCAGCAGCGCCGACTCTTCGGCCTGAGCCAGTTTGAGGGCTTCCGCCCTGCGACCGGCCGCTTCATTCTTGGCATCACGCAGCCGAGCCTCGTACTGGGCCATCTTCTCCTGAACCTCCAGATCAACAGAGGCGGCTTTTTCCCTGGCCGAGTCGATTACCTGGCGGCGCTCCGACAGGATCCCCCGGATCGGCTTGTAAAGGAAAATATTGAGGACAAGGACGAGAATCCCGAAATTGATCATCTGTACGATAAAGGCTAAATTTAATTCAATCACGACCTACCCCTTGCAGGTATGCTTAGTGTATACTGTATTCAATTGCTGGCGTAAAACTGTTGTTTGCTATCACAGGCGGCCCGCGAATGTCAAGAAATTAAAACGCCATGCTATTTTTTGCAACTTGCCGTCGCATGTTTTCTGCGACACAACTGATTAAAATTCAATACGTTATGTTTAGTGGACTATCGATGGGGCAATGTGGTCAACACCGGGGGAACATCGTTGTACCTGGCGTGAATTACCTGGCCATACATTTAAACATCAAGCATGTCAATGATGCGGGTCAGTTCGTCGGAGTCACCGAAATGTATCTCCAATCGGCCCCCCTTTGCACCATGCATGCGTATGGCAACCCGCGACTGAAAACGTTTTTGCAGCTGTTCTTCCAGAGCGCTCATCAGCAGGTCAGGTTGCTGCGGGCGTTTTCTTTGCACAGGATGCGGATTGATTTTCAGTCGCCGCACAAGATCTTCGGTAGCCCTGACACTGAGCTGACGGGTAAAAATCTCGTGGCGAGCCTTTTCTATCAGTTCAAGATTTTCCAGGGCCAAGAGCGCCCGGGCATGCCCCATGGTGAGCCGCTCCTCGACAATATCCCGCTGGACCTCTTCCGGAAGCTTGAGCAGACGTAACGCATTGGTCACGGTGGTGCGGTTCTTGCCAACACGTTGGGCAACATCTTCCTGGGATATGCCGAAATGCTCCACCAACGAGCGGTAGGCCTGGGCTTCCTCAATGGCGTTCAAATCCTGGCGCTGAATATTCTCTATCAAAGCCAATTCCAGGACGGCATCTTCGCTGGCCTCTCGGATCACCACCGGAATCTCGTGCAGACCGGCCTTCTGTGCGGCCCGCCAGCGGCGTTCACCGGCGATGATCTCGTAGGAATCGTCTTTCCTGGTCACAACCAGCGGCTGAATGATTCCCTGCTCGCGAATGGAAGCGGCCAACTCCTCAAGCTTGTCCGGGGCAAAATATTTGCGCGGCTGATTACGGTTGGGCCTGATCTTTTCTATGGGGCAGATAAAATAGCTCGACTTCTCGTCCGCCACCTCAGCCACCTGAAGCAGTGCCGCCATCCCCTTGCCGAGGCCACCCTTCTTAAGCATTGGCTGTCTCCCTCCGGATGATTTCGCTGGCAAGCTGCAGATAGCTGACAGCCCCACGGGATGAGATGTCATAATAGATAACCGGCCGGCCGTGGCTTGGCGCTTCTGCCAATCGCACATTGCGCGGGACAACCGTTTCAAAGACCTGCACCGGGAAATGGGTGCGAATCTCCTCGGCGACCTCTTTGCCCAGATTACTGCGGGCATCGTACATGGTCAGCAGTATCCCTTCGATCTTAAGGAGCGGATTGAGGCCCTTCTGTATCAGCCTGATGGTGTTCAGAATCTGAGAAAGCCCCTCCATGGCGTAAAACTCGCACTGCAGCGGTATCAACACCGTGTCGGCCGCGACCATGGCATTGACGGTCAACAGATTGAGTGAAGGTGGGCAATCGATAATCACATAACTGTATTTTTCAGCCAAAGCGGCCAAGACAAACTTCAGTTTCTGCTCACGGCCGGAAACGGTGGCCAATTCAAGCTCGGCACCAGCCAGATCGGCACTGGAGGGCATAATGTGCAGATAGGGATGGCCGGTATCGACCACCACCCCTTGCGGCTCGGCTTCATTGATCAGCACATCGTAGACAGAGTGCTTCAGGAGTGCCTTGTCCAAGCCGACACCACTGGTGGCATTGGCCTGCGGATCAATGTCCACCAACAGGGTCAACCGTTCGGTGGCTGCCAGTGACGCAGCCAGATTGACTGCGGTCGTGGTCTTGCCGACCCCACCCTTTTGGTTGGCGATGCAGATTATCCTGGACATGTCGAGTTGGTTATCCTGCCTGATTTCTTTTGGTGGGCCTACCGGGAAAATGGGAAATTAACACAAAGTCACCCAGGTGGAAAGACAATTTTTCCCAAACAGCCTCCACGGAACCGTGGGCCAAGGCAAAGCCGCCGCGAAAACGGCCCAATGCCTCCATGGAGCAATCAAGTGGCCACTGACACCCGCAGGAAGCTTGCCTGGCCTTACGGCAGTGCCGCTTCGCGCCTGTTCATGAGGGCCTTGAAAGCCTCATCCGGCGGCGCTGACACTGTGATCGCCACCCCCTTGTCGTTCACAAACTCCAATGACGCACAGTGCAGCATCATCCGCTCTGCGGGCGCGCCTCCATAGGTGCCATCACCCACGATCGGCAGCCCGGACGCCTGCAGGTGCACACGAATCTGGTGCGTACGGCCGGTCAGAGGCCTGGCCTCCAGCAGGGATAAGCCCTCCAATGTTTCCAGAAGCCTGAATTGGGTCAAGGCTGATCTGCCTCCCGGAACGATGCCGTAACGGGCGCTGCCCACCTTACCGATTGCGCCATCCATGGACCAGGAATCAGGCGTTGGCTTACCGCTGATAATGGCCAGATAACGCTTTTCGACCTTCCCGTCGTGAAAGCGAGCCGAAAGCCATGCTGCTGCCCGTCTGTTCTTGGGGAAGATCATGGCTCCGGACGTACCACGGTCGAGACGATGGATCACCCGGACCGGCTCCAGTACGCCGTGCTGCCGGAAATACTCCGAAACCCAAAACTCCAGTGTTCCCTTGAGCTGGTACGGCGTTCTTTGAGAGTTTATCCCGGCCGGCTTGTTGACCGCGATCAAGTCGTCATCTTCGTACAGCAGCGCTTCCGGCGCCAGTTGCAGATCGCGGAACCGCCCCGCCTCCATGACGCCGACCTCGATGACATCCCCCAGCTTAACGCTGCGCGAAGCCACGCGCACCATGGCGGCATTCAGGCTGCATCCCCCGCGGTCGATAATTCGGCGCGCCTCCGACTTGCTGAGTGATGAAAACAGTGATGAGACGGCCTCATCGAGACGCATGCCGCCAACTTCATGACTGACAACGGATTTTAGTATCATGTTCTAGTAACTACCCTCTTTCAATCCCGATTTCAAACAAATTCACGGTGACAACTGCGCCGACTTTCTGCTATTCTTTGTCGCCATGTTAACCAGCTCCCCATTGAACATACCGCTGCTGCGCGGCCCGGTACCACTGGCCCGTGTCCTCATTCGCCATTTTTTACGGGAAGGAGACTTGGCCGTCGATGCGACCTGCGGCAACGGCAACGACACCCTGCTCATGGCCGAACTGGTGGGCGACAGTGGCCGGGTTTGGGCCTTTGACATCCAGGAACCGGCCATCAGTCAAACCGCCCACAAACTGGCGCAGGCCGTGCTGTCGGAACGAGTGGAGCTGATCCAGGCCGGGCATGAGACCATGGCCGAACACGTCAGCGGAGACTTGGCCGCAGTGGTGTTCAACCTCGGTTATCTGCCCGGTGGCGACCAGACCGTAATCACCCGTCCCGAAACAACCATGGCAGCCCTGGTACAATCCCTCGGCCTGCTCCGACCTGGCGGCATCCTGGCGATCACGATCTATCCCGGACATGATGGCGGCGCCAGCGAGCGGCGCACCGTGGACGCCTGGGCAACCGGTCTTTCCCAAAAGGAGTTCCACCCCTGGCGCATGGGGCAATTGAATGTTCCCTATGACGCGCCATATTTTGTCCTTATCCAGAAGGCCTTCTGAGTTGTATCGGGCCATCTTTCCCTTCATCGCCGTTCTGCCACCCCTTGTTTATGCACTGGTATCCCTGTCCTGCGCCCGACGGTTTTTTCAAAGCGAATCCGTTCGGGACAACAGGCTAAAACCCCGTGGCACATCCCTGGCCACCGGCATCACCATCCTCAAGCCGATTAAAGGGATGGATGCGGAAAGTTACGCAAACTTCGCCTCCTTTTGTTGCCAGGATTACCATGGCGACTTGCAGTTGCTCTTTGCAGTGGCATCCCCAGATGACCCGGCCATTTCGGTTATCCGGCAACTGATCAACAATTATCCCGGCCTGGACATCTCTCTGGTGATCAACCCCGCCATCCACGGGCCAAACTACAAGGTTTCCAACCTGATCAACGCCTTCCCTCAAGCCAAACATGGAATCATCATCGTCTGCGACAGCGACATCCGGGTAACGCCAGATTATTTGAGTTCAGTCAGCCGCCACTTCAGCGATCCGCAAGTCGGCCTGGTAACCTCGCTTTACCGCACATCAAACGTCCATGGCATTGCCACGGCCATTGAAGCCACCGGTTTTGATGGCGAAATGATCCCCAATGTCATGGTGGCGCTGCAACTGGAAGGGCTCTCCTTTGCCCTTGGGGCTTCCATGGCCGTGAGGAGGGAAGTATTGGCCGCCATCGGCGGCTTCGACGCACTGGCCGACTACCTGGCCGATGATTACCAACTGGGCAACAAGGTTCACCGCGCCGGTTGGCGCATCGCCCTTGACGATTGCTTCGTCGAGAGCATGGTCAAAAAGGAAAACATCCCCGCCATCCTGGCGCGTCAACTCCGCTGGGCGCGAACCATGCGGGTCAGCCGACCTGGCGGCTATCTGGCCTCCGGCATCACCCTGCCGTTTCCGGCCGCCTTTCTGGCGGCGCTCCTTGCCCCGGATCCATACACCGCACTTGCCGCCATCCTGCTTCTCTATTCCGTTCGACTGTCCGTATCCACCATCTTCAGCCGCAAATTCGTGCGCGACGGTTTATTGCCCCACTGGCTCTGGCTGATCCCGCTTCGGGACATGCTGGCCTTCTGCACCTGGGCTCTGTCATTCCTGGGCAACCGCGTGGAATGGCGCGGAAGCCGCTTCAGATTGAGGCCGGGCGGGAAGATCGAAGAACTGGTCTAATCCTTGCTGTACAATCATGTTATCCAGGGTTACGACCGGTCGACTTTATTAGCAAAAAACTTGCTATTACCTCAATATTAAAAGGTGATTTTCCCCCTTGACGCACCCACAATTAGGGTGTATTTATTTTGAATGAATATTCATTCCTAGCCTGCACAGAGAAAATCATGACAAAACCAGATAAACGCGAAGAGATCATCAGGGCTGCATTGGAGCTCATTGCAGAGCAGGGCTTTCATGGCGCTCCCATGGCCATGATCGCGAAAAATGCAGGCGTGGCAGCCGGAACAATCTATTGTTACTTCGAAAACAAGGACATCTTGATCACCGAGCTCTTTCGGAACCTCGAAGCGCGAGCCTACCCCGTCATCACCGAAGGATATTTACTGGAGGTACCAGTGAGAGACCGGTACCTCCATATCGGCACCGCTCTACTGAAATACTTCATTACAAATCCCCTGGATTTCAAATACTTGGAACAGTTCCTCAACTCACCCTATGGCACGGTGTTCCGCCGGGACCGGCTCATGGGTAAAAAGGAGGAGCATGACATAATCCGCGAGCTTCTCGAAGATGGCGTGTCACAACAAGTAATGAAGGACATCCCCCTTATCGTGCTCTATGCCCTGACCTTCGGCCCATTGCTGGCCGTGGCGCGCGACCATATTCTCGGCTTCATCCAACTGGACGAACATCTAATCAACTTGACGGTCGAAGCGTGCTGGAACGCAGTGAAGCGATAACACGCATGCTTGCCAACGCGGCAAGCCAACAAAGTTTGTAAATTCACCCCATCACGGAATGACTATTCATTCAGTACGTTTTTGTTGTTGGAGGGCGGACACCATATGAAAGACAACAACACAGATGAAAAATATTCAAATAGTTCAAATATGGCTGTGCGGTTTCTGGAAACTGTCAGAAGCAGGTTTCCCAATTCAGAAACCTTGCGAATCTTCGACAGATGTCTCGTCGAATACCAAGCGGCTCTGTTGGACCTGCTTATGTCTGAAACCCCCATTGAGGTGGAAAGGGAATCGGATGCCAGGACCGGTGGGAATGGCACCCCACTCCGACTGTCCCACGTGCAACAGATAATCGCCGACGCACAATCATTTGAACAGCATCAACAAGCCCTGGCCACCTACCTTGAAGTGCGACAACAGCTGAAAAAAGCCTTGAAACAACTGCAGGATTTCATGGTTGAAAATATGCCCGGATAGCTGGTGAGCCGTAATCCACGGCAACTTGCAATTATTGTAGAAATTACCTCTCTGATTTATCACGACAAAGTCATGTGTGCGGCCGTGATTTGCTGCACGTCCAGTCATCCGACACAGGAGAGAATAGGCATGGACCATACCTCCAACTCCTCGCTTTTCCGGACTATGAATATCAGATCGTATCTGCTTGAACGGGAGTACCCTGCTCTGCGGGATCTTTGGGTCCTGACCGCTGTATTCGGCAGTGCATTCTTTCTGCTGCTGGGACGCGTTGGACTCATCGAGCCCGATGAGGGGCGTTACTCGGAAATCCCGCGGGAAATGCTGGAGCGAAACGATTTTATCACGCCAACTCTCAACTATGTCGCTTACTTTGAAAAACCACCCCTGCATTACTGGCTGACCGCGCTTTCTTTCAAGCTCTTCGGGCTGAACGAGTTTGCTGCCCGCTTTGCCGGTACGCTGGCAGGATTGCTGTGCGTATTGCTCGTCTACCATACGGGCTGCAAGCTGTTCGGCAGACGGGAAGGACTTTTCTCTGCCTTAATCCTTGGCACATCAACCGGCTTTCTCGCCCAGTCCCGCATCAACCTGACCGACATGACGCTGACCTTTTGCCTGACTGCGGCCCTCTGCTGCTTCATTATTGCCTCCACAGATCATGAACAACACAAAAGGCGCTACTATTTACTGTTCTACATGTTCTCGGCCCTTGCAGTGCTCACCAAGGGATTGATCGGGATGGTCTTTCCCGCTGGCATCATCGTTATCTATCTCGCGACAACCCACCGCTGGCACCTGCTTAAGGGGATGCGCCCGGCTGGAGGCATTGCGCTCTTCCTGGCCATAACAGTCCCGTGGTTTGTGCTGGCAGCGCTGCGCAATCCGGAGTTTGCCCGCTTCTTCTTCATCCATGAGCACCTGCAACGTTTTCTTACAAAGGTTCACGGCCGTTATCAGCCATTTTGGTTCTTCATTCCCATACTGATGTTGACCATGTTTCCCTGGTCACTGTATGGAGTGCGGGCCATTGCCAGGGCATGGCAAGCGCGGCAACAACGAAACGGTGAGCGTCTGCTGTTCCTGCTGATATGGGCGGCACTCATTTTCCTCTTTTTTTCCGCATCAAACTCCAAGCTGATCCCGTACATCCTCCCCGTATTCCCCCCCCTGGCACTCCTGATGGGAAAGATGTTCTCCGATCTTGCGGATCACAGGGATCCGGTGCACGAATTCGGGCCGGAAAACATCCTCCTGGGTGTGCTCCTTATCTTAATGACGGCCTTGGCTATAGTTTACCCCCATGTGCGTGACCTGGGCCCGGCTCTCACAGGATCCGGACTGGTACGCTCCGGCAGTTCGCTTCTGACCAAACAGCCGATTCTCTCCCCCACCGGCGGCGCTGCCGTCGCCTGCCTGACCTTTCTCATGGGCTGCATGGCCTGGCTGGCCGTCCACAAACGGAATATCCTGATCCTGTTTGCCGGACTCTGCCTCGGTTCTTTTCTCTTAGAAACCATTGGGCTCCAGGTATTTCTGGAAGGGATCGAGTTCAAAAAATCATCAAAAGAACTGGCGCTCACGGCAAAGCAAACCGCAGCGCCTGACAGCTGCCTGGTTTCATTCGGCTATGAGCAGTCTCTACCGTTCTATACCGAAAGAAGGGTTGTTGTTGTGGGAGACAGGGGCGAACTGGAGTTCGGCAGCAGACAGGGGGACCAAGCTGCCTGGTTTATTGAGGAACCGGACTTTATAAGACTATGGCAGGGAGGCAGGCAGGTTGTTGTTCTGCTTAAGAAAGCGGACTACGAGCGGATTAGCCCCTGGCTTGCTCCCACAGCCTCGATCCTTGGCCAAAAAGGGAAAAAACTGTTGATCAGCAACCGAAAGTAGACGCCTGACTTGTGACGAGTTAATTAGCAAATATCGGTTAAATATTCATGTGGTATTGCAAAAACAGGCAACCACATGAGGTGATGACACAAACCTTAGAATCGCTATCTGCATAAGACACTATCAATTCACTTTATGCGAGATACCCAGGCATCAACTGTATGAAGACACAGCAAGATCGTGCGAGGACGCTATGAAATTGAAGATAGGTGAAATCGGATATGCAAACTGTTTCCCGCTTTTTTCCGTTTTGAAAGGCTGCTTTGATTGTAAAGGGTACCGATTTGTTCAAGGCGTCCCGGCTGATTTAAACAAAAAATTGAATTCCGGCAAGATTGATATAAGCCCTTCATCATCAATTGAATACGCAAAATCTTTTCAGAAGTACGATATTATTCCCGACCTCTCCATAAGCGCGGTTGATGCGGTAAAGAGCGTCCTGCTCTTTTCACGCATCCCAATCTTCAATCTGAATGGTCAACCAGTAGCGTTGTCAAGGGAATCGGATACTTCAGTCGCACTCCTCCAGATCATCCTTAACAAATTTTATGGCTTCCACAATACATTTATCCGTTCCAGTCATTCGCTGAAAGAGTCTCTTTCCACCTTTCCAGCCATGCTTCTCATAGGTGATTCCGCCCTGAAAGAAGCAATTATTCGCCAGGATCTCTATGTCTATGATCTGGGTACACTGTGGTACAAATTCACCTCTCTACCGTTTGTTTTCGCACTCTGGACACTACGTAAAGACACCGCTGAAAAATATCCGCATGAAGTCGCCGGACTCGTATCTGCTCTTCATGCATCGAAAACAATCGCCTGTGGATCTCTGGATTTGCTCGCTGACAAGTCCGGGTACACTGAGTGGATGGGACATGACCGGCTAGTGGACTATTGGCGTGGAATCTCTTACGATTTGAATTCATCCCATATGGAATCATTGAAGCTTTTTTACTCATATGCCGCAGAAATCGGAATACTCGCATGCAACCCCTATCAACAGTTAAATACATCCAATCAACACCATAAAACGTCTATAAAGCTCGATGGCAAAAAAATTAAATCAGGAGAATGAGCTTGCTGAAAAATCCAGCGCTAAGGGTCGCACCCATCCTGATACTTCATTTCTTTTTATCCCTGGCAGCTACTACAGCGGAGGCGGACTGGCAGGAAACCGGTGTCCGCATGGGTGTCCAGGCCGGCCCGAAGCGTGAATATTTCCATCAATACGAAGCCTTTGCGGTGTATGGCCTACCCTGGAACTGGCGCATGTCTTCCGGTTGGGGCCTGGCCCCCCAACTCAACGTATCTGCCGGAGCCCTGGTTGGTGGCAATGATACCGGCTTAATCGGTTCGGTGGGAACAGGTCTCTCATTCCGCAAGCCGGGAATTGGCATTGGACTGGATGGTGGTGTTAGTCTTGATCTTCTGGACAGACGCCAATTCGGCCAGCAGGATTTCGGGAGTATTCTCCTATGGGGTGCCTATCTGGGCATTTCGTACCATTTTGCCAGCGGACTGGGATTATCATATCGCATACAGCATTTGTCAAACAATCGCATTCTATATACCGGCTGCACCCCCAATCCCGGAGTTGATATGCATATGATCGGAGTTAGCTGGAGTTATTAACGGTTCATATCTATATCACTCTGTGGTGCTGGGGTTTACGAAATGACAGCGGCTAATCTTGATCCTTTTAATCGGTTGAACTGTTGTCTGCGTCTCCGTGGACCCGCGTTGTTTTGTGTGAGCTGCGTACTTATTTGTATTTATTTACAATTTTCACCCACTTCGGCAATTGCTGATGAAATATTCGGTCTGGGTGGGACGATGCAGAGCCGAAAGGCGGACATGAACGACTCTTCATACTCCTGGCAATTGGAATATCGGGAGGAACTCAGCAAGCATTTTACCGCAAGCCTGTCATATCTGAACGAGGGGCATGTGCCTGCACACCATCGAGACGGCAATGCCTTGCAACTATGGGTGAGGACTGATGTAATCAATCGTCGGCTATCGCTGACAGCCGGAATTGGCCCCTATTATTATTTTGACACAACGACCCCAACGGCCAGCAGCGGTTCCTATACGAATGAACACGGCTTCGGAGCGGCGTTCAGCCTTGCTACAATTTGGCGGACGGAAACCCCCTGGCTTTTCCAATTCCGCACAAACTGGACAAAAACCTTTGGTAGAATGGAGACCGTGTCGGCCCTTGCGGGGATCGGCTATCAATTAGACAAGTCCAAACAGTCCACATCATTTGACGTTTCTCAGGAGAATCAGGAGAACACATCCGACAACGAAATTACTTTGTTTGTCGGGCGGACAATCACCAACAGTTTTGAGTCCGAACGTTCAACGGCGCTGAGTATTGAGTATCGCCGCAGACTCTTGCATTATCTGGACTGGACCCTGGCCTGGATCCGAGAGGGAGACAGCCGTCTTATCAGACGAGACGGCGTGGCCACTCAGCTTTGGTTGGTCAAGGACTTTATGGCTGATCGGATAACCTTGGGTTTTGGCGCAGGGGCATATGTTGCCGTAGACCGGCAGGCCAAACATGATCGAGACGACGACCGGGTTATCTCCGCAATTGGCACCCTCACTGGGAGCTACCACCTTAACCCACACTGGTCTCTGCGCACCTCCTGGAACCGCATCGTTACCAACTATGACAGGGACACCGATGTTATCATGGGAGGTATCGGATATCGATTTTAATATCGGTGCGACCAGTTTCCCCCTTGTTCCTCCTGATCAGGCCTATCACCGTCGGCGCAAAGGCAAAGGGAGCCTTCACTCATTTTACAATCCTGTTTTCTTCGTCGGCATCGTCATACAAGGAATCGGGGTCGTGGGGGACATGTTGTCAGGATCTACCGTGAAGTGCGCAAACGCCCGCGTTATGTCGTAAAAAAGGCACGACTTTTAGCAATTCAGGGTGGAACATGTGTCTGTATCTCAATCTACAAATCAATAAATATATTCGGGAGGGCTGCGATAATGATTATCACACGGGATGTCATAAATAATTATTTCAATGCGTTGATTCCTTTACCTAACAAAAACGTATTGTCAAAAGAAGGTTTCGAAGCGCTTGCCGATTGGAGCGAACAACAGGTGTGGTGGCAGGAATTTGCCAGATACAATTATCTTAAAGCAAATTGGCGCGGTTCGTATATGGGGGATCCGCATCAATTCGCCATATCACTGTTCCGGTTTATAATACATATCAAACCGCCGCCTGAACATAATGGCAAACCGTCGGGAAGAAAGCCATGAAAACATCCAGGCTGGTTATTTATTGGATCATCGCAATTTTCACCATTTTGGCGGCATTATATTTTTTGGCCCAAGACCCGCCCCCTGGCTGGCCGATAAATTTGATCCACCTGCTTACCAACTACAAATACTGAGTCCACAGGATCCCAGCCGTTGAAAGGGGAACACCATGACCAAACAACAGAAAAAATGGTTGATAGGAGTCGCCTGGCTGCTGGTTCTGGCTGTCCTGTGTACCGTAGCCTGGCAGAAGTTCGGCAAGAATGACAGGAACAACGGCCTTGTCAGCGGTAATGGACGGATCGAGGCTGTGGAGATCGACATCGCTGCCAAGACCGCCGGACGGGTAAAGAATATCCTGGTGCGCGAAGGGGAATTCGTCACTGCCGGGCAGGTGGTGGCGATGATGGATACCGAGGTGCTCGAGGCCCAACTACGGGAGGCGCAGGCACAGTTGCAGCAGGCACAGAGTTCGGTGGCCAGTGCACGCAGCCAACTGGTGCAACGCGAAAGCGAGAAGGCCGCGGCCCTGGCGCTGGTCAAACAACGGGAGGCCGAGTTCGACAACATGCGGAAGCACTCGGCCCGCTCGTCGGACCTTGTAGGACAAGGGGCCATCTCGCGGCAAGATGCCGATGACGACACCACCCGGCTCCAGAGCGCTTCTGCCGCTGCAAGCTCATCCCGTGCCCAGGCTGCGGCTGCCGAGGCAGCCATTGCTACGGCCCGCACCCAGATTGCCGGGGCACAATCGGCGGTCGATGCCACGCGAGCCACTATCGAGCGTATCCAAGCGGATATCCGGGACAGCGCCCTCAAGTCCCCCCGTGACGGGCGGGTGCAATATAAGGTTGCCCAGGCCGGCGAGGTGCTCGCTGCCGGCGGCCGGGTGCTGAGCCTGGTTGACCTGAGCGATGTCTACATGACGTTTTTCCTGCCAACAGCCGCGGCAGGACGGATGGCAATCGGCACCGAGGTGCGGCTCATACTCGATGCCGCTCCACAATATGTGATTCCCGCTCAGGTATCCTTTGTTGCCGATGTGGCCCAGTTCACCCCGAAAACCGTGGAGACCGCCAGTGAGAGGGAAAAGCTGATGTTCCGCATTAGAGCGCAAATTCCCGTTGACCTCCTTAAAAAACACATAACCAAGGTCAAGACCGGCCTGCCCGGTATGGCCTATGTTCGTCTCGATCCCCAGGTACCCTGGCCTGCCCACCTGCAGGTAAGACTGCCGCAATGAGTTCCCCAGACGACCTTCTCTCTATGAAGCCTTCACCAGTGGTCCGGCTGGCGGGGGTCTGCCAGCGCTATGGCAAGACCCTGGCCCTTGACGCGATTGACCTTGAGCTGCCATCCGGCTGCATGGTGGGCGTCATCGGACCCGACGGCGTGGGCAAATCCAGCCTTTTCTCCCTTATTGCCGGTTCCAGGGCCATCCAGGGCGGGCTGGTCGAGGTAATGGGGAACAGCATGGCAGACAAGCACCATCGTCGGCAGGTTTGCCCTCGCATAGCCTATATGCCGCAGGGGCTGGGCAGGAATCTCTACCCGACCCTGTCGGTTTTCGAAAATGTGGATTTTTTTGCCCGCCTGTTCGGCCACAGTCGCCGGGAGCGTGAACGTCGCATCGAAAAACTCCTGGCCGCCACCGGGCTGGCCCCCTTTGCCGACCGGCCGGCCGGCAAGCTTTCCGGCGGTATGAAGCAGAAACTGGGGCTCTGTTGCGCGCTAATCCACGATCCCGACCTGTTGATTCTGGACGAGCCAACCACGGGCGTCGATCCCTTATCAAGACGCCAGTTTTGGGAACTGATCGACCGCATCCGCGCCGACCGAACCGGTATGAGCATATTGATCGCCACCGCTTACATGGAGGAAGCAGCGCGCTTCGACTGGCTGGTGGCCATGAATGCCGGAGGCATCCTCGCAACCGGCACACCGCAGGAACTCCTGGCCCAGACCGGCACCGCCACGCTGGAAGACGCGTTCATCGCCCTGCTGCCCCAGGTGCAGCGGGAAGGCTACCAACCGGTCATTATACCGCCGCGCGAGGCAGAGGCCGACGGCAAGGCCGCCATCGAAGCCCACGATCTGACCATGCGCTTCGGCGATTTCATTGCCGTTGATCATGTGAGCTTCCGCATCGAACAGGGGGAGATCTTCGGCTTCCTCGGCTCCAACGGCTGCGGCAAGACCACCACCATGAAGATGCTGACAGGGCTTTTGGCAGCCAGCCAAGGCCAGGCCTGGCTGTTTGGCCGGCCGGTGGACCCCCGTGACCTCGACACCAGGCGACGCGTCGGCTATATGTCCCAGTCGTTTTCACTCTACAGCGAGCTGACGGTACGGCAGAACCTGGTCCTGCACGCCCGACTCTTCAGTATGCCGGAAGCGCGGATTCCCACCCGTGTACGGGAGATGGCAGAGCGCTTCGGCTTGAACGGGGTGATGGACAGCCTCCCCGATGCCCTGCCGCTGGGGCAACGGCAACGCCTCTCCCTGGCCGTGGCCATGATCCACGGGCCGGAGATGCTGATCCTGGACGAGCCGACCTCGGGGGTTGATCCGGTGGCGCGGGACGCCTTCTGGCAGATCATGATCGACCTGGCGCGCCGGGACCGGGTTACCATCTTCATCTCCACCCACTTCATGAACGAGGCGGAGCGATGCGACCGGATCTCGCTCATGCACGCCGGCCGGGTACTGGTCAGCGATGCGCCGGCAGCGCTGATCGCGGCTCGCGGAGCAGCATCACTGGAAGAGGCGTTCATCGGCTATCTGGAAGATGCCACCGACGCAGCAACGACCACTCCCGCACAGGCAGCAACAGAATCGGCCAGCGCCCCCAAACATGCCGCCGCCCCAACAGCACCTTATGGCTTCTTCAGCCTGCAGCGCCTGTTCAGCTATGCTCGGCGCGAGGCCATGGAACTCTTTCGCGATCCGATCCGCTTGACCCTGGCCCTGCTGGGCAGCGCGATCCTGATGTTAGTCATGGGCTACGGCATTACCATGGACGTGGAGAACTTGACCTTTGCCGCTCTCGACCGGGACCAGACCAAGCTCAGCCGGGACTATATCCTCAGCCTCGCCGGTTCACGCTACTTCAGCGAGCGGCCGGCCATCAAGGACTACGCCGACCTGGACCGGCGCATGCGCGCCGGCGAGATCAGCCTGGCCATCGAGATCCCGCACGGTTTTGCCCGCGACCTGCGTCGGGGCTCCCAGGTTGCTGTTGGTGCCTGGATCGACGGGGCCATGCCCCAACGGGCTGAGACGATCCGCGGCTATGTGCAGGGGATGCACGCCCAGTGGCTTACCGCCCTGGCGCGGGAGAAGCTCGGCGCTGCAGCCACGGCCTCCGCGGCCGACATCGCAATCCGCTATCGCTACAACCCGGACGTCAAGAGCCTGGTGGCCATGGTGCCGGCCATGATCCCGCTCCTGCTGATGCTGATCCCCGCCATGCTGAGCGCACTCTCGGTGGTGCGGGAGAAGGAACTGGGCTCCATCGTCAATCTCTATGTCACGCCGGTTACACGGCTGGAGTTTCTGCTCGGCAAACAGCTCCCCTATGTGGCGTTGGCCATGCTCAGTTTTCTGCTCCTCACCCTGCTGGCGATTTTCGTCTTCGGCGTGCCACTCAAGGGGAGCTTTCCGGCCTTGACTGCCGGGGCACTGCTCTACGTCATCACGGCAACCGCATTCGGTCTGGTGATTTCCACCTTCATGCGGAGCCAGATCGCCGCCCTGTTCGGCACGGCCATCCTGACGCTGCTGCCGGCCGTGCAGTTTTCCGGGTTGACCCATCCCGTATCTTCGTTGGAAGGAGCCGGAGCCGCCATCGGCAAGATTTATCCGACCACCTATTTCCTGATTATCGCCCGCGGCGCATTTTCCAAGGGGCTCGGCTTTACCGATCTCCAGGCATCGTTTGTCCCCCTGCTGCTGGCCGTGCCCCTCTTGATCGGACTGGCCGCGGCCCTGCTCAAGAAACAGGATCGCTGACCATGCGTGCTGCCAATATTCTCCATCTCGGAATCAAGGAACTTCGCAGCCTGTTGCGCGACCCCATACTGCTGGCTCTGATCGTCTACGCCTTCAGTTTCGAAGTCTATTCGGCCGCCAAGGCCATGCCGGAAACCCTGCACCGGGCGCCCATCGCCATTGTTGACGAGGATCGTTCCCAACTCTCGACCCGCATCGCCGACGCCTTTATCCCCCCGCACTTCACCGCGCCGGCCATGATCACGCGGAACGAGATGGACTCCCGCATGGATGCCGGTCTCGACACCTTTGCCATCGATATCCCCCCCGACTTCCAACGTGACGTCCTGGCCGGACGTTCGCCCACCATCCAGCTCAACGTCGATGCCACCCGGATGAGCCAGGCGTTCACCGGCAGCGGGTACATCCAGTCCATCGTCAACAGCGAAATAAGCTCCTTTTTGCAGGGCTATCGGGCGAACAGCAGTTCGACCGTCGACCTGAACCTGCGGGCACGCTTCAACCCGGAGTTGAACCAATTCTGGTTCGGCTCGGTCATGCAGGTCATCAACAGCGTCACCATGCTCTCCATCATCCTGACCGGAGCCGCGCTGATCCGTGAACGGGAGCACGGCACGGTGGAGCACCTGCTGGTGATGCCGGTGACCCCCTTTGAAATCATGACCGGCAAGATCTGGGCCATGGCACTGGTGGTGCTGACTACCACTGCCTGTTCACTGACCCTGATAGTGCAGGGGCTGCTCAAGGTACCCATCGAGGGTTCCATCCCCCTCTTTCTGGTCGGTACCGCCCTGAACCTGTTCGCCACCACCTCCCTCGGTATTTTCCTCGGCACCATCGCCCGCTCCATGCCCCAGTTCGGTCTGCTGACGATGCTGGTGCTGCTGCCGCTGGAGATCCTCTCGGGCAGTACAACCCCCCGCGAAAGCATGCCCGACGTCGTGCAGTGGATCATGCTGGCGGCGCCGAACACCCATTTCGTCATGCTGGCCCAAGCCATCCTGTACCGTGGCGCAGGATTCCTGGTGGTCTGGCCACAGTTCATCTCCCTTGTCCTGATCGGCGCGGTCCTGTTTGCCCTGTCCCTGGCCCGCTTCCGAAAAACCATCGGAACCATGGTATGAAACGCATGCACAGATGGAAACCAGGCACTCCATTGGGGCCATCCTGCATTTTCCCAGCATGCATGGATAAAAAAATCTTGACAGCCAGGGCAGATGGCCATAATGTGGAATGAACGTTCATTCCATTTCTAAAAGGCCAACCATGTCAAAATCGGACAAGCGTGAAGAAATCATTTGCGCGGCATTAGAATTAATCGCGGAACAAGGCTTTCACGGCGCCCCAATGGCCATGATCGCCGAGCGCGCCGGGGTCGGAGCCGGAACGATCTACCGTTATTTCGAAAACAAAGATGTCCTAATCAACGAGTTGTACCGGGAACTTGAAGAAAAAATGTACCCGTTTATCCTTGACGGCTACACGACCGAAGCACCGTTCAGGGCACGATTTGTCCATCTGGGCACGGCATTGCTGCATTATTTTATCGAGCACCCCCTGCATTTCCGTTATCTGGAACAGTTTCACAACTCCCCCTACGGCGTGGCCTTCCGGCGGGATAAACTCCTGGGAACCCGGAGTGGCTGCGACTTCTTCAGGGAACTGTTCGAACAAGGTCTGGCACAGCAGGTTCTCAAGGACTTCCCACTGGTAATACTCTTCGACCTGTCATTCGGTCCCCTGGTCGCCGTGGCACGAGATCATATCCTCGGTTTTGTCCAGATGGACGAATCCATGATCACCAAGACCGTCGAGGCATGCTGGGACGGGGTAAGGCGCTGAGAAGCCCCTGGCCCATTCCCGGGCTGCATAACCGAATCCGCCACGCAACATGCAGCGAGGGGAAGCAGGGCAGATTCCGTTTTTTGGATACAAACAGAATGATCATTCATTCTATTAAAACATAGAGGTGTCTATGCAACTCACGTACAGATCAGCATTAATTTCCAGCATTGGTATCCTTGCCGCCGGCCTCCTGCTTTCCGGCTGCGGCAAGAAGACGTCTGCCGTAGCAACGCCGCAGGGCCCGCTAGAAGTCGGTGTGGTGACAATCCAGCCGCAGCGGGTGGCCCTGACCACCGAACTGCCAGGCCGCACCTCTCCTTACATGATTGCCGAGGTCAGGCCGCAGGTCAACGGGATCATCCAGAAGCGGGTGTTCACTGAAGGGAGCGATGTCAAAGCCGGCGCGGTGCTCTACCAGATCGACCCGGCCACCTACCAGGCAGCCTATGCCAGCGCCAAGGCAGCACAGTCCAGGGCAGAAGCAAACCTGATTTCGGTGCGGCTCAAAGCCGAACGTTACCGCGACCTGGTCGGCATCAAGGCGGTCAGCCAGCAGGACAACGACGATGCCCAGGCAGCCCTCAAGCAATCTGAAGCCGATGTTGCCGCCACAAAGGCAGCAGTGGAAACCGCCCGGATAAATCTGGCCTATACCAAGGTAACCGCCCCGATTTCGGGCCGGATCGGCCGTTCGACCGTGACCGACGGCGCCCTGGTAACCGCCAACCAGGCGGCAGCCCTGGCCACCATCCAGCAAATCAGCTCGATGTACGTTGATGTTACCCAGTCCAGCGCCGAGCTGTTGCGCCTGAAGCAAAACCTGGCCAGCGGTCTGCTGAAAAAAGGCGGTGCGGCCCAAGCCCGAGTCAAGTTGCTGCTGGAAGACGGCACACCCTATCCTGTGCCGGGCATCCTGAGGTTTTCGGAAGTTACCGTGGACCAGAGCACCGGCTCCATCACCCTGCGGGCGACCTTCCCCAACCCGAAACAGACCCTGTTGCCGGGCATGTTTGTCCGCGCCATCCTGGAAGAGGGGATCAGTGAGCATGCGATCCTGGTTCCGCAACGCGGCGTGACCCGTAACCCGGCCGGCGATGCAATGGTAATGGTGGTCGGTGCCGAGGAAAAAGTGGAGCCGCGGATCATAAAGGTTGCCAGGACTGTTGGCGACAACTGGCTGGTGAGCGACGGCTTGAAAGCAGGCGACCGAGTTATCCTGGAAGGGACCCAAAAGGCCCGTCCGGGGACACCGGTCAAGGCGGTTCCATTCGGCACCGCACCGGCAACACCGCCTGCCGCAGCAAAAAAATAAGCTTTGAGATCCACCTTCCACTGGCGGGGAAGGGACGGGGAGGAGGTTACCATCATGACTTCCACTGCAGCTTTGCCCCATCAAGCCCCTCCTCCAAACCATCTGGGTATTTAGGCCCAGCGGGTCAGTCAAGGGAAGGGAAGTTATTTCCTGCTGCATCTAACCAATTTTGTTGATAGTGACATCAAGGAGCCACTCCATGCCTCGTTTTTTCATCAATCGCCCCATTTTTGCCTGGGTGATCGCCATATTGGTCATGCTGTCCGGCCTGCTGGCAATCAAGACGCTGCCGGTTTCCCAGTACCCGCCCATCGCACCGCCGCAAATCAGCATCAATGCCACGTATCCCGGCGCCTCGGCCCAAACCGTGCAGGATACGGTTACCCAGGTCGTAGAGCAGAAGCTGAACGGAATCGACAACTTGATCTACATGTCCTCCACCAGCGACTCGGCCGGGTCGGTGTCCATCAACCTGACTTTCAAGGCAGGCACCGATCCGAATATTGCCCAGGTGCAGGTGCAGAACAAGCTGCAGCTGGCCACGCCGCTTTTGCCCCAGATCGTTCAGAAGCAAGGGATACAGGTTGTAAAATCCACAAAAAACTTCCTGCTGATCATAGGTCTCGTTTCGGAAGACGGCCGCTATGATCGTCACGTCCTGTCCGATTACATGGTATCCAATGTTCAGGATATCGTCAGCCGAATTGAAGGGGTGGGGGAAGTCCAGATGTTCGGCACCCAGAATGCCATGCGTATCTGGCTGAACCCTGCCAAGCTGAACAACTTCCATCTCACGACCAATGATGTGATTGCCGCGCTCCAGGCCCAGAACGCCCAAGTGTCGGCCGGCCAGTTCGGCGGTACCCCGGCGGAAATCGGGCAGCAGCTGAACGCCACCATTACCGCCCGCACCCTGCTGCAGACCCCGGAACAGTTCGATGCCATCATCCTGAAGACCAACAGCGACGGTTCCACGGTCAAGCTGAAGGATGTGGCCACAAGCAAGATCGGCACAGAGAACTATGAAATCGAGGCCCGCTACAAAGGGAAACCACTGGGCGGCATGGCGATCAGGCTGGCGGCCGGCGCCAATGCCCTGGATACGGCAAACAGGGTCAAGGCCAAGATGGAGGAACTGTCCAAATACTTCCCGGAAGGGATGAAGGTGGTTTATCCCTACGACACCACCCCATTTGTCAAAATCTCCATCGAAGAGGTGGTCCAGACCCTGATCGAGGCGGTTTTCCTGGTCTTTATCATCATGTTCCTCTTTTTGCAGAACATCCGGGCCACCCTGATCCCCACCATCGCGGTGCCGGTGGTGCTCCTGGGCACCATGGGCGTCCTGTCGGTGGCAGGCTTTTCCATCAACACACTGACCATGTTCGCCCTGGTTATCGTCATCGGTCTTTTGGTGGACGATGCCATCGTGGTGGTGGAGAACGTGGAACGGATCATGTCCGAAGAGGGACTATCGCCCCATGACGCCACAATCAAGTCCATGGGGCAGATCACCAGCGCCCTGATAGGCATCGCCACCGTTCTGACGGCGGTCTTTCTACCCATGGCCTTTTTCGGCGGCTCCACCGGTGTCATCTACCGCCAGTTCTCCATCACCATCATCTCAGCCATGATCCTGTCGGTACTGGTGGCCATGATACTCACCCCGGCGCTCTGCTCCACCCTGCTCAAACCGGTCGAAAAGGGGCATACGCCGGGCGAGTGCGGCTGGTTCTGCCAGTTCTTCCGCCATTTCAACAAAGGGTTCGACTGGGCGCGGGGCAAATACGAAAGGATCGTCGGCCGCTCCTTCGGCAAACCGGTGCGTTACCTGGTGATCTACAGCGCCATTGTCGCGGCCATGGTCTTCTTCTTCCTGCGGCTCCCCACCGCCTTCCTGCCCGACGAGGACCAGGGATTCATTATCTGCCAGGTGCAGCTACCGGCCGGCGCAACCAAGGAACGGACCATCAAGGTCATCGAACAGCTTGAGAAACATTTTCTGGAACAAGAAACAAAAACCGTTGACACCATCATCACCGTGGCCGGTTTCAGCTTTGCCGGCCGTGGCCAGAACATGGGGCTGGCCTTTGTCAAGCTCAAGGACTGGAAGCTGCGCAAGTCCCCAGACCTGAAAGCGCCAGCCGTAGCCGGTCGGGCCATGAAGGCCTTTTCCAAGATCAAGGACGGCCTGGCCTTTGCCTTTTCGCCACCGGCAGTTATTGAGCTTGGGCAAGCCAATGGCTTCGACTTCGAGCTGCAGGACCGTAATGGTCTGGGACATGACAAGCTGATGGAAGCCCGCAACCAGTTGCTCGGCATGGCCATGAAGAATCCCAAACTGATTGCGGTGCGGCCCAACGGCCAGGACGACTCCCCACAGTTCAAGCTGGATATAGATGATGTGCGGGCCGGCGCCCTCGGGATTTCCCTGGCTGACGTCAACAACGTTTTGGCCACTGCCTGGGGCAGCTCCTACGTGAACGACTTCATTGAAAATGGCCGGGTCAAGAAGGTCTATCTCCAGGCCGATGCCAAGTACAGGATGCTGCCGGAAGACATCAACAAATGGTACGTAAGTAACAACAAGGGAGAAATGGTGCCGTTTTCCGCTTTTTCCAAGGCCCACTGGCAGTACGGATCGCCCCGCCTGGAGCGCTACAACGGTATTCCGTCGGTTGAAATCATGGGACAGGCGGCGCCTGGCGTAAGCACCGGCGAAGCAATGGCCGAAATGGAAAAAATGGCTGCCCAGCTACCTACCGGAATCGGGTACGAATGGACAGGCCTCTCCTACGAAGAAAAGAAAGCAGGCGCACAGGCCCCGGCGCTTTATGCCATCTCGCTGCTGGTGGTGTTCCTTGCGGTTGCGGCCCTGTACGAGAGCTGGACCATCCCCTTTGTCAATCTGCTGATGCTGCCGCTGGGCCTGGTGGGCGCGGTTACCGCGGTCACCCTGCGGGTGCTGCCCAATGACGTCTATCTCCAGATCGGTCTGCTCACCACTGTCGGGCTATCTACCAAGAACGCAATCCTGATCATCCAGTTCATCAAGGAACAGATGCGCCAGGGGCACGAATTGGTCGAAGCCACCCTGATGGCGGTAAAAATCAGGTTGCGCCCGGTCATCATGACATCACTGGCATTCTTCTTTGGTACCCTGCCCCTGGCCCTTACCAAAGGAGCCGGGGCCGCAGCCCAGAACGCCATCGGCACCGCAGTTACCGGCGGACTGCTCTCGGCCACCTTTATCGATCTGCTCTTCATCCCGTTTTTCTTTGTGCTGATCTCCCGTTTGTTTGCGAAGAAGCAACCAAAACTCCCCCCAGTAGGACCTGGCGGTTCTACCAACAGTGCGGAGGTGCTCTGATATGAAATCCAGACAACGCTTAACCACAACCATTTGCCTTCCCTTGGGAGTTTTTCTCTGCCTGTCCGGCTGCGCAACCATGGCCCCGGAATACTCACGGCCGGCCGCACCGGTTCCGGCGGCCTGGCCCAGCGGACCGGCCTACAAGGAGGTCGCGGCCACCAACGGCAAGCCAGTAGCCGACATCCCCTGGCAACAGTTCTTCATCGACCCTCAACTTCGGAAGACCGTCGCCCTGGCCCTGGAAAACAACCGCGATCTGCGTGTCGCTGTCCTCAACATCGAGAGGTCCAGGGCGCTGTATCAAATCCAACGCTCCGATCTGTTTCCAAAGGTTGACGCCACCGCCGCCGGGACATTTCAACGTATCCCACAGGATCTCAGCAGCAGCGGCCATGCCATGACAACCGAACAATACAGCGTCGGCCTGGGCATCAATTCCTATGAACTGGACCTGTTCGGCCGGGTGCGCAGCCTCAAGGACCAGGCTCTGGAGCAGTACCTGGCCACTGAACAGGCGCGAAACAGCGTGCAGATCAGCCTCGTTTCCCAGGTTGCGGCCACCTACCTGACCCTGGCCGCAGATCAGGAACGGCTGCAACTCGCCAAAGACACGCTCGCGAGCCAAGTATCATCATACCAGCTTACCCGGCGCCGCTTCGAGTCCGGAGTCTCGTCGGCGCTCGATCTCCACCAGGCCCAGACCAGTGTTGACACGGCGCGGGTAGACATCGCCCGGTACACGACCCTGGTGGCCCAAGATGCAAACGCCCTGAACTTGGCGGTCGGCTCACCGGTACCGTCCGCGCTTCTACCGGGTAAACTCTCCGACACGCTCACCTCCCTGAAGGACCTGCCACCAGGCCTGCCGTCAGACGTCCTGCTGCACCGCCCCGACATCCTGCAGGCAGAAGGTCAGCTCAAGGGAGCCAACGCCAATATCGGCGCCGCACGGGCGGCGTTCTTTCCCCGCATCACCCTGGTCTCGTCGGTCGGCTTCGGCAGTGACGAGCTGGCCGGGCTCTTTAAAGGCGACTCCTTTGCCTGGAGTTTTGCTCCGCGCGTAACCCTGCCAATATTCGATGCCGGCAGTAATCGGGCCAATCTGAAAGTGGCGGAAGTGGATCGTGACATTGCCGTGGCGCAATACGAGAAGGCCATTCAGTCCGCCTTCCGTGAAGTAGCCGATGCCTTGGCGCAACGGGGAACCATCGATGACCAGTTGACAGCGCAGCAATCCCTCACCGACGCCACCAGCGAAAGCTACCGTCTCTCGCAGGCACGCTACGAAAAGGGAGTGGACAGTTATCTGACGGTGCTGGACTCGCAACGTTCATTGTACAGCGCACAGCAGAACCTGATCGCGGTGCGCCTGGCCAGACTTACCAATCTGGTCAATCTTTACAAGGCATTAGGCGGCGGTTATGGTGATGCCGGGTTGGACTCAAAACGATAGGCAGGCTGGAGAATTTGTTGAGAAGCCAACGACAAAGCCCATGGACGCAATTTATAAATACTATTTAATACTAACACTGCTATACTGACATGGTGATAGATCCGGACTTCACGCACATAGCAATTCGGTAGCGGCGTGTTTACCCCTTTACATATTCCGATAAAATGTTATAAAGCTTTTTTCATTTCCATTGAGGTAGCAAGGTGTTTTCATTGGTTCAGACCATAGGCCGCACCACAATCGCTGTTGTAAGCGAATTGGGTCGGATGGGATGGTTTCTCGTCTATTCAATCTATATGATTGTCCGCCGCCCCGGCAGTCCGCTGCAAATCCTGAAGCAGATCAAGTTCATCGGCGCCAAGTCCCTGTTCGTCATCTTTCTGACCGCAGCCTTCACAGGCATGGTGCTGGGACTGCAGGGTTACTACACCCTGGCCAAATTCGGTTCGGAGGGGATGCTGGGAACAGCAGTGGCCTTGTCGTTGATCCGCGAACTGGGGCCGGTCCTTACGGCATTGATGGTGACCGGCCGAGCCGGCAGCGCCATTGCCGCCGAGATCGGCATCATGCGTATCACGGAGCAGATCGACGCCCTGGAAACCATGGCGCTCGATCCGTTCAAATACCTGATTACCCCCAAGTTCATCGCCGCCATGATTGCCCTGCCGCTGTTGTGCGCCATTTTCGACGTGGTCGGCATCTATGGCGGCTGGCTGGTAGGGGTCAAGCTGCTGGGAGTCAATCCCGGTGCCTATTTTTACGAGATGGAAAAGTCGGTGGTGTGGAAGGATGTGTATTCCGGGTTCGTAAAATCATATTCCTTTGGCGTGATCATTGCCTGGATCAGCTGCTACAAAGGATATTTCGCTACCCATGGCGCCGAGGGGGTCTCAAAGGCCACTACCGAGTCGGTGGTTATGACCTCGGTTCTCGTTCTCGTCTGGGATTACTTCCTGACATCGGTATTGCTCTGACATGATAAAACTGACCAACGTTCATAAGTCCTTTGGCGCCCAGGCCGTACTCAACGGGTTGTGCCTGGAGATTCCGGATGGCCAGATTACCGCTGTCATCGGTCCCAGCGGCGAAGGCAAGAGCGTGCTGCTCAAGCACATCATCGGACTGATGAAGCCGGACAGCGGCGAGGTGGAGATTGATGGTGAAAGCATCATCAACATTCGGCGTTCCAAGTTGAACGGGATTCGCGAAAAATTCGGCATGCTTTTCCAGAATGCAGCCCTGTTCGATTCAATGAGCGTATTCGACAATGTTGCTTTTCCTCTCCAGGAAAAGACCCGGCTGTCGAAGTCCGAGATTGTAAAACGTGTCAACTCGGCTCTGGAGCATGTCGGGCTCAGGAACGTCAACGGCAAGTACCCGGACGAACTCTCGGGCGGCATGAAAAAAAGGGTCGGACTGGCAAGGGCATTGTTGCTCGATCCCAAGATCATCCTCTTCGATGAACCTACAACAGGGTTGGACCCGGTCATCAAGCGCGCCATCCATCAACTCATCAAAGAGACCCATGAAAAGTTCGGATTTACGGCCGTGATAGTCTCCCACGAAATTCCGGAGATATTCGACATCGCCCAAAACGTTGCAATGCTGTATCAAGGTAAAATCCTCCAGATTGGAACCTCCGATGAGATCAAAAACTCCACTCATCCCGTGGTAAAGCAGTTCATAAGCGGCAGCCTGGAAGGGCCGATTCAACTGCTCTAGATTTCCGGTTGGTACCAGCTTTAGTTACAAAGAGGGAAAATTATATGAACATGGCAAAACTGGAAATGGTCGTCGGTATCTTCATGATAATCGGCATACTCTGTCTTGGGTATGTATCCATCAAGCTCGGCAAGATGGAACTGCTGGGGGGGAATTATTACTCTCTGTCCGCCAAATTCGATTCGGTTTCCGGATTGAAGCCCGGGGCACGGGTAGAGATTGCCGGAGTGGAAGTCGGTCAGGTTGATCGAATCGTATTGGACCCCAAAAACGGTGACCAGGCAATTGTTTACTTTAAAATCAAAAGCGGCGTGAAGATTACCGACGATGTGATCGCTTCGGTGCGCACCAGCGGCATTATCGGCGATAAATTCATTCTTCTGAAGCAGGGCGGTTCCGATCATTTCCTCAAGGACAACGACATAATCCGTGAAACCGAATCGTCAATCGATATCGAAGAACTGGTCAGTAAATTTATCCATGGAAAGGTATAAAGGCTAAACAGCATCATGAAATCCTTGATCCTGGCATTGTTGTTTTCCTGTCTGCCGACTATTATCCTGCTGCCTGTTGGCGCCCATGCCGCGGCTGAACCCCAGAGCAGCAAGCTGATCCTCAGCCTGGACGATTGCATCCGCATCGCCCTGAAAACTGCGCCAGAACTGGGGGAGTCCCAGGCAGATGTCGAGCAGGCCACCAGCAAACTGGATGAAGCAAAATCCTACCGTTACCCGCAACTGGAGATAAAATCGTTGGTTGGGCCGGCTCCCGGTGCCAGGCGAAACGAATTGTTCGCCACGGATAAAACCTTCGAGCTCAAGGAGCTGACCTGGTTTGCCAGCACCGATGCCACCCTGATCCAGCCGCTCTGGACCTTTGGTAAGATCTCCGAGAACATGAAGGCCGCCACCCATGGCATTGAGGTGGATAAATCCCGCAAGGAGCAGCGCGCCAACGAGATCGTCCTTAAGGTGAAGGAGTATTATTACGGACTGCTTCTGGCCCGGGAAATGAAAGAGTTGATCCAGGAGGTCCAGGAAAGCCTGGGCAAAGCGCGCACCACAGCCCAGAAACTACTCGATCAGGGTTCAGACAGCGTTGATGAAATGGATGTCTACAAACTGGATGCATTTTCTGGCGAAGTAGCTAAATTCCTCGCGGAAGCCAAGAAAGGCGAACACCTCGCGCTGGCTGCAATGAGGACACGCCTTGGACTGCCGGCCGACTCCCTGCTGGAGATCAGCAGCGAACGGCTGACCATGGACGCCAATCCGGCACCGGAATACGACACCTTCCTGGAAAAGGCCCGCGCCCAGCGCCCCGAATACAAACAGGTGGCCGAGGGGCTCAAGGCACGCTCCGCTCTGGTTGAGGCCGCAAAAGCCAACTATTACCCCGACATTTTCCTGGGTGGCATGGTTTCCTGGGCCTATGCCAGCAACCGTGACCGCATCGACAACCCCTATATCACCGACCAGTTCAAGCATATATACGGCGGGGTCGCCCTTGGGGTGCGCTGGAAACTGGACTTCGGTATTACCGGCGCCAAGGTCGCCAACGAGCAGGCCCAGTACAACCGTCTGCTCAGCACAAAGGAATTTGCCGACGCCAACATCCCGTTGCAGATCCGCAAATTCTATCTGGAGATGAAAGAGGCCGAAAACAGCGTAGTCGCCACGAAGCAAGCCTATAGCAATGCCAAGAAATGGGCCGTAACCGCCATGGCCAACTTCGACTTCGGAGTGGGCCCGGCCAAAGAGATATTCGATGCTCTCCAGGCTTACGCCCGCATGCGTGCCGAATATTTCCAATCTATCTACAACTACCGCATTGCCAGGGCAAACCTTGACTACGCCTCTGGCGCGCAGTGATTAATAGGAGACATTCATGCTGAAACGTATCACCCTTATCGCTCTTGCAGGCATTTTACTGGCATCCCAAGCATTAGCCGCTCCAACCGACGTGGTGAAGAAAACCGTGGACGAAGTAGTGCGCATTGTTTCCGACAAAGACATGAAAAAGAATGAACAAAAACGCCGCCAAGCGCTCAAGAAGACGATCAGTGTCATCTTCGACTATGAAGAGATGGCCAAACGCTCCTTAGGCAAACACTGGAACCAACGTAGCGAGCCGGAAAAGAAGCAGTTCACCGACCTGTTCGCATCCTTGCTGGAAAATTCCTATGCCAGCAAAATCGAGTCCTACAACAACGAGAAGATAATCTATGTAAAGGATGAGCAGGACGGCGACCATGCAGAAGTCAGATCAAAGGTCGTGACCACCAAGCGTGACGAGTTTTCGCTCGACTATCGACTGATGAATCATAATGGCAAATGGATGGTCTATGACGTAGTTATCGAAGGGGTCAGCCTGGTATCCAATTACCGCAGCCAGTTTAACCGGATTATAACTGCCAATGGATATTCTGAACTAGTGAAAAAACTACAGAACAAAAGCAACGAACTTAAGACGCTATAGCACATTAATTTGCTTGACACGCGATTTATGCCTGTGATAAACGACACGGGCAGCAAGTTTCGGAAGTTTTTGCAGAACGTTGAAGTAGCATGTTTGACCAGGCTTAGCGGTTTTCCTGCATCAGACTCCGGAAACTTATACGGTATCCCATTAGTTCCGGCGTAGGACCGGAGAAAAAAAGGAGGTAGGAAAATGGCACAGGGCAAGGTTAAATGGTTTAACGACACAAAAGGTTTCGGCTTCATTGAGCAGGAGGGTGGCGAAGACGTCTTCGTTCATTTCTCCGCTATCCAGTCGGAGGGCTTCAAATCCCTCGCCGAAGGCGACTCCGTAACCTTCGACATCACTCAGGGCCCTAAAGGCCTCCAGGCATCAAACGTCCAGAAGACGAAGTAAGCCTGGCAGCCTGACAGCACATAGCAAAAGCCCGTTGAGACAATCAACGGGCTTTTTTTATTTTATCATCTACTTTCCAGGCATCTAGAAACATAACAAGCCCTAATTCTTCTTGATCCCCTTTTTGCGACCGGTTCTTTTCGGTTTCCCAACAACATCCAACTGTTTTGCACGCTGATCCATTCTCCTTGCCCCCACGCCCACTCCGAACAGGAGTGAAGCGGCATCCTCGCGCCCCAGCTCCTTGAGAGCCTCCATTACCTTGCTTCGTTCATCCTGCCGATGCCATAACAGCAAGGCTTTCTGCAATCCTTTTTCCCGGTCGCTGCGTGCAACATACACTGTCTTGCCGCTGCCCGGATCGATGCCCGTATGATAGATGCATGTGGAAAGCGTACCCGGCGTCGGCGTAAAATCCTGGACCTGCTCCACTCTCAGACCAAGCTTTTTTAGTATCAACGCCAACGCCAGCATGTCTGCCAAGGTGCAGCCCGGATGACCTGAAATCAGGTACGGCACGACGTGCTGGGACTTGCCGATGCGGGCACTCTCGGTGCGAAAACGTTGCAGGAAATCCTCGAATGCCTTCCTGCCCGGCTTGCGCATCAGTGCAGTGACATGTTCCACGAGATGCTCCGGTGCGACCTTGAGCAGACCTCCCACATGGTGTTGCAGAAGCTCTCTGAAATATTCCGGCTGGAAGGCCATCAGGTCATAGCGCACGCCCGACGAAACCGCCACATGCTTGATTCCGGTGCGGCCGCAGATTGACTTCAAAAGGGATGCCGCCCGCTTGTCGCCGGTGCGAAGGTGTTTGCAGGCCGTCGGGAAAATACAGCTTTCCCTCCGGCAGAGCCTTCCTGCTTCTGTATTGCCACAGATAATGCCATACATATTGGCGGTCGGCCCGCCAATGTCGCTGATGCTTCCCCGGAACCACGGCTTCCGGGTCATGGCATCAATTTCAGACAATATCGAGGTTTCGCTACGGGACTGGATCAACTTCCCCTGGTGCATGGCAATGGCGCAAAAGGCGCAACCGCCGAAGCAGCCCCGGTGACTGGTGATCGAGTCCCTGATCTGCTCCCAGGCCGGAATCGGCTCGCGGTAAGATGGATGGGGCGACTTTTCGAAAGGCAAGGCGTAGATGGCATCCATCCCCTGCTCGGTAAGCGGCAACGCAGGCGGATTGCAGACCAGCAAGCGATTGCCATGGGCCTGGACTAAGACACGGCCGCAAAACGGATTTTGCTCAAGCGCGGCCAGCCGAAAGGCCTCGGCAAAGCTGTTTTTATCCGCTGCCACTTCCTCATAAGCCGGAAGCTCCAGGAACGCATCATTGTGATGGAGAGATGACAGTTCTGCCATATCCTTACCGATATAGCAGATTCCCCGCACATCACGAAGGTCGGCAACCGTTTCTCCTGCCTGCAGCCTTTCCGCCACCTCCAAGAGTGATTGCTCAGCCATGCCGTAGATCAAAAGATCCGCCTTGGCGTCGAACAGGATCGAACGACGTACCTTGTCCTCCCAGTAATCGTAGTGGGCAAAGCGGCGCAATGATGCTTCGATGCCGCCGATGATGACCGGCACATCCCGATAGGACTCCTTCAAGCGGGAGGTATATATGATGCTGGCGCGGTTGGGACGGGCGCCGTGACGGTTGCCGGGCGTATAGGCATCATCGTGGCGCAGCTTGCGGGCAGGTGTATAATGGGCGACCATGGAATCCATGGCGCCGGCCGCAACGGCGAAGAACAGTCTCGGCCGGCCCAAGGCCATGAACGGCTCTTTCGAGCGCCAGTCCGGTTGGGAAATGATCCCGACCCGGAAACCGTGCGCCTCCAGCCAGCGGGCCAGAAGCGGCACGCCGAAAGCCGGGTGATCGACATAGGCGTCGCCGGAAACAAAGATCACATCCAGCTCCGCCCAGCCGCGCTGGTGAACCTCTTCTGCTGTTGTAGGAATATACATCGGACGCACCTTACGAATGTGGATTTTTCGCAAGGTCAAGGCGCCCGAGGAATGGCGCGGAGACGTACCCAGCGGTACGTCGCACAAGACATTCCGAAGGGTAACGCCGAGATTGCGGAAAAGCTGCGTTCGTCATGGGAACAAGGCCAGTCCTTCCAACCCCATTGTCTCCGGAAAACCGCACACCAGGTTCATATTCTGGACTGCCTGGCCAGAGGCGCCCTTGACCAGATTGTCGATGGCGGAAATGACGATGACGCGGCCGGTGCGGCCATCGACCAGCGGCGAGATGTCGCAGAAGTTGGAGCCACGCACATTGGCTGTCGAGGGGAGTACGCCCGGCGGCAGTATGCGCACGAAAGGCTCGCCGGCATAAAAGTCCCGGTAGAGCTTGACCAGCTTTTCGGTGCTGGTCGCCCCAATGGACGTCGAGTAGATGGTGGAAAGGATGCCGCGGTCCATGGGCACCAAGTGGGGGGTAAAGGTAATCTGCAGTTCCTCCTTGGCCAATAGAGATAGTTCCTGTTCGATCTCCGGGATATGCCGATGTACACCGCCGGCACCATAGGCCTTGAAACCATCGTTCACTTCGCAGTAAAGGCTATCGACCTTGGCCGCCCGCCCCGCCCCGCTGACCCCGGAGGCTGAATCTGCAATGATCCCCTTGGGATCGATCAACCCCTTTTTCAATAGCGGTGCCAACCCCAGAATGATGCTGGTCGGATAGCAACCGGGGTTGGCAATCAGCTTGGCACCCCTGATCTTGCTGCGCCTGATCTCGGGCAGCCCATAGACCGCCTTTTTCAGGTTGGCTGGATTGAGATGCGTTTCGTACCAAGCCCCATAGACCTCCGGATCGGCAAGGCGGTAATCTGCCGACAGGTCGATGACGGTCTTCCCCAGTTTCAGGAATGTCGGCACAACTTCCATGGCCGCCTTGTGCGGTAATGCGGTGAAAATCAGGTCCGCCTTTTCCGCCACCATGACCGGCTCCAGGTTTTCCAACGTCAGGTCGCAACGATGACGCAGGGCCGGGAAAATATCCGATATCTTCTTGCCGGCGCTCTGTTCGGAAGTCAGGCAGGTTACCGCCACTTCGGGATGGCAATGCAGGATTCTGATCAGCTCCATTCCGGTATATCCGCTGGCTCCAACAATGGCAACATTGAGCATTACAATCCTCCATGGACAACTGGCGAAATGCGGGCTTCCGATTTTCCGCCCGCCCTCACCACGTTAAGGGATAGCGATTTTCGCAATAGGTATCACTATACCGATCACGGGTAAATTTTGTAACAGAAAATATCAGCTGCAATAATCTGCAGTCATGATGAAAGATGGATCGGGCTTCCTGCAGCTGTGAGCCCTTACCAATTGGTATGTGAGATCACGGCAGTCAGCCGTTCGACAGGCAGGATTCGGTCTGTTATAAGTAATCGGGTGAGGGATCTGGAATTTATGCCAAATCGAAAGGAGAGTAACCATATGGATCTGAAGATGAATGGAAAAACCGCCCTGGTCTCGGGTTCCACCAAGGGGATCGGCCTGGCGATCGCCACGAAGCTTGCCGCGGAAGGTGCGCGCGTTATCGTCAATGGTCGCTCCGAGAGCTCTTTGTCCGCAGCACTGGAAAAGATCCGCAACGCCGTACCCGGCGCACAACCAATTGGTTTTGCGGGAGATCTGGCCAGCGCGGCAGTGGCCGATCAGCTCATAAAACTATATCCGTCACTGGACATCCTGGTCAACAATCTCGGCATATACGAACCACGGCCCTTCGAGGAAATCAGCGACGATGAGTGGCGGCGTTTCTTCGAGGTCAACGTGTTGAGTGCTGTCAGGTTGGCCAGGGCGTATCTGCCGGCCATGAGGCAGCGCAACTGGGGGCGGATCGTTTTCATCAGCAGCGAGAGCGGCGTACAGATACCAGCGGAAATGGTCCATTACGGCATGACCAAGACCGCTTTGTTGGCGGTATCGCGGGGCATTGCCGAAACTTGCGCCGGAACAGGCATCACGGCCAATGCCGTGCTTCCCGGTCCGACACGTTCCGAGGGCGTAAACGAATTTGTCACCAAAATGGGCGCGGGCCGCCCCTTTGAAGAATTTGAAGACGAATTCTTCCGAACAGTGCGACCAACCTCGTTGCTCAAGCGATTCGCCACCACCGATGAAGTTGCCAGCATGGTCGTGTACGTCTGCAGCCCACTGGCTTCCGCCACCACCGGGGCTGCCTTACGGGCCGATGGTGGGGTAGTCAAATCCTGCTTCTGACCAGTCCATGTACAGCAAAACACCCAGTGTGATGCAAAGGCGGCATCGGGAGTATCTCAGGGTTTGGCAGTGAAGCTGCCGAAGGTGGGGACATCTTCATTTCCCCTGAATTGGGGGGCAGCTTCCGTCAGCCAGTAATAATAGCTGAAGTGTATCTGCTTGATCTGTATGCCGGGAGGAGTATGAAATGCCATTTTGAATGGCTCTTTCCTGCCTGGCGAGATATAGGTGGGAAAATCGGCATAGGTCTGCCGACCGAAGATATTGCCCTGCTGGTCCATCGGCCTAGCGGTTATTTCAAAATCCCTCAGGTAATATGAGCGGAGGTTGCTGACTGTCCCGGTCACCAGGATGGTGTTCCCATGAGCTTCAGAACGCCACGCAACCTCAACATCATAGTAGCTGAATCGATGGGACGAGAAGGCCGGATTACTGTCCAATTCCTTGTGGTAGGCACTGCAGCCGGCAGTAGCCAGCAGGAGCAGTGCAAACCAGAATAACCTTTTCAACATCTGCAATGCCCTCTTTTCGAGTCATCCCCAATATACCTGGGAGACAGCGGCCTCGCATTTCGGCAACAACCGCATCACTTCGCGCATGAATGCCGGCAGGTCGCCAGGCTGGCGCGATGTGACCAGCAGGCCGTCCACAACAACCTCGCGGTCTTCGTACAATGCACCCGCATCCTCCAACTCCTTGGCAACCGTCCGGTAGCAGGTGGACCGGAGGTTATGCATCAAACCGGCTGATATCAATATCTGCGGGCCATGACAGATGGCGCCCACCGGCTTGTTGCACGCAAAAAAATGCGTCGCTATGGCCTGGACCTTGGGATTGTTGCGAATTACCCCCGGTGCCTTTCCTCCCGGCAGGATGAGCGCCTTGTATATGGTCGGATCAACATCGGCGAAGCTCAGCTCGGCCTGAACCTCATAGCCATGTTTACCTTGGATGGTTCCTCGTTTCATGGCTGCCACATCCACCTCGTACCCGGCCTCCTGTAGCCGATACAATGGAACCAGCAGCTCGGTATCCTCAAAGTTGTCCGCACTCATAATCAGAACTCTCATGGCCTGTCTCCTCTTGCCGATTCATCCGGCATTAACAAAATCATTCTGCCAAGCTTCCATCTCCGGAAAAGCCGTCCATAGTCCTGGCATACCTCTTTGGCAAACAGCCTGGATCAGTCCGGCAAAATAATCTGTTGGCTACCATTGGCAGTCACAACCTGTCCCACTCTCTACCTTTCTTATTATAAACCATAAAAGTAATAACAAGTTGCAATTAAAATAACTGGCAGACGAGTTTGTTTCTAGCGGGCAGTGCCAACAAGATCGTCAACCGTGCAGAACCTTGCTCCGGCACTCCCCATTTTCTCCAAAGCCTGCTCGGAATCTCCAGGTGCAATGTTTACCCCCGCGATTGCATCCGTGAACACGGTAACATCAAAACCTGCCCGACGCGCCCCCAGGACTGATGCCTGGACGCAATAATCGGTTGCAAGCCCGCCGACAAAAATGTGTCGAACCTGCAAAGAAGAAAGGATATCCTGTAACGTTCTCCCATCAGCCGACTTCCCATCAAAGGCGGAATAGCCGTCACTACCGGGTTCAATGCCCTTGGAAATGATCACCGCCCCATCAGGAAGGAGCAAATCGGCATGAAAGTCAGCGCCGTTACTGCCCTGAATGCAGTGCGGTGGCCAAATACCGCCGTAATCCTTGAAATGACCGCTTCTGGCCGGATGCCAGTCGCGGCTGGCCAACACCGGCAGCTCCTGCGACACAAAGAATTGAATAGCCAGATTGAGCGGTTCCACCACCCGGTCGCCTTCAGCCACCGGCAACGAACCGCCAGGGCAAAAGTCGTTCTGGAGATCCACTATCAGAAGTGCTGAACGTTGTTCCATAATCATTCCCCTTTTCGGATGTCATTGATCAACATGTTTCGCAGGTCGTTCAAACTGCCGGAGATGGACACCTTGTAGCGATGCGGATTGATGAAACGAAGGCAGCCTTGTGGCAGCAGCGACAGATCTCGGCGGGTGCGTTCAGCCATGGTGCCCAGGGTTTCGGGGGCATTGGTGCGCCGGCCGTTTTCCATTACCACCCGGCGCAAGTCATATAGGTGGCATCCTGGCGGGAGTGTGGTGTGCCGCAAGGGGTTGATCGGGTCATAGACCTTATCCCCACCCTGTATTCGGTCGTCCTGCAGACAAACCACATCCTGGACAAAGTGGCCGTCTTCTCCTATGGCCCGCAAGAGTTGTTTCTTGCCCGGAAGAGTCGCCTTGGCGATATCACTGGTCACCTTCAGCTTTGGCTGACCATCCGCCGCCACCAACTTGTAAACACCACCCAGCGCTCCGCCACCAACTCCTTCGCCGGTCGCCAGCTTGGTGCCGACACCGTAGATATCGATTTTCCCCCCCTCCAGCCGTATCGATTCAATCACATTCTCGTCAAGCTCGTTGGAGGCCACTATGCGGACATTGCCAAAACCGGCCTCGTCAAGCATCAGCCGAGCTTGTTGGGACAGAAAGGCCAGGTCTCCGGAATCGATGCGGATGCCGCGCAGTTCATGCCCCTGTTTCCTCAACTCGCGCGCCACGGTAATGGTGTTGGGCAGGCCGCTTTTCAGGGTGTCGTAGGTATCGACCAGCAGGATGGTGCTGTCCGGGAAGACATCCGCATAGGCGCGAAACGCGCTCAGTTCGTCAGGAAAGGCCTGTACCCAGCTGTGGGCATGGGTTCCCCGCACCGGCAGGCCGTAAACCATGCCGGCCAGTACGTTGCTGGTACCCTGCACCCCACCTATACAGGCGGCCCTGGAGGCGGAGAGACCGCCATCGGGCCCTTGGGCGCGGCGCAACCCGAACTCGATCACCTCCGCCCCATCAGCCGCATGGCAGATGCGGGCTCCCTTGGTGGCAATCAAGGTCTGGAAATTGATGTTGGTAAGCAGGGCCGTCTCCACGAACTGGGCTTCGGCAAGGGTACCTTCCACCGTCAGGAGCGGCTCATTGGCAAAGACCGCAGTCCCTTCCTGCGGTGCCGTAATTTTCCCCCGGAAACGGAACTCCCGCAGAAACTCAATGAACCGTTCACGAAACAAACCGGTCCCCCGCAGATAGTCCAGCTCTTCCGGCTGGAAGCGCAATTGCTCCAGATACTCAAGTGCCGTCTCCAGCCCGGCAAAGACGGCATAGCCCCCTTCAAAGGGATTGGTGCGAAAAAAAAGGTCGAACACCGCCGGCTTTTCCGCCATCCCCTCCTCAAGATAGCCGGCCAGCATGGTCAACTCATACAGGTCTGTCAAAAGCGGCGAGTAAAGCATGATGCCTCCACATGAACAGCATTGATTATCCAGCGTCACATAACATAGCACCATCACTCGGGATGGACAACCCGAACCAATATGAGACGCCATCAGGATTATTCCAAAAATTTGTCGGACGTAGTAGTATGGCTATCCGAAAGCGGTCCGGGGGGGGCCGATGGCCTGGAAGGTGCCTATCCAAGCCGCTTCACGCTCCTAAATAGGAACAACGATATGCCCGGGGAATTGTCTCATTTGCTTTCAACAAAGGACCACAGGAGGCATGAAATGAAAGTAGTCGCCATAATAGCCAGCCCGCGCGGGATGCAGGGCAATACCGGGCGCCTGCTGGAGGAGGTTCTGGCTGGAGCAAGGGGAGCCGGTGCCGAAACAGAGACACTTCCCCTGAATACCTTGAATGTGCGACCATGCCTGGCCTGCGATGCCTGCCACAAGACCGGCATTTGCGGCATCAAAGACGATTATGAAGCCATCAAGAACAAGCTCCTGGCCTGTGACGGCTTCATCCTGGCCAGCCCGAACTATATCTTCAGCGTCACCGCCCAGATGAAGGCACTTTTCGACCGCTGCAACGGACTGATCCACTGCATGGCGCTGGAGGGGAAATATGCCGTTGTGGTCGAAACATCCGGAGGAGGCGATGACGAGGAAGTACTTACCTATATGGAACGATTCATAAATACCCTGGGAGCGAATTCTGTGGGGGGAATCGGGTCTCCCATGGCCGGCACCAGAATCTTCCCTGACCAGGACCAGCTCTTTACCACCGCCAGGGTACTGGGGCAGGAACTATGTCAATGCATCAAAGATAAAAGGATTTTTACGGAACAGGCAGCCTTTCATGAAAAATTCAAAGCACGCATGACCGGGTTGGTGGAGTTCATGCAGGATTCCTGGCTGTTTGAACGCGATCATTGGGCCAAAATGGACCCATCCGAGGTGAAACATGTTTGAAGTTCAGTATAACGAGGAGATGGAGGCGGAAATCAAGCGCCTTGAAGCAGAAAATCGCAAAGCCCAAGGAGAAGTTACCATGAAGAAATCTGTCGGAGCCAAAACCTTGCTTTTTCCTACCCCGACACTGATGGTCGGGACCTATGACCAGACTGGCAAACCCAACCTGATGAACGCGGCCTGGGGGGGCATCTGCTGTTCCCAACCACCGTGCGTTGCAGTGTCCCTGCGCAAGGCCACCTATTCCCACGCTGCCATTGTGGAGCGCAAAGCCTTTACGGTAGGAATGGCTGGCGAATCCAGGATTATGGAAGCGGATTACATGGGCATCGTTTCCGGGCGTGACGTCGACAAATTTGCCGGCGCCGGGCTGACGCCGGTCAAAAGTGATTTGGTTGATGCGCCTTATGCAGAGGAATTTCCGGTGGTTCTTGAATGCCGGCTGCTGCACATTGTCGAGATCGGCCTGCACACCCAATTCATAGGCGAAATTGTCGATGTAAAGGCCGATGCCGACGTATTGGGTGATGATGGCCTGCCCGAGATCATGAAGATCAAACCCCTGATCTATGATACCGCCCACAAGGGATACCACGGTGTCGGCCCGCTGCTTGGCAAAGCATTTTCTATCGGCAAGGGGTTGCAAAAATGAGCAACCCGGCAGCAACCTCCATGGACCGCACACTGGCCCGCCTGTGCGAACTTTGTCCGGTCTGCCGCAGCGCGCGTCACAGCCAGAAAGGTCTCGCCTTTGCGATTGTCAAGAACGTGGAAGAGGGGATCTGCCCATTTTGCAAAGCCTATGAGCGGGTACATGGGAAAAAAGCCCACGAGGCAGGAGATTAAGCCAGCGGACATGGCGATAATTGGCCGCACCCGCCGGAGCATTCCTCCAATATAAGCGGAAGAAACTAAGTATTCGTCACTGATCGCTTTGGACAAAAAAGGGGAAACCCTTGCGGATTTCCCCTTGATAAACCTTTGTACAACATTCCAGTGATTAACGCTTGGAGAACTGGAACCTGGCACGGGCAGCTTTGCGCCCATATTTCTTGCGTTCCTTTACACGCGAATCGCGGGTAATGAAGCCGGCTTTCTTGAGATTGCCGCGCAACTCGGGATCGGTTTCCAACAGGGCCTTGGTGATGCCGTGCCTGATGGCGCCTGCCTGGCCTGAGTCGCCGCCGCCTTGGACGGTCACGTAGATATCGAATTTACCAACAGTTTCGGTAAGTTCCAGAGACTGGCGAACAACCATCTTGGATGTTTCGCGCCCAAAATATTCGTCCAGGCTCTTGTTGTTGACGGTGATATTCCCTGCGCCCGGCTTGAGCCATACCCTGGCTACCGAGCTCTTGCGCTTACCTGTTCCGTAATAACTAACTGCTGCCATATCGTTACTCTCCTCGGAGATTAAATTACCAGATTCTTGGGCTGCTGGGCTTCATGTGGATGACTGCTTCCAGCGTAGATCTTGAGCTTATTGAGCATGTGCCTGGAAAGCTTGTTTTTGGGAAGCATCCCCTTGACAGCCTTCTTGATGACATCAGAGGGTTTTTTCTCCAAAAGCTTCTCAGCAGTGATTTCCTTGAGGCCACCAGGGAAACCGGAATGGCTGTAGTAGATCTTGTCGGACAGCTTGCGGCCGGTCAAGGCGATCTTCTCGGCATTCACAACGATAACGAAATCGCCGGTATCCACGCTGGGCGTGTAAATAGCCTTGTTCTTGCCACGCAGGATGTTGGCCACCGTGGAGGCCAACCTGCCGAGCACTACATCCTGAGCATCAACCAGATACCAGTCCCGCTTTACATTCTCAATTTTTGCGACTTCGGTTTTCATAAATTCCTCACATGTTGCATAAACAGACCACAGGCCCATGTTTTTTTTGAAGAGGTGTAAATTACTGAAAGAATGGCGGCGTGTCAAGCAAAAAATCTTTTTGCTATTTTCGCAAGGCGAACAATGTTGTCAATATCCATGTTTCGTGCTACAAGTCCAAGCTGCACGAGCACCAATCCTACGGAGTTTGCCAACATGAAATTAACCGTTGCCGAAGTGGAACATGTCGCCCGACTGGCTCGACTGGAGTTGACTGAGGACGAGAAGAATCTCTTTGCAGGACAGATGGGCGCAATCCTTGGCTATGTCAAAAAACTCAACGAGCTGAATACCGACGATATACTGCCGACCTCTCACGCGGTTCCCATGGAGAACGCCTTCCGAGCCGACCAGACCTGTCCGTCCATCGGCATTGACAAAGCACTGGCCAACGCGCCCAAGCGAGTCGATAGCTTTTACTACGTACCAAAGGTAATAGAATAACATAAAATTCTTCAGTATCACGACGATTCGCCACTGGCAAACCTCAGAGAGGGGACCGCCACTGTCGAAATGGAGCATAAATGCCAATGGAAATTTTCGACCTGACCATCCACGAACTTCACGACAAACTTGAGTCCAAAGAGGTTTCTTCAGTCGAGGCAACCAGGGCCATGCTGGCCCGCATCGAAGCCACAGACCCCAAAATCGGCTCGTTTATCACTGTCACCAAAGAACAGGCCTTGGCGGATGCGGAGGTTGCCGACCGATGCATCGCCGACGGAAAGACAGGAATGCTGACCGGTATCCCGCTGGCTCTCAAGGACATCTTCCTGACCGAGGGGGTCCGCACCACTTGCGGCTCGCGTATACTGCACAATTTCATCCCCCCTTACAGCGCCACCTCTTGGGAAAAATTGAAGGGGCAGGGGGCGGTCCTGCTGGGCAAACTCAACCAGGACGAATTCGCCATGGGATCGTCCAATGAATCCAGTTGCTTTGGCCCAAGCCGCAACCCCTGGAACACCGAGTGCATTCCCGGCGGTTCATCCGGTGGTTCTGCCGCGGCCGTAGCCGCCCGGCAAGCAACAGCCACACTGGGTACAGATACAGGTGGCTCAATCCGGCAACCCGCTTCCCACTGCGGTTGCGTCGGACTCAAACCCACCTATGGACGCGTCTCGCGCTACGGTGTCATCGCCTATGCCTCCTCCCTGGACCAAGTGGGACCATTGACCCGCGACGTGACCGATTGCGCCGTCATACTCGGCGCCATCGCAGGCCATGACCCCAAGGATTCCACCAGTGTTGACGCACCGGTACCGGATTACAAGGCCGCCCTGACCGGAAACATCAAAGGGCTCCGTATCGGGTTGCCCAAAGAATACTTCATAGAAGGCCTGGACCCCGATGTCCAGAAGACAATGGCCCAGGCCATCGAAACCTACCGCAAGCTGGGCGCCGATTTTGTCGACATCTCTCTGCCCCACACCGACTTTGCCGTGGCGACCTACTACCTGATCGCCACTGCCGAGGCCAGCTCCAACCTGGCCCGCTACGACGGCGTCCGTTTTGGGCACAGGAGCCCGCAGGCAGATGGGCTGATCGACATGATGACCAAGAGCCGCAGCGAAGGCTTCGGCCTCGAGGTCAAGCGCCGCATCATGATCGGGACCTATGCCCTCTCATCGGGCTACTATGATGCCTATTATGTCAAGGCCCAGAAGGTGCGCACCTTGATCATGCATGATTTTATCCGGGCATTTGAAGAGGTGGACGTGATACTCACCCCGGTAGCGCCCACGCCAGCCTTCAAGATCGGTGAAAAGATCAACGACCCGCTGCAAATGTACCTGTCAGACATCTTCACCATCCCGGTCAACCTTGCCGGCACATGCGCCATTGCGCTGCCGGCCGGTTTCAGCGCGAATGGGCTGCCCATCGGCCTGCAGTTGATCGGCAAACCCTTTAACGAGGAGACCATCCTGCGGGCAGCCCATGCGTTTGAACAAGCCACCGATTGGCACAATAGGAAGGCAGAGCTGTAAGGACAGCCCAACTGGCCCCACAATGAGAGCAACCGTACTAAGGTTGCCACTGACACTGACAAACCGGAGAAAACCCCATGAAATACCAACCAGTCATCGGTCTTGAAATCCACGTCCAACTTCTGACCGATTCCAAAATATTCTGTGGCTGTTCAACCAAGTTCGGGGCCGAGCCCAACTCCCAAACCTGTCCGGTCTGCCTGGGCCTGCCTGGCGCGCTGCCGGTATTCAACGAAAAAGTGGCGGAGTTTGCCATCAAAGCCGGCCTGGCAACCAACTGCACCATCAGCCCGCGCAGCATTTTCGCCCGCAAGAACTACTTCTACCCCGACCTGCCCAAGGGGTATCAGATCAGCCAGTTCGAAGAACCCATCTGTCTGAAAGGATGGCTGGACATCCAGGTGGATGGCGGCCTAAAGCGTATCGGCATTACCCGCATCCACATGGAAGAGGATGCCGGCAAACTGGTGCACGGCGATATTTCGGGCCTGGAAGATGGCTCCGGAGTCGATCTCAACCGAGCCTGCACTCCGCTTTTGGAGATCGTTTCCGAACCGGATCTGCGGTCGGCCGACGAGGCTATCGCTTACCTGAAAAAGATACACCAGATTGTGACCTGGCTTGGCATCTGTGATGGCAACATGGAAGAAGGGAGTTTCCGCTGCGATGCCAACGTCTCGGTAATGCCTGCCGGGTCGCAGACATTCGGCACGCGGGCCGAGATCAAAAACGTCAACTCCTTCAAATTTGTCAAGCAGGCCATCGAGCACGAAATCGAGCGCCAGATCGACCTGATCGAGGATGGCGGCACGGTAGTCCAGGAAACGCGCCTGTTCGACCCCAACTCCGGCAAAACCCGTTCCATGCGCGGCAAGGAGGAGGCCCACGACTACCGCTACTTCCCCGACCCGGACCTGGTACCGCTGGTAATAGATGACGCATGGGTGCAAAGGGTCCGAAGCGAACTGCCGGAACTACCGGAACAAAAAATCATGCGCTTTACCGACGAATACGGCATTCCCGCCTATGACGCCGAGGTGCTGACCGCCTCCAGGCCGCTAGCCGAATACTACGAGGAGTGCGTGACATTAAACGGTAATGGCAAAGCTGTATCAAACTGGGTAATGGGCGAGCTTACCAGGGCCCTTAACGACTCGGGAGCCAGCATCGACAAATGCCCGGTAACCCCCCGGCTGTTGGCGGAATTGCTCAAGCTGATAGACAGCGGCACCATCTCCGGAAAGATCGCCAAAACCGTCTTCGACGAGATGTGGAGAAGCGGAAAAGAACCCGGAAAAATAGTTGAAGAGCAGGGGTTGATTCAGGTCTCCGACAGCGGAGCTATCGAGGCGATCATCGACGAGATCCTTGCGCGTGAGGCAGAGCAGGTAGCAGAATACCGGAGCGGCAAAGAAAAATTGTTCGGTTTTTTTGTGGGCCAGGTGATGAAGGCCAGTAAAGGCAAGGCAAACCCGGCGCTGGTAAACGAGTTGCTGTTGAAAAAATTAAACGAATAAGGCGGGTCCATCAATGAATGCGACTGTCATGATAGTAGACGATGCCCTCTTCATGCGCAACATACTGCGCGGTATCCTGAAGGAGAAGGGGTACAACGTAGTCGCCGAAGCCGCCAGCGGCATCGAAGCCATGAAAAAACTCCATGAGCACAAGCCGAACATCATCCTTCTGGACATCATTCTCCCCGATGCAAACGGCCTGGAACTACTGGATTCGATCCTCAAGACCCGTCCCCTGACAAAAGTAGCGATCTGTTCGGCAATCGGACAGGATGCCATTGTCCAGAAAGCGCTGAATCATGGGGCCAAGGCGTTCATCCAGAAACCCTTCACCCCCGAAAAGGTTATCGAGGTTCTGACAACCCTGGAGGCATGATTCATGGACATGTCCCAATACAGGGAATTGTTCGTTTCCGAATCCCGCGGGCACCTCAATACCTTCAACGACCTCATTGTCCAGCTGGAAAGCAATGCTGGGGATCAGGGCATTATTGCCGAACTCTTCCGCCACGCCCATTCTCTCAAAGGCATGGCCGCCACCATGCAGTTTCAGCCCATCGCCGAACTTGCCCACAAGATGGAAGATCTGCTGAGCAAGGTCCGCAGCGGCGAGTTGACTATTTTGCCTGCATTGGCCGATCTGCTGCTGGAAGGGAGCGATACCCTCGGCAACATGATCACAACAATCGAAACCGGCGACGAGCAAATGCCTGACATCTCCGGCCTGGCCAACCGCCTGACCGGTTACACACCTGCCCAGCCCACCCTCCCTAGTATTTCTGCCATTCCTGACACCAGCGAACAAACCTCTGAGAACCGTGAACCGGACTCTTCCAGTCAATACCAATACCGGCAGTCTGATACCTTCAAGAGCGTCCGCGTCAAAACCGAGATTCTGGATCGATTGGTAAACATAACAGGCGAACTCATTACAACCCGTTACCGCTTGACCGAACAGGCAAAGCACTGCCCCGAGACAAAGCTGGAAGAGTCGCTCGGTCAGCTCTCACTGCTGTTGCGCGAATTACGTGACGAGGTTTTTCAAGCCCGCATGCTCCCGTTTTCCCTAGTGGCCGAGCGCTTCCCACGCCTGGTAAGGGATTTAGCCCGCAAGCAGAACAAAGAGATCGCCTTTCAGATCGAGGGGAGGGAAATCGAACTGGACCGCGGGATTCTGGAGGAGATTTCAGAACCGCTGATCCACATCCTGCGCAATGCCGTAGATCATGGCATGGAAACTCCCGATGAACGCATTGCATCTGGTAAATCACCTGCCGGCAGGATCTCAATCGCAGTGCAGCGCGATAAGGACTATGCCATTATCACGGTTGCAGATGATGGCCGTGGCATGGAACCAGGACTCCTGGTCGCCAAGGCAATCGAAAAAGGATTGATCAGCACGCAGGAGGCAGAAGCCATGACTCCCCAGGAGGCGGTCATGCTCGTTTGCACCCCCGGCTTTTCCACGGCAAAAAGTGTCAGCGACATCTCCGGTAGGGGCGTTGGCATGGACGCGGTCAGGAGCGCCGTACATAACCTGGGGGGCACACTTGCCATTGACACGGAGACAGGCCGCGGCAGTTCATTCATACTCAAGCTCCCCATATCCGTCTCGATTATAAACGCCTTGTTGGTTGAATGCGGCAACTTGACCCTTGCCTTCCCTCTCAACGCCATAGACCGGGCCCTGGAACTCAGACGCGAAGATATCTTTGAGGAGAACGGCCAAAAGGTCTGCACCATGGACTTTGGCACCGTACCACTCAAGAGCCTTAACCGCCTGTTGGGGCAACCGATGCCCAAAGGAGGGGCTTCCTGCATTCCAGCCATCGTAACCGCCACCCACGGAGCGTTGGCGGGCTTGGTGACCGATCGCATCTTGGGTCAGCAGGAAATCTTCGTCAAACCCCTCGGCAGCCCGCTTTCGCGGATTCGCACCATCACCGGAGCCGCCATGCTGGGCGATGGCCGCATTGTCTACGTCATGGATATCAGCATGATTGCTTGATTATGCGCACCAGCAGGACAGAACCCCCACTTGAGCTCGATTGAGCATTAAATCCGGACACCGGCGGATTAAGCGCATCACTATCCACTATATGCAGACCAAACTTGCATAAGGAGCCCAAACGTGCTCAAAAGCGGTTGCGATAGCAACAGGCTTGTGGCAGTATTACAAGTTAATTTTCCGCTCTGGCACGGCTGGGCGCTGACACCAGGTTCATTCAAAACGACAGGCGGTTGGCAGAGAGGAGGCCGCGACCAAGAAGCCATACAGCGAAGCCCCTGAGTACTAATTACCTGTTCCGCCAACCTCTGCTGCAAGGCACAAACGCCTAAAGGAGGATTCTCATGAAACGACTGTTGCCCCTGCTGGCTGCCATGTTTATATCAACATGGACAAGTCAACTGCTCGCCGCCCCTCAGGTAAACGTAGGGCTGTCCGATGTCATTGCTACTGTCGAAAAATCCTTCCAGCCGGACGCCAGCGGCATAACACCCATTAGCGACGTAACCGCCGACTTTTTCCAGCGCACAATACTTGCAAAGGACCAACGCGAACTCAGGGGCGATGGCCGCATGTCAGTCAAGATGCCATCGGACAGGACTCCCCTCATGTATCGCTTCGAATACTTTCGTCCCTACTGGCAGGAAATCGTCTGCGACGGCAATTCGCTCTGGATCTATCACCCGGAAAATCGGGAAGTCATCCTGAGTGACGTAAGCTTCCTTTACAACCGCCTGTCCAATAGATTCCCCTATGACCCCGAAAGCGACCGTGCCGTAAACTTCCTCCAGGGTTTGAACCGGATTTCCAGGGACTTCCAGATTAATTTCGCCTCTGGCATGTACGACGCAGCCGGCAATTACGTGCTTGAACTCACGCCGCGCCGCGCCATGCTTAACACCCGCCGGATCTTCATGGTGGTAAATCGTGACAGCGTGCTGATGTATGTCAGCGGCAAAAACAGCGCAAACACGCTGAATCAAGCATCACAGTTCGGCGCCAAGACACCGCTCGGATCGTTGCAGTCCGATACGTTTCCGATCCTCTCGACAACCGATTATGATCAGAAAGGAAACTCGACCACGATCGAGTTCAGCAATATCAGGATAAACAACCGCCTTCCCCTGAGCACCTTCACCTTTATCGTGCCGGCCGGGGTCCAGATCATCAAACCGTCTCAACAAAATCTTCCGAGGTGATAATGCTCATGAGGATACTAAAACAGCTTGCAAGTTCTTTTCTGGTCATGACCATGATGGCCATTCCGGCTCTGGCTGCCGAAAAGCAGGCCACACTCAAGGAAGTGGTCTCTGCCCTGGAAAAGGGCTACGCCACCCTCAAGGATGTGCAGGCCGATTTCAGTCAAAAAACAGTAATTGCCGCCATAAAAAAAGAACAGCGGGGCAACGGCGAGGTGCTGTTGAAACGTCCTGCCTCTGCCACGGCCATGTTTCGCTTTAACTACACCAAGCCGAAACAACAGATCATCTCCAACGGGAAACAGGTATGGTTTTATCTTCCCGACAACCGCCAAGTGATGGTTTCAGCGGTTGCCGACATGTTCAAGGGAGGCAACAACATCGCACTTTCCTACCTGACCGGATTAGGCCATGTCTCCCGCGACTTCAACATTGCCTTTGCCAAGGAACAGCGCGACAAGAACGGCAACTACCAACTCGAACTGGTACCCAAGAAACCTTCTCCGGTCCTGGCCAAGCTGCAACTTAGCATCTCGGCCAAGACAGTGGAGGATTTTCTCCGGGACGGCACGGTCAAGGACTTATTTCCGATTGTCTCTTCGGTGATATACGATGCCGGCGGCAACGAAACCCGTATCGACTACGGTCGAGCCAGGGTTAACAAGGGCATTGACAACAACAGATTCACATTCAAGATTCCCGAAGGGGTAGAAACCATAAAACCGTAAACACGTGTTGCGCTCTGCCTGGGCGTACGACTTGCTTTTCGTAGCACGCCCAACCCAGCACGTCACAAGGAGGTACAATGCCGTCATTCGACATCGTTTCCAAGGTCGACATGCAGGAAGTCGATAACGCCGTCAACCAAGCCATCAAGGAGATCGCCCAACGCTACGACTTCAAGGGATCGAAAAGCGAGATCATCCCTGAGAAAGACAGCATCAAAGTGTTGGCCGATGACGACTACAAGCTGAAAGCCGTAGTGGATGTCCTCCAATCCAAATTCATCAAACGCAACATTTCCATCAAGGCCTTGCAGTACGGCAAGCCGGAACAGGCCTCTGGAGGCATGGTGCGCCAGATCATAACCATCCAGCAGGGGGTTTCCAAGGAGAAGGGCAAGGACATCATCGCTGCCATCAAGGAATCAAAGATCAGGGTACAGGGACAGATCCAGGAAGATCAGGTGCGCGTCACCGGCAAGAACCGCGACGATCTGCAGGAAGCGATTCAACTCCTCAAGGGGAAAGATATGGGAATAGAAATGCAATTTGTAAATTTCAGAGAGTAACGGAGTGAGGATATTTTGAGCGAAAAGCAAAAACAAAAAGTCAGTATGGTCAGCCTGGGTTGCCCCAAAAACCTCGTTGATGCAGAGGTCATGCTGGGAGTGCTTGCGCAGCAGGATTTTGAGATTACAACCAACGAGAATGATGCCGACGTGATTATTATCAACACCTGCTCATTCATCAAAGAGGCCAAACAGGAGAGCATCGACGCCATACTCGACCTGGCCGAACGCAAGCATGACGGCCGCTGCCACACCTTGATCGTTTCCGGCTGCCTGCCGCAACGGTACCAAGAGGAACTGGCACGGGAGTTGCCCGAAGTAGACATTTTCATCGGTACCGGCGACTACCCCCGCATCGCCGAAATCCTGGCCGAAAAAGAGGGAACCGACGAGCAACTACGCTACATCGGCGATCCTGACTACATCTATGACGAGTCCTTGCCGCGCCTCAATTCTTCACCGGCCTGGTATTCGTACCTGAAGATCGGCGAGGGCTGTTCGAATTGTTGTTCTTACTGCATTATCCCACAGTTGCGGGGCGCCTATCGCTCCCGCCCGCTGGACTCACTGGTTGCTGAGGCGGAAAAATTGGTTTCCCGCGGTGTTAAGGAATTAAACATCATCTCCCAGGATATCACCCGCTACGGCAGTGACCTGGACGACAGCTCCAACCTTGAGGCCCTGATTCGCCGTCTGGCCGCCATCCCGGACCTACGTTGGATCAGGCTGCTTTATGCCTATCCCGACGGCATTACCGACAGCCTGATCGAGCTGATTCGCGATGAGCCCAAGGTCTGCAAATACCTGGATATCCCTATCCAACACATCAGCGACCCTGTTCTGAAACGCATGAAACGCCGCAGCAGCGAGCAGCAAATCAGGGACCTGATAGTTAAACTTCGACATGAGATCCCGAATATCGCCCTACGCACTTCGCTGATTGTCGGTTTCCCTGGCGAGACCACTGAAGATTTTGCCAGCCTGATGCAATTCGTGGAGCAGATCCGCTTTGACAGGCTGGGAGTTTTCTGTTACTCCCGCGAGGAAGGCACACCGGCCGCCACAATGCCCGAGCAGGTTTCAGAACGCATCAAGCGCGAGCGCTACCGCAAGTTGATGCGTGTCCAAGCCCGGCTCTCCTTTCGCCGCAACCGCGACCTGATCGACAAGACAGAGCAGGTGATCGTAGAAGGATATAGCGAAGAAACCGAACTGCTCCTCAAGGGGCGTTCGTCCCGCCAGGCACCGGATATTGACGGCCAAGTCTACATCACTGCAGGCAATGCCAATGTTGGCGATATCGTCACGCTCAGAATCACTGATTCGTCTGACTATGACCTGATCGGAGAAATCGTCGACTGACAGATAAAGCGCGGCGCAAACCCGCTCTCACCCCAGCGGCATCCAATTCATCATCCTTTTAACTTGACAACCAAACCTTTTTCTGTATTATCTTGCCGCCTTTACAGAGATATAAAGCAAGTGGCAATGGAGTTATCATGGCAATCAAACCAAAGAAAAAATGGAAAGAAATCAGTGACATCCTTTTACAAATGAAGGCTGACACCCTGCGTGAGATCAAAAAAACCGTAAAAAGCGGCGCCGAAACGCAATCGGTCGGCGAACCCAGCGGTGATATCTATGATCAAGCATCTTCCGAGCGGGACCGGGAACTTGGACTTCTCTTGGGGGATCGCGAACGGGAGAAACTCCACAACATCGATGAGGCACTCTTGCGCATCGATGAGGGGGAATACGGCATTTGCGAAGAATGCGAAGAAGAGATCCCTCTTGGCCGCTTAAAAGCGATGCCTTTTGCTCGACATTGTGTCAAATGCAAATCCGACCTGGAAAAGCTTCAGGCCCAGACCAAGCGCTTTGAAGAAGATCGAGCTTACCGTGAGATTCCGCTGGGAGGCGAAGAAGAGGACGCCTAACGTTTACGCCTGGCTTTGCCCAACACCTCTGCAACCTTAAGAAGTCTCCCTTTCCGTACCCCCATGGCGTCGTGCGGACAAAGTTCCCTGCAGCACCAGCAATGAATACAGCGCCCATTGTCGATTGACAGGGCGCTGTTTTCTATGGTGATAACTCCCGGTGGGCACGCTTCCCGGCAAATGCCGCACAATACGCAAAGATCTTTTATTGCATATGGATGTGCCATAAGATGCCTGCGGAGCCCTTTCTTCAGGAAACGCGGCAACCCGAACTGGACATCCATCCCTGCGGGCAGCTTAAAGGGAGGCCGCTTGAAATCTGCTGGCTGCACCCCAATTATCTCAACTCCCTCCAGGCAACTTCCCGGCAACCCCATACTGGATGCCTCCAGTTCAACAGGCAACAGTTCGGCAGGCACACCCGCAAAACGGGCTGCAACCATATCCACCGCCACTGCATCAGCCCCCGCAATAAGCAGTCCCATGGATGTGGGGTCGCCGCTTCCCGGACCATTGCCCTCCATGGCCAGGACAGCATCCACTATATTCAGTGTCGGTTTCTTGAGCAGGTAAATTTCCAGCAACAAGCGGGCGAACAACTCCCGCGATGTGCCAGCCTTGAGGTGCCAAGCAGGCTTTGCGGCCCCCACCACCGCGCCAAAAAGGTTTTTTACGGCACAGGTAAGTGTCATCATCTCGTGCGTTTTCAGTTTCGGCAGGTTAATAATCTTGTCCGCTTCCCAGTAAGCTCGCGCTACTTCAAGACTCCGAAATTTCCCTTCGCCCCTTACCTCGACAACATCGTCAAAAGGCAACAGAGTGGCTTTGCTATCGATGGCCGCCTGCCGTATTCCGCTACGCTCGGCAACCCTGTGAAAACCGCCGATCCCCGGACTATCGCCAATAAATACCAAGCAGCCCGCGTCCCTGACCAGATCAGAGACAACCCTTACCATTGCAGGGTGGGTTGTTACTGCTGCGTCTGGAGGCTTGGCAGCCAACATATTAGGTTTCAGAAGTACACGTTCTCCCGGAACCACAAATGCCCCAATCCCTCCCAGAGGCTCCAATAATGACTCGACTGCCGCCCTTAATTGCCGATACTCGTATGTATCGCAACATGTAACTGATATTTTTTCCGCCACTCCCAACCTCTTTAGAAGCATAAATTAAAGTTTATTTTCCACTCACTTGCACTAAGCAATAATCTAGGTTAGTATTTTACTATCGAATTTATCAATTATGACACAGTAAAGCCATCATGGATATTCCCCGCTACGACATATCCCTTCTCTACGTAGAAGACGACCCTGCAGCACGGGCACAAATCAGTTCCCTGCTGCAGAGATCGGTAGCAAAACTCTATGTCGCCACCAACGGGCGCCAAGGAATTGAGCTTTTTCAAACCCATTCTCCAGACATCGTATTAACAGATATAATGATGCCCATCATGAATGGCCTTGAGATGGCGCGTGAAATCAGAAAACAAAATCCTGACTGCCAGATCATCGTCCTTACCGCATTTAGCGATACAGATTATATGCTGGATTGCATCTCGATCGGCATCAATCAATATACCCTGAAGCCCGTCGACTTAAGCAAGCTCATCCAATCAATCGGCACCTGCAGTGACTATATCCAGCTTAAACGTCGTATAAAAAAGCAGGATGACTATATCCACCTGCTTTCCCAAGCCATGGAACAAGCTCCCACCCTGGTCATGATTACCGACCTGGACGGCACAATAGAGTACGTAAATACCATGTTCACCAGGGTAACAGGCTACTCTCCCTCCGAGGTTATAGGCAAAACTCCCAGCATACTCAAATCCGAACTCACACCAAACTGGACTTATCAGGAGCTCTGGCAGAACATCACAATTGGAAGCGAGTGGGAGAGCGAACTGGCCAACCGCAAAAAAAACGGCGAGATATACTGGGAGTGGGTTAAAATATGCCCGGTTCGTGATGCCAGCGGGACTGTGTACAAGTATTTAAAGGTAGCCCAGGACATTACCGAACGCAAGCATTACGAAGAGAACCTACGCTTTCTCAGCACCCACGACTCACTCACCGGTCTTTACAATCGTGCCTTCTTTGAGGCGGAAATGAAAAGGCTGGCAGCAAGCCGTGATTTCCCGGTCAGCATAATTATGGCCGATATTGACGGTTTGAAACTAGTAAACGACACCTGGGGACACAGCCGTGGCGACTGCGTCATCCGTGCGGCAGCCGAATCTATTTTGACCGCTTATCGTGCCGGAGATGTGGTTTCACGTATTGGTGGAGATGAATTTGCCGTACTGTTGCCGCGCACAGATGAAGAATCCGCCATGAGCGCAGTACAACGCATCAAAAATGGCTGTAATTCTTTTGCGGTGGAGCAACCTGGATATTTTCAGGGACTTTCACTGGGAGTGGCTACGGCATGCTCTTCGGCTGATCTTGAAAATGCCCTAAGAAACGCAGATGCACGCATGTACCAAGACAAAAAGGATAAAAAAAAATCTCCGCCATTTCAAACTAATGATAACCACAGCCAGCAGCCGGACTAAACCCACACAGTCAGTAACAATTCCCCCGTGTTAGACTGCCAACCATCTTATAATCTTAAACATCCTATAAACATTATCTAATTTCCCACAACGCACCCATTAAAAGCCTCCACCACAACAATTGAATTTACACCAATCGCGAAAAAAGTGTTGACTTGGTGGTTTTTCTGATGTAAATATCCACTTCTCTTTTGAGCCGCTAGCTCAGTCGGTAGAGCACCTGACTTTTAATCAGGTGGTCGTTGGTTCGACCCCAACGCGGCTCACCAACAATTCCGAGGAGTTATGGCAAGAGAGCCATAACTCCTCGTTTTTTTTGGGGGCATATAGCTTAGCTGGTAGAGCAGCCGACTCTTAATCGGCAGGTCCTTGGTTCGATCCCAAGTATGCCCACCACTTTAAAGACCTCACACTATTGCGAGGTCTTTTTTGTTCGTCAATCACAGTGACCAAGATTAATCAATAGGTTTTGGTCGGCTTTGGGATGCTTCAGGTGTGGCAATACAATTAATTTAATCGCCAATTCCTGACACTACAAAAAAATAGCAAATAACATTTAAAAAGATATTGACTAGCCGTTCATATTAATGTATTTAAGTAGGTCTATTGCGCCTGAATTGGGCAAGGCGCCGCTCACTGCGGCCCTGGCGCAGTATTTTCACGTCCCCTTCGTCTAGCCCGGCCCAGGACACCGCCCTTTCACGGCGGCGACACCGGTTCAAATCCGGTAGGGGACGCCAAATTTCAAAAAGGTCACTTTTCTTAAGAGAAGTGGCCTTTTTCTTTAACGCGAGGATGTTATGGCTGTAGAAATAAGAGAATCTGATATCAGGGTGGAGTTTTATCGAACATCCGGACCTGGCGGGCAACATAAGAATACCACGGATTCGGCAGTACGTATTCGCCATCTGCCGAGCGGGATTGTTGCCCAAGCATCCGAAAGCCGCTCCCAGGCCCAAAACCGCGAATCCGCGATGAACCGCTTGAAATTGGCCTTGGAGAAGCGTGAACGAAAAATCAAGAAGCGGATTGCCACCAGCGTACCGCGAAAAACCAAGGAAAAGCGGCTGGCCGAAAAGCGGATAATCGCACAACGCAAAAAGCTACGGACAAACCTGGATGACCAGGGATAGAAACTACCCTACCCGCCGTTACGACAATGAGTTGCCTCACCTGCCAAACCTCCCACCACAGTCGCTGTTATCTCCCCGTATCTTCTCTATTGCATGGCCGATAACCGGCCAGACCGCCTCCAGATTTTCCAGTGCGCCCTTGGGGCTGCCGGGTAGATTTATAATAAGTGATTGGGAACGTATACCTGCCACGGCCCGGGAAAGCGATGCCATGGGGGTCTTCTCAAGGCTTTTCAGGCGCATCAGCTCGCCGATGCCGGGGATCAAACGCTCCACCACCCGCATAGTTGCCTCAGGAGTCACATCCCTGGGTGACAAACCTGTGCCTCCTGTAGTCAGAATCAACTCGGCAATATCGTTGTCAGCCCACTCCGTCAAGGTAGCTGCGATCAAATCGTGATCATCTGGAATGACCAACGAAAGGACCGTATTCACCCCCTTTCCGGCCAACCATGCCGCTAAGCCCGGACCACTTTCATCGAGTCGCTCGCCACGAGCCCCCTTATCGCTAAGAGTAAGAATTGCAGCTTTCATGGTTTCCCCTCACGGCGGTAGACGCCACTCTTGCCGCCCTCCTTGTACAACAGCTTGATCTCGCCGATGGTGATTGACTTATCGCACCCTTTGCACATGTCGTAGATGGTTAAAGCAGCAACCGCTGCCCCGGTCATGGCCTCCATCTCCACCCCGGTCCGCTCAAAGGCGCGAACCATACATTTTATCTCTATCCGCCCAGCAGAATGATCCAAATCAAATTCCAAGGTTACAGCGTCCAAAGCCAAGGGATGAGAGAGTGGGATTAAATCCGGAGTTTTTTTAGTCGCCATGACGCCTGCCAGACGGGCTACACCGAGTACATCCCCCTTGGCAATATCCATGTTCTGGATGGCGCTCAACAACCCGGATGAAAGCCGCACTTCGGCCATTGCAACTGCCATGCGTGTGCTGGCCTGCTTAGCGCTCACATCTACCATTACAGCATGGCCCTGTTCGTCGAAATGGTTGAATTTCATTGGCATAATTTGCCTCCGGATTTGGTTAATAATACAACAGGACACATGGCGCTCAATAAAGCCCATGTGCAACGTGCCCTACAGGGCACACCATGAAAAAGGGCGTGATTCACATCACGCCCTTTTGTGTTATTGGCAAGCATTTATCGGCTAACCAAACGGGTTGCGCAAGATGATGGTCTGATCGCGGCGCGGGCCAACCGAGACCAGCACAATTTGGCAACCGGCTAATTCCTCAAGCCTGCGGACATATGATTGTGCATTTGCAGGGAGTTCCTCAAAGGTACGCGCCGCTGTAATATCGGCTTTCCAACCGGGCAACTCTTCGTAGACCGGCTGGCACTTCTCGAAAACATCCAAACCAGACGGCAAATTCTCCAGCTGCTTACCTTCGTAGGTATAACCGACACACACCTTGATGACATCGAAGTCGCTAAGGACATCGAGCTTGGTAAGGGCAATGCCGGTTAATCCGTTAACGCGCACCGAATAGCGAATCACCATCGCATCGAACCAGCCGCATCGTCGCGGACGACCAGTAGTGGCGCCGAATTCGCCGCCTGTCTGCCTCAATTGTTCACCGGTATCATCCAGCAATTCGGTTGGAAAGGGGCCACTACCTACTCTGGTAACATAGGCCTTTGAGATACCGATGATCTCGTTGATATCCCTGGGGCTGGCACCGGAACCGGTACAGGCTCCGCCGGCACAAGTGGATGAGGATGTCACAAACGGATAAGTGCCGTGGTCAACATCCAGCAGAGTTCCCTGCGCCCCTTCGAAGAGCGCCTTTTTGCCAGACTTAATATCCTTGCTGAGGATCAGGGAGGTGTCTGCCACGTAAGTGCACAGTGTGGCAGCATAACCCTGATACTCTTTCAGGATCGCATCGAAATCGCATGGCGGCTCACCCAGAAGATTTTCCAGAATGAAGTTTTTCTCGTCCAGAGCCTCCCGCAGTTTGCGGGCAAACACATCCGGATTGAGAAGGTCCATAAGGCGGATACCGCGCCGGCCGATCTTGTCCTCGTAGCATGGCCCAATACCCCGCCCGGTAGTGCCGATCTTTTTATCGCCGCTCTTGGCCTCGCGAGCAATGTCGATCTGTTTGTGATACGGCATGATGACATGCAGTGCTTCAGAGAGCAACAGACAGCTGTCGTCCTTGATCCTTCCCGATCCCTTGAGCTTGGTGATTTCTTTGATAAAGACCTCAGGGTCCAGCACGACACCATTTCCGATAATGCAGCGTTTGCCTTCGTGCAAAATACCAGAAGGGATCAGGTGCAAAACGATCTTTTCGTTGCCCACTACCAGCGTGTGTCCGGCGTTATTGCCCCCTTGGTAACGCACAATGTCATCGGCGTATTCGGTGTATATGTCAACGACTTTGCCTTTACCTTCATCACCCCACTGCGCGCCCACTACAACAACATTTGCCATGTCTAGTCGTCTCCCTGGCTTTCTTCTATGAATTTTATGAGACCATCCTGTTCCAACAACTCCCTGCCAATGCGAATCTTGCGGCCATCACGGATGCGCACAACACAATAATTCCCTTCCTCAGCTTCGCTACCTATAATCAGCAAATAGCGAATGTTCATCCGTAGTGCGTAATCCAGTGAATCGGTGTAATCCCTGCGAATAATATCACGGGCGGTTTTATATCCCCTGGCACGCAATAACCGGGCAGCTTCAAGGACTTCACGCCGGTCATCACAGCAGTTGAAAAGCAGAAAGTCCCTCGTGGTGCTAGCTTCCACTTCTGGCCGCCGCTCCAGTAATTGCAGCAGGTTCAGGACATTAAAAGTAAACCCTGTGGCAGGGGCCGTAAAGCCATAGCGAGCAGTAAGCCTGTCATAGCGACCACCGGCACAAACAGGCTCGCCCAAACCGGTGACAAAACCTTCAAATGTAATACCCGTATGATAATCCAGGCCCCGCGTTTCTCCAAGATCTATGGTTAAAAAATCGCTTACTCCATGAATATCGAGAATCGACAACACCTGGCGCATATTTTCAAGTGCTGCGCAGGACCTGCTGTTGCTGACAACCCGCTCTGCTTCGTCAAGAACCTCACGCCCACCAAACAGACGCGGCAACGCCGTGAGCTCTCTTTTGGATTCAGCGGACACAGTATTGCTTTCGAGCACCTTGGCCACTGCGGATGTGTCTTTGCGTGCAACCGCCTCGCGCAGATATTCCAATGGCTTTCCATCAAGCCCAGATGCCGCCATGATACCACGGCAAAACTCGACCTGTCCCATATCGATCTTGAAGTCGTCAAAACCAAGTGCCTGCATGACCTCCACTGCCATGGCAATCATCTCGGCATCCGCTTCCGGAGAGTCCAACCCGATCAACTCAACGCCGGACTGAAATACCTCCCGACTACGCCCGGTCTGTATCTCGGTCTGACGCAGCACACGCCCACTGTAGCTGATGCGATGAGGCAAGGGCCAAGCTTTCAAACGAGTTGCAATAATGCGGGCGATCTGGGGGGTAATGTCGGGAGGGAACGCCAGCAGGCGACCGGTCTGGCGATCGTCAAAGCGATAGGTCTTGCCTTTCAACTCCTCGCCCAACCCTATAGCCATGACATCCTCATATTCGAGCTTCGGGGTAATCACGCGCCGAAAACCCCACAATTCAAAGACACGGCGTATTTTTGCTTCAATGTAACCAATCTTTGCTGCTGCGTCAGGCAGAAAGTCGCTTACTCCGCGAGGAAGGGATATGTCTGGTGTTGTAGTGGTCATATAATTATCAATCCTGAAAGGAAAATCCCAAAAAAACAAAAAGGGGGACGGGGATTTCCTCTATTCTACCTTCTTGATGGCAAGGGCCGAGGCACCGCGGGTTTCTATGCCGGAACGCTGTACCGTTTGCAGGATCAACAGTTCGTTGCGCGACTCGTCAAGCCAGTAATCCGGCATATAGTTCTGCGTATCACGGGTGCGCCATTTTTCTTCCAAACTCGATCCATTCCAGGCAAAGCAATAGACCGCACCCTTCTTATACCTGCGGGCATTCCCGAGAACCCAGAAACCTTCGTTTTTCCCGACCAGAACCTCACCCTTGGCAGTGACCTGGATACGCTGGTTCAGGAATATCCAGCGGAATCTATCTCCTGTTGCACGGGCATTGTCCAAGTCTTCTTTCTGGAAATACAACTCAGAACCGCCGAACTTGTCGTTGCTGCGCCACAATTCTTTCAAAACGGAATCATAGACAACAAGGTAGCCATCCGGATTAATGACAACGGTCATCAGCTTACCATCGCTGTTGCGAAACTGGTTGAAGCTGTAGATATCGCCAAACCGTGGCATTTTTATGGGATTTTTCAGGGAAATATTGTTTCCGGAACGGGTGGCCTCGTAAACATCGCCAAAAAAGTCGGCTTCACGCCCCATGGCTTGAGCATAAAGCGTCTTAGGGCCACCAGCCAGACTAAAGGCCCGGAAAAAATAGGGCAGCTTTTCCGCCACCTGCACCAATTTGCCACTTTTCAGCTGCCAAACCTGGGAAGCCGGTTCATCAGACCGGATAATGGTGACGTAGACATCGAGGTTGCCGTCGGCAGCTTCAATAGTATCCAGTGAAACAATCATGTCCGCAGGACTGAATTCCGCCTCAGCAACCAGTTTCATGGTTGCTCCCTGAGTATAATAGGAGAGCCGTTGGTCCTCTGCCAGAAATACCTCACGACTTCCATCCGGCAGTGTTTTGCCGATAGCCATCAGATTGGCGGCTCCTGTAAGGCGTTTACTCATCCAAGCGCCAGTGTTCCCCTGCTCAATCTCTTGCGGTTTGATAAATTCCCCTGTCAGCGCAGGCTTTATCTGCTGTTCGCTTTTGATGATATCTTTCTTGGCTGAGATAATCGACGAGGTTGAATTAATTGGAGCCGTAATCGTGCCGGGCGCTGTCTGGGTTGCCGTGGACTGGTCGCTGGAATAGATTTTGGTCAAATCAACCGAAAGCTTGTCGGCAAGCTTGCCTACTGCCGGAATCAATTCATCCTGGCTTTCACCCTGCACAAAAGCACGGGTGAGTGTCTTGCCGCTGCTGGTCTTGGCCAGGGCATCAAGGCTGAACACCTTGCCGATTGTAACGTAGGTGCCGGTCACCACAACATTGGCTTCAGCAGCACTCCCCACGGCCACGATCCGCTCACCGTTCAGCCGTGAAGCCAACAACGTCTGCAAAGTGTTCTTCATCTCATCCCGATTCGGGACGCCAACGGCATTCATATCAGCCACAAAAACCCTTATCTGCGATGCAAAGGATGGCAGTACAGTCAAAGGAATTATCAGCGCGACAAGCAGGATGATCAGCTTTTTCATTGTTCCTCCGGTACATATTGCGAGCCCGCGGATTATCGCAAATGCACATCTTAATGTCAAAAAAAAAGGGCGGCATGTTTCCATGCCGCCACAGGGCCTGATTAGGCAAAAAACGCTAGCTTAGGGATTGGCCAGCATTTCGTCAATCATCTTTTCGGCTTCTTTAAGCTTGTCGTTCAGCTTTTTGAGTTCGTCGGCTGTGTATACTTTTTTGCCCTTCTTGATTTCAGCTTGAAGCTTCTTCATCTTAGTCTGAATGGAGCTTACTTCATTGGCACAACCTTTGGATGCCAACAGGCATTCATTCTTCTGATCTTTGGTCATTTCGGCGGCAAATACCGGCGAAGCAACAGCCATACTAAAGGCTGCGAGCATCATAACGGCAACTTTTTTCATATGTATGTCCCCCTTAGGATTTTTTCGGTGTACGGGGGCGCTCGTCGCGCCCCCGGGAACTTAGCTGTTAGAACAGGTAATTGAGACCGAGACGAGCCGTGTAGGGATTCTCGGGGTCAGCAGCGGAACCTGCACCGTTGGTCACGGAGTTTTTGTAATAGCCGCCCAAGATCACATAGCCGGCCTGCACGACTGCGGTCAGGTTGTCGTACATCTTATAACCGGTTTCGATGTTGACCTCAGTACCCATGAAGTTGGATGCGTTCTGTTTGTTGGTAACCTTGTCGGTCGGCTTCAAGCTGTTGTTATGAGCAGTCCATGCAAAACCTACGTTGAGGTTGGCATAGCACTTGGGCGTAATAGTGGCGTCATAGCCCAGTGTGTAGAGGTAAAGACCCTGCATGTTGCCAGGATTGGTACCGTTGCCGGTATTATATACGATAGAGGAGTCGGTTGTACCCGCGCCGGCGGCGGCATTGCGGTTCAGCAACAGCATGCCGGACTCGTTGTATGTGCTGGTTCCAGTGGTAGATGACCACACGCCAGCCTTGGACTGTGATGTCCCAACCCAACCGGTCAAATGATAACCGGTGTTTTCAGCATTACCGGAAGTGAAGAGCAGGGCTGTCCTTAAAGAACCGGGACCGATCGGCATCTTGGCTGCCACGTTGTAAGCCAGCGCGTTCAAGTATGCGCTGTCATTGTCGTTAACGCCATTAACACCCTTGAATACGCCGCCCTGGTAAGCAGCGAAACCGCTCAGGGCAAGAGCACCGACTTTGGCATCGGCAGTCAGACCGACAGTGTGAATCATTGCAGCGCTGGCAACAGGGGTAGTGCTTCTGCGGCTATCGGCATACAGGTAATATACACCACCAACATTCAAGTCCTTGGAAACGGCATACTTGGCTTCGATGACGCCCACATCCAGGTCGTCCATACCACGAGCGCGGCCGGTGGCACCAAGATAGCTGTTGTCATAGAGACGCAGATAACCAACGTTGAGCGCTGTTGCGCCGAGGCTGGTTTTGGTCATGATACCAGCCACATCGGCATCAAGGAAGATACCCTTGAGTTGATCCTTGAACGGCTGAATACCAACGGTAGTCCTGGTAGGAGTTCCTGGGATCTTGAAGTCAAGATATACCCACTTGGTCTCCAGGTTGACGGCGTCGGATTCCAGAGCACCACCCTGGTTCCTGGTTGCACCTGACTGAGCGTAGTCACCCCACACAGAATCGATCTCGAATCCGGTCACCAACTTGAGGTCGTCGTTAGCTTTGGCAGTGTAGAAAAGGCGGGCGCGCTGCTCGAAGTAATTGTTGGTCTTGAGGTTCTGGGTAGTATCATCGGCCACAGGTTTGCCAGGGGTGGGCCCATAGAGGATCGGGCCGCCGCCGCCGGTTTCATAATTGGAGATAAAATACTTCAGCTTGTACATGCCGTGGAACTCGTTCTCGAACGCCATCGCCGGAACGGCGGTTGCAGCGCTAAGTGCGCCGGCGGCAGCAAGAACTACCAGTTTTTTATTAAATTTCATTTGTGCCTCCCTCATTTTTATAAAATGCTTAATACAACTGCTAACAAACTGCTATTTAGTTGATTGATTTCTTTTCCGGCCCTCACCACCTTTCTTGCTGAATTTGGCGTCATGCCGATGAATACCATTAAAATATATATATCCTCAAAACACAAATACCCTTAAACAACCTCGAATACAAACAAGGCTATTTAAAGGCAATGGTTCAATGCACTTTTGTCGATGCCTCTCTGAAACGTCTCACAGTATATTTCGCTCCCGGTTCAGGATCGCCTCATTTAGCATGAAAGCAATGTTATCAGTCGGTTAGCTATTCTTCGGATCGTTTGTTTCAGGTACTGTTCTAAAAAGTTATGCAAAATAAACATTAAAACAAACGACTGTCAAGAAAAAAATGTGTTTTACTCCCATAACAGACTGTAACTATTATGCAATATCAGCAAATGCGGCCTAAGAGCGGTTTTGAGTATCGCTATTTATAAATCACAGTATTTAAATATTCAGTTAACCTATCGATGATCGACCTGGCACAGCTCCGTAAGAACACCATTGCTGGACTTTGGATGAACAAACGCTATGAGCGCACCGTGGGCCCCAGAGCGGGGTTTTTCATCAATCATACGTGTTCCGCCAGCCTGCAATTTTGTTATCGCGGCTGCGATATCCCCAACTTCGTAGGCCAGATGGTGGATTCCAGGGCCATTTTTTTCCAGGAACTTGGCAATCGGACTATCTTCACCAATCGGCTCCAACAGTTCAATCTTAGAGCCACCAACCTCCAGCATAGCGACCCGCACCTTTTGTTCAGCAACCTCTTCGACCCCCATGAGGAGCATGCCAAGGCTGTCGCGATAAAAAGGGATAGTGGCATCCAAAGATTGCACCGCTATGCCAATATGGTTAATTTTGTGCAACATTCTTCCAACCTTTCTGTTACAGGCGTATTTATAATACCACTGTTTCGCGATGTGTACCGAAAGTCTCCCTGAACACGTCGGCAATTTCGCCAAGGGTCGCATAGCTTTTGACCGCATTCAGGATATGCGGCATGAGGTTTTCAGTTCCCCTGGCAGCAATGGCAAGGGATTTCAGGGCATCTTGGACTTGCTGGCCATCACGGCGAGACTTTAATTCTGCCAGCGCTTTCTTCTGGGTGATCTCTACCTCTTCCTTGATCTTGAGCAGACCAGTTGGAGGTGGCTCCTGAATAGCGAACTTGTTGACACCCACAATCACCAACTCTTCTTTCTCGATAGCCTTTTGGTAGGCATAAGCCGAATCCTGGATCTCTTTTTGCTGGAAACCGCGCGAGATGGCCTCCACGGCACCGCCCAGCTTATCGATCTTCTCTATGTACTCCATGGCAGCCTTTTCTATCTGGTCGGTCAGGGATTCAACCAGAAATGAACCTGCCAGTGGGTCAATGGAATCGGCCACGCCTGATTCGTAGGCAATGACTTGTTGCGTGCGCAGTGCGATACGGACGGAATCCTCGGTAGGTAGTGCCAGGGCTTCATCCCTAGAGTTTGTGTGCAAGGATTGCGTGCCACCCAGCACGGCCGCCAGTGCCTGTATAGTAACCCGCATGATATTATTGTCAGGCTGCTGGGCCGTCAGGGTACAGCCAGCGGTCTGGGTATGAAAACGCAACATCTGCGATTTGGGGTCCTTGGCATTGAACCGGTCCTTCATGATCTTTGCCCAGATGCGGCGGGCGGCACGGAACTTGGCCACCTCCTCCAGCAGGTTGTTGTGGGCATTAAAGAAAAACGCCAGCCGCGGCGCAAACTCATCCACCGCCAAACCGGCTTTGACCGCCGCGTCCACATAAGCAATGCCGTCTGCCAAGGTAAAAGCAACTTCCTGCACGGCACTGGAACCCGCTTCTCGAATATGGTACCCGGAAATGGAGATGGTATTCCACTTGGGCACATGGTCTTTGCAGTAGGCAAAGATGTCGGTTATGATCCTCATGGACTCTTTTGGCGGGTAAATGTAGGTGCCGCGGGCCATGTATTCCTTGAGAATGTCGTTCTGAATGGTGCCGGAAATCTTGTCGGCAGAAACACCCTGTTTCTCGGCCACCGCAATATACATGCAGAGCAGGATGGCGGCGGTTGAGTTGATGGTCATCGAGGTGGAAACCTTGTCCAGCGGAATGCCGTTGAAAAGGATTTCCATATCTGCCAGGGAGTCGATTGCTACGCCAACCTTGCCGACCTCACCCATGCTCATGGCAGCATCGGAGTCATAACCCATCTGGGTTGGAAGATCAAAAGCAACGGAAAGTCCGGTCTGCCCGGCAGAGAGCAGGTATTTGTAACGCTCGTTGGATTCCTTGGCAGTACCGAACCCGGCATACTGGCGCATGGTCCAGAAACGACCGCGGTACATGGTGGGCTGCACCCCGCGGACAAATGGGAACTGGCCTGGCAAGCCCAGCTGTTCCTCATATCCCGGATATTCGAAATCCGGTGTGAAGCAACGCTCCATCTCTATATTTGAGGTGGTCCGAAATTCCTGTGACCGTTCCGGCGACTTTGCGATGTTTTTGGCAACTGTTTCCTGCCATTTCTGCTTACTGTCATCTAAACCCATGGCTATATCTCCGATTTTCTGAATTAAATACCAGATTCTCTGAAACACCTAGAAAACGACTAAACAACTTATGTGAAAGGCTAACAGCAAGAAGATTGGGATTTGTATCGCCAGCTTCTTGCCATTAGCCTTTTTCCGTGCCTCTTGATCTCTTTGTTAGCAAATAATCTAAAGGACAGCCTTTAGGTATTTTGAAGTCAGTTCACGCCTTTCACGTTCAATCTGCTCGGAATCGATTTCCACAAATTTTTCGTCCGGTGAGACTTTGAAGAGCGGCTGCCCTTTTTGGACGATCGTACCGTCGCCACCCTGAATCAGAATCTTTTCGATCGTACCGGAGAAGGGGGCGTTGATCTTGTTGAACATCTTCATGACTTCGATAATGTAGAGCGGCTGGCCCTTTTCAAAATGCATCCCCTCGGTTACAAAGGGAGGCATCCCTGGAGCCTCTTGGGCGTAGTACATTCCACCACAGACAGAGACGATTTCATCGGCCTTGGTCGCCGGCGGGGGAGCCAGGACCTTTTTCATCCGTGCCTGCAAGTCCGGATCGGTCAGGTAATCAGGAATGGTAATTTCCAGATCCTCTTCGACGCGCAGATCCCAGAACTTGGTATTGATCCCGATCAGAAACAGCATACCAAGCAGTTCAAGCCCGGCTTCGTACCCAAAATGAGCCGAACGTATCTGTTCCCAGGTTTCAACATCAAACCCGCCTTGCGGCTTTTCATTATTCAAGATCTCGTTGAGCTGGAAGTAGTCATCGCTGTTTATGCCCAGCTTTTCGTGCAGAGTGCCGTAAAACCGCAATGAGGCCTGGAGCAGTTCGTTGTCATGGCCCCAGATCACCTCTGCCGCAGGTTTATTCGGGCGATAAGACATATGCAGATACTCATAGGTATCATTGAGCACTCCCAAGGGATTCTGCAACCAGACAACCTTGCCGTTATCGATGCGGAAGTTTTTGTGATGCAGACTCAACCAGCCAGAGAGCAGATGCGGATCATCAAGGAGGCGCTCCATGGGACGCGTAATCAGGGTTCCCTTGCGGTCAAGCAGGGACGACATGCCCTTGGCAACGGCGGGATCATCCGGAAACTGTTCAGCAATACGCTTGCCATACTGCTTTTTCATCTGCAGGAAAGCATAGATCGTATCCAGCTTGTTGGCTTCTTCTTTCAGGGTCCCCACCAGGGCAAGATACGGCACGACAAAACGGGTGGTCGGCTTGGCATTCACATTATTGCCAAGAAACCAGTTGACCAGACCGTAATGGAATTCCAGGTTGGTGGCCAGGTCACTACCGCGTAACGTAGTACTGCGAATCACCCGCGACAGATGTTCATAGCTGTCCAGCCGGTCCGCACCCTTGGTGAGAAGCAGGGCGATGTTGGAGTCGTAAGCACCGGCAACTTTGTACTTCATGAATTGGCAGGTATCGGGGTTCAGCATGCTGATTCCCTGATCGTCGCGTATTTCACCCTCGATCGGCTTCGACCAGAAGCGAATCATGCCACCGGCATGGGGGGACAGGGATGCATCCGTAGCGTTCAGCCGCGCCTCGACGGCCGCGTTGAAGCGTACGATCCGCTCCGGTTTGGGCAGACGTTCCTTGTGCCTTGCCAGGAGCGCCATTGCTTCGACCAACGACTCGACTATGAAATAATCCTGCTTGTCTTTTGGGTTGATGAATTTCAGGCTGTAGCAGAGCTCCGTTACCCGGTGTTCCACCTGGATCCTGGTATTCACTTCCATAAAGTAATGACGATCCCGGTCAACGATGCATTCGAAGGTTGAAGCCGAATCAAGGCCAACTGCCCTGCCGAAACGCTCCGATTCCTCTTCCATCCGCTTGAGGACTTTCAGGTCGCTTTCAAGAGCCTTGACCTCGCTTTTGTTTCCGGCGCTCTTGGCCTTTGCGATGGCAGCCGCCAGCCCCTCCTGGGTAACCGAGACTTCCAGAAGCTTCTGTTCATGCATCTGCAGGGAGCAGTCGCGGCCGCCAAGGGCAATGCACCACTCGCCGTTGCCCAACAGCTGTATTTCATTGTGGCGGGTCTGCTCGATATTCAGCTCGATCAGGACGTTTTTGTTGTCCCCTATCCCATTGGCCTTGACTTCGTTGAGCACTTCACGAACCAGGCCGGGGGCCTCGGCAGCGGCCTGCTGGACCATCTTGTCATCGGGATTCTTGGCCGCCAGGAGCGATGCCCCCAGGATACGCTGCCCCTTGCCGCCCCCGCCGCCAATGGCCTTGAGACGCACCCGGCTTCTGGGGTATTTTTTGAACATATCGGCAACTTCGCTCTGGACCTGGGCGCAGAGCTCTTCGATTGAGAAGAGATCGATCCCTTTCTGGTATGAAGCGTACAGGATGTGGTCGGCCAGGTCTTCAAGCGCAAGTTCCTTATTGCCCAGGACCTTGCCGTCACAGGCAAGTCCCTCTGCTTCAACCAGGGCCAGTAGTTGTTCTCTGGTGGGATGTTTCCTTACCAGGGTACGGGCAGTCACATTGTCGATACCTGGGGTGACGCTTACGTTGACGGTGAGCGCTGTCCGCTTTGCCTCATCTTTTTTGCCCGCATTGGTTTGGGTTGCAGCGCAGGGACCGACGAACTTGAGGCCGGCCTTTTCTATGGCCGCCACGAACTCATCGTCCTCGGCCATGAAACCATAACCGGCAAAGATTGAGTCGTAACCGTTGTCCTTGGCAATCCTGATAATCTGATGAATGCGCTCGACACGCTCTTCCTTGCTGGCACCGGAGTAATCGGGTACGCGGTGAACACGCCTGGAGTCCGTCAGTTGCCGTAATTCCGGAGCCAGGGCATTGGTATAGACAATCGAATCCTTCTCTGAGAGCAGGATGCCATAATGGGAGATTCCCATCTCTTCATAGACATCCATCGCCTCCTTCCGGATAGGACCGCGGCAAACGATGAGCGGCTTCAGATCCTCGCAGGAGAAGGAACTCACCCAAGCGGAAGAGGACTTGCTCAGGCGGCGATCCTTATGGATCAGTGGGTTTTTCTGGTAATAGTCAACAGTCTGTGTCATCGCTTTCTATCTCCAATCTAGTCCCTATAGTCGTTAATTCCGTATGATCGTGTTTAATGGAACTCGCGCTGCACACCACCCATTGGTGAGGGCTTGTAATGCCTGAGGAAGAAATTCAGGTTTTCGCCAAGCACCTTGCGCAGGTCGGTAGGCATGACGATTGAGGAGATAGAACCCAGGCTGAGGCCTTCTTTAGGGTTCATCAATTCCTTTTCATAACGCAGGTTTAGCTCGGCCTCGCGGGCTTTCAACCAATCGGCGGCTTCCTGCTCCGCATCTTTCTTGGCAACGTCCTCCTTGACACCGGCCTCCATGCGCTCCAGGATACCGCGCTTCACCCGTTCCGTCACTGCGGTGCGCAGCTTGCGCAGATCATCCTTATAGACGAATTCCTTTCCGGCCGGGCCCATTACGGCCAGACGCGTGGTTGGCAGGGCGATAACCAGGTCGGCGCCGGTGGGGTAATTGTTGTAGGAGGCGTAGGCACCGCCGTAGGCGTTGCGTAGGATCAGCAGAATGCGTGGTGTACGAACGTCGACGATGGAATCGAGCATGGCGCGACCGGCCTGGACAATGCCGCGGGTTTCCTGCTCACGTCCCGGCAGGAAACCGGTGGTGTCTTCCATGAAGATGATCGGAATATTGTATATATTGCAGAAACGGACAAAGCGCGCGATCTTTACGGCAGAGTCGCAATCGATCTGCCCTGAGGAGACGGCGGAGTTATTGGCGACAAAACCGACGACATTGCCCCCCAGCCGGCCAAAGGCGGTGACGACCTCGCGGGCCCTGAGCGGCTGAAGCTCGAAGTAATCGCCATGATCGCAGATCTGCTGGATAATGATCGACACGTCGAAAGGTGTGTTGAATCCGGTGGGCGAGTTGAAGGCCTTTTTCAGCAGGGTATTGATCTCCCAGGTCTTGCGGTCGAGGGGATCGCTGGTCTTCTGGAATGGGGCCATGACGCTGTTGTTATCGGGCAGGTAATTCAACAGCTGGATCGCGGCTCTCAAGGCGCCGACTTCATCTTCGACGGTAAGATCGGCAACGCCGGACTGGCCGTGGATCTTGGGGCCACCCAGTTCTTCGGGAGTAATGTCCTCTCCCAATACCGACTTGACAACACCGGGGCCGGTCAGGCCAAAGAAAGTATCCTTGGGCTGGATCACGAAACTTCCCTGACGGGGAAGATAGCTGCCGCCGCCCGCGTTGAAACCGAACATGCACATGATACTGGGGACGACGCCGCTGATTTTCCGCAGAGCGGTGAATGCCTCTGCATAACCGTCAAGGCCGCCAACACCTGCCGGGACAAAGGCTCCGGCACTGTCGTTCATGCCGATCAGGGGGATTCCTTTTTCACCGGCCATGTACATAAGACGGGCCAGCTTGGTACCGTTGGTCGCGTCAATGGAACCGGCACGGACCGTGAAGTCGTGACCGTAAAGCGCCACATCGCGGCCATGGATATTGAGAATGCCGGTCACGAGAGAAGCGCCGTCGAGGTTTTTGCCCCAATTCTGGAAGAGGATATTGGGGTCCTTTTCCGTAAGGACCTTGATGCGCTCCCAGACAGTCATCCGCTTCTTGAAATGCTGCTTTTCGATCTGATCGATGCTGACCGACTTGATGGGCCGCTGAATCAGGTCATAGCCTTCCCGCATCGCCTCTTCATAGCCGCCGGTAGTCCTGGAAATCTCGCCGGGGATATTGAATTCGACCTTTTCCGGTGGTTCAAATGGGTTTTTCAGTGATGGCTTGATCGCTTTCTTAGACATTTCGACTATCCTTCCAGTACTTGGAATTATAAACTGTAACCGCTAATTTTCAGACACCCGGAACTTTTCAACCTGCCGACAAAACTTCAAATCACAGGCCAATTTTAAGTAGCAACCAGAATCCAGCAGAAGCCGTGGACCGGGTGTTATCTTGTTACGACCGCCAAAACCTTGACTTCGGCGCCGTCTTTTGAGAGGAGTCGATGCTTGAGGGTGGAGTCGAAGTAGACGCAGTCCCCCTCGTACAGGACGACCCGCTTGTCATCCAACAGCAACTCGGCGGTTCCCTTCATGATGAAAAGAAACTCCTCGCCGTCGTGGCTGTAGGTATTTTCCTCCAGAACCTTTTCCGTTACGGTCAGGAGGAAGGGCTCCATTTTTTTGTTTTGCTTGTGGAAAGAGAGAGATTCGTAGGAATATCCCTGGCTGGTGCCGGCCCGGGATATGACCCGGGGGATTGCCTTGCGTTCATGGGCGCGAACTATCTCGAAGCGGCATTCTTCTTCATCCTCGGTAAAAAACATACCGATTTTGACGTCAAAGAATTTAGCTATCCTTGAAAGGGTGGCAATGGGTGGTGAGACGTTATTGTTCTCTATCTGGGAAATGAGTGCCGGAGAAAATCCGGTCTCCTTGGCCACAGCTTGAAGGGTCAGTTTTTTTGCAAGACGGAGCTTCTTGATTTTGGCCCCGATGTTGTAATCACTCATCCATATCCCTGCCAGAAATAAAACCAGATTTTATGCGGGGGTTTGTATACAAATTTCCTTACATTGTCAATAAAATTAATTTACTCAAGACAAAGAATTATACTGTAACTAAAATGATTTATCTAAACTAAACAGTGCTAGAGCTTCAACCTGCGGGCCAAAAGCTGGAGGGTATGAAGGACCTCGACACTCGAGCCATGTTGCTTCAATCCGTCGGCAAGCTGCATCATGCAGCCCGGGCAGCCGGTTGCTACGGCCTGTGAGCCTGTTTTGATGATCGCCAGGCTCTTTGCCTCATTAATGGTCATGGATGAGCCGTAGTGGTAGACATTGAAAGTGCCCCCAAGACCACAACAGCGGTCGGCGCCCTCCATTTCGGCCAGATCCACGCCTGGAGTCCCTTTCAACAGTTCGCGCGGCTCCTTGGTCAGACCGCGGGTACGAAGATGGCAGGGGTCATGGTAGGTGATGCGGAGCGAGGCCCCGGCCCCGGTCTCGGACGGGTTGAGTCCCAACTTGTGCAAAAGCTGGGAAGCATCCACGGTTTTGGCGGCTAAAGCATCCAAACGAGCCTTCAATTCCGGATTGCGTTTGCCGACCACCAGGGGATACAGGCGGTGCAGAGCGCCGCCGCAGGTAGCGCAGGCGGTCATGACATAGTCGGCTTCATATTTTTCCAACTCCGCCAGGTTCTTTTCCGCCAGATCACGCACAGTGTTGATATCGCCGCCGGACATGCCGGGCAGGCCGCAGCATTGTTGGCCCTTGGGGATGATCACGGTGCAGCCCAGGTGGCGAAAAAGCGCCAGGGCTGCTTCTCCGACCTCGGTATAGACGAAATTGGTCATACAGCCGACAAAAAAGACAATCCGTGGCTTGCCGGCCTCACCGGGGATCACTTCGGGATGTCTGTCAATAAAGGGTTTCTTTGCAATGGTAGGGATATGGCGTTGGTTACCGATAAATGGCAGCGGGAAACGCAGCCTGAGGCCGGACGTCTCCGGTATCTTCTTGAAAAACATGGGGCCGAGCAGGGCCGCCATCTTGGCGCCCATCCGCATGCGGGTACGGCTCTTGATAACCTGGCCTACAGCCATATGAAATGTGGTGAGGCCGCGTTTTTTTGCCAAGGCTTCGCGGGCGGCAATAACGATTTCGTCGGTGGGCACCTCGTTGGGGCACTTTTCAACGCAACTGCCGCACAACAGGCATTTGGACATGGCCAGATAGGTCTGATCGTCCAGGTCGATATCATCCTTGAGGATATGCTGGGCCAGGGCCACCTTGCCGCGCGCCACGGCCGGTTCGCGCTGAAAGGCGGCAAAGGCCGGACAGTTGGCTCGACAAGCACCGCACTTGACGCATTTTTTCAGTTGGGATTCCACCCTCTTTAGGGGGTCATTGGTTGGATCAGGCATTAATTTTATTCCTTTTCGCAGGACTGTTAGGACCTATGAAACCAATAGACATATAAATCTTATATGTCCTATCTCTTCACAATAACCAAAAACGGCCACAAACTCAATCAGTTAAAAGAAGCTCTTCCCGCCAGGCATCTAGCGAGGCCAAAGCACGTTCGGCCAGCTTGCCGCGTTTTTCCTTCTTTTTCACCCTCCCAGGCAGTTCCGGGAAAAGGCCATAGTTGACGTTCATCGGCTGGAAGTGTTTGGCATCGGCATTGGTGATATGTGCTATCAACGCCCCCAAAGCGGTTTCCGGTGGCGGAACGGCCAGCTGTTTGCCTTGCAGCATGCAAGCAGCGGTAATGCCCGCCAGGAATCCGCTGGCGGCTGACTCGACATAGCCCTCCACACCGGTGATCTGCCCGGCGAAAAAAATGCGAGGATCTGTTCTCAGTTGTTGGGTGGGAAGCAGCAGGGCAGGCGCATTAATGAAGGTATTGCGGTGCATGGAGCCAAGCCGGACAAATTCGGCCTGTTCCAGGCCGGGTATCATCCTGAAGATGCGGCGCTGCTCCGGCCAAGTCAGCTTGGTCTGGAATCCGACCAGGTTGAACATGGTCCGTTCCAGGTTCTCGGCCCTTAGTTGGATCACGGCATAGGGCTCCACTCCGCTACGGGGGTCGGCCAATCCCACCGGCTTCATGGGACCGAAACGGAGCGTCTCCGGCCCCCGCTCAGCCATCTCCTCCACCGGCATGCACCCCTCGAAATGAATGATCTTTTCGAAGTCGCGGGATGGCACCTTCTCGGCCCGCACCAGCTCGTCAACCAGACAAAGGTATTCTGCCTGATTCAAAGGACAGTTGAGGTAATCGTCCCCGCTCCCCTTGCCGTAGCGCGAGGCGGCAAAGACCTTGGTCATATCCAGGGAAGCAGATGAAACAATGGGGGCGATGGCATCGTAGAAATAGAGCCTGTCGCCTGTCAGACACGCCAGGGAAGCGGCCAGGGCATCACTGGTGAGGGGGCCGGAAGCAACAATCACGGTCCCTTCGGCCGGGATTTCGTCAACTTCGCTCCGTGCGAGGCGGATAAGGGGATGTGCAGTGATTTTTTCGGTGATGTAGTCGGAAAACAGCTGCCGGTCCACGGCCAGAGCGCCACCGGCCGGAACCCGGGTGGCCTCGGCAGCCTCCATGACCAGTGAGCCGCAACGGCGCAGCTCTTCTTTCAACAGGCCCACCGCATTCTCAAGGGAATCGCCGCGTAGAGAGTTGGAGCAAACCAACTCCGCCAAACCGGGCAGGTGGTGGGCAGGGGAGAATTTTTCCGGCTTCATCTCGTGGAGGACAACTTGTACGCCGCGCTGGGCAGCCTGCCAGGCAGCCTCGCAGCCTGCCAGGCCGGCGCCGATGATGGTGATGGGCATCAATTACTTCGTTTCCTTGCCGCCCTCTTTAAAATCGCATCCCTCTTTGGGGCACTTGAGGAACTCGCCTTCGCGCTTGTAAACCTTCTTCACCAACAGCGGAAAACCGCATTTGGGGCACTTCCGTACCACCGGTGGATCCCACAGGGCAAACTTGCACTGCGGATAGCGGTTGCAGGAGAAGAACATCTTGCCGAAGCGGGACTTTTTCTCCGTCAGTTCGCCTTCACCGCACTCCGGGCAGGTCACTCCGGTACCTTTGGGCTTGACCAGCGGCTGGATATTCTTGCAAGCCGGATAACCGGAACAGGCCAGATACTTGCCGTAGCGACCATCCTTGACCAGCATCGGCAGGCCGCATTTCTCGCATTTTTCGTCGGACACGACCGGCTCGGCCGTTTCGGCTCCATCCTGCTCAATGTTGCGAGTGTATTTGCAGCCGTCACTGAAGCCGGAGCAAGCGATGAACTTGCCCCGCTTTCCCAGCTTCACCACCAGGGGCTTGCCGCACTCGGGACAAGCCTCGTCAGTGGCCTCTGTGGTCAGGTCCGACTTGCTGACCTCGCCCTCTTTCTGTTTGAGGAGTGTCGCGAACGGCTCCCAGAACTCCTTGATCAACGGCTTCCACTGCTTTTCGCCGCGGGAGACCTGATCCAGTTCCTCCTCAAGGCCGGCAGTGAAGTTGTAATCCACATAACGGGAAAAATGGGCAACCAACAGATCGTTCACCACCATGCCCACGTCTTCGGGAAAGAAACGCTTCTTCTCCAGGCGGGTATACTTGCGCTCCACCAGGGTGTTCATGATGGAGGCATAGGTGGATGGGCGTCCAATGCCGTACTCCTCCAGGGTCTTGACCAGGGTGGCCTCTGTATAGCGGGGCGGCGGTTGGGTGAAGTGCTGCTCGGGCAGTACCTCATGCAGCTTCAGTGCAGCCCCTTCAGTCATGGCGGGCAGCAATCCCTCTTTTTCCTCGTCCTGGTCATCCAGGCCCTCTATATAGAGTTTCATAAAACCTGGGAAACGGATCACCGTACCGCTTGCCCTCAACCCGCAACGCCTTGCGCCGCTGAAGGGCCCTTCAGCGGGGTACACCGACATATCGGCAACAATGTCAACCGAGGTTTGATCAAGCAGCGCTTCCGCCATCTGGCAGGCTACGGTACGCTTCCAGATCAGTTCATATAATTTATGCAGGTCAGGGGTCAGAAAACGCTTCAACTCGGTCGGGGTCTTGGAAATATAGGTCGGCCGGATGGCCTCGTGGGCCTCCTGGGCGTTCTTGGTCTTGGTGCGGTACAGTCGCGGCTTGTCCAGGGCGTACTCGGTTCCGTAAGCAGCGGCAATGACGTCGTGGGCCTCCTTGAGCGCCTGTTCCGATAGGTTGACGCTGTCGGTACGCATATAGGTGATAAGGCCGACCGTCCCTCCCTCGCCGATATCGATACCCTCGTACAGCTTTTGAGCGGTGGACATGGTTTTTTTGGCGGAAAATCCGAGCTTGCGGGACGCTTCCTGCTGCAGGGTCGAAGTGGTGAACGGGGGAGATGGATTGCGTTTCTTCTCCGTCTTGGTGATCTTGGCAACACGGTAGTTACCCGACTGGAGGGCCACCTTCAGCCCAGCAGCAATATCTTCGCTCGGGATATCGAATTTGCCCAGCTTCTTGCCTTCCACCTCCACCAGGCCGGCCCGGAATTCCTGCCCCGGTGCCGCTCCCAGCCGTGCGGCAATGGTCCAGTACTCCTGCTCCCTGAAAGCCTGAATTTCCTTTTCCCGCTCGCAGACCAGCCTCAGAGCAACCGACTGCACACGACCGGCTGACAAGCCATAACGGATCTTTTTCCACAGAAAGGGAGAGAGATTGAAACCGACCAGGTAGTCCAGCACTGATCTGGCCTGCTGGGCGTCCACCAGCTCAAAGGCAATGTCGCGGGGATGCTTGACGGCATGGACAATGGCATCCTTGGTTATCTCGTGGAAGACGACCCGCTGGATCTCTATGCCCGGCTTTTTCTTGTCCAGTCCCAGGGCCGCCAACAGGTGCCAGGAAATGGCCTCTCCCTCACGGTCGGGGTCAGTTGCCAGAAGCAACCGGCTTGAATCCTTCAGCGCCGCCTTGATGGCATCGATATGTTTCTTGCTTTCCGGCAGCACATGGTATTTGGGCTCAAATCCCTTTTCGATATCCACCGAGCCCTGCTTGCTCGGCAGCGCCCTGACATGGCCGTAGGAGGCCAGCACCTTGAAGTCATTACCCAGGAATTTCTCTATGGTTTTGGCCTTGGCAGGCGATTCTACGATTACGAGGTTCTGCGGCATGATAAATTCGGTTCCTTTTTTTGTGGGTTGGGGGGAATAATGGTGGTGCCCAACTTCGTGCCGGGTTTCGCCAGGACCAGACCCGACCCAATGAATTATAATTATTATTGGCTAATTGGCAATGGCGTAATGCTTGCCGGGCATCGAGACTATTGCCCCCTTGAGCTCAAGGTGAAGTAACATAGAGGAAACCTCCCCGGCTGTCAATTCAGTTTGGGCTATGAGGGCATCGATATGCAGTGGCGATCGGGCCAGCTGTTCATAAATGGCGGCTTCCCTGGCTGTCAGCTCAAAGCTTGGCTTCAGCGGCAAGCTGGTTGCTGCAGTCGATGCTGCCAGCCGTCCCCCCAGCTCTTCCAGGATATCCTCCACGCAATCCACCAGCTTGGCACCCTGTTTGATCAACCTGTTGCCGCCACGGCTGGTGGCAAACGAGATGTTGCCAGGGACGGCAAACACATCGCGGCCATGCTCCAGCGCATACTGTGCGGTAATCAGGGAGCCGCTGTTCTCGGCTGCCTCCACCACCAACACCCCCCTGGAGAGCCCGCTGATGATCCGGTTACGGCGGGGAAAGTTTTCCGCCAAGGGGAGAGTGCCCAGAGAAAATTCCGACATCAGGCAGCCTTTCGCTGCCATTTCCCCAAAAAGCAAGCGGTTCTCTGGAGGGTACACCTTGTCGATGCCGCAACCCAAAACCCCTATGGTTCTGCCACCTGCCTGGAGCGCTCCTTTGTGGGCAGCGGTATCTATCCCGCGGGCCATGCCCGATACCACGGAAATGCCGTGCCGTGCCAGCCCTTCCGCAAGTCGGGTTGTAGTCAGGAGGCCATAAGATGTGGCCCGCCGGGAACCGACAATGGCAATGGCCACCCCATTGAAAAGCAGCTCACCCCGCACATAGAGAAAAGGAGGCGGGTCCGGGATTTCGAACAGGGATTTGGGATAGTCGGCCGAGGTGAACTTTATCAGTTTGGCACCGCTTGCAGTAAGCCGCAAACACTCCTCTTCGGCAAAGCGCTGCCAATCCGCACCCTTGACGGCTTTGACAACGGCCGGCGACACCCCCTTGACAGCGGCCAGTTCCGCCGGAGTCGCGGCCAAAGCTGCCTGTGGCGTTTCAAAACGTTCCAGCAGCCGCCGAAAAGTGACATTGCCGATGCCGGCTACCGCTTTGAGGCCAATCCAGTAGAAATCTTCCATGTCGCAAATCCCTCTGAAAAAAAAGACCGGCCCGCAGGCCGGTCTTTATGTCTTTTCCCAGGAGCAATTACTTCATTTGACTGATGATCTTGTCACCCTTGTAGATGGCATCGATACTCTTGACCACCAACGCCGTGGCGGTCTTTTTTCCGGTTTCCAGGACCACCAGCGCGCCCAGCAGTTCCTGGGGCAGCCGGTCGATCCTGCCCTGCACGTAACGCTGATCTATGGTCACATCTCGAATGATGTACAACATGTTGCCCGGCTCGACCCCCTGGGCGCTGCCCAGGTCAATATATACTATATCGCCGGCAGCAATGATGCTCGTTCCGCTATAGCTTTCGATGATGTAGCCCTTCAGCTCGCGGGTCGGCATTTTCAGACTGACCTCGTGGCGCTTGCCATTGCGGTACGGCATCAGGTATGAGCCTGGGGATATTTCCTTGTAGGACTTGGTAATGATGGCGCGGGAAGCCTTTTGCTCGACGTCGGTCAATTGCAACGTACCCAGCGGCACCATCTTGTAACCCATGATTTCGCTGGTAAGCGGATGGCTGATCATGGCATCCTTACGGAATACCGAGAACTTGTCCCCAGCCTTGGCACCGTTGTTCGCGCCGATATCGGTATAGACAATATCATCTTCCCCAAGCACGATGCGGTCATGGTGTCCGCCAACAACGTAACCGGCAGGAAATATTTCCTTTTCCATCAAGAAACCTTCGTTGCCGCGAACCTGGAAGGTCTTTTCCTCGGCCACCTCCTTGAAAACAGTGGGGGCCACCGGCGCCTGTGCCTTCTGTCCGGTTACCGCCTCCGGTTCCTTGGGGACAAACTCCAGGTGGTCCGGGAAAACCCTTACCTTCTGACCCGGATAGATAAAGTGCGGATTGGTGATCTGACCGTTCTTCGACCACATGTTCGGCCAGTAGTAGGGATCTTTGATGAAGCGCTCGGAGAGCCCCCAAAGGGTGTCACCCTTCTTGATGACATAGATGGTTGGCTCGTCCTGCTCCGCCGCCAGCAACGAACAGGGCACAAGCAAAGCCAGCAGCAACAAAACCAGTGCAATCATTCTGTTTTTCATAAGCACCTCGGTATTACCTGTTGAGTGACCAGTAATGGAATCAGTTCGCGGTCAACCGCTCCCGGGCCTTGGCCGCGGCCGGATTGCCGGGATAAGCCTTGATCAGGCCCTCGAAAACAGCCTTGGCCTTTGCATTTTCTTTCAGTGCAGTCAGGGTATAGCCAAGTTTCAACATGGCGTCGGGCACCTTGTTGCTTTTGGGATAGGAATCAACCACCTTCTGAAAAGCAGTTTGTGCCTTGCCGAGATCCGACAGACTATAATGGCACTCGCCGATCCAGTAGTAGGCATTGGCGCTATAATCATTACCGGGATTGTTTTTGAGGAATGACTCGAAAGCCTCGATGGCGGCTGGGAACCTGTTGGCACTGTACATACCGAATGCCGCAACATACTCCGCCGGAGGACCGCTTTCCTTTGACTTCTGGGCCGCTTCAGGATTGACGACCTCAATCTTTGGGATAGCTACTTGCCGGTTAAATCCGCTTACTTTTGTTTTCAGTTCCTCTTGGGCTGTCCGCAGTTCCTGGATGCTACCCTGCAGGTGTTTGACCTGGGGGGCCATCTCACTGTACCGGTCATCCTGTGACTGGAGCCTGGCTGACAGGTCGCTCAGCAGTTGCGCATTCTTTTTTTCGGCCTGAAGCAAAAGCTCAATCTTGGCATCGGCTTCAGCCTGGCGCTTGACAATAAGGTCGTTGCCGGCACAAGCAGTCAAGACAAGGCACGATAAGAGACAAGCGGACCATCTGACTCCGGATGGCATAATTCCTCCATATAATGGTGTTTTTTACAATTAATGCGATCCGCCGGGGTTTGTCAAGCGAAAGCTGCCGTTTAAGCACTTATCCCGCATTATCAGGTTTCGGTTTAAAAGGGGGGGAGACTATGTTAATATTTGCCCTTTACACCAAGCCGCAATCAATTAATTATCGAGATTATCCCCGTGAACAAGCCTGAACTGCTGGCCCCGGCCGGCAACATGGAAAAACTGGAAATCGCCGTCCACTACGGCGCCGATGCCGTCTACCTGGGGGGCAAGGCCTTTGGCCTGCGCAACCTGGCTGACAACTTCACGACAGCGGAGATGGCACAGGCCCTTGAATACTGCCACGCCTGCGGGGTCAAGGTCTATCTGACCATCAACAGCTACCCCCGCAATGACGCCTTGCGACAACTGGAACGGTACATCCGGGAAGTGGCGGAACTCCCGTTCGACGCCTACATAGTTGCCGATCCGGGCGTGATCGACCTGGCGCGGGAAATCTCGCCCCATACCGAACTCCATCTATCCACCCAAGCCAATACCATCAACTGGCGCAGCGCCCGTTTTTGGAAAAACCAGGGGATCAAAAGGGTCAACCTGGCCCGCGAGACGCCCATGGAAGCCATCAGCGAGACCGTGGCCCGCAGTGGCCTGGAGGTGGAGGTTTTTGTTCACGGCGCACTGTGCATCTCCTATTCCGGGCGTTGCCTCCTCTCCAGCGCCATGGCCGGCCGGGATGCAAACAGCGGGGAATGCGCCCACCCCTGCCGCTGGAACTACCGCTTGGTGGAGGAGAGTCGGCCCGGCGAATATTTCCCGGTCATGGAGGATGCAAACGGCACCTTTATTTTCAACTCCCGCGACCTCTGCCTGCTGGAACACCTGCCAGGCCTGGTGGAAAGCGGCGTTGCCTCGCTCAAGATCGAGGGGCGCATGAAAGGCGTCAACTACGTCGCTTCTGTTCTGCGGGTCTATCGCCAGGCCCTGGATGAATACTGGGCCGACCCGGCAGGCTATCAATGCCGGCCTGAATGGCTGGAGGAATTGGCAAAACTCAGCCACCGTGGCTACACCACCGGCTTTCTGTTCGGCGAACCCCGCAACGTCGGGCAGGAATACAACTCTGCCTATATCCGCAGCCACGAATTCGTCGGCCGGGTGGAAGAACAGCGCCCAGACGGCTGCGCCATCGTCGGGGTGCGCAACCGCATCCAAAACGGTGATCTCCTGGAATTCATCGGCCCGGGCATGCGCTCCGACAGCCTGAGCATCGAACGTCTTTGTGTCATGGACCCGGAAGGGAAAACCAGCGAGAGCGACAAGGCCAATCCCAATCAACACATCCTCATCCAGCTCCCTTTCAAGGTAGCCCCCTTCGACCTGATCCGCCGGGAAAGGTCTGCTACACATGAATGACCACAAGATATACCTGCAAAGAGGAACCAGCGGCTGGCTGCGGGACCTGTTCTCCCTGGCCATGCTCTTCGGCCTGCCTTTCCTGCTGTTTCTCGGGCGGTTGCCGCTCATCGACCCCGATGAAGGGCGCTACGCCGAGATCCCCAGGGAGATGCTGGTACGGGGCGACCTGATCACCCCCACCCTGAACTATGTCAAATACTTTGAAAAGCCGCCCCTCCTTTACTGGCTCAACGCGGCCTCCATGGAGCTCTTCGGACAGACCGAGCTGGCGGCCCGGCTGCCGTCGGCCCTGTGCGGCCTGCTGACGGTGCTGACCGCCTACATCATCGCCCGCAGGCTGTACGACCGGCGCACCGCGTTGATCTCGGCCCTGATCCTGGGGACCTCGGCCGGCTTTGTCCTGCAATCGCGCATCATCCTGACCGACATGCTCCTGACCTGGTGCCTGACGGCGGCCCTGGGCGCCTTCATTATCGCGGCACAGCGGGAAGGGCGGCGCAGCAAGGCGCTTCCCTGGTATCTGTTCTACCTGTTCTGCGCCCTGGCGGTACTGGCCAAGGGGCTGATCGGCATCGTCTTCCCGGCTGGCATCATCTTCTTCTATCTGCTGGCCACCAAGCGCTGGAAGCTTCTGGCGGAAATGCGCCTCGTCAGCGGCCTGCTGCTGTTCCTGGCCATAGCCGCCCCCTGGTTCGTGGCGGTCTCGCTACGGAATCCGGAGTTTGCCAGATTCTTCTTTATCCATGAACATTTCGAACGTTTTACCAGCACCGTCCATGGCCGTTACCAGCCATTCTGGTTCTTTGTGCCGGTCCTGCTGGGGACCATGCTCCCCTGGTCGTTCTTCATCCCCGGCGCCCTGGGGCGTGCCTGGCGCAACCGGCATCATGAAGAGACCTGTGCCGGATACTACCTGCTCATCTGGATAATGGTCATTTTTCTGTTTTTCTCCAAATCCGACTCCAAGCTGATACCCTATATCCTGCCGATCTTCCCGCCCCTGGCCATCCTGATCGCCCAGCGCATCAGTGCCCTGCTGGACGGCCGCGGCCGGGAAATCAAGGCCGCGGCGCTCTTGCTGGGGCTGGTGTTGACCGTCCTGGGAGCAGCCTGTCTGGCCTATAGCCGCCTGCCCCAGGTAGCCGCATTGCTGACGAAACACCTACCCCAACTGGCCGATCCGCTGCACCAGTTCGTCAGCCACGCCCCGACAGTCTCCACGGGCGGCTGTCTGACCATCGGCGGACTGTTTCTGCTCCAGGGCATCGGAACCCTCGTGTTTGCCGGCCGCAATCCCATGCAGATAATGGTTGTGCTCAGCCTGGCTTCGTTTGCCATTGAGATACTCGCACCGCAGTTGATAATGAAGGACATCGCAGCAACGGAATCACCCAAAAAGCTGGCCCTGGCCGCCTGCTCCATGGCCGGACCGGACACCCGCATCGTCACCTTTGGCCCCATGCAGGCGGTCAACTGGTATACCGGGCGCCGGGTGATGGTGACCGGCAACCGGGATGAACTGGACTTTGGCAGCAAACAGGGGGATCAATCGTACTGGTTCCCCGATCATGGCGCCCTGCGAAAACTCTGGGAAAGCAACACCCACACCCTGATCTTCCTCAGGAAAAACGAGCTCAACGACCTGCTGCCCGGCTTGCACCCGGCGCCGCGGATCGTGCAGGAGTCGGGGCGGCACCTGTTGATAAGCAACCGGTAAACCCCATTAATCAGATTGAAAGGAAATCCCCATAACATGCGCACAACCTTTCTCCCCTTTTCCACCCCTACCATCGACGAGGATGAAATCAACGAAGTGGTTGATTCGCTCAGGTCCGGCTGGATCACCACCGGCCCCAAGGTCAAGCGGTTCGAGGAGGCATTCAAGGCCTATGTGGGTGCGCCGTTCGCCGTGCCGCTCAGTTCGGCCACGGCCGGGCTGCACCTGACGCTGCTGGCACTGAAGATCACCGAGGGGGACGAGATCATCACCACCCCCATGACCTTTGCCTCCACGGTCAGCATGATCATCCTGGCAGGGGGCACGCCGGTCCTGGCGGATATCGAGCCGGGCACCCTCAACATCGACGTAAATGAAATCCGCAAAAAGATCACCCCCCGGACCCGGGCGGTCATACCGGTCCACTTTGCCGGCCAGTCCTGCGACATGGACCCCATCTTCGCCCTGGCCCGGGAGCACGGCCTGACCGTGATCGAGGATGCCGCCCATGCCGCTGGCACCGAATACAAGGGGCAAAGGATCGGCTCCCTGGATTCCATCTCCATCTTCTCGTTCCACCCCAACAAGAACATCACCACCGGCGAAGGGGGCATGGTCTGCACCAGTGACGAGAACTTGGCCGAAGAGGTGTCGCTGATGAAATTCCACGGCATGAGCCGCGAGGCCTGGAAACGCTTCTCCGCCAGCGGCACCCCCAATTACGACATCATGCTCCCCGGCTTCAAGTACAACATGATGGACATCCAGGCCGCCATGGGCATCCACCAGCTCCCCAAGCTGGACGGCTTCATCGACCGCCGGAAAGAAATCGCCGAGTTCTACAACCGCGAACTGGCCGACGTGGCGGAGCTGGCCCTGCCGGCCTACGCCCCCTATCAGCAGCGCCACGCCTGGCACCTCTACACCCCGCTTGTCAGGATCGAAAAACTGACCATCGACCGGGACCAGTTCATGGCGGAATTGAAAAAACTGAACATCGGCAGCGGCCTGCACTACAAGGCCATCCACCACCATGCCTGGTACCGGGAGAACATGCCGGTCCCTGACTCGGAGCTGCCCAATGCCAGCTACGCCTCGGAGCGGATTCTCTCCCTGCCGCTCTTCCCCAAAATGACGGAAGAGGATGGCCGGGACGTAGTGGCGGCGCTCAAGCAGGTTATTTGCCAGCATCGTGGTTGACCGAAGTGAGGGGATTCCATTGCCTAGAACTGCGGATTTTTTTGGGGGTTGTACTAGATCGCAGCTTCGTTTATTCTTTTAGTAAGGAGGTAAGGAATCATGCTTGCTAAAAAAACATCAAAAAACCAACTCACGCTACCCAAGGAAATTGTCGGCAACTTCCCTGGCATCGACCTGTTTGATGCCGTCGTGGAGAACCATCGCATAGTGCTGACCCCGGTTAAGGTGACTCCGTTGAATGCATCTCTGGATGGTATCCGTGAAAAGATCAGGAAGCTGGGCATCGACGAAAATGATGTGGCCGAGGCGGTGAAATGGGCCAGGAGTTAACTTCCCTTCGGGTTGTACTAGACACTAACGTCCTCGTTTCGGCACTTCTCTTTAGTGGCCGGGCCGGAATGCTACGCGATATGTGGAACAACTGCCGCATTATTACGCTGGTGTCAAAGGAGACTTTCGCTGAATTCAGAAGAGTTCTTTCCTATCCGAAATTCAAGCTGTCCCAGCGGGAAATACGCGCTATCCTCAATGAGGAAATTCTTCCTTACGTGGAGGTGGTGGAGATTACCGAACAACTCACCGGCATATCCCGCGATCCTCACGATGACATGTTTCTTGCTGTGGCTGCCAGTGGTGGTGCACGATATCTCGTAACCGGCGATCAGGATCTGCTGGTATTAATGAACTACGGCAATACACAGATAATAACGGTTTCTGAGTTTTTGTCGCTTGCGGGTGACAACTGACGCCATGCCCGTTACTCGCCTTAAGAAATTGCAACAGCAGCACACAGGAGACAACCAAAACCCATGAACAACGCTGAACTACGCAAACTCCCCCCCCAGAACCTGGAGGCCGAGATGTCCATCCTGGGGGGCATCCTGATCGACAACGACGCCATCAACCGGGCGTTGGAGATCATTGTTGCCGAGGACCTGTACCGCGAGAACCACCGCAAGATCTTCCAGGCCATGATGCGCCTCTCGGACAAACGGGAGCCGTGCGACCTGATCACCTTGAGCGACATGCTCAGAAAACAGGGAGAACTCGAAGAGGTGGGGGGAGCCGCATACCTGGCCACCCTGGTGGATTACGTCCCCACAGCGGCCAACATCGCCTACTACTGCAAGATTGTGAAGGGAAAATCCATCAATCGACGCCTGATCAGCGTGGCCACCGAGATCGCCACCCGTGGCTACGACGAGCAATCCGACGTCAACGAGCTGTTGGACATGGCCCAGAAGGAGATCTATGAGATCTCCGAGAACAAGCTGCGGCCCCAGTACGTGCCGGTGCAGGCGGTGGTCAAGGACACCTTCAAGATCCTCAAGGAACTGCACGACCGCAAGGAGCTGATCACCGGCACCCCCACCGGCTATACGGACCTGGACAGCATGACCGCAGGCTTCCAGCCGGGGGACCTGATCATCATCGCGGCCCGCCCCTCCATGGGCAAGACCACCCTGGCCCTTAACATCGCCCAATACGCCAGCGCCGAGAGCAAGAAGAAAATCCCGTCGGTGATCTTCTCCCTCGAAATGGGTAAAGAGCAGTTGGTGATGCGTTTTTTCGCCTCCATCGCCCGTGTTGACTTCGGCAAGATGCGCACCGGCCATTTCCAGGACGCCGACTGGCCCAGGCTCACCAGGGCGGCCGGCGTGCTGCACGACTCGAAGATTTTCATCGACGACACGCCGGCCATCAGCGTGCTGGAGCTGCGCTCCAAGGCCAGGCGTTTGAAGAGCGAGCACGACATCGGCCTGATCATCGTCGACTACCTACAGCTCATGCGGGGGGGCGCCAACCCGGAGTCGCGCCAGCAGGAGATCTCCGAGATCTCGCGTTCCCTCAAGGCCCTGGCCAAGGAGCTGAACGTGCCGGTGGTGGCGCTCTCCCAGTTGAACCGCGAACTGGAAAAACGGGGGGACAAGCGCCCCATGATGAGCGACCTGCGCGAGTCGGGCGCCATCGAGCAGGACGCCGACGTAATCATGTTCGTCTACCGCGAGGCGGTCTATTGCGAACAATGCCGCAAGAGGGACGGCTCCTGCACCGAGGGGCATGAGCGCAACGCCGAGCTGATCATCGGCAAGCAGCGTAACGGAGCCCTCGGCACGGTCAACCTGACCTTCATGGGCGAGCATACCCGCTTCGAAAACCTGAGCGACAGGACCGACATGTAGTCCATTGCAGATGTGACTTTGAAAAAAGAGCGGCTTGAGACGCGGATGACGCGGATTGAACGGATTTAAGCTGATCTCACAACTTTTTCTGTCTTGGTTTATCAGCTGAAATCCGCTTTAATCAGATTTGATCCGCGTTCCATTGCTTTTGACCTTTCCTGTTTGATACCGGAATTGCAAACTTAGGAGGCTGGCAATAATAAGTTGAACAAGATTGCGCTCAGATTTTGGTCAGATTTGGCTGTAGCGATTGAACAAAACCGCAGGCGTAGCAGGGCTACGTCGAGGATTTTGTGATTGAGCCGCAGCCAAAGATGGCCGGAAGATGAGATGCAAGAGTTCAAGTTATTGTTGTTAGCCTCCTTAGGAGGACGACAGTGAGCGAACTGTTAAAAAAAGGCTCCTTAGGGGATATTCTCTCCTCATCGCAGATCATTACCGAATCCGATATCCATACGGCCCTGGATGAGCAGAAACGTTCCGGGTGCCGTTTCGGCGAGGCCCTGGTGAACCTGGGGATAGTCACCCAGGAGGATATCGACTGGGCCCTGTCAAATCAGCTGGACCTACCCTACATCCGCCTGAAAAAGGATATGATCGACCCCGAGGCCACCAGCCTGGTCACTCCGGACCTGGCACGCGCCTACAACTTCATCCCGCTGATCCGGGCCGGAAATGAGTTGAACATAGCCATTGCCGATCCGCTGAACCGGTTGGCCGTCGAGGAGATCGAGCGCCAGACCGGCTTGACGGTAAATATCTCCGTTGCCCTGATCCGCGAGATCCGCGAGATGATCGACCAGTGCTACGGCGAAGCGGGCCACGATAGTATGGGGTTTGCCTCCGCTGCCTTTGCGGACAAGGTGCTGGAAACCATCAACGCCGACCTCAGCGGTGGAAAACTGCTGGACTACCTGCTGATCTTCATCATCCAGAACCGGTTGTCATCCCTGTCGCTGCAACCTTACGCCGACACGGTCGTGGTCAGCTGCAAGCGCGGCGGCACGGTCAAGACCATCGGAACCTTGACCCCCAACCACTATCCCGAATTTACCCGCCACCTGCGCAAGACCGCCGATATCGCTCAGTGCGGCGGCCAGACCGCCTCGGGCATGCTGACGTTCTCCTATCGCTCCCAACCGGTTTCATTCCAGGTGGCCACCATGCAGGGACTGGGCGGGGAGTATATCACCATCCGGCTTCACATTACTTCGCACGTCCCTACCCGCCTGAGCGAGCTGCGCCTTCCCGAGGCCCAGGCAAAGGCGTTTGCCCAGCTGGCCCGGGCCGGACACGGTATCACCTTCTTCGCTTCGCGCAATGCCAGGGAGCGCTGCCGTTTCATGGACCTGATGTTGGAGGAGTCGGTCACCACCGGCAAACAGGTCATCATATTGGGCGAAGGCCCCGGCCGGATGACCAAGCGTTTTCCCCGCATACCGCTGCCCCATTCGGAAGCGGAGCGCGCCCGGCTGATCATGGATGCCCTTGATCACGATCCGGATATCCTGGTGATCGAGGATGCCACCGAGGGAATGCCCTTCACCGCCGCCTGCCGGGCTGCCATGCGGGGCAAACTGGTCCTGGCCGGCCTGGAGATCCGCGGCACCCGCAACGTCCTGCGCCACCTGCTGCTCTACCAGCAAAAAAATTATTTCCTGCCGGTGTTCGTCAATGGCCTGGTTTCCTTCAAGGGCATCCAGATCCTCTGCCCCGACTGCCGGGTGGAATATGCCCCGCCCAGGGAAGAGTTGTCCGCCATGAACCTGGAAAACCTGCCAGCCCCTTTCTACCGCACCAAGGGGTGTGACGGTTGCGGACAGAGCGGCTTCAGGGAGCGACGCTTCCTGCTGGATACGCTGGTTTTCGACGACGAGTTTTTGAGGGTCTTTGAACAGTCCACCGATGTGGCGGCCCTGGACAACTACCTGAGCCTGATCGGCTACCACGGCATCGAGCAGGAGGGGCTGGCATTGCTCAGCAATGGCGATGTCTCGCCAGAGGAGTACATAGCCTCGGTGGTGCTGTAAAACAGATCCATACCGGCACCTCTTTGGCAAATGGGAGTTTCGTTGGATTTGAGGTTGTGTCCGTACTTTAAACAGGGAGTAACCTATGGCACGCATAGACGCACTATTCAATATGATGAATGAACAAGGGGCCTCCGACCTGCACCTGTCAACGGGCAATCCACCCATATTCCGCCAGCGGGGCGAGATGGTGCGCCTCAACTTCAAGAGCCTGGGGCACGACGAGCTGAAAGCGATCCTGTTCGAGATTCTCAGCGAAAAACAGAGGGCGCACTTCGAAGAGACCAAGGACCTGGATTTTGCCTATGAAGTCCCGGGATTGGCCCGTTTTCGCGGCAACATCATGATGCAGTATCGGGGGATAGCCGCGGTATTCCGCATCATCCCCTCCAAAATTCTTTCCGCGGACGAGCTGGGGTTGCCGGAAGGGGTGCGCCGCATGACCAACTTCAAGAAAGGGATGGTGCTGGTCACCGGCCCGACCGGATCAGGCAAATCCACGACCTTGGCCGGCATGATCGATCTGATCAACTCCACTCGCAAGGAACACATACTGACCTTTGAAGACCCTCTGGAGTTCATCCACGAAAACAAGATGTCACTACTGAATCAACGCCAGATCGGGCAACATACCGAGAGCTTTGCCTCGGCTCTTCGCGCGGCACTGCGGGAAGACCCGGATGTCATCCTGGTGGGGGAAATGCGCGATCTGACAACCATCCAGCTTGCCATGAGCGCCGCCGAAACCGGACACCTGGTCTTTGGAACCCTGCACACCAGCACTGCCGCCAAGACAGTCGATCGTATCATCGACGTTTTCCCGACCGATCAGCAGGAACAGGTGCGCGCCATGCTGTCCGAGTCGTTGAAGGGGGTTATCTGCCAGCAGCTTCTCAAGACCGCCGACGGCAAGGGGCGGGTGGCTGCCCTGGAAATCATGCTCGGCACACCGGCCATCGGCAACCTCATCCGCGAAGGAAAGACCTTCCAGATCCCCTCCATCATCCAGACCGCCAAGAAGGACGGGATGCAGCTTATGGACCAGCACCTCCTCGACCTGCTGAAAACTAAAAAGGTCAATCCCGAAGAGGCCTATCGTTGCGCTGTTGACAAGAAACAGTTCGAACAATACCTGTCCCAGGCATGACCACCGGCTGAACAGAGATGAGCAGACATGGAAAAGGCCCCATTCGGGGCCTTTTTACCAGATGTAATCCTTTGCTATCTTGCGTTTATCATGGCCGTACAACAAATGCATCACCCGGATGCGCTTGAGCGTCGGCGGAGTCAGGCTGCCCAGTGGTATGAAGACGATCTTTCGCCCCAGCCTGGCCGCAATGCGTTTGAAGATACTGCGCGGCGGCCGGGCGGCAACGTAGACCACGTGCTGTTCGGTCGAATATTCCAGGGCCGCTGTCAAGAGCTGCTCGGCCTTGCTGCCGCAGCCGCGATAGGCGGGATCGCCCCAGACATCACCCAGCCGGCGCGGCGGATAGGAGAGCAGCAGACCGCCGTACTCGCAACGGCAGATGCCAGGGCCGCTGATGTTCTCGCCAGGATCGGTGGCGTAGAAGGCCATGTCCGACTCCTGCTCGTGTTCCCCCAGCCAGGTCATGGCAAAGGGATAGCGGTTGCGGCGATCCTCGTCGAAAATCACCACCACGCACCCCACCCCGCCCTTGATCCGCAGTCGCTCCCGCACATATACGCGCCCGTCGTGGGGCAGGTTGCGGATCGTCTCGCGCAGGTCAATGCCGTCCAGGAGCGAAGTGCTGAACGGTTCTATGCGGGTAAACTCCTCCGAAAGCTGGCGCAACCCCTTTTGCTTGAGAAAATTGCCGTAATTTTCGATGACCAGGTCTTCCGGGGGCCAGGAGCAGACCGATGCGTCATCGAAGCCTTCCAGCCATTCTCCCGGCCGTTTTTCCCGCTTGCGGTTCAGGAAGCGCAGGTCGCCCAGCCCCTTCCCTGACGGCTTGCGGGGGCGGAAACGGATCTGGCGGGTCTGGCCGTAGAGGTCCTCGGCCCGCAGCCGCATGACCGGTATCTCCGCTTCTTCCTTCTGCCAGGGATAACAGCAGGCCAGGCGCCAGAATGCATAGGCGAAGTTGTCGTCCACGCAGCCGCGGGCCGCGGCCAGGAGCTGGAAGAGATCGGGCAGCAGCAATCCGGACAGGGCGGCGTAATTGCGGGTAAAACGGAAAAAGGTCCGCTTCTGCCAGTGATGCACCCGCTCGCCGGTTTCCTGGCGGTAGTGGCGGGCGGCCTGTTCGAACAGCCGCAGGTGAATGCGCTGCCGGTCGGGCATCTCCCCCCGATGACCGACATGGCTGGCGCTGTCATCGATGGCAACAGCCAGGGCCTCGTGTTCGGGAATCGACTGCCGGCCTCCCCGGATCAGCTCCAGGGCGTTGAACCTGCGGCGCAGTGAAGGAGCCGGTCTGTCCGCCACCTCGGGCAATCCTTGACGGCGCCTCTCGTATATGGCGGAGAGAAAGGGAAACTCGCCCATTACCTCGCTGCACGAGTCCGGATGCAGGCTGGCTAGACGCACGTTATCCCGCCTTACCCTCCCCAGGGGCTCGCTCTGGGGCTGCCCGAAAAACTCTTTCACCCTTTGCGTGTGGGCCATGCCGCAGACGAACAGGATGCGCCCGAACCGCCCTGCAAGCTGCTGCAACCGGAAGGCCATGCCCCGCTCACGGCGGATGTCCTCGCGGTGAGGCTCCGCATCTTGCCGGGCCGCCAGGTATTCCCGATAGTAGGCTGCCAGGCCGATCCGCTGGATCGCATAGGAATCAGGCAGGAACTCCCGCACCGGCGGGTAATCGTCCAGGTCCACGTCTATGAAATGGAGAGGGAGATCCTGATCCAGGGCGTAGCGCGCTGCCTCGCAAAGGGGGTCGGCCGGCTCCACCAGCAGGTAGATTGTGTCCGGCACCGATGACGCCCCTTGACTGGAGGCACGGGAGCGGGTGCTGTAACTGAGCACCGAGACCTGGGGCAGGCGGCGGATCGCCTGAAGGAAGCGTCCCTCCAGCGTCGGGGGGAGCTCGATGGCGATGCAGTCGGGCTGGAGTTGCTGCACGGCCTGGCGCGCCAGGTGGGCGAACTCCATCCGGTAGTGCAGAATGGGAAGGGCGTGGACCGGGCCGAATGTTTCCAGATGCGGATTATGGGGCATGGGTGGCAACCTGCTGACTACTTTTACCGGCCCTGGCTCTGCCAGAGGCTGATGATCCGCTCCGCCACCTCGTCGGGAGTCAGGGCGTCCGTCTCGATGGCGTGGTGGGCGGCACCGGCATAGAGAGGCGTTCTCCGCTCCAGGACCTCGGCCACCTCTTCGGTAAAGGTCTTGCCGGCGGTCAGCGCGGGACGTTCCGTGCCCCCCTGGATGCGTCCGACAATGGTCGTCACTTGGGCCCGCAGCCAGAAGATGCAGCCGGCCTTTTGCAGCACCTCGATATTCTCCGGCCGCTCGATGACGCCGCCGCCGGTGTCGATGACGATATTATCGCGCAATGCCAGTTCCCGCGCCTCTTGAGACTCCAGGTCCCGGAAATATGGCCAGCCGTGCTGCGCCACGATCTCCGGAATCGGCATGCCGGCCCGCGCCACAATGGCCGAATCCATGCCCACATACTCCATCCCCAGGCGCCGGGCCAGGATCTGCCCCACCTCGCTCTTCCCAACGCCGCGATAGCCGATCAGTACGATATTCATGCGCCCAACCTTTCCAGCACCACGCGCCGCATGACCTCCACCGGGGCCTCCTGGCCGGTGAAACGCTCGAATTGCAACACGGCCTGGTTGATGAACATCTCCACCCCGGAGATCACCCGCAGCCCCCGGGAGCGGGCGTCGGCCAGGAGCTTGGTCTCCAATGGATTGTAGACGATATCGAACACCACCTGACCGGGCCGGAACAGCTCCACCGGAACCAGGGAGACGTCTTCCTTCGGGTGCATCCCGATGGGGGTGCAGTTGATGATTACATCGGCCTCGGCCATGGCTTTGGCCAGGGAGGATTCATTCAGCACAGCCGGCTCGATGGGGGTGGAGGTGCCCTTTGTCAAATCGTTTGCCAGCCCCTGCAGCATGGCCTCGTTGATATCCATAATGGTGATCTTGGCCGGCCGGGCCTGCATGGCCAGGGTAAAGGCAATGGCCCGGGCCGCGCCCCCGGCCCCCAGCATCAGGATGTTCTTGCCGTCGATCTCGGCCCCGCCATCGAGCAACGCCTTCAGGGCTCCCGGCCCGTCGGTCCCCAGGCCGATCAGCCTGCCGTTCTCGTTGATGATGGTGTTGATGGAGCCGATGGCCCGGTCCACCTCAGGGATCTCGTCCACCCATGCCATGGCCTCGATCTTGTGGGGGATGGTCACGCTCATGCCGCGAAAGTTGTGCAGGGCCCGCATGCCGGCCAGGGCGCTCTTCAGGTCCTCCACCCGGAAGGCCACGTAGACGAAATCAAGGTTCAGGGCGTCAAAGGCCGCGTTGTGCAGGGCCGGGGAGAGGCTGTGGCCCACCGGATTGCCGATGACGGCACAGAGCTGGGTGGCGGGGGAAATGGCATTGTTTCTCATAAAATCTCCTGGGTGGTGGATGTGGCTCTCGGCGTGATCTGCGCGGTGAGGCTAACGGATCATGGTCTACGCCGAAGTTATAAACTGTTTTTTGTAGAATGTCAGGAATTCTCTCAGGGTGTGAGCCGAAGATGAGGCTGTATCACCAGAGACATCTCACGCTGCGCTTATACCTCATCGTTCGGACTCCATCTGCTGTATCATTCGATCACGCGCCATGCCTGGCGCACACGGAGTTGGACCGTTCCCGCTTCTGTTGCTATTCCGTACAAACACTGACAACCAGTTCCTGCTTTGCAATAACAACTTACAAACGCCCCTCGGCGCCTCCTCGGTATCGCCTACTTTTGCCCACAAACACACTTGCAAAGAGTACGGCAAGAATGCCGGTAAGAAAAACGCCATCGAAGGTACCCGCTCCTCCTATTGAGGCAACAGGCGCTCCCAACCCTCCGATCTTTCCGAGATTAAGAATATCCGCCCCAAGAAGCGTCCCCATGCACCCCGAAACGTACGCCAAAGCCGGTGCGTACCTTCTCGATAACATGACAGCAACAATGGTTGCCGCTATGGGCGGAATAAAAATGGGAACCGCGATACCTACCCCCCGCACCGGCGCTGCCATCATGTGAACTAAAACCGCCACTATTGCTACCCCCGCCATTGCCGTGCCGAAAAACCTGTTCTTCACCGTGAGATATACGGATACCAAAGATGGAATAACAGCACCTCCAAAGTTTATGGCAACGACAGTTCCCTGTCCTTCCGTAAGCACGGGTATCATATGTCTTATGCCGAAATAATCGACATATCCAGGCATTACCATCTGTTCCGGGGGAAGTTCGAACAACGGAATGTTTATATAGCTGCCGAACAATGATAAGAACATCACAAGGAAAAGATAGCGCTGGCCGATCCCGATTCTGTGATATGCGTAACCGAGAATTCCTATCTCGATGAACGAAACAAGGAAAACGAACAGGAATACGAACAGTAATATTATGGATGCTGAAACCGGAAAATAGTGCACGATTGACCCCCTTTACCAGAAACTCCCCTTACCAACGGCGTCCACCTGTCTTGCCCTGAAGTTGTCATGTTATCTCGCTTGCGGAGGTCGCAGAAGGTGAACTCAGGACTGTCGCAGCTTGAGGGAGCAATAAGGGGACAGGGAGCAATTACGCGGTTAAAGCTGGTGTCAATCCTTCTTCAATTAGGTGCCTGTCCCCTTATTGCTCTCCCGTGACAATGCATTTTGCTTGTGCAGCCATGGCAACTTCCCCTTCCTCTTCTCATAAAGCAATAAAGCAACTACGTTACCCCACCATGGCTCCTTCGCCCTCGGGTGTGTGATGTGGGCTATTTACCGGTGTTATAAGCATTTATCCGAGTGGTGACATTCTCTTCAAGGTTGAAGAAAAAGAAAGCGTAGTCGTAGTTGTGGTACCAACCTGGCCGTAAGCTGTACGGGAGATTCAAGCTGTCAAACGTTCCGGGTGCTGGCAGTTGAGATGGGTCAATCACCAGAGCGCCTTGTTTGTTTTGCGCGCCGGTGTAGTTGGGAATTTTAACCGCATCGACTGAAACACCCCCGATCAACTGATTTACCCAATTGACCGGATTTTGGCCAGCAGGTGGCACCAGTTGAGGATTTGCAGGCGCCTGAAACTTATAGAAAACAGCGCCTAAATTTGCCGAGGCGGGGGCAGCGGTAGCCTCAGAGCTGTTCGGTGACGTTGCGACCCATGTCAATGGATTAACGCTATATGCGTTCGGTTTCACTATCCCAACTCCGGTTGGATGCGTTGAGTCTACTGCCAGCGACCAATCTCCTGCCAGTTCCTGAGTGTTATACGTAATGATACAGCCTGTCTGATTACTACTACTGCAAATACCGAGTGACGTCAGAGCGGGATAGTTTTGCATATCTTGCTCCGTAACTGACCAGCCGATGATATATGCGGCAACCAACTGCTTACGGAGTGCCGCGTCTCCAAACCGTCGCTCCAGAAGCATCAGCAACAGATTGGAACCCTGGCTATGGCCTGCAAGAATAAATGGTCTCGATTTACCTGAGGCATCTTTGTTGTAATGCTGAAGGAAGTAGGTGAATGCATCGCTGACATCCGAATATGCCGTTTCCATCGCCTGATTTGCCGCCGGAATGTTAGCTGGAGCAATCCCCCACAGGAGCGCCTGAAGCACATTAATACCGGCTGACTGGCGATAGTATGGTACGTACAGGTTGGTGCCAGCCTTATAGAAGACGCTTGCCTTCGATGCAACTTGATTCGTAATTCCTGGATCAGCGGTAGCAAGTTCTATGGTCTGGTTCCAGCCTGTAGTGTAGGTTGGGCCGTTGTTGGCTGGATTGGGGAAATAAGTCGATGGATAGACGAAGAAAACATCCACGGCTTGTGATGCCGTTATTGGAAGAGTCTGCCAGTTTGTTTTAAGCGCATAATCGGTGATCCCCGGAGCGGCAGTATACTCAGTGGTTGTCACACTATTGCCGCAACCCAGCATGGTCGTCAGCACAAGACAACAGAAACAAGCCGCCAGCATAAAATTACGTTTTTTTGCTTTCTTTGTGGTCTCCATAATGTCGCCTTTCTTGCTGCAATTATTGATTAATACTCTCGCAAATACACAACTTGTAATCGGGAGAACTGAAACCAGAGTATTTGCTCCCGGATACCGTCTACCCTCGGATTCAACGCATAAAGCACACCGGTCGGCGGGGGCTTTTTCCCCGCTGACCGGTGGTGCCGATTGTTGGGTGCCTTATGTGATGAATCTACTTAGCCTGGCCGGGATCACTGTTTGAAGTTCCTCAACCGTGGAAAAGCTGAGTATATTAATGTCGCGAATCAGGAGTTTTTTCGCTTTTTGTGTCATTAATATGATGTGAGGTTTTAGTTCTTTTGGAAGCATTGGGAATGCTAACAGTGATTGCGCCCAAAGCGCCATAACTAGTGTTGTATAGTATCTCGCTTGGAGTGTGTTGTCGTGAGGAGAATAGGTATAACAGGTGTTGTTGTCGTTGCGGTAACTCCCGGACGAAATCATGTTTGAGTGCGTGTGTTGGCAAAGATAGTTGTACAGGCCAGAAAACAGTTCTTCGTCTTCCGCAATACCTGTTCCTCTAGCGAGGTCAGAAATACTTAAAAATAGTGAAGATGTTTCCTCGGTATTCTTGTTACGAACTTTCCTTGTATCCCTTTTACCTTTTGGCGTTATTGGATGTTCAAGAATACCAACACCAAGCCCTATGCGATTATAAATAAAATATTCAAGCGCGGTTGGATTATGAATGACATATGTACTACTGAGATAGTTTTCATATATCGATCTAAGAATTATTAATGCGTCCTCTGCAAACTTCTTTTCAATAAGAAACTTTATTGCATACAAGCTTCGACACGATTTTGTAACGCAAAAGTAAACAAAATCGTTGACCAGTAACTCGACGTCGCCACTCCTTTGGATAAGGGCAAGTGGCTTCCCGTGTTCATCGATGAGGTCCATGAAAAAGACGAGCGAGGAATCAAGCCAGTCCCCAAGATCAAGATAAAGTTTTTCAAGTTTCTTTGATTTTGTCATTTATTTCGTCTAACTCGTAATTGACCGGTTCACGCGCGCACGCGCGTGAACCGGTGATCCTCCCGAATGGAACATTTATCCCGGAAATAATACCCGAAACGGATCTATTTCGTTGCTGGCGACTCCAACCCCGAACGCCGGATAAAACCGACTCTCAACCCGAAGGGCCGGGCAATCTTCTCCAGCGTCTCCAGGGTCGGGTTCCCCCGGTCCTTCTCTATCTCCATGAGCACCCGTGGGTAGATCTTGAGCACTCGCTCGGCGTACTCCGTCTGACTCAACCCCACGATCAGGCGCATCCGGCGCGTGGCCTGGCCCAAGGTGAGCCTGCCCGCCTCCAGGTCGGCGTAGAGCGTCTCCTTTTCCTGGCGGATCTCTTCAAGCGTCCGTTTTTTGGTGGTTCTGCGCGGCATGTTATCCCCTCTTCCCGGCGTCCCGCAGATCGGCAGCGATTTCGGCGCACCGCCTGCTGACCCCATCGATCACCCGATCCTCGACGCCGCATTCCCGCATGGTTTGGGGAAGTTGTGCCACAGCATCCGCATGCCCGCTCAAAAAGGAGCGGGTCTCCTGCGGGGCGAGATGAGGCTGCAGCGCGTCCGCTATCCTGCCCCAGCACGGCCGGCCGATAACCGGTTCCAGCTCACCTTCCCAGCGGGAAGAGCGGGGGATGCCTTCGGGGTCCAGAAACATGGGGGCAAAATCGTAGAGAGGGGACAGCATGACCGCGCCGCCGACGTATTTGATGAGTGCGCTGTTGCGGCCGTGGTTGTCGGTGTTGCGCAGGGCAGCGTTCAGAATATCCCTCCGCAGGTATTCATAGAGTTCCGCACGGACATCGCCGGCAAAGGCGGCGATAACGGCACAGAAGACGGCATGATTGCCCCGGCGGCCGTATTCGGTAATACCTGCGGCTGAGGTGAGGCTTTCCAGGCCGTGCCGGACAAGGCCACCTTCGTTGGCCTCCCGGTCAAAACGGGGGATGAACAAGGCATCGTGGGTGAAGTCCAACTTCTGCCCGGTGCGAACACCAAAACGCCGCGCCACCTCATAATAGGGAGCTTCATTCCGTAGCACGGTCAGGTCTGCTTCGGTCTTGCCACGCGGGAACTTGACCAGCCAGCAGTCCAGGACATCCCGGTCTTCCAGGGCGCCGTCGGGGTGCCAGCGGCGGTTTCGGTCCCGTACCAGGAGGAATTTCGGTGCATCGCCGGCAACGTCGCTAGCGCCAGCAACCACCGCTCCCCGCGCCTCGGCATACTCGATGAAATCGGCCTGCTTCTCGACGATCTCATCTTTTGTGAAACCGGGATGGTGCCCAGCCGGCGGGATGACCGCCTCGGCCACCCGAAGGTTACCCGGCGGGTTGCCGGCGCCATGCAGCAGAAGCTGCCAATCGGCTTTTTCGTTGTCGGGAAGACCGAGCCTGCGTAACCAGACGCGACGGCCTGCTCCGGAAGGAAGGATGTCAAGAAGGAAAGGAGGCCATTCGTCATTGTCATACAGTTCGAAATTTATTGGGTACCGTAAGCCGACCCGACATTCCGGCGGGTTTGCCATATGGTCGAGGGTGTATTCCGCTGCATACTCGAAGTAACCGCTGCCGGCGATTCCCTTGGCGATCTCTCTTTGCCCGGGTCCGAATGTGCCGGCGTTTGTCCATCTACCGTTGATATGTATCTGTATTGTGGCAATCATGCTATTCCAATAGCATCATAACGATAAAATCTCAACTAAATATGCTATTAAAACACCCAACTATCTAATGGGAGCTGAGAATAAGTTTAGTTATTATGCTACTGAAATAGCATACATCATCCTGTTTATGCCATTCAATAGTTATTGTAATAGCATATTATAACATAACTTTGTGCGTGAAAGGGGGAGGAAATCGGTCCTGAAATTAAGGTTACTGCGATGGAAACCAAGGTAGAGCGTATTGCTGATGTCGTTGTTCTGGTGAACCTTGGCGCCGAGGCGAAAACTCCTGGAAAGCTTGTCGCCGCTGAAAACACGTTCACGCTGGCCGAGGAGCCGATACCTGCTGGCGGCTGCGTTTGCAATGTGGACAAAGCGGATTTGGAAAAGTTACGGCGTATTCAGGTATTCCAGGGCCTCGTCCCCCAATACCCGCTCAACAGCCAATGGGAGCAGTTCAACGGCGTCAGTCCCCTGAGCATGCATCATTTTGAGGGCATAACGGGCAATGTTTATGCCGTCGCGCACCGAATAGGCCTCATCGGCGGCATGGGCCCGCTGGAGGAAATCGACCACGTATTTCAGGATGCGGCTGGTGCTGAAAGGAAGATTTTCCTTGAGGATCAGCAGCTCTTCGTCTGCTTGGGGAAAATCGATGTAGATCTGGGGTTGGAGGCGGGAGTGAATGTATTCGGGCACCTCGAAGGTGGAGGCGTCCTCGTTCATGGTGACCACGATGCGGAAACCTGGCTCGGCCGGTATGCGCAGGCCGGTGACGATGGACTCCACGTAGCGCCGGTCGTCCAGCAACGGCGCCAGGGAGGCCCAGGACTTCTCGCTCATGCGGTTCCCCTCGTCCAGGATCAGAACGCCGCCGGTCAGCATGGCCGAAACCAGCGAAGAGGCCGCATACTGGATCTTACCATCCGGGCCAATCACCGGCGAGATGATCAGGTCCTCGGGCCGGGTGTCCATGGTTGCCTGAAAAAGGTAGACAGGACGGCCGAGCCGGGTGGCCGCCGCATAGCCGAGTGTGGTCTTGCCCACGCCCGGCTTGCCGATCAGGCGGGGATTGAAGGGGATGTCGCGCTCGTCGATCACCATCCAGGCTGCCAGGAGCTGGGTCAGCAGCTCCTCTTGGCCTACCCATTTCAGGGGAAGGGTAACAGGGGAGGCAAGGGTCAGGGTGATGTCATCGATGACCGTCTTTTTCATGGGCGAACGGCCTTGACTTTGCGGGTTCCTGGTTTGGCCTTGGACTTGACGGCTTTTTTGCCGCCGCCACTGACCACCGGCTCCCGCAGGCTCAGAAACAGCCCTGTCCGGTAGCCGGCATGGGCAGCCATTTCGGCCTGCAGTTTCAGTTCCCGCTCCGTTTTCGCCAGCCACGCGGTCAGGGTGCGAACAACGGGGCGCTGTGCCGCCAGATTCGCCAACTCCGTCATCTTGAGCCATTGGGACAGCTCTTCGAAGCGCTCTTTGTTGAACCACTCCACGCCGCTGCTTTCATGAACCTGCATGAAATCACGGCCGGCGGCCGGGGAGAACAGCCTTGACGGTGTAGTGGCAGAAACTTTTTTCTTGGCTTTATCATCGGTCTGGTAGCAATAAACCAGCAGCACTTGCAGTAATCGGGCCGTGCGGTGGGCATCCGCCTTGTCAACACCTGCCAACGAATTTCTCAGTGTATAGTCCAATCCGAAGTCGTCCGGCATGATCCCAGTATCGCGCAGTAGCAGCCAGGAGAAAAGAAGCCTGGCACCTCCGACAGAACCGGTCAGTTCCTGCACCCTGGCCTGGAATGCGCGGGCCTCGTTTGAGGCTGGTTTGATTGTCTGCAGAACAGCCAGACTGGCAAGGCAATCGCGCATGTTTTCCAGCACGGCGCCCAACTTGCCCCCTTTGCCGTCCAGTTGGGCCTTGAGCACGGCCAGGAAGCGCTGGCCCGCCTGCACGACATCATCCAGCTTGACGGTGGGCGATACATTCTCCGATGCTACCGGCACCAGCTCCAGAAATGCCTGGAAAGCGCGGTTCAGGGAGGCATAGCGTAACTGCTTGAGCTCATCCTCCAGGCACTGCGCCCCGCTGCCGTTCAGGACAGCACAGAGCTTGCCCCAATTGCCGTCCTGATCATCGCGAATCTCGCGGAAATCGATAAAAACATGGAACTGGTACTCGCCCAACTCGGCGTAAAGCCCCTTTTCCCGAAGCTCGCGGCCGTTTCGCAGGTACTCCAGCCCCTCCGAACAGTCGCGAAAGGCGTAGTAGACCCCGGCATCACCGGAGAAACCCAGCGCCTCGGCAAGGCTCGTCCGGCACAGTTCCATTTCTCCGTTAACCGCTTTTACGGCAAAGGTGGCCGAATCCCTGATCCAGCCGGCTGTGGTTGCGTGGCGGTTATGGTAAAGCACCAGCGCCCGCTGATCACCCGCCCGGTTGGAATAGGCAAAGACGTTTTCATCCACCGCCACACCTGCATGGAAATCGTACAGCACGAAATTTTCGGAGCCGGAGAACAAGCGGCGCCGGCGCAGGAGGGGAAAGATCCACAATTCGTGCCCCTGCACCAACCCTTGATCGACCGCCTCGTTCCAGTAGGCGCGCTTGTATTCCATGCCGTATTTCTCTTTAAAGCCTTCGATCTGGCCATGGCCGAACATGGGCAGGCCCGGCATGGTGGCCAGGAGCACGCAGGCGCCAAAGTATTTGCCCTGGGTGCCGAACTGCTCCACAGCGGTCTTCTCGTCCGGATTGTTCATGAAGTTGACGAAACGCTTGAGTACTTCGGGGTTGAACTCCAGAACATTCCTGATGGTCTGCCGGTACTTGGCGTTTTCTTCGGTCTTCAGCATGTTCATGAAGGCACTGTTGTAAACGCGGTGCATGCCCAGGGTGCGCACAAAATAGCCTTCCATCAGCCAAAAGGCTTCTGCCAAAAGCAGCGTGCCCGGAACCTCGGCCGTGACCCGATCCACAACCTCGCGCCAGAACTCGATTGGGAAGACCTTGTCGAATTCCTCGCGGCTCATGCCGTGTTCGCTCCTGGATGGGATGCCCCCCCCCAGGCCCCGGACCGGGAACCAGAGGCGCTGGTAATGTTTCTTGGCCAGGGTCATGGCCGCATCAAAACGGATGATCGGGAAATTGCGGGCCACGTGCAGGATGGTTTGGATGACCGCCTCGCGCACCTCCGGGATCAGGTAGTTGAGCTGGGCAGTGTCGTTCCAGGGTATGCTGGTGCCGTCGTTGCCGTGGTAGATGTACCGCGTCCGCCCGTTACGACGGTCGTGATGCCTGAACACCACGGCAGCATCGCTCTTGCTCCAGTAACCGTCCTCGATCCGGATGCTGATGTTTCCGTCGCTTGAGAGATCCTCGCCGTTGAACTGGTAGGTGGGAAAGGGAGGATAATCGGTCTGCACGAACCAGTCCGGGTGTTGAACAACCCAGCGGGAATAGATGCCGGTGTGGTTGGGCACCATATCGCTGGCCAGACGAATGCCGCGCCGCAACGCCCTATCCCGCAGATTGGCCAGGGCCTCCCAGCCCCCCAGGTCAGCCGCGACCTCGTAGTCCAGGAGCGAATAAGCCGAAGCTATCGCATCGGGATTGCCACACAACTGTTTGATACGCTGGGAGGCGGGGGAGCGTTCCCATATGCCGATCAGCCAGAGGCCGCTGAATCCCCAGGAGGCCAGACGGTCCAGTTCGCCATCTGGAATCTGGTCCAGGCGGGTAATGGGATAACCGTGCCATTGGCTTAGCTGGTCGAGCCATACGTAAACCATCTTGGCCATCATGACCACATTGGACATCCAATCGGCATCCTGAGAAAAACTCTCGTATTCGGGATAATCGTAGCCGCCGAAAACCGAACTGCCGCCAGCGCCCCCCCGGCCAGGCCCACCGAATTCCAGCACCGGCGGTGGTCCCGGCTCGCCGGCGCCGCCCCACTCTCTCTCCTCTTCCAGCAGGATGTCAAAGGCATCGGCCACTTCTTCCAACATCTCTGGCGGCAACAGGGCATACCAGTGTTCACGTATGAAACTCACCTGGCCCGCAAGCGATCCGGGCGAGGCCGTGATGGGCGCCCGCAAGGCATCGATCAGCGTCATTTCCAGCTCGGACAGCAGCGGTCCGCCGGCGAGGGTCGAGACCAAGCCGGTAACCAGCCGCTGATAGGATGAGCTTTCCGCAAGTTCGCGATCAGAAAGGATCTCCCTGAAGTTGTCGATGGCGGGATTCTCCGCGGCAATCTTGAGCAGCAACAATTCCCGCAGGACCGTCCGCTTGCGAACAAAGGAAGAATCGGTGCGGCTGAGCCAACCGCTCCTGGCGTCAACATCGTTAATGACGTCGGCCGGGGGGAATAATTCAACGAAACGACCGTAAACCTGTACAGCCTCCTTGCCAACAGGGTCCGTGCCACTGCGGCGCAGGGCGTCCATCAGCAATCCGGGTGCCTGGCCCTCGGCCAGCTCATCGATCAGGTAGCGGTAAATCTTCTGCAGAGTAGCAAACAGGTTGAGCTGGCCGGCATGTACCGGGCTAACACCTTTCTTGCGTTGCCGGTTCAGCTTGAAGGCCAACTGACGATAGAAGATGATGGCCGGAATTGCCCGCTCGGTGATACGGCGCGTAAGCGCCGCCAGATCAAGTGAGCGCCAATGCTGGTCGGATATCTGGATCGAATAGGGGAAATAGGAGGTCGTGCTGCTTAATTCTTTCATATCTGTGTCCAAACATGGGCCTTGGTAAGTTGGAAGCCGTTTTCCCGGGTTTTTCCGTCAGGGGAAAAACCCTTGACGCTTATCCCGTTTATCAGGGCCAGGGTAGAGTACGTGGACCAAACTGATTTTTGAGCATTGACCTGACAGGTTGTCACTGTTGTTACTTCGTCTTGCTTTTGCTGGCCGCCCCTGATTTCTTGGCTTTTTTAACCGATTTGGAACTCTTTGAGCTTTTTGAGGATTTCAGATGCTTCTTGCTCTTCTTAGACTTGCTCTTTTTGTATTTTTTTATTTTTTGCGGTTCAGGGTTGAATTCATCCCGGATATTGTTCAATAGAATCGAGGCTTCCTCCAGGCCGGGATCGGCCTTTCTTGCCGCCTCAAGTGCCTCTTTAGCCTCACTCAGTTTACCGGTCTTCATGTACAGGCGCCCCAGGGCATTCAGTGCGCGTGCGTAGTCGGGCTTGAGTTCCACGGCCTTCTTATAGCTCGCAATGGCATTATCATAATCCTTCTTGAATTCGTAAACCAAACCAAGCTTGTAATGGTTGTTGGGATCATCGGGGAAGAGTTCCACCGCCCCTTTTAACAGGTCGGTGATCTCGTCGTACTGCTTGTCCTTGACATAGATCGACACCATGGCGTTGCGCGTCTCCATGTCGTCCTTCTGCTGCGCAAGCACCTTTTTAAAATGCTCCAGGGCCTTTTCGTTCATCCCTTTGGATTTATAGAGGACTGCGATCTCGCGGTTGGCTTCGATGTTGTTTGGAGAATGTTTCAGCACGGCCAGGTAGCCTTCTATGGCCAGGTTGGTTTCCTTGTTGCGGGCAAAGATCCGTGCCAGCTTGAGCTGGATATCGGGACTGTCGGGTTTTAGCTTGAGAAACTCGCCGTACTGTTCCACGGCCTGTGGTTGGCTTCCCCGCGCCAGGTAGATATCGGCCAGCCGCAAGTGGGCATCGGCATTGTCGGGCTTGGCCTGTATGGCGCGTCGGTAGGCTACGGCAGCCTCATCCAGCAGAGACCGTTTTTCATAGAGAATGCCCATGTTGAAATAAATATCACTGTTGGTGCTGTTGAGGTGGGCTGCCTCCCGGTAGGCCGCGATTGCTTCCGTATCTTTACCGGCCGCTTGATACAAGCGCCCGAGCTTCTCGTAGGCGGCCAAGTCATCGGGGTGATCCTTGAGCGTATCTTTCAACTCATCAATGGCCTTGCCGTTATCGCCCTGCACTGCCGCCGCAACGGCCGGTTGCGGAACAACAGGGGCCGCTGCCGGCGAAGACTTGGACTTGCCGCCCAACAGGTTTTGATATTCCGCCTGCTTTGCGTCACCCATTTTTTCATAGATACCGGCCATCATCAGATGGATTTCCCGGTTTTGCGGGTTGGCGGTTTCTGCTTTCTTGAGTTCTTCCAAAGCCTTGTCCTGCTCGTTGCGGGCCAGGTGGATGGCGGCAATTCCGATATGGGCCTTTTCACTATTGGGATCGGCCGTCAATGCCTGGCGGTACTCATCCAGGGCCTTGTCCTGCTGTCCTGTGTCGGCATAAATCTCGGCCAACCCGGTAAACACGCCGGCATCATTGGTCAATACGCGCGCTGCCTCGTTGTAATGGTAGATGGCCAGGGGATAGACCTTGCGTTCCGCCAGGATCCGCGCCATGGCCAGGTGGTAATTGGGATTGGGGATGGCGGAGAGTCCGCGGGCCAACTCTACGGAAGCCTCGTCGTTCATCCCCTTTTTGGCGTAAAGCAGCCCCAGGTTGCCGCTGGCCAGGGGAAAAGAACGCTCCTCCTGCAGCGCCTTGCGGTATTCGGCAATGGCGCCGTCCATATTGCCAACACGTTCGAGCTGCAAAGCGGTCACGAAATGGGCGGCGGCTCCGTCGGGGCAGAGTGACATGATCTTCGCTTCTGCCTGGCGTTGCTGGGCGTTGTCCCCGCCTGCGTCCAGCTTGCCGGTGAGATTCATTGCTTCCTTGCAATCATTATTGCTAAAGCCCCATTTGAAGCCGGTCAGAAGCATTACTGCACATAGCAGGACAAAGTATGTACGAAATATTTTCATATGGTGTACTTCCTTAATGAAAGATCAGAGATGGTGGGGGATTATACATGCCATTCTGTAAAATATCAATTATTTAGGCTAATATCTTGATTATTTGGAGTGTTATGCGATAATATCAAATCCTGGCCCGGGGCAACACGCATGCAGTAATCACGCGCCCTGGAACAGCAAGGAGCAGCAAATGAATCGGGAACTAGAGCTGATGATCATGACCGCAGGAGATCTGCCGACCATTCCGGTAGTTGCCACCAAGGTCATGCAGCTTATTGAAAGCGAAACCGCAACAGCCGAGGAACTCGCAAAGGTAGTAGCCGCCGATCCGGCAGTGGCGGCCCGTGTCCTGAAAATTTCCAACTCTTCCTTTTACGGTTGCCAGCGCCAGATACAGACCCTGTCCCACGCCATCATGATGCTCGGTTTCAGCACCCTGAAAAGCCTCGTGGTGGCGGCATCGGTAAAGCAGGTCTACAAACCTTACGGCCTGACCGAGAAAATGCTCTGGGAACACTCTTTCGGAGCAGGTCTGGCCGCCCGTATCATTGCCAACTCCACACGAACGGTCAATGAAGAAGAGGCCTTCCTGGGTGGGCTATTCCACGACATCGGCAAGATCATCATGAATACGGTTGACAGCCTGCGTTTTCAGACTGTCATGCAGAAATGCTACAACGATAACATCTCGTTTCTGGATGCGGAGTTACAGGTCTATTCCTACACCCACGCCGAAGTGGGCGCGTTGGTAATCAAGAAATGGAATTTCCCCGCATTTCTGATGCAGGCGATCCTCCAACATCACTATTTCGATTTTGCCCAGGACGAGGATCCGTACCAGATGCGCCTGACCTGCGTAGTTGGCCTGGCAAACCTCTTTTGCCACAAACTGGGCATCGGCGTTCGCGAACCGGATGATGGTCTGGTGCTCCATGAAACCGTTCCCGCCAAGCTATTGAAACTGGATGAATCCCAGGTAAATTCCATGCTGTCAAACTTTGACAAGGCCTACACCCAGGACAAGAGTTTTTTCAACTAATCGGCCTCGTTCAGGAGATCCTCCAGCGTATTTCCCTGCTCTTTGCGTGCCGCCCGCTTGCGCGCCTCCTCCGAGATGTCCACATTGTCGTCCTCGACTTCCAAAGGATGCTCTTTCCCTTTTTCGTGCTTGAGCATCCCCCCGCGAGAACTGTTCCTGCTGGTTTCTTTTATTCTGCTTATCTTATTCAGAGGTTCCGTCACCGCCGCCTCCTGTCCTGCAAACCGAGAATGAAAATTGATTTTTTCAGCACTAGCTTATATACTGTAACATTAAAATCATTCTGCAAGGAAGTCTATGATACGCACCATTCTCACTTATCCCAATCCCGAACTCAAGAAGAAGTCGTCGCCGGTCACCATAATTACCGAAGCCACCCGCGAACTGGCCAGGGACATGGTCGAGACCATGTACAACGCCCCTGGGATCGGCTTGGCAGCACCACAGATCGGAGTTCACCAGCGCATCATCGTCATTGATGTTTCCGGCCGTGACGAGCAGCCGGATCTGATAATTGCCATCAATCCGGTCATCATCCACTCCGAAGGCGAGACCTACGAGGAAGAGGGCTGCCTGTCCGTCCCCAAATATGCCGCCAATGTCCGCCGCCACACCCATGTGGTCGTCAAGGGACTGGACCTGGAAGGTAACGAGCAGACATGGCGGGCCGACGAACTGCTTGCCATTGCCTTCCAGCACGAGATAGACCACCTGGACGGCATCCTTTTCGTCGATCACCTTTCACCGCTCAAGCGCGATCTGTTCCAGCGCAAATACAAAAGAATGACAGAATCAGCCTCGGAGGCTCCATGACCGGCTTGCGAATTATTTTTATGGGTACGCCCGACTTCGCTTGCCCAACCCTGGCCAAGCTTGTTGAGCGCGGTGAGGACCTGATCGCGGTAGTTACCCAGCCTGACCGGCCCAAGGGGCGGGGGCAGAAACTGATGCCGCCACCGGTCAAGGAACTTGCCATAAGACATGACATCCCCGTCCACCAACCCCCCAAGGTACGTGACAGCGCCTTTATCGAGATTGTCCGTTCCCTCAGGCCCGATGTGATCGTGGTGGTGGCCTTCGGCCAGATCCTCCCCAAAGCGCTGCTGGACATCCCAGCGCAAGGATGCATAAACGTTCATGCCTCGCTGTTGCCGCGCTACCGGGGCGCTGCGCCGCTCAACTGGTGCATAATCAACGGTGAGCAGGAAACCGGGGTCACCACCATGCTTATGGACCCGGGCCTTGATACAGGCCCGATGCTGTTGCGCCGTGCAACCGGGATCGATGAAAACGAGGACATTGTCTCGTTGCATGATCGCATGTCCCTGATGGGGGCCCAATTGCTGGCAGAAACCCTGGACGGCGTCAAAGCGGGCAACATCACGCCACAGCAGCAGGATGACAGCCTGACCTGCTACGCGCCGATGCTGAAAAAGGAGGATGGCCTGATCAACTGGTACCGCGATGCCAGGACCATCCACAACCAGGTTCGGGGCATGTCGGTCTGGCCAGGCGCCTACACATTTCTGGACGGAGAGATGCTCAAGATCTACAGAACCCGGGTTGGCCAGGGTACCGGTCTGCCTGGCTCGATACTGCATGCCGAGCGGGGGGTGTTGGAGGTAGCCTGCCTGAACGGCAGCATTTTCATTGAAGAATTGCAGCTGGCCGGGAAGAAACGGCTTGATTCCGCCAGCTTTCTGGCTGGCTGTCCGCTTGCCCCGGAAACAATACTCAAGAGTGCGGCCACTGGAGATGCGAAGTCGTGACTGCATTAAAAAAGTACTCGCCGCCCCGTAAACGCCTGTTCGTCACACTCATGGGGCTTACCTGTCTGATCCTGGTGGGCCTGTTCTTTCTGGCCTGGTGGGTTCCGAACCGGGGCCTGGCCAATATTCACCCCAATCTGCCCAACATAATCGGAATCTTCGTGGCGGTACTTTCAGGAATTGCCATCCTGGGCACCGCTCTGCTGGTGTTGACCACGGCACTTGGCAAGGACATCTTTTTCACCCGCTTCATGCGACTGGTGGTCATCAAATTCCTGCTGCCGTTGATTGAACTGGTGGGGCGCGGCCTGGGCCTGGACAAGGACAGCATCCGTCAATCATTCATAGCCATGAACAACAGCCTGGTGATTTCCCAGCGCCAGAAAATCAAGCCGGACCGCATCCTCGTGCTTTTGCCCCATTGCATCCAGCTGTTCGACTGCGAGATCAAGGTCACCGGCGACATCAACAAATGCGTGCAATGCGGCCGCTGCGACATCAAGGGCCTGGTTGATATCAGCCGGAAATACCAGGTCGATATCTCCGTTGCCACCGGCGGCACCCTGGCACGCAAGGTAATCGTGGAAAAACGCCCCAAGCTTGTTCTGGCCGTGGCCTGTGAACGGGATCTCACTTCCGGTATCAAGGACTGCTATCCGCTGCCGGTAATCGGCATCCTCAACAACCGCCCATTCGGTCCCTGCTTCAACACCAGTGTCGATGTGGAGAAGATCGAAGATGCCTTGAGCCGCATCATCCTGATGGAAAATCACCCGACGCCATCGCAGTGAAACAAACGCGCGGCCATGGCCGCGCAATACCGCCCCAAACGACGAGACCTCCGAGGCATAAAATCCCCGGAGGTCTCGTCGTTAATTATTCCCCTACTTCCTCCAACATGTTCAAGGCAAAATTCTTGGCCCTCCCCGATGGCGCGATGACGCCGTAGGCAATGGCTTCACGCAGTTCCTCCTTGGTGGCCCCTGCATCCTTCGCGACCGCGAAGTGCTTTTTCAGTCAGGTTGGGCACCCCACGGCAATGGCGCACGCAACCCGGATCAACTCCCGTGTCTTGGTGTCCAGCACCTCTTCGTACTCGTAATCCAGGATCCTTTTACGAATATTCATTGGTTCCCCCTTTGTCAGGGGCCAGGCTTGTTCCGAGCCCCTTAAGCCTGCTCCCCCAGAATCCGGTCGAAGCAGTCGCGAATATTGCCGGTTATCTCCTCGTAGTCGCAGATCAAGGCCGCCCCGGGATTTTTCAGGGAGGCATCGTACCCCATGCGCCGGGCCAGCTTGTTGAGATAATTCTTTGATCCGGACAGGTCATTGCTGGAATAATCATGGATGATGCGCAGGCGATTTTCCAGCCTGCGCAGGAACTTGTAACCGGAAAGCATGGTTTCGGCATCCTTGTGGGAAATGAAACCCAGTGTCTGTATCTCCTTAAGTGCCACCACAGTGTTGATGGTACGCAGCTCCGGGTAGCGGCAACCGTATTTCATCTGCAGGTACTGGCAGGCAAACTCGACATCCACCATGCCGCCCCGGCCGGTTTTGATATTGTAGCTGCCGCCGGTCTCCTTGGCGAGCTCGTGCTCCATGCGCATGCGGAGCCGGTGAATTTCGCTGCGGCCCGCCTCGTCGATGGAAACACCGTAAACGGTCTGGCGGATAATGTCATGGAGCTGGCTGGCCAGGACATCGTCCCCAAGCACCACGCGCGCCTTTGTCAGGGCCTGCCGCTCCCATATCTGGGCCTCCTTGCGGTGGTATTCCAGAAAGGAATCCAGCGAGGTCACCAGCGGGCCGGCATTTCCGGAAGGCCGCAGGCGGGTGTCTATCTTATACACATACCCCTCGCGGGTCTGAAGGGTCAGGATGGAGATGATCTTCTGGGCCAGCTTGGCAAAGTACTCGTGGTTGGAAATCTGTTTTTCGCCATCGGTCTTGCCCTGGTGGTTATAGACAAAGATTATGTCCAGGTCGGAGTGATAATTGAGCTCGGCTCCTCCCAGCTTGCCCATGCCGATTATCGCCAGGTTTGCCTCTGCCTCGCCTCCGTCACGAGAATAGCTGGGGCGGCCGAAACGCTTCAATTCCTGAACCCCAAGGCGATATGCCACCGCCAGGCAGGTCTCGCCAAGGTCCGTCAACTGCGCGGCGATCTCGCTTTGCCCCAGCTTGCCATGGATATCGTTCATGCCGATGCGCAGGAATTCCTCATTGCGATAGCGCCGCAGCACATCCAATTGCTCCTCGAAGTAGTCCGTCTGTTCCAAGAGGCCATTCAGATCAAATTCCATCTGCTCCCTGGATTTGACCGAAGAGGCATAGGTTCGGGCCACCATGCTGTCCAACAGCTCCGGATGGCTGATCAGTATCTTGGAGAGGAATGCGGACATGCCAAACAGGGACACAAGCAATTTCAGTGTGTTGCGATTTTCGGCCAACAGGGCATAGTAAGAGGAGCGGGCGCCTATGACCGTCAGAAAATGCTCCAGATTGGCAAGGGCCAGATCCGGATCCGGGGACTCGAACAACTCCTGCAGGAACAAGGGAGAGATCTTTTCCAGGATACTGCGGCTCCGGGCGGTGAGATTGCCCTTCTCCGGGCCGCGGCGCAGTGACTGGAGGTTGTCGTAGGCCCGGTCCACATCCTCGAAATGGCGCTCGGCCAGCATGTCCTTGACCATATCCGGATCTGCCTTGGGGTCGAGAAAGAACCGCACCTCCGGCCTGACTTCCTGCATGATCTTATCATCGCGGGAAAAAAACAGATTGCCGTAAATATTGGACACATTGGAGCGGTGTCTTTCCAGAACCTCCCGGAAGCGCTCCAGACCATTGGCACGGAGGAATCCGCAGCGCCTGGCCAAAGCCTTGAGCTCGTCCTCTTTGGGGGGAAGATTGTGGGTCTGGCGCTCCTGCACCACCTGGATGCGGTGCTCGGTCGTGCGCAGGAAGCGATATGCATCTATCAACTGCTGATGATCTTCCTCACCGATCAGACGGGCAGCCAGCAGGGCATCCAGGGCTTTGAGCGAGTTGCGTTCACGTAGGCGCGGATTTTTCCCGGCATAGACCAGTTGCAGGGCCTGGATGAAAAACTCTATCTCACGGATACCGCCCCGCCCCAGCTTGAGGTTGGTTTCCGCTTCCATGGAACGGGTCAGCGAGGCATCGATCTTCTGCTTCATGTCCTTCATATCATCGATCAGATTGTAATCGAGATATTTGCGATAGACAAAGGGTTGCAGCATGCGCAGCAACTGCTCTCCCAATTCCAGGGAACCAGCCACCGGCCGCGCCTTGAGCATGGCGGTTCGCTCCCAGGATTGACCCCACGATTCGTAATAAACCTCGGCCGAGCGAAGCGACACGGCCATGTCTCCAGATTTGCCCTCCGGCCGCAGGCCCACATCCACCCGGAAAACAAAACCATCCTCGGTGACCTGGGAAAGCGCCTTGCTGACAATCTCCGCCAACTTATTGAAAAAGGTATGGAGAGAAACTACACCTTTCTTATCGCCCGAACCGTTTGTAATGCCGCTGGTCTCACCTTTGTCCGACTCGTAAAAATAGATGATATCTATATCAGAGGAAAAATTGAGCTCCCGGCCGCCGAGTTTGCCCATGCCGATCACGGTCAATTCGGCTTCCCGCACACCATTCTCGGCCCGCATCAAAGGAACGCCGTACTCCCTGGTCAGGATGCCGTGGCAAACCTCGCAGGCAACCTGGAGGGAAGCTGCCGCCAGGTTCGAGAGCTCGGATGTCACCTCCTCCAGGGGCGCCAAACCGTTCAGGTCCCGGGCCGCAATGCGCAAAATCTCGAAACGCTTGAACTCCCGCAGCACCTTCATCAAGCCGCTGATGTCGGAGGTATTGCCAAGTCGTGCCCGCAGGGCCTCCAGCATCTCCTCGTCGGAACGAGCCAGGTCAATATTGTTTTCCAGAAAAAGCCAGTGAAAGGTCTCCGGTGCCTTGAACATCAATTGGACCAGAAAAGGTGAAGAACCGCACAACTGGACAAATTGGGCCAGACGCTTCTTGCGATGGGTCACTTCGGCCAGATCAGCGGGAGCAATGACTCCGACCAGACGTTCAAAGGCATTCAGGGCCAGATCTGGCAATGGAGTCAAGAGCGAGGTGATCACGGTACGATGCAGGATCTCCACAGGGAAAAGCGATTGGAACAGAAGGATGTTGTCGGCCGAGCGGGCACCGTAAAGAAAACCGTGGGACTCCAGGAAGGACGACAACTCCTGCGCGCGGCGGCTGGTATCATTAATTGCGATTATCCGGCTGAATTCCTGGGAAAATCTTTCCACATGCATATGGGAGCATCCTTGCTCTGAAAAAACAGCCCTCCCTTCAAGGAGAGGGCTATGGTTGGATCGGGACTTGCCAAGGCAGGGTACCTGCCCCGGGTGGACGGCCGCCGGGATTTGCCCTACGGCGCGGCAACCTTCCTGAGGCCCTTGCGGTAATCCCCGCTGACAATGCCATTCTCGGTGATGATGGCGCTTATATAGGATGCCGGGGTGACATCAAAGGCCGGGTTGCGCACCTTGATCCCTTCCGGCGCAATCGGCACTCCCTTGATGTGGGTTACCTCCGAAGCCGGACGTTCCTCGATCGGAATCTGGCTGCCATCGGAGAGCGATAGATCCAGGGTGGAAACCGGGGCGGCCACATAAAATGGGATGTTGTTTTCCTTGGCAAGGACCGCCACCGAATAGGTGCCGATCTTATTGGCCGTGTCGCCATTGGCCGCGATCCGGTCGGCACCGACCACGCAGCAGGAGATCTCGCCACGATTCATGAAAAACCCCGCCATATTATCGGAAATCAGCGTGGTGGGGATGCCTTCCTTCAGCAACTCCCAGGCGGTAAGGCGAGCCCCCTGCAGCCAGGGGCGGGTCTCGTCGGCAAAAACCTGGATCTTCTTACCCATTTCATGGGCGGCACGGATCACCCCCAGGGCGGTGCCGTAACCTGCCGTGGCAAGTCCGCCGGCATTGCAGTGCGTCAGGATCGCAGCTCCTTCCGGAATCAAGGTGGCGCCCCATTTGCCGATGTTGCGGCAGATCGTCAGGTCTTCCTCCTCCACGCGAATGGCTTCCTTTTTCAGGATGTCGCGAATCCGGTCAAGCCCCTTGGCGCGGTTGGCATCCGCCACCCGCTTCATCCGCTCGATGGCCCAGAACAGGTTGACCGCGGTGGGACGGGTGCGGGCCATTGTTTCGCAGACATTTTCCAATTGGCGAAAAAATGATTCGTGGGTATCGGCAATGATCTCCCGTGCTCCCAATGCGATCCCCATGGCCGCTGCAACGCCTATGGCCGGCGCGCCACGGATGACCATACCCCTGATGGCTTCGGCAACAGACTTGAAATCGGTATAGGTGTTGTAGACCTCTTCCGATGGGAGGAGGGTCTGGTCAATCATGATCACGCTGTTATCGCGCCATTCGATGGTGCGGAAGGACATTGCATACTCCTTGTGAATATGTGTGCTTGGCCCTGCAAAAACAGGAATCAAATTTACCATGGAGCAGCGTATCTGGCAATCAATTCAAATGATTCCGCTTATCTCGTCACGCCCTCTCCAGACCTGCAAAGCGGAGCATCAGCTTCTTCGGCCCCACCACGTTGAACCAGACGATGACCTTCTGCCCCTCGCCGCTCCCCTCTATCTTCCTGATGGTACCCAGGCCGAACTTGGCATGCCTGACCCGCATGCCGACAAAGACCCCTTCGTGCTCCTCCGGGGGTTCGGGAATAATCTCCACCTCGTTGGACCGTGAGAATTCAGCGGCAGCAGCGAGGTTGTGTGCTGCCTGCGACTTGGTATCGACACCAGGATGGCTGGCCCAACCCTTGCGGGGCAACGCCTCGACCCTGCTGCCCAAGCCGATCTCCCCCCCATCATCCAGCAACTCCGGCGGAATATCCTTGAGAAAGCGCGATGGCGTATTGCCCTGTTCCTGGCCAAACAGGTAACGACGCCGGGCATTGAGCAGATAGAGCCGCTCTCGGGCGCGGGTCATGCCCACGTAACAGAGGCGGCGCTCCTCTTCCATGCCGTCCAGGTCATCCAGGGCGCGGACATGTGGAAACAGACGCTCCTCCAGGCCGATCATGAAGACCGCCTTGAACTCCAGCCCCTTGGCGGCATGCAGGGTCATCAGCGTCACCGAAGGCTTGCCCTGCTCTCCCTGCTCCAGATCGGACACCAGCGAAACCTGTTCCAGGAAATCAGACAGGCCCGCCTCGGGGTTCTTTTCGCAGAACTCCTCCATGGCTGCCGAAAGCTGCTCCAGGTTTTCCAGCCGCTCGGCATCCTCCTCGTCGCGGCTCTCCTTGAGCCTGGCCAGGTAGCCGCTCTCTTCCATAACGCACCGGGCCAATTCAGGCAGGGGCATCGAAGCGGATTGCTCACGAAAACGCTCCAGCATGGCGGCAAACACCGTTACCTTGCCGCGCGGCCCGGAAGTCAGTCCACCTCCATGCACGGCATCCTGAAGGGAGGCATAAAAGCTGGTCCCGTTCCTGGCAGCCAGGGCGGCAATCCGGTCCACGGTGGCATTGCCGATCCCCCGTGCCGGAACATTGATGATCCGCTTCAGCGAAACCTCGTCGGCCGGGTTGTCCAGCACGCGCAGGTAAGCCAGTATGTCCTTGACCTCCATGCGGGCATAGAATCTGACGCCGCCAACTATGTGATAGGGCAACGCATCGGAAACCAACGCCTCCTCGACCAGCCTTGATTGGGCATTGGTGCGGTAAAATACCGCCATTTCCTCCAACGGCACCCCACTCGCCCGCAGCCGGCTGATCTCGCGGCTGACCGTGCGCGCCTCCTCGCGGTCCGACTCCACCCGCAGGTAACGGATTTTCTCGCCATTGGGGTTCTCGGTCCAGAGGGCCTTGACCTTGCGGCCGGTGTTACGGCTCACCACCGCACCAGCGGCCTTGAGGATGGTGGCGGTGGAGCGGTAGTTCTGCTCCAGGCGCACCACCTTTACCTGGGGGAAGTCGTTCTCGAATTCGAGGATGTTGCGGATATCGGCACCGCGCCAGGAATAAATCGACTGGTCGTCGTCGCCAACCACGCACAGATTCTGGCGCGCGCCGGCCAGAAGCCGGATCAGTCGGTACTGTACCGGATTGGTGTCCTGGTATTCGTCCACCAGGATCCATTGAAAGCGTTCCTGGTACTGCCTGAGCACCTCCGGGAATTCCTTCAGCAACCGTACCGTCTGGATCAGGAGATCGCCGAAATCCAGGGCATTGCATTTCTTCAGGCGCTGCTGATAGGCGGCATAGATCTGCACCACCTTGGCATTGTAGATATCTCCGGTTGCAATGGCATCGAGGTCTTCGGGAAACAGCCCGCGGTTCTTGAAGTCGTCGATCCTGGCCGCGATCCCCTTGGGCGGGAAGCGCTTGTCGTCCAGGTCCATCCCGGTCAGGACATCCTTGAGCAGCCGCTCGGAATCCCGCTCGTCATAGATGGCAAAGTTGGAGTCAAAGCCGAGATGGTGAATTTGTTGGCGCAGGATGCGGCCGCAGGCCGAGTGGAAGGTGGATATGTTGTAGGGGACGTAATCGCTCCCCAGCAGTTTCCGTACGCGCTCGGCCATCTCCTTGGCAGCCTTGTTGGTGAAGGTCACCGCCAGGATGTTTCCAGGGCGCACCCCCTGTTCCCGGATCAGCCAGGCTATGCGGTTGGTGATGACGCGGGTCTTGCCCGAGCCTGCCCCGGCCAGGATCAGGAGCGGCCCTTCGCCGTGCAGCACCGCCTCTTTCTGGGGTGGGTTGAGATTTTTGAGTAGATCCATGCCTTCCTTTTTAGTCGCTGAGTGCCCGAGCGTCAACGAAAAAAGCCCGGCGTGGCGCCGGGCTTCTATTCGCGGACAGAAGTTGACAGGAATCAGATCAGGCCATGGGCGACCATGGCGTTGGCCACCTTGATGAAGCCGCAAATGTTGGCTCCCAGCACATAGTTCCCCGGTGCCCCGTACTCCTCGGCGGTATCAAAACAGTTTCTGTGGATGTTGACCATGATATCTTCCAGTTTTTTCTCTGTGTATTCGAAGCTCCAGGAATCGCGGCCAGCATTCTGCTGCATTTCGAGAGCAGAAGTGGCAACCCCGCCGGCATTGGCCGCCTTGCCAGGACCATAGGCGATCTTGGCATCGAGGAAGACCTTGACGCCTTCCGGAGTGGTCGGCATATTGGCACCTTCACCCACGGCAATGCAGCCGTTTTTGATCAGGGTTGCCGCGTCCTTGCCGTTGATCTCGTTCTGGGTAGCCGACGGCATGGCCACCTGGCAGGGGAGGTTCCAGATGTTGCCGCCTGGTTTGTAAACCGCCTGTTTGTGATATTTGGCATAATCTTCGATACGGCGACGCTCCACCTCCTTGAGCTGCTTGATCAGATCGAGGTCCAGCCCGTTTTCGTCGTAAATCACCCCATTGGAATCGGAGCAGGCGACACACTTGCCGCCCAACTGGTGGATCTTCTCGATGGTGTAGATGGCCACGTTACCGGAGCCGGATACCAGGCAGGTCTTGCCTTCAAAGGTATCTTTGCGGGCTTTTAGCATCTCGTTCACAAAATAGGTGGCACCGTAACCGGTGGCCTCGGTGCGGACCAGGGACCCGCCCCAGGTAAGGCCCTTACCGGTCAGAACGCCCGGCTCGTAACGATTGGTGATCCGCTTGTACTGGCCGAACATGTAGCCGATCTCACGCCCCCCTACGCCGATATCGCCGGCCGGGACATCGGTATGTTCACCCAGGTGGCGATGCAGTTCGGTCATGAAGCTCTGGCAGAAGCGCATCACCTCGTCATCGGATTTCCCCTTCGGATCGAAGTCGGAACCGCCCTTGCCGCCGCCGATCGGCAGCCCGGTCAGGGAGTTTTTGAAGATCTGCTCGAACCCAAGGAATTTGATGATCCCCAGATAGACGGATGGATGGAAGCGGAGACCGCCCTTGTAGGGACCCAAGGCGCTGCTGAATTCAACCCGGAAACCCCGGTTGATCTGGACCTCGCCCTTGTCGTCCTGCCACGGCACCCGGAAGATGATCTGGCGCTCCGGCTCGCATATACGCTGGATAATTTTACGATCAGCAAACTCGGGGTGCTTGACGAGCACTGGCCCCAGGCATTCCAGGACCTCCAGAACCGCCTGATGAAATTCGGTTTCAGCCGGGTTGCGGTGCAATACTTCCTGATAAATGCCCTGAATCTTTTCGTTCATCTGCTGCGTCATGTGCCTGCCTCCTATTCAAATAATATACTTCATGTGCATTAAATATATGCATCATGACCTTATGAGCCTATTTTGTAAGCACATTATATGCCGCAGCCACAGTGGCAGCCTAAAATATATGCACATGTGTTGCAAAATTATGCAGTTGCCTCTGCGCTACATCACCCGGGACGCTACCCACCACCACATAAAAGCACGATATGCTGAGTGCAAATTGAACACAATTGTGTAAAGTGAGTGTTGTTTGGGGCAGCCAGGCGCGACGCCCAAAATAATTGCCGTTGTTCTGGCACTCAACGTGCATACATGACAACCATATTCTACCTGCCTCCCTTGCAGCAGCAGGTATACGTACAATGATGGCAAAGACGCCAGCCGCCCCGGAAAAAGCGCGCTGGCTTTTTTATGCCCCAAGACCGCCAGCCCCATATTACCGACTTGAAACTTCGCTGCTTGTCGGTTAGAGTGACATTTTTTAATCAATTTGTCTTCAGGTGTGCTCAATATTTAATCATTGTTATTTACGAGGTCCTTCATGCTAATTGTAGCCTGTATCAAACAGGTGCCTGACACTACCCAGGTACAGATTGATCCCGTTACCAACACATTGGTGCGCGAAGGGATTCCTTTTATCGTCAATCCCTATGACACCCATGCCCTGGAAGAGGCTTTGCGGCTTAAAGACCGTTTCGGATGCAGGGTTGCCGCCATCTCCATGGGGCCGCCCAATGCCGAGGGCACCCTTAGAAAGGCCCTGGCGCTGGGAGTGGATTTTGCCATTCTACTCTCCGACCGTGTCTTTGGCGGTGCGGACACCCTGGCAACCAGCAATGTCCTCTCGGCAGCCATCAGCAAGCTGCACACTGAAATCGATGAGGTCGGTCTGGTACTTTGCGGCAAACAAACCATCGATGGAGATACGGCCCAGGTCGGCCCGGGCATTGCCACCCGACTCGCGTATCAGCAGCTCACCTTGGTGGATAACGTTGAAGATATTGACCTGTCCGCCAAACGTATCCGCGTACGGCGCAAACTGGAGGGGCGGCACGAGATCGTCGAAGCGCCTTTGCCTGCCATGCTCACGGTTGTGCGTGAATTGAACCGTCCGCGCTACCCCACCGTGCCGATGCGCCTAACAGCGGTTAATGCCAAGGTGGAAGTCTGGAACAATCAGGTGCTTATGCTTGATGAACAAAGTATCGGCTTGAAGGGTTCGCCAACCTGGGTCAGTAAAATATTTTCTCCGGAGCGGGCAAAAGGTGAAATTTTGGGAGATGGCTTTGCGGACCCGGAAGGAACCGCGAACATGTTGATCGAAAAACTGCTGGATAAGGATATGCTGACGGTTTAAGCGGGAAAACCACTCTTCACTAAGCCTTTGCGGCAATAATAAGGAATTTTTTCATGAGCGAAATAAAACCCAAGATCAAGAAACCCCGCGGCAAGGCGAGGCTCATTGACGGAAAATGCATCGCTTGCGGCGCCCGTTGCCAGAGTTCCTGCCCTGTCAATGCCGTCGAGATGACTGATGCCGGTGAGCCCATAATTCTTTCGGAAAAATGCATTGGCTGCGTCAAATGTGTCAAGATTTGTCCAGCCGAGGCACTGGAAATGTTCTTCACACCAGAAGAGCTCAAGATCCTCAACGAGTTGGCCAAGACCGACACCGGAGCTGTTGAAGAGGAAGTCGACGAAGAAGAGGCGGCACTGAAAAAGATGCTGTCAGCCTACCGCGGAGTTTGGGTCTTCGTGGAGCAGACCGAGGGTGAACCGGCCAAGGTTTCCTGGGAACTGCTCGGTATCGGCGCCCAACTGGCCTCTAGTCTCGGTGTGGAACTGTGCGCCCTGGTGATCGGCGACAAGGTCGAACACCTCTGCCACGAAGCCTTTGAATACGGAGCTTCCAAAACCTACCTGATCGATGCCCCGCTCTATCGCAACTATCGCACCGAATCTTACCTGGCGGCATGTTGCCATCTGATCGACAAATATAAACCAGAGGTGGTGCTGATGGGCGCCACCGGCATGGGACGCGACCTGGCCGGCGCCGTGGCAACCCGCTTGGCCACCGGCCTGACCGCAGACTGCACCGGCTTGGCGATCGACAACAAACGCAATCTGATGCAGACTCGCCCCGCCTTTGGCGGCAATATCATGGCCACCATCATGTGCGACAAATTCAGACCCCAGATGTCAACGGTACGCCCCAATGTCATGCCCATGCCCGAGAAGAAAAAAGGGGCCGCCGGAATCATCGTGCGCGATGATTTCGCCGTGCCCGAGGAAAACATCCTCACCAAGGTCATTGAGATCATACATGACGCAAACAGCAAAGGGCGCGTAGACATAACCGGCGCCGAGTTCATCGTGTCGGGTGGCCGGGGCATGATGTGCCCGGAGAACTTTGCCATGCTCCAGGAGCTGGCTGACGAACTGGGTGGCGTGGTAGGGGCGTCCCGCAGTGCCGTGGATGCCGGTTGGATGCCACAGGATCGCCAGGTTGGGCAAACAGGCAAGACGGTACGGCCCAAGATTTACATTGCCTGCGGCATAAGCGGCGCTATCCAGCATCTGGTCGGAATGCAGGATTCGGATATGATTATTGCGATCAATCGTGACCGCCAGGCCCCAATCTTCGAGGTAGCCACCTACGGAATTGTGGGAGACCTGTTTCAGGTAATACCTTCGATCACCAAGAAGATTCGTGCCCTGAAAGCGCAAGGATCTGGTGATAAGTAATAATGCCGACTTCAATACAAATGCGGTGGAGGTAGTTATAATGTCACAGCAAGCAGCGCTTTTCACCCCCCTACTCGTGGCTTCGGTTGTGTTTTTCTCATGGAGCCTGTATCGCCGGCTCAGTCTGGTGGGATTGGGAAAGCCGGAATCAGGCAAAATTGATTTTGCCAGTAGTATCAAACACATGCTTGTGTACGCCATTGGCCAAAGAAGGGTATTACGGCAACCGTTCGGATTTAATCACTTTATATTTTTCTGGGCATGCATTTTTCTGATTTTTGTTAACGTCGAATTCATGCTGGAGGGAATATTCCCTGCCATCAGTCTTGCAGGACTTCCCGCGCCAATCTATTTTTCGATATGCCTCGTTTCAGACATCTTGTCCTCACTTGCTGCCCTGGCGGTAGTTATTGCCGTAATCCGGCGCGTTTTTTTCCCGCCATATCCGCAGGCGCGTACCCTTGAGGCGTTTTTCCTCCTGGCCGTCATTGGTGTCCACATGCTGGCTTACTTGGGGATTTGCGCAACCGAGATCGCCCTGGGAGAAGAGTCCGCTGCGGCCTACATGCCCGTGGCAAGCCAGCTGGCCGGCTTTATGGGAGGAATGACCGCCAATGGGCTGGCATCATTGCATACGTTCTTTTGGTGGACTCATGCCATCGCGCTAATGATATTCTTGAACCTTCTCATCCCCTACAGCAAACATCTGCATGTCTTTACCGCAATTGCCAACTGCTTCCTGCGCCGCGAGGACAAGCCCAGCATACAGCCTCTGGAGGAATTCGTAGCCGGGAATGTGTTTGGCACCGGCCAGGTGGACCGCTTCAGCAGGAAAGATCTTTTTGACTCGTTTGCCTGCACCAAATGCGGCCGCTGCCAGATGGTCTGCCCGGCCGGAAACACCGGCAAGCAGTTAAATCCGCGGGCCGTCATCAACGACATCAAGGTCAATCTGCTGAAAAACGGGCCGCTGCTGAAACAGGGGCATAAAGCGGTAATGCCCCTGATCGGCGACACGGGCGAAGGCAGCGTCCCGGAAGAAGCCCTCTGGGACTGTACCACTTGCGGGGCCTGCATGGAGGCCTGTCCGGTTTTTATCAAGCAGATGCCGAAAATGTTATTAATGCGGCGCCATCTGGTGGAAGAGGAGGCCAAATTCCCCGAAGAGCTTCTGAATTTGTTCGAGAACATGGAAAGCCGCAGCAACCCTTGGGGGATAGCGCCAAGCGAACGGACAAAGTGGTGTTCACAACTATCGGTAAATCCCTTCGAGCAAGGAGTTACGGAGTATCTGCTCTTTGTCGGCTGCGCCGGGTCGTTCGACTCCCGCAACAAGCACGTGACGGTAGCACTGGCCACGCTCTTGGACAATGCCGGGATTTCGTGGGGAATTCTGGGCAAGGAAGAAAAGTGCTGCGGTGATTCATTGCGACGGCTGGGCAATGAATTCGTCTTTGATCGCTTGGCGCGGGAAAATGTGGCTCTCTTTAAAGAAAAGGGAGTAAAGAAAATCATCACTCAATGCCCGCACTGCTTCTCCACCCTGAAAAATGACTACCGGCAGTACGGCCTTGAAGTGGAGGTGGTTCATCACTCCGAATTGTTGCGTGACCTGGTCCAGTCCGGGCGTATCAAACTGCAGCACCAAGCGACCGAGCTTGGACAGACCGTTTTCCACGACTCCTGCTACCTGGGACGGCATAATGACGTCTATGAGGCACCACGGGCGCTCATTGCATCCGCCACCGGCGCAATCCCGGCGGAAATGGAGAGAAGCCGCGAGAACGCCTTCTGTTGCGGCGCAGGCGGCGGACGCATGTGGTTGGAGGAGACCGAGGGCGAACGGATCAACCACAACCGGGTCAAGGAGGCCTTGACAAAGAATCCCGATACCATCTGCGTATCCTGCCCCTACTGCATGACCATGTTTGAAGACGGCCTCAAGGATGTGAAGGCCGAAGGTGTTCGGATAAGAGATGTGGCCGAGGTCTTGGCGGAAGCGGTTCTCCATTAAGCAGTCCGTCAGGAGTTGCCGGCCGGATGATTAAACCGGCAACACCGAACTTATGAAGCCCTGGCATTGCTGCCGGGGCTTTTTTTGCATAGATGGCATGTTCAATGCAAAACCATTGAATCATCCCATTGCTTCCAGGAAGGAAATACCCATGAAGACTATACTGATTTGTGATGACGAACCGGTCATAAGGATGAACCTGAAGGCTATGCTGGTCGAACTTGGGTTCGATGAAGTACTGGAATGCGGAGACGGTAAATCTGCCGTGGAAATGGCGTTGGCAAGCTTTCCCGACATGGCGGTTCTTGATGTGGCCATGCCGAAAATGGATGGCATCACCGCGGCGACGGAAATCAAGAAAAAACTCAAAATCCCCATCATTCTCCTGACAAACTGTTATGATGCCCAGACTGCGAAACGGGCAGCAGAATGCGGAATTGCCGCTTTTTTAACCAAACCCCTGCGGGAGCAGGACCTGATTCCCGCCCTGGAGATTGCACTGGCGCATACCGAGGAAGTTGAAGATCTCAGGGAAAAGATCGAAGATCTCAAAGAAACCATCGAGAATCGCAAGGTCATTGAAAAGGCAAAAGGTATCCTGATTGAGAAGAACAGGCTGTCAGAGGCCGAAGCCTATCGTATCATGCAGAAAATGGCCATGGATAAGCGCAAGACCTTGCGCCAGGTGGCGGACGGCATTTTGAAGGGGGTGTAGTAGGGAGCGCCCCTACATGATCCTGCCCACAGGACTGGCAGCAACCAGGCGCAGGGTTACCTCCTCTATTTCCGTGATAACCTTCCTATCCATTTTTTTAATCCAGCGTTGCGGAATGTTGTCCATACCGTAGTAGGCACCCGCCAGCATGCCGCAGATGGCGCCGGTTGTATCGGCATCGGCTCCCTGATTGATTGTCCCCACCAGGCACTCCTCGAAATCCCTTCCCTTGAAAAACCAGTGAAACACCGTCTGCAGGGTATCCACGATATAACCGGTTGCCAAGCCCCGATACGGCTGGTACGAGAAGCTTGGGAAGCGGGCGACAAAACCGTCCACATGGTTGCGAAGCCGGGACTTGGCAGCACCGCAGAGCGCAAGGTGCAACAGCTCTCCCAGACAGATGCACGCAGCATCGGACAGCGGATTGTTGTGGGTAAGGTGCGCCTGTTCCTGTGCGTATTTTTTAAGCATTTCCCTGTCCGGCAATGAGTAGAGTGCCACCGGCAACATGCGCATGGCCGCGCCATTGCCGGCGTCCCACTTGTTGGCAGGCACCTCCAGGGTACCGCTCAACATGTAGGCGCGAATCCCCTTGCGGCAGGTATCGCCACAGTCAACCGGCCTCGATTTGAGCCAGGACGCGAAATTGGCGGCAATCGCTTCCAGGGACCAACTCTGGTTGGAAATGATGGCCCTGGCTATGCACAGCGCCATTTCAGTGTCATCGGTCACCTGACCCGGCTTCAGCCGCAACCATCCCCCTCCCTTTATTTCCTTGAAAACGCCGTACTTTGCAGCAATCTCGGGTACGGTCATGAACTCCACGGTGGCCCCCATTGCATCACCAATGGCCATACCGATAAAGGCTGCCCGGGCCCTGTCGCGTATTTCGTCCAGATCATATTGATTGAACATTGAAAACCATTTCAAATGAATTTGAACCAAGCCTGATACAAATGGCCATGCAAAAGAGGAACCACATCAAAAACCGGCAAAAATGCATAAATATTGTGCAAAACTCAAATGACCTGGCCGCCATCTACTGGAGAAGGAGAGCGTACATTTGGTTGCAAGTGCCGTTCTGCCTGCTTTTGCGGCTTTCTTTTTAATATATTTTGCTTCTGGCACGCAATATGCCTAATGACAAAACAGTAGCATTACAGAAAAACCAAAGCATCCGTTTCAACTACGAGGCAACGAGGCCCGTGGGGAAGCACCCACGGGTTTTTTCCGTCTGAAAGGAGTTCTGTCATGGCAACTGCATGCGAAATGAAAAATAAGATCCAGGGGCACCCCTGTTTTGGCGGCAACCACCACAAGAATGGCCGGATGCACCTGGCAGTGGCGCCCAAGTGCAACATCAAGTGCGGCTACTGCACCCGCAAGCACGACTGTGCCAACGAATCGCGACCCGGCGTGACCAGCCGCCTGCTGACACCGGCCGAGGCCATCGCCAAGGTGCGCGAAGTCATGGCCAGCCCGGTAGTTGGGCCCATCATCAAGGTTATCGGCATTGCCGGCCCCGGCGATCCTCTGGCCAACGAAGAAACCTTCGAGACTTTCGAGTTGGTCAAAAAGGAATTCCCGCACCTGATGCTCTGCCTGAGCACCAATGGCCTGCTGCTGCCCGAATCCATCGATCGGCTCTACGAACTGGGACTGCACAGCCTGACCGTCACCGTCAACGCCGTTGATCCGGAAGTGGGGGCACAGATCTACCGTCACATCAGCTACCACGGGCATCATTACAGCGGGGTTGAAGGGGCCAAAATCCTGATCGCCAATCAATTCGAGGGTCTCAAGCGAGCCGGCGAGCTGGGCCTGACAATCAAGGTAAACTCGGTCCTGGTGCCAGGCATCAATGACGGCCAGATCCCGTTGATCGCGCAAAAGGTCAAGGAACTGGGCGCCTTTGTGATGAACATCATGCCCCTCATTCCCCAGGCCGAACTGGCCCACATCGAGCCCCCAACAGAAGAGCGCCTGGCGGAATTCAGAAAAGCCAATGAGCAAATAATCGGCCAGTTCAGCCACTGCAAACAGTGCCGGGCCGACGCAATCGGCCTGATCGGCCAGGATGTGACGATTGGCGAGTCCGCCTGCGCACCGCCCAAGAGCCTGTAATCCTGTATAGAAAGGGGTCTGCAATGAACGAACTTAGCATTATCATAGACGACACCACCCTGCGTGATGGCGAACAGACCGCCGGGGTTGTTTTTTCTAAACGGGAAAAGATCGCCATAGCCCGAATGCTGGATTCCATTGGCGTGGGAGAGATCGAATGCGGCATTCCGGCCATGGGCGCCGAGGAAAGTGCCGGCATCCGCGCCTTGGTGGAATTGGGGTTGAATGCCCGCCTGATTACCTGGAACCGGGCGCTGGTGCCCGAAATAGAGGCAAGCATTGCCTGCGGCGTGCAGGCGGTGGACATCTCGCTCTCGGTCTCGGACCAGATGATTGCCCATAAACTGAGAAAAGACCGCGAGGCGGTGAAGGAACAGCTCAGGGTTGCCCTGGGTTTCTCCAAAGAACACAACCTCTATGTCTCGGTGGGTGGTGAAGACGCCAGCCGGGCCGACCTGAATTTCCTGGTTGAACTGATGGAGATCACCCGCTCCCTGGGTGGGGATCGTTTCCGCTTTTGCGACACCTTGGGGATCATGGACCCATTCACCATGTACGAGAAGATACGCTTTTTGCGGACAGCCGTGCCGGAGGTGGAAATCGAGGTGCATACCCATAATGACCTGGGCATGGCCACCGCCAATGCCATTGCAGGTGTCCGGGCCGGGGCGCGCTACGTCAACACCACGATCAACGGGCTTGGCGAACGGGCCGGCAACGCCGCCCTGGAAGAGGTTGTCATGGGGCTCAAGCATGCCTGCGGCGTGGAAACCGGCATCGATACTTACCGTTTCCGCGAGATGTCGCTGTTCGTTGCCAAGGCATCGAACCGCCCCCTCTCGGTTTCGAAACCCGTGGTCGGAGAACGGGTCTTTGCCCATGAATCCGGGCTGCATGCCGACGGCGTTATCAAGGACCCACACAACTACGAGGGGTTCGATCCGGCCGAGGTGGGATTGGAACGCCAGATCGTGGTCGGCAAGCATTCCGGCACCAGCGGCCTGATCGAACGTTATCGCGGCATGGGGATCGTTCTGGGGCGGCCCGAAGCGGAACTACTGCTGGTGCGGGCCAGGAATCTATCCCAGCGGCGCAAACGCGATCTGTCCGACCGGGAGTTGACCGAGATATATTTCGAGCCGGGCAGCCTGCCATGGGCAGCCTGAGACCAGGAGAATATACCATGTGCAAACCAGGAACTTCGTTTGTGAGCGTCAAAGAGGCGGCAGCACTTTTGGAGACCACCGAAACACGGGTGTTGATGATGCTCAAGAGAAATGAGTTGGCAGGCATGCAGGAGGATGACTCCTGGCTCGTGGAGCGGTCCTCATTGCAGCTTTGCGGCAAACCGACGGCCGCTGCGATCGTCCGGCCCGGCGGATGTGGCGGCGGTTGTGGCGGAGGATGCAACGGACACTGAAAGTGAGGCTCCATGCTCATCGTCAAGGCTTCAGACCTTAAATTCAAATACCCCCGCGATGTTGCGCACCGTGAGGAGGCGAAGTTCAGCGGACTGCCTGACCCGGCGCCCTTCAACCGCGACGACCTGTACGAAATCCTCCCCATGATGTCGGCAGCCATGGAGGCACTTGGGAGTGACAACGGACGGGTGCTGCACCTGCTGGAGGACATCCTCAACGAAATGCCGCGTTTCGTCACCACACGCGAAGAGGTCTACAACTATCTGGTGGGATGCGGCCGGGATGTGCTGCAGGGCTGAGGCGGCGGCACGGCCTGACCAGCCCGGCGCAAGCCTACAATCGAGTCAAATATGATGCAGCCGCGAAAAGAAGTCCCCTTCCCCTTGACGGACCCAAGGGGAAGGGGGCTGTTCAAACAACAAAAACCACCTAATCCTTAGTTTTTTATCTTGCATTATGTAATAAGATATATAACGCTATCATTGCATAGAATTTCACAGACCGTTCCGAGGAACCAGCCATGTCATCTGCACTGAACCTGTTCGCGTTGCTGCCCTGTCCCCTCAAGGTGCCACTGGAAGAAGCCTTCCACGGCTTCCTGGCCTCGCTGGAGGAGGAGCAGCGCGCCACCCTGACCTACTGTATCGAGGGCAATGCCAACGCCCAGATCGACTATGCCGAATACTCGGATCACGTCGAGACCCTTGGGGAAATGCCGGACATCATCATTACCCCCGGTTTCAACAGCTTTTTCCACCCCCATTTTGTCAATCGCTTCATCAAGACCGGCCAGTTTGCCAGTGTCAATCTCTTTGCCGGCGACCGGCACCTGGCGGCCATGGGCGTGACCGATCCCGACGGCCACTATACCATGCTGGCCATGAACCTGCTGGTGCCGGTGGTCGATCACGGCCGCCTGGGCAACAGACCAATGCCTAATAGCTGGGCAGACCTGCTCAAGCCGGAATATGCCAAAAGTATCGCCATCCGCGGCAATCACGAGGGGACTTTCTGCGAGACCCTCCTGTTGTCGCTCTACAAGGATTTTGGCCAAGCGGGCCTGGCGCGCCTGGGGGCCAACGTCGCCTGGGGCTGGCACCCTTCCCAGATGGCCAAGGCGGCCGGCAGCGGCCGTGACGACACGCCGGCCATCAGCGTCATGCCGCTCTTTTTTGCCAATAACATAAAGAACAGCTCTAATGTCAGCATCATCTGGCCCGAGGACGGCGCCCTGGTCAGCCCGGTCACCATGCTGGTCAAGGCGCACAAGCGCGCCGAACTGCGGCACCTGACCGATTTCCTGACCGGGCCGGAGGTCGCCCGCATCTGTGCCGGGGCTGCTTTCCCGGCCCTCCACCCCCAGGTGGACAATGGTCTGCCGGACCATGCCGTCTTCAAGTGGATCGGCTGGGATTACGTCAAGAACAACGACCTCAAGACATTGATCGCCCACACCAATACGGCCTTCCTGCGGGCCTTTCATGGTGAGGCGCCATGAAGCTGATTACGGTTGCAGGCCCGCCGTCGTCGGGCAAGACCTGCGTCACCCTCAAGGCCATTGCCGCCCTGCAACAGGAAGGGGTACAGGTGGGGGTGGTCAAGTTCGACAGTCTTTCCACCCAGGACCAGGCCCTGTACGAGAAACAGGGGCTCGCCGTCACCACCGGCCTGTCGGGCAATCTCTGCCCTGACCACTTCTTTGTCAGCAATGCCAACGACTGCCTTGCCTGGGGGCTGGCCAGGGGCTTCGACCTGCTGGTGATCGAGAGCGCCGGGCTGTGCAACCGCTGCGCCCCCCATATCCAGGGCGTCCAGGCGGTCTGCGTCATCGATAACCTGAGCGGCGTGGACACCCCCAAGAAGATCGGCCCGATGCTGAAGATGGCCGACCTGGTGGTCATCACCAAGGGAGACATAGTTTCCCAGGCCGAGCGGGAAGTCTTTGCCTACCGGGTGCGCCAGGTCAATGCCAATGCCGTGATCATCCAGGTGAACGGCCTCACCGGCCAGGGCGGGCATGAGCTGGGCAAGCTGCTGCTTGGCGCTCCGGAGACCACGAACCTGGAAGGCAGCCTGCTGCGCTTTTCCATGCCAGCGGCCCTCTGCTCCTACTGCCTTGGCCAGCGCAAGATAGGCAGTGATTTTCAGATGGGCAACGTCAAAAAGATGGTATTCGGATAAGAGTGCTTATGACGACAAATAAGGAAAAAATCGCGTTCATGTCCCTTCCCATGGCCGAACTGCTGCTGCGGGCGCCATTCATAGGCGAGTTCTTCGACACCCTGGGCCTGGATCTGCCTCTGGGAGAGGTAAGCCCGGAGGAATACTTCACCCTGCTGGATGGGGAACTGCTGGAGGATCTGGGCTTGGAGCGGGACAGCCTGACCGAGCGCTTCACCGCCTTCATGGGACTGCTGGAAAACCTGAAGTCCGGCACAGGCGAGCCCAGGATCGAATCCATAACCATCCAGGGCGGTCATGACAAGAGCGGCCGGCCGGAAAATTTCAATCTGACGGTCCGGCCCGGGGAGGTGATCTGCATCGTCGGCCCCACCGGCTCCGGCAAGAGCCGCTTCCTGGCCGACATCGAATGGATCGCCCAGGGAGATACCCCCACCGGGCGCCGGGTGCTGATCAACAACAACCCGCCCGAAGCGGCCCAACGCTTTGCCATTGATCACAAACTGGTGGCCCAGCTCTCCCAGAACATGAATTTCGTCATGGACCTGACCGTGGAGGAGTTTATCACCATGCACGCCGAGAGCAGGATGGTGGAGGATGTGGCCACGGTTACCGCCACCATCATCGACCTGGCCAACGACCTGGCCGGCGAGAAATTCACTCCCCAAACCCCGGTCACGGCCCTCTCGGGCGGCCAGTCCCGCGCCCTGATGATCGCCGACACCTCCTGCCTCAGCAGCTCGCCCATCGTCCTGATCGACGAGATCGAGAACGCCGGCATCGACCGCAAGCGGGCCGTGCATACCCTGGTGGACAAGCGCAAGATCGTGCTCATGGCCACCCACGACCCGATCCTGGCCCTCATGGGAGACCGGCGCCTGGTTTTCAAGAACGGCGGCATCAGCGCCATTATCGTCACCAGCGATGCCGAACGGGCCAACCTGACCCTGTTCGAGGAGATGGACGCCAAGCTGAGCGCGGTACGCAACGCCCTGCGCAACGGCGAGCGGATCGGGAACACGGCTTAAGGCTACGGCTGAGAACAGTGCTGCAAATGTGTGCAGACTGTTTGAACATCGGGCATCGTTATATAGCAAGACATATAACCAAACTCGCCAACGAAGATTTTATTTCAAGATTGCGGCGAGTTACACACTTCACAAAGTTGGCATGCATTATGTAAATACTGTATGGCAGCACAAATCCGCCATGTTTCGGCACAAGCGTTATATAACTGACTATATAATGATGACAGCCGAAGACCGGCCCACTGGAGACGGGGACCATGACCTTCAATGCCCATGAATTCGATGAAATTGCCCGTAACGTGTTTGCCCCGGCCTATCCGCTGCTGGCAAGCCAGATTATCGCCAAGACCGGCATAACAACCGGAACCTGCCTCGACCTGGGGAGCGGCGGCGGTTACCTGGGATTGGCCCTGGCCGGCACAACCGCCCTGCGGGTCTGCCTGTTGGACGAATCCGGAGACATGCGTGAGATTGCGGCGGCAAACATTGCTGCCCGTAATCTGGAGGGGAGAGTAAGGGCCATCAAGGGCGACGTCCACGAGATTCCGCTGCCCGATGCCTCCATGGCCCTTGTGGTAAGCAGGGGTTCGCTGTTTTTCTGGCATGACCTTCCCCGGGCCTTCCGCGAGGTCCGGCGCGTCTTGGCGCCTGGCGGCCAAGCCTATCTGGGAGGCGGCTTCGGCTCCATGGAAATGCGGGATCAGATCGTGGCAAACATGCGGCAACGCATTCCCGAATGGACGCCCAAATTCGACCGGAAGCGCGATGAAATGGACTACGGTGACGCGCTGGGAAAGGCGGGCATCAGGGATTACGCCATCAGGCGGGATGAGAGCGGTTTCTGGATAACGTTCCGCAAGCAGGATCTGTTTCGGGATATGCGGGAAATAGACATGAGCATGGCCAGGGGTCGGAGCAGGGGGACTAATTGAGATGAAAGATCTGATGCCCAATACGAAAGTGAAGGTCTACGGCCCGGAATACGTGACCCGTGAGGTAAAAGTGGCAGGCCTGGTCAGCCAGCCGCTGGTGTTGACAACAGAAAACCTGAGGGAAATGGAAAGCGCCGAGATCAGGGACCTGACCATGATCTGCGGTACGGGCAGAAAGAAAGAGGTCATCGAAAGCTGCCGGGGCGTCCTGCTGAGCACGATCCTGGACCGGGCAGGCATCATCCTGCGGGAGCACCATTCTCCCAATTGGATCTATGTCACGCTCTCGTCCAGCGATGGGCACTGGGCGCTCTTTTCCTGGCATGAGATCTTCAACAGCCCGGTGGGCGAGCAGGCCGTGGTGCTCTTTGAAAAGAACAATAGGCCCCTTGACGAAAATGAAGGGGAGATCAGCTTCATCTCAGCGGGCGACGGACGCCCGGGACCACGCCGGCTCCGGTATCTGCAGCACATCGGCGTGTACGAACTTGCCCGGCCGGAGCAGTGACATGGTCTTGACGCTAACGGACAGCAGCCAGACAGGGGGGATTGCCGGCGGCTCCGGACAGATCCTGGACGAGGCGGCCGCAACACTGGGCGGATTATACGGAGACGGCCTGGCAAGACTGACTGTAGAGCGCCTGGTGGTGGGGATTTTCTTTGTGGGCGTAAAGCTGTCCAACGGCTGCGGCGGGGTGGCCTATACCCCGCCCGAGGCAATCAAAAGCGCGGGCAACCGCATCCTGAAAGTAAATACGCCGGCCATCCGCGGCATGCCGGCCACGGCGGTCATGGCTGGAAAAATTCCCGGCCCCTTTGCCGAAGTCATCAGGCTGGCCACGCTGAACGCCCTGTCCGTGCCGTTTTTTGATGCAGATCACTACTGCATCGATACCAGCGGAGACCTGTCGGGAGTGCCAACGCTGTTCAGAAACCGGCGGGTTTGCATGGTAGGCGCCATTATTCCGCTGTTGAAGCGCCTGAAAGAGTTGGGGGCAGCGGAGGTCGCCATCATTGACCGAAAAAAAGAGACCCAGGCCGAGGCCGAAGCCGGATACGGGATCTTTGTCCCGCTGGAGTCCACCGCCGCAGCCCTGGCCCGGTGCGAGACAGCCGTATTCACCGGGGCGGCCATTGCCAACAACAGCATCGGCGAGCTCCTCAGCCTGGTACCGAAGGATGCCGCCATTGCCGTGGTCGGTCCCACCGCCGGTTTTGTGCCTGACCCGCTCTTCCGGCGCAACATCGCCCTGGTGGGCACGGTGGTGGTGACTGACAGCGATCAGGCCCTGGAGATACTTGCCGAGGGGGGCGGAGGGTATCGGCTGTTCGGGAGTTGCGTGCGCAAGATCAACCTCGTCAATGTCCCGCGGCTGCGACAGTTGGGACTGGCCAGCACTTTAGAACAATCTGAATCCAGTGATGCCGTAATGCCGTAATGCCGGAGTGCCTGGAAGAGCCGGGGCCACAACGCCACATGCACTGCTGCGCTTGATTGCTCCGGTGGTCCTCCGTAGAGGAGCTGCATTCGTGGCAATGCCCAAGGCAGAGGCATTTCAGGCCAGCGGAGGCGTGGAGGCATCACGGATTCAGGACAAATCGACAGGAGGACACATGGACAACGGATACTTTGGAGAATACGCAACCCTGGTTGCCGAGGCAGGGAGATTTCATGGCGACATCTGCGCAGGCATCGAGATCGGCACCCGCATGACCATGAGCGGGTTGAAGCGGATCAACATCACCGATCCAAAGGGTGCCGACCGGAAAAAATTGATGGTGTTCGTGGAGATCGACCGCTGCTCCACCGACGCCATCATGGCCCTGACCGGCTGCAAACCGGGCAAGCGCACCATGAAGATCCGCGACTACGGCAAGATGGCAGCCACCTTCATCAACCTGGAGACAGGCAAGGCGGTGCGGGTGGTGACCCGGATGGGCAAAAAGGGAAACGGAGAAGGCAAGGCCCAACTGCCCGACTTTGCCAAGGCTCCCGAGGAGGAGCTGTTTGCCATCACCGACGTGGAGGTACCACTGCGGCCCGAGGATATGCCGGGCAAACCCTTGCGCCGCGTCCCTTGCGCCTGCTGCGGTGAGAGCGTCATGGACGGCCGGGAGGTCGAGCACCAGGGCAAGACCCTGTGCAAGCCCTGTTTCGACAAAGCGGATTATTACCACATGGTGGCATGAAATACTTTGCTGTGAATTTTATTCAGGAGGCATGAACGTGAAAAATCTGGTTATGGCAGCAACGGTTCTCTGCCTGGGCGGCATGGCCTGGTCCGCCCGGGCCCAGGAGCAGTCCGGAACCGAGGAACAGGTGGAAATGGAGCGGATCGGCGTCACCGGAAAGCGCGACAGCCTGCCGGCCTACAGCGCCGCCGCGGTTGCCGAGAGCGCCCGGATCTCCACCGAAATCATCGGGCGGGAGGAGATCGAGGCCATCCATCCCAGGGACTTCTACGATCTGCTCACCCGCGCCGCCGGGGTCGAGTCCACCTTCCAGGGGCGCAAGATCATGAATTTCGCCAGCGTGCGCGGCGGGCAGGGGCTGGGGATCATCCTGGACGGCTTTTACATCCCCTCTGCCCAGGTATCGCGCATCATGGCGCAGTTTCCCATGGACACCATCGAATCGATCCGGGTCGTCAGGGATTCCACCAGCCTGACGCTGGGACCGCTGATGTCCTTTGCCTCTCCGCTCAGCGCACCCAACCAGGGTTATGTGATCATCACGACCCGCAAGGGGACCCGGCCGGAAGGCGGGGTAGCGATAGAGTACGGCAGCCTGGACACGCGGGAATTCCAACTCCGGCACGGCAACAGGATCGGCCCCTACAACTACCGCCTGACCGGTACCGCCAACGGCACGAACGGGCGCAAGGACTGGTACAACGACCAGAAGGCCATGTCGATCCTCTTCAACGGCGGCTACGACGGGCCATCTCTCAAGGTCAACACCACCCTGTTCTACGAATACGGCAAGCGCGACATGCAGCGCGCCATGGCATACAACACCACCAGCAATTCCAAATGGAGCTACGACCCCCTGGAGGCCCTCTGGATGGCTGTCAGCATCAACAAGCTATGGACTTCCAGCCAGGTCACGTCGCTGTCGTACTCCCACGGCATGGTCCATGACAAAGAGGTCATGGCCACCTTTGCAAAGCCGCAGGTGGCCACCGTCAATGCCCAGGGAGACTATGCGGACAATTATCACCTCTGGCACACGGCAAGCTTCGGGAGCAATACCCTGAAAACCGGTTTCCAGGCTACCTGGTGGCATGAGCCCAGCGGTTACGCTCCCTGGGACGGCAAGGACCGCGAAGAGACCCTGATCGGCGGCTATGTCCAGGACGAGCAGCGCCTCCTTGGCGACAGGCTGAGCCTGGATGCCGGGGTGCGGGTGGACGACAAGTACATCAAAAAGGGGATCGACAAATACTCGCCGACCCAGACCACCACCGCCCTGATCGAAGACAAATGGACGACCCCGGTCATTGGGGCCTCCCTGGGCGCTTCCTACAAAATCGACAAATTCCATACCCTCTCGGCGCGCTTCGGCTACTCCTATGCCGAGACGGATTCGTTCGTGGCCACCCTGGACAACAAGGACCTGGGCCCGGAGGAACGCTACAAGTACGAAGCAGGCATTGCGGCCAATTACCATCCCGCCTTCAATCCCAAACTGACCCTGTTTTACTACGATGTCAGGAACTACAAGGTCACGGTCGGATCGTCCGGCACCGGCGTCAATGCCGTCAACATCTACGATGCCAGCACCATAGGCATGAAAGGGCTGGAACTGTCCACCACCGGCAGCCTTCCCCGCGGCTTCGACTACACGGTCAACTACTCCTATTACGAATCCACCCTGGACAGCGACAACGACTATACGCCCCACGACACGGTGACGTTCCTGCTGGGCCACACCTATGGGCCGGTCAAGACCAATGTATCGCTCAGGTACATCTCGCCCTATACGAGTACCCAGTCCCAATTCTCCGTGGATAAACAGCTGCACCAGGTCGGCGATTTTACCCGCCTGGATGCCAACGTGAGTTACGCCTTCATGGCCGGGAAACTTGACGGCAGGCTCACGGCCTATGCCGGCAACCTGCTGAACGACAAGTACGAAACGATCTATGGCTGGCCAGATGTGGGGACCACCTACGGCCTGCGCCTGGAGGCGGGTTTCTGAACCGTTGTCCGGGGAAGGGGTGGCAGGATGAAGACGGAAACAACGGCCTTTCTCGCCTCGTCTCTTCTGCATCTCCTGGTGGCAGGGGGTGCGGTTTCGATTGCCGGAATTTACCACAAGCAGCCGGAGCCGATCATGATCGATCTCAGTATCGCACAGATGCAGCAGCCCGGGACACGGGCAATGGGCGGTAATCCCGGTACATTGCCACCACCGGCCGCTCCTGCAAAAGCCCCGCTTCCCAGTGCCCAGCCCCTTGCCGTGCCAGCCCCGCCGCCAGAGGCGCCACCGATGGCGCAGGCCGCAACAACGCCGGTCGCAGCGGAAGCCGCCCCAATGTCAATAAGCGACACCCGGGCCATGTCAATGACCGCACCTGTTGCTGTCCTCTCCGGAGGCGCGGCAGGGACAGCGGCACAGCCTGGCCAGGGAGGCCGGGGAACAACCGGCGGCACCGGAGCGGACGTGACGGGCACGGGTGGCGGCACCAGGGGAGAGAGCGCCGAAACCTTGCGGGAACGCTACCTGAGACAGCATTTCGGTTATATCCGCGACCTGATCAACAACAACCTGCGATACCCGGGCCGGGCCCGCCGCATGGGATGGAGCGGTGCCTTGAAGGTCGAGTTCGTGGTCCGGGTGGATGGTTCGGTCGAAGCCATCCGGATAGTCAAGAGTTCCGGGGTGCCCCTGCTCGACTGCAATGCCATGGAGACCGTCCGGCGCAGCGCGCCGTTTCCAAAACCGCCGGTCAGCGCCCGCCTGATCATACCGGTGGAATATCTGCTCGAATGAAAGGACCCCACATGCTCCGCACGCTGCTACTGACGCTGCTGTTTGCCGTCTCCTCCCTGAGCGCCGCCCAGGGTCGGGAGATCATCGACATGACCGGCCGCCGGGTTACGGTGCCCGACACCATCCGGCGCGTCTTCACCGGTTCGCCGCCAGCCACTTACATGCTCTATGCCCTTGATCCCAGCCTTTTGGTGGGGGTCAATTTCACTATCAAGGCAGAGGACCGGCGCTTTCTCCGCCCGGAATTCACCCGGCTTCCCGTTGCGGGCGGGGTGTTCGGCCAGGGGCGCAACATAAACCTGGAGGCGCTCTTGGCTCTCAAGCCGGACGTGGTGCTGATGTGGGCCTGGAAGGATGGCGGCGCCGGGAACAAGTTGGCCGAACGGCTGCACAAAAGCGGCATTGCCACGGTCTTCCTCGATCTGGACAGCCTGGAGAATTATCCGAAGGCGTTCACCTTCCTGGGAGACCTGCTGGGGCGCAGGGAACGGGCCCGCAGACTGGCGGATTATGCCCGCGACACCCTGCGCACGGTGGCGGCTGCAACCGCCGGGATTCCGGACCAAGAGCGCGTGTCGGTCTACTATGCCGAAGGAACCGACGGCCTGGCAACGGAACGGGAGACTTCCGTGCATGCCGAAGTGATCCGCCTGGCCAACGGCAGGAACGTCCACCGTGGAGCGGCCCTGGATCACGCGGGGATGGAGAAGGTCAACCTGGAGCAGGTGCTGCTCTACAATCCCCAGGCGATCGTGGTCCAGGAGCGGATCTTCCGCGACTCTGTGACCCACGACAAGCGCTGGCAAAGCATCGGGGCCGTCAGGAACGGGCAGGTCTGGCTGGTCCCCCGCACACCGTTCAACTGGTTCGACCGCCCCCCCTCCTTCATGCGGCTGCTGGGCCTCAAGTGGTTCGCCAACCGGCTCTACCCCAAGCGCTATCCCATAAACATGGCCAAGGAAACCAAGGAGTTCTATCGGCTCTTCCTGGGCGTGGAACTGAGCGACCGGGACCTGAGGGAGATCCTGCAACGATGAAAATCCTCCCCATCTCACTACTGAGCCTGCTGCTCGCTGCCACGGCCCTCGTCTCCCTGAGCCTCGGCAAATACCCCCTGGCGCCCGGAGAAGTTGCCGGATTCCTGGGCCACCGGATTTTCGGCTGGGGCACCTTTGACGCCGAACGCCTGCAGCTCCTGGAAAATCTGGTCATGGAGATCAGACTGCCCCGCATCATGGCGGCGGCCCTGATCGGCTCAGCCCTGGCGGTGTCCGGGGCGGCCTACCAGGCCCTGTTCGTCAATCCGCTGGTTTCGCCCGGAATCCTGGGGGTTCTAGCCGGAGCGTCGTTGGGCGCGGCCCTGGGGCTGGTGTTCCTGAAGACCTGGTATGGGGTCCAGGCAGCCACCTTCCTGGGGGGCTTTGCCGCCGTGGGGCTGGCAATAGGGATCGCCAGGCTCTGCCGGGTCAACGGCACGGTCATGCTGGTGCTGGGCGGCATCATCAGCGGCGCCTTCTTCAGCGCGCTGGTCGCCATCGTCAAATACGTCTCCGACCCCTACAACCAGTTGCCGGCCATTGTCTACTGGCTGATGGGCAACATGTCCATGGCAGACCGGGGCATGACCTTCAAGGCCGGCATCCCGATCCTGGTCGGTATCGCCTGCCTGATGCTCATGGCGCGCCATCTCAACGTGCTCAGCATGGGGGACGAGGAGGCCCGGGCCCTGGGGGTCAACGTGGAGGCGGTGCGGTTGACGGTGATTGTCTGCGCCACCCTGATCAGCACCCTGACCGTTGTCCTGGCCGGCATCATCGGCTGGGTCGGGCTGATCATCCCCCACATCACCCGCATGATCACCGGACCGGACAACGAAACCCTGCTCCCGGCCACGGCCCTGGCAGGGGCATCGTACCTGCTGCTGGTGGACGACATCTCCAGGCTGGCTTTTACCTTCGAGATCCCCATCGGCATAGTCACGGCTCTGATCGGCATCCCATTTTTCGTACTGGTGCTGAAGAACGCCCGCAAAGGGTGGCTGTGATGGCGCTGCTCCGCCTGGAACGGCTTTCGTTCGCCTACCACCGTCGCCAAGTGCTGGCGGATGTGGATCTGAGCATGGAACAGGGGGAGGTTCTGGCGCTGCTGGGGCCCAACGGCAGCGGCAAGACCACCCTGCTCAAGCTGATCCTGGGATTGCTCAAGCCGTCTCGCGGCAGCGTCCTCCTGCACGGACGCGACATCCGCACCATTCCCCGTCGGGAACTGGCGCGAATGGTGGCCTACGTGCCCCAGGTGCACAAGGAGTCCTTTGCCTACCGGGTCTGCGACGTGGTCCTGATGGGGCGCCTGCCCCACAGCGCCTTCTTTGCCCGTTACAGCGAAAAGGACCGGCTGATCGCCGACGAGGCCCTGGAAAAGCTCGGCATCGGGCACCTGGCCGAGCGCCCCTATACCGAGGTCAGCGGCGGCGAGCGGCAACTGGCCCTGATCGCCCGGGCCATGGCCCAGGGCGCCGGCACCTTTATCATGGACGAGCCGACCAACGGGCTCGACTACGGCAACCAGCTGCGCCTGCTGGAGCGGCTCAAGTCCCTGGCCAGGACAGGCTATACAGTCATTTTTTCGACCCACCACCCGGATCACGCCATGGCCGTGGCCGACCGGGTGGTGATGATGGGCCAGGGCAGGATCATCCGGGACGGCGCAGCCTGCGAGACCGTGACCCCCGCGTCCCTGCGGGAACTGTACAACGTCGATGTGCGGCTGTATAGCGTGGCGGAAGGGGTGCGGGTATGCGTGCCGGCGGTCAGGTTGGGGAACGATTCCAGGGAGCACGAAGGGTATGGACACCATGTCGGCAGCAGATAAAGCGGATTCCATAACGGAAAAGACCGATTTGAAGGTCGTTTTCAGCAGTGACAGCGACAAATCCGCTGCCATGAGGCTCAATCTGGCAACGGTCGGCAAATGCCGCAACCGCGAATGCCGCGCCAAGGTGTTTCCGCTGCTCTATCAGATGAGCCGGGTCATTGCCGAAAGTTCCGACCTGTCCCATACCCTCATCATCCTGCAGCAGATCATGGAAAAGGACATGAACATCGTCTGTGGCATGATCAGCCTGTATCACCAGAAATCGGGCAGGATACTGCTCCATGAGAGTTTCGGCCTGACCGAGGACGAGGCATCGCGGGGCGTTTATGCCTTGGGCGAAGGGATTACCGGAAAGGTAGTCGAAACCGGCAAGGCCATTATGTTGCTGCGCATCAGTGAGGAACCAACGTTCCTGCACCGTACGCGCAGCTTGAAATATGGCCTTGACCAGGAACTTTCCTTTGTCTGCGTACCGATCATGCGCGGGCGAAAGGTGCTGGGCACCATCAGCGCGGAGCGGATCTACGACAGCATGAAGCTCTTGGAACAGGACGTGGAATTGCTCGCCACCTTTGCCGCAATGATTGCGCCGGCAGTCGAATTGTACCTGATGGAGCACTTTGACAAGGTCAATCTGGAAAAGGAAAACCGGCGTCTCACCGATGCGCTGAAGCAGAAGTTCAAACCCGCGAACATCATCGGCAGTTCCAAGGCCATGCTGGATGTGTACGAACTGATTCGCAAGATTACCAACACCAAAACGACAGTCCTGATCCTGGGGGAAAGCGGGGTTGGCAAGGAGTTGGTGGCCGGGGCGATTCATTACAACTGCACGCTGGCGGACGGCCCATTTGTAAAATTCAACTGTGCCGCGCTGCCGGAAAACATCATAGAAAGCGAGCTGTTCGGCCATGAGAAAGGCGCGTTTACCGGTGCCGTTACCCAGCGTACCGGACGTTTCGAAGATGCCGACGGAGGGACCATCTTCCTTGATGAAGTGGGCGAATTATCCCTGGCCATGCAAGCAAAATTATTGCGGGTTCTCCAGGAAAAGACCTTCGAGCGGGTGGGCGGAAACCGGCCCATCAAGGTCGATATCCGTATCATTGCCGCAACCAACAGGGTGCTTGCCGATATGGTCGCCAAGGGGCAATTCCGCGAAGACCTTTATTACCGGCTGAATGTTTTTCCGATTACCATCCCGCCATTGCGCGACCGGGGCAGCGACATAATCACCCTGGCCGACCATTTTGTCGCCCGCTTCGCCCAGGAGTCCGGCAAGGCGGTCAAACGGATTTCCATACCTGCCCTGAACATGATGATGAGCTACCACTGGCCCGGAAACGTGCGGGAATTGGAAAACGTCATCGAGCGGGCCGTCATCCTTTCCGAGGATGAGGTGGTGCATGGTTACAATCTGCCACCGTCCCTGCAGACATCCGTCCTGGCCGAAAGCGCCTGCAAGGGTGGGTTGGAGGCGAAACTGGCTTCCGTTGAATACGAGCTGCTGATCGAGGCGCTCAAGGCCTGCAACGGCAACATGACCGTGGCGGCCCGTGAGCTGGGGATGACCAGGCGTGTTCTCGGCTTGAGAATGGATAAATATAAGATCGATTACAAAACGTACCGTTAAATCCAGTGGCAGTTGAAATGGTAGTGCAACCGGGCAGTGTGTTGATTGTAGGGCGGGGCCTGTTCCCTGTAACAAAATACCCATGGAGGAAAGATGAAAAAGAAAGTTATGGCCGGCACCTTGCTGGCAGCAGCATTGGCGGTGCAAAGCGCCGGGGCGGTTACCCTGGAGGAAATTCTGAAGGAGAAGGGTGTGATCTCCGAGGCCGACTACAAGGAAGTGGTCAAGAGCAAACCGATCAACTACAAGATCGGCAAGGGATTCAACTTCACCTCGCCCGACGAGAAATTCAAGCTCGCACTGGGCGGACGGCTCCAGACCCGTTTCAGCTTGACCGATTCGGACAACACCGCCAAAACCACCCCATCAAACAAATGGGAAGTAAAGCGGATGAAATTCTGGATGAATGGCTATGCCTATACCAAGGACCTCACCTACCTCCTACAGGTGGATTTTGTGAATGGCGGTTCCTCCAAGCTTTTGGAGCATGCCTACCTCAACTACCGCTTGCTTGACGAAGTGCAGGTTCTTACCGGGCAAACCAAGGTGCCGTTCGGCCGGCAATGGCTGAACTCGTCCGGTGCGCAGCAGTTCGTGGACCGCTCTGCCGCATCGGATGCCTTCCGCCCCGGTTATGACATTGGCGTCAAACTCCACGGCGATATTGCCAAAGGGCTGGCAACTTACGAATTCGGTGTCTACGGCGGTGCCGGCCAGAGTACTACCCGAGCGACGAATGGAGATACGACCGCCAACGCCATTGCAGCACGCGTAACCTTTAATCCTTTTGGCAAAATGGGTACAGAGGAAAGCGATCTGGGCAACAGTCAAAAACCGCTCCTGTCCGTCGGCGCCAACTACTACGGCAATGTCCTTAAAAAGACCACTACCACCACCCTGGAAACCAATGGCATTACCCTTGCCGGCACCAGCGGCTGGCTTGGGCAAGGAATCGCCACGTTTGCAAACGGTGAGAAGATCGATGTTGACACATGGGGCATCGATGCCGCCTTCAAATGGCACGGGTTTTCATCCCAAGCAGAATACCTGGCCGGCGAAGCAGACGGTAATACCAGCAACCAGAAGCTGCGCGCCGAGGGCTTCTATGCGCAGGCCGGCTACTGTCTCATCCCGAAAACCCTTGAGGCTGCTGTCCGCTACTCATATGTCGATCCGAACCGGAGCGCGGCCAATGACTTGAGGACCGACATCCAGGGAGCTATTTCATACTACTTCAATGCGCACAATCTAAAGCTCCAGGGAGACATTACCGACACCCACGATCAGAGCAAGGGCGCTGCCGATGACATGATTTACCGGCTCCAGGCCCAGGTTATCTTCTAGTGCCCCGGAACACTTATTGTTTCGGAAGTTAATAGGAGGATCGGCTACTGAAATACGGCTCATTCAACTTTTGCAACCTGCCTCCCTGGGCCATCGCCTCGTATCACTTCAATGAAAACCCGCAGCCGTTGCAGGTCCAGGGAGTCAGGGAAAGTAACCGGTTTTTGTTCGACAGGCTTGCGTCTACCGCGTCCCGCGAAGAGCGGGCCCTGCTTTTCAACGACTACATGTCGGTCAAGTTCCATCTGCACCATTGGCAGGAACAGGCCACCGACTCGGCCCGCATGAGTATTCGCAACTGTTACCTGAGATTTTTGAAGGGATGGAAAATCGACTCGAATTCCGTAGCCGGAGCAGTGCTCAAACACTGGGTGGAAAGCCGTACCGGCATCAGCCCGACCTTCCACAGGGCCCGCATAGACGACATCAATAGCGAAGCCTATTTCAACTACACGGTAGATGTGATGAAAGGGAGCGCCCAGACCAGCGCCATTCAATCCCAGCTGGATCTTTTATTCGAGTTTGTCCAGTTTGAACTCCCCCGCAAATATCCCGGGCTGAAGGCCATCACTCTTTATCGCGGCACCCATGACGCGGAGGAGTACGATGTTTTGAAGAGTCTGAATAAACGGGAACAGATCGTCAGGATGAACAATCTGGTTTCTTTCACCAGCGACGCCGAGCGGGCCTGGGAATTCGGGCGCACGGTCTGGAAGACCTCCGTGCCCCTTGCCAAGATTTTTTTCTACAATGATCTGCTGCCCGGCAACGTTCTGAAGGGGGAGGACGAATACATGATCATCGGCGGCGAATATCACGTTCAGCGGATCATATAGCCGTCGCGTCCGCTCCGGCGCGCTCCATGGCCTTCTTCATCCAGGGAGGCGGGTTGCCCCGCAGAACGCCCTGCAACTTTCCGATAATCTCCGTAATGGGCATTTCCGTACCGGTCTTCAGATGAAAGGCATTTTGCGCTACGATCCTGGCCAGGGCCCTGGTGCCGATATCCATGCTGCAGACTATGGGGCAGTCGGCTATGGCACCGGCCCGTGCGGAGTTACGCTCATCATTGACAAGAGTGGAAGTAATGGCGCTTCTGTCGCCATGGTAGGACGCCTGGTCAGGCCCTATTTCCCAGATTTTGAATTCGTTGGTTTCGCCGAATCTCTTATTGATGGTTATCCCATCAGTAGAAGCAAATGCAACTTTCATGACGTTGGTCCTCCTGCACGTGGCAAACTCTGCAAAATCAAGAGTGTTTCTTTCCTTTGATAGATTCAATGTCGATGCGAATAACTGAGGTACGGTCGAGATTCGCTTTCGGGTAAGCAAACTTTTTCCGGGAAAAATGCGCGACAATACCATCAAGTGCTTTGATTTTTTCAACTTCATCCGCTACAAATATCGCCTTGCCGATACCAATCACCGTGCGGTGTCGAGCCTCGAAATCACATGCCTCGTCACTTTCGATAACACCGTGGTCGACGCTGATCTCGAAACAGATGTTATTGTTGCGCTTCATGAGGTCTATTTTGGTGCCGGTCTGCGCCGAATGGAAATAAAGCGCCGAGCCGTCGAAGGCGTAGAATACGGGGACCAGGAACGGCATATCGCCATCGACGAGCGCGATGCGCATAAGATTTGTCGAACGGATGATTGCGTCGATCTCCTCACGGTCTATGATCTCGCGATCCGTGCGCCGCATCATGCCGTGCGGGTGTTTTCCGGTCGAATCTGTCATACATGCTCCTTTCACGTTATTCATGCGGCTTCAGGTTCATTATTGTTCGACTTCTTTTGGCTGCCACAATCGCAGGAATTATTACCAAATGTGGCTGAACGTTCATATTCAAATATCCTCGGAACTGGGAAACTTGCGGGTTTTGTCTCGATTCCCTTCAGCCTTTCTATGTAGCCGGCAGGAATACCGCGAGACAGTGCGCCTGACACAATAGTATCCAGGTATTCCGTGCTGGGAAAGAGTGGTTCGCCGGAAAAGAACTTTTTATAGAGAAGAACCGGATAATTGTTCCCATCTTTATCCACGACTTCCGTTGGAAAGAGAAAATAGGAACCGGTACCGTCCAGACGGACATCCTGCCAGGAATCAAGACGTTCGCTATCGAAAAATGACAGCTTGTAAACCACGCCCCAAAGGTCTTCTCCTGGTTTACTGATCAGAGTCGCCTCACCGCCATCCCATCTCTTGGAATAGCCGAAAAAAGATATTACATGGTCGGATAACCGTGCAATGGCGACAACTTCAGGTTTATAGCAGCGGGAAGTAATCTGGTCAGGGTTCATATTGGAGCCATAGGCAAAATATAAATGATGCGTACCATGATGAATGTCGTTCATGTTTTTATCCTCTTTGCCTGCCATGGATGCCGGGCTGGGATCGATGCCCTTCGATTAACGGGGAATCAGGCACCGGTACCGCTATTGACCGGGGGAACAAAATTTGGGCAGAACCACCACCTTCAGCCAACGCCCGGTGACGTCACGCGTCTCGGGCTCTGCCGCTAAATTCAGATTATTCAACTCGTTATAAAACCATCTGGGAGTATGGTCGCAAAGTATTTCAAGTTTTTTGAATGTGGTTTCTTCAAGTGCGGGAATCAATACCTGTCTTGAATTGAGCGCCGGGTTGTCCTGTAAAATCTCGGCCAGGTTTATCGAATAACGTCCTTCTTTTATGTCGCCAACCAAAACCGGTCGCGGGACATCGCAACCGGACCCGCAGGATTCCCTGCCATGAGCGATTGTCGCGGCCGGCCGCGAGGAGGAACAGCCTCCGCCGCAACCGCCATGACCGGAGGTTCTGCCCGCCTGTTTACCGGCATTGGTCTGCGCCTGTTTTTCCAGTTCCGCCACATATTCCCGTTCCTGCCGGACAACGTTGTCAAGCTGCTCAAGCATGGTCCCTGCTGACTTCCAGGTATGAAACCCCAATTCTTCCATCAACAACGCATGAAACAGCCCTTTGAATTCTCTGACGATGAACACCTTGCAATCTTCCAACTGGGACATGGCGCTGTAAAAGATCGCTTTGATTTCAGCAAGGCTCATCTCCACATCGATGTCCATCATGATTCTTCTTGCAATTTCCCACGTCCCGGAAACCTGATCATAAAGACATATGTGCCCTTTTTCATAAAAACCGGCCACTGCGCCGCTATCATCGACAAAAGCTGCAATTTTCATACATGCCCCCTTTTTACACGGAGGATAAGGCATCGGACATACGTCTGCGGATATCTCATGCCACCCTGCGCTTCCCTTACCAGACGTTTAGAATCCACTCTTTGTTTTTTTTGTACTCCATATCCGTGAAAAGGGTGTTTGCCATCTGTTCGGCAAGCCAGATCGCCCCTGCATATCCGACAATGGGATGGCGATACATACCGGCGCGGTCGTATGTCGGAAAACCGACCCGAAACATTGGGATGTTATAGTCAATGGAAATAAACCTGCCCTTGGAATGCCCCAGGATCAGATCCAGTTCAAGCCCTTCGTTTTTGATCCGGTTTTCCAACTCCCAAAAATCGGCATTGGTGACGATCTGCATGTCGTAATCGACTTTTTCCTGCAAATCCTTGATCCGGGGATCATCCTTGTAGGCTGAATTGTCGTCGCCCAACAGCAGCAGCACGGGCTTCATTTCCAGGTCAAGGCAGAATTCCGCAAGACCGATGACAAGATCCGGATTGCCGTAGATCGCGACCCTTTTGTCGGCAAAAAACAGGTGGGTGAGATCGGTCAGCGCATCGATGGCAAGGCCCCTCTCCCGCACAAGCGACTCGGGAATGGGTTTGCCGGTCATAGTTTTCAGGTTCTGCAGGAAGGTATCCGTGTTGCGGATGCCGATGGGGGTCGGCCCGATGACTGTCGGGATCTGGAATTCCTTTTCAAGGAATTTGGCGGCCTTACCACCTTCGTAGACATTCAGCGCAATGGTGCCCGAAGCGTTCGCCGTTCCCCTCAGATCCTCGATTGTGGTGCTTCCGTGGGAGACATGATTGCCATCCGGCATCAAAGGTGAATCAAAGCTTTCGATTTCAAAAAGCACGGTCGCGTCGATCTGCATTTCCGACAGCAAATGCTTGAGAGCCGTCACGTCCCCCGGATTGACCCATCCGGTGAAAAGGTTGATTTTTCCGTTGGGTTCGTCCTTTTTTGCAAAATATTTGACAAAATCCCTCACCGCAATATCGTAACCGCTCACCATGCTTCCCACAAAGCTGGGGGTATGGATCGGGATGAGATGGACCTCCCGACCGGCATATTTTTCCTTCAAGAGCCCTTCATTGAGTTTTATGACAACGCCATCGATGTCGTCTCCGATAATCTCCGTCGAACAGGTTGAGATTATCGGAATGACCTTGACATGGGGATAACGCATCAACAGCACATCCACACCTTCTTCTACTCGCCGGCAGGCGCCGAAAACCGCCCCCTCTTCGTGCACCGACGAAGAGGCCAGCTCGAAACTTTCCTTGAAGTGCTGGGAGAACAGCAGGCGGACGAACATAACGCATCCCTGCCCTCCATGAACGATCCCGATGGTGTCCTTGATTCCTATGCTGGCAAACTGCGCGCCACAGGGCTGGCAGGTAAATATCGGATTGATAACGCCGACGCGTTCTTTGTTTTTGACTTCACAAGACATATGCGGCCCCTTTCTAATAATTTACGTCGGTAAGCTCTTTATTCAGCGACCCGTCAATCGTTAAGTAGTCAATACGATTTTTCAGCTCCTGCATGAGCGACTTTATTTCCGTTTTGTCCATCTCGTTCAGCCACTGACAGCGCGATTTAAACGCATCGGCCAAGCAGACGGCATCCACCCAATAGCACCGGTCCTCCAGGGTTTCGTGCGCAGCCGGTTCACCACACAATATCTGCGTGGTTTTTGTCAGAACCCCTTCGTTCTGCCGTTTCCGGTCCCAGACGCGTGAGTGAAACTGCCAGAGACAATGCTTCATGATGTAAGTTTCCAGTTGGGCAATCCTGTCTTTCATGGTCACTTCTCCTCCTCTAGTTATCGCCGGCAGGCTTTTTCCTGAGCTCATCAGGATAGGTATGGTTCATATAATCCGGGAGACAATCGTATTTGCCGGTGTACGGTCTCAGGTCGCTTGAGGAGGCTATCTCCTCGTTCAGATTAGCGTCGGAAAGCATCCTGCGTGTGGCAAACCCCTTGTCCGTGGGGATTTCATCCTTGCTGATATCCAGCAGGGCCAGCCGGTGGATCGGCGAATAAATCGCATTATAGATATCCCGTGCCAGCCGGACCCACCCCTCGTAACCTTTATACGGGCCATTGTGATACGCATGGACGTTGAGATATGGAACCCTGATCTTTTTGGCAACCTCGCCGGGACGTTTGCCGGTAACGATGATATCGGGCTGCAACTTCAGCATGGCTTCGATCGTCTCCAGCTCGTTGGGGTCGTCGATGGCCAGGGCGCCTTCTTCACATCGGGCAATCCCCTTTTCCATGTCCTGCTGGTGACCGAATTTCGTATAGACCGACACAACATCGAGGCCCATTTCTTTGTGGATGACATGGGCCCAATGCCAGAGCTTGGAACCGCCCGGCCAGAGGCAGATCTTTTTCCCTTGCAACCGTTCCTTGTACCAGTCCAGTTCCGGTTTCCACCTGGCGGTTTCCTCTTTGATGATTTGCAGTGCCCTTTCCTCGATGCCGAAGAACAGGGCGACCTTCCTGAGTGAATCCGATAACGGTTCAAAACCGAACCCGTCTATATCGAGCCGCGGAATCCCGTACCGTACCCTGAGTTCGTTGCAGATGTACTCGGCGGAACGGGCGCATTCCAGCACATTGAGGTGCGCTCCATGCATGGCCCGAAGATCATCGTAGGAACCGTTGCCCGTAAAGGTGGACAGAACCTGGATACCCATTCTTTTGAAATAATCCTGCATGATTACCTCATCGCCCTGGATATTGTATTCGCCGACGTAGTTGATGACGTAATCGCTGGTAATCTTGGGCTCAACCGTTCCGACCTTGTCTTTGATCCACGCGATATTGATCGTGTGATGCCCGCCCGACTGGCTCGGCCCCTTGAATCCCGGAGAATTGCAGACAAATATATCCACATCGGGCATTTCATCCATCACATCCTGGGCAACCGCATTCATGTCATCCCCAATCAGCGCGGAAGCGCAGGTCTGGTAGAGGGTCATGCGCTTGATTTTGGGAAAGGCCTTGAATGCCTCGATCATGTTCTGCTTCAGTATTTTTTCCGCTCCGAACACGATATGTTTTTCCTTCATATCCGATGCATAGGTATACTTAAGCTGAAAATTATCGTTATCGCTGATGTAGCGTTTGGTCTGCCAGGTGTCGTAGGTGCATCCGACCGGTCCATGGCTGAGGTGGATGACATCTTTCATTGGGGTGCCGATAACGTGCTTGGCTCCGCAATAGGCACAGCCGCGCTCGGAAATCGATCCGGGAATCGTATTGAGGTATCCTTCGGGAAGGGCCGACGTCAAATCCTCGCCGGGCCCTTTATCAACAGCGTGCTTTTTCCTTTCAGGAATACACGTGCTGCATTCAAACTCATGAAGAGGCATAGAGATTTCTCCTTGTTCTTAATTCATCGCAATCAATCGGCAAGGCCGTATTTAACAACCATTTCTTCAAGCTGATCCATGGTGAGTGGTTTGGGGATGACAAAGTTCGTGTTTTCGATGATCTTGCGCCCAAGCTCGCTATACTCATGGGCCTGGTCCGAATCCGGTTCGAATTCCGTGACGGTTTTCTTGTTGAACTCGGCTTTTTGGACGATGTTGTCACGCGGGACAAAATGGATCATATGCGTGCCGATTGCCGAGGTAAACTCTTCAAGAAACTCCCTTTCCCCGTCGACTTTACGGCTGTTGCAGATGATGCCGCCAAGGCGTACGCCACTCTGCTTTGCATATTTGACGAGGCCTTTGCAGATGTTGTTAGCGGCATAGATGGCCATCATCTCGCCCGAAGCGACGATATACACCTCCTGCGCTTTACCATCCCGGATAGGCATGGCAAAACCGCCGCACACCACGTCGCCCAACACGTCAAAAAACAAATAATCCAGGTCTTCCGTATAGGCCCCAAGATCTTCCATAAGGTCGATGGCGGTGATAACTCCACGTCCCGCACATCCGACACCCGGTTCAGGGCCGCCGGATTCAACGCAACGGATATCCTGATAGCCGGTCTTTACGACTTTCTCGATCGTGATCTTTTCAGCCCCCTCCTCGCGCAACACATCCATCAATGTATCCTGCGGCTTACCACCGAGAATAAGTCGGGTTGAATCGGCCTTGGGGTCGCAACCGTGTATAAAGATCTTTTTGCCATGAAAGTGCGCCATTGCACCCGCGGTGTTTTGGGTTGTTGTCGATTTTCCGATGCCGCCTTTACCGTAAATTGCTATTTTCCTGGTCATGATGCGTCTCCTTTGATTTATCTGGAATCTTGGATTTGGGAACCGGTTCGTCAGCGCTGTTTCCCTATTGAGCAGAGAGCATGCCAGGCCAATGATTTTTATGTGGCCGCAAAGGGCTGGGCAGGCCAAAAACCACAAGCCGGCACCAGATATAACATGCAGATTTCAACCAGTTATGGCTGTCAACACTGGCGGCACAGGAAAATTGCCCTACAGCACTTTTCGATTTTAGTTGCCGACAATGTCGGATTTCGGCGTTCCGTGAGGTACGTTTCTGAAACAAATGTTCCTGAATGTACGGAACGGTTTAATGTCGTCTTGAATCCTTGACGCCTTCGTGTGCCGGGCGGGATTGAAGCTCATCGTAATAATATGGGTTGTTGAATATGGCTTCCTTTACTCCGGCTACGATACGTGCTATAGAATAGACTCATGAAGCAGGAATGTTGCTTTGCCGTCAGTTACCTCAAAGAAGATGCAGGCATAGATCCCATGAGATCCCGAAAAAATGAAATAGAACTTGGCGGCAGCCTGTGGCTGCAGAAATCCGATCGCAGGTACCTGGGAGGAGACCACATTTATCTGCTGGAAAAAATCGATGAATTGGGCTCCATCACCAAGGCGGCAAAGGCGGTAGGTATCAGTTACAAAACTGCCTGGGACACAGTGAATCTGATTAACAACATGGCTGAAAAGCCGCTGGTTGAGAGGCTGACCGGTGGCAAAGGCGGGGGAGGGACCAATCTGACCCCGGATGGAAAGATGGTCATCAGTCAATTCCGCATAATTCAGGAAGAACATCGAAAATATCTGGTAAACTTGGAAGAAAGATTGGGAGACATTAGCAGTCTCCAAAAATTCCTAAGGAGGATCTCCATGAAAGTAAGCGCACGTAATACTTTTGCCGGTTCCGTTACCAAGATCACAAAAGGGGCCGTCAACGCCGAGGTAACCCTGACCCTCGGCAGCGGCATCAATCTTGTTGCCGTCGTCACCAACGGCGCCATCGACAACCTGGGGCTGGCTACCGGCAGTGATGCCTATGCCATCATCAAGGCCAGTTCGGTCATCATCGGCACTGATCTGCACGATGCCAAGGTCAGCGCCCGCAACATCTTCTGCGGCACCATCGCCAAGATCATCGAAGGCCCGGTAAACACCGAGGTGGACGTCGAGATCGGCGGCGGCAATACCGTCAGCGCGGTCATTACCCATGAAAGCGCCAAACGGCTCGAACTTAAGGTTGGAGGCCATGCCTGCGCCCTGTTCAAGGCCTCCACCGTCATCATCGGCGTCAGCTGAGTGGAATAACGGGACAGCAACGGCGCTGTCCTTTTTTTCGGCATTCGTTGTATATTTGTGACTATAACGTAATCAGAGAAAGGGTAGAGATGATCAATTGCCTTCCGGAATACGAAATCGAACGCTTCATCGAAGAAGACCTCCCCTATGGAGACCTGACCACCCATCTGCTCGGTATGGGAGCTCATCCGGGACGAATTGTCTTTACCACCCGGGAGGAGACAACGCTCTGCTGCACGGAAGAAGCGGCCAGGGTGCTCGGCAAATGCGGTGCAACCGTTACCACCTGCCTGCCCAGCGGCTCCGAGCTTCCGGCCGGCTTCAAGTTCCTGGCGGCCGAAGGGTCGGCACAGTCCCTGCATGCTGGCTGGAAGGTGGCCTTGAACCTGCTGGAATATGCCTCAGGCATTGCCTCCCGGACGCAGCGCATTGTCGCAAAGAGCAGGGCTGTCAATCCGGCAATATCGGTGGTGACCACCCGCAAGTCTTTCCCCGGAACCAAGAAGATCGCCATCAAGGCCGTTATGGCCGGAGGTGCCCTGCCCCATCGCCTGGGGCTGTCGGAAACGGTGTTGGTGTTCAAACAGCACACCGCCTTCCTTGGTGGGTTGGAGGGTTTTCTCGGCACCGTTGCCGGGCTGGGTTTGAAGTCCCGCGAGACCAAGATCATTGTCGAAGCCGACAACACGGAGGAAGCAATGCTGATCGCGCGCAGCACTGCCGACGTCGTGCAGTTGGACAAGGTTTCGCCGCTTGAATTGAAAAGCACTGTTGCCGCCATCCGGGCAGCAAACCCGAACATCCTGATTTCCGCGGCAGGGGGCATCAACGAAGCCAATGCCGCCGAGTATGCCGCCACGGGAATCGACATCATCGTCCTGTCGTCGGTCTATTTCGGCAAGCCGTCCGATATCGGCGTTGACATTCAACCGGCCTGATCACAACCATGTAAGACAACACATCCTGTTTTGGAGGTCCCAATCATGAAATACGTAACAAAGCTGGCAGCAACCCTGCTAGTAATGCTCCTTCTCTCCACACCGGTTCTGGCCGGAGATATCAACCTCTCTGCCGCCGCCAGCATGAAAGATGCAATCAACGAACTGTCCGACAACTTTGCCCAAAAGCACCCCGGTGTGAAGCTGCTGAAGAACTACGGCGCTTCCGGAGCCCTGGCAAAGCAGATCGAAAACGGGGCTCCGGCCGACATCTTCATATCCGCCAACCTGGAGTGGATGGATTATCTGAAGAACAAGAAGCTGGTCGATGTCACCAGCATCGGGACCTTTAGTTTCAACACCCTGGTGTTTGCCGGCGAGCCTGGCAAGGCATCATCCATGCAAGACCTGCTGAAGCTGGAAAGGATTGCCATTGGCAGCCCGAAGAGTGTTCCAGCCGGAGAGTATGCCTCGGAAGCATTAAATAAAGCCGGCCTTGAAAAACAACTGGAAAAGAAGCTGGTCATGGCCAAAGATGTGCGGGCATGCCTGATGTATGCCGAAAGAGGGGAAGTTGACGGCGCCTTTGTCTACAGGACCGACGCCCTGCAGGCGAAAAAGGCCAAGATACTGTTCACAGTCCCGCAGGGACTCTATCCGAGAGTTACCTACCCCATGGCACTGACGATTACCGGTGCAAAAAGCAAGGACGCAGTGGCCTTTTACACCTATCTGCACAGTAAAGAGGCAAAGACGGTACTCACCAAATATGGATTTACGACTCTCTAACAGCAGATAATCACCGAAATCAAGTTAGACACCATGACCCCACTCTCTCCCACAGATTACGTGGCCATCAGGCTTTCGGTTGAGGTTGCCTGCGCAGCCACCCTGTTGTCACTGCCGTTCGGATTTGCCGTCGCTTATCTGATCACCTTTGTCAAATTTCGCGGCAAAGTGGTGCTGGAAGTGCTCGTCAACCTGCCCCTTACCCTGCCGCCGGTTGTGGTGGGGTATTTCCTTCTGCTTTTGCTCGGCAAGCAGGGCTGGCTCGGAGCCCTGCTCGACGAGGCCGGCATCAGGCTGATCTTCACCCTCAAGGCCGCGGTGATTGCCTCCGCTGTTGTTGCCTTTCCCCTGCTGGTGCGCTCACTGCGCATCGGCATGGAGGATATCGACAAGCAACTGATCAACGCTTCCCGGACCCTTGGCGCCCGTTGGCACGACACCCTGTTTACCGTTATCCTGCCGCTTTCGGTCCCGGGGCTGATTGCCGGTTCGTCCCTGATGTTCGCCCGCAGCCTTGGTGAATTTGGGGCCACAATCATCGTGGCCGGCAATATTCCCGGTGTTACCCAGACTATCCCGCTGGCCATATACGAGTACGCCAGTTCCCCCACCAGTGAAAATACGGCCATCTCGCTCTGTCTGGTTTCGGTGGTTATTTCCATGATCGTCCTTTTTCTGCATGAGATGATGGCCAAGAAAATGGCGCGGAGAGACTAACGTGCAACTCAGCATGACTGCAAAGAAAAGCTTCACTTCCTTTACCCTGGCAACCGACTTCACCATAAGCGGCGACAGGGTCGGCATTTTCGGCGTGTCGGGCAGCGGCAAATCAACCCTGGTCAGTATGCTGGCAGGACTTCTTGAGCCCGACAGCGGCGAGATTGTCCTTGATGGCGACTGTCTATTCAGCAAAGCTTCCAAAATCAACCTGCGCCCGGAACAGCGGCGGATCGCCATGGTCTTTCAACAACACTGCCTGTTTCCCCATCTGAGCGTAAAAAACAATCTGCTCTATGGATTCAAACGCTGCCCTGCCCAATATCGCACCATCGACTTCAATTCCCTGGTTGATGTGCTGAAACTGGAAGGCCTCCTGGGTCGTGGCGTCACAAACCTGTCCGGGGGAGAGAAACAGCGCGTCGCCCTGGGGCGGGCCATCCTGGCAAACCCCCGCTTGCTGTTGATGGACGAACCGCTTTCGGCACTGGACGATTCCCTGCGCTTCCAGATAATTCCCTACCTGAAAAGTGTCGGTGAGCACTTCGGCATCCCCTATCTGTTCATATCCCATTCGCTTGTTGAGATGCGGCTCATGACCGATACCGCCCTGGTTTTTGAAAAAGGGACCATGGTCGAGCAAACCACCAGCGAGCAGTTGGCCAAAAGCCGTATGGGACAAAGTCCGGTAGGGTACATCAACCTGCTGAAACTGGGACGCCCGGCACAAAATGACGGGCTTTTCGCCTATCCCTGGGGTGCTTCGCGACTGCTGCTCTCGGTCGGTTCGGAACGTGAGGGGTCCATGGCGGAACTTTCTTCCAAGGACATCATCCTGTTCAAACAGCACCCTGAAGCAATCAGCGCCCGCAACCTCCTGCAATGCCGCGTGCGCTCGCTGTTCAGCTCGGGAAGGAAGATCGGCATAGAACTGGATTGTGCCGGCAATACGCTGATCGCGGAAGTTGTCCAGGATGCGGTCAACGAGTTGAACATTACCCAAGACAGCACTATCTATGCTGCCATCAAGGCTTCCGCATTCCGCATGCTGCCCAGTTGATTATTTTTTAGGCATCTGCCTGTACGGCTGGCGCATCTTCCTCCTATCCATCTCCCAAATATCGCCTATTTTGAGTGCATATTTCTGTAACTTATTGTTATCATTAGCATATTAAGTTTTGGCACGCACTATGCTATAACATCGACGTAACCAACACGAATAAACCCACTTAACCGGATTCGGCAAAGGCGCCGCCATTCACAGCAATGGGGCGCCTTTTTTCGTAGCCCCAAACTATTAAACAAGAGCTCACGGATGAGTGAGCGAAAGGAGCTTCACATGAGACAGATCGCAATCTACGGCAAAGGCGGCATCGGCAAATCAACAACCACACAGAATACAGTGGCAGGGCTCGCATACCTCGGCAAGAAGGTCATGATCGTCGGCTGCGACCCCAAGGCTGACTCCACCCGCCTGATCCTGCATGCTAAAGCACAGTCAACGGTTATGGACCTGGTGCGCGAACGAGGCACCGTCGAAGACCTGGAACTGGACGATGTACTCAAGGTTGGTTACGGCGATACCAAGTGCGTCGAATCCGGTGGTCCAGAACCTGGTGTAGGCTGCGCCGGCCGCGGCGTCATCACGGCCATCAACTTCCTGGAAGAGAACGGTGCCTATACCGATGATCTCGATTTCGTTTTCTATGATGTTCTTGGCGACGTTGTCTGCGGCGGATTTGCCATGCCGATCCGCGAAGGCAAGGCCGAGGAGATTTATATCGTCTGTTCCGGCGAAATGATGGCCATGTACGCCGCCAACAATATCGCCAAGGGTATCCTCAAATATGCCTCTTCCGGCAAGGTTCGCTTGGGCGGCCTTATCTGCAATGCAAGAAAAACCGACAAGGAGTTCGAACTGGTCAGCGCCCTGGCAGCCAAACTAAGCACCCAGATGATTCATTTCGTGCCCCGCGACAATCAGGTGCAGCGCGCTGAGATGCGCCGCATGACCGTTATCGAATATTCCCCGGAACATCCTCAGGCCCAGGAATATCGCACCCTGGCGGAAAAGATTCAGAACAACAAGATGTTGGTGGTTCCCACCCCGCTGGAGATGGAAGAACTGGAAGACCTGCTGATGGAATACGGCATTATGGAAGCGGAGGATGAGGCAGTTGTAGGTGTGGCGGAAGCAGCGAAATAGATTGGTAATGTAGGGGTGGGCCCGCGCCCGCCCGACTCAAGGGCAACCACGCCGGTTGCCCCTACACGAGACCATTAATAATCAGGAGATATTTATGTCAAACAAGATAAAGACAATTGAAGGGATCACCAAGGAGTCGACCCAGGAGATGATCGATAAGGCCTTGGAAGCGTATCCGGAGAAAGGTAAAAAGAAGCGCACGCCGCACCTGGCGCCAAATGACCAGGCATCCGGCTCGGCCTGCGTAAAGTCGAACCGTAAGACCGTCCCCGGAGTAATGAGCGCCCGCGGTTGCGCCTATGCCGGCGCCAAAGGGGTGGTCTGGGGTCCGATCCGCGACATGGTGCACGTCTCCCATGGGCCGGTCGGCTGCGGCTGGTACTCCTGGGGCACCCGACGCAACCTGATGAGCGGCATCACCGGTGTCACCAACTTTGCCATGCAGTTCACCTCCGATTTCCAGGAGAAAGACATTGTTTATGGCGGCGACAAGAAGCTGAAGACCCTGCTTGAGGAGGCCAAGGATCTGTTCCCCCTGGCAAAAGGGATCTCGGTCCTCTCCGAATGCCCGGTGGGGCTCATCGGCGACGACATCAACTCCGTGGCCAAGGCCTCTGCCAAGGAACTGGACATCCCGATCATCCCCTGCAACTGCGAGGGCTTCCGCGGCGTTTCCCAGTCCCTGGGCCACCACATCTCCAACGACACGATCCGCGACTACATCATCGAGACCCGCGAGTTCAGCGAACCGATCGGTCCCTATGACATCGCCCTGATCGGCGAGTACAACATTGGCGGCGACGCTTGGTCAACCAAGCCACTGCTCGAAGAGTGCGGCTTCAATGTCAAGGCCACCTGGACCGGCGACGGCGAGATCGAAAAGATCGCCGCTACCCACCAGGTGAAGCTCAACGTCATCCACTGCTACCGTTCCATGAACTACATGTGCAAGGTTATGGAAGAGAAATACGGCATCCCCTGGATCGAACTCAACTTCTTCGGTCCCACCAAGATCAAGCAAAGCCTCCGCAAACTGGCCGAGCTGTTCGACGACACCATCAAGGAAAAGGTGGAAGCGGTTATAGCCAAGTACGACCCACTCATGCAGGCGGTGATCGAAGAGTACAAACCGCGGCTGGAAGGAAAGACCGTAATGCTCTACGTGGGCGGCCTCCGTCCCCGTCACACCATCAATGCCTATGAAGATTTGGGAATGTCCTGCGTGGGCTCCGGCTACGAATTTGCCCATGGCGATGACTACGACCGGACCGCCTCTGAGATGCCCGAAGCCACCGTGGTCTATGATGATGTTTCGGAATATGAATTTGAAGAGTTTGCCCACACCCTCAAGCCGGATCTGGTCGGCAGCGGAATCAAGGAAAAATACCTGTTCCAGAAGATGGGAATTCCCTTCCGTCAGATGCACAGCTGGGATTATTCCGGCCCATACCACGGCTATCTGGGGTTCCCGATCTTTGCCAGGGATATCGACATGGCAATCAACAGCCCGACCTGGTCGCTGGTAAAGTCACCCTTCTAAGCAGTACTTAGCAGCAAACCGACAGGAACTACAACAATCTGCCGTGGGACGGATGAGTCCCCGGAGAGGAGATATAACATGGCTAACAACTTAGGACTTGCTGTCAAGCCCGTGACCGAGACCACCGTGGAGGAGGTCGAGCGGGTCTCGGCATGGATCAACACCGAAGAATATAAGGACAAGAACTTTGCCCGCACCTCACTGGTAATCAACCCGGCCCATGCCTGCCAGCCACTGGGCGCCGAGCTCGCCGCCCACGGATTCGAAGGGAGCCTCCCATTTGTCCATGGTTCCCAGGGATGCGCCTCCTATTACCGCTCTACCCTGAACCGTCACTTCCGCGAGCCCGCACCTGCGGTCTCTGACGCCATGACCGAGGACGGCGCGGTGTTCGGCGGCCAGAACAACCTGCACGAAGCGTTGGAGAACGCCTATGCCCTTTACAAGCCGAAGATGATGCCGATCTTCACCTCCTGCATGCCGGAGATCATTGGCGACGACCTGACCGCGTTCATCAAAAACGCCAGGAACAAGAGCATCGTTCCCAATGATTTTCCGCTCCCGTACGCCAACACGCCGAGCTTCAACGGCTCCCACGTCCACGGCTACGACTCCATGCTGCTCTCCATCCTCCAGACCCTCACCGCAGGCAAGCAGGTGGAGGGGCGCTGCACCGGAAAACTGAACCTGCTCCCTGGCTTCGACGCCAACACCGGAAACTACCGTGAATATCACCGGATATGCAAGGAGTTCGGCATCCCTTACACCATCCTCGGCGATATCTCTGATGTCTTTGATTCGCCGCTGGACGGCCAGTACCGGATCTACCCCGGCGGCACCAAGCTGGACGAAGCTGGAGATTCCATCAACGGCAAAGTCACCATGGCCATGGGAACCTACTCCACCGCCAAGACCTTCACCTGGATCAAAGATTCCTATTCCGGCAAGCACGTCGCCATGCCTCTGCCTTTCGGCATTGCCAAGACCGATGCCTTCCTGATGAAGCTCTCCGAGCTGTTCGGCAAACCGGTTCCGGAATCGCTTAAGGCAGAGCGTGGCCGGGCAATCGACCTCATGACCGACGCCCACCAGTACATACACGGCAAGAAGTTTGCGGTGTACGGCGATCCTGATTACCTCCTGGGTTATGTTTCCTTCCTGTTGGAGATGGGCGCTGTCCCCCATCACATCCTGTGCAGCAAAGGGACAAAGAAGCTGGAGAAAGAGATTCAGGCTCTCCTGGATGGTTCCATGTACGGCGCTGGTTGCAAAATCTATATCAACAAGGACCTTTGGCATCTGCGCAGCCTGGCTGCAACAGACCCGGTGGATGCAATCATCGGCGATACCCACGGCAAGTTCGTGGCCCGCGACGTCAAGATACCGCTGTTCCGTTTCGGATTCCCGATCTTCGACCGTGTCAACCTGCACCGCGTGCCGCTGGTCGGCTACCAGGGTGTGCTCAACATGCTCTCCACCATCTGCAACAAGTTCATCGATATCACCGATGAGACCTGTGACGACAGGAACTTCGAGATGATGCGCTGACAACCTTGGCAGTACCAGAGGAATCAAAAAAAAGGCCGTACCCGTTTGGGTGCGGCCTTTTTTGCTTATGGCTATTGTCCTTAACTCCGGATCTGACCATCTCCGTAGACTATGAACTTGGTGGTGGTCAGATCTTCCAACCCCATGGGGCCGAAGGAATGCAACTTGGTGGTGGAGATGCCGATTTCGGCTCCCAAGCCAAGCTGCCCCCCATCGGCGAAGCGGGTTGATGCATTGACCAGCACGCAGGAGGAATTGACTTCGCGGATAAAACGCTGGGCATTCGAGTAGTCGCCGGTGACTATGACCTCGGTGTGCAGGGAACCGTAGCGGTTGATGTGGGCTATGGCCCCGTCCATGTCGTCCACCACCCGGCAGGCCAGGATCAGGTCCAGGTACTCGGCCTGCCAATCCTCTTCGGTGGCAGGTTTGGCTCCCTGAGCGTATTTCCTGAACTCATCGTCACCGCGCAACTCCACCTTGAGCCCCGCCAGAGTGGCCGCGATGCGGGGGATAAATGCTGCTGCCGCATCCTTGTGGATCAGGAGCGTTTCCAGGGCATTGCAAACGCCTGGACGCTGGGTCTTTGCATTGACAATGATCGCCTCGGCCTTGGCAAAATCGGCCTGCGCGTCCACGAAGCAGTGACAGACCCCTTTGTAGTGTTTGATGACCGGGATGCGCGAGTTTTCCACCACGAAGCGGATCAGGCTCTCGCCGCCCCTGGGGATGATCAAGTCGATGGACTCTTCCTGTTTGAGCATCTCCAACACCCCCTCCCGCTCGGTAAAGGGGATCAGCGCAAGTGCTGCCGTGGGGAGGCCCATGTTGCCCATCACGCCCTGCAGAACACCGGCAATGGCCAGGTTGGAGTGGATCGCCTCGGAGCCACCACGCAGGATCACGGCATTGCCGGCCTTGAGACAGAGGGCGGCCGCATCGGCGGTGACATTGGGCCGCGCTTCATAGATGATGCCGATCACCCCCAACGGAATGCGCATCTTGCCCACCATCAGCTCGTTGGGGCGCTTCCACATCTTGGTTACTTCACCCACCGGGTCGGGCAGGGCCGCGACCTCGCGCAATGCGTCGGCGATCCCCTTGATTCGCTTTTCATCCAGCATCAGGCGGTCGAGCATGGCCGCGGACAGCCCTTTCTGCTCTCCTGCCTCCAGGTCCAGGCGGTTCTCCGCAATGATGTGCGGTGTATCTTTTTCCAGCCCAGCCGCCATTTTCAGCAGCATATCGTTTTTCACACCCGTCGGGATGCGCGCCATCTCCAGAGATGCCTGACGGGCATTGGCGGCGATTTCCCTGACTTTTTCGGTAATGCTCATTTCACTGTCTCCGAAATTCAGATAGTTTCTTGTCGTTTCAACGCAAGTGCAAAGTTTACGCAAAAACCGCTTTTCCTTCAAGACAATATCTTAAAATTCACTGTTTTCTTGATACGTTATCACCGCGATAACGATATTGACAATCATTATCCATTTGCTAAAATATAAATGCAGTTAAGCGTTTCTAAAAAAGGAGGTGTGTGATCATGAGAGCGGCATCTCATCTGAAATCCGTTCGTGACACCGGTGAAAAGGGAGCTGTTCCGGTAAAAATGGAACATGACCCGGGAAAAGTAGGGAGTTGGCTCGAAACCACAAGATTACCCAACCTGCTGGATGATATGGAAAGAATGATGAGTGATATGTTCCGCCGGCCGTTTGGAGGCTTTGGCGCGACGCCGTTGCGCGGACTTCTCGGCGAAGCTGTCGGAGGAGGTTTTTCGCCTGCGGTCGATGTCTTCGAGGATGGCGGCAATATCTGCGTAAAAGCCGATTTACCGGGCTTCAGCAAGAAAGATATCGAGGTAAAACTGATAGACAACATCCTTGAGATCACTGGCGAGAAAAAGAACGAAGAAAAGATCGATCAGAGGGATTATCTGAGATTCGAACGTTCCTACGGCAAGTTCAGCAGGACCTTGCGACTGCCAGAAGGATTGGACAGCGAACATGTCACGGCCAACTTCAATGACGGCGTGCTTGACATCAGGATACCGAGGGTCGAAGAAAAACGGGCCGTACATCACATTGACATCAAGTAACAGCTCAAGATCTTGGTAATTTGAGCAAGGTACCGTTTAAATGGAGATGGCGGGGCAACAAGAGTTGCCCCGCCGTTTTCGTGTCCGTTCGTTCCGGAAGTGTATTTTGAGGATCAAAGGGTGCACAGCACGTGACGCACCCGGTAATCTCCGCCGATGGCCAGGTATTCGCCTTCACCCTTCATGATGCTGCCGGGAAGCAGGTCGTTGTAAAAAAAGATCTTGCAGAGCGGAACCCGAACCTCCCACACGGTCGAGCCGAATTCCCAGGCCCTCTCTTCATCGGAGGTGAGCGAGACCAGGTTGTTCAAGCGCACGATCTGCTCCCTTTTGCCGACCTGTTCCAACACTTCGTGCTCGGTGGCATCGTACGTGCCGCGAAAAAGGGGGATGGTTACGCTTTCCGGATATTTGCGAGGCAGTTCAAATTGGCAGTATTCATAGAGCAGATCCAGCTGGGAGTTGATGGCGTTGGTGCGGGCGCTCCCCTTCATGACATCCACCGAGTAGTCGAAATAGGCCTCGCTGTGAATACCGGAAATACGGTTGCGGTGAAACGTGGGCGCGATTCCCATGCGGCTTTCAACCCAACGCTTGAGTACCGCGCCTTCAATGGAATTGGAATCCATCATCCAGCCGCGCAAGAATCGCAGGTAACTGTTTTTGATGCTCTTGCGGGCGATTGCGGTGTCCTGGTCCTGCCAATTGTGGAGTTGGAATTTTACCGACATGAAGTCGTTGAATACCAGGGCCCGTTCTTCCTGCGACGGAATGGCGGCCAATTTCTCAAACAGAAACCGGTTGGCCTCCTTTACCCCCTGGATCTCAAGCGACTTTGGATGGTCGTTGAAATGGCGCGAGGCAATGACCCAGGGAGGCAAGTTGCAGTAATTGAATGAGCCGTTTTCCACAGGTCATCACCTCGTTGTGAAGATAAAATGCGTTTAGCGCCGGGGCGCGGCCATGGCCCCCCGGCCATCGGATTCACAGAGCAAAGCGGACGCACAAGGGCGCGCCCCTACAGGACCTTTGCCAGTTCCACCAATGTTGATTTTATGGGGCCGTTGGCCACGAAAGGCTCGATTCCCAGCTTTTCCAACTCACCCTGGGGGTGGTCGCCCATCTGGGCCGTTACCACGGCCCGGCAACCGTGCAAGGCTTGGGCGATATCCTTGAGCAGGTGTCCGCGCAAGGGGTGCTGAGGATCGAAGCTGCAATAGCGTTCCACCTTCTTTTCATCCACCAGTTTGACATTGCCTTCAACAACATCATAGATCAAAAAGCGTTCGGCGTGGCCAAAATGCTGGTTGATCTCCCTGCCGTCTTTGGATGCAACCGCGATGAGCATGATAAGTCACCTCCCGTTTGCTGGAAACGGTAGATTTTCCGCTATGTCAAGGCAATCAAGGATTTTGGGTGCGGCGTAGCGCCCACAGTGCACAAACAGCGTTACGCCGTCACCCTGGAAACCGTTGATCAACTGCAAGTCAGCGAAAAACCGTCGTCTTTCTTAGAGCACTACCGGTTCAAAGGTGAAGCATTTTTTTGAACAGGTCCTGCCGCATGCCTGGCAACCGATGCAATTGCCGGGATTGGCCACCTTCATGAACATCTTGGCCGAATCATCTTCGTCCAACTCTTCATAGGCCAGGACATCATGCACGCAAACCTTGTAGCAGCGGCCGCAGCCGATGCAGGTTTCCTCGTCGATTGACTTGATAAATTCGGGGGTGTATTCGGTTTTGTCTCTTCTCAGTCCGGTGATGTAAGCCATTTTTTTCTACCTCCAGATATGGGTGTTATTAGGGCGTTTGGTGAGCGCCTTGTCTGCGGGAAAACATTAGTTTTGTCCCGGCATTTTAATCTTCAAGAAATGACGGCATCTGCCCTTTGTTCATCGCCTTGCGCAGCCAGGGGGGCGGATTATTCCTCAATACCTCCTGAAGCCGTGCAACCGTTTCCTTGAGGTCCGTTGCGGTGTTGGTCTTCATGGGATGGATCTTCAGGGCCACCAGCTTGGCCGCTGCCGGTCCGCCGATCTGCATGGTGTAGACGATGGCACAGTCGGAGAGCAGTTTTGCCCGGGCAGCGATCCGATCCTCCTCGTCACTGCCATGTTCGCTGACAGCAACGGTTTCCAGGAAATTGGCGCTGTCCGGCCCGATCTCCCAGATGTGAAAGTTCTCGGCTTGGCCGAAGTGCAGGTCTATCATCTCTCCCGTGGAACTGGTGAATGCGATTTTCATAGTGGGCCTCTCTTTCAGACGCCCCAGCCGGGCGTCTCTGCATGCCGAATTTTAATGGTAGAGACGTCCCGCTGGGACGTCTCTTGCTGGGACGTCTCCAGCTGGGGCGTCTCCGGCTTAATTATGCGCCAGCTTCTGTGCTTCTTTTGCGTTTGCCTGAAACAGGTTGGCCACCTCGAATACCAGGTTCAGCGTGCCCCGGTAACCGACCCAAACCTTCTGGTGGGCGCCCAGCCGGTCAAAAACCGGCAGACCTGCCCGGAGATGGGCACCGATCTTGAGTTTGGCCGCGGCCTGGCGGCCGTTGGAGTTGGCCACCAGCAGGTCAGCCCCCTTGGCGGCCTCTTCCAGATCCTCCAGATCGCCGACAAATACGTTTTCGCACGGCAGCCCATCCAGGCCCCGCGTGCGGGTGGCGCTGAGCGCGGCCTGGATCTCGCACCCCATGCCGGCCAGGAAACCGGTCAGGGCCTTGAGGTTGTCGGCCTCCAGGGCCAGGGCCACTTTTTTGGTGCCAAACTGGTAATGGCTGTCCACCATGGCGTCCATCAGGCGACTTCTCCAGCGGCGGTGCTTCTCAGGTATGGGGCGGCCAGTGATGGCGCTGAGCGTCTCCATGAACAGGTCGGTCTCGGCCAATCCGGCCAGCGAGTTGAATCCGTAGGCCGGCATGCCGAACCGCTCCTTGAGTTTGAGGCCGGCCTTGGCCAGGGAATCGCCAACATAAAGTGTGGCCTTGCTGCGTCCAGCCCTGCGGATTGCCTCCACCCGAATACCTCCGGTGGAGAGCGGCGAGACAACATCGTCTATGTGGCCATCCATGGCATTGGCTATATCGGGGATTGTCAATACAGTCAGACCGAAAGACTCTATCAGTTCCTTGATCTCTTCAACATCGGCCGGGGTCAGGTGACTGCCGGGCAGAAAATTGACCTGGTCCTCGACGAGCTCCCCCCCTTCCGGCAGTGTGGCCACGATCGCCTCCACCGCTGCGGCGTACCCCTCCTGCAGCGAGCCGCAGTAGTCCGGTGTGGCGGCATGCACGATGGGGATTTCGGCCAACTCGGGGTTTTCCTGGCGGAAATGGACAATGGCGCTTTGCACGTCATCTCCCATGGTTTCGGTCAGGCCCGAGGTCATCACGCCCACCACTTCGGGACTGAACTTCTCAATCACCCGCCTGATCCCTTTTTTCAGGTTTTCCCAACCGCCGAAAATGGCTGTATCCTCGCTCATGGCAGTGCAGTTGAGTGCGATGGATTCCTTGTAGTGTCGCGACAACTGCAGGCGGATGAAGGTCGAACACCCCTGGGCGCCGTGCAACAGCCCCAGCATGTTGTCGATTCCCAGATAGGCCATGGTGGCGCCCAGGGCCGGTGAATTCTTCTGCGGGTTGACTGTTGCCTGTTTTGTAGGCACCTTAACCCGGGAAGCGGCAATATCCTCGGCCAAGAACGTCTCCGCATGGCCTGCTGCCGCAGCCACGTCGCCGGCCAGCGCCTCCGCCGACTTTTCCCAGGGAGCGGGCGCATTCAGTACCGGCCAGATCGGATTGTTGACGGTCAGATCCAGCTGCCTGGCAAAGGTTACCATCCCCTCGTAACCGGCGTAGGGATGGGCGCGGCCGTGGTTGATGTCCAGGAAAGGGGTCTTGGTCTTGAGCGCCAGAAACTTTGTTTTGCCGCCGGCCACGATCAAATCGGGCATCTTCTCCCGCATGACGCCCAGCAGGCCGGCCGTGGAGGTGTCCTCGATGATCCTGGCATCCTTGTGCATCAGGGCTTTCATGCGATAAAAGTCTTCCAGGGTAGAGTTCTGCGTGCCTGCCGCCAGGATCTCCACTCCCAGTTCAGCCAGGGCATTGACCATGGACCAGGTCTTGACCCCGCCGGTAAATAGCACCGCGCGCTTACCCTCCAGTCGCGCGCGGTAAGGAGCAATGCTTAAGCGGCACTTCTCCTCTTCCTCGGCCAGGAGCCTCTCCACCCGATCCTGCATGATGCGCTTTTCCAGGCCGCCAACGGCGTCGTCCAGTTCGCGGGCGATGTCACGCAGGGCCTTGGCCGTATCGGTCATGCCATAGAACGATTCCTCAAGATAGGGCATGCCAAAGTTCTTTTGCATCTTCTTGGCCAGGTTGGTCAGGCTCTTGGAACAGATGATGATATTGAGTTTGGCGCGATGGGCATAGCGCAACTCCTCGAAGCGGGCGTCACCACTGAAACAGGAGAGGATCTGGATGCCCAGACGGTCGAACAAGGGCAGCATACCCCACAGATCGCCGGCGATATTGTACTCGCCGATCAGGTTGATGGGATATTCCCCCAATTCGGGCGGCTCGGCCGTGCCGATGACATACTTGAACATGATCTCTCCGGCCAGCCGGTTACCGATGTTCTTGTCGCCGATGAAGCCGGGGGTATTGACCGGGATGACCGGCACCGAAACCTTTTCCTGGGCCGCCTTGCAGACCGCCTCCACGTCATCGCCGGTCATGGCGGTCACGCAGGTGGCGTAGACAAAGATGGCCTTGGCCTCGGTATAGCGTCCGGCCAGGTCGAGTATCGCTTTGTAGAGTTTTTTTTCGCCGCCGAAGATGACGTCGTTCTGCAACATCTCGGTGGTGAAACCGCGGCGGTAAAGCTGGGAGCCGCTGGAGCGGGCGCCCCGGTTGTCCCAGGAGTTGCCGGCGCAGGCAATGGGGCCATGCACCAGATGGATCACATCGGTGATCGGCATCAGCACCACGCGGGCACCATCATAGGCGCAACTGCGCTCGGTCCCTTCGCCCGGTTCCGATTTCTTGCAGAATTTGGGCGCGCCCTTATCGTGGGTTTCACATTCGGTTGTATCGTACCAATCGGGCTTTGCCATAGTATTCCTCACCTTTCTTTGGGTGAGCTTTAGTGAGCACCCAAACAAAAAGGCGCCCTGATGTGTTAACTGCAAGGCGCCTTTGCCAAAGTATCTATTAAAACTGATTGTGCCCTCTTATCAGCATTTGGCATGCCAATATTTCAAATAACGTTTAATATATTGAAATTATTGCAATATCTACAAAACCGCTTATGGCAAGCCAACAACTATGCTTAAATTTTGTGCAACAACTTCCGCCATAAGCACCATTTTCCGGCTTTGGGCCCAAAGAAAATTTTAAAATTGATGGTATTCTTCAAATCTGATAAATAGCGGTTCAAAAGACAGTTTTTCCAATGGATTCGACTAATCCGGCCTTGGTCAATATTCATGGTCGGTTCCCAGGAATAACGCCAAGCAAAGCAAGGAGGAATCATCATGAAAAAGATGCTTATAGTTATTGCCACCCTTACAGCCTTTGCCGCACCTGCCGTCTGCTCGGCGGCCCCTGCCCACCCAGGCCCCTATGCGTCCGGATTTGTCGGCATCAGCGCCATCAGGAACACGGACGTGACCACGGTAGCCAATCAAACCTTCCAGGACCGGGTAGAGCTGGATCCTGGCCTGTTCATCGGCGGCACCGGCGGTTACGACTTCGGTTATCTCAGGATGGAAGGGGAACTGTCGTACAAATATGCGACTATTAATTCGATCAATGACCAGATAAACAACTTCCAATTTATCAGCCCTGACGGCAATATCGGGGCATTGGCAATGATGTTCAACGCCTTCTTCGACCTGCACAACGACTCCCCCATTACCCCCTATGCAGGCGGAGGCATCGGTTTTGCCGCCGTTCACCTGAGCGATACCTACGGCACCGATCCATTAATTGGCCGTCAACTCCTGTATGGCGCCGACGACGACACGGTCTTCGCCTACCAGGCCGGCGCCGGTCTGGAATTTGCCGTCAATCGCAGGCTCTCCCTGGACCTGGGCTACCGCTACTTCGCCACCGATACGGCCAATTTCAATTCAAACCAGGCCGGGGCCATCAGCCTGAAATTAGAGAGCCACAACGCGGCAATCGGCTTCAGGGTAAAATTCTGAGCCGGATCATGGCTTTTCATGCAAGAACACCAACAAAAAGCTTGTAATGTCGGCCGGTCTCCGGCTTAATTCGCCTGGCTTCGCTTTGCCAATAAATATGCCTCGCGAAGGAGCTTCCGATAATGCCGAACCCCAAGCATGTCAGTTACCTGCTTTCAGCACTGGCCGTGCTGCTCGTGCTGCGGTTTCACCTGCTGCCCGCGGCCTTTGCAGGATTGGCAGTACATGTTCTGACCGTCAAATTTGCCCGTAAACTCCCCACCCGTTGGTGGGGCGGACTTGCCCACAAGCTTGCCCTGGCCGGGATAGTGGTCTGCGTCATGCTGGGAGTCTTCGGGCTTGGCCTCGGACTATGGTCCTTTGTGCGAGGCCATCACGGCATGGCGGCACTGCTTGCGGCCGTGGCCGAAACCCTGGACAACCTGAAACGAAACCTGCCGGCCGATATTGCCGCCATTTTGCCGGATACCGCCGACGAGTTGCGCGAACAGGTCGCTGCCATGTTGCGCGAACACGGCCAGAAGATCTCGGCGGTGGGGATGGCCGGGTTCAAGACCTTTGCCCATGTGGTCCTTGGCATGGTGATCGGGGGCATGACCGCCCTGCACCATTTCAAGGGGGGCGAAAACTGGCCGCCCCTGGCTGCCGAACTGCATGGCCGGTCGCGCCTGCTCGCCGATGCCTTCGACAAGGTTGTCTTTGCCCAGGTGAAGATCTCAGCGCTGAACACCGTGCTGACCTTTATTTATCTGGCCGTCATCCTACCTTTGTTCGGCGTTCAACTGCCAATGGTGGCGGTCCTGATCCCGCTGACGTTCGTGGCCGGCATGCTGCCAGTGGTCGGCAACCTGATCTCCAATGCCGCCATAGTTCTGATCAGCCTCGGTCTGTCAACGGGAGTGGGTATTGCTTCGCTCGGCTTTCTGGTAGCGATTCACAAGCTGGAATACTTCACCAACGCCCGCATCGTCGGCAAGGAAGTAAATGCCAGCGCCTGGGAATTGCTCTGCGCCATGCTGACCCTGGAAGCGCTCTTCGGAATTGCCGGACTGGTTGCCGCACCAGTGGTGTACGCCTGGCTGAAATCGGAGCTCAAGGCGCAGACACTGGTCTAAAACCGGACTACGTCGATGTTGTTCGAATAAGATCACAACAGGCGCCCGGATTTAGGCTGGATTTGGTTGAACTGATTGAGCAAAACCGCAGACGTAGCAGGGCTACGTTGAGGATTTTGCGATTGAAGTTCGGCCAAAGACGGCCTGAAGACAGGATGCCTGGAGGAGAGCCATGCCGATTCTTCGCCAAATCGCCCAACTGGGCCAGCCGGTCCTGCGCCAGGAAACCCACCGTATTGACGATCCCCTGGCGCCGGTTATCCAGTCCGTCATCGAAGACATGCTGGTAACCGTGGCCGAAGCCAATGGGGTCGGAATTGCCGCTCCGCAAGTCTTTGAACCGCTCCGCCTTTTCATCATCACCTCCCGCCCCAATCCTCGTTATCCCCAGGCCCCGCTGCTGGAGCCGACCGCCATGCTGAATCCGGAACTGCTCTGGTCATCGGACGAGACCGAGAAAGGGTGGGAAGGTTGTTTGAGCGTTCCCTGCATCCGGGGGCCGGTGCGACGCAGTATCCGCATTGGGGTGCGCTACACCACCCGCGCTGGCGAGATACGCGAGGAGGAACTATCCGGATTTATCGCCCGGGTCTTCCAGCACGAGTATGACCATATCAGCGGCTTGGTCTTCCTGGACAGGGTGGAAAGCACGCGCGAACTGATCAGCGAGCGGGAATATATGAGGATGGTCGCGCCGCAGGGTTGACCCCATTTCTTCTACGAATCCCCACCCGCCATGCTCCCTTGACTGGATCAAAAAGTCTGTTTCAATAGAAAAGACTTCTCTCCCGTAGTTCTATTCGGGACGGATAGAGATTATCCATTGAACAAAGGAGGATTTGGGATGAAAGGAAACGAAAAGGTCATCGAGCACCTCAATCTGCGCTTGGCAGAGGAGTTGACCGCCATCAACCAGTACATGGTGCATTCGGAGATGTGTGACAATTGGGGATATGAACGCCTGCACAAGATGATCGAGAAACGGGCCATCGACGAGATGAAGCATGCCGAGAAACTGATCGCCCGGATCCTCTTCTTGGATGGCCGACCCATAGTGAGCAATCTCAACAAGCTCCATATCGGCGAAGAGGTGCCCAAGATGCACGCCAACGACTGGAGCGCGGAGGAGGGCGCCATCAAGGGGTACAACGAGAGCATCAGGCTGGCGGTCGAGGTCGGGGACAACGGCACGCGCGAACTGCTGGAAGCGATCCTCAAGGATGAGGAAGATCATATCGATGAGCTTGAGGCCCAACTGGACCAGATCAAGCAGATGGGACCCCAGAATTACTTGGTGGAACAGATCCACTGAGAAAAAGCGCGTAGAGTGATCGGAGCCCTCTTTCCTTGACGGAGAGGGGGCTTTCTAATGCTTATTATTGTTTTTACGATTGTTAACCGAGTGCTGTATCCGCTCACGCACCGCGTGCAGAAGTTTCCGGGCCCATACGAACTCCGTGGCAAGCAGGCCCAATGCAGCCGGAATCACAATTATGGCCGGTCCGGGCAAAACTATCATGGCAACACCCATGGCAAGGACCGTAATGCCTATGACCGCCACGATCACCCGCCGCAGTTTTTTGAGCGTCCAATCATACATGGGATCCTACCCGTAGTTTCAGGTTTCCGCTGCGTATTATGAATATATAATACACAACAATGCCGTGAACTTGCTCGAATAATCTCACTCCACTTACCAAGCATATTGCAGTTAAAAGTCCCGCGACCACCTCGCATTCTTTGTGGGCCATACCGCAGACAATTTGGTTGACACGTTAAGTTAGTTTTAGTATTCCAACAGTGTTACTATTTTATAATTTGTGTCACTCGACACAACTTTGTCACAGGGAGGGCGGAACATGCATATGGCAGCCACATTTTTGCTGACTGCGCTGATTATGGCGCTGTCTGGTTTTACGAGCCCCACGTTTGCGATGGATGGCGAGCTTGCGATCCCCGAGAAGGTGGAAGTGGGTCACAAGGCTTGCCAGGAGCTCATGCGTCTGGGCAAGAAATATCAAGTCGAGGGTTTATTCACCAAGGAATTTGAAGCGGGCCAATGTCAGATCAATCGTCTCGACATGGCCTTGGCAGTGCAGATGCTTACGGAAAAGATGGCCGAAAAAGCGGCAAGTGAAGGAGTTGGCGCGGTTGACCGAAAGGACCTGGCAATTCTGAGCGACATCAAGGAGGAGCTAAGGGGTGAAATGCTTTTGGCCCAGTCCCGGGCATTCCAGTGGCGTTACAGCGCATTGGGCACCAATTTCCACGCCCTTACCAAGAATATCACCCTGGGGGGTGGCATGGTCGGCATCATCCAGGGCTCCTTCGGCAACAAACCAAAAGACCACTCCGAGGTGGTCGGCAGGGGGGACCTGGTCTTCAACTTCAGGGTTGGAGAAAACACCATTGCCGTAATTGACGTGGAAGCAACCGGCGGAGACGGCATCGACGCAAAAATCCCGAGTTTTTCACTCCTCAACGGCGTAGCCGGCAGCACCGGCGACAGGGTTCGCTTCCGGGAAGCCTGGGTAGAGCATACCGCCTTTGATGACAGACTGATCATGACCATTGGCAAGATAGATTTGACCAACTATTTCGATGCCAACAGCATTGCAAACGACGAAAACAGCCAATTTCTTGCCGGTGCTTTTGTTAACTCCGCTGTTCTTGGCGCGCCCGGCATGGGCCCCGGCGTGAGGATCCATGGCAAACTTGCCGACTCACTGACACTCGGCTTTGGCTATGGCAGTGGCGATACTGACAGTGCCGATATCTTTGATCATGGCTTCGGAGTTGCGGAACTCGATTACCGGTTGAAACTGGCTGAACTGGAAGGGAATTACCGGATCTACGGCAGCCTGGATGGCGCCGCTCCCGATGGGACCAGAAAACTATCCTCGAAAAACGCCTTTGGTTGCGGCCTCAGCATGGACCAGCAGATCTCGGAAAAGCTGACCCTGTTCGGGAGGTATGGCTGGCATGACGAAAATGCGTTCTCCACGAAATCGGCCTGGAGCGCCGGATTCCAGTACCTTGGCCCCATTCCGCAACGCAGGGATGACTTTGTCAGTTTCGGGTATGGACAGGTGTTGGCCAATAACGCAACCGCCCAGGAAAAACTGCTGGAGTTCTACTACAATGCGAAAATCAGTGACCAGATCGCTATGTCGCCCCATTTTCAATACCTGATCAATCCCTTGGGCGACAAAGAGGCACATAATGTCCTGGTGATCGGCTTGAGATCGCAAATAGTCTTTTAGCCTGAACAGGGTCTCGTGCAAAGATTTACTTTTGACAAATACCTTGATACAAGATATTGTATCGCGGCACTAGTTTTGCCCAACATATTGTAACCATCTGCACAAAACTGAATATCGGATCAAGGTGCCCGCAAGGGCTTGATAGGGAAGAGGGGTGCACCCCCGATTTCAGATCAAGGATGATATCAAGACGGCGAGGATTGAGGCGACGACGCGTACACGCAGTACGTTGAGGAGCCGAAGACGAGCCAACGAAGATAGCGCCTTGATATGGAATTGGGTCGATTCCCCCGCGGACCCGCCGCTGTAAGCGATGACAAAGGGCATCCGGTTTCAGATTCGGGATGATATCAAGGAAGCGAGGAGGAGGCGACGCAGGCGTACGAAGTGTGTACGTTGAGGAGCCGACGACGAAGCTGACGACGATAGCGCTCGAATGTGGAACCGGAAACGTCACTGGTCGAAAGACCGGGAAGGCGCCCGGAGGATGATTCGCGAGCCAGAAGACCTGCCCTGATCCTTACCACATGCCTCCCCGAGGATAGGGAGAGTGGAACAACGCGTTATCAGGCTTTGAATACGAAAAGTCCGCATACTGCTTCGGCATATGCGGACTTTTTTTATTCTCGGTCACCATCGAATGGAAACGAGGAAGAGGGGTGCAAATCCCCCGCTGCCCCGCAGCCGTAAAGGGAACGAACGCCCGTCGCCGCAAGGCGAAAAGCCACTGGGATAATCCTGGGAAGGTGGGCTAGTAGGCGGCCCTGAGCCGGAAGACCGCTCCATTCGCAACTTCGAGGGAGGAATGTCATGAAGAGAATTATTGTATGCCTGCTGTTGCTGTCAACCCCGTCCTTTGCCGAACCAGTCGCCACTGTCCTGCCGGAGATCGTTGCCACCGCTTCCCGCTGGGAGGAGCCGTCGGAGCGGGTTCCGCAAGAGTTGACCATCATCGGCCGTGCCGAGATCGAGCAAAAGGGGGTGCCCTTTGTGGCCGACCTCCTGAGGTTGCAGCCGGATCTGCAGGTAATTCAAAACGGCGGGCCAGGGGCCCAAGCGACCCTGCGCATGCGCGGTAGCGGCAGCAATCAGGTGTTGGTAATGGTGGACGGCATCAAACTAAACAGCCCCTCCACCGGTTCGGCGGACCTATCCGCTTTGCTGACCTCCGATGTTGAACGGATCGAGATCATCAAGGGGCCGCAAAGCACCCTTTACGGCTCCGAGGCCATGGCCGGCGTGGTCAACATCATCACCAGAAAGGGTTCCGGCGCGCTAAAGGCCGACCTCAGCGCCGAGGGAGGCTCCTTTGCCACCGTGAAGACAACTGGCTCTGTTTCCGGCGGGACCGACCGCATGAATTACCGCCTGTCGGCAACCTGGTTCGATACGGACGGCATCCCCACGGCCAAGAACGGCTCGCAGCCGAACGGCTATACCAATAAGTCGCTATCGGCTCGGCTCGGGGTAAATCCGACCGACAATTCGTCTGTCGAGCTCAACCTGCGCTACGGAACCGACAGGTCGCAACTCGACAACTTCGTCTTCGGAGTCGGGCCGGTGGACACCCCGAACTATGTGCAGAAACGGGAAAACTATCTCGTGGCAGCCACGGCAAAAATCTTCCCTTGGGAGAATTACGAGCAGAGCCTGACTCTTTCCTGGTTGAGGGACGACCTGGATTCCACCGACCCTGTCACGGCCTACAACAATTACCGAATCAAATCGACAACCCAACTCCTGGACTGGCAACACACCCTCGATCTGCACCCATTGACGATCACGGGCGGTTTTGCCTATCGCTACGAGGCAGCCGAAAATGTCGGGTCATTCGATCGGTCCACAGACAACAAGGCCGGCTACTTCAACGCCAAACTCGGCCTGCTCGACGACACCCTGGTTCTCAGCGCCGGGCTGCGTTACGACGACCATTCTACCTTCGGAGACGCCGTTACCTACCGGACCGGAGTACTTTATTCCCTCAAACCGCTGGAGATGAGATTCAAGGCCAACCTCGGCACCGGATTCCGGGCGCCGTCCCTGAACGAGCTTTACTACCCGTTTTACGGCACCCCGGGCCTGAAGCCGGAAAAGAGCATCGGCTATGATTTGGGAGTGGAAAAAGACCTCTTCGACCGGAAACTGGTTTTAGGCGCCACCTGGTTCCAACAAAACTACAAAAACCTTATCCAGACGAATTTCAATACCTATACCGCTGACAATATCGGCAATGCCCGGACCCAAGGGGTGGAGGCCAAGGTCACGGCCAAACCGGCCGAAAACCTGAAACTGAATGCCGCCTATACCTACCTTGACGCGATCAACAAGGACAACGGGGCGTTTCTCCCGCTCCGGGCCAGAAACAAGGTTACATCGTCCATAGAATACGCCTGGGCAAAACTGACGGCCATTGCTGAATATTTATATGTTTCCAAGCGGTTCGATTCGGCCCTGCAACGCGATATGGGCGCCTATTCTCTCGTTAATCTCAGAGGTTCCTATGGGCTGCACAAAAATCTGGCACTCTTCGTAAGGATCGACAACCTGCTCGACAAGTCCTACGAAGAGGCCGCCGGCTATGGCACCCCCGGACTCTCCGCCTTTGGCGGCATCAAGGCGGCGTTCTAGATGCTGCCGAAACCGCACTCCATGACGTTCCTGCTGCTTTGCCTGTGCCTGTTCCCGGCATGGAACGGGACAGCGCTTTGCAGCCAGCCCCCCCCACCAAAGCGGATCGTCTCCCTGGCCCCGGCCATGACCGAGATGCTTTTTGCGCTGGGGCTTGGAAAGCGGATCGTGGGTGTGACCAGCGCCTGCGACCGTCCTGCCGAGGCCCGCGGCAAGGCAAAGATCGGCGGCATGGCAAACCCATCCATCGAGGCAATCGTTGCCCTGAAACCGGACCTGGTGGTCATGAACACCGACGGGAATCCCAAAGCCGTTGCCGAACGCCTGACCGGGCTCGGTATCAAGACCTTTATTTTCAGGGCCAGACGCCTGGGCGAACTTCCGGCCGGCATCCGGGAGATGGGCCTGGCACTTGGGGCGCAAACTGCTGCCGATCTGCTGGCGGCCGGGATCGAGACCGCGATGCAAGGATCGGGAGGCGTGCCCCCGGGGAAATCCTCACCAACAAGCGGCGACGGTTGCCGGAAAGCGCTCTTTGTCATCTGGCCGGCCCCGCTCATCGTGGCCGGCCCAGGCACGATTCTGGACGATGCCATGAGGCTCCACGGATTGTGTAATATCGCAGCCGACGCAAAGGTACCATATCCACGCTTCTCGCTGGAGGCGGTCATGGAGCGCCGGCCCGACTTGATCCTGATCGGCAAGGGACACGCTGACATGAAAAGAGTTTCCGGCAGGTTTCTGGAGAGCCTGAGCACGCTCGAAGCAGTGAAAAGGGGGCGGGTATGCTACATGGATGACGCCCTTTACCGCCCCGGGCCCAGGATTCCGGCCGGCATGGCGGAGCTCGACCGCTGCGGTAGGCTGCCATGAAGCGGCATCACAGCTCTACTGCTCTGGTCTCAGCATCCTTGTGTGCCGCCGCCTGCTGCCTGATTATCATGTCGGTCGCCAGCGGTCCGCGCCTGTTGAACCCCTTCAGCATGGATATGGAGACCTGCCGGACGCTCCTTGCCATCAGGCTCCCGCGGACCGTGGTCGCCCTGCTCATGGGAGCGGCCCTGGGAGCATCGGGCGCAATCCTCCAGGGCATCTTCCGCAACCCCCTGGCCGATCCCTATGTGCTGGGCATTTCCAGCGGCGCCTCTCTGGCGGCTTCGTTCGGGCTAATGCTCGGCATCTCGGTTTTTCCATTGAGCGTCCCCATACTAGCGTTCAGCGGCGCTATCGCAACGGGTGCGGCAGTTGTCGTCCTGGGGCATGGCTGGAGAGGCCTGAAACCGGAGCGGCTGCTCCTGGCCGGGGTGGGCCTCGGATTCCTGCTCTCCGCCGTACTGATGCTGGTCATGACCGTTGCCGTGGATGACGGCCTCAAAAGGGCAATACTCTGGATGTCGGGCGATTTATCCATGGTTGATTGGGAACTGGTTCCGGTCGGGTTCCTCTTCATCATGACCGGGTTTGCCCTCGCAATGACAAGAAGGAAGGGGCTGAACGCCTTGACGCTGGGAGACGACATTGCCCACAGCCTGGGCTTCAATCCGGTGCGGGAAAGGTTTTTTCTCTTTGTTGCGGCTTCGCTCATGACCGCCGCAGCGGTCTCGTTGGGGGGCGTGGTCGGCTTCATCGGCCTGGTTATCCCCCATGTAGTGCGCCGCCACGCCGGTTCCGACGCTGCCATCGTCCTGCCGCTGTCGGTTGTCGGCGGCGGGGCCCTGCTCTGCCTGGCCGACGCCATCGGCAGGACCGTTGCAGCCCCTCTGGAGCTTCCCGCCGGGGTCATTGCCGCGCTGATCGGCTCGCCATATTTCATTTTTCTGTTGGGCCAAAAAAAGAGCAACTAACCGCCGGGGCAGGAGATTGCAGCCATGACCACACTTGATTTTGAAAATGTCGCCTTTTCCTACAGCCGGGACAGTTTTTTGGAGCAAATCGCCTTTTCCGTGGCCGCAGGGGAGATGGTCGGTCTGATGGGGCCGAATGGGGCCGGCAAATCGACCGTTCTCAAGCTTGCGGCCGGGCTGCTTGCTCCCAAGTCTGGAAAGGTGATGATCGCACAACAGGCGGTCCGCTCCTACAGCGGCAAGGAACGGGCAAAACAGGTGGCCTATCTGCCGCAGTTGCTGGATTTACAGGCACCGTTTCGCGTCAGCGAACTTGTCCGCATGGGCAGCTATCCGCAGAACGGGTCACAAGCTCTCACCACGGAAGAAGCGCTCCATATCGTCGGACTGCACGGGAAAGCACGGACCCAACTGGCGGAATTGAGCGGCGGCGAGCGCAGGCGGGCCTACATCGCCATGACACTGGTGCAGGGTGCCAAGGTCATGCTCCTGGATGAACCCCTGGCCAGCCTCGACATCAGGTATCAGTTCGACCTGTATCGCATCCTTAAGGAAATCGTTCGCGCAAAAGGCGTTGCCGTTGTCATGTCCCTGCATGACCTGGGGATGGGAGCCCTGCTGGACCGGGTCCTGTTGTTGAAAGAAGGCCGCATGATTGCCCAGGGCGCCCCCGGCAGCGTGCTTACCGATGAAACCGTGCGGGAGGCCTATGACCTGAATGGGCCGATCAACGGCTATCTGGCTGCAAACCGCGGCATCTGCCGCGCCCTTGCCCGGCCGGCCAGCGATAACTGTTGAGGACATTGTGATGGCAACAAGCCTACGTCATTTCTTGATCGGGTCAGCCATACTCCACTTGTACCTGTTTTACCTGATCCCGAATTGTTCACCCATCGCAACGGTTGCCATGCCAGCCGTTGATGCCTGGCTCATCGAACCCACGACAGCCCTGACAACGAGCCCGGAGCGACCGCTCCATCCCGCCAGGGGCAGTGGCCTCCGTGCCGGGGTTAGGGAAAAGGTGCCGCTGCAATCGATCAGCCCAGGGGAGAACCCCGCAGTTCGATCTATGGCTGGAAAGGGAGACGTGGCAATTGCCCGCCACCTCGATGCCCCTGGCTTGCCCGCGCCGCTGCCGGCCCAGGTCACGGCTCCAACGTCAACCCCGACGACATCGCCTGTGGCCTCGAACAGTGCCATGCCCCCTGGCGGAAGATTAGCCACCACTGCCGGCCAAAACTCCGGGCCAGGGCAGGAGATGGTGTTGGGAAATATCGGTGCGCCCAGTTTCATCCACAGGGAAACGCCGGTGTATCCATTCATGGCCCGCAAGCTCGGCAAAGAGGGGAAAGTTGTTCTTAGGCTGGACCTGGACGCCCTGGGTCAACTACAGGGAATCGACGTTGTGGAGGCAAACGGATTCGGCTTTGCCGAGGCGGCAAGTTCGGCCATCAGGAAATCCACCTTTGCGCCGGCAAGCAAAAACAACAGGGCCATGCCGTCACGGGTACTTGTCACGATCAGTTTTGTCCTGCACGAGGGTCAATGAGACACGGCAGGGGAATTGTTGCCGCAAACAGGAGCGACGCCATGCCGGTGGCACCAATTTATATTTCGTGCTACACTTCGTCAGTTTCAACAAGAGACAGGCAGCGCAACCAGAAATATCAGGAGAGCCAAACATGATCATTGTAACCGGAGGAGCGGGCCTGATCGGCAGCGCCGTGGTATGGCAGCTTAACCAACAGGGGCGGGACGACATCGTTATCGCAGATCACCTGGGCCATGGCGACAAATGGCGGAACCTGGCGCCGCTCCGGTTCCTGGACTACATCGAGAAAGAGCGCTTTCTCCCCCTCCTGGAGGATACCTTCAAATCCGTTCCAATCGAGGCCATAATCCACCTGGGGGCCTGCTCTTCCACCACCGAGCAGGACGCCAGTTATCTGGCCGGGAACAACTTCGAATACTCAAAGCGGCTGGCCCGGCATGCCCTGAAGTGCGGCGCCCGTTTCATCTACGCCTCCAGTGCGGCCACCTACGGCGACGGCGCCCTTGGTTTCGACGATGACGAGGCGATGCTGTCCAGTTTGCGCCCCCTCAATGCCTACGGCTATTCCAAGCAACTTTTCGATCTCTGGCTGCAGCGAAACGGACTTCTGGGAAAGGTGGCGGGTCTCAAATACTTCAATGTATTCGGTCCCAACGAACAGCACAAGGGCGAGATGCGTTCCGTGGTCCTCAAGGCTTACGAGCAGGTCATGGCAACCGGCGCCATGACCCTGTTCCGTTCCCACAACCCTGCCTATGGCGATGGCGAGCAATTACGGGATTTCGTTTATGTGAAGGACGCGGCAGCCATGACCCTGTTCTTTTTGGAGCAAAGCGCGGCAAATGGCATTTTCAATATCGGCACCGGCACGGCCCGGTCCTGGAATGATCTGGCAGCGGCGCTCTTCGCCGCCCTGGGGCGACAGCCGGACATCAGCTACATCGACATGCCGGAGCAGATCCGGCCACGCTACCAGTATTACACCTGCGCTGCCACTGCCAAGCTGCGGGCAGCCGGCTACTCCGGCAGCAACATTTCACTGGAGGATGCCATAGCCGACTATGTCGGTAACTACCTGGCAAAAGCCCGCCATCTGGGTGATACTGATTAATCGGGATATGGGGCCGGTTAGGGCAACTTCACCACTACCCTTCCCCGGACCTCTCCGTGCAGCATGGCATGGATTTTCTCCTCCAGCCCTTCCAGCGTGACCTCCGTTACCACATCTGCCAGATGTTCCGGTTTCCACGCTCCCGCAAGCCTTTCCCATACCTGCAAGCGGGTCGCTACCGGGCAGTTGACCGAATCGATGCCCATGAGGCTCACTCCGCGCAGGATAAACGGGTAGACATTCAGGGGGAGTTCGGTGGAGCCGACCAGGCCGCAGCAGGTGACGGTCCCGCCGTAGCGGGTCGATTTGACGACCGCCGCCAGTGTCTCGCCCCCCACCACATCCACGGCACCGGCCCAGCGCTCCCTCAGCAGCGGCCGGCCCGCACCATCCGCCACCTCTGACCGCGGGATGACCTCAGTTGCGCCAAGGCTGCGTAGAAACGCCTCATCGGCACTCTTGCCGGTGGCGGCAACCACCCGGAAGCCGGACCGGGCCAGGATAGCCACGGCGATACTGCCCACCCCGCCGGTGGCTCCGGTGACCAGGATGTCGCCGTCAGCCGGCTTTACCCCTGCCAGCTCCAGCTTCAACACCGACAGCGCCGCAGTGAAACCGGCTGTGCCGATCACCATGGCTTCGCGCAGGGTCAAGCCCGCCGGAAGCCGTACCGCCCACTCCGACGGGATGCGGATGTATTGCCCCCAGCCGCCGTCTGTTTCCATGCCCAGGTCGTAGCCGGTTACGATCACCTGCTCCCCAGGGGCAAACAGGCCACTCCCGCACGAAACCACTTCGCCGGCGGCATCGATACCCGGCGTGTGGGGAAACTGCCGCGTCACCCCCGGGTGGCCGGTGGCTGAAAGGGCATCCTTGTAGTTGAGGGAGGAATAGCGGACCCGCAGCAAAAGGTCCCCCTCGGGAAGGTCTGCCAGGGGGCGTTCCCGAATATCCCGTACGAACTGCTTGTCGGCAGTCTTTTCCACCACCAGCGCCGTAAATTGAGTTGCCTTGTCCATATCGTTTCTTCCTTCCGTCAACGATTCACCAGACCGGACATGTGGGCCGGATATCCCACCCTTCGGAATGGCGATGCTCTCCATCGAATTTTGATATTTATTGCACTAGCTATTCTAGCAGCAGATTGTCCGGAGTCTACAGGAGTGGGGCAATTTACGGCGCTGTTTTCAGGAGGCGGTCAGGGCGGGCCTTGGACGTCACGAATCTATAACCGTTGTGGCGGCATTTTCAGGTAACACGGCCTTGCGCGGCCGCACCCTGTGCAGCAGCCGGTCCATGTAGTAGTAGACCACCGGCGTGATGTAGAGGGTCAGCAACTGCGAGGTCAGCAGACCGCCCACCACCGCCAGTCCCAGGGGCTGGCGCGACTCCCCGCCGGCCCCCAGTCCGACGGCGATCGGCAGGGTGCCCATCAGGGCCGCCATGGTGGTCATCATGATCGGCCGGAAACGGACGATGGCACCCTCGTAAATGGCGTCCAAAGGCGCCTTGCCGGACTCCCGCTCCGCCTCCAGGGCAAAGTCGATCATCATGATGGCGTTCTTCTTGACAATGCCGATCAGCATGATGATCCCGACAAAACCGTAGATGTTCAGGTCGCACCGGAAGATCATCAGGGTGACCAAGGCCCCGAAACCGGCGGCCGGCAGCCCGGAGAGGATGGTGATCGGGTGGATGTAGCTCTCGTAGAGCACGCCCAGCACCACGTAGATCACGAAGATAGCCATGGCCAGCAGCAGCCACAAGCCGCTGAACGAGGACTGGAAGGCCTGGGCCGTGCCCTGGAAGCTGGTGCTGACGGTCGGGGGAAGGGTCCTGTCGGCCAGCCGGTCAACCAGCTTCATGGCCTCCCCCAGGGCCACGCCGGGGCGGAGATTGAACGAGATCGTCACTGCCGGCAGCTGTCCCAGGTGGTTGACCGCCAGGGGACCGATGGTCTTTGTTATGGTGGCGATGGTTTCCAGCGGCACCAGTTCGCCGGTCTTGGCATGGATGTAGAGCATGGCCAGGGCCGACGGGTCACCCTGGTAGGCCGGGTCCAGTTCGAGGATCACCTGGTACTGGTTGGTGGGGGCAAAAATGGATGAAACCTGGCGCGAACCATAGGCATAGGCCAGGGCGTCCTCCACCTGCAGCACGGAGATGCCCAGTGCCGCCACCTTGTCCCGGTTGATCTCCACATGCACCTGGGGATTGCTGATCTGCAGGTCGCTGGTCACGTCCTGAAGCTCCGGCACCTCCCTCAGTTTGGACTCGAAATCCTCGGCAGAGCGGTACAGTTCGTTCGTGTCCTGACCCTGCAGGGTGAACTGGTACTGGCTCTTGGAACTGGTGCCGCCGATCTGGATCGAAGGGACGTTTTTCAGGAAGGTGCGGATTCCCGCCACCTTGGCCAGCTTGGGACGCAGTTCCTGGATCACCTCGTCCGCAGTGAGCCTGCGCTCGTTGCGCGGCTTGAGCCGCATGAAAAAGCGCCCGGTGTTGCTGCCGTGGCTGCCGCCGATGAATGACATGAACCCATCGACATTGGGGTCTTTGGCAATGATGGCCGCCACTGCCTCCTGGTGCAGTTTCATATCGGCAAAGGAGGTCCCCTGGGCCGTCTCGGTATCGGCATTGAGCCGGCCCGTATCCTCCACTGGCAGGAAGCCCATGGGAACCCTGGTGAAGAGCCAGCCGGTCAGAAAAAGGATCAGTATCGTCACGGCCATGGTGGTGCGCCGGTAGCGGAGCACCTGTTGCAGGGAACGTTCATAGAGGTGCAGCAAGGCATCGAAGAAGCGTTCCATGGCCAGGAACAGCCGGCCGTGATGCGCGCCAGCCGGGGGTTTCAGGAAACGGCTGCACAGCATGGGTGTCAGGGTCAGGGACACAAAGCCGGAAACCAAAATCGCCACGCTGATGGTAATGGCGAACTCGTGCAGCAGACGCCCCAGGATCCCCCCCATGAACAGGACCGGGATAAAGACCGCCACCAACGATATGGTCATGGAGAGGATGGTGAAACCGATCTCCCTGGAGCCCTTGAAAGCGGCCTCCATGGCGCTCTCCCCCTGTTCCATGTGCCGAACGATATTCTCCAGCATGACGATGGCGTCATCCACCACGAAGCCGACCGCCAGGGTCAAGGCCATCATGGAGATGTTATTGAGGGAGAAACCGAGCAGGTGCATGACCGTAAAGGTGCCGACAATGGACATCGGCACCGCCAGGGACGGGATGATGGTGGCGGACAGGTTGCGCAGGAAGAGGAAGATCACCATGATGACCAGGCCGATGGTCAGGCAGAGGGTGAACTTGACGTCGTGCATGGACTCGCGGATCATGACCGAGCGGTCGAACAGCACGTCCAGCTCGACCGAGCCGGGCATCTGGCTGCGGAAGGCAGGCAGCAGCTTCCTGACGCTGTCCACGACCTCGATGGTATTGGTGCCGGGCTGGCGCTGGATCGTCAGGACAATGGCGCGGGTGTTGTTGTACCAGCCAGCGGTCCTGGTGTCCTCCACACTGTCGAGCACCCGGCCCAACTCCTCCAGCCGGACCGGCGAGCCGTCCCGGTAGGCCACCACCATCCGCCGGTAAGCGGCTGCCTTGAAGAGCTGGCCATTGGCCTCGATGGTATAGGCCTGTTTCGTGCCGTCCAGGGTACCGGTCGGCAGGTTGACGTTTGTTTCGTCAATGGCGGTCGCCACCTCGTCGATGCCTATCTGGCGGGAAGCCAGGGCCTTGGGATCAAGCTGGGCCCGCACGGCATATTTCTGGGAGCCGTACACATTGACCTGGGCCACGCCGCTGATGGTGGAGATGCGGCGCGCGATCAGGGTCTGGGCATATTCGTCAACCGCGGACAGCGGCTGTGTGGGGGAACTGAGGGCCAGGTACAGGACCGGCTGGTCCGCCGGATTGACCTTGCGGAACGACGGCGGGGTCGGCATGTTTTTCGGCAGTGTGCGGACAGCCAGGGAGATGGCCGCCTGCACATCCTGGGCTGCGGCATCGATATCCCGGTCCAGGTTGAACTGGAGGGTGATCCTGGTCGTGCCGACGCCATTGGTGGAGGTCATGGAATCGACGCCGGCAATGGTGGAGAGCTGGTTCTCCAGGGGTGTGGCCACCGCCGAAGCCATGGTGTCCGGGTTGGCGCCCGGCAGGTTGGCATTGACCTGGATGGTGGGGAAATCCACGTTGGGCAGGTCATTCACCGGCAACAGCCCATAGGACACCACCCCGAAGATGAAGATGGCGATCATGATCAGAGAGGTCATGATCGGCCGGCGGATAAAGATATCGGCGATGTTCATGGATTTTTACCCGCCTCCTGCTCCAGCCCCCAATCAAGCAGTTTCTGTTGCAACAGTTCCTTGGATGGCAGGTAGAGCTGGTATTCCCGTGCGTGGATGTTGGCGTCGGCCGGCAGGGTGAGTTCGACTATGGCGTCTTTCTTCCTTTTGCAGAGAAGTATGCCTATGGTGGGATTCTCTTCGGCCGTTTTCACGTAGCGGTCGAAGTAGTTCACATACATCTGCATCTGCCCCAGATCCTGATGGCTGAGCTTGTCAAGCTTGAGGTCAATGATCACGTAGCAACGCAGCAGACGGTTGTAAAAGACGAGATCGACAAAGAAATGATCCTCGTCGAAGGTAAAGCGCTTCTGGCGGGCTTCGAAGAGAAAACCCTTGCCGAGTTCAAGCAGGAAATGTTCGAGCTGGTCGATGATGGCGGCTTCGAGGTCGGACTCGGAATAGCCGGCCTTTTCGTTAAGACCGAGGAATTCGAGGACGTAAGGCTCTTTGAGCATATCCTCTGGTTTGACGATGACCTGCCCCTCGCTGGCAAGTTTGCGGATGCCTTGCTTGTCCCGGCTGAGGGCCAGGCGTTCATAGAGACCGGAGGCAACTTGGCGTTTCAGCTCACGAAAAGACCAGGCTGACTGAAATGCTTCGATTTCGTAGAAATTGCGTTCCTCTGGGTTTTTGATGGTTAGCAGCAGAACATAATGTGACCAGCTTAGCGTAAATGGCGAGTTGCCAGATTTTCCAGATGCCATCTGAGGAATTGACAATTGTGCAGACGGTGTCTGCGAAGTTTTGGCTGGCTGTGATAATTCCGCAGACACTGTCTGCGAAATCTTTGGTAGGCGTTCCCTCCACAAAAAGAAAAACTTCCTCATGTATTCAAGATTTCTTTCTGAGAAACCATTCCCGAACTCCTCTGACAACTTTGCGGAAAGTATCTTCAAGAGTTCTTTCCCATACTCGGCCCGCTCCGCACCCTTCTGCTCATGTTCCACAATCCGCCGGCCAATCTCGAAGTTGGTCAACACCTGAAGGGTGTTGACCGTAGTGGCCGCGGCATGGCGGGCCGAGTGGATGAGTCCGCGGAGTTCGGTTATAAGCGGCGCAAGTTCGTGAGTTGCGGTTGTGGCTGGCTTTTTCTTCATTGTGGCAAAGCCTCCTGCTCGCGCTTAGTTATGCCAATTTTTACCATTGACATGGTGTGTATCAGTGTGTATGAATTTACTTATGACCAGCAAAGAGATCATCAGGCGGCTTGAAAACGAGGGCTGGTATTGTGCCGGAGGCAAAGGCGACCACCAGAAATACAAACACCCGTCAAAAGCTGGCCATGTAGTAGTACCACATCCACGTAAAGACATTCCAACCGGGACCTTGCGGAACATTTTCCGTCAGGCAGGTTGGGAATGGAGGTAAAATGCTATACCCCGCGTATGTTCACATTGGAGACGATCAACACGCCCATGGTGTAACCATCCCCGACTTTCCCGGCTGCTTCTCTGCCGCCGATCAGTGGGAGGATTTACCACACATGATCCAAGAGGCAGCAGAAGTCTATTTTGAAGGCGAAGATATACCAGTGCCGGCGCCAACATCATTGGAACAATTAACTGCTAATCCCGAATATCAGGGAGGGGTCTGGCTCTTGGTAGATATCGATCTTGCCAAGCTCAAAGTCAAAGCCAGGCGAGTAAATATCACCATGCCGGAAAATCTGCTGAATGAGATCGACCGTTATGCCGAGCAGTACCATATGACTCGTTCCGGCCTATTGGCCCAAGCTGCGGATCAATATATCCACCGCAAACAATCAGCTTAACTTACCCAAGAATTGGTTGTTACCCTTAAAAAATGCAATCGGTTTCGACTGCTGAAGGAGGGTCTATTTTCATGTTCGTGATTTCCTGGCACCAGCCTTGATTTGTCTGCTTGCCGTTTTTTGCAGTTGCTGAATGTCTTGCTCCAGCTCCTTCATGCTTATTTCATGCTGAATCTGCCGCTGCGCTTCACGATATTTGTCGAACTCAAGCGCCGACTTTTCCAGCGCCATCTGGTGGCTGATTTTTCCTGCATGGGAAAGCAACTCGCGGCCATTGAGCTGGATTATCGCGTCCAGACGGGCAATCCAGTCGTTCATATACATGGGCATTTGCTGTAGCGCCATGGTTTCGGCAAAAGCCAGATATTGCTCCACCAGCAGCCCGAGCAGTTTCATCTCATTTTCGTCCAGATAGTTTTTCGCGATGCTCACATCACTCTTGCGCACCGCCGGTTCGCCCTTCTTGTCAAAGGACCGCATCCCCATGAGCGGCAGCGCTGCATCGGCCCGACGGTATATCAATTCCGCCGCCGTCTGCTGGCTGATAGCCCAAAGCAACTTATTCTGCACCACCTTAAAGAACTCGATGGTCTTTTCGTCCGCCGGGTTATAGTCGATGCTGGTCGTGTAGATATCCTTGATCTTCTGGTAAAAGAAGCGCTCTGAGAGCCGGATTTCACGGATTCGCTCCTGTATCTCGGTGAAATAGTTCATGGAACTGCCGCTCTTGAAGCGTTCGTCGTTCAGGGCAAAGCCTTTGACTATATATTCCTTCAGCCGCTGGGTGGCCCAGATGCGAAACTGGGTGCCCTGCTGTGATTTGACCCGGTAACCGACGGAGATAATCACATCCAGGTTGTAGAAGTTGACCTCCTTCGACTGGGTTTTGCCTTCCATGGCGCCATGCCGGGTGGTTGTCCGGAATTTCCGGACAACCACCTGTTCGTCAAGTTCACCTTCGTCGAAGATGTTCCGGATATGTTCCGAGATGGTTTTTTTGCTTTTGCCGAACAACTGCGCCATGTGATCCTGCGGCAGCCAGACTGTCTCGTCCTCCAGGCGAACGTCGATCCTGATCGTCCCGTCCGGTGCCTGATAGATAAGCATTTCGGAGTTATTCATTATCCATCCTTCCGGTTTTATTATGTTCTGGCGCCATTTTGTCTGCCTTGTTTCGGTTTGTCATCCGTTGAGGGTTTTGCTCTCCGCATCCGATCCAGCAGTTCCTCTAAACCATAGATGGTGGAGGAGACCAGAAAAACATACCGGTGTCAAACCTACCCATTTCACTTTGTCAAGAGTGTCGGTTTGACACCATTGTTCTACCTTTCAATTTAGCGCTGGTGGTTCCGGTAGTTATCATTTCCCTGCCAGAGCGGTGACCCTTCATTAAAAGACTGAGGTCAACTTTGCTGCGATCATAGTGGGTGCTCACTGAGTTATTCTGGCGAGAGACCTGAGCAAATCAACTTGAGCAGGCCGCCAAGAACGAGCTTGAGCGTGACCGGCGTAGGTTTTCGCACGCGTTCCCACGCAAGAGTTGAAACACTCCTTTGCTTCTGAATGCGAACTTATAAAGTTCATCCACTATTCATTCTTCTCTTGTAGCAAAGCTATCTGTGCGTAATCTAGAAGGACGTTCAGGTCATTGATGTTTATTGGTTCCCATGTATAAACTTTCCCGTCAAAATCAGCCGAGTATATGTTTATTATTTCTCCCATCAGAGCACATGTGGCATCTAGATCATTCCAGCGAATGGGAGCCTCTTTATCTAGGCGCGCTCTATCGTAGAAATAAGCTTTGTCGAAATGGCCGTGGAATTTGTCTCGACGTATTTTGAAACTTTGGACGGCGTCAAGAGAACGAATTTGGTCTCTATGTGCACTTATTGATGCGAAAGTGATTGTGGTTCTATCTTTAAGCACCCAGTGCCCATCCTGATAGTTACGACGTCTTTGAAGTTCCTTTGCTGAAAGCCATTTTTTGTTGTTTTCGATAAATACTAGAAAATTAAACAAACCTCGTTGCCCATGTTCATCAAGTAGTTTATCAGCCCAAATTACTATTACTGAAAATAAGGAGCTATCTACAATCTGAAAGAATGCGGGAGCAAGATTGATAGCTTCAATACGGTCATTCATTCTTTCGTGAAGATTCCGATAAACAGCAACAAAACTACGAAAGCGAAAAACTTCCTCTCGCAGGTAGTTCCTGTATTGATCAAACTCGATATCAAACTCTTCTCTGGTCATTACTGTATTCCCATTTTATAAAAGAAGACCAACGACTCCCATATGCAACCTCCGGTTTCAGCCTGCTATTTTGCCACCGACTCACTTCCTGTCTTGTTCGTGCCCTCTCCCGGCTTGTTCCAATACCTGCTTCTCCTTTGACTCCACAACCGCCCCCGGTGTCAGGCGCAACTGGCCGTCGGTCACCACGGCCTCGCCCGCTGCCAGCCCCTTCTCGATGACCGTCTCCGCGCCGGTTGCCACGGCAGCGGTCACCGGGCGCATCTCCACGCTGTTGTCCTGTTTCACCACATAGACGAACTCCCCCTGCTGACTGGTCTGGATGGCCTGGGTCGGGACAACCACGGCGTTCTGCCTGGAGGCCAGCGTCACCAGCACGTCAGTATACTGGCCGGGCCAGAGTTTCCGGGACCTGTTGGCAAAGACCCCCTTGAGCTTGATCGTGCCCGTGGCCGGATTCACGGCATTATCCAGGAAACTGATGGTACCGGCCTCGCTGCTTCCCGGCTCGTTGGGGATGACCGCCTCGATCTTCAGCTGGCCGGCAGCCATGGCCCGTTTTATTTCCGCCAGCCTTTTTTCCGGCAGGGAAAAGGTGACATAGATCGGGCTCAACTGGTTGACCGTTACGATGGCCAGGTCATTGGCCTTCACCAGGTTGCCCGGTTGCAGGGCAACAGTGCCGGTCCGGCCGGAGATCGGCGACCGGATGGAGCAGTAACCGAGCTGGATTCTGGCGTTTTTCACGGCCGCACGGTCGGCGGCCAGGGTAGCGGCCAGTGATTCGGCATTGGATTGCAATGAATCATATTGATCCCGGGTGACAATGCCCTCCTTCAACAATCCTGCGTAGCGGTCGGCCTGGTCCCTGGCATATCTGGCCTGGGCCTGATCCCTGGCCAGGGTGGCCTCCCATTGGCTCACGGTAGCCTGGAACGGTTCCGGGTCGATGCTGACCAGCAGTGCTCCCTTTTCCACGTCGCTCCCCTCCGTGAAATGGATCCTGGCGATCTGGCCGCTGACCTGCGACTTTATGGCAACGCTGGTGTATGCCTCGATAGTGCCGATGGCCTTGACCTGGACCGGCACATCCTTCTGCTGCGCCAACGCCACCTTTACCGGCACGGGCAGCTTGGCCCTGGGCTTGTCTTTTTTGGCCGTGCAGGCGGTAATAAGTAATGCCACAACAAAACCGGTCAAGATTATTGTTGGATATCTCATTCTGTAATTCTTTCCTGATCTTGCTTGAAGTTTATGGGTAATCGATTGCGCTCAATTCCTACCATCCGGTCAAAGTTCGAAATACACCTAATGTGGCCGTGGGTCAAACTATTCCACGCATCAGCCGCTATTTGACGGGCAAGTCTTTCAGAGTTTTTGAAATCAATGCAGATCCGGAAGGAGTCGCCCCCTCCCGGACCTGCAGCCTGCTAATCGAACAACTCCGACAGCCACGATTTTCTCTTATGCTGGCCGTTATGACCGTAGCCATGGTCATCATGATGCTTCCCGTATTGCTGTTGACTGTGGCCGCGTTGTTGGTAATGGGGTTCGGGCTGGGCATGGGCATTTGTCTGCGGCCCTGACCGTTCGATGATCTTATCCAGTTCGCCCCTGTCGAGCCAGACGCCCCGGCATTCGGGGCAGTAGTCGATTTCTATCCCCTGGCGTTCGGCGATTTTGAGGTCAACTCCCGTACATATCGGGCATTTCATATGGTTTTCTCCTTATGGCTGTTTGTTATCATTACGGTTAGTTGGGGAGCGCTGTAGCCGCTCCCGCACCCTGTGCAGCAATCGGCGGGCCCAGGCAAACTCGGTGGCCAGGATGCCCAGTGCCGCCGGGATGACTATGATGGCCGGACCGGGCAGAGCTATCATGGCAATGCCGATAACAAGGATCGTAATGCCGATGATTGCCACGATCAGACGCCGCAGTTTTTTGAGCGACCAATCATACATGTCGAATTCGTAAGGGTTTCAGGATTACTGCAGAATGTCGTGAACTGATTATCGCCGGAATATTTCAGGAATGGTTCCGCGGAGGGACAAAGATCCTGTCGATAATGCGCGGCAAGGCCAGATGCGGTTCGTAAGGCAACAGCTTGGCACCCACAGCGGCATGGGGGATTTCCGTAAATGAGGATAAGGGGATATGCCCGGCACAGCAGCAGGTTGTTTCGCAGTTGTCAGTGTCGTAATTGAAAGGACAGCCATGCGGAACATCGGAAGCAAGGTCGCTATGCACTGAACTTGCCGCAAACACCTCGCACGGGTGGCCGAAGCAGAGGACAGGAAGCATGAGATAGGCGAGAACAAGGATTATGGATACGGTTTTCATGGCATTGCCCGGAACTGTATTCTTTTTTTGTTACTGGAGCATCCAGCCGTTCAATCTCTATGCTTGGGTGAAATAGAACGGCACTACTGAATCTTCCTGTCCAGGCTCCGGTACTGGATCGCCTCGGCAATGTGCTGTTCGTGGATATGGTCGCTGCCCTCCAGGTCGGCGATGGTGCGGGCCACCTTGAGGATGCGGTTGTAGGTGCGGGCCGAGAAACCGAGGCGGTCGGTTACCATCTCCAGCATTCGGTTGCCGTTGGCGTCCAGTTCGCAGAATTTCTTGATGAAGCGCGGCGTCATCTGGGCATTGCAATGGATTTTGGTGCCGCTGTAACGCTGCTGTTGAATATGGCGGGAGCGCTCGACCCGCCGGGAGATATCGGCCGAACTTTCCGCCTCGCTGCGATCAGCAAGATCGCGATACTTGACCGCCGGCACCTCGATATGGATGTCGATCCGGTCCAGCAGCGGGCCGGAAATGCGGGAACGGTAGCGGTGGATGGCGATGGGGGAGCAGGTGCAGGGGTGGATCGGATCGGCAAGGTAGCCGCAGGGGCAGGGGTTCATGGCCGCCACCAGCATGACCCGCGCCGGATAGGTCAGGGAGACCAGCGAGCGCGAGATGGTGACCCGGCCGTCCTCGATGGGTTGGCGCAGGACCTCCAGGACGTTCTTCTTGAACTCGGGCAGTTCGTCCAGGAACAGGACGCCGTTATGGGCCAGGGAGACCTCGCCCGGCTTGGGTGTGGTGCCTCCGCCGATGAGGCCCACATCGGAAATGGTGTGGTGGGGGCTGCGAAAGGGCCTGACCGCCAGCAGGGCCCGCTCCTTCTCCAGCAGGCCGCTGACGCTGAAGACCTTGGTGGTCTCAATGGCTTCGTCAAAGGACATGCGGGGCAGGATGGTCGGTATGCGCCGGGCCAGCATGGTCTTGCCCGACCCCGGGGGTCCGATCATCAATATATTATGCCCGCCGCTGGCGGCAACCTCCAGGGCGCGCTTGGCATGTTCCTGGCCCTTGACCTCGTTGAAATCCTCGCCATATTCGCAGCCGCTGCTAAAGAGGGCCTGCAAGTCAACGCGGTATGGATCGATCCCTTCCCGGTCATTGAGGAATTCAACCACCTGGGAAAGGGTGCTGGCGCCGATGATATCGAGCCCGTCCACCACAGCTGCTTCCGGGGCATTCTCAAGCGGCAGGATGATGCCGGCCATACCTGCTCTTTTTGCCGTAACCGCCATTGAAAGCGCGCCGCGGATCTCTTTGAGGGTGCCATCCAGCGATAGCTCGCCCAGCAGGATGTAATTCTGCAAGCGCCCTTCCTTGACCACACCGGTGGCGGCCAGGATGCCGATGGAGATGGGCAGATCATAGGCGGCCCCCTCCTTTCTGATATCGGCCGGGGCCAGGTTGGCGGTAATGCGGCGGGCCGGGAAATCGTAGCCGGAGTTTTTGAGAGCGGCCCTGACCCGGTCCTTGCTTTCCTTGACCGCGCCGTCCGGCAAGCCCACGGTTGCGAATGCCGGCAGACCTGGGGTCAAATCGACCTCCACATCCACCAGAATTGCATCGATACCGGTCAGGGCACTACTGAGGACTTTAGCTAGCATAGGCAATCCATTCCAGGTTTCCGACTTCAGCTATCATGACCATTGCATGTTTCAGGGTATGAATTGAATAAGAACTACTCCGTAAGCATGATGAAGCCCATCTGTCGCCCGGTATCACCGCCATCCCTGCGGTAGGAGAAGAACAGTTCCCGGTGACAGCTTACGCACATTTCGGAAATATGGATCGAAGCAGCGGGAACGCCGGCAGAGATCAGCATATCCCGGTTGGCTGCCGCCAGATCAAGCCGCCATTTACCCGCACCGGCCTGTTCGGCAAAGGAGTCCCATGGTATCCCGCTTTGGACAAAGGCCTGCCTGATCGGGGCATCAACTTCGTAGCAGCACTTCCCGATGCTGGGACCGATGGCAACCTGCAGATTCCGGGGATTGCAGCCGAAGAGGGAATTCATGCCCGCAACCGTCTTGGAAACAAGTTTTACGGCCGTGCCCTGCCAGCCGGCATGCACTGCGGCAACGATCTTCTGCTCGGCATCCAGGAGCAGGATCGGGGCGCAATCGGCAACACAGATCCCGATCATCACACCGGGCTGGTTGGTGATTATGGCGTCACTCTCCAGACCCAGGAAATGGCTATAGTCTTCGTTGGGCTCGTCAATGATCAGGATATCACTGCCGTGCATCTGCCGAACAGTGACCAGGGCCTCTTGGCTGATGTCAAAGGCGCGGGCCAGCAGACTGCGGTTTCCTTCCACGCTGTGGAGCTGGTCAAGGGTGTTTGTGCCCAGATTGAGCGAGTTGTAGGGAGGTCTGGACACCCCTTCATGGCGGGTTGTGAAACCCTGGACCGAACAGGCCGGGCCGGTGAATTCCGCTGCGATATAGTGGATGCGCCCTGTGCGCTTCATCTGCATGATTGCTCCTCTGAACCGGACGGCAAAACAAAATACCTTTTGCCTTCTGGATCGCTTTACGTTTTAATGTCATTCTGTATTCATGGGTTCATGGTATTTGCTTTGTCTTCCCCACTGCATCATCGGGGATAACGGCCAGGGAAGAACGGCGCTTGTGCCACCGGACATAGACCGCAACCAGGGCGAGACTGAACAGGATGACCCAGAAGAGTGCCTTGTGGGAATATTTCATGATCAGGTCTTGATTCTCACCAATAAAATAGCCGATCCCGGTTAGGATGCTGCACCAGATTCCGGCGCCTGCCAGCGTATAGAACGAAAACTTGAGATGTCCCATACCGGATAATCCGGCGGGAATGGAAATGAGATGCCTGACAACCGGCAGCAGACGCCCTATGAAGGTGGATATTTCGCCGTGTTGCAGGAAGAAACGTTCCACCCTTTCAAATTTGTCCGGCGGAATCAGGACGTATTTGCCGTATTTGAGGATCAACGGCCTTCCCAGGTAGTGGGAGGCAAAGTAGTTGATATAGGCACCAACCAGGCTTCCGGCGGTACCGCACAGAATGGCGACCACCAGGTTCATATGCCCCAGGTAGGCCAGGTAGCCGGCCGGCGGCATGACCATTTCGCTGGGCACGGGAATGATCGAGCTCTCCATGGCCATCAACAGGAAAATGCCTGGATAGCCCATGTCTCGAATGGTCAGCACCAGCCATTGAATTAGTTCGTGCATTAAGCAACTCCGGTGACGCAATAAAAACATGTAGCGAGTTGTTATATCCCATCTTGGGGATTCCGGCAACAGCAGATAACAATGCCTATCAATGCGGGGACAGGTCAGAAATACCATGAACATCCTGGACAGACTGAAATCAGAGGTTCTTACCGGCGACGGGGCAATCGGCACCATGCTCTATGCCAAAGGTGTGAGCCTTGACAGCAATTTCGAGCACCTGAATCTGGTCCGGCCCTCCCTTGTGCGGGAACTGGCCCTGGAATACATCGCTGCCGGTGCCCAGGTAATCGAGACCAACACCTTTGGCGCCAACTTCACCAAACTGGCGGCCATCGGACTGGGGCACAAAGTGAGCGAGATCAACCGCGCCGGCGCCCTCATCGCCCGCGAGGCAGTGCTGGGCCACCCCGGTATCCTGGTAGCCGGCTCGGTGGGGCCGCTGGGAAAGCCCAAGGGTGCCGATCAGGAGTTGACCGGCGACGAGATGGTCGAGGTCTTTCGCTCCCAATGCCATGCCCTGGCAGACGGCGGTGCGGACCTGCTGATGCTGGAGACCTTTTCCTCGCTGGAACAGCTTGCTGCCGCTGTCAGGGCGGCCCGTGAAACCGGCCTGCCGGTCAGTGCGTCACTGGCCTTCATGGAGGGTGGACGCAGCGGTGACGGCAGCACGGTGGAGGAATTTTGCGGTGCCATGGAAGAGGCCGGAGCCGACTTGATCGGTGCCAATTGCGGGGCCGGCCCGCTGGAACTGGTCAAGGTGGTGCGCCGGCTGGCCGGCCTTACGGACAAACCGATCACCGCCTATGCCAACAGCGGCTTCCCCGAATACCGTGACGGCCGTTACATCTACCGTGCCACACCAGACTACTTTGCCGCCATGGCCAGGGAAATGGCCGAGGCAGGGGCAAACCTGATCGGCGGCTGCTGCGGCACCACGCCGGCGCACATCGCCGCCATGGCAGCAGTGCTGTCAGGCAGACACCCGGTGGTGCGGACAAGGTCCACCGGCATAACCGTTGCGGGCGGCCTGGAAAAGAAACCGCTCAAAACCAGGTCGTTCCTGGATGGGTGGGGCCAACGCAAGATCATCACCGTGGAACTCGATCCCCCAAAGGGGTTGGAGTGCAACCGCATCATCGAGGGAAGCCGCCGACTGAAGGAAGCGGGGGCCGACGCCATCAACCTGGCCGAGAATCCCCTGGCCCGTCCCAGGATGGGGAACATCGCCCTTGGCAGCATCATCCAGCATGAAGTCGGCATAGAAGTCATCGTTCACGTCACCGGCAGGGACCGCAATCTTATCGGCATGCAGTCAGACCTGATGGGGGCCAGCCTCCTCGGCATCCGCTCCATTCTGGCGGTTACCGGAGATCCTGCCAGCATGGGGGACCACGCAGGCGCCAAGTCGGTCTTTGACCTGCATTCCTTCACCCTGATCAAGCTGTTGGCCGACCTGAACCGGGGGGTCAACGCCAATGCCAACCCCATTGGCCATGGCACCGGCTTTACCATTGGCGCGGCCTTCAACCCCAACACCGGTAACATGGCTTTGCAGGCCGACCGGCTGCGCAGAAAGGTGGCCAATGGGGCGGTCTTTGCCCAGAGCCAGCCGATCTACGATCCTGCCCTGTTCCTCGAAGCGCTTGAGCTGACCCATGATTGCAATATCCCGCTTTTGCCCGGGATCATGCCCTTGGTCAGCGAACGCAATGCCGAGTACCTGCACAACGAAGTTCCCGGCATCACCGTGCCGGACGCTGTCCGTGCCCGCATGAAAGGACTGGAGAAAGAGGCCGGCGTGCGTGAAGGGGTGGCCATTGCCAAGGAACTTATCGAGGCGACTTTTACCGCTGCCGGAGGCTACTACCTGATACCGCCATTCGGAAAATACGAGCTGGCCCTGGAGCTGATTGACCATATCCATTTGCTGGAAAGGGAGCATCAATGATGAGATTCGCGAAGTTGGGCCTACTCCTGCTCTGCTGCCTGCTGCTGGGCGCCTGCGCCACAAACGCGGCAATCCGTGAGGAATTCGAAAAGAGCGTGAAGGGCTATAACCAGATGCTGCGCTGGCAGGAGGTGGAGGCTGCCGGCATGACCTATATGGAACCGGAACTGCGGGAGGCCTTCATGAAATCCGCCGAGGATATCCGGAAGAAAAGCGTCACCATCACCGACTACCGCATCCTTACATCCGAATGTCTGCCAGATAAAGGCAGTGCCTCGGCAACCGCCGAATTCGACTACTATATCCTGCCTTCCAACCGGATCAAAACCCTTACCTACCAGCAGCAATGGAGTTATGAAAAAAACAACGGCAAGAAGGGCTGGCTGCTGAAAAGCGGGCTGCCACCGTTCGAGTAATTGCGATGGAGCGCCTTGCCGAGCAGATCCGCGCCTTTTGCAACTACCTGGAAACGGAGCGGAACCTTTCGTCCCATACCCTGGCAGCCTATCGCAACGACCTGGAGCAGTTGTCGCGCTTTGTAACCCGCGAAATGGGTGAGGAAGCCACGGCCGCGGAGGTGGACCATCTGCTGCTGCGGCGGTTCCTGGCCATGTTGGGCAAAAATGCCCAAAAAAGCACCATCGGCAGAAAACTTGCCGCCATTCGCACCTTTTTCAAATATCTGCTGCGCCATGGCATCCTGACAAAGAATCCGGCCGAATTGATTGCCACGCCAAAGAAGGAAAACCGGCTGCCGTTCCACCTGAATATCGACCAGGTAACAACCCTCGTGGAAGCACCGTCCGACTCTGAAAAACACGCTCTGCGTGACCGCGCCATCCTGGAATTGCTCTATTCCAGCGGGTTGAGGGTATCCGAACTTACCGGTCTGAACATCGGCGACCTTGATCTGGCCGGCGGAATGGTGCGGGTCATGGGCAAGGGCGGCAAGGAACGCATCGTACCGGTGGGAAGCCGCTCCATCGAAGCGACCCATGATTATCTGGTTGAACGCGGTGAACTGGCCGGCAGCGGACCACTGTTCCTCAACACACGCGGTGGGCGAATCAACCGGCGCAGCGTCACACGCATCGTTGATGCCTATGTGCTGCGGATAGCGGCTTTCAAGCGCATCTCGCCCCATATCCTGCGCCACACCTTTGCCACCCATATGCTGGAGGGGGGCGCCGATCTGCGTGCCATCCAGGAACTTCTGGGACACGCCTCCCTTTCCACCACGCAGAAATATACCCATGTCGGCATAGACCGTTTGATGGAAGTCTATGACAAGGCGCACCCCAAGGCGCACAAAAAAACGGGGAGCGAGTAACCTCACCCTCCGTTTAACAGTATCGGGACCTATTTCAAAACTGCGCCGAGTACTACCCCAGCTTGACTTCCACCTTGTCCCCTTCACTCAATTTAAGTTTTTTCTCGATTTTGGGCCCGATTATGATCGTACCGTCAAACATGGGGTCCAGATCGTTCATGACCATCACAGGGAATATTCCGCTTGATCCGTCGCTAACATTGCATAAATTCAGCTTCTTGAACGCGGACTTGTAATACTCGCCTATGTATTTGGCCGTTGACTGGCTGACTGCGATCATGCCCAGCGAGTCGAAACTGCTGCTGGCCTCCCTGTTGATCAGATGGCTTATGGTCAGCTTGAGGTTGCCACTTGTGCCAACAGCCTCAGATTGGGTCGCCGCCGTTGGTGCGGGTGCTGCTTCGGCTTGTACGGATGCTTTGTGGAGTTTGGGCTCCAGCTTTTTGATCGCCAGATTGAGTGTAATGGTCAAAACCTGCATGTTGACCGCCTTGGAACAAAGCAGGCAAAGCATGGCACCGGGAAAAGGTCTGACGATGATGCGTCCCTCGGCATAACGGAGATCAAGCTGATCCTGCGCCTGGGAAATTTGTAGGCCGTGGGCGCACTCCAGCGCCAGCTTTGCAGCCGTTTTCAAGGACGCTGCATCGATCAGCAACGGAAAGGCCTGGCTGAGCACATCCCCTGAATCGCTGAAGACAGCGCTGCCGATAATGCCCTCAACCCTGTTTATGTGCTGCAGGATTTCCTGCATGTTACCAGCCTCCTATTTTCCGGGGATCAGCAGCGACTTGATATCCGCCTCGACATTGTCCAGGTGATATTCTGGCTTGACGGCAATAGTCAGGTAATGAAGCTTGGAGTCGTACATCAGGAGATTGAAATTGCGGGTCTGTACGGCAGCGGACTTGAGCTCACCCAGCCCCATCAGGTCACCGAACTGGGTGCCGGCTTGGGCAAGGGAAAATCCTTTGGCCGCCAATACCGAGGCCTCGGTGCTAGTGTCCTGCATGGGATTACCCTGCTTATCCAACAATACGGCATACGTTACGGCGGCGATTTCCTGGAGTCTGGCGGCGACTTTACTCATGGTCCGCCGAGGCAAAACCGGCTGAGACTTCTCGTCATTCGTCCCCGCCGAACCGGCCCGTTCCTCATCCAGGCGGCGTAACGCCTCAAGCAGCAGATAATCGGTGCGGTAGTGGATCGTGCAGACGTTGGTGGTCATCTCGGGATGGATATTGAAGGTTCCTCCAGGCCATTTGATAATTTGATAAATAGCCTGTTCACCAACCTGATCACCTAGCTCGGCATGGATGATCTCGCCATCGACAAAGTAGATGGCGCCTTTGTGATCGCCGTACTCGACAGTGATGCAACCGCTGTACTTATTGTGTCCCTTGAGCTGAATGACATCCGTCAGAGAAAGTCCAACTACTTCTCCATGGAATCCGTTCATGTTATCTGCCATATGCAGTCCCCAAGGTGATGTGAGTTACGCGTGGCTGGGTCGGTCAAAGTGTTTTTATTTAAAGCATAACTATGTGACAAGTTCAAGCAGGAAATATGAAAAATGGAGTGGGGACAGTGGAATAAAAAGCCCCGCCGGGTTTCCGGCGGGGCTCGTTTACACAAATGGGTTCTGCTATTCGCAGAGGTCTACTTTGATATCCCAGTTCTTGATCTTCATGGTGCCGTTCTGTGCCAGGTTGAGCTGCATTTTGAAGGCGCGATCGAACAGCTGCGGCTCATGACCGATACCTTTGGCCAGGGTTTCCTTCTTGGCCATTTCAAAGTAGTCGGTGAGGATCGGCTGATACTCAGGATGTGCGCACTTCTCGATGATCTTCTTGGCGCGATCACGCGGGCAAAGGCCGCGGAGGTCGGCAAGACCACGCTCGGTAACCAGAACGTCGAGGTCATGCTCGGTGTGGTCGATATGCGGCGCCTTCGGCACGACGCAGGTGATCCCGTTCGGGTCGGTTTTTGAAGGACGGGTGGACGGGGAGTGCATGATCTTGATGTAGCCGTTGCGCAGGAAGTCGCCGGAACCGCCGAGGCCGTTGATCATCCTTGTGCCGCCGACCAGGGTCGAGTTGGCGTGGGCATAAATGTCGAACTCGACCGGGGTGTTCATGGCGATACAACCGAGACGACGGATCGGCTCAGGGGCGTTGGAGATGGAGAGCGGGCGCAGTGTGATCTTGCTGAAATATTTTTCCCAGTTGTCAAAGAAGCGCGGGAAGCCGGGGTCCTCGGAGAGCGACAGCGAGCAGGAGGAAGCGCAGAGCAGGTTGCCGCCATCGAAGAAGTCGAGCATGGTGTCCTGGAGAACCTCGGTGTAGACCGACAGGTTGCGGAACGGGCCCTTGGCCAGACCGCCGATAACAGCATTGGCGATGGAACCGACACCCGACTGCAGCGGCAGCAGGTTTTCGGGGAGACGGCCCATTTTGATCTCGTGAGAGAAGAACTCCATGATGTGGCCGGCAATGGCGTCGGAGGTGTCGTCCATCTCGGAGAAGGCACGCCCTTTGTCACGGAGCTTGGACTCTACCACGGCGATGATTTTGTCCGGGTCGCAAGGCACATAGGGGGTGCCGATGCGGCTGTCGGCCGAGGTAATCAGGAACGGTGCCCTGTGAGGCGGCTTCTGCTGCATGTGGATGTCGTGCATCCCTTCGAAAGAAGGTTGGCCGGTGTTTACCTCGATGATGATCTTGTCGCACAGGGCAATCGCTTCGGCAACGATACCGCAAGAGGTTGTCAGTGCCAGACCGCAGTCCTCGGTAATGGCCGAAACTTCGATGATGCCGATGTCATAGCGGCCGTTCTCGGTGTAGAAGCCATAGCTGATGTCCTGGGCAAAGTGGCCGAGGTGCTTGTCGCCCATCCGGATGCGGCCGGCGTTGATCCCGGCAGCAATGTTTTTGCCGGTCTGGTAGGGCCAGCGGCGGTCGATCATGTCCAGCGTTGCCCAGCGGTCTTCGGTTTCAGCACCGACGGAGGCGCCGATGAACAGATTGAACTTCATCTTGCCCTGCAGGTTGTTGGCCTCGACATGATTGGCGAGGGCAATGGGCACAACCTTGGGGTAGCCGGCCGGCGTGAAGCCCGACCATAACAGGTTTTGCCCGGCTGTGAAAAACTTAATGGTGTCTTCAGGCTTCATGACCTTGCTCAACAGGGACTTGCGACGAACGCGGCTTTCCAGTGTACCGAAATCAGACATCTTCTACCTCCTGTTTTGTTTTGGTGTTTACAGGCATATTACATCCTGAAATAACCGTTAGTAAAAAAACTTGGGCATCGTCCTAAATTCTCAGCAATTGCAATCAATTACGGCTATTACAGGTAATATCTCCTGCGAGCAGAACCGGATTTTACGCAAGAGACGATACTTAGTCAAGCTAAAAGTAAATCAATCTAACCTTGCAATAATTTGATTGAAAGGTATTGAAAATGATTGGCTTCAACAGGGAAGATACCGTGCATGACAAGATGCGTATTTCGCCACAGTGAAACCCTGGTTTAAAATCGTGACAACATAATCCTGGCAAAGCATGCGCAGATCAGATGTCAGCATTCATAATCAACTGCTGCAATGGAAGAGCACAGTGACTTCATCAGCGGTACGACCTCGCCGGCATGGTAAGGATGGACCTGGTAAGCCTGCAGGTCATCGAGGGAGTCGAAGCGTGTCACCAGGGCAACATCAAAGGAACGTTCGCTGCGGATCACGTCGATTCCGGCCTCCAGGTGTCGCAGTTGAGGTATCTTGCCTTCCATGCTGAGCAGTTTGTTGTGTACGGTTGCGACAGCTTCATTGGTTGGGTTTGACAACTTGAAAAAAACAATGTGGGTGACCATGGTAATTTTACTCCTTATCCGTGGGATTGAGACCTGAGTCAGAAGCCCTGTATACATTGACGATCCTGGGGTGTCAACTGCCAATGGGCTGCAGCCGGGGCGCTTGCACAATGCCCGGGCGGTGATATATATTAGCAACATAGAATATCGTCTCGTATCTGCAAAACCCCGGATATGGGCAATGAACTCAAAAGGAGGAAGGACATGCCTGAAAAAGTGCTTATTCCATCCATCGACATGAGGCTCAGCTCGTTGCTGGAACTCAACCGCAGAAGAGAACTTGAGAAAGAAAACAAAAAAAAGGCCGGGCCAACCATTACCATTTCACGGGAATTTGGCTGTGAAGCCTATCCAATGGCTGAACAGCTGAGAGAATTGTTGGAGAAAAAAAGCGGTGAAACCTGGGTGCTGATGGACAAGGCACTCCTGGAGCATGTTGCCCGTACCCACAACCTTCTGGAAGAGAATCTCCAAAATCTTGGCGAAAAATCCCGTTTTCTTGACGAGATGCTGGCCACATTCTCGCCGCGCTGGAAAAGCGAGAAGGATTACTACCGCCTGCTCTGCCGACAGATCGTCTCCCTGGCGCTAATCGGAAATGTGATCATTGTGGGCCGCGGAAGTGCCTTTGTTACCCAATCACTGGCCAATTGCCACCATTTCCGCATGTTTGCTTCTGAGCAATTCAAAGTCCGTTCCATTGCCCGTCGCCTCAACATACCAAAAGAGGAGGCTGAACAACTGATAGTCAAGAAACAGCGCCAACGGGACAAATTCATCCGGGACTTCCTTGACCGGGACGCCCACGACCTGAGCGTGTACAACCTGATTTTCAACAATGACAAGAATACAGCCGACAAGATCGCCCAAACAATTATGGAGTACGTCTTGCCGACTTGATGTCATCGCATGCCGGTTCAAACTTGGGGCTGCCTGTGGCGGCCCTTTTTTTGTTGGCCGGAAAGATTGCGAAAAAATGTTTCTGCGGAATATCCATTCATGCTACAAATGGCTAATTATGGAAATGTTCCGATGAAACGAATTATTCTCTACATAGCCCTGGCAGTTGCCTGTTATCTGATTTACATCGCCCTATCCCTAGCCATGATGCCTCCGGTATCCGACCTGGCGAACCGTAAATTCACCATGACAATCCAGGTCAAAGATTGGCACGGCGACTACCACCCCTATGTCATCGGCCCGAAAAACCGTTATTGGGTACCATCCAACCGCATCCCGCCGGAGATGAAGTGGGCCGTGATCCTGGCCGAAGACAGCAATTTCTATAAACATGAAGGCTTCGACGTCAAAGCGATCAAAAATGCCATCAAGTACGACCTGGAAAAGAAGAGCTTTGCCAGGGGCGCATCCACCATTACCCAGCAAACCGCCAAAAACCTGTATCTTTCTCGGGAAAAAACCCTCACCCGCAAGGTCAAGGAAATCTATCTGGCCTGGCGCATGGAACAGGAGCTGACCAAGGGACGCATTGTCGAGTTGTACCTTAATGCCGTTGAATTGGGGCCCATGGTCTACGGTATCGGGCATGGCTCGCGCTATTATTTCGGCAAATCAGCCTCTGCCCTGAATCCAAGGGAGTGCGCCTTCCTGGCTGCCATGCTTCCCGGACCGAGACTGGCCTACAATCCTTACAAGAATTTGGGACGGGTGCTGAAACGTTCGGACATGATTTTGAGACTCATGCGGCAGAAGGGTGTCCTGTCTGAAGATGAATACCGGGTCGCACTGGCTGAGCAGCCCAATATCGCCGGCATGCAGCGCAAGGTGGATAAGAGTATCAGCGCGCCGCCGGTGTTTGCCTCGCCGTCCTCAGCTTCGAGAGAGATACCTGCAAATCCCGATGACGTTCAACAGGATAATACAAACAACGAAGGAAACAAGGAACCAGCAGCGGAACAACCGCAGGATAGCGGCGCTGCTCCGCCAACTCCACCAGCCGAGCCGGCTCCGGATAACAAATGACTATTGCAGAAACCAACTCCGCATCTGCCGCACCCCCAGTAAAAACCGACCTGAAAAACCTGACCCTTCCGGCCCTGGAAAAATTCCTCCAGGGGCAAGGCAAAGAGCGCTTCCGCGCTACCCAGATCTTCAAATGGATCTTTCAGCATGATGCCGGCACCTTCGAGGAGATGACCAATATCTCCAAGGCGTTGCGTGCGGAACTGGCCGAGACAGCCTTCATCAGCAACCTAGAACCGGAGGCGATCGAAGAAGGGAGCGACGGCACCCGCAAGTATCTCTTCAACCTGGGAGACGGTAACGCTGTCGAAGCGGTGCTGATTCCGATCGAGGGACGCAATACCCTGTGCATATCAAGTCAGGCAGGCTGCGCCATGGGGTGCGAATTCTGCCTGACTGGCACCTTCAAACTGACCCGCAATCTGACCACGGCCGAGATCGTCAACCAGATCATGGCCGTAAAAAGGGACCTGGCCAGCAACCCGCCAACCCTGCCGACAGTTGCTGGCAACAGCTCCCAAGCCTTCGACGATGGCGAGGAGGGCGAAGAGGATTTACCAGAGTCACCGGCCGAGATACGGAACATTGTCATGATGGGGATGGGCGAGCCGCTGCACAATCTGGATAACGTCATCCCAGCCATCCGGATCATGATCGACGGCAACGGCCTGCAGTTTTCCAACCGCCGGGTGACTGTGTCCACCTGCGGCCTGGTACCGGAGATGGAGCGCTTGGGACGCGAAATACCTAACGTCAACCTGGCGGTGTCACTCAACGCCACCACCGATGAGCTGCGCAACAGGATCATGCCAATCAACCGCAGATACCCGATCAGGGAACTGCTCAGGGCTTGTAAAGATTTTCCGCTCCCCGGGCGACGCAAGGTGACCTTCGAATATGTGTTGCTGGGTGGGCTTAACGATTCGCTGGAGGATGCCAAGCGTCTGCTGCGATTGATCAGCGACATCCCCAACAAGGTGAACCTTATCCCATTCAACGAGCACGAGGGGTGCGACTTCAGGGCACCTACCCGTGCTGCGATCGATGCCTTCCACAAGTATCTGATCGACCGGCACGTGACGGTCATCACCCGCGACAGTCGCGGAGGTGACATCTCCGCGGCCTGCGGACAGCTGAAAGGGCGCCTGAAAGGTTGAGACATTGAAGCGACATCGCCAACTTTCTTTTTGAAATCAGGACAACCTGCCAGGATGATTCAAAACAAAAAAACGCCTTCCCGGGGATTCCGGCAAGGCGTTTTTTTGCTACGTAAAATTGTGCTTGATTCAGGCCTGCGGCCGTCTGGAGCGGTATTCCACTACCGGCTGGTGAACTGCGCCCCGCTGCGGGCGTCCGGCTGCCGACTTCGGCGCATTTCCCCATGACTTTCCCGATCCCGTGGCGGGCTTGCCCTTGCTGCCCGGCTTGCCATAGCGTGAGTTGGAGGGTGCCCCGGGGCGTCTCGCACCATTGCCGCCGGATACACGCCGCAGCACGGACAGCGGAGCCAATCCCTCGATATTCTGCTCGGGCAGTCGCTTGCCTATGAAACGCTCAATCCTCTCCAGATAACTCAACTCCGAAGCCGACACAAACGAAATGGCAATGCCACTGGCACCGGCACGGCCGGTACGTCCGATGCGATGGACATAGTCCTCGGCAAAGCGCGGCAGGTCGAAGTTGATGACATGGCTGATGCCGTTGACGTCCAATCCGCGGGCAGCCACGTCGGTTGCCACCAGCAGGCGGATGGCGCCCCTGCGCATGCGCTCGATGGTCTTGTTGCGGGCAACCTGGTTCATGTCGCCGTGCAACGCTGCAGCAGGATGGCCGTTGCGGCTCAGCTCGCGAGCCAGTTCGTCGGCATCGCGTTTGGTGGCGGAGAAGATAATGGCCCTGGTCAGGCTGCCGTCGCTAACGAGATGTTGCAACAGCTCTTTCTTGTGGTGCAGGCTATCGGCCACATGCAGGCGCTGTTCGATCAACGCATGGGAAGAGGTGCGTACCGCCAGTTCGATCCGTTGCGGGTCACGCAGCATCTTTTCTGCCAGCCTGAGAACCGAATTTTCCATGGTAGCGGTAAACATGAGGGTCTGGCGGGCCGAAGGAGCACGTGAGACAATCTTTTCCATGTCTTCGCTGAAGCCCATGTCGAGCATACGGTCAGCCTCGTCCAGAATGAGCATTTCCAGGCGGTCGAGACGGACGCTGCCGCGTTCCAGGTGATCCAGCAACCGGCCGGGGGTGGCAACGATAATGTCAACCGGTGCGGAGAGCAGGCGCAACTGTTCGCGGTAGGGCATGCCGCCCAGGATTGAGCCGCAACGCAGCTTTGTGCCTCGCCCATAGGTGCGGGCGGCATCCATGACCTGGCCGGCCAGTTCGCGGGTGGGGGTCAAAACCAGCACGCGAGGCCCTTTGCCGGGGATTGCCGAAGGTTTTGTCAAACGTTCCAGGGCTGGCAGCACAAAGGCGGCTGTCTTGCCGGTGCCGGTCTGGGCGGTGGCGATCAGGTCTTTGCCGGCCATCACCAACGGAATTGACTGTTCCTGGATAGGGGTGGGGGTGGTGTAACCACAGGCGGTTACGGCCTTGAGGATTGCCGGGTTAAGGCCGAGTTCTTCAAACGTCATCAATTGATTCCTTTTCTTGGGGCGGTGTAGAAGGTTAAGCGCACACGGGCCGCGAGATCAACCGGATGATCCCTGAACAGGACGGCAGTAACGTATGGGCAAGCCGTGTAATCTTCGCCTGCCAAACGGTCTGCTCAATTTCAATTAAGGGATTGAAGGTGCAGTGGGGAGGCATATATGCGATGATTGAAAGAAAAACGGCGGACACCTTGCCGCCGTTTTGAGTGACTGACTCTGGGGAAGAATAAAGACATTTGTGCGGGATGGCAAGCTTTAATTTTGGTTCCAGAGAGCTTAACAGCCTTGAAAGCCCCATGGCTCGGGCTGTTGAGGGAAAATAACTATTGTACTTTATGCCTAAAACCCGTAAAGTCAGCACATTTTTTAGGACTGATTTTTATAATCCGCGAAAGGAAGTCGGGATAATGAGTGATACGGCTATCGGCGTCATCGGCGGCAGCGGGCTCTATGAAATGGAAGGGCTGGAGGATGTCCGGCGGATTAGGCTGGAAACCCCCTTCGGCGATCCCTCGGATGAATATGTCACCGGTGTGTTGAATGGGGTACGCATGGTGTTTCTGCCCCGCCATGGACGCGGACACCGCTACCTGCCGTCCGAGGTCAATTACCGCGCCAATATATACGGCATGAAAAAGCTCGGTGTGGAGCGTATCATCTCGGTCTCGGCCGTAGGCAGCCTGAAAGAAGCCATAGAACCGGGCCATATCGTCATTCCCGACCAGTTCATCGATCGTACCAAGGGAATCCGCAAGGACACCTTTTTCGGCGATGGTATCGTGGCCCATGTCGGCTTTGCCGATCCGGTCTGCCACCCCCTCTCGGAGATCCTCTACGACGCGGCCCGCTCGGCAGGCGCCACTGTCCACAAGGGCGGCACCTATATATGCATGGAGGGTCCGGCGTTTTCCACCAGGGCAGAATCTTTCATGTACCTCGGCCTGGGTGCCGAGGTAATCGGCATGACCAACCTGACCGAGGCCAAGCTGGCCCGCGAGGCCGAAATCTGCTACGGCATCATCGCCCTTTCGACCGATTACGACTGCTGGCATGAACACCACGACGACGTGACCGTCGAGGCGATCATAGCCATCATTCACCAGAACGTGGCCATGGCCAAGAACATCATCCGCAAGGCAGTGGCAAACATCGCAACGCAACGCTCCTGCGCCTGCGGCTCGGCCATGAGCTATGCGGTAATCACGGACAAATCGGCCATACCCGCCGAAACCAGACAGAAGCTGGATCTGATTGTTGGAAAATACCTCTAGGAACAGGAGATTGCACAGATGGGCATAGTAGTAGTGGGTACGGTGGCCTTTGATACGATCGAAACACCCTTTGGCAGAGGAGAAAATGTACTGGGCGGATCGGCCACCTATTTTTCCACCTCGGCCAGTTTTTTCAGTGATGTCTCACTGGTGGCGGTAGTTGGAGAGGATTTCCCGGACGAGCATGTCCAATTCCTGCAATCCCGTGATATAGACGTCAAGGGCCTGTCACGCATTCCCGGCAAGACTTTCCACTGGACCGGCAAATACGGTTACGACCTGAATGAGGCCCAGACTCTGGATACGCAACTGAACGTACTGATGGAGTTCCGCCCCAACCTTCCCGAATCTTACCGCGATGCCGAGTATCTTTTCCTGGCAAACATCGACCCCGAGCTGCAGATGGAAGTGCTGGAACAGGTGCGCAAACCAAGACTGGTAGCCTGCGATACCATGAACTTCTGGATATCTTCCAAACCCGAGGCGCTGAAAAGAGTCCTGCAGAAAGTAGATATTGTCGTAATCAATGAAGCCGAGGCACGGCAGTTCACCGGAGAAGTGAACCTGATCAAGGCGGCACGCGGCATTATTGCCCTTGGATGCAGGCGACTGGTGATCAAGCGCGGAGAGTACGGTGTCCTGATGTTCACGGCCGATTCGGTCTTCGCAGCACCGGCATACCCGCTAGAAGAGGTCTTTGACCCCACCGGGGCTGGAGATACCTTTGCAGGAGGATTCATGGGCTATCTGGCCAACACCGGTGATCTCAGCGAAGACGGTATCCGACAGGCAATTGTCTTCGGCTCGGTAATGGCCTCCTTCAACGTAGAGGATTTCAGCCTTAACCGCATGAAGCGACTGGAATACAAAGAGATCGAGGCCCGTTACAAAAGTTTCAAGTCGCTGACAAACTTTCGAGACATCGCCATGCCCTAGCAACATATATCCAACCCCGGGTTTTATTGACATTGCCGGTTGGATTTGCTAGCGTTCGCCACGTACATTTGTTCGCAAAATACATTATCTTAGGCAGAATGTTCATGACAGCAAGACTGATCTACATCGTCTTCCTGCTGGTGCTTCCGGCGCTGGCTGGTTGTGTCACAACCAACAGCCAACAGCTGGGTAAAAACAACCCTGAGGCCTATCATTATCAAATGGGGCTTTCCTACCTGGGTGAACAAAATTTTACCGGTGCCCTGATTGAATTGACCGCTGCCGAGAAGCTATCTCCCGACAACCCTGAGGTTCTCTATAATCTCGGTATGGCCTACCTGGGAAAAAAGCGACCTGATCTGGCCGAACCGAAACTCCAGCGGGCAATCATGCTCAAACCCTCCTATTCAACCGCTCGCAATGACCTGGGTGTCGCCTACATGGAGCTGAAACGCTGGGACAACGCCATTCAGCAGTTTAAGATTGTCAAAAACGACCTTTTCTACGAAAACAGCGTAAACGCCTCAATTAATCTGGGATTGGCATATCTTGGCAAAGGGGATTATCCCAAGGCAATGGAGGAATTGAATGCGACGGAGACCGACAATCCGCGCAATCCGATCATCCACCTCACCCTCGGCCGAGTCTGGTTTGCCATGGACAACACCGAGCAAGCCATCAGCGAATACCGTAAAGCCCTGAATATCTACAAAAATTATGCTGCCGCCTATTATTACCTCGGTTTGGCGCAACTCAAGATGAATAATCGTGATGCCGCCAAATCTGCTTTCAAAGAAGTGATCCGCATCATCCCCGATTCAGATCTTGGGCATTCATCTTTGGGATATCTGGACCTGCTCAAGTAAGTGAGGCTTGATTGCAAGAGACTGTCGCGCACAACGTAGATCCTCCGGCAAATTCTCCTGGCGCCATCCTGAAACGATGCCGGGAGTACCATGGCATTTCACTTGAAGAGGCTGCCGAGGCAACAAAAATCGGAACTAATTATCTTAAGGCGCTGGAAGAAGATCAAACCAAGGACTTTGCCAGCCTGGCCTATCTCAAGGGTTTTCTGCGTATTTATGCCAACTATCTGGGCCTGAACCCTGATGATGTAATGCGCCTTTATGAAAAGCTTTATGCCCCGGCAAGTTCGCCGAAAGCCGGACAGACCGGCTCCGGAAACAACAGCGAATCTGTTAAGCGGCGTTTTTCTTGGCAAAGACTTGCCCTCCCCGCCATCTTGCTGTTATTTCTGCTTATCACCGCCGGAATCATCAATCGCTCCACTCCACCGGCATTGCCAGTGGCAGCCCCCAAACCAGTTGCACCGGCACAACCAGCAGCTGTGATCCTTCCTGTCCGATCAAGCGTTCGTCCACCGCCACCGGTGCAAAAAACTGCCGTAGACAACGCCGTGACAAAGGAAGTAAAATCTATTGCACCAGTGCCTGAAAAAACAAGCGAGGCGCAGTCGCAACCTCCCGATTCGGGCAAAGGTTTTATCGTGAGAATGAAAGTCGTTCAAAATGGCTCGCTTGTGGTGACCATTGACGGTGCAACGGCCCAGAATTACGATCTGACCTCCGGCGATTTTTTTGAATGGAAGGCTGAAAAGAACATCTCCCTTGATTTATCCAATGCCGGAGGTGTCGAAGTCGAAATGAACGGTAAACAACTAAAACCATTCGGCCCTGTCGGTAAGCCTGCATCGGTCACTATCGACGCAGATGGAGCCAAACAATAGTTGCAAAACTGAGCAAGGAGAACATTAATGCAGATAGCCGCCCGATGCCGCAAGTGCGGCAGAGTCATGAACAGTCAACGCATCGATAACTACCGGGTGAAAATGACCTGTCCGTGCGGTTTTTCCGACTATCGTACCGTAACCGAGAAGGTGAAGACGGTAAACCCTTTCTACAACAAGTCCCATTTCGCCCCGTATGTCGAAAGCGAAAAGGGGAAAATGGTCTTGACCATGCAGCGAGCCGACCGCGAACATCTTGAGATCATCTCGCTGGAAGAGATCAGCATGCTGGTATCTTCGGATTTTGAACTTTCCGAAGTATTGCAATCTGTTGCCGCTAAACTGGCCGGCCAGTTAAGCGCTAACGTGTGCAATATCTACCTGCTGGAGGACGATGAACTGGTACTCAAGGCGACCCATGGCTTTGAGCATGAAAAAATCGGCAAGATCCGTCTCAAGATCGGTGAAGGGATAACCGGTACCGTTGCCAGGGAAATGCAGCCGCTGAACCTCAGCAAAGCATCTAAAGATCCTCGTTACAAGGTTTTCCCCGAGCTCAACGAGGAAAAATACAATTCCATGTTGTCCTTCCCCATTACGGACAAAAAGAATGTCTACGGCGTAATCAATCTGCAGACCACCTCCATGCGCAGTTTTCCCGAAGATGAAATCTATTTCGTATCGATCATCGCCAACCTGATCCTGTCGGCCATTAAACTCCGTCAAAAAGTGGCTTCCAGCAAAAACGCCGGTATAACCTGACCTTACCTTGACAGCAATACATCTGGTGCTAGAATCACTACAACAATCAAAACGACGGAGCACGAATTGTCAGAGCAATTGCGGCGAATACTGGTGGTTGACGACGAAGAGAATGCCCGTATAGCCCTCTCCAAGATACTGGTCCATGAAGGATACGAAGTTGCATCAGCCAGCAACGGCTTTGAAGCACTAAATTACCTGCGTGGTAAAGAAGTAGAACTGATCATTACCGACATCCATATGCCCGAGATGAACGGGCTGGCATTCCTGCGCGAGCTGAATCGTAGCCACCCTGCCAGCAAAGTGATCATGATAACCGCCTATGGCGAGGTTGAGTCGTATATCGAAGCCATGAATCTGGGTGCCTTCGAGTATATTAACAAACCGATCAAGGTGGACGAGTTGAAGAAGATCATCCGTAAAATATTCAAGGAATCTTGAATCCAATTAACAGGAGGCCATCCACCATGAAATCATTCGACAAGATTCTGACCGCCATCGATTTTTCGGAAAATTCCGACTACGCATTTGAATATGCCTTGATGCTGGCGCAGGAATGCAATGCCGAACTGACGATACTGCATGTCATCAATGAACCTGTCGACTTGCGCGGATTCTATGTCCCTCATATCTCTTTCGAACAGCTGGAAAAAGAGATCGAGGAAGGCGCCAACAAGATGATGGAAAAGTTCTGCTCGACCAAACTGGGCAATTTTACCAATTTTAAGACCGCCATCGTCAGCGGCATCCCCTATGAAGAGATCATCAGAGAGGCGAAAGACTCCGGAGCTTCGCTGATCGTGCTTGGTACCCATGGCCGTACCGGCCTTGACCATCTTATTTTCGGCAGTACCGCCGAACGCGTCGTCCGTAGTGCTACCTGCCCCGTACTCACTATCCGTCTGCCTGCCGAGCAATAAACCATGACTCATAACTGCTGCTCAAGCGGTATGTTTTGCAATGACGAGTGACACCTCACAAAACCATAAGGCAACCGTTGTTGTCATTGATGACGACAACAACATTCTCAACCTTACCTCCATGATTCTCACCATGCGGGGCTACCAGGTATTTGTCTCCTCATCTGCATGTGAAGGAATGGAAATTATCGCTGCCCACCCCCCGGAACTGGTGCTCCTGGACTACATGATGCCGGGGATGGACGGCCTGATGGCACTCAAAGAGATCAAGACCCGCTTTCCGGCAACCTATGTCGTGATGTTCACCGGCAGGGGCAACGAAGAGCTGGCCGTTGAGTTGATGAAAGGCGGCGCTTCCGAGTACATTCTCAAACCCTTCAACAATCGCGATCTGGTGGAGCGCCTTGATAGCGTCCTGCATGTGCGCGAGATAGAACTCCACAACAAGGCGCTCCAGAAAGAGCAGGAGCGGCTGATTCAGGAAATCGACAAATGGAACCAGGAACTCCAGAAACGGGTTCGCGACAAGTCGGAGGCACTGCAAAAGGCTCAATCAGAGATCGCGCAGTCGGAAAAGCTGGCGGCACTGGGCTATCTCTCCGCCGGCATGGCACATGAAATCCGAAATCCGCTCAATTCTATCTCACTGTTTATCCAGCTTATGCGCCAAAACACCGCCGATGCCGAACAGCTGGACTACCTCAGCAAGATTCTCAAGGAAATTGACCGGATCGATTCCCTCATCTGCAAATTGTTGTTCGCTTCGCGCCGCTCCCGCAGCATCTCCAATAACGTCCGCATCGACCAGGTTATCGATAACGCACTGGACATCTTTTTACCACAGATAGAAGCAAGTAAAATAGAGGTGGAACGTCGCTATACCAGTGAGCAACTCCCCATCAAGGCCGATCCTGACGAGTTGGAACAGATATTCACCAACCTGTTTTTGAATGCCCTGGATGAAATGCAGGATGGCGGACAACTTGAGATCGTTATCAGTTCAGAAAACGGCAAGGTTGTGGTCAAGGTGGGCGACAGTGGCAAGGGAATTCCTGCCGAGGTATTGCCGAACATCTTCAAGCCCTTTTTCACCACCAAGACCCGAGGAACCGGCATGGGACTGCCCGTTGTCCAGCGTATCGCCCGCATCTACGACGGGAATATCTCTGTCGAGAAAACTTCACCTGACGGGACGGTCTTTCGCCTCGAATTTCCGGTTAGCTCCTGAGCTGCGGGAAACATTCCCTCTTTCCTTTTGTATCGCAAATGGTGTAGCATTTGGCAACTTGCGTTTTTGAGACCTCCATGAACGAATCACGCGGAAAAATTCTAATTATTGATGACGATCCTTTTTTCCTGAAGGTACTATCCGACACCTTTAATGAAAATGGTTTTACCGTTTTCAATGCCAATGACGGTATCGAGGGAGTCAAGGCCTACCTGGAAAAGTCTCCTGATGCAGTCATCTCCGATCTGGTCATGCCCCGCATGGGTGGGGTCTCCACCTGTATGGAGATCAGCCGGGTTGCAGGGGACAGGTCTCCGGTCATCGTATTGCTAACTTCCATGTTCCAGGAATCCCCCCATGAGCACGAGGTCCCCGAGATGGGTGCCCAAGTGCACATACCAAAGTCCACCAGACCCGTGGACATCGTTATTATCGTTGAACAGCTGCTGACCCGAAAAACGTACCAGCAGGCCTGATCCGGGATGCCGTTTATCTACCGCAATCTTACCCTCTCGCCTGGCGGGGTGGAAAATGACCTGTCAACACTGGTAGCTGCCATCATTGGCATTTCTGCCAGTGACCTCTTGGATTTCCGTATTATCCGCAAGGGGATCGATGCACGTCGCAAGCCTCGCATCAAAGCGGTTTTCAGCGTATCTTTCACTGTGGCGGACGAGAGCGGCCTCCGCAGCCGGATGGGCAACTATCCAGGCCTGGAATGGCAAGCCGGAGCGCAACCTGTCGTATTCGCGCCGGTCTCCTCGCCAAAACGGATCGTGATCGCCGGTAGCGGACCAGCCGGCTTGTTCGCGGCATTGCGACTTGCCGAATACGGGCTGAGCGCAACGATTGTCGAACGTGGGCAGCCGGTGGGGCAACGCGCCATCGATGTGCAACGCTTCTGGAAGGACGGCATCCTGAATCCGGAGAGCAACGTCCAGTTTGGGGAAGGTGGGGCGGGTACCTTCTCCGATGGCAAACTTACCAGCCGTTCAAAAGACCCGCTGACCGCATACGTTCTGGAATGCCTTGTCACCTTCGGCGCACCTCCCGAGATACGCTACCTGGCCAAGCCGCACATAGGGACCGACCGGCTGCAGCGCGTGGTAAGCGCCATCCGCCTTCATTTGCTGGAAAAGGATTTTCAGATCCGGTTCGGCTGCCGCATGACCGACATGTCAATCCACGGCGGGAAGATTTCCGCCATAAAGGTAAATGGCGGCGAAGAGCTCCCCTGTGACCTGTGCGTCCTGGCCACGGGCCACAGCAGCCGGGATGTCTACGAGCTGCTTGAACACCGCGGGGTCCCTCTGGAGCGCAAGGCCTTTGCCATGGGGCTGAGGGTGGAACACCCCCAGGAGTTGATCGACCATATACAGTACGGCAGAAAACATCATCCGGACCTGCCGGCCGCAGACTACGCAGTTGCCTGGAACAACACCGCAAGCGGCCGGAGCGCATATTCATTCTGCATGTGTCCTGGCGGCGTGGTTATCGCCGGAGCTTCAGAGGCCGGAGGAGTCGTTACGAATGGCATGAGCGGGCAGCTGCGCAACTCCCCATTTGCCAACAGCGCCCTGGTTGTGAATGTGACTGAAGCCGATTTCGGCGGCAGTGGTCCGCTGGCCGGCGTCAGGTTCCAGCAACAATGGGAGCGCCAGGCCTTTCAGGCAGCAGGTGGCGGCTATCTGGCCCCGGCGCAGAACCTGCTGTCATTCATGCGTCTGCCCGGCCAGGGAGCAGTCTCCGCGACCTATCGTCCCGGCATCAGCGAAACAGACCTGGATTTGGTCCTGCCGCAGTTCATCACCCAGACCTTGCGCGAAGGGATCACCGACTTCGGCCGGCGATTGAAGGGTTTTGTCTGCGCCGATGCCACCCTGGTCGGCATCGAGTCGCGCACCTCGGCGCCGGTCCGGGTGCTGCGCAATGAACATTTCGAATCCATAGGATTGCAGGGACTTTATCCTGCCGGTGAGGGTGCCGGCTATGCAGGCGGAATCATGAGTTCAGCCATTGACGGCATCAAGATCGCCGATACCATTGCACAACGATTGAATCATTCTCCCCTTTGAAAAGGGGCTTCACACCAAAAGGAGCGTCACGTGGCAAAACAGTTCGTAGCCGAGATAAAGGACCGCGATTCGGTCAATGCCGTTTTTCTGGTAAAAGACAAGATCATGGCCATGGCCAAAAACGGCAAACCTTACATGAACCTGCGCCTGATGGACAAAAGCGGCGATGTGGACGGCAAGATATGGGATAATGTGGATGCGCTGGACAAGCTCTTTGAAAAGGACGATTTTGTTCAGGTACGCGGTAAGGCCTCGGTCTATATGAACAAGATGCAGGTGGTGCTGGCGGAAATTGCAAAGGTTTCCGAAGACCAGGTCAACCTTGCCGATTTCCTGCCCGAATCGCCCCGCAACATCGACGCAATGAAGCAGGAACTGGCCGACGTAGTCAGCGCCATCGGCAACCACCATCTCAAGGCGCTGATGGAAACTTTCCTTGCCGACAAGCCTTTCCTGGCGCTCTACTGCAAAGCACCCGCAGCCAAGGGGATGCATCATGTCTACCTGGGTGGACTGCTGGAGCACTCACTTTCGCTGGTCAAACTGGTAAAGTCGATTGTACCGCTCTACGAGGGTATCAATGAAGACCTGCTGGTGGTTGGAGCGCTACTGCACGACGTGGGCAAAATTCATGAGATGAGTTTCGAGCGTGCCTTCGACTATACCGATGCGGGCAAGCTCCTGGGCCATATCACCATCGGAGTGGAACTGGTCGAAGACAGAATCCGCCGGTTGCCCGGATTTCCGGTGGAACTCTCCATTCTGCTGAAACACATGCTGCTCTCCCACCACGGCCAATACGAGTATGGTTCGCCAAAACGCCCCAAGACCGTCGAAGCAACCATCCTGAACTATCTGGACGACATGGATTCCAAGATCAACGGTATCCGCGCCCACATTGCCAAGGAGAATGCCAGCACCTCGCGCTGGACCGCGCATCACCGCCTCTATGACCGCTACTTCTACAAGTGCAATGGCATGGAGGATGAAGCCGAATTGCAGGGTGAGGAGGAAGTGCCACCTGAGCAGGTTGGCACGGTGCAGCAGGAATCGCGGCCAGCGCAACGCCAGGAAAAAGCCGGATTCAGCAACCGACCGTTGCAGGCGCTGGAGAATCTGGATCTGTTTTAGCCACGCGTGCCTGGAAATTCCAGCCAATCATCGATCCAGCACTTCCCGCAGCTTTCTCAGCAGATGCTCCGAAGCAATCGGTTTTTCGATGAGTTCAAAACCGCTTTCAAGGATCCCTTGGCGGCTGATGATTTCATCGGTATAGCCGCTCATGAACAGGATTTTCACGCCCGGTTTAACCGTGTTGATCTCTTCCCACGCCTCGCGTCCGTTCTTGCCGGGCATGATGACATCAAACAGCAGAAGGTCTATGTTACCTTGGCTCCGGCTGAAGGCCTCTATGGCTTCTTCGCCGTTCACGGCTTCAATGACGGTGTAGCCTTGGCTCTCGACCAGCATTTTGCACACGGTCCGCACTGTCTCGTCATCTTCGGCGATCAAGATCGTTTCAGTTCCGCCACGGATCTCCGGCCGAACTTCGGGCAGCGTTTCCTTGTCATTGCACAAGGGGAAAAATATCTTGATGGTCGTGCCACGACCAAGTTCGCTATAGACATTGATGAAACCATTGTGCTGCTTAACGATTCCGTACACGATGGAAAGACCGAGCCCGGTACCTTTCCCGACTCCCTTTGTGGTGAAAAACGGTTCGAACATCTTTTCCTTGACGGTTTCACTCATGCCTAGTCCCGAGTCCGAAACCGACAGGCAGGCGTAATCTCCGGCCGAAACCGCGGAATGATGCAGTGCATAGTATTCGTCCGCGTGGAACAAGCCGGTTGAAATCGTCAATTGCCCGCCGTCCCGCATCGAGTCCCTGGCATTTGTGACAATATTCATCAAGACTTGGTCTATCTGGCCCCTGTCCGCCATAATGGTCAGGTCTCTGCCCGCCAGGATGGTTTTCATCTCGATGTTCTCGGTCATCAGGCGCCGCAGGATCTTCTCCATCCCCCCCACCAAATCGTTCAAGTCGGCCGGCCTGGGGTTTAAAACCTGTTTCCTGCTGAAGGCCAGCAACCCCCTGGTAAGTTCGGCGCCACGCTCGCCGGAGGCAAGGATGTTATCCACGTACCGGCGCAGATTTTCGTCGGGTCCAAGCGTACGCCGCAGCATTTCCCCGTATCCGGTGATCGCCATGAGCAGATTGTTGAAATCATGGGCGATACCGCCAGCCATATGGCCGATGGCCTCCATTTTTTGCGACTGCAGCAACTGGTCTTCAAGCTGCCTGCGCTGGCTGATATCCATGAACGTCACGACAGCCCCGGTAATTTCACCATTCTCCAGAATAGGGTGGGCCCAATATTCTACGGGGAAGCTGGTGCCATCCTGCCGCCAATAGACTTCGTTCTGGATATTGACCGGTTCGCGCTTGATAAAAGCCGTGTAGATCTTGCATTCATCAGAGGGATAAGGAGTGCCGTCCGGGTAGCTGTGATGGATCAGATCATGGATATTGCCGCCCAGCAACGCTTCTTCCGAGTCATAGCCCAACATGTTCAGGCAGGACAGGTTGCAGAAGGTGCAATAGCCATCCAGATCCAAACCATAGATGCCTTCTTCGGTAAAGTTGAGCAAGCGACGGATATGGGCATCTTTTCCGCGCAATGCATCCTCGGCGCGGCTGCGCTCTATCAGCTCGCTTTCAAGCTTGGTTGTCCTCTCACGAAGACGCACGAGGGTGGAATTAACCGCATTGCCGATGAAATCCAGCTCCCGCACCCCGGTTTCCGCCACGGCCTCTTCCCTGCTGACGGCGGAAACCATCATTGATATGGGCTCTTGCAGGTTCTTCCTGATCACCAGGAAAATCCCCACTGCCATAAAGAGGCAACCAACCGTCACCAGCGGGGCCAGCAGGACAACCTGACTGCGCATAAACTGAGAATGGGTATGGCGTTTAGCGGTAATGACCTTCCACTTCCACAAGGGAAATGCTTCCTCATTGCAGGCGTAACTGGTCCCATTTACGTTGATCGTAAAATAACCTTTTGTACCATCGGCAACCATCGCCTTTGTTTGAGCAGGGGGTAATGAAGTGTAAATGACGGGACCATTGAATACCGCAATAATGCCGTCGTAACCATTTTGCGCCCATAAGGCGCTCAGGCTGTCCCGGACGTTTTTCTGTTTTGCTTCGACAACAACGGGATTGCCGGCCAGGTTGGCCATGGTGATTTCTGAGGCGGCAGCGGAGAGCAGTTGGGCAGCATCGCTGCTTTTTTCGCTGACCGTGAAGCGGGAATAATCTTCCTGCACGGAATGGGTGATTCTCGAAATCAGAATCAAAAGAAACACAAAGACAACTGCAATGATGATGAGACTGGGAGCTATCAGCTTGTATCCCAGGCTCCCCCTGTCAACGAGCATCTTCTACTTCCTCGTATATCCGGTGCAGCTTCAGTACTGATGGCATGTAAAGCTTATCCGGGACCATAAAGCCGTTTTTGATCTCGTCATCCCACCCTTTAACGGTCTCGGCATCGCGTGAGTTTGCAAGTGGCTTGAGACTGAGGAGCGCCTTGGTCAAACGCTGGCGGAGCGTTTCAGGAAACGCGCTGGTTAAACAGAAGGCAAAATTCGGCAGGGGGTCGGAAATCCTCAAAACCCTCAAGGGTTCCATTGCGAATTTCTGATACAGCGTCTCCTTAACCCCTGCCGCTACGATTTCTCCGGAGAAAAGCGCCGCCATGATTCGATCCTGGCTGTCCAGAAAAATCGGCTTGATGGCAGACATCCCCAGCCCGGCATCCTTTAGCATCTTGGCTGGAAGGATATGGGCCGCGGTTGACCCCTTAAAAAAACCGATCCTTTTCCCCCTCAGATCCTGCACCCGTTTCATGGTCAGGTCATTCGTCAGCAAAACGGAATGATACAAAGGCATGCCGTTTTTGCCCAACGCCACCAGAAAAGGCTTAGCCCCGCATTTTTCATATGCCCTGGAAAGGGGCACCGGGCCCGCAAGGGCAATGGAGGTTTTGCCACTACAGATAGCGTTAATAAACTCGTCGTGATCATGGAATAACTTCAGTTCCCATGGTTTTCCGGTTGTTTTGGCCAGGTATTCGACAAAGGGAGAATATAGCAGCCAAATCTTTTCAGGGCTGTAAAACGGTATAACGGCAAACGAATAGGGGGTTGAGGCAGCACCATCCTTGTCATGGGTTGCCGCCGATGCAATATTTTGAGACGCGTCCGAAGGCAATGGGTAAAACACCAACAGCAGAAGGAACGGTATGACATAATTGAGAAGTTTGCTCATCGCCTTTCCTCGTCATGAAGTGAATTGACTGGTCACGGGATGAAAAACCCAGATCAAGCCAAGAATACGGATATGAGGAATTAACGAACCATAACAGAAACTCATTGGAATACAAAGTGATTATTTGCCCTTAAACGTGCTGTTGGGCATGGAAAGGCGTATTGTCTACCCGGTCAAACCGCGCAATAGAGCCAGATTGACCGCATCCATCTCATCGTTGTCACCCTTTGGCGTCTCCAGGATTTTGGGGATAATGGCAAAACGAGGGTCATTGAGAATGAAACCGAACGGCTGGATACCGAGCGTGCCCTGCCCGATATGCTCGTGGCGGTCAACGCGCGAACCGAGCCCTTTTCTGGAATCATTGAAATGAAAACATTGCAGCCTGCCAATGCCGATGATCCGGTCAAACTGCTCCATGGTGTCGCGATAGCCGGCCTCGGTGGCAATGTCGTAGCCAGCGGCAAAGGTATGGCAGGTATCAAAGCAAACGCCGAACCGGTCCGGATTCTTTGAAGCGGAGATGATTGCCTGCAGTTCCTCAAAGGTGCGCCCCAGGTTGGTTCCCTGCCCGGCGGTAGTTTCCAGGAGAACCCTCCCCTCAAACTGCGGCACCTCTCCGAACAAACGGTCAAAGGCCTCGGTCACACGGGCAAGCCCGGCTTCCGGCGTATCCGCCAGGTGCGAACCGGGATGCATGACCACCTTATGGATGCCGAGCCTGGCGCATGTTTCCAGTTCGTCACGGAAGGCAAGGAGGCTCTTGTCGCGCACGTCGCCGGGGGCGGCAGCCAGGTTGATCAGGTAGATGTCGTGGGAGACAATCTCGTGGAGCCCTGATGCTGCGAACTTCCGGCGGAACAGGTCGCAATCGGCATCACTGATCTGCTTGCCGCGCCACTGGTTGGAGTTGCGGGTGAATATCTGCAACACGCCGCAACCGGCCGCGACCGCACGGTCTATGGCTAAGTGCAGGCCGCCGGCAATGGACATGTGGGCACCAAGGTAGTCTGTCATCGTGCCTCCTCCACCAGATCAATATGACTCCCGAAAAAATGCACATCCACCTCTTCGCCGGCAGCCATGAAACCTCGCCCGGGAGGGATCACCGCAATGGCAGCGGCATTCAACATGGTCTTGAGCAGGCCGGTCTGCTGTTTGCCGGAAATGGAAGCGTAAAAGCGTTCCCCCCGGCGCTCAAGCCTGATGCGCAGCAATGAGGTCCGGTCGCTTTCCTTGTTCTTGATGTCATCCAGCAGCAAGGCCTTGAAGGTCGGCCGGATAACCTGGCTGTGCCCCATCATCCGCAACAGGGCCGGCCTGACAAACTCCTCGAAGGTAATCATGCTGGAGACCGGATTGCCGGGGAGCGAAAAAACCGGCTTGCCATCCTTCAGGCCGAAAGCCGCCGGTTTGCCCGGTTTGATGCCGACCTTCCAAAAGAGCTGCTTGACTCCCATCTCCTCAAGGACAATCCGCACCAGGTCACGGTCGCCGGCCGAAACCCCGGCCGAGGTCACCAACGCATCGGCTTGGAGCCCATACCCCAGCTTTACGCGGTGGCTCTCGCGATTGTCGCGGGCAATACCGATGATGCGGGGGATTGCGCCGGCCTCGCGGACAGCGGCCGCCAGGGAGAGGGTATTGCTGTTGACTATTTCCCCGGTAGCTGGAGTGCGGCCCAACTCTATCAGTTCGTCGCCGGTCGAAACCACGGCAACGACCGGCCTACGGTAAACCGGCGCCAGTGCATGACCGAACGAGGCCAGCATGCTCACTTCCGGCGGCCGGATTATTGTACCGGCGGCCATGACCTGTTCGCCGGCCGATACGTCCTCGCCGCAGAAACGGATGTGCTGGCGGGGCTTGATCGTTTCTTTAAGCACGACCTGCTCGCCCGATGTCTCCTCGGTTTCCTCCACCGGCACGACAGCATCCGCACCGGCCGGGATCGGGGCGCCGGTCATGATCTTCACGGCACAGCCGGGCTTGACCGAGACACCATCGGCCTGGGCGCCGGCAGGGAGATATCCGGTTACTCGCAGCTTGCAGGGGACATTGCCGCAATCAGCCAATCGGACGGCATAACCATCCATGGCCGAATTGTCCCAAAGCGGCATATCCCATGGTGCCACGACATCTTCCGCCAACACCCGGCCAACGGCATCCACCAGGTTGACCAGTTCGATGCCTGCCGGCGAGATGTTTTCAAGGATGATCTTTCGGGCCTGTTCGAATGAAAGCATATCCGCTCCTGTAATCAGTTTGGTCCGACCGCGCAATACTTGTTGCCTCTGGGAAATGTATCCGTATAATAGATATTTTTGATCGCGCTGGTCCGAGCAGCATTATAGCAGCCATCACGCTGTTGTAAACGCCAAATGAACAGTGGAGAGATGTGCCATGACCCTCACCAATGAAGCCAAAGTCGGGTTGTTTTTTGTCCTCAGCGTCGTGCTGTTCGGCCTGATGCTTGAGATCGGCAACCGCTGGAAGCTCTTCGAGCACGGTATTCCTTACACAACATTCCTCACATCTTCCACCGGCCTTAAACAGGGTGATGCCGTCAAACTTGCCGGAGTGGAGGTCGGCACCATTTCACGGATCTCCATTGCAGACAATCACGTACGTGTGGATTTCGAGGTCAAACCGGGCACACGGATCAAGAAGGACAGTGAGGCCAGCATCCGCATGTCGAGCATGCTGGGCGGCCAGTTCCTGGGTCTTTCGTTCGGCTCCCCCAACAGCCCCGACCTCCCCGCCGGCAGCACGATAAAAAGCAACGAATCTTCAGGCGTGGACGCCATCATGGAGAATGTGGGCACCCTGACCAGCGATGCCAAGCAGCTCGTTCTGGATCTGAACCGCAACCAGAACGAGGTCATGGGCAAGATCGCAACCATGCTGGACGAAAACCGCGCCACCCTGAAAGAGACACTGGCAGGGTTGGCCAATATCACCGCCAAGATCGACCATGGCGACGGCTCCCTGGCGCTGCTGCTGAACGATAAAACCCTCTACAACAACGCAACCGCCCTGACCGGCAGTCTGCGCGAGGTAAGCGCAAAGCTGGAGCGGGGCGAAGGGACCATGGGCAAGCTCCTGACGCAGGATGCCCTTTATGACCAAGGACTCGCCGCTGTCAAGGGGATGAACGACGGCATGAAAAATTTCAATGAAATCGCCCAGCGCATAAACAAGGGGGAAGGCACGGCCGGCAAGCTGATCAACGACCCTTCCCTGTACAACGATCTGCATGAGACCATGGCCAACCTGAAGGAGATTACCCGCAAGATCAACGAAGGCCAGGGGACCATCGGCAAGCTGGTAAATGACGATAAACTCTATCGCGATGCCCTTTCGACCCTGAAAAAGACCGAAAAGGCCATGGAGGGCCTGCAGGACACCGGACCGATTTCAGTGTTGGGCAGCGTAGTCGGGACATTGTTTTAGTCAGAATTCGTGATGCCGTAATGCCGGAGTGCCGGAAGAGCCGGGGCCACAACGCCGCCCGTAGTGCTGCGATGGTTTGATCAAGCGGTCCTCCGCATAAAAGGTGCAATGCGCGGGAAGACCCAAGGCAGAGGCCTTTCGGGCAAGCGCAGACATGGAGGCATCACGGATTCTGGCTTATTGATCATCTTGAGGACCAATTACAGGAGGCAGCATCGATGGATAAAAACTGGAAGATCGAGACAATAGCGGTACAGGGAGGATATGAGCCGAAGTCGGGCGATCCGCGCATCCTGCCGATAATTCAGAGCACCACCTTCAAGTACGACAGTGCCGAGCATGTCACCAAACTGTTCGACCTGGAGGTGCCTGGCTTCTTTTACACCCGCCTGGCCAACCCGACCACTGACGGCTTTGAGACGAAGATCGCCCAGATGGAGGGCGGCGTGGGTGCCATGGCGACATCATCCGGTCAGGCGGCTACCACCCTGGCGATTATGAACATCTGCCAGGCCGGCCAGCATATCGTCACAGCCAGCACCCTCTATGGCGGCACCTACAACCTGTTCGCCGTAACCCTGCCCAAGATGGGGATCGAAGTGACCTTTGTCGATCCCGAAGCCCCGGCCGAGGAGATCAGGAAGGCCTTTCGCCCCACGACCCGTTGCCTGTTTGCCGAGACCATCGGCAATCCCGGCCTTAATATCCTCGATTTCGACAAATTCGCCGCCATCGCCAACGAGATGCAGGCCCCGCTGATCATCGACAACACCTTCGGCACCCCCTACCTGTGCCGGCCCTTCGAGCATGGGGCTCATATCGTCATCCATTCGGCCACCAAGTACATCGACGGCCACGCCACCAGCGTGGGCGGCGTGATCGTGGATGGCGGGACATTCGACTGGAACTGCGGCCGTTTTCCGGAACTGGTCGAACCGGACATCAGCTACCACGGCCTGGAATACGTCAAGACCTTCGGCCCCCTGGCCTACATCGTCAAGGCCCGCGTCCAGTTGATGCGCGACCTGGGCACCACTCCTGCCCCGCTCAACTCGTTCCTGTTCAACCTTGGGTTGGAGACCCTGCACCTGCGCATGCAGCGCCACAGCGACAACGCCCTGGCAGTGGCAAAATTCCTGGAGACCCATCCGCTGGTCTCCTGGGTCTGTTATCCCGGCCTTGCCAGCCACCCGACCCATGACCGGGCGCTCAAGTACCTGCCCAAGGGATGCAGCGGCGTACTGACCTTCGGCATCAAGGGTGGCGCCGAGGCAGGAAGGAAGTTCATGGAGTCCACCAGGCTGGTGGCACTGGTGGTTCACGTCGGGGATGCCCGCAGTTGCGTGCTGCACCCGGCCAGCACCACCCACCGCCAGCTTTCCGAAGAGCAGCAGAAATCAAGCGGCGTCGCCCCCGACCTGATTCGACTGTCGGTTGGGATCGAAGATGCCGGCGATATCATGGCGGATATCGATCAGGCCCTGCGCCTGAGCCAGAAATAGCGCATTCGACCGTCTGGACGACCCCGCTGGCATGGTGTTTTTATTTTCCTCCTATGCTAAAATATTTATACATAAGGGAGGTGTTCAGCATGAGATGCGAATACAAAGACGGCATGAAGGTTGATTATTCCGGCTCCCTCCACATCACGAAGGGTCAGGATGTCAATGTCTATATGAAAGAAGGGGTCATACCAGCCAATATCAGGAGTGAACTCGACAGGGCCAGCGCCAACTTCAGCTGTGAAGACATCAGAAAGTGCGCCAACGAGGTAACAGCGACTGTCGGCAACAGGGCATGCATCCATGAATAGCTGATGGACGGTCCACCTATCCGATGGGACCGGAATTTAAAGACAAAAAAGGCTGTGCGGTCATGAACCGTGCAGCCTTTTTGTTTACGGCAAAAAACCATTATCTATGCCGGAGGAAAATCTTGCGCCCACGCGCCAGCAGGAACAGGTGCATGGTGATGGTGCGAAACAGGGCCGTCAGGGCCCGCGACCTGATATCCCCCCGGATAAAAGCAGCTCCTTAGATACGATAAGGTGAATTCCAGTCATTCAGGCACACCCGCTCAAGGTTGAAACGCTCCGGCGGCGCCGGAGGGTTTACGTCCGCATAACCTACGGCAACCAGGGCAAATGGGACCACCTTCCTGGGGAGGTGAAACATGTCGGCCAGTGCGCCCATCCTGCCCTGCTCGGGATAAACGCCGCACCAGACCGCGCCCAGGCCGGTGGCATGCGCAGCCAGCAGCAAGTTCTGGGTGGCATTGGAGCAGTCGAGCACCCAATTGCCGGGAATCTGTTCCAGGTTGAGGTCACCACAGACAAGGATTGCCAGGGGAGCGGTATTCAGCATGGCAGCATAAGGGTGCACCTGCATGATCTTTCCGAACAAGTTCCGATCGGCAATAACAATGAACCTCCAAGGTTGCTCGTTCATTGCCGAAGGGGCATACATGGCGGCCTTGAGCAACGTGTCGATCTTTTCCGGCTCAACCGGTTTTGCCAGGTATTTGCGGATGCTGCGACGGGTGTAAATGGTTTCCAGGGTATCCATGGCAAGCCCCCTTATTCAAGTAAGTTAGCAATAGTTTTCAGGATTCTTTTCATATCCATGCGCATGTCTTTTTTGTGCCGCATTGCCTGAATTGAAATTACCGAATAGATTTTATCATAGAAAAAACAGTTATTATTAATTACAATGAATTGGTATTATTTTATTTTTTCTCTATCCCGGTTTAGTGCCGGTCATTCCAAACTCCAAATAACAGCTCAAAACCAACTGGGTTATACAGCTGAAATTGCCGGAAAAGTTGGGGACAACATCAAAGTTTCACAGCAATCCGTACTCCGGTCAGAACAGGGGCAGTCATGTTTGCAGCAAAAATGGAAAACAATCCCGATAACACGACATTGAACAACGATAGTCCGCAAAGAGATCATGGCAGTATCTATTATCATCTGTTCCAGTTTTCTCCTGATGCAATGGTTTTGGCCCGCATTGAGGATGACGTTATCCTGAACGTCAACCAGGCGTTTGAAAAACTCTCGGGATACTCTTCGGATGAAATTATTGGCTGCACTACGTCGGAACTCGGGTTCTGGCTGGCGCCGGACTATTGGCAGCATGTGGTTTCAAGGCTGGCAACAGAACGCGAACTGCACGATCTCAAGATGCGGCTCCAAAGGAAGGAAGGAAGCGTCATCTGCGTCTTAATGGCGATACGCAGCCTTGAAATAGAAGGACAGTCCTGCTACGTGGCCACCGCAAGGGACATAACCGCTCGCAAAATGGCCGAAAGAGCCGCCTGGGACCAGATAGAAGAGTTGCATGCAACTCTCGACATTTCCCTGTCATCGGATTCTGAGGCCACAAGCGAGGAGGTTCGACAGATCATCGACTTCCAAGCGGTTCAAGAACTGATGAACAGCTTTTACATGGTAACCAAGATCGGCGTATCAATCACCGATCTCAACGGCAACATCCTCGTTGCCACAGGGTGGCAGGATACCTGTTCCAAATTCAACCATATACATACCCATACCCTGGCGAACTGTATCGAGAGCAGCTTCAACTCTTCCCGAGAAAATGGGCCGGAATGCTGTACGATCCACAATTGCAAGACCAATGTACTGGGCACAAGAACCCCGATCCTTGTGGGTGGCAAACATATTGCCGACCTTTTCCTGAGCCAGTTTTTTTTCGATGGCGAAACACCGGATTACGAGCAGATCTTGCAACATGCCGACAAGTACGGCTTTCAAAGAGAGCAATATCTGGCGGCATTGCAGGAAATCCCCCGATGGAGCCGCGAGACCGTGCGGAATGCGATGAAATTCTACACAAACCTGGCCCGCATGATTGCCAGGCTCAGCTACAAGAACATACTTTTATCGGAGGCGCTGCTCGAGCAGAGGCGTGTGGAGGAAGCACTACTTGAAAGAGAGTCCCGCCTGAAGGATTTCATGGGCTTCTCCCCCAGTGCCTGCTATCTGTTCGATGCCGATCTGAATTTGATTTATTGCAACAAATCGGCCGAGGAAATCTCTGGCGTGCCTCCGAACCTGCCGGACAACATGAAGATCGAGACTGTTGTTGCCGATATAAAAGAATCGGGGCATTACGAGAAATACATCGAGGTACTCAGGTCAGGAGAACCGCTTTTCATCGATGCCTGCACCCGCAGCAGCAAATCAGGAGACCGGCAGTTCAGCGTACGGGCCTTCAAAGCCGGCAGCAATCTTGCCGTCATCTGGACTGACATTACGGGGATAAAGCAGGCCGCCCAGGAGTTGCTGGCAGCCAAGGAGGCCGCCGAGGCAGCCAACCGGGCCAAGAGCGAGTTCCTCGCGAATATGAGCCACGAAATCCGCACCCCCATGAATGGCATCATCGGCATGATTCAACTCCTGCGCCTGACCGAATTAAACGACGAACAGCAGGAATACCTGTCCAACATCGATGTATCCGCCGAGAACCTGATGACGGTCATCAACGACATCCTTGATCTTTCAAGGATCGAGGCGGAAAAACTGGAGTTGGAACAGGTTGATTTCAGTCTCTGCCGCTGCCTGGACGATGTGGTGCAGAACCAGTTGCAGAGGATTCAGGCCAAGGGCCTGACCTTGAATGAAATACATATCTCCCCTGCGGTCCCCGATACCTTGAGAGGCGATTCCCTGCGCCTCAAACAGATACTTCTCAACTTGATCAATAATGCCGTCAAATTCACTGAAAAGGGGTGCATTACCATAACGGCGGAACTCAAGGAAAAGCGGGGAGAAGAGGCCCTTATTCAAATCAGCGTCGCCGATACCGGCATCGGCATCAAGCATGAGAATATAGACAAGATCTTTGCCCCGTTCAGCCAGGCCGATGCGTCCACTACCCGCAAATACGGCGGCACGGGACTGGGGCTTGCCATTTGCCGAAGGCTGTCGAGCCTGATGGGCGGCAGCATTCAGGTGGAAAGCACCGAAGGCAGCGGCAGTGTCTTCCATGTCTTAATGCCCTTTACCGTAGTCGCGGCATCCGGCAACCTGGCAAAAGAATCACGCGCCATGCCGGCGTCGTCACACATGTGGGATGGTCCGGCGCTTCGTATCCTGTTGGCCGAGGACCAGGAGATCAACCTGCAATTCGTTGACACCATATTGCAAAAAATGGGACACAAGGTCATTACGGCCAGGGATGGCCGGGAAGCAGTGGCAAAGTGGGAGCAGGAGACCTTCGACATTATCCTCATGGATGTCCAGATGCCCGGCATGGATGGGATCGAAGCGACCAGGAAAATCCGCGGCAGCGAAAAGGAAGGATGCAAGATACCGATTATCGCCCTTACAGCCTATGCCATGAACGGGGACTGCGAACAGCTCCTGGATTCCGGATTTGACGGCTATGTATCGAAGCCCATGGTGATCAAGCGCCTCACAAATGAAATGAAGAGATTGATTAGGACCTGATTTAACGAAGACAACTGGCACCAAGTCACCGGAGCCGGTTAGGGCTTGTGCCCATGATGCAAAGTCAAATTTTGCATTGTGTCGCTGCCTGGTCATGTTACACTCCCGCCATGAACCGCACCAAGTTACACTCGCGCAGGCTTGCCACTGTTTCCGGACAATCTTTGCGGTTGGCTGTACCGGGCCACTAGAGAAATACCATGCCGATCACCGACCTGCACCAATTCATCTCCCACCTGGAGTCCGCTGGCGAACTTGCCCGTATCTCCGCCGTGGCCGATCCCATTCTGGAGATCGCCGCCGTAACCGACCGGGTCTGCAAGCAGCCCGGAGGGGGCAAGGCACTGCTCTTCGAGCGGCCACGCGGGGCGGGCTTCCCCGTTGCCACCAACCTGTTCGGTTCCCCACGCCGCGTTTGCCAGGCCCTGGGTGTCGAGCACCTCGGCTGCCTGACGGACCGGCTGGCCACGCTCCTCGGCCTGATCCCCAATCCGGACCTGGCCCGGCTCGACCGCCAGATTGCGGCGCTGCCCGGGTTTGCCCGCTTCGCCCCCCGCACGATTGCCGGCAATGACCCGAGCCTGGCGACAATGGCGACCCCTGACCTGACCCTCTTCCCCTTTCTCCAGAACTGGGCCGGGGACGGAGCGGCCTGCGGCCACCCCCGCTACATCACCCTGCCGCAGGTGTTCACCGCACTGCCGGATGGAGGCAGCCCCAACTGCGGCATGTACCGCTGCCAGATGCGCGGGCCCCGGGAACTGGCCGTGCGCTGGTATCCGGGCAGCGGCGCGGCGCGGCATCTGGATGAATTCCGGCGCCGGAACGAGCCGATGCCGGTGGCCATTGCCCTGGGCGGCCCGCCTGCCGCGCTCTTCAGCGCCATGTTCCCCTTGCCCGGCGACCTGGATGAAATGGCCTTTGCCGGCTTTCTCCGGCAGGAGACCATTGTCATGGCCTCCTGCCGGACCGTGCCCCTGCAGGTTCCCCTTTCCTGCGAGATGGTCATAGAAGGCCATGTCAGCCCCAATGAAACGGCCCTGGAAGGACCATTCGGCAACCACACTGGCTCCTACTCCCCTGCCGGGCCGGCCGCGCTCATGAGGGTCACTGCCATCAGCTACCGGCCCGATGCCATTATTCCCGCCACCGTGGTCGGTCCGCCCCCCATGGAAGACTGCTGGATGGCCAAGGCCTGGGAGCGCCTTTTGTTGGCCCTCCTGCAACGCTTCCTGCCAACGGTCAAGGAGTTGCACTTTCCCCTGGAATGGATCTTCCACCAAAGCGCCATCATTTCCCTTGATCACCCTGCTCCCGCCATGGTAAGGGAAACAACTGAACGGCTCTGGTCCACACCATGGTTCAGCAATGCCCGCCTGCTGATCTTCATCGATGGCGACACGGCTGTTGATCCGAACGAGGTGGCCTGGCGCTGCATCAATCTGACCGAGTTCACCCATGACGCATTTCAGGACCACAGCGGCAAGCGCCTGGCGCTCGATGCCACCGGCAGCAGTGTTCCGCAGCACCGGGTCAACCGGGACAGCGGTATTGGGCAACTGGTTGAGCGGCGCTGGCCCGAGTACGGCATTGACTAGCATGCTCCGCCTGCTGCTCCTGGCTGTTGTGCTTCTCCTGCCGGCCTGCTATCATTTGCGGGTTTTGCCGGAGCCGATTCAGCCGCGCAGTTTCGATTCCGGCTTGCCGCCGCAAGAGGCGCTGGCCAGGGTCAGGGAAATTTTGGACAAGAAACTGCAGCTCCGAATACTTGACGAGCAGCAGGATGGCACGGTCCTGATAACCGCCCCCAACACCTTTTTTACCGATACCGGCTTTGGCCAGCCCGCTGGCGGGAGAAAATACTATGTCCGGCTGCGGATCGAGGTCGTGCCACGGGCGAGTCAATCCGTGATAACGGTTTCGGCCTACAGTTTCGAGCTGCGCACGTCCTATGCCTACAGCGAGGATGGCTCGCTGCACACGTTGACCAAGGTGTATCCATACGAGGAATATCCGGGCATGTTCAACATCAAGGAGATGAACCGCGAGGTAATGATGGTGGCGGCCCTCATCGAACAAGCCATGAAGGAGTGACATGAAAGAAGGAACAGGCGCGCTGCATAAAATAGTTGTTTTTATGGAGATGATAAAGTTTTCCCACACGATCTTCGCGCTCCCCTTTGCCCTGTCCGGGGCATTGCTGGCAGCCAAGGGACTGCCTTCGGCCGGGCAGCTTTTCTGGATCGTGCTGGCCATGGCCGGTGCCAGGACAACGGCCATGGGGCTCAACCGGCTGATCGACGCCGAGATCGATGCCCGCAATCCCCGCACCGCCGGGCGGGCAATACCGGCCGGCCTGATCCGCAAGGGCACCACCCTGGGATTTATCCTGGCCTCCCTGGCGTTGATGCTGGTCGCTGCCGGCCGCCTCAACCCGCTCTGTCTCAAGCTTTCGCCCCTGGCGGTCGGTTTCCTGGTGCTCTATTCCTTTTGCAAGCGCTTCACCTCCCTGGCCCACGTGGTGCTGGGCATCTGCCTGGCCGCCGCCCCCATCGGGGCCTGGATCGCCATCCGCGGCAGTGTCGATGCCCCGGCCCTGATCCTGGGCGCTGCCGTACTGTTCTGGGTGGCGGGCTTCGACATCCTTTACGCCCTCCAGGACCTGGAGTTTGACCGCAAGGCCGGGTTGCACTCCATCCCGGTGGCCCTGGGGGTGGAGGGCTCACTCTGGATGGCGCGCCTCTTTCACCTGGTGATGGTGGCGCTGCTGTTGGGTCTGTTCATCACCATGCAACTGGGAGGGTTCTTCATGGCAGGCATCGTGGTTTCGGCCGGCATGCTGCTCTACGAACACTGGCTGCTGAGAAACGGGGACCTGGCAAAGCTGGATGCGGCCTTCTTCAATATGAACGGCTACATCAGCATCGCCATCCTGGTATTCACTGCGGCCGACGTTCTGGTAAAGTAGGTACAGGCGAGGAGACACTATGACCGCACACAGGATATTCATGGCCCTGACCGGGGCCTCAGGTTCGATCTACGGACTGCGCTTGATGGAAGAGTTGGTGCGGCGGGGCATGCCGCTCACGGTCTGCGCCAGCGAGAGCGGCCAACTGGTTTGCCGGGATGAAACCGGCCTGGACCTGTCCGGCGAACCGGCAGAGGCAACCGCCCGGCTCTGCAAGCATCTCGGCGTAAAGCTGGGGGTGGAGGTAGTTGCCCCGGACAACCTCTTTGTCGCTGCCGCCAGCGGCTCGGCCGGGCCCGACGCCATGGTGGTCTGCCCATGCAGCATGGGAACCCTGGCCCGCATCGCCGCCGGCGTCTCCGGCAACCTGATCGAGCGGGCAGCGGACGTGATGATCAAGGAGCGCCGCCCCCTGCTGCTGGTGCCGCGTGAAACCCCTCTTTCCGACATCCACCTGGAAAACATGCTCCGGCTTTCCCGCATGGGCGTGCGCATCATCCCTGCCATGCCCGGTTTCTACCACCAGCCCCAATCCATCGACGATCTGGTGAATTTTATGGTCGGCAAGGTCCTGGACCAGTTGGGCATAGCCAACGACCTGTACAAGCGCTGGGATGGCCGGTGAAATTTCTTAACGCGAAGACGCAATGGCGCAAAGGAAAATCTGATTAGTATTGATTTTCCGCTGTGCAGGCTGTCATCCCCGAACGCCTTTATCGGGGAACCATGATTTTAGTAACTCAGGAGCTGGATTCCCGATCAGAATCGTTTCGGGAATGACAGCTTTGGGTTGTGTCGGAAGATTGATTCCAATCAGGAAGGAATAAACAGAACCGTTTTGTTGTCAAAACCATATTTCCAACCTTCCGCGTCCCTGCACCTTTGCGGCTTTGCGTTAATGCCTTTTACTTAATTTCATGCCAAATTATCCATCAGCCATCAGATCCTACCTGCATAAACGCGCCGTTGCCACCCCCTGGCGGATAAACGCGCCCCCTGCCGGGCTGTTCAGCGGCGCCGTGGTCATCCCCTCCCTGGCCGAGAGCGCCAACCTTCCCCAAACGCTCCGTTCCCTTGCCGCCAACCCGCCTGAGTTGCTGGCCCGCTTCCTGATCCTGGTGGTGGTCAATCATCGCGGCGACGGGCCCGTTGCAGACAGGTCCGACAACCTGGCCACACTGGCCGCCATCCCAGGCTGGCGGCAGGAGTATGGTCTGGCGCACCTGCACTGGGTGGATGCCGCCTCGGAGGGGATGGAACTCCCCTCGAAACAGGGGGTCGGCCTGGCCCGCAAGATCGGCCTGGACCTGGCACTGCAGCACCTGGACTTTAATCAGGACGACCCGCTCCTGGTCTGCCTGGATGCCGACACCCTGGTGCAGCCCGACTACCTGCCCGCCCTCACCAGCCACTTTGCCGCGTCCCGCGCCGGTGGCGCCAGCCTCCCCTATCGCCATTGCCCTGCTGCCGACCCGGAGGGGCAGGCGGCCATCGACCGCTACGAGCTGTTCCTGCGCACCTATGTGCTGGGGCTGGAACTGGCCGGCTCCCCCTATGCCTTCCACACAGTGGGGAGCGCCATGGCCTGCCGGGCCTCGGCCTATGTCGCCGCTGGCGGCATGAACCGTCGTCTGGCCGGCGAGGACTTCTACTTCCTCCAGCAACTGCACAAGACCAGCGGCGTCGCGTCCCTGGCCGGCACCTGCGTCCACCCATCGCCCCGCTCCTCCCACCGCGTCCCCTTCGGCACCGGCCGCTCCGTGGGCGACATGCTGGCGCCGGGGGGCGGGCAGCTGTTGTTTTACCAGCCAATGCTGTTCGGGATCGTGGCCCAGTGGCTGGCAACGGTGGCAGGCCACGACGGCGCGGAGGGCGAGGAATTGCTGGACCGGGCGGCGCTGATCTCCCCCCACCTGCGGACATACCTGGCACAGGCGGGTTTCGCTGCTGCCTGGAATAACTTGCGGCAACACAATCCCGACCAGGGAAAGCTGCTGGCCGCCTTCCACGGCTGGTTCGACGCCTTCCGCACCATGCGGCTCATGCACCACCTGACCGATGCCGCCTTCCCCCGCATCCCGCCGGAACAGGCCGTGCCCCCCCTTCTGGAACAGGCCGACTGCAGCACCCAGGCCGGCGTGGGCGGGATGCTGGAACAACTGAGGGCGCTTCAGGGGGTGCGGGGGTGATTGCCGGGAATCGTTTGAGCACCATGCACGAGGATACGGTCGTGTGCGAAGGCGTGGCAATCCCCTACCGCTACTGCCATTCCCGGCGCCGGACCCTGGGCATGACCATCAGGCCGGACAAATCGGTGAGCGTGCGGGTGCCGCTGCGTACCCCGCTCCATGCAATACGAGATTTTGTTGCCCGGCAGGCGGCCTGGATCGAGAAGGTTCGGCAAAAACTCGACGCCCAAAGACCCGTGTCCGAACAAAGCTACACAAATGGTGCCACCTTCCTGTTCCAGGGGACGGAATACCGACTGGCCCTTGAACAGGGGCCGGTGGAAGGGGTGCAGATCCGGGGAGGCTCCCTGGTCGTGACCATGTCGGACCATGCCGATCCTGGGCGCCAGGCCGGGCTGGTGGCCCGCTGGTATCGGGAGCAGGCATTGGAGATGTTCCGGGAGCGAATGATCGCGTGCCACCGGATGTTCCCCGCAGGGACGCCTCTGCCGCAGGTTGTGATCCGCCCAATGAAGAGCCGCTGGGGCAGCTATTCCTACCGTACCCGGCGCATCTGCCTGAACCTTAACCTAATCAAGCTCCCCCAGCCCTGTCTCGACTACGTGATCGTCCACGAACTCTGCCACATTGAGGTCAGGCACCACGGCCCGTCCTTCTGGCGGCTGGTGGCGCGGTATGTGCCGGATCACGGGCTGATCCGCCGGCAGTTGCGGACGTTGCCCCTCACGCCAGTTGGGGTTTAGGGTCAACCGCACATTGGCGATCAGGTGTAATCGAGGACGGGAAACCCCGTCCTTTTTTTGTGCGCAACCCAACGATCTAAGCATAAAACATGGAATCAAGAAGGTATCTATCCAGCACTTACTAAAATAGAATTTAAACCCAAAAGCATATTTACAGGGATAACAGGGATGAAGGGGATAACATCTTTAAAAACATATAAATTCAGTTTTTTGTTTGACCCGAAGAATGTTTTGATTTTGACGTTATCCCATACAGTTATCCCATATATCCCCTTCATCCCTTTTAAATATAAATGAGTTTTATGTGGGCCGCTATAATGTTGGCTGAATAGTTACTCCATAAGCTGTAAAAGCCGGCGTTCGGGACAAGCGTTGCGCTCTACGTGCGTCATCGGCTGGCAAAAGAGCCGGGCGCGGCGAAAATATCGGTGATTAATCCAGTCTATTCAGGAGGTTTTGCCCTGATAAAAAGAACAAATCTGCAAACGATCATTATTGTAATGCCCTCATAAAACTCGTATTATCCATAAACAAAATCCATAAACAAAAGTCAAAATCCTGGATAAATATCCATAGCGCAAGCGGGGCCGAAGAGGTCAGTTCAACCGCATTTTATGCGGTGGCTCTGCTTCGCTATGCACCGCCTAAACTCATGAAAAAATGCCTCATACCCCAGGAATTTCGCAAATTTTAAGTATGGAGAAATGGATTGAAAAAACTCATCATCATTATCCCTGTTATCCTGCTATCACTGGCTATGTTGTGCTTTTCCTATTATAAAAATGAACTTCCCAAGATTGAGACTTCTTCAACGGCTGAAGCCGCCAAGACGACGGAAGCGGATAATGACTATGAAACTAATTTACGCATGCAGAAAGAATTACTTTCGGCAGTGGAAAGCGGAAACCTTGCAAAAGTTGAAAACGCGCTTAAAAAAGGGATCCCCATAGATATGGTCACTTCTGGCGGTGAAGAGACCCCGCTCATGCGGGCTGTTGTTCTCAACAACAGGGACATGATCAAATTTCTCCTGAAGAGCGGTGCGGACATAAATGCGTTTGCCTTTGCAAATAAGAAGGGAACCTCCGCATTGAATATCGCCATAATAAAAGACGAGAAAAATCTGGTCGAGTTTTTGCTGAATAGCGGTGCCGAATTGCGCGATGCAATTGCTATTGCGGTAATTGAAGGCAATAGGGAAATGGTTTCTTTCCTGCTGTCCAGAAAGGCTGATGTCAACGTTGGACAACAAACTGGATGGTGGTATACACCCACCCCGCTTCAGCTTGCAGCCGAAGCGGGAAATTTTGATATGGTCAGATTTCTCCTAAAAAATGGTGCTGATATCAACAACGTCTGCGACAGTACCATCGTGGCCAGTGCGGCAAAATCTGGTAATCTCGAACTTGTCGAATACCTGCTCTCCCTGGGTGGTAAAGCGGATGGTGCGTTGACCGTGGCTTTTGCCGAGGGTTACAAAGACGTTGCTCAATTTCTCCTGAAGAATAAGACCCCTTTGGGCAATGCGATTTTTGGCGCGGTTACCGCCAATGATATTGAATCTGTCAAGCTGCTGATCAGCTTAGGCGCAGATGTCGATGCGGGTGAATATGGCGAGGAAGGATACAACTGCAGTGCCCTCTCAATAGCCGCTTCAAACGGGAACCTCGAAATGGTGAAGCTCCTCTGTTCACACGGCGCTGATGTAGACTCGGAGGAAGGGGCACATGATGAACAAAAAAAAGCGATCGTTTCAGCTTATGAAAATGGTCATTACACTGTTGTTGACTACCTGCTTTCCAAAAACGCAGATTATGAGCAATTGCTCCAGGTTGCACAGGATAAACAGGACCGGATAATGCTGGCTAAACTGGAAATAGTGAAGCAGAGAAGGAACAAAACCCACAAGTGAGGCAACAAAAGTGATATTTCAAGAGCTGACCCGCAACATTCTACGGTCTTCGCTTTACTCCGCTGGTGTGTTCACGGCTGTTCGCCGACAAAGTGAGGGATGAATGTCGAGGTACGTGTACTTAGACGAGAGTGAGTTTGACTCCGAGCAGAAGAAAGGGTATGGAGCGCTTGCGTGCGAGGAACCCATCTCTGATACAGTGATTGATCGAGCGATTACAGAGCTTCGAGGCGACTTAGATCGCCGAGACCCAAGATGTAAAAAGCTAGATTACAGGACACTTGAACGGCATTGGTTTCATGCTGCTGACGACAGTAAGAACGGGCATTCCCATATTTGTACAGAGATATCTCAGTCCGTATCTGGCGTATTCTTCGCCGATTTCTTTGACACCGGAAAGCTGGCCCAAAAAGATCAGCGTCCAGAATACGCTTATCACCTGTCTTCCCAATTAAGTACCGCTCGGGCTTTAACGACCGATTGCCCTGTCATCTCGTCTTTGAAGAAAGAGATGGGCTCTCCCTCTCAAACCTCAAAAGATGGTACGAGCAACTAAAGCACCAGCTTGCAATGAGCGCCTACGATTTGCCGTGGGTCCCGACCTACTACCCGCATGTGACCTACGAAATATCAGGCAAGAACACACCGGGGATCCAGTGTGCAGACTTCATCCTGTGGGCTTTTGCCAGACACGTTATAGGTGACTCCAAATGGTTTCAGCGAATCAGGACACCTTTCAGCTATGGGAATTAAATAGGAATTAAATAGGGACACTCCCCATTTATTAAGGAATTAAATAGAATTAAATAGGGACACTCCCCATTTATTAGATTGTTTTTTTATCATATTGCCATATTATTCATGCCATGCCTAGAATCGCACGTGTCATAGCTACAGAATATCCGCATCACATTACGCAACGCGGTAACAATCGCGCTACAGTCTTTTTTGATGACGAAGATCGCCAGACTTACTTGAAGCTGCTGGCTCTGTATGCTGAAAAATACCACTTTCAAATCTGGGCCTATTGCTTGATGAATAACCATACCCATTTGCTTGCCGTGCCGGAAACAGAAACCTCTCTCGCACGGGGAATCGGTTTGACCAACCAAGTGTACACCCAATACCTTAACCGCAAATTGAATCAGTGCGGGCGTATCTGGCAAAACCGTTTTTTTTCATGCGTGGTCGAAAACAACCAATACCTCTGGGCGGTAGCACGATATATTGAGCGCAATCCTCTGAAGGTTGGCTTGGTGGATAACGCAGAGGCATATCGCTGGTCGAGTGCCAAAGCGCATTTAACTGGGGCAAGCGACAATCTTCTTGGTACAACCTCTTGGCTTTCCCCGCAGGAACAGAATGCGTATGTCAATTTTTTCGTTGCAGAGGATGAAGAGACTGATAATGCAATCCGCAGAGCAACCCGCACCGGTCGGCCATTTGGTTCAGAAAGTTTTGTAGATTTGCTGGAGTTTCAGCTCCAGCAGCCCTTAAAAGCCAAGAAAAGAGGACGGCCTTACAAAATAAATGGGGAGTGTCCCTAATTTAATCCAATGGGGAGTGTCCCTAATTTAATCCTGGGATGCTTTCAATCATCTTATATGAGATGCCAAAAGCATATTATATGGGATGCTATTTCTCATATAAGATGCTTTTCTAACTGGTCAATAATGAGTTGAGTAGAAAATGGCAAAACTTCAAAAAGAACTAGTAAGGAGATTACCGTGGCTATTCCTAGGGTATTTGTAAGTTCAACGTGTTATGACCTGAAATATATCAGGGAAAACCTGAGGTTTTTCATAAAGACCATAGGGTATGACCCTATACTTAGCGAAGATGGAAGTGTATTTTTCAACCCCAAGATGCACACTCATCAAGCATGTCTTGCAGAGGTTCCTAACTGCCAAATATTCATTTTGGTGATTGGTGGGAGATATGGGAGCCTTATCAAAAAAGGAAGTACATCTATCACCAATGCTGAATATATGGAGGCCGTAAAGTTAAAAATTCCGATTTTCACACTTGTTGAACAAGCCGTATATAGCGATCACTATGTCTATACCAATAACAGACACAATAAAGAAGTCGACATTACCAAGATAATTTACCCATCTGTTGATAATATCAAAATATTCGATTTTATAGATCAGGTCAGACTTAATACAATTGACAATGCGATTGTTCCATTCAAGGACTTCAGTGATATTGAATCATATCTTCGTCAGCAGTGGGCAGGGATGATGTTTTCGTTTCTGATGTACCAAAATGAAAAAGAGAGGATTGCAGATACTTTGACCGTTGTGAGTTCAATGAATGAACGTATTGAAATGCTCTCAAGGCAGATATTGAAATCAGTTGGCACAGTAGACGCAAAAATGACCGCAGCCCTCTATGACAAAATGATGACACATGAATCCGTGCGGGATATAAGTTACTTCAATATCTGTGTTACACCTTTAGCAATTCTAAAAAATCCTACCTTTATGGATTGCCTCCAATTTCTAGGTAAAAAAATTACTGTAGAAGATAAAAAGAATGAAGTTTCAATATCTGTTGATTGGATTAGTAAAAGAAAATTGGAACAGGATGAGACTGATTACCAGTATGTAAGGAAAGAATTACTTGATGTTCTTAGTGAGTTTAATATTACACTTGAAGAATTTATCAAGTCACATAAAAACTAAGTTGATAAAAGTTATAAAGTGTCTGCCCTAGACATTGGACGTTATTAGAAGATCATCGAAACTCAACAAGGCTTACGACCCGCCCTAAAAAGCCAGCGGGTCAAAGCCATGCCCGTTGGCCAAGCAGGGAGAAGGATTAACTCCTCTATTAATTGTTAGTTGTAAAAATATTTTCAGCCTGAATTTCTGCCATATTGTCACATTTCTGGAGGAAGTCACGATGAGAGCAATATCTGAATTATTGATTCATTTTCTTGGTAAAGATTTTAAGAATGAGCCCAGTAAGCAGTTAGAGATTTTTCAGTCGATTATTAACGATGGTCTAAGATGCTCCAGAATTGACGTAAAATTTGGCTTTGAAGGATGCATATATGGGAATGCAGTATGTTTTACGGACATTCCCTTGAATTTTTGCGATGAGCATACAGCCTTCTATGGGAAATTTGGGATCGCATTTACAAAAGCCTTTGTTAAAAATGCGGGCGGCAATCCTGCTAATTACTTTGTTGATTATGCACCATCAATGACAAACAGCGATGATATCGTAGAGAATCGTGGTTTGTTGTATATGACCGCAACTAACCTATTCAAGAACCTCATGACAATGAATGAACACATAAAAAAAGATAACTTCGAGGGTATCTTTGATCATGAAGGTAAAATAGCTTATTCAAAGGATGATTATGAGTCTTTTGCCAACCATCTTCAGCAATTTCTAACTTTTATGAAGCCAATGGGTGATTTAGGCCCGGCGCGTGATGGATCGGACCAAATTGATCAATATTATAAGGAAAGAGAATGGAGAATTGTTCCATATGTAGGATCAATTATGTCAGGGCGAGCTGTTATAAGTCCTGAAGAACATATTTATTATAAATTCAAAAGAAGAGATGTAAAACTAATTATTGTTCCCAATAACGAAATCAGGAAGCAAGTTCTAGAATGGTTCGCCAGCTATGAAATTGATGACGTTGAGTATGCAGAAGATCCTCCGCCAGTGCTAGTTTACGATGATTTAAGCTGCTTCTAGCACCTTATTGCCCTGCGAGCAGTAATCGACCTTTACATCGAATAGGCGTCCAACAAGGCGGCGGCACACAGACACTGACGCGCTGGTGCGCCCCCACGACGTTATCGCCGTAACCGAATCTATTCACACCCATAAGGAGATTTTCCGAAATGGACATTCCTCGGATCTTCAATATTACCGAAAGTGCTCACCGCATCCATAACCCGTTCACATCCGAAAAGCTCGCCACTCTCGGCGCTGCCCTGCGTCTGGAAACGGGGACCCAAGTGCTCGACCTCGGCAGCGGTTCGGGGGAGATGTTGTGCACATGGGCACGCGATTACGGAGTCATCGGCACCGGCATCGACATGAGCCAGTTGTTCACCGAGCAAGCGAAACTCCGTGCCGAAGAACTGGGCGTCGCCCATCGAGTCAAGTTCATCCATGGCGATGCTAGCGGCTACGTCTCGGACGACAAGGCCGGCGTGGCAGCCTGTGTCGGTGCCACCTGGATCGGCGGGGGAGTCGCCGGCACTATCGAGCTTCTGGCGCGGAGCCTGCGCACCGGAGGGATCATCCTCATCGGCGAGCCCTTCTGGAGGCAGTTACCGCCGACGGAAGAGGTTGCCAAGGTGTGTCTTGCCAACGCGATCTCCGACTTTCTCATGCTTCCGGAACTTCTCGCGTCTTTCGGCCGCCTTGGCTACGACGTCGTAGAAATGGTTCTGGCTGACCAGGACGGCTGGGACAGATACGAGGCGGCCAAATGGCTCACCATGCGCCGATGGCTTGAAGCCAATCCCGACGACGAGCTAGCCAAAGAGGTTCGAGCCCAACTGACCTCGGAACCCGAGCGCTACGCCGCTTACACGCGTGAATACCTGGGCTGGGGGGTGTTCGCGCTGATGCCGCGATGATGTGTGGGCGCATCCGGCGGATCGTCAACGGCTGTGCCGCGCAACATCAGGTGGCTCGCCAAGATGTGATTGCGCCTGAATTCATTTCTTATGGTACAGTTATACTTACGTTACATGCAACGACTTCCCAACATGAGGATGGTCTGTTTCACTTTGCTCTCAGGTCATCCGCCACCCCGTCGTTAAATAGTCAAAATGATAAAGGCAGTTCGTGAGGGATCAAGTCTGCATCTACATAAAAGTGAACGATATTGACACGGATCTCTTCAAGAATTCCCTGAAGATGGGACAATATGCCTATTACAACAGAAACTACACGGAGTAATACGCCCCTTGTCCTGATTGTTGATGATAGTCGGGCAGTAAGAACATTTGTCCGAGAGCTATTGGAACAAGCGGGATATGCCGTTATCGAGGCGAATGATGGCATTGCCGGACTAGAAGCAATTGCGACCAGAAAACCCGATGTTGTGTTGCTGGATATTGAAATGCCGAATAAAACAGGGCTTGAAGTACTCGCCGAATTGGACGTTACCAACAGGCTCTTCTCCGTTATTCTGTTTACTACGCTGTCAAGCCTTGATGCCATTGTTGATGGTTTGGAGCGTGGGGCAGATGACTACATCGTCAAGCCTTTTAAAAAAGCTGAATTTTTGGCTCGTCTGAGCGCTGCGATACGGATTGCTCGCAACAAGCGATTGCTGTTTGAAGCACAAATGACAGCAGAGCGTACTATTGAACAGATGCGCCAAATGCAGAGCATATTATCGGATCAAAAGCTGATCGAAAGAAAAATCAGGGAAACATCCGAAGCGCGGAACGCCACCATTTTTGCAATGGCAAAGTTGGCCGAATCTCGGGATGACGATACCGGCGGGCACTTGGAACGAGTCCGGGAGTATTGCAGACAGCTTGCAGAGGATCTACGTAGCCACTCACCATATTCTGATCATATAACGGCGGAATTCATTGATTGTATCCAGCATGCGGCCCCTCTCCACGATATTGGGAAGGTAGCCATTCCAGACAGTATTCTGCAGAAACCCGGAAAACTTACCTCTGAAGAATTTGAAAAGATGAAGTCTCATACTGTCTTAGGAGCCGATAACTTGCAGTTGGTCTTCAACACCTACCCTGGCAATATGTTTATCGGAATGGGTATTGAAATAGCTCTCTATCATCATGAGCGATGGGATGGCTCGGGCTATCCAGATGGCTTGGTAGGCAAGAATATCCCGTTGTCCGCCAGAATCATGGCCTTGGCGGATGTTTATGACGCGTTACGATCAGACAGGTGTTACCGCAAAGGCTTAACCCATGATCAAGTCAGGAATATTATTCTTGAAGGTAATGGCAAGCACTTTGACCCTGAAGTGGTTATGGCATTTTTACGTATTGAAGGTATTTTTGCCAGAATGGGGCATGACGTCTAAGTATATACGTGGGTTATGGTTGGCGAGAAAAAGAGAATGGCCATACCAAATCGGCTGAAATACGCGTTTGAAGCCCTACATAGACGAAAAAGCGGTAGCCGCGCAGGTCAAGCACAATTCCGTAGGCCCGCAGTCCCTGGAGAAGGCAGGCCAAGCGCGGCATTGAGGCTCAATTTTCCCCCTGGCATCGGAACGACACCATGACCATCAACAACCTGCTTATCCATCTGCAACACAAAGTAGACGCCTTTGCCTTCAAGCCGCGCCACCTTGAGCAATTGCGCCGGGCGCTCCCCGATACCCGAATTACCATAGCCGGCGATCAACATGATTTCATGGCACGCCTCCCCGAAGCCGACTGTGCCCTTGTCTGGGGTTTCAAGGCAGAGTGGTACGGCTGCGCACCCAAATTGAAGATGCTTTTCACCCCCGCTGCCGGCCGGGACTGGGTCGAGTCAGATCCAGCACAAAGGGTGAAGACCTTTTACGGCAGCTTCCACGGACGCATCATGCGGGAGAGCCTCCTGTCGATGATGCTGTACTTCAATCGGCGCATCGGCGCATCACTGGATGACCAGAAGAACAGGTCCTGGGGGCGGCTGGGCTATAGCAGTTGCGTCGCACTGTTCCGTCAGCACGTGCTCATCGTCGGTTTCGGGTCCCTCGGGCGGTCCATGGCCGAGCTTCTCAAGGCCTTCGGGGCAAAGGTAACCGGGGTCAAACGCACGCTGACCGGGGGTGAGATCACCCCATGCGTTGACCGGCTAGTCACGTTCGACATGGTGGAGGAAGAGCTGCCCCATGCCGATCATGTGGTCCTGCTCCTGCCGGGCGGCGCGGAAACCGACGGGCTCATCACGGCACGGCACTTTACCGCCATGAAGCCAGGGGCCTTCCTGTACAACCTGGGCCGTGGGAATTGCTACCGCCAGGAAGACCTGCTGCATGCCCTCAATAATGGTTCCTTGGCCGGGGCCGGCCTTGATGTCTTTGCCGAGGAGCCGTTGCCCCTTGACTCGCCGTTGTGGCACCACCCCCGCGTATTGATCACCCCCCATGCCAGCGCCATCAGCCGGGAATACATCGACCTTTTCATTGAGGAGTTCCTCGACACCGTGGGCGCTGCCGAGGTCGTGGGGAATGCGGGAGCAACTGCTTAAACGAAATCAGGCAGTTTCTTGCAAGCATGATGTATGCAAACGCCAGACAGAGCTCTGGTACTTTATGAACGTTGAGGAAAATACCATGACAAGGAAAACGGTGACGCGTGCCCTGGAGTGGTTGAGACCCTTGGGCATTAGCCTGACGCTCTATTTTGCATACTACCTGGGCCGGGATTCCCGGGCGCAGTTTCACATCATGGGCCCCATCATCGTCATGATCATGTCCGGCACGGTGGCCTTCGAATCCCTGGTCCTGGGAGAAGCGGCTTCGGAGAAGATCGGCTATCCCCCAAATCGCGCCTACCAGATCCAGTCCGGCCTTGCCAACCTGGCCACAGCCGTCACGGCTTTGCTTGTGTATGCGCTGGAATGGGGGTCTTTTGCCGAAGCCACCATCGTTACGGCAATGCTGATCTTCTTTGCCCTCTCCGCTCTGAACCATCTGGCTTCAGCCGTAATGGCAAACAACATGAAGCCGGCCAACCTGACCCGACCCGCCGTGGCGCTGCTGCTGACAGGCTTGCTGCTTCCACCCATGCTCGCGGCGCTGAAACAGTAGGAAGCATAACGCCGGGAAGAAAGGACCATGCCATGATCTTCGCGCAGCGCTTCGCCACCGTTGTCTCCCGAACCATGATCAGCCTGCTGTTGACCATTACCCTCTGCAGCTCGTCCCTCCTTGCCGGCTGCGGCAGCGACGCCGCCAGCCAGCCGCCCCCCACTCCGGTGGCGTTGCAGGCTATGTACTCCAGCGCCGTCTCCGATGCCCGCATCGCTACCCCGGCGGAAATCTCCACAAGCCTGACCCCCATCACCAACGACAATGGCGACCTGATCTGGGAGAACGGCGTGCCCGGCTCCCGGGTCCTCATGCTGTCATGGATCAAGAGCAGCGATGCCAAATACTACGACGGCACGGTGGACCCCGCCTGTACGGTCGGGTCGGCAAACTGCACCCTGAAGGCGGACCTCTGGCTGACCGTGGCACCGGAAATGAAGACCTTTTTCAAGGGGGCCGTGCCCCAGCCGCTCCGCATCGCCCAGTTGCTGGGCGTGCCGCCGGAATACGCCTCGGAAACGCGCAGCATGGTGGAGCTCTGGGTGGCTCCAAGGGACATGTTCCGGCCCTGCCCGGACCCGGAAATCACCGACCGGGAATGCCAAACCGCATTCCCGTCCGATCCGTTCCGGGCCTTTACCGCCACGGAGCTGGTAAGGGCCACCGAGGGGCCGCAATGGAACGTGTTCATGAACTACACCGGCTGGTTCAACAACCGCAAACAGTATATCTACGACAATGCCCGCAACTACCCGGTCTCGTCCCCCTACCCATGGACCAGGCTCGGCTATACCTATGACTGGGGCAGTGCCAGCCACCTGGGGCTCAGCGAGTTCGTGGCCCACGGCAGGAAGCAGGACGGCAGCGGCATTTCGGTGGGGATCAGGTCGCTGCAAACAACAACCGATTATCTACTGCACTAGCATCGTTACAAGTACAACCGACACATCAAGGGCTTGCCGGCAAACGCAAAAGCCCCGCCTCCCAGAAGGGAAGCGGGGCTCCATGCCAGCGTCAAACCGCTGCGGCCGAGTCCTGGATCTATTTCGCCAATACTGCTTCGGCCACGCTTCTCCCCAGAGTCCGGCACTGCTCCATTACCTCGGGAGTGGGTGTAAATATGGCGCGAACCGGTTCGGTAACCAATTTGAATCCCATCCCCTTCAGGCGTTCTTCAGCCATCTTGCAGGCCTCGCCGCTCCAACCGTAGCTGCCGAACAGGCCGGCCAGACCGGTCTTCAGCTTGACTGTGCTCAGATAGGCCAGCACGTCCCACATAGGCTTGGGGATGTCCCTGACAATGGTGGGAATGCCGAAGACGAGCGCATCGGCCTCCTCCATGATGTTTCTCACCTCCCCGGCACTCAGGTGGCTGATGTGGTAGCTGATGACCTCCACGCCGTCTATCTTGGCGCCATCGGCCACTGCTTCCGCCATTTTCTCGGTGTTGCCGTGGGGCGAGATATAGAGGATGAAGACCTTCTTGCACTCCGAGCAGGTTGGCTTGCTCCATTCCTCGAACTGCTGGATCACGCGCCAGGGGTCTTTCCTGATGATAGGACCGTGGCTGGGGCAGATCATGTCGATCACGTCATGGCGGATCTTCTCCACGGCAGAGAGCACCTTGTCCTTGAAGGGGCGGAAGATGCAGTCGAAATAGAAATGGCGGGCCGAGGTGAAGTCCTCGAGTTCGTCGTTGAAAATATGGCCGTTGCCGCAGTAATGGCCTCCGAAGCAATCGCAGGTGAACAGGATGTTCTCTTCTTCCAGCCGGGTGAACATGGTATCGGGCCAGTGCAGGAAAGGGGCGATTATGAAACGCAATTTGCGGCCGCCCAGGTCAAGGGTGTCGCCGTCTTTGACCACCATGGCGTTGAAGGGCTTGCGCAGCAGGTTGGTGAGAAAGTTTTTGGCGGCAGTGGTGCAGACCACCGTGGCCCCGGGGCATTGTTCCAAAAGATAGCCGAGGGAACCGGAATGATCCGGCTCGGTGTGGTTGGCGATGATATAGTCGACCTTCGCCGGATCGACCAATGATTTGACCTTGTCCATGAACTCATCGACCCGTTTCCCCTTGACCGTGTCGATGATGGCGATTTTGTCCGAACCCTGGAGCAGGTAGGCATTATAGGTGGTACCGTGCTCGGTCGGAAACAGGTCGTCGAAGACGCGCAGATCCGGATCTTCTGATCCGATCCAGGAAATTCCGGGTTTGATTTCTACAGTTCCCAGCATTGATTTGCTCTCCTTTATCCTATAGTTTTGGAATTTGTATTGGTAACGCCGTTGTCTAACCAATTCATGACAAATTTTGTCTTTTACTATAGCAGCCAGATTCATTATAGACAAGTAACAAATAAAGGGGGTTGTCTAGCGGCTTGCTATCTGCTACTTATTATCCCATGAATGATTTGGCACGCCAAAGAATCACTGCATTGCAACCACTTCTGAAGGATTCTGATCCTGATGTGCGCGAAGCGGCCGCCCGGGCGATTGAGCGGCTGGAGGGGAGCAGCGCCCTTGGAGAAATCTTGCAGATGCTCAAAAAAGGGGATACCGGCGCCAAGATCAGGGCCATCTATGCCTTGGGCGAGATTGGTGGCGACAAGGTTTTTGCCCCGCTGGTCTACTGCGCAGGCCGTCCGGAGGACGGCATCAGGGCCGCTGCGGTTGAAGTGCTCGGTAAAATCACCACCCCCGCCGTACTGCCGGTGCTGCTGGAGCGGCTGGACGATGCCAACAGCGCCATCCAGGTCCGGGCCATAGCGGCCCTGGCAAATTTTCCGCCATCTCCCGAACTATGGGAACGCCTGCGACCATTTCTCGAAAAACAGGATGGAAGCTTGGAGGCGGAAGCGGCTGTCACCCTGGCACATCTGGGAGATTCGGAATCCGTCGAAAAGATAACAGCCCTGCTTGCATCGCCGCATGCATCCACCAGGCAAGCGGCCGCCACGGCCCTTAGCCTTCTTCCGCTTCAGTAGTTCCCGATAGCGACAAACTTGCCGACATCAATATTCTTCAGAGCCGGATCAACTATGGCCACGATATCCGCGTAACGGGAGCCATCCTGGCCCACCAGTGGTTGTTTGCGGGGGATACTCAAACGGGTGCCATCGGCTTCGATCAGGACCTTGACCATCGGAGTTTCCGCATCCAGCGGGTTGGGGCGATATACAACCGCTACTTCGTTGGTGTCCAGCCGCACCAGTGTGCCGACCGGATATTTGCCCATCATATCGATAAAATTGACCAGCAGCGAGCCATCCAGATAGGTGCCCGCCAGCTTCTGCATCTCGTTCAGCGCGGCCCGCGGATTGAAGGGGTACTGGTAGACCCGCAGTGAAGTTATGGCATCATAGGTGTCGGCAATGGCGATGATATCGATCATCTGATTGAAGGGGAGTTTCCGTGCCCAGTCAGGGTAGCCGCTACGGTTGAAGTGCAGGTGATGGCCCAGCACAAACTGGGCAATCTGCGGGTTGAGTCCATCCATGTCGCGAATGATCTTGGAGCCCAACTCTGCGTGACGCTTCATCTCATCGAATTCGGTGCTGGAAAGCTTGCCCGGCTTGTTGAGTATTTCCTTGGATATCATGGTTTTGCCGATATCATGCAACTGCCCCGCTATTCCAAGATCCTTTACCTCCAGAGCGTCTAAACCGAGGGCGGCGCCCAGGGCCATGGCCAAAACACCTACATTGATGCAGTGGTTATAGGTGTAGTTGTCATAGTCCTTGATCATTGACAGACCCAGCAGGGCTGAATGTTCCTGCATGGTGATGCTGACCATCCGGTCAACCACCTTGATTACCGGCGCACTGTTAGGGATGCGGCCACGCTCGATATCACGGCAGACACCACGGACGGCATCCAGGGCGCGACCGTATGTGGCCAGATAATCCCCCTCCACTTCGGCCTCTATGTCGTCGGTTGAATGTTCCTCGAAACTCTCCTCGCCGTTGCGGAGCAACCGGATGTGAGTTACCCCCTCTTCTTGCAGCAGGGAAAGAAGCTTGTCGAAGCTTGCTGTCTTGACCGAAAAAAGACGCACCAAATGCTGCAGTTCATCAAAAGTCAGGCCTGCGGAGTAAATGATGCGGCCGATATCCTTTTCCATCATGCGGTTGATCAGGTCAACAATGGCTGTGGATGGTGCAATGAAGAGGTGGTCCTCGAAAAAAAGTGCCCCGTCGATGATCCCCCATGATAGGCTGGGGTTTCGGGCCAGCGCGGATGCAAGAATCTTGTCCAACTCCAACAAAGGCTGACGTATAGCGGGATGGGAGTCGGGATAAAAGGCTGTCCCTTTGACCGCCCCGGAAAAAAGGGTGAGTAGCCTGAGCGCACTTTGCTTGTCAAGCGTCTCCATGGGTGTCGCCTCCAGTCCGTTCAATCAGTTCGATGGCTTCGGCGCAGGCTTGACCCAATCCCCCCGATGATGCCGACTTTTTTTTCAGCACGGTTAATGCGCGCGGATCAGCAAGCTTCCCCAGGCAATTGGCAATGGCGATTTTGAATTGCGCCCAACGGCCTGAGGCAATCAGATGGCGGCTGTCGAAAAGCTCCATCAGGGTTGGAGTAACCTGCTGATCGCCTATCAATGCAATGGCATTGAGGGCCTCGGTCTTGAGGGACAAAGACTTCAGGAACATGTCCTCGGCGCAGACGATGCGCATCAGGTCCACCAGCGATCTTCTGCTCTTCATTCCTCCCAGGGAAGTGATCGCCTGGGGCAGGAGCGCCGGGACATTGCCGCGCAGCACGGTGACGACGGCGGCTTCGGCCTCTCTTCCACCGATCTTGGCCAGGCTGCGGATAGTTTCCTTGCAGACCCGGATATCATCGTGCTGAAGGCATTTCTGCAGTTCGGGCACGGCCTTGGGACTGCCTATGTCTCCCAGGATGGCTGCCAGGTTTCTCACGATGTACCAGCGGCTGTCCCCCAGCATTACCACCAATGGAGGGACGGCAGGTTCCCCCAGCCGGACGATGAGATTCGTCAGTTCCTTGCGCACAGCCAGATTTTCGGTGGCACCCATTTTTTCCACAGCCAGCGCAACCGCCGACGGACCTGCTGCGGCCAAAATGGCAAGTGCGTTGTCCTTGTCTTCGTCCGCGCCCTCCATCCTGTCCAGCAGGAATACGAGGAAATCATCTCCCATGGCGAGCTGTTCCAGCCCGAAGCCGGCGCTGTCACGCAGATTCGCGCTCCGTCCGGCATCATTGGCATGGGCAGCCAGCAGCTTCACCAGAGGAAGCAACGGCAGCAAGTTGCGGCTCGCTTTAAGGATATCCGAACATGATATGGACTTGCGGATAAGCATCATGTAGATGTGTTCATCCGTGGTGACGGCCAGTTGCCCCACCAAAGACTGCAATTCCTCTTCTGGTGCCACATCGTCGATCTGGGTATCAGGTAGATCCGGGGTACCAGGGATTTCGGCCAGCCCCTCATTTTCAAGCTGATCAACATCCAGTGGAATAATCCCTTTGTCCTCAACGGCCCGACGCTTGCCGCGGATAATGGAAAAATCGAACTCATTGGCCCAGATGGTTCGGATACCATGCTCGGCCATGAGCTTATCCATGCCGCCCGACTTTTGAATGGTTTCAGGAAGAATCGTGAGAATTCTGAGAAAATCGAGCAGGTCTTCCTGATGCAGGTCTTGGAGAAAGGTGATCTTCTGAACGCGCCGGATAAAAAGCTCGTGGGACAGGGAGGCAGACATGCGGGTTGTGTCCTTGATCACCTCGCCATCAGGAAAGCTGAAACCGGAACGACCGCAGTTCAGCGACAGGTTGTTGCCGTCGAGCAAAGTCAACAAGGCCCCATGGGCTTGTTTGATGGAATTCTTGCGGTTGGGGTGCCCCTTCGGGTAAAACTTCCATGCCCGTAAGGCTCGGTAGACGCTACCGAGGCCGTCGACAACCCCCTGTAATGATGGGGGACGGTAATAATCCATTGACCGTTCCTTGTGTAAAATAAAGACAAAATATAATATACCTAAATACGGCTTTGTCAAACCTTAAGCCAGCGTTACCGGCTGTTGGCGGCATGTGGCAAGTACTGCCCACTCGATCAAATCGTTCGACGAAAAGAGGAATTACCATGAAACAAAAATCGATCTTTACCTGCCAGAAATGTGGCTGCCAATCTCCCAAATGGCTGGGGAAATGCCCTGATTGCAACGCCTGGAACAGCATGGCAGAGGAAGTTATCGGCAAAACCGCCCTGACTGGTGCCGTTGGCGAGCGCTCCCGGCCCGTGCCGATCTGCGACGTCCCCGCCCAGTCGGAAACCCGGATCGCCACCCGCATCGGCGAACTGGACCGGGTGCTGGGAGGCGGGATTGTTCCCGGTTCGTTGGTCCTTATCGGCGGCGATCCCGGCATCGGCAAATCCACGCTGTTGCTGCAGGCGATGCACAACCTGGCGGAACAGACCGGGGAGGTGCTTTACGTCTCCGGTGAAGAGTCGGCATCACAGACCAGATTGCGGGGTGAGCGCCTGGATGCCACCCACAAGCGATTACTGATACTTGCTGAAAATTCCCTGGAAGCGATCCTGGCCCACGCAACAGCCCTCAAACCCAAGGCCATGGTGGTGGACTCCATTCAGACCGTGTGGACTTCGAATCTGGAATCAGCCCCCGGAAGCGTCAGTCAGGTAAGGGAATCCGCCGGGAAACTGATGGTGCTGGCCAAAGGAAGCGGCATCCCGGTCTTCCTTGTGGGGCACGTCACCAAAGATGGCGCCATAGCCGGACCAAGGGTGCTGGAACATATGGTTGATACCGTGCTGTATTTTGAAGGTGACGGTAGCCATCCCTTCCGCATCCTGCGAGCGGTCAAGAACCGCTTCGGATCCACCAATGAAATCGGCGTGTTTGAAATGAAGCAGGAGGGGCTGCGTTGCGTGGATAACCCTTCGGAACTGTTCCTGTCCGAACGTCCCCTAGGAGTCTCGGGGTCGGTGGTGACCGCATCGCTGGAAGGGAGCCGGCCGCTGTTAGTGGAGCTTCAAGCCCTGGTTACACAGACCTCTTTCGGGGTTCCCCGGCGTACCACGATCGGCGTTGATCACAACCGCCTGGCATTGCTGGTGGCGGTGTTGGAGAAGAAGGTGGGCTTGCATCTGGCCGGGCAGGACATCTTTCTCAATGCAGCTGGCGGAGTCCGGCTCAACGAGCCGGCCGTTGACCTGGCCATGATCGTTGCAGTGGCGTCCAGCCATCTTGACAAGGCAATAGCCCCGCAGACGGTGGTGCTGGGCGAAGTTGGCCTGGCTGGCGAAGTCCGCGCCATTACCCAGCCGGAACAGCGCATTGCCGAGGCGGAAAAACTGGGATTCAAGACCTGCATCCTTCCAGCCGGGAATCTGCGCAGACTCAAGAAAGGCAAAATCAAGCTCGAAGGTGTTGCCTCGGTCCAGGAAGCAATGGAGTTGCTGATGCAATAAGAGAATTTTTTTCTGGACTTGTTAAGGCGTAATCTCTAATATTTATACATTTCACACAAATTCAGGAGCAGGCAATGGAAGCAGAAAAACTCGAATATTTCAGGAATGTCCTCAGCGATGAGATGAAGACCCTACTGAATGAAGCTGACAAGACAGTCACGGAGATGACATCCGATTCATCCAACTTTCCGGATCCTACGGACCGGGCCACCCAGGAATCAGACCGCAACTTCGAGTTGCGTATCCGTGACCGCGAACGCAGGCTGATCAACAAGATCAAGGATGCCCTCGATCGTATCGACAATGGCGAATTCGGCGTCTGCGAGGAGTGTGGCGAAGAGATCAGCGAGGCACGTCTCAAGGTAAGACCTGTCACAACGCTTTGCATCAACTGCAAGATGGAAGAGGAAGAGAAGGAAAGACGGCTCTAGTTGTCTCTCATCCCACACCCCAACACCAGGTGCAAGCCATGAAAGCCCGCACTTCGCGCATCCAGGTAGCAACGAATCTGCAGCTGAACGAACTGGCTTTGCTCTATCAGTTCAGCAACACCATGTTGTCCACCATACGCCTCAACAAGCTGACTCACCTGGTCCTGACCGCTCTGACATCTGGTGTTTCGCCCTTGTTTGAACGCGCCATGCTGTTTCTTAGCAACGAAAGAACCAGAACCTTGCAAGGTATGCTCGGCGTGACAACGGATACCGCTGAAGGGCTGATGATGATCGGCGGCGAAGAGGACGATCTTGGCAGCCGTTGGGACATTGGTGACGATGTAATCACCCGTCAGCGGGAGGCGGAGTTCTGCTCCCTGGTTCGTTCAACCCGCGTGGAAATAGACGAAGGCTGCGTCGTGGTCAGGCGGGTCATCGGGGAAAACAGGCTTTATTATGCAACCGATGAGACCTGCCAGCAATGCCCGAAATGCAGCTTTATCAAACACCTCGGCGTGAACGAGTTTGCTGCCGCGCCACTGGTGGCGCGTGACAAGACCCTGGGAATCATCGTGGTGGACAACCCTGTTTCATCCTATAAAATCCGGCGCGATGACCTCCACTTTCTAAGGCTCTTTGCCAGCCAAGCCGGCATGGCCATCGAAAACTCCATGCTCTACAACCGCATTGAGGATGCCCACTCCAATCTGAGCGAGGCACGGGAACGACTTGTTCACGGCGAGCGCCTGGCGGCCATAGGCGAGATGGCTGCCAACCTGGCCCATGAACTGAAAAACCCCCTGATCACCATCGGCGGCTTTGCCGGGCGCCTGCTGAAGGTCTTGCCAAACGATTCGCGCGAACACAACTATGCCGAAACCATCGCCAAAGAAGTGAGCCGTCTGGAGAAAATGCTGTCTGATATTCTGGCCTTTTCCCGCAAGCCCACCATCTGCTACAACATGTGTAACCTGGAGGAAATCCTGGAAGACTGCCTTAGCTGTTGTGCAGCAACCATGGAAGATCACTACATTCGGCTGACAAAAAAATTCGATGACGGACCCTGGCAGGTTTTGGGCGATGCCTACCAGCTCAAACAGGTTTTCATTAATCTTATACTGAATGCTTGCGAGGTCATGCCGGATGGCGGCATGATTAAAGTTGCCATACGCAAAGTATCTCTTGACAAACATACTGTAATGGTTAGCATATCAGACACTGGCGGCGGCATCCCCCAGGAAATGCTTTCAAAGATCTTCACTCCCTTTTTTACTACCAAGCGCCATGGGACCGGTCTCGGACTGGCAATCGCAAATCGCATTTTGTTGAACCATAATGGCAGAATAGAAGCAGGAAACGAAGGGGCAGGCGCTGTTTTCAAGGTAACCCTGCCTTTGGCAAAATTTCAGGAATAACACATTGGGGCTGTAGCTCAGCTGGGAGAGCGATGCGTTCGCAACGCATAGGTCGAGAGTTCGATCCTCTTCAGCTCCACCAATAACAAATGCGGATTTAGCTAACATGCTAAATCCGCATTTGTTTTAAATAACACCTCGGCAACCGAGGGGCAATTACCCTGACAGACTAATTACCAATCATACCCGCCTCTGAGAGTCAGCGTTTTTGCCTGACTGAAGCTAAGATTTCCCGCGAATTCTATTCCCCAAATTCCGATAATGTTCGACGCCGCTGAATTTTCACGGGCTGAAGTGAGGATTGGAAAACATGAGGTTCCCGGAAGCCGGACACATCGACAAGAAAACCGGACAACCAAAGACGTGAATAGGGGCAGAGGGGGACTAAACGAAAAAACGCCCTAACTTTTAACAGTTAGAGCGTCTTTCATTTAAATGGTGCCCAGGACTGGAATCGAACCAGCACACCCTTGCGAGTACTAGAACCTGAATCTAGCGCGTCTACCAATTCCGCCACCTGGGCAAGGGAAGGAATTTTATATCACCAGTGACATGGTGTTGGCAAGAAAAAAAAAGCTATTTCCCTTGCCAATTTCACCATTGATTTGATACAGTCTTTAACCTCCCATCTTATTAGAAGGAACACCCACCTTTCATGAATCTCCTTTCTGTTGAAAAACCATCCCGTTACATGGGTGGAGAAATAGGCTCCATCAGCAAGATTGCGGCTGATCTTCGCATTGCGCTGGCCTTTCCGGACGTTTACGAAGTCGGGATGAGCCACCTTGGTTTGCGCATTCTCTACAACATTCTCAATGCCGTTGAAGGCGTCGCTGCCGAGCGGGTCTTTGCCCCCTGGCCAGACATGGAACAGGTCATGGAACATTCCGGCTCGCCATTGGTGACCCTGGAGACCTCAACGCCGCTGTCAAAATGCGATTTGATCGGCTTTACCCTCCAATACGAGCTCTCATATACCAACATTCTCAACATGCTGCGCCTATCCGGCATACCACTCCTGGCTGCTGATCGTAACGATACCAGTCCCCTTGTGATCGCGGGCGGCCCTTGCGCCTTCAACCCAGAGCCACTGGCACCTTTCATTGATGCCGTTTTGCTGGGAGACGGAGAGGAAGCGGTATTGGAAATAGCCGTGGCAGTTCTGCAGGCCAAGCGCCTGGGCGAAACAAGAGCGGCCACACTTGAACGCCTGGCAGCCATCAAAGGTGTCTACGTTCCATCTTTTTTCGAACCGCACTATAATCCGGACGGCACGATTGCCGCGATTGCTCCGCTCAGAGATGGGCATGAAAAGGTGCGACGCAGGTTTCTCGGCAATCTCGACACAGCTCCCTTCCCTACCGACCCGGTAGTGCCATTCATGAAGACAGTCCATGACAGAGTTGCCGTGGAAATCGCCAGGGGGTGCACCCGTGGGTGCCGTTTTTGCCAGGCAGGTTATATCTACCGGCCTGTGCGTGAACGCTCGCCCGCCACTGTTCTTGGCCTGACAGACAAAAGCCTGTGCGCAACCGGCTACGACGAAATTTCGCTGCTCTCGCTCTCCAGTGGGGACTATTCTTGCATTTCGCCGTTACTCATGGAACTGATGTCCCGCCATGCCGACGACCGCATAGCAGTATCGCTGCCCTCCCTGAGGGTAGGCACCCTGACGGATGACCTGATCGCAGAGATCAGGAAAGTCCGCAAGACCGGCTTTACCCTTGCGCCGGAAGCCGGCAGCGAGCGGATGCGAAATTCTATCAATAAAGGTATCACCGAAGCCGACCTGCTGGAGACTGCCGGCAGTATTTATCGTGCCGGCTGGCGCACGATAAAGCTCTATTTCATGATCGGACTGCCTGGAGAGACTGCCGACGATGTACTCCAGATCGCGGAACTTTCCCGCCGGGTAAAGGATCAGGCCAAAGGATCGGGGGTCTCCGGCGAGGTCAACGTGTCGGTAAGCACCTTTGTCCCCAAAGCACATACGCCCTTCCAGTGGGAGCCACAGATAAGCATCGAAGATACCAGGGAATATCAGTATCTACTGCGCAACGAACTAAAGAAACGCAAACTGAACTTCAAGTGGCAGGACGCACCTCTTTCTTTCATGGAAGGCGTTTTCGCCCGCGGCGACCGCCGCCTGGCCCCGGTACTGATAAGAGCAGTTGAATTGGGCTGCCGCTTTGACGGCTGGGGGGATCACTTCTCGCTGGAGCGCTGGCTGCGGGCATTCGAAGAGTGCGGGGTCCAGCCGGAGTGGTACCTGCGCCGACGAAATCCCGATGAAGTGTTGCCATGGGATCACCTTGATAGCGGGGTAACCGTGGAATTTCTGCGCAAGGAGCTGGACGCGGCCCGAAACGAAACAGCGACCGCTGATTGCCGCCACGGGCAATGCACGGCCTGCGGTGTATGCGACTTCAGCATCATTGCCCCGCGCCTGAGCGAAAACGCGACGGAAATGCCAACACATGACAAACCGCCGCAGGAGTTAACGCCTGCCCGCCTCCGTCTCCGTTTCTCTAAAACCGGGTCCATGAAATTCCTGAGCCATTTGGAACTCCTCAACGTTTTTACCCGTGCCGTTGCGCGGGGAGGGGTGCCCATACTGTTTTCACAAGGCTTCCACCCTCACCCGCGGTTCTCCTTTGCCACTGCGACCTCGCTTGGGACCGAATCCGTGGCAGAATATATGGATATGTTCGTGGCAGCCGGCATTTCTGCCGATGAGGTACAGCAACGACTGAACAGCGCGCTGCCCGTGGGGCTACAGATTCTGGAGGCAGAGCTGATTGACGTCAAATCGCCATCTCTCTCCACCTTGATCAACAAGACCCGTTACCGCATCACCTTTGATGAAGCCATATCAGAAAGGCTTCCGGAACTATGTGTGCAATTTATGGCACACCACGAATATGTCATTCAACGTAAAAGAAAGGGCGACACCCAAGCCATCGATTTGCGAGGTGAAGTCGTATCACTTTCATCAAGCGGCGCTGCTCTCGAATTGGTGGCCGGCAGAGGCAAGCCCCTGGAATTTGCCCGGGCAATAACCAATAATCCAGCCCTGCAGGGCAATGATATTGCCGTCGAGAAGCTGGAAGTCCTTTTTTTCGACCACTAATTACTTAATTTTTTCAATATACTCCATTTCAGATACAGGGGATTTATCATGAGCGCTGAACTAGTAATCAATGCAGCTTCTCACGAGACGCGCATCGCGCTGATTGAGAACGGCACCATTGCGGAGCTGTACATTGAACGTACCCGGGAAAAGGGAATTGTCGGCAACATCTACAAGGGGAGGGTTATCCGGGTACTTCCCGGCATGCAAGCCGCTTTCGTGGACATCGGCTTGGAAAAGGCCGCTTTCCTTTATGTTGCGGATGTTTTCGACGCCATTGAAGAGTACGAATCACTTCTCGATGACGGCAAAAAGGATCATGAAGTAAACGGGGGCCAGTCTACCGACAGCCATCCGGATTTCAGGCCGCTCCACCCGATCGAGGAACTGCTTCAGGAAGGGCAGGAGCTGCTGGTACAGGTTTCCAAGGAGCCCATCGGCACCAAGGGAGCCCGCATCACATCGCACATCTCCCTGCCGGGGCGCCACTTGGTCTACATGCCCACGGTCGATCACGTCGGCATATCCCGTCGCATCGAAGACGAGAACGAACGCGAACGCCTGCGGGAGACGGTTGAGCGCCTCAAGCAAAGCGGCACAGGCTACATTGTAAGAACAGTTTCAGAGGGGAAGAGTGAAGAGGATCTCCTGTCGGACATGCAATACCTCTCCACACTCTGGAGCGAGATTATGAAACGCAAGGAAAAGGCTTCGGCACCTTCTCTGATCCACTCCGACCTGGATGTGATCCAAAAAGTGGTACGCGATATCGTCACCGAACAGGTTGATAAAATCATTGTCGACTCAAAACCGGATTTTGATCGTATCATCCAGTTCATATCCACTTTTATGCCAAAAATGAAATACTCCATAGAACTCTATGACGAAGAAGAGCCTATCTTTGATCATTTCGGACTTGAAGTGGAGATCAGCCGCGCCCTGGGACGCAAGGTGTGGCTTAAGTCAGGCGGCTACATCATCATCGAGCAAACCGAAGCGCTGACCGCCATTGACGTCAATACCGGGCGCTTTGTTGGCAAACACAATCTCGAAGACACGATTCTCAAGACCAACCTGGAGGCTGTCAAGGAACTTGCTTATCAGCTGCGCCTACGGAACATCGGCGGCATTATCATCATAGATTTCATCGACATGGAGAAAGAGGTCAACCGTGATAAAGTCTTTGCTGCGCTGGAAGACGCCTTAAAAGGGGATAAATCCAAGACCAATATCCTGAAGATTTCAGAGTTGGGGTTGGTGGAAATGACCCGCAAACGCGTACGGGAGAGCATCGGGCGCATGATGTGCGAACCTTGCCCCTATTGCGAGGGACGAGGTTACATCAAGTCCAAGACCACTGTCTGCCATGAGATTTTTCGTGAATTGCGCCGGGAGATGCTGGATATCCGTGGCACCAAGGCAATGGTATCGGTGCACCCGCTGGTGGCGGACCTGCTCTATGACGAGGAGCGCAGGGGACTGGAAGAGTTGGAGAAGAAATTTAAGAAGCGCATTACCGTGCGGGCAAAACCAGGCTTTCATCAGGAACAATTCGAAATTCTGATAAATTAATCACACAAACGATTATTCCCGCAAGTACCATATGGTTACGGAAAAGGCGAGGGCAGCTCCCCCGCCTTTTCCGTAGGTAGATAAAACCTGGCTTATCAGCTAAGCGGCTTTGCTTTGCGGATCGAATTGATCGTAATTGGCTGAAAAATACTCTATGGCTTCCCGCATAATGTCGGAAATGCTCTTTTGGGTTTTTTCCATAATAGTTTCAAGGTGCTCACGCTCTTCGTCGCTCACCCTCATTGAAATTACGTTGTATCGCGGATTTTCTCTCATTCTGCCCATGGTTATTCCTCCCGTTTTTTTGTGTATGTAGTTTTACAGTCCAGTTGAACTAGTTATACCGTATACACTAGCCATTTTCGTGCCAAACGGGAAATAAAAATATTATATGTGTGGTATCAGTATGTTATATAATAAGATTAAAATAATCTTATTTAGCTAATGCCGATTGTGTGCACAATATGGCACACATGTGGTCAAAAGTATACACTGCTTAAAATAACCACATTAATAAATTTATATTAATTAATGGGTGGTGTTTCCGGATTCAAGCTGGGCAGGCCCATGGCCTCCCAACCCCATTGCTCGCTCATGTCAGCTAGTCGCCACGAACAACTTTTATATCGTGCTTGCCGAGCAGCCGATAAAAAGTACGGCGGGGAATATTGGCAAGGCGAGCTGCCTTGGCCACATTGCCGCCAGCCTCTTCCAGGTAACGTGCAATCAGGTTTTTTTCGGTCTTCCCCACATGTAGTTCACGCTCAGCCTTGAAAGACACCCTACGGCGGCTTACCTCATCACCGGCACACCGTTCGTAGGTGTCGCTGAAAATGGTTGGAAGGCTGTCCAGTCTGATGACACCATCCTTGGCCAACACCGCAGAGCGTTCGATGATATTCTGCATCTCGCGGATATTGCCAGGCCAGGGATAATGCTGCATCGCCAATACGGCGCGCTCCTCTATGCCGATTATGTTCTTGTTCAGCTTTTTTCGCGACTTGTCCAAGAAATGCTGGGCCAGGGCCGGTATGGAGTCAACTCGGCTGCGCAATGGTGGAAGATGGATATTGAAAACATTCAGGCGATAGTAAAGATCTTCGCGAAACCACCCTTCACGCACCCCTTGCTCCAGGTCCTTATTGGTGGCGGCAATCAAACGCACCTGAACTTTTTTGGCTACTGTACCACCCACCGGGCGCACCTCGCCCAAATCCAGCAAACGCAGCAGTTCCGCCTGCAATTTGGGTGTAATGTCCCCGATTTCATCCAAAAAAATCGTCCCGCCGTCGGCTTCCTCGAACAACCCCTTTTTCTCGGCAATAGCACCGGTAAAAGCGCCTTTCTTATGGCCGAACAGCTCACTTTCCAGCAGCGAATCGGTTATGGTCGTGCAGTTGACTGTCACCAGCGGCTTGTCGTTCCTCAGACTCAAACGGTGGATTGCTCTTGCAGTCAATTCCTTGCCGGTACCGGTCTCTCCGCGTATCAGCACCGTAGTAGGCGTGGGCCCAACCTGGCGTATCAGCTCCAGAACTTCTTTAATTCCCTGATCCTCGCCAACAATGGGATCATCCCCCATTTGTCGATCAAGCTCGCGGCGCACCAACTCATACTTCTGCATCAAACGTCCCCGGTCCTCCTTGATCTGCTGCATGTTGTGCGGCAGGCACATCTCTATGTCGGCCAATCCCTGGAATACGGCTACCGCCAGCTCGCGGCAGCTGTTATAACCGCAGGCCCTACAGTTTAGTTCATCGACCTGGGAATATTTATTGATCGATTGCAGTATGCGCTTGATGTCGTCTTTGCCAGGCACAGGCAGCTTAAGTGATTTTTCCGAGTATGACCGGCGCAGATCCGGCAATATTGCCGTGGAGTCATAATGGGGGGCCGGGCTGTATGGTTTTGAGTTATTGTTATAGGAAACCAGTAACTTGCGTTTGTAGAAGTGATTGAGATCAACATCACGGGCAGGTCCATCCACGCAACCGCCGTTACAAAAACGCAAGTCGGCAAAAGTGGGGGCAATCCTGCCGGCAGCCAGATCCTTGATAATGCCGGTGGTATGAGATTCACCCTGGGCGGTTACAATCTCGGTGTCCAGAAAATCTGGTTCTATCCCGAAAACCTTGAGCGGTCCGCCCGTCAGGGTAAAAAGCCTGCCGAACCCGGGATCAATGCCGTCAAAGACCGCCTCGTTGAGCGAGGAAGGGCTGATGCCCCGACTTTTGAAGAGCTTGTCGATCTCCTGGTATGTCAGAACCACATCGATGGCACCGGCGGATTCAGCCGATTGGACCTCGAACTTGGCCGCAATGCAGGTGCTCACATAAACCACCTTGGTGTCCTCGCCCAACACTCCCTTGATGAAGCGTCCCATGGCGATCATCGGCGATACGATTCCGATCAAATTGGGTATCAGCTTGGGATAATGGCGCTCAATCAAGTCCACCACCGCCGGACAGTGCGATGAAATCAACGGTCGATCCGCCTTATGAAGCGCCTCATGGTAACTGCCCGCGATCATACGGGCACCGTATGCACCTTCATGGACTTCGCTGAATCCCAGGCTTTTCAAGCCCGCCGCCAACTGCCCAGGAGTAATGGCATGGAAGAAAGCCGGAAATGAGCAGCCCAATACCGCCACCACAGTGGCGCCGGAGGTCAAAAGCTCCTGTGTCCTGACCATGCGGTCAACCACGACTTTGGCATTTTGCGGGCAATGCAAACAGTTGCCACAACCTATGCAGCGGTCATAAATGATTTCGGCGAACCCCTGATCAACCTTGATGGCCTTGACCGGGCAGGTGCGAACACAGGAATAGCAGCGCCGGCAGCGCTCCTGGTAGGTTACGATTGGCTCCATTGATGGGTTCCTTAATAAAGTTGATTTCCCATAGTATATTACTATTGAATTATGTGCAAGTTTTGGCACACAAATATATCATGTTGATATTGTGAGTGTTTGGAATTATACAATTAATGCATGTTTTTGTTCCGGCAAACAGGTGCACAGCAGTCACGGCAAGTGCATAATTTGCACGAAGCCACCTTGGCAACCAACTGGAATCACCATAAAATTACTGCAATAGCAAGTGGTTACGATGTTGGCACGTTTTCTGATTGACCCCGAATATTGTTCATCACATCAATGGAGGATCAGAAACATGAAAACACGCAACATCACTTCGGCAGCATTAATCGGATTTCTGGTTGCCCTCAGCGCCGGAGATTTGCTGGCAGCAGGGCAAGGCAACATGACGAGAAGTCGTGGGAAATCCGCTGTAACAACGTCCGCGACGCGCCCCGCCGACTCACAGCGCCGTGACGGCACCTTTCTGACCACCGGCACAACCGCCAACGGCTCAACCACAAGGCCCACCAACGGCAAAGGACTTCAGGACGGCTCCGGCCTGACCACAACTACGGTCCCAACAACCGCACCGTAGCAATCTTGCTCCAAGGCCCGGCAGGGTGCGGCAACCCAGCCGGGCCACCAATCAAGAAAGGGTACAATGAGGCGACATACCATTTTATTTCTGGTTGTTTTCTTGTGGCTCTGGTGCCATGAAGCATCGGCCTTCTGGGGAAGCGACTCGAAAGGCTCCCCCAGCGGATTGAACGTAGCGGCAGGCTTTGATGTCAACACGATAACCACCCTATCCGGCACTGCCCTGGCACCACCGCGCCGAGGAGAAGGGCAGCATACCGAGATGCCGGTCGCTACCAACCGGGGTACCGTATCCGTCATACTCGGACCATGGTGGTACTGGGAAAAGCATGCCATCACCATACAGATCAACCAGGAACTGACCATTACCGGCTCCCTTGCACAGGGGAAAAATGGGGCGCTTTATCTGTTTACCCAACGCATTGAGAACCGAAGTTCCGGAGAATCCATCACGCTGCGTACCGAATCGGGCGCGCCACTCTGGTCGGGTTACGGCTCAGGCAGCCAGGGCGGAGGCTATCAAAATAACGGCAGTGGTTCGCGATCCGGTGCGGGCAATCGTGGCGGCATGCGAGGTGGCAGGAGGTGACCCGGAGTATGCCGAAACATGTCGCCTGGCCAGTATTCCTTTCATATTGTCGCAGGCATATGCCATCACAGCAGTGTTTCAGCACCACACCTTGTTCTTAATATGGTTAAGACCACCCGTCTGATAATCGGTATTCCTCTCTGCTTCACCCTGCTGGTGGCCTGGTTTGCCTGGTCCGCTTTAAGCTCGGCTCCGAAGATGGCCGCCGAGAACCTGCGCGGTGCCGGGCTGTCCATCTCAGCGGCAATAGAGCAGTTGGCCGCTGCCGATTCCTCGTTTCATTCGCTCGTACGCTATACAACTCCGGACATAGCCTACTTTGCCCTGATCGACCAGCAAGGGATTGTGCGTTTCCATACCAATCCCGGCCTCATCGGCACGCATTATGCCCATTCGATCCAGAAAACCTTCCCAGACGGCATATCCGAACAACGGGAACTGCTGGGCACCGGCGAAGTCGCCTATCTCCTCCGCACAAAAATCCATCCAAACCACAACCAGTACCTGCTTGTACTGGCTATGCATACCTATCGGGCAGACCAGGTCATTCGCAGAGCGCAGACAGGGGTGACGATCGTATCGGTTCTGACGGCTTCACTGTGGGTGCTGACCGTGGTACTATTCTTCATGCTGCGACGTGAAGAACACCGGCGCCGGGAAATGCTCCGGCGCGAGGAGATGGCCCGCCTTGGAGAGATGGGCGCCATCATGGCCCATGAAATCCGCAACCCGTTGGCTGGCATCAAAGGCTTCGCCCAACTTGCCCAAGCTTCCGACAGCCTGGAGCAGACCCGGAGCTATGCCGATATTATCGTCAGCCAATCACTGCGCATGGAAGAACTTGTCAACGACCTGTTATCTTTTGCCCGTGAAGACCGTGAAGAGCGCCAGACCACCGACCTGGCTGAACTGGTTCATCAAAGCGTTGCAATGATCCTGGTGGAGGCCAGACCGGCGAACATACAGGTAGAGCATGAATTTCACACCCCCTTGATGTGCCGGGTTGTTGCCGATCGGATCACACAGATGCTTTTGAATCTGATGAAAAACGGCATCCAGGCGATGCCGGACGGCGGCCTGCTGCGAATCGGGCTGGAACATGTCGGCAAAACCGCCCGGATCACGATTGCCGACAACGGAATTGGAATTCCGCCGGAAAATCTGCCACACATCTTCGAAGCATTCTGGACCAGCAAGGCCCAAGGCACCGGTCTGGGCCTGGCGCTTTGCCGCAAAGTGGCGGAAGAGCACGGCGGCAGCCTGAAGATTGAAAGCGCTATCGGAACCGGCACCACCGCAACTATCGTGCTGCCAACAGCTTTTTAGATGTAAGAAAGAGGACATTATGTCTGCGACAATACTGGTTGTAGAGGACGATGAGGTTTTTCGGCATCTGCTGAGTACGGTACTCGATGGCGCCGGATATACCGTTGCAGTTGCGGCGGATGGCGGCGAAGGGCTGCGGCGCATCCAGAGGGAGCGTTTCGACTTGGTATTGTGCGACCTGAAAATGCCGGTCAGAAGCGGCCTGGAGCTATTCCGGCTCACACGGGGAGAACCCCAACCGCCGCTGTTTATCTTTATCACGGCGTTCGGCAAGGTGGAAGAAGCGGTAGCGGCGATCAAGGAGGGGGCTTTTGATTTTCTCTCCAAACCGCTCAAGGATCCAGTCAGCCTGCTGGCAACTGTCAAGCGCGCCTTGGAACAGGTGGATCTTCAGCGCATGATGCTGTCCCATCACGAATTGGAGCAAGCCGGCCTGCCACCCGAGGAGTTGATTTTTTCCGGCCAGGCAATGGAGAAAATCAGAAAACTTGTGCTGGATGTGGCCCGTGCACCTGCAACCGTCCTGCTCCATGGCGAAAGCGGGACCGGCAAGGAACTGATTGCCAGGATGATTCACCTTGCCAGCCCCCGTAAACATGGCCCCTTCATCCCGCTAAATTGTGCCGCTATTCCGGAAAACCTGTTGGAAAGCGAACTGTTCGGCCATGAAAAAGGCGCTTTCACCGGAGCAGTCCAGGCCAGGCGGGGAAAATTCGAGCTGGCCCAAGGCGGGACCATTTTTCTGGACGAAATCGGAGAAATGCCGCAGCTATTGCAGGCAAAGTTGTTGCGTGTCCTTCAAGAGCGGGTTTTCGAGCGTCTTGGTGGGTCATTGCAGATCAAGGCCGATGTGCGGGTTATTGCCGCTTCCAACCGTGACCTTGCCAAGGAGGTTGCCGAGAAACGTTTTCGGGAAGATCTTTTTTACCGCCTGAATGTCTTTCCCATCAGGCTGCCGCCACTCCGTGAGCGGGTTGATGCCATTCCGCACCTGGTGCGGCATTTTTGCGCAAGATATTCAGCTGCCGGCGGCGCCCGCCGCCCCATTGGCATCACGCCCCAGGCCCTGGAACTGCTGCAACAGCACGATTGGCCGGGCAATGTCAGGGAATTGCAGAACATCATAGAACGGGGCGTCATCCTGGCGCGCGAAGAGATCACAACCGGAGAACTGCCGCCGGAGCTTGTTGCAAAACCACCTGCCGCCGATGCTTGTGACGGCATCCTCAAACATCGGGAAAAAGAAACCATCTGGAAAACACTGCAACAGTTCAGGGGGAACAGGCGACAGACCGCCGAAGCACTCGGCATTTCCCTGAGGACGTTGCAATACCGCCTCAAGGAGCTGGGCCTGCTGGTCAAGGAGTAGCAAAACGAATAAACAATTAGCCATGGCCTTGACAGCAGGATATTCTTACCATACAAATTTAATGACCATCCATCGGATGCCTCTCCAGAATGCCCAAAGGACCTTTCGACGATGAACAAAATAGCGCATTATCTTCCGCCTGCGCGTATCATCGCTGCGATTGCCGCCGCCGTCGCGACCTTGAGCGGTTGCATGGTCGGCCCCGATTTCCGCTCCCCCGAGCCACCTGCCACAAAAACATACACTGAAACGGCAATGCCCACGGAAACCGCTGCCGCTCCGGTCACTGGGGGCACAGCGCAACGCTTCACGGACAAAGACATCCCTGCCCGCTGGTGGGAGCTATTTCACAGCCAGGCGCTGGATCAACTGATCCGCAGGGCCTTGAAACAGAACCCCAGCCTGGCTGCGGCCCAGGCAACCCTGCGCCAAGCCAGCGAGAATCTCCGTGCCCGAAGCGGAACCGAGTACTATCCGGGTATTGACGCCAAACTTTCAGGCTCGCGCCAGAAGGCATCCGGGGCCGCCTTTGGCCAGCCCGGCGGATTTTATTACGGACTCTACAATGCCTCTGTGGACCTATCCTACAGCCTGGACCTGTTCGGGGGTGGACGGCGGGAACTTGAGGCTCTCAAATCCCAAGTCGATTATCAAAGGTACCAATTGGAAGGCGCCTACCTGACCCTCACCGCCAACATCGTCACCACGGCGGTGCAAGAGGCGTCTTTGCGGGCTCAGATGAAATCGACGCAGGAAATCATCACTCTGCAGGAAAAACAGTTGGCATTGGTGGAACGCCAGTTCCAGCTTGGCGGCGCAGCGCGCTCCGACGTCCTGGCACAGCAGGCGCAAGTGGCCCAGACCCGGACCAGCCTGCCACCGCTGGAAAAGGCACTGGCCCAGACCCGCAACCAACTGGCGGTATATAGCGGCAGCCTGCCGAGCGAGGCCACTCTCCCCGAATTCGACCTGGAAGGGTTGCAACTGCCGCAGGAACTGCCGCTCAGCGTTCCCTCAAAGCTGGTGCGCCAACGTCCGGACATACTGGCCACAGAAGAGCTGCTGCACGCGGCCGGAGCCCAGGTGGGCGTGGCCACGGCCAACCTCTATCCGCAGATCACACTCAACGCCAGCCTTGGTTCCCAGTCCGGCAGGCTGCAGGATCTGTTTTCCTCCGGGACATCCATTTGGAGCCTGGGTGCCGGTCTCCTGCAACCGGTTTTCCACGGTGGCGAACTGACTGCAAAACGCCGCGCCGCCATTGCCGCATACGATCAGGCAGCCGCCCAGTACCGGGAGACCCTGTTGCTGGCGTTTCAGAACGTGGCCGATGTACTGCAGGCGCTGGATGCCGACGCGCATACGCTCAAGGCCCAAGCGGAGGCTGAGACTGCGGCCCGCGACACCCTTGAAGTGGCGCAGCAGCAATTCCGCTTCGGCGCGGTAAGCTACCTGACGCTGCTCAATGCCCAGCGTCAGCACCAGCAGAGCCTCATCGGCCTGGTGCAGGCCCGGGCCGCCCGTTTTGCCGACACCGCGGCCCTGTTCCAGGCCATGGGCGGCGGCTGGTGGAACCGGGAAACAGATGCCACAGTCAGGTAACCGCGGCTGCAAAATAAAACTCCCGGCACTTGAACGGAGATATCCAACAATGAAAAAGCGCATCATTCTGGCCATAATCGGCCTGGTTGTCGTGATCGGCATCCTTGCAGGAGTCAAAGCCTTGCAAATCGGTGCCATGATCAAGCAGGGCAAGAGCTTCGTGCCGCCGCCGGAAACCGTAAACTCGACTCTGGTCAAGAGTACTTCATGGCCGGCCGACCTGACCGCTGTCGGCACGCTGACTGCGGTGCAGGGGGTCACGATAGCAGCCGATTTGGCCGCCAAGGTCGTGAAGATCGAATTCGAGCCTGGCGCCCAAGTGAAGAAAGGCGATCTGCTGGTCCGCCAGGACACCTCCTCGGAAGAGGCGCAACTCCCAGGGTTGCAGGCCCAAGTAAAACTGGCCAGCAATGAGCTGGAGCGAGCCCGCAAGATGGTGGCAGAACGGATCATCTCCCAGGCGGACTACGACAAGGCCGTGGCCGCCCATGACCAGGCCTTGTCCGCAGTCAATTCCACCCGGGCCGTTATCGACAAGAAGACCATTCGCGCCCCCTTCGGCGGACGGCTCGGCATCCGCCAGGTGAATCTGGGCCAGATGCTGCGGGAAGGTGACCCCATAGTCACCCTGCAAACCCTCAGCCCCATCTTCGTTGATTTTTCCCTCCCCCAACAGCAGCTGGCCCGGCTGCAGCACGGTCAGCCGGTGCGAGTGACCTGCGACGCCGTGCCGGGCGAGACCATCTCGGGACGCATCACCACCATAAATCCCTTAATTGACAGCGATACCCGCAACATCAAGGTGGAGGCCACATTGGCCAATAAATCCGCCAGACTGCGGCCTGGCATGTTCGTCAACGTGGCGGTCGGCCTGCCCGCGCAACGGAATATCCTGGCCATTCCGACCACGGCGGTGCTCTACGCCCCCTACGGTGACTCGGTCTTCGTCATCGAGGCGCAGAAGCAAGGCAAAAAGGGGCTGGTACTGCGGCAGCAATTCGTGCGACTGGGTGAAAAGCGGGGCGACTTTATTGCCGTCACCAGCGGACTTAAAGAAGGGGAGTCGATAGTAACCACGGGGGTGTTCAAACTGCGCAACGGTCAAGCTGCGGTGGTGGACAACAAACTCGCGCCCAATTTCCAACTGGCGCCCAAGCCGGAGAATAACTGACGATGAAAATCACCGACCTCTTCATACGCCGCCCGGTGCTGGCCCTGGTGGTCAATCTGGTGATCATCATCGCCGGCCTCCAGGCCATCCGCTCCCTCAACGTGCGCCAGTATCCGCGCAGCGAGAACGCTTCGGTAACCGTCACCACCGTCTACACCGGTGCCAGCGCCGAGCTGGTGCGGGGATTCATCACCTCGCCCCTGGAGCGGGCCATCGCAGCAGCCGACGGCATCGAGTACATGGAATCGCAGAGCACACTGGGCCTCTCCACCATCACGGTGCGCCTCAAGATCAATTATGATTCCACCAAGGCCCTGGCCGAGATCAGTTCCAAGGTTGACCAGGTGCGGCGCGACCTGCCGCCGGAGGCGGAGGTTCCGACCATCAACATCGAGTCGGCCGACAGCCAGTTTGCCTCTGCCTACCTCAGCTTCACCTCCGACATCCTCAAGCAGAACGAGATCACCGACTACCTGGTACGCGTGGTCCAGCCACGCCTGTCGGCAATTACCGGGGTGCAACGGGCCGACATCCTTGGCGCCCGGACCTTTGCCATGCGCATCTGGCTCAAACCGGAACGTATGGCTGCCCTCAACATCAGCCCGGCCCAGGTGCGCCAAGCCCTGGCGGCCAACAATTTCCTGGCGGCCCTGGGACGCAGCAAAGGGGCACTGATCGAGGTCAACCTGACCGCCGACACCAATCTCAACACGGTGGACGAGTTCAAACGCCTGGCGGTGCGTGAGCAGAACGGCACCATCGTGCGACTCTCGGACATTGCCGACGTGGCACTGGGGGCCGAGGACTACAGCTCCGAGGTGCATTTTTCGGGACAGACCGCCGTGTTCATGGGTATCTGGCCCCTGCCCAACGCCAACTCCATCGACGTCATAAAAAAGGTGCGGGCCGAAATGGCCTCCATCCAGCATGATCTGCCCAGCGGCATGAAGGCCCGTATCGCCTACGACGCCACCGATTACATCAACAACGCCATCCGCGAGGTGCTCAAGACCCTGGGCGACACTTTGCTGATCGTGATGGTGGTGATCTTTCTCTTCCTGGGTTCCTTCCGGTCGGTCCTGATACCGGTGGTTGCGATCCCGGTATCACTGATCGGCGCCGTGTTCCTGATGCAGGCCTTCGGCTTCACGGTCAATCTGCTGACCCTCCTGGCAGTGGTGCTCTCGGTCGGTCTGGTGGTGGACGACGCCATCGTGGTGGTGGAGAACGTGGAACGCCACCTGGGCGAGGGGAAATCCCCTCTGGAAGCCGCCCTGCTGGGCGCCCGCGAACTGGTCGGCCCGATTATCGCCATGACCATCACCCTGGCGGCGGTCTATCTCCCCATTGGCCTGCAAGGCGGGCTGACCGGCTCCCTCTTTCGTGAATTCGCCCTGACCCTGGCCGGGGCGGTGACCATCTCCGGCATCGTTGCCCTGACCCTGTCGCCGGTCATGTCGGCCAAACTGCTCAAACCGGGCATCGAGGAGCATGGCTTGGCTGGCCGCATCGCCCGGGACTTTAACCGCCTGAAAAACGCCTACGGCCGCTGGCTTGACGCCACCCTGGCCGCCCGGCCCGCGGTCTACGCGGTCTGGATCGTGATCAGCCTGCTGACCATTCCCATGTTCACCATGTCGGCAAGGGAACTGGCCCCCAGCGAGGACCAGGGTGTCATCTTCGGCATCCTGGACGCCGCGGCCGACTCGACCCTGGATCAGAACAGCCTCTACGCTGCAGACGCCAACCGGATCTTCATGGGCATCCCTGAAACCGATTTCACCTTTCAGATCACCTTTGCCAACTCCGGTTTCGGCGGCATGGTCACCAAACCCTGGAGCCAGCGCAAGCGCACTGTCTTCCAGATCATGCCGGAGGTCCAGCAGAAGCTGCAGACTATCCCCGGCATCCGGATGTTCCCGGTCACACCGCCGGCGCTGCCTGGCGGCGGCCAGTTCCCGGTGGAGTTCATCCTGGCCTCCACTGCCGATACGAGCCAGATTCTGGAGTTCGCCCACCAGCTGCAGCTCAAGGCCATACAGAGCAAGATGTTCGCCTTCCCTCCCCTCATCGATGTCAAGGTGGATCAGCCCCAGACGGAATTCGTCATCGATCGCAACAAGGTGGCCGATCTGGGTATGAACCTGGGGCAGGTCGGCGCCGACCTGGGGGGCATGGTTGGGGGCAACTACGTCAACCGCTTCGACATCTCCGGCCGCAGCTACAAGGTCATCCCCCAGATCGAGCGTGTCGGCCGCCTAAATCCGGCCCAGTTGAAGGATATCTATGTTACCGGGCCCGGAGGCAAACTGATACCGCTCTCCACCGTGGCCAGCCTGAAGGAATCGGTGGTGCCCCGCTCCCTCAACCGCTTCCAGCAGTTGAACGCGGTCAAGATCAGCGGCGTGGCCATGCGGCCCCTGGACGAAGCCTTGAGCTTCCTGGAAGGCGAAGCAGGCAAAATCCTGCCCAAAGGGTATGTGCTGGACTATACCGGCGAGTCTCGCCAACTCCGTACCGAGGGAAACAAGTTCCTTCCCGCCTTCGGTCTGGCCATCATCCTGATCTTCCTGGTGCTGGCGGCCCAGTTCAACAGCTTCCGCGACCCCTTTGTCATCCTGGCCGGCTCGGTGCCACTGGCCATCTTCGGCGCACTGATCTTCACCTTCCTGAAGATGCCGGACCCCAACACCCCTTTCTGGACCCATGGCTGGACAACCACCCTCAACATCTACTCCCAGGTAGGCCTGGTTACCCTGGTGGGGCTGGTTTCCAAGAACGGCATCCTGATCGTCGAATTCGCCAATAAACTCCAGTTGCAGGGGCTTCCCAAGCTTGATGCCGTACGTCAGGCCGCCATGACCCGTCTCCGCCCGATCCTGATGACCACGGCCGCCACCATTGCCGGCCACTTCCCGCTGACCCTGGTAACCGGCGCCGGAGCAGCCGCCCGTAACTCCATCGGTCTGGTGCTGGTGGGCGGCATGTTCGTGGGAACTATCTTCACCCTCTTTGTCGTACCATCCATTTACATGCTGGTAGCCAAGGACCACGGCAAGGATCGCGAGCGGGAGGCAGCCGTTGCGGCAGCGGAGGTCTGACAAAGGGAAGCAAATTTCTTCTTGACTTGTAAGTGCCATTTGACTATATTTCAAAACTCTTTTAAATAAGGTGGGGATGGAGACGGCATATGTACGCAGTTATTAAGACAGGTGGCAAACAATACAAGGTATCCGAGGGCGAATTCCTCAAGGTGGAAAAACTTGAGGGTGAAGTGGGTGATAGCATTGAATTCGCCGAGGTGTTGATGGTCGGTGGTGAAAAAACCGTGGTAGGCGCACCGCTGGTGGCCGGCGCCATGGTAACCGCCAAAATTGCAGTTCAGGGCAAGGACAAAAAAATCCTGGTGTTCAAGTCCAAACGCCGCAAAGACTCGCGTAAACTGCGCGGACATCGTCAGCACAGAACAGTTCTCAAGATCGAGAAAATAAGCGCATAAATAAATTTTTTTCCTAGGAGACAAGGAAATGGCACATAAGAAAGCAGGCGGTAGTTCACGAAACGGCAGGGATTCCGGGGGCCAGCGGCTCGGCTGCAAAAAGTTCGGCGGCGAGAACGTCAAGGCCGGTAACATCATTTATCGTCAGCGTGGTACCCAGATTCATCCGGGTAACAATGTTGGCTGCGGCAAGGATTACACCCTGTTTGCGCTGATCGAAGGCATTGTCAAGTTTGAGCGCATGGGTAAAGATCGCAAAAAGGTTTCCGTATATCCCAACTAAATTTATCACCACATATATCCAATAAAAAAACCCGGAAGATCCCTTCCGGGTTTTTTTATTTTGTGCACAAATTGACACCGATTAATTAGTCGTTCTACGGTAATTCATGCCAAATCAAATCATTAGAAACAAAGTTTTGTAATATCAAGGAATTCGTTGTATAAATGTATCCGGTTATCTGATAGTTTCATTCTTATTGACCGGTACGGGCATTCGACAGTTGGTACCATGCTGTGCTTGAAAGAGATTTCACACACGTTCTGTGATGCGACACTGTGGCATATGGACGTTGTGATGAAATGGGGCCGTAATAAAACCAAGCAGTGATACGGGTAATAAATACGGAGAAAAATCAAGATGAAGCATCTCGGAGACATTCTGGTCGAGGCTGAAATAATCAGTAGAAAAACTCTCGAGCGGGCCCTGGAACGTCAGAAGATGGATAAGAAGCGTCTGGGGACCGTTTTAGAAGAGATGGGGGTCATCACCGAGGAAGAACTGGCAGAGGCGCTCGCTAAGCAATTCAATTTCAAGACCATCAAAAATTTCATCCATCATAGTTTCCCCCAGGAACTGCTCGACCTTGTCCCCTCCGATTTTGCCATGAAAAAGCTCGCCTTTCCCCTTAAAATGAAAGACAACATGCTGGCAGTGGCAATAACCGATCCTTTTGACGTAGAGACGATAGAAATGCTTAGCCGCATCACCGGCTACCAGATCATTCCGGTCATCTCCACCCGCAGGGAAATTCTCGACGCTATTTCCAAAAATTACCTCAAGAGCCCTATTGGTGCCGATGAATGCGATTCCATCCTGGTGGTGGAGGATTCTGTAACCGTTGCAACGGTTATCCAGGTGGCACTATCCAAGGAAGGATTTAATGTTCTTGTTGCCCACGATGGCGTGGAAGGCCTGAAGCTTGCCATATCCGATCGGCCGCGCCTGATCATCACTGATTCGGTAATGCCGCGCATGGACGGCTATGGACTGTTGCGTGCCATCAAGGCCAATCCCATGACCAGCGATATCCCTGTCATCATGTTGACCTCCAAGGCCTCCAGCGAGGACGAGCAGAAGGCACTTGAGTTCGGCTTCATCGATTTCATCCCCAAGCCGGTGCAGCCGATGAGAGTCATTTCCCGGGTCAAGCATGTCCTGGGCATTGTCAAACGCTACAAATTATAGCTGGTAAACTTCGTATCCGCTACAAACGGAAAAGAGGCCATTTAGGCCTCTTTTCCGTTTGTAGTTCGATCATGCTACCAATTGCGCCCGCGCCGCATGCCCCCCTTGAGGACATGCCGGAATTCCCATGGCGGCAATGGATTTGCATCGCGCCACAGGCCAGCACGCATGGAACGGGCTCGGTTTTCGGCTCCAATATACTCGGATACGTATGGCCCCTGAAGATATTGTCGATAAGCCCAGGCCAGACCCTCGGCCACCATCTCGCGGTTAATGTCCCGACCTTCATAGCGGATAACCGCCACGGAACGCTTGTACTGATCCATGTCGACGATCTCGGCCGAGATGCGCCGCCCCATGATCTTGTACATCAGGGTCCGCTTGGCTATCTCGCCGAAGCGTTGTCCAGGCATGTCCGGTTTGGCGGTCTCCGGGGCATCGATACCGTAGAGTCGTACCTTGAGGCGGTTCTCATTGCGGGTGGCCAACAGGATCGTATCTCCGTCGTAGACTGCCCTCACAACCCCTTCGACGGTACTGGCAGCGTAACAATCGGTAACACCCAAGACGAGCAGAACAATTAAAGCGAATACTGTTCTCATTTCTTACCCTGCCTTTCCGTTTACCCCATCCGGTCAAACCAGTTCCGCAGCAAAATTGAACTCGGTGGTCCCTGAAATCGCTCTTCCGCTCTTTAATGCCGAGATAATATCGAGCCAGGTTTCACGCGGCGCCTGTCTCAGGTCGATCAAAAACGAACTGCACCCTTTGTGACGCAACTCCCCATGACGTGCGGTCAGGGAAAAGGGGGTGGCAGCGGATATGGTTTGCAGCCCGTCGCGGCTGGTGACACTATACGCCTCCCCACGGTCCGACTGCAGCGGAATATTGTTATGCACATCCTTGAAGCGGATCTTGGTGGTCATGACCGGCAGGGGCGCATAGGCGATCACCCGGCATTCTATTGCCATGTCAACGGCAAGCAGTTGCGCCAGGTTTTCGGCATCGTCTTCGATATAGAGGGTGGCGGTGTCCGCCCCAAGTTCCTGCCAGGCAGCCAGGGCCTGGCTGTTGAGGGAAAAACAACGGTGCCAGGTCGAGATACGGATATCGTCCAATTTACCCAGCAACGCAAAGTGGGAAAGGTTGCCGGCCTCGAAGCGGCGGAACCCGGCCCCGTACAGCTGTCGGAGGGTGTCGCGGTAAAGCGGCACGTCCCGGTCAAAGATGATAAAGGGCAGCTGCCAGATGATGCGCTCTTCTGAGCCGCGCATGCGGGGGACAGCCGACGGGAGCTGATGAATAGCCACCTTGGAGAGCGGCAACAGGGTGAAGTCCGCGCCATTCTGGAGCGGGAAACGCCACTCCTTTGGCTGATCCATTACTATGGTCAGGGTTTCCCTGCCCGATGGCCGCGAAGTCGATGCTTGAATGGCCCCGATGTCACGCAATGCGGCAGCACGCCCCTGCGCAATCCCATTGCGGAAACCTGCCAAGACCGCTTCGTTCAGTTGCAGATAGAACTGGCGGCGCAACTCCTTGAACGTGGCTGCCGGAATCAGCACTGACGGGAAATCGGGGGCTTCCAGCTTTTCCAGGCGGAAGGGCGCTTCGCCAACCTTGGCAAACTGACCTTTCAGAACCGCCTCCATATCGCTGCTGCGAGCCGGTTCCAAGGGGCCAAGGGGGAAATTGTATTCATGGTGAGTTCCAGCCACCTCGGCATGAATGCTTAATGTAGTGCCAGTCATGCCGACCAGTAAACGGCAAGGAAGCTTGTCGCCCTGGATCGAATCCAATCTGCGCTGGCAGGCATTCTCGCTGAGAGTGAAGGCCTCGCGGGAGGAGACCTTGTAGACTGCATCGCCAACCGTGAAACGGAAGGGGGTTTCCACTTCCACCACGCTGCCGGCTTTGGCCTCCATCACCTTTTTGCGGCCGACAAAAAGCTCGCGCACGGTCCAGGCCTGACCTGCCATGTCGCTCTTGGGCTGGGCGCGCAAGCGATCGCCCACCAGAATGGCGTCCCGGGCCTCGAAACTCAGGCGATTGCCCTTAATCGTCTTGATCTGCCCGACAAAACGCCCTGTGCCACCTTTTTGCCAGGGATTGACGATATCGTCGGGCTGCTGCGAAGAGAGAAACCCCTTGGTGGGGGTCCGGCCAAATGAATATTTCAGTATTTCCTTGGCAGTGGTCAGCGCCTCCTTGCGGGAGCGCTCCGGTGCATCCAGGACCATTCGGTAGGCCTCCACCACGCTGGCCACGTACTCGGCCGACTTCATGCGGCCCTCGATCTTGATGGACTTCACCCCGGCGCGGCTCAACTCCGGCAACAGGTCGATGGTTGACAGGTCACTGGTGGAAAAGTAGTGCCCCTGTTTGCCGCGATGGCTGTACAGCCGCCGGCACGGCTGGGCGCAACGCCCCCGGTTGCCGCTGTGTCCCCCCAGGTAGGAGGAAAAGAAACATTGTCCCGAGATGGAAAAGCAGAGCGCGCCATGGACAAAGCACTCGACCTCCACCGGCGTGGCCGCAGAAATGGCGGCGATTTCATCCAAAGCCAGCTCCCTGGCCAGCACCACCCGCTGGAAACCCAGGCCGGCCAGTACCCTAACCCCTGGCGTATTATGGATCGTCATCTGGGTCGAGGCATGCAGGGGGATGGAAGGGAAATGGTTGCGGATCAACCGCGCCACTGCCAGGTCCTGGAGGATCACACCGTCAACCCGCATACCGGCCAGGGCAGCCAGGGTCTCCACCAGTTGGGGCAGTTCCTTCTCCTTGACCAAGGTGTTGAGGGTGACGTAGATTCGCCGGTCATGGGCGTGGGCATAGGCCAGCATCCGCTCCAATTGTGACAGGGTAAAGTTTTTTGCCCGGGCTCGGGCCGAGAAGTCCCGCAGCCCGGCATAAACTGCGTCGGCCCCTTTTTCCATGGCAGCGAAAAAGGATTCAAGAGAACCGGCCGGAGCCAGAAGTTCGGGTTTGTTGAGGGTGTTGTTCATAAATGCCTTAAAGTGAAAACGCCCCACACATGGCAGGGCGTTTCGTCGTTGTAAGGGCAAACCTTGTGTTTGCCCGCTTTGCTGTAGATCACAAGCAGGCGATCACATGGATCGCCCTACGGATATTATTTCTCAAGCAGGATACGGAGCATTCTCCGCAGCGGCTCGGCAGCCCCCCACAGCAATTGATCGCCGCAAGTGAATGCCTGGAGATACTGGGGCCCCATCTTCATCTTGCGCAGCCGGCCGATGGGTACCGTAAGTGTCCCCGAGACAGCCGCCGGGGTAAGTTGGGCCAGGCTGTCAGCCTTGTTGTTCGGCACCAGCTTGACCCACTGGTTGTCGTTCCTGATCAATTCCTCAAGGTCTGCCAGAGGCACGTCCTTGTTGAGCTTGATGGTCAGGCCCTGGCTGTGGCAGCGCATGGCGCCGACGCGGACGCAGATGCCGTCCACCGGGATCGGTGCCACAGTGCCAAGGATCTTGTTGGTTTCGGCAAACCCCTTCCACTCCTCACGGCTCTGGCCATCCTCGACCTCCCGGTCGATCCAGGGGAGTACGTTCCCGGCCAGGGGAAAGCCGAACTCCTTGGTGGGCATGGAGCCATCACGCAGGGTTTCAGTCACCTTCCGGTCGATCTCCAGAATAGCGGAACCGGGGTTCTTCAGCTCTTCCGCCACAACGCCCTGCAACACACCCATTTGGGAGAGCAGTTCCCGCATGTTGGGGGCGCCTGCTCCCGAAGCGGCTTGGTAGGTCATGGAAGTGAGCCACTCCACCAGGTTGGCCCGGAACAACCCGCCCAGAGCCATGAGCATCAGGCTGACCGTGCAGTTGCCGCCGATGAAGTCCTTCTGACCCTTGGCCAAAGCTCCATCGATGACGTTGCGGTTGACCGGGTCAAGGATGATGACCGCTTCCGGCTCCATGCGCAGGGTACTGGCGGCATCGATCCAATATCCTTTCCAGCCCTGCTTGCGCAGTTCGGGATGGATCGCCTTGGTGTAGTCGCCCCCCTGGCAGGTGATGATGATATCGAGCTTTTTCAATTCTTCGAGATCCTCAGCCTTCTTCAGGGTCCCGGCATTCATTGGTGCCGGTGCGCCCGCCTGTGAAGTGGAGAAAAATACCGGCTCGAAGCCCAAGTTAAAATCGCCCTCCTCCACCATGCGCTGGAGGAGAACCGAACCAACCATACCGCGCCAACCGACGATTCCGACTTTCATAGTCCCAGTTCCTTTTCAGAGAATTTAAAGTAAAACTGCAGGCACAACCCGCAGTAAATCAAGCAGCTTTCCTTAGATTACCCGGATGGGTTCCGTCCACATAACCCATCATCAGATATTCAACATTGATGTCTTCGTCAATATCGTCCCAGTGGATTCCGATGCCACCGCCACTGATCGTGAAGTGACTCCGTTGCTCGGAGCTGGCATTCAAAAGACGCGGGAAATAGGCCAAAGGTACGATCAATGCCCTGCCATCGATCAGTTCCACGGTCATGGTGTCGGAGTCAAAACAGATGTTTTTAGCCAATGGCTTAAGAGACAAAGTATTCATCCCATTTCCTCGCGATTAGTTCCCGGTTTTCTACGATCACACCATAGAGTTCTCTGAGTTGCCCCGTTGTGAAACCATAATTATCGGCAAGTCGTATCTCCGGCAGGAGCCAGAATTTGGCAATCGATTCCCCGAGCCGTACATGGATATGTGCTGGTTCCCGTGGTTCTCCTTCGTTAGAGAAAAAGAAAAAACGATAGCTATTGTAGCGCAGGACAACCGGCATTACAGACTGGCGATAATTGCGTCGCCTATTTCCTTCGTGTTCACCAGTTTTTCGCCCGCCAGATTCTGGAAGATATCCCGGGTGCGGAACCCCTGATCAAGTACCTTGGCCACTGCCTGGTCGATGGCATCGGCTGCCTCGATCATGCCAAAGGAGTAGCGCAGCATCATGCCGGCGGACAGAATCTGGGCAATCGGATTGGCAATGCCCTGTCCGGCAATATCCGGGGCCGAGCCGCCGGACGGCTCGTACATGCCGAAGGTCCCCTCCGCCAGCGAGGCACTGGGAAGCATCCCCAGCGATCCGGTCAGCATGGCCGCCTCATCTGAGAGGATATCGCCGAACATGTTCTCGCACAGGATCACGTCGAACTGCTTGGGCCACTTGACCAGCTGCATGGCGGCATTGTCCACGTACATGTGGGACAATTCCACATCCGGATATTCCTTGGCAATGCCGGTCACCACCTCGCGCCACAGAACAGAGGTGGAGAGAACGTTGGCCTTGTCGATGGAGCAGACCTTGCTGCCACGCTTGCGGGCCGCCTGGAAGGCCACATGGGTAATGCGCTCGATCTCCGGCACGCTGTAGCGCATGGTGTCCACGCCAACCCGATCGCGCCCGGTCCCATCGATACCCTTGGGCTGGGAGAAGTAGATGCCGCCGGTCAGTTCACGGATTACCAGGACATTGAAGCCACCGCTGATGACCTCCTCCTTCAACGAAGAGGCACCGGTCAGCGACGGAAAGATGATGGCCGGCCGCAGGTTGGCGTACAGGCCGAAGATCTTGCGCAACGGCAGCAGCGCACCGCGCTCGGGCTGCTCGTCCGGCGGCAGCGACTCCCACTTGGGGCCGCCGACGGAGCCGAACAGGATCGCATCGGCTGCCTTGCAGATATTCACGGTTGTATCAGGGAGCGCCTTGCCTTCGTTATCAATGCCGGCCCCGCCCACATTGGCATGGGTCCGTTCAAATTTTACCGAATACTTCTGTTCTACTGCATCCAGCACCCTGAGTGCCTCGGCCATAACCTCCGGACCGATGCCGTCGCCCGGCAGAACCGCCAATTTGTATGTCTGTGTCATGCAATGCCCCTCTCCGATTAAAATAAAGTATCTATTCTATTTTTTGAAACCGTGTTTTGTCAATAAAAACAAATCCCCTAAACGACAAAACCGAAGCAGTTGTTTCAACCGCCCCGGCTTTGCATCACCCGGAATTACCGGATGTATTCGCAACCTGTCCGATTGAGGCCTTAGATGCCGGCCTTTGATTTCAGAAGTGCCGCCTTATCGGTCTGCTCCCAGGAAAACTCTGGCAGCTCGCGGCCGAAGTGACCGTAAGCGGCGGTTTTCTTGTAGATCGGGCGCAGGAGATCAAGCTGCTCGATGATTGCTCGGGGGCGCATGTCAAACACATCACGCACCAGTTCGGCCAGACGCTCTTCGGACACCTTGCCGGTACCAAAGGCATGCACCATGACGGAAACCGGCTGGGCCACCCCGATGGCATAGGCAACCTGCACCTCGCAGCGCTCGCACAGACCGGCCGCCACCAGGTTCTTGGCAACGTAACGCCCCATGTAGGCAGCGGAACGGTCAACCTTGGAAGGGTCCTTGCCGGAGAAAGCGCCACCGCCATGGCGACCCATGCCGCCGTAGGTGTCCACGATGATCTTGCGGCCGGTCAGGCCGCAGTCACCCATGGGACCACCAACAACGAAACGGCCGGTGGGATTGATGAAGTAACGGGTGTTGGCATCCAGCAGATTGGCTGGAATGACCTTCTTGACCACCTCTTCGATGATGCCTTCCTCGATCTGCTTGTGGGTCACATCCGGGGTATGCTGGGAAGAAATGACCACGGTATCGATGCGAACCGGATGGCCGCCGGCATACTCGACCGAGACCTGGGACTTGGAGTCGGGGCGAAGGAAATTCAGCTGGCCGCTCTTACGCACATCAGCCAGTTTCTTGACCAGCTGGTGGGAGAGCTGGATCGGCATGGGCATCAATTCTTTGGTCTCATTGCAGGCATAGCCAAACATCAGGCCCTGGTCGCCGGCCCCCTGTTCCTTGTGCAACCCTTCACCCTCGGAGACACCCTGGGAAATATCAGGGGACTGCTTGTCGATGGAAACCAGCACGGCGCAGGTATCGGCATCAAAACCCATTTCGGAATCGGTGTAGCCGATCTCCTTGATGGTCTGGCGGGCGATTTCCGAATAGTTGATCACCGCGTTGGTGGTGATCTCGCCGGCAATGACCGCCATGCCGGTGGTCACCAGGGTTTCACAGGCCACCCTGGAGGTCTTGTCCTGGGCAAGGATCGCATCTAGGATCGCGTCGGAAACCTGATCGGCGACTTTGTCGGGATGCCCTTCGGATACCGACTCGGAAGTGAAAATGAATTTTTCTGCCATGACTGTATAACTCCTCTCGTTTCTTTCTATGTAATTAAGGCGCTGAACCGGATAAACCACATGGAATATGCCGACAATATAGAACTTTAGAATTTATAGGCAGGTGGCTGTTTTGTCAAGAAAATATGGCTGTTACCATATTCTGTTTGACTTCATGGCCGATAAATTTACACTATGAATTTATTCAAGTTATGTTTTGTCCATAAAGGCGGTTTAAATGACTACGGCATTCAATTATCTTCTGGCAGCTGCGGTGGTCCTCATGGCATGTTCGATTACAATGGCTGCTTCAAAAAGGCAAGCGGACCACTGGGTTTATTACCACTTTGACGGGAAAAGTTTCGCAGCCGGTCCGGCTGTGGCCGGGAGTGCCTTCCTGGCCCTGCGTAACGGCATACGACCGGTGGTGCTGACAGGAACCGTCAAGAACGAGGTGGTTGCCCTGCCAAAGGGAACAGGCGCTGTTGCCGGCATTTGTTACCTGCAGAGTTCCGGCGGCAAACTGGCTCCGGGACCTGCTTACATTCCCTACCCCCGCGTGCCGGTGCGGATTTCCTCCGGAGACACGATTGTCGCAACTACCGAGAGCGATGATCAGGGGTATTTCACCGCAGTGCTTGACGCTGGCAGATACACTATTACCGCTGGCCCCGCAAGAACTGAAGTAACCGTGGAAAAAGACAATACCGTGCTGGTCCCCCTGCGGGCAGGCAAAAGGATGGTGGATTGATGAATATCTTTATGAAGCAGCTAGCAGTAACAATACTTTCCCTGCTGGCATTTTCCCTGCCCGCCTTTGCCGGTCAACTTGACGACTATTACCTGTCGGCATTCGGCGCCCAGCCGGGCAGCGCCCTGGAAAAGGCGGTCCTGTTGCAGAGCACCGAGACTACCGAACCGGCCCATTGCGGCACTCCGCTCAAGCATGCGCTCCAGCGGGACTGGAACCAACTGGAGCCGGCCACGCAGAAAGTACTGGCCAAGCAACTGGCATTGCCTACCCTTTCCGGGACCGAGTTGACCTATACATCAACCGGAGGGTATTTCAAGATCCATTACACGACTTCCGGCAGTGACGCTCCACCATTGACCGACGCCAATGCCAACGGCATCCCCGACTGGGTGGAGACAGTGGCCACCACCATGGAAAACAACCGTGCAAGCTATATCTCACTAGGTTACCGGCCTGCGCCTACAGTCAACAGCGCCCCGTACAACGTCTACCTGCTCAATCTGGCACCGTTGGGTATTTACGGCCAGACCACCTCCACCCAGGCTGTTCCATCGACCGGCTACGCCAATGCCTATGCCAGTTATATGGAGATCGACAACAATTTCCTTGACTCCATTTACGGTTCCTACACACCGTTGCAGAGCCTGCAGATCACCACAGCCCATGAGTACCAGCACGCCATCCAGTACGGTTACAATTTGTACTTTGACGTCTGGTATGCCGAGGCGACCTCCACCTGGTACGAGGATGAACTCTACGACAATGTCAACCAGCTCTACAATTACCTTCCGGCCTGGTTCAACAACAGCACCCTCAGCCTGGACATCGCCGTGGAGAGCGACGCCACTACCATCGGCGCAGGCTATGGCCGCTGGATCTTCAACCGGTTCCTGGCCGAGCAGCACGGTGTCGCTGTCGTGCGCAGCGCCTGGGAAAAGCTGGCCACCCTCAATTCTCCCGGCGGAATCAATCCTGACATTCCCATGGTGCCGGTACTGGAAATACTCCTTTCTTCCACTCCCTACAACACCACCTTGGGGGATGATTTCTTCGGCTTGACCAAGCGCTTCTACACCCGCGACTGGACCAGTCATACAAGCGACATCAGTCGAATCCATACCTATGTGCCAAAAGCAATATTCAACTCTTTTCCGATAACAGCAAATTCTTTAAGCACAACCAACACCCTTCCGTCCATAACGCTGCCGCACTATTCCTACGCATATTATAAGTTCGTACCCTCCAGCAGTGCGCCTTCAGACCTGAATATCACCGTCAACGGCACCAGCGGCATCAAAGCCACGGCCTTCCTCACAAACAACTCCGGAACGATTCTGGAGTACCCCTTTGCCAGCGTAAACGGCACAACGGTGAGCATCCCAAATTTCAGTTCCTCGACCGAGGCGGTGTTGCTCGTAGCCAATGTCGTCAATGTCGATGGCCACCAAGCCTCCTTCACTACCAACGGTTCCGTTTCCGGCGTCACCGAGCCTCCCAACACCCCTGCAAGCAGCTTGACTACAACCAGCAGCACTAGCGGTGGCGGTGGGGGCGGCGGATGTTTCATAGCCACGGCCGCCTACGGCAGTTATCTTCATCCGCAGGTACGGGTTCTGCGAGACTTCCGCGATCATTATCTGCTCACCAACGCCCCGGGACGGGCCTTTGTGTCTCTCTATTACCGCTTCAGCCCGCCCCTGGCCGATTTCATCGTCCAACACGACATGCTCAGGCTGATAGTGCGTCTGCTGCTGACGCCGCTTGTCTATTCGGTGGCCTATCCGGTTACCGGGGGGACAATTATGCTGGTTTCACTGGCCGGGGGTGCCATTATTCTGAGGCGGCGCAAAGCCATAGTCGCACGCTACGAATAAAACCCGGCAACGAAAACAACGCTAAACTAGAGGCGGCCTTTTGGCCGCCTTTTTTAATTAAGTTAAAATTTTTACATGATAGTGTAAATATATTTGACAACCAGATCACGTCCAGCGCCATTCGATCACGCATAACAACCTTAAATTATGGGAATTTAAATCTGGGGAGGCTGGCATATTTACTGCTACAGGTAAATTCACGCGTAAATTGTGCATGTATCGCTAGGCGACAAGGAGGCTGATCATGAAAAAGTTGATGGAGTATTCCAGGTGTGTATTTCTCTTTCTCCTGTTAACCATTACATTGGTTGCCTGTAGCGGCGGAGGAGGAGGGACGGCAACAGGAAGTGGTACTGTCTCCGGAGTGGTCAAGGATGTTGCGACCGGCACACCATTGGCCGGGGTCACCGTCAGCGACGGCACCTCGTCTACCCAGACTGATGCAAGCGGTCAATATGCCCTCACACGGCCGGCCGGTTCCTATACGCTTACTGCTTCTGCAACCGGTTACGAGAACTCGTCGCGGATCTGTTCGGTTGTGTCCGGCGCGACCACGACCCTCAATCTGTCCTTGACCGCTGCCCATGCCGCCTATGTGGACTACGGCACCATCCCGCCCGCCCAACAGATTCCGGCCGCAAGTATGAACTATATAGCACTTGCCTGGAACGACCTGGGGATGCACTGCTCCCAGGACGATTATTCCTCATTCCTGATACTGCCTCCGTTCAACACGCTCCATGTCCAGGTATTCAAGCGTGGTGAGGGGCTCGTGACAAGCGGCATCACCGTATCATACGCCTTCCCGAACAAGACCAATTCCGCGCTCCATACCAATTTCTGGAATTATTCGTCCCAATATCAGTACCGCGCGAAATACGGCTGGAACGTCACCCCCAATGTGGGCATCACCGGCACTCCTCTGGCAGGCACCATGACCCTCGACACCAACGGCTTGAGCTACGTGGCTACCGGCATTCCGCTCACCCCATATGACGACAACGGGACCTGGGACCCCTACGGCGCCGCCACCATAACGGTAACCGACACCACGTCGGGAGCAACCCTCGTTACCACCAGCGTAGTGGCCCCCATCTCAACCGAACTCAACTGCAGCAACTGCCACGGCACCAGCAACACCTTCCAGAACATCCTCCAGTCCCATGACAAGAACAGCGGGACCACCCTGGTCGCCGACAAGGCCAATGGCATCCTCCACCTTTGTTCCGAGTGCCACGCCGACAACGCCCTAGGGCTACCCGGCAAGCAGGGGGTCAAAAATCTCTCCCTGGCCATGCACGGCTTCCATAAAGACAAGGTCAATGTTTCCGCCAACCCGCTGATGCCCGACTGCTACAATTGCCACCCCGGCCCCAGAACCAACTGTCTGCGCGGCATGATGTTCCACGCAGGCCAGGAGTGCAAGGATTGTCATGGAGACATGAACGGGATGGCAACCTCCCTCACGGCCGGCAGGCAGCCATGGCTTCAGGAACCACAGTGCGGCTCCTGCCACGGCGCCAAGCACCAGGAGAACCCAAACACCTTGTACCGCAATTCAGTGCTCAACAATTCCCCGGATTCGAAGATGAACGGCCAGATCTATTGCGAGGGATGCCACAATAGCACCCATGCGGAATTCACCTCCACCAACCCGGCGGACAACTACATCCCCCAACAGCTTCAGGGGGACAACTACTGGATCTGGAACTGCTACGTCTGCCACACCGATTACATGCCGATGTCTATGCATAATTAACGTTGCTTCAGCGGCCACGGATGAGGGGAGACAAATATCTCCCCTCATCGTACACAGCAAAAAAAGGGCGAATGCAACGCATCCGCCCTTCAAATACAATGTTGGCCCCGCCTATGCGGGTTTATTCCTCCTTCGGGAGCGCTGCATGGGGCCAGACTTGCCGCGGTTTCCCCCGGGCCTGTTTTCCTTCGGTTTTTGCGGCCGCGCTTCGCTGACCGTTATGACACGGTCGATGAGCAGGGCATTGTCCAGAGTTTCTATCGCATCTTTTGCCTCGGCTTCTGTCGCCATCCGCACATACGCGCACCCCTTTGATTGGCCGGACTCCGGATCGGTGATGATGTGAACCGAAGTAACGGTGCCGGCCACGGCAAACAGCTTCCTCAGGTCCTCTTCCGTGGCCTGGTACGGCATGTGGCCAACGTACAACTCTTTTGCCATGTCAAATCTCCTTGGTGACTAATTCGTATGAATGTTTATGCGTATAACACACTATTGCCCATATGCCCACTGCCCAGCAAAATTATTTTGATCCCGGTTGTCATTACCCGATTCTCCGCTAAAATTTCCATGATGTAATTCTAACATACCTTTCAACCGTAACTATCCGGAGACAAACCCTTCAAAGGAGAATTGCCATGATTACCTTCCATGTCAACGGCAAGCGCCATACCGTGGATCTCAGCCCGGACACCCCGCTTTTGTGGGTGTTGCGCGACCACCTCAAGCTGACCGGCACCAAGTTCGGCTGCGGTGTCGGTCTGTGCGGCGCCTGTACGGTCCACATCGACGGCCGTGCGCAACGCTCATGCATCACCCCGGTCAAGGATGTTGCCGGGAAGAAGATCACCACCATCGAAGGAATCCCGGCCGAACATCCGGTGAAAAAGGCCTGGCTGTCGGAGGAGGTTTCCCAGTGCGGTTATTGCCAACCGGGACAGGTCATGGGTGCCGTCGATCTGCTGAACAGAAAGCCCCATCCCACGGATAGCGATATCGATAGCGCCATGAACGGCAATATCTGCCGCTGCGGCACCTATCCCCGAATACGCCGGGCGATCCACGTTGCCGCCGGGAAGGCAGGCAAGGGAGGGAAGAAGCCATGAACGAGATCATCAAGATGAGCCGGCGCGACTTCATAAAAACCGGTGCAATCCTGGGCGGCGGACTGATCCTGGCCTGCCACGTACCCTTTGGCAGAAGGGCGGAGGCAGCGGGAAAAACCATCTTTGCCCCCAATGCCTTTTTGAGGATCGGCAGTGACGACAGCGTAACCGTGATCGTCAACAAGTCCGAGATGGGCCAGGGTGTTTACACATCGCTGCCCATGCTGGTGGCCGAAGAGCTGGCGTGCGATTGGCGCAAGGTGCGGGCCGTGGCGTCCCCGGTGGCCCCCGAATACAATCACACCCAATTCGGACCCATCATGGTAACCGGCGGCAGCACCAGCGTGCGTTCGGAATGGGAGCGGCTCTCCAAGGCGGGCGCGGCGGCCCGCGAGATGCTGGTGGCCGCGGCGGCCCAAGCCTGGAAGGTGGAACCGTCCGCCTGCCGGGCCGAAAACGGGGTCGTACTCGGACCGGACAACAAGCGGCTCAGCTACGGCAAACTGGCGGCCAGGGCAGCCAAACTGCCGGTCCCCCAAAACCCGCCACTCAAAAATCCCAAGAACCGCAATATCCTGGGCAAACCGCTGCACCGACTGGACAGCCCGGCCAAGATCAACGGCACGGCGCTCTTTGGCATCGATGTACATGTGCCGGGCATGCTGACCGCCGTGATCGCCCGCCCGCCCGTATTCGGGGCCACCCTGAAGGGCTTCGATGCCGACAAGGCCAGCAAGCTCCCCGGGGTCAGGGATGTGGTGGCCATCAAGGCCGGGGTGGCAGTGGTGGCGGATGATTTCTGGCTGGCCAAACAGGGACGGGACCTGCTGGAGGTCACCTGGGATGAGGGTGAATGGGCCGGACTCTCCACTCCGAAAATGCGGGAGGAATATGCCCGGCTGGCCGCAACGCCGGGGCTGGTGGCCCGCAAGGATGGCCAAGCCCCTGCCGAGCTCAACAAAGCAGTAAAGCGGCTGGAGGCGGAGTACGAAGTGCCTTACCTGGCCCATGCCACCATGGAACCGCTCAACTGCTTCGTGGATCTGAAGCCCGACCGTTGCCTGATCCGCACCGGCAGCCAGTTCCAGACCGTGGATCGCAACGCCGCCGCCCGCGAGGCAGGCCTCAAGCCCGAGCAGGTGACCCTTGAAACCACCTTCCTGGGGGGCGGTTTCGGCCGCCGGGCCTGTCCGGCCTCCGATTTCGTCCTGGAAGCGGTCCAGGTGGCCAAGATGGTGAAAAAGCCGGTCAAGGTGATCCGCACCCGCGAAGACGACATGCGGGCCGGCTTCTATCGGCCCATGTGGTACGACAGGATTGCCGGCGGCCTGGACGCAACAGGCAACCCTGTGGCCTGGCAGCACACCATTGTCGGCCAATCGATCATCGCCGGAACCCCCTTTGAATCGGCCATGGTCAAAAACGGTGTTGACGGCACTTCCGTGGAAGGGGCCAGCGATATTCCCTACAGCATACCCAACATCCTGGTGGATCTGCACACCACCAAAAACGGAGTGCCGGTCCTCTGGTGGCGGTCGGTCGGGCACTCCCACAACGCTTTCGTAGTGGAGAGCTTCCTGGATGAACTGGCCCATGCCGCCGGCAAAGACCCGTACCAATACCGCCGGGCGCTCCTGGCCGGGCACCCTCGCCATCTGCGGGTGCTGGATACCGTGGCCCAAAAGGCCGGGTGGGATTCGCCACTGCCGAAAGGCACTGGACGCGGCATCGCCGTGCATGAGTCCTTTGGCAGCTTTGTCGCCCAGGTGGCAGAGGTTTCCCTGGAGCCCGACGGCCAGGCGCGGGTCAAGAGGGTGGTCTGCGCCATCGACTGCGGCCGGATCGTCAACCCGGACACCATCGCGGCCCAAATGGAGTCGGGCATCGTGTTCGGCCTCTCTGCCGCCCTTTACGGGGCGATCACCCTGAAGGATGGCCGGGTGGAGCAGGGCAATTTTAATGACTATCAGGTAGTTCGCATGTACGCCACACCCGAGATCGAGGTCCACATCATCCCCAGCGACGATCCGCCGGGAGGAGTAGGTGAACCTGGTGTGCCACCCATCGCGCCGGCAGTGGCCAATGCCCTTTTCGCCGCCAGCGGCGCACGGGTACGTTCGTTGCCGATGACGCCGGAAAAAGTCAAGGCAGCGCTGGCGCGGAAATGATAAATCACTGAGACCTTGCAATGTCTTTTTCCCCCTCCCTTGACGGGAGGGGACATTTGGACTGTTGTTGAGTGTTGCAAGATCCTCACTGGACAGGAACTAACGATGAACGACCTGCAAATTTATGAAGAGATGGCCCGGCTCATCCGTGCCAATGAACCGTTTGCCCTGGCAACAGTTATCGGGAACAGCGGTTCCTCTCCGCGCAAGGCCGGGACCAAGATGCTGGCGCGAAGCAACGGCAGCACCATGGGCAGCATAGGAGGGGGCCGTGTCGAGATGGATACCATCCTGGCAGCACGATCAGCCCTTGATGAGGGCACCGCCCGCACCCTTGATTTCCTCCTCACCGAAGAACATGGTTTTGCCTGCGGCGGCAGCATGACGGTCTATATCGAACCCCATGGCAGAATTCCGCAACTGGTGATGTTCGGGGCCGGCCATGTGGGGAGGGCCGTGGCAAACCTTGCCAAGAGCTGCGGTTTTCGGGTGGTCGTGGTGGATGATCGCCCGGAGTGCGCCGATGCCGGGTCGCTCCCCAGTGCCGATATAATCCTCTGCTGCCCGGTAGAGGAGGCCTTTGACCGCCTTGAGCTTACCAAGGAGAGTTATGCAGTCATTGCCACGCCGGGCCACACACACGATTTTGCCGCCGTGCGCGGCGCACTCCGCACAGAGGCCGCGTTTATCGGCCTGCTGGGCAGCAGACGCAAGCGGGCAACCCTGATGGACATCCTGGAAAAAGAGGGCTTCAACAGTGAACAGCGCGATCGCATAGTCACCCCGGTGGGATTGGCTATCGGGGCAGAAACGCCGGAAGAAATCGCTGTCAGCATCGTCGGACAACTCGTGCAAGAGAGGAAAAAAAATGACAGCGAACGTGGCGGCGATCCTGTTGGCAGCAGGACTTTCCCGACGGATGGGGATGTGCAAGCAGTTGTTGCCCCTTGAGGGCAAGCCGGTGATCCGGCATTGCCTGGACAACCTGCTTGACGGGGGTATCAGCGATATTTTCGTGGTAATCGGCACCCAGGGGTACATGATTGCCGAGACGATCCGGAATTATCCGGTCACGGTCGTGCGCACGACCGACCCGGACGGGGACATGGCCGCATCCGTACTCACAGGGCGCGCTGCCCTGCCGCAAACAACGAGCGGCGTCATGATCGCCCTTGCCGACCACCCGCTCATTACCCCCCAGACCGTGGCGCTGCTTTCCGCGCAGCATGGCAAGGAGCGGGACAGGATCATCATTCCGGTCCATGAAGGGAAAAAAGGACATCCTACACTTTTCCCACGCCCCATCCTGGACGAACTGACGGCAACCGGCACCTTGCGAGACCTTGTTATGTGCGATCCCGGCCGCCTGCGGCTGGTGGAGGTGCCGGACCAGGGGGTGCGCCTTGACATGGACACCCCTGAAGATTATCAGATGATTGCCGGGCTATGCCGTAGCGGTGCCTTGAACCGGCCCGTAAAAATACGCTAACCCAACCTGCGGGCACCTTGAATCAGGGATGCACCGTCACATCATTTGCCCGTAAACTCCCCCCCTGCACCGCCAGCTTTCCCTTCACCACCACGGTCTTGACGGTGGATGTGCCGCTCCGCACCGTCAGGCCGCCGTTCAGGACGGTAGGGGTGGTGCCGCTGACCAGGAAGGTGGCGTCGAAGCCCCCTTTCAGGGTGATGCCCTTGTCCAGGATGAAGTAGCCGTCGAATTGTGATTCATAGGCCCGGATCTCCGCACCTGCCAAAGCCTCTGCAAGGGCGGTTTCCAGGGTGGCGTAAGAGGTGCCGGTGGTGAAGTTCCTGGCCTGATCCTGGGTATAGGTAAACCGGTCGGCGTTGTTGGTTGCGCTGGTGCCGCCCGGCGTGGTGACCATGATGTCGGCCACCAGTCCAACGACATTGGCCGGGGAAACCGCTGTTATTTGGGTGGCGGAATTAACGGTGAAGCCGGCGGCATCTTTGTTGGCAAATTTTACGGCAGTGGCTCCGGTAAAGCCGGTGCCGGTGATGATCACCTGGGTCCCACCGGCAGCTGGCCCGCTGGACGGGGAGATAGCGGTAACAGCGGGGAGCGGAGCGGTTACTACATTGGCAATGGTAATGGAATCAAAATAGATGCTCTGGGCCGTGGCCGGATAAGGCTCGCCATTGTCAATCCCATACAGGTTGAACACGATCTCCATGGAGGCAACATTGTCAATCGACCACGGGGTTCGGGCATAGATGGAGCTGAGGGTGGCACCGTTGATATAATGGTAGGTGGTGTCATCGCCGCTCATCTGAAACAATATGGGGTTGCCGATCTGAACGTTGTTTATGTCGTACAGGGTAATTTGCAGCATGCCGAAAAACAGATTGTCGAAGTAGGAGCCGAAGGTGATGTCCCTGAATGTGAAGGTCTTGCAGGCTGCTCCCCCTTCCGCCTTGATGGTCGCAACAAACGTATCCGGAACTCCGGCGTTGGGCGTGACACGGCCATTATAGTAAAATGTGCCATTGCTGGCTTTGAACATGGCGCCCAGGGTGGCGAACCCCGTACCCGCGCTATTGTCGGCACCAAGAGGCGCGAATGGGACGACAATCGTGGGGACAACGATGTAGGTAAATTGGTCCGCGCTTACGGCGGCACTGGTGCCGCCCGGCGTGGTGACGGTGATGTGGACCGTGCCGGCGACGACAGCAGGGGAAATCACGGTGATCTGGGTGTCGGAGTCAACTGTGTATGTGGTGGCACCGGTGCCGCCGAACATAACGCCGGTGGCTCCGGTAAAGCCGGTACCGGTGATGGTGACCAGGGTGCCGCCATCCGCAGTTCCGACTGCCGGTGAAACAGCAGTGACAGCGGGGAGAGGCGGCACGCATAGGCCGGCGCTGGCGGCGGTGTAGATCCCCTGGATCTCCGTGGCGGTCAGGGCGCGGTTGAAGATGTGGATCTCATCGAGGTACCCCTGGTAATACCCGTATCCCAAGCCAGCCTCGCCAAAGGCGCTCGATGGGTAGACCGTTGTCTTGCTGCTGCTCAACCCGGTCTGTTTCAGCACGCCGTTCACATACAGCTTCGGGGTCAGGTCCTCATAGATCAGGGCAATGTGCAGCCAGCCGTCCGCCGGAATATCCCCGGCAGCCAGAGGATACACAAGGGGTGCAGGTATATAGTCGTAGGAGTGCTCCACAACAACGATGCCGTTGGTGCCGACCGAGACCCCCACGCCGGCCTCGGATGCGTTATTCAGGTTTTCGGGGAAGATGGCGTAGCGCTGCCCCGAAGCACCGGCATAGCCGGATGTTGTCTGGGACAGTGGCATGTTCGTAATTGTTGCCGTCGGTTTAGCCCAAAATTCCATGGTAAAAGAGCTGCTGGCCGTGCCGGCAACAGAGCCCTTGTAGCTTGCGCCCTGTGCCACGTAATCGCCAATGCCGTCAAATGCGAGGGCCTTGCCTGATTTTCCCGCAGCAAAGCCGGTACTGTCGGGGGCCTCACACACCAGGTTCAGTGTGCCTGTCTTGTGGACACCGACCACCGGGTCCGTGCAGTTTGTATTGTTGAAGGTAACGCTGCAACTGGTGGCGCCGATAGTGCATTGGCCGCAGCTTATCATGGTGGTGCCGTCCCCGTAGAGCGAGCTGTACGAGGAGATCACCGCCCCATTGCTGCATGATGCGGTAGCCGTATTCTCTTCCTTGACAGTGGCGACATTATGGATCGTCCCATTGTTACCGCCGACCGCATCATCGGCATTCCCTTCCCCTTTCCACCAGGAGACCAGTCCCGATGGCCACGTGTCGCAGGTATCCAGCGACCACTGGGCATAGAGGGTGGTATTGCCCGCGATGCTGAAGGTGGCTGCGGCGGCGTAGGACGTGCCGCTGCCGTTCGCTTGCGTGTTCCAGCCGGCAAAGGTGTAGCCGGTCCTGGCCAATGCACCCGTGTTGCCCAATACGGTGACCGTCGCACCGAACGGATAGGCGTTGCTGTCGCCCGGCACGCTGCCGCCGGTGCTGCCGTTGCCGTCGTAGGTGACGGTATAGGTGGGACAGGCGCTGGTGGTGAAGGCCTGGTCGCCGCCGAAGACCGTGCCTGAGTCAGCCGCCGCCTTGACCCGGAAATGATAGGTGGCATTGCACGCCAGGCCGGAGATGGTTGCCGAGACCGCTGTCTCCGTGGTTCCGGTAACCGTGCTCGGAGAGGCTGCGACCAGGATGCCGTAATTGGTATCGGCGCCGTATTCAAAGCTGACCGCGGCGCTGGTGCCGTTGGCGTTGACCGTGCCGTTGAGGGTGGCGGCCGTGGCGGAGATGGCGCTTGCCGTACCAGTGGTCGCACTCAACTGGGCCGCGGGAGCAGCAATGCCGGTGATGGAGACGCCGGTGGCCGAAACCAGGGTATTGGGCACCGGGCTCCAGACCATGCTGGCCGGATTGGCCAGACTGGCCGATTTCACCATCTGGTAGTCGCTGCCGGTAAAGGCGGCATAGATGTTGTTGCTCTGGTCAAGGGCCAGGAACGACGGTTTGTCGTAGAGGTTGCCACTATAGAGCAGCTTCAGGTCGCTGCCGTCGTACTTGCTGCGCTGGATCCTGTTGTTCTCCGAGGCCAGGCTGCCGGCAACCGTATAGTAGAGGTAACTGTTCAGGGTATCGAGGACAATACCGCCGATGGCAATGCCGCCGGTGCTGGTGCGGGTGCCCGGCACCTCGGCCAAGTTGCTGCCGTCCAGCCCGGCCACGGCAATCCAGCTTGCCGCGCCGTCGCTGAAAACGATGAACAGCTTGCCGTTGTTGTGGTCAACGGCCAGGTCCATGGGTTTGCGGCTGTTGCCGCCGCTGCTGTAAACGGTGGTCAGACCGGTGCCGTCATAATTGACCCGCTGGATCTTGTTGTCCGTGGCAACCAGGGAGGCAGCCGTGGCAAAGTAGACAGCCTTGTCAGTCAGGTCCAGGGCCAAGCCGGAGATGGAGCGGCCCTGGCCGCTGGTTTCGGTGGCGGCAATGGCCGCGCTGCCGCCATTGTTCAGGTCCATGGCAACGACCCTCTGGCCGGCGCTATCGTTGAGCACCGTGAACAGCTTGGCCGCCGTTGTATCCAGGGCCACGGCATAGGGCTTGTTGACGCCTGCTCCCTGATAGATCCCGGTGGTGGAATAATCGCCGAAGGCGACCTCGGTCACCCTGTTGGCGCCAGCGCCCAGGCTATCGGCGGTCGAAACGTAGATTCCGCTGGACGAAGCTGCCGCCGGCAGTGCCGAAAACATGACCAGAACGGCCAGCAGCAAACAAAACCGCCCCGCCCTAACCCCAGTCCAACAAGTACGTGTCACCATAAATCGTTCCTCTCCTATCCGACAACGCCGGTTCATCGCAACCGTTCAGCTCACGGTAAAATCATTGAATGTTGCAGGGTACTAGTACCGTGTAACTTCTATTTTTCCACTGCTAACCCCTCTAAATCTCCCCTTAACCTAGGGGAGACTTCAAGGCTTCCCCCCTTATCTAAGGGGGGACTGAGGGGGGTTAGATTTAGATGTTCCATGGTACTAGTCCCTGGTGGGGAAAATCCCCTGGGTAGCGATGCAGTAGCGCAACGTCAGGTAAGGCGGCATGTTGTTGTGGGGCAGGTTGTTGCCGGCAAACCCCACTGTTGCCGTGGGGGAGCGCATGGCCTTGTCGGCGGAGGCATCGGTGTAGGCCGCCACGCTTCTCTCGGGCACTGCCGGGATATTGTTCTCCGGCGTTCCCTTGGTGGCGGCCGTTGATGAGGCGGGCAGGCTGATGGTTATGGAATGGCTGTGCTGAGGCATCTGGAATATGGTCAGGGTTTCGTTTTCAGTGCCGCCGGGCTGCCCGAGGGTGCGAGGAGAAAGATTGGGGCCTGTGCCGTTGCCGACAGGCACCCGGCCGCGCAGGTCAGGCAGGGCAAAGTTGGTTTGTCCATCTCCCCCGTAGGTGGTGCCGAGAATAGCATACAGCGCCGAGTTCTGTGCGATGGGCACCAGCGCGCCATTGCACTCCAAATACCCGACAGGGCAGAACGTACCGGCAAACAGCATGATCTCTCCGAGGAAAGGATCCGCCCCGGCCCGGGCGCCCGATGGCCCGGCCATTGTGGCGCCAACCGCCAACAACAGTGCGATAGCGGTAGAAGCAGCCTTTTTGCGGATAGTTGTGCGAAACGTCATGATCATCCTCCTTGAATTCGTGTATGCGTATTTCCCCCGTGGCAACCATGTTTTTTAGGGGGAATTATTAAAATATCCATCACGACAACACATCAATACAACAATATTTAATTAATGTATATAGGGTTAACTATGTTTTTTATGTAAGGAATTTCACGGACAGCGGTGTGGGAAAAACTGGGAATATGCTTGATTACAGTTGAGGTGAGCCTAGTTAGTTTCCATCCGGAAACTCCGGATGAGAAACTGTAGGTTTCCGATTCGGAGAGCGGGGATTTTTTCTTCTGGCAAGGAAATCAAGGGATTGCGCGGAGGCGTACATCGGTACGCCGCACAAGCAAGGCCGAAGATTGACGCCGCCAGGGGGAAAAAGCACCCTTTCCGGACGGAAACTAGTTAGTTTCCATCCGGAAACAGTGGTAATTCGGCAGGTGGCGCATATTAAATACATTCTATGGAAATCATTTTACAGGCTGCCAAACAATGCGTATATTTTCGGGAGGATCGGCTGATTTTGATGCGGTAAATACTCACAGCGCAGAACATGGTCGCGAAACCATTCAAGCGGAAATCATTATGTTGAAAGACATGAAGTCATACGGTCATTTGAAACCGGGTCAAAAGGGCACCAGGCGCCTGGTGCAGCAGTATGGGGAGTCGTTGCTTTGCGTTCGGCTATCGGTATGACGAGAAGCGTGGGGTAAAGTTAAAAACCGTCGAGATCGTGGTGGATGAAAAGGCGGTGCAAATGCCGCGCTTCAAGGATGGCGATGTAGTGCCAGTTTCCGTTGCATTTGAAGAAATGGAATTACGTGAGCAGCTTCGTAAATTGCGCGCCAAGTGGGATCCACAGTTAAAAGTATGGTTTGTACCTTATCGCTTGATTCGCGGCACAGAGCTCGAATCAAGAATAACAGCAAAATAGCAACCCCATAAGCTAGCTATATAGGTAACCACCGTGGTTACTTATATACGATACTGTTCACCTATATAGGTGACAAGTCACTTATATACGGATACCGGTGATTAACGAGTTGAGCAAATGATTAATAAAATCAAGATGTTATGCCGATTTT